>NZ_BCVC01000002.1 GCF_001591545.1 Lederbergia lenta NBRC 16444
ATTTACAGTCGAATTAGAGACACCATTAGTAGAAGGAATGAAACTTGAAGTAACTCAATCTCAAGAAGATGAAAATGGCGAAACAGTAGAAAGTGATCCAGTCTATGTGACTGTACAGCCAAGTGAGGATAACGGTGCCGATGATGGTTTCACGTTAGAAGCTCCTTTTGTTAATGATGTGTACGATGGGGACACAGCAGTTACAGGGAAAGGTGAACCTAGGTCTACTGTTCATGTGAAAAATAAAGCGGGTAATGAATTAGGTTCTGGATTAGTAGACGAAGACGGCAACTTTACAGTCGAATTAGGCACACCATTAGTAGAAGGGATGGAACTTGAAGTCACTCAATCCCAAGAAAATGAAAATGGTGAAAGAGTAGAAAGTGCTCCTACAAATGTGACTGTACAGCAAGTAGATACGGGTGATGGAGACGCAGATGGTCAGCCGGGAACTTCAGGTACTCCAGGAAATCAAGGAACGAACGGAAATGTTTCAGGATTTGGCAATAGCAATAGTAATACACTCCCAAATACGGCAACTGGTATTTGGACAGTAGGGGCCACTGGTCTAGGTGCATTATTAGCAGGTCTTGGCGCTAGATTATTTGGTCGCCGTAGAAAGCAATAACAATTTTCATATGATATAAATAGAAGAAGCAGATGTTATTTATACATTTGCTTCTTTTATCCTTATCATATGGAGGATTAATAAACACAAGTTAGCTATCCATCCATAACTAATAGATTGAAAGTAAGTTACGAAGCTGTTAAATCGAGCATTTTATGTTAACTGTCAATACTACTCATTCATTTCAAACAAAAGAGTTAAGTACATTTTTATAGATGAATCGAGGAGGGCTTTTTAATGAAGATATTTGGAAATGTGCTAATTATACTCGGGATCATTTTTGTCTCCCTTTTTGGTTATCAACTTTTTCAACATGATCAATCAGAGAAACAATCATTGGTCGAAGCGAAAGAGCGAATAGGGGAAGGGAATCAATCATCCAAAGGAGAAAACAATCAACCGAGCCCAGATCTTTTTAAAGCGAAGCACAATGAGGCCTTTGCGACTTTAGAGATTCCTAAACTAGAAAAAACCTTACCAGTTGTTGAGGGGACCGATCCTGACTCACTAAAAAAGGGTGTAGGTCATTTAACGAATTCATTGTATCCAGGGCAAGGAGATCAAATTGTTTTATCTGGCCATCGTGATACTGTTTTTCGTCAATTTGGAAAAATGGAAATCGGCGACCGGTTTATCGTCAATGTCCCATATGGATCCTATACGTATGAAATAAGAGAAACGGAGATTGTACCTGAAGATGATACGACAGTTATTAGGGAAATGGGTGAAGAGGTACTAGTCGTTACAACTTGCTATCCATTTAGCTATATCGGTAATGCACCAGATCGATTTGTTGCTTATGCTTATCCCGTAGATTAATTCTTATTAAATGAAGAAAAGGTAGAGGGATGCCATTCGGCTAATTACCCTGGAATACAAGAGTGAAGCGAGCTATTCAGGAAGGAATCTCGATGAAAAAGATTGAGGATCTTGTTGAACAGTAGATCAATGCAAAATACGGATGAATATTTTCAAACGAGTGCATTAATAAAATAAAGGCAAGTATTCTGTCTGGGGTTCTTTAATGAGGAAAGGGCGATGATCTTACAATCACCATCCTTTCTTCTTTATCCTAAGTTGTTTGTACCCGAAGTGATAAGGGGGGAGTTCTATGCTCTAATGTTGTGATTGCTTCGTAGATAAATGTATATAGTATGACGTGTCCTGTGTTCTACTATCTATCATTTTTCTGTAATTTCATGCTTAAACGCTAAAGTTAATTTGATGTTATTGCGAGACTTTGGTAAAAGATTATTAATATGTTTCTCGCAAAACCAAATGCACTCCATATTAGAAGCTAATTTGCTAGGAAACCAGTAAATGCTAGGCTTCCCGATATTTTTACAGCGGGCACATCAATATTTCCCAATGCTAATTTTGCTGCTTCTATAGCCCCTTCATAATCGTGACCGTAATAAAGTATATTTTTTTCAATTATTGTAATTGGACTCATGTTGACCAAAAAGCTCGATTTTCCCTCGAGCAATCGTGTAATCAAGTTTCCATATACATCCAAATCAGGTATTAATACAATAGTCTTTCGGTTAATCACGTATTATGCAGCTATATTCATATTCTTGAATGGATCTTAAGACATGCATTGGGATAAAAGTGAATGATTACACCTGAGATATTTATCTAATCAAATGTTTGATTAGCTATTTATAATGGATAGATTTAAATATTTATTGAGTAAACCTCAAAAAAATAATAAACAAACACGATTGACCATCATTGGTTCATACAATATTGAAAATGATATAGGAGATGAGTGTATGGGGCTATGGATTGATGTCTCAATCAAAAAGCACCAATTAAAACTTTTTGATGATCGTAAATTAATTAAAACGTATCCAGTAGCTTTAGGAAAGATGGTAACGCCAACGCCGCACGGAGCGTATACGATTATTAATAAACAGCCTAATCCGGGAGGTCCATTTGGGGTCATGTGGATGGGATTATCTAAACCGCATTATGGCATCCATGGAACAAATAATCCGTCTTCAATCGGAAAAAGTGTGTCGCATGGCTGTATTCGAATGCACAATCATGATGTACTTGAGCTTTCTAAAAAGGTTCCGATCGGGACTGGAGTTGTGATTCATTGAATAATGGATACCTTCCTAGAAGGTTTAGTAGAATACAATTTTATGAGAGGTACAATCCTTAACATTGATAACTAGTTTGCTCTGATTTTCCCAAATTTAAATTTATACGATTTTCACCAATTCCGTTCAAGCATCGATTTTTATTTGGTCAGCTATGTCAGTAAATGAAACGATAATTATATTACGAGTCAGTAGTCATTCTAAAAAAGGCAAGCTTGATATATCAAGCTTGTTTTATTTATCGTGGAGCAGTTCGCATATTTTCCTTGCATCCCTATAGGTGATCTGGAATTATTTGTACGCCAAGGTTCGTTTTCAATTCATGTTATAATTGAGAGATCAGGCGCATGCCTGCACTCAAACAACAAGGTTAGGTGTTGCATATTTTGAAGCGATTTTTACTTTTATTGTTAATAATAGGTATTGCATATATATCAAAACCGGTTTGGGAGGATTATTTGAACCGGGAAACGACGCTTTCTGCGAAAGATTCGATTACCACTAAAATGGAATCTATAAAAAATAACCCTGATGTGGCTACTGGATTAAACGCCATAGCAGATACGTTTCATGAAGTAATCGGATGGTTAGATGGTTCTATCGCTCAATTGCAGAAGGAACAGGAGCAATCAGAATTGTCACCGGTAGAAAAACCTACCTTGACTGCACCAGAACAACAAAAGTTTTCCTTGCATAATATCGAACTAGGGGACTCAAAGGATAAAGTTGAACAAGCGGTCGGTGCTCCGAAGCGTGTATCAAAAAATGAATATGGTGTTGATTGGTATAGCTACCATGAGAATTACCAAAATTTTATGATGATCTCATATAGCGAAAATGATATAGTGAATGGTCTTTATACAAATCAAGATTTAATCTCATCCTCTAACGGGGTTAAACTAGGATCTTCGAAAGAATCTGTGAAAGCCTATCTAGGTGAGCCAATAACGCAAATGCGTAAAGGTTTTGTTTATTATCAAATTCAGGATAATGGAGAGTATGAAATTTATCAAATAGACAATAGTTATATTACTGTTTTTTATGATCAGCATGAGAATAATACTGTCACAGCGATTCAAATAATTGATTTGGATTTAGAAGGAAATAGAAAAGATATGTATACGAAGCCAAGTGAACAGCTCAAAGAAGGTTTCGAGTATCAGCTATTTGATTTAACGAATGCATCGAGAGTGAATCACAACTTGGGCATATTAACTTGGGATGATCATGTAAAAGAAACAGCCCGAAAGCACAGTATAGATATGGCGGAAAATGCCTATTTTAACCATGAGAATTTACGAGGACAATCTCCTTTTGATCGGATGCACGAAGACAATATTGCCTTTATTGTTGCAGGGGAAAATCTAGCTTATGGCCAATTTAGCAGCATCTTTGCCCATGAAGGTTTAATGAATTCAATAGGACATAGAGAAAATATTTTAAAACCCGATTATCAGTATTTAGGTGTTGGTGTTGCATTTAATGAAAAATCGCAACCATATTATACCGAGAATTTCTTTAGTAATTAAGTATGGCAGTGGGTCTAATGACTCGCTGCCTTTTCTATTAAAACAAGTCTATACTCACAACCTTTTTCTATTTAATGTTAAATACCCCTAAAGTTATTGCGATTTAAGACGATATATAACTATGTAAAGTTTTTTTGATGTGTGTGTTTAAAATTGCAACGAAATTAAAGTGGGGGGAAGATGTATGAAAAAATTTAATGTAAGCTTGAAAAATAAACTAATTCTTTCTTTTATTAGTATCTTGTTAATTCCTAGTATTACGATAGCTATCTTTTCGTATAAGAGCTCGGAAAAGAATATAGATATTCAGATGCTTGAAGCTACACAAAAAAATGTGGAGATTATTAATCAGACAGTGGATCAATTTATGTTAGCGCAAATGGAAAACGTCGATTATTTATCCAATATGATGGAACCTAACAAAATTGATAAAAATAGTGATCCAGCAACGAGGAAACTATTAGATACGATTCAAGGTTCAAAAGCAGATGTTGAGCAAACCTATATCGGAACAGAAACTGGTCAATTTATGAATTCGCCTACATCTTTTAAAAATCCACCAGATTATGATCCGCGCCAACGTCCATGGTATCAGGAGGCAATGAAAAGTCGTGGCGAGGTTATTATTACCGACCCATACGTCTCACAATCTTCGCAGCAAGTAGTAGTCACACTTGCTAAAGCAACTGCAGATGGCAAGGGAGTTGTGGCTGTAAATCTTAAGTTGGAAAGTCTTACAGAAATGATAAGTAAGGTTAGTATTGGGGAGGAAGGTTATTTATTTTTATTAGATAAAAATAATCACTATATTAGCCACCCTACAGGGGAAGCCGGAGAGGAAGCTCCGAGTACTTTAGTAGAGAAACTTGGGTCATCTAATTCAGATAGTTTTACTTATGACATAGATGGTGATCAAAAAAAATTATCCTTTACAACGAGTGAGCCTACAGGCTGGAAGATTGTTGGAACCATGTTTCAGGACGAAGTAGACCAGGCAGTTAAGCCAATACTAAATACAACTTTAATCGTTATTATTGCTTCGTTGATTTTAGGTGGAATTTCGATCTGGTTAATTATTGTTTCTATTATTAAACCAATAAATACACTTGTAAGTGCAGCGGATCAGATGAGTCAAGGAGATTTAAGCGTTCAAATTAATCTGCAAAGTAAGGATGAGCTAGGCCGACTAGCCCAAGCGTTTAATCATATGCGAGCAAATCTAAGTGATATTATTTCAAAAGTTCATGAAAAGTCTAGTAACCTGGCAGCATCTTCTGAGCAATTAAATGCGAGTACGGAAGAAAATACATCAGCTACAGAACAAATTTCTTCATCTATTCAGGAAGTTGCCGCTGGAATGGAAATGCAAACTAGTCGGATTGAAGAAAGCTCGATCATGGCTGGAGATATGTCTAAATCCATTCAATATATTGTTACGAGTTCCAATGGGGTTTCACAAACGGCAGTAAACGCAACATCTGCTGTTGAAGAAGGAAATAAAGCAATTGAAACAACTGTAGCACAAATGGAATTTATTAAACAAACGGTGAATAAATTATCCGGAAATATTGAGGTCTTAGATAATCACTCACAAGAAATCAGTAAAATTGTAGATGTTATTACTAATATAGCAGAACAAACGAATTTACTTGCACTGAATGCTGCAATTGAAGCGGCTAGAGCAGGTGAATCTGGAAAAGGATTTGCTGTTGTTGCTGATGAAGTACGCAAGCTTGCAGAACAGTCGGCCCAATCAACGGAACAAATTAGAAAAATGATTGGTTCTATCCAGCAAGAGACTTCTGTTGCTGTGAAGTCTATGGAATCAGGAACGACGGAAGTAGATAGAGGAATTGAAGTAGTTAGCCATGCAGGAGAGTCCTTTACTGCTATTACAGGTTTCGTTAATACGATATCAGAACAGATAGCACAAGTTACATCTGAAATCGAAGGAATTTCTGCAGGAACGGAACAGTTTATTGGAACGTTCGAGGAAGTATCTAAAGTAGCAGACTCAACAGCAGGTGGCGCGCAAAATGTATCAGCATCAACACAAGAACAATTAGCTTCAATGGAAGAGATTAGAAGCGCTGCGATGTCATTATCAGAAATTGCAGAGGAACTACAAGGTCTAGTTCAGCAATTTAAACTGTAATTTTAGATAAAGTTGAAAAAACGCGATGTGGATTCATAGTGCATCGCGTTTTTTCTGCTTCTTTATAGCATTTACAAGCGGTTAGCAGTCATGTACTGTCCGTCGTGCGCAAATACTGGCGGTAAGGGAAATTTTACAAGCCATGGCAGATAACTTACTGTCTGTCATAGGCGAAATACTGGCTGTCACCATTTTTTTAGCAGACAGCTGGTGACAATATTCGCTTTATAACTTCTAGCAAAATAAAAAACGCAAGGCACATCATTGTGTGCCTTGCGTTTTTTTAATTCAATCCCGACGGTATATCTCTTTCGTTTCCGGGTATTGTTTCTTCGTAATGGTCCAACCAGTGAAGCCAAAGATAATATTAATGAGTGGGACGAGGAAGACAAAGAAACTGAATGGGATAAATTCACCTGGACTAGGACCGAGAATATTCATGGCAAATACAGCAGTTATTCCCCAGGGAACTAGGTTTATACCCACTGTTCCAGCGGCTTCTACACTTCGTGATAGATTTTTCGTATCGATTCCCATTTCTTTATATTTTTTTGTAAATGTTCTTGCTGGTAAAATAATCGATAAAAATTGTTCGCCACTCGCAAAGGCAATCACGAATGTGGATAGAATCGTGGAGCTAATAAGCGATCCGGTAGTACGCACCTTGTCCATTATTTTAGCAGTCAATGCATCGAAAGCTCCTGTTGTTTCTAAAATTCCCCCTAAAGCAGTCGCGATGATTAATATTGCTACTGTACTGAGCATCGACATTAAGCCACCGCTGTTTAATAAGGAATCAAGCGCATCTATATCGCTTGTAACTGAAAATCCATTTGTCATAATTTGTACTACTTCTGAAACGGATATACCTTGAACAATGACTGCGAGCACTCCACCTAGAAAGCTAACGCCGATCAAAGTAGGGATAGCTGGAAGTCGTTTCATCATCAGAAAGATGACAAGTACTGGCATGAGCAATAATAGCGGATGAATAACAAATATATCTTGTAAACCATCTGTGATCAGATCAATTGTATTTGTATTTACCGTAGATTTTGGCACAAAGAAAAGGCCAACGACCCAATACATGATTATCGCAATAAGGAATGCCGGAATGGTATCCCAAAGCATATGTTTGATATGGCTAAATAAGTCAGTATCAGCCATTGCTGGAGCGATATTAGTCGTGTCGGATAACGGAGATAATTTATCACCGAAGAAAGCACCTGAAATCACCGCACCTGCAACAAGTCCGCCAGAAAATCCGAGCCCTTCTCCAATCACCATGAAGGCAAGCCCTATTGTAGCAATGGAAGTAAAGGAGCTACCTAATGTAATCGAAACAATTCCAGTCACGAGCGCAACCATAGGAACAAACAATGAAGGGTGGATCAATGACAGTCCATAATAAATCATCGTTGGGATTACGCCACTTGCGATCCATGTACCGACTATAATGCCGATAATAAGAAGGATGAATACAGCGGGTAATGCTCTAGCAACACCACTCACCATCATTTTTTCAATTTCCGTCCAACTCCATCCGCTCATAACAGCAACAATTGCTGCTGCCGCAACTCCAATCAGTAAAGGGATATGCATACTGGCGTCCCATATAAAGATAGAGGCAACCGCCGAGCCTATTAGCCCGAGTATCGGAATCAGCGCCATGCCAATTGATATATTCTTTTTCATATATATGTGATCTCCTCTATGTTGAAAAAATACAAAAGTACCCGCATCATAATTTACTTTAGTGGGGCAACGCGAGCACGTAACATAGTATACCATGTTTGCAGAGTCGGGTACTACTAGAAGTTTATAGGGGATTGTAAAAGTAGAATAAAGTTCACAACCTTAAAAACTTCAATAAAGGACAAGGTATTTAAAATGAATATAAAGAGTATTCAGGACAATGAAATATATGGTACGATTTAAATACTAATATAGAAGAATGACGCTATTGAACAGAGTATTAATATCGAAAACGCTATTAAATAAAAAGAAAGCGCTATCTCGAAAGAGAAGGGGGGTCCATTGGTGAAGAGAAGTGTAAGAATTCCAATCATTTATCAGCATTTATTCATTTATATTATTCTACTAATTGTCCCTATCTTTATCATGGGCTATATTATCCATTTCCAGTTAATCACGAGTTTAAAAAGCCAAGTAACAGCATCAAATGAACAAAAATTGACTCAAATGAAAGATATAATGGATACGAAGTTACTTGAATTGCATAATATTTCTATGCAAATATCCAATCAACCTGAGTTAACACCGTATAGTATTAATAATTTTTATGATGTATTTAAGGCAAAGAAGTTATTAAGCTATAAAGTGGGTAATGATTTTATTTATGATCTTTTTTATTTTATTAGGGATGGAGATTATTTGTATTCAGGGGACTCCAGTTATTCTATTCCTCTTTTTATTGAGTCACATTATCAATATAAACATTGGCAGACCGATGAATTCTATCAAGACATCAATACAAGTGAACAACGCTTTTTGCGCAATGCAGAAGATATTACGTTATTCAATGGTGTTCAATCAAGAATGATTACCTATGGAGTTCCTGTCCCTTTAAATAATAGTAATCCTTACGGAACGATTCTTTTTTTAATAAAGGAAAAAACAATTAGGGATATGTTAAGAAACGTTGTTCATACATCGGAAGGAAATGCTTTTATATTAGATGAAAATAATCAAATGGTGGCAAGTCTCTCTCCTAATGACAAAGAATTATCCATGATTAATAAAGAAATAGAAAAGAACGGAGTAGAAGGGATTCGTAGTCTGAATATAGGAGATCAAACATATTTTATGTCACATGTAAAATCTGAATTTTTTGATTGGACATATATTACGTTTATGCCTGAGAAGGAACTGATGAGAGAGGTCCATGCTGTGAGAAATAAAGTGTTAACCTCTTATGCTGTTATTTTAGGTGTTGGGGGATTACTCATATACTTGGGTATTCATATGAATTATAAACCACTACGCAGATTGATTCGGCGTGCGGATGAAAAATGGGCACGTGTGGTGGATCATCGACATGAGCTAGATAAAATATGGGGAGCAATGGATTATACAGATTCGATGAATCGGAAGCTAAGTGAACAGGTCGAGAATAGTCTTCCTGTTCTCCAACAACATTTGCTTATTCGATTATTAAGAGGAGAACTGATCGATCATACCGAGTTTAATGTATTGGGTGCAGAGGTTGACTTGACGTTAAAAGAATCTTCCTACTTTGTGATGTTAGTAGATTTTAACAAAGATGAAATGCCACATGTCCACATGCGCGCCGAGCTAGTGGAAACATGGTTATCCCACCTGCCAAATATTGAAAAGTATCGAGTTGATTTATTTGAAACCTCAAAAATCGCAATGATTTTATCTGGTGAGGTGGATGCTTCCTTATTGGAAAATTGGTACCAAACATATATTAAAAGCCAATCATCTACTATTACCATTGGTGTGGGAAATAGTTATCGTGACTTTACGCAAATAGGAAAGTCACATTTGGAGGCATCAACAGCGCTTCATTATAAACTGATTAAAGGTGCCGATCAGATTATTTTCTTTACGGAAACTTCTGCACAACACTTAAGCTTGCGATGGTATGATAAACGTATGATTGAACAGTTAGAATTATTTTTAAGGCAGAAAGATAAGGATCGCGTGGATGAGATTATTGATCAGATTGTACATATTATTAAAGCGGAAGATACTAATTTATTTATGGCAAAATGTCTTAGCTTTGACGTATCAAGTACTGTAATGAGAATTGTTCATGATATGCGGCGTTTTCAGAAAGAGGTTGGCGGCACTTTACCAGATGTTTTCCTTATTAATGACTTTCATTCTGTAGAAGAAATAGAGGAGACAGTCAGAAGGATGATTCAAGCAGCTATCCGGCTTGATGATCAAACAGCACCAGAACAAAAACTATTGGATGAGTTATTGGATTATATGAATAGAAATTACCATGATTATGAATTCTCTATTCAATCGCTTGCGGATCAATTTGGCTTATCTGAAACATATATTATGCGTTATTTTAAAAAACAAACAGGTGATACAATTTTACAACATTTGAATCGTTTAAGAATGGATCATACGAAACAATTGTTGGAGACAACAGATATGCCGATTAAAGAAATCGTCACGCAAGTTGGGTATAGTGATGTTTCCAGTTTTATTAGAAGGTTTAAACAGTCGACACAATTAACCCCAGGAGAATATAGAAAAAGATATGCAAAGAAAAAAGCGTAGCTTAGCTAGGCTTTTTTTCTTTGGATTAATAATGAACTTTCTTGAAAAATTGCATTATATCAACGTTTCAACCAATGTGCATATTTAGCATATTGGTTTGCTTTTAGCCAATTGTATAAAGTTAGTCTCTTTCAGGTGAAGTTTGTTTTCGCATATGTATGTTGAAAAAACTGATTGCGCTACCTAAAAAAATTACTTTATGATAGTGGCACTGAGAGAGCCATTAGCCAGCTTGGATATAAATGTATCCGTTTTCAGTTAAAGAATGGGGGAGATGATATGGATGAACAAGGAAGTGCCATACTTCAAAAAGATCAAGCAGTAATCCTTAAGCAGAAGAAACGTTCACGTACATTGAAAAAAATAATGGGAAGTTATCAATTATATCTTTTACTTCTACCAACATTGATCTACTTTTTAGTATTTCATTATTTCCCTATGTATGGAGTCCAAATTGCATTTAAAAACTTCAATCCAGTACTCGGAATAAACGGTAGTCCTTGGATTGGTTTTGAACACTTCGAACGCTTTTTTAACTCGTATCAGTTTTGGACTGTCCTAAAAAATACGTTAGGCTTAGCAGTATTTGAATTGGCGATGTTTCCGATCCCAATTATCATGGCATTGTTATTAAACCAATTAGTAAGCTCACGTTTTAAGCGTGTTGTTCAAACGGTCACATATGCACCACATTTTATCTCTGTCGTTGTGTTGATTGGAATGTTATATCTATTCTTATCTCCACGAAGCGGAATTATAAACCAATTAATCGTGTTGCTTGGCGGCGATCCTGTCTTCTTTTTTGGAATTGCGGAATGGTTTAAACCGCTCTTTGTCTTTTCGGGCGTCTGGCAAAATCTTGGTTGGGGAATGATTATTTACTTAGCGGCTTTAACTGCTATTAGCCCTGATTTACACGAAGCAGCGGTGATGGATGGAGCAAGTAAATTACGCAGAATCTGGCATATTGATGTTCCTGGCATTATGCCGACTGTAATTATATTGCTAATTCTAAATGTAGGAAGTCTGTTAAGTATCGGCTTTGAAAAGGTATATTTGATGCAAAATTCACTGAATATGTCCTCATCAGAGGTTATTCAAACCCATGTGTACAAAACTGGATTATTAGGAGCTCAGTACAGCTATGCCGCCGCAGTAGGGCTATTTAATTCAGTCATTAATTTTATATTGCTTATTGTAATCAATCAGACGGCTAAAAAAGCTGGTCAGTCAAGTCTTTGGTAAAAGGAGGGGAAGTCTGTTGAACATTGGAAGCCGTACGAGAGGCGATAAAATATTTGATTATGCAAATGTCACCTTTTTTCTAATTATTCTATTTATCACGATTTATCCGCTTTATTTCATGCTGATTGCTTCTTTCAGCAGTCCTGATAGTGTGAACAACGGGGAAATATGGTTATGGCCGAAAGATATTACATTTGAGGGCTACAAAATGATTTTTGAACATGAGAAAATTTGGACTGGATATAAAAATTCGATCATCTATACGGTCGTTGGTACGTTAGTGAATGTTGTTTTAACGATTACTGGTGGTTATGCTTTATCGCGAAAAGATTTGGTTGGTCGTAATGTGTTTATGTTTTTTATCGTATTTACAATGTTTTTCAGTGGTGGGATGATTCCTAACTATTTACTCGTGAAAGACTTAGGGATGGTAAATACGCTATGGGCAATGGTCATACCTAATGCTATTTCTGTTTTTAATTTAATTATCGTCCGCACGTTTTTTCAAAGTACGATCCCTGATGAATTATTGGAAGCAGCTAAAGTGGATGGATGTAGTGATTGGAAGTTCTTTTTGAAAATTGTACTCCCAATATCTACACCAATCATTGCTGTAATGGTACTTTTCAGTGCCGTAGGACATTGGAATACTTACTTTTCAGCGCTCATTTATTTACGAGATTCCAATTTATTTCCACTTCAATTGGTGCTAAGAGATGTCTTGATATTAACTCAAGCACAGGAAGTCATGGATTCGGGTGCTTTGATGGAGGGCAATGCAGAATTACAAAATGTTTCGGAGCTGATTAAGTACGGCGTCGTTATTATTGCTAGTCTGCCGGTTCTCATACTTTATCCGTTTGTACAAAAACATTTTGTGAAAGGCGTTATGATCGGATCAATTAAAGGTTGATTGATCTGTTTATATATAAATTGTCATAAGGGGGAAACAAAGAATGCAGAAACGATTTATTGCTTTGACTATTGTTTTGTTACTATTGCTTGGTGCTTGTAGCTCTAAAAAGGAAGAAGCGGGAGCGAAAGAGGATGTAGATTCAGATGAGAAAGTAACGCTCAGTGCATTTGGAATAAAAGCACCAGCTGCTACAACAGATTACGATGAGATGCCATTTTTAAAAGAATTAGCTGACAATGTCAATGTCGATATTAAGTGGACGACAGCAACAACGCAAACATCTACGGAACAAATTAATTTAATGTTCGCCAGTGATGATTTACCGGATATTTTCTATTCTGCATGGTCTTTAGGCGGCAGTGATATTGTTAAATACGGATCGACAGGTCAATTAGTTGCACTCGATGATCTGATTGAAGAACATGCTCCGAATATTAAGGAATTGTTTGAAAAAAGACCTGATTTAAAAAAGATGATCACCGCACCTGATGGACATATTTATGCTTTACCTCAATACGATGAATCGAAAGCTAGTAAGTCCAATGATGCATTTTTTATCAATAAAAAATGGTTAGATCAATTAGATTTACCGATTCCGACAACGACAGAAGAATTCCATGAAACACTAAAAGCTTTTAAAGATAATGATATGAATGAAAATGGTAAAAAGGATGAAATTCCATTCAGCTTCACCTTTGAGAATCAAATACGTGGCCCTCACTCTATGAGCGGTGCATTTGGTGTGGTTGGTCGTCATATAGGTGTAAAAGATGGAAACGTATATTATGCGCCAGCACAACCAAAATATCGGGAATATGTGAAGTATATGCATGATTTATATAAAGATGGCTTAATAGATCCAGAGGCTTTTACACATGATGTTCAAGTGTATGATTCAAAAATTAAAAGCAGCACACCAATCTTAGGGGCGCTTTTTAGTTGGTCCAATTTTTCATCTTTCGGAAAAGTGGATACAGATTATGTAGCGATACCCCCACTAAAAGGACCAGAAGGGGATCAGATGTGGAATGCTAACGCTGGTGGACTAAGTATGTCAGGCTTTTCGATTACATCAGCTAATAAAAATCCAATCCGTTCCATTCAATGGGTGGACCAAATGTTTGATGAAGAAACGGGTATACAAGTATCATTAGGACCACTTGGTGAAAATATTAAAAAAGAAGACGATGGTACGATCACTATTCTTGAAGCGCCTGAGGGCATGAGTTATGAAGAATTCAGACATAAAACAACTCCTGGTTCATACGGTGTGTATGCTAATCTAGAGGAAACGAATGATAAAGTAAATAAAAGCCCCGGCCAAATTGAAAAGGAAGAATATGCGGAGATGTATGCTCCTTTCCAACCGGAGGAAATCTATCCAAACGTATTATATAGTGTAGAAGACGGAGATCGTTTGTCGATCTTGTCGACGGATATCGATAACTATATGAATGAAACGATTCCTAAGTTTATCATTAATGGAGATGTAGACGCGCAATGGGATGCATATGTGAAGCAATTGGAGAAAATGGGCTTGGCAGAACTACTGGAAATCTATCAGAAGTATTATGATGAATTTAAATAAGTAACATAAGGCTTGTAGACAGGGGCGGGCATCCGTACTCTGTTTACAAGTTTAATATATATTTGGATCATTGCGATCTTAGGGGAGGCATATGTATGGCTGATTTACGTAAAAAGAAGCCAAATATTGTATGTATAATGTCTGACGACCAAGGAATCTGGTCTTTAGGATGCTACGGAAATAAGGAGATTCAAACACCAAATCTAGATCGTTTGGCAGAAACAGGGGTAAAGTTTAATGAATTTTTCTGCACTTCACCAGTCTGCTCTCCTGCTCGCGCATCTATATTAACAGGAAAAATACCATCTCAACATGGCGTACATGATTGGATTGCAGGAGGAGATGTCGAGCAGCCTATCGAATATTTAGAAGAACATGTTGCTTACACAGAAATTCTGGCCGAAAATGATTATGTTTGCGGCTTAAGTGGTAAGTGGCATCTTGGTGATAGTTTAAAGCCGCAAAAAGGTTTCAGTCATTGGTATGTTCATCAAGCAGGGGGAGGGCCTTATTATGATGCACCAATGGTTCGCGATGGTACATGTATGAATGAACCCGGCTATTTGACTGAGGCGATAACGAATGATGCATTACAATTTTTAGACGACCAGACAAGAGATGAGCGGCCTTTTTATTTAGGTATTCATTATACCGCTCCGCACGATCCATGGCTAAACAGTCATCCAGAAGAATTTGTACAGCTTTATGATGATTGTGCTTTTGAAACATGTCCGCAAAAAGAACTACAAAAATGGTTTTCCCCTACAATGAATATTGGAGACGATTGGCGAGAGCATGCGAAAGGATATTATGCAGCGATTACAGCGATGGATCAACAGATTGGTCGAGTGCTTGATGCCTTAGAAGAAAAGGGAGTTCGTGAAGATACCGTAATTATATTTATGAGTGATAATGGTTTCAGTTGTGGTCAACATGGGTTTTGGGGTAAGGGAAATGGTACTTTTCCACTAAATATGTACGATTATTCAGTGAAAGTTCCATTGATAATAAGCCAACCAGGGCGTATTACTGAAGGCCGTAGTTGCGATGCTTTATTAAGTGGTTATGATTTTATGCCGACCTTGTTGGATTATGTTGGTCTAGATACATATAAACATGGGACAGATTTACCTGGAAAGTCCTTTGCTCCTCTGTTAGCAGAAGAAAGTCATGTAAGTGAAAATAATGCGGTAGTTATTTACGATGAATATGGTCCTGTACGGATGATCCGAACAAAGGAGTGGAAGTATATTCATCGCTATCCATATGGTCCACATGAATTATATCACTTAACGAATGATCCATTAGAAAGAATTAATTTAATTGAAAGCCCACACCATAAGGCAGTATGGAAGGAACTAAAATATCAACTAAGTAATTGGTTTCATGAGTATGTTGATACAAAGGTCGATGGCACAAAAGAAAGTGTAGTTGGTACAGGACAAATCAATTTAGCAGGTTTGAAAAATAGCGGGGAGAATGCTTATTATGGACGAAGTGATAATTAAAAGTACAGGCTATACATGTGTGAGAGGGAGACGCTTATGAAAAAACCAAATATTCTTCTGATTACAAGTGATCAGCAACATTGGAATACGATTGGAGCTTTTAACAATGAAATCTCCACACCTAATTTAGATAGATTAGTAAAAGAAGGGACGACTTTCAATCGTGCTTACTGTCCTAATCCTACATGTACACCAACGCGAGCTTCGATCATCACAGGGAAATATCCAAGTCAACATGGTGCATGGAGTATTGGTACGAAACTGTCTGAAGATCAGCTGACAATAGGTGATATCCTTAAAGAGGAAGATTATCGAACTGCTTTAGTTGGTAAGGCGCATTTTCAACCACTTACATCAACAGAAGAGTATCCATCACTGGAAGCATATCCGCTTTTACAAGATCTTGCATTTTGGAAGCGCTTTGATGAAGACTTTTATGGTTTTGAAGATGTCGATCTAGCTCGTAATCATACGAATGAAGCACATGTTGGTCAACATTACGCGATCTGGCTGGAGGAAAATGGATGTCATAATTGGCGAGATTATTTCCGGACTCCTACTGGCACAATGGATCCATCAGAAAAATACAAGTGGGATATTCCAGAAAAATATCATTATAACAATTGGATTGCTGAGAAAACAAATGAAAAATTAGAGAAGTATCAAGAAGAAGAGGAGTCATTTTTCTTATGGGCTAGTTTCTTTGATCCGCATCCACCATATATCGTACCTGAACCATGGGATACAATGTATGATCCAGAGAAACTTACATTACCTAAGATTGTTCCGGGTGAGCATGATAAAAATGCTCCACATTTTCAGTTAACACAAGCGGAGAATCCAGACTTTACACCTTATCAAGAGACGAATATTGGCAATATTGGTTTTCGTTCCTACGTTAATATAAAAGAGTCGGAAGCTAGAAAAAATATGGCCGTGTATTATGGCATGATTACGATGATGGATAAGTATATTGGTAGAATCTTAGACAAGTTAGATGAGCTTGGACTAGCAGAGGATACGATTATTGTCTTTACAACGGATCATGGTCATTTTTTTGGCCAACATGGGCTTCATGACAAGGGTGGATTCCATTATGAGGATGTAATGAAATTACCTTTTATCGTCCGCTATCCAGGAAATATCCAAGCAGGGCATGTCTCAACGGCTATGCAGTCACTTGTTGATTTAGCTCCTACTTTTTTAAGTTTTGCTGGGATTCCCATTCCAGCTACGATGACGGGCTGTGACCAAAAACCGGCGTGGATAGGAGAAGAAGAGCAAGTAAGGGACCATATTATTTGTGAATACAGAACACAACCAACGGCTGTACACCAGAAGACATTTGTAGATGAACGGTACAAAATAACCATTTATTATAATCGGCCGTATGGAGAAATATTTGATTTGCTTGAAGATCCTGGGGAAATCAATAATTTATGGGATGACCCAGCGTCTCTCCAGTTAAAGGCCGATTTACTATTAAAATATGCTTGGGCAGAGTTAGGTAAAGAAGCACTACCGATGCCAAGAATTTCAGGTGCTTAAAGGGAGCAGGCCTTAACGTTTATAAACATTTGTATCTTGAGAACACTAGGGAAGGATAGATGTTGAATATGAGTAAAAACACAAACAAAAAGCAGCCGAATATTATTTTTATTATGAGCGATGACCATGCTGCACATGCGATTAGCGCTTATGGAAGCAGGATTAATGAAACGCCGAATCTTGATCGTATTTCTAATGAAGGGATTCGCTTAGATAATTGTTTTTGTACAAATTCAATATGTGCTCCGAGCCGAGCGGCAATTTTAACTGGGAAATACAATCATGTGAATGGCGTGCGAACGCTTTATGAGGATATTGATTCGAGTCAGCAGAATGTCGCAAAAATATTGCAGGCTAATGGATATCAAACCGCAATGATTGGTAAATGGCATCTAGGGCATGGCGAGAATAGTAATCCGACTGGGTTTGACTATTGGAATATCTTCCCTGGCCAAGGAGAATATCATGACCCTGACATGTTTGAAATGGGTGAGAAGAAAAAGTTTCCTGGATATGCCACAGACATTACGACGGATTTATGTATTGATTGGATGGAAAAAAGAAATAAGGAACAGCCATTTTTTATGATGTGTCACCATAAAGCGCCGCACCGTCCATGGGATCCGGATGAAAAACATATGCATTTATATGAAGATATCGATATTCCAGAACCAGAGACTTTCCATGACAACTATGAAAATCGTACATATGCAGCTGCAGAGGCAGAAATGCGCATTGAACGAGATTTAAGAAAGAGAGATGTGAAGGAGGACCCGCCGGAAGGCCTTTCGTCATCTGAATTGAAAAGTTGGTATTATCAAAGATACATAAAAGATTATCTTCGTTGTATCGCCTCCATTGATGATAATGTCGGGCGCTTGCTTGATTATCTGGATGAAAAAGATCTGACGGATGACACAATCATTATGTATACTTCGGACCAAGGCTTTTTCCTTGGCGATCATGGATGGTACGATAAACGTTTTATGTATGAAGAATCATTGAGGATGCCGTTTCTAGTACGTTATCCGCGAGAAATTTCTCCTGGAAGCGCAACAGAAGATTTCGGTTTGAATGTTGACTTTGCTCAGACGTTCTTAGATTACGCCGGGATTCCAGCCCCTGAAGATATGCAGGGAACAAGCCTAAGGCCAATTTTAAAAGGAGAAACACCTGATGATTGGCAGGATTCCATGTACTATCGCTATTGGGAGCACATGAGCGAGCACAATGTCGCTGCACATTATGGAGTACGGACACATCAATATAAATTAATTTATTATTATGGGGAAGGGCTGGGGGTACCAGGCGCTCGCGATGTTTCCTTTGAACCACAATGGGAATTATTCGATTTAGAGAAGGACCCATATGAAATGAATAATGTGTATGGGCATGAGGATTACCAAGAGGTGGCTTCAGATTTGAAAGCGGAATTATATAGATTAAAAGAACAAGTAGGGGATCATGATTGATGACTTTTAACTTTATGCAGTGGGATAAACTCCGGCTGAATGAATTCAAATCACCGTCGGAGTTCACTAATTTTAGGGGAAGATTATCGAGCAGGTGATAAAATCTGGAGGCATTTCGCAGGGGTGTAATGGATAAAGAGGCATCCATCTCTATCAGTGGAGTTACTTGTGTATCAAGATCTTATGCTAAAAGTTTATTGCATACGAAACAATTTGTAACCACTGAGCAGTCAGAATACAGGTAGACTCCTGCGAGATATGCGAGACGGTGAGTCCCTGCAAGAAGCGTAGCGACTGTAGCGGCTTACCGCTCGCCCCGCGGAAAGCGAAGTGAATAAATGATGGGTAAATCGCCAAATATATTGATTATATTAAATGATGATATGGGTTATTCTGATATTGGCTGTTATGGTGGAGAAGTAGACACTCCAAATCTAGATACGCTTGCTGAACAAGGGGTTCGCTTTACGCAATTTTATAATACGGCAAGATGTAGCCCTTCAAGAGCATCATTACTTACAGGTCTCCATCCTCATCAAACAGGAATAGGTATTTTAACGGATGATGACGGTCCCGAAGGATATGCTGGTAATTTAAACAAGCAGTGTGTAACCATTCCAGAAGTTTTAAAAGGAAGCAATTATAGCACTTTCATGAGTGGGAAATGGCATGTGGCAAATGACTTTCATCATGTATCGGACACTTGGCCTAAGCAACGGGGATTTGATCAATTTTATGGCACTATTGCTGGAGCCGGTAGTTACTATGATCCAAAAACCCTTACTCGAGACAATGAAAATATTGAATGTGAAGCACAGGAAAATGACGATTTTTATTATACGGATGCTATCAGTGATAATGCTGTCCGTTTTATTCAAGAACATGTTAGTAGTGGAAAAGAGCAGCCATTTTTTCAGTACGTTGCTTATACAGCACCCCATTGGCCATTACATGCCCCAAAAGAAGTAATAGATAAATATAAAGGGCGATTTAATTCCGGCTGGGATAAATTAAGAGAGCAACGTCTAGAACGTATGATTGATATGGGCATCATAGAACCACATTGGAAATTGTCTGAACGAGATGCTTCCCAACCATTATGGGAAGATGCGGAAAATAAAGAGTGGCGACAACGTTGTATGGAAGTATACGCGGCACAAATTGATAGGATGGATCAGGGAATTGGAAGAATAATAAATGTATTAAAAGAAACAAATCAATTAGAAGATACAATCATTATATTTCTGTCTGATAACGGAGGTTGTGCAGAAGAAATAGGACCTGATTGGGGACCGAGACTCGTGAAAAATAGCGCCCGTGCAAAAACGAGATCAGGTGAAGAGGTTATCTTTGGGGATCGGCCAGAATATATGCCTGGACCGGAAAATACATATCAAAGTTACGGCATTGCATGGGCCAATGTATCAAACACACCTTTTAAATTATATAAACATTGGGTTCATGAAGGAGGAATAGCGACACCGCTTATCGTCCATTGGCCTAAAGGCATCAAAGCAAAAGGGGCGATCAGACATAGCCCTGCTCAACTAACAGATATAATGGCAACAGTTTTAGACGTGACTGGAGCCTCTTATCCAGAATCATATAAAGGAAATAAAATATTACCATTAGAAGGTCAGAGTATCGTTCCTTTCTTCGAGGAAGATATAGAGGAAGAGAGACCGTTGTATTGGGAACATGAAGGGATTTCAGCTATTCGAATTGGAAAATGGAAACTCGTTAAAAGATATCCAGGGGAATGGGAACTCTATGATATGCAAAGTGATAGAACAGAGCATCATAATGTTGCATATCAATATCCAAAAAGAGTAGCGAAGATGATTAAAAAATATGATGCATGGGCAAAGCGCTGCGGGGTTATTCCTAGAGAGAAGATATTAAAACGATAGAAGCATGAAGTAATAGATGTATGGAATTGTAGTTTCAACGGATTGTTAGGTTGAAGGGAAAAGGAAATAAATGGATTGAGAAAATGGCAGGTCATGATAAATGGTTTTTTTAGGGACAACTCTGTGATAGGAGTTGTCTCTTTTGATAATGATCGTGTAGTGGATTTAAACTTTGTACACATTGGATATTGGGATCATTTAAAAATTCGATTTGAACTTACCAGGGGGGAGTTAGTTCGATGTTAAAGAGAATTCCATTATTTTATAAGTATCTGCTTTCCTATTCTATACTATTAATCATTCCGCTCATTGTTACATCTTTGTTTTCATATAAACATTATACATCTATTTTAAAAGAAGAAATTATGCTTGGTCATGAACAAATGCTAGAACAAATGAGAGATACATTTGATACAAAAATGAGGGAAATGAACACTATTTCTTATGAAATATCTTCTAACCCCGAATTGACTCCCTATTATTTGGAGCAAAATATGTATCATGCCTATGCTGCAAAAAGACTATTGAATTTTACTGTTGCAAATAACTTTTTTCAGAACGTTTTTCTCTATATTAAAGAGGGAGATTATATTTATTCCGCCGAAAGTACTTATTCAATCCCGTTATTTACGGATAATATATATCAATATAAAAATTGGAGTCCTTCACAGTTCCGTAATGACCTTAACCGTTTAGAGACTCCTATATTACGTCCTTCCGAAGAGGTTGATTCGTCCTTATTAAAGAGTAACCGAGCAATAACATATATAGTGCCACTTCCGCCAAGTGGGGTTGAACCTTATGGAGCAGCAGTCTTTATTATTGATGAAGATACAGTAAAAGGATTACAAAGAGGTGGCATTGAAGAAAGAGTAGGAAATACATTAATTTTAAACGAAAAAGGAGAAGTTATTACTTCATTATATGATACTGATTATCTTCAGGATCAGTCATTTCTACAGTCTATTAAGGCATTACCACCTGGTTCAAAGTCGATAAAAATAAAAAATGAACAATACATTCTTTCAACAGCTAAATCTAACTATACTGGTTGGACTTATTTAACTATGATGCCACAGGAGCATTTATTGAAAAAGGTTAGCCAAGTGCAATATCGTGCAATGATTGTTCTAATTGCCAATCTATTTCTGGGAAGTATCGTTATATATTTTTTAATGAGAATCAATTACAGTCCATTACAACAAATATTTTCATATACAACGCTTCAACTTGGTAAATCTGTTCAAAATTCGAGTGATGTTTTAAATATGCTATCTAATATGAATAAAAAAAGTAAAGCCATAGAAAACAAGTGGAAGGATAATCAGTATGCTATTAGAAAGTATTTGTTAATTGAATTATTGCACGGACAAATAACGGACATGAAAGAATTTTATGATCGAGGGGAAGAAGTTGGATTAAACTTTAGAGAAAAGCGAATATTTGTCCTTCGCTGTGAGATTAAAGATGAAGATATTGACAATAAAGCAATAATATCGGAAAGGATTAATAACGAAATCTACACAAGATATGAAGGTTATGAGGTGAAGTGGGCTAATCAAAATGTGATTACCTATATATGTACCCTTGGAAAAGAAGATCAACAACTGAAGGAATTTATTCTGTTTCTTCATAAAATCCTTAAGGAACATTCTCAGGGGAGTATCACGATTGGTGTTGGTTGCATCTATGAAGATATGAATAAGATCGGAAAATCTTATATGGAAGCGTCAACGGCACTTGACTATAAACTAATCAAAGGTCAGAACCAGGTGATATTCTTTGATGAAATTAATTCTGAAAATCAGCTAGATTATTGGTATCCTAAACAAGAAATTGAAACACTTCAATTATTAGTGAATGAAAGGGATACCGCTAAAATTATCGAGATGATAAAGAATATTCATCGGGATGTAGAAAAGAACAAACCGCCATTGCATATGGTACGTTGTATATGCTATGACATCATTAATTGTATTATTAAAAATTCCTATAACAACGAAAATAGCTATCTCGCAGATTTAACGTATCCTGATATTGAGAAGCTTTCCAAGTTTGAAACATTGCAGGATTTTGAACAATTAGCTAATGAAATTTGCATGCGATTGCAAGGGGTGGTGCAGGACCGAAATATAGAATCTGATTTACGGGAGCGGGCCATTACATTTATACGTGAAAATTATCGAGATAATCAATTTTCAGTTCAGAAAATGGCTGATTCATTATCAGTAGCACAAACATATTTAAAAAGATACTTTAAACAACAGACAGGTCAGACTATTACTGACTATTTGAGCTTTTACCGGATAGAGCATGCTAAGCAATTGTTGAAGAATAGTAATATCTCTCTGAAAGAATTAGTCAAGGAAATCGGCTATCATGATGTTTCTAGTTTTATCCGTAAATTTAAAAATGAAATGAAGATTACACCAGGAGAATACCGAAAGATTCATACAGACCGAAAAAAGGTTAATTAGTTTAATGACTTCCTAATGCAAGGCGTTTTCCATTGTAATGGAGATAATGCTTTGCTTTTTTGGTGCTATTCGAATATTAGGAATATGTGAGTATGCTAATTGTATCTTTTAGGCTTTAGATATAGGGGAGAAACCGTGCTATAACTAGCTTTGGAAAAGCATGGATTTTTCGCATAGTTGTTGCACATATAGCATATTTACTGAAAATATCCCAATGGCTATAGTAAATGTAATCAAAAATGATAAGGAGGTGATCAATTGGCGATCGAAAAGGTAAATAAAATGACAGCGTTTACAGGAGTGGCGCGAACTACGAAAATAAAGAGATCTTTGACAATGTGGAAAAAGGTTCGAAAAAACTATGAGCTTTACATATTTTTGCTTCCAACCTTATTATACTTTCTCCTTTTCCATTATGTCCCTATGTATGGAATGCAAATTGCATTTAAAAATTATATTGCAATAAAAGGAATTCACGGAAGTCCGTGGGTCGCTTTCGAACATTTCGAACGTTTTTTTTCATCATATCAATTTCTAACGGTTCTTAAAAACACATTATTTATTAGTTTGTACCAGTTGTTACTAGCGTTTCCGATTCCTATCATTTTGGCGCTTTTATTAAATCAAATAGGTAGCATGCGTTTTCGAAGATTGGTTCAAACCATCACTTATGCACCTCATTTTATTTCTGTTGTGATTATCGTTGGTATGATGTACTTATTTTTATCACCAGTTAATGGTTTGTTTAATAATCTTTTGACTTTATTAGGAATGGAACCCATCTACTTTATGGGAGAAGCAAGTTGGTTTAAGTCTATTTTTGTCTTTTCAGGAATATGGCAAAACGCTGGCTGGTCGATGATTATTTATTTGGCAGCCTTGGCATCTGTCAGTGTAGAACTTCATGAAGCTGCAATCATGGATGGAGCAACAAAATTCCAACGAATTTTGCATATAGATTTTCCCTCCATCATGCCTACTATCATGATCCTACTCATCTTAGATGTCGGAAACTTTATGGCTGTGGGGTTTGAAAAAGTATATTTGATGCAAAATGCATTAAATATTGATTCATCAGAGGTTATCCAAACATATGTGTACAAAACAGGTCTTCTTAGTGCCCAGTTTAGCTATGCAACTGCAGTGGGGCTGTTTAACGCATTAATTAACTTTGCGCTTTTAATTGCGATGAATCAATTTGCCAAGAAAATGAAACAAACAAGCTTATTTTAAAAAGGGGGGGAGCGCTTGAATGTAATAAAAAAAAACAAAGCAGATCGAATATTTGATACTTTTAATTATACCTTTATGACGATCCTTATTTTGATTGTTCTCTACCCTCTGTATTTAATCGTTATTTCATCTGTCAGTAACCCTTATGCAGTAAATAGCGGTACGGTTTGGCTTATTCCCGAAGGCTTTACAATGGAGGGATATAAAAAATTATTTGAGTTTGGAAAGGTTTGGATTGGGTATCGGAATTCTTTATTCTATGCTGTGTTTGGTACAGTTCTTAATCTAAGTCTTACCCTTACAGCAGGTTATGCACTTTCTAGACATGATCTTGTCGGACGAAATTTCTTTATGTTTATCATTGCATTTACGATGTTTTTTGGCGGTGGAATTATACCAACATATTTATTGGTAAAGGATTTGGGAATGGTTAATACAATTTGGTCACAGGTAATTCCAAATGCTGTTTCCGCTTTCAACATCATTATTGCCAGAACATTTTTTCAAACTACCATTCCAAAAGGACTGCTTGAAGCAGCCCAGGTGGACGGATGTACAACTACGAAATTTTTCTTCAAAATTGTTCTTCCTTTATCGGTGCCTATTATTGCAGTCATTGCATTGTTTAGTGCGGTCGCTCATTGGAATTCCTATTTCCAGGCGCTAATTTATTTGAGGGATGAAAGTCTATATCCATTACAAATTATTTTGAGAGAAATATTGATAGTGAATGAATCGCAAGGAGATACAATGGTTATTTCTCCTGATTCTGAACTGCAGGATGTCTCAGAGATTATGAAATACGGTGCCATTATTGTTACTAGTTTACCGGTATTAATCTTATATCCATTTGTACAAAAATACTTTGTAAAAGGAGTTATGATTGGTTCGATTAAAGAGTAAAAAAGGGGGTTAGGAAATGAAAAAGATAGCTTGGATTTTTGCAATAATGGCAATTTTAATGATAGTGGGTTGTAAGAATAAGGAAGTGGCTAATGATGCGGGTGCTACTACAGACAATTTTAACAAGACAGGTTTGCCTATAGTGAATGATAAAATCACATTAAACTTTGTCACGTCAAAACCACCGCAACAACAGAAATCAACTGAAGATTTACAAGTTGTAAAAGATTTGGAGAAAAAAACGAACATCCATATTAATTGGGATGCCTCATCACAGGGTTACGCTGAAAAGAAAAATTTAATGTTTGCCAGTGGTGATTTGCCAGATGCATTCTTCGGGAGTGGTAGTTTAAGTTCCTCGGATTTAATTGAATACGGAAACCAGGGAATGTTAATCCCCCTTCAAGACTTGATTAATGAATATGCACCAAATATCAAAAAAATCTTGGATAGTAATCCTGATATAAAAAAGAAAATTACTGCGCCAGATGGGAATATTTATTCTATTCCAATGGTGCATGCTGAACCTGGTAATGCATTGCCTGAAGTCATATTCATTAATAAGGTATGGTTGGATGAGCTTGGACTTGAAATCCCTAAAACAACGGATGAATTTGAAAAGGTTTTGCAAGCATTTAAAGACAAGGATCCGAATGGTAATGGTAAAAGTGATGAAATTCCATTTAGTTTCCTTTATGGTAATAGCCTTAATGGTATTTTTTCCTTCTATGGTGCTTTTGGGGTGTTAGATCAGCCAAATCACATTAGTGTGGAGGATAAGGAAGTTTCATTTACTGCTATCACCCCAGAATTTAAAGTAGCAACTGCTTACTTTAATAGTTTGAATAACCAAGGCTTAATTGATCCAGAGGCATTTACTCATGATCGAACAGTATACTTTGCAAAAGGTCGAGGGGCAGATACTCCTTTATATGGGGCTTTCTCGGGATTTATTGCAAGCAATGTTATTGGCCCGGAATTTGCAGATCAATACATTCCAATCCCACCATTAGAAGGACCTGATGGGGTGAAGCAATGGAGAGAAGATGAAGCAATAGCGATGGCTAAGGGAAGTTTCTCGATTACTTCGGCAAATGAAAATCCTACAATTACCATGCGGTGGATTGATGAATTATATACTGAAGAAAATTCAATTCAATGGACGTTCGGACCTAATGGCACGAATATGAAAAAAAATGATGATGGCACTTATGATTATATTGAGCCAACAGATGGATTATCTTTCGATGAATTCAGATGTACTGAATCGCCGTGTTATTCCTCGGCCAGATCACTTCTGCCAGAAACGATGCAGAAAATACATCCGAATGAAAAGGATTCTACTAGGTTGGAATATTTCGATATTTATAAACCGTACATGAAAAAGACCGTTTTTCCTGATGTGTTTTTCACATTGGAAGATACTCAGAAATTAAACACTTTGACAACGGACATTATAGAATTTGTAGATAAAAAACAGGCCCAATGGATCATCAATGGGAATATTGATGCAGAGTGGGATGAATACTTGAAAAAACTAGATGATATGAAGTTGGATGAATTCGTTGATATATATCAAAGGAATTACGATGATTTCATGTCAGAATAAAGTACGTGGAGGATTATATAACTGCTGCATTGGATAATCATATGAAAAAGCGTATAGCATTTGTGCGCGATGATTAAATAGTGGTGATGGGCAATGAGTAAATTGTTGAATAGGGTTCACATGGCGAACGAATAACACAAAACGGGCTATAGAGAAATCCCTAGGAGAAATAAATGAAAGCATTGCAATCTGAAGAATTATTAAAAATGCATCTTTTCTTCAAAATGAAACTGAGAATTCAGGTCATAATCATAGGAATGAAGTGCACGAGTGATGATTATCAAAGAGGCTTTACTTTATCGCCAGATATGCAATCGACGATATCGGTTTTTATACTAATTAAATATGCATAACAAGAAAATGTGAGTCTCCCTTCTGAATAGTGGGAGACTCACATTTTATATTTCCTTCGTTTCCATCAGCTCGTATAATTTTAAACTTCCGTTCATATTTTTAATTTTACTTTTCGTTCTGTATGATCTATCTTTTGAAGAGTCTGGAGTAATAATAGTGAACTTTTCTATCGTTACTACTTCCCATGTATTGTCATCTATTTTTTTCGATGATTCTACAGTGGTGGAGAGAAGCTCTTCTGTAATACCTTTCGTTTCTAAGTAATCGATATAGTCATCTTGTTCTTTCGCCCTTGGTGCTCCAGGGACGATATAATCTTCCACGATGGAGAAATCACGCGCATTGATCGAGTCTACACTTTTTTCATTATACATCAGCATGAATGACGCAATGTCTTCATCAGTAATTGTTATTGGCGTAATGGTAGCTGAATACAATTTTTGTGAACCTTTCATCGTTTTTGTCGGTTCAAAGTCATTGTACCAGGAGCCGACATCCGCACTATCATGGACTAACCACGCTTTGGTTTTTGTATCATATTGTAATTCTACTTCACAATAATCGATTCTGTCCTCTAAGTCTGCTTCTTCGTCAGCATCGTGAAAATCCGCTAAAAAGTGAAAATTTGCTGGAACAATAACAGTAGGTTTCTTTGCATCCTCATCAAAAGATAAATCATCGAAGTTAAGATCGATAGATTCCAATTTCCCGGAAAAAAGATCTTGATAATCTTTGTAGGATGAAAAATTAGATTTAAAAATTTCTTTTAATTCATGTGTGGCGGTAGTAAACTTTTTCACGTCATAAGCGGCATGGGCTTGTACATATTCTTCACCGTACTTTAAAATTACGTCTGCCAATTCATCTGTAAGTTTTTCATTTACAGTTTCAGGATAAATTTCATGATAGCTATCAGTCATTTTTACACTGTCAGATTTAACCTTTCCCCACTGTGTTTCAACCATTGGTATAATAGCGACAGACCCATCTAAAGCTAAAGGTCCTAGTTTTTCAATTCTTAAATCTTTATTAAATTTAATGTTTTTTCCATTGATTTCAATGGAGGCATTTGTGATAGGTGTATTCTTTTCATTAAAAAGTTCTAATGTTACATAGTCTGCCTCTAAATCAACTTCATGGGTTACCCATTCATCATATTCATTAACGACGTGTACTTTCTCTTTTGCATTTACTTCTGTATACTCACCACTAAATTTACTCTCTAGTTCATAAATTCCGGGAGCCATCGGTCCATAAACGACACGTAGTTCCTCGCTTTCTCTGATAGGGAATTCCTTGCCGTTCATAGTGATGTCAATATCTTCAAATGGTAGGTCTAAATCGATGTATTGAGATTTCAATGCGATACTATGTCGTTTAAATAGCCCAAGAAATTTTCCGTTTTCTACGATTCGGAAAAGATGCTCATCTGATGAAAATTCTGCTGGCGCGATGGAATGTAGTTGCTCGTTGATATATTCAATTTCTTTATTAGCCAGCGTAAGCAAAGCGGTTGCTTCTGCTTTTGAAATAAAAGATCCATTACTGTTAATCGCTGTTTTTTGTAGCTTAGCTTTATCCCTGTCTTTTATTGCAGTAACAAATCGCTTCGCCGTTTTTTCTGGTGAGGCATAGGAATTACCCCACATATAAAATGCACTAAATAGGATAAGGATGGCAGCTATAATACTTGTGATTAGTTTTTGTTTTTTTGTAAAAGGCTTTTTACTATTATCTCGTTTGACTGTACTCGTCTTTAGTGGCGTCCCGCACTCTGTACAGATAAGATCTGTCTCATTTATTGGCTTTCCGCATTCTTGGCAAAATCTATTCATAAAGAAACCTCACTTATTTATATTAAAAGGATCATACATGGTATTAGAATAATGGTAAATCGTCCAATATTTCACCGACAATTGAATCCATCATGATCCCGGTGAAAATGGAAAATAGTATTCCAAATAAAACGATATAAATAATAAAAGCATATAAAGGATCTATTAAAGAAGATTTTTGTGCTAAATATTTTCCGACAATGTACAGCGGTAATATAATAATAGAAAACAGGAGGACGATACTTAACAGTGCGTTACCTGCCACATATGATTTTAATAAGATTAAGATAAAGGAAATAACTAAAAGAAGGATGAAAGGTATTAAATGAGTTCCATAGTGACTGACTATTTCTTTATATGTGTAGCCTGGTCCGAAAAATTTTCCGATAATAAACAAAGAAAACGTAACTAGTATCATACAAATAATTGTAAAAATAAACACACTTCCAAACGCAGTGAAAAAGGTAGGTCCAGCGTATTCCTTCATCAATAAACTTCCGTATGAACCAAAGGTGGAACGAGCGACACTTTGAACAAAACTATATAAAATTATTCCGATAAGAAAGGCGAAAATACCAATGGATATCACTCCATTAACAAATTCTTGCTGTTGATTTTCGAAAATACGTGCTGGTTGTTTCATATAATGTGTGAAGTAACTCCAATATTTCTTCGATGTATCTTTTACCTTTTCAATGTGAACATTTGGCTGTGTAGGTTGAGCTACATGGTCTCCTGTGGCTGCAGATTGTTGTGTGGCTGTAGTCACGGTTTCAGCTGATATTTTTTCTGCGTCTTGATCGACTAATTTGTTTCCACATTTTCCGCAGAAATTTCCTGTGTTTTGTTCATGTTGACAACTTGTACAAATCATCTTCATTACCTCCGCTTTCTCTCACTGTGTCTATCATATTGATTTGATAATCGTTTTATTTCGTTTAACTTGATTGTATATTCTTTCATACGTTCATAATTGGTGACTTCGCCTTTATGATTCGTAAAAACAAATCATTCTTATGTCGTTACGATTATGTCTTCTTTTAATAATGTAAAAATAATGGCATATCTTGACTTGTTCTATAAGCCACATAGAATGCTGGTTTGTATGTAACGTTTTTGGGAAAATCTAGCTTTACAAAAAAAGAGTCTTGATCTTCGTTGATCAAGGCGTGATAAAAAGCATTCAATTTTTATCAGGTGCTGTTATATGTTTCATCGTGAAATGTGTAAAACGATGAAACTTGTAATGAGGCTTATCTTTTTTCGTAAAGTTAAGGCTTAATTCTGCTTTGTGATTGAATGTTTGCTAGGACTATTATGCTAGCAATGTCAAAAGCGGTCCCGCATTCAGGGGCAGAATCTTTCCTCTTGGTGCAATTTTGTTACGGACTGCATGCAGAACTTATCTTCCGTTATACATACACCTTCTTTCAAAATGATTGTTTTTAGATATATAATTCTCCTTTATCCCATTATATTTATTAAATTCTATCATATATTTATGTAAAAGTGCTGAAAAAGTAGTTATAAAGATTTAGGTTTTATTACCTATTGTGAAGCCGCTGTAAAATAGTTAATTCAAAGAGTGACTAATATATCCATTCATATCGAAATAGTTATATAGACCTGATTGTAATTTAATACATAATAAAAGAAAAAAGGCCTATGTATGATAGGGATTTATAAATATCGAGTGAACGAAACCTAGATTCATTACAATCGTATAAAAGATAGTATAGGAGGAGATCGTGTGAGAAGGATGCTTAGTGTAATCTTTTTAGCATTGCTGGTGGCTGGTTGTTCGCAAGGTTCCACACCAAAACCGGTAGGAAAAGAGAAAGTGATGGAAAATAAAGTGGAAGAAAAAGGAGAAGACGAAACAAAGATATTGAATCAAGTCCAAGTTCCGACTTCGATAGAAGAACTACGTGAAACAGAGCCTGGCATATTAACAAGCGATTTTGAGAATGAAACGAGCGTATTTGCGGCGATTGATCCATTAGAAGGAATCGAGAAGCAGTGGGTTGCTGAATTGAAAAAGATGCCGAAAGAAGCTGACATTGAATTATGGATGAAGGCGCTCGTATACTATTTGGGTAATAATGCATATCAAAAAACGGTAGGTGATCTTGTTGAATTTGAGCCGAATTTTCCAGAAGCATTATTACCAGAACCAGAAACAATAACTAGAGATGATAAGACAAAGAAGGAATCACCAGATAAAGCAATCATTTTATTGGATGCGAGCTCAAGTATGTTACTTGATGTGGATGGAAAACAGAAAATGAAGATCGCAAAAGATGCGGTTTTGAATTTTGGTAAAACAATTGGTGCGAACAGTGAATTATCTTTATACATTTATGGACATGCGGGTACACAAAATGAGGAAGATATGACTTTATCTTGTTCGCAAATTGATGAAATTTATGATAGATCGAAGTACGAAGAGAAATCATTTGTAAAAGCTGTGAATGAAGTAGAGGCGAAAGGGTGGACACCGTTGGCAGAAGCAATTAAAACTGCTCATGCGGATAATGAAAAATATGAAGGAAACCTCACTCTTTATATAGTGAGTGATGGAATGGAAACATGTGAAGGAGATCCGATTGCCGAAGCGAAGGCATTTGCAGGTAATTTAGAAAAACGCCATGTTAATATTATTGGTTTTGATGTTGATGCAGATAGTGAAACACAATTAAAGGAAGTAGCTGCCGCCGGAAATGGAGAGTATTTAAAGGCGGATAGTGCGGAGGAATTACAAGGATCGATTACAAAAAAATGGGTGCCAAGTGACTTTGATATAGCAATGAAATCCCTACAGTCTCCGAAAAATTCATTTGCTTTAAGTTTTCAACGTCTGGAAGTAGATAAGATGGCAGTACTCATTCAGCATGCGATCTCAACAGAAAATCGCCGTTTTAATGAGGCAATCCGCATGGCGAAATCTGAAGCGGTCATTACAGATGAGCAGGAAGTGACATTACAAAAAGAGATTGACCGTCATAAAGAGTTATTACTGCAGTTGAAAGATACTTTGCAAGCAGAAAAACAACAATCAATTGAAGATGAAGTGAAACGGATTGATGGAAAAATAGAAGATTGGACAAAACGGATGGAAGATTTAAAATAGGAAACAAGGCTGGTGCATACACCGGCTTTTTTCTGTTTCATTCTATAGTTAACTATAGAATGAAACAAGAGGAATTAAATGAACGAGTAATTAATTCATATAGATTTACAATCCAGCAAGGACTATCAAAATCAAAGATAATTGCTTTACTCACATTAGTTTTCCTCTTTTATGTATGATAAATATAGTTTATCATGTTTGTTAAGACAGGGGATGCTTCTTCTTCAAACGAAAAACCAAAATGAAAACGATTTATTAAATGAGGAGTGAATATAATGGAAAAGTGGCTTGAATGGTCCAAAAGAATTCAGTCTATTGCTCAGGCGGGTATTGCCTTTTCTAAAGATGTGTATGATATTGAGCGCTTTGAGGAGCTTAGAAAAATAAGTTTGGAAATTATGGCGGAGCACACGGAAGTTGAAATGGAAAAGCTTACGGAGTTATTTGCTAATGAAACAGGTTATCAAACGCCTAAAGTAGATGTTCGAGCAGTTATTTTTCAAGATAATAAAATTCTGATGGTACGTGAAAATTATGATCAGCATTGGGCGCTACCTGGAGGATTTTGTGATATTGGTATTTCTCCATCAGAAAACGTCGTGAAAGAAGTCAAGGAGGAGTCAGGGTATGAGGTTGTTTCGAAAAGAATATTGGCACTTCTTGATTCGTACAAACACCCGCATCCGCCGCAAGCCTATCATTATTATAAAATATTTATTCTATGTGAAATTATCGGTGGGAAGGCAGATATTGGTGTAGAAACAAATGATATTGGGTTTTTCGCAAAAGATGAGCTGCCACCATTATCGCAAAATCGAAATACAGAAACTCAAATGGATTTATTGTTTCAATTTTTAGAAGATCCTCTTAAAGAAACGATATTTGACTAGCAAGATTCATGACAAATGAAGCTGGTGATATAAATGATAAAAAAGTTAATGAGTTTAAAGCTTCATACAAAATTGATGCTGTTTTTTTCGGCAATCACACTTATACCTCTCCTGTTTTTGGGGATATTTACTTATCAAGTTTCTTCTAAAATGGTGAAGGAACAAGTGAGTAAAGGGATCATGGGAAAATTAACACAGATTAATAAAAATCTAGCTTTTTTTTCTCGGGATATTGAACAGTTAAGTAATTATATTTATCGTTCTGATGTGGTACATAGTGTGTTAGAAAAGCCGGAATCGCGAACGAATTTAGAAAAGTATCAGGACTTCAAACAAATAGAAACGTTATTTGACTCTGTTTTAGGTACAAAAACATGGGATATCAATCTATATATTCTTGGTTTTAATGGCGATCGTTATTTTACAGGAGATTATTTACCATTAGAATATAGCGATATTCAAGCAAATTGGGGCATATTTAGAAAGGCAGAAGAAGGAAAGGGGGCAGCAGTATGGGATACGCATTATACGATTAAGCATACTGGTGAGCAGGAGGTGGTACTGCGTGTTGGAAGATTAATCAAAAGTCCTCAAAATGAAGAGACCATTGGTTATCTGGTGATTGATATATTAGAAACTTCGATTGCGGAGCTCTATCAATCTGACTATGAAGATACACAAAATCAGCTATTCCTCTTAGATGCAGAAGGGTATGTTATTTCAGGCTTTCCAAGCAAGACCACGATTGGTACGAGAATGCGCCATGAGTCTATGGATAATATTATGGGTAGCCAAAGTGGCTTTTTTGATACAAATTGGAATGAGAAAAAATATATTACTATTTTTGATACGAATGAAGAAACCAATTATAAAATTGCGACCTTTTTACCGGAGAACAATATTGTGAAAAGTGGTCGTTCCATTAGATTTTTAACCATATTATTAATTATTATCGGTTTTATTGTAGCTGTTTGGCTATCTTATTTTTTCTCGCTTACTATTACAACACCAGTCAACAGATTAAATAAGATCATGAAAAAAGTAGAGAGCGGAAATCTAGATGTTCGTTTTCAAGCAAAATTCCAAGATGAAATTAGTGATCTTGGACGAAATTTTAATAAAATGATTATTAAACTGAAAACCTCTATTAAGGATAGCCTAGAAAAAAAGAACCGTCTGCAGAAAGCTGAAATACAAACATTACGCGCACAAATCAATCCTCACTTTCTCTATAATACACTGGAAACGATGAGCGCCATTGCAAAGATCAAAGGGGTGCGAACGATTAGCGAATTAGCTATTTCCTTAGGAGAAATGATGCGTTATTCCATTAAAAAAGATAGTGAACTTGTGCGATTAGAGGAAGATTTATCATTACTAGAACGTTATTTATATATACAGGAAGTCAGATTTCGCGAAAAAATCACTATTATTTTTACCGTAGATGAATCAACGAAACACTTATTTATTCCTCCGTTGCTAATTCAGCCAATTGTAGAAAATGCGATTATTCATGGATTGGAAACAAAGGTGGGCAAAGGAAAACTATTGATTCGTATTTTTTCTCGGAATGCTTTTTTATATGTGGAGATTAAGGATGATGGGATTGGCATGAGTGTAGAGAAATTAGCATATGTAAATAGACTACTTCATCACACAGAGACAGCAGGAGAATCGGGAATTGGTTTGGAAAATGTGATGAAAAGGATATCGTTATACTTCGGAGATAATTATGGATTAACGGTTGATAGTGAGAAGGATACTGGAACAACCATTATAATGAAATTACCGATACTGAAGGAGAAATGATCATGATGAGGATGGTTATTGCTGATGATGAATGGCTGATCCGAGAAAGTCTTCGTTGTGGTATTAATTGGGAGGAAAAGGGGATTGATGTAGTCGGTATGGCAGCTGACGGTTTGGAGGCACTTGAATTAGTAAAAAAAGCTATGCCCCATATTTTGTTAACAGATATTAGAATGCCTGGGATTGATGGGATTGAATTAATTCAGCAAGCAAAAGAACTAGCTCCTCGTTTGAAGACGATTATTATTTCAGGATTTGGAGAGTTTGAGTATGCACAAAGTGCACTCAAAATTGGTGCGAATGATTATATATTAAAACCAATTGTTGAGGATGAATTAATTCAGATTGTGGAACGGCTATTACTCGATGTGAAAAAGGAAGAAAGTGAACAGCTCACTCATTATCTTTTCAAAGTTATCCAAGGAGAGATCAAGTATGATCATACTAAATTCGAACAATTATTAGCAAAGGGTGAGTATGCATTTATTTGTTGGAAAAGTGAACAAGCTGTTCAGATTCCGGTAATAGATGGCGTGCATCCTCTATTAGCTCAATCCTGTGAAGGAATTATATTTGTGGAAGAAGCAAATATAAAAAAGACTTATTTTAACCAATTGCATGAGTTATTTACCGAAAGAGGCATAGTAGGTGGTTGTAGTTCTATTTCCAGCCACCCCGAAGATTTTCATCATTTATATAAGCAGGCGTTGACGATTAAAAGTCAACATACATTAAGCGAAATAAAAGGAGGATTATATACGGAACATGCTTCACCGATTAACGTGGAAGAAGTTATTCAATATATTAAAGACAATTACCGAGAAGCGATCTCTTTACAAGACCTTGCTAATAGTTATTATATATCCGATAGCTATTTTAGTAGGATTTTCAAGCAGCATACAGGGAAAAATTTTATTGAATATGTAACAGATTTTCGGATAACAAAGGCAAAGGATTTATTAGTATATTCATCGCTAAAAACGAATGAGGTCAGTACCTCAGTAGGTTATTTGGATCAACGTTATTTCAGTCAAATATTTAAAAGGCATACTGGGATGACGCCATCTTCTTATAAGAAAAAACATAGAGATGTTCATTAATTTGAACGTCTTTTTTATTTTAGGGGACGAGATGATATATTAATCTTTCCATTTTACTTATTGTCTCCAGTTCGCAGAGACAAGCAAAGTCAAAATTCTCCTACAATGAGTCAATAAATTCTAATGTTCCTTACTTCATATCAGTGGGGCCTTATTTGTACGAGGAGCGTTTCTGCTATACTGTCATGAAATAATTTAAACATTTAAGAAATTACGTCCCGTTGTAATCGCTTTCTGTATGCGGATATAATTTAGTTAGAAAAGAAATATAAAGAAGGGGTTGAGGAAATTGAAAAGAATATTATCTCTGATGCTTATAGCCCTACTTGTTCTGACAATTGCAGCATGTGGAAATAAGGAGGAAGAGAAAGAGAGCGAAGGGAAATCTTCAACAAAAGTAACCGTGTATTCGCCACACCAAGCTGAAATTATTAATCCGATTGTAAAAGAGTTCCAGGATAGAACGAAAATCGAAGTGGAGCTTGTAACAGGTGGGACAGGTGAGTTGCTAAACCGCGTAAAGGCAGAGTCCAATAAAGCATTGGGCGATGTGTTTTGGGGAGGCGGAGCAGAATCCTTAGCCGCTTTTACAGACAACTTTGAGCCATATAAAGTGGAAAATGATGCAGACATTGCTGATATCTACAAGAGTGCCGATGGGGCATGGACTGGTTTTTCTGCCTTGCCGATGGTAATTATGTATAACAAAGATTTGGTGAAAGAAGACGAGGTTCCAAAGTCTTGGAGCGATTTACTCGATCCAAAATGGAAAGGGAAAATTGCATTTGCCGATCCAGCGAAATCAGGATCTTCCTATACACAACTTGTTACGATGTTATTTGCGAATAAGGATGATGGAAAAGACGGATGGGATTTCGTGAGTAAGTTTGTGGATCACCTAGATGGAAAAATTTTAGGTGGATCAAGCATGGTATTTAAAGGTGTAGCAGATGGGGAATTCCCTCTTGGTATTACGTTAGAAGAAGCAGCCTATCGCTATATTTCTGGCGGCGCAAATGTGGATGTGACATATCCAACGGAAGGAACATCATCTGTACCTGATGGAATGGCATTAATAAAAGGAGCAAAGAACAAAGAAAATGCCCAGAAATTTTTGGACTTTTTAGCAAGTAAAGATGTCCAAGAGATTATCGTAAAAGAATTTAATAGACGCTCTATTCTTGATGATGTAGAAGCGCCAGAAGGGTTAATTACTTCTAAAGAAATTCCTTTAGTTGACTATGATTTTAATTGGGCTTCAGAAAACCAAGATGATGTAATGAAAAAGTTCCAAGATTTAATTATTGGAAAATAGCGTAAATATTTGAATTGAAAAAGAAGAATCGTTTTTTACAGCGGTTCTTTCTTTGATAGGAGGAAATTATTGTGACAGACGTTCGAATAGATAGAGTAACAAAGTATTTTGGTGAGATGAAGGCAATTAATAATGCTGACATTCATATTGAAGAAGGAGAATTTTTTACCTTACTTGGCCCAAGTGGGTGTGGGAAAACGACTTTATTACGAGCGCTAGCAGGGTTTTATCGGCAAGATGAAGGAGATATTTATTTTGGCGAGAAATGTATTAATGATTTGCCAGCACATAATAGAAATATAGGGATGGTATTCCAGAGTTATGCTATTTTTCCGCATATGTCTGTGTTTGATAATGTTGCTTATGGTTTAAAAGCACGTAAGGTAAAGAAGCAAGAGATTCAGAGACGAGTGATGGAAGCACTGGAAATGGTAGAACTTGCCCATTTAAAAGATCGCCAACCATCACAAATGAGTGGTGGACAACAACAGCGTATTGCATTAGCCCGTGCCATTGTTATTCACCCTGGATTGTTATTAATGGATGAGCCCTTATCTAATCTGGATGCCAAATTACGTTTGAAAATGCGCTCAGATATTCGGGAACTGCAAAAACGACTTCATATTACAACTGTATATGTAACACATGATCAAGAAGAAGCATTAGCAGTTTCCGATCGAATCGCAGTTTTAAATAATGGGGAAATCCAGCAAATTGGGAAACCATATGAAATATATTTAAGACCGAGAAATAAATTTGTTGCCAATTTTATTGGAACGACAAATTTTTTAGATGGAGAACTCGTTCAACGAGTAGCAGGGGAGTCTGTAGTAAAAGTGGAAGGAGTGGAGTACCCAGTTTCTATTAATCAATCATATGAAGGAAAAGTAATTTATAGTGTCAGACCAGAACAAATTAAAATGAAAAAGCCTGAAACAAAGCTGGCGGGCGTATTTCTGCAAGGGATGATCAAGGAAACAATGTTTCTAGGTGAAAAAGTAGAGTACACAGTAGAATTAGCATCTGGTAAGTCTGTAAGTATACATGAGCATGCTATTAGTTATCGCGATTTGATGAATGAAGGAGAGAAAATTGAATTTTATATAAATCCAGAGGAGGCAATTATTTATTCGGAAAGTGGAGAGGAGGCGCTGAATCTCCATGGCAACGCCTAAACGCAAAAAGTTATTTCAATGGGATTTCTGGAACTTCGTTACGATTGCCGCTTTTCTATTAGTACTTTTATTTTTAATTTACCCGTTATTTAATATTTTTATTAATAGCTTTATTCAAGAAGGAAAGTTTACATTAGAAACATATAAAGACTTTTTTTCATTAAAGTATTATTATAGTTCTCTAACTAATAGTTTAATTGTATGTTCATTAGCGACGATTTTTGCTATTTGTTTAGGGTTGCCAATGGCTTATATTATGGCTAGGTTTGATATTCCTTTTAAGAAAACCATTCATATTTTAATTATTTTAACATTGCTCTCTCCACCTTTTATTGGAGCATATTCTTGGATTTTAATGCTTGGTAATAATGGGTTTTTAACAAGGTTTTTTCATGGTATTGGCTTAAATACAAAATCGATTTATGGATTGCATGGTATGATCTGGGTGTTTACAATCCAATTTTATCCGCATATTTATCTGTATGTGTCCGGAGCATTAAAAACAATTGACTCATCATTAGAAGAAGCTGCGGAAAGTTTAGGAAGCACACGCTGGGAAAAATTAAAAACCGTGACGATTCCACTAATTTTCCCTACTTTGTCTACAGGTGCTCTCATGGTATTTATGGCTTCCTTTGCTGACTTTGGTACACCAATGTTGATGGGGCAAGGGATTAAAGTATTACCAATTCTAGCTTACGAACAATTTATTAGTGAAATGGGTTCTAACCCTGCAATGGCAAGTACTTTAAGTATGATATTATTGGCTGTTAGTACGAGTATTTTGTTTTTACAGCGATATTTAGTTTCTCGTAAAACATTTACGATGAGTTCGATGAGACCACCTGCTATCATTAAGTTAAAACCATTTCAAAAATTCTTGGCTATGACCTACGTTTTTATCGTCGTTGGCGTATCAATTATTCCACAAGCGACAGTCATAACAACCTCATTTCTAAAGACAAATGGACCAGTGTTCACGAGTCAGTTTAGTTTAGATAGCTATCGCGAAGTATTGTATCGAGTACCAAAAGCGATCGTCAATACGTTTACTTATGCCAGTGTGGCAATTGCATTCATGTTAATCGCAGGTTTATTATTATCTTATGTCGTTGTCAGGAGGAGTTCTAAACTAAGTTCGCTCTTGGACGCGCTAATTATGATTCCTTACGTTATACCAGGAACCGTGCTCGGAATCAGTTTAATTATAGCTTTTAACAAGCCGCCATTAGAATTAACAGGAACATGGATTATCTTGGTGATAGCCTATTTTATTAGGAAACTACCATATACGATGAGGTCAAGCACGGCGATATTATACCAAATTGATAAGAGTGTAGAAGAGGCATCAATTAGCCTTGGAGTGCCTCCGATGAAGACATTTTTTAAAACTACAGCTGTTTTGATGATTCCAGGCGTTTTATCTGGGGCGATTTTAAGTTGGGTTACAACGATTAATGAATTGAGCTCAACGATCGTTTTATATGCGGGTTCGACTGCAACGATTACTGTTGCAATATATAGTGAAGTCTTCACAGCAAATTTTGGCACAGCGGCAGCGCTAGCATCAATTTTGTCTTTAAGCACAATTATTTCACTCATAATTGTTACCATTATTTCAGGGAAAAAGGGCGTATCTATTTAACGGGGGGCTGACCCCCGTTGCGTTAAACTGCTAAAGTAAGGAGGGGACACATTGAAAAAGTGGTTGAGTATCATTAGTTTGATCATTGTTTTTCTATGTGTATTTTTCCTCTATACTTTAAAACCGGAAAATGTGAATGAACATCAAATGGTAAATAAAGAACGGATTACATTTTGGGCATATTCACCGGGATTATTAAAGATTGCAGATCAATTTGAAAAAGAGAATCCAGATGTACGAGTTGTGAAAAAACTTTTGAAAAACTCAACAATATTATTGGAAGAGCTCTATGCGGCCCAATCTGCAGGAAATTCTCCCGATATTGCTGAAATTCCTTCGTGGTATGGTATTGCTCCACTAATAGAATCAGATGCGATTTTACCCATGGATGAATATTTAACGACGGAATTCCAGGTAGCGATGCCGAAATCCATTGCAAAACGTTTTTTACTTGACGATGTTTTATGGGCAATCCCACTCAACTATGAAATACCAATTTTATATGCGAATGATGCAATATTATCACATGATAAGGTCTCATTAGAAAATATAAACAGTTTCTCTAAATTGCTTGAAATGGGGGAAAAGTTAGAGCATCCAAATGTAAAGTGGGCTATCAATGCAGATAACTTATATCCATGGTATATAGAGAATTTAAATGAGGGATCTGAAAAAACTGTTGCTTCGCTAATCGATGAATATGAAGAGATTCTTCTTCATATGAACCATATGGCATTAACTCAATTTGTGAATGGCGAGGGTGCAGTCCTACTTAGCTCTTCAGGTAAGATGCAGTTAATTGAAAAATTAATTGGTAGTAGATTTAAGTGGAGCATGCGCCTATTTCCAGTAGCGCCCGAAAATATCATTCCGAATGGAAATGGAATTGTAATTTTAAAAAATGAAAAGGTTCCATCAGATTATACAAGACAGTTTCTTCGTTATATTCAAGAAGAGGATCAGTTGAAGACATTAGCAATGGAGCAGTCGCTAATACCTGCTAATATGCGGTTAATAAAAAATGAAAAATTTCATAATTTTTATCGCCACTTTCCTGGCTACCAGAAGATGCTGATTGAAAGTTTGAAAGCCGAAGGGCAATTTTTACGTAAAGACGATGAAGTGGAGTGGAAGATGATCTTGCATGCAAATGAAAATAAAGAATAGGTGTTGATGAACTGTATGACAATTTCAGTGCTAGAACTATTTAATCAAGGGAAATTGGGTATTCCGGAAATATGTGAAGATTTATATGTGGTAAACGATCATTTTGTAGCAGTTATAGATGGTGCAACGAACATAACCGGTAATTTAATACATGGGAAAGCACCTGGCAGACTTGCAGCAGAAGTAATTCAACGTGTGATTCTAGAAGCTAGAATGGATGTGACATTACAAGAGTTAATTGCTGACATAAATAAAAATTTGCAAATATTATATGAGGAATATGGTATTTTAGATGACATTAAGAAGTGTGCTTGGATGGCGCCTACAGCGTGCTTAATTTGCTATAGCCATTATTATCAAGAGGTTTGGCAATTAGGTGATTCCCAGTGTATGATCGATGGACAACTCCATACAAATGAAAAACAAATTGATGATATTACAGCTAATGCAAGGGCGTTATTTCTCGAAGCTGAAATTAAAAAAGGGAAAACAATAGAAGACCTGCTTGAGCATGATACAGGATGGGATTATATCAAGACATTAATTCAACTGCAGTATTATTTGCAAAATGATAGAGACAGTCAGTTTGGGTTTGAGGTAATCAATGGATTCGATGTTGATTTTTCAAGAGTAAAAACGATTCAAGTACCAAAAGATGCGAAAACAATCATCCTAGCATCAGATGGCTACCCTATGTTGAAAACGACATTGAACGAAACAGAAAGTGAATTACAGCATTTGCTTCAAACAGATCCGCTTTGCTTTCGCCAGTTTAAATCTGCTAAAGGACTACAAAAAGGACATCTTTCCTTTGATGATCGAACATATATTAAGTTTGAAATTGCATAAAAACAATAGCCATAATTGCAAAATTGGTGGGTGTAAATACTAATTTAATCCCTGATAGTAAAAAAACTGCCTGACAGCATTTAAATGCTGTCAGGCAGTTTTGGTTTTATTGAATTGTATCTAGCAATTGATATGCTTCTTCTGTTGTTTTCACAGATAAAAGATCGTTTCTAAATGTATCGTCCATTAACTTACGAGAGAGCATTTGTAAGATTTTCAAATGTTCATCTCCGGCGTTTTGTTCAGGTACAGCAATCATAAAGATAATTTTAGCGTCTGTACCGTCAAAGCTTTTCCAATCAACCCCATCGCGTTGAAGTCCGAATACGACTGCAGGGCGTTTTACAGCATTTGATTTGCCGTGTGGAATAGCAATGTTCGTACCGATACCAGTCGTACTTTGTGCTTCCCGATTTAAGATTGCTTCTTTAAAAGCTTCTTTTGAATCAAGAACATTATTTGCATATAGTTTTTCAATCATCTCATCGATGACATCATCACGAGTTGTACCACTTAAGTTTACATCGATTAATTGTTCATTTGTGATATCTGTTAATTTATGAATTTCTTTTTCAGTTGGTGCAGATTCCTTTTCTGCTTCCACATGTTCAGGAATTGGCGCACCCCCAGCTATTGCTGGCTCAGGATTAACATCTTTCTTCAAAAAGTTTACCATAAATGCTGTTACAAATACCCCGACAATTGCTGCAATGAAGAACATAAGCACATTATCAACTGCACCAAGGGCTGCAACAATTGGACCACCATGAGCAACTCTATCGCCAACGTTTCCGATCATCGCAATAACTGACCCAACGATAGAACCAACCATAATACTTGGAATTACTCGAAGTGGATCTTGTGCGGCAAAGGGGATAGCACCTTCTGTAATACCGAATAATCCCATCGTGAATGATGCTTTTCCTGTTTCTTGTTCAGCTTTTTGATATTTCTTTTTGTTTAAAAATGTAGCTAATCCCATTCCAATTGGTGGAATACAAATGGCTACTGCAATTGGTCCCATGATTTCATAGTTACCTTCGACAATCATTGCTGATCCGAATAAGAATGCAACTTTATTAAATGGACCGCCCATATCAAAGGAAATCATTGCTCCAAGTATAATTGCGAGTAAAATAGAGCTCGTTCCTTGCATACCAGCAAGCCAAGTAGTTAACGCTTCAAATACTCCTGCAACAGGAGCGCCAATGATATAAATAAAAGCCAATCCGACAATTAACGTAGCGAAAATAGGGATGATAATAATTGGCATGATTGGTAGAAGTGCTTTTGGTACTTTGATCTTTTTAATCCCAAGTGCAACATAACCAGCAAGGAAACCTGCGATAATACCACCAATGAATCCCGCTCCTGCTTCACTTCCGTAAAAACTACCGTTGGCTGCAATGAAACCGCCAATCATCCCAGGCGCAAGTCCGGGTCTGTCTGCGATACTAACGGCAATAAACCCAGCTAAAATAGGGATCATAAATGTGAAAGCAGCGCCACCAAGACTTTCGATTGTTTTCCAGATAGAATCTTCAGGAATAACAATACCACCCGGTGTTTTTTCTCCGCCTAGAGTCAAAGCAATTGCAATTAAAAGACCACCGATAACAATAAACGGGATCATGTAAGATACACCATTCATCAAGTGACGATAAATTGGATTTTGTTTCGAAGCTCTATCTTTTTTCGTATCATCAATGGAACGTTGTTCTGGTTTAAATACCGGCACATCACCAGCATTAAATTTATTAATTAGTTCTTCAGAGCGGCGAATACCGTCTTGTACCCCTGTAACAATGACGCGCTTTCCAGCAAAACGTTCTTTATCAACCGTTTTATCTGCTGCGATAATAATACCATCTGCTTCTTGAATATCTTGATCTGTGAGTGCGTTTTCAACACCGGTAGATCCTTGTGTTTCTACTTTTATATCGACGCCAAGTTTTTCCCCGGCCTTTTGCAAGTTTTCTGCTGCCATGTATGTGTGAGCGATGCCAACAGGGCAAGCGGTTACAGCTAAGATCTTCATATATAAGTCCTCCTTATTCATAGTATTAAATGACTACATTCATCTTATACCAAAAGGATTATGTATATATTTTTCTTTTTACCGTAAGTTCCGGTAAAAAGAATATATTGATCTGAAGGTGCAATGTGATAACGAAAGGGCGGAGCAAAAATTAGTGGAAGAAATGAAGCAGACTTTCTATTGAAGCGATCAAACTTAAAGAAGAAAAAACGATGGCAGAAGTTAGTCTAAAGGAAGTTAGCTGATAAAGGAAGGATTTTTGCGACTAATTTTATCAAAAGGATGACACGTCTAAACTGAAAGCAAATGGAATGATGCAGATGCTAAATCATTAGGCAACTGCATCACTGGCTACTAACAGTTAGGAATTCTACACCCGTGTCACATAAAGTATGATTGGAAAATGAGTTTATTTGAATAGCACAATAATAAATTATATTTCCCAGGAAATCGACATATTCTTTTATATTTAAAATCGTTCAGTTTATTATATATAAGGTTATTCGACAAGCGGGTGTTACTGTTATCCCTCGAACGAGATGAAGGAAATAGTGGAGGAAATGTAGGGAAATAAGCGGCCACTATTTCTTTCAATTAGTATGGAGAGGATAGGTGGTATAACTACTTGCTATTTTGGTAATTTATTTAAAAAGCTATCTAATTTCGTTTGTTTCGAGAGTTCTTTAACTAGCTCACTTTGTTCACTTAACAGGGATATTTCATTAAAGAGTTGCTTAATTACTTGTTGTTCTTCATGAACAACAGCAAGTAAAAATACAAGAGATACTTGTTCCTTTCCCCATTCAATCGGTTCTTTTAAAGTGGCTACAGCAATTCCAGAATGAAGAATATCTGATGGGTTTCCATGTGGAATTGCAATCGAGGATCCAATCGAAGTTGCTGACATTCTTTCTCTCAAAAGTGCGCTATGGATATATTCCCTTTTGACAAAGCCACGATCATGTAAAGAAGTTGCCAGTAATTCAACAATCTCGTAGCGATGCTTTTGATCAACTTGTAAAAAAATAGAATCATCATCTATAAAATGAAGCAGAGTAGCATACTGATGTTGAGTATGTTTATTTATTCCTTCATTTTTAATAAAGGCTTGTAAGCGATCTTGGTCAGCCGAATCAAATAAAGGAGAGATAACAATATGTGGTGCTGATACATTTGGCAAATCGATAGTAGAGATGATCATATCAAAATCTGTTGAAGCAAATTTATTTAAATCAGCTCTGCTAACGCAATGTTCAATCTGCAAATCTGAAATTTGGCGCTCAATTCTTGATCTTAATAAATGAGACATACCAATTCCAAGATGACAAACGATAATTGCTCGCTTTTTCTGTGATACCATACGCTTTCTGCGCTCTACAGAAGCCTGGAAATGAAGAACAATATAGGCCGCTTCATCTTCTGGAAGCATCATAGAAAATAACTCGCTACATCTTTCAAGCGTTAAAATCACCATGCTGAACATATAAGGATACATCTTTTTAATTTCAGTTAACAATGGATTTTTAATCGGTAACTGATAAGAAAGCCGATTCAATACTGGTTCTAAATGAACAGAGAGTCCTTGAAATAGTGTAATGTCAGAAGTGAAATCAATTTTTGTTAACTGTGTCATTTGCTCAATAAGTTTCGTAACTAACTTTTCTAAGAAAGGGTTCTCTATTTCGTCTGCTGTCCTTTTTTTACCGCTTATTAAATGCCAAGCTAAGTAAATAATTTCGCTGTCAGGAATGCGGATCGCAAAGAATGGCTCAATTTCCAACATTAATTGTTTGGCTTGTTTAAATTCTGCTTTTTCCGTTATTTCCATGTTTTGCTTAGGAAGTTGAATAGGACTTTTTTGTTTGATTCGTTTAATCATAATTAAAATATGAATGACTAAACGGTCGAATGTTTCATCTGTATAAGAAAAATCAGCTCGGTTTAATACAGTTTTCACGATGTTTACCTCTTGCTCTGGAAATAAACGGGTAATGGAGGTTTGTTCATAATCATGATTGCTAGCAAGTTGTGGAAGATGCGCCATAGCACTACGTCTTTTTGTTTCCGCTCCATCAAGAAATACTCCGACTTTTTGTTTAGAATAAAGATTGATTTCGAAAGCTAGTAACCAATCAGCGATGATATCTAGGTCTTTTTTTACCGTTGTTTTATTTGTAAAATGTTTGTCCGCAAATTGTTGGAGTGTAAGGGGGTGCTGAGCCGTTAATAATTCGTAAGCTATATCGAAGATTCGCTCTTCACTCGATTTTTCCCATTTTGCTTGTAACAAATCCAATACTTGTTGACGATCCACTTCTGTCCCCTGTAAAAAAATACCGCGGCCTGGTTTTCGATGGAGGCGAATATTGGAATATGCCACAAAAAAATCAGTTATATCCTTTAGATCATTTCGCACTGTTTTTTCTGAGCATCCAACTTTCTCTGCTAACTGATCAACTAATGCATAGCGTTCAGTACTTGTTAATAATATTTTTATTAACTCAAACTGGCGTACATTCACTCATCACACCCCCCTTATTTTTATCTGTCAATAATTGATTATTAGTTATTATTATACATGTACATTGTACTATGTACTAATGGAGAGCTTTTGCGCCTGTGGAAATCACAATATTTAAACAGTTTGAAAATATATTAAATATTATTAATCTTTATAGTATACTAGGGGAGAATGAATTTTCAGGTGAAGAAAGGGGGATGACATAATGAGAGTTAAATTAAGAAACGATGCTGGAGTTGTAAAAGACGTTAAAATTGGATTCAGTTGGACTACTTTTTTCTTTGGTTTTTTCCCGGCTTTATTTAGAGGCGATTTGAAGTGGGCTGCGATCATGTTTGTATCTTCGGTTGCTATCGGCTTAATTACATTTGGTTTTGGTGGTTGGATTCCAGGTATTATATTTTCTTTTATTTATAATAATATTTACATAAAAGATCTACTAGAAAAAGGATATCGTCCTGCTGATGAACAGGCAGAAGCTGAACTTAAAAGCAGAGGCATCATTTCAGGTAACCAAGCAGTGTCTTAATAAAAAGTAAGAGCCCAATACTCATTGATTGGGCTCTTACTTTTATTATGTGCCTCTTACATTTCCTCAAACAATCATTTGATAACCCCTCAAGCAATATTATCTTTTTATCTATATCAATATTCATGAATAGTCTGTCTTTCTTCTTATCATCCTGTGATAAAATAGAATCTAGTAAATAAGGTATCAGTGGTGATTGAATGCTAAAAAAAGTAAATGTCATTCCAATTATTTTAATATTAGGTATTCTTATATCAATCGGATTTACTTGTTTTTATTTTATGAATGCGCTTCATTATAATGTTTCGACAGATCCTACAGAAAAAATAGTGGAACCAGATTTTCATTTTGTTCTTATTGTTCAAGAAATGGATAACCCTTATTTTTCTGATTTACTAAAGGGAGCTCGAGACGTCGCTAAGAAAAGCAATGTTTCTCTTGAATATATAGGGACGCAGCAAACGGATATTAATGAACATATTAAACTGATTGAGAAGGCAATCGCTTCAAAGGTAGATGGTATATTAACGCAAGGTCTATCTAACGCGGAGTTTGAACCTGTTATCCAAAAAGCATTGGATAAAGGGATTCCTGTTATTACGGTTGATACCGATTTGGAAAATAGTAATCGTATTTCATATGTTGGAACAGATAATTATCAAGCAGGCTATATAGCTGGCCTTACGGTAATGGAGGAAACGAAGGATTCTGCCAATGTAGGGATTATTACAGGCAGCTTTCAATCAAATCAACACGAAAGAAGGGTACAGGGTTTTTTAGATGCAGTCGAATCAAATCCTAAAATCGAGGTATTGGCGATTGAAAGTTCTAATTTAACTAGTATTCAGGGGACCGAAAAGACGTATCAGATGTTGAGGGATTATCCAACAATCAATGTTATTTATGGAACGAGTGCTCGAGATGGGATTGGTATTGTTGGTGGTTTAGATATAGTGAAACCACAGTTGCCTGTTCGAGTATATACATTTGATGATTTAGAAGAAACGGTGAAGTTAATGAAAGATGATCGGATTCATACGATTTTTCAGCAGCAGCCATATGATATGGGCTATAAAAGTCTCATGCTTTTACTTGATTTGATGAAAGGGAAGGAGATTAAATCTACATATTATACAGATATCCATATTTTGCGGAAAGAAGATGTCATAGATCAATAGGTTAGGCGGATGCTGAAATGTATAAAATAAAGACTAAATTAATGGTATTTTTTATTCTATTATTTATTGTTTTAAACAGTTTATCGATCTTTTTATTTTATTCCCACAAGCAAACGATTAAACAATATGATCATATTCTTAATCGCTTTTTTATATTGAACAATATATCAAAATCTACAAATGATTCTTATGAATCTATGAACCTGTACTTAAATTCTAATAGAAGCAGTGATTTAGACGATTATAATGATCACCGTTCAAAGTTAATTTCCTTTAATGAAAAAGTAGAAACAAGATTAGAGAGTAATCAAAATAACACGGTTCTTAGTAATTATAAAAATATGGTAGATAGCCTTGTACAAGAAAATGATTTAGCGATTAGAAATTTCTCGAAAGGTGATATTGAATCCTATTCGATGCAACAAAGAGAAGCATTAAAACTGCTAGGATTCATACAAGAGGAAACATTGCTATTGTTAAATAATGAATTGACGGATTTACATTCTTTTTATGGAGCGATGAGTAAGAGAAATAGTTATATGAACTCGATGGGGATCGCTATGTTTCTAGGCACGTTTTTAACTGGATTTTTATTCGCATATTTATTTAGTAATAGTATCACTAAGCCGATTTATCAGTTAACCTCAACTGCAAGGGAGATAGCAAAAGGAAAACTGGACGGAAAAGATATAAGGTCTTCAAGAAAAGATGAGCTTGGCTTTTTGACGCATACATTTAATCAGATGCGGGGTGAACTTGATTATCTCGTTCGGCAAATAAAAGATAAATCAGAGCAGGAAAAGTTGTTAAAAGAAATGGAATTGAAAAGTTTACAGAGTCAAATTAATCCGCACTTTTTATTTAATACCCTTAATACTATTGCAAAGTCGGCATATCTTGAAGGTTCAGATCATATATCAAAGTTAATTACATCCCTTTCAAAATTATTGCGATATAACTTAAGTCATATTGAAAAACCAGTGAGACTATTAGATGAAATTAATATTGTGAAAGAGTATTTTTTTATCCAAAAAACGAGGTTTGAGGAGAGAGTACAATTCTCTATCAACATACCCGAAGAATGTTTGGCAGTACAAATGCCCATTCTTACTTTACAACCTCTTGTAGAGAACGCATTTATTCATGGGATTGAACCGTTTGAAAAACAAGGGAAAATAGAGATTGAAGCATATTCAGAAAAGGGGAGTGTGATCGTCCTTATTCGTGACAATGGGATAGGCATTGACGAACATAGGATGAAAGTATTGATGGATCGCTCATTAGATAGAATACCAACATCTGAAGGTCATTCCACGGGGATTGGTATAAATAATGTGATGAAAAGATTAGAGATGTATTACCAAAGTGATCAAGTCTTTTCTGTTTTTTCTGAAGTAGGACAAGGGACTACGATTAAAATCAAATTATCAGATCAACCTGTGGGGGTATTCCATGATTAAAATAATGATTGTTGATGATGAAAGAATCGAGCGGAAATCACTTCGGAAAACGATATGCGATGAGTATCAAGAAAATGTGGAGATCAAAGAGGCAGAGAATGGAAGAACTGCCATCATGATTGCCGAGGAATTTCGGCCAGATATCATTTTCATGGATATTAAAATGCCTGGAATTAATGGGATAGAAGCTGCACAAAAAATAAAAAATAGGAATAGTGACACTAAATTTATTATGGTGACAGCTTTTGATACTTTTGAATATGCAAGGGAAGTAATGAAAATTGGGGTCACTGAATATTTATTGAAACCGAGCACCCAAGAGGAAGTACTAACATCACTTGAAAGTGTAATGAACGAAGTTAATAATTCACGAAACAAACGTCGTGAGGAAATTACTTTAATTGATAATTATCGAAGGGCATTGTCGATCGTTCAATCAAAAGTAATTACCTCATTATTAATGGGTGAAATAGACGAAGGAGGCATATTGGATCTCCAGGATGGATGGGAGCAAGATTTTGAGAAAAAAAGTTTTGCGATGGTGTTCGATTTCAATAAAGAAGAAGGAGATGTAAAGACATTTACTGATCTTATTCAAAGGGAATTGGAACAATCTTTTTACAGAAGTTTTATTGGAACAATTGGGCATAATCGTTTGCCAGTGCTCATTCAGTTAAAAAGGGATGAGCGAATAGATACACATACAATTAGAAGACGAGCATTGCTTTGCGGAAGAGGAATTGTTGCATCGTTTAGAAAACGATTTCCTGGCAATGACGTGAAAATAGGAATTGGCACAGCGTATGATGAAATCGAATCATTTGTACATTCTTATCATGAAGCTATCTATGCTTTGACTACTTCTACCAGCTCAAATTCTATTGTTTATTATAGTCAAGTTGTGAGGGAGAGAACGGAAGCAAACAGTTATCCATATCAGCTAGAAAACCGCCTTCTTGAGGCAATTACCACGGGGGAGAAAGAAGAATGTATCCAACTTTTTGATACCTACTTTTATGCAATTGAGAAGTATTGTAATCATTCATTAGAGGGCATAAAGCAAAAATTAACTGAGTTTAATATTGTATTGAATAGGCAAATGATTAATATAGAGCAGCATTTTCAAACTACTAATAATTATCTTCATACTACAAATTTATTAGAATTGCATCAAAAGACAAAAGAGGAATTGCTTCATGTTACACAATCAATTCAATCCATGTACCATACACATAAAAAAGATGTCATCATGATCACAAAGGAATATATGGAGAAAAATTATCATAAACCAATCACGCTTGAAGAGGTAGGAGAAATGGTTCATCTGAGTCCACATTATTTTAGTAAAATGTTTAAAATAAGAACAGGTAGATCTTTTATCGACTATTTAACGGATATAAGGGTAGAGCGGGCGAAGGAATTAATGCATACCCATGAAAAGAATATAAAGGAAATTTGTTATGCTGTTGGATATAACGATCCAAATTATTTTAGTCGTGTTTTTAAAAAGATGACTGGTTTTTCTCCAAGTGAATATCGACAGGAAGTACTTTCATCTAGCTGAAACATCTATCTACTAAGAGGGCACTGAAAAGGACCTCCTCATGCTAGGATCTATTAATACCGTTGATTTGCGCTCTATGCGGGCGCTTTTTTACCTGGAGTCAAGTGTTTTCTCAAATATTAAATTAAGTGAGTGTAAGAGTGGATCATCGTTGATTTCCGCTTCAGGATGTCGCTTCCCGGGGGCATGCGGTGAGCTTCCTCGTCGCTACACTCCTGCGGGATCTCACCTGTCATGCTGATCCCCTCGAAGTCGCCGCTCATGCTTCAATCAACTTGGTTTTCCTTTTCCCTAGAGCCTTTTTGCTGTAACTGAATCACCCTATGATGAATTGGCGTTACACCGATTCATCATATTAGGTAAAATGCTTCTTTCAAGAACATGCACACACATACGATGGCTGCAACCTTACGATACATACTCTGAGGTTGCTTTTTTATTGTTCTTAATAATGTTGAAGCAGCAAAATAATCCAGTTCAAAATGAAATAATGCTAGTTTTATTTCTACAACAATTGGAATCTAATAAAAGGACTAGGAAATGCAGAAGATCGTAAAAATGTACAGATATAAAGCGCTACCAAAACTACTATAATTAGAGGCATATAAAGTATATAGGGGGAAGCTAAGATGAAGAAAATGCTATTAATCATTATATCCGTATTATTTTTAGCTGTAATGACTGCCTGTGGAGATAAAGAGTCTGCTGGTGGTGGAAGTGGGGAAGCTGGTTTCGTTGGTATAGCGATGCCGACCAAATCCTCCGAAAGATGGGTACATGACGGGGAGAATATGGTAAAGGAATTTAAAAGTTTAGGCTATAAAACTGTTTTGCAATATGCAGAAGATGTTGTAGAGAATCAGGTTTCACAAATTGAGAATATGATTACACAAGGTGTTGATGTACTTGTAATCGCTTCAATTGATGGTGAGGCATTAACGGATGTGCTTAATAAAGCTCATGATGAAGGTATTGAGGTTATAGCCTATGATCGTTTGATTAAAGGCAGTGAATACGTTAGCTATTATGCGACATTCGATAATTTTCAAGTTGGTGTTTTACAAGGGACATATATTGCTGATGCTTTAGATTTAGAAAACGAAGCGGGTCCATTTAATATCGAATTATTCGGCGGATCTCCAGATGATAATAACGCATATTTCTTCTATGATGGCGCATTATCTGTATTACAACCATATATCGATGAAGGAAAGCTAGTTGTGAAAAGTGGTCAGATGGGCATGGATAAGGTCTCAACAATGCGTTGGGATGCAGCACTTGCACAGGCGAGAATGGATAATTTATTAAGTACTTACTATACAGACGAAGAAGTGGATGCCGTTTTATCTCCATTTGACGGAATTAGTATTGGGGTTATATCGGCATTAAAAAATATCGGTTATAAAGAATTGCCAATTGTCACAGGTCAAGATGCAGAGTTAGCGTCTGTAAAATCGATTGTAGCTGGCGAACAAACAGCAACTGTATTTAAAGATACAAGGGAATTGGCAAAAAAAGCTGTTGAAATGGTGAATGCAGTTTTAAAAGGTGAAGAAGCAGAAGTAAATGATACAGAAACATATGATAACGGGAAAAAAGTTGTACCATCCTATTTGCTAGAACCTATTTTAGTAGATATCAATAACTACGAAGAGATAATCATTGATGGCGGTTATTACACAGAAGAAGAAGTGAAGTAATAAAGAAAAGCGCAAGCAACCGCTTAGCGATGTATGGACTGGGCTCACAAGATGAGCTTTCATCTTGTGGGTCTAATCTAGATTTAGTGGCAGAACGTTGCTGCTAAATCTTTTATTAAAAAGGTGTGGTGAAAAGATGATGAAACAGGTCATATTAGAAATGAAAAACATCACGAAAGAATTCCCAGGTGTAAAAGCACTTGATGATGTTAGCTTACAAGTTATCCAGGGAGAGATTCATGCACTTTGCGGTGAAAATGGTGCAGGTAAATCTACCTTAATGAAAGTGTTGAGTGGTGTGTATCCATTTGGAACATATGAGGGCGATATTCTTTTTCAAAATAAAAGATGTGAATTTAAGGATATTCGTCAAAGTGAACAATTGGGTATTGTTATTATCCATCAAGAACTTGCGTTAATACCCGAATTATCGATCGCGGAGAATATATTTCTTGGAAACGAACAAGCGAATAAAGGTGTTATTGACTGGAACGAAACAAAACGTAAAACAATTGAGCTTTTAAAAAAAGTCGGACTTAATGAATCACCTGATACTTTGATTAGTGATATTGGTGTTGGTAAGCAACAACTTGTTGAAATCGCCAAAGCCTTATCTAAAGATGTAAAGCTACTAATTTTAGATGAACCGACAGCGGCATTGAATGAAAATGATAGTGAAAATTTGCTCGAGCTTTTACTAGAATTGAGAAAACAAGGAATTACAGCAATCATTATATCTCATAAATTAAATGAAATTAAAAAAGTCGCAAATTCGGTAACGATTATTCGTGATGGGCAATCAATTGAAACAATTGGTACAGCTGACATTACAGAAGACCGGATTATTAGAGGGATGGTTGGTAGAAGTTTATCTAATCGTTATCCAGATAGAAAGCCGAATATTGGGGAAATATTTTTTGAAGTGAAGAATTGGAATGCGTATCACCCACTTCATGGTGACCGGCAAATTGCTAAAGACATAAATTTTCATGTCAAAAGGGGAGAGATTGTTGGTATTGCTGGGTTAATGGGTGCGGGACGAACAGAACTTGCCATGAGCATTTTTGGAAAGTCATATGGAAAAAAGATTAGTGGAGAAGTCATTAAAGATGGTAAACAGGTGCAATTAACGGATGTATCGAAAGCAATTAATCAAGGTATCGCTTATGTAAGTGAGGATCGTAAAGAATACGGATTGATTTTGATGGATGATATTAAACAAAATATTACACTTGCTAAATTAGAGAAGATTACAAAAAGGCAAGTGATTAATGAGTACGAGGAGTATGCGGAAGCTGAAAATTACCGAAAAAGGATGAACATAAAAACACCGACAGTAACTCAAACAGTTGGGAATTTAAGCGGTGGTAATCAGCAAAAGGTTGTATTGAGTAAATGGATGTTTTCAGAGCCGGATCTCCTCATCTTAGATGAACCAACACGTGGAATTGATGTTGGGGCAAAGTATGAAATTTACACGATTATTAATCAATTAGCCGATCAAGGAAAAGGAATATTAATCATTTCTTCTGAACTTCCTGAGATTATTGGCATGTGTGACAGAATTTATGTCATGAGTGAAGGCGAAATCACAGGCGAAGTAAGTCAGGAAAATGCGACTCAAGAAACGCTGATGAAGTATATGACAAATAGTAAGGGGTAATCAAGCATGAAATCAATTAATTCTTTAATGAAAAATAATATGAGACAGTACAGTATGATCATTGCTTTAGTCATTATCGTTATCTTTTTTCAAATAATCACTGGAGGTACATTATTAAAGCCACTTAATATAACTAATCTTATACTCCAAAATAGCTATATTTTAGTGCTTGCAGTAGGCATGGTGCTAGTCATTATCACAGGTCATATTGATTTATCGGTAGGCTCGATTGCAGCCTTTGTGGGAGCTATTTCGGCAATCATGATGATTGATATGCAATTAAACCCAATTATCACTATTATTGCTTGCCTATTATTAGGTGCTGTGGTTGGTGCATGGCAAGGATTTTGGGTGGCATATGTAGGGATACCTGCATTTATCGTTACTTTGGCAGGGATGCTCTTGTTTCGAGGGTTGACCTTAGTTGTCATGCAAGGTCAATCGATTGCACCTTACCCAGAGGCGTTTCAGAAAATTAGTACAGGATTTTTACCAGATCCATTTAAAGGGGACGGTATACATGTTTTATCCATTATCATTGGGGTAATTATTTCGCTAGTGTTGGTTGGTCTAGAATTTAGAAATAGAAAAAATCAAATAAAATATCAGTTTAACAGCTTACCAATAGGATTATTTTATGCGAAAATTATCGGTATTTTAGCAGTAGTGAATATATTTACATTTGTCCTAGCCTCGTATAGGGGAATTCCAAATATTCTAGTGATCTTATTCATTCTCATTGCTTTTTACACGTTCGTAATGAAAAAAACAATCGTTGGGCGACATATATATGCTGTAGGTGGAAACTTGAAAGCAGCATCGCTTTCAGGAGTGAAAACGAAGCGCGTTACTTTCGGAGTTTTTGTAAACATGGGGGTATTAGCTGCATTATCAGGATTAATTTTTGCTGCCCGTTTAAATGCCGCAACGCCTAGAGCCGGGAATTTGTTTGAATTAGATGCGATTGCCGCTGTCTTTATTGGTGGTGCATCTGCATATGGTGGGGTGGGAACTGTAATCGGCGCAGTTGTTGGAGGTCTCGTTATGGGCGTAATGAATAACGGAATGTCCATTAAAGGGTTAGGAATCGATTGGCAGCAAGCGATTAAAGGGTTGGTTTTACTCGTTGCGGTAGCTTTTGATATTATTAATAAAAAGAAATCTTAAGAGACTTAAGTAGCTATTTTGAGTGTCATTCCTTAAAATAGCTTTTTTAGAGTAATATTATAATAGTGGAAATATACGCTGGACATATAACGATCAATTGAGATAAAATCACAGTACGCTTCCTATCTTTTAAGTGAAGAAGATTAGTAGGATTCGAAGCGTTAAGTAAATAAGGGAAGTTGGGGAGTATATAATGTCTAGTAAAGTAAAGATTGGAATTATTGGAAGCGGTGGCATTGCGCAAGCTCATGCTAGAGCGTACAAGCAAATGCCTGATGTGGAGATCGTTGCAGTAGCAGATGTAGTACCTGGTAAGGCAGAGGAATTTGTGCGAAATTTAGAGTTAACGGAGGCAAAAGCCTTTGATAACCATTTGCATTTATTGGAATTAGATTTAGATGGGGTAAGTGTTTGTACACCAAATGTTGCTCACCATAGAACGAGTATCGATTCATTGCGAGCTGGGAAACATGTGTTAGTGGAAAAACCACTTGCTGTAACGCTTGAACAAAGCATTGAAATGGTTCAAGAAGGAAAGAAAGCTGATAGAATGTTAACGGTTGGATTTCAACCTAGATATGACCCAAATATGAAAGCGGTTAAGGAAATTGTGCAATCTGGACAATTGGGTGATGTTTATTATATACAAGCAGGCGGTGGTCGAAGAAGAGGGATGCCTGGGGGAACATTTATTAATAAAGAATTAGCTGGTGCAGGCGCAATGGCTGATATTGGTTGTTACTCACTGGACTTAGCCCTAAATGCAATCGGTTATCCAAAACCTTTAAGTGTATCTGCCTATACATCCAACCATTTTGGCACAAATCCTACATACCACCCAGAAGCGGATAAGTTTGAAGTGGAGGATTTCGGTGTAGCAATGGTTCGTCTTGAAGGCGGAAAGGTACTTAATTTTAAAATCTCATGGGCGATGCACATGGATTCATTAGGACCAACACTCTTTTTAGGAACGGATGCTGGACTAAAGTTGACACCAGCTGGAAGTGGTCCATGGAGTGGAGTATGGGATGGAGGTATTGGTTCGATCACACTTTTCCATGATGTGCTTAACCACCATACTGAAAGCGTTATTCCTGTACAACAACATAACTTTGATATTTTCTATGAAAAAGTGCGTGCTTTCGTTAAAGCAATCCAAACAGATAAGGTTGCTCCTATTCCAGGAGAGGAGATCCTCATCAATCAAGCGATTATTGATGGTATTTTGAGATCCTCAGAACTAGGAAGAGAAGTGGAGATTGTTATACCGGAAGTGTAAGAGCTAGACTTAATCCCTGCAGAGTATCTGCAGGGATTAAGATATTTAATGAGAATTCACTTAGGAGGTGACTACTAGGAGATGCAAACAATTTATATCATATCTGGACCATGTGGAGTCGGCAAGTCTACCGCTGCTAAAGAGCTTGCAAAACAGGTTCCGAAAAGTGCGCTTATTCATGGGGATGATCTTTTACACTTATTTGATGATCGCTCTTCACCCCCTTGGGATGAAAAGTTAGCAATCATGTGGAAAAATATACTTGCTGTGACAAACAATCTCATTCAACATGATTTCAACGTCATTATCGACATTGTTGTGGAGGATGAATTAGAGTGGTTTTGTAGGCATTTTCAGTATATGAACGTGAGTTTTAAATATATCGTTTTGCGAGCGGATGAAGAATTATTAGTAGAGAGGATTAACAAACGCGGTGATGTATATATGATTGAGCGTTCTTTATTTTTGCTAAATCAACTTGAGAATGAGACATCGTTTAATCAGCCTTACCTTTATGATACTACAGGTAAAGAACCGGCAGACATTGCGAAAGATATAATTGAGCTTCCAAAGTTTAGCTTGCCAAAGTAATTCGTGTGGAAAAAAGAGCTTCAATTACGTTTAAATTCATGGAAAAGCTGGCCATGATCGAGCATGGACGCTTTGATTACGCCCATGCTATTTTTCAATTTTAAGCCTTGATCCAATTAGAGGTAACTGGTACACCAGCATCTAATAACAAATTCATAACAGGACATCTTTTTTCAACGGCAGTTTTTAATTCCTGTAATCTTGCTTCACTTTCATTCGTCTTCACAATAACATCAAAATTAACAGATTGAAAATGCGGAGATACCCCTTCCACGCCCATTAATCCTTGTAAATCAATTTCACCGGCATTTTTAAATTCAGCAGCTTCATAAGTGAATTTTTGTTCCTTAGCGATAATTGCAATCATGATCGAAGTGCAGCTAGATAATCCGGCTAAAACAAATTCAACTGGATTTGCTCCTTCATCTGTACCACCAAGGCTTTTCGGCTCATCGACGATAAAAGGTTCGAAATTTCGAATAGCTATGGATGTTTTTAGACCCCCTTTCCAAACACCGCTTGTTTCTACATTTAATAATTGACCGATTGACATTTCACTCATCCCTTTTCAATTCATAGTAATATGGTTTGTTTTATTAACTATAAATTACTATCAATTAATATGCAATATTAAAAATATTCACCAAAGGTTTCTATTGTTTTTAAACATATAAAAATCGAGATTAATCGTAGAATTTATTTATCGGTAAATAGGACTTATTAACACTCGACAAAATATATGATAATGCATGGAAAAAGTCTTGAGATGAATAGAAATGGATGTGTATTAGTGCGGAATTTGTCGGTGGATCTAGGCGGTTTAACAGGTGTTGACCATCGTATCATCTGTTATAATATGAGTATTAGATTGGAAAAGAGGGATATATTTTGTCTTGGAAAACAAAAGTGGATCAGTGGATAGCTTATACATCTTTAGATAAATCTCTGAAAGAAAAGTTAGTATCTATTCAAGGGAATGACAAGCTTTTAGAAGAGAGTTTTTATAAGGAACTTGAATTTGGTACTGGTGGTATGCGTGGAGAAATAGGGCCAGGTACTAATAGAATGAACATTTATACAGTAAGAAAAGCAGCGGAAGGGTTGGCGCGTTATATCGTGCAACAAGGAAAAGAAGCGATGGCGCGTGGGGTAGTTATTGCTTATGATTCACGTCATATGTCTCCTGAATTTTCGCTTGAAGTAGCTAAAACAGTAGGCAAACATGGCATTCAAGCTTATTTGTTTGAATCTTTACGTCCAACGCCTGTACTGTCTTTCGCAGTACGCTATTTACATGCATTTACAGGTGTGATGATTACGGCAAGTCATAATCCTCCTGAATATAATGGTGTGAAAATGTATGGGGAAGATGGTGGACAATTACCACCAGCAGCGGCAGATGTCATTATTGACTTTGTTCAAACCGCTGGCAGTGAGTTAGAAATAGCGTTTAGTACGAAGGAAGAACTTTTAGAAAATGGGTTACTTACATATATTGGTGAAAAGGTAGATCGTGCATACATAGAAGCGATGAAATCTATTCATTTAAATCATGAAGCTGTTAAACAGGCGGGGAAAGATTTAAAGATCGTTTTTACACCACTTCATGGAACCGCTAATCATTCCGTCCGTGATGGCCTTCAAGCATTTGGTTTTGAGAATGTAACTGTCGTAAAAGAACAGGAACTACCTGATCCGGAATTCTCCACTGTTGAGTCACCGAATCCTGAAGAACATGCAGCGTTTGAACTTGCAATACGCTATGGTAAGGAAATAGATGCAGACGTACTTTTAGGAACAGACCCCGATGCAGACCGTCTTGGTGTAGCAGTGAAAAACGATGAAGGGGAATATGTCGTTCTTACAGGGAACCAAGTAGGCGCATTGATGATGCATTATATTCTTGATCAGAAGCAGAAAAACGGAACGCTTCCTGGAAATGGAGCTGTTCTTAAAACAATCGTAACATCTGAAATGGGTCGTGCGATTGCGGAAAGTTTTAATATAACCGCATTAGACACACTGACAGGTTTTAAGTTTATCGGTGAAAAGATTCTTGAATTCGAACAAACAGGAGAGCATACATTTTTATTTGGTTATGAAGAAAGTTATGGTTATTTGATTGGTGATTTTGTGCGTGATAAAGATGCAGTTCAAGCAGCCGTATTCGTTGCGGAAATAGCTGCATTTTATAAAACGCAAGGAAAATCATTGTATGATGGATTATTGGAATTATATGAAAAATATGGTTACTTTAAAGAATCATTAAGATCATTGACTTTGAAGGGAAAAGACGGTGCGGAGCAAATAGCTGGGATTTTGGAAACCTTCCGAGCAGAGCCTCCTTTGCATATTAATGATCAAGCTGTTGTCTTTATTGAAGATTATGCTGCAAGCGAACAATTCGATGTACAGAATGATACTAAGTCATTAATCGATTTGCCAAAATCAAACGTGCTGAAATTCAAATTGGCTGACGGCTCATGGTTTTGCGTCCGTCCATCTGGAACAGAACCGAAAGCGAAATTTTATTTTGCTGTAAAAGGCGATTCACTTGTTGACAGCAAAGCGAAAATTGATGGACTAGAAAACACTGTAATGGAAATAGTAGAAAAGTTAGTATAAAAGGGGTCTGCCCCCCAACGCTTTAAGTGTGAAGTTAAAGTAGCGAAAATTACTAAAAAGTTGACTGATTGGTATTCATATCAGTCGGCTTTTTTTATTTTGCTAGATCCATTTAAATAGTTTTCTATTCAGATTTCATATAAAAAGAGAATAGATTAACTTTTTGGCTTTTTCGTGTATGATATATGAAGGAGAGGTGGGTTATGATGTACATAAAAAAAGATATATTTGGACATGTAGAAAGCACGCCAGTTTATTCATTTACACTAGTGAATGATCAAGGTGTGGAAATTCACTGTATTAATTATGGATGCGTTATCACTAAAATAGTAACTCCAGATCAGCAAGGAAAATATGAAAATATTGTTCTCGGATTTGATAATCTAGATCAGTATATGACTGATTCACCATTTTTCGGTTGTGTAGTTGGCCGTGTAGCGGGCAGGATTAGTGGAGCTGAATTTGAATTGAACGGTCATACCTATCATTTAGCAAAAAATGAAAATGGTAATCATATTCATGGTGGATTACATGGTTTTGATAAGGTAATTTGGGAAGCATCAGTTACGGAAAAGGAAGACCTGATACAGGTTCAGTTTACCTATTCAAGTCCAAATGGAGAAGAAGGGTATCCAGGAAACTTAGACATGAAGGTTACTTATACGCTGAATAATGAAAATGAATTCTCCATACAGTATGACGGAATCTCAGATGAAACGACATTGTTGAATATGACGAATCACTCTTATTTTAATTTAAGTGGTGATTTAAAGCGAGATGTACTAAATCACTCGCTGACATTAAAAAGCGACCAATATCTTGAGCTTAATAATGAATTACTACCAACTGGGAAGTTGGTTAATGTTGAAGGAACCGTTTTTGACTTTCGCGAGGGGCGGCAAATTAAAACGGGGGTACAATCAGAAGACCCTCAAAATCAACTAGCTGGTGGAGGCTATGACCATCCATTTGTATTAAAAGAAAATAATAATCAAGAAATTATTCTTGAAGACCCAGAAAGTGGACGAACAATGACTGTGGAGACAGATGAAGTGGGTGTTGTCGTTTACACGAGCAATCAGCTTAGTGATGAGGGCGAAGTGTATGGCGTTTCCTCACGTAAACATCTAGGTATTTGCCTTGAAACACAAGGTCTCCCTGATGCGATTAACAACCCACAGTTTCCATCTTGGGTGTTAGAAAAGGATAAACCCTTTACCTCTGTTACAAAGTATCAGTTTGGTGTCGTGAAATCATAAATAGCGTTGCATTAATTTAAATGAAATGCTCAAAGTGTTCAATTGATCACTTTGAGCATTTTATATATGTGGTAACGCGTCCAAAACATATGGAAAGGATTATACGAATAACTTAATACCTGTTTTTCATTTAATTTTCCGGATAATATGTTCTTCAAAAATAAATCTTACCCTTTAACGGATCCAATCATGACACCTTTTTCAAAGTATTTTTGCATAAATGGATAGAGAACTAAGATTGGCAAGGACGAAACAATAATCACGCCATATTTAATTTGATCAGCATATCTTTGTGCATAGCCACCACCAGTACCTCCGCTACCAGCTCCTTCTTGGAAGACTTGATTTGATAATAGAATATCCCTCAAAACTATTTGTAGTGGTTGTATACTATAATCCCTAATATAAATCAAACCAGTAAAGAAATCATTCCAGTGCCAAACTAAATAATAAAGACCAATCACAGAAATTACAGCTTTTGATAGAGGTAATACAATAGCAGTAAAGAACTTAAAGTGAGAGCATCCATCCATCGTAGCTGCTTCATACAATTCTTTGGGAATGGTATTTTCAAAAAATGTACGTGTAATAATCAGATTAAAGACATTTACAGTGACAGGGTTGAATATAAATACCCACATTGTATCAATAAGGTTTAAATCTTTCATTAATAAATATGTCGGTATTAACCCTCCATTAAAGAACATAGTAAAAATAAAGAAGAACATCAATAAGCGTCTAGCGCGGAATTCTTCTCTAGATAATACATATGCCGCTGGTAAAGTGAAGAGCAAACTAATCAAAGTACCACCGATTGCATAGATTAATGTATTCCTATAACCGATCCAAATTCTCGAGTCTTGAAATATTTCCTGATAGCCAAATAAACTAAATCCTTTTGGAAAAAATAACACTTTTCCTGTTGAGACAAGAGTAGAATCACTGACAGATGCTATGATGATAAAATACAATGGATATGCCACGATAAAAAATACTACAATGCAAATTGCATATACAATAAAATCAAACATTAAATCGGACTTTTTTCTAGCTTTTAATCTTTGTAAAACAGCAGCCATTTTCTTTCTCCTTTCACTTTTCATACATTATATTTACGGAGGATTTATAGTCAGAGTCTAAGGCTACTACCACAAACTTATTTTAGATGAGCGTTTAGCAATATAGTTCATCAGTAATAATAATGAGAAGTTAATCAATGTATTAAACAAGCCAATGGCAGCTGCATAGCTAAATTGATTTGAAATAATACCAATCTTGTAAACGTACGTTTCAATCACTTCAGAAACTGGTAAATTCAAAGAATTTTGCATTAAAAATATTTTTTCAAACCCTGTACTAATGATGGACCCCATATTAAGTATCAAAAGGATAATAATGGTAGGGATGATTGCAGGGATTTCTACATTTTTTATAATTTGCCATCTACTGGCCCCATCCACTTTAGCAGAATCATATAACTGTGGATCTACACCAGATAAGGCTGCTAAATAAATAATGCTGTTCCAACCAACATGTTGCCAAACATCTGAAAGAACATATACAGGTACAAATGCCTTTACTGATGCAAGTAAATTAGAATTTTCAAAACCAAAGGCACTTATTAAGTGACCAATAATCCCAGTATTAGGGGAAAGCAAAACATTTAGTAAACCAACAAGCACAACAATTGAAATAAAGTGTGGTAAATAAACAGTTGTTTGAAGTATCTTCTTTCCTTTTTTCCACTTAATTTGGTTTACTAGTAATGCCAAAGCAATCGGCGCAGGGAATCCTACTAAAATCGTTGTAATGCTAATAACAAGTGTATTTCTAATTAAATCCCAGAACATATGACTATTCAAAAACTGGGAAAAGTATTTGAAACCTACCCATTCACCACCTGTAAGTCCGGCAGTAAAGTCATATTCACGAAATGCTAATTGAATGCCGTACATAGGGATATAGTTAAATATAAGAACGCAAACAATGGCTGGAAATATCAATAGCCATAATTGATAATCACGTTTAAACGTATTTATAATTGTCGGTTTACTTTTCTTGGTATTAGCGACCGTACCTATAGATGGATGTCTTTTCGTTTGAGAAGGTGTAAAAGCCATAGCATGTACTCCTTTGCTTTAAGGAGATATTTGTTTATAACTAAATATCTCCTTAAAAATTTTTGAGTTAGATTAAATTAAATTATTGGTTGTTTTTATATTCATCGAAATATTTTTGTATCACTTCAATATTTGAATGAAGTCCAATTTTCTCCATTTCTTGTACGTATTGATCCCATTGTTTTTCAATATCACCTTTCGTGATCCATTCACCAAACTTGGACATACTTAAATTCATCAGATCTGTATTGACCAAAGCCATTTGGTTGTTGTCTTCCGTACTATACTTTAAAAACATACCCGGCAATACATTGTCCTCTAGATTTAAAGTTTCAAAGGTTTTGATAAAAGGCTCCTGTTGAGCTCCGACTGCCTTCATATCTTCTCCAAGTTCCAGTTCAAGTGAATCGGCTATATACATTGGACCGTTATCAGCCCATGTGGAGGTCCATTTCCATGTACCCGGATCCATAGAATCATCTTCAGGAGGTAATATTTTATACGTTTCATCTCCATTATCCTGAATATTCGGACCAATTGAACCGAAAAGTACTTGCATACTTACTTCCGGATCATATAATTCATTAATAAACTTCATCGCAGCTTCTTTATCTTTTGTCTTTGATGACATTTGAATGAAATTTACTCCATAGTTCAATTCATTATAGTCATATGTCCAAGAAACTTCCCCAGCATAATCAGCTGATGTTTTCATAGGTGCAAAGGAAACATATTGATCTGCAATTTCTAAGCCGAACCTATCTGTTCTTTCCCAGCCAAACGTGTAGCCTATCTTCGCCACATCGCCATTGCCGCGAGCAACGGATTGATACTTCGTATAATCCTGTGTAAATACTTCTTCGTTTATTAAGCCATTTTTATATAATTTGTTTAAAAAGGTTACAACTTCTTTATAGCGTTCATCAACAAAGAAGTTCTTGACCTTACCATCTTCTAGGAAATATCCTTGGCCACCTCCACCTGTAATGGTCATACCGGTACTACCTAATAAAACGGTTGGCTGGAAATAACCGAAACCACCTGTGCCAACTGGTGAAAAATCCATCGGTATCTCATCGTTCCGGTCACCATTTCCATTTGCATCTTGCTCTTTAAACGCCATTAATACGTCAAATAATTCATCCCAATTGGTAGGGACTTCTAGGTTAAGATTATCAAGCCAATCTTGATTTATAAATTGCATTGTTGCTGTTTCAGGCCAAAACCTTTGATATTTTGGCAATCCATATATTTCTCCACCAGATTGCGTAGATAAATCTTTTGTAAGCGGCTTTTGGTCGTACATTTCTTGTATATTAGGACCGTGTTCTTTTATTAAATCAGACATATCTTCAAATAAACCGGTAAACTTAGCAAAATCCGCATCTGTAATCGCATTAGGGCCAATTATTAAATCAGGGATATCACCACCAGCTAACATTGCTCCTTTTTTCTGGTCCCAGTCAGCAGAAACTTCTTCCCATTTAATCTTTACTCCAGCACGCTCCTCTACTTCTTTTAGCCACTCCATATCATCTACACTTTTCGTTAAAGGATGTTTTGTAATCAAAGCAGTAAGGATAGGCTTGCCATCTCCTGTCACTGCCTTTTTTTCTTCTTTATTGCACGCTACTAATACAAATATCCCCAGTAAGCTAAATACAAGTAAAGATATAACTCTTTTTCTCATTTTGATTCCCCCTCGTATTTTATTATTAGCAATCTTCCAGAAAGAACAGTATAAAAATAGATTGCTAACCACTCTAATAGACAGCGCTTTCTTTTTTTATTGAAAGACAAACTCTACCGTACCACCTCCGTTCATATATTAAGATGACCGCACATATCTATTGAGTTCTTAATAATAGTTGTACGCATGATGTTTGTTTTAAAGTATAAATAACTGACGTAACATTTGCAACAAAATTCTAAAGAATATAAAAATAAAAGTTCAGGATGTTATATGAATTTTTCTCCACGTTAAAACCAGTCATCATTTCAACTTTATGCAAGAAAAAAACCTCCATACTAGAATATAGTTAGGTGGTAATCCATTGCTAATAGGGGACATAAGAAAAAACAAGGAAGTATTTCACCATCATTTATGCAAAACTAAAGTAAGTTCATCTTTACATTCACTATTCGCTAGGTTAATAAAGTCGCAAGCAGCCATTTTAACTATTTATCAGAAATAAAAAACCGGCCCTTTTTGAAGGTGCCGGTTTTTATTAGTTTGCTTGCTTTTTTTTCAGTAAACTTTTTGTCGAATTCCGAATAACGAGTTCAGGTTCGTAGGTAATCGATTTTTGTAGTTCTGGTTGATTTTTCTCCACTGCATCCACTATCCATTTCGCAGCGTCCGTCCCCATTTGTACTTTTGGATGCGTGACGGAGGTAAGTTTAATGTCAGATGCCCAAGCTAAAGTGGAGTCATCATAACCAATAACAGATATATCCTCTGGCACATTAAATCCATTGTTGCGCAATATCGCAATGACAGTTAATGCGCTAGCATCGTTATAACAAACGATACCAGTTGGTATATCCGTAGGATTTGCAAGAAGTTCTTTTAACCTATCTTCTAATACTGTGTCCAAGTCTTCTGTTGTATAAGAGATAATTGTATCATTTAAAAAAGGAACTTTATTTTCGCGGAATGCGCGAATAAATCCTTTCATCCTATATACTCCTTGCATATCGTCTGTCTTAAAAATGCCAATGATTTTCTCATGTCCTAATTCAATTAAATGTTCCGTAGCAATAAATCCACCTTTTTCATCGTCCAACATAATATAAGGAGGATTTAGTTGTGAGTAGTATTGGTTGATCATTAAATAGGGGATGTTTTTTCGTTCCAGTTCCAAATAATAGTGAATGTTAGGATTGTATCCACTACTTTTTGTTGGTTCGATAATAAGTCCGTCAATATTTCTACTTAACATTGCTTCTAGGCATTGTTTTTCTTTATCTAAATCATTATCAGTAGATGAGATGATAAGTGAGTATCCCTTTGAAGTTAAATAAGACTCCATTCCTCTGATGATCGAAGGAAAAATATAATCGGAAATATAAGTCGTAATGACACCAATATTTTTACCAGGCATTTGGGGAGCCTGGCCGGTAATAGGCGCTACTTCCAATGGAGAAACTGGGGGATGAGCGCAAAATGTACCAGCGCCTTGCTCCCTATATAGCATCCCCTCATGTACAAGTTGGCCTACCGCTTGGCGAATCGTATGTCTACTTACATGGAACATTTTTGCTAATTCATTCTCGGAATAAATTTTTTCACCGGGCTTGACCTCTCCGTTCGCAATCCATTCCTTTATTTTATCAATCACGATCATGTATTTTGTGGGTTTAACCATAAAATCCCTGCTTTCGAGTTGTTCGTTTAAAAATTTAGTTGTTGGTACAATTATTTCCATTATACATGAATGATAAGCGTAATAGTATCACTTTAATCTATCAATTTGATGATATGGTAAAATTGACATGTACGTACGTCAATATTATGATGTCTATATTATATAGAAGAGGAGAAGGGGTAAATGAATGTAATCCAGAAACCATTTGGGTCTATGAAAGATGAAGAAGTAAATGAGTTCACACTTATGAATGATAATGGTATAGAGTTGACTTGTATTAATTACGGTTGCGCCATTACGAAGATAATAACTTCTGACCAAGATGGCAGTAAAGAAAATATAGTCCTAGGCTATGATTCTCTTGAGGAATATGTAAATGGCTCATCATTTTTTGGCAGTGTTGTTGGCAGGGTTGCCGGGCGAATTGGTAATGCCGAGTTCGAGTTAAACGGGAAGAACTATACAGTCGCAAAAAATGAAAACGGTAACCATCTTCATGGTGGAGTAAAGGGCTTTGATAAGGTTATTTGGAATGCTGCGATATTGGAAAGTGAAGAATTGGCTCAGGTACAATTTACCTATTTAAGTCCAGATGGGGAAGAAGGTTATCCTGGTAATTTGGAAATGAAGGTGACATATACACTGAATAATAACAATGAATTCACTATTCTTTATGAAGGAATTTCAGATGAGAAAACCATCTTAAATGTTAGCAATCACTCTTATTTTAACTTGAGCGGGGATTTAAAACGTGATATTCAGGACCATAAATTAATCTTAAAAAGTGATAGATTCCTTGATTTACAAGAAGACCTGCTACCAACTGGCAAATTTGTCGATGTAGATAATACAACATTTGATTTTCGCGAAGGAAGAAATATTAGAGCTGGAGTAGAATCTAATGATGTTCAAAATCGATTAGCCGGCGGCGGTTATGATCATCCATTTGTATTGAATGACAATCATAATCAGGAAATTATACTCGAAGACCCCGAAAGTGGACGGACGTTGACAATCGAAACAGATGAAGTTGGTGTCATTGTTTATACAGCTAGCCAACTCCCTGAAGAAGGAGAAGTGTATGGAGTGCCTTCACGGAAATATCTTGGGATTTGCTTAGAGACACAAGGGCTACCTGATGCTGTGCATCATGCTGAATTTCCATCTTGGGTACTCGAAAAAGATACACGGTTTTCATCTGTAACGAAATATCAATTTGGTGTGAAAGAGAAATAGAATATACGTCAAAAAATCAGCACATTATATCAGATATATCCCTTAGGGGTGTCTGCAATAATGTGCTCATTTAAGTTTATAGGTAAAATAATTTAAATACGATATCTTGATCATGGTTTCCGAATTTCTTTCCGAAAATCGATGCTCCTCCAACATGCTTTGCATCCTCTTTTACTTCGATCCGAAAGGTCCACCTATCACAAGATGTATCTAGATCTTCAACTAAAACCGGAGACAGCGGATCACCATCAATATATGTGCCGTGGCTTGTAATTCTAATGGTCTTTAACAAACCATATTGATTGATATTGTGTGGCCACCAATCAGGTGTGAATTTTCCTCTCGTATCAGCAAAGTCACCTGGGCTCGTCCAAGTGCCTAATTCTAATCCGTTTAAGGAAAAAGTTATATCTGAAGGCCAAACATCATTTGAAAACGGAAATTCTGAAGAGAGTTCTAGGCTGATTTCAAACTGTTGCAATTTCTCATCTGCTTTTAAAAAGTTAGGGATATTATACTGGATGAAACCTTGGGTGAACCATAATATTTCAGCATCTACTCTTTTTGGATCCATAAAGTATATTGGTTCGTCTACTCTGCCGATAAATTCTTTCTCCGATGCAATTCCACAAGTTGGCTTTAAGTCAAAGTCAGTATAATGACCAATTGGAACAGAGGTTTCGTAGGATGCAAATGAATGGAAGATCTTTTTCGGGAAGTTAATCTCAATATGATCTACTTTTAAGATGGAAATTCTTTGTCTCCCCGATTTACCAGGGATTTTTTCTGTTTTAATTATCCCAGCGTCTTCTAATTTCTTAATATGCTTTGTCACGATTGGACTGCTTATATTAAGTTCTTCAGCTAATTCCTTAATATTCATTTTATTTTTGGAGAGTAACTGAATTATTTTAATTCGAACCTCACTAGCTAAAGCTTGATACACAACAAGTGAGGATTCGTCTATTTCAAGTTGCATGCTATACCTTCTCCCAAAATTATTTTGTGAAGCGAAAGAGATTAACCTATATATATAATACGTTAAAAAGTGATTAATTCATACGTATAATAACATAAAGGTTAATTGCTTGTAAATAACACTTAATTCAGAACTATATAGTTAACCAAAATGTTAACATGGTGTGTATAAATTATTATATAATTCACTAAATAGTTATTGACAGCGTTTTCTGTCGAATGTATACTAAACCCAAGTTAATTATTCGCGAAGATTGTCGTGAATAATTATTCGAATAATTATTAGAAAAAATAGAAAGTGGGGGAAAGGTATGAAAAAAAAGTTCGTTTTTTCAGTGATGCTTGTTTTTTTAGTTACAGTGATATTGTCTGGATGTAGTGGTGATGACAAAAATACGATTACATTCTGGACACCACTAACTGGTGATGATGGTGCGTACATGGACCAATTAGTTAAAGATTATAATGAAACAGATCCGGAGATTAAGGTGAAGCATGTTATTACTTCCGATATGTATACGAAAATGTCGACAGTATTAAACTCTGGAAAAGGTATACCAGATTTATCGATTATTCATGCTGATCGAGTACCATCATACGCTAAGCAAGATGTGTTAGAACCGATGACCACTATAATGGAATCTGGATCTGAGCTAAAAGAAGAAAATTATCTACCGCAAGCATGGTCTTCTGGAAATATAGATGGCACACAATATACAATCCCACTAGATATCCATAGTAATGCCATGTACTACAATAAAGATTTACTAAAGAAATATAATGTAGAGCACTTCTTGGATGATGATGTTGTTACTTTTGAAGAAATGTTGTCTTTACAAGGGAAATTAGATGAAGGCGATTACGTTGTCAATGATGCTTTGTTAAGCTGGGTTATCTTTGCCCAAATTCAAAACCTTGGTGGTGACATCCAAGAGGATGGAAAGCCTGCAGTTGATACGGATGTAATGAAACAGTCGATTGAAGCGGTGAAAGAAATAGCTGATTTAGGTTTAATGACGCCATATGGTGAAGACGGTTACTTAATCTTCCAATCGGGTAATGTGCTGTTTTCAACAGATGGTACTTGGAGTTCTACCGCACATGCTGAAGTGGAAGGATTGAATTTTGGTGTAACAAATATTTATGCTTTCGAACCTGAAAAATTTACTAACAGGGCTTCTTCACACTTATTCGCTATGTTAAAGAGTGAAAAAAGAACAGAAGAAAAAGAAAATGGGATTGCAGATTTTCTAGAATTTATTCGTAAAAATTCAATTGAATGGGCAGAAGCTGGACAAATCGTGGCAAGTAAAGAGGTCAATGAAAGTCCGGAGTATGAAAAGTATATGCAATCTTTCTTTACTTCAAATGAGAAAGAAATTGAATCCCTTTACATTTATACATATGAATATTATCCATATGTTGCTGAAGCGTTAGATACGTATGTTGCCGATATGGTTCATGGGGAAGTGGATATCGATGAAGGATTAAAAACAATGCAGACCTTTGTAGAAGATAAAATTGCTGAAGGTGACAAAGGAGAAGCTAAGGCAGAATAGATAGCAAAAAGTAATGTGCCGTCACATGGCACATTACTTTTACAAAAGGAGAATTACTATGAATAAGAAATTAAATGCGACACCTCTTTTCTTTGTTGGTCCCCATGTGATTTTGTTTGCTGTCTTTATTTTTCTTCCAACGATCTATGGAATTTATGCTTCATTTACTCAATGGAATTTAATTAATGATCCGGTTTGGGTAGGGCTTGATAACTATAAAACTATTCTTTCGAATAGTGAGTCCACTTTCCACTTCCAATTCAGGAATGGTTTAAAAAATACGTTGATTTTTGTTGTTCTCAGTGTTCCTTTATTAATTGTTATCCCGTTAATGGTGGCTGTAGCACTAGAACATAAAAAAGTGAAATTGAAAACTTTCATTCAATCAATTATTTATATACCTGGATTAATATCAATTTCTGCAGCTGCACTAATCTGGTCTTTAATTTTTAATAAACAACTAGGGATTACTGGAAATGTATTTGGATCAGATACTGTGTGGGCGGCAAATCAGCCCTATGCTTGGCTTATCATTATTGTAATCACTGTTTGGGGTGGAGTTGGAGGGAACATGATTATTTATCGTGCTTCCATAAACGGTGTATCGCAGGATTTGTATGAATCAGCAGAAATTGATGGAGCCGGGCCGATTCGGAAATTCTTTAGTATTACCTTACCATCTATTCGTTTTCCGTTAATTTATACATTTGTCATGACCACTGCTGGTGCGTTTAATGTATTCGGTCAACCGTTAATGATGACCGATGGTGGTCCGAAACAAAGTACAACCGTATTGATGATGTATATTCGCCAACTAGCATTCAGTCACGGGGAGTCAATTGCTGGAATGGCATCAGCCATGGCAGTATTACTAGGATTGGTCATTTTAGTCATCTCTGCACTGCAATATTACGTGATGAACCGAAATGCTTCCTAAAATGAACGATGTATATTTGCTAATAATGGAAACGGAAAAGGTGTGAGAAAATGTTGAAAAAAATAAGTATATCAAAATACTCAGCATATACATTCTTAATTGTTCTTTGTGCTATATGGGCGATTCCTATCATATTTGGAATTACCACATCCTTTCGATCCCAAACAGAAGTTGTCTCTGTCGGATTTAGGTTATTACCTGTTAACTGGATTGTTGATAATTATGTTAATATTCTGGCGAACACTTCTACAGCGCCTATCTTGCGTTGGCTAATGAACTCTCTATTTATTTCAACCATGCATACACTATTAGTGGTGGTTGTCATTTCTATCACCGCTTATGGTTATTCCCGGATGAAATTTAAAGGGAGAGATACATTGTTTTTTACATTGTTAGGTATTTCATTTTTTCCAGGAGTAGTTAACCTAATTCCTTCCTATAAGATCATTGATGCTTTAGGTTGGGTGAACACTGCTTGGGCCATGATTATTCCTGGGTTAGCGGGAATGGGGAATATATTCTTAGTGAGACAGTTCATGAAAGGGATACCAATGGAGTTGGACGAGTCTGCACGGGTAGATGGCGCTGGTGATTTTAGAATCTATTATTCTGTCATGTTACCGCTAATAAAACCAGTATTAATTGTTTGTGGTTTATTCTCATTTACTGGGTCGTGGAATGATTTCCTTTGGCCAGTTATCGTTTATACGGATGTAGATAAAATGCCAGTAACAGCAGGGCTGCTTTTATTACAAGATATCTATGGTAACTACCGTATGATTGGTCAATTAATGGGCTCAGCGATATTAGCGATAATTCCAACATTATTATTGTTTTTATTCGCCCAAAAATATTTTGTACAGTCCATTAATTTGAACTCGGGTATTAAAGGTTAGGAAATTTCTTATGTATGAATAAAGTGAGGAATGAACATGAAAAGAGGGTTAGAAAGAAAGTTACTAATAGTTGGTTCCATATGGAATATGTTTACAGCTCTTATAACCATTGTAGGATATTCCACTTGGTTTAAGAAGACTGGGATCGAAGGGATACAAGATAATACCGTAGATTCTGTGGTAGCGGGAATGACACTAGTTGATAACGTAACAAAAGTGATATTGACCTTTGGATTATTTATCTTTGTTGGTGCGATCGTGAACTTTTTGATTGCAAGAAATATAAAAGATGATGAAATTCAATATAAAACATTAATTTGGATTGCTTGCTGGGCGTTACTTCAATTGGTAGTCATGGATATAGTTGGCTTCGTATTGTTTTTGATCGTATTTGTTATTTACACGGCAAAAAATAAAGCAATTAAGTTATCACAAGTTCATCCTGAAAGTATTTAATAAAGTGATAGTGATAAAACTGACATAAATTAATAATAAAAAATATAAGTATATAGGGGTTGTCATCATGACTGAATTTAACGTAAAAAATCCACTTATTGAACAAAGAGCGGATCCTTGGATCTATAAACACACAGATGGTTATTACTATTTCACAGGTTCTGTTCCGGAATATGACAGAATTGAACTAAGGCGTTCCGTTTCAATACAAGGATTAGCAAATGCTGAGTCGAAAGCGATTTGGTACAAACATGAAACAGGTTTAATGAGTGCGAATATATGGGCACCGGAGATTCATTATATAGATGGAAAGTGGTATGTGTACTACGCTGCTGCACGTACATCTGAAACAAAAGATGGGCTCTTTGATCATCGTATGTTTGTATTAGAAAATTCATCTCCAAATCCGTTGGAAGGTGAATGGGTGGAAAAAGGCCAAGTGAAAACAAAATGGGAATCGTTCTCCTTAGATGCGACATCCTTCGAGCACAAGGGAGTTAGATACTATGTATGGTCACAAAAGGACCCTGAAATAATAGGGAATTCTAATATCTATATCTCTGAAATGGAAAATCCGTGGACACTTAAAGGAGAGCAGGTGTGTATTACTACCCCTGAATATGACTGGGAGAAGATTGGTTATTTAGTCAATGAAGGTGCTGCAATAATGAAACGAAATGGTCGAATTTTCATGACATTCTCAGCAAGTGCAACAGATTCAAACTATTGTATGGGATTATTAACAGCAGACGAAAACAGCAATTTATTAGACGCAAAATCGTGGGTGAAAACACCGGAGCCTGTTTTTACTACTTCTGAAGAAAACGGTCAGTTTGGTCCAGGACATAACAGTTTTACTGTATCCGAAGACGGCGCACAGGATATTCTAGTTTATCACGCAAGAAGTTACAAAGAAATTGAAGGAAATCCATTATATGATCCGAATCGTCATGCACGCGTACAAGTTATTCAGTGGAATGAAGATGGTACACCAAACTTTGGGATCCCTAGACCGGATACAAAGTAATAATTGAAATGAACCATTGTCTCACTAAATAAAGTTATCATCTTTTGATCATCTGTAATAAATTTTTCTTAATTTGTATATTTTGATTGAAAAAAGCTTTTTAAATGATAATATGGAGGAAAGTGTTATACGTACAAGTTAGGTATTACTTATCATTACTTGGACGAACGTGTTGTAAATGATGAAATGAAAGGATGAATTATTTTGGTCAAATATACAATCGGCGTTGACTACGGAAGTCTATCAGGACGAGCAGTACTTGTAGAAGTAGATTCAGGGAAAGAAGTTGCTACTGCCGTGAAAGAATATACGCATGGGGTCATGGATGAATTTCTGCCCGATGGAACGACTAAGCTTGAGGATGACTGGGCATTACAGCATCCCAATGATTATTTAGAAGTTTTAGAGATTACTATACCAAAAGTATTACGAGAATCTGGTGTATCTGCTAATGATGTTATTGGTCTTGGTATTGACTTTACAGCTTGTACGGTCTTGCCAATTAAAAAGGATGGCACTCCCCTCTGTATGACAGATGAGTGGAGTGGCCATCCGCATAGTTATGTAAAACTATGGAAGCACCATGCTGCACAGGATGAAGCAAATCGATTGAATGAAATTGCCGAAAAACGAGGGGAAGAGTTTCTAAAACGCTATGGTAGAAAGATTTCATCGGAATGGATGATACCAAAAGTGTGGCAAATTTTAAATGAAGCTCCGGAAATTTACGAAGCGGCTGATCAAGTAGTCGAAGCAACAGACTGGGTAATTTCCCAACTAACAGGAAGCATTAGTAGAAATAGTTGTACAGCAGGTTATAAAGCCATTTGGCATAAGCAAGAAGGATATCCTTCAAATGAGTTTTTTAAAGCACTTGATCCACGATTAGAAAATGTGGTGGAAGAGAAGCTTTCAAATGACATTTTCGCTATTGGTTCTAAAGCGGGTGAACTAACGGAAAAGGCGGCTGAATTAATTGGCCTAAATCAAGGAACAGCTATTGCTGTTGCCAACGTGGATGCACATGTATCGATTCCAGCAGTGGGGATTACTGAACCAGGAAAATTACTGATGATTATGGGAACGTCTACATGTCATATTTTACTTGGAGAAGAAGAAAAAATTGTTCCAGGTATGTGTGGGGTTGTAGAAGATGGTGTGCTTCCAGGATATATGGGCTATGAGGCAGGTCAGTCATGTGTAGGAGATCATTTCGAGTGGTTTATCGAAAACTGTGTCCCTGCTAGTTATTATGAAGAAGCAAAAGAAAAAGACTTGAACATCCATGTCTTACTAACAGAAAAGGCAAGTAAACTTCAGGTTGGTGAAAGCGGTCTCCTAGCTTTGGATTGGTGGAATGGAAATAGATCGACACTTGTGGATGCAGATTTAACTGGGGTTTTAATAGGATCGACGTTATTGACGAAGCCGGAAGAAATATATCGAGCATTAATTGAAGCAACAGCTTATGGAACGAGAATTATCGTAGAGGCATTCCAAGATAATGGTGTCCCTGTCGATGAAGTCTATGCATGCGGTGGAATTGCTGAGAAAAACGCATTGATGATGCAAATTTACGCAGATGTGTTAGACATGGAAATTAAGATTTCAGCATCTTCGCAAACGCCGGCATTGGGGTCTGCTATGTTTGGGGCAGTTGCTGCTGGCAGTGACCGTGGCGGTTTTGACAATATTACAGAAGCAGCAAAAGTAATGGGTGGAGTGAAAGAGGAAACATATAAACCAATAGCGCAGAATGCCAAAGTTTACGAACAGCTTTATGCAGAATATGAGGAGCTATATGATTACTTTGGGCGTGGCGAAAATGATGTGATGAAAACATTGAAGAATATTAAAAGAACAGCCTCTAATTTGAAATAGGAGGAATGACAATGCTTGAAACATTAAAAAAGGAAGTATTGGAAGCAAATTTACAACTTCCTGAACATGGACTTGTAACTTTTACTTGGGGAAATGTGAGTGGGATTGACCGTGAACAAGGACTTGTTGTCATTAAGCCAAGTGGTGTGGCTTATGAGGATTTAAAACTGGAAGATCTAGTTGTTGTTGATCTAGAAGGGAATATTGTGGAAGGAGAATTGCGTCCTTCATCTGATACAGCGACACATCTTGCACTTTATAAAGCATTCGGTGAGATAGGGGGAGTTGTTCATACCCATTCTCCTTGGGCGACAAGTTGGGCGCAGGCTTCAAGACCTATTCCAGCACTTGGAACAACACATGCTGACTATTATTATGGAGAAATTCCAGTCACGCGCCCACTAACACAAAAAGAAATAGAAGAGGCTTATGAATTAGAAACAGGAAATGTCATTATTGAGACCTTCCGAAATCTTGACCTAGATCCGAAGGCAATGCCTGGTGTACTTGTTTCTGGACATGCTCCATTTTGTTGGGGGAAAAATGCGTATGAGGCTGTACATAATGCGGTAGTTTTGGACGAAGTGGCCAAAATGGCATTTCATACGTTTCAACTAAATCCTCAAGTACAAGCAATGGACCAATTTCTTTTAGATAAGCATTATCTACGTAAACATGGACCGAAGGCTTATTACGGACAAAATTAATTCAGATAAGCATTATTCATACTATAAACCTAGGGGGAATTCCTTTGTTAAAAACGAAATCTTATGAATTTTGGTTTGTAACAGGTAGCCAAATGTTATATGGGGAAGATGTACTACAACAAGTGGAAGAGCATTCAAAAAAAATCGCTACAGGAATTGACAATGATCCATCAGCAACTTACAAAGTGGTTTTTAAATCAGTTGTAAAAGAGTCTGATGCCATTCGCAGATTGTTTCTTGAAGCAAATGCAGATGAAAACTGTGCAGGTATTATTACTTGGATGCACACATTTTCACCTGCGAAAATGTGGATTTCAGGTTTGAATGCATTAACCAAACCACTATTACATTTACATACACAATTTAATCGTGACATTCCATGGGATAGTATCGATATGGATTTTATGAACTTAAATCAATCTGCTCACGGTGATCGTGAATTTGGGTTTATCGGTAGTAGAATGAATGTCACAAGAAAAGTAGTTGTTGGTCATTGGGAGAACGCTGAAGTAGTTGAACGAATTGGTGCTTGGATGCGGACTGCTGTTGCCTTTAGTGAAAGTCAGAATTTGAAAGTCGCTCGATTTGGAGATAATATGCGCCAGGTCGCTGTAACAGAAGGCGATAAAGTGGAAGCACAAATTCAACTAGGTTGGACAGTAAATGGATATGGAATTGGCGATCTTGTTCAGCGCATGAATGATGTATCAGATCAAGAAATCGATCAGTTAATGGATGAATATAAAGAGAAATACGACATTGTCAGTAAGGGAGACTCCGATATAGAGTCCATTCGCTATCAAGCAAAAATTGAAATTGGGATGAAATCCTTTTTAGAAGAAGGCGGTTATACTGCTTTTACAACAACCTTTGAAGACTTGCACGGTATGCGCCAACTGCCAGGGCTGGCTGTTCAACGACTGATGGAACAAGGTTATGGATTTGCTGGTGAAGGGGATTGGAAAACGGCTGCTCTCGTTCGCTTAATGAAAATTATTGCCGATGGTAAAGATACTTCGTTTATGGAAGATTATACGTACCATTTTGAACCTGGAAATGAGCTTGTGCTCGGATCACATATGCTAGAAGTATGTCCGACAATAGCAGCGACAAAACCAACGATTGAAGTTCATCCTTTAGGAATTGGTGGCAAGGAAGATCCAGCTAGAATCGTATTCAATGGTGCAAGTGGTGCTGCATTAAATGCATCTATTATTGACATTGGTCATCGTTTCCGCTTGGTAATTAATGAAGTGGATGCAGTGGAGGTAGAAAAAGATATGCCAAATCTTCCGGTTGCACGAGTACTATGGAAATCGCAACCATCCCTTGCTCAGGCAGCGGAAAATTGGATTATGGCTGGTGGTGCACACCATTCATGTTTCTCATACAAAGTTACACCAGAACAGCTAAAAGATTTTGCAGAGCTTGTTGGTATTGAATCTGTATTAATTAACAACGAAACAAATACACATGCGTTTCAAAATGAATTGCGTTGGAATGACGTAATTTATCGTTGATTTGCGTTTCAGGCGGACGCTTTCCGGGGGGGGCTGCGGTGAGCTTCCTCGTCGCTGCGCTCCTACGGAATCCCACCTGTCACGCTAATCACCCAGGAGTCGCCGCCTTACGCTCCAATCAACGGAGCCTGCTAAAAGTTCTAGCACCATTCTTTAAAAATAGAAAGATTTCAAGTGCCCTCAAGGTACGAGGGAGAAGGCTCACAGGTCGCCTAAGTGCGCAAAGTGAATCTGACTGCGAGTTAATAACTATATATACGAAAACGGCCAATAATTTTTAATAATTTGAATGATAGGGTTGTCATGAAAAACGAGCCTACATATTATTTTTCAAAAGGGAGATTAGGATGAAGAAAAATACGGTTGTAATCAATGCAGATATCGGAAAAGGTGTTATTAATAAAAATATTTATGGGCACTTTGCTGAGCATTTAGGACGAGGAATTTATGAAGGGATTTGGGTTGGCGAAGATTCACCTATTCCAAATACAAATGGTATTCGTAATGATGTGCTAGAGGCTTTGAAGAATTTAAAAATTCCTGTTTTACGCTGGCCAGGGGGTTGTTTCGCCGATGAATATCATTGGAAAGACGGAATCGGTCCTCGTGAAGACCGTAAAAGAATGGTTAATACACATTGGGGCGGTGTCGTTGAAAACAACCATTTTGGTACACATGAATTTATGATGCTTTGTGAGATGCTTGATACAGAGCCGTATATTTGTGGAAACGTTGGAAGCGGAACAGTTCAAGAAATGTCCGAATGGGTTGAATATATGACATTTGATGGTGAATCACCAATGGCGAACTGGAGGAAAGAAAACGGTCGAGATAAGCCTTGGGATTTAAAATACTTTGGTGTTGGTAATGAAAACTGGGGTTGCGGAGGAAATATGCGTCCCGAGTATTATGCAGATCTTTATCGTCAATATCAAACCTATGTGCGGAATTATGGGGATAATCGTATCTATAAAATCGCCGGCGGAGCGAATGTGGATGACTATAATTGGACGGAAGTACTAATGAAAAATGCTTCTTGGTTGATGGATGGTCTTAGTCTCCATTATTACACGATTCCAGGAGATTTCTGGGAAGGGAAAGGCTCAGCTACAGATTTCCCGGAAAGCGAATGGTTTATTACGTTGCAAAGAGCGCTTCATATGGACACATTAATTACGAAACATAGCACGATTATGGACAAGTATGATCCTGAGAAAAGAATCGGCATGATTATTGATGAGTGGGGTACTTGGTTTGATCCAGAGCCAGGCACAAATCCAGGATTCCTATATCAACAAAACACAATCCGTGATGCACTTGTAGCGGGTATTCATTTTAATATTTTCCATGAGCATGCTGATCGTGTACAAATGACGAATATTGCGCAAACAGTCAATGTTTTGCAAGCAATGATTTTGACCGAAGGCGAGAAAATGCTATTAACACCAACCTACCATGTATTTGAAATGTTTAAGGTACATCATGATGCTACATTATTATCGGTTGATGGAAATTTTGATACGTATGAATTTGATGGTCAGTCATTGCCGCAAACAAGTGTCTCTGCTTCTAAAGACGAAAACGATGTAGTGCATATTAGTCTATGTAATCTTGATCATCAAAATGGCGCTAATATTGATGTAGATCTTCGTGGAATAGACTTAGAGGCAGCTGAAATTACTGGGAAACTTTTAACCGCTAATGAAATGAATGCCCATAATACATTTGAACAACCAGAAAATGTAAAACCAGTTACTTTCAATGATGTGAAGGCAAAAGGTCATTCACTATCCGTTGCTCTACCACCAATGTCTGTCGTTGTTCTAGCTGTTAAATAAGGTGCATCCCTATGAAAAACCTTTGCAAAGGATGTTCGGAAAGCGTCATTATTTCTAATGATGTAGTGGATGAGATCATTCTAGGAGCAGTAGAGTTAGGAAAAACGATTGTATCAAATTCTATTTATGAGGAGCGGCTTCGTATATGTGATAGCTGCCCCTCCTTACAATACGGTACTACTTGTAAACATAATGGCGTGTTTGTTCGTTATCATGCAAAGCTAGCTGCAAGGAGTTGTCCATATCCGCATGATCCAAAATGGAGAGAACATGTGTGAATAGAAAAAGTGGCATACCAGTAGAGGAGATGAGTGAAAATGAGTAGTAAAAAAGCGAAGATGATCGTAGAAAAGGACTTTAAAGTGTCAGATATAGATAATCGAATTTACGGGTCATTTGTAGAACATCTTGGCCGTGCAGTATATGGTGGAATTTATGAACCAGGACATCCCGATGCAGATGAGAATGGTTTCCGTAAAGATGTGATTGAGCTTGTGAAAGAGCTGAATGTACCACTGGTTCGCTACCCAGGGGGAAATTTTGTCTCTGGTTATAACTGGGAGGATGGAGTGGGTCCAAAAGCGGATCGCCCACGTCGACTTGAACTTGCATGGAGAACGATTGAAACAAACGAACTTGGTACGAATGAGTTTATGGATTGGGCGAAGCTTGCCAATGCGGAAGTAAATATGGCTGTAAACCTTGGAACGCGCGGAGTGGATGCAGCCCGTAACCTAGTAGAATATTGCAATCACCCATCTGGTACGTATTACAGTGATTTACGCGTTTCTCACGGTTACAAAGATCCACATAAAATCAAAACTTGGTGTTTTGGCAATGAGATGGATGGCCCGTGGCAAATTGGTCAAAAAACAGCTGTCGAGTATGGAAGAATTGCCAATGAAGCAGCAAAAGTAATGAAACTTGTTGATCCGACAATCGAACTAGTAGCCTGTGGAAGTTCAAGTCGGACGATGCCAACATTTGCAGATTGGGAAGCAACAGTACTCGATCATACATATGAGAATGTTGAATTTATCTCCCTGCATCAATACTATGGAAATCGTGATAATGATATAGCGAATTATTTGGCACGATCGCTTGAAATGGATGATTTCATTAAATCTGTCACTTCTATTGCGGATTACATCAAGTCAAAAAAGCGAAGCAAAAAGACCATTAACCTAGCATTTGACGAATGGAATGTTTGGTATCATTCCAATGATGCTGATAGTAAAATGGAGCCATGGAGTATTGCGCCCCCTCAGCTTGAAGACATTTATAATTTTGAAGATGCATTGCTTGTTGGCTCTATGCTCATTACATTATTAAAAAATGCGGACCGAGTGAAAATTGCTTGCCTTGCACAGCTCGTGAACGTCATAGCACCTATCATGACTGAAAACAATGGTCCAGCGTGGAAACAAACAATCTTCTATCCATTTATGCATGCTTCCACATTTGGAAGAGGAGCTGTATTGAATCCAATCGTTTCTACGCCTAAATATGATAGTAAGGATTATACTGATGTTCCAGTGCTTGATACGACGGCTGTTTATAATGAAGAAAAAGAAGAACTAACGATTTTCGCTGTTAACCGTGATCTGGAAGACAGCTTACTACTAGAATGTGATATTCGTAATTTCGAAGATTATAAGGTTGTGGAACATATCGTATTGGAAAATGATGATTTGAAAAAGGTTAATTCTGCTAAAAATCAAGCTGTAGCTCCTCATAGTGGAGGGAATGCAGAAATTGATAACGGTCTTATCTCAGCAACATTGCCAAAATTATCATGGAATGTGATTCGATTGAAGAAGTAATAATGTCAGGTGGGAAATTTAAACCACCTGACGCTTATTAGTGACTGAAAATTCAGATAAAAACACTCACCTGTAGATCTATTGAAAAATAGAAGCACCTCAGATTGATAAATAGAGAGGTGGAAAAACAAATGAAAAAAAATCATTTTTATAGAATGATCATCTGTTTTATGGCAATGGTTTTCATTATACCTAGTTCTGTGTTTGCGAACACAAAGGAAGTGAGTAAGCCAGTGTTCAAGGAAGTATCAGTTCATGATCCCTCTATTATAAAGAAGGATGACATGTATTATGTGTTCGGTTCACATATTGATGCTGCTAAGTCAACGGATTTAATGAATTGGACGACTTTTACAAATGGCTATACTACGCCTAATAATGTGATATATGGGGACTTGTCAAAAAATCTAGCTGGTTCGTTTGCTTGGGCTGGTGAAAATGACTCTGATAGTAAAGGTGGATATTCTGTATGGGCCCCAGAAGCATTCTGGAATGAAAACTATCTGAATGAGGATGGAACAAAAGGTGCTTATATGATGTATTATAGTGCATCCTCTACATATATTCGTTCAGCAATTGGTTATGCCGTTTCGAAAAATATAGAAGGGCCTTATACATATGTAGATACAATTATCTATTCTGGTTTTACTAAAGATGAAGCATATGATAAAGATAGCAAGGTTAATAAGAAATGGACAAATACAAATATCAAAGATTTAGTAGATAACGATATCCTAGGTGGCGAAAGTTCCAGCTGGTTTAATAAGGATGGTTCCTATGCGAACGGTAATTTCCCAAATGCAATTGATGCAAATTTGTTTTATGACGAGAATGGGAAGCTATGGATGACATATGGATCTTGGTCCGGAGGAATTTTTATCCTTGAAATCGATAAAGTGACAGGAAAAGCTATTTATCCTAGGGAAGATGGGACTACAACTGATGGTAGACTGATTGATCGATATTTCGGCACAAAAATATCTGGTGGCTTTGGAAAGTCAGGGGAAGGTCCTTATGTTGTTTATGATAAAAATACTGGCTATTACTATTTGTATGTAACTTATGGTTGGTTAGCTTCAGATGGCGAATATAATATGCGACTGTTTAGGTCTAAAAATCCTACTGGTCCTTATGTAGACGCAATGGACCAAAACGCTGTTTTACCTGGAAATGTAGATCATGCTCCTTATGGAAATAAGCTGATCGGGCACTTCTTATTTGAAAGAAAAGTAGGTGATCCAGGTACAGGTGTTGGCTATGGTTATGTATCTGCAGGACATAATTCCGTTTATCTTGACCCACAAACTGGTCAACAGCTCTTAGTTTTCCATACACGTTTCCCGCAAAGAGGTGAAGCTCATGAACTTCGTATTCATCAAATGTTTATGAATGAAGATGGTTGGCCAGTAGTAGCGCCATATCGCTATTCAGGTGAAACACTTGATAAAGTAAATAAAGCGGATTTAGTTGGGGCATACCAATTTGTTAATCATGGAAAAGATAATTCGAATGTGATAAAAAAAGCCAATACCATTCTGTTAAATGAAGAAGGAACTGTCTCTGGGCTGGATAATGCGAAATGGGAATTGAAAGGTGATTATCATGCGACTTTGACCATAGGAGACGATATATATAAAGGTATGTTTCTACGTCAGTGGAACTCGATTACTGAAAGCTATAGTATGACATTTACCGCCTTATCAAATAAGGGGGAGTCAATCTGGGGAATTAAAACCTTAGATCGTACAGATGAGGAGCTTGTAGAGATCATCAAAGATGAGTTAAGTCTAGGCGATACAACCGGGGTGATGGCTAATTTATCTCTACCAACTACAAGTATTGGTGATGCGAAAATTTCTTGGAAGTCCTCACATCCTGATATTGTTTCCGAACAAGGTGTTGTCAATCGACCGGGTTCCGATAAAAGGGATGCACATATTACCCTCACTGCTACGATCTCAAAAGGCGCTATTTCAACTACAAAAGCCTTTGATGTAGTTGTCCTAGCTATGAAAGAGGGGAAATTAGTTGCCTATTATCCATTTGATGATAATTTAGAAGACCGTACGAAAAGCGGTGCTTCTGGAACAATTACTGGTGATAAAGTGGACAATATGGGAGGCACAATTACTTATTCAGATGGGAAAAAGGGGAAAGCTGCCCTCTTTGATGGTCAATCTGGTGTTTTATTACCAAAAAGTTTAATTTCAAGCGATAAATATACCGTTTCTTTATGGCTAAATCCTGAAGAACTAACTGAATTTACAACCACCTTTTTTGGAGCAACCGCTACAAATCATTGGATCAGTTTTTTACCAACAGGTCCCGTAGATGGAGAAACGATGTTATGGTCGGGGGAAAATTGGTATGATGCCCCTGTAAGTATGACGATGAATAAGAATGAGTGGACACATATGGCTTTCAATGTGGATAAAGGCAAGGTTGATGTATATATCAATGGTGTTGAAAAGTTTTCTGGTACAGACTTTCCTAATGTATTTACTTCGAATGATGCCATATTTGCATTAGGAGTAAACTATTGGGATACCCCTTATAAAGGCCTAATGGATGAGTTACTTATTTATGATAATATGACTTTGTCGGAAAAAGAAATAAAGAATTATTATGAAGCGGGAGAATTTCCCGGTTTAGAGAAAACAGAAGACGAAAAGAAAGAAATAGATAAGAAAAAATTAGAAGCGTTAATAAATGAAGCGAAAAAAATTAAAAATGATAATAATAAATATACGGTTGAATCCTATCAAACTTTAGAGGCGGCAATTGTAACCGCAGAATCTGAACTAGATGTAATAGACTCAGAGGAATCTCTTGCACGTGCGATTGCCTCATTACAAGCAGCGATGGATGGGTTAAAAGAGGTGGAGTCTAAACCGAAAGAAGATAATAAAGATCAAGAAAAAAAGAAAGATGAACTTCAAGAAACGACAAAAGATAAAGGGAAAGAGGTGAGCAAACCTCATAACAAAGAGGGGAAGCTTCCTAACACAGCAACATCCTTATACAATATGTTATTCATTGGTATCGCATTGATCATGTTAGGGGGAGTCTCTTTCTTTGTAGTAAAAATACGCAGTCAAAAAAAGCAATGAGTTGCGGTAATTAGAGTAATTGATTGTAGGAAATATTAGTTAGCCGAGAAAAAACGAATAGATTGCTAGATTAATTATTATAATAAAGGGGCTAATTTAATGGGAAATGTAAAATTACTTGACGGTGTTTTTAAGCGATCTCAAGAAAAAGGAAAGGAATATTTATTGTATTTAGATGTTGATAGGCTTATTGCACCATGTTATGAGGCAATCGGGCTCGAAGCAAAGAAACCTCGTTATGGTGGATGGGAGGCAACGCAAATTGCGGGACATTCCATTGGGCATTGGCTCTCCGCAGCCTCTGCTATGTATATAGCGACCAAAGACGAAGATTTACTTGCTAAGCTAAAGTATGCCGTGAATGAACTTGCCTATTTACAAAGTTTGGATCCAGAAGACTATGTTAGTGGCTTCGCTAAAGACTGCTTTGACAGGGTTTTCACTGGCGAATTTGAAGTGGAGAGATTCAGCCTTGGTGGAAGCTGGGTACCTTGGTATAGTATTCACAAAATTTATGCTGGGCTTATTGATGTGTATTCCTTAGTGGGAAATAAAACGGCTCTCGAAGTTGTTATAAAGCTTGCTGACTGGGCTAAACAAGGAACAGATCATTTGGATAATGCACAATTTGAAAAAATGCTTATTTGCGAATATGGTGGCATGAATGAGGTAATGGTCGACCTCTATAATATAACTGGAAATAAAGATTATTTGGAACTGGCCATTCGATTTTGTCATCATGAAGTGCTTGACCCATTATCAAAAGGGCTTGATGAACTTGAAGGTATGCACGCTAATACTCAAATACCAAAGGTGATTGGTGCGGCTAAGCTTTATGAAGCAACAGGCGATGAAAAATTTAAAAAAATGGCTCTGTTCTTTTGGGATCAGGTAACGAAATATCGATCATATATAATGGGTGGAAATAGTAATTATGAACATTTTGGTCCACATAATCAAGAAAAACTAGGTGTTCAAACCGCTGAGACATGTAATACGTATAATATGCTTATTCTTACTGAAATATTGTACAGTTGGGAGCAAAAGGCCGAGTATATGGATTACTATGAAAAGGCGCTTTACAATCATATTCTCGCTTCTCAAGATCCTGATTCCGGCATGAAAATGTATTTTCTCTCTACCCAACCTGGACATTTTAAAGTATATAACTCACCAGATGATTCGTTTTGGTGCTGTACAGGAACAGGAATGGAGAATCCTGCACGCTATAACCGAAACATATATTATCGCAAAAATGAAAAGGTATACGTGAATTTATTTATTGCTTCCGAGTGGACTAGTGATGATAAGAAAATCAAACTAAGTCAGGTAACTGATTTTCCTCATTCAGAGAAGGTAGTAATAAGATTGGAAAAAGCCGAATCACCATTTTTAAACATGCATATTCGCGTCCCTTATTGGGTTTCAGGTCCTATTACTATAATGATTAATGGCGATAAAGTGGATGTTATTGCTAATGATGGATATATAATGATCGAAAGAAATTGGAGTACTGGCGATATAATGGAGATTAATTTACCTATGTCCCTTCATACTTATGAAGCGAAAGATAATCCTAATAAGGTTGGGATCCTGTATGGACCGATCGTATTGGCTGGAGCACTTGGTACAAAAGACTTTCCAGAAAGTGATATTTTAGGAGATCATTTAAAATTAAATAATCATACGCTTATTGATGTTCCTAATTTGATTGCAGATAGGGACAATATTGAGGCATGGATAACTCGCGTTGACAATGGATCACTGGAGTTCGAAACGGATCATGTGGGACAGCCCGGAAATAGTAAATTGACACTTATCCCTTTTTATGAACTTCACCATCAGAGATACACTATTTATTGGAATATGATGGATGAGGAGACTTATAAGACGTTTGTAGATGATGAGAAGGAGCAAATGGAAAAGTTAAGAAAGATAACAGTTGATTTTGTTCAACCTGGTGAACAGCAACCCGAGGTAGAGCATGGAGTTAAATCGAAAAACTCACAAACTGGATATTTAAATATTGCCGAAAGAATGTGGCGAGACAGCCTGAATGATGGATTTTTCGGGTATGAAATGGCAGTGATTCAAGATCAACAAATGTATTTACAGGTCACATATTTTGATGGTGACAAATTCATTTTTGCTGATGGAAAATGGTATGAACAAGACTTTACGATAGTAGCGGATGGTATCAAAATCGCTGAACAAAGAATGGAAGGCAAACGAAGCGATCGTCTTTTTAATATTTGTTACGAAATCCCATTTGACTTGACCAAAGACAAAGAAAAAATTGAAGTGACATTCGTAACAACGGAAGGAAAAGCAAGTGGTGGGATTTTTGGAGTGAGGATTGTAAATGAGAAATCATAAACAATAAAGGTATTCTCTAGGGTTGTAAGATGAATGAAAAACGGCTAGAAAAGAAAGGCATTACAAAGGATGGATTATAATCATCAAATTAGTTAGAATGCGATTTAGTAAAATAGATTGATCATTTTTAAGGGCATCTTTACATGCTCTTTTTTTTGTTTTGGAAACAAAAAAAGCTATCTTATTCCTTATTAAACAAGGTTCGACACTAATTGTGAAATCCTTAAAAAAGGAAGTCATTTTTATACACCTAATATAGTTTTTAGTCTACCGACAAAGAATTAATAGGATGATAGTATAAATGCTATAAAGATAAACATTTGCAACTAGAGTAGAGAGGTTGAGGGTTAAAGAAGGAAGAGTAAACATTAATAGGGGAGGAATGAAAGGTGGCCAAGAGATTAAACCTCATATTGTTAACAGTCATGGTAGTTTCCCTTGTATTGCTAGGTTGTACATCAAAGGAGACGGCGACAAAGTCTAGTAAAGATGGCCCTGTAACATTAAAGTTTATGGGGTGGGAAGCAAGCCCGCTGGAAACGGAAAGTGTTAAAAATGGGATTAAGAAATTTGAAGAAACACACCCTAATATTAAAGTGGAATACACACCTGTACCTGGTGATCAATATGCGTCGAAACTGTTAACAATGATGGCTGGTGATGCTCCTCCAGATGTCTTCTTTTTAGGGTCAGTTGATTATCGTGCATTCCAAGAGCGTGGTGTACTTCTAGACCTATCAACCTATTTTGAAAATGATTTAAGTATAGACGACTTTATCCCATCTTCAGCGGATATTATGCAGATTGATGGAAATATTTATGGTGTAAGTAGCTGTACAGTATCTCCAGTGCTTTATTATAATAAAGAAATTTTTGATAAAGCGGGTGTTCCTTATCCACCGAGTAATCCGGATGAAGCATGGACATGGGATAAGTTTGCTAGTGTAGCTCAAGATCTAACAGTTAAAGAAGGGAAAAAGATAACTCAATTTGGTACTTATGGATTTGAAACATTAGCGAATACTGTTGCCGCAATTACGGAAAATGATGGATCCATCTTTAATGATGAGTATTCAGCGGTCAATATGAACTCGCAGCAAACAAAAGATGTATTAGAAGCCATACTAGCATTGAAAAAAGATGGAGTAAGTCCCGAAGCAAAATTATTAGAGGAATCAGGAATGAGTGCTTCGCAAATGTTGCAAACAGGAAAAATAGCGATGCTCATTGATGGATCATGGTCCTTACAGCAATTAAGCCAAATGGATTTTCCAGTTGGAGTAGCGGCACTACCAAAGTTTACTCAGGCCGTAACAAATGGACAAGCACATGTTCATGCAGCATCAGTTAATACTGAGTATCCAGATGAAGCGTGGGAGTTTATAAGTTTTCTATCCTCTGAGGATTATCAGATTGACTTAATTAATGAAGGATTATGGATGCCGAACAGGGCGTCTCTATATACCGAGGAAGGTATTGATAAGTGGTTTAATGAAAAGGTTCATCCTGCTGGATTTAAGGAATTAGTACCATATTTTCAAGCTGCAAATGTTGATCCATTTGCTAAGATTGGGAAAAATCAAGTAGATGACATCATGATAGAAGAATTAGATAAGTTTTGGTATGATAACCAGCCGGTTGAAGATGTTCTCGCTAATATTGATAGAAGAGTAAATGAAGAACTAACGAAAGACTAATTATTCTTTTATCCTATTAGATTTCTAGAACCGTTGATCAAGGAGGGAAAAGCTTGAACCTCAATACAATATTTTATAAGGATGGTCCGTGGGCGTTTATATTATTGCTCCCGAGTTTAATCGGATTTTTGATCTTTGTTCTTTTTCCTGTTGTTGCCTCCTTTTTTCTTAGCTTCACAAGCTGGGATCTGCTAACACCTATTCAATGGATTGGTTTTGAAAATTATATCAATCTATTTAATGATGAGACATTTAAAAAGGTGTTATGGAACACACTTTATTTTACGGTAGTGACGGTACCTGTAGGGATCATTATTTCATTATTCTTAGCAGTTGCTCTCAATCAGAAGATAAGATTTATTAAGTTTTACAGAGCTGCTTATTTCTTGCCAGTTATTTCTTCCATGGTTGCAGTCGCAGTAGTATGGCAATGGATTTATAATCCGGAGTATGGTTTGTTAAATTTTATTCTTAGTTTAACTGGAATTCAAGGTCCAAGCTGGCTAAGTGATACGAAATGGGCAATGCCAGCAGTTATGATCACTTCCATTTGGAAAGGATTAGGGTTTAATATGTTGATATTTCTCGCTGGAATACAAGGAATATCAGAAAGTTATTACGAAGCAGCGGATATCGATGGCGCTACATGGTTTAAAAAGTTTCTTTATATTACCGTTCCGTTGCTAAGACCAACAACTTTCTTCGTTACGGTGATGGCTATTATCGGTTCATTTCAAGTATTTGATGCGGTATTCTTAATGACAGGTGGAGGACCAGCTCGATCCACATCTGTGCTAGTTCATTATTTATATCAGAACGGTTTTGAGTATTTTAGAATGGGTTACGCAAGTGCGATGGCTTATATTTTATTTTTTCTTGTGCTTATCTTTACATTTATACAATTTACATTACAGAAGAAAAGAGGGGAAGTTTAATATAGGGGGTGCATCATTGAATAAATTAGTAATGAAAGATAATCAATTTATTAAAATGAATGGCGAGAATCCTATTCAAAAAAGAAGAGTGAAAAGATCGATTCGCTATAAAAATATACTTGCACATATATTTCTTAGCCTCGGGGCGCTGACCATGTTATTTCCATTCGTATGGATGATAAGTACATCGTTAAAAGAGTTGAGCGAAGTGTTTGTGTTTCCCCCTACACTATTAGGTAAGTCAATCCAATGGGAGAATTATTTGAAAATATCAGATCGCTTCCCTTTTATGCAATACTTTTTTAACAGTTTAAAGGTAACTAGTATTGTTGTCATATCACAACTCCTTACTAGCTCCATGGCTGGATTTGTATTTGCAAGATTAAAATTTAAAGGTCGGGATTTGATTTTTGGTTTATATTTAGCGACGCTCATGATCCCAATGCAAGTGACGATGATACCAAACTTTGTTATTATGCGTTTTTATGGATTAGTGGATACTCATGCCGCATTAATATTACCTGGATTAGTAAGCGCTTTCGGCACATTCTTAATGAGGCAGTTTTTCCTCACTATTCCAAAGTCGTTGGAAGAAGCAGCCAAGATTGATGGCTGCACACCATTTGGTATTTATTGGCGTATATTTGTGCCATTAACAATGCCTGCAATGGCAACTCTAGGAATATTTGTTTTTATGGGTACGTGGAATGATTTTTTCAGCCCACTTGTATATATCAATACACAAAGTAAAATGACACTTCCTCTTGGTTTAGCTTCCATGCAAGGTATGTATGCAACTGATTGGCCTGTACTAATGGCTGGAACAGTGATTAGTGTCCTGCCGGTGATTATCATCTTTTTACTGGCACAGGATGCCTTCATTAAAGGAGTTACTTTGTCTGGGATTAAAGGGGAGTAATGAAATAACACATATTGGAGGAATGAAAAATGGAAAAGCTGAGCTTAAAACGATTAGAGAATGTAGATTTAAAAAAGGTGGTTATTAATGATTCATTTTGGTCAAAACGACAAAAACTCATCAAAGAAACTGTCATCCCCTATCAATGGGCCGCATTAAATGATGCGATCCCTGGAGCTGAACCAAGCCATACAATCGAAAATTTTCGGATTGCAGCGGGGGAATCGAATGAGGAATACTATGGAATGGTTTTTCAAGATAGTGATTTAGCTAAGTGGTTAGAGACTGTTGGCCATTCATTAGCTATAGAAAGAGATGATGAACTTGAAAGAATTGCTGATAAGGCGATAGATTTAATTGGTCGCGCACAACTGTCAGATGGGTATTTAAATACGTATTTTACAGTAGCTCACCCAGATAAAAAGTGGACAAATTTAAGAGACGATCACGAGCTATATTGTGCTGGACACTTAATTGAAGCAGCAGTCGCTTATTATGAAGCGACAGGCAAACAAAAGATTATCGATATTGTATGTAAATTAGTAGATCATATCGATTCAGTATTAGGACCAGAAACGGGAAAAAAACGTGGGTATCCGGGCCACCCAGAAATAGAACTAGCACTTATGAAACTTTACAAAGTAACTGGAAATAAACAACACCTAAACTTGTGTAAGTTTTTTATAGAAGAAAGAGGGGCACAGCCGCCGCATTACTATGATATAGAGGCTAAACTACGAGAAGAAAAACATAAGAACAAAAAGGATTTATTTCACAGTAAAGACTATTCACAAGCCCATTTGCCTGTCAGAGAACAGAAGACGGCAGAAGGACACTCCGTTAGAGCTCTCTATTTATATAGTGGAATGGTCGATCTCGCTACAGAACTACAAGATGAAAGTTTAATAGAGGCATGTAGGCAACTGTGGAAAAATGTTACAAGACAAAGGATGTATATAACTGGAGGAATAGGTTCATCACAGTATCGGGAATCTTTTACCGTAGATTATGATTTACCAAATGATCGTGCTTATACTGAAACATGTGCTTCGATTGCCTTGGTTTTCTGGGCAGATCGTATGCTTCAAATAGAGGAGGATAGTGAATATGCAGATGTGATTGAACGCGCTTTATATAATGGAATATTAAGCGGAATGTCATTAGATGGTAAAAGCTACTTTTATGTCAATCCATTAGAAGTATGGCCCTCCACTGTAGACCATCGAAATGATATGGAATCTGTTCAGTACAAAAGGCAATCTTGGTTTGGTTGTGCGTGCTGTCCGCCGAACTTATCAAGATTAGTAGCTTCCTTAGGTAGATATATATATTCGCATCATGACAGTAATAAGGAAATATTTATTCATCAATATATTGGTGGTAACACAACTGTTGAGCTTGATGGAAACAATGTAGGAATTACACAAAAAACGGAATATCCTTGGGATGAAAAGATAAACGTCCAAATAGAGATAGAGCACGAAATGGAATTTACAGTGGCACTTCGCTTACCTTCGTGGTGTAAAAATCCAAGAATTAAGGTAAATGATGAAATCATTGACGTTTCATCTATTAGTAAAAAAGGATATGCGAAAATTACACGTAAGTGGAAGAATGATGATCGAATCGAATTGGTTCTTCCTATGCCGGTTGAAATGGTACGCGCAAATCCTAATGTGAGAGAAAATATTGGAAAAGTAGCCCTACAACGCGGACCAATTGTTTACTGTATCGAAGAAGCGGACAATGGGGAGAATTTAAAATCAATCAGTTTAGCCACCAATTCAGCATTATCAGTAGCATATGAGAAAGACTTATTAGAGGGGGTAACAGTTATTACAGGCGAAGGTTTACGAATAAAAGAAATCGAAAGCGACCAGCTTTATTTTACAGGAGAGATAGAGATGGTGAGATCAGAGGTAAAAGCAATCCCATACTTTTCTTGGAGTAATCGCAAGCCTGGAGAAATGAGCGTATGGATTAGAGAAGAATAGGCTTTACATGGATGGGGTTGTTGTTATAAAGCGGCAACCCCGTTCGCTATCAGATAGTTTAATTATTGTTCATTTTTGTCCTGAAAAAGGAAGATCTGTACTCTGTTGGGGTCATGTTTTCATATTTTTTAAACAGCTTCATAAAGTACTTTTCGTCTTGAAATCCTACTGAATAAGCAATTTCTTTAATACTTTCATTCGTTCGGGCGAGATAATCCTTCGCCTTCGATATCCTGATGAAATGTATATACTCGATTACAGTCATGCCTGTATTTTTCTTGAAATAACGGGATAAGTATTCCCGACTATAATTAAATTTGTTTGCGATCAAAGTGACAGAAATATTTTCTAACGCGTGAATTCGCGTCCATTCAAGTAATGAATGTAAGTTTTTATCTTCCTCGGTATTTTGATTTGGCAAATATATATGTGAGATGGCTTGTTCGGTTAATTCAATAAGAATAGAAGTTGTTAAATAATGACCACTATAACAAGTAAAGTAGTTTGATTGATAAACATGTAACAGTTGTCGAAACATGATATTAATCCGATCTATACTGCTTGGGCTGAAAAAGATTGGTAAATAAATATAATTAACAGACCTGGAATTATTTGCGTTTTTCTTCGAAATATTTACCTCATCTTTCATTTTATCTTGGTTTATGATTTCGTAATTTGTTGGACAGTAGAAGTGAAACCAATAAAAAGACAGATCCCTTTCGCTCATATCAAACCCCTTATGTTCCATATGGGGGGATAGAATTAGTACTTCGCCTGGATTCACCATGTAGTCAATACCGCCTTGCTCTATATAAAGTGTTTTGTTTGCACCGATGATTATTTCAAAACTATCTATATTTCTTTTTGTATGAATCCATGGCTTTTCAGAAATAAATTGCCCGCCAGAAATAAACTCAACGGGAGTATTAATGGGCATTTTTAAAATTTTAGTCATGAATTAACTGGCTCCTTTTTAAAAATTCTTTACTTGTATTATTCGTTGAATCGTCGCATTACCCTTTATTAAATGAATCGGAGGTACGTACATGTATACGATTGGCTATGACTTTGGAGATACGATCATTCAATTAAAGCAACTTCGCTTTGCGGTGAGATTGTTTACTGAAGTAAACGCATATGCACCAGACCCTGATCGTGTGGAAATAATAGAAGAAAATAATCGAGTCTACTTAAAAGCAACGGGTCTATCATGGGCTGGAAACCAAGAAAAGGCAGAAGGAAAAATCGAACTTGATATTGCAATCGGAAAGGATAATCGCTTCATTGTCCAAGCAAAAGGCAGCCATTCGCATGAAATATGTAAATCTATGTTAATTCAAGTTTTCGATATTAATTTAAAGTCGCTTCATTTCGATCAAAATAATATCGTTACGATTTCAAAGGATAGTTATTGCCGTGATATTAAAGCCCAGCATTATCCATCAAGGTTAAAAATGCCAGTTGTTTTTGTAGGGGACCAAAAAGGTGATAACTGGTTTGTTTTATCTAAGGATAAGAAACTAAGATTAAAAGGATTCGCAAGTCATTATGATCCATATCTTGAAACGCAGGTTTTAGATCTTTCCCATGAAGAGGACAAGCGCTATAGATCAACTGAAATGACCATGCCAGCGTGGCATATCGGTTGTAACCAAAGCGAAGAAGCGGTATTACTTGAACGCTGTGAAGATTTAGAAAAGAACTTTGGATTGGTTCCATATAACCAAAGGACAGATACACCTATGTGGCTAGAAGATATTAAACTCGTAACAATCCTTCATGGTGAGCATTGGACTGGTCATGTATTCAATACCTTTACTGAGATGGAAAAACGCTTAGAATGGATAACGAATGAAATAGATGGAAAAAATGTACTCGCCTTTTTACCTGGTTGGGATGGGAGATATTATTATAATTATCCAGAATATGAGCCAAGCCTTCGAATGGGCGGGGAAGAAGGATTAAAAAGCTTTGTGAAAAAGGCGCATGAACAAGGGGTTAAGGTCATCCCGATGTTAGGTGCTAATAATGCTAATATAGAGGTAATGGAAAAGCTAGGGTTGGAAGACGCTGTGATTCGCGACCCGTGGGGACTTGAAAAGCGATGTGATTGGGTAGATTGGGACTATGATTTATCAGCAGAGAATAATTGTATGCTAGCAAATATGGGTCATCCAGGCTATTTAAAACACATGATTGAAAAATCTAATTACCTCATTGAAACATTTGGTGTAGACGGAATTTTTCTTGATATTACTTGTTTTTGGGCAAATGACCCCAACTATTCTCCATATGAAGGTCTAGTAAAATGGGCGAAAGAAATGAAGAGGAAGCATCCTAATTTACTTCTTTTCGGAGAAAATAGTTATGATGCACTTTGGGGAGTATTCTCGGTCTTTCATGAAATGGGGACTCCATCCGGCCATGGGCATGCGCTCTACCGGTATGCTAAACAAACGCATTATCTCGCATATCCTGCACCCGGAAAGGGGTCAGGCGGAATTCATGAATATGCCTGGAATCAAAATGGTCTTCCTTGGGAAAGGGATATACCAGAATTAATTCCAACACTCTCGGTCGTTTCAGATACGATTGAACAATATTCGCAGAGTGCTAAGTTTCAAATTAAAAAGGCTAATAATTGGTATCAGGTCTATCCGGGTATATCTGGTAAAAATATAAAAAGTTTAAGTCTAAAATAGATATGAGTAAAAGCAGACCCTTGTAAAATATAGAAGTGTAGAAAAGCCATGATTTTTTATAATCATGGCTTTTCTACATTTAAGTTTAAAAAGACCCAGTCTATGTTCGGTGTCTATGTCCAATAATACAAGCTATTAGTGTAATTCTAAATGAACTTATACCAAACTATATAAAATGTTAGCGTTGTCATGATATATTAAAGATGACTACTAATGGAGCTTATCTCTATCATACATTTTATTGAAAAGGGGCGTATATGAATGAATATTACTGCGATTAAAGATTTAGCTGACGAGATAAAACAGAATATTCAACAAGTAATTGTTGGAAAAGACGAAGCGATTGATTTACTGCTTGTTGCACTTATTTCTTCGGGGCATGTTTTACTTGAAGATGTTCCCGGAACAGGAAAAACATTATTGGCCAAGTCGATGGCACAATCTCTATCGTGTTCTTGCAAACGGATTCAGTTTACGCCTGATTTACTGCCTTCTGATGTAACTGGGATTAATTTTTATAATCAAAAGGTTGGAGAGTTTGAATTTCGTCCTGGGCCGATATTTTCTAATATTATTTTGGCGGATGAGATTAATCGTGCAACACCAAGAACACAATCAAGTTTGCTAGAGTGCATGGAAGAACAACAGGCCACGATTGATGGTGAAACTCATTCTTTAGAGGGGCCATTTATGGTAATCGCGACACAAAATCCATTAGAGAGTCAAGGGACTTTTCCATTACCAGAGGCACAGATGGATCGTTTCTTGTTAAAACTCGATTTAGGATATCCATCTAAAGAAGAAGGGATAGCTATTCTTAAACGTTTTAAAGAAAAAAATCCGATCCATCAGTTGCAATCTATTGTAGGCAGATCTGAGATTTTAATAGCACAACAACTATTTTCTCATGTATATGTAAGTGATGATATGTTTGGGTATATGATGGAAATTATAGAAAAAACGAGAACGCATGAGCATATTGAATTGGGCGTTAGCCCTCGTGGAAGTCAGGCCTTATTAAAAGCAGTTCAGGTATATGCCGTATTAAAGGGGAGAGCATATGTTATTCCAGATGATGTGAAAGCAATGGTCAAGCCAGTGTTAGGACACCGTCTCATTTTGGCTCATACGATGAGGCTAAGGGATAATCAAGTCGATGTACTTCTTGATGAAATTCTTGATCAAATTACTGTGCCGGCGGAAGAGTTGATATTGAAAGGATCGAATTAATCGATGAATATCGCCTGGTTTATTATTGTTACCATTGTGTTTATCGGCATACAAACCTACATATACGGTAAATGGGGCCTATCTCGTATTCAATATACTCGATCGTTTAACGAAAAAGCTGTTTTTGAAGGCGAAAAAATAGAAATGATTGATGAAATTTCTAATAAAAAGCTACTTCCGATTCCATGGCTTCGTCTAGAATCGAAAATAAGTGAGCATCTGAAATTTCAAAAGCGCTCTGAATCGGATAATGATATTAACAGTGGTGAATTCCATCGGACACTTTTCAGTTTAATGCCGTATCAAAAGGTAAAACGCAGACAATATTTAACATGTGAAAAAAGAGGTTTTTATCGTTTTCAAACGGTCTCACTTTCAACAGGTGATATATTTGGGATTACTGAAAATTTTAGAAGCGTTCCATCTACCGCTGAAATTACTGTTTATCCACAATTACTGGCAATCGATGAGATACCGCTGCCTGCACATAGTTGGTTAGGAGATGTGATCGTCCGTCGCTGGATTATTGAAGATCCATTTTTGACCTCAGGTGTTTGTGATTATGCTTTTGGTGATCCGTTGAACGCTATTAATTGGAAAGCAACAGCTAGAACTAATCGTATGCAAGTAAATCAAAAAGACTTTTCGGCCGATCATCATTTGATGATTTATATCAATTTTAATCAGACGAAAGATGTGTGGAGGCCAATAATTGATGAAGAAGCGTTGGAAAAGGCACTTTCATATGCTTCCACCGTTGCTCAATATGCGATCGCAAATGGGATTAGTACTGGTTTTGGCTGTAATGCGTATATTGATGAAGTGAATAAACAATCCATCCGCATCGAACCAGAAAATGGTAGGCAACAGCTAACATACTTATATGAAACGATGGCAAAAGTGAAAATGGGTACAAGTACGTTTTTTGATTATTTTCTAAAAGAAGATATTGATAAAAACATGAATGGAACAGATATTCTTTTAATAACCGCAATGATAACGGATAAAATGACAGAGATGATTAAGCATTTAGAGGAACAGGGAAATTCGGTTGAAGTTCTCATGATGGAACTTGATGCTGTACATCAGCAAGCGAATGAGGAGGTGTTAAAATGAGGCAAAGAAACCTCCTTATTACGCTTTTCCAAGGGATGGTCGAATATCTCCTTCTTTTTCCGATTATTCTTATCATTGGTGTTTTATTGGAGGCTCCTTCATTAGGTGCTTGGCTTATAAGCTTGTTCGGGTTATTTTGCATTGGTGTTTTATTTAAAACGTTGTTACCAAATCAGAAATGGTGGGTGTATGCGAGTTTTTCGCTTGTTATTGGTGTTTTTTCCAGTGTGTTTTTTTATGAACAGTTAATCGTTTGGATTATATGGGCGATCATCCATCCCAGCTTAATTTATCGTGGGATCATGTACGCAAGTAGATCGTGGGATCGTCTATTATCAGCTGGATTCCTGTGGTTTGGTGGGTTTATTATTTACTTCATTAGTTATTTCTTCTTTCGTTATGTGGAAAAGCTTCATCCATACTTGACGCTTATCACAGTGGCAGGAGCTAGTGTAATTGTTCTTATCCTATTTATCTCTAATAGTGAACAGCTAAAGTCTGCAACACTATCCAAGCAGCGAACGCCTTTTATTAGTCGAACGATTAAAAAGCAAAATAGGTTGTTTCTTGTTATTACAATCGCGTTGATTGCATTAGTAACAAATGGACAAGCGATAAGGGATGTGTTATTAAATGGAGTAAAATCATTCATAAACTGGATGCTTGGATTTGTTTCTAGCTCACAAGGTGAACAAATGACAGAGCAGGCTCCTCCACCAGCACAGCCAAATCTTGGTCTGGAACCTGGAGGACCTTCAGCGTTTGCTAAATTTCTTGAAATGATTATGACCTATGTATTTTATGTGTTTTTAATAGTAGCAGCCATTGCAGCCCTTCTTTTAATAATAAAGAAAAGTAGACTGTGGATAAAAAGAATAATCGGTTCGTTTATCGCGTTTTTAAAACAAATAGGAAACAGATCGATGGAACGGGAAGAAACCGGACAATATATCGATGAAAAAGAGAGTGTTTTTGACTGGAAGGAATGGAAAAAAGAACAGCAGGATAAAGCGAAAGAATTGGTTCAAAACATATTCAAGCGGGAACCTCGCTGGGAATCGCTATCCAATCACCAAAAAGTTCGATATATATATCGGCGTTTTTTATTACAACAATTAACTAAACTTAACTTCAAACCGACTAATACTCCGAGGGAAACATTGCAGGAATTAAAAACAAATATAGTGGATGAGGGTCAAATAGACAAGTTAAGGGATGCGTACGAGCAAACGAGATACGGGGAAGAAGATATCGGGGATGAGAAGATAAAAAAACTTTATGCTTTCATGAGAGAAAAATAATCCTATAATTTAGGAGGATCCTGTGACTATATCGAGTTTATTTCAACAAGAATTAATAGAAGACAACTATTATGCCAAAGTGAATGCATACTATTTTAAGCAATGGGATGCTTTCGACATGGCCTATCATGAACATAAAGATGTAGAAATAATGTATGTAATCGATGGGAGCTGTCTAGTTAAGACATTAACAGAATCTATTTCTTTAAAAAAAGGCGATTTTATTTTGCTGGATTCTCATGTACCTCATCGGTTAGTCGTTGGAACTGGCCAACTTTGCAGAATGTTAAATGTGGAGTTCTCCTTTATTCACAAAATTAGCCGCTTTCCTTCTATAAAGGAGCTAGCAGATGAAAATAGTGCATTAAGGCAATTTCTAGGGATAAAGAGATCATTTATCACATTAAAAGATCCAAATGAGATTTATCACACGCTCAAAAATGTCGTGCTTGAAAGTGATAAAAAGGAAACAGATAAAGAGATAATGGTCCAACTACTACTATCACAGTTACTTATTCAAATAGCTAGATTAGGTGTGGAAGATCAAAAGCTAAACAGGGAAAATCAGCAAGCAAATGTGTATGTGAACCAAGCTATTGAATTTCTTCATTATCATTATGATTGTGATATTAAAGTGAGTGATGTAGGAAAAGCAGTAAGTTTGCATCCGGGTTATCTGCACAGGATTTTCAAGAAACTGATGGACTGCACAATGATGGAATATTTGGCGACTTTGAGGATGGAAAAGGCAAAAATGTTATTAAAAGATACGGAGATTCCAATTATTGAAATAGCTCAATATGTCGGCATTAATAGCAGTCAATATTTTAGTCAGCTTTTCAAAAAACATACGAAAATAACACCGATAGAGTTTAGAACATTATATAAAATGGATATCGTCAAATTACAAAAAGGTTAAGATTTTAAACATCGAATACGACAAAAAAGTTACGATGGTACAATCTTCATGCTGGAAATACTGTTAATCTATTATTAATCAACATATTTCTGAAAGGGGATAGTCCCATGTCATTTAAAATAGCGTTTATTGGTGCAGGAAGTATTGGATTTACTAGAGGACTTTTAAGAGATCTGCTTGCGGTACCCGAGTTCAATAATATAGAAGTCGCTTTTACAGATATTAATGAACAGAATTTGAATATGGTTACAGAGCTTTGCCAAAGGGATATTAATGGAAACGGTTTAAATGTTAAGATCCATGCTACGCTTGATCGTAAGGAAGCATTTAAAGACGCCAAATATATCTTCTCTGTCGTTCGTATCGGTGGACTTGAAGCTTTTCAGACAGATGTGGATATCCCATTAAAATATGGAATTGACCAATGTGTAGGGGATACTTTATGTGCGGGCGGCATTATGTATGGGCAACGTGGTATTCAGGAAATGTTAAATATTTGTAAGGATATAAAAGAAGTAGCTGCCCCAGATTGTTTACTGCTTAATTATGCAAATCCAATGGCAATGATCACATGGGCATGCAATAAATACGGTGGCGTGAAAACAATTGGTTTATGTCATGGTGTACAAGGCGGTCATTGGCAAATTGCCCAAGCGCTTGGTCTCGAAAAAGAAGAAGTCGATATTGTTTGTGCTGGTATTAATCATCAAACATGGTATATAAGCGTAAAACATAATGGTGAAGACATGACAGATGCCTTACTTGACGCTTTTGAAAAACACCCTGAATTTAGTAAAACAGAAAAAGTTCGCATCGATATGCTGAGACGTTTTGGTTATTACAGTACAGAATCGAATGGGCATTTAAGTGAATATCTACCATGGTATCGAAAAAGACCAGAAGAGATCAATGAGTGGATTGACTTAGGAACGTGGATTAATGGTGAAACAGGTGGTTATTTAAGGGTTTGTACAGAAGGACGAAATTGGTTTGAAACAGACTTTCCAAATTGGTTAAAGGAAAAACCAATGGAATATAAAGAGGGAAATCGTAGTGAAGAACATGGTTCCTATATTATCGAAGGACTGGAAACAGGCCGTGTTTATCGAGGTCACTTTAATGTCGTGAATAATGGTGTAATTTCAAACCTTCCAGATGATGCGATCATTGAAGCACCCGGTTATGTCGATCGCAATGGAATCAATATGCCACAAGTAGGAGATTTACCACTCGGCCCAGCTGCTGTTTGTAATGTAAGTATTTCTGTGCAGAGACTAGCTATAGAAGCGGCAGTTTCAGGAGATGACTTTTTATTGCGTCAAGCGATGATGATGGACCCACTAACAGGTGCTGTCTGCAACCCTAAAGAAATATGGCAAATGACGGATGAACTACTTGTCGCCCAGGAAAAGTGGCTACCGCAATATAGTAATGCAATCGCAGAAGCGAAACAACGATTGGGTGCTGGTGATTTAATTCCTACAAAAGACTATAAGGGTGCAGCCCGTCTGAAAGTGAAAACGGTAGAAGAAATGGCTGAGGATAGAGAGGCTGCAAACAAAAATGCAGGTGAAGCTGATAAGGCGAAAGAGCGGCCTTCGGAAGTGTAATAATTTATGGGGGGAAATAATCAAAAGATTATATCCCCCCATATAAGGAATAGAAGGCAATCTTGGGAGATGCGTGGAACAAACCGTTAAGTAATGTTAATTTATTGTCTTTAGCCTATTTCTTATGTGCATATATCTGAATTTACGGATAATTACTTGCATTCTCATCTCAACAATTTCGACAATGGACAAGAAAAAGGGAGGGGAGTCAATGAATAAAGATATACTAGAGAAACTATTAAAATCTCCATCAAAGTCACTGTTGTTTACTAGTAAAGAGAAGAAGGATGCATGGCGGATACAGGTGAAGCGGGATGCCGATATAGCACCATTCATTAACGAAATTAAAGCGGAAGCTAAAAGACTGATCATTGAAAGTGGAACGGAATTGTCCTATTCTTTGTTTCGGGTTTTTCAGGAAAATGGCAATCGACTTGAGTATGAACGAGTATACTTTGAGAAAAGAAGACGGTTAAATACCTTTGCCATGATGGTTTTGCTGGAGCCAGAGGAATCGGTGTATCGAGATGAGTTGCAAAATATCATATGGTCTATTTGTGATGAGTATACATGGTGTTTGCCTGCGCATATAGGAGATGGCCCAGAAATGAATGTGAAACATGATTACTCCTTGACAGAATCATTAAATGAAGAGCGAACAATTGATTTATTTGCCGCCGAAACGGCGTTTGCACTGGCTGAAGTTTTGGAGTTAACAGGTCAATATTTGGATCCACTCATTTGTAAGCGGATTCAAAAAGAAATATATAGCCGTATTTTTTGGCCGTTTCAAACGCAAAATCCATTTGGTTGGGAAACGGCCACCCATAATTGGTCAGCTGTTTGTGCGGGTTCGATTGGTGCTGCTGCTATTCATTTAATGAAAGATAGCGAAGAACTTGCGATTGTGTTGAAGCGTGTACTACCAGCAATGGATGCTTATTTAAGTGGATTTAATGATGATGGTACTTGCCTAGAAGGATATGGATATTGGCAATATGGATTTGGTTATTATGTATATTTTGCAGATCTATTAAAGAAAAAAACAAACAATGGATTAGATTTATTTCAATCGGAGAAGGTTCATCAAATTGCTCTTTTTCAACAAAGAATTTTTTTGAATAAAAACAAGCTTGCTAACTTTTCAGACGCTGTTCCAACAAGCAATTTATTTCTGGGACTTAGTCATTATTTAAGTGAAAGATACGCTGATTTTATCGTGCCAGAAAAAAGTCTAAGGGCAAAATATACAGAAGACCATTGTAGCCGTTGGGCGCCCGCCATTCGAAATTTACTTTGGTTTAATAAAGATGCCGAGGGGCGACCATGGGAAAATACATCTTATTATTTCAAAGAGTCGTCATGGTTGATATCTAGACATAATAAACATGCTTTTGCGGTAAAAGGAGGGCATAATGCGGAGCCGCACAATCATAATGATATAGGTCATTTTATATTGCTATTAGATGATGAATTATATTTGCGTGATTTAGGTTCTGGTATATACACGAAGGATTATTTTGGAGCAAAACGTTATTCATTTATATGTACTGGTTCACATGGGCATTCAGTTCCCATCATAGATGGTCAATATCAACAGGAGGGTGAATCTTATGCTGCGACTGTAAAGCAGGTCGAAGTTCGAGAGGAGCAAGACTTTTTTATTTTGGAGATGGCGCATGTATATAATCTTCCTAATTTGCAGAGTCTAACTCGTACCTTCACCTGGGTGAAAACGGAAAGTCCACTGCTTCACGTAATAGATGACTATACTTTTAAAGAAAAGCCCGCTTCTATTGTTGAGCGATTGATTACTTCTGTATTTAAGTTGACCGAAGACGAAGCAGGGATTATTTTACATGGTAAGAAAAAACTGCGTATCCACTTCGATCGTAAACAACTTAAATTTACTAGTAATAAACTGGATTTTGTGAATCATGCAGGAATAAAAGAATCATTATTATCACTCGATTTTACGTTAATTGAGCTGAGAAAAAGTTGTGAAATCCAAATAGCATTTCAAATAGAATGAAAGTGGTTATACAGGAAATAGTAAACGTTAAGTTAATAAATTGAACATGCGAAAGATACTATTTCTAATGCTTTTGGCGTGTCTTTAACACAGGTAAGTCTTCTGTTTGTGGAGTGAATAATCGCCTTAAAAAGAGAAACCTACATTTCAAAACACTAAAAATGTCGGAATTTATCGATAAATAGAATTTTCAAATAAATCATTGACAAAGGGAAAAAATAACATTATATTTATTTGCAACCGGTTTCAAATTACGCGATTTTATTAACTCTACTAATTATTATGTTTTCATGTTGGGCTAGAAGATACACATTTGTTTAACAATTAATTCTTTGAATAAATAAAATGACACCGGTTGCAATTTTTAAAGCAATTAGATCGGGAGGTGTGGTAAACAAAATGCTAGTCTCTTTAAAAAAATTGATGAATAAAGTGATAAATATGCACTTTATCCAATCGACACTTCTAGCATTTAATTGTCAATAAAAGCTATGAATAAATAGAGATATTCATAGACAGGTATTTTGGAGGGATTGAAATGAAAAATGTGACTGTGCAATTGGAAGCACCTATCATTCAAAAAAAAGCAAAGGATACTGTCTTTAAGAGAATGTGGAGGAACCGGTCCCTTCTTCTCATGTGTTTACCCGCAATTATTTTCTTTGCTGTATTTGCATATCTACCAATGCCGGGGTTATATCTTGCATTTGTAAACTATGATTATGCACGCGGTATATTTGATAGCGCTTTCGTAGGGTTTGATAATTTTCGCTTTTTGGTGATGACCGGCGATCTATGGAAGTTAACCTTTAATACGATTGCTTATAATCTAGCTTTCATCGTGCTCGGTAATATACTACAAATTGGTGTAGCCATTATGCTTAATGAACTAACCAATAAATGGTTTAAAAAAATCTCACAAACAATTATGTTTCTACCACATTTTATTTCCGCAGTTTTAGTTGGACTTTTAGCCTATAACATACTTAGTTACGATTATGGCGTACTTAATTCATTTTTGAAAATGGTTGGACTAGACCCAGTACAGACGTATTCAAATCCAGCGATTTGGCCTTATATTATTGTTATTGCTTTTCTTTGGCAATCGACAGGTTATGGATCAATCATCTATTTTGCAGCCATCATGGGTCTTGATAAATCCATCATAGAAGCAGCTGAAATTGATGGGGCTAACGCTTTCCAACGTATTAGATATATTGTTATTCCTTGGCTAAAGCCTACCTTTATTATTTTACTATTATTCTCTTTAGGTGGAGTTTTAAAAGGAAACTTTGGTTTGTTTTATAACTTAGTCGGTGCTAATAATACAATGCTCTATCCAACTACGGATATTATTGAAACTTATGTGTTCCGAACATTGATGACGAATTTTAACTTTTCATTGGGAAGTGCTGTAAGTTTGTATCAATCTATCTTTGGATTCTTTATCGTCATTACAGCAAACTGGGTTGTTAAAAAGGTTTCGCCAGAAAATTCATTGTTTTAAAGGAGGAACGAATTTATGGAGAATGCAGCCAGACATAATATAGATTATTCAACTTTAATAGTTCGTTTTATTGGATACAGCTTTATTGGTCTTTTTGCTCTATTTTGTCTTTTGCCATTTGTCTTGATCGTATCATCTTCATTCTCATCTGAAAGTGCAATCATGGAAAGTGGATTCACATTATGGCCCAAAGAGTTTTCAGTTTTTGCATATGAAATCGTATTTCAAAATCCAAGGCTTGTCATTGGATCATATGTTGTAACGTTGGGAATCACAATTGTCGGGACTGCGCTAGGTTTGTTTATTGTAGCGATGACAGGTTATGCCCTGCAACGCCAGGATTTTCTATATCGTAATAAAATATCATTTTTTATCTATTTCACAACGCTTTTCTCAGGTGGGCTTGTCCCATTTTATCTATTAATAACGCAGTATTTGCATCTTAAAGATAATTATCTGGCAGTTTTGCTACCAGCATTACTAAGTCCATTTCTAATCATCATGATGAAATCGTTCGTAAAATCCATTCCGCATGAAATTACGGAATCTGCGAAAATGGATGGCGCTGGAGATTTCACAATATTTTTACGATTGATCTTGCCGATGTCTACTCCCGCTTTGGCGACAATTGGACTTTTCATTGCTCTAGGATATTGGAATGAATGGTATAATTCGATGCTTTTTCTTTCACCTAACATGGAGTTTAGACCGCTACAGTTATTTCTTTATAACGTTATCACCAGTGCTGATTTTATACGGAATTCTGCTGCATCTTCCAATGTAACTCCTCAAGATGTGCCATTGGAAACGATGAAAATGGCAACAGCAGTTGTGGCTACAGGACCAGTTATTCTATTTTATCCGTTTGTACAACGGTACTTTATTAAAGGTATTACAATTGGTGCAGTTAAGGGGTAATTGAATATGGTTGAGGAACTTTCCTCATTTCATAGAGTTTTTGTACAAAAATATTAAGGGGAAAAGGGAGGAAATAAAATGTTGAAGATGAGGAAATTCATTGTAATAGTGATGGTAATGCTATTGACCTTTAGTCTTGCGGCCTGCAATGGATCAAGCCAAACTGGTACAAAAAATACAAAGCCCAGTACAAAGGTAAATGAAGACGGGGAAGTAGATACTTCTGAATTTGTTACTATTACGATGATGACGCTTGGAGATAAACCGACCAATGGACAATTAGAAAAAGTAATGGAAGAAGTAAATGCAAAATTAAAAGATAAAGTAAACGCTCATATTGAGTTGAAATGGATTGAATGGGCGGATTATATGACGAAGTATAACCTCACTCTAGCTTCTCGTGAACCTGTTGATTTAATTATTACAGCAACTGACTGGTTGGATGCTTGGGGAAATGCACAAAAAGGCGCATTCATGGATATTTCTGACCTTCTACCACAATTCGCTCCACAGACATGGGAAGAAGTTTCCGATGAAAGTTGGGAGGAAACAAAATACAATGGGAAAATTGTGATGATCCCGGAGGATGCTTATACACAATGGGTGAACCATGGCTTTTTCTATCGTACAGATTGGGCAAAAGAGTTTGGAATTAATGAGCATATTAAAGACTTTGAAATGTTAGGAAAGTACTTTCAAGGGATTGTAGATAATAAAAAGGGAGTCATTCCTTGGGATACACCAGGTACAAACGTTACTACAGCATGGGGATACTTAAATTCTTATTCAGATGCAATTGAACTTCCAATTACTACGGGGGTATTCCCGATTTACTGGGGTAAATCATATGACGAATTCACCAATGTTACTAGTCCAGTATTCGAAGATATATTTGTAGATTATGCGAAACTGATGAAGGAATGGGCAGATAAAGGCTACTGGCGCACGGATGTGTTGAATTACAAAGGTGACACACGCGAGTTGTTCCAAGCTGGTAAAACAGGTGCTGACCAACATCATACGCAAACTTTTTCAGGTCTGCGTACGCAAATGGACTTAAAACAACCAGGTTCAGAAATCGATATGTTTGCTTGGTCTGATACACGTGATAATTTAATTTCGATGTCCATTACTCATGGTGCAACAGCTGTAGGAGCTCATAGTAAAAATCCTGAGCGTGCCCTTATGGTATATGATCTAATCCGTAACGATGAGGAAATATACAAACTATTCAACTATGGTATCGAAGGGGTGCAGTACGAAATTGTAGACGGTAAGCGTGCTCATCCTGAAGGATATGACGAAACAAAAGATTCATTTGCTTCTAATTTTTGGGGCGGTCGTGTAGATAAGTTTGAAATTCCATCTGAGGATACATGGGATGGAGTGGCTGATATCTATGCAAAGTATGATGAAATTAAAAAGCCATTCCCATATGGTAGATTTGTTTTTGATAGTACACCTGTAGATGCCGAAATTGCTGCTCTATCACAAGTAACTGCACAAATGGTACCAGCGATTGCGTTTGGTAAAGCTGGAGATCCAGAAAAAGCTGTTAATGATTTCAGAAAGAGACTTGAGGCAGCAGGTTATGAAAAGGTACTAAATGAAATCCAAAAACAGATGGATGAATATAAAGAGCTTGTAGACGGTAATTAACGTTAAAGTTACTCTCAGTTGAAAAAGGGCTATCGCACACTTGATAGCCCTTTAACTTTATTCAGCCTTAGCCATTTTAAAGAAATTATCGAGTAAACTCGATAAAAGTCTGGGCGCAAATACGCCAAGGAAAGTGTGAGCTATAAGTCTATTGAAAGAAGTGTTTGTTAAACGTAAAACTCGAATGATTAAAAGATAAGAGGTGTAAAGTAAATATGGTAAATACAATAGAGCAAGAATGGAATCTGTCTGTTAAAAGTAGGAAATTTAACTTTGATTGGAAGTTCTTAAAAGCTGACAATTCTCATGCATTTAAGAATGAGTTCGACGATTCAGAATGGCGTACATTAGATTTGCCACATGATTGGAGTATTGAAGGTCCCTTTAAAAAGGAATACGCAAGTTCAACTGGTTATTTACCTGGAGGGATTGGTTGGTATCGAAAAAATTTTATTGTACCTGATAGCATCGGGGAAAAGAAATTAATTATACAATTCGATGGGATTTATAAAAATAGTGAAGTGTGGATAAATGAACAATATCTTGGTAAAAGACCCTATGGATACAGCTCATTTCATTACGACTTAACCCCATATTTACACTTTGATAATAAAGAAAATACGATTGCTGTTAAGGTAGATCATTCAGACTTTGCTGATTCTCGCTGGTATACAGGATCTGGTATTTATCGAAATGTATTTATCCATCTGACTGATAAAATGTATATCAAGCCGTATGGAATATTCGTAACAACACCGAAGGTATCAACATCAGAAGCAGAAATTAGCATTCAAACAACGGTGGAAAATGAATATCAGAGTGTAGAAAATATCCAAATTGAACATCAAATTAAAGATGTTACTGGCAAAGAAATAATCAAAAGTTCATCATTGGAGACTATCCAAGCCAATGCTGAACAAGATTTTACACATTCCATTTTCCTAGAAAATCCAAATCTTTGGTCACCGGATAATCCATATTTATATAGCGTGGAAACAAAGGTGATGAGAAATGGTGAAGTGATAGAATTTGAGACTACTCCACTTGGTATTAGATATTTTCATTTTAATGTAGACTCAGGATTTTATCTTAACGGTAAGAATATAAAATTGAAAGGTGTATGTATCCATCATGACGCGGGATGTCTTGGTGCAGCAGTTCCTGAAAAGGTGTGGCAGAGACGATTGCAACTTTTAAAAGAAGCTGGTGTTAATGCAATTAGAATGAGTCATAATCCGCCTGCACCGGAGTTATTAGATATGTGTGATTCTTATGGCTTTTTAGTACAAGATGAAGCATTTGATGAATGGGAACATCCTAAAAACAAATGGGTAGAAGGTTGGAATATAGGTGAACCATCATTAGACGGTTATGCATCTGATTTTACTAAGTGGGCAGAAATCGATTTGAGAGATATGGTTTTAAGAGATCGCAATCATCCTTCCATTGTTTTCTGGAGTATAGGAAATGAAATTGATTATCCTAATGATCCATATTCACATCCTGTACTTGAAGAACGTTATAAAGCAAGTAAACCTGAAGCAAAGGGCATGGGGGATATCGCTAAGAGACTTACAAAGATTGTGAAACAATATGATCCAACGCGTCCTGTTACAGCTGCGTTAGCAAGTGTCATCATGTCAAATGAAACTGAATTTCCAGAGGCACTTGATGTAGTGGGTTATAACTATCAAGAATTTCGTTATGATGAAGACCATGCAAAATATCCAGGTAGGATAATTTACGGAAGTGAAAACGGAAGAAATCACGATGCATGGTTGGCAGTAGAAAATAATGACTTTATCTCAGGACAATTTATCTGGACAGGGATTGACCACTTAGGAGAAGCGAGAGGATGGCCCACTCGTCATGCCACTCCTGGAATGCTCAATTTAGCAGGCTTCAAAAAACCTTTATTTTTCTTCAAACAAAGTCAATGGTCAGATAAAGAGATGGTGCATATAGGATTGACTTCCATTAAAGAAGATAATCCCGCTCACATTAACTGGGACCATGAAGTTGTTTGTCAATGGAAAGGGAAGGAAGGAGAGATAGTCAGGGTTGCATGTTGTACCAATTGTCCTGAAGTGGACTTGCATGTAAATGGCGAATCTGTTGGTGTCAAAAGACGTAAGGACTTCCCTGGTGGAACAATCTATTGGGACATCCCATACTGTAAAGGAACAATAAAGGCAATAGGGAAAAGAAACGGAACGATTAGGTGTACACATGAATTAAAGACGGCAGGTAAGCCAAATAAGATACATTCATACTCAGACGTCCTAACTATTAAAGCTGACAAACAGGATATCGCTCATGTAGAGGTAACCATCCTTGATCAGGACAATAACCTTGTCTATGATGCAGAGAATGAAATATCTTGTCAAATCGAAGGACCTGGTGAAATGATCGGTATTGAATGTAGTAACCCTGAAAGCCATCAGGCTTATAAAGGACACGACAGAAAAGCCTATCATGGGAAATTATTAATCTATGTGAAAGCTACTGATCAACAAGGGATGATAACATTAAACACATCTTCTCCAGATTTGAAAAGTTCGTCTATAACAATTGAAGTGAAATAAAAATTATCACGAAATAATAAAGCCTAGCGATGATCCAAGCGTTTATTAATTATATATGCGGATTGGAGTATTAAATAAATTATTTGGGGGAGAAGGATGAAAAAAGTATGCTCGTATTTCGGAGTTTTTCTGATGATGGTTTTAGTCATGGTTAATTTTCAAAGCGGTAAATTGGTGATAGCAGCTAGTTGGAGCCCACCAAGTCCGGATGAATTGGCGGCAAATGATTATATTCTATACTTTGTAAATGCAGGTGCTTCAACACCAGATGAAATACCACCAGGAGAGAAGCTAGGATTATACCAGAGTAAAACAGAACAGTCCTATAATGTTGATGCAGTAACAGGTAATAGTTGGGGATATACTACAACATATAAAAGTTCAGCTACGAGTTCATCTTCTCCAAATAAATTTGATACAGTACGCTACTATGACCCTCCGGCCGCAGATAAGGTACCCAAAAAGGGATTGGAATATAAATTTGATTTACCGAATGATAAATACGAGGTGACACTTGGTTTTAAAAACCCTTGGAGTACAAGGGAATCAGATATTATTTTGGAAAATAGCAATGTTGATAAACGTTACACAGTCGTTCAAGGAAAGGAACAAATTGAAACATATGAAGTGGAAGTAACTGATGGTGAGTTGAATATTGAGGTTGTAAGACCGGCTGAAGGTGGTTCCGCGACGTCAACATGGGCAGACCCATTGGTAAGTTTCATTGTAATTAAATTGAAGGTGGATATAACAAAGGAAGTTTTGCAGAAAGCGATCAATAAAGCGGAATCGATTAATCGAGATGACTACACAGACTATTCACTAGATAAATTAGATCAGGCAATTGGTGAAGCGAAAGCAGTTTTAGAAAATGGGAAAGCCCACCAGGAAGAAATAGATAAGGCATATAGAAATTTAAACGATGCGTATAACAATCTTGCTACACCATATTCATCTTTCGTCCCTGGAGCTGTTTGGAATGATACGGGTGGTACTCCTATCCAAGCTCATGGTGGCGGAATAATGAAAGATGGCGATACGTATTACTGGTATGGCGAAGATAAGACAAACGGTTATTTGCCTGCGACTGGTGTACATGCATACTCATCAAAAGATTTATATAACTGGAAAGATGAAGGCGTGGTAATGAGAGCGATCGAAAGCAAAGATCAATTTACTACTGATCCTTATTTTGCAGATTTATATGCTCATAGATCGGAAGAAGAGAAGGATCTTATTTTCAGTGATATTAATTCGGAAAGAGGAATATTGGAAAGGCCTAAAGTAATTTATAATGAAAAAACGAAAAAATATGTTTTATGGTTGCATGTTGATGGCCCATATCAAGGCTCAGATGCCAATTATGCCAAAGCGAAATCAGGTGTGGCGATTAGTGATTCACCGACAGGTCCATTTGAATATATAGAGAGTAATCGCTTAAATAAGGCACCAGAAGGTGAACCAGTTTATGGACCAGATACTGGGATGGCACGGGATATGACGTTATTTAAGGATGATGACGGTACAGCTTATGTTATTTATTCGAGTGAAGAAAATATGTCTTTGTATATTTCTAAGCTTACAGATGATTATTTGCAGATAACAGGCGAAAAATATGGTATGGATTATATTAGAGCACTTCCGGGGAAACAGCGGGAAGCTCCAGCAATGTTCAAATATGATGGAAAATATTACTTGATGACATCTGGGGCCACAGGTTGGGACCCAAATCAAGCCAGTTATGCAGTAGCGGATTCGGTGTTGGGAGACTGGACGATTAAGGGGGATCCAAGCGTTGGGACAGGCGCTAATACAACCTTCCAAAGCCAGAGCACATATATCATTCCAGTGGATCCTGAGAACGGAAAGTTTATCTATATGGGAGACAGATGGAATTCAGGAAACTTAAAGGATTCTCGTTATATTTGGCTACCACTTGAATTTGACCAAGAGGGAGATATGATGCTTAAGTGGTACGATAAATGGGACTTAAGCGATTTAGACAATAAAGGAGTATTAGAATTAGTTACAGCCCTTCCAGATGCTGTTACTTTAGGAAAACAACCAGAACTACCAAATACAATAGAGATTATTAATAGTGGCAGCCAACAAAAGGTTCCAGTCACATGGAAAATTGATGAACAAAGCTTTTCTAAACCAGGTCCCTTAAACATTACAGGTATTTTGCCAACTTTGAATAATAAAATAATCACCCATCGATTATTTATAATTCCTGATAATGTGAAGTATTTTGTTAGTCCGGGTAGTACGGTGACAAAAGACTATGAAGAAATGTCTTCATATATGGAAGATACGCTAGAAAATAAAGGTGTAAATGATCAAGTATACGATTCAAATAGTGGAAATATATGGGGGTACTCGGGTGGTAAGACTGCTACTACAGATGGAAATGATATTTTTAGTTCCCTTCGGTATATTGTTAAAGACAGCGAGCAAAAGGATTTTACCTATACATTTGAGGTAGGGGAAGGAAATTACACAGTATTTGCTGGATTTTATGATCCTTGGGCTGTTTATGCCAAAGGTGATAGAAAGGCAGATATTTTTGTAAATGAGAAATTAGTAGACTCAGAATATACGTATTCTGATCAATATGAAGTTAAGGGATATAAAAATAGGAATGCGGTTAATGGAAAGATAGAGATGAAAGTGCAGCCAGCAGCCAGTGTCGCAGGGAAACCTAATTCCGATTCGCAAATTAGTTGGATCATGATTATTGATGATCATGCAGAACTTAAAAAGCTTATTGAAATAGCAGAAACGAAAGAAGAAAGAGATTATTCAAAGGCGTCCTTCGCTTTATTGAAAAAAGCGATTAAAGAGGCAAAAGAAGTTATTGCTAACAGTGCGAATCAAAAAGAGATTGATGCAGCAGTTGATAAATTAGAAGCTGCACTTGATGGTTTGCAAAGATTGGTACAAAATACAGGGGATATGTTAAAGATCCTTGAGGATTTAGAGAAAGAGGGAGCATTTGCTAACAATGGTGCTTTCCGTTCCTTAGAAGTTCATTTAATAGCTGTAAATCGTTTTGAACAAAAAGAGGTAGCTGAAAAAGTTGTTAAACACTTAAACGGTTTTAAAAGTCTACTTGCTAATCATCAAAAGTCAGCATTGATTTCTGAGGAGGCTTTTAACGTTCTTTATGTGCATACAGATTATTTAATTGCAAAGTGGCAGTAGGTTTTAAATCATGATGCAGAACCCCTGTGAAAAGAAATCTTATATCACAGGGGTGCAATTAGATGCCCTACAAATATCCGAACTAGAATGCCATGGAAGAAAGCAAATTGAATGCCAAGGATATTTACGAGTGGGGGTTTGTTGCAATAATGGGGAAAAGAATGCGGCAACTTATAGGGGACCCTAACAGAATGATTGTTTACTAATAAGAAGGAATAGACAGAAATTTGCATAACATATATTGAATGTACAGTAAACTAGTAGTACAGTTAAGTTAACTAGTTTTTACATTAAATGGGGTAAGCAAATATGAAAAAGAAAAATATTACTATATATGACGTTGCAAAAGTCGCGAATGTCTCGCCAACAACAGTTTCTAGAGTTTTAACAAGGAGTCCGCTAGTAAAAGAGAGTACACGAAGGCGTGTGCTTGGAAAAATGGAAGAGTTGGACTTTTCTCCGAATGAAGCGGCAAGAAGCTTGACGACGAATCAAACAAATATGATTGGCTTCATCCTTCCAGATATTACAAATCCCTTCTTCTCCCAAACATATATTGATGTTGAAACCAAGGCGCGTGAAAAGGGATATACAGTATTATTAAGAAATTCAATGAGCAGAAGTGAGATGGAATCAGCCCATTTACGTGAGCTGGCGGAGAGACGGGTAGAATGTATTGTTTTTATGGGGGGAAGGATAAATAAAGTAAATCCTCCAATAAAAGAAATAGAAGAAATGTTAGAAGTGATAAAAAAGGTTCCAATTATCATGGTCAATGGAGAAATGAAAGGAATTGATAGTCATATCATTCGTACAGATGAAGAAGAAGGAATCAGATCTATTGTATCCCATTTAGTTTCACAAGGTCATAAGAAGATTAGTATGATCGGAGGGGCAAAGGGGATTTCATCTACCGATATAAAAGTAGAAACCCTCCAAAAGGAATTGAAAAAGTATCACTTAGATTACAATGATAATTGGCAAATTTATTCAGGGTTTGGCATTGAGGATGGACGTGAGGCAATGGAGCAATTATTGTTAGAAGATAGCCATCCGACAGCTATTATTGGAATCAATGACATGGTCATATATGGAGCTTTAAAGGAGTGTCGGGAGCAGAATGTTCCCATTAGCAACTTTTCCTTTGTTGGCTTTGATGATATTTTTCCATCAGATATAGTGCATCCAAGCTTAACTTCAGTCAACCATAATTATGATCTTTTAGGCACAGAGATTGTCCAATCTCTTAGTAAAATAATTGAAAAAGAACATCTGGAAAAGGAGATATTGATTGATACTAGATTAATTATTAGAGAGTCTAGCCAAAGCAAACTGTAGAGTATAATTATTTTTAAAATGACACCGGTTGCATAGTTGGTAAAACAACATTTTGAAGAAAAAGGTTTTACAGAATACACCAATTTATCAAGCAGAACCATTATTATTATAGGAAATACAAGAAACATCAAATATGAAAGAAAGAGGGATCTTCGTGCTAAAACAGTTAAAGAAGTTTGAGTATACGCCACCGAAAAACGGTTATCCGGAATGGAATAATAATCCGGAAATCTTCCAAATTAATAGATTGGAAGCACACGCAAGCTTGATGCCATATAAAACAGTAGAAGAAGCTTTACTGGGTAATAGGTATGCATCAGATTTTTGCCAGTCTTTGAATGGGAAATGGAAATTCCTATTTGCGGAAAATCCAGAGCAACGCAATTTAGCATTTTTTGAAGCTGATTATGATAGTAGTGCCTGGAATGAAATTAAAGTGCCAGCACACTGGCAATTACAAGGCTACGATTATCCGCAGTATACGAATGTACGTTATCCATGGGAGAATACGGAAGATATTGAAGCCCCGTTTGCACCAACGAAATATAATCCTGTTGGACAATACATACAAACATTCACTGTTCCAGAAGAATGGGATGGGCAGCCTGTATATATTAGCTTTCAAGGAGTTGAATCGGCCTTTTATATTTGGGTGAATGGTGATTTAGTTGGTTATAGTGAAGATACATTTACACCAGCGGAATTTGATTTGACGCCTTATTTAATGGAAGGAGAAAATAAGCTGGCGGTAGAAGTATATCGCTGGTGTGATGCAAGCTGGTTGGAAGATCAGGATTTCTGGAGGATGAGCGGGATTTTTAGAGATGTGTATTTATATTCTACCCCCATTGTCCATATCAACGATTTTTTCGTACATACAGAATTGGATAAGGATTATCAACATGCGGAACTAAAAATTGATGCAAAGGTTACAAATTATTTTGAGCAGAATAATGGGAAAATCGTTATTGAAGCGATGTTATTTGATCAAGAACAACAAACAGTATTAGATGCGCCGATAAGTGTAGAAATGGATGTGTCTAATGAAGCGAATGCTGAAATTAGTACGTCGGTGTATATTGAAAGCCCTTTAAAATGGAGTGCAGAAGATCCAAATCTTTATACACTTGTACTAAGTTTAAAAGATGAAAATGGTAGTTTGATAGAAACAGAGAGTTGCAAAGTAGGATTTAGAACATTTGAAATGAAAGATGGTTTGATGAAAATTAATGGCGAACGGATTGTATTCAAAGGTGTGAATCGTCATGAATTTTCAGCTGATAAGGGGCGTGCCGTTGATTATGAAGACATGGTTCACGATATTAAGTTGATGAAACAGCATAATATCAACTCTGTTCGTACATCGCATTATCCAAATCATCCATTTTTATATGAATTATGTGATGAATATGGCCTCTATGTTATTGATGAAAATAACTTAGAAACGCATGGAACATGGGAATATGGGCAGCAAGAGGAAGGTAATGCATTGCCAGGGAGCAAGCCGGAGTGGACAGAGAATGTGTTGGATCGATGTAATTCAATGTTCCAACGTGATAAAAATCATCCGTCCATTATCATTTGGTCATTAGGAAACGAATCATTTGGCGGCGATAACTTTATTAAAATGCATCAGTTTTTCAAAGAAATAGATCCATCTCGCCTCGTTCATTATGAGGGAGTGTTTCATTTCAGAGAGTCGGAAGCAGCATCCGATATAGAGAGTACAATGTATGTGCCTCCACATCTAATAGAGAAATATGCAACGGATGCTGAAAAAACGGAAAAACAAGCGAAGCCATATATTATTTGTGAGTATAGCCATGCAATGGGGAATTCCTGCGGTAATCTATTTAAATATACCGAGTTATTCGATCGCTATCCGATTTTGCAAGGAGGATTCATTTGGGACTGGCGGGATCAAGCCATTCATACAAAAACGGAGGATGGAACTGAGTTTCTAGCTTATGGTGGAGACTTTGGGGAGTCACCGCATGATGGAAATTTTTCAGGTGATGGGCTTATTTTCGCTGATGGAACTGTTTCACCGAAAATCTATGAAGTGAAAAAATGTTACCAAAATATTGAGTTCACAAGCGTTAATCTAGAACATGGCATAATCAAGATTAATAATAAGAATCTTTTTGTAAATCTTAGCGACTATGAGTGTCGTTGGGAAATTAAGAAAGATGGGAAAAGCGTTAAAACAGGTGGCGCGGAAGTAAGTATAGAACCAGGATCAAATAAAGAAGTGCAGTTGAGCTATCAACTAGCTGATTTTGCTTCTATTGATGGTGAGCTTGTATTGACTGTAAGCATGCATCTGAAGGAAGCGAATGTTTGGGCGGTGCAAGGTCATGAAATTGCGTTTGAACAATTTGTACTTCGCGAGGCAACGAAGGAAAATAGGGAGCTAGCTGCATTAAATTTGGATGTAGCAGACAATGATGCTGCATTAGCAATTTCAGGTGAGAATTTCTCCTTTCGTTTCAATAAGCAAACTGGAGACTTAGAATCTTATACTTTTGAAGGTGTGGAATTGTTAAAAACAGCACCGAGGCCAAATTACTGGAGAGCTATGACAGACAATGACAAAGGTAGTAGGCTTGATCAGCGGAGTGCTACATGGCGGGAAGCTGGACTGAAGCGAATTCTGTGCTCGTTTGACTTAGAGAAATGGAATGAGCATGTTGCTATAACTGTAAAGTATCAGTTGCCAACAACAAATGAGTCAAGTACTGTGATTCGCTATACAATTAATCATGCAGGCGAAATTACGGTAGATTATGAAGTATCACCAGGGGAAGATTTACCGGAAATTCCGGAAATCGGTATGCTTTTCACGATGGAAGCTAATTTCGAAAATATTGAATGGTACGGAAAAGGCTCACATGAGAACTATATAGATAAGGAAAAGGGAGCTAAAATCGGTTTATATGCAGGGAAGGTTAAAGATCAGTATGTCCCTTATTTAAAGCCACAAGAATGTGGAAATAAAACGGAGGTAAGATGGGCAACTATCAAGAATGAAGATGGACTGGGGCTGGAAGTTTTGGGATATCCAACGGTTGAGCTTAACATCCTTCCATATACACCATTCGAACTCGAAGAAGCAAGTCATGGTTATAAATTGCTTAATAGTAACCATTCAGTCGTGCGCATCAACCATAAACAAATGGGGGTTGGCGGTGACGATAGCTGGAGTCAAAAAACACATGCGGAGTTTACCATATATGCAGATCAAACATATCGGTATACGTTTACGATGAAGGGTGTTAGTAATAATTAACAGGCAGGCTATCTTAGTTTTATTCTAGGATAGCCATTATTATTTCCTCAAGAATGGTATCTGAAATTAGAAAAACATTCCCCCTTTATATGCAGTAAAGGGAGCGAAAAATTATTCAAATAATGTGGTTAGATATATATTAAGTTAACCAAATATATGCAATAATTAAAGTGAGATTGGTATGATACATAATCTAGCGATTTTGAAAGCGTACTTTGCTAAGGAAAGTTTAATGCCAGTTGTCCGTATCAGTTGATTGAAAGCGTTTGATACCGGTGTAGCAGTTATTAATTATGAATCCTAAGAAAGGAAGTCTTTATTATGAAACTAGAAGAAATGATTTCAGAGATTGAACTAGCCGCTAAGGATTGCGAATGTGGAAATGCACATAATAAAATTACCATAGAAACAATGACGGTTGGCGACGATGCTTTTGAAAAGTGTGCAGCATTTATAGTGATGAAAAAATATAAACGTGTTCTGATGATAGCTGATGTACGTACATATGCAGCAGCTGGAGAAAAGCTTCATTCTATATTTGTGGAAAAGGAGATTGAACATGCCATCTGTTTGATTGAACCGAATGTGAATGGGGATGTCGTTGCCGATGAGGTATCAATTGTTCAGGCGATGTTGGAGTTGGATGCTGATGTTGATGCAATTATTGCTGTCGGTTCTGGTACGATCCATGATATTGCAAGATTTTGTGGTGCGAAAACGAGCAAACCATTCATCTCGATTCCGACTGCAGCTTCGGTAGATGGATTTACATCATTGGGGGCTCCGATTATTGTCAGAGGAATGAAAAAGACTTTTCAAACAGTATCGCCGATTGCTTTGTTTGCTGACATCAATGTACTAATAAATGCGCCAAAGGAAATGACTGCTGCTGGGTTTGGAGATATGTTAGCAAAATTCACTTCACTTGCAGACTGGAATTTTGGTCATTTGCATGCGGGCGAACCATTTTGTCGGCTTTCCGCCTCTATTACTGAGGAAGCGCTGCGTGATTGTGTAGAAAAAATAGAGCAAATTGCAACTGGTGAAGAAGAAGGGATTGGCAGTTTGATTACAGCTCTTATTCAATCTGGGCTCGCCATGCTCATTTTTGGGCAATCACACCCAGCATCTGGTGGTGAGCATCATTTATCACATTATTGGGAGATGGAATTTTTACAAAAAAATCAGCCGCAAGTTCTGCACGGAGCTAAAGTAGGGGTCAGCTCTATTATACTCGCAAAGCTCTACAAGCAATGGTTTGGTAGTGAGTCTAATATCCCCGAAGGTTTAAAGGAGCGAGCTGCTAAAGTTGCTGCAATTGTTGAGAATATTCCAGATGCCGATAGGTTGAAAAGCTGGCTTGAAAAAGTCAGTGGCCCGACAACTCCACTTGAACTTGGAATCAGCTCAGAACTTGTTGAGAGAAGTTTAAAAGAAGCCTATTTATTGCGAGATAGATCTACGATGTTAAAGTATTTTAATGTCGAGATGAGATAGGAAGACAACGAGATTGTCTGCGTATGAAGTTAGTAGTTATTAAAACAAATGGAATAGAAGGAAATTCTATCGAGTGAAAGGGGAGTAAATAATGAGCAAACATAGAATTGTTGTGGCAGGATGCGGGGGAATGTCGAATACATGGTTTGATTATGTAGCAGAACGGGACGATGCACATGTTGTTGCACTCGTCGATGTCCATCTGCCCGCCGCTAAAGCGATGGCTGAACGACGTGGACTAAATGTGCCACTTTATTCTGATTTGAGTGAAGCGATTAAAGAGAATGAGGCAAATCTTGTGTTTGATGTCACTATTCCTAAAGTGCATAAACAAATTGTCACAACTGCATTAACAGCGGGCTGTAATGTGTTTGGTGAAAAACCAATAGCTAAAACACTGGCAGATGCCAATGAGGTTGTTGATGTTGCTGGAAAAACAGGTAAAACATATTCTGTGATGCAAAACCGTAGATTCAATAAGCAGATCCGGGCTTTTCATCAACTACTAGCAGATAAAACAATTGGCAATGTGGGTACGCTACATGCTGACTTTTTTCTTGGTCCGCATTTTGGCGGATTCAGGGATGTAATGGACAGTCCACTCATTGTTGATATGGCAATACATACTTTTGATCAAGCTAGATTTCTTATGAGGGCCGATCCTGTATCTGTCTATTGTCATGAATTTAACCCACCTGGATCTTGGTATAAAGGGAATGCTTCTGCAATTTGCATTTTTGAAATGAGTGATGGCTCTGTTTTTACATACCGTGGTTCATGGTGTGCAGAGGGATTTGCAACTTCTTGGGAGAGTGATTGGCGTGCGATTGGCGAACTTGGAACTGCAAGATGGGACGGCGAACACTTACCAACCTGTGAAGTTGTAGACGAATCACAACCTGCTGACTTTTTGAGGAAAGCAAAGGCGATTGATGTTCCAGATGCTTGGAAAGGTAGAGAAGGCCATTGGGGTTGCTTGGACGAAATGTTCATTGCACTCGAACAAAATCGCCAAGCAGAAACTGATTGTACAGATAATATAAAAAGTATGGCGATGGTTTTTGGAGCAGTGGAGAGTGCAAGAACTGGGAAGAAAGTGTTTTTAGAAGGGTAGTGGTCAAAATTAGATATGAATTCAAATGAATAATGGTAGTTCTTTAAAAAAAATCACTCCTTTTGTTTTATCGATCTTTGCAAGGGTAAATACAAAGTAGAAGTTAGGTAGACTTAAGGAGGAATGGTATGCATGGATGATAAAAGATTCATCGGTATTTTCCCAGTGGAAGAGGAAGCTATTCTTAAGATTCAGGAATTGAAAATTCAAGGATATGAAGCAGATGATATATATGCAGTAGCAAAAGATGAAAATGAGATTAATATGTTAAGAGGCCGTACAGATGTGGATGTGCAATCGGCAGATGGAGCAGAAACTGGTTGGGTTGATCGGTTTATATCTTTTCTTTCAGGTGAAGAACCAGTAAGGGACGCACTAGGGAAAATGGATTTATCCGGTGCTGAAGTGGAGCGTTATTATCAAGCAATTGAAAATGGTAATATCCTATTATATGTAGATAAAGAGTATGGCACTCTATATGATAGTGGTGCCAATATCGTAAAGCCAGCAGATCCAAATTTAGGACCAAATCCATTAAATCCACCAATAGATTCAGTAGATCCAGTTGATGATACGAAGGATGATTCATATATGGAAGAAAGAGAACAGGTTAAAGTACAAACAGATACCGATATTAGTCAACAAGCAAGCATGGAGAAGCAACAAAAAGAAAAAAGCGATGAATTGCAGACAAAGGACAATAATCCATATACTAATCCTGATGAAGACAGTCGTTATTGATTAGGTTCGTTTCAAACTACCTATTATTAAAGCGGATAAGAAAGTAAGTATCCACCTACTTACTTTCTTATCCGCTTTTCTATTTTTAAAGAATATATAAAGTAAATTAAGATACCAATATTTTTACTTGGCATATTTTCAATCGCAATTTGAAACACCAACACGTTTTATCCTCACAGACTTCCGCACTTACTCAAATTATAAGTTAAAGGGATTATCCAACTTGTGGTTAATCCCTTTAACTATGTCTACATTTTCATATAATTTTCCGATGATCTGAATGTATTGTAAATAGAATAAAACCGATAGAGTGAAAATTTAGGATACTATCTTAATATTTTAGTATTATAAAATTTATAGATAGCGCTTACAATGGGACTGCAATTAATTAATAAGGGGGGAAGAAAATTGAATAAACTAAAAAGAAGTAGTTGTATTGTTCTTTTGCTAACAATAATATTAGTTGTTTCTGCTTGTTCTGGTAAAGGTCAAAAAAGTAGTTCAGAATCCAAAGGAGGAAATGGTGAAAAGATTGAGTTAACTTTTTGGAATTCTTGGACAGACCCATCTCCACAGAATGAAGCTAATACAAAGCAAATTGAAAAGTTCATGAAAGAAAATCCAGATATTGTTATCAAGCAAGAGAAAATTCCACACGATCAATTTAAGGTGAAAGTGAAAACACAGGCAGCAGGTAAACAACTTCCGGATTTAGTTCAGGTTTGGCCTGGAGCAGAGTTGAAACCGTTGGTAAGTGGTGGATTACTTCATAGTATTGATGAAATGATGGACCATTGGGATGAATTAATTCCAGAGGGACAGTTGGGTGATTATCAAATTGATGGTAAGCAATATGCCATACCGGCAAGTCTAACGCCGACAAGCCTTGTATACTATGACAAGGATATGCTCTCTGAAGCCGGATATGAAGAATTTCCTACAACATACGAAGAATTTAAAACCCTAATAGACAAGCTGAATGAACAAAAAATCATTCCGATTGCGCTTGGTAACAAGGCACAATGGTTATTGCAGTCCTCTTATATTAGTACAATTGGAGATCGCTTAACAGGTGATGACTTTTTGACCTCTGTATTAGATACGGGTGAAAAGAAATTTACGGATGAAAAGTTTATTGAGGCACTGTATGTGATTAAAGAGCTAGCTGATATGAAAGCATTCAATGAAGACTTTAACTCTATCGATAATACTCAACACAGGGATCTCTTCATGTTAGGTGATGCTGCAATGATGATTGACGGTGTATGGTCCCTAGGTCCGCTATTGGAAAATGCTCCTGATAAAAATATTGGTATTGCATTATTCCCAGAAGTGGAGGGCGGGCAAGGAGATCCAACCGCTGTTTCGGCTGTAACGGGAACAGGAATTGGTATGAATAGTGAATTAGAAGGAAAGAAGTTGGAGGCAGCGCAAAAATTCTTAAAAGGCTTTTATACAGAAGAATACTATGAGAATTTAATGAAGGCTGATCTCGTTGTTGTAGCTGATATTGAAGTGCCATCGGAGATAAGTCCAGCATTGAAGGAAGTAGCACAATTGACGTCTCAGAAAATCGTACCTGTTTATGATGCAGTATTACCTACAGATGTTACAGATATTATTAATTCCGGTTTACAAGAGTTAACAATTGGCACGATAACACCAGAACAATTAGCAGAAAAACTACAACAAGCAGTTGAGAAACAAAGGTAAGAATATGGCAGGGAATCAAGCGCTTTGTCTCTTGGTTTCCTCTCTTTATTTAGGAGGGATGTTATGCATCTATTAAGTCGAAATAAGTGGCCTATTATTATCGGATTAACACCAGCGCTCCTAATTTATGTAGTGTTTGCTATTATCCCGATATTTATTTCATTTTACTATTCTGTTATGGAATGGGATGGCTTTACAGAGATGAAGTTTATTGGACTAGCAAACTTTAAGGAAGCCTTGAATGACCCAATTTTTTGGAAATCTCTAAAAAACAATATGTTCGTCGTGGCAGCATCTGTACTAGGACAAGTACCTATAGCTCTCGGACTTGCCCTTCTATTAAATAGAAAACTAAAGGGCGGAAAAATTTTTCGAACACTTGGTTTTATGCCTGTTGTTATCTCAACCGTTATTATTTCATTGGTATGGGGAATGATGTATAACTCGCGAATGGGATTGTTTAATCAATTGCTTACATCTGTCGGTTTGGAAAATTGGAAACAAAATTGGTTAGGTGATCCAAAATGGGCAATGATTGCAGTCTGTATTACAATCATTTGGCAATTCGTTGGTTTATATTTAATTATCTTTTTAGCGGGACTACAAAATATTCCACAAGAAATTTATGAAGCAGCGGAAATAGATGGGGCATCTGGTTGGACCAAAACACTTTATATTACGCTTCCAATGATGAAAGATATCATTACGATAGCTGTTATTCTATGTATTAGTGGAAGCCTTCGCACCTTTGACCTCATTTATGTAATGACCTCTGGTGGTCCAGGGCATTCTACAGAAGTTTTGGCCATGTATATGTTTGAACAAACATTTTCTTCAACAAGATATGGATATGGTAGTGCTCTGTCGTTGTTTATCTTTTTCTTTAGTTTAGCTTTGATTTATCTATCGACCGCAATTCTTCAAAGAAAAACAAAAAAGTAGTGAAAGGGAGAGAGGCTGATGGAAAAAGTACTATTGAAACAACAGCATAACCCTCAACTTGGATTGAAAAAATACTCGAAAAAGACAATAATTTATGTCATCCTCATTATTTATGCTTTGATAAATGCTTATCCGATTTTGTGGATGATATTGAATTCGTTTAAGAATAGCTTGGAATTTGCAAAAAGTCCATTTGCGCTGCCAACAGAGTGGCTTATCGCAAATTATAAAACAGCCTGGGAAACAGCTCGATTAGATACGTATTTTTTAAATAGTATCATCGTCTCCGTTGCTGCTGTTATTATAACCGTTTTCATTGGAGCGCTTGCTTCCTACTTTTTAGCCAGATTTACATATAAATGGGGAAAACCTTTATATGCCTTTTTTGTTTTCGGTTTGCTCATTCCGATTCATGCTACTTTAGTGCCTATGTTTTTACTTATGAAAAACTTAAATTTATTAAATACACATATTGGATTAATTCTGCCATACATCGCATTTAATTTGCCGATTACTATTTTCATCCTTGTTAGTTTTATGCGGGCTTTTCCACAGGATATTGAGGAATCTGCAATAATGGACGGATGTGGTGTGTTTCGCATATTTTGGTCCATTATACTACCAATGACAATGCCCGCCATAGCGACTGTCGTTATCTTGAACTTTATTAACAATTGGAATGAATTTTCATTTGCATTAGTGTTAATCAATGATGATGCTTTAAAAACATTACCTTTAGGACTTGCTAATTTTGCGGGACAGTACACAACAAATTATGGTGCACAAATGGCTGGATTGACGCTTGCCATTATCCCAACAATTGTTATTTATATGCTATTGGAAGAATATCTTGTGAAAGGGATGACAGCGGGGGCGGTTAAAGGATAATCTGGAAGAACAGATCTCAGCGTAAAGAGGCGAGTGTCATGAAAAATATGCTGTTTTTTTCCAGGTGGAATCTACAATGGAAGTTTTTATTTCTCTTTTTGTTGCTCGTATTACTTCCGATGCTGGCTTTCAGTATTTTTATTTACAATCAAGCGAATAAAGCTGTCCAGGTCCAAGCAGTTAATAATGTAAAGAGCCATTTAGAAAAGATGAACCAAAATTTATTAACTGCGTTACAGGATATAGAAGATATTTCAGCCTATATGATATATAGCGAGGATATCCGTTCTTTTTTACAGTCATCTAATCCAGTAGATAGTAATTTATATAGCAAAAGAATAAACGGATTTGCTGTATTTCATCTTACATCCAAGCCATATCTGAATTCCATTTCACTCCAAAATTTTAGTGGAAGTCAAATGGATATCGGAACAAATCTTGGTGAAAATGATGAGAGTAAATGGAGAAATAAAGCAGAAATGCTTAAGGGAAAGATTTTTTGGAGTGATGCTTATTCCATTAAGGATCAATGGGGAAGAGAAAATAAAGTGATTACGCTATATCGTGTAATCAATGATTTGAATGACTTTACATCAGCACTTGGAATGGTGGCGATCCGACTTGATGCAGAAAAGTTGTATCGCAAAATGGAACCAGACTTTCAAAATATAGAGGAGATTTACGTTCTTAATCGTAATGGAGATGTCATACTTCACTCTAATCCGAAGTTAATTGGCCATCCGTATCCTAAAGATAGTATCGCCACAGCCATTCAAAAAGGTAAAGGTAGTTCTGTGTCTCTTGATTTTAAAGAAAATAAAGTCAATTATACTGCAGTTGCTGGTCCTATAGAAGGTACCAACATGGTCGTGCTCGGAATTGTGAATAAAGAAAATGTAGCTCAAGGTATTTCATCGATCCAAGAATCCATTCTTATCATGATGGTTGTATTAACTACTTTGGGTTTACTGGCGCTGCTAGGATTTTACCAATTTAATATAAAAAGGATTAAAATATTGGCTAATCAAACGAAACAAGTAGAAAAAGGGGATTTTACCGCAAAAGTCTCGGTAAAATCGGGAGATGAAATTGGTTTATTGGGTTTAAGATTCAATAAAATGGTGGAGCGTTTAAAGCATTTAGTAGAAAATGAATATCAAATGGAAATTAGAAATCGTGAATCCGAATTAAAGCTACTGCAAAGCCAAATCAATCCGCATTTTCTTTATAACACTTTAGACATGATCCGTTGGACAGCACGACTAGAAAGTGCGGGGGAAACAAGCAAATTAATTGAGCAACTTTCCAAGATGTTTCGTATTAGTTTAAACCGTGGCAAACCATGGATCACGCTGAAAGATGAACTAACATACAATCAAATCTACCTAGAGTTTCAAAAAAGAAGGCTCGGGGATAAGTTGAAATTCACTATATACTGTGACTATAGAGTGCTAGAAAGTTTTGTGTTGAAACAAATGATTCAGCCGCTAATTGAAAATAGCCTTCAGCATGGTTTTGAAAATAAGCGTATAGTACGGCATATATATATACGTAGCTATCTTGAACATGACATGCTAATTATTGATGTAATTGATAATGGGGAAGGCTTTAATACTAACCATTTTAATGATGCTATAAAGACAGGATTTGCCTTGCAAAATATTCACTCAAGGTTGCAAACGGCATTCGGGAAATCTGCAAACATCACAATAAAACAAATAAACTCTCCAGGAGCATGGATAAGAATAACACATCCATATACTGAATCTTTATTAGAAAATGATATGGAGGTCAAAGGAGTGAAATAAGTGATGTTTAAAGTATTGATCGTTGATGATGAGCAGATTATTTGTATGGGACTTAGGCAAACTGTTCCTTGGCAGAAAATAGGGGCGAAAGTAATTGGTGAAGCATATGACGGGGAAGAAGCGCTTGGAATGATTGAACGAATGGATATTGATTTAGTCATTTCTGATGTCAAAATGCCAATAATGGATGGGTTAGAATTGGCCGAGCACATTGAAGCGCGGCATCCCCATATAAGAATGATCATTATTAGTGGCTATGACGAATTTAATTATGCAAAGCGTGCACTTCAGTTTAAAGTAAGCGACTATTTACTGAAACCTGTAGATATTGATGAATTATTGGAAACTGTAAGGAAAGTTAAAATTGAAAAGAAGCAAGAAAAACAGAGGGAATGGCATTATTCTATGAACCAAGTTTTAATCACTTTAGCAATGGAGCAAGAACTAGAAAATAAAGAGTTCGACAAACGTTGTTTAAATAAAGGATACCGGCTTATTGGAAGTGAAATGGAGGATTACGCTGCAACGATTCTCCACTTACCTGACAAGGAAAAAAGTAAAATCAAAAAGCAATGGAATCTTCAGTTAGAAAAAGAATTACTAGCAAGAGGGATTCATGGAACTTCTGTTTTTATAAGTAAAAATCGCTTGATTACGTGTTGTAATCTAATTGAGAGTGATGCACAAACAATGTCTATATTAAACGAAATTGTTTTGGCTATTCATAAAAACTTGGGACATAAACTGAAATTTTGCTTTTCATCTTATTCAGCTTCAGCTAGAGAATTGCCTGATCAATACCAGTTATTAATAAAAAGTATGCGGGCACATCCATTTCAACAAGAAGCTGTATACAATACAGAAGAACTCGACTTAACTATAATGAAAAAGGAAATACCTGCATTTTTTGAACACCAATTTAAAAATATGGACAAGTTAGATGAAGACGATTTAATTCGGTTTACTAAAAGTCTGTTTCAATATTTTCAAGAGAATGCTTGGTATATCGAGGAAATTATAATATATTTAAAAACATTCGAAGAAAAGTTTTTTATAGAATTAAAAGATGTGGTGCAACTTCAAATGCTTCATCGAGTGAATGCAGATGTTTATAATTCATATAACCAAATGGAACTACTATTTTTAGCTGATCTCAGAGCATTTTTTACCTATAGAAACAAGCTTGACCAAGGAAGACAGCAATTGCTTGCTAAACAAGCGGTAACTTATATGAAAGAACATTTTTCAAGTGATTTAAAAGCTACAGAGGTAGCAGATGTAATAAATGTGTCAGCTAATTACTTTAGCCAATTAATTAAACAAGAAACAGGTCAGCACTTCAATGATTATTTACATTTTATTCGTATTAATCATGCAAAAACATTATTGCAAGAAACACCTTATCGTATTTTTGAAATTGCAGACATGGTGGGTTATAAAGATTATAAGTATTTTGTGCATATATTTAAGAAAACAACGAATATAACCCCGACTCAATATAGGAATATGGGAATGAAAAATGTCGTTATAAATGGGGAGTAATGGATATAACAAACACGGAATCTAGCTATTTTAATTATTTTGTGAAGTGATAAAAAATTCATACAATGTACTATTTAACTATTTGCTATAAATAGTATAGTATATTAGTAACCTAAGCAGCCAACCCTGCGTTATAGGGAAGGATGCTTTTCTTTATAAGAATGATCTTGTATGGAAAATATGAATGATTAGAGGAAGTAACTTTATGTCAAACAACCATTCTCGCTGGAAACTTAAATTGTTTTTGTTTTTTGGAAGTTCGATTAGCGCGCTCGTTGTTAGTTTTCTACCACTTTATTTTCAAAAAAAGGGTATAACAAATGCTCAAATAGGCATGTTTTTAGCACTTGGTACATTTGTAGGTTTGATCTCACAACCTACTTGGGGATATTTAAGTGACAAATTTAAAACTGTGAAAACAATCTTGATCATTTGTTTGCTAGGAGTCCTAATTGGAGTTATCTGGATATTCAAACTTGAATCGCTTATCTGGGTTTTCGTTGCGGGTTCATTCTTTTTCTTCTTTTTTTCAGCAATTAACCCATTGTCAGACAACCTATCTAAACGAATTGCTGATGAACAGAAGGTTTCCTTTGGATCCATTCGATCATGGGGATCTTTTGGCTTTGCTGTCATTTCCCTTGGAAGCGGTTTCTTATTTACTGCTATTAGTGTTGAATACCTTTCTATCCCAATGTTCCTCATCGCAATCATCGCTTTTATATTGGCGCTTGGACTGCAAGATGCAAAAACTGGAACGAAGAAAGTGAATTTAAAGGAAATAGGTCAGTTTTTTAAGGATCCAACATTATTAATGTTCTTTTTATTAGTGTCTTTCATTTCAATGACACATCGCACCAACGACAGCTTTGTCAGTTTGTATTTATTTAGCATCGGTGGCGATGAAATGTTAGTTGGCTGGCTTTGGTTTATCGGTGTATTAAGTGAAGCTATATTATTCTTTTTAAGCGCTATTTGGTTTAAGGCTGAACATCCAATCAAGTATATTATATTTGCCGGTTTTCTATATTTTATAAGATGGATGATGACTGCCTTCATCACGGATCCAGCAATTCTTCTTTCCATTCAAGTATTGCATGGTGTATGTTTTGCTATTCTCTTTTTGGGAGCTATCGAATATTTGTATAAAGTGGTTCCATCAGAAATGCAGGCTACCGGTCATATGGTGTTTATGGGAATTGCCTTTGGAATTACTGGTATCATTGGCTCATCTCTAGGTGGAATGATTTTTGATAGATTTAGTGGTACAGCACTTTATCTGTCAATGGCTGCATCAGCCCTTACCGGAATGATTGGATTTATTATATTTTACTATAAAGAGCGGAATAAAGAGGTTATAATGGCGATTGAGAAATCATAGTGATGTAGAGTGTGATTAGCACCAATCTTGTATATGGCGTTCCCACTCTCGTATAAAGCGATTCCATTCTTGTGAAGCAAGTTAACTCCGGTTTAGTATGATCTATGGTCGCTATATTTAAACGAAAGAGATAGTTCCCACTGCAAACATGCAATGGGAACCACTCCTCTATAAATCCTCTTTGATTTTATCAAGTAATACCCTACACCCCTCACTAACGAGGTCATATGTTTCTTGGAAATCTCCTGTGTAATAAGGATCTGGTACATCAGATTTATGATCAGTTAGATCTAATAAGCGAAAAATCTTTGGATGTTCTGGCTTACCGAGTATGTTATACATATTGTGAATATTGCTTTCGTCCATTCCGACAATATAATCAAATTTTTCAAAGTCCTCAGTAGTAAACTGTCGACCTACGAGCCCTTCTGCGCTGATCCCATATTCATTTAGTTTACTCAATGTCCCTTTATGTGGGGGAGAACCGATATGCCAATCTCCAGTTCCAGCAGAGTCAGTTGAAATTTGCTCATCTAGTGTATCTTTTTTCACCATATCTTTGAATATTGCTTCAGCCATTGGTGATCGGCATATATTGCCAAGACAGACAAACAGTACATTAATCATCATTTAAAACCTCCACATTTATATTCAATTGATGTAACGCTTCGTTCCAATGTATTACCATCTCTTTTGAAAAAACAAATGACCAAGGCTGTGAACAATGCGGATTAATAATAAGGTTGGGTTTGAATCTGCCTTCAGCTATTAAAGTATCATCAGAGTTAGTAACTTTTATATAAGCTTGATTGATGTGTAAAGAATCCGGATACCCATTATTAAGTAAAACGGTGACAACGAATCCCCCATTATCTTTATAATTTGAGATCACTGCTTTAGTTGTTAATTGGTTTTCAGTGAATGGAAGAGCGGACACGATACGAGTGAATTTTTCCTTTTGATCATCAGCCATCGTTTTTTCCCAAACAGACTGGAATTGTATTCGATATGTATTCATGATCCACCACCTTTAAGTGAGGACCATTAGGCATGGCCCTACGTTTTATCTTCTTATTCATCTTACCTCTTTTTTGGTTGGTTTGAAAGGCAGGCATGAATAATCTCTCCTGTCGGCTGTATGATATCCTTTATGTTTTGATAGCAAACTTATATCAATTGTAGCAAGTGAAATCGATAGTATAATAGATTCTTACTTTAAGAGGAATCTAATTTATGGCAATTTAAGCGTCCAAAAACAGCTAAAATGAAGTAAGATATAGAGGACAAATGAAAAAAAACTGAGGTATAAATATGAATAAAAAAAACTTATGGCTAACAGCTGCGATTGTATGGTGTGTAGCCATTTTTCTTGCATCGGCTTCACCTTCCGCCACTGGTGGCAATACAGAAATGCTCATCCAGCGATTTTTTCAACTTACGGACAGTCAAGCAGCATTTTTTAACGTAGCCTTTCGAAAATTTGTTCATCTAAGTGCATTTGGGCTTCTGGCTATATTAATTTTCAATGGAATTGGTCAGAAAAGGCCTTGGCTAGCGTGGCTATTAACAACGATATACGCCGCTACAGATGAAATCCACCAGGCTTTTCTGCCAGAAAGAACTGGGTCGGTGATGGATGTTGGACTAGATTCAATTGGTGCACTGCTGGCAGTATGTGGGATGATGTACCTAAAGAAAAAACGGCTTCAACATTTGAAAAGAAGCTAAACTAGGTTAAAATGTGGTATAGATACAGCGTGGAAAGGATGATGATAGAAATGAAACAACCATTATTTTTAGAACCAGTTTTTCAAGAAAGAATTTGGGGTGGTACTGCTTTAAAAGAGAAATTTGGCTATGACATTCCATCTGATCTTACAGGTGAATGCTGGGCGATTTCTGCCCATCCAAATGGACCATCAATTGTAAAAAATGGTGAGTTTGCTGGTAAAACATTAATCGAACTGTGGACAGAACAGAAAAAATTATTTGGAGACCATGATACAGAAGTATTCCCTCTTTTAACAAAGATTTTGGATGCGAATACAGATTTATCTGTTCAAGTTCACCCAAATGATGAGTATGCAAAACTTCATGAAAATGGAGAATTAGGAAAAACGGAATGCTGGTATATTATTGATTGTGAAGACGGTGCTGAAATCATTTTCGGTCATAACGCACATACGAAAGCAGAATTTGTAGAGATGATTGAGAAAGGTGAATGGAATCATTTGCTACGAAAAGTGAAAATTAAACCAGGTGACTTTTTCTACGTACCTAGCGGGACGATCCATGCACTTGGTGAAGGAACTGTCGTGCTCGAAACACAACAAAGCTCTGACACGACATATCGTCTATATGATTATGATCGTGTTGGTCAAGATGGCAAATTGCGTGAACTACATATTGATAAATCAATCGAAGTTTCTACGATTCCACATCGTGATGCAGTAGCAACACCTGAACAAAGTACAATCCCAGGCGCTAGCATTACAAAATTTGTAGAAGCCGAATATTTCACTGTTTATAAATGGGACATTGATGGTAAAGCACAATTTGAATTTAAACCATTCGTACTAGCGAGCGTCATTGATGGACAAGGAACATTAACTATCGATAGTGAAACATATTCAATCAAAAAGGGAGATCATTTTATCATCCCAGCAAATGCGGGTACTTTTGAGGTAGAAGGAAAAGCGAAGCTGATTGTATCACATGTTTAATGGTAGTAAGTATGGAACAAATCGGGCGCGATGGTTAGTAAACATCGAAAAAAATTATTCGATCTCACCGTTTTATGAAAACTTGCCGAGTAAAATAATGGATTTTATTCACTTAAGCAGTTAAATGCTAGGCCAGTCATTACGCTAATTAATAATATTAGAAATCCAAATAAAAGTTAATTACAACTAGTAAAACCCCAGCCACAATGTGACGGCTCATATTTTACTACTCACGGCCGGTAAATCAGCTTCAACGCGATATTTACATAAAGTTTTTCGGAAAATAGAGCGAAATCATTACTTTATGTAAAAAAATATGGATTCGAAAAAGTTGACTCATAAGCGGGTCAACTTTTTCAGTTTTGTTGAAGTGGTGCAATTAACGTGGAAGTGATGCAATTAATACCAAAAGTCGTGCAATTAACGCAGAATAAGAGCAATTAACCATTGAAGTTGAGCAATCAATATTCGAACCCCTCTTGTCAATAAATATAAGTATTAATTAATTACCATTCATTTGTTTAAACGAGAGCTATATCCAATATGTTTCATTTAAAAACATCAAACCAAGGCTCTCACAAAGATCCCTGATACATGTTCATAGATCTCATCAAATTGTTCAATAGGGAGAGGGTTTTGGCCAAGGCCAAGTTCGAGAGTGAAGCCAGGCTTACGGAACTGCTGAATAAACCAATCTTTATAACCTGCGTAACTATCAACATAACGGACAGATTTATAGCCACTCACCATCGCGAAATCGTTTGCAAGTATTTCTGATTCTGGTGGTTCTAATCCTTCGTATCCCCAATAAATTTCTTTACCTTGTGTGTGTAAGGCGAGCAGTCTTTCAAAACCAGTTTGCTCGGCCAATGCCGCCATTGCTTTTGATTCGGGTTCCGATAACGGACTATACCCCGGAAAGTCACGTGGTCCGGGTTCTTTTGGTTTACGTTCTTTTTCAAATTCCCAATTTGCGGGGAACTGTTTATTTAAATCGACGCCTCGAATATTCGCTTTCCATCCAGAAAAGTCGGTATTCCCTTTATTCAATTTGACCACTTCTGCTTTTACCGATGCCGGTGGTCCGTTCAATACAAGATTCACTCCGTCTGGATTTACCATTGGGACGGCAGACAGCTGAGAGCGCAAATATAAAGTGAGGGCAGATATTCCTTTTATTGTTTGCCCATTTGTTAATGCGAGTAAATATTCATTTAAAAATTTCATAAGAATGGGTGTGGTGATCCACTCATTTGCATGAAAGGAAGCATTTATATTTACTTTTCTACTACTTTTTCCAACTCTGACTTGGTCAAGTGGCAATTGAAGTACACTTTTACCTACTTCATTGCTCTTAATAAATGGATAAATGGTTCGCAGTGTTTCTAAATCTTTACTCATTATGTTAAAATCATAAGCCCTATTGCCATTCACAATAGGCTTTGTCACTCTCTCAGGTAAGCGAAGAATGGTGCCAATTTTCAAATGTGTTGGATTGGCATCCTGGTTTAACAGCATCAAAGCATCGATATCCACGTTTCGGGCACGCGCCAGTTTCCAGTACGTATCGCCGTTTCGAACGGTGTATTTGCTCGTTGTAAAGCCAGGTATTTTAACGAATTTTCCTAATGGAAGTGCATTCGGATCAATTTCAGGATTTGAATCAATAAGTAAGACAAGCGGAATATAAAGCAACTTGCTATAATGCCAAAGCGTATCGCCGGCTCGAACACGTACGTCCATATGCATTCCCCCTCAAACAAAAATCGTCATCAGTTTAGATGTATGTGAGAAAAGGAAAGTCATGACAATTAGTTTTCTAAAAAGACATCTGCTAAAATCAAAGAAGCTGCACCAGTTGCTGTACTGTACGAACCTTTAGTGGAACAAGAAATATCTGTAGTTTTTGCTTGTTCCGTTAATCCTCTTTTCGTTATAGCTTCTTTAATATGTTGCAAAATAAAATCACTCGCACCAGATACACCACCACCAATAATAATTTTCTCTGGATTAAACATATGAATTAAGTTGGTAAGTCCGATGCCAATGTATTCTCCTGTTTTCGCTAAAACCTCAATCGCTAATGCATCTCCAGCGACCGCTGCCTCATACACTGTTTTTCCTTCAATCACTTTATTTTCTAATATACTTTTGTTTCCTTGAAAGAGTGCATGTTTCGCTTCCTCAGCAATCGAAGGGCCAGAAACGAGTGTCTGCCAACAGCCTATATTTCCACAAGAACAAAGTTTTCCTGAAAGATCTACAGTCATGTGACCTATTTCTCCGGCCAAGTCATGTTCGCCATGGAATAACTTTCCGTTTAGAATAATTCCAGCTCCCACACCATGACCAAGATTTACTGTCACCATATTCTCGTTATGCTCTCCATTTCCATACCAATACTCTCCAAAGGCCATTGCTCTTACATCATTATCTACCTTTATTGGAACATCAAAAGCCTTCTCAAGTTCAGATTTCAAATGTACATCTTTCAAATGGAGCATTGGTGCATACAAAGCTATACCGCGCTCAACATCGACGGCCCCATGCATGCCAATCCCGATGCCAATTATTTCTTTGTCTTCATGATCTGAAACAAGTTTAGTAACTAGCTTTTTTATGAAAATAATAAGTTTTTCGTTCGTGATTGATTCTGTGATGGGTAAATGATTATGTTCTATAAGTTTGCCAGTTAAGTTCGTCAAAATCCCACGTATGGATGTTGGACCAATATCTAAACCAATTACATGAAAACGATCAGTATTTATAATGAGCATCGTCGGTTTGCGACCCCCGAGTGATGCCCCAATTTCACTTTCTATAATTAATTCTGAACTCAGTAAATCACTCACGATTTTACTGACAGTGGGAGGAGTCAGCTTTGTATCCCTAGCAATTTCAGCTCTAGAAATTGGACCGTCGATGCGGATTTTATTTAGAACAATAGAACGGTTCAATGATTTCATCCATTGAAAACTACCTTTTTTCATAAAAACTCCACCTCTTTGTAGAAAATGATTGCAAATACATTGAATATATAATAACATAAAAAGTAAATTAAATTAATTAACAAAGTTATTTCATGCTATAAAATATAAATAGGTAGGTGACTATATTGGAAAATTTACAAGAATTAAAAGCAAAGTTCGTAGAAATATTTGGTGGAGAAGGAGAGCAACGCTGTTTTTTCGCACCAGGACGTGTTAATTTGATCGGGGAACATACTGATTATAACGGGGGACATGTGTTTCCATGTGCACTTGATGTCGGAACGACAGCAGTGGCAAGGAAAAGAATAGATCGTAAGCTAAGACTTTATTCGATGAACTTTCCAGAGAAAGGAATCATTGAAGTAAGTTTAGATTCGTTAATATATAGTGAAGAAGACGATTGGGCCAATTATCCTAAAGGGGTAGCAGCAACGCTTCAGAAAAATAATATTAACCTAGAATTTGGATTGGATGTACTATTCTTCGGTAATATTCCAAATGGTGCAGGTTTGTCTTCGTCAGCGTCTATTGAAATGGTAACCGCTGTCATGTTAAATGACATATTTAATCTTCGTCAAGATATGGTAGAGCTTGTAAAAATGGGGCAGCAAGCGGAGAATGAATTTGTTGGTGTGAATTGTGGAATTATGGACCAGTTTGCTATTGGTATGGGAAAAGAAGAGCATGCTATTTTGCTAGACTGCCAAACGCTAGATTATCAATATAGTCCATTTCGACTTAAAGATCACACCCTTGTGATTGCGAATACGAATAAACGACGTGGGCTTGCCGATTCTAAGTATAATGAACGCCGAGAGCAATGTGACCGTGCATTGGAACAGTTACAAGGCGAGCTAAAGATTGATTCATTAGGTGAATTATCGATAGAGCAGTATGAAGCGAATAAACATCTTATTCAAGATGATACAGATCGTAAACGTGCAAAGCATGCTGTTTATGAAAATCAACGTACATTGGCAGCTGTAGAAAAATTGAATGCAGGAGATATTGAGGCATTTGGTAAACTAATGAATGAATCGCATATTTCATTAAGGGATGATTATGCGGTGACAGGAACAGAGCTAGATGCGCTAGTTGAAGCAGCTTGGGATGCTGGTGCTGTTGGTGCCCGCATGACAGGTGCAGGTTTTGGTGGTTGCACGATTAACCTTGTTCATAAAGAAGCTTCTAACAGTTTTATTGAAAAGGTAGGCGAACAATACGAAGCAGCCACAGGAATCAAAGCTGACTTTTACATTGTGAAAATTGGTAGTGGCGCACAGGAAATTTAATTTAATATGGCAAGAAACGCTCACTTATATAGTGGGGAAATGAATGCAATCTAAAGATTCCCCCCTGCTAAATGAAGTGAAAGCCTCTAACGGATGTCGCAGATTTTGAATCGGGTAAACTGGATTCAAAATCTGGACGCAATAACGCCAAGGTTTAGTCGATTAGATGCTTTGAAAAATAGATGGAAGCGGAGGAATCATGAATGACAATTTTAGTTTGTGGTGGAGCTGGATATATTGGTAGTCATGCTGTTGCAGAATTGATTGGACGTGGAGAAGAAGTTGTTGTCGTCGATAATTTGCAAACGGGGCATGCAGCTGCATTGACGGAAGGAACCAAATTTTACGAGGGTGATCTACGTAATGAATCTTTTCTTGATCTTGTTTTTACAGAAAATGAGATTGATGCAGTCATGCACTTTGCTGCAGATTCACTTGTTGGTGTAAGTGTAAAAGAGCCATTGCAGTATTATGATAATAATGTTGGTGGAGCTATTTCATTACTAAAAGCAATGCAAAAGCATGATGTGAAAAATATTGTATTCTCATCTACCGCTGCAACGTATGGGGAGCCGAAGGAAAGTCCAATTGCTGAAACTGCGGAAACATCACCTACAAATCCATATGGTGAAACAAAGCTTGCGATTGAAAAGATGTTGAAATGGAGTGAACAAGCATATGGAATTAATTATGTTGTTCTTCGTTATTTCAATGTCGCTGGGGCACATCCAAATGGCGTGATTGGAGAGGATCACAACCCAGAAACACATTTAATCCCAATCATTTTAGAAGCTGCATTAGGTAAACGGGATCAAATTTCAATTTTCGGTAATGATTATGATACACCAGACGGTACATGTATTAGAGATTATATTCATGTGATTGACTTGGTTGAGGCACATATTTTAGCTATTGAAAAATTGCGTAAATCCGGAACGAGTGCTACGTATAATTTGGGCAATGGTAATGGCTATAGTGTCAACGAAGTACTTGCGGCTGCTAGAGAAGTAACAGGTAAGGAAATTCCTGCTGTCATCGCTCCGCGTCGTGGTGGTGATCCTGCGAGACTTGTTGCCTCATCAGAAAAAGCAAAGCAAGAACTGGGCTGGAAGCCGCAATATGAATCATTAGAATCAATGATCGATAGTGCATGGGCTTGGTTCCAGAAACATCCTAATGGCTATAAGCAGTAAGAGATGAAGGAGGATATCCATGTCAATATATGAATCTTTAGAACAGCTTGTTCAGTATGGATTAAATAAGGGGTTAATTGAAAAATGGGACGTTGATTTTGTCCGAAACGATTTGCTAGCAACATTAGGTCTTGAAGAGTGGAAATCAACTGAAATAATAGAAGTAGATGATGAATCACCTGTTCATATTTTAGAAGAAATTTTAGATTGGGCTGCTGAGAATGGAAAATTGCCGCATAATACGATCACATATCGTGACATGCTCGATACCAAAATAATGGCAGCATTTATTGCTCGCCCATCTACGGTGATCAGTACATTTAATGATCTATATCACTCAGAAGGACCGGAAGCTGCTACAAATTACTTTTACAACTTATCACAAGACTCCAATTATATTAGAACAGATAGGGTTGCGAAAAATGAGCATTGGTATGCGGAGACACCATATGGTGATCTGGAAATTACGATCAATTTATCGAAACCAGAGAAGGATCCAGTAGCAATTGCAGCTGAAAAGGATAAAGTGAAGATCGCTTATCCAGACTGTTTATTATGTAAGGAAAATGTCGGGTATGCTGGGAGGGTTGATCATCCCTCGAGACAAAATCACCGCATCATTCCTGTTACATTGAATGAGGAACAATGGTATCTCCAATTTTCACCATATGTGTATTATAATGAGCATGCGATTGTGTTTTCTGGAGAGCATGAACCGATGAGAATATCAAAATTAGGCTTTCAACGACTACTTGATTTCGTCGATCAGTATCCACATTATTTTGTTGGATCGAATGCAGATTTACCAATTGTTGGTGGATCTATCCTTAGCCATGACCATTTCCAAGGTGGAAACCATGCTTTTCCAATGGCGAAAGCTAAATTGGATTCGACCTTTACAATTAAAGGGTATGAAGAGATAGATGCAGGGATTGTACATTGGCCAATGTCGGTCATACGTCTACGAGGAAAAGATCGCCATCAAATTGCCGAGCTTGCAGACTATGTAACCAACGCATGGAAGAATTACAGTGATCCTGAAGCAGATATCCACGCATTTAGTGGCGCCGAGCCACATAATACAGTAACACCAATCGTCCGACGTTCGGGAGAATATTTTGAGTTTGATATTGTTTTACGCAATAACCGAACTAATGAGGAGCATCCAATGGGGATATTCCATCCACATGAGGAAGTCCATCATATTAAAAAAGAAAACATTGGCTTAATTGAAGTAATGGGGCTTGCGGTTTTACCAGGTAGACTAAAAGAAGAACTGCAAAAAGTGGGAACTTATTTACTTGAGGCAGATTATGAACAGCAGCTAATTGCTGACGAACTCACGAATAAGCATGCGGTTTGGGCGCTAGGAATTAAAGAAAGACATAGTGATATAAATGAAGAAAATGTACATGAAATCATTAGGAATGAAGTAGGTCGCGTTTTTTCTACTGTTCTTGAACACGCCGGAGTGTACAAACGGACACCAGAAGGGCAGCAAGCCTTTCAAAGATTCATTGATTCCATTTAAGAAAGCAGTTCTCCAACGCAATGATGCGATGGAGAACTGCTTTACTTTATCATCCACGAATTAGCCTAATATCATCAACAACGTCAAGACTTTTCATGTTAATTAGCTCAAACGCTCTATTTTAGTTAAGGTATTATCCATTATCCTCCAATGTTTTCTTGAGAAAGTGCTCGACTGAAAACGCGGAGACGCCTAATGCCGTGGAAGGAGTAAATGGGCTAGAAAATTGAATACTAACCTCGCCTTGTAGAGAAGCCATTGCATGCTTTTTAACATAATCCTGTACAGGTCTTTCTATCCACTTTTTAGCCCCAGATAGAATATTGCCGACGATAATTTTCTTTGGATTAAGAGCATGAACAATACTGACAATCCCCATACCAAGATGAGCAGCAATATCATCTAGAAGAGAAATTGCTTTACTGTCAGATGCCTCTGCTTTTTCGGTCACTTGAATCACACAGTCTTCTTCTCCTTCAATTAAATTTAATTCTAAGGCCCTTTTTATTAAAAATTGTTCAGAAGCGTATAACTCCCAGCAACCGATATTTCCGCAACGGCATCTATCTCCATTCATATTCATCGTCATATGGCCGAATTCTCCGGAGAATCCATAAGAACCCTTGTACAATTGCCCGTTGAAAATGATACCGGTTCCGATTCCCGTTCCGGCACTGATATAGACTAGATCATTTACATCTTTTGCTAGTCCAAACATCTTTTCTCCGTAAGCGCCCGCATTTGCTTCGTTCTCAATGATAACTGGAATATTAAAATCGGATTCGATTTCTTTTTTAAACGAAGAATTTTTCCAACCAAGGTTTGGTGCAAGTAATACGTCATTATTTTCATCAACAATGCCGGGAGCCCCTATGCCAATTCCTACGATCCCATAGGGGGTGGAAGGTGCTTCGGAGATTAAATGGGAGATGTTAGCTTTTACATGATCTAAAGTTTGTTCGATGGATGATGAAGTATAGGATTGCTGCTTTTGATTTAAAATATTACCCTGAAGATCCGTTATAATGCCACGAATATAATTTACGCCAAGATCAATACCAATGGCAGAACCAGCACTTTGATTAAAGGTGAGCATGACTGGGCGCCTGCCACCACTAGATTCACCAGGACCTGTCTCTAAAATTAATTGTTCTTTAATTAATTCCGCAACTAATGAGGAAACAGTCCCTTTATTTAATCCCGATTGTTGAGCAATATCCGCACGCGAAATCGGTGATTTCGTTTTAACTAGCTGAAGCACAATCGACTTGTTTTCTTTTTTTATTAACTGTTGATTCCACGTTGAAATTTTCATTGGATTCTCCTTTGAGCTTTAAACGTTAATTTACTCAACCTTGGCAGTTGAATTTTAATTGCAATCTCTTAAGCTAGGATAGCTTAAGAGATTGCGATTAAAATTATATACTAAACTTGCTTTTAGTTGAATGCCTTGTATGTAAAAAAGACACCTTGTCCCTTGGTATAAAAATGGCGATGAACCAATTACACAAACAGAAAGGTGTCACCAGTATGTTATCTGAAAATGCTTCCTTTTTCCACTTGTGGAGCTCGAGTTTTTTTACTTCCCTTAATTAAGCCGCGGATTCATTGTTAGGGTCACCATTCTCTTAACAATGAAAGTTTTCAATTCCATTGTATATCCGTTTACCAATATTACTTTTCAAATCGATTCGACCTTCTCTTGTTACTTAAACTATACACTAAAAATCTCTTAGGCATCAAAAGATATAGAGTATAATGTAACGTTTGCATGATTGGAACAAAACATAATGTGGGAAAGTAAAAACCAAGTTGATTGAAGCGGCTCCGAGGGGATTAAGCGGCTCACCGCACGCCCTTCCGGAAGCGGAAATCAACGACGATCTACTCTTACATTGTGATAATTTACTCAGTAAAAAGATAGGAGAGAAAACCACTTGCCTACAGGTAAGAAAGCGCCTGCCTAGAGTACAAATCAACGAAAATTAACATTTAAGCATAATATCATCTTCAGTGTTAAGAGAACTGGGGAGTACCTGTTTTTTAAGCTCCAAAGTTATAGATAACTCTATTTTTTGTGGAGATGCTATAATATAAGGAAGTAGCTCGAAATTTGATGTCGTTGCGTCTAGTAATTTGGTTAGGAGGGATGAATGATGTCAGATAATGAATGGTGTAAAGTGTTAATTGTCGATGACGAGGTCCTTATTAGACAAGGGATTAAATATTATGTGAACTGGGAAGAAGAAGGATTTCAAATTGTAGGTGAGGCAGCAAATGGTAGTGAAGCATTGGAGTTGATCGAAAAGACGCAACCTCATATCGTGATCACTGATATTGTAATGCCGATAATGGATGGAGAAGATTTAACGAAGATTATTAGAAAAGATTATCCAGATATACAAGTGATTGTATTGAGTAGTTTTAGCGATTTTGAATATGTGCGTTCTACATTTCAAAGTGGTGTGACTGACTATATTCTCAAGCCGAAATTAGAAGGAGCGGAGCTTTTAAAAGCTTTAAAAAAGGCCGCTAATAAGCTTACAGGGTTCCAAGTCCTTCATAAATCATATGATGATAATTTGTCTCCAATTGATCATATTCTCGCTACTATTATGTCAGGATTTAGTGAAGATATTGACGAGGATATAATCAAGGACACCTTTCGAGAGAAATATTATAGTATCCTTGGGATCAGTATGACACATAAAGAGGATACTAATGGACAGATGGTGAAGGATCATGTGGAGCAAGCATTAAACATACACTTTGGAGATATTGCGATCTATCCCCTTATGAAGGAGGATTATGATCTGGCTTATATTTTGAATTTTAAATTAAACAAGCTTCCAATTATTCGTCGTAATATGAAAGAACTATCCACTAGTTTATCTGGGACGATTAAAGGAATAAGTTTGAGTGAGCCGTACAACGCCATTAAAGATACAAACAAAAAATATCAAGAAAGTATATCGACGCTAAAGAATTGCCGATTTTATTTTCCAGATAAATCTGTTTTTATTTATGATGAATTGCCAGCCGCTCCAGCTTTAAAAGAAACCTTTAATTTAAATCGTTTTATCGAGGTTTTTAAACGTGGTGAATTTAATGAATCCTTTCATTATTTAAATGGTTATGTCGATTATTTATCACATCAGTTTACAAAGGACGTTCATGAATTCAAATCATTTATCGGTAATATCATATTCAATATTACAGTGCTTTTAGGAAATCTGCATTATGATAATAAACAATTGGATAAAGAAAAATACCAATATTTCACGTCAATTAATGAAGCAGTGGATATACATGAAACTGTTGGTTACTTACATTCATTTTTAGAGGAAGTAAATGAAGTCATTATATCAAAAATGAATGATAAGAGTGATACGAATATACAAAAATTACTCGACTATATTGATCAACACTATGCTGAGCCGCTCAATTTAACAGAAATGGCCAACCATTTCCACTTTAATCCTTCTTATTTATCTTCTTATTTCAGTACACATCATAGTGTCGGGTTTAATGAATATTTAAATAGGGTTAGGATTGAGAAAGCCAAGGATTGTTTACGGAGTGGAAAAATTTCCATTTCAGAAATTAGCGGTATGATTGGTTATTCTGATCATAGCTATTTTTGTAAAGTATTTAAAAAGATGACAGGGATGTCACCAAGCAGCTATAGAAAAAGCTTTATTTAGGAAATGAGAAAAGCGATGACGAAATTTTTAGGGCAATTTAAAAGTAATGGTTTATTTTTTAAAATGTTTATCGTAATGGTTGTTAGTATTATTTCAGTTTCCGTACTTATTACTTATAACACGATTAGGATGTCAGAAAAACTATTCATGGAAACATTTAGTATTACGAACTATAAAGTATTAAGTCAAATTAAAACAAGTTTTGAAACCTTCAGCTTTTCAATTGTAAGGGCAGCTAATAATGTGCAACAAAGTGGAACGGTTCGAAAATTTTTAACAGCTGATGATACAGATTCCATGTCAGTAATGAAAAATTATTATGATATTATTCAGCAAATGAAGGGTTTGTCTTCACCTGTTGATGAATATGAGGTCAATATGGTGATCACGGGTTTAAATGGACGTGCCTATTCAACCAATTATTATTATTGGCCAACCTCTGAGGAAGATCTGAAAACTGATCCGATTACGTTAAACACACTAGAAGAACCGAATCGATTATTATACCAATATGATCCTGCTGACGAAATGAAAAATTATCCGTCCATTGTTATCTCAAAAGCTTTAGTTGATAGATCAACTCAGAATCATTATGGTGTATTATATATCTCCATTCGAGAAAGCGATTTTAAACAATTTTATAGTAATTATACGAGTGAAGGTAATGATGTTATTCTGCTCAATCCGTCGGGTACGGTTGTGTCGAGTAATAGAGAAGATTTACTTGGTATAGAAAATAATCGATTACTTGAACATGCCAAGGAAATTGAGGAAATGAATCTCGATTATAAGGATATAGAAGTATTTGGTAAAAGTCATGTGATGATCGCTGAATATTTACCAACTTACGGAATGTATCTCGTCAATTTAATTGATCGAGAGTCAGTGACAAACAATATTGTTGATACGAAAGCGATTGTAATGATTAGTATCTTTATTGTATCTGTAGCTTTGTTGATTGTTTACTTTATTTCACGTAGATTAACAAAGTCATTGACAATGCTTGTACAGGAAATCTCTAATATGGCAAAATATAATTTCGGACAATATGTCACCGTAAAAGGAAGCTATGAGACAAAGGAATTAGCGAATGCTTTCAATTATATGCTAGATGAGCTTCATGATTATGTAGAACAATTAGTCGAAACGCAAAAAAAACAGCGAAATGCAGAATTAGCAGCACTTCAGCAGCAAATCAATCCACACTTTCTATATAATACATTAACATCTGTTAAGATTATGGTTCAGCAAGGGAATAAAGAGAAATCAGCAAATACAATTCATGCTTTAATTTCTTTGTTGCAAAATTCAATCGGTAATGTAAGTGAAACAGTTACGGTAGAAGAAGAATTAGAGATGATGAAAAATTATATATATATTAATCAAGTGCGTTACGGAGACCGAATCAAAGTAAATTACTTCATATCACCTGATTGTTTACCATATCAACTTCCTAAACTTATCTTACAACCTTTTATAGAAAATGCATTTTTCCATGGATTTAATAGGAAATACGAAGGTTATATCCATATTCTCATTGCAGAAAAAGATAATAAATTGATATGTGAGGTAATCGATAATGGGGACGGAATGGAAGTAAATGCAAGTAAGGAAATTCAAAGTCATAAAAATAAGCGCCATCTCTTCAGTGGGATTGGTATTCGCAATGTTGATGAGCGTATAAAATTATTGTACGGTGAAGAATTTGGTATTGAGATACTAAGTGAAGTAGGTGAGGGAACGCGAATCATTATTCAACTCCCACTCATTACAGATAGAAATAATGCAAAAATCTAAAAATAATACAAATGTCTAAGGTTGTCGAAATATGATGGATAAAATCCAAAACAAACTGCAAATACATTCTAAAGATCGTGCTAACGGTCTTCTTTTTTTTTATGATAACCTTTACATATGGAGCAAACGCTTCCAATATCCAAGGGGGTTAACCACATGAAAAAAATAATGTTATTACTTGTAACAAGTATTTTATTACTTGCAGCATGTTCATCAGGTTCCAAAGACGGAGCTGATAGCAGTGATAGTGAAAGCAATGCGATTACAGCTTGGGCATGGGATCCAAAATTCAATATTGCAGCATTAGAACTTGCTGAAAAGTCTTATACAGATGATGCTGAATTTGATCTTAATATTATTGAAAGCGCACAACCTGATATCGTTCAAAAATTAAATACAGGTCTTAGCTCTGGTACGATGAACGGAATGCCGAATATTGTACTGATTGAAGACTACCGTGCACAAAGCTTTTTACAAGCTTACCCAGATGCATTTTTCGAATTAAGCGATTACTTTAATGCGGGTGATTTTGCAGAGTATAAAATTGCACCGACAAGCTTTGATGGAAAACAATACGGCTTACCTTTTGATACAGGTGTAACCGGTTTATATGTCAGAACGGATATTATTGAAGAAGCAGGCTATACGTTGGAAGATTTAACAAATATTAGCTGGGATCAACTAATTGAAATCGGTAAAGACATTAAAGAAAAAACAGGTACGAACATTATAACTCTTGATCCTAATGATCTTGGTACAATCCGTATGATGGTTCAATCTGCAGGAGAATGGTATTTGAAAGAAGATGGTGTAACACCTAATATTGCTGGAAATGAAGCATTAAAAGATGCTTTCCGTGTGTATAAGACCATGCTAGATGAAGATATTGTAAAACCTACATCTGACTGGAGTCAAATGGTTGGTTCCTTCAACAATGGCGAAGTTGCAATGATTGCACAAGGTAACTGGATTACTCCAAGTGTAAAGGCAGAAGAATCTCAAGCTGGAAAATGGGGAGTCGTTCCTACTCCAAGTTTAACTGTTGAAGGGGCAACAAATGCTTCTAACTTAGGAGGAAGTTCTTTCTACGTATTAAATGTTCCAGGTAAAGAAAAGGCAGCAGAATTCCTTGGAAAAACTTTTGGTTCAAATGTAGACTTCTATCAAAAACTTGTTACTGAAGTAGGTGCACTTGGTACTTACGTTCCAGCTACTGAAGGTGAAGCATATCAAAGTAGTGACGAATACTTCGATGGTCAAAATGTTGTAGCAGATTTCTCTAAGTGGATGGATGAGATTCCAGGTGTGAACTATGGAATGCATACGTACGCAATCGAAGATATTTTAGTTGCTGAAATGCAAAATTATTTAGGTGGTAAAGATATTGACGAAGTTCTAAATAATGCTCAACAGCAAGCTGAAGCACAATTAAAATAAGCAACATAAATAAAGCCTTGGATAGCAGCTGTCCTCTTAGTAGGAAAATTGCTCCAAGGCTTTCTTGCAAAAAGAGATGTATAGGCTTTCTCTAAATATATCAACTTTCTATTATGTAAGGAGTGAAGATCGTGAATCATAAGTTGAGGAGTAATGCGAGCGGTTGGGCGTTTGTATTAATTGCGACTGTTTTTATCGCCATATTTTCTTTTTATCCAATGATCCAAGCGTTTCTCCTGTCATTTCAATCAGGAATGGGAAACAATTTAAAATATGTTGGGCTTGATAATTATATTCGTTTATTTAGTGACCCGACATTCATTGCGGCAATCAAGAATACATTCATTTATTTAATTATACAAGTACCGATCATGATTATACTTGCATTAATCATATCTGTATTACTGAATAGTAAGACGCTAAAATTTAAAGGCTTCTTTCGAACAGCGATTTTTCTACCAGCTGTAACATCACTTGTAGCATATTCTATTATATTTAAATACTTATTCGCAGGAGACGGTATTATTAACCAGCTCTTGATGAATCTTTCACTAATTTCAGCACCTATCCAATGGTTAACAGATCCATTTTGGGCGAAAATAACGATCATTATTGCGATCACATGGCGTTGGACAGGCTATAATATGATTTTCTATTTGTCAGGTCTGCAAAATGTGGATGAATCCATTTATGAAGCAGCGAAAATCGATGGAGCAAACGCATTTCAAATATTTACAAAGATCACGATTCCTGTTTTAAAACCAATCATCCTATTCACTTCCATCACATCAACAATTGGAACACTACAAATCTTTGACGAGATCATGAATATTACAAAAGGTGGACCAGGTAATGCAACAACGTCTATTTCTCAGTATATTTATAATTTATCTTTTAAATATACTCCTGACTTTGGATATGCTGCCGCAGTGTCCTTTGTCATTGTAATATTAATTATCATCTTCTCGGCACTACAATTTAAACTGGCAGGTGATCGAAATTGAGTAAGCTTAAATCGATTTTCGGCTATCTTTTCTTATCAGTAGCTGCGCTCATTTCCATTTTTCCATTTTTATGGATGATTATTAGTTCTACAAATAAATCTGTAGATGTAACAAAAGGTCGCTTACTTCCAGGTAATCAATTCTTTGAAAACCTTTCAAATTTATTTGGTACAGTTAATATGGGAACGGCATTGTGGAATTCAGCAGTAATTGCGATTGTTACAACCATTCTTGCATTGTTTATTTCATCTTTAGCAGGATATGGATTTGAAATTTATCGTAGCAAAAAGAAAGACTTAGTCTTTACTATTTTATTATTATCTATGATGATACCGTTTGCAGCATTAATGGTTCCGTTGTATCGTATGTTTGGGGGCATTTCTCAAACAGCACCATTTATCGGAATTGATACTTTAGCAGCAGCGTTTTTACCAACGATTACAACTGCCTTTCTGATTTTTCTTTTCAGACAAAACACGAAAATGTTTGCAAAGGAACTAGTTGAAGCAGGACGAATTGATGGGCTAGGGGAGTTAGGAATTTTCTTTAGAATCTTCTTACCTTCTATGAAAACGACTTATGCAGCAGCAGCTATTATTACATTCATGAATAGTTGGAATAACTATTTATGGCCGCTCGTTGTCTTACAATCACCTGAAAGACAAACGATACCATTGCTTATTTCTAATCTAGGCGCAGGATATTCTCCAGATTATGGTGTAATTATGACGGCAATTGTCATTGCGACATTACCAACAGCATTAGTGTTCTTCATCATGCAAAAACATTTTGTTGCAGGTATGACTGGATCGGTGAAATAAGGTACAGACAAGTAAGTTTCTTATAATATTATGTGAAAAAGAGGGATGAAGATGTTTAGTAAACTGAAGAAATTTGAGTACACTCCACCAAAAAACGGATATCCTGAGTGGAATAATAACCCTGAAATTTTTCAATTAAATAGGCATGAGGCGCATGCTACATTAATGCCCTATCATACAGTGGAGGAAGCATTAAAAGGTAAACGTGAGGCTTCTAAAAATTATCAATCATTGAATGGTCAATGGAAATTTTCATTCTCTGAAACTCCTGATACACGAAACTTTGAATTTTTCAAAGCGGATTTTGATTATAGTAAATGGGATGAAATTAAAGTTCCAGCCCATTGGCAATTAGAAGGTTATGATTATCCTCAATACACGAATGTGAGATATCCTTGGATTGATACAGAAGAGCTTGAAGCACCTTTTGCACCAACAAAATATAATCCAGTCGGACAATATATTACAACGTTCAAAGTTTCTGATTCATGGAAGAACCAACCGGTATATATTAGCTTGCAAGGTGTTGAATCTGCCTTTTATATTTGGCTAAACGGAGAGCTTGTTGGCTATAGTGAAGATACATTTACACCCGCTGAATTTGATTTAACACCATATTTAATAGATGGTGAAAACAAACTTGCAGTAGAAGTATATCGTTGGAGTGATGCGAGCTGGCTTGAGGATCAAGACTTTTGGCGTTTGAGTGGAATCTTTAGGGATGTCTATCTATACTCGACTCCACTCACGCATGTTCAAGACTTTTTCGTAAATACAGAGCTTGATGAAGATTATCGAAATGCAGAACTGAAGATCGATGCGAAAGTAACGAATTATTTAGCTGAAAAAAATAATGGGGTTACATTTGAAGCAATGCTTTTTGATGAAAATCAGCAAGAGGTATTAGAAACCCCTCTCACAGTAAAAGTAGAGATTTCTGAACAAAAGAAGAAAGATATTCATACATCTGTGTTAGTTGAAAACCCACGTAAATGGAGTGCGGAGCATCCTAATCTATACACACTTGTAATCAGCTTGAAAGGCGAGAATGGTAATTTAATAGAAACACTTAGCTGTAAAGTTGGATTCCGCAAGTTTGAACTCAAAGATGGTTTAATGAAAATAAATGGGGAGCGTATCGTATTTAAAGGAACAAATCGCCATGAATTCAATGCTGATAAAGGACGAGCGATTGATCATGAAGATATGGTTCACGATATTATTCTAATGAAACAAAATAATATTAATTCAGTTCGTACATCGCATTATCCAAATAATCCTTATTTATATGAATTATGTGATGAATATGGGCTCTATGTTATTGATGAAAACAACTTAGAAACACATGGAACATGGAAGTATGGCCAGAAAGAGCTTGAAAATGCGATTCCTGGAAGTAAGCCTGAATGGACGGAGAATGTATTAGATCGTTGTAATTCCATGTTCCAACGCGATAAAAACCATCCATCAATCATCATTTGGTCACTTGGTAATGAATCATTCGGCGGCGATAACTTCCTGAAAATGCACCAGTTCTTTAAAGATGTTGACCCATCACGCTTAGTGCATTATGAAGGAGTATTCCATTATCGTCCATCGGAAGCTGCATCTGATATGGAGAGCACGATGTATGTTTCCCCTGAAAACGTAGAGAAGTATGCATTAGAAGCAGAGACAGCTGAAAAACAAGCAAAGCCATATATCATTTGTGAGTACTCTCATGCGATGGGAAATTCTAATGGTAACCTTTATAAATATACTGAGCTCTTCGATAAATATCCGATTCTTCAAGGTGCATTTATTTGGGATTGGCGTGATCAAGCAATTCGTACGAAAACCGAAGATGGAATTGAATTTTTAGCATATGGCGGAGATTTCGGCGAGTCCCCACATGATGGAAACTTCTCTGGAAATGGATTGATTTTTGCTGATGGTACACCTACACCAAAGCTTTTGGAAGTGAAAAGATGCTATCAAAATGTTGAATTCACCGCTGTAGATCTTGAAAAAGGGATCATTAGCATCTGGAATAAGAATTTATTTACGAATGTAAGTGAATACGAGTTACGTTATGAGATAACAGTAGATGGTAAAAGTGTTAAAGTGGGTCAAGCAGAATTAAATATAGAGCCACTTACTACTGGCAAAGTTCATCTCGACTATGTACTAACTGATATTGAAGCAAAGGGAGAACTTATTCTCACAGTAAGTCTTCATTTAAAAGATGCTACTACTTGGGCAGAACAAGGACATGAAATTGCTTATGATCAATTCATCCTTCGTGAAGGCGTAATTGGAAATGATAAAGTGAAGCTAGGTGAATTAAATGTGAATGATCAATCTGAAGAGTTAATCGTTTCTACAGAACAAATTTCGGTTCGTTTTAATAAACAAACCGGTGATTTAGTATCTTACAAAGTATCAGGAGTAGAATTGTTGAAATCTCCACTCATTCCGAACTATTGGAGAGCAATGATTGATAATGATATAGGTAGTGGGCTTAATGAGCGTAGTGCAGCTTGGAGAGAAGCAGGTGCGAAGCGGAAACTGGAATCATTTCATGTAGAATCAAAAAATGATCAAGTGAACGTCACTGTGAACTATCTGCTGCCAACTGTAAATGGATCTAAAACAGAAATCCGTTATACAATTAGTGGGAACGGAGAAATTACAGTAGCATCCAAGTTGACACCGGGTGCAGATCTTCCGGAAATTCCTGAGGTTGGTGTGCTGTTTACGATGGATCAACCATTTGAAAACCTTGAATGGTATGGCAGAGGACCACATGAAAATTATATTGATAAGAAAAAGAGTGCTAAGATTGGTCTTCATAATGGAAAAGTTAAAGATCAATATGTTCCTTATTTAAAACCACAAGAATGTGGAAATAAGACAGATGTGAGATGGGCTACTGTAACAAACAACGAAGGGGTAGGACTAAAAATTACTGGACTACCTACAGTCGAAGTAAATGTTCTTCCATATACACCGTCCGAACTTGAAGAAGCTAGCCATTTCTATAAATTACCGGTTAGTAACCAATCTGTTGTACGGGTGAACTTCAGACAAATGGGTGTTGGTGGAGATGATAGTTGGAGTCAAAAAACACATCCTGAATTCACGATTTATGCAGATCAAGAATATATTTACTCATTTACATTAGCGCCAATCAGTAAATAAATACTATGATGAAGTGATAGCTGATACAAAATAGCTATCACTTTTTTTATTATTTTATTTCACTTAAAAAAACTTTGTTTAATCGATAGACAAAGTTTAGCTGCATGTGCTATACTAATTTCAAAAGGTGGCGTTCTTCAATAATTAGTAAACGCATTCATCTAATAAACAATACGGAGGTATTAAAATGGCTTACTTTGAAAACGTAAACAAAATTCAGTATGAAGGTGCAAGTTCTAAAAATCCTTTTGCTTTTAAGTATTATAATCCGGGAGAAAAAATAAATGGACAAACAATGGAGGAGCTATTGCGTTTCTCAGTGGCGTATTGGCATACATTCACAGCGGATGGAACAGATCCATTCGGAGTCGGAACAATGCTTCGTCCATGGGATAAATTCCAAGGAATGGATTTAGCAAAAGCACGTGTAGAAGCAGCATTTGAACTATTTGAAAAACTAGATGTTCCATTTTTCTGCTTCCATGATTCTGATATTGCACCTGAAGCTGATACCCTAAAAGGAACATATGAAAATCTTGACGTGATTACTGCAATGATTAAAGATTATATGAAAGATAGCAAAGTGAAATTGCTATGGAATACAGCAAATATGTTCACTCATCCGAGATATGTACATGGCGCTGCTACATCAAGTAACGCAGATGTCTACGCATTTTCTGCTGCAAAAGTAAAGAAAGGTCTAGAAACTGCAAAAGAACTTGGAGCAGAAAACTATGTGTTCTGGGGTGGACGTGAAGGGTATGACACACTTTTAAACACGGACATGAAGTTGGAGCAAGATAATCTAGCGCGCTTCTTCCATATGGCTGTTGATTATGCGAAGGAAATTGGTTTTAATGGCCCGTTCTTGATTGAGCCTAAGCCGAAAGAGCCGACGAAGCATCAATATGACTTTGATGTAGCAACTGGACTTGCGTTCTTGAAAAACTATGGCCTTGAAGAGCACTTTAAATTTAATATCGAAGCGAACCATGCGACATTAGCTGGTCATACATTTGAACATGAGCTAAGAGTTGCTCGAATCAACGGTATGCTAGGATCTGTAGACGCAAACCAAGGTGACACATTACTAGGATGGGATACAGATGAATTCCCAACAGATTTATATTCTACAACTTTAGCAATGTATGAAATCTTGCAAAATGGTGGACTTGGAAAAGGCGGTTTGAACTTTGATGCGAAAGTGCGCCGAGGATCATTTGAGCCAGAAGATTTATTCCATGCTCATATTGCAGGAATGGACAGTTTTGCAATCGGCTTAAAAGTAGCTAATAAACTATTAGAAGATCGTGCGCTGGAAGACTTTATTGCGAAACGCTATAGCAGCTATACGGAAGGGATTGGTCTCGATATCGTCGAAGGTCGTGCCGATTTCCATCAACTTGAAAAATATGCACTGGAATTAGGAGAAATTAAAAACATTTCTGGAAGACAAGAACGTCTACAAGGCATTGTTAACCAGTATTTGCTTGAAACTTTATCAAATCAAGGTAAATAAGTGGAAAATGGGGCTGTCCCAAAATAAAGGCCAAGTATTTCTTACGTGCTTCATGTAAGAATGCCTTATGGGACAGCCTTTTTTCTTATCATCATATCCGAGGGGGAGTAGCAATGAAATATGTTATTGGAGTGGACTTAGGAACGAGTGCAGTGAAAGTTTTACTAGTGAATCAAAATGGTGAGGTGTGCCAAGACGTTTCCAAATCATATCCACTTATCCAAGAAAAGTCGGGTTATAGCGAACAAAATCCTGAGGAGTGGGTGGAAAAGACGGTCCAAGCTCTTGCTGAAATCACAAAAGATTTTGAAGGCAATGTAGAAGATATCGAAGGGATAAGCTTCTCTGGTCAAATGCATGGTCTTGTTCTGCTTGATAAAGAAAATCGAGTGTTAAGAAATGCTATTTTATGGAATGATACGAGGACAACAAAACAATGTCGTAAGATTGAAGAGCAAGTAGGAAAAGATACACTTTTGAAAATCACTAAAAATCCTGCGTTAGAAGGTTTTACATTACCCAAGTTATTATGGGTAAAAGAAAATGAACCAGAAATATATGAAAAGGCTGCAGTATTTCTTCTTCCAAAAGATTATTTGCGATATCGACTGACTGGGCTTATTCATAGTGAATATTCCGATGCGGCAGGTACATTACTGCTTAATGTGGAAGAGAAAAAATGGAGCAAGGAAATGTGCGAGCTTGTAGACATCCGTTTTAATCTCTGCCCACCGCTTATTGCCTCACATGAGCAAACAGGAACAATTACTAACCAAATAGCTACAGAAACAGGTTTAGAGGAATCAGTAAAAGTCTTTGCTGGTGGCGCGGATAATGCTTGTGGTGCTATTGGCTCTGGAATTTTATCTGAAGGAAAAACGATGTGTAGCATCGGTACATCAGGCGTTGTTCTTTCATATGAACAACGCGGCGATCAAGACTTTCAAGGAAAAGTTCATTATTTTAATCATGGAGAAGAAGCTGGATTTTATACAATGGGGGTAACATTAGCCGCGGGATATAGCTTGAGTTGGTTTAAAGATACCTTTGCAACAGATGTAGACTTTGATATTTTATTACAAGATGTGAATGAAGTTCCAATTGGAGCGAATGGCTTATTATACACCCCTTATTTAGCAGGAGAAAGAAGTCCACACGCCGATTCTACTATTCGAGCAAGTTTCATAGGCATCGATGCCTCCCACGAAAGAAAAGACTTTGTTCGCGCAGTACTGGAGGGAATTACGTTTTCTTTAAATGAATCAATTGAGATATTCAAAGAGAATGGAAAAAAAATCGAATCAATTGTCTCGATTGGCGGCGGTGCGAAAAATGAGCATTGGCTACAAATGCAAGCAGATATATTCAACGTAAAAATCGTAAAACTAGCCAGCGAACAAGGCCCAGGAATGGGGGCAGCAATGCTCGCTGCATTCGGAAGCGGCTGGTTTACATCGCTGCAAGCATGCGCTGAAAAATTTGTTCAAGTCGTCGAAACCTACTACCCTAAACAAGAAAATGTCGCTAAATATGAAAAACTATTTCCCATTTATCAAGAGGTGTACGTAAAAACAAAAGAGTTAAATCAACGATTGGTTGAGTTCAGGAGATAGAGGGGCATTTGGGTTAGGTCAAACTACCTAATAAAAAACGAAAAACTTTTCATTCACTTTATTAGTTGTTATAGTTAATATATCAACTGATAAGGTGATGTTAAGATGAATGTGCCGTTGTATAAACAAATTTATAAGAGTATATTGAACCAAATCACTCGTGGAGAGTTAAGCAAGGGGCAAAAAGTTCCTTCAGAACAGGAATTGGCAGAAAAGTTTAAAGTAAGTCGAATTACATCTAAGAAAGCCTTAGATTTATTAGCTCAAAACGAAATTATAGAAAGAGTGCAAGGGAAAGGTTCCTTTGTACTACATTCTGTAGATTTGCCAACAAGTCAATTGAATAGAGCTAATATAGAAAATGAAGGAAATAGGATTCTGAAAATTGGATTAGTTATTACAGATCTTTCGGATAGTTATGGTATTGAATTAATGAAAGCAATAGAGCACAATATCAGTAAAAGTGGGGCGCATATGATTGTCAAGTTCACTCATGAAATGATTGAAAATGAGGAAAAGGCGATTACTGAGCTATTACAAGCAGGAGTGGAAGGGATGATTGTGCTTCCGATTCATGGTGAGCATTATAATCCGAAAATTCTTGAGCTAGTGCTACAAAATTATCCCATTGTTCTTGTTGATCGGTATTTGCGTGGGATTCAAGCGAGTTCAGTTTCCACAAATAATATGAAAGCAGCCAAAGAAGCGACAGAGTATTTAATTTCTTTAGAGCATGAAAAAATTGCTTATATTACTCTCCCTTATGATGGTACCACTGTATTAGAAGATAGAATGAAGGGATTTCAACTTGCTCATACAGAACAAGGTATACCCCTTAATCCTAATTATCTCTTTACGAATAATGCATGCGAATTGGCTTATAAGCCGACAATGAAACATGAATTAAATAAGGAGCTTAATAAAATAAAGCAGTTTATTAAAGAAAATCCAGAGATAACAGCTTTTGTGGTTTGTAGACACTCTTTTGCAGAAATCCTTATTTATGTGCTTGAATCTATGGGGAAAAATGTACCTGAAGATTATTCAATTATTTGTTTTGATTCACCAATCGCTACTATCGACAAGCCACAATTTACGCATATTCATCAAAAGGAAGATAAACTAGGTGAAAAAGCGGTAAAGCTTGTCATTGAACAATTGGCAGGAGATACTGATATTCAAACGGAATTTATTGATTTTGAATTAATAGAGGGAATATCGACAGGGAAAATGAAGAATTTATAATATTCTTCATTTTTTTTATGAAAACAGTTGACATGTTGATATATAGTAATATATTATTCTTGTTATATTGGATATATCAACATCTTGTGTAACTACATAAATAGAAAGTGTAAGCGCTTTAGGGAGGTAGGTAAGAAGTTTCACGTCTGTAAGAATAATAGGGGGTGTAAAAATGAAAAGAAAAGTTGGAAGATTTGGTCAATTGGTGGTCGTTTTAATTCTTACGTTATCTTTATTTCTAGCTGGATGCTCGTCGAAGGAAAAGGCTAGTGGTGGTTCAGATGCAGGTAAGAAAGAAATAACACTGTGGCATGGTAGTACTGGCATTGGCTTAAATGCACTAAAAGTATTAGTGAAAAGTTATGAAGAAAAGAATCCTGATATTAAAGTGAAAATGGTATACACGGAGGCTAGTGAGGGAGCAGACCAAAAGTTGTTAACTGCTGTAGCTGGTGGAAATCCACCTGATGTTGCGACTTTTGATAGATTTAAAGTTGGATCTTGGGCTGCTCAAGGATCACTGACGGATTTAACGGAGATGGCAGCATCAGATGGCATTTCAGAGGAGTTATATTATCCGTATGCATGGGAAGAAGCGAACTATGAGGGGAAATTATACGCTATCCCAACTTCTACAGATTCGCGATTACTCTATTATAATAAAGATCACTTTAAGGAAGTTGGATTAGATCCAGAAAACCCTCCAAAAACAATTGCGGAATTAGAAGCTGCTGCTGAAAAATTAACGATAAAAGAAGGAAAACGATTTAAGAGAATTGGCTTTATCCCATGGTATGGTCAAGGGTGGCTTTATAGTTGGGGCTGGGGATTCGGCGGTGAGTTTTATAATAAAGAAACTGGAGAAGTAACTGCCAATGATCCTAAAATCGTAGAAGCATTACAGTGGATGGTCGACTTTGGTAAAAAGTACAATGTTGAAGATATCTCTGGATTTGAAAGTTCGGCAGGTAGCGACGCAATGGATCCATTTATTGCTGGCCAAATAAGTATGAAAGTAGATGGAAACTGGTCGGTAACAGCTATTGAAAAATTTAAGCCAGATTTAAATTATGGTGTAACTCCTATTCCTACTCCAACCGGGACTGATTTCACAACCTGGTCTGGCGGTGGAGCTGTTATTATTCCAAAGGGTGCCAAAAACGTAGAGGATGCTTGGGACTTCTTGAAATATTATGGTAGTGAAGAAGGGCAAGAAGTTTATTATGGCGAGCTCTCTGGGGATTTTTCTGTTATAGACTCTGTTAACGAAAAATTAGGTCATAAAGATGATCCAATTGGAAAAGAGTTTATCGAAATATTACCGGTATCAAACTCACGTCCTGTTATTACAGAAGGGCAACTGTTATGGAACGAATTAGTTACTGCTGTTGAAAACGCGACTAGAGGTAATGGTACTCCGCAAGAGAACTTAGATAAAGCCACTGAAGCGGTAAATAAAGCACTGCAGAAATAATAACAAATAGGGGAGGGCTAGCCCCCTTCCCATTCAATAGGGAAGGGGTTTCTGAAATTGGCGAAGATAGACAAATCTACTAGTGTCCTAGATGTACCTATCAGCAAAAAAAGAGTATTTACTGCATCCAATCGAGCTGGTTGGCTGTTTGCCTCTCCGTGGATCATAGGCTTGGTTATGTTTTATGCTGTGCCATTAGTATCTTCTATTTACTTTAGTTTTACTAACTATAGCATCTTACAACCCGGTGAATATATCGGTCTCCAAAATTATAAAGAGCTATTTAAAGATGATTTATTTTGGAAGTCTATCTATAATACTATTTATTTTGCTGTATATTTCGTGCCTTTAAGTATTATCTTTGGTGTTGCGCTAGCTATGATCTTAAATATGAAGGTAAAAGGTATGGCGATATATCGGACGATATTTTTTCTCCCGACTCTAGTGCCACATGTTGCTCTGGCAGTTCTTTGGATGTGGCTTTTAAATCCTGGCTTTGGCCTTGTCAATGGCATGTTAGAATTGGTCGGCATACAGGGACCAAACTGGCTTGGTAGTGTGGCGTGGTCAAAACCGTCACTAATATTGATGTCATTATGGGGGATAGGACAAGCTGTTATCATCTATCTTGCTGGGTTAGCTGATATTTCAGATGAATACTATGAAGCAGCAGATGTAGATGGTGCCAATTGGTTTCAAAAAACGATTAATATTACGATTCCATTGCTCACACCTGTTATATTCTTTAACTTAGTCATGGGGGCAATCGGGGCGTTCCAGCAATTTACGTTACCATATACAATGACAGCGGGGCAAGGAACCCCAGCAAACTCACTTACATTTTATGTGATGTATCTATACGATAACGGATTTAAGTTTTTCAAAATGGGCTATGCATCTGCGATGGCTTGGATACTATTTATTATCATTATGGCATTAACAGCCGTAATATTTATGACATCCAAGCGTTGGGTTCATTATCAAGGTGAGTAGAAAGGAGTGTGTTGAATGCAACCTATAGTAAAAAAGAGGTTTAAATTTACAATAGCCCACTTATGTCTCATTATCGCTTCTGCATTCTTTTTAGTTCCGTTTATTTGGATGGTCTCGACCTCATTAAAGCCGATTACACAAATTTTTTCCTATCCACCTGAATGGATACCTAGCCCATTCCAATGGGCGAATTATATAGATGCGATCGAGTATATCCCGTTTTTTACATTCTTGAAAAATACGGTAGTCATTACTGTTTTAAGTACAGTAGGAGTAGCTATTTCATGTCCACTTGTCGCTTATAGTTTTGCGAAGCTAGAGTGGAAGGGCCGTAATGTTTTGTTCGTCATTACTATTGCAGTCATGATGATTCCAGCGCAAGTAACGATGATTCCATTGTTTTTACTATTTAATAAGATTGGATGGGTGGGAACCCCATTACCATTGATTGTTCCAGCATTTTTTGGAGTCCCATTTTTTATCTTTTTGTTGCGTCAGTTTTTCATGGGACTACCAAATACATTACGGGATGCCGCTAAAATTGATGGGGCGGGAGAGTTTAGAATCTATTGGCAGATTATGCTGCCTTTAGCGCAGCCAGCTGTCTTAGCAGTTGCTTTGTTTCAATTTATGAATAGCTGGACAGACTTTATTGGTCCTTTACTGTATTTAACAGACGAAGTTCAATATACTTTATCATTAGGTCTTCAGCAATTTCAAACACAAATGGGTACAGAGTGGGGCTTAATGATGTCTGTCGCTACTATGATGACATTGCCAATTATAGTTATGTTCTTTTTCCTACAAAAAACATTTATAAATGGTATTACATTTAGCGGCATAAAAGGGTAGAATATGAGATGTGTGAAAGCGTATTATCAAAATAACTTATATAGAAGGAGAATGAATCATGACAAAAAAGTTAAAAGTTGCAATTGTAGGTTGTGGAGGAATCGCTAACGGTAAGCATATGCCAAGTCTTAGTAAGGTAGATCAAGTGGAAATGGTTGCTTTTTGTGATATAGAAGTTGAGAAAGCAGAGAAAGCTGCTGCAGAATATGGAAGCGCTGACGCAAAAGTATACGTCGATTATAAACAATTATTAGAAGATACAGAGATTGATATTGTTCATGTATGTACACCTAATATTTCTCATGCGGAAATCTCTATTGCAGCGATGGAAGCTGACAAGCATGTTATGTGTGAAAAGCCGATGGCTATCAATACAGAACAAGCTAAATCAATGGTAGAGGCTGCGAAACGGACAGGCAAAAAATTGACTGTAGGTTATAATAATCGTTTCAGACCTGATAGCCAGTTTTTACATAAGGTGTGTGAACGTGGAGACTTAGGTGAAGTCTATTATGCGAAAGCACATGCGATTCGTAGAAGAGCTGTACCAACATGGGGTGTGTTTTTAGATGAAGAAAAGCAAGGTGGTGGCCCTTTAATCGATATTGGTACACATGCACTTGATTTAACGCTTTGGATGATGAACAACTACAAACCAAAAGCTGTAATGGGTTCTGTAAATCATAAATTAGGGAAAAAGAAAGATGCTGCAAATGCTTGGGGACCGTGGGATCCAGAAAAATTCACAGTGGAAGATTCTGCTTTCGGATTCATCACAATGGAAAATGGTGCAACGATTGTACTTGAATCAAGCTGGGCATTGAATTCCCTTGATGTGGACGAGGCAAAATGTAGCCTGAGTGGAACAGAAGGTGGGGCAGATATGAAAGAAGGTCTTCGCCTTAACGGGGAAGATATGGGGAAACTTTATACAAATAAAGTCGAACTTGGTGCTGGTGGTGTTGCATTTTATGATGGAAAAGTAGAAAACGATTCCGAGTTGGAGGCACGCCTTTGGGTGGAAAGCATTATTAACGACACAGAACCAGTTGTAAAGCCTGAGGAAGCACTTGTTGTTACTCAAATTTTGGAAGCAATTTATGAATCTGCGAAAACAGGAAAAGCTGTTTATTTTAATGAAGAAGCACAATCAAATGTAGGAGAAAAAGGAGCGGTTCTAGTTGATTAAGGTAGCATTATTAAGTAGATGGCATGTACATGCTGATGATTATGCACGAGGTGCAAAAGAAAATGAACAAATATCCATTGAATTAGTATGGGATGAAGATGCAGAACGTGGTAAACAATGGGCAGATGAATTGGGAGTACCTTTTGAACAAGAATTAGAAACTGTACTTGCAAATCCTGAGATTGACGCTGTCATTGTCACAACTCCAACAAATATGCATAAAGAGGTAATGGTTGCCGCGGCTAATCACGGGAAACATATCTTTACAGAGAAGGTATTAGCTTTTTCAACTGAAGATTGTGAAGCAATATATCAAGCGGTAGAAGAGCAGGGCGTTCAATTAATGGTATCTTTGCCTAAATTAACAGATAGCCCATTTGTATATGCAGAAAAGGCATTGCAAGCAGGAAAATTAGGAAAATTAACAACTGTTCGCTGTCGCTTTGCTCATAATGGAGCTGTTGCGCCAGAAGGACAAGCAACTGGTTGGTTGCCAGAACGTTTCTATAACTTGGAGCAGACTGGTGGAGGTGCTTTAATGGATCTTGGCGCACATCCCATTTATTTAACAAATCGTTTAGCAGGGAAGGCAACAGCAGTACAAGCCCGTTTACAAGAGACCAATAATCTTGGTGTAGATGATAATGCCGTAGTATTGGTAGAATACGAATCTGGCGCACTTGGTATCATTGAAACTAGCTTTGTATCGCATGGCAGCCCTTTCCAATTAGAACTTTATGGGACAGAAGGGTCATTGATGATTGAGGAAGGCCGGATCCGCCTGAATAGCCGTCATGGAGAAGAAGAAGTTTCTGCAGAGACGATTACTTCATTGCCAATGCCAATGGAACAATGGGTGCAAGTAATCCAAAATGAAACAACACCATCTATTACTAAAGAAGATGTGTTGCGACTAACAGTGATTAATGAAGCAGCAGCGAAGTCACATCAAGAAAACGCAAGAGTTCAAATAGGTTAATTATACTTTGTAAGAAAACATTAATATAATACAAAAAGAATCATTCTTTCGCTTTGGTTTAGGAATTACACCAAAGCGAAAAGGATGATTCTTTTATTTGGTACATAAATAAGGGAAGAATATATAGTGGATTAATCTTATGTTTGGTGAATAAATGTTAGAGGTTCTATTGGTCTAATTGACAATATTTGAATATAAAACTATGTTAAATTCATATTTGTGAAATGATAGTCAAGTTTTCAATGGTACTAAATGTTAGCGCTTTCCGTAAATGGAGGTGAGGTATTAGCAAAAGCAGTGAAGAGAATGGAAAGTCACCGGTTGTATTTTATATTTAAGTAATTAAAAACTAGTGAGGTGGAAATGTGTCTTTCAAAAAATTAAGTTATCAAGTTATTCTATTACTTATCGTATCTATGTTTGCCATGCCATTGAAGAGCGGAGCATCAGCACCAATATCTTCGTCTTGGTATCCAGAAGATCTCCTCGAATGGAGTTCAGAAAACGATCCAGATGCTATTTATAATCAAAGTACAATCCCATTGGAAAATAAAGAAATACTTTTTCAAATGAATGATCATGCGCAAACAGAGGCCAAGGTTGCTGCACTATCTGCATTAAATCCTCACACGAGCGGTGTCCCCTCACAGGGAGGGAAAGAATTTTTTGCAAACACTTTTAGTTATTGGCAATATGTCGATTTAATGGTGTATTGGGCTGGGTCTGCTGGTGAAGGAATTATTGTACCTCCTAGTGCAGATGTCATTGATGCAGCACATAAAAATGGCGTTCCGATTCTAGGTAATATCTTTTTTCCACCGGCTGTATATGGTGGGAAATTGGATTGGGTGGAACAGATGGTTACTCAAGCTGAGGATGGATCGTTTCCAGCGGCAGACAAACTAATCGAGGTAGCGGAGTTTTATGGATTTGATGGCTGGTTTATTAATCAAGAAACAGAAGGTGGAAATACCGAAACAGCGCTAAAAATAAAGATGTTTATTGATTATTTACAAGCGAATAAGCCCGAAAACATGCAGATCATGTGGTATGATTCCATGATTGATAATGGAAAGATTTCTTGGCAAAATCACTTGACAGACAATAATAAGGACTTCTTTCAACGATCTGATAGTATGTTTTTGAATTTTTGGTGGGAAAATCAGCAAGTATCTGCTAAAAAGGCAAAAGAGATGGGGAGAAGCCCTTATGATCTTTATACAGGTATTGACGTGGAAGCAAAGGGAACAGCAACAAAAATTCCATGGGAAGGGATATTTCCAACTGGGCAAGATGCTTTTACTTCTCTAGGAATTTACCGTCCTGACTGGGCTTTTAAGACTGCATCAAATATGAAAGAGTTCTTCGAAAAAGAGGATCAGTTTTGGGTTGGAGAATCAGGTGACCCAAGTGACACAGTTAATAATGGTGATTGGAAAGGTTTAGCTCATTATTTTACTGCCAAAACAGTTATTAACGAGCTTCCTTTCGTTACAAACTTTAATACGGGAAGCGGAGAAGTATTTGCAATTGAAGGGGAAATAGCATCAGAGCAGGAGTGGAATAACAGAAGTTTGCAAGATATCTTACCTACATGGCGTTGGATAAAGCAAAGTGATGGCACGCCTTTAGATATCAAATTTGATTGGGAAACTGCTTATTATGGCGGAAGCTCATTGGAGATTTTTGGAGATTTAAATAAAAAGAACTCGACAAATTTCAAGCTTTATAAAATGAATGTACCTATTGAAAAACATACTGAAATTGCTCTAACTTATAAAGCAAATAGCGATGAAGCGAATGTAAAAGTAGGCGTAAGCTTTCAAGATAATCCTGACAATTTCACATTTTTCGATGTGAGAAAAAGAAGCCATGGTAAATGGGTAACAGATCAATTGAAGCTTCATAAGCATGAAGGAAAAAGAATTGCTGCTGTTTCCTTATATATAGAAAGTGCAAAAACAATTTCCGATTATACGACTAATATAGGAGAACTGAAGATATATAACAAGCATGAAAATAAAGTTAAGGCCCAATCAATCAAGGATATGACATGGCTTGAACAGAATTTCAAGGATGGCATCTATGCTAATCTCGGATTTACATGGGAAAAGGTAAACGAAGAAATTCGCCATTATGAGATTTATAGAGTGATGGCTGATGGAAGTAGGCAATGGCTAGCTGCTACTCCTAATAATGCATACTATCTTTCGAATTTGAAAAGAAATGGAAACGAGCCACAAACATCATTAGAATTGATAGCGGTAAATGAACATAATCAACGGAGTAAAGCACTCCCGTTCTCATTTGAATGGCCAGCATATCCGAAGCCGATTGCCGATTTTCAAGTAAATAAAACAGTGGCAATGCCAGGGGAAGAAGTGCAATTTCTTAATAAGTCATCGGAAGTGACGGAAGAAGTGGAGTGGCATTTTGAAGGAGGGACACCTGAGTCAAGTGTTGAAAATAATCCTGTTGTCAGTTATGCGGAAGAAGGAACTTATAGTGTTCGCTTAACCGCTAAAAATAGCGAAGGTGAAGATATAGAAACGAAAGAATCGCTTATTACAATCACGGAAGATGCTAAAAATATGATAAATCTTGCTTTAAATAAAGTAGGTTCTGTTAGTGGGCAGTGTGCTGCAAACGAAGGAGCTGCACAAGCTACTGATGGGATAATTACAAATAATAGTAAATGGTGCTTATTAGATAAAAATGCATGGCTTGAGCTCGATCTTGGGGAAATAAAGACGATTTCCAAATTTGTTTTAATGCATGCTGGAGCGGGTGGAGAACCTGCAGTATTAAATACAAAAGCCTATACAATTAAATGGAGCGAAGACGGGATGAATTGGTCTGAAGGTGTCCAGATTACGGACAATACATTATCAACCTCTGAACATTCTATTGCGCCTGCAAAGGCACAGTATATTCGCCTAGATATTCAGCAACCAACACAAGGTGGGGATCAAGCAACTAGAATTTTTGAAATGGAAGTGCATGGTTATTAACAATTTGGCCTTTATCGATAAACATCGATAAAGGTTCTTTTCGTTTTTGGGATAATAACAAAACAATGGGTTAGTGATAACTTTCAAAAAGAAGTTAATTGTTCAACATCGACATAGTGCCTCGGAGCCACAGGGCGTGGGGATCTATATGGCCATCGTCGAGCGACTAGCTTTACAAATTATCGTGTTTCTTTAATCCGGCACTACAGATACCTCAACTAAGAACGCTACATCCTCTGACCCCGGAGAACCCGCATCATACGGAACAGTTTGTACATCGCTAAACGGACGCTTGTGTTTTTATTATGTGCACATAATTTAGAAATAGTGTAAAAAACTTATGCATTGTTTCAGGCTTATTGACTTTACGTTTATAGAAAACTAAGGTAGAGATGCACGGGAAGATAACTTATAGAAATAGGAAATGAAAGCGCATATAAATTAAAAGTAATGTACAGAAAGTTTTGCTATTTATTCAGAAATTTAAGTGTGATTGATAACGCTTCCCGAAGCGTTACAAAGCAAATCGTTTACGGAAGGGATTGTGAATAATCATGTCAAAAACAACAGCTCATATTATCTCGCACTCACATTGGGATAGGGAATGGTATTTACCCTTTGAAAAGCATCGCTATTATTTGGTAAAACTAATGGATGATTTACTAGAAAAACTAGAAAGTGACCCTGAGTATAAAAGTTTTCACTTGGATGGTCAAACCATTGCAGTAGATGATTATTTAGAAATTAAACCAGAAAAACGTGAATTACTTAAAAAGTATATTGAAGAAAATAAAATTATTATCGGCCCATGGTATATTTTGCAAGATGCCTTTTTAACAAGTGCTGAGGCAAATGTACGAAATCTTATTATTGGTATGCATGATGCAGAGAAATTTGGCTCATTCTCCAAACTAGGTTATTTTCCAGACACATTCGGTGTGTATGGACAAGCGCCACAAATGCTACAGCAAGCTGGGATTTCAACTGCGACATTTGGCAGAGGTGTAAAGCCAACTGGTTTCAACAATATGGTTAGCGATAGTGTTAATTTCGAATCACCGTTTTCTGAATTAGAATGGCAATCTCCAGATGGATCAAGCGTCCTTGGTATATTACTAGCCAACTGGTATTCAAACGGGAATGAAGTGCCAACTTCTGAAGAAGAGGCGAAGCAGTTCTGGGAGCAAAAGCTAGCTGATGCAAGGAAATATGCTTCTACACCGCATTTATTATATATGAATGGTTGTGACCATCAGCCATTACAAAAAGATTTACCAGAAGCAATAAGAATGGCAAAGGATTTATATCCTGAAATTGACTTCGTTCATTCTAACTTTGCCGATTATATGGAAGCGGTACAAAAAAACTTACCGGAAAATTTGCAAACGGTTCAAGGAGAATTAAGAAATCAAAGAACAGACGGCTGGTCAACACTTGTAAACACAGCTTCTGCAAGGATTTATTTAAAACAAATGAACCATCTTTGCCAAATTAAATTGGAAAGACTTGCGGAACCACTTTCAACTTTTGCTTATATGCTTGGTGAAGAATACCCAGAAGATTATTTACGATTTGCATGGAAACAGTTAATGCAAAATCATCCGCATGATAGTATTTGTGGCTGCTCCGTTGATGAAGTCCATGAAGAAATGGTGACAAGGTTTAAAAAAGTCGACCAAATGACAGATATGATTATTCAAGAACAAATAGAGAAATTGACCAATAAAATAGAAATAAATGCACCGGCCGGTTATAGTCATGCAAAACCGCTAGTTGTCTTCAATACTGTTGGTCATGAGAGACATACAGTGATTGAAAAAGTGATAGATTATGAACGTGTGTATTTTAGAGATATGTCATTTACTAAAATACCAGATTATCTAAAAGGAAAAGTATTACCAGAACTAGCAATCGTTAATGCTTCAGGGGAAGTACAAGCTGCTTCGATTGAAGATGCAGGTGTGGAATTCGGCTATGACTTGCCAGATGATGCATTTAGACAGCCTTACTTCGCTAGAAAATTGAAATTAACTTTTGCAACGGACAAACTTCCGGCAATGGGATACCAGACTTATTTTCTCGTAGAAAAACAAGAAGCAACAGAGGAAGTCTTAATGATAAAAAATGATCGAGTGATAGAAAATAATCATTTGAAAATTTCTGTTCATAGTAACGGTTCATACGATATTGAACATAAGGGATCTGGAAAAACGTATTACCATGTTGGTGGATATGAGAATACGAGCGACATTGGTAATGAATATATGTTTAAGAAAGGCACAAATGAAAAGCCTTATACAACATCAGCACTTAAAGCTAATATTCAAATCCTTGAAAACAATGCTGCAAGAGCAATGATGGAAATAACACATAAATGGGAGATTCCAGTATCAGCGGCTGCTGAGTTGGAGGATATGAAAGATCGACTTGTTTGGCATCGAGATCGCGAAGCTGGAAGATCCGAAAAAATGACAACGCTTGTGTTGAAAACAATTTTAACATTAGGCAAAGAGTCAGAAGGATTAGCTGTTAAAGTAACGATTGACAATACGGCTAAAGATCATCGACTGCGCGTTCTTTACCCGACAAGTTTACAAACAGATCACCATTTAGCGGAAAGTGCGTTTGAAATTGTGCAAAGACCAAATAAACCTGAAGTAGAATGGGAAAATCCAAGCTTTGATCATCATCAACAATCTTTTGCGTCATTATCAGATGGAGAATTTGGTTTAACAGTTGCGACAAAAGGCTTACATGAATATGAAGTGCTTGAAGATCAAACAACATTGGCTGTTACTGTATTACGATCTGTATCAGAGCTTGGTGATTGGGGCTACTTCCCAACACCAGAAGCACAATGCTTAGGAACACAGACAGCTGAGTGGTTTGTCATCCCACATGAAGGTAATGCCATCGAAGCAAAAGTGTATGAACAAGCATATGATTTCCAAACACCGGTTGTTTGCCGACAAGCTGAGATAAAAGCAGGATCTATACCAACAAATAACTCTTTCATAAATTGGAACAGTGATGGATTGGTTTTCACAAGCTTGAAAATGGGCGAAAAACAAGACGATATTATCATGAGATTTTACAATCCAGCAGATGCTGAAAAGTACTTATCTATTGAAAGTCCACATATCGCTGACTACTATACGAGCAATATTATCGAAGAGAAGTTAGATAAGGTCGGCGAAACTTATGCGAATATACCTGTTAGCAAATATAAAATTATGACAGTTGCCATGGAGGGAAGAAAATAATGAATACAACATTACCGAATTCATTACAAACAACAATCGAAAAGGTTAAAAAAGCGTTTCCTGGTGAGACGAAGCTACATGATATGTTTGCTCAATGCTATGTAAATACTTTTTCTACCACATTAAAACATTTGGAAGATGGGACAACTTTTGTTATTACGGGTGATATTCCTGCAATGTGGCTGCGAGATTCAGCAGCCCAAGTGCGTCCATATTTAATGGTCGCTGATCAAGATGAAGAAGTTAAAAATATGCTTGTTGGTGTCGTAAAAAGACAATTGAAATTTATTTTACTTGACCCATATGCGAATGCATTTAATGATTCTCCAAATGGAAAAGGATTTCAAGCAGATGTAACAGAGATGTCTCCACACGTTTGGGAGCGGAAATATGAAATTGATTCATTATGTTACCCAATCCAACTTGGATATTTATTATGGAAAGCAACGGGAGAAACGGCTCATTTTGAAGAAGACTTCCATGAAGCGATTAAAACGATTATTCATGTATGGAAAACGGAACAAGATCATGAGAAGCAATCACCTTATCGATTTGAAAGAAAAGATGTAAGACAGTCTGATACGTTAATACGTGATGGAAAAGGAAGTAAAGTTATCCCAACAGGCATGACATGGAGTGCATTTAGACCGAGTGATGATGCATGCACGTATGGCTATCTCGTTCCGGCTAATATGTTTGCTGCTGTCGTATTGGATTATGCGGCTGAAATATGTGAGGTTGTTCTACAAGATAAGGATTTATCACAATCATGTAAAGACCTTAAGCAAGAAATTCGTATAGGAATTGAGACACATGCAACAATGGAACATCCAGTCCATGGGAAAATATATGTATATGAAACGGACGGAGCTGGAAATTATCAATTAATGGATGATGCAAACGTGCCAAGCTTGCTTGCTGCACCTTATCTTGGATATTGCTCATTCGACGATCCAGTTTATCAAAATACGAGAAACTTCTTATTAAGTAGAGATAATCCATACTATTACGAAGGAAAAGTGGCTTCTGGTATCGGTAGCCCTCACACGCCAGATCATTATATTTGGCATATCGCCTTATCGATTCAAGGAATGACAAGTATAAGTGCGGAAGAAAAAGCAAAAATTTTACAAACGATGATTGCAACAGATGGCGGCACAGGCTTTATGCATGAAGGGTTTAATGCAAGCAAGCCAGAGGAATTTACACGCGATTGGTTCGCTTGGTCGAATTCGATGTTTAGTGAATTTGTATTGAGTATGTGTGGATCGGCTGTAAAAGGCAGTCCTTTGCATAATCAGGTTGACGGACAGTAAATACAGTGCGATGGCTTATAAAACGAGTTGATGGACAGTAAACAGATGGCAACGGCAGGTAAATATCGCCTAACGGCCAGTACACACTCCGCGACGGCCAGTAAAATATAAAATATATAAGAGAATCTGAGGTAAATATACCTATTTACCTCAGATTTCATTATCTAAACGAGTATATTTGGTTTGCTTCATCTAAATAGCTAAAATTTCTGATGAAATGTAAAGCGAATCACATGGTTAATAAAGTACTTATTATTGTCATTGATTTGATAGATTTCTTCAGCACATATATCTTAATTACACGTCATGGCTCTTTACAGTAAAGGATGATTAATATATGAAAGTATTTCAACAGATAAGTGAATGGATTATGAGATTGATCTGGACAAACCTTTTATGGATTGGTTTTACTCTATTTGGGCTGATCATATTTGGTATTATGCCAGCTACAGTGGCGTTATTTGCTGTGACAAGAAAATGGACAATGAAAGAGTTTGATTTCTCCATATGGAAACTGTTTAAAGAAACATATATGAAAGAATGGAAAAACAGCAATAAAATCGGAATTATTTTTTTGATAATCGGTATGTTTTTATTTTTCAATCTAAGTATTGCCGAACAGATGGAAGGTTTTTTCTCTCTTTTTCTATATATCTTTTTTATCTTTCTTATGCTTTTTTATATGATGATGATCAGTTTCTTTTTCCCCATATATGTTCAATACAGGTTTAGTGTAAAGGAATACATTAAGCAATCATTTATTTATTCACTTGTCAGCTTGAAATCAACTTTACTTATTTTACTTGGCTTATTCTTTATTGGCTTTTTATTGTTGAAAATGCCAGGGCTTATTCCATTTTTAACAGGTGTTCTTCCAGCATATTGGATTATGACTGTGTGTATGAAGAGATTTCGATATTTAGAGAAAAAACTAGCAACTGAGGAGTGAGCATATTGTTTTTGACAGAAAGAAAGTTTGAAGCACGTATCCAAGAATTAGACGGATTTAGATATCGTGATTGTGTTTCCATTGAACAATTTTATACTAGGGAAGATGATGGGGAAATAGGAGCGAAACCGCCAACAGAATACAGTGTTAGCGACAGTCTTGCACTTGGCGATCATTGGAAAGGGAGAGACCGTTATTTATGGCTCCACGCAAATATAGACACTCATTTACAACTTGCTAATCAACAAATCGTTGGATTATTCTCTTTCGGTAGAACCGGTGGGGGTAATAACTCGGGGTTTGAGTCGTTATTATTTGTAAATGGTAAACCTTATCAAGGTGTTGATTCTAATCATGAAGAAGTCCTATTTGATGAAACAGTAGGTAACGGACCTTTACGTTTAGATTTTCGACTTTGGTCCGGTCTTGAAGGCGGCGGGGAGCCGAAAGAACAAGAGTATAAGCTAGAGACAGCGAAGATTGGCTGGCTAGATACGAAAGTGGATAATTTATATTTCACACTTTTAGCTGCCTATGAAGTATTAATGGAAACGAATGAAGCAGATCCTGCTTTTATGTCATTAAAAAAAATGATCTCCGATTCACTTGCGGTGGTTGATTGGACGGAGCCTGGAAGTGAGTCATTCTATGAGTCTTGTTATCAAGCAGAAGCAATTTTAACAGAAGCAATTAGTAAAACTGATAAAACTTCAGACATTACGATTCATGCAGTGGGCCATACACATATTGATGTTGCGTGGTTATGGAGATTAAAACATACAAGGGAAAAATCAGCGCGTTCTTTTTCGACAGTTTTGCATTTGATGAAAAGATTTCCCGATTATTTATTTTTACAAACGCAACCACAACTTTATGAATATATAAAAGAGGATTATCCAGAGATTTATGCGCAAATGCAAGAACGGATTGCGGATGGTCAATGGGAAGCTGGCGGAGCGATGTGGCTGGAAGCAGACTGTAATATTCCGAGCGGTGAATCCCTCGTACGCCAAATATTATATGGAAAAGAGTTCTATAAAAAAGAATTTGGTGTAGATTGTGATTACCTTTGGTTACCAGACGTATTTGGTTACAGCTGGGCACTACCACAGATTTTGAAAAAGTCAGGCATTAAAACAATGATGACGACAAAAATAAGCTGGAACCAATATAATCGGATGCCGCATGATACGTTTAATTGGAAGGGTATCGACGGTTCTGAAATCCTCACTCATTTTATCACAACGCCTGAGCCGTGGAATGGTCCGGATTCTTGGTTTTATACGTATAACGGCTTTATTTCGGCGAAAACGGTCAAAGGCTCTTGGGATGGTTATCGGGATAAAGACTTGTCGAAGGATCTTCTTCTATCGTATGGATATGGAGATGGTGGAGGTGGCGTAAACCGTCATATGCTCGAGATGAGACGCAGGTTTGATCAATTGCCTGGAATGCCAAATGTGAAAACGTCGACAGCGGGCGAGTTTTTTGAAAAGTTACATGAGAATGTAAGTGAGTCTGATGGATATATTCATAAATGGGATGGCGAGTTGTATCTTGAGTACCATCGCGGTACATATACGAGTCAAGCATTTATGAAAAAGATGAACCGACAATTAGAATTGCAATACCGTAGAGCCGAGTTCCTTACATCGTGGTTATCAGATCAAGCAAAATGGATTGGAAACGACGATATAAAAGAAGGTTGGAAAATCATTCTTCGTAATCAATTCCATGATATTATCCCTGGATCTTCCATAACAGAAGTATATGATGATGCGAAATTAGAATACGCTGAAGCATTTCAAATTATTAATGATGTAGAGAAGGAAATCACAAGCAAATCTGTGATAAATGACGAGAATACCGTTGCTTTAATAAATCCGTCTCATTTGCAGGGGACGCGAAATGTGGTGATTCCTAAATCGGAAAGTTACGAAGATGGCATCTGGAAAACAAGTGAAGGTAAAGCGTTAAAAACACAGAAATACAAAGATGGTTATCTTGTTGAAGTGGATGCACTTCCTTCATTTGGTGCGAAAACAATCCATTTTGAACAAGGGGAAATAACTGAGGGAACATCTAATTTCCAATATGATGAGAAGTGCTTGGAAACACCTTTCTATACAGTGGAATGGAATGAGGTTGGCCAAATTATCAGTTTATACGATAAAGAGGCTAAGCGTAATATTTTATCTGAGAATGAAAAAGGGAATGTCCTGCAAATTTTCGAAGATAAACCACTTGCACATGATGCATGGGATATAGATATTTTTTATCAAGAGAAGATGGAAGAAGTACGTGAACTTCTCGAATATAATGTGGTAGAAAATGGCGAGCTTGTCTTCAGAATGCAGATGAAATGGAAGTATCACCATTCAGAAATCGAACAAAGTATTATATTCTATGCCAATGATAGACGTATCGATTTTGATACGAAAGTAGATTGGCATGAAAAACGAAAAATGTTAAAAGTTGCGTTCCCAGTTGATATTCGTGCTACAGAAGCAACATATGATATTCAATTCGGTAACGTAAAAAGACCAACACATTGGAACACGAGCTGGGATATGGCGAGATTTGAATCTGTTGGCCACCAGTGGGCTGATTTGTCTGAAGCAGATTACGGGGTAAGTTTGATGAATGACTCCAAATATGGCTATGACATTAAAGAAAGTAATATCCGTCTAACATTATTAAAATCAGCAATCTATCCAGACCCATTGGCAGATCAAGGTGAACATGCTTTTGTATATTCTCTTTACCCACATATTGGGGATTGGAGAAAAGCAAAAACGGTAGAAAAAGCATGGGATCTAAATGATCCAGTCGCTACAGTATCAGGTAAATGGGATAAAGAAACTTCTTTCTTAGAGCTGGATGCAGACCATGTATGGATCGATGCAGTAAAACCTGCTCAAGACGGAAATGGATTGATTATTCGTCTTCATGAATATGAAGGAAGAAGAGGGAATATATCATTAAATATGCACCGAAAAATTGGATCGTGGGTAGAAACTGATTTAATGGAGCAGCCAATTGGGGAAAAACAATCGGATGCACCAATAAATTTTTCGATTACACCTTATGAAGTGAAGACTTTTAAACTATATATTTAATATGAAGGGCCGGGAAGAGAAACGGCCCTTTTTTTATATTCAAAATCTTGTAATCTGTTCCATACAATTGGGTAAAAACATGCTATTATTCAAAGTACATAATGAATTTAGGAGGAAGTATATGGATAGTCGTTTAAAATTTCGCGATGATGGTACGTTTAAAATAGTTCAACTCACCGATTTGCATATAGGGACAAATGATGGCAACGAGGCTGATGCCCGCACATTCAAGTTAATAAGTGAAATTATCCAAAAAGAAATGCCTGATTTGATTGCAATTACTGGCGATCTTATTTGGAGTGAGGCAGACGGAGCAGGTCAATCATACCGAAGGGTATTGGACCATATTTCACAATGGGACATTCCGTTTGCAATTGTTTATGGAAATCATGATTCAGAAGCGAATATTACTAGGGAAGAATTACATGAAATTCAAGAAGGCTATCAACATTCATTATCTAAAGTTGGTCCACAAGAGATACATGGGGTAGGCAATTATTCTTTAGCGATTCAATCTAATGATGGAAAAGAGACCGAAGCATTATTATACTTTTTAGACTCTGGAGATTACGCACCAAAACATATTGGTACATATGAGTGGATTCATTCTAATCAAGTAAGTTGGTTTGTTTCCGAATCACATAAGTATGCAAAACTTCCTGCATTAGCATTTTTCCACATGCCACTACCAGAATATAATGAGGTGTGGAAAAGAGGGAAAGTTTCCGGAAATAAACTGGAACAGGTTTGTTGTCCAGTAATTAATAGTGGCTTATTCACGGCTATGCTTGAAACCGGCAATATAATGGGAACATTTGTAGGACATGATCATGATAATGATTACTGTGGTGAGCTTCATGGAATATCCCTATGTTACGGAAGAATAACTGGTTATAATGTGTATGGCGAATTGGAACGGGGAGCGAGAGTGATCCAGCTATATGAAGGTGAGCATCGTTTTGAATCATGGCTTCTCCTTGATAATGGGGAAAGAACATCTCACTATATCCACAATCATCAGGTAGAAGAGCCAAATTAAAAGATAATACAAGATATGGAAGTTTGTATATTGGGGACAGAGAAAAGTTCATCCATCCCAATTGATAATCAAACAATTAAAGGAAAGCGTATTCAATGATTCTTTTATTTGAGGATCTCATTCCTCTTACTTTTATCTGTTAGTTTCATATTTTCCGAGATTTTCCACCACGACAGCTTGGACTTCAATGCTAAATAGATACGGCGATTTGCAATATAAAGATTGAATATTAATTGTTAGCAGATTCCGTTGATTGAAGCGTGAGGCGGCGACTCCAGCGGCTCACCTGAAACGGAAATCAACATTGTTCGAATCAAGAATTATCTATATTGATTCAGCTAAAAACCTAGCACTTCAAATATGCTTGGAGAGGAAATATATATAATCCCATGGAGAAAGATATCAATGGAAAAAAGTCCGTTATCATTATTGCTTTAATTACTGCAGTGAGCGTGTTGGGAAATGAAATGCTTTTTATTGTGATGCCCATATATTGGAAGTTTTTTGGACTCACTTCAATATGGCAAATTGGCGTTCTGCTTTCAGCGAATAGAATCATTCGTCTGCCTATCAATTCATTAGTAGGCTTATGTTACGAAAAAATGAGTAAAAGAAGTGGTTTACTCCTTGCTGTTATTCTTGCCGTTATTTCTACCTTTTCCTATGGTGTGTTTAAAGGTTTTGGGGTATTGCTTGCGATGAGAATTCTTTGGGGAATCGCTTGGTCCTTTCTTCGCTTAGGTGGTTATTTAACCGTTATCTCAAGTAGTGATCAAAAAACAAGAGGGCATTTTATTGGTTTATATAATGGTCTTTGGGGGTTAGGTACTTTATTTGGGATGTTAATAGGTGGTATTTTTACTGAAATTATAGGTATTAGGACAATTACTACGATATTTGCAATACTTGGCATATGCAGCATTCCGTTTGTTATTCGGTATGTACCAAATAAGACAGCTGATGAGGGAATGGAGAAAAAGAAGACCCAACCTTCTGTTAACGTTAATAGGAAGCAGCTATTATCCGTATTACTAAGTGGATTGTTAGTTGCCTTTGTCGTATATGGCATTTTTACATCGACATTAAGTAAAGTGATTGAACATCAAATTGGTGATAGTCTCGTATTTTTAACGTATACAGTTGGGGCAGTTGCCGTTGCCGGAGTATTACAATCATTTCGAATGGGGTTAGATCCTTTTTTAGCTCCTTTGATTGGAAAGTTGTCTGACCAAAAATTTGGAAGGGTCCCTATATTAATATTTGCGCTCTCACTTGGAACTATTTGTTTATTTATTATTCCAATTAACACTCCATTTATTGCATTCCTATTCATTATCCTAGTTTTTCAATTAGTATCAACTTTATTAATAACGACTAGCGATTCTATGGCAGCAGATTTATCGAGTGACTATTCGTCTGTAAAAACAATGACACATTATACTTTATTCGTAGACCTTGGCTCAGCTCTCGGACCATTAATTAGTTATTTTGTTATTGATTTTATTGGCCTTCATTGGCTGTATTGGTCCACAGGAATAATAATGATATTTTTAATCGTTTTTTGGTCTAAAGAATTCCAGCAACAGCGTAAAAAAAACTTTGCTCATTAGGAGATCTTTAAAACAGAAAAGGATAGTTATATGGGTAAGGCTGACGCAATTTTGCGTCAGCCTTATTAAACTTTCATCAACATATAAATGCTTATTTAATTTGTCCAGTGAATCTCAAGTAAGTCAACTATGAATAGGCTTACATGTTTTTTATAATAAGTATATGAAAGTGTTTACAACAACGTGAGAAGGAGGTCGAGGAGGAAATTGAAGAAGATATTCAAAGACCTAATAAACAACCGTATTTGGCTCCTTATGGTACTTCCAGGTACTATCTGGTTTCTGCTGTTTTCCTATTTACCGATGTTTGGAACTGTCATTGCCTTTAAGGACTTTCGTATATCGCGAGATGGCTTTTTCGCCAGCGTATTAAATAGTGAATGGGTTGGATTCGACAATTTTAAATATTTATTTAGCACTGATAGTGCATTCGTCATTACGAGAAATACAATTTTGTATAATCTGGTATTTATTATACTAGGATTGGTTTTGGCGGTCGCAGTGGCCATTATTTTAAATGAATTGGCTAATAAAAAACTAGCGAAAATATATCAAACAGGAATGTTATTTCCCCATTTTCTTTCATGGGTTATCGTCAGTTATTTTGTATTCACCTTTTTGAGTGCGGATAGAGGATTATTGAATAATATTCTGGATGGCTTCGGTATTGATGCTATTTCCTGGTATAATGAGCCGAAATATTGGCCGTTTATCATCATATTTATGAGCATGTGGAAAGGCATCGGATACGGAAGCATCGTTTACTTAGCTGCAATTGTCGGTATTGATCGAACGTATTATGAGGCAGCAATGATTGATGGTGCAACGAAGTGGCAACAAATTCGTCACGTTACCATTCCGATGATCACACCGCTGATTGTCATCCTGACTATTTTAAACGTAGGTAAGATTTTTAACTCTGATTTTGGATTGTTCTATCAATTGCCAAGGGATTCAGGGGCCTTATATTCCGTTACGAACACGATTGACACCTTTGTTTACCGAGGACTTATGTCATTGGGAGATATCGGTATGAGTACGGCAGCAGGACTTTATCAGTCATTTGTAGGATTGGTTCTCGTGCTACTAACAAATTATATTGTTAGTAAAATTGATGAAGAGAATGCATTGTTTTAAAACATATCACTTATTCATGAAAGGGGGCAGGTCGCTTAGCGGCTGAAACATATGGCGAGCAAAAATACAAAAAACACTTTTGTTGAAGCAGAAACTCTTTCTACTAGTGACAAAAATATTAAAGTAGTTTCAAAGAATAAACGAAAAAAGAAGTTTGATCCTCATGGTTTTCACCCAGTAACGAACTGGGGCTTGAATATATCATTGGCTATATTTACATTCATGTGTTTGTTTCCTTTCTTCTACGTAATCGTTATTTCCTTTACAGATGAGGCAACGATTGTGCAGAATGGTTTCCAACTTATCCCCGAAGCATGGAGTCTTGAAGCATATCAATATCTATGGCATATGAAGGATCAATTATTACGGTCATATGGTGTGACCATTTTCATTACTGTAGTAGGAACAGTTATTAGCGTTCTGATGATTGCTTTTTATGCCTATGCGATTTCTAGAAAACAGTTTATATATAGAAAGTTCTTTACATTCTTTGCATTCTTCACGATGCTTTTTGGAGGAGGAATGGTTCCTTTCTATATCGTGTCCACACAGTTTTTAGGGTTGAAAAACTCTGTTTGGGCATTAATATTGCCACTCGCAATGAATGCCTTTTACATTATTATCATGAGGACATTTTTTATGAGATCCGTTCCCGAATCTATTTTGGAATCTGCCAGAATTGATGGAGCGAGTGAAACACGAATTTTCTTCCAAATTGTTTTCCCACTATCATTACCAGGGATTGCGACCATTGCATTATTTAGTACTTTGGGCTACTGGAATGATTGGTTTAACGCATTGCTGTTTATTGATGTACCAGACTTGGTCCCATTACAGTCCTTACTCATGAAGATTGAAAATAATCTTGAGTTTATGAGACAAAATATTGAAATAAGTGCGATGCAATCTAGTTTATTTTCAACCATACCAGCAGATGCTGCAAAAATGGCCATGGTAGTAATCGCCACATTACCAATAGCAATATCTTATCCGTTTTTTCAAAAATACTTTATTAGCGGACTAACTATTGGTGGCGTGAAAGAATAAAAAACATAGTGTTAAGGGAGGAAAGATGAAATGAAAAAGAGATTATTAATGTTTCTTGTTTTAATGTTAGGAATTGGCGGTATTTTAGCTGCTTGTGGAAATGATAAGGAAACAAGCAAAAAAGGAAGCGGGTCTTCAGAAAAACCGTATGAAATTTTATGGTATACGATTGGTACACCGCAAAAAGATACGGATAAGGTATTTGAGGAAGTAAATAAGTATACAAAAGAAAAAATTAATGCAACTGTAAAGCTTACTCAAATTGACTGGGGCGATTACGAACAAAAGATGCAAGTGATTATTGCCTCTGGTGAGCCTTTCGATTTAGCTTATACAAGTGGTGGTAAATATGTACAAGATGCGCAAAAGGGTGCATTTGAACCATTGGATGAATTGCTAGATAGCCATGGTAAAGAGCTTAAAGAAGTGCTTGATCCAGCTCTAATGGAAGGTGCCAAAGTGAATGGAGAATTATACGGCATCCCATCCAATAAAGAAGCAGGTCGTCAATCAGTTTATACTTTTAACAAAAGATTAGTAGATAAATATAATTTCGATATTTCTAAAGTGAAAACATTAGAAGATTTAGAGCCAATGCTGAAAGTAATTAAAGAAAAAGAGTCAGGGATTTCACCAATCGCAACATTTAATGCTTATCTACCGTTTGACTATGTGTTAACTGGTAAACTTCCATTTGCATTCCCATTAGAAGGAGATACAGATAAAGTAATCAACTTCTATGAGTCTGACGAAGCAATGCAAACATATAAAACAATGCATAACTATTATAAAGCAGGCTACATCAAAGCTGATGCAGCTACAAGTAAAGAATCATGGCCGATGGATGTAGAAAACTGGTTTGTTCGCATGGGAGATTCACAACCTTATGCTGATCTATTATGGTCACGTTCGGCAAAATATGAAGTTGTTTCTACACCAGCTGAAGAGCCTACTACATTCAATAGTTCAGTAACAGGTGCAATACAAGCTATTTCATCTACAACTGAAAATCCTGAAAAAGTAATGGAATTCTTGAACTTATTAAACACAGATGAATATCTTCGTAACCTCGTAGATAAAGGAATCGAAGGCGAACATTATGAGAAAAATGAAGATGGTACAATTAAAGACCTTGAAGCTCGTATAGAAAGATACAATATGCCAACATATTCACTTGGAAACCATTTCAACTTATATCTATATGAAGAGGACCCTGCTGATAAATGGGATGCTTTCAAAGCGTTTAATGAATCATCAACAGCAGCACCAACGTTAGGATTCCATTTTGATAGTAATCCAGTAAGATCTGAAATTGCGTCTATCTCAAACGTTGCAGAAGAATTTTATCCAGCATTGGCGACTGGAACAGTTGATCCAGAAGAATACTTACCAAAAGCGAACAAAAAATTCAAAGAAGCTGGTTTGGATAAAGTAATGGAAGAAATTCAAAAACAATATGATGAGTGGAAAAAAGAAAATAAATAAGAAGAGTCGAGCCGGATGGAAATCCGGCTTGCACTTTTTTATAGATTACAATGGGTTTATAAATCCCTGTTTTAAGATGCATGTTCATATTCTATAATCATGAGACGATAAGAGGAATCCATATAAATATTTAATTGTATATCCATTGGTTGGCCTCGTTTGATATTTTCAATCCGTGATATAATAGTAATATAATAAGCTTATCAAACTTAATGAGGGAGCAAAAAAAGCGTGGACTTCAAGAGAAAACTACCTTATAAGCATAAAATATTTAATAAATTATTATTAACTTCCTCTATTACGATCATAGCGACAGTTTCCATTTTGTTTGTTACAATCACAAACTATTATTCTGAAGTACTTATTCAAAGGGAAATGGATTTGAGTACGCGAACTTTGGAAAGAGTAGATGATTATTTTACTCGTAAAGAAACAGATGTTACAAATATGATAAGAGATCTTTATGGGAAAGATGGCCTAATTAATGATATGTCTTACGCCCTTCAAAATGGATATCAAGATTATCTTAAGTATCGTCTCGATCGATATACAGATAGTCCTTCTTTTGTTCCCATGGATATTAATACATTTTTCAATGGCTATTTTGATCAATATAATGATGTGAATGCGATTAGTTTACAAGCCAATGAAACCCCATCTATTGAATATTTATTTATTTATAATTATTTACGGTGGAATAGCTCGATTATTAAAGAATCGATAGACTATTCAACGATTGAATATTACCAAAATGAATTAAATCCAATTCCGTATGTTAAGATCCCTTCAAGAGAATTACAGGACACATTTATAATAAAACGGGACATAAATAATCCTAGTACACTAAAAAAAATGGGAGAAGTTTCTGTTTATTATACGACAGATGAATTGAATGAGATGATTAAAAAAAGAAAAACAGAAGCAAAGTCCTCTATTTTTTTATTGAATGATGATGGAGAAATTCTTTATTCCTCCAATCAAGCTATTCCTACTCAAATGATTCAAGGATCCTCTCAAGAGACAAATGAGAAAGTGATGAAGTGGGAGGGAGAAACCTATTATGTGAACTCGATTGCTGGACATAATCATTTTACGTACATTGCTGTCATCCCGCAAAAAGAACTAAATAAATTAACCATTGTTAGAGGTACGATGTGGTTGGTTATTGCCATTTCTACATTTATCGCTATATTGATTACGTATTCACTAATGCGTAATTACTCGTCAAGAATTAAAGATATCGATTCAGCGATACGAGAAGTAGAGAAAGGGAATTTAGCCGTTCGTATACCGGAATTTAAACAAAAAGATGAACTTTCAACTATTGCAAATAGCTTTAATTCTATGCTTGATGAATTAAATAGTTACATTGACCGTTTTTATGTGTTAAATATTAAACAGCAACAAGCTGAGTTGAAAGCGTTGCAATCACAGATCAATCCACACTTTCTATTTAATACATTAGAGGTAATTCGAATGGCTGCAGTAATAGAAGGTTCTAAAACCTCTAGTAAAATGATTTATCACTTATCAAGATTATTTAGGTATACGCTCGACTCTAAAGAAACGGTACCATTATATATTGAATTGGATCATACGAATCAATATCTACAACTAATGCAACTGCATCATCCAAACAAATTAGATATTATCGTGGATATACCTAAAGATATCGAGAATATACCTATTCAAAAATTAATCCTTCAGCCTGTTATCGAAAACTATATGATTCATGGATTTCGTAAAGACCAAACCGACAATCATTTAGAGATACGAGTTTCACGAGTGGAGGAAAAGATAGAGATTACTGTAAAGGATAATGGTATAGGAATTTCAAAAGCAAGGCTAAAAGAAATTATGGATCATCTTGATGATAAAGGAGACGTAATACAATCAATTGGTTTGAAAAATGTGCATCAACGTTTAAGACTGAAGTATGGAACAGACTATGGTTTATCCATTCAAAGTATGGAAGGGATAGAAACTATCATCACAATTTCGATTCCTATAGGGGGAAACTCGCATGTATAAAGTACTTCTTGTAGATGACGAACCAATCATAACACAAGGGTTGCAAGCTTTATTAAATTGGGAAGATTACGGTTTTGAAGTCGTTTATATTGCACAAGACGGGGAGGAAGCCCTCGCGTATATGAAGGAAAACACGATTCATTTACTTGTTACTGATATTATGATGCCGAAAATGACCGGCCTTCAGTTGATTGAAGAATCGCAAAAAATACAGTCACATATTAAATATATTATATTGTCGGGCTATCAAGAATTTGACTATGTAAAGCAAGGAATGCGACTTGGCATTGAAAATTATTTGTTGAAGCCTGTAGATGAAGAGGAATTAATCAAGACAGTTCAAGCAGTTAGTCAAAAATTATATACCTCTTTAAATAGAGCTCATGATCCGGAATTTACAACATTAAAAGATAATACACTGTGGCGGTTGCTAAATGGAGAAATTGAAAAAAGTGATTGGCAAGAAAGATTATCCTTGTATGAAATGAGTTTTATTCAATCATTTTACAATGTGTCCATTCTTCATTTTACGAATGATAGAGATATGAAAAAAAGTAAACAATTAAGAAGATATATTGAGGAAAACTATTCGGCTACTTGTCTTTATAATCCGGATCAAGAATTGATCATTATTTTTGAAGCTGAAAGAGAAGATATATTGGTAGAGTATAACAAAAAGCTTACATGGTATCTTGAAAAAGCATATGCGGAAATAGGGAACTTTTTTCTATCGATGGGTAAAGCAGTAACATCGATAGAGGACCTGGAAGATAGTTATATTTTAGCGAGAGAATTATCATTATATCAAATTTGTTTGGAAGCTAATATGTTGATTTCGGATAAAATAAACATTGATAAGCAACAGTTATTAAGAGTTCAACAAGAGTATAAAGTGGAAGTGGCAAAGAGAGTGTTGAAATCAGAGGAAGAAATAGCAAAGGGAATCAAACAGTTTTTTGGGGCATTACATGTGGGGGAGTCTTATGTATCACATATTGTTGTGAGAAAATATACGATTGATTTAATTTCATATATCCATCATTCGGTGCAAATAGATAAATATTATAATCATACATCAGCAATTGAAAAGCTCGTGTATGCCTCCAATATAGAGCAAATACAAGAGGTGCTACAGGACTATTGTGATGAGTTGATTCATACAATTGACAATCAAAATGATACGCGTAGCCCGATTGTGCAAAATGTACTCGAGTATATGCATGCGAACTATAATCAAGAACTTTCTTTAAAAACATTAAGTCAACGTTTCCATGTCAATCCAATTTACCTTGGTCAATTATTTCAAAAAGAACTTGGGGTTGTATTTTCAGAATATATTAATCACTATAGATTAGAAAAAGCGAAAGAATTATTGAAAAGCACCCATTTGCGTGCAGGAGAAATTGGTAAGCAAGTAGGTTATTCTGATACGACTTATTTTTATAAGCAATTCAAAAAAAATGTAGGAGCAACACCTACTGAATGGAGAAATATTTAAACTTAAATTGGAGGAAACTGAAAAGATTGTTTTAATATAGGGTACTTTTGATTTCCGCTCCAGGCGGGCGCTTTCCGCGGAGCGAGTGGTGAGACGCTTCAGTCGCTACGCTTCTTGCAGGGTCTCACCTGTCTCGCGGACCCCGCAGGAGTCGCCGCCCTCCGCTCCAATCAACTAGGTTTTCTTTTTCTTACATAGTTTTGTTCTTTTCATGCAAACGCAGCAAGATGCTTTATATCTCCTCGGAAATCTTCATGCTAAATTAACCTAACGAATATAGGGGCTTTGTACTGTAATTGAATCAACTTGCGATGTATTGATATTGCGACGATTCTTAATCAATTGAGATATCATATTGAATAAGTTGAATAGTCATTTTAGTCTTTATTTTATTGCCTAATTTAGGTATTGTATTATACCCTTTTTATTTTCATCTCTGCTAAACTTGACAGATTGGTACGAAAATCAACATTTTTAACAAATCCTTACATTAAGTGTATTTTTCAATGTCAGCGTATCTTAGCATGGGAGATTTTCTCTATTTAGTTTTACCAGTAAATCTTAGAATTGTTTACTTTAATGACCAGGACCTTCTTATATATAATAGTAATTGTAAGGGTTTTCTAAAACGATGAATATATTAAAAAATTGGGAAGGCGGTAGGAGTTATTGCAACAAGCAAATTAACTTCCATCGCCTTTTATTATTTAAGTGAAAGGATTGATCAATATGGAAAATAAATTTTATCCATTTCCGACAGATTTTTGGTGGGGGTCTGCTTCATCTGCAACACAAATGGAGGGAGCATCAACACAAGGTGGAAAAGGCGAGAATATTTGGGATTACTGGTTTCAAGAAGAACCTAATCGTTTTTTTAATGGTGTAGGACCAGGGAATACCTCTAATTTTTACGAGCAATACAAAGAAGATATATCCTTAATGAAAGAGCTCGGTCATAATAGCTTTCGACTTTCCATTTCTTGGTCAAGGTTAATCCCGACTGGTGATGGTGAGGTTAATGAGGAAGCGGTTACCTTTTATAAAAATGTACTTAATGAAATGATAAGCCAAGATGTTGAACCATTTGTAAATCTTTATCACTTCGATATGCCGATGGCGATGCAAAGAATAGGAGGATGGGAAAGTCGAGAGGTAGTCCAGGCTTACGTACGATATGCTTCTATTTGCTTTGAGTTATTCGGTGATTTAGCGAGTAAGTGGTTTACACATAATGAACCAGTTGTTCCTGTTGAACAACAATACTTATACGGTAACCATTATCCAGCTGAATGTGATTTTAAGAAAGCGGTACAAGCAGGTTTTCATTCCGTTTTAGCTGGAGCAAAAGCTGTAAAAGTATTTAAGGAAAAAGGATATAAAGGTGAAATCGGCGTTATTTTAAATTTAACACCATCCTATCCGCGCAGTAACCATCCTGAAGATCTGAAAGCGGGAAATATGGCTGATTTATTCTTTAACCGCTCTTTCCTTGATCCATTTGTTAAAGGAGAGTTTCCTTCAGAATTGGTTGATGTGTTGAAGACAGAAGGTTTTATGCCTGAAATCCAAGAAGGTGATCTTGATATCATCGCAAATAATACAGTTGACCTATTGGGGGTAAATTATTATCAACCAAGACGTGTAAAGGCGAAGGAAAATATGCCAAATCCAAATGCACCATTTTTGCCAGAACGTTATTTTGATCATTATGAAATGCCTGGAAGAAAAATGAATCCATATCGTGGCTGGGAAATATACGAAAAAGGTATTTATGATATTTTAGTTAATGTGAAGGAAAATTACGGAAACATCCCTTGTTTCATTTCCGAAAATGGCATGGGTGTGGAAAACGAAGATAGATTCCTTAATAGCGAGGGACAGGTCCAAGATGATTACCGTATTGAGTTTTATAAAAACCACTTGAAATGGATGCATAAAGCAATAGAGGAAGGTGCCAACTTAAAAGGGTATCATGTGTGGACATTTATTGATAATTGGTCATGGCTAAACGCATACAAAAACCGATATGGTTTAATTTCTCTTGATCTGGATAATGGGTTCAAACGGACAATTAAAAAGAGTGGAGAATGGTATAAAGAGTTGTCCATACAGAATGGTTTTTATGATGGAGAATCAGTGAAATGAAGCTTTACTCTGTAATGGATATTGGTGGGACATATGTTAAATCCGCCGTAATGAATGAAAGAGGAGAAGTCGTATCAGAGGAAAGAATTCCGACTCCTGAACAAGGAGAAGGAGAGATTTTTAAACTGATTCGCAGTATCGTTCATAGGGATATCAACGTGTATCCAGCTATTTCTGGGCTTGCTCTGAGTGTCCCAGCAGCAGTGAATGTGGATAATGGTTATGTTTCTTATGCAGGTTCAGTAACAGATTTAATCGGTAGTCAGATAAAAGAAGAACTTGCGGACTTAAAGATACCAATTGAAGTAGAAAACGATGCAAATTGTGCTGCATTGGCGGAAAAGTGGAAAGGTAATGCCAAAGATGCGGAATCATTTCTTTGTGTAACGGTTGGGACAGGAATAGGTGGTGCCATTTACTTAAATAATGGCATTTTGCATGGGCAAGAAGGAATGGCTGGGGAATTTGGATTGATGCTTTTAAACCATTCAGGAGAAATGGATGATTTATTCGCGAAGTGGTCATTTAGTCGTGTTGCTTCAACATGGAACATGATTGACCATTTGAACAAAGAGTTCAATATAAGCCGAACAGGTGAAGAATGGTTTCAACTCTATGATAATGGCGATAAAGAAGTGGCTATTATCGTAGAAAGATTCTATTATCGGATGTCGCTTGGAATTATTAATTTAATGCATATATTTGCTCCGGAAAAAATAATGGTCGGCGGCGGTCTTAGCGAGCGAGGAGATTTAATTGATTTTATTCGCCAACAAGTTGCCAAGGTCCCTACGCCAATCGCCCGAAAAATAAAAATTGAGGCATGCAGGCAAGGTAATCAAGCAGGATTGATCGGTGCCTTGTATCACTTTTTACAAAAGCACTAGGATGATGTTAGCTCTGGATCCTCTAATAATTCTGCGCAGTTCATTCGTCGATGCTAAGCGGTTATATAGCGATGTCATACTTCCATAAACATGATAAACTAAAGATATAATATATTATAGTGGGGTAGGGGTGTTTTTTATGTTAGGAGCAATTGAAGCAGGTGGAACAAAATTCGTGTGTGCAGTTGGTACAGTAGAAGGAGAATTAATTGAACGAATTCAAGTGGATACGGAGATGCCAGAACAAACAATGCCGAAAGTGATTGCTTTCTTTCAAAAGCATCCAATTGAAGCGCTGGGTATTGGATCATTCGGTCCAATTGATATAGAAAAAGCGAGTAATACATATGGGAATATTACATCCACACCTAAGCCAGGTTGGGGAAATTATCCTTTTGTTGAAACAATGAAAGAGGCCTTAGATGTACCGATTGAATTTAATACAGATGTTAATGCCGCTGCTTTAGGAGAGTTAATGCATGGTGCAGCCAAAGGACTAGATAGTTGTTTATATATCACTGTTGGAACAGGAATCGGTGCTGGTGCTGTCGTTCAAGGTAATTTATTGCAGGGGCTTTCCCACCCAGAAATGGGACATGTACTCGTACGTAGACATCCAGAAGATACGTATAAAGGACGCTGTCCATATCATGGTGATTGTGTAGAAGGTATGGCTGCTGGGCCTGCGATTGAGGAACGTTGGGGTAAAAAAGGTTTACAACTTGCTGATCGTCATGAAGTATGGGAATTGGAAGCTTATTACTTAGCACAAGCGCTCATGCAGTATATTTTAATCGTATCGCCGAAAAAAATCATCATGGGCGGTGGCGTCATGAAACAGGCGCAAATTTTCTCACTCGTTCACAAACAATTACAGGAATTGCTAAATGGATATGTGGCAATGCCGCAAATTTCTGAGCGAATCAACGAATATATTGTACCACCAGCACTTGGTGATGATGCTGGAATTACGGGTGCGCTTATGTTAGCAAAGCAAGCACTTGAATCAAAAGCATAAAAACGGGTGTCAGGTACTGCCAGATGTTAAAATTAGCTCATTTTATATTCTTTCACATAGTAGGGCTGATTTCTATTTTAGGTACAATCTAGTCGCAGTTCCATAACCGAATAAATTAGAAGGTACTGTCCAAAGTGAACTAATATACATTTTTGGACAGTACCTTTTCTTACACATCGGTTTCTAAATATACATTTTCTCCACTTTCAATAATTCCTTGTCCATTTGTCAAATCAGTCATCCAGTCGCTAAAGTTTTCTACCTGTGCTTCTTCTACATAGGTTTCAATGTCGACTAGATCAGAGTAATGAATTTCTTTTAGTTGATAAACAGAAGAACGAAGCTCATTTTCCAATTTACCAAGCCAGGAATAATCTACTTTGACATGCATTATAACCATTAATTTACGCTCCACAATACCAACAGTGTTAAGTGCTTCTGATACTGACTTGCCATAGGCACGGATCAATCCTCCTGCTCCAAGCTTGATGCCGCCAAAATATCTAGTCACTACTGTAACTGTATCTTTCAGATCGCGTTTTTTTAGTACTTCAAGCATAGGGACACCTGCGGTTCCACTTGGTTCCCCGTCATCATTGGCTTTTTGAATTTGGTTTTGTTCGCCAATTAAATAAGCGGAGCAATTATGGGTTGCATCCCAGTGCTTTTTTTTGATTTCCTGAATGAATTCCTGGGCAGCCGTTTCTGTTTCCACTCGGCCCACATAAGTAATAAATCGTGATTTTTGAATAATGATTTCATGTTCGCCCTTTTCCTTTACAGTAAAATAGTGCGGAAGCATCAAATCTAACTCCTCTCTCATTGAAAATTTAGCAACGTCTACAGCTTTCGCTTGATCTTCACTTAAATGATTTTGTATCATTACTCCTTCGTATAGGTCTACTAACTCTACATCATAATTTAAAGAATTTAACTTACCATTCCAGTCCAGACGTTCAAACAGTTCGATCATGTAAAATTGCCAAATGGTATCGACTTATGTATTTACATTTCGGACGAGTGGATCGAAATCATCTGTAATATAGTCCTTTGTTTTTACTTGATCAACAATAACAACCGATAACTGTTGTATGATTGGTTATGATAAAACTACAGCTAGAGTAGCAAACAAAAAATCCTCCGTTCAAAAGAAGGGGGTTTTTGTGGTAAAATTAACTACATACTAGGTATTTTTATGGAGTACAAACTAAACAGCCTTTAAATGAAACTAAATGACATATCTATTATTACTATAAGGTTTCAATAATATCTCGATTTGGATACTAGGCTTTTTTATTTACAAATCTCGATATATAATAAACATATATGCTAACGATAGCCGCCAGATCGCATGCATTTTTATCAGTAATAAACAAACAATATGCAAAGCAATACGAAAGTTCAATGTTTATCAACACTCATTACTATACATGATATAATAAGTAATTAGAATCAATAATGCGTTGATAATGTTAAACCTATTTTAGAGAATTTTATAAGATTAAGGCTTTAGATTCATTTTTATGGGTATAAAGTGAGTAGGCTATTAAAATACGGTGGTTTTATAAGGGAAAAGGATGGTTTTTATCGAAAATATTATTTAGTTTTTACATTTTCATGTAAAACAGAAATAGCCAAATAAGGGGTTACCCTGGAGGGAAAGATGGCATTAAGAAAATTAGATGTAAAAGCATTAGATTATATTGTTGATCAAATGATTACAACGGTCGATCGCAGTAAAGATGAAATCTTTCGAATCGGAGAACAATGCCGTAATGACCATGATGCAATAGTTGCAGAATTAAAAGATATGAAAGAACAAGTTAAACAAGTTATTGAAGAAAGTGATGCTTTAGAAGTGAAGACGCGACTCGCGCGGCTACGTCTATCCGAGGTAAGTAAACATTTTCGTGACTTTTCCGAGGAACAAGTTCGAGAAGTATATGAAACAGCACATGAATTACATACTAGATTGCTAGTCAACCGCCAAACTGAAAAGCAATTGAGGTTACGACGCGATGATTTGGAAAGGCAGTTACTCGTTCTGCAAGAAACAATTGAACGGGCGGGAACACTTGTCTCCCAAGTAACCATTGTTTCTAATTATCTTGTTAGTGATATTAAAGAAATAGGCGAAGTGCTTGAGGATGCGAAAATGAAACAGGACTTCGGACTGCGGATCATTGAAGCGCAAGAAGAAGAGAGACGGCGTTTATCGCGTGAAATACATGATGGACCTGCACAGCTTTTAGCAAATGTGCTAATACGCTCGGACTTAGCTGAAAGAGTACATAAGGAACAAGGACCAGAGCAATCACTCATTGAGATAAGAAGTCTAAAGGAAATGATCCGAACCGCTCTATACGAAGTTCGTAGAATTATTTATGACTTGCGACCAATGGCACTGGATGATCTGGGATTGATTCCCACACTCCAAAAATACCTAGCTACGATCGAAGAATACAATAAGAAGACAGTTATTCGGTTTATACATCTCGGTAAAGACACGAGATTAGCATCAAAATATGAAGTGGCGCTTTTTCGACTTATTCAAGAATCTGTACAGAACGCACTTAAACATGCCGAGGCAGATGAAATAAAAGTAACGATTGAGATACGAGAAGATAATGTACATGTTATCATAAAAGATGATGGTATTGGATTTAATATTGAAGATAGAAAAAGCAACTCATTCGGAATAATGGGTATGAAAGAACGCGTTGTTATTTTAGAAGGTGAAATAAATATTGACTCAAGTCCAGGTTTTGGTACTTCTGTAGTGATCAAAATACCATTACTTGATTAAGAATATAATATTATAAAATGGTTGGTAGAGATTTAAGGGGGAATAGTTAGTGACGACGAAGATAGTAATAATTGATGATCATCAGCTTTTTCGGGAAGGAGTGAAGCGAATACTTGAATTTGAACACTCATTTACCGTGGTAGCAGAGGGTGATGACGGGAGTGATGCTGTCCGCCTTGTGGAGGAGCATTCTCCAGATGTTGTTTTATTGGATATAAATATGAAACAGACAAATGGTATTGAAGCCACACGTCAGTTGATTGAAGCTTTTCCAACAACAAAAGTGATGATTTTATCTATTCATGACGATGAAGCATATGTAACGCATGCACTGAAAACAGGTGCATCCGGATATATGCTAAAAGAAATGGATTCAAGTGAATTGATCGAAGCAGTCAAGAGGGTTGCAGAAGGTGGTTCTTATATCCATCCAAAAGTCACGGATAAATTAGTGAACGAATATCGCCGTCTAGCCAATCAATCTAATAAAGGAAGAGGCTATCAACAGCCAGAAGTTCACGTTCCACTCCATTTACTAACAAGCAGAGAATGTGAAGTATTACAATTGCTTGCAGATGGAAAAAGTAATAGAGGAATTGGCGATGCCCTTTTTATTAGTGAAAAAACAGTTAAAAACCATGTCAGCAATATTTTACAAAAAATGAATGTCAACGACCGTACACAGGCAGTAATTACTGCTATTAAAAACGGATGGGTTGAAGTTCGATAAGAATAAATAAACGTCCTAAGCTAAAATGCTTAGGGCGTTTTTATGCTTGCTAGAAAAAGTAGAAAAAAGTGAGGACGGCTAGTAAACGTTTCACCAAGGCTTGTAAGCTTCACCTGACGGCTTGAGAATGACTTGCGACGGCCAGTAAAAAGCCAGTGACGGCTCGTAAAAGATATGTAACGGCCAGTAAGCTCAGGAAGGTGCTTTTGCTCAGCTTCCCAAATACACATATACTGGAAAATGGTGACAATAAAGTGGCTTTTTCTCGCTCAAGTTTGACCGTTAGTTAAATGAATTTAGTGCATATATTAAAAAAAGTAGTACAAACCAACATTCTTGGTTGTACTACTTTCTCTTATATGAATGACTTATCAGCTTGTGTGATCTTGTTCCAATAGTGATGCTGCTTCCTCATCAATGATTACGATTGCGTTATCACTATTTCTAAGTGCTGTAGCAGGACAGTCTGTTGTGATTTCACCTTCTAGTAAAGCTTTTACTGCTTCTGCTTTAGATTTTCCAGATACAAGAAGTATTACTTTTTCTGCTTCTAATATTTCAGTAAATCCTAGCGTTAACATTTCTGTTGGAGCTTCTTCTCTTGATATGCCATAGCCGCTCATCGTACTTTGAATAGTAGATTCATCATGCTGAGCTAAGAACATAGTTGAGTCAAAAGGGGTTCCTGGTTCATTAGCACCGATATGACCATTCGTACCTAATCCTAATACTTGTACATCTCTAGGATATTGATTAAGAATCTCTTTATATCTAGCAATTTCTTTATCTGTGTCCTGAGTTTCTCCGTCGATTAGAAAAATATTTTTAGGCTCTGTATTGACTAAGTTATATAGATTTTCATACATAAATGTTCTTACTGTATAAACAGCATCTTTAGGGCCCATATATTCATCTAAGTTCATAATTGTCGTATTACTAATATCTAATCCATTATTAATATCTTCTACTAATAATTTAAACAATCCTCTAGGTGACCCACCCGTAGTCATAGATATGACTGGTTGCTCTTTCGTTTCTATCACTTTTTTCATTAATTCATAACCCTTTTTTGACATTTCATTATAATCTTTTACAAATATAGTTTTCATTTGGTGTTTCATTAAAGCGAAATTGCTTTAATGAACTTCCCTCCTTTTAAGATGTTAATATATCAATGGTTTCATCACTAAGACGAACCACTAATTAAAATGCTATTTTTTTACTTCCTTTTTTAAGGACCGTGCTGCTTGTTCTACTTTAGGACCATATACGACTTGAATATTCTTCGTATCAATTTTAACAAGTCCCATGGATCCGGTTGCTTTTAGTAATGATTCATTGACCAATGAAGTATCATTTAGTATTAATCTTAATCTTGAAATGCAATTATCAATTTCTACAACATTTTCTTTTCCACCTAGAGCTTTAAGAATAGTAGCTCCAAGTTGGTCTCCATCTGATGCTACTTCGATTTCTTCCTCGCTTAATTCAGAGTCTGTGTTTCTCCCAGGTGTTTTAACGTTAAATTTCAGAATCACAAATTTGAATACATAGTAGTAAATAACTGCATAAGCTATACCCACTAACACGACTAAGTACCATCTCGTATAAGTTCCTTGTAAAATCCCAAAGATGGTTAAATCAATCATTCCTCCCCCAGCATTCCCAACTGCAACATTCATCAAAGTCATTAGGAAAAATGACAACCCTGCCATAAACGCATGGAATATCCAAAGAACTGGTGAGATAAAAATAAACGCAAATTCTATCGGTTCAGTAATACCGGTTACAAACGCAGTTAAAGCAGATGCAAGAAGCATTCCTTTAATCTTTGGCCGATTTTTTAAATAAGCAGTTTTATACATTGCGAAACATGCAGCAGGTAAGCCGAATAACATGAAAGCATGGGATCCCTGTGTCAAAAAGCGAGTTGATTGTCTTAATGTATCAATATCTGGTTGTGGTGATGCAAGTACTGAATTAAAAATAGTTAATGCTCCTGATACTGTTTGTCCGTCAACAACTGCAGTGCCGCCAATTGGTGTAAAACGAATCAACTGATTTAATACATGATGTAGACCTGTTGGTATAAGCAAACGCTCGGAAAAACCATACATAAAAGTACCAAATGCTCCTGATTTACTAATCAAGGTTCCCAGCCCGTTGATGGCACTATTGAAATAAGGCCATATAAAGAAAGTTGCAATAGAGATGAACGGAATCGTAACAATGATGACAATTGGTACAAAACGATTACCACTAAAAAAACTAAAAGCTGTAGGAAGTTGTTTCGTGTGATACCTGTTGTGAATAAAAGCAGTCCATAGACCTACAAGTATTCCTCCAAAAACTCCCATGCGATACGTAAATACACCTAACATTGTTTCATAAGCATTTGAAATCTCAAACGCTTGAATTTGAGTTAGCCCCTGTTTCAGCAAATATTCCACTGAAGTGGTTTCGAGAGTAATATCTTTTAATTGTAATAAATAACCGATCACTACATGGAAAATGATAAAGGCGATTACTACAGCAAAACCTGCTATCTCTTTATCCTCTTTTGCCATTCCAGTTGCTACGGATATAGCAAATAAAATAGGGAGCAAACCAAACATCATAGAAACAATCGCCCGAACGCCGCCTATGAAATTCTGAATAATAACAGCGTTAGAAACAGTTTCGCCAACAAGAGCCGGATTCTGTAAGATGGATACTATACCTAAAAGCAATCCAGAGGCTACAATGATTGATAATGGCCCCATTAGTGTTTTACCGAACTTTTGGATACTCGTTCTCATAATTCCTCACCTACTAATTTATAAATTAGAAAATCAAGTTGAATTCAAAGATACTTAAGCAATATATAATTCTAAAATATTCCCCCTCGTTATTTTTGTATGTTCTCCGGAAACATACTCCTAATAACATAAAATTATCTCTAGAGACGTGCTATTAGAAAATTGATGAATATTTAAGCAAACCCTTTCATCTGACTTTCTGAACCCATGTTATCACTTAAAAAAAATGCAAACAATATATTCTTATAACTAAAACTCTTTAATCCAATTTTGAATATTACTCCACATTGTGAAAAAAAAATCAGGCGAACGTACCATCCTATTATTAACATGGGCCTTTGTAAAGTAGATTGTTGTTTCGGTGAGGACATACTAATATTTAATATTATTTTTTGCCATTGGAGCAATCACAAGAGGATGAAGCACAAAACTTGTACCACACATTGAAATATAATGAGAATCAGAGAATCACAGGAAAATAAAAATTGGTATTTCATCCACGACAAAAGGCTCTATTCCATGAAGAATTAACAAGACTGGAGCCTGCATCATTAAGGATATTTGAACAAGGTGCGATGACTTTATTCGGCATTATATCCAAAGAGGATAATGGCGCTAAAATAGAAACAAAAATAAAGAGAACATAAAAAAGCAAATTTACGTTCTGAATCACGGAAACTTGCTTTTTTCTTCCTGCATGTGTTCCCTGACAAAGAGGGGATTGACTGTGGATCCATAGCCCAGCAGAAGCACTAGTCCAAAATGGACGAAATTTCGTTTTAATTGCGTGGTAAATTAAGATAAGGCACAAAATCAATTTATAAAGATATGGTGGAGAGTCGGAGCAAGAAAACTAATGATTTTCTTAAACTAAGAGTTCTTTTAGACATAAGAATTCGCCCCCTTAAAGCAGATAGATTAAAGTGATTAGCTATCTACTTTTAGAGGGTATAATGAGTGGTGTACAAAAGTTAAATCTGATTTTATTTGTTATAAAGTAATTATTATTCTAAACCTGCTTCAGTAAAAACTTTTGTAAATGCTTTTCTTGAACGACCAGCGAGCACTTCATTTGTTTCCGTAGGTTCTTCAATGGATAAAATTTCTTGAGAAACTACGCCAGTATAGTTAATTTCTTTTAAGCAGCGAAGAAATCCATTTAAATCAATCACTCCTTCACCTGGATATAAACGATCATTATCAAGCACTTCTTCTACCGGTCCGTCTTTTGCATCATTAAGGTGAACATAAGCAATCTGATGTGGCTTTAATGAAATAATGTCTTCAAGTGTTCCCTCACTCGTATACCAATGAATGCTATCTAGTACGATTCCAACATTGTCTTCACCAATAATATCTAACCATTCAATTGTAGATTTGATATTCCAGATAAATATATTTTCCCATTTATTTCGCAAATGATGTGGTCCAACAAATTCCAATGCTAGGTTGATATCATACTCTTTCAATAACCGGGCAGATGTTCGAATACGTTTCGTAAGGATCATTAAATGCTCAACGACATTATTGTCAGTTGAAGGCATGAAGTATGTGAAGAAAGTATGGCAACCAAATTGAGCGGCTGTTTTTGCATCAGCTAACAAAAGTTCTAGGCCATCTCTAAATTCTTCATCGGTTTGTCTCCACTCCACTGGAAAAGCCATAGATCCAATGATAACTCTCTTCTTTTTCAAAAAGGCTTTCGCTTCGGACAAGCCTTTTTCTGCAACAAAGTTTCTTAAAGCGGATCCACTGGTATCGATAGCTCCAAATCCATTTTCAGAAGCTAAATTAATTAACTCTTCCACATTTTCCACATTTGCAAGTCCAGCTTCACTTAAACCTTTAATCATATGTATATTCCTCCAAATAACAATATGGTGTAATCGTCTTCTGAAAGTGGTTTCAAAAAACGTTTTCAGTAAAAAGTTTATCAGATTGATAGAAACTGTCAAATGTAAAATGGATATTTAAACGAAAATTGTGTTTTTAAGTAATAGTAATGTATATAAGAGTGAGAATAAGTAATCTTTCAATAATTCATACAATATATTGACAAGATTATTTTTATATACTAATCTGTAAATGAGTTATTTCTGAAAGCGCTTTTGGAAAATTGCGAAACGTATCAGTTGAGATTCAATTTATTGCTTAATTATGATTATGGTATTGGTAAGCGCTTTAAATAGTCAGTTTGGATATATCTAGTTTATTTTATGAAAGTGAGTCAATAAACATAAGGGGAGATAAACAATGTGAGAAATACGTAAAATGAGGGTAGCAATCATTGGATGTGGAGGGAACGCCAATCAAAAACATTTACCTTCATTGGCAAAAGTAGACGATGTAGAGATTGTTGGTTTTTGCGATGTTTTGATTGAGAGGGGTAAAAAGGCTGCAAAAGAGCAGCTCAGGCGATTCGGCGAAGAGGGCTCCCGACTTGGGGAGTCTTCAGGGACAAAGAAAAACATGGTGGCGGCCCGGTGATTGATATTGGTACTCATACAATGGACCTTGGAATCCAGATGAATACAAGGTTGAAGATTCAGCGTTTGGTTATATAAAAATGGAAAACGGAGCTACGATTACGTTAGAAGCGTCGTGGACATTAAACTTGCTCGATGAAAAAAAAGAAGCACAAGTTACTCTCTGTGGATTAGAAGCTTAGAAGCTGGAGCAGAGATGTCTGGAAATCCGTACAAAAACGAAGGCTATGTAACTTTTAACAGTACAAAATATGGACAAAGAATTGAATCGACACAACTCAACCCCCAGGTATTTCTTACTTTGAATGGCGAGAAATGGATATGGGTTACCAAGAAGCGAAACAGTGGATCGAAGCTATTCTCAATGACAGTGCGAGCAACTGGTGAAGCTTGAAGAAGATTATGTTGTAACACAAATTTGAAATCTATCTATCAATCTGCTGAAACGGGAAAGGCAGTAGAACTGAAATAAAAGTATTTTGATGAGAGAAAGATGAAAACTATCTAGCAGAAACAAGTCTATATTGGGTGAGAGTGGAGTTACCAAAATAAATAAACAACGGAGACTAAGAGATGAATCTAACAACGATAAAGACAGATAAGGCAACCTTATCAAACAGGCCAACTTTACAAGATAAGTTAACTTTAAGAGAGAAAATTAGCTATGGATATGGAGATTTAGCTTCGAACTTTGTTTGGGGAATGGCCACGAGTTATTTACTTTTCTTTTATACCGATGTTTTCGGTATTTCCGCAGCAGCGGTTGGAACATTATTTCTACTCACGCGGATTTGGGATGCCATCAACGACCCTCTTATGGGAGTCTTAATTGACCGAACAAATAGCAAGCATGGGAAAGCGCGTCCTTATCTATTGTGGATGGCAGTTCCATTTGGAATATTAAGTGTATTAACCTTTATTACACCCAATTTTACGGATACAGGGAAGTTAGTCTATGCCTATATTACGTACACTTTACTAGGGATGATTTACACTGCTATTAATTTACCGTATGGTACTTTAATGACAATGATGACGAGAGATTCGGGTGAAAAAGCACAATTAGGTAGTTTTCGTTCAATTGGTAGATCCATAGGTGGTATTATTGTAGCTGCTTTAACTTTGCCATTGGCTAGTTACCTTGGAAAAGGAAGTCTACAAGTTGGATTTCCATTTGTGATGACAATTTATTCAATTATTGGGATTGTCCTGTTTTTATTAGTCTTTAAAAATTGTAAAGAAAAGATTACTCAATCGATTAAAAAGGAGAAAATGCCAAATCTAAAAAAATCTATTAGGCAAATGTTTAGAAATCAACCATGGGTGGTTTCCGCAGTCAACGTACTATTGTGGTTTGTTCGTTTGGGGGTAATGAACGCAATCCTTATTTATTATGTGAACTATGTGCTCGACAAACCACATATGGTACCGGTCTATTTAACTCTGCTAAATGTCGCTAACCTAGTAGGAGCAGTTATTGCACCATACTTAATTAAGAGATTAGGAAATAGAAATTCAAGTATCGGTATGTATTCAATCGTAGTAGTATTATTAGTCTTACTATTTTTCGTTGAAGGTCAATCTACCATTCTTTTTGCTTTATTATTCTTCTTTATTAACGTACTCATTGGATTCGGTGAGCCAGCGAACTTAACTATGTTAGGGGATAGTATTGATTATCAAGAGTGGAAATATGGCGAGCGTACTGAAGGATTGCTTTACTCAGCATACAGTTTTGCAACAAAATTTGGGGTTGCTATTGGATCCGCATTCGTAGCATATGCCTTAGGATGGGTAGGTTATAATCCAGATGCTATATCAGACAATGCGATTAGTATGATTAGAATATTAATGATATTGGCACCGATTATACTCACCGTATTGGAAATTTTCGTTTTAATGTTCTACAAACTAGATAAAACGCATGGGCAAATTACAAAAGAAATAGCCGAGCGCAATCTATGACGAAGAAAAAATGTAAACGGTTGATCATATAGCGAAAAGAAAGGATAAAAGTTGGAATTCAATTGGAACTAAGTAATATTTATGTAGACTCCCTAAACGTCGATTTCAACCGATCTTTAGAGAGTCTTTTTATATATAAAGATAGTATTCTAAAAGATTTCAATTCCTATTATCAGATTTGACAATTTATCTAATGACATCCATTTTCTAATAAAATTACCATTTATAATTATTAAAATACTTAGGTAAAAATAACTGATCATTCTATTCTTATGTATCGCATATTTTTTGCGAAAATGAAATTTTATTCAAAATAAGATTAAAAAATCTTAATACATGACATGTGTTGTTCCTCTATTTTTCTAGTGCTACGATTATTCCAGATATCTACTATGTGTTTGAAAGGAATGAAAAATATGAAGGTTAATCTGGATAGAATAATTAAAGATATTGAGACATTAGCTACCTTTACTGCAACTCCAGGCAATGGAGTTACAAGGTCATCATATTCTCACGAAGATAAAGTAGCAAAAGAATATTTGAAAACTGAGATGGAGAAAATTGGTTTAAAAGTATGGGAAGATGGATTCTCCACTTTATTTGGACGTAGAGAAGGAAAAAATCCTGACGCACCTGTAATTATGATTGGTTCACATTATGATTCCGTCGTAAATGGTGGAGCTTTTGATGGGGTTGCCGGCACTGTCGCAGCCTTGGAAATTATGCGTGTTTTACATGAAAATAACATTAAAAATGAATATCCGATAGAAATCATAGCAATGAACGCGGAAGAAGGAGAAACATTTGGACCAGGTACTGGGGTCTCCAATTCTAGGGCAATGGTCGGAACTTTAACAGAGAAAGAATTAGATACAGTTAGAAATAGACATGGATTAACGAAAAGAGAAGCGATGAAAGAATACGGTCTGATTCCTGATTTAGAAGCTGCTAAAAGGGAAAAAGGTTCGATTAAAAACTTCATCGAGCTTCATATAGAGCAAGCACCGATTCTAGATAATAATAATATTGATATCGGTTTAGTTGAGTATCTCCCTGGAATAGGCAGATATAAGATTAAGTTTCATGGCAAATTAGCAGATTCTACCGCACCAATGGATACTAGACAAGATGCAATGATAGCTGCGTCAAAATTTGTTTTAGCAGTTAATCAACTTGTCAAATCATTAGGACCTGGAATTGCAGGAATGGTAGGAGAAATGGAAATATCACCTAATTCCCACCAATTTGTTCCGGAATATGTTCAAGCTAAAGTGGAAATAAGAACCTTTGATGTAGAAACGCTCAAAGATGTTAATTTACGCGATTTACTAATGGCAGAAATAAAGTCTATTCAAGAAGAGACGAATGTGGAAATAGAATTAATAGAAATGGCTCGAATCGGCTATAGCAATCCAACTCCTCCTAGTGTGATGGTAAAAGAAAATGTTGATAAAATGGAGGATATTTGTAAGGACTTAGGTTATAAGTATACGATTATCAATAACGGAACCGGACATGATGCAATGATTATGACTGATTTCGCTCCTACTAATTTTATATATGTACCAAGTAAAAATGGCATTTCACATCATCCGGATGAATGGACAGATTATGAAGATATAAAAAAAGGAATAGATGTGATGTTACATTTAGTAATGGATCTATGTAAAGAATAGATGTTGAACCATCCATGGCGGGAATATATTAAGTTCTCATATTCCTGTCCATTGACCAATCATTTAATAGTTATTGTTCAAACTTAGGAAATGGTAGGTCTTTCAAAGGAAGAAAATCCATTTGGCTATTTTGATAGAAAAACATTATACGGGAGGGAAATTGATGTTTAACTTTTTAAAAAAGAATAATAAACTGGAAATAAAAGCTCCAATTATTGGAACAGGACGTCCTCTTTCTGATGTACCTGATGAAGTATTTGCTTCAAAAATGATGGGAGATGGAATAGCTTTTGAACCATCGGAAGGTATTTTATATGCACCAATGGACGGGGAGATTGTTCAGGTATTTCCAACTTTGCATGCTGTGGGAATCAAATCAAATAATGGTTTGGAAATATTGCTGCATATAGGAATAGACACGGTAAACTTATCTGGCGAGGGTTTTGAGAGTTTTGTAAACGCTGGCGACAAGGTTACTGCTGGCCAGAAGTTAATCTCATTTGATATAAATCTCATCAAGGAAAAGGCTAAATCTGTGATTACACCTCTTATCATCACGAATATGGACGAAGTGGCGAACATAGAGCATCACTATGGTGCTACAACGGAAGACTCGGTCGTTTTAACAATAACTTTAAATTAAGTAAAAATATAATAAAAAACGGAGAGTTATCAATAGGATGATAACCTCCGCCGATGTTATTCAATCTTCTCTCACATAGTTGATAAATCCTTCATACAATAGACTTAATACTAGATTTAATGTAACAAAAGAAGAATTGTTTAATTGGCTAACTTTATTTAGATTTGAGACCTGATAATAAAGGTTATAATTTGCTAAATAAGCTAATTCATTTCTTGAAAAAACAGTTACTGAAACCATTGGTACTTGCCTTACTGCAATATTTTTTATCATCGAATCAATGGATTTCATATTTCCGGATAAAGAGGCAACCAATAATAAATCATTTGGAGTAATGGTTTGAGAGATTAATTCAAGTTCGGTTTTGCTAGGTATAATATTTAAATAAATATTATGATTTAATAAGCATCTTGAAAATTCCTTAAGCATTAAATTTTGCCCATAACCGGTTCCGTAAGCAAAAATGCGATTTGACTCTAAAAATAATTGATAAATTTTTTCTAAGCTTTTATCTTGTTCAAACAGTTTAATCGTTTCTTTCACATCTTTTAGTATAACTGAACTATTGAAGTATTGATTATTAGGCACTTTTGTTTCTTTTATTCGATCGGCCTCTTCTTTTAAAAAGTAACGAAATTCACTGTAGCCATCAAAGCTCAGTTTTTTTGTCGTTCTAATAATAGTAGAAGGGGAGACATTACAATACTTTGCTATTTCTGTGACGGTTTTATCTTTACATAATTCGATATTTTGACTAATGTAACTGATTACATGTAAGTCGTTACTGTTTAATTGATCATAATATTTATTAATCAACGCTTCTAAATTCATTTTCAGGTGACCCCCTAATTGTTCCGTATTCATTCTAAAATGTATCGAAGGTCCATAAATAACCTAGTCTTAATAGAGTAGCTCTTTCTACATATTATAGCATACTCGATATGGTTTCTATACCGAGATAATTATAGCGAAATTAATCTTTACACCACGGGAGAGTGAATTACCGTTGATTTCCGATTCAGTGAGGCGCTTTCCGGGGGGGCGGTGTGCGGTGAGCTTCCTGCGGGATCTCACCTGACACGCTGATCCCCTCGGAGTCGCCACCTTACGCATTAATTAACTTGATTCTCTTTTTCTCCTAGTAATTAATTGTTCCATTTGTTTGTGATTCACATTCTTATTGACATATACCAATAATTAAAATAAGAGGTCGAAAAGTATATGCTTTTCGCCTCTTATTTTTTATCCGTATAACTGAATATAAAGATTATGTGAATTATTAACAAGATATTAACAATTGTCGGCCATTATTTTCCTGAAAGCACGATCGAGCAACACGCTTAAATCTTTTCTATATTGGAGAAACTTTACAATCTCCACAATGGAAATTGGCTTTATCTTAATATAGCTCCTCTATGATTAATCTATGAGCAGGAGAAACACCTTGTTCTTTATTAAACACTTGATGGGAGGAAACGCGATGGATCAGCTAAGAATCGCCTCAACATTATGTTGGGCCTATAAGATAGAGGATGTTCTGCAAATTGCAAGCCGGTTTCAAATAGGTGGTGTTGAAGTGTGGGCGGATCATTTTTGGTTTTACGATTCGGATCCTAAACAGGTGAATCAAATTCGTGAAGAGTCTGGACAAAAATTAACGATGCATGCTTCAAGTTGGGACTTAAATATTTGCGCCCTTAATCAAGGAGTTAGAGAACAATCGATCGGTGAAATCAAAAAGTCAATATTATTAGCTGAACAAATAGGGGCTGATAATATTACACTTCATCCTGGGAAAAAGACGCTTGTTTCCTTGAGCCAATCCATGCATATGGAATTATTATTTGAAGGATTGCATGATATTGTCTCCTTCGCCAAGGGTAAAGGGAAGACGCTGTCTTTAGAGCTAATGGAACCAATTCCTAAAGAATTTATTGTTTCACCTAATATTATTAATCGAGTAACTGGAGTATTTCAACCCGATCTACAAACGACCTTTGATGTCGCCCATATTTCGCTTACAGAGGATGTGTACGAACAATGGTTACAAACATTATATGTGAATAAAATCCATATTAGTGATGTGAGCAAACATCAACTTCACATTCCACTTGGTGACGGTATTTTACCAACTAATACACTGTTGAGATTTTTACAAATGCAAGATGTTCCAATTGTAATCGAAGGGTTTGATCCTAGCGTTGGATTAGCCTGGCTACGAAGAAACATGCAATTTTTCGAAACCATTGCTTCGAAAAAAAGAGAGGTGTTTTTTTGAACATATTAATTACGAATGATGATGGAATTTTTGCACCAGGCGTGGAAGCATTAACAGAAACACTACAACATTTTGCTGATGTGTATGTATGTTGTCCCGACCAAGAGCGAAGTGCAATTGGACATTCGATTACGCTAAGAAATCCCCTGAAAGCAAAGCCGGTGGATATCTTTCCTAAAGCGAAAGCAGCATGGTGTATAAACGGTACACCTTCAGATTGTGTGAAAGTGGCAATGGAAGTCCTCATGCCCGAGCCGCCTGATATCGTGTTTTCAGGTATTAATCTAGGGCCTAATGTCGGTCGAGATATATTTTATTCAGGGACGATGGCTGGAGCAGTTGAGGCTTCGTTGTACCAAATCCCATCCGTGTCTGTTTCACTTCATGCGTTCAACGAAAAGGACGTAAATTATTATAGAACAAAACAAATTTTATATGAAGTGGTTGAAACTATATTGCAAAATAGTATTCCAAAAGGCGTGATCTTGAATATTAATCTCCCAAATGTATCGAAGGATACATGCAAAGGTATTGTCATCCTTCCTTTAGATATGAGTATTTCTCGATATCAATATGTTGGTTTAAATGACCCGCATGGACATGTTTATTTTTGGCTAAAAGATGAATGGGAGCAATTATATAATTTCGATGATCAAAGTGATTTTAAATATGTGAAAGACGCTTATGTGACGATATCACCGATAGAATATCAATTTGAAAATAAAAGAAAGTCAGATAGAATCAGTCGCTGGTTTCGTGATCACCCATTAAACATAAAAACTCGTATAAAGGAAGGGGTATAACATGAGAAAACACTTTCTATTTTCAATGACATGTATCATCGTATTGCTTTTAGCAGCATGCGGAGAAAGCAACACAGAGCCAAGTAATAAAACAAAAGCAGCAGGTCAACCAGATATTTCAGGAGAATTACAGTTTTATACTTCACAGCCTGATGAAGATGCACAAAAGCTAGTAAGCGAGTTTAATAAGCTATATCCAGATGTAAAAGTATCTACCTATCGTTCAGGGACAGAAGAAGTCGTTTCAAAACTTATGGCTGAAAAAGAAGCTGGAGATATTCAAGCTGATGTATTACTTGTAGCAGATGCGATTACGTTTGAGAGCTTGAAAAAGGACAATTTATTATTAAGTTACCAATCTCCTGAAGCGGAAAATATTCCTGAAACACTGGTCGATCCGGAAGGTACATATAGCGGTACAAAAGTAATGGCCACAGCGCTTGTCATTAACACAAATAATGTAACCTCCGCACCAAAAGATTGGGAAGATCTATTAGAAATAGAAGCAAAAGATAAAAGCTTGATGGCAAGCCCCTTTTATTCAGGTGCAGCCGCGTACAATTTAGGGATTTTTACAAGAGACAGTGCTCTTGGTTGGGACTTTTATGAAAGCTTAAAGGATAACGGCATGACGATTACCAAAGGCAATGGAGCCGTGCTAAAAGAAGTTGCTTCAGGAGAAAAGTCATACGGCGTGGTAGTGGACTTTATCGTAGCTAAAGCAAAAAAAGAAGGCTCACCAGTAGAGCTGATTTATCCAAGCAGCGGGGTACCAGTTGTGACCGAACCAATCGGCATTATGAAAAATACACAAAACGAGGCTGCAGCGAAAGCGTTTATTGACTTCGTACTATCTGAAGACGGACAAAAAGTAGCGGCGGAACTAGGATATACGCCTGCAAGGGATGGCATTCCTGCTCCAGAGGGATTGAAAACTATCACTGAAATGACTGTTTTAGAAGCAGATATGAAAGACTTATTGGCTGAAAAAGAAGAAGACAAAACAAAATTTGGAGAGATTTTCGGACAACATTAAGCATGTAGGAGAATGATGAATGATTCCTAAACAAATATCTGTGGAGGAGATAACGGAGGTTCGTCGTCCCTTATCTTCTTCCTTCCTAAATAAACGCATTATATCCTTGTTTGGTTTCCTATTGCTCATACTTTTATTCCTTACACCTGTATTTCGATTAGTCTTCATTAGCTTCAGGCAAGAAGACACTTTCACACTTGCCCATTATGCCCATGTTCTTTACGACAAAACTACTTGGCTAACTGTTAAAAATACGCTCATTATTGTTACCGGTTCAACCATATTATCTTTATTTCTTGGTGTTGCTTTTGCTTGGGCAATGGCATACGTAAATATTAAAAACAAAAAGTGGATTCAGCTATTCATTTTTTTTCCATTCATTATCCCATCTTATATAACGACGCTAGCTTGGGTGCAATTATTTAGTAAAAATGGATTTGTCCATGCTGGATTGCAGCTCCTATCCAGTCATTTCACTGCTCCTAATTTGTATAGCATTGGTGGTATTATTTTCGTACTTGGTATATCCCATTATCCACTTGTTTATTTACTCACTGTAAATGTATTTAGAAAAATACCGCGTGAACTAGAGCAAGCAGCGAAAGTTAGCGGAGCGAGTAGATGGCATATATTATTCAAACTAGTTATCCCACTTGCAATACCAGGTATTACTGCTGGTGGTTTCTTAGCCTTTTTATCGAATCTTGATAATTTCGGTATTCCTGCATTTTTGGGAATACCAGCAAATATTCGAGTCCTTAGCACGTATATTTATGAGCAAATTGTAAGTTTTGGACCCTCCGCATTTTCACGTGCAGCTGTTTTATCCATCGTATTAGCGATCATCGCAGCAGCTGGCATGATAGCGCAATGGTTAATGATGCGAAAAGGAAAAATCACAGAAACAGCTACTACAGATATGGAGGCGCGTATACTATTATCTACAGCAAAAAGGAGGATATGCGAAACCTTTATTTGGTGCTTTCTGCTTTTCACTAGTATCATTCCATTTATTTCAATGGCGGCATCCTCGTTCATAAAGGCATACGGGTTATCGTTTCGTTGGGAAAATCTATCTCTTAAGAACTACCAGTATGTACTTTTTTCCGATCAGCGGACTTTTTCAGCGATCAACACTAGTATAAAGCTTGCGTTAATTACAGCAATTGTTTGTTTATTTGTCGGGACAGCAATTGCCTATATTCGTCACAAGAGTCAAAGCAATATAACGAAGTTAATGGAAGGTATCGTGACAGTGCCTTATGCATTACCAGGTACTATTTTTGCATTAAGTATGATATTAACTTGGATGCAGCCTATTCCAGGATGGAATCCAGGTATATATGGGAGTATTTGGATTCTTGTTATTGCCTATTTAACACGCTTTTTAATATTGCAAGTTCGTTCTAGCTTTACTGCTTTTTCACAAATTGATCCTTCTATTGAAGAGGCTGCACGAACATCAGGAGCAAGTGGAATAGCCAAATGGCGAAAAATCCTTTTTCCCCTCTTGTTTCCAGGATTGATAAGTGGTGCTTTATTAGTTTTTTTAACGGCTTTAACCGAATTAACCGTATCAAGTTTATTATGGTCAAGTGGACAAGAAACCATTGGTGTCGTGATCTTTAATTTTGAGCAATCTGGTTATACGACTTATTCTTCAGCGTTGTCGAGTATGATCGTGATGGCAATCTTCATTGGCGGTATTTTATTTATTCAATTAGAGAAAACATGGGCAAGGAGTGTGCTGAAAAAACGATGATTACTTTAGATGGCATTTCTAAAACATATGGAAATTATCAAGCGCTGCAGTCGATCGATCTTTCTATTAATAACGGTGAATTCATCGCTATCCTTGGTCCTTCAGGATGTGGCAAAACGACCTTGTTAAAATTACTCGCTGGATTTATGTCACCGACATCGGGACGAATGATAATGAATGAACAACTCATCGCGACAGACAAAAAAGTTACTCCACCTGAAAAACGGAATATCGGCATGGTTTTTCAATCCTTCGCACTTTGGCCGCATATGAATGTGCAAGAACATGTCCGCTTTCCTTTAAAACATCACAGATATGTAAATAAAGGATTAAGTAAAAATCATGATAAAAGAATCACTGATATTTTACATTTGGTAGGTTTGGAAAAGTTCGCAAAACGCTATCCAGAAGAGCTATCTGGTGGTCAAAAACAACGGGTGGCGCTAGCCCGCGCGCTAGCGCCTGAACCAAGTTTATTATTAATGGATGAGCCACTCAGTGCACTCGATGCAGAGCTTCGCATGGACATGCGCAAGGAGATTCAACATATTCATCGAGAAACAAAGGCAACCATAATGTATGTTACCCATGACCAAAGCGAGGCACTTGGGATGGCAGACAGAATTGTTGTCATGAATAATGGAAGAATTGAGCAAATCGGAAGTCCGGAAACGATCTATTTGAGACCGGAAACAGAATTCGTGGCAACGTTCGTTGGGAAAAACAATTTAATAAAAGGAAAGTGGATGAATCAATATTTTATTCCCGATCACTCACCGGCGGAAAAATGGAGCAATTTGGACATATCACCTCAATTGAAAAAGAAAAATATTTGTCCAATTCGCCCGGAACAATGGCGTTTATCTTCTCATGGGCAAGGTATGTCTGGCAAAATCACTACCGTTCAATATCAAGGAAAGGAAATCCATTATACGATTCAAGTCGGAGAAGAACGGATTACCGCCCATGATAATATTACATCTGGACGATATTCTCATGGAGACACTGTAAAACTATCTATTAGAAATCCAGAATCACAAACTGAGATGCAGTATAGACATAGCGTTTAATATACATAACTAGCAGCTAAAGTGTTTTTGCTGCTAGTTATTTTTGTGTCTGTTCGTTTTCGCATGAAGTTCTATTTAATATCAGCTAGTAAAAAGCTACAATTGTTATAATAAGTGACTACGCCAGTAAATGTTCCTTCACGGCCAATAATTGTCCCTCGACAGCTAGTACTTCGCGCTCGACCGCTAGTAAACATCAAGTGACGGCCAGTAAATAATCTGTCATGGCCAGTAATTTCGGAAAAAGTGTTTTTTATTTGATATGCTAAATTGTGATGTATTTTGTCATTCGTCCTAAATAGGTTATGATGAAGTTCAAGTGTAGCGTTCATTCACTAGTAAAACCCAGTTTACTAGTACAAAGTGGACTATCATGTGATTGACCTTGTTGATATGTGTAGAAAGGATCTATATCACGCTCCTCCAAAGCACCTAGCAAATAATGCATATATTCGACAAACTTCGCATGGTGCTAACATTAGTCACCCCTTTTCAAACCTTTGTATATTAGATAGAATGGTAAGGTCGAACAATATTAAATAATGAACTAAGGATGATTACGAATGAAGATTGCAGTTGTGACTGATAGCACTTCATATATACCAAAACATATTAGAGAAGATTTACATATACATATGATCCCGTTATGCGTCGTTATTAACTCTGAAACATATCGAGAAGAAGTCGATATTTCAGCGGCGGACTTTTATGAAGAAGTAAGAAACGGTACGAAGCTTCCTACGACAACGCAACCGCCAATTGGTGAATTCGAAGCATTATACAGCAAGTTAGCGAAAGAGTATGACGCGATCATTAGTATCCATCTTTCAAGCGGTATTAGTGGAACGTTTCAAGGAGCTGTTGCTGCAGGGGATATGACGGAAAATGCTAAAGTGTTTGCTTATGACTCTGAAATTAGCTGCATGCCCCAAGGATTCTATGTTTTAGAAGCGGCAGTAATGGCGAAGGCAGGAAAAACACCAGAAGAAATCATTGCCCGTCTTGATGAGTTAAAAGCATCCATGCGCGCTTATTTTATGGTCGATGATTTAACCCATTTACAGCGGGGAGGACGTCTATCAAGTGCACAGGCGATCATTGGCAGCTTGCTAAATATTAAACCTCTACTCCATTTTGAAAATAAAGTGATCGTTCCATTTGAAAAGATTCGCACACGTAAAAAGGCGATGAAACGAGTTGCTGATTTGCTTGGTGAGGACGTAGAAAAGGGCCATCGCTTACAAGCAACGATTATTCACGCAAATCGTGTACAAGATGCAGCGGAATGGAAGGCAGAATTAGAGCAATTGTATCCAACAGTAGATTTTAATATTAGCTACTTCGGTCCAGTGATCGGCACCCACCTCGGTGAAGGTGCAATGGGCTTAGGATGGACGATTCGTTTATAAATTTTGGGACTGGCACATAGAAGGGCCAGTTCTCTTTTACAAATAAATTAATGAGGTGATAATTTGAAAACTAATACAAACCCCGATTTACCCTCGACAACTCTCATCCCCCGCGATATTCAGCTATTTCTTTCAGGTCGTTCCCTACTCCAGCAAGAACTTCCCTTTTCTCAAAAAATAATGAACGAATATCTTTCTCAAGGTCTTATTAAGTTGAAGCCTGGCATTCGAATTCAGCATAGAACCTTAAGATGTGAGAGGTGTGCTAATACAGTTATGCGTTTATTTGGGCGATTTCCTTGTGCCAATTGTGGAAAGGAATGTTCCTATTGCCGTAAATGCATCATGATGGGGAGGGTTTCTACATGTACACCATTATATAGTTGGAATGGTCCAATCCCTGAAAACAATGTTACCGTATCCCTTCAATGGCAAGGAGAACTATCACCTGGACAGAAATTAGCTTCCGAAGCTGTCTTACAAGCAATCGAATCAAGTTCAGAGATTTTAATTTGGGCAGTTTGTGGCGCTGGAAAAACTGAAGTGCTTTTTGCCGGCATTGAAAAAGCGTTACAGCTCGGACATCGTGTGTGTATTGCTACACCAAGGACAGATGTTGTATTAGAGCTTGCACCAAGGTTTAAAAAGGTGTTTCCAACCATCGACATTGCAGCTCTATACGGTGGAAGTGATGATCGAAACCTTTATGCTCCTCTTACCATTTCTACAACACATCAACTCCTAAGGTTTGAAGCGGCTTTTGATGCCATCGTCGTGGATGAAGTGGATGCTTTTCCATATACATTTGATGAAAGTCTACAATGGGCAGTGAAAAAAGCGGCCATGCTTCGCTCAGCAAATATTTACTTAACGGCCACACCTAGTGCAACTTGGCAGATCGAATGTAAAGTTGGCAAGCGACCACATATTAAAATCCCCGCACGCTACCACCGAAAACCGCTACCAGTTCCTGCCTTCACTTGGTGTGGAAATTGGCGTAAGCAACTTGAAAAAGAGATAATTCCTCATAAGATCATTCAATGGGTTCGACAACGTATCACTGCTAAAAAACAAGCACTCGTATTTTTTCCCCATATTGAATTAATGGAAAAAGCATTACCTTTATTTAGACGTCTCCATCAAGCAATTGAATCTGTTCATGCAGAAGATCCCGAGCGTAAAGAAAAAGTCGAAAGCATGCGTGCCAAAAAAATCCCTATTCTGTTGACAACAACCATCCTCGAACGTGGTGTGACTTTTCCTAATATCGATGTCGCTGTCATCGGTGCAGAAGATGATACGTTTACTGAGTCGGCTTTAGTGCAGATTTCTGGTCGGGTAGGAAGAAGTGCTTCCTATCCATCTGGAAAGATTACTTTTTTCCATTATGGAAGAACGCAAGCGATGATTAAGGCGCTCACACATATCGATGAGATGAACCAAGAAGCACAGAAAAAAGGGCTTTTGTCATGATGAACAATCATTGTATTTATTGTGATATGCAGATCGTTACCGAAGTAACTTGGAGAAAGCTCATCTTTAAGTCTGAAGAAGCCGTTTTATGTCATCATTGTTTTGAAAAGTTAACATTAATAAAGGGAAAGCGTTGTGGCAAATGCTCTCGATCTTTAGAAAAGCTGAAAGCAGAATTTATTACAGATTCAGTATGTACGGATTGCGTTCGCTGGGAAGTGAATCCAAATTGGAAAGATATCCTTCAGCAAAATCTCTCCGTATTTGAGTATAATGAGTACTTAAAAGAAATGCTTGCTCGTTATAAATACCGTGGGGATTATGAACTTGCGGCTGCATTTTCTAAGGAAATAAGCGCATGCATCAACCAACTCACCTATGATATACTCGTACCAATTCCATTAAGTGAAGAACGTCTGCAAGAAAGAGGATTTAATCAAACGATAGGGCTCGCCGAAAAAGCCGGATTCGCAATAGAGGATTTACTGATCCGTAAACATGCGGAGAAGCAATCAAAAAAGACGAGGCAAGCTCGTATGCAATCAACAGATGTCTTTGCTGTATCTACAAAAGAGGATTTAACAGAGAAACATATTTTGCTCATAGATGATATTTATACAACGGGTTCAACGATTCGCCATGCAGCGAAGGTGTTAAAACAGGCTGGTGCTAAGTCCATATCAGCTTTTACTTTAGCAAGAGGTTAAACATCAAGCGGAATAGCCGATACAATAAATAGAAGCAAAAATCAGGGGGAAGTAATAATGGATTTAGATAATTGTCCAAACTGTGGTAACATTTATGTGAAAAATACCATTCGTGATTGCTGTGATGCATGTTATAAAAAAGAAGAGGCAGATTATGATAGGGTGTATCGATTTTTAAGGAAAAGGGAAAATAGAGCCGCGACGATGGAAACAGTAGCAAAAGCAACAGATGTAGAAGAATATCTGTTGCAGAAATGGGTTAAAAAAGGACGCTTGCAAGTGGCGCAATTTCCTAATTTAGGCTTCCCATGTGATCGTTGTGGTACTTTGATTACAAAAGGAAAAATATGTGAAAACTGTGCTACATCGATCAAACAAGAACTGAGCGCATTTGAAAATGAGAAAAATAGACAAGACCAACTTCATACAGCTGTGTATCATTCTCAAGACCTAAAGAAATGACATATAAGGTTAGTTAAAATGAGAGAATTGGCCTATGAATTCATCCTAAACAATTTAAAGAGTGAACCGATACTAATAATATAGAAACAGATGAGAGACGGAATCAAAGGAGGAAAGACCATGAAAATCAATCCCTTTCGACCTGTGGAACACAATCCATATAAACAGAAAGTAAATAAAGTGGAGCAACAATCTGCAACAGGCAAAACGGATAAAGTGGAAATTTCCGCTAGAGCTAAAGAAATGCAGCAAATTCCGTCCATTGCCAAAGAACGGGAAGCGCGAATTGCTGAATTAAAAGAGCAAGTGAAAAATGGGACGTACGAAGTGAACCCGAAAGAAGTAGCAGAAAGCATCGCAAAGTTTTACCGACTATAAACAAATGTACAGAGTTAGAAAATTTAATATAGCGACATTCGAACGGATTCGACTAGTGCTCATGGATGAGCGGCTACAAATGTGAAATGTCAGCGATTGCGTAGAACCATGAAATGCATAGGTTCTATTTAAAGATGGCTGATATTTTGTGTAACGAATCTGATGATTGAGGGAACTTGCCCCAGCATCTTTGTATGCTTAGCCAATTTGGCTGATGGGCTAGTTCCCTCTCTTTATGGGGGCGTGAATTTAATGTTGATTCAAAACGAATCAAAGCTTCAATCTTTAATAATAAATGAAAGTTCTAGCCAGCTTAAAGAAGGCGGAACATATCATGCAACTGTAAAAGAAAAGCTTCCAAATAATGAGGCGCTTGTCCAAATAAAAGGACAAGAAATGAAGGTAAAAGTAGACGGTGCTCTTCCGAACACAGGTAAAGTACTGTTGCAAGTGACAGATATGAAGCAGGAGATTCCAGTTGTAAAAGCAACAACGAACCAAGTGAATGCCAATCAACCACAAAACGTAAAGCCACAACAGGCAGTACTTTCAGATGGTGTGAGACAAGCAGTTCAACTTCTCCAAGATAATCATATTCCAATAACAAAAGAAACGATAAATAATATAAAAACATATATGGAAAAAGGACCGGGAACACCAGAGCAAAAATTAGAAACGATTGCGCAAATGGCTGGAAAAAAGCTTGAATTTACACCTTCACAAATAAAGGCTGCTCATGAATCATTGCATGGCAAACCATTCGGGCATGTTTTGGAAGATATTGCTTCGGAATTGAATCAAGACTATAAAAACCAGATCCGGCAACAAGATTCAATCCAAGGAAAAGTGGCGGAAGTATTAGCAAAGCTTGAACAGCTCGTGAAAGATCCGGCAAAATCAGCAATCATTCAGCAACTAGCAAAAGCATTACAACAAGGGGAAAGTCCGCAAAACGTGGCAAGAGAGCTTTTAAGTAAACTTGCAGTTGAATTAAAAAACAATCCCCAATTGGCGAAAATAGTTTCAAACGTACTGCAAGCAACAGTCGAAGTGCGCGTGCCAACATCAAGTCTTGCGACAACAGATATGTCTGAATCAATCATCCAACAAGCTGCTAAGCAAATTAAAACCGTGCCAAATCTGACCAATGTGATTCAATTTCTCAAAGATAGTATAGGGCAGGATGAATGGACGGGAGCTCAAAAAGAGATATTACAAGCAGCGATTGGAAAAGCGGAACAATTCCAATCTGCGGGAAGAGAGCTTGCAGCACGACAAGAACTTGCCACTGCATTGACTCAGTTGGAAACGCAACAACCTCAGCAGGCACAAACACAGGAAGCGGAAACAACATATCGTTTTAATAGCGAAATACTAGCAGCTGTTCCAGTAGAATCACGGGATTTAATTGTGACAACTATTTCGAAAAAGCTATCACAGGCAGCATTAGATTTTAAAGCGGTGCAGAGAGATATTAGAAATGCTTTACAAACGACGGAAAGTTTAATGAAGCAAGCGCCACTTCAAGCGAGACCGCCATTAGAAACAGCGATCAAACAGCTCGACAATGCTATTTTAAAAAGTGATTTTATGCTCTATACGGATATGGGGACAGAAAAGAAACTATTGCAAGCAAGCTCCCAACTTCATGATGCAAGAAAATTGCTTGCTAAAGGCGAATTCGCTAAGGCAAGTGAAATTGTCCATCAAGTGAAAACAACCGTAGAAAAGCTCATGTTTCAGCCATCAGATGTACGCATGAAGCATTATGTATCAAAAGAAATGCTGCAACTTGAACAGCCATCACTTGGCAGACAGCTGGCACATGTTGTAGAAGAGCCACTCCAAGCGCTGAGGCAGGAACCAACAGCAAGGCATGCACTTGAATATATGCGAAGTCTCGGTCTGTCCTATGATTCAGATATTGCACATCGACTTGTTGCTGGAGAGAGCGCGAAAGCAGATGCAGATACAACATTGAAAAATTTATTGTTGAAGCTTGCGCAAACAGAAGGAAACAATCAAACGAGTCAAAAAGCAGAACAAGCATTGCAAAATATGACAGGCCAACAATTAATGAGTAAATCAGACTCAACAGGCCTCCAAACGATGCTATTTTCATTACCAATCGTATTGCAAGATCAAGTAGAAAATGTAAAAGTATTCCTCAAGTCAAATAATAGTGGGCAAAAAATTGATTGGGAGAATTGCAGTCTCTACTTTTTATTGGAAACGAAAAAAATGGGTGATGTCGGCATTATGCTTACTGCAGTTGATCGAACATTGTCCTTAACACTAAAGAACGATCAGCATGGTTTCAAAGAAAGAATGCTGCCACTTGCAGAAAAAGCAAAAGGTCGCCTAGAAGAAATTGGTTATAAAATTGGTGCATTGCAATTTACAACTTTGACAGAAGCAGTAGAACAAGAGAAAAAAGCAGAACCAGTGAAACAACCATCTATTTCAGAAAGAGGGTATGATTTTAGCGTATGATCCCTAATTATTATAATCAGAAAAAACGCCGCATGAAAAATGGCCCTTCAGCAGCGGTACTTCGCTATGATGAGACAGAAGGTGGAGCACCACAAGTTGTCGCCCAAGGAACAGGTGCACTTGCAGTGAAAATTATGGAACTAGCAAAAGCACACGATGTCCAAATGCAAGAAGATGCCAGTCTTGTCGGCCAATTACTCGATATCGACCTTGGTAATAACGTCCCACCACAACTTTACTCAGTCATCGCGGAAGTTTTAATCTTATTAGAAGAGATGGAACATAGATAGAGGATAAAATCTAGCCTATACGAGAAAGAATTCATCTTAAATGAGAATCAAATGGCTCTATACGAGAATGAATTCGTTCTGAACGAGAATGAAACAACTTTATACGAGATTGAACTTGACCTAAACGAGAATGAAGATAGAAAATGAGAAGGAATTCGAATGTACCTCTTCATAAAACGAATATGACGCCGATATTTATAGTGAACGGAGGCGAAAGCCAGTGGACTTCTTAACAAAAGAATTAATCTATCAAATGACACCACAAAAAATTACGGCACTTTTATATGAAGTATGTATTAATCATTTACAAGATGCCATTCAAGATATTGAGCAAAACCAACCACTAGAAGCGAACGTGAAATTACAAAAAGTGAATGATATATTAGAGCGTCTCGGTGCTGGAATTAATTACGAAGCAGGCATTGTCGCAGACCAGCTAGACACACTTTATAACTATATGGCAAACCAAGTGATTATTGGAAACTTGAAAAAAGATAAAGCGATCCTTGAAGAAGTATTAAATATATGTGAACAATTGGCAAGTGCTTGGAATGAAGCAATGAACACAGGCGAAACACAAAGTCAACGCCTGCACCAGCAAAGAACAAATGCTTACGAGCAAAACGTAATGGTCTTAGACCGCGAGTAGAGAGGGGAACATAAACCATGAGAATCAACCATAATATACAAGCTTTAAACGCATATAGAAACTTATCGCAAACAATGCAAAGTACATCGAAAAGTTTAGAAAAACTATCATCAGGCCTTCGTATTAACCGTGCAGCAGATGATGCAGCAGGACTAGCTATTTCCGAAAAAATGCGCTCACAAATTCGCGGATTAGGCATGGCAGAACGTAATTCATTGGACGCAGTCTCCCTCATTCAAACAGCAGAAGGTGCGTTGAATGAAACACATACGATTTTACAAAGAATGAGAGAGTTAAGTGTGCAAGCGGCGAATGGGACGATGGAAGACGATGATCGCAAAGCAGTACAAGCAGAAATCGATCAACTAACAGCAGAAATCGATCGGATTGCGGACACAACTCAATTTAATCAGAAAAAATTACTAGATGGTGCGGTAGGTGCAACAGGAGAATTAAAGATCCAGTTCCAAGTTGGCGCTAATAAAGATGAAGTGTTAATTGTTGAGATTGAAAAAATGGATGCGGTAAGCTTGAACATTGCAACGGCAACTCAGAATACAAGCGTATCTACTGCAGAAGATGCGGGTAAGGCGATTTCAATATTTGAAGCTGCAATTCAGAAAGTATCTGAACAACGCTCCAAACTCGGTGCCTACCAAAACCGTCTAGAACACACGGTGACGAATTTACAAACAGCCAATGAAAACTTAACAGCTGCTGAATCCCGGATTAGAGATCTTGATATGGCGTTAGAAATGACGACCTTTACGAGAAACAATATTTTAAACCAAGCTGGACAAGCAATGCTGGCACAAGCAAATCAGTTACCGCAAGGAATCTTGCAGTTACTTCAATAATTAATTTGACCGTCTCTGGCACCTTCTTTAGCAGCGGGTGTCAGTTTTTTTACAAAAAAAGGAGTGATCACGATGGATGTGCGCAGGGTGGAAAGTACTGGAGTGCATAGTGTCCAAAAGAAAGAACAGCAAGCAGCACATTCTGTTCATTTTTCTGAAGTGATGTCGAAAAAACGTGAAAATGTTGTGTTCGAGCGGATGGATAAGCTTCGTCAGGAGATTGAACAGCAAGGTGAGAAACTTGCTAAGTCACAAACGATCGAAGACTTTAGAAAATATAAGCAACTCGTTAAATCATTCATGGATGATGCGGTCCGTAATGGCCTTCAGCTGGAAGAACAACGTGGATTCGATTGGCGTGGACGAACGAAAGTGTATAAGATCGTCAAAGAAGTGGATAAGAAGTTAATAGACTTGGCGAATACTGTTTTAGACAAAGAGCAAAAAGGACTGAACATTCTCAGTCTTATTGGCGAAATTGAAGGGCTTTTAATTAATATCTATACTTGAAAAATGACGATGCTTGTCGATATTACAAAAGAGGGAGGTCAGCAGATGGCGACCCAATTACTCGTAGAAGCAATGGAAAAGCTGATCTCTATACATAAACTTTTATTAGAGACAGCAAACGAAAAAACAGAGGCAATTAAAAATAATGATATGCAAAGTCTGACTAGACTTTTACGTGAAGAACAAAAACATGTAGCTGCAATTCAAGTTGCAGATCAAAATCGCCTAAAAGCAACAATTGATTTAACGAATAATAAAGAGGCGACAATTTCGGAGATTATCGAGGGTCTCAGTGGAACGGAGCAAGAAAAGCTGATCATTTTACAAGAGAAGCTAGTTGCAATTATTGATGAGTTGAAAGATAAGAATGCATTAAATCAGCAACTGCTTACTTATTCTATGCAATTCGTAAATATGAATCTAGATATACTTGCGCCGGAACAAGAACTGCCAAACTACTCGAAAACAAGAAATGAAGGAAACGATCAACCGGAAGCTGGTAGATCGATATTCGATTCAAAAGCATAGGGGGATAAGCAATGCGATCCACATTCATGGGACTCGAAACAGCAAAACGCGGCATGTACGCTCAACAAAGCGCAATCTATGTGACAGGCCATAATATTGCTAATAAAAATACGCCGGGATATACACGCCAACGTGTAAACTTCGTACAGACCGAACCATATCCAGCTGCATCAATGAACCGTCCGCAAATTCCAGGGCAACTTGGAACAGGGGTGACAGACGGCAGTATTCAAAGAATTCGTGAATCATTCATCGATGAACAATATCGCGCGGAAAATAATAAATTTGGTTATTATAATACCCTCGCAAGTTCGATAAGTAAAATGGAAGATATTATGAATGAACCAAGTGATACAGGCTTATCAAAGGCTATGGCGCAATTTTGGCAGTCGCTTCAAGATTTAAGTAAAGACGCAGATAACGAGGGAGCAAGAAGGGTTGTGCTTCAACGTGGAGTCGCGCTTTCTGAAACATTCCAATACTTGCATTCTTCTTTAACGACGATTCGTGGGGATATCAAAAAAGAACTGGATGCTTCAGTAACAGAAATCAATTCACTTGCCAAACAACTTGCTTCCATTAATAAGCAAATAAGTGATGTAGAACCTCATGGTTATTTACCGAATGATTTGTATGATGAGAGAGATCGGTTGCTTGATGAATTATCGAATCTTGTACCGATTGAAATTACAACTGTTCCTTACGGAGGGAATTCCCTTGCCATTGCTGAAGGAGGACGGAAAGTTGAAATCGTCCTTGGCGATGAACGAATAACGCTTGTCGATGATAGAGCAGCGAATGAATTAGAGATAAATGGTAAGCAATTAAGTGTCAAAGGCTCAACAGATTCTATTACTTTTGGTGATCATGCGGAAGGTAAGGGAAAACTAGCAGCATTTATTTCTGCTTATGGAGAAGATGGCCCACCACCAACAGGTTTATATCCTGAAATGATTGATGATCTTGATAAATATGCATTTACATTTGCAAAAGTTTTTAATGCGGTTCATCAAGAAGGTTTTGATTTAAATGGGGATAAAGGAAAAGCCTTTTTTAATATTGGTGATGGTGATTCTTATAAAGGTGCAGCAGGGAAAATCGGTGTTTCATTAACTAACCCATCTGACATTGCAGCTTCTTTAAAGCCAACACATCAAGGAAATGGAGACAATGCCTTAAATTTTGGAAAGATAAAAGACTTGGTCATTAAAGAAGGAGTAATAACACTTCCTTCAGGTCAAGAACTTTCTGGATTGGATATTGAATCAGGTACATTGCAATCATTTTATGAGGGAATTATCGGAAAAATGGCTGTCGAAGGTCAACAAGCCAACCGTCTATATTACAATACTGGCGTATTGCTTAATTCCGTGGACAATAACCGTAGATCCGTAAGTGAAGTATCCTTGGATGAAGAATTCTCAAACTTGATCCAATATCAACATGCATATTCCGCTTCAGCTAGAATGATTACAGTTGTTGATGAAATGCTGGATAAAATTATTAACGGGATGGGACAAGCTGGTAGATAAGGAGGGGTTACATGCGTATAACTGATGGAATGATCGCAAGAAATGTAATGAATAATATTAATCAAAGTTATTCAAGACTAGATAAATTATTTGAACAAGCACAAACTCAGAAAAAAATCTCACGACCATCCGATGACCCAGTCACTGCGATGAAAGGGATGTTTTACAGAACGAATGTAATAGAAGTGGAACAGTTTAAACGAAACTTCTCAGAAGCCCATAACTGGATCGAAACGACAGATTCAGCGATCGGGGAAGCGACGAAAATCATGGAACGTGTACGTGAGCTTACCACACAGGCTAGTAATGAAACTTATGACGAGGGACAACTGAAATCAATTGCCGAAGAGGTAACTCAATTAAAAGAACATATGAAAACTCTTGCTAACTCTAAAGTTGGTAATAAATATATTTTTAATGGCACAAACACATTAAATGCCCCATTTAAAGACTTAAATGATGCGGCACCCAATTTTAATTCTGACGACGTAAACTTTGAATTGGCAAAAGATATTTTCGTGCCTGTTAATATGCAAGGATCAGCCGTGTTTGGAGAAGGTGAAGATAGTATCTTTAGCCTATTCGATAAATTGGAAACAGCACTTAATGATGGGGAAACAACAGGACTTACTAATTTTCTTGATGATATAGATGCTAGTACGAATAAACTATTAGGTGCTAGAGCTGAAATCGGAGCGCGGACAAACCGCTTGGAGTTCATGGAAGAGCGAATTGATAATCAAGAAGTGATCGCCAAACGAATCATGTCTGATAATGAAGACGTGGAATTCGAAAAAGTAGTAATGGAATTTAAAGCACAAGAAGCGGTGCATCAAGCCGCAATGGCTGTCGCAGCTAGAATAATTCAGCCAACACTTATGGACTTTTTAAGATAATAAATAGCCGCATAAAGTGCCAGGCTCCTCCCAACGCGCTATCTACATAGCGATTTTTCGCAACGTAGGAGGTGCTTGGCACTTTTTTATTGGGGGTTAATATAGATGCAAATGCCACAGATAAGAATGCAGTCGCAATCAGCACAATTGGCAATCCAGTCTCAGCCAGCGTATCAATCGATACAACAACCAAAAGCAGATTTGCAAATCAAACAAAATCAAGCGACAATGTCGATAAGAACAACAGAAGGAAAACTAACGATTGATCAAACGCAAGCATGGGAAGAGATGGGATTAAAAAGTGTATTCCGAAGTGCGCGGGAAAATTCACAAAAAGCAAGACAAGCAGTTTTACAAGGGATCGCAAGGGTATCAAGAGAAGGGGATGAAATGCTCCAATCTTTAAAAGGAAGAAATGTCGCCGCTGAGCAAGCGGCACGAAAGGCAAACCCAGCTCCTTCAGAAACGTATATTACTTACATCCCTTCTAACTTTTCAGTGAAAACACATTATCAGCCCGGAAAAACCGATATTCGTTTTCAAGAAAACAAGCCAGTGATCCAAGCACGTACCCAAAAGCCAATCATTTCTTATCATCCAGGAAAAGTTAATTTCTCCTTAAAACAACATAATAGCTTGAAAATTGATTTCGTAAAATAAAACGGAGCGTGAACTTATGAATATTCAAACGAAATACCATGGCGAAGTCGACATTACCGAAGATACAATCCTATCTTTTGAAAAAGGGATTCCAGGATTTCCTGACGAGAAAAAGTTTACCTTACTGCCTTTACCTGACCAAACCGTTGTTAGCGTGTTGCAGTCGGTGGAAACAACTGATCTTGCTTTTGTCATTGCAGACCCATATAGTTTTTACGAAAAATATGATTTTGCATTGGATGATACAACAGTAGAATTACTACAAATTGATAGTGCTGAAGATGTTAGCGCATTTGTGATCTTATCTGTACATGACCCATTTGAAGCGAGCACAGCTAATTTACAAGCACCGATCATTGTCAATGTCAAAAATAATCTTGCAAAACAAGTAATCATCAACGATGAAAAATACAAAACAAAGCACCCGCTCTTCGGGCAGCCGGCAAAGGGGTGACAAGATGCTCGTATTAACTAGAAAAAAAGGCGAATCTATCCAAATAGGCAACGACATCGAAATCAAAATCACATCCATTAAAGGTGACCAAGTAAAAATCGGCATCAACGCACCTAAAAATGTCGAGATCCATCGCAAAGAAGTATGGCTAGATATCCAAAACGAAAACACCGCAGCATCAGAAGGAGTCACAGATTTATTCACAATCCTGTCAAAAGCAAAAAAACAATAAAGATTTTAACAAAAACTATTAAACTTTCCATTAAAGGGACGATATAACTATTGTAAGCGAAAGAGAAAGGGCGGCCGACCTTGACTCCTTCGCTCAAAAAATAAACAACTATTCACAAGGACGTGGATAGTACATTCAAGGAGGAAATTTATAATGATTATCAATCACAATATCGCGGCGCTTAACACGCACCGTCAACTAGGTGCTGCTAACGGAGCACAAGGTAAATCAATGGAGAAATTGGCTTCAGGTATGCGTATTAACCGTGCTGGAGATGACGCTGCTGGGTTGGCAATTTCTGAAAAGATGAGAGCGCAAGTAAAAGGTCTAGACCAAGCTTCACGTAACTCACAGGATGCGATTTCTATGATCCAAACTGCAGAAGGTGCATTGAATGAAACTCATTCTATCTTACAACGTATGCGTGAATTAGCCGTTCAATCATCAAATGATACAAACACTGCTGATGATAGAGCAGAAATTCAATTAGAAATTGATGATTTAATTGAAGAAGTTGATAGAATTGCAACAACTACACAATTTAATAGTCAAAATCTATTAGACCAAACGGGTGGTGCTACAGGAGCCTTTACATTCCAAATTGGCGCTAATACTACTCAAACTTTAGAGGTAACTTTTGCAGATATGCAATCAGCTGCTCTTGGTATAGATGCAATTGATTTAGGAACAGATAGCGCGACTTCAACTGCGGCTATTAAAACAATTGACGATGCTATCAAGCTTGTTTCAGATGAGCGTGCTCAGATGGGAGCAAAACAAAACAGACTAGAGCATACTATTAATAATCTAGGAACGGCATCTGAAAACCTAACTGCTGCAGAATCACGTATTCGTGACGTAGACATGGCGAAAGAAATTATGGAGCAAACTAAAAACTCTATTCTTTCACAAGCAGCTCAAGCTATGCTTGCGCAAGCTAACCAAGCTCCACAAGGAGTATTACAACTTCTTCGTTAATTTTAATTTACTTGAAAGGACTCTAGTTATGCTAGGGTTCTTTTTATATTTATAAGATTTTATACGCTTCATTGGAAAAAGTAACTTTTGAATTATGTATACAAAGTAATCTAGTATTACATTATAGAAGCACAAGGTGGTTATTATGGGATATCATCGTTTTAGAGACGAGCAGTTGGCTGTGCCCATAGAGGAAGGGGTGAGTAATAAAAATATTAATATACGTTACCAAGAATTTCAATAACCATCGAAAAGAGAAAACCCAATGAATAAAGACGACCAAGATATAAAACAATTTCTTGAAGAACAGATTCAGTGGAGTGAAATACAGATTCGTATGTTAGATGAAATGAATCAGAAGCTTCATAACATAAAATAAAAGAAATAGTGGAGTATGCACTTGAGCATGAACTTACTCCTTTGGAAATTAATAATTTGAATGCTCAATTAGAAAGATTGAAGAATGAATTCAGTTTCTTAGAGAAGCAGTTCTATCCCGTTTTCCATTAATACTTCTTTCGTTTTACAAATTTATCATAAAAAAACCGAGTGCTAACACCCGGTCGATAAATCTATCATATGATGACTGTAAGACATTAAAAATCTTCAAATTTTCAACGGCCCCGCCGCTTTAACCCTCACCAGTATTGCATTACCCGGCAAATATGCAAGCGCAAAATCCTCCAATAAAATGATCTCAACCTTATCCGGATCAGCACCAGCATTGACAGCTTCTTCAATAGCTTCCGCTTTCGCTTCTTCCATTACTTCTTGATAACTCTGATTTTCTAAGGAGTAGATGCGCTCTACTGTCCCGCTTATATCTCCAAGGGCGGCCCCGATTGCGTTAGCGACTTGGGCATGTTCAGGGCGAATGACTCGGCTTGCTCCTTTTAATGTTGTGGGTATGAGTGATGCACCACCACCAACAAGAACGACTGGCAGATCTTCAGCACTTGTTTTCATGCGATCAATGGCTTTTTCAATTAAGGTAACGAAGTCTGGATAAATTTTTTCGCAAGGAATCGATGCTAGGCGTGATAGATCCGTATGTTCAATTTCCATATAACCTGCACCGATGGCGATATCTGTTGTTGTTAATTCAGTGCCACCGAAAACGATGCCTTTTTCAGTTAATTGATAGCCAACGCTTTCAGGTCCGATTGTCCAAGCATCTTCTTGAAGATATACACGGGTTCCTCCTCCAAAGCCAATCGAGTATATATCGGGCATCCGGTAGTTTGTGCGTACGCCGCCTACTTCAACAGCAAGTGAAGTTTGGCGCGGGAAATTATTTGCTAGCACACCGATATCTGTTGTCGTTCCACCAATATCAACGACAATCGCATTCGGCTCTTTAGATAAATGGGCAGCACCTCGAATAGAGTTTGTTGGCCCACATGCGATCGTGTAAATTGGATATTTTTGTGCGTATTCATTTGTCATTAATGTCCCATCATTTTGGCCGAAGAAAATATTCGCATGAATGTCTTCGGCTTGCAATGCGCGTTTAAAGCCATTGGACACATGACTAATCGTTGTCATTAAGGCAGCATTTAATATTGTCGCATTTTCCCGTTCAATCAAACCGATTGAGCCAATTTCACTTGAAATGGACACAGGGATATTCGGCAATTCTTTTTCAAAGTATCGTGCTACCTCTTTTTCTTGATCACCAAGGACTGGGGAAAAAACACCGGAAATGGCAATCGAATCCACTTGGCCACGGAATAGATCTACGGATTTTTTTAACTCATCATAATCTAGATCTGCGATTGGTATGCCGTTAAATTCATAGCCGCCATGAATAAGCACTGTTTTTGCATGAAGCTTTTCAACTAAATCATTAGGCCAGCCAAGTAAAGGGGGGACAGTCGTTCCAGAAGGTAGGCAAATTCGAACAATCCCAACCTTGTTTAATGATTTCCTTTCCACTATCGCATTTGTACAATGTGTTGTACCAAGGGTAGCTACATTTATTTCTTTTACATTTATTTTCGTTTCCTCAAGCAGGCTTTTTATCGTCATTTGAATGCCTGAAAAAATATCCTTTGTTGTTGCCGTTTTTGCACTTCCTAATACTTCATTGGCATCATTGAGAATAACGCCATCCGTATTTGTGCCTCCTACGTCAATTCCAAGTCGTATCATCTAGGTGATTGCTCCTTTACTAAAGTTTCTAATGGTACATAATCATATGGATAATTGAAGTAGCGTGGACCAGCCGTTTCAATTCCAATCTTTGTCCGCCACTTTTCATTGGCAGGAAAGGCTACAATCACGACTCTTGCTCCATATTTCAAACCTTCTGTTGTAATAGGCATTCCAGTTTCTTCATCCAATACAGCAATTAAGTCTGGTGCCATTGCAATTGGTTTGCCATCGATTTCTGCTAAAAGATGTTCGTTTTGAAAAAATAATGTGCATGTTTTATTTTTATCATCATCCGTACCATCAAAGTTTGCTTCGCCTCGTGTAAACCCGCCTTGAACACCTCTTTTTATGAGCACGGCTTTTCCTTTAAATAATTGGTAACCATCCAAGATGTCGAGCATTTGAACAATAGGATGAATAGCTGCAGTTCTTTGTTCTTTTAATAATGCCCCGATTTGTCTCGCTAAAGTTAAAGTGCCCGGAATGACGCTTTTTTTCGCTTGAGCACCAGTAATACCATAGTCACAAACAATGGAAGATCCGCCCATTGCCACAGTTATATTACGGGCAAGTTTTTCACTCCAATGACCGTTTGCAGGTTCAATAGTTACAACGTTTCCTTGTTCATCGCCAAGTGTAACAAGTTCTGGTTTCAGGCCATCTAAATGAAAAGTAACCATCTGTGCCTCGGGAAAAGCTCGTCCCATGGCATCCCCATCTAAAATTGGAATTCTCATCATTGCTGCAACAGCAACGGGAATCAATGAATTAACTCCGCCAATTTCGATCGGCATCACTACATCCGTTTTTTTTCCTGATGCTTTTTCAAAAGCTTTAAGAGGGGCCACTAACTGTTTAAATGAAGGGATCTTTTCAACAAGGACACTAGGTGATCCCATTCCAGAAGCAGGCAATACCCATTGATTATCCTCTAGTTCATCTACTGTAATTACTTTAACTGGACCGTATTTTTGTATGGCAGAGAGAGCCATCATTTTCCCGATATACGGATCTCCACCCCCACCAGTGCCAAGGACTGCGGCACCGACTGCAATATTCTCAATATCTTCCTCATTTAACCATTTCATATTAATGAACTCCTTTTTGCATGCGTTGTTTATAGAATAGTAAGAATATAGATTGGAAAATAAAGGCAATTAAAAAACTATCTAATGATGAAATGCTTGTAAGAGTGAAAATTTCCAATCCGATCGGGCCTTCCATAGTGAGCCAACTAATCAATGATCCAAGTGCCCATGCAAGAAGAGGAAGAAATTTAAATGCTTGATCATTCACGCTGTCAAATATTTTCTTGCCCCCAATATAATAGGAAGCAGTGTATACACCACCTATTGGTGCGATAAACATGGTCATAATCGTTAAGAAATTGATGAAGTGATCATAAATACCAAACACAGCAAGCAATGTGCCAAGACCACCGGCGACTAGTGTAAGAACAGCTTTGTTTGTACGTGTGAAAATGACAGAAAGACTTAAACCAGAAGAATAGGCATTGCTAGTGTTCGTTGTCCACTGTGCAAGAATCAATACTAAAATACCGGGAATCCCTAACCCGACTGTAATCATAATAGTAGTCAAACTGCTTTCATCCATGATCCGCGATAAAATCATTGCCACAATTATCATGAAGCTATTTCCAAAGAAAAAGCCGAAAAATGATGCTAAAACTGCATCCTTTCTCGTCCGAGCCCATCTGGATACATCAGGAGAAATGACTGCACCAACAACAAAGATACTAATAACAAGTGAAATAGCCATCCCAATAGAAAAAATATTGTCTACAGGTGCACTAAGTTGGCTTATTCCAAACTTATTAACAGCTAAAATAACCGCGAGGATAACTAATATAAGTAATAAAGGCACAGACCATGAACTTAGTTTTTCGATCGCCCTATAGCCAATAATGGCAGTCGTCATCATCAATATTCCGCCAATACCTGCAAGTAGAGGAATGGGGACACTTAAACCAATGGATCCTTCAATGGCAACAAAAGCATTTTCTGCAAAAAAACCTGCTTGAACGCCAAACCAACCAAGTAAAGAAATAGCGATGAAAAAGGAAACAAACTTTGCTCCAGATATACCAAAAGTAAAACGGGAGATCATGGAGGTCGATAACCCTGTAACGGCGCCGACATATGCACAAAATGCAGCTAGTACTCCTAAAATAGCTGATCCGATAATTACTGAAAACAATGCATCATTAAACGTCATGCCGTTCCCTAATTCAGCTCCGAACAACATGGCTGACAAATCTATTCCTACAGCAATCCAGACCAAACTAATAGAAAACCACTTTTTTCTTTCATTCAATGGGACAGCTTCCCTTGCGTAATCATTTTTCATGTTCATAGCCTCCGAGTAAAATTGCTATTATGTGAAGAGCATGGTAGATTTGCTCACATAGTTCTTCTTCATCATATAAATTAATTTCCCAAAAAACGCCATCCATTAAAAGAAGGAACTGTTTCGTAATGGTACTTGCTTCCCGATTGGAAATAGATGGCTTGTCCCTTTTAATTAAATCAGTTAAAGAATCGATGAGCCAATAATCGAAATTTTTCATATGCTCTTGTAGAAATCGATTTATTTCGGATGGGGGAGACGTGATTAACGAGATATAGGCATTGGTCTCATGCATATTTTTTTTATGATAATCAATAGTCCCAATTAATAAGGAATGGAAAATTTCTAAAATAGACTTGTCGCGAGCCTCATTTAAGACTTTTTTCATTTCTAAAAGATGCTTTTCTAAAAGCATCTGAAACGCTGCAACGAATAATTCTTCTTTATTTTTAAAGAAAAAATAAATGGAGGCAGGTTTAATATCCACCTCCTCAGCAATTTTTCTCATAGTAGCCCCATGGTAATTAAAAAGCGAATATTGATTAATAGCCGCTTCTAGAATTTTGTCTCTAGTCAAAAAATTCACCACCTAATGAATGTTAGGTTAATGATAAACTAGGCTTTTTAGAAAATCAAGGACATTTTTGTACTACTATAGGCAAAAGTGTGAAATGTTACATAAATCTAAATATTGTTCATTCAACCTCATGCTCCATGGGTCTATGCATTATTTTCATTGGAAGATTCGAGTCTCCCAATGAAAATAATTGAGTGTATCGCTAATAAAACGATTCCATATTTAATAGTAGATTTCAAAGAGCCCACTAAATATGTAATAGATTGAATGAGGAATAATCGAGTAATTTACAGAATAAATGAAAAAACAATTACCTTGCATTCAAATTGTGGATGCAAGGTAATTGTTTACAAACGTTATTTTAGTGAGTAAAGCAGAAAAAATGAACTTGGCCGAGGAAATCTTAAAAGCTGTAGCATTTTAATGAACGAGCCCAGTTAGAATTCATCAGTCAAAAGACGAATATCTTCTAAAATCTTCTCCTTTTCAATAGGGTTCTTTGAGTTGGACATCTGATAAAGAGCACGTACTTTATTATTCACATCTATTAAATACATCGTCGTTGAATGTGTGTATATACCATCTTCAGATTCTACATATTGGAGTTTTAATTGATCGGCAATTGTTTTTGTTTCTTTTTCTGTGCCCCTTAACCATTTCCAGCCTAATGGATCTGCTTGGAAGGCACTCGCATAATTCCTAATTACTTCTGTAGTGTCGTGTTTTGGATCAAAAGTGATGGCCACTAATTCGACCTTTTTTCCAAATAAGTCTTCACTTTTGAGGTCAGCCTGTAAGTCATTGAAATCTACCATTGTTAAAGGACAAATGTCAGGACAATTTGTGTAATAAAATGTAAGTAATTTGATTTTATTATTATCTGAATGATAAATATTGCCATGGACATCATCTAATTGAAAAGCCTTTACTTTCTCCAATATGGGTAATCCTTTGCTATTTGGCCAAAACCAATAAACCAATGCCACACTAATAACAAAGATAAAGAGGAGAATGATATATTTTTTCATCCATTGATGCCTCCCGCTAATAGTATTGTTAATTAAATGTAATGGCGGAAGGTTATAAGCTTACATATGCAGATGATTCCCCCATTTGTTCCTGTTTGATTAGCGAATACCATAGTAAGCCGGTTGTCAAAACAATAAGGATAGAGCCAAAAAGGCTAAAAATTATAGTGTTTTGCTCTACCATATTTATATTGACTGTAGGCAAACTACATAGACTAGGATTCTTAATTACAGCACCAAGCATTGTTCCCATCAATCCACCCACAACTCCGTAGAAAAAAATGGATAATAATGATTGGAATATTACAAGTAAACCAAACAGGATGCCAATTGATCCACCAATGATCCCGCTAATAATAGAAGTCAAAGATATACTCGCTGGAAGCAAAAATAGCAGGTTCATCCCCATATTTAAGCTTAAAATACTACTAGCGCACATAGCCATCCCATCTTTGACACCTAACGCTTTTCTTTTTCTATACAAGCTTCTATAAATAAACAAACCTATTGAACTGTTGAAAGTGAGGATACAGGAAAGAAAAAGAGTCAATCGGCATTCATCTCCTCGTGCTTTTCATATTTAGCGGCGAAGATAAGCAGGAACATGCTAAGAAAAAATATCAGTTCTAAAAAGGCTAAAAAAATAAAGCTATTTTGCGCAGCAGCTCCCACCATAGGGGCCATAATGCCTAACATGAGACCGTTAATAAATCCTGTTAACAATGCTTGATGGTTGAATAACCTACCAAATATTCCTCCGACTAACATTCCGACGAGTGTGCTAATAATCGTGACTAATACAAATTTTAATGGAAATTGGTATATCAAAATTACTCCCGTAATAAAAGCTACAATCCCGCCAGCTAAATTAGCCATATTCATACTTAGTTGAAATCCGATTTGCTTTCGCATGTTATGAAGGCGTAAATACGTTAATCCTATTAATAAAATATTTATACATAATAAAAAACCAAGATTTCCTACCAGCATATAACTCACCTCAAGTGAACATAAGAATGTACAAAATAAGCTCTATATACAAGTATGAAGGTGCGAGATTGTCCTATTCACCAAAGTAACTAAAAGAATATTTTGTCCTATATGTGAGTATTTGCGTCAGAAAAGTGAATTGTCAAAAAGGTTGTTGCATATCGAGTGGAAACATAGTATATTATTAGTGAAGAGACAATGTGAAACATTTCACAAATAACTAAACAGTATACAAAATAGCAGTCATTTAAATTTTTTTATCCATACATGTGAATTGTATCACAAACTCTAATAATTTATAGGAGTGAGGAAAATGAGAAAATTATTCGACGGTAAAGTGGTAGCAGGTCTTTGGGCATTAGTAAGAATATGGTTAGGGGTTCAGTGGTTACAAGCTGGATGGCATAAAGTGATTGGCGGTTTTGATGCAACTGGATTCTTACACGGAGCAATTGCTAAAGCAGGTGGAGAGGCACCTATCGTACAAGGTTGGTATGGAACATTTCTTGAAACTGTTGCCTTGCCAAATGCGAAATTATTTAACGTGTTGATCCCATGGGGCGAGCTGTTAGTCGGTATTGGATTAATTGTTGGGGCACTTACCATTCCTGCATTAATTGCCGGTGGACTTATGAACTTGAACTTCCTCTGGGCGGGAACAATCAGCACGAACCCAACGCTTCTCATCATAGCAGTTATCTTGTTATTCGCTAGAAAAGGCGCCACATATTGGGGAGCAGATCGTTTCTTAACACCAATGATCAAAAAAACAATCGATAAAAATAAACACAAACATAACGAGACAATCGATCCTACACCGATCAAACAGCATGCTTGAACTTAAATATGAGGAGAACCTGCCATCTAGGTTAGAAGGCAGGTTTTTTCTATTGGAATGAAAGTTATCGTATTACAATGTGGAAGCTATTGCTATACAATGTAAGTAGGTATTTAGGAGGGGGAAAAAATATGGGGTTATTTCGTGGGATTGGTAAAGGGCTAGGTGAAATTGCAGGAACCGTTGTTGGAGGTCCGATAAAGTTTGTTGGTGAAGTGGCGGGTGCAAAGTTATTAGAGGATATCGGGGATGGTGTGAAAGGGGCATCAACCTTTGCAGGTGATACGCTTGGTACTTTTACGGATGGAGCGATTCATACCGTTTCAGGTATAGTCCAAGATGATCAGTATAAACGTGAAGAAGGATTAGACGATATGGCAGAAGCGATTGGTCGGACTGCGCAAGGTGTATACAATACAGCTAAAAATGCTGTGCAAAATTGTGAGAAAGTGATTGTTGGTGCGAGGGATGGTGATATGGAGATGGTAAAAAAAGGCGGTGCAGGAATTGTTACTACTGTAGCAGTTGGAGCATTTGCCATCGGTGTAATTGATGTATTAGATGGGCCCGATGGTACAGATGCTAGTACACAAATGGCCTTAGATCAACAGACTCCAGACACGCATGATGTACAACCACATCATGTAGACGGTTATACGAGAGCCGATGGAACTGTAGTATCAGATTATTATCGTGATGGAGATGGAAATCCCAATACCCAATTGACGGAAGAGCAAGGCGGGGGTTATGAACGTTCTAATCCTGATGGAGATCCGAATAATAACTTGCGTGGGTAAGAATAAGAGATACATATCGCTTTATTGTAACTGAAATACATTACCTTTTCTGGAGAAGAGGTGGATGTGTTTCATTATTTTTTCATCATAGGTAATACATGGAGGAATATGAATGAAGAAAAAGGATTCACCTGAAGAAATAATTTTCACAGCAATCATTTTTTTATCTTTATGGATCTATTTTAAAACTAGTGATCTATCTACCACTTTAAGTGTAGGGGTTGGATTGACTATATTATATATACTGATATTAGTGATACGTAGTATACTTCATAAAAGAAAAACCTTAATGTCTGGGATGATAAGATTGATCAGATGACTGGAAAGCAATTTGAAGAATATTTATATCATTTGCTATCGAAAAAGGGATATAAGGTTAGATTAACCAAAACTACTGGTGATTTTGGGGCCGATTTGCTTTTAACCTCACCTACTGGAAAGTGCATTGTTGTTCAAGTTAAAAGATACAAAAAGAATGTCGGGATAAAAGCGGTGCAGGAGGTTGGAACAGCTATGCCTCACTATCAAGCATCTGAAGCGTGGGTCGTTACAAATAGTTATTATACAAAAGCTGCTTGCACATTAGCGAAGTCAAATGATGTTCATCTATATAATAGAGAGGATCTAATTAATTGGATCGTTAAGGTGAAAAAGACGAAAGTGAGCTAAAGGTATTACCGATTATTATTATAAAGTGTTAAAATATTAGCAATACATAAAAAGGAAGGGTGTTAATCATGCAGAAAGCTGTATCGATCATCCATAAAGGTCTTGAACTTCGCGGTATGGAGCATATGCCTGAAGGGGAAAAACTGCCAGCCGTCATCTTATTTCATGGATTTACTGGAACGAAGCTTGAGCCGCATCGCTTATTCTTAAAGATTTCACGGGAATTGGAAGCGAAGGGTATTGCAAGTTTCCGTTTCGATTTTCTTGGTAGTGGTGAGAGTGATGGGAATTTTGAAGATATGACTGTGTCAGGAGAATTGGAAGAGGCAGAATCAATATTCAATTATGTTAAATCCCATCCGCAAGTTGATGAAGACAAAATAATCATACTTGGGCTTAGTATGGGCGGCCTTATCGCTAGTTTACTTGCAGGAAAGTTGTCTACCGAGATTGAGAAGTTAATTTTGATGGCTCCTGCTGGGACAATAGGTAATTCAATAGAACCGATGATTAATTCTGTTCCTTTTATTGCAAGCCATGATGCGTATGATCATGGTGGCAATCTTGTGGGAAAAGCGTTTCTTGAAGATGTAAAAAACCTTGAAGTATGGTCGCAGTCTGCCAAATATAAGGGAAAGGTATTGCTAATTCATGGTACAAAGGATGAGGCTGTCCCCTTTGAGGTTTCCAATCTCTATATTGAAAATAGTTATAAAGCTCAGGCTAGCCTTCTACCAATCGAAGGGGGCGATCACACCTTCAATGCTTATTATTGGGAAAAAGCTGTGATTGATGCGATCCTTGAATTTGCAATAAAATAGAATGGTTAAACGGAACCATTATTTATTTCGATCGTGTAACGTGATTGCTGTTGATGAACCAACTTTTTTAGTATGGGAGTGACCACACTATCAAAAAAGATAAGCAGGAAAATGAGATGGCAACCGGTATAGCAATTGGTGTCGCACTAGGAATCCCCTTGGGCATTGCGCTTGATAATATCGCAATTGGTATTGCTATTGGAATTGCAATTGGATGTGGAATAGGTAGCGCCAGTACAAAAAAGAAATGAACATTCGTGATGAGAAATACAGTAACCCCCCTTTTTTATAGGGAGGTTACTTTTTTAATAATGTGAGAAGATAATGAACTATGCTACATTTTCGGAGCTCAGTAACAGTTGCAGTGGTTGAAGTCTTTTTAGTCGGCTCTTAGTATCATTGGAATACAGTACACTTACAATTACGTTCTATGAGTATTAATAAAACATAGTATAGATAGTTGTTTCGTACCTTTAGCGATAGATGAGGATGGTTTATAATAATTGATAATCTATCTGTAGAAGGGGAATCAACCTATGAGAAAGCTTTTATATGGATTCGTTATTTTAATTTTTATATTAACAGCATGTTCATCAAAGGAAAAACCGGCGGAAAAGTCAAAATCTACTGAAAAGCAAACCGAAAGTATAGCTACGGAAAAACCAATAGAAAGTGGGTATAAACCAAAAGAAGTAGAGTACTATGATATTGAAAATGTTGATCGAGAGTTTACAGATGTTGAAAAAGAATTACTACGGCATCCAGGTATTTACAGTGGCGATCAGTACGACGAGGGAAAGGTAAATGAGGCACTGGAACAATTACCTGATGATTTAACTCAAGAACAATATTTAGAAGAAATGCTTTATTTGCTAGCAGAAGATTTTCATGAAGAAATGCAAACATTAGTGAATTTTGATTCTAGCGTTGAGGTAAATGTTGATCGTCCTGATGAAACGGTAAATTCACCTACATTAAAAACTGCCCATTATGCAATTTTAATTGATGCGAGTGGGAGTATGAAGGCGATGTCTGGAAATAAGACGAGAATGGAAGCCGCAAAAGCAGCAGTGAAAGAATTTGCCGAGCAAGTGCCTGAGAATGCAACAATATCCATGCGTGTATACGGTCATGAAGGAACTGGAAGTGATACAGATAAAAAGTTATCTTGTAGCAGTTCGGAGAATCTATATAATGATCATTTTAATCAGAAAGAATTCCAGCAATCTTTGGATAAAGTAAAACCAGCAGGTTGGACGCCAATTGCTTTAGCTTTGGAGAGTGTGAAAGAAGATATCCCAGAAAATACGGATGATGTCGTTGTTTATGTAGTTAGTGACGGGATTGAGACTTGTGATGGAGATCCAGTTAAAGCAGCGAAAGAACTGGTGGATGCGGATATTCAAACAGTTGTTAATATCATCGGTTTTGATGTAGATGACGCCGGCCAAACACTACTGAAAGAAGTTGCAAGTGCAGGTAATGGAGAATTTACTTATGTGAATTCAGAACGTGACTTTAAAAATTATATGAAAGTACAATATGAAGAGATTCAGAAGAAGTGGATGGAATGGAAGGAAACTGGAAAATCGGAGGCTTATGAAATAAAAGAGCAAAAGAAAGAATTGGCTTACAGTACAAAAGAAAGCATGAAAGCAAAAAGTATCCAAGAGAAAGAACGACTCAAAATGGCTCAAATATATTTAAAAGACAGATTTGCTGACTATGATCATCCAGCATCAAAAATGTTTTCGATGATTGTTGATTATGGAGACGCTAAATGGAGATATGCCGTAGACACTGGAAACCAGGCTTGGAGAGAAAGTGTTGATAACGGGAATGCAGAATGGAACGATTATGTGGATGAAGGAAATAAGAAAATTAATGAAACGATAGATAAGAAGAATGAATAGATACAAGAACGGATAAGGCTACGAGAGTTTAAGGTCGTAAGCTTATTAAAAATAAATCTTTGTTTTTAATATTTTGATAGAACATATGTTTCTTTTCTGTTTTTTTCTGTTATACTAATATTAAAGTTGTATTAAGTGAGATAGGACGGTTGGCCGCTTACCCGAGAAGGGAGGTGGTGTTGATGACAGTATATGAGGCATTGAGTGTTGTTGGACAGTTTAGTATTGTGGCAATCAGTGTTCTAACATTAATCGTATCACTTGTCATCTATAACAACAAAAAGAAATAACCGTCCTCCACTGCCTAAGGATTACGGTTATTTCATTTACCTCAATTAGCTGGGCCAGCCGTACACGTTGCGGCATACAACTGGATGAACCGAGTGTTGGAGCACTCGGTCTTTTTTTAAGGTAACCAGGTATAAGATTCTGAGAAGTGTCTCTATCCTAGTTTTGACGTACATGAGTATGTCTACACTGACATTCTGTACTCTTTTTATTATATTACTATTATACGATGAAATATGCAGAATGCAAAGGATTGATGAAAGATTTTTAGGTACAATCACCTATATTATGTGAAGCATCTTATCTCATCATTTTTTGCTTTCAGGCTCAGCTACTTTTACAAGGAGTTTACCTTTATTCGTTCCCTCAAATAGGCCAATGAATGCTTCTGGAATGTTTTCAAAGCCTTCAATAATTGTTTCTTCGTATTGCAATTTTCCTTCGCTTAACCATTTTCCAAGCTGTTCGGCAGCTTCAGTGACTTGATTGCTGTAATCCCCAACAAGGAAACCTTTCATCAGGGAGCGGGTTTTTACGAGCTTGCTTTGTACTCTTGGACCAATATCGGCTTCTGTTTTGTTATAACTGGAAATAGCACCGCAAACTGGGATGCGAGCAAAGTTATTTAAGTGTTGCATGACTGCATCTGAAATGTCTCCACCGACGTTATCAAAATAGACATCCACACCATTTGGACATGCCGTTTCAATAGCTTTTTCGATATTTTTTTCTGTTTTATAATTGATCACTTCGTCAAAGCCCAATTTCTCTTTTAAAAGTTGGGCTTTTTCATCCGTACCTGCGATACCAACGACTCTAGCACCTTGAATTTTTGCTATTTGTCCTACAATCGAACCAACAGCACCCGCTGCTCCAGAAACGACAACCGTTTCACCTGCTTGCGGCTTGCCGATGTCAAGCAGTCCAAAATAAGCAGTTAACCCAGTCATACCAAGCACACCAAGATAAGTAGTGATAGGAGCAACAGAAGGATCTATTTTTCTAACGGCTTTTTCATTTGCAACTGAATATAGTTCCCAACCTAAACTTCCAAGTACAAAATCACCTTTTTTAAAATGAGAGGATTTCGACTCAATGATTTCTCCAATCACTCCTCCTTCCATCACTTCTCCAACTGGAAAAGGCTGAACATAAGACTTTACATCTGCCATTCGTCCTCGCATATAAGGATCAACAGATACATATAACGTGTGAATAAGAACTTCACCGCTATTAATACTAGGAATTTCCTTATCGATAAATGAAAAAGTATCCTTGTCTGGCATACCTTCTGGACGTTTAGCTAAAATGATTTGTTTATTGTTCATGCTCATGTATTCCCTCCTAAAATTATTTTCATTCTTCCGTAACTGTAACATTCAAGCAAAATGTATTCAAAAGAACAGTTTACCCGCAAAATTGTTAAAGGATGAAAAGTTGTGATTTGTCTCACAAAAAAATGAACTTAATTAGTATATAATGATAAAGAAGAACCTCTTGGAAAAGGAAAAAATATATGTATAAGAGTAATGAATTCAACCGAAGGGATCAATTATACATAATGAGTTGGATTGGATGGAGGGGAATATTTGGCTACATTTTATAAAATTCTTGTTTTTATTCATATTATTTCAGCCATTCTTGGTATGGGGCCGGGTTTCATATTAAGTATGATTGCAAAATCGGCAAAAACGATGACGGAGTTGCGTAATGCTTACGTGATCAAGCGGCGACTTCATATGATGGTGATGATAGGTGGCTTGTTATTAATCGGTACAGGTTTATTAATGGGGATGATTAATCCAAGCTTATTTCGTACGGGTTGGTATGTAGTAAGTTTAACTCTCTTTTTAATAGGACTAGCGATGGGACCTATTTTATTAGCTCCTTTATCAAAGCCTATTAAAGCTATTTTAGCTTCTCATAAAGGGGATGACATCCCAGCAGAATACGTACGTTTATCTAAGAAACTAGATGTATGTGAAAATATCGCGAATACTATTTTTTTCATTATTATCGTTCTAATGATATTAAAGCCTTTTTAGCGAAAGTCAGCCTCTAGGTTGGCTTTTTCTATATAATCGAATATATTACTTTTTTAATAAGAGATAAATTGTTATGATGATAAGCAATCGGAAGGAAAATTTGATAGCGCATACAAACCGAGAGGGAGTGGAACGGAAAATGAAAATTAAAGCATTAGCCCATCGAGGGTATCCTGTTAAATATCCAGAAAATACGTTGTCTGCTTATCATGCTGCTTATGATCTTGGGTTTACTCATCTGGAACTAGATGTTCATTTAAGTAAAGATGGAATTCCTGTCCTTATGCATGATATCACTGTCGATCGAATGACGAATGGAAAAGGAAGGGTAAAAGATTTTACATATGAAGAATTAAGAGACCTTCGAGTTGGTGAAAAGGAGACGATTCCCACCTTAGAAGAGGCATTGCGATTTGCTAAAGGTAAAATGATGGTAAGTATTGAGTTGAAACAACATGGTGATCTGTATAATGGCTTGGAAGAAGCAGTACTCAATGTAATCTTAAAAACAGGAATGTTAGATCACGTATATGTAAATTCATTTGACCATTATGCAATAATAAATATGCGCAAGTTATCAGATGATATGGAGCTCGGCATTATTCAACATGGGGCTTCTCCAGCTGTGATTCCATTTATGAAGGAAATAAAAGCAACTTATTTGTCTTTAAGAGTGGAATATTTAACGGACTATTACGTTCAACTTTGCGAAGAAGCAGGAATCACAATTGTCGTTTGGCCAGTAGATACAGAATGGCAATTTAAAAAGATGCAACGTTATCCATCGGTACTCGGGACAACGAATAAATTGGAGTTTTTCAAGCAAATGTATGAGCAGAAATACGCGAAAAATTGAAAGTTGAATTTCGAATAAAAAGAGGATCCAGCGTATCAATGAGTTCCGTATTCTATCACAAAACGTTAATATACAGCTAAAAATGTGTATCAAATTGCACCGCAATCTGCGGTTTTTTTTGTTTTCAGCCAATAAGATAGCCCAGTCCGATATGTTACGAATGGAGCTATAATTTGTAGTTATTTTTGCTTTCTATTCCCGTAAATCACTCGTTAATTTTAGTATATTCTATCACAAACTTACCCTGATACTCTTTAACCAATTTTAATTCCGAATCCAATCCATCTTCCATCTATATCTTCAATTACAAATTCTTTATTATTGTAATCAGTATTGTCTAGAGTACGGACTATTTTTACGTTGGAATGGATGAACTCTTTTTGAAGTTCATCTTGATCTTTTGTGATAAAGTAAGCATCATACCCGTAGCCATATAAATCTCTATTTGGAATTACTTTTTGTCCGTTAGATTTAGTTAAGATAATTTCAGTGGTATCACGATATAAGCAAATATGAGGTTCATTTGAGTCCATATACTGAACAACATTAAATCCCATCTTCTGTTCATAAAAGTTTGCTGTTTTAATAATATCTGGAGTCGGGAATACACAGTGTGACTCTAATAAAAAGTGCTTCATTTTGCATTCTCCTTTAAAATTCAATTGTGGTCACTTTACATTTCTATTTCGGAGTTAGATAATCCTTCTTTCACTAAATTGTCTATTCGTTAATAAATGGGCCAACATATCTTCCACTAATTGTACAAGAGTTAAGCCTGTATGAGTATTGCAATATTTTCGAGATTAAAACGAAAACCTCCATGTTACATCTTCCGGATTGTGGTACTTTGGTGTAATTTAAATCCAACATCCCTAATTATGTTCGTATAGGGTTATCTTTTTGGTGGTAAAATGAATCAGGATGTAGCCTCATCAATAGATTTGCTTTTTCAAATGTGATAATATTAGCCCTTAAGTATATAGAGGACGTGATCAATATGATAAATATTAAAGAACCTGCTGCAGATATAACCATTACGCAACGCAAACAAGTAATCGAGAATGATGAAGCGCCAATTAAACCAATCTATGGATTTATCGACTTTCATGAAATTCCCCGTGACAAAGGCGGTATTTTCCAGTTTTATAATGAGCGTGATGAGCTTTTGTTTGTAGGGAAGGCACGAAAGCTTCGCCAACGTATAAAGAAACATTTTGAAGATACCGTTTCACCAATCAAAAATCATCGGAATGAGGTCAAAAAAATTACCGTTTCGATCGTAGAAGATCCAACAGACCGTGAAATTTATGAAACTTATTTGATTAACACAAAACAAGCGAAGTATAATGTCGATAAAGTTTTTTACAAATAAAAGTCGTTTAGAAAGCAACTTGGTAATAGCTCTTAGATTTGAAGACAAAAGGTAGTTGGAATCATCTCATTCCAACTACCTTTTTGTATTTTTATTTTTAACCATGGAGCGAATACCAAAAACGCAATGAAATAACGTCTTCGACCAATGGATAAATGAAGGTGAAACCATTCGTAGCAACCGATTTGTGAATGAAATGGTTTTTGTGGAACAAGTTGTTCATAGTAATATTCACTAATAATTTGCTTACAGGATGTTGGTTTCTTTCCATTAATTCTTATTACTTTAAGATTAGTCTTACCTTCATAGTAAAAATGAATAAGTAATTAGAAAAAAACTTCGTGGTTTGGAGAAGCGTCCGCTCGCCCCGCGATAAGCTTCGGAAAACCTACTCTATCCAATGTTGATGTTTTATCAGGGTTGTCGACGCTCTGAGAGCAATGGCAATATAGTCATTGCTCTTTTTTCTTGTACATAATTCCATGCTATTTAGTGAAAAGTAATAATGATAGCTATATCCGGAGGCGATAAATGATGAGAAATAGATTAATGACAATTGTCATGGCAATTATATTGATTTTTTCTTGGAATAATACGATGTATGCTCAAGAAAAACCTACCGCCCTTTTAGAATACGACCATGATGTTACAGGTGATGGAGTACGTAATAAAATCACCTTATACGGTATACCATTTGAATCGAACTCCAAATTTTATCAAAAAGTATGGGCGGAAATAGAATTACGAGATGGTAAAAAAGTTAGAATTGATTATGAAGGCGGTTATGAACCGAAACTCGAGTTCGCCGACCTGAATCATGATGGAGTGGATGATATATTATATTCCAGTGCTACTGGCGGTAGTGGTGGTTTATACAATTATGCATTACACACTCTGAAAGATGCACAGCTTAAAGAAATACCTTTACCAGAACCATTGCAAATCGAAGGGGCATTCCAAAATGATTTCAAAGCAATCATCGAAATCCCCGGAATAAAAGACCCAATCGTTCTCGATTTAAGTAGCCGCAAAGATGACTATATTTCCTTAGGTTTATTTCAAAAAAATGGCATGCTAAATGAACCGACAGAATTAATGATTGATCCCATTGCATTTTTCGAAATAGTAAAGGTGAAAAACAAAAAAGGCTATGGATTGAAGGGCTATAGACAAATTAGTGGAGCTTATCATGCAGATGGCTTAGGAACGGTTGAAACAACCTGGTATTATGAAAACGGAAAATGGAACCCTGTTAAAGTAGAATGGAAAACTTCAGAATAGACCTTTGTGGAATTTCCTTCCTGTGGTAAAATGGACCTAAAGATGACATTCATCAAAGGTGGGATCACAATGGATATTGCGGCATTATCAATGGCACTTAGCCAAGGAAAAGTCCAACAGCAAGCATCAATATCAGTTATGCAAATGGCTAAAGGAACGGCAGTGCAACAAGGGGATGCAATGGTCGATTTGTTAAACTCTGCAAATGTTACAGCAATTCAGCATGCAGCTCAACCGCATTTAGGTGGAAATATTGATCTGAAAATGTAATTGAAAAATCTGTCCTAGACGAGTTCTGGGACAGATTTTTTGTTCGTTTTCATGCTTTCAGTTTTTTCGGCCAAATAAAGTAACTTGCACTAATGAGGAAATCAATCCCTAAAACGAGTGACCAAACCTTCCATGTGCTTGATAAAGCTTCTGTCTGTTCTTTGTTATCAATATAAAAGATGAGTCCAATTAAAATAGCGGAACCGATTCCGTAGGCAATGACGTGCTTTAACCAACCTTTAAATCCATGTTTAGCATGTTCAAAACCATCTCGTTTTAGCGGTTTTGGCCCTTGCTTTGTTACATAATAGAGAAATCTTTCATCTGCCCACTCAATCATGCTTTTACCAAATGCAATGGAGACTCCAATATACACTGCTGCAATGGCATGAGCTTGTGTTGCAATAGCACCACGGTGCAGATCAATACCCGTAATGATGAGAAGGATTAAATCAATGACTGGAGTTAAAGCAAGAAGAAAAAGTCCAAGTTTTTTCTTTTTAAATATATATCTAGTAATTAATCCTCCTAAAATCACAATCCAAAATCCAATTTCACATGCAATGATCATCCATGCCACTAAATTCATATATGCGCTCCTCATTTTAATACAACTGTACTATTTATTTTATTTTATTTTATTTTAACATGATGATTTTGACAATACAACTGTGTTATTTAAAATTGCCGATCAAATTATTAATTGTTAAAATAGAGGTATGCCAAAAATTATTGATCATGAAAAACGTAAAATACAAATTGCTGAAGCGACTTGGCGCGTTATTCTGGAACGAGGGATGGAAGGAGCGACAGTAAGAAATATTGCTAAGGAAGCCGATTTGTCATCAGGTGCTTTACGCCATTATTTTTCCACACAAGATGAGTTACTTATGTATGCGATGAACCTCGTCAAGGAAAACGCCACTGCTAGAATTGAAAAGATTGCCCAGCAAAATTTTCCGCCAAAAGAATTAGTTTTAAAAATACTAATGGAAATTATTCCAACTAATAAAGAAACACTGGCCGAAATGGAAGTGTGGTTTGCCTTTATTGCTCATTTTATGCATGACAAGTCAGTGTTTGAGGTACATCATGATGGTATTCTTCAAGGACTGCAAAAGCTGATTGAGTTATTAGAGCATTTTCAACTTCTGAAAAAGGAGTTAAATAAAGAGTTGGAAATAGAAAAATTATATGCATTAGTCGATGGATTGGCACTTCATGCGATGTTCGAGCCAAACCGCATCGATAAAAAGAAAATAGAGCAAGTTCTCTTTAGTCATATCCAATCGATATGTAAGTAAAATTAACAACTGTAATCTCTTATTCATATTCCGTTCATGTTGCTCCTCTATATTGTAGATATAAGTTAAATGATAAAGATTGAAATATAGATAGGGGAGAAATAATATGAACGGAAGAAATTTATTGCTTATTAGATTTTCAGCGATTTTTTCAGTAATTGGAGCGGTGTTAGGCGCCCATATGGCAGGTGCTGGTTCTTATGCTTTTCGCCCGATTCATGCCCACATACTTGTTCTTGGTTGGTTAACATTATTCGCCTGGGGTGTATATTATGAGATATTCCAGATTAAGTCGAAAAAAATAGCATTATGGCATACATGGACGGCTATTATAGGTACAATAGGACTGACTTTGGGAATGTGGCTGAATTTCATTAAACCATTTAATATAGCCGATGGAGTATCATTGGTCTTTTATATCGGTGGAGGCGTAATTATATTAATCAGTTTTATTTTGTTCTTTATTACAACATTCTTTATTGAAAAGAAATCTAGTAAATAATAGTAGGAGAGCAGTGAGGGAACGAAACTCATTGCTCTTTTTTTTGTGGAAAAAGGGCGGTGCTACGCAAAGTGAATAGAAGACAAATAAAATTGTAAATAATTTTTTGTTATAATTGAATTCGATACTACAAGAGTTGGATGCTTCGAATTATATTTGTTTTTACATATAAACAAAAGCAACTGAATACGAATAACTATCCGTGCTACAATGAAGGAAGTGTTTTTTCGGGAATGAGCGATCATTTCTTGATTTTTATAAAAAAGGGAGTTTTACCGATGATAAAAAATGCGCCAACATTAAAAAATATGACACCAACTTATGATCCGTGGGAAGCATATTTAGATGTGACAGAGCATGGGGAGTTAACATTATCGAATATTGAATTTACAACTACATATTTATGTAATATGCGTTGTGAGCATTGTGCTGTAGGATATATGCTCCAACATAAAGATCCGGATGCATTGCCGATAGATTTGTTGATTCAAAGATTAGATGAAATTCCCCATTTGCGTGCATTCAGTATAACTGGCGGAGAACCAATGTTTTCGAAAAAGTCAGTGGAGCAGTATGTGCTCCCGTTATTAAAATATGCACATGAACGTGGTGTGCGCACACAAATGAACTCCAACTTAACGATGCCATTAGATCGTTATTTATTGATTGCCCCGTATTTGGATGTCCTCCATATTTCTCACAATTGGGGAATGGTTGATGACTTTATAGATGGCGGATTTGCGAACATGGAAAGAAAGCCACCTCGTGAGCGCCGTGCCCAGCAATTCGAACGGATGATTGAAAATAGCCGGGCACTTTCAGAAGCGGGCGTGATGGTTTCAGCTGAAACAATGCTTAATAAACGAACATTGCCACATCTTGAACATATTCATAAGCAAGTTGTTGAGGAGATGAAATGTGCACGCCACGAGATTCATCCGATGTACCCAAGTGACTTCGCGGCTAATCTGGAAGTTCTTTCTTTAGAAGAAACGAGAAACGCGATTCATCACATCCTTGATATTCGTAATGAAGATGTTTGGATGTTATTTGGGACGTTGCCATTTTATCCATGCAATGAAAAGGAAGAAGACCTTAAATTACAGGAAAGAATTTATCAAAGCAAAAACGTGTCCGTTCGAAATGATCCAGATGGAAGATCACGACTTAACGTTAACATCTTCACTGGTGATGTGATCGTTGCGGACTTTGGAGACGTACCACCACTTGGAAATATTAATACAGAAACACTACCATCCATGTTTGATCGTTGGTTGGAGCAACCAATAGCTAAATCACTTAACTGTCATTGTCCAGCAGCACGTTGCCTTGGGCCGAATCTATTAGTGAAAAATGCTTATTATCCAGAAGTCGATTTTGGGCAGAGAAAAGCGAAGATTAGATATTAAAAATTCGCGTGACGGCGAACAGAGTGGTCGTGATGGCGGATAGAAATGCGTGACACCGAATAAAATCACGTGAATGCGAATAAAACGGCTGCGGATAAGACGGCCGTGGATAGGATCGCTTTAACAGTAAATCGCAGTTATTAGTCAGGCAATTTTTCCCTCTGTTGAGTAAAAAAGAAGAAGAACTGTGTGGATGACTCTCCATACAGTTCTTTTTTATCATAAACAAATTATTTAGTGCGCAAATCCAACCATTTAACTTCATCTTGAGTTAAGCTGATGTTTGTTGCCTCTTTACAAGATAGCATTTCTTTTTTATTTTGCGGCCCAATAATTGCTGCCGTTGGGAATGATTGATTTAAGACGTATGCTAGGCTGATTTGAATTGTTTCTACACCTTTTTCTTTCGCTAATTGTTCGGCTCTACGGTAGCGCTCCCAGTTTTCATCATTATAAAAGACGCGAACAAGATCTTCATTTGAGCGATCTTCCGGAGTGAAACGGCCGGTGAAGAAGCCACGAGCTTGAGAAGACCATGAGAAAATTGGTAATCCTGTTTCTTCATGCCAAGCAAGTGTTTCGTCATCTACTGAAATACAATCAGCCCAATAAGGCTCAATTGCTTTTGCTAAACTCAAGTTTGGACTGCTGTATGTGAAACCAACTAAACCGTGTTTTACAGCGTAATCATTTGCTTCTTGTAGTCTTTCTTTGGACCAGTTAGAACCGCCGAATGCGCCAATTCGACCTGCTTCCACATGTTCATTTAATATTTCCAGGATTTCTCCAACAGGAACGCTAGGATCATCACGATGCAATGCATATAAATCAATATAGTCTGTACGAAGTCTCTCCAAACTCGTTTCAAGCTCTTGATTAATGGCTTGTCTATTTACTTGAGGTCCATTTTGATTTGGATGTCCGCCTTTTGTTAGAATTAGTACATCGTCACGGCGTTTATTTTCTTCCATCCAAATACCAATTGCTTCTTCACTTTTTCCGCCAGCATAAATAAAAGCAGTGTCAATCGTGTTTCCACCAATTTCTATATAATCATTTAATACTTCCGTCACTTTGTCCATAATATCTGGAGTAAAGTAATCTGTCCCCATAATTAGTTCAGATACAGGTTTTTTTATATTTTTAATTTGGATATTACGCATATGTTTTTATCTCCTTTTCATTTAAAATAATTCTTTGCTGTTTTTCAGCTGAGAGGAGTGCCCCTTTAACAGCTCTCATATTGCGAATCATGTCATCTGCAGGGAATTTTGTTTCTTTTCCATCTAATACACTTTCTGCAAATGAATCAGCTTGAAGCGCATATGGATTGATATTCTCCTCTTGAACGGTCGTCACTTCGTCCCCTTTAATGATGTCATATGATTGATCACCAAGGAATGCTGCCTTCATAACAATTCGACCTTCAGTACCGAGAATTTCTAATTCATTACGGAAAGCTGCCCACATGGCACAGTCAAACGTTAGTGAAACTCCATTGGAAAATTCCATAATTCCTGCAGCCATCATATCAACGTCTCCATGATCAGGAGAGAATAATGCATGTGTTGTTACTGCAGTAGGCTCTTCATCTAGAATTAACCTTGCAGCACTAATAGGATAGCAACCTACATCATATATGGAGCCGCCACCCCATTCTTTTTTATAGCGGATATTTTCTAGATTAGTGGCACCATTAAATGAAAATACGCCGTGAATACCCCGTATATCACCAATTTCTCCATCTTTAATTAGTTTTTTAATATCTTCATATCGTTTTTGGTGACGATACATATAAGCTTCTACTAAAATGACTCCAGCTTTTTCACAAGCATCAATCATCTCTTGTGCTTCCACCTCATCTAATGCTACTGGTTTCTCGCAAAGTATATGTTTACCAGCTGCAGCAGCCTTTAGTGTCCACTCTTTATGTAAATGGTTAGGAAGTGGAATGTAAACGGCATCAATTTCTGGGTCTTGTAATAGCTCTTCATAGCTGCCATACGCTTTTGGTATACCTAGTTCTTTAGCGAATTTTTCGGCATTGTCTAAAGACCTGCTCGCAACCGCTTCCACTGTATTGCGCTTTGATTCTTGAATACCTGGTATAACAGAGCGTTTACCAATACTTGCTGTACTCATAATGCCCCATCTTACTTTTTGTTCAGACATGGTAAGAGCCTCCTAATATTAAAGTAGTATATTTATATTATGACAGATAGATTAGCTAGTAAGCTAATCTTTTTATTTGAAAAAGAAAATTAATTTAAAAAAAGAGCAAATTCCCTAACGCGAGGGCCAGAGAATTTGCTTATTCATCATATCCAGTCGCTAAACGGACGCTTCCGCTTTTCTTAAGAAAATTTTGGTAGCCAGTCTCCGTGTGCTTCGATTAGGTCATCGCATAGTGAGACGATATCGTCTATTGAAAGTTCAGCTGCAGTGTGTGGGTCGAGCATAGCAGCTTGATAAATATGTTCTTTTTTGCCAGTCATAGCTGCTTCGATTGTTAATAGTTGTGTGTTAATATTTGTTCTATTAAGAGCTGCGAGTTGTTCAGGCAGATCTCCGACATATGTCGGTGTCACACCGCTACTATCAACAAGACAAGGAACTTCTACAACCGCATTTTCTGGGAGATTGCTAATTAATCTTCCTGTATTTAAGACGTTTCCGCCAATTTTATAAGGAATATCCGTTTCCATTGCTTCGATGATATATGAGCCATACTCATGAGAACGTTCGTGAGTTAAGTCTTTGTTATTAACCATGTCTTCACGCATTTGTTTCCATCCGGCAATTTGGTTTACACATCTACGTGGATATTCATCGAGTGGAATATTGAATTTCTCAATTAATTCAGGATAATTCTTTTTAATGAAATATGGGTGGTATTCTGCGTTATGCTCGGACGATTCTGTTATGTAATAACCGAATCGATTCATTAATTCAAATCTCACCATATCATTATGTTTTGTTTTTTGTTTTTCAGCAGCACGTTTTTTAATTTCTGGGTATAAGTCTTTTCCATCACGTGTGATTTCAAGCAACCATGCCATATGATTAATTCCTGCGATCTTCCATTGGATATTATCCGTAGGCATATCGAGAGATTTAAGTAAATCCGGTGCACACACTTGCACACTATGACAAAGACCTACTGTTTTAATGCCACCGTAGCGAAGCATTGTTCCAGTCAATACGGCCATTGGATTTGTATAATTTAAGAACCATGCATCAGGGCATACTTCGCGCATATCTTTTGCAAAGTCTAGCATGACTGGAATCGTTCTCAGGTTCCTGAAAATCCCACCAATTCCGATCGTGTCTGCGATTGTTTGACGAAGCCCGTATTTTTTTGGAATTTCAAAGTCCGTGATCGTACATGGATCATATCCACCAACTTGGATCGCATTGATTACATACTTAGCACCTCTTAGTGCTTCTTTCCGATCTGAATATGCTTTTATAGTTACTGTTGATCCCATACTATTTTTCATATTGTTCAACATATTTTCTGAATCTGTTAATCTTTCATGATCGATATCGAATAGGGCAAACTCAAAGTCTTGCAAGCTAGGGACTGTCATGCAATCACCGAGCACATTTTTTGCGAATACTGTACTTCCTGCACCGAGAAATGTTATTTTAGACATGAATGATAACCTCCATAGTAAAAAGTTGCTTGATTCACTTTTATAATATATCTTAGTGTAAGCTCTTTCAATGGTAAAAATGAATGAATGGAGGGTAAAATATTGCTGTTAGAAAATGGGGGTTTCAAATCTTTTGGTTTTCATTTTTCAGGAGAACATCAAAATGCAGTAGCTGGTCTTTATTCGGTAGGGTGGGAAAGGGAATCGACACACGACTATGATTATGATGGGATGAAACGTAATGAATTTGGTAAATATGTTTTTCAATATACGTTTTCAGGTGCAGGTAAAATAGAAGTTGCAGGAAAAGAATATACATTGGCAGCGGGAAAAGCATTTCTTGTGCAAATTCCGAGTGAGCATCGTTACTTTTTACCTGATGACAGTGAACATTGGGAGTTCATGTATATTACAATTTATGGAGAAGAAGCAAAAAGGTCATTTGATTTTGTTAACGAAAAGCTGGGCACTGTTATCCAGTTTAGTCCTGAATCATCGCCAATCAAGTTATTAATGAGTATTTATCAGGAAGCAGTAAGTAGAAATATAACGGATGCGTATGAGTCATCTGCTATGGCTTATTCATTTGTAATGGAATTATACCGCTATGCTTTAAATATAGGGGTATCAACAGAAAAATGGCCGAAACAAGTGGAGAAAGCAATCTTATATGCGAAAAAATATTATCCGAGCCAAATCGGTTTAAATGATTTAGTTGCCGAATCTGGACTGTCAAAATATCACTTCACTAGACTTTTTCATAAAACAACAAATTTAACACCGATTCAATATTTAACGAAAATCCGTATTGATAAAGCGATTGAGTTGCTTAGAATGACGAATTATTCAATAGATGACATTGCTAAATTAGTAGGTTATTCAAACGGAAATTACTTCATTAAAGTTTTTCATAAGCGAATTGGTATGTCCCCTGGTCAATTTCGTGAAAGTAAATATACGGTGCCAGTAGATCATGTTATGACAGACTGAAGTAACATACTCTTGTTAATCTTTTATCTTTGGATGTCGATATAAAAGATATATGGAAAGGGGGAAAAGGATGGATATTGAACAAGTAACGAAAGGTGATCGCAGAAGTAAAAATAATATCATGACACTTGCATATGGTGTTGCTAGTGGTATAGGGTTCATTGCTCAACTTATTTTAAAAGCTAATCTAGCGGTTCAGCTGTCACTAGGAATACCATTCGTTTTATTATTTATTTTCTATTATTTTAGCCGTCGCAATGATTTCTTAGATCGGTATTTATCTTATATTATTATTTCTTTAGGTTCTATTACCATATTCGGTTCATTAATATTATCGTCCGCAAGTCTTGGTACGATCGCTTTATCTTTTTTTCTTTTAATTATAGCAAGTATTCCTGGTTCCTATGGAGTGATGATCTACGGTTATATTTTAAGTTCGATTTCGATGGGAATGAATTTTAAGTATTTTAGTAATATAGAGAGTATGGGTCCAAATGCAGTTAATCTTTTAATCGTTCATTTTCTAGCAGCGGCGGCGCTCTTCTTGCTCGTCCGTCAAAGTAATCGAATGTTTAAGCAAGTGGGGTTACTTTTACAAGCTTCTCAAGCGAAAGCTGTTGAAGAGCAAGAATTGGCCGATAAGCTAGAGCATGCGGTAGGTACGATCATAACTAATATAGAAAAGGTTCGAACCAATGCGAATACATCAGTTGATGCCCAAAGAGAAATGCTTACAGCGGTAAGTGAAGTAAGTATAGGCAGTCAAAGGCAGGCCGATCAGATTGCTGATATCGCTGAAAGTACAGAAGAGACAAGTAAATCGGTAGAAGAAATGCGCTCACAATTGGACAAAATTGTTGCTCAAGCGAATGAAGCTGGCAATAGAGCAGATGGTGGGGCTTTGCAGATTGCTAAAATGAAAAATAGCATAGAATCGTTTACAGCGTTTTTCAATGGCCTTAGCGATACATTCAAAAAGCTTACAGAAAAAATACTTGAAACGAATAATTTTGCTAGTTCTATACGCCAAATAACGGAACAGACAAATTTGCTTGCTTTAAATGCTTCTATTGAAGCGGCTCGTGCTGGGGAACATGGAAAGGGCTTTGCCGTTGTAGCGGAAGAGATCCGCAAGCTCTCGGGTTTAACAGATGAAACGTTAAGAAAAATAGATGAAAATCTAAACGAGGTTAATACGTATAATGAACTTGCGGTTGACAAAGTGCAAGAAGGGGTTCATCAAATGAATGAGCAAGTAAATCTGGCGGATGATTCGAACGCTTCATTTATCGACCTATTTAGAACGATGAGTACGCTACAGCTTGAATTACAGCAATTTTCAAAGCAGATGAGTACCATTTCAGAAAATAGTGGAGTAATCCAAGGACGTACGAATGAATTTGCTGCGATTATCGAACAAAGCACCGCTGCTGTTGAACAATTGAATGCTACACTTATTCAGTTAGTAGATGAGCAGGAACAAATTACTACATACATCAATGAAACATATGACGAAGCAAATCAAATACGAGCATAATTACTAGAAAAGTCACCAATCTAGAGATGGTGGCTTTTTCCAATGAAAATCTAGTAATTAAAATAGTAAATCGATCAAATATAAAGTTGTGTAAAATAGTAATATGATCGTTTTAAACAGAATGAAGAAAGGGTGAGTTATATGATTACATATAGGAATAGGTTTAAGCACCTGCTTATATTGATAAAACATTATTTAAATATTTATATAATGGAAAGTATACGACGAAAATTAGTTATTACCCTACTCATCGTGATGACTGTTCCACTTGTCATTTTTTTAATCCTATCCACTAATATCGCGAGAGGCACTGTCGGATCTTCAGAGATCAGTTCAAACATAGCCCGGGTCGATCTTTCCAGTCATTATATTGAATATCAGCTAAAAGAATATGATCAGCTACTTTTTTCAGCATTAGTAGATGACTTACTAGTTCCTAGTTTAATGAAAGTTGATGATATTAACACGACCAATATGTTCAACACGCAAAATTATATTAAGGATAAACTCTTTAATATGTATAATAGCAGGGAAAGCATTAGAGCAATATCACTCGTTTCTTACGATACTGGTAATAATTATCGTATAACAGATAATGAATTCTTTATTGAATCGTACTCAAACTTACCGCAGTATGCTAAAAGTAAAGATGTCATTTTTGGCATTGATGAAGAATCTAATAGTTTTTTCTTTGAACGAAATATTTATAGATTTGAAGATCAGAAACTAATTGGGAAGATAAAAATGAATATTAATTTTTCCTTGTTTGATCCTATTATAAAAAATCTGCAAAGTAATGAAGGCGAGCATGTTATATTACTTAGTTCTTCAGGGGATATTCTTTATAATCCAGATAATGCTCATATTGATAAGTCAGTAAGAAAACAAATGGTGACAAATAGGAGTAGGGAGACAGAGGTTACCCAGGAAGAGAATCTGTATTTATTTCAAAATAAGTTGAATCAAAATATTATTTTATTAAAAATGGTGCCAGTAGAAGTAATGAATATTGGGGCTTCTTATATTCAAAAGTCCGGAATTATTATTCTCATTATTTCAATTATTTTAACAGTAACATTGTCAATCTATGTGTCAAATAAAGTAACTAAGCCTGTAATTGAGTTATCAAAAGCAATGGAAAAAATAGGTGAAAACAATTTTAATGTTCAAATAAAAACAACTGGATCGGATGAAATTAGTCATTTAAGAAGGAAATATAAAGAAATGATCGGCAGAATTCGTAACTTAATTGAAAAGGATTATAAGCGTGAAATAGAAAAGAAGGATGCACAATTTTTAGCGTTACAGGCACAGATTAATCCTCACTTTCTATATAATACCCTTCAAGTTATTGGGGGGATGGCAATTAAAAAGGGTGTAAAAGAAATTAATGATGTGACACAAACGCTTAGTGATGTGTTTCGATATATTACCAAAAAACAGGATGGACTCGTTTATTTATATGAGGAAGTAGATCACTTGAAAAATTATATACATATTCAACAATTACGTTTTCAAGATAAAATGTCTATTCATCTATTTGTAGATGACGAAGTAAATGATGAATTGATTCCGTTGTTAACGATTCAGCCGCTTATTGAAAATTGCTTTATCCATGGTTTTGACTCTAAAGTTGATGACTGCATAATAAAAATAGATATTCAAAAAGTATTTGATGAAATTGAAATTATTGTTGAAGACAATGGTAGTGGAATATCTAAGATTGATTTAATTCGCATTCGAGAAAGTTTGGCTTCTGGACAATTTGTGCAAGGAGAAAGAATTGGAATTAATAATGTGAACAATAGAATCAAGCTTTATTTTGGAGATGAATATGGAATTGACCTGTATAGTGAAAAGAATAAATATACTAAAGTCATCATGAGACTTCCTAATCAAAAGAAAGGAGTAGGCGAATGACAAAGCTATTAATTGTTGATGATGAAAAATGGGTCCGGGATACAATAAAAATTTTGGTTAAGCAAGCATCATCACCTATTAAGCATATTGAAATGATAGAAGCTAAAAATGGAATAGAAGCGTTGGAATTGATTCATATTGTACAACCGGACATTGTTATAACAGATATGAAAATGCCTGGTATAGATGGAAAAGAACTACTGGAAATAGTGGGAAATAACCACCCACATCTTCCAGTTATCGTTTTAAGTGGATACCATGATTTTGTGTATACGAAGCAAGCAATTAAGTCCAGAGTGATCGAATATTTACTAAAGCCTGTCGATGAAATGGAACTATTTCAGGCAATAGAAAAATCTATTGAGGTGAAAACAAAGCTAGAACATCAACATATAAATTACCAAATGTTATCGATTGATCGGCCAGAAATATCAAACGTCATTCAGCCTTTTCTCAAGAGCATTTACTATGATGTGAAAGAATTAAATACTGCCTTGTATTTGAACCATGTGCAACAATTTTCAAATACAATAGACATATCCTTAAAAATGGATGAATCATTCACTTTACATTTACAACAAAAATTTTTAATTACAATGGAAGAGATGATGCATGATCATCAACTTCGTCTAGAAGATTTGAAAATAACTTTATCAAAGTTACATTTAAATCGATCTGCTACATTTGAGCAAGTCATTGGAAATCAAGTTGAAATAGTGCAAGCAATTATCACTACTATTGAAAGAAATAAAAGCTTGAAAAAAAAGCTTAATTTGGAAGAGATTAAACAGTATGTTGATCAGCATTACGACGTTCCGGAGATATCTTTAGATGTAGTAGCAAAAACCTTTTTTATTAGTAAAGAGTATCTAACTACTGTATTTAAAAAGAAGTATGGGTACAATATTACGGAATATATCATTTCTTTAAGAATGGAAAAAGCAAAACAACTTGTAATGAATACTACTATGCAGTATAAAACGATTGCTGAAAAAGTTGGATATGATGATCCTCCTTACTTTTACCGAGTATTTAAGAAATATTATCATAAATCGCCAGGAGAAATGAGAAAGACCTGAATATTTAACTCCCTCCTTGAAAGCTTACAGGAGGGAATTTTATTTTGTGAATATTAATAAAGTGCAAGTGTAAGCGATAACATTTTCAATTTTTTATAGTATTGGAAAGTAATATGATAGACATATAAGGGGGAGTTAATATGAAAAAAATATTTATTACTATGTTCACTCTAATTTTATTCGGAAGTTTGCTAGCAGCCTGCAGTTCAAAAGGAGGTTCAGCGACTAATTCAAGTGGTGAAAAATTGGAGAAAGTCGACTTAAAAGTGTTTATCTCACAGCCCCGCTTTAAGAAGCAATATGAAACATATCTGGACCAATTTGTTGAAAAACAAAAAGAAGAAAAAGGCAGAGATATAAATATTAAACTTGAAATGCCGAACGTTAATCAGGCGGATCAATTATTAAAAACTCGATTGGCTTCTGGAGATAGTCCAGACGTATTTAGTCTTCATGCGGTAAACGATATCCCAGTATATGATAAAGCTGGCTATCTCGAAGATTTATCAGGTGAGCCATTCATAGATAAATTATATGATACAGTCACACCAGCCGTAACAATTGATGATCGTGTGCTTGCTGTACCATTAGAAACATTACAATGGGGTTTCTTATACAATAAAGACATTTTTGCAGAATATAATCTGGAAGTTCCGACGACGATGAGTGAAATGGAAGAAATAATTAAGGTATTGGAAAAGAACGAAGTAACACCATTTATACGGGCATATAAGGATTCTTATATACCACAATTATTCCTACCATTGGTGGTAGGTGCATCAAGCGCTACTACAAATCCTGATTTTATGGATGATATGAATGAAGGTAAGGGAAGTTTCGCAGATTTGAAAGATTTATTTCCAGTAATGGACCTTGTTCATGAGCATGGAACTGATAGACCGTTTGAAATTGGACAAGACCAAGGTGCATCAGATTTTGCCAATGGAAAAGCGGCAATGTGGGTGCAAGGTGCATGGATGGCTGAATCTATCGTTGCTGCCAAGGAGGATTTCAACTTTGGAGTCGCAGCACTTCCTATTAATGATGATCCAAATTCAACTTTAATAAATTTAAGCACGTCAACATCTCTAGCCGTTTCAAAAGAAAGTAAAGTAAAAGACGTAGCAAAAGATTTCATCAATTACGTAATGGATGAGGAAGATTCAAGTGCATTATATGAAAGTTTAGCATTTAATCCGATCTCTGATTTGCATACATTTGATCTATATCCTTGGCTCGAGGATTCAAACTCATACGTTGAAGATGGAAGAATATATCAAGATCCTACAATTCCATCTGCAGTAAAATCTGAATCGGAAAAACTATTTCAAAGCTACTTCGCAGATGATGCGACACAAGAAGCAGTAATCAAAGGACTCGATCGCGCATGGGAGCAATACTTAAAAATAAATAATTAATCAGAATCGATTAGGAGCACGGGTTAGAGTGAGAATAGAAAGATAGCAGTGATGCTGTTTTTCTATTCTCTGGAATAAAGACTGGAAAGGAATGAATCCTATGTCTGTGAAAGAGCCAGTAATAGAAACACGCAACAGGACCTCTATTGATTTAGTAATTCCTAAAAAAAGTAGCTTTAAAAAGAAGTATCTAAGTTTACTATTATTCGTATCACCCGCATTTCTATTTTATCTTTTGTTTTTATTTATCCCAACTATTGGTGCAGGTGTGTATAGTTTTACGGATTGGAATGGTTTGAATCCGAATTATGCATTCGTCGGATTCAGCAATTATATAGAAGCATTTAAAGAAGATCAGGCATTTAGACATTCATTTTTATTTACGTTAAGATACACAGTTTTTGTGTTTATTATTCAAAACGTAGTCGCACTTATGCTTGCTTTATTGATTGAATCAAGAACAAGATCCAAAGGGTTTTTTAGAACCATTTTCTTTATGCCAAATATGCTTAGCTTAATTATAAGCGCATTAATGTTTTCCTTTATTTTCACAAATGTTCTGCCAGAACTTTCTCAAAAGGCATTATTGACAGTGCTTGATCAACCATGGATTGGTGATGCAAAAGTTTCTTTTTATTCGATTTTGATAGTTTCCCTATGGCAAGGGATTGGATATATGATGGTCATTTATATGGCGGCTTTACAAGGAGTTCCAAAACAATTAAAAGAAGCGGCAATGATTGATGGAGCAAATGCTTTTCAACGGTTAAGACAAGTGATCCTTCCAATGATTATGCATGCGATTACAATCTGTTCCTTTTTAACATTAAATGGAGCGTTTAAAGTGTTTGATGTTGTTTACGCCTTGACACAGGGTGGACCCGGAACATCTACTCAAGTCATCGCTTTAAATATATATGAAGAAGCGTTTTCAAATAACTTTCGCTTCGGATATGCCAACGCGAAGGCCATGATTTTATTTATGGTTGTTCTGATGATTACCCTTATTCAAGTTAGAGTAACAAAAGGTAAGGAGGTGGAAGCATGAGAGAGAAACGCTTAGCATCAATATCTGCAAATGTTATTTTAACGCTCTTTGCTGCCATTTCATTCTTTCCAATCTATATGGCAATTATTAATTCATTTAAAACACAGGGTGAGATTTTTAACTCTGTTTTAACATTACCTAGCTCTTTACATTTTGAAAATTATATTGGTGTGTTCCAAGAGCTGAATTTATTAGGAAGTGCATTTAACACCTTGATTGTAACCGTTATCGGCCTTGGTGGGATTGTGATTTGTGGTTCTCTAGCTGGATATAAACTTGCTAGAACACGAGGTATATTAAGTAATATTCTCTTCATGCTTTTTATTGCTTCAATGCTTGTACCATTCCACTCTATTATGATTACGCTGAGTCAAATGGCAAAAGGGATTGGAATACAAGGTTCCTTGCCGGGTCTAGGTTTAATTTATATTGGGCTGGGGGTCAATATGGCTGTCTTTCTTTATCATGGTTTTGTGAAATCCATTCCATTAGAGCTTGAAGAGGCAGCAAAAATTGATGGTTGCAGTGATATACAGATTTTCATAAAAATTATCTTTCCTTTATTAAAACCAATAACGGCAACTATATTGATATTAAATGTTTTATGGCTATGGAATGACTTCTTATTGCCATTAATTATGCTAACAGATGTCAATAATTACACATTGATGCTTTCTATCAATATGTTAATTGGCCAATACAATAGTGATTGGCCAAAAATATTAGCGGGTCTAGTATTAACTGCGCTTCCTGTTATTGTATTCTACGCATTTTTTCAAAAGCATATATTGTCTGGGATTTCAGAAGGTGCTATTAAATAATAGGGTAGGGACCTTCTAGTAAGCTATTTTAAGATCTGGTTTAAGGATTTTTTAATTTTTTGAAAATGAGATTGACGTCAAGCCAAATATAATTTACAATACAGTACATAGTATTATTGAAAAAATATTCCAAATAACTGAACGATAACTAAATAGCAAAGCTTATCAAGAGAGGCGGAGGGACTGACCCTGTGAAGCCTCAGCAACCAGCAATGACAAATTGTATGGTGCTAATTTCAGAAGAATACTTTTGTATTCTATAGATGAGTGTGCTTTAACTGGCTTACGGCCTGTTGAACCTCCACTCATACAATCTTGAGTTGGAGGTTTTTTTATGGATAAAAAAGCATAAAATAGGAAGAAAGAATTTTTGTAGGCATTTTCCATAATCAAAAAAGGAGGGATAATGATGGCTTCTTACGATGAGAAAATTATTGAATATATTAAATCTGAATTAAATAGTATTAATTTTGGTTCTGTCATAATTACTATTCACGATGGAAAAATTACACAAATTGATAAGAATGAAAAAAAGAGATTTCCACATCCAGTTAAATTAGGATCAGCAAAAAAATAAGAGAGAATAATGTACTATATTCAGCCTTACTAGTCTCCGATTTAGCTAGAGATCTTTATCGTTAACCCTAATTTTAGCTTCGACAAATTTTTCGTTATGTATATCGACTTAATTTTCTATAAGTTACTGGAAATACCTTCAACGAGGTCGATATAATAGTAGGTATTAAAATATGCTATCAATCGATAATTTCGAAGAGGGAGGCGAAGGCATGGATGAGCAACAAGCTCCCTGTGTATTGCTATATCACATGCAAAGCCGTATATATACTGCAATTAGTGATCGTTCCAATGTCCTAAAGGAAAATAGTAAGCAGATAGAGCAGCAATTCAAATGGGTTAATGAAGCAACGGATAAATCTTTTCACATGGATCTTGGAGACCGATGTTATGAAGTAACAGCTGTGCCATTTCAACAAGATTCGATACTTATCTATATGTTCCCGCATAATAGGGGAGAATTATATCTATCTATGGAACATGAGAAAATGCTGCGATTACAACAACATCAACTATTTGAATTGGCAAAATCAAAAATGATTTCCCAAGGAGCCATTCAGTCGTTGATCGAAGATATATGTGAAACGATTTCATCTGTCATGGATAGTGACCGAGTAAGTATATGGTTGTTTAATGAAAAAAACACAGTTTTGAACTGTCAATATTCATATAATCGACATACCAATGAAGAGTATTTTTCTGAATGGACATTAGAACTTAAAGATTTACCAATGTATTTCGAGCAAATACTGAATAAAAGATTTTTTGTTGTAGAAGATGTGATGGCAGACCAAAGAGTATCCGGCCTCAAACAAATGGACTTTTACCAAAGGGATAAGATACATTCCTTATTAGACACCCCGATCGTATTAAGCACTGGTATTAAGGGAGTTTTATGTTGTGAGTCATTCTCCAAAAGAAAATGGTCGGAGTTAAATCAAGCAATTGTTGGAACGTTCGTAGATATGATAAGTTTTCTATTTGAACGTTTACAGCGAATAGAATTAGAAGAGGAAATACGAAAACTTGCCTATGTAAATCAATTAACGGGGTTATCTAATCATCATGCTTTTCTTGAATTAGTAAATGAAGAGATGCTAAAAATGGACCCAAATGAAAAAGGCTTCATGGTGTACTTAAAGCTCGATCAATTTACTAATATTCAAGATGTATTAGGCCATAGCGGTGGCGATGAAGTGATTATTCATACGGCAAATAGGATGCAAGAATTATTTTATCATAATGGGATTTTAGGACATATCGGATTTGATCACTTTGCGATTTTCTTATCAACAACCAATGATCATTTGACAGCGGATTCTATCGAGCAAATGACGAATCAATTGTTACAGCCAATGTACGTTATGAGGCAAGAAGTGTATATGACGCATAGCTATGGTGTAAGCATTTACCCAGACCATGGTAAAGATGCAAAAAGTTGTTTGCAAACGGCTCAAATCGCCTTAAATATGGGGAGAAAAAGAAATATTCGTAACGTCAAAGCAATATTTACTGATGATATGCTTACAGTAATGGCGGATGATTTAAATGTAGAAATGAACTTGCGTCGTGCTTTGGATTTAGATGAGTTTGAACTATACTATCAGCCACAAATAGACTGTCAATCCGGAAAAGTAATTGGGTTTGAGTCTTTGATTCGATGGAACCATCCAGAGCGAGGTCTGGTGTCTCCAGTTGAATTTATTAACTTAGCTGAATCCACAGGACTTATAATTCCGATTGGTGAATGGGTTATTACACAAGCATTTCAACAACTGGAAAAATGGAATGTAAACAAGCAGGTGGAGTTTACCCTATCAGTGAATATTTCACCACGTCATTTTTTAGATGTAAGATTGTATGACTTTTTAAAACAAAGTTTAGAAACGTATCAGGTGAATCCTAAGAATCTTAATATTGAAATTACTGAGAATGTTGCAATGGAAGGTTTGACCCAAGTACAATATCGAATGAGTAAACTCCATGAACTTGGTATAACTGTTAGTATTGATGATTTTGGGACAGGATTTTCAGCTTTTCAGTATTTGCAACATTTCCCAGTTCAAGGAATAAAGATCGATCGTCAATTTATTCGAGATATTGCAGAAAATGAAAAGAGTATGGGAATCACTAAGACAATTATTGATCTTGGTAAAATGATGAAGTTAAATATTATTAGTGAAGGAGTGGAAACAGTAGAGCAATGGGAAATATTAAAGAAGCTAGGCTGTCCACAACTTCAAGGATATTATTTTTCAAAACCAATGCCACTTAAAGAGATAGAGAATTGGTTAAATCAATACCAACATTAATACTATAATCGAAATAACCTGTTTCCTTTTTCGGGAACAGGTTATTTTTATTTTTTAGATAGTATCATATTGACAATAACAGAGTGTGGAGTATAATGATATTATCAAATTGATAATAAGAGGAGTGTTAATGATGAATAATGAAACTTCCGCTTCAGAACAACAATTTTTAAAAACATATAATCCAGAACAGTATAAAAGGCCGTCGGTTACGGTAGATATGTTACTTTTTACAGTAGCAAGAGGCGAACAAAAGAATTATCGCAAGCTTCCGGATATGGAATTAAAGCTATTACTTGTAAAACGTGGGAAGCATCCATTTAAAAATCAGTGGGCATTGCCCGGAGGATTTGTTCAGGTAGATGAAAGCCTCGAAGAAGCTGCATACAGGGAGTTGAAAGAAGAAACAAATGTGGAGGAAGTATATTTAGAGCAACTATATACATGGGGGGCAGTCGAGAGGGATCCAAGAACAAGAATTATTAGTGTTTCCTATTTAGCACTCGTCGACCATACGAAACTCACGGTCAAATCTGGTGATGATGCAGCGGAGGCTGAGTGGTTTACCGCGACACTAAAAATCCAAGAGGAAGAAAAGAAAATGACAGAAGAAGGTTTTGTTCAAAGAGAGACTTTTCTTCTAACATTACGAAACGATGAAACAACATTGACAGCTGATGTGATTGTACATCGTACTAAAATTGGAAAAGTGGAGACTACGAAAACAGACATATCCTTAAGCAAAGGCATCGCTTTTGACCATGCAAAAATCATTGTATATGCGTTAGAACGCCTTCGCAATAAAGTTAGTTATACGGATGTTATTTTTACATTGATGCCTGATACATTTACACTAACGGAATTGCAAAAGGTGTATGAAACGATCTTAGATAAAAAGTTGATTAAAGCCAACTTTAGGAGAAAGATCTCTCATATGGTGTTAGAAACAAATGAATTTACGACGGAGGCAGGGCATAGACCATCACAATTATTTACATTTAAAAATGATTGGAGCGATGATTGATGGAAGCAGAAGCAGTTCAAAAAACGACTGAATCTACATTTATTCATTATTTTGGCATATGGACTTGGTTTGAGAAAATTTGGCTTACTATATTTACTGCCATTACAATCTATTTGTTTTTTGCTTTCGAGGACAGTTTAATTGGGCTTGTATCATCATTGACAGGAATGCTCTGTGTCGTGCTTGTTGCTAAAGGAAAAATTACTAATTATTACTTCGGTATCATCAATACTTTGACTTACGGTTATTTAGCTTATACGTACGGACTTTACGGTGATGCGATGTTGAATCTACTATTTTATTTTCCTGCTCAATTCATCGGCATTTACTTGTGGGGTAAGCATCGCGCAACTGGAAATGTGCAAGGAGAAGACGTTGTCGTAGCTCGAGTACAAAAGAAATTTAGACTGATTGTATTAACAATCTTACTATGGGCCCTTTATGCGATCTTTCTTGTATATCTTGGGGGAAGAAGTATTGGGCTTGATTCTGCTACCACTATATTATCTGTAATTGCACAAATTTTAATGATTAAAAGGTATGTGGAACAATGGCTTGTGTGGATTTTAGTTAATATTCTTTCGATTGCAATGTGGATTATTGAGTTAATTCGTCAAGATGGAAATGATTGGGCGATAGCCCTTATGTGGACAGCATTTTTAATCAACAGCATATATGGTTACTTAAATTGGCGAAAACTATATAAGAAACAGGAGGTGCTAACGAAATGAAAAAAGTCGGAATGTATGGGGGTAAATTTTTACCTGTGCACCAAGGACATGTGAATGCAATGACGATTGCTTCAACGATGGTGGATGAGTTGCATATTATTGTTTCCTATGATGAAGAATATGAAAAAAGGTATTTTGAAAATAGTTCACTAGAACCAATCCCATATAAGCAACGACTTCGCTGGTGGAGTCAAATGACAAAGCAAATGGATCATGTATACGTCCATGCGGTGAAGGAAAAGCAAACTGGTTCTTTTTCTGATTGGGAAGAAGGTGCACGACAAATTAAGCAAGCAGTTGGAAAGGAAATCGATGTTGTTTTCAGTTCAGAAAAAAACTATTCTCCTACTTTTGAGAAATTATACCCACAGGCAGTACATGAAATCATTGATAATGAGCGCATCATGGTAGATATTTCAGCAACAAGAATTCGTGAAGAGGGTGTTTATCAACACTGGGAGATGATACCAGAAGAGGTACGCCCGTATTTCGTGAAAAAAGTGGTCGTAGTAGGGACGGAAAGCTGCGGTAAATCAACACTTGTGAAGAACTTGGCTCGGATTTTCAATACGAGGTACGTAGAAGAATACGGGCGTACCTATTATGAAAAGTTTAAGGATTGTGTATCAGTTACTCAAGAAAGTGACTATCATGAAATCGCTTTTGAACAAAAATATCACGAAAAAATGCAAGCGGAGAGAGCAAATAAAGTGCTTTTTATAGATACCGAAGCAATAGTGACTCAGTATTATTCAGAGCTTTATGTAAATAAAAATCAAGAAATTTTAACGAGTATCGCGAAACTGCAAGACTATGATTTATATCTATTTCTCGAACCGGATGTAGTGTGGGTAGATGATGGGACACGTGTCCATGGCGAGCAATATGTCCGAGATGAAAACAATCAGCGCTTGAAAAAAATGCTCAATAACTATGGAGTGAACTTTCACGAAATTAACGGAAGTTATTATGAGCGGCTGAAAAAAAGTAGGCAATTGGTTGAAAGTATCTTGTAGGAAAAAGCATTCTTAACAAATGAAAATTTAATTGTATCGCTCCATGATGCGCCAGTTTAACTATTCCATAGGATTGTACTTTTATTGCTTGAAGATGATAGAATTGGGTATTGTAAAATATAAAAGGAAATTGAATCGAAAAGGTGATAATACTTGAAGAAACAACAGGAAAATAAAATCCACTTAGAAAAGGTTAATATGGAAGAAAGTACGAGGAATATGGATAAACATTATTCAGAATCAAAATTCATAAACAAAATAAAGAAAACAGGTGGAAAGCTTGCACAAAAAGCGTTATATGCAGGCCTAGTACTCTTTTATGCATTAAAAAGTCCGAAATTACCGCAGCGCTCTCGTCTTGTTATCTTTGGAGCTTTAGGATATTTTATTTTACCGATCGATTTGGTACCTGACTTTCTACCGATCATTGGTCTTAGTGATGATGCAGCTATCTTAATCGCTGCCCTCGGTAAACTTTACGAGGCAATTGATGAGGAAACGAAAGAACAAGCTCGCAAGAAAATGCGTGATTGGTTTGGGGTCGACTATGAAAGTGAATTTGCATAATAAGTAAAAAGAGCATTCCACCAGTAAATAATGAGGGGGAGTGCTCTTTTCCACTTTGTTTAGCTATAGTCTCAATGTCAAGGTTAAGACCAATCGCCAAAGAGTAGAGGCCGATCTTCTTACCGTCTTGTCATATGCTGGTCGCCTGTGAGCGAGTGCATCTCTTAAATTGTAAATTTATTTGCGGTTGATTTCAGTTCGTCCGCTAAGTTTGCAAGTAGGTCTGCGTTTTCGGAAATTTTTTCAATTTGATGAGCTGTCTCTTCAACAGATGCGGTTGTTTCTTCAACTCCTGCTGCTGTTTCTTCTGTCACAGAGGCAATTTCAGTAACACCTTCAGTCAGTTGACTCCCGATTGCTTCCATTTGAATTAAATCTTTAGACATATCGGTTGTCAAAGTAGACATTTCATTCGTTAGATGAGTGATTTCTTGGAAAACTTTACCCGTTTCTAGAATTTTATCCTTACCTTCCGTCACGCTGTCGTATCCGCTCTTAAGAGAGGTAGCAACAGTCGCCGAGCCTAATTGGACATTATCTACGATACCGGTAATTTCTTGCACGGAAGTAGATACTTGTTCCGCCAACTTTCTTACTTCATCCGCTACAACAGCAAACCCTTTTCCTTGTTCCCCTGCGCGTGCAGCTTCAATTGCCGCATTCAATGCCAATAAATTCGTTTGAGCCGCAATGTCTTGAATAACTGTAACAAGCGTAGAAATTTCCCTCGTCTGCTCATCTAGTGTTTTCATCTGTTTTACTGAATCTTGAACAATTGAATCGATCATATTCATTTGGTCAACAGAAGATGCCATCATTTCATTTCCCTTGGTTGTCATTTCTAATACTGAATTAGACGAATGTAAAACGCTTTTCCCTAATTCATTTGCATGTTGCACTTCATTAAAAAAGCTTGAAACCATCTCTGCCATTGTTGTTGCTGTACCGGCTTGGGCTTCAGATCCAGAAGCTAATTCCTCCATCGTGGCAGCAATTTGATCGGAAGCTTCATTCACCTGTAATGTTGCTGCAGACAAAGTGGAACTTTGTTCATTGACCAAGTCGGCTGTTTCGAGTGTCTGAGAGACTGTTGTTCGTACTTCCTTGTTCATTTTATTAACAGAATCGATAAGTTGTCCAATTTCATCTTGAAGTTTGGTTTCAATAGGTGGTTCATTTAAATAACCATCTGCAATTCGTTCCATTCGTTGGGAAACTGTTACTACAGGTTTTGAGATAGTATTTGCAATAATAAAAGAAACGATGGCCCCAATAATGATAACAAAAATAGCCAAAATGATATTTACATTGCGGATTAAATAACCTTGCTCTGCACTTTGCATGCTATCAGAAGCAATTTGATTTTGCCTCTTTGACGCAATTTCATCAAAGCCTTCCATCACTTCACCTGCAAGAGGAGAGGCTAACGTTTCGTCTATTCGCGATGCTTCCTCCATGTCTCCACGTTCAATCGCCGGAAACACTTGCTCTGTAATAATTTCACGCCATTGTATACTTTTATCAACAAGCTCTTTCACGGCATTATTATTTGTATTTGCTAATAGTTGATCTTGTAATTGTTGACTCTCTTCCGTGTATTGAAGGAATAGTTCCTTATAATTCTGATCTTGATGAATAAAGTAACCCCGTGCCAATGCTACACGATCAGCTATATTAAATGCGAGTCTGCTGTCAATAATCATTGTAGGAATATCTTCCTCGGCAGTTTTCTCGATTTTATTTACTAAGATTGTTATGCCTATTAAACTAGAAACAGCCATAAAGACCGCTAAAATAATCACAACTAAAAAGCCTAAATTAATTTTTAAACGAAGTGATTTCATGCCCATTCTCCTTTTTTCTGGTTGTTATTTTTATATCGGTATTAATTTGTAAAAAAACAGGGCAAATAGTACTAGGTGGAAGGTGATTTTTGGGACATTTAAAAAGAAATTAAATAACACAGTATATATTAATTAGGTAAGTTATTTATGTATAGGTTATTTATGTATAGCTTATGGATAGTAACTATCAACACAATATAGAATTTCATTACAGTACGGATCCTCGTAAAAATAAAAACCCCGTAGAGAAGTCATCTTCTCTACGGGGTTTAGGTGTTAGATTGACATAGGTTATTATTTTGCTTTTTTGGGACCGCTAAAGTTTTTAACTTGGTCCATTAATTTATTTCGGGATTTTTCATTTCTTAATAAGTATGCTGCGCCAAGGGCAACAGATGTGAGCAATGCTTTATTTTTCATGAAGACACTCTCCTTTTATCGTAATGACTGTGCCTTCTTCTTATTCCCCAATTATACAAAAATACACGGAAAATGGTGATAAAATCTGTGAAATTGGAATTTAAGTTAATTCTAATATAATAAAATCATAAGGCTCTAAAGTGATTGTACTATCACTGAAAGGTGAATCAGACCACAGATTTAGCATTTGATGATCGGCTAACTCTACTGGTATTTGAAATTCTCCCTCTTGATCGGCTGTATTGAAAATGATTAATATTTTTTTATTTTTATTGCTTTTCATGAATCCAAAACAATTAGAATCTGCTGTCTCTTCATGAAGAAAGGAAAGTTCGCCATCATTTGCTAGAAGTGGGTGTTCTTTGCGTAGCGAGATTAATTTTCTAACATGATTAAACATATCGCGGTCTTGTTGTGACTCATTCCATACCATACATTTTCTACAACCTGGATCCTCGCCACCATCCATCCCAATTTCATCCCCGTAATAAATGCACGGTGTTCCCATAAATGTAAGCAAGAAAGTGAATATTTGTTTTAGTCTTCGCTTGTCGCCCATACACTCATTAAGAATGCGAGGTGTATCATGGCTGCCTACTAAATTAAATGCGGTTGCGTTTACTGTATCAGGATACATATACATAACGGTTGTCATATTTTCCACAAATTCCTTTGTAGTAATTACTTTCTTGGCAAATAAATCTAGTACGTTTCTTGTTAAAGGATAATTCATGACTGCATCAAACTGATCGCCTCTTAACCAAGGCATTGAGTCATGCCAAATTTCCCCTAGTATGTATAAATCCGCTTTAATATCTTTTACCTCACGACGAAATTCACGCCAAAAATCATGATCTACTTCATTAGCAACGTCTAGTCTCCAACCATCAATATCAAATTCTTCCACCCAATACCTTGCAACATCAAGTAAATATGTACGCACTTCTTGATTTTGTGTATTTAACTTTGGCATAAATGGAGTAAATGCAAAAGTATCATAATTTGGAGCTGGGTCTGTTACAACTGGGAAGTCGCGAATATAAAACCAATCATTGTACTTAGAGTCCTCCCCATTTTCTAATACATCTTGGAAAGGAGGGAAGTAATAACCAGAATGATTAAAAACAGCATCGAGCATTACTTTGATGCCATTTTTATGACATATAGTTATAAGTTTTTTCAACGTTTCTTTATCCCCGAATTGTGGGTCGATTTCCATATAATCGATCGTATCGTATTTATGGTTAGAATAAGCTGTGAAAATCGGTGTGAAGTAAATACCACCAATTCCTAGATGCTTTAGATAATCAATATTTTCAATAACACCATCTAAGTCACCACCGAAGAAATTATCTACTTTCGGTTCGGAGCTCCCCCAAGCTAATGACCCTTTTGGATCATTAGTCTTGTTACCATTCGCAAACCTTTCTGGGAAAATTTGATACCAAACAGTGTCTTGTACCCAAGATGGTGGTGTGAAGACTTCTGAAGGGTGAACAAAAGGAATACAAAAATACTGTGCAATGTCAGTTGGACGTTCCGCTTTGAACCCATTTTCTCCAAAAAAAATAATGTTAGCGCCGTCATTTAATTCAAATCCATAGCGAAGTCTTTTGTATTCGGGTTTCAGATGCATTTTCCAATAATCAAATAAAGCATCAGATCCGCTTTTACTCATAGTCGTTTCATTGCAAACCCATTTTTTATTTTGCCAATCATACGGATCACCGTGAATCAACTGAATAGAATGAATATCATCTTTTGCAGTTTTAATCATTAAACAAACTTCACCATTCGCGCAAGCGTATGCGTAATTATCAGTAGCTCTATGGGTTACGGCCAAATGATTCATATATCCCACTCCTATGAAAATAGTATAGTGAATTAAATGTATATCATCATAGAATTAGTTGTCAATGTATGTATATTCAAATAATTTAATTTGATATTTTTATAAAAGTAGTTGCACTTTTTAAAAAGTTAGTTATAATACAATTTATAAGCGCAATCGTTTTCATAGACTTGGAAGCGATTAATTTTTCGAATCCAAGCGCAATCGATTGCACTATAAACATAATTTATATGGAGGGGTCAAGATGAAGAAGTCAATCTCGTTGCTACTAGCTATGATGCTAGTAATCGGTATGCTCGCAGCATGTGGACCGAGCAGAACGGAAACAAATGATAGCGGAAACACAGGTAGTAAGGAAAAGGAAGAAGAAAATAACGCGGTAGAAGAAACAGATAAGCCTGATAAATTAGTAGTTTGGGTGAATGATGAAGAGTCACAAAAAGTTGCACTACGTGAAATTTTTGATAAATATGAAGAAGAAACAGGGATTACAGTTGAGCAAGTAGAAATGAATATGCTTGATCAAATTGAAGCACTTGCACTTGATGGTCCAGCTGGAAAAGGTCCGGATTTATTCTTCCAGCCACATGACAGAATTGGAAATATTGTTTTGCAAGGTCTAGCTGATCCAGTAGAGTTAGGGGATGCAAAAGAAGAGTATGTTGGAACTTCTATTGAAGCAGTCACATATGATGGCGATATTTGGGGAGCGCCCTTAGTAGTTGAAACGTATGGTACTTTTTACAATAAAGATTTAGTCGATAAAGCTCCAGAAACAATGGATGAACTTATGGAAATTGCTAAAACTCAAACAGATCAATCGAAAGATGAATACGGTTTCTTAATGGAAGCAGCGAACTTTTATTTCTCTTATCCATTCTTTGCAGCAACAGGCGGCTATGTGTTCAATAAAGAAGACGGTGCTTATGATGTAAATGATATTGGATTAAATAATGAAGGCGCAATTAAAGGTGGAGAGCTGATTGGTTCTTGGTTTAAAGAAGGCTATATTCCAGTAGAAGTGAACCCAGATATTATGAACGGATTATTCAATGATGGGAAAACAGCTGTTGTTATTACAGGTCCTTGGAATATACCGACATACAAAGAAGCACTAGGTGATAAGCTTGGTACAGCTATTTTACCGAAAATTGATGGAAATGTACCACAATCATTTGTTGGTGTGAAATCATGGATGCTTTCTTCTTATTCAGACAATAAGGAATGGGCTACAGATTTAATGAAATTTACTACAAACACAGAAAACTCGTTACATTATTTTGAAAATGCGGGAGAAATGCCAGCAAACGCAGCAGCTCTTGAAGATGAAAAGGTAACTTCAGATGAATTGATTAAAGCATTCGCTCAACAAGTTGAATATGGTGAGCCAATGCCATCGGCTCCAGAAATGCAGCAAGTTTGGGATCCGTTTAATAATGCACTTGCTTTCATTGCAAAAGGAGAGCCAGTAAAAGAAGTATTGGATGAGGCAGTAGAAACAATCAAAGATAGTATCCAAGCTTCAGGTGGCGGTCAATAAGCTAAGAGTTTATGAAGTGACTATTGGTATTGTCATGTTATATGGAGGTGCCGATATAATCACATCTTGTTGAGTTAGAAGGCTATGTTAATGATGCTGTTGATTCTTTAGCTCATTTTAGCCCTGGCTTCATGACGGGCGAGAGAAATTACTTTCCCATTCATGAGGCCAGGGCTACCTTTCAGATTAGCTAAGAGACGTGAGATAACAGGGTTTAAAAGTCGTTGAATCAACAATATTGATTAATATAGTCGAATGAAAAAAGGGAGAATAAAGTTAAGCCTCTGGCGGTTGCCTTAGATATTATAAGGGATTTATCGAGCAAGCTTGATAAAAATCTGGGCACTAAAACGCCAAGGAGAATTTGATCTTTAGGAGGATTGCATATGTCGGATGGACATAGAAGTAGGCATAATCCGAAATTGGCAATGGTCCTATCCATTATTTTTGCTGGTCTCGGTCAATTATACAATCGACGCTGGATTAAAGGAATTATATTTATTGTTGCAGAGATTGCTTTTATTGTAACGCTTGGAAGCTTTGTGAATGAAGGGATTTGGGGGCTACGAACACTTGGAACGATTCCAGGAGAACATCATTCAATATTCCTACTAATTTTCGGACTTATTTCTTTGATTATCCTTGGATTTACCATCGCATTATATGTATATAACATGATTGATGCAAAAAAAGATGCAGAACGAATTGTTAGGGGAGAAGAAAAACGCAGCTTTATAGAAGCGATTAGTCATGCATGGGATAAAGGGTTCCCTTATGTATTTGTAACACCTGGTCTGATTATGCTTCTATTTATTGCGGTATTACCTTTGTTATTTACCATTGCACTTGCTTTCACTGATTACAATCTATATAACACGCCACCTAGAAAATTATTAAACTGGGTTGGATTCGAAAACTTTAAAAATATGGTCACGTTAAAGGTTTGGAAAGACACGTTTTTCAGTGTGTTCGCATGGACACTTGTATGGACAGCGATAGCTACAACCTTGCAAATTGCCCTTGGGTTGATCCTAGCATTATTGGTTAATGATCCACGGATTAAATTTAAAAGATTCATTAGAACCTTCTTGATTTTGCCTTGGGCTGTACCAGCGTTTGTAACAATTTTAATTTTTGCTGCAATGTTTAATGATAAGTTTGGAACGATTAATAGAGATCTACTTTCTATGATTAATATTGCTATCCCGTGGCTTCAAGATCCTTTTTGGACTAAAACAGCGCTAATAATGATTCAAACATGGCTTGGTTTTCCATTTGTATTCGCTTTGTTTACGGGTATTCTTCAAAGTGTATCTAAGGAATGGTACGAAGCTGCTGATGTTGACGGTGGAACGCGTATGCAGAAATTCAGATATATTACGTTACCGCATATTATGTATGCGACTGCCCCATTATTGATTATGCAGTATGCAGGGAATTTTAATAACTTTAACATTATTTATCTATTTAATAATGGTGGTCCTGCGGTACGCGGACAAAGTGCAGGAGGAACTGATATCCTCATTTCATGGGTATATAAACTTACATTTGAGTTGAATCAGTATAATATGGCTGCAGCTATTTCCTTAATTTTAGGGCTGATTGTGATGGGATTTGCCTTCTTCCAATTCCGACGTACTCGTGCCTTTAAAGAGGAGGGGAATATTTAATGAATCCAAAAGTGAAATCAAGAATAGAAGTTACACTGATTTATCTCTTTCTATTAATCATGTTTCTTGTAATTGCATATCCACTAGCATGGACAATCGGGATGTCTTTAAACCCCGGTACAAGCCTATATTCCGCAAGTATTATTCCTGAAAATTGGTCACTAACGCATTATAAGTGGTTGTTAACCGGTGAAAATAGTAATTACTTATCATGGTATAAAAATAGTTTAATTGTTGCGATTGCTAATGCATTTTTCTCTGTTATTTTAACAGCATTAATTGCTTATGCATTCTCACGCTATAAATTTGTTGGACGTAAATATGGTTTATATACTTTCTTATTACTGCAAATGTTTCCATCATTAATGGCAATGGTTGCTATATATGTCATGCTGAATATGATTGGTTTACTAGATACCTTACAAGGGTTGATATTGATTTATGTAGGTGGGCAAATTCCATTTAATGCTTGGCTTGTAAAAGGATTTTTCGATACTATTCCGCGGGAGTTAGATGAAGCAGCAAGAATCGATGGTGCGGGGCATCTTACTGTATTTTTCAAAATTATGTTGCCACTAGCTAAACCAATTCTTGGTGTTGTTGCTTTATTTAACTTCATGGCTCCATTTGTGGATTTCATACTGCCGCGAATCGTTTTACGCGATCCTGAGAAGTTTACACTTGCCGTCGGATTATTTAATTTCATTAATAATGAATTTGCAAATAACTTTACACGCTTTGCTGCTGGTTCAGTTATGATCGCTTTACCAATCGCGATCGCTTACTTATTCTCACAAAAATATTTAATTTCCGGGCTAACTGCTGGAGGAACGAAAGGTTAAGAAAAAGGTCGGTTGCTATCTTACTGTCTTCTTTAAAAATAAAGAAGACAGGGGGAGGCAATGGTGAAATTATTTCGTGATTAATGGATGATTCACTTCAGAAGTGAGCAAGGAGGAAGAGCGTGTCGATAACAATAAAAGATGTGGCGAAATTTGCAAATGTCGCTCCTTCCACTGTTTCAAGAGTAATTGCGGATAATCCTAGAATTAGTGAGAAAACAAAAAAACGTGTACGTGAGGCAATGAAAGAGCTTGGATATCATCCAAATTTTATCGCAAGAAGTTTGGCAAGACAGTCCACTAAAGTCATTGGACTAGTTATGCCTGGTTCAGCAGACATCATCTTTCAAAATCCATTTTTTTCAAATGTATTAAGAGGATTAAGTGAAAGTGCACATGAAAAGAATTATGCATTACAGATGACGACAGGGAAGACTGAAGATGAAATTTTCGAAGGCGTGGTACAAATGGTTCAGGGCCGAAGAGTGGACGGACTTGTTCTTCTGAATTCCCATGTGGATGACAAAATAATGGAATATTTACGAAAACAAAATGTTCCATTTGTGGTTATTGGAAAGCCGTTTAAATATGTAGAAGAGATTACCCATGTTGACAATGATAATTTTCAAGCAACAAGGGAAGTAACAGAGTATTTGCTTCAACTCAACCATGACCGGATTGCATTTATTGGTGGAAGTTTAGATCTTGTTGTAACAATCGAACGTCTCTTAGGTTACGAAAAGGCTTTGCAGCTTGCTGGGATTGAATTAAATAATCAATATGTGATCCATGAGGAGTTCCTCCGAGAAGGTGGAAGAGAAGCTGTTTCCGAACTGTTAAAACTCTCCGATCCACCGACAGCCCTAGTAGTTGCAGATGATTTAATGGCATTAGGTGTGTTAAACATGCTTGCAGAGCTAAATGTTTCAGTACCAGAAGATATATCTATTGTCAGTTTTAATAATGTATTGATAGCTGAAATGGGTAATCCACCTCTAACCTCTGTTGACATCAATATTTTTTCACTTGGATACGAAGCTGCGAAAAATTTAATTCTACATATTAACAATACACAGGAACCAATAAAACGAGTGATTGTACCACATAAACTTATTATCCGATCTTCTTGCATGAAAAACATTGAGAATGATCTGGTGTCATTAGAATAAAGAATAGGGAAGTATTTATTGGGGGAAGAGAAATGAAAACAATAAAAATAAAGATAATAAGTGGGTTTGTTGTAGTTATTTCTCTTGTAATGATAATGGGTGTAATTAATTTTATTTCTACACAAATAACGAATCAAAAGGCAGCTATTGTAGTGGACGATGAGCTGCCTTTGCTAAACCTTTACGAAGCAATAAATTTTAATATGAATGAAAGAACATCATTGGCTAGAGGATATTTACTATATGACCAAAAGGCATATTATAATGCTTTTACTTCTGCTACTGATGATATTCGTGTATTAGAAAAGCAACTAATAGCGCTATCACCTCATAAATCTACACAGGAATTAGTAGATAGAGTACATGCGTGGGAGCAGTTGATGGATAAGCAAGTGTTTTCACAATATGATAATGAGGATAAAGAAAGGGCAATAGACAATTTTAGAAAAATAGTTGAGCCTGTAGGCCTACAATTAAGAACAACTTTAAATGAATTAGCTACTACTAGAGTAGAGAATATATCAACCAGTGGCGAAGATATCATAAAAAGCGGTTCAAGGGCGGCTATCATTAGTATCGGACTTACAGTTGGGATTATCGTAATTGGCATTGCAGTCGCTCTTTTTATTGCTAATTCGTTATCAAGGCCTATCGTGAGGGTTGTTAAACGGATGAAGTCAATTGCAGATGGCGATTTAACACATGAGGATTTAAAAACGCGCTCAAAAGACGAAGTTGGAGTCCTCATTCATGCAGTCAATGATATGAACAAGCAAATTCGAGAAATGGCAGTTGAAATTGGGACTGCATCAAAGAAAGTCACTAATCGTAGTAAGGGATTAAGTCAGTCAGCAATGGAAGTTAATATAAGTAGTGAGCAAGTGGCAGTAACAATGAAGGAACTGGCACTAGCTTCCGAATCCGAGGCTCAATCTGCAGCACAGTTAGTGGATTCGATGGGGTTATTATCAGATAATATTCACGATGCAAATGAGCACGGTCGTCAAGCAAACCTTGTAACGGATGAGGTTCTTGAATTTATTGTAAAAGGAAATACAGCGATGAATGAATCGGTTTCCATGATGAAGGTCATTGATGAAAATGTGAAAGTAGCAGTTAAAAAAGTTGGAAAACTTGATAAGCATTCGAATGAAATTTCCCAATTAGTAAATGTTATTTCTGATATTGCTGAACAGACAAATCTATTAGCGTTGAATGCAGCAATTGAGGCAGCGCGAGCAGGCGAGTTTGGAAAAGGCTTTGCAGTCGTTGCGGATGAAGTGAAGAAGCTTGCTGAGCAGGTGGCTAAATCAGTGTCAAATATTACTGGGATAGTTTCCACAATCCAGATTGAAACAAATGATGTAGTGGATTCGCTACATGATAGTTTTGAACATGTAGAATTAGGAACAAAACAAATTGAAGCAACTGGACTTGCATTTGAATCAATAAGTCAAGCGGTTCATCAAGTAGTCAAACAAATTCAAATTATTTCAGCCGACCTAACGGAAATAGCTGGTAATTCTGAGATAATGAATCATTCTATTGCTAATATAGCAGCAATTACGGAAGAAGCTTCAGCGGGCATTGAGGAAACAGCAGCCTCTGCTAGTGAGACAACAAATTCTATGAATAAAATTGTGGAAAATGTAGAATCTTTATCGGAAGTAGCGGTTAACTTAGACCACTTGATTAGAAGGTTTAAAGTTTCTTAGAAAGCTGGAAGAAAAATATTGCATCTGGAGCTGTCTAATCATTAGACAGCTCCAGAACCAATTGGATTGGTCATTTTCAAAAAGGTGAGTTTGTATCTGATCATTTTATTCTTATTATATAATCAAGAGACTGAATATTTATATTAATCTGACTAATGGGAGAGGGATATATATATAATGACAAAAAAAGTGCAACAAAAAAAGATGTCTGTTTTTGCGATATTACTAATGATTTTCAGCTTGTTTTCCGGGTATTTACCGCAAATCTCGGCCGAATCTAACAGTACATTAGGCAGTCCAGTTTTAAATGAAGATAGAACGGTCACATTTAATTACGAAGATGCTTCAGCAGGAAGTGTGCGTGTTGCAGGAAGCTTTACCAATTGGGATGAGCACCCACTTGTTATGGTTAATGATGAAGGGCTGTGGACAACAACTACAGATGAATTAACCCCTGATGTATACGAATATAAGTTTATCCTAGGCGATGATGAGTGGATCAAGGATCCACTTAATATAGAAGAAGAAGGTGGAAACAGTAAACTCGTTGTACCAGGGATTAACCTAATACCGATTGCTTCTTTACAAGAAATAAATAGCACAACGAAATTGAAGGCTAACATCATTGAAGGTAATGGGATAATTCAAGAAGAATCATCGGAAATAACTTGGTCTTTAGAAAGTGCTCCACCAGGTGTTGAAATTAATGGGGCAACATTAACAATTACCGAAAATGCACCAGTTGGTACAATATTTATTATAAAAGCTACTAAAGGAAATGATACAGCTACGAAAGAAATAGAAATCTCTGCACAAATGAATCAGTTTACGATAAATTATCATCGAATCGATAACAATTTAGAAGATTGGAATGTGCATATTTATGAAGGCGGATACGAAGCAAGGAATTATAATTTTGAATCGGAGTATGCTGTACAAATGGGGGATGGCAAAGAGTTTAAATTCTCTAAAGGTACATATTCATTCCCGAATAATAGCTTTAAAATAATCCCTCGTAAAGCTAACTGGGAAAGCCAAGATTTGGAACAATACGTACTAATGCCAGAAGGGAAGAAAGAAACAGAGATCTGGATTATTCAAGGATATCCAGAAGTTTACATGAGCGAAAGTGCGGCTATTGCTGCATTAACAGATTCCGTATCACCTCATATCCAATTTGTATATGAACGTTCGGATGCAAACTATGATGATTGGGATGTATGGGTGTGGGGGACAGAAGCACAAAATGATAATATTAATTTTACAAACTTTAAAGATGGAAAAGCAATCGCCGATATAGGGGTAGGCCCGCTTGCAGATCGAGTTGGCTTTAAAGTACGTAAAGGTAACTGGGAACAAGAGGAGCCAGGTGGAGACCGTTATATTGATGTAAATAGAATGGATCCAATAACAAAAGTCTATGTGAAAAGTGGGGAAACTGAGTTTTTTACTGTTCCATCTATGGAAGCACCAGAAGTCAATAATGGAAATGCAACATTTTATTATCGTGACAAGAATTTATACGTATCAGATCAAATGTCGAAAATTGAAAAGGTAGAACTTAGCATTTTAGGCGAACGACATGAAATGACTAGAGAGAAAAATAGTGAGCGTTTTGTATTTACTTATAATGATCTTCCATATGGTGATCATGAATATACATTCTTTGTAACGATAGAAGGAGAAACAACTGAAGTAGCGGATCCATATTTCGCAGTCGACGGAAAATCAATCATTTCTTTCTTCAAACCAGAAATGGAAATAAAGGGTACTGTTTCTCCTGCGGCCATTGATTATAGTCAAAATGCCGTATTAACACTAGATTTATTGAATGAGACCGAAGCCGAATTACGTGGAATCTATGTTGATTTGACAGAGGTTGGTGGTGAATCGAATGTAACAATTGATCCAGATTTGGATAGAGTCACAATAGCTGTTCATGAATCTATTACAGCAGGTGTAAAAACACTTCCATTAAAGGTGGTTGATGTATACGGAAATGAGCATACAGGTGAAGCGAAAGTAACAGTGAAAGCTCGTAATTTTGTCGGAGAGGCTGACTTTGATTGGGATGAAGCGAGGATTTATTTCCTTCTAACAGATCGATTTTTTAATGGAGACACGACAAATGATGATCCGTATCGTGTAGGATATGACAAGAACGAAGCAGGAGCATATCAAGGCGGAGATTTTAAAGGAATTACAGAAAAGTTAGATTATCTCCATGATCTAGGAATTAATACTATCTGGATCAACCCAATTGTAGAGAACATTGCTTATGATGTACGCTATAATGATGAACCACATCTTACCCCGTACTATGCTTATCATGGTTACTGGGCAAGTAATTTCAATGAGCTAAATCCTCATTTTGGAACGATGGATGATTTTCATGAATTAATTGATGAAGCGCATGCAAGAGGTATGAAGCTTATGGTCGATGTAGTGGTGAATCACGCAGGTTATGGATTAAAAGAATCAGATGAAGCATTAGATGGGACAATTCCGCAATTTCCAACGAATCAAGACAGAGAGCGGTTCGCTGGGATGCTTCGTGATGGGGGAAGCGGTGATATAAAAGGTGAATTAGCTGGTCTTCCTGATTTCATGACAGAAGAACCGGATGTACGCCAGCAACTAATTGATTGGCAAACCCAATGGATTGAAAAATCTAGAACACCAAATGGAAATACGATTGACTATTTCCGTTTGGACACAGTGAAACATGTGGAAAATACAACTTGGAGGGCATTAAAGAATGCCCTAACAAATGAAATGCCTGAATTTAAGATGATAGGCGAAGCTTGGGGAGCAAGTCAGCATAATGATTATGGTTATCTTAATTCAGGAATGATGGATTCTCTCCTAGACTTTGATTTTAAATATCAAGCGAGAGATTTCGTTAATGGTAAGATAGATTCAGTAGAAAATGATTTGAATAAACGAAACGATTTAATCAATAACACAGCTACTTTAGGGCAGTTTCTAAGTTCTCATGACGAGGATGGTTTCCTCCAGCAATTTAAAGGCGAAGAAGGTAAATGGGGGAAACTTATGGTTGCAGCATCTGTACAAATTACCGCAAAAGGTCAACCAGTTATATATTATGGTGAAGAGTTAGGGATTTCTGGGGAAAATAACTATCCATATCTTGAAAACAGACAGAATCTACCATGGGATAAAGTAGACGGAAATGAAATACTTGAACATTATACGAAGGTTTTAAATGCACGTAAAGATCATTCAGCTATATTTTCAAAAGGTACGAGACAAACGTTAGCAGGTTCTGATGAGCTTGGTTATTCTGTATTCGAAAGAGCCTATGCAGGAGAATCGGCCATTGTTGGATTAAATACTGGAATCGAAGCAACTGAAATAACATTTTCGGTTCCATTTTCGGTAGGTCAGGTTGTTACTGATGTTTACAGTGGTAAAAACATTGTTGTGGGAAACGATCAAAAAGTAACTGTTCAGCTACCAGGGATGCAAGATGGTGGTACATTTATTTTAGTAGTTGAAAATGAAAATGAACAGCCAGTAGAAGAAGATGTACCAGTAAAAAATGAAACACCAAAGGTAAACGAAAAGCAAGTGGAGAGTGGTAAAACAAGTGATGATGAAACTGCAGGATTGAATGAATTATCAACCTCACAAGCTGAAAAGAAGTTGCCTAATACTAGTACAGCTCTTTATAATTGGCTTATGTTAGGTGTATTACTCTTTATAATAGGAAGCGCAATCTTATTAGCGCAGCGAAAAAGAAAAGCTAATAAAATAGATTTTTAATAAATGATAGAAGGGTGTTTCGAAAATAGAAGTTTTGGAGACACCCTTCTTAATTAATACAATCTGTACATCATTGAATTGGAGTGATAGGATTTATATATATAACCAAAGATAATTTAAAAGTAAGAAAGTAGGATACATAAATGGCAATAACGATAAAAGATGTGGCTAAATTTGCTAATGTCGCACCTTCCACGGTCTCAAGAGTAATAGCTGATAATCCTCGAATAAGTGAAAAAACAAAAAAAAGAGTTCGTGAAGCAATGGAAGAACTAGGTTACCATCCTAATTTTATTGCGAGAAGTTTAGCAAGTCAGTCTACTGAGGTAATAGGTCTTGTTATGCCCGGATCCGCAGATAAGACTTTTCAAAATCCTTTCTTTTCCAATATTTTAAGAGGATTAAGTGAAAGTGCACATGAAAAAAATTATGCATTGCAAATGACTACTGGTAAAACAGTTGATGAAATTTATGAGAATGTCGTGCACATGGTGCAAGGTGGAAGAGTAGATGGGCTTGTCCTTCTGAATTCCCGTGCCGATGATAAAATTATGGAATATTTACGGAAAAGAGATTTTCCTTTTGTGGTGATTGGTAAACCATACATGCATGAAGAAGAAATTACACATGTTGATAATGATAATTTTCGTGCATCTAAAGAAGCGACTGAATATTTACTAGAGCTTGGGCATGAGAGCATTGCATTTATTGGTGGAGATCTTAGCCTAGTTGTAACGATTGATCGTTTGCTTGGCTATGAAAAAGCATTACGGATTGCGGGAATTGAGTTAAATAATCAATATGTCATTCATGAGGAATTTTTACGCGAAGGTGGACGCGAAGCTATATCAGAGTTGCTAAAGCTTTCAGATCACCCTACAGCTTTAGTTGTTGCAGATGATCTAATGGCCTTAGGAGTGTTGAATACGCTTGCTGAATTAAATATTTCCGTTCCAGAGGACATTTCTATCGTAAGTTTTAATAATGTTTTATTTGCGGAAGTAGCAAATCCACAACTTACATCTGTAGATATTAATATATTTACACTTGGCTATGAAGCTGCAAAAAACCTTATTTTAAAAATTAATAATCCGAATGAACCAGTGAAGCGAATTATCATACCACATAAATTGATCATCAGAGAATCTAGCGCAAAAAAACATTAATTTTTCAAACAACTTTTTAAGTGTTCAGTGCTTTTGTTCTGCCACATGTTCTTTGAAAGGTTTTAAACTAAATTGGGATAAAAGTAAACTGGGGGTTTGATGATGTCTATTTACCAATATTCAGCAACAGGAATAGATGGATCGGAAAGAAATCTTAGTGAGTTTGAAGGAAAGGTATTACTAATCGTTAACACGGCAAGTAATTGCGGTTTTACAAGGCAATTTGGGGAGTTACAATTATTGTATCAAAAGTATGAAAAAGAAGGCTTTTCCATTTTAGGTTTCCCATGTAATCAATTTAGAAATCAAGAGCCAGGTAGTGCAGAAGAAATCCAAACTTTTTGTCAAAAAAATTATGGGGTTACATTTCCTCTGTTTTCTAAGGTCAATGTAAAAGGAGAAAGAATACATCCAGTCTTTGAGTATTTGACAGGTCATGGTAAGGGTTTTTTAACTAACGAGGTAAAGTGGAATTTTACAAAATTCCTCATTGGTCGTAATGGTGAAGTTGTAAAACGCTACGCACCAACTAAAGATCCATTAAAGATAGAAAAGGATATTAAGAATCTTTTAAACTGAGGATATAAATAGATCTGAATTGGTAGAATGAAGGAAATAGAAATTTCCCGGGAAATGTCGAAAAGACAGACTGACCTTGTGCAAGTCAGTCTGGTCTCTGTTATCAATAATAATAATATGGGTAATATGGATAACCGTATCCAAATCCATACCCATATGGCCCGCCAAGTAAGGCTCCCGCAGCAAGCCCCCCTAAGAATCCAGTAGCGAGTGGAACCCCGAACCCGAAAGGTCTTCCAAATCCAAATCCATATGGACGCCGACCAAAACCAAAAGGTCTTCTGCCAAATCCATATGGACGGCCAAATACTCTTTCGTCTTGATGTTCCATTGGGAAAGGCTGATTATATCCATAAACATCATTATATTGTTGCATAGAGCATCCTCCCTTTAGTATTCATTGAACCAATAACAATCCATCATATGCATTTGTACTAGAAATGGAGCTTGAAAGAGGCTGAAATTGGGCAATAGAAAAAAGACTTGCTAAAAAATAGCAAGTCTTTTTTCTCAACTAGTAGGGGGGGACTCCACAAATTACTTTGTCATTCCAAATAATTTATGGAGTAATAATCTATCTATTCCCGCCCATGAATAAAGTAAACATTTTTTTTGGGGAACTTTAACATTTATCTTGACTAAAGCAAACATGAAACAAAAAATCTGTTAAACAATCCCACTGATTAGCCGATAATAGGGATAAGTACATACATATAATTGTATAAGGGGAGAACGAGAATGGTCGGACAAGTTGGGGTTGGAGGCGAATTTTCAGCTGTTACTGCTACAGCAACGGATAATTCAACAAGAGTAGACGTCCGTGCTTTAGCAAATGATGTAAAGGTTATTCTAGGAAAAACGGAACAGACTGCTGTTATTCCAAAGGAACAGGTCGAAAAAATTGTCGGTGGGATGAATGATTTTTTAAAAGCATCACCGCATTCGAATTTGAAATTTGAGTTCCATGAAGAACTGAATGAATATTACGTTACTATTGTGGATGATATAACTAATGAAGTAATTAAAGAAATTCCACCGAAAAAAATGCTGGATATGTTCGCAGCAATGACAGAATTTCTCGGTTTAATGGTAGATAAAAAGATCTAATCGTTTTTGAAGGAGTGCATAAAGATGAGAATTGCTGGATTGGCTAGTGGAATGGATATAGATATGATGGTGAAAAATCTAATGCAAGCGGAACGATTGCCATTAGATAAACTAAAACAAAAAAAGCAAATACTAGAATGGCAACGTGATGATTATCGCTCAATCAATACACAATTACTTAGCTTCCGTGACAAACTTGCGCAATTAAAATTGACACCGAATTACCGTGCGAGAACAGTAACATCTTCGAACGAAGATAAAGTATCGGCAACCGTAACTAGTGGGGCGTCACAAGCTTCTTATTCGATTTCACAAGTGGAACAATTGGCGACGGCTGCGACGAGGAAAAATGCTGGGAAAGTTACGATTGATCCAACCAAATCCCTAGGCAGTCAGAATATGGGGGATAACTTTTGGAGTCAAGGTGTCGTTCAGTCAAAAACATTTAATGTAAAAGAAGAAAACAAATCGACGTTTCAGCTCCAGGAGGGGACCTTAAAAGATCCTTTAAAAGCTAGTGTTAAAGTAAATGGACAAAGTATGGAAGTCATTCCATATGATTCAAGTAAATTACCTGAAAAAGGGCAAGTCGCTATTGACTCTGCTGGAAATCTCACTTTTAATGAAGCATTAGCAAAGGATAGCGTTGTTAAAGTTGACTATATACTAGTTGAAAAGAAAGTGGAATTTCAGCATGCTGATGACGCAAAAGATCCATTGAAAAATTGGAATATTGGGGCCGGATCAATTGCTTCAGCAACAATTACAATTAACTCGGTTGACTATAAAATGGATACAATTGTAACTGATGGATTTGCTGCCTTGAAAAATGGAGATACCGTAATTGGAAAAATTAATCCGACTACTGGTGCAATAATTTTTGAGCCAGGCCTTGAAAAAGGTACAAAAGTTGATGCGACTTTCAAACAAAATTATTCTGCTTTTGAGATTGAAACCCATACTTCCAAAGGAAAAGTAAAGGAACAATTTTATATTACTGAAAATGATACTTTAAACAGTGTCATCCGCAAAGTAAATGAATCAGATGCAGGAGTTACAATGTTTTATGATTCTCATACCCAACAAATGACATTAACAAGAAAAGAAACTGGTGATTTTAATAAAGATACCTTAGATGATGATGGAAAAGTTACGACTAGAAATGCCGAAATTGTTGTTTCAGGTGATTTTATGGAAAAGGTTTTGCATTTCAATAATGATATGGAACACGAAAATGGCGGTCAAAACGCCAAATTCACTATAAACGGTCTTGCAACGGAACGTAATTCCAACACTTTCGATATGAATGGAGTTACATTTACACTTAAGCAAACATTTGCGGAATCACCGGGAGAATCCGTTGCAATTTCAATTGGAAACGACAGCAACCAAGTATTTGAAAACATCAAAGGATTTGTTGATCAATACAATGAGCTCATTGCAGAGATTGGCAATAAATTAACTGAAAAAAAGAATCGTGATTACAAACCTTTAACGGATGAGGAACGTGAGGAACTCTCAGATAAACAGATAGAAAAGTGGGAAGACCTAGCGAGAAGTGGTTTATTGAGGAACGATCCAGCATTATCCGGTGTGATATCTGCAATGCGTTTAGATATATCGAGTAATGTAGAGACCAATGGTTTATTCTCGCAATTAGCAAGCATTGGTATTAGTACGACATCGAATTATATGGAAGGCGGAAAACTGGAAATTAACGAGGCAAAATTAAAAGAGGCTCTAGAAAAAGATCCGGGATCTGTCGAGAATTTATTCCGTGGGACTGGCAGTGATGCTGGCCGGGGAATTGTCCATAAATTGTATGATACTGTAGATGCTTCTATTAAGAAAGTACAGGATAAGGCAGGAAGAGCGACGTCAACGGATCAGCAATTTGCACTGGGGCGTGAGTTATTAAACGTCGGTAAAGGTATTGATCGCTTTGAAGATAAAATGAAAATCGTTGAGGCTCGTTATTGGAAACAGTTTACCGCTATGGAACAGGCAATTCAGAAGGCAAATAGTCAGTCTGCGTATTTAATGCAACAATTTAGTGGCTTTTAAGTTGAAAGGTAAGGGTGGTAAATTTGGCTATGAATAATCCGTACCAGGCATATAAACAAAACTCTGTAACAACTGCGTCACCTGGTGAGTTAACATTAATGCTTTATAACGGTTGTTTGAAATTTATTAATATGGCGAAAAATGCAGTTGAAATGAAAGATATTGAAGCAAAAAACATAAATATTCAAAAGGCGCAAAATATTATTACTGAGTTGATGGTTACTCTAAATATGGATTTAGAAATTTCGAAAAATATGTTGTCCTTATATGATTATGCGAATCGTCGTTTAATTGAGGCGAATATTCAGAGTGATACTGCTATGCTTACAGAGGTTGAAGAGCTTATTACTGAGTTTCGTGATACTTGGAAGCAAGCAATTCAAATGAACAGGCAGCAGAAACATGCAGTAGCTGGTGGCGCTATATAATGAAGAAACAGCTCGAAACTTGTGTATTAATCTCTGAGCAATTACTAGAACAAGCAAAAACAGTAAATGATCAGGAACGGGATGAACAGATAAAAAGAATTGAAGAATTACTGCAACAGCGTGAAGAAGTCCTGCCACATATACATGGTCCATTTACACCAGAAGAAATGACTATTGGCAAACATTTATTGCAGATCAACATAGAGCTTGATGCATTACTAACAAATATTCAGATGACTATTCAAAAAGATATGAATCAGTTGGAAAAGAAAAAAACTTCCGCCACACGCTATGCTAATCCATATGCAAGCATGCAGGAATTAGATGGAGCGTTTTATGACAAACGCAAATAAAAAAATAAAGTTCTTAAGTTAAATACATGCAAAGAAAGCTAGATCAGTGATGATTCTAGCTCTTTTTTCTAAATCCTCACAAATTCGACAAAATTCTTATGAAGGTTAAGCAGGTATTTTATGTGGTATATAGAATAGTATATACATAGCCTTTAAATAAGGAGGAATTTTTATGCTAAACTACCAAATTCGCGGTGAAAACATCGAGGTAACTGAGGCTTTACGAGACCATATTGAAAAGAAAGTAAGTAAACTAGATCGTTATTTTAGTGAAACACTTGAAGCGAATGTACATGTTAACTTAAAAGTAAATCCAGATAAAAAAGCTAAAATTGAAGTTACTATTCCAATTCCTCAGCTTGTATTGCGAGCTGAAGAAACGAATGATGATATGTATGCAGCGGTTGACTTGATAGTAGACAAGTTAGAAAGACAAATCCGTAAACATAAAACAAAAGTAAATCGTAAATTCCGTGAAAAAGGAAATTTAAATGAGTTTTTTGCTACAGGAGAGAATGGTTCAGCTGTTGAAGAAGAGGACGAAGATGAGTTAAATATTGTTCGAACGAAACGATTTGATTTAAAGCCGATGGATAGTGAAGAGGCTGTTCTTCAAATGAATATGCTCGGACATAGCTTCTTCATCTATACAGATGCTGAAACAGATGGGACACATATAGTATACCGTCGTAAAGATGGAAAATATGGATTGATTGAAACGAATTAAACAACAAAAGCACACACCATGGTGTGTGCTTTTGTTGTTTAGTTTCTTTTGTATTCATTGTATAATTCAATAAATATAGTTAACTTTGTGAGGATGATTATTTCTCTTCTTAAATATAAGAAGGCGGTTGATTCGATGAAGCAGATAGATATATTTATAGCATTTTTTCGTTCAGGGATACTTGGTTTTGGCGGTGGTCCATCCGCCATTCCACTTGTCCAAAGAGAAGTGGTGCTGACATATAAATGGATGAACGATGAAGAATTTTCTGATGTGCTTGCGTTAGCAAATGCACTGCCAGGCCCAATTAATACAAAAATGGCCGGGTATATTGGTTGGCGTGTAGGAGGGGTGTTTGGTATGCTGAACGCCCTTTTTGCTACGATTATACCTACTGTCTTCCTTATGATCCTATTTCTTACATTACTTTCTGCTCATAAAGATAAACCTTGGGTAGCGGGTATGTCGAGGGCAGTAATTCCAGTTGCGGGTGTCATGATGGGAATATTAACATGGGATTTTATCGTAAAGTCAAAAGCAACATTGGGGTGGAAATGGACAATATTATTTGTCACATTAAGTATCCTCATGTTGGTACTTCTTGGTATTCATCCCGCTATATTGATTGCAGGGTTATTATGTGTGGCTCTATTTTCTCGCGGAAAGAGGAGTGAAAGAGGTGAACACTCGTGATATATTGGGAGATTTTCATCGCCTTTTTCATCCCCGGTATACTTGGTTATGGGGGAGGTCCCTCCTCGATTCCACTTATCGAAAATGAAGTGGTTGGAAGATATCATTGGTTAACGGTTGATGAATTCAGTGAAGTATTAGCGCTGGGAAATGCACTGCCAGGCCCGATCGCGACTAAAATGGCTGGTTATATTGGTTATCAGCAAGCAGGGATTCCAGGAGCAGTAGTGGCCTTGTTTGCAACAGTTGCCCCATCACTGCTATTAATGATTGCTTTGTTAGGATTATTATTGAAATTTAAGGATTCACCTCAGGTGAAAAAAATGACCCAACTTGTAAGACCTGCGATCGCTGTATTACTGGGAATGATGACTGTGAATTTTTTCTTGAGTTCTGTATCCGAAAATAGTGCGGGATATTTGCAGACAATCTTCATCAGTTTAGTAAGCATCGTATTACTTCAAGTAAGAAAGGTTCATCCTGCGTATGTAATTGCAGGCGCACTTCTTTATGGTGCCTTCTTTTTATAAGTATATTCGTAGGCCAGATTCGATGACCACATACGTGACCATTGAACCTGGCCTTTAATAATGATAAGATTAGTAAGGTAATTTGTAACATTTTACTATTAGATTTATTAAGGTTATTTTACCAATAATATTTTCTGGGTGATTTATCCGGGTTGATATAAGAAGTTAAACTTGCTCGTATTTTGAAAATAAAGGGAGCGTATTAAATGGTTACTTTTATCAAAAAAATGTTTGATCCTAATAATCGTGAATTAAAACGTCTAGATAAAGTGGCAGATCAGGTGATCAGTCTTGAATCCGAGATGGAAAAATTAACAGACGATCAATTACGAGGTAAAACAGATGCTTTTAAGGAGCGTTATCAGAATGGAGAGTCTCTAGATGACCTTCTTGTAGAAGCATTCGCTGTTGTTCGAGAAGGTGCTCGTCGAGTGCTGGGGCTATTTCCATATCCTGTACAACTGATGGGGGCGTCTTCCCTTCATGAAGGGAATATAGCGGAAATGAAAACAGGTGAGGGTAAAACACTAACAGCAACGATGCCTGTTTATTTAAATGCACTTACAGGAAAAGGTGTGCACGTAGTTACCGTCAACGAATATCTAGCTAGTCGTGATGCGAGTGAAATGGGAGAATTGTACGAATTTCTTGGCTTAACTGTTGGAATGAATTTGAACAGTATGTCAAAAGAAGAGAAACAAGAAGCATACAGAGCTGACATTACTTATGGTACAAATAATGAGTTTGGTTTTGATTATCTTCGAGATAATATGGTCCTGTATGCAGAACAAAGAGTTCAACGTCCCCTTCATTATGCAGTCATTGATGAGGTTGACTCCATTCTGATTGACGAAGCTAGAACACCTTTGATCATTTCAGGACAGGCACAAAAATCTACGCAAATGTATATGCAAGGCAATGCGTTCGTGTCGCTGTTGAAAAAAGAAGAGGACTATACATTCGATGAGAAAACGAAAGGTGTGCAGCTTACTGAAGAGGGAATCAATAAAGCAGAGCGTTATTTTAAAATTGATAACCTCTTTGATATTTCTCAAGTCACTCTAAATCACCATATTAATCAAGCATTAAAAGCCCATGTTAGCATGCATCTTGACGTAGACTATGTAGTCCAGGAAGATGAAATTGTCATTGTTGATCAATTCACTGGAAGGCTTATGAAAGGACGCCGTTTTAGTGATGGCCTTCATCAGGCAATCGAAGCGAAAGAAGGCGTAGAGATTCAAAATGAATCGATGACAATGGCAACGATCACTTTTCAGAACTATTTCCGAATGTATGAAAAGCTTGCTGGTATGACAGGTACGGCAAAAACGGAAGAAGAAGAATTTAGAAATATTTACAATATGCGCGTGATTGCTATTCCAACAAACCAACCTATTGAAAGGGATGACCGCGCCGATTTAATTTATGCGTCTATGGACGGTAAATTCAGAGCTGTTGTAGAAGATATAGAAGAACGATATAAAAAAGGACAGCCTGTTCTTGTCGGTACTGTAGCGATTGAAACGTCTGAATTGATTTCATCACTTTTATTAAAGAAAGGCGTAAAGCATGATGTATTAAATGCAAAGAACCATGGCCGGGAAGCGGAAATTATTATTGGTGCAGGGCAACGTGGGGCTGTTACGATAGCAACTAATATGGCTGGACGGGGTACAGACATCAAACTTGGTGAAGGAGTGAAAGAATTAGGCGGTCTTGCTGTTATTGGTACAGAGCGCCATGAATCACGCCGGATAGATAATCAGCTACGAGGACGTTCTGGCCGTCAAGGGGATCCAGGTGTCACTCAGTTTTATTTGTCGATGGAAGATGAATTAATGCGTAGGTTTGGCTCAGACAATATGAAATCAATGATGGAACGCATGGGAATGGATGACTCTCAGCCTATTCAAAGTAGAATGGTTTCTAAAGCCGTTGAATCTGCACAAAAACGGGTGGAAGGAAACAACTTTGATGCAAGGAAGCAGCTACTCCAATATGATGATGTATTACGTCAGCAACGAGAAATCATTTATCAACAACGGAATGATGTAATGGAATCAGAGAATTTACGTGAAATAGTTGAAAATATGATTCGTTCTGTTGTTGAAAATACCATCCATGCGCATACTCCGAAACATGAAGAAGAAACGGAATGGAATTTGCAAGGAATTGTTGACTATGTAAACGCCAATTTATTACCTGAAGGGGATATCACTGTTTCTGACTTAAATGGTAAAGAGCCGGATGAAATGATTGTGTTGGTTAATGATAAAATAAAAGCTCGCTATGATGAAAAGGAAGAGCAATTGACTCCTGAACAAATGCGTGAATTTGAAAAAGTCATCTTACTACGCTCTGTTGATACGAAATGGATTGATCATATTGATGCGATGGAACAACTACGTCAAGGTATCCATCTAAGAGCCTACGGCCAAATTGATCCTCTAAGGGAATATCAAAGCGAAGGATTTGCAATGTTTGAAAGTATGGTTGCTTCTATCGAAGAAGATGCTGCTAAATATGTGATGAAAGCAGAGATTCGCAATAATTTAGAGCGTGAGGAAGTGGCCAAGGGTCAAGCTGTTAATCCGAAGGAGGAAGAGGGACCAGTAAAAAGAAAGCCAATCCGTAAAGAAGAAAATATTGGACGAAATGCCCCATGTCCTTGTGGCAGTGGCAAAAAATATAAAAATTGTCATGGTAGACTCGCATAGACTCTTCCGTATGATAAAAATAACAAACAAAGTAAGTTAAACTGATGATCGAGGTGGATGTAATGGAATTATTTGAAGTGAAAACAGAATTAGATAACTCAGCTAAGCGTTTGGCTGATTTTAGGGGGTCTCTTTGACTTAGAAGAAAAGGAGACAAGAATAGCTGAATTAGATGAACTAATGCTTGAGCCGGGATTTTGGGATGACCAACAAGGGGCACAAGCGACAATTAATGAAGCAAATGCTTTGAAAGACCTAGTTAATGAATATAAAGAACTTTTGGAAACACAGGAGAATCTTGAGCTAACACATGAGCTTGTGAAAGAAGAAGCTGATGCGGATCTAGAGGCAGATCTAGAAGAAGAACTAAAAGCATTGGTTCATCAACTGAATGAGTTCGAACTACAATTATTATTAAGTGATCCGTATGATAAAAATAATGCAATTCTGGAATTACATCCAGGCGCAGGTGGAACAGAATCACAAGATTGGGGTTCTATTCTACTCCGTATGTACACACGCTGGGCAGAGAAAAAAGGTTTTAAAGTAGAAACCATGGATTATTTACCAGGTGATGAAGCAGGTATTAAAAGTGTAACATTACTTATTAAAGGTCATAATGCTTATGGTTATTTAAAGGCTGAAAAAGGAGTTCATCGTCTCGTGCGAATTTCACCATTTGATTCATCTGGCAGACGTCACACATCATTCGTATCTTGTGATGTTGTGCCAGAATTCACTGGTGACATCGAAATCGAAATACGTTCTGAAGATTTGAAAATAGATACGTATAGAGCGAGTGGGGCTGGTGGGCAACATGTTAACACGACAGATTCTGCTGTTCGAATTACACATATTCCGACAGGTGTCGTTGTAACATGTCAAAACGAACGCTCGCAAATTAAAAATAGAGAACAAGCGATGAAATTACTGAAAGCAAAGCTTTTACAACGAGAAATTGAAGAAAAGGAAAAAGCGATGGCCGAAATTCGTGGAGAACAAAAGGAAATTGGCTGGGGAAGTCAAATCCGTTCTTATGTATTCCATCCTTATTCTATGGTTAAAGACCATCGGACAAATGCAGAAATTGGTAATGTGCATGCTGTCACAGATGGAGAACTTGACCCATTCATTGATGCATATTTACGTTCTCGTATTTAAAATTTGAATCATGTTTTGTAGGGATCGTCAGAAGACTACTCTTCTAACGATTCTTTTTTTGTTAAGCAGTATAAATAAGGAGATCTACGTAATGATTCCTTGTTTACTCATGGTATAATTCACCAATTTGCAACAAATGAGGATTGGCATTTCGACATTCAGTTGTAAAGAGTTTTAAAAAGGAACAATATTGGTATACTATAGTAGCGCAGTAATATCTTTAAGGAGATGTGTCTATTGAAGAAAAAATTATTAGGTCTAATGATGGGTGCAACTTTAGCGATTATCTTGACAGCTTGTGGCGGTGGCGGCAATAACAGCAATGAAAATGCCGGTGAGTCAGTAAGTGATGCAGAAGCAATTGTCAATAAAAGTTGTATTAGCTGTCATGGAGAAAATTTAGAAGGACGAAATGGTCCGGCGTTAGATAAAATTGGAGCAACAATGGATAAAGATGAAATTTTAGATGTAATAGCGAATGGTCGTCCTGGAATGCCGAAAGAGATCATTAAAGGTGACGACGCGGAAAAAGTTGCTGAATGGTTGGCAGAAAAAAAATAATATAATACTTTCAAATATGCAGCTGCATTTAAATGTAGCTGCATATTTTTGTGAAAATAATAAAGTGCTGATTTTTTATAGCTAGAATTTTCATAAAAATGTAGTAACTCATATAAAATAAGTCGTTCTTTTTCGGTTCTAAAGACCTATTTACAGTACGTGAAAAAAGAATTAGACGCATTTAGTTTAAATATGTTACAAAAACTCAAAAATGAAATGAAACTGTAATATAGTTTTCCCTTAACATATTCAATTCTGATGTTATAATAAGTTTGGGTTAAAAAATGTCAGCAATAGACTAAATACTTCAGTATTTTTCGCCAAGATGAAAATATTGGTGAAAAGAGAAAATGTAGAACCATCTTTTTTTGTTCTCAGATGATATATATGCAATTGGGACAAGACCACTGTGATGGCACAAGTTGGTTGGAGGCCAGGTGATTTTATGATAGAAATGCAAAAAGTTACAAAAAAATATTCAAATGGCATTATCGCCGTAAACGACTTAAATATTAATATTAAGCATGGCGAGTTTCTTTATGTAGTAGGACCTAGTGGGGCTGGAAAGTCTACTTTTATTAAAATGATGTACCGTGAGGAAAAACCTACCACTGGAAATATTATAGTGAACGGTATTGATTTATCTAAATTAAAAAATAAACAAGTTCCATATTTACGTAGAAATATTGGGGTGGTATTCCAAGATTTTAAGTTATTACCAACATTAACAGTATTCGAAAATGTAGCATTTGCGCTTGAAGTGATAGAGCAACGCCCAGCGGAAATTAAGAAACTTGTAATGGAGGTACTTTCATTAGTTGGTTTAAAACATAAGGTACGTATGCTGCCAACAGAATTATCTGGGGGAGAGCAACAGCGAGTTTCGATCGCTAGATCCATTGTTAATAAGCCTAAACTTGTAATAGCGGACGAGCCAACGGGGAATCTTGATCCTGAAACTTCTTGGGAAATAATGAGCTTACTAGAGGAAATTAATCTTCAGGGGACAACAATTATTATGGCTACGCACAATAGAGAAATTGTAAACACGATTAAACATCGTGTTGTGGCTATCGAAAATGGAAGAATTGTCCGTGATGAGCAGCGAGGAGAGTATGGTTATGAAGGCTAGAACGTTTGGGCGGCATCTTCGTGAAAGTTTTAAAAGCCTGCGCCGCAACGGCTGGATGACTTTTGCTTCCGCAAGTGCAGTTACTGTAACTTTATTACTAGTCGGAGTTTTCTTCGTCATTATGATGAATATGAATAAATTTGCAACTGATATCGAAAGTGATGTCGAAATTAAAACACATATTGAGCTTACAGCATCTGAGGAAAATATTGAGACGCTAAAACAACAAATTGAAGGAATGGATCTTGTTGAGTCTGTTACATTTTCTTCGAAAGAAGCTGAACTGGAACATCTGATAAAATCTATGGGGAAAGAATGGACCTTATTAGAACAGAAAAATCCTCTGTATGATGTATTTGTCGTAAAAACGAAGAAGCCTACTGATACACCGATTGTAGCTGAAAAAATTGATAAATTAGAGTTTGTGCATTCAGCTCTATACGGTGAGAACAAAGTAGAAAGCTTGTTTAATATATTGAAGACAAGTCGTAACATAGGAATCGTGTTAATTGTTGGCTTGTTGTTTACAGCAATGTTTTTAATTTCTAATACGATAAAGATTGCGATCTTCGCTAGAAGACGTGAAATAGAAATTATGAAACTAGTAGGAGCTACTAATTGGTTTATTCGTTGGCCATTTTTATTTGAAGGAATGTGGCTGGGAATATTAGGTTCAATTATTCCAATAGGTATTGTTGCTTCTGGATATTACTATGCTTATGATTTTTTAGAAGCGCGTATACCAGGAGAATTACTTCAACCGTTAGCTTATAGTCCGTTTGTATATCAAATATCGGCGATTATTTTAGCGATTGGTGTTCTTATTGGTGGTTGGGGTAGTTTCATATCCGTAAGAAGATTCTTGAAAATTTAGTTGTGAAGAAGACCTACAAATAGAATGTAGAGATTACTAGGGAGAGAGAAAGGGGAAGTACCTTTTGAATAAACGATCAATATTATCATTTTCATTGGCAACTGCTTTAGGGCTTGGATCTATTTTTGCAGGTGCCGGAAAAACAGAAGCTGCAAATTTATCGGACTTAGAACAACAGAAGTCAGAAATACAAAATAAACAGTCGAATATTGGGAACTCTATTAATGAAAAACAAAATAAAATTTCTGAAATTGCAGGCGAACAAGGTAATTTGGAAGCTGAGATGAAACAATTAGAATCTGAAATTGCCGGTACTGATAAGAAAATTGTAGAAAAAGAACAGCAAATTAAAGATACAAAAGCAGAAATTGAAAGATTACGAGAAGAAATAGAAGAATTGAAAGAAAAAATTGAAGCTAGAAATGAGATGCTTCGTGAAAGAGCTCGTACGATTCAAATGAACGGTGGGTCTGTGAAATACATAGACATTTTGCTTGGTGCTGAAAGCTTTGGTGATTTGGTAGATAGAGTTACTGCTATGTCAACACTGGTAAAAGCCGACAAAGAAATTATCGATGAACAAGCGAAAGATAAAGAGCAATTAGAAAAAAATCAAGCTGAAGTAGAAAAGAAGTTAGCGAATCTAACTGATATGCTTAAAGAACTTGAAACATTAAAAGAAGATTTGAAAGCACAAAATGCTCGGAAAACTAAACTCATGAAACAATTAGATGCTGAGAAAAAGCATATTGAAAGTGAGAAGATGAGTTTAGAGGAAGAAGCTGCGGTACTTGAAGCTCAAGATGCAGCAATCGCAAAAGCAATTGAGATGGAAAAAAATCGTATGGCAGAAGAAGCAGCTCGCCAAGCAGAGGAAGCAAGAAAAGCTGAAGAAGCACGTAAAGCAGCTGAAGCCCAAAGCGCTTCCCAACAACAATCAACTGTTTCATCGAGTAAGAGTAGCAGCAAGAGCAGTAGTAGCAATAACAGCAGCAACAAAGCTCCTGCCACTTCGAATAGTCCGAGCGTTGGAAAACCAGCTGTAACATCAGGCTTATTCATGAGACCAGCGAATGGTTATCTTTCATCTGGTTTTGGTGGACGTAGCCTGGGTAACCACTTTGGGGTAGATATCGCGGCTCGTGGTACTGTGCCAATCGTTGCAGCAGCAGATGGGGTTGTCATCAGATCAGAATATTCATCAAGCTATGGAAATGTTGTTTATATCTCACATCGTCTTAATGGTCAAACATATACAACTGTGTATGCACATATGAGTAGCCGTTCTATTTCATCTGGTGCATCAGTGTCTAAAGGTCAACAAATTGGTTATATGGGTAATACAGGTCAATCTTATGGCCAACATTTACACTTTGAATTGCATATTGGTCCGTGGAATGCAGCGAAATCAAATGCTGTTGATCCAACAAGATATATTAGTTTATAATTTACACTTTAATAAGAAAAAGACCGTATCCTTTAGGGTACGGTCTTTTATGCATATATGCTAGAATAGGGAATGAGATGTAATAAGTAAAAAGATTATTAGGATGCGAGGGGCTAATGTATGACATTTACTACGGTCACAACAGTATTATTAAGCTTAATTCTTGTTTTGAATATTGTGTTAGCAGGATTTGTTATATTTTTAGAGCGTAGGGATGCTGGGGCGACATGGGCATGGCTTCTCGTGTTGTTTTTTGTGCCTGTTGGTGGCTTTATACTTTACTTAATATTCGGACAAAATTTGAGCAGAAAAAAAATATTTGGCTGGAAAGATAAAAATAAAATTGGAATAATGGAAATTACAAAATACCAAATAGAATTACTAAGAAAAGGGGAATTTCCCTTCCATGATAATAAGACCTCTCAGTATAAAGATCTGGTTTATATGCTTCTTGTTAATGATAGTTCGGTTCTGACTCAAGATAATAAAGTCGAGATTTTTATTGATGGCTACGACAAATTTCGTTCCCTTCTCCTAGATCTTGAGCAGGCTCAAGATCACATACATTTTGTATACTATATATGGAGAAATGATAAACTAGGGACTGAACTAGTTGAGGCGTTAGCAAAAAAGGCAAAAGAAGGGGTAGAGGTTCGCGTTTTATACGATGCGATGGGATCTAGGAGATTACCTAGGAACTTCTTTCGATCACTGATAGCTGCCGGCGGAAAAGTGAGTGCTTTTTTCCCTGCTATATTGCCACATCTCAATTTACAAGTAAACTATCGTAATCATCGTAAGCTTGCGATTATTGATGGGGAAATCGGTTATATTGGTGGATTTAATATTGGCGATGAATACCTTGGTTTAAATAAGAAATTTGGATATTGGCGTGATACACATTTAAAAATTACTGGAAAAGCTGTGTTTGCTATGCAAACTCGTTTTATACTTGATTGGAATCAAGCTTCTTCGAGTTTAATTAGGTATGATGACAGACTTTTTCCAGAGATAGAATCCAGGGGAAATACGGATGTTCAAATTGTGTCTAGTGGACCAGATTCGGAGTGGGAACAGATTAAATATGGCATATTAAAGATGGTGAGTTCTGCCAAAAAGTATCTTTATATTCAAACGCCTTACTTTATACCAGATGCAAGTGTGCTAGACGCAATTAAGATTGCGGCCTTATCGGGCGTAGATGTACGCTTGATGATTCCAAACAAGCCTGATCATCCATTTGTTTATTGGGCAACGTATTCGAATGTAGGAGCAATTCTAAAAACAGGAGCGAAAGTATATAAATATGAAAATGGCTTTATTCATGCAAAAACAATTGTGGCAGATGGTAAGATAGCTACCGTTGGAACGGCCAATATTGATGTACGGAGCTTTAGGCTTAATTTTGAAGTGAACGCTTTTCTTTATGATGAAGAACTAGTTGGTGAGCTTGTTGAGATTTTTAGTAATGACATGGATCGATCTAGTGAGCTGACGTTGGAAGAATATTTAAAACGTCCGATGTTTATTCGCTTTAAAGAGTCTGTCTCACGACTGCTATCTCCAATTCTTTAAATAAAGCCGGTAGATTTAATTGTTTTAGTTTATTGGGAGGGCTCAGGTAATGTGGCTTTCGATCGGATCTTTATCATTTCAAGCATCATGGGCAGCAATCGCTATTGCCTTTTTCTTAACAACAGCTTTATTATATCTATTTAAGGAAAAAAGCTTTGCTGATTATTATAGTAATGCAATATTTATATTCATTCTAACGTGGAAACTAAGTGTAATTTTATTTCAGTTTAAACTAAGTATCCAAAACCCGTTTACCATATTGTATTTTAATGGTGGTATAAGGGGATATTGGCTAGGTATAGCAGCTTCATTGATCTATTTATTTATTGCAAGTAAAGGAAAAAAACAATGCCCAGCTAATATAAATATTAACGGTCTTTTTCAATCATGGTTAATGACAGTATCTATTTACGAACTGATAATGAGTATATTTCAGGATCATAATTGGTGGTTTATGGTTATATTAATATTAATTAATATGTCTTTTATAGTCATGACAGTTTTAAAAAGTAAGCAAATACAGTGGCAATATCAATTAGTCATCTTATTTACAAGTATTCAAGTACTAATTTATTCAATCATGAATAATCTCTTTTCAGCTCCAATCATAACGTATATATTAATAGCGGTACTCTTAAGCATAATTAAAAGAATTAGAGGTGTTGCCAATTGAAAAAAAATATTTTCGGAGTGATCATTATTGCAATTTTGATCAGTATCGTTACCGTGAATATAGTAAAAGAAACGCGAGCAAAAAAACTAGAGGAATTGGCTCAAGAGGAGTTTTTACTGGAATCGGCTACGAAAGAAGCGCATGTAGATGTTGCTAGTAAAGGGTTAACTGCAGGAAATGAACCTCCGGATTTTGAGTTGGAAACAATGGATGGACAAGCGGTAAAGCTATCCGACTATAAAGGTAAGAAGGTTATTTTGAATTTCTGGGCGACATGGTGTCCTCCTTGTAAAGCGGAAATGCCACATATGCAGAACTATTACAATACAGATGCTTCTGAAGAAAATGTCGAAATAATTGCTGTAAATTTAACGAATGCTGAAAAGGGACTTAACAAAAACGAAAAGATTAGTAATTTTATTAAAGAGTATGGTCTAACTTTTCCCATTCCTTTAGATGAAGAAGGAGAAATCGGTAATAAATATCAAACATTAACGATCCCAACCACGTATATGATTGATACGAATGGATTGATTCATAAAAAAATTGTAGGGCCAATGGACGAAGAAATGATTGGGAAATTAGTCCAAGAAATGAAATAAAGTAAAAAATATTAAAGAAATGATGAAAAGTGTTGACAATCTTTAAATACGTAGTATACTAATTTTTAAGAGTTCATTGAAATATCTAAAATTTAATAAATTGCATTACTCTTATCTAGAGCGGCGGAGGGACTAGGCCCTGCGATGCCCGGCAACCTTCAGATGACTTATATCTGAAAAGGTGCTAATTCCTACAGGTTATTTATTAACCTGGAAGATAAGGGGAGGAACTGTATATACGCCCTCTTCTTATCCAGAAGAGGGCTTTTTGTATTACTAAGATTGCAACAAACAATCATGCAACCTTTAAACAGAGTTTACCTATAAAATTACTTAAGGAGATGGATAAAATGTCAGAACAAAATTTTAAACCAGAAACTTTATTATTACACGGTGGGCAGGAACCAGATGCAACAGGTTCGCGGGCAGTACCGGTTTATAGAACGACTTCTTACGTATTTGAAAACACAGAGCATGCGCAAAAATTATTTGGATTAGAGGTTGCAGGTAATATTTATACACGTATCATGAACCCGACTGTTGATGTGTTTGAAAAACGTGTTGCTTTACTTGAAGGCGGAACTGCAGCAGTTGCTCTTTCTTCAGGCATGGCTGCCATTGCATTTTCAATCTTAAATATAGCAAGAGCAGGCGATGAAATCTTGGCAGCGACTGACCTATATGGCGGTACATATAATTTATTTGCAGTTACGCTTCCAAATTACGGAATCAAAGTAAACTTCGTTGATCCAAAAGATCCAGAAAACTTCCGTAAAGCAATTACACCAAAAACAAAAGCCATTTTTGCTGAAGTAATTGGTAATCCAAGCTTGCATATTCTAGATACAGAAGCTGTTGCTAACGTAGCTCACGATAATAATATTCCATTAATTGTTGATAGCACTTTTGCAACTCCGTACTTAAGCAGACCGATCGAACATGGCGCTGATATCGTTGTCCATTCCGCTACAAAGTGGATCGGTGGTCATGGAACTGCAATCGGTGGAGTTGTTGTAGACAGCGGCAAGTTTGACTGGAATAATGAAAAATTCCCAGGATTTACAGAGCCAGACCATTCGTATCACGGACTCCGCTTTGGTATTGATGTACCAGATGCAGCATTTGCTACAAAACTCCGTGTTCAGTTACTTCGTGACTTCGGTCCATGCTTAAGCCCTGACAATGCTTTTATATTCTTGCAAGGCTTGGAAACATTGCATCTGCGCATTACAAAACATGTCGAGAATGCAAAAGCTGTAGCAGAATACTTACAACAAAACGATGCGGTGGAGTGGGTTGCATATCCTGGACTTGAAAGCCATCCATCTTATGAACTTGCTCAAAAGTATTTCCCTAAAGGTGCTGGTGCAATCGTCAACTTTGGCATTAAAGGTGGCCGTGAAGCTGGTAGACACACGATTGATAGTGTCAAACTATTCTCTCATGTTGCCAATGTAGGGGATGCAAAATCATTGATCATTCATCCTGCTTCAACTACACACCAACAGTTAAGTGGAGATGATTTGAAAGCGACTGGCGTAACAGAGGAATTGATACGATTAGCAGTTGGCCTTGAAGCAATCGAAGATATTACTGCAGACCTTGAACAAGCAATTGCAAAAGCGGTTGAAGCTGCAACATCTGTTAAATAAATGATAAAAAAATTGGAGGCTGAGCGCATTGCGTTTCAGCCTTTTCAAATTAAGAGGTTGTAAAAATTTTTTTAATATAATAGGAGGTTATAATAATGGAAGTCATTAAGGCGGCAATATTAGGTTTCGGGACAGTAGGAGAAGGAGTCTATGAAGCAATACAAACGCATCAGCAGCAATTGCAAAATATACTTGGTGTTGAAGTGCAAATAGCTGGAGTGCTAATTCAAGATCTGGAAAAAGAGCGTAACATCGCTGATGAAGTGTTGGTGACAACTAATTTTGAGGATATATTAAATATACCTGATTTACAAGTTGTATTTGAAGCGATTGTTGGTGAAGATCCAAGCTATTCATATTTAAGTCAAGCAATTGATAAGAGATGCGATATCGTCACTGCTAATAAAGTAATGTTTGCAACATATGGTGAAAAGCTTATAAAGAAAGCACAAACACAAAATGTGAAAATTGGTTATGAAGCAACAGTTGCTGGTGGTGTGCCGATCATTAGAACACTCGCCCAGCAATTACAAGTGAATAAAGTGGGGCGAATCCAAGCAATTTTAAATGGGACATCAAATTTTATTTTAACTGAGATGAGAAATAAAGAACTTTCTTTTGAAAACGCACTTGGGATCGCACAAGAACTTGGCTATGCAGAAGCGGATCCGACTAATGATATAGGGGGATTTGATGCATTTTATAAACTTATGATTTTAAGTAGTCTAACATTTGGTGAACAACCTGACTGGGATGAAGTGAAAATTGAAGGAATTTCCGCTTTATCCAATGACCAATTAGAAGAAGCTAATCAAAATAATTTTCGTTATAAGCATGTAGCAGAATTGATAAAAGAAGGAGATAATATCAGCGCCTCCGTCAGTCCCGTGCTCACAGATGCAGACCATCCACTATATAATGTAGAAGGAGTAGACAATGCAGTCGTCATTGAAGCTAACTTGGCAGGTACACTTACAATACAAGGACCAGGAGCAGGAAAAAAACCTACTGCTAGCGCAATGATTGAAGATTTTGTTCATATCATCCAAAGTAAAAAGACATCTTATGCATTAAGTTAATGACATCCTCTTCCGTTCATTCCAATCATAACTTGTCCACTTGCAACATACTATGTATGGATAAAGATCACTAAGAAGTGAATACACATTCATGCATGAGTGTTTGGAGGGATAAGATGAATAGAAAATGGCTTGTAGTAATTATTGTTTGCTCATTCTTAATAGGGGTCGGTGGTACTTATAGCGGAATCACCTGGATCGTTCCATATTGGAAAAACAATACTGCAGACAATAACACGGATGCTGGCCAGGAGACGGAAATAACGAGTGAAAATACTTCACTTGATAAAGTTGCTAAGGCATATGATTTAATTCAAAATTCATATATTGAAAAGGTCGATGAATCTAAGCTAATTCAAGGAGCGATCCAAGGAATGATCGGAGTTTTGAAAGATCCTTATTCTGTATATATGGATAAGGAAACTGCGGCTAGTTTTAAAGATAGTATGGACTCCTCATTTGATGGAATTGGGGCGCAGATTGCAATTGAAGAAGGAAAGCTAGTAATTATCTCACCTATTAAAAACTCCCCTGCAGAAAAGGCTGGTTTGAAGTCGAAAGATGAAATTATTAATATTGATGGAAAAAGTGTGCAAGGACTCGATTTGTATGAAGCTTCATCTAAAATTCGTGGTAAAAAAGGAACGGTAGTCAAATTAGAAATTAGAAGAAATGGTTTAGCAAATCCAATAAATGTATCGGTAACGCGAGATGAGGTACCTATTATGACGGTATTCTCAGACGTAAAGAAAAATGCTGGACAAAAAATAGGCTATTTAGAAATCACTTCCTTTTCAGAGGGAACAGCAAAGGACTTTACTGCTGAATTAAAATATTTGGAGCAACAAGGAATTGATGGCTTAATTGTGGATGTCCGAGGAAATCCAGGTGGTATGTTATTAAGTGTACAGGAGATACTTGGCCAACTCGTCACAGATAAGAAGCCATTTGTGCAAATAGCAGACCGTGAAGGGAATAAAAATCCATATTATTCGGAATTAAAAAAGTCAAAAGCATATCCAATTACAGTATTAATTGATGAAGGTAGTGCTTCTGCTTCGGAAATCTTAGCAGCTGCTCTAAAAGAGGTAAATGGTAATACACTTATAGGTGTGAAGACTTTTGGCAAGGGGACGGTCCAACAGCCCGTACCAATGGATGATGGTAGCAATATTAAGCTGACAATGGCTAAATGGCTAACACCTGATGGAAACTGGATTCATGGAAAAGGAATTGAGCCGACGATAGAAGTGGCACAACCAGCATATTTTCACGCACACACTCTTCAATTGGAGAAAGATTTAGTTAAAGATATGAATAATGAAGATGTGAAGATTGCACAAGAATTATTAAAAGGCCTTGGGTATGGTCCAGGTCGGGAAGATGGCTATTTTGATGAACAAACGGAGCGGGCTGTTCGAGCGTTTCAAGCAATGGCGAAGCTACCTGTTACTGGGAAAATAACGGTAGAAACGTCTGAAAAAATAATGGATACGATTATCGCTGCTGTGCAAGAGGAAGACAATGATTTACAATTACAAGTTGCAATTAAATCATTTAATAAATAAAACGTCGGAAAAGCTGATATATCCATAGGAGGGCACTGAAGAAGTCCTCCTTACAGGAATCACTGTTGATTTTCACTTCGGGTTGTCGCTATGATCTTTGCAAGGGCCACTTGGCTCGTAAACACCATACGTTTCATTCAACTTGGTTTCACTTTTCATACACTGGCTTTGTTCCATCATGCAAGTGTAGTAAGAAAATCTAACATCTAAGGGAATAGAATGTAATGAGATATGTATTTTCAAGAACGTATTCACGCATGCTGTGCTATTACTGCAACCTTAGGATCCTTACACTGAGGTTGTTTTTGGTATTATTAGGATGTGAAGTGAGTCGGTTTCCTTATTCGGAATTTAAGAGCCCTGTATCCACACGAATTTCCTTGACCTCTATTAAAAAAGGTAATAGTAAGAGCGTGGGGTGGTCTGCACTTGAATCTTAGGCAATACCATAATAATAGTAAGATATTCAGTGGCCTTATTCATAAGCTTCTCTTTAATTTGGTTGTAATGGAGCGATTATCTTAATCGTTAAATTCTCAGCCACGTAAATATTCAAACTACTAATAAATTTTAAGGGCGCTTTATCGAAATTTCTGATAGAATAAGAGAAAGAATGGATCGTTTGGGAAGGTGCGTGATTTTGTGGATAATATGTGGCTAATAGAGTTTGCGAAAGGCTTTGGGAAAATGTTCTTGAATCCAGTATTTTATTTTTCGTTCATATTGGCTCTGATTGCCGGCACCTTGAGAATAAAGAGAGAACGCCGAGATTTTAATTTAAAAGTAAATGAGCTTTCCCATGAACTTAGATATTTATTCCCCGTCGGCATTGTGACTGGTATTGTATTTTCTATTATAGCTATAGGGACAGGCTTTGCTTTACCTCCAATCGTTATAGCCAGTATTGCTACTATGACAATTTTGTTGGGGATAATTGGTAATGCACGTTTACTTTCGCCAGCATTAACAATAGGCATTCCATTGCTTGCATTATATGCTACTACATATTTTGATTTTCAAATACCGTATTTTGATCAGAGTTTCCTCACTTCAAATAATCATTTTTTCATAGCAACGGCTTTATTATTAGGTATATTTATTTTAACTGAAGGATTTTTTATGTTGAAAGATGGCTTGATGGATATATCGCCGAAGTTAAGAAAAAGTCGCCGAGGACAGACAGTAGGAGCACATCAAACGAAGCGGCTGTGGTTTATACCGATGTTTTTATTTTTGCCGGCAGGCCCTTTAACAGCACCATTTGATTGGTGGCCCGTTTTTGAGTGGGGCAGTGGTATGTATTCACCAATACTTGTACCATTTATTATTGGGTTTCAACATCAAGTGCAAAGTATACTTCCGAAAGTGGCAGTAAATAAACTTGCTAAACAAGTAATTTTGCTTGGTGTGATAACTATAGTCTGTGCAGGGGCAAGCTTCTGGTTACCTCAAATAATGCCGATTGTAGCTGGGGCAATTGCTATTAGTGGAAGACTGTGGATTTCCTATCGTCACCGTGTTCGTGAAAGGTCCAATCCTTATTATTTTACATCAAGAAATAATGGGATTATGATCTTAGATGTCATACCAGACTCTCCAGCAGATAAATTGGAATTGAAAATAGGGGAGATTATTAAAACTTGTAATAATGTGCCTGTAAGAAATAAACAAGAATTGTATGAAGCATTGCTTATTAACAGAGCATATTGCAAGCTAGAGGTATTAGATGTTCACAATGAGCTTCGTTTATTGCAAAGAGCTCTTTATGAGGGAGATCACCATGCTTTAGGAATCCTGTTTGTAGAAAAACGATCGATACCAGTTTCAGTAGAAGCAGGTTGATGCGAATAAAAGGATTTTCCAGTAAGCAATGAAATTCAAATAATTCGGTATACTAAGTCTGTTCTTGCTGTTTAGAAGAACAGGCTTTTTTTGTATAGAATTAGACATTAGATAGGGTTTTCTAGTAGAATAGCGTAGTACATTATGCGTGAATGGGGATGATTACCATTTAATGCTTTTTTATGCGGAAGGAGGATTTCCCTTACGAATGAATAAATCAATTTTTATTTATTTTATTCTTATCTTTTGTGTTATTGCTTGGGGAAGTAATTTTGTTTTCGGCGCCATTTTAGTTGAACAGTTTGACCCTAGTGTAATAGCTTTTTTTCGTTTGATCTTTATTATTATCTTTTTGTTTTTTGTGACATTTCGACATGTGCAACAGAGCAAAAGCAACTTACGGATGCACCATTATATATGGTTAGGGGTTGCTGGCTTTATAGGAATTACATTAAATCAATGGAGCTTTTACGCAAGTTTGCAATATACAGAACCAGTAACTGCGGCATTGATTTTAGCGTTATCCCCGGTCGTTACCGCTTTAATCTCCTCATATTGGTTTAAAGAAAGAAAACAACTACAGTTTTGGTTTGGTTCTTTTATTGCATTGTTAGGGGTATGGCTAGTTATTACGAAAGGTTCTTTTTTTGTCCCGCATATAGGCAAAGGGGAATTATTAATTGGCCTAACAATGTTATCGTTTTCGATTTTTTTAATCTTAGTTCAACAATTATCAAAGTCGATACATCCAGCGACAATTACTTGGTATAGCAATATTTTTGGGCTGATAGGTCTACTGCCATTTGTACCATGGAAAAATACATCACTAGTATGGTCCGTTCCCATTCGTTATTGGGTATTACTAATCGTTACCGCTATTGTCATGCACGGCTTATGTACTTTTCTATGGAATAATTCCATACATAAGGTAGGGGCTTCAAAAGCGGCTTTATTATTGAATTTAGAACCATTTATTGCTATGGTATTTGCCTTTTTCATATTAGGGAATAACATAAAAATACTTCAACTAGTCGGTGCATTTGTCATTATTGTTGGGGTCTATATATCCATAAGAACAAAAACGAAAAAAATTGCGGTTAATAGTTGAAACCAGAATATAAATCTCATTAGAAAGCCAGACATTGCGCACTGATGCGTATGTCTGGCATTTCTTCTTATATAAGTTCTATCTTCTTCCCCCTTTTACTCCATTCTATATTCATATCACTCGGCAGCTTCCACTCTTCATAACCATTTAATAGTATTTTATCCAGATCATCTATCCAATGTAGTTTATGATGCTGATCAAACATCATTAGATTGTCTGGAAAATCTGGTATATCGGGTACAGATTCATGTATGGCCTTTATACTATATACATGGGTGGAAGCCGCCTCTATTCCACATAGGATATGATGATGCTGATTAGCAGTAGCTTCAATACATATTTGCAACTTCGCAAGCTTATTATTTTCGGGGTCATCATATTTTTTTGTAGATCCATCATCGAAATGAGCTACTATAGGTCCACCATCTTTATAGGAAATGGTTGCTCGTTCAAATTCTAATTCATAATGTGGTTGGTATACTTTATGAACGGCGTGAGAAGCAAAGTATAATATCTCTACCTCATCCTTTGTATGTAAGCGAACTGCGCATGTATCAAATGTCTCTATTTTATTTGCGCGGTATAATTCGGATGTTACATCTTTTAATTGACAACTTGTATCTAATGTAGGACCTAACAGATACAAAAGATGATGTAAATGGTGAGATGTTGCATTGTTGGCGACACTATCGAAAATCATATCCCCGTTAGGGCTATATTTTTTCCCAGCCCAAGAAGATCGATTATAATAGTCCTCGTCGCGAGGCCATAATACAATCGATTTTAATCGCTTAGGTTTTCCAAATGCTCCATCAAGGATATCTCGTTTCAATTGTTGCACAGCTGGAGTAAAGGACCAGTTAAAACCGATGGCTAAAAACTTACCAGTTCGATCACGTGTATCCATCATTTCTTGTATATCGCGCGGATTTCCGCTTGCGGGTTTCTCACATAATACATTGCTTCCATGCAACATGGCATAACAGGATTGCTCTTTATGTAAGTGAATCGGCGTAGAAATAATCGCTAAATCTGCTTTTGAATGAACATAAAAATCCTGGAGTGATTCGTAGATTGGTATGTCATTTTCTACAAGACAATCATAATAAACAGACCTGTTTGGATAAATATCAACAACACCAGTTATGTATGCGTGTTCATTGTTGCTGAGTAATTCTTTTAAATATACACTCCCATATCCATTCATTCCGACTAAAACAATAGAAACCTTTTTTGGCATAAACGTTTCTCCTCTTAATTATAATTTCTACTAGGCGCAGTAGGTAGCTAATAATCCTATTTTTATATTATTAGAAAAATTCGAAAAAAACAAGTGCAATGACTGTTAGGATTTTGAATGTGTATGCTTATATAGGACCTTGTGCCTTTGAGAATAAATGTATGATAACGTATAAGTATATGTCTTTGTACTCAAATGTTTTCAAATAAACAAAATACAGACAATGGAGAGGCTAAATTAGTGTAAAATAATAGAAATGATCTAGCGAAGGAAGGGAGGCGTTTATTAAGCATGAGTGATTTTGTTGTTTTGCCGAAAATGAAAAGGATTATTATGTTGGCTTTCATTTCCATTATTTTTGTTGTGACTGGTGTTTTGATTTTTGTAGCCACGCTAAATGAGGCTGGAGGTGAGGGACTCCTTTTTAAAACGATTGGCATTATTGCTATTGTTTTTTTTGGACTATGTTTGATTTATTACATAAATGTATTAATCAAACGAAAGCCTGCCTTAATCGTCTCGGAGGAAGGCATTTTTGATGATTCTAGTTTCATAGGAGCAGGTTTAGTTAGATGGGAAGAAATAGAAGCCCTTGATTTCGTTAACTTTTCCGGACAATTATTTCTTGGGATAAAGACGTATGATCCGAATCTAATTGTTAATCGATCGAACGGTGTAAAAAGAACCCTTAACAAGTTAAATAAAGGTTTAGTTGAAGCGCAAGTCAATATACCGGTAAAAATTCTAGCTTGTTCAATAGATGAACTGGTAGAAGAAATCCAAAAGCGCTGGCAAATAGCTGCTGAAAGTAATGAGAATCACTTTGAGAACCTGTGAATAACGAATAAATTCGGGTTGACTATTAATTGAAGAGGTAATAAAATTATACATATTAAAATATACAAATGCGATGAGGAAGAAGAGTAGACAAAAATAACACTTTAGAGAGCTGATGGTTGGTGCGAATCAGTGTGGAATTTTGTTGAATGGGCTTCTGAGCTTCCAGACTACTGAATGTTAGTATTGGCGGATGTCTTACCGATAAAAGAGACGATATATGGAACGACATAGGTTGTTTCATATAATAAGTGCGTTTGCGTAAGGTAGACGAACAAAGGTGGCACCACGGGTTTCTCGTCCTTTTTTCAGGGGATGGGTGACCCTTTTTATATATATAAATTTATTCAGCAGAAGCCTCCCACTTTTACAGATGGTGAGATGAATGCAAACAGGTATCGACCTCAGCTGGAGGCAAACTTGAGCTGAATAAAATGAAGCTTACGGTGGATGCCTCAGATTATCGGTAAGCTCGATAAAAATTTGGCCGCTAATATGCCAAGGCGAATTTGAGATAGGGGAGATGAGATTAGATGAGTCAGACGAGTCAGATTGAAAAAGGGTATTTTGGAAAATTTGGAGGTAGCTTTGTACCACCAGAACTACAAAAGGTATTAGAAATTTTAGATGAAAATTTCGAAAAATATAAAGAAGATGATGCGTTTAATGAAGAATTTCAATATTATTTAGAGGAGTATGTAGGTAGAGAGTCACCACTTTATTTTGCTGAACGCTTAACAAACGAATTAGGCGGAGCGAAAATATATTTGAAACGTGAAGATTTAAATCATACTGGCTCACATAAAATCAATAATGTGCTTGGACAAATTCTTCTTGCAAAACGAATGGGGGCAAAACGCGTTATTGCTGAGACAGGTGCCGGCCAACACGGTGTCGCTACTGCTACGGTTTGTGCGATGTTTGGCATGGAATGTACCGTTTATATGGGAGCAGAAGACACAAAACGTCAAGCACTAAACGTATTTCGTATGGAATTATTAGGTGCAAAAGTAGTAGCTGTAGCTGAAGGACAAGGTCGTTTGAAGGACGCAGTAGATGCAGCTTTTGCTGATCTTGTAGAAAATTACGAAAACACATTTTATCTATTAGGTTCTGCTGTAGGGCCACATCCATTTCCAACAATGGTTAAACATTTCCAATCTGTCATTAGTAAGGAAAGTAGAAAGCAAATTCTAGAAAAAGAAGGTTCACTTCCTTATGCAGTAGTCGCTTGTGTTGGTGGCGGAAGTAATGCTATTGGTTCTTTTGCAGAATATGTATCAGATGAGGAAGTTCGTCTCATCGGCGTAGAGCCGAGTGAAGCAGCAACATTAACGACAGGAACATCTGGTGAGTTACATGGATTCAAATGCCTTGTATTACAAGATGAACAAGGCAATCCATTGCCAACCTATTCGATTGCAGCAGGCTTAGATTACCCTGGTTGTGGCCCAGAGCACAGTCACTTAAAAACAATTGGACGTGCCGATTATGTTGCGGTAACGAATGATGAAGTCCTAGAAGCATTCCAAGTATTATCTAAGTTGGAAGGGATCATTCCGGCGCTTGAAAGTGCTCATGCTGTAGGATATGCACTAAAATTAGCTCCAACATTGGGGAAAGATAAAAGTATCATCGTTAATATTTCTGGACGTGGGGATAAAGATGTCGAGCAAGTTTATCAAATGCTAGAAAATAAGTAAATGATAGATAGAAAGTGTAAATTGGGCTGTCTTGGCAGCTCAATTTACACTTTTGTTTTATGAAAAATAATATTGATGAATAGTTTTAAGAAAATAACCGTTGACAACTATAAAATTCAATGATAATATTATCTTGAATTCGAAATGAATGAATACGAGATATGTTTCGTGCATAAGCAAGCAGTATTGATAATGGATAACTCGTGATCAAAAGCATGGATGGTTTTCTTGCTTGTTTCAAAATCAAACGTTAATTTGTTTGAAAAGATCTCCTGTGAAGAAAAAATTTTAAGCATATATCTCGAAATGAAGATATATTAATTTAAGTTTATAATTGTATGAGAGGAGTGAACATTCATGACAAAAAAATCGATGGGGATCCACCATATAACAGCAATTGTTGGACATCCACAGGAAAATGTTGATTTCTATTCAGGTATTTTAGGTTTACGTTTGGTAAAAAAAACGGTTAACTTTGATGATCCCGGTACGTATCATCTGTATTTCGGTGATAAAGGTGGAAAGCCGGGAACCATCATTACTTTCTTTCCTTGGATAGGAGCCCAGCAAGGTGTCATTGGTGCCGGTCAAGTTGGTGTTACATCATATGTTGTTCCGACAGGAGCATTGTCCTATTGGGAAAAAAGATTAGAAAAATTCCATATACCTTTTACTAAGACGGAGAGATTTGATGAGGAATATTTAACATTTGCTGATCCACATGGTCTGCAATTGGAAATTGTCGAGCGGGAAGAGGGAGAAGAGAATGAGTGGGAATTTAGTGGAATAACACCTGATGTAGCCATTAAAGGGTTTGGTGGTGCGACATTATTATCTACTCAACCTGAGAAAACTGCCGAGCTGCTTGAAAAAGTAATGGGACTTGAACAAATTGGAAAAGCAGGGGGACTCATTCGCTTTCAATCTTCTAGTGATATTGGCAATATAATTGATTTAAAAGTAGCTCAAGTTGAACGAGGACAAATGGGCGTTGGTACTGTTCATCATATTGCTTGGCGCGCGAAAGATGATGGTGATCAATTAAATTGGAAAGAACATGTAGAAAATTATGGCTACAGAGTAACACCTGTTCAAGATAGAAATTATTTTAATGCCATTTATTTTAGAGAGCATGGTGAAATACTATTCGAAATCGCCACAGACCCACCAGGCTTCGCTCATGATGAGACCCCAGGAACAATGGGAGAGAGTTTGAAACTTCCAGAACAATATGAAATTCACCGCGATAAGCTTGAACAATTGTTGATTCCTATTCAGGTGCGAGAACAAAACTGAGGAAATAAGGAGTGATATACGTGCTTTCTATTGATCCATCCACAAAAACAGAAAGAGAAAATTACAAATTGTTAATCGGTAGCATTATTCCAAGGCCGATCGCATTCGTTACAACTGTTTCAAATGATGGAACACTAAATGGCGCACCATTCAGTTATTTCAATATTGTTTCCTCCAATCCAGCGATGATATCTTTATCGATTCAGCGGAATGGCGGACAGCAAAAAGATACGGCTCGAAACATTATCGAGTCAAAGGAGTTTGTCGTCCACATTGTTGATGAACAAAATGTTGAAAAAATCAATAAGACAGCTACGAATCTTCCTTCTGATGAAAGTGAAATTATTATAGCAGGCTTAACACCAGTCTCTAGTACAAAAGTGAAAGTTTCTGGTATTAAGGAAGCGAAAATACGGATGGAATGCACACTTGAACAATCCTTACATTTGAATGAGAGTTCTGATTTTATTATCGGCAAGGTTGTTCAATTTCATATTGATAGTGATATTTATGAAGATGGTCGAATTGATCCTCTAGGATTAGGAGCTGTAAGTAGACTCGCGGGTAATAACTATGCAAAAATCGGCAATATTTTTGAGATAGAACGGCCTAAATGAAGATCTATTTTAAGAAGTAGTGCAACATAGCATAATTTCAGAAATGAAATTACTAGCATTCATATGATGAGGTGGAAAAATTGAGTTTTTTAGATAAATTATTTGGAAGATCACAAAAAAAGGAGACGGAAAATATGTCAAATATAAAAACAGCAATTATTTACTATAGTTCAGGCGGCACAAACTATCAATTAGCAAAATGGGCAGCAGAATCTGCTAAGGAATCAGGAGCTGACGTAAGAGTATTAAAAGTAGCTGAAACTGCTCCACAGGCTGCAATTGATTCTAACCTGGGCTGGAAGGCACATGTAGAAGCGACACAGGACGTACCCGAAGTTACTTTAGAGGATCTAGAGTGGGCAGATGCAATTATTTTCAGTGTACCAACTAGATTTGGTAATATGCCAGCACAAATGAAACAGTTTTTGGATACAACTGGTGGACTATGGTTTAATGGAAAGCTCGTAAACAAGGTTGTTAGTGCAATGTCATCCGCTCAAAATCCTCACGGTGGTCAAGAAGCGACTATCTTGTCTCTATATACTACAATGTATCATTGGGGTGCGATTGTTGCAGCTCCGGGCTACACGGATCCTGTTACATTTGCTGCAGGAGGGAATCCATACGGAACGAGTGTTACAGTTGGTCAAGATGGTAAAATGATAGAAGACGTTCAAGCAGCTGTAAAACACCAAGCGAAACGAACAGTAAATATTGCAGAGGCAATTAAAAAAGCTAATAACTAAGTATAAAAAAGTCGATCTATAATGATCGACTTTTTTTATGGAAATATCTAAATTTGTCTTACGGAGTGTACGAAGTACGTCAACTAAAACCGCCCTGTGGCAACATGGACGCACCCACATCCTGTGGGCGTAGTTTGAACGTCGCTAAACAGGCGCCTCCGTCTTTCTTTATTGTGCAGCTCCAAAGAATTCGCGTGCTTTTTGAAGGTAGATTTCGTCTTCTGGGAGCATTTCTTCTTCGTGAAAAATTGCGTCTACGGGACAAACAGCTTGGCATGCGCCACAGTCAATACAAATATCGGGATCAATAAAATATTGATTTTCGCCTTCATCAATACAATCTACAGGACAAACGTCCAAGCATTCTCCAAATTTTTCACCGATGCAAGGTGAAGTAATTACATAAGCCATTCAAAATAACCACCTTTTATAAAGTATATGGTGTATCACCATGTTTTTTTAGAGGTCCTAATATTGTTAATATAACAAAATAGCCTGTCATATTCAACGTTATATCTGAGTAGCCAACATACATTTAGTGAAAACTAGAAACCGATTGGTCTAATTTTGTCATCTAAATAGAAAAAATAATCTTAATAATCCCGTATAATCCTTGACAGATTAAATGGAAATGCATACACTGAAATCAATACATGACTATATATTCATATATTGAAGTTGAAGGGAGTCCATAAATATGACTAAGGAACAATCAGATTCACATTTCCTTGATGGAGCAAAGGATTTGGATGAAGAAACCCTCTTTATTGTTGCCCAAACGTTTAAGGCATTATCAGAGCCGACTCGAATTAGAATTTTACATTTGCTGTCAGATCGAGAATGCTCGGTTAACGAAATAGCCGAAAAATTATCGTTATTGCAATCAACCGTTTCTCATCAATTACGTTTTTTGAAAAACTTAAGATTGGTTAAATATAGAAGAGAAGGAACGAGCCTTTATTATTCGCATGATGATGATCATGTAATGAACATGTTAGAACATACAATCGACCATGCGATGCATCACTAATTGTGTAAGGTAAAAGAAATCATGGATAAAGGAGGAACTAAGGTGGCTGAGTATAAGCTTCGAGGGTTATCATGTGCAAACTGTGCCCGAGAAATAGAAGAAGAAATTCAGAAGCTTAACCATGGAGAAGACGCGAAAGTATTATTCAATTCCAGCAAACTTGTTGTCTCAGATGAAGTTGCTTTAGATAAAGTAGAAAAGATTCTAGCAGGTGATGGCGCAGCATTAATAAAAGAAGAAACATCAAATTCAGACCATAGCCTCACCCATGGAAGTGGGCGTAAATTGCTCATGTTAATTAGTTTGTCTGCACTTCTATTTGTAGCTGCAATCTTTGTCGAAAATCAATGGAGTTATTTGATTGCAGTGCTTTTATATTTGACTGCTGCAGCATTGAGCGGTTATTCTACTTTTTTAAAGGGGTTAAAAAATCTTTTTAAGTTTAAATTTAATATTGACACGTTGATGACAATTGCATTAATCGGCGCATTTGGTATTGGTGAGTGGAAAGAAGGAACGCTCGTCGCGATTCTCTTTGGCATAAACGAGTATCTTGAAGGACTAGGTATGGAAAAAGCGAGAAAGTCAATGGAAACCTTGCTTAAAGTTGCACCTAAAGAAGCGATACTTATACAAGAGAATGGAGAAAAAGTCATTCCGATTGCTGACTTACAAGTCGGAGATATTGTTCTTGTCAAGGCAGGGGCCAAAATTCCATCTGATGGAACAGTGGAAAGTGGTAAAAGTTCTGTAAATGAAGCCGCAATTACTGGTGAATCCATGCCTGTAGATAAAACACCTGGTGAGAAGGTATTTGGCGGAAGTATTAATAATGAAGGTGTCTTAAAAGTAAAAATATTCAAAGCTTATGAGGACTCTTCTCTTGCAAAAATCTTACACTTAGTAGAAGAAGCGCAAGAAACAAAGACACCAACGGAACAATTTATTAATAAGTTTGCAAAATATTATACCCCAATTATTATGGTGATTGCTGTAATCGTGATGGTTGTACCTCCTTTACTTGGTGGTGATTGGGGATCATCGTTTTATCAGGGTCTCGCAGTATTAATTGTCGGTTGTCCATGTGCGCTAATTATTTCATCGCCGATTGCGATTGTTTCTGGAATTGCTCGAAATGCACGTAATGGAATATTGATCAAAGGTGGCGTCTTTCTAGAACAACTTGGTCATATCAAAACAGTGGCTTTTGACAAAACAGGGACACTTACGATGGGTGAACCTCATGTTGAAAAAATGAATGTGTATAATGAATCATTGTTTTTACAAGTTGCTGGATCAATCGAAAGTTCATCATCGCATCCATTGGCGAAAGCGGTCATGAAAAAGGTAAGCGAATATAATATTTCACTTGATGAGCCGTCTGAGATTGACACGATAGCTGGCCAAGGAATTGAAGCGGTTCTGAACGGGGAAAAATATTGGCTTGGAAACGAGGCGAGTATTCCTGTTGCAGCTCTTACGGACGACATACAGTCAGAAATCGCAAAATATAAAGAGGATGGATTAACGATTGTTGCCGTTTCTGATCAAGTACATGTACTGGGGCTCTTTGGAATCGCTGATGAAATACGTGCTGAAAGTAAAGACATTGTATCTGCATTATACGATGCTGGTGTGCAGGAAGTTGTCATGCTAACAGGCGATCATGAAATGACAGCAAAGAAGGTAGCGAATGCAACAGGTTTAACAAATTATTATGCAAATTTACTACCTGATATGAAAGTGGAAAAAGTAAAGGAATTGACGGCACAAGGAAAAACTGCCATGGTTGGTGATGGTATAAACGATGCGCCTGCGCTTGCAACCGCCGATCTTGGTATTGCAATGGGGAAAGGAACAGACAGTGCGATTGAAACAGCAGATATTGTATTAATGCAAGATCATCTAGGTAAATTACCAGAGGCTGTTCGCATAGCCAAAAAGGTAAATACTATCATAAAAATGAATATTTCGATTGCATTAGGTCTGAAGATCATCGCACTTCTTTTGACGATACCAGGTTTGCTTACATTGTGGATCGCGATCCTTTCAGACATGGGAGCAACAGTGCTCGTTACTCTAATTAGCTTAACCGTACTGATTGAAAAAAGGAAATAACAATAAGGTCAGGTTAAAACGTACTAGGTACAATTCAACCTGACCTTCCGTTTGTGGGAGGGATAGTCATGGAGAAAATACTTGTAGTGGATGACGAACCATCGATTGTTACATTGTTGAAATTTAATCTAGAGAAAGCGGGCTTTGCAGTATTAACAGCTGAAGACGGAAAAGCGGGTTATACAATCGCCCTGGAAGAAAAGCCTGATTTAATTGTATTAGATTTGATGCTTCCATTCATGGATGGCATGGATGTGTGCAAAAAACTAAGACAGGAAAAAGTCGAAACGCCAATTCTGATGTTGACAGCTCGTGATGATGAATTTGATAAAGTACTTGGACTAGAACTTGGCGCAGATGATTATTTAACAAAGCCTTTTAGTCCTCGTGAAGTAGTGGCTAGAGTAAAGGCTATTTTAAGACGGGTGAATAAGGATGATAAGAATTCAACCAGTGAGACGGATGAAAAATCTTATATTCAAATAGGCGAACTTATCATTTATCCTGAAAGATATGAAGCGATGATGAATGGTAACATTTTAGAATTGACGCCTAAGGAATTTGAGCTATTGCTTTACTTGGCACACAATCAAAGGAAAGTGTTGAATCGTGATCAACTGCTCACTGCAGTGTGGAACTATGATTTTGCAGGTGACTCACGAATTGTGGATGTTCATATCAGTCATTTACGGGAAAAAATAGAAGCAGATAAGAGGAAGCCACTTTATATTAAAACCGTTCGCGGTTTCGGCTATAAATTGGAGAGACCATAATGCATAGACTATGGGTTAGGATCACCCTCTCGTTTTTAATATTATTATCATCGGTGTTTCTCATAGCCGGATTTTTTCTAGCTGATATTTTGAAAAATACATATTTGGAATTAAAAGAAGAACATCTACACCAAACAGCAGCTGTCATACTAAAAGCGATTGAAATAGACGAAAGCAATCGCGATTTACAAGAAAGAATAAAGGATTTATCAATGCCCATGGACGCTCGAATTACGCTGATTGATCTTGATGGTAATGTTTTAGCAGATTCTGAAGATGATCCGAAAAAGATGGGAAATCACGCCAATAGGCCAGAAGTTAAACAAATTATGGCTGAAAATAAAAAGTCGGGATTATCGGTCAGATATAGTAAGACGCTTGGATTCCGAATGATGTATACTACTATCCCGATATATGAAGATGGAGAAATAAGCGGGGTAATGAGAACATCGCTCGTATTAAAGAATATTGATTCTGCGATTAATAAATTATGGATAAGTATTATATTTGTATTAGTAGCCGCTATTTTATTATCGACTATAATTGGTACTAGGATAGCAAAAGGAATATCTCGACCGGTGGAAGAAATGATTGTTGTGACAGACAAATTGAAAAATAGTGACTATCATGCACGAGCGACAAGCAATCCAAAAGGAGAACTTGGTCAGTTGACCCAATCGATTAATGTGCTTGCCTCAAGTTTAAAAACGCAGATGGAAAAAATCGAAGAAAACGAACAGCAACTTACAGGCGTTTTAGCGAATATGATGAGTGGAGTTTTGCTCGTTAATACGGAAGGGCGTATTTTACTAGCAAATAGGGCTATTGGCCATTTACTAGGAGAGGAATCAGAGAATTTTACCGGTAAGTTGCATTTGGAAGTAGGTAGGAGTGTAGAATTAAGTACTTTAATCGAAGAATGTCTGAAAAATGGAGTAGAAATCCGAGAAGAAGTCCGAATATTTTTTCCGAAAGAAAGGATACTGGATGCACACCTAGCCCCCTATGTAGATGATCTGGGAGAAACGAAAGGTATAGTAGCAGTGCTCCATGATGTATCTGACATTCGCAGACTTGAAAAAATGAGAAGTGAGTTTGTTGCGAACGTCTCTCATGAATTAAAAACGCCGGTTACATCTGTAAAAGGATTTGCCGAAACATTGCTTGATGGAGCTTTGGAAGATGAAGAGATTTTGCGTAGCTTTCTAACGATCATTTATGATGAAAGTGAGCGGCTGCATCGTTTAATTAATGATATTCTTGACCTATCCAGTATTGAGCAACTTCAAATTCCGCTAAAGGTTGAAAATATTAACTTAACAAAGGCTGTATACGGAACGGTAGAGACTGTTATAGAGACAGCCATAAAAAAGAAAGTAAAAATAAAGCTTCCTAAGAAGAAAGACGTCTGGATTCAAGGTGAAAAAGATCGGATTCAGCAAATTATTCTGAACCTAACTTCTAATGCCATTGCCTATACACCTGAAAATGGTCAGATCTCGATTGGGATTACTGAAGGTAAAACGGATGTTGAATTGCAAATTGCTGATTCTGGGATAGGTATCAATCAATCAGATCTACCACGTATTTTTGAAAGATTCTATAGAGTGGACAAAGCTAGATCACGTGTTTCTGGTGGGACAGGTCTTGGACTTGCCATTGTTAAGCATTTAGTTGACGCACATCGAGGTACAATAGAAGTGAATAGTGTGGAAGGGGAAGGTACGATATTCATCATTTCTCTGCCTAAAAAACAAGCATAAAACTCGCATTCTTAATATAAGGGTGCGAGTTTTTTTGTTCCTTTCGCTTTCCTTGATATCTAGCCCCTCGAGGTCACAAGTCAATTTGCTGTAGTGGTTAAAGGAGCTGCCTCCTCGCAATTTGTCTTGAGCTTGTTTGGGCTAACGGAGGCGCTTCCACTATCTTTACAATATCTTAACAATAGATTCATATGAACTTAAACATGGGGAGTTATATTGTATATGCAAGGAGTTACTAGAGTATAAAAATAAGAGGTGGGGGTACACTCATGAAAAAGAATATGTTAGCAATTTTTGGATTTGTATTTATGCTCTCGATTATTATGGCAGGGTGTGGAAATAGTGAAGGTGCCGAATCAAGTGCAGGAGATAAAACTAATGGTAAAGATGATGCAGCTACCGTATCTGGAGCGATTACTGCCGTTGGGTCAAGTGCTTTACAACCATTAGTAGAAGCTGCTTCTCAACAGTTCTCAACAGAAAATGCCGGTGCAGTGATTAATGTACAAGGCGGTGGAAGTGGGACAGGCTTAAGTAAAATTAGCGAAGGCGCAGTTGATATAGGAAACTCAGATATTTTTGCAGAGGAAAAAGACGGGATTGACACTGCAAAATTAGTAGACCATAAAGTAGCAGTTGTAGGAATGGGTCCAGTTGTTCATCCGGATGTGAATGTTCAAGATATTACACAAGAACAGTTGATTGATATTTTCACAGGTAAAATTAAAAACTGGAAAGAAATCGGTGGGGCTGATCAAGATATTATCGTGATCAACCGTGCACAAGGATCAGGTACACGGGCAACTTTTGAACAATTCGGTTTGAATGGTGCAGAGCCAGCTCAAGCACAAGAGCAAGATTCATCAGGTACTGTTAGAAAAATTGTTAGTGAAACACCAGGAGCTATTAGCTATCTAGCATTCTCCTATTTCGATGATTCGCTTGTTGCCCTGAAAGTTGATGGTAATGAACCAACTCAAGCAAATGTAGAAACAAATGATTGGAAAATTTGGGCATACCAACATATGTACACAAATGGCGAACCTTCAGGTTTGACGAAAGAATTCCTTGATTACATGTTATCACCTGAAGTGCAAGATAATTTGGTTCCAGAATTGGATTATTTGCCTGTAACAGGTATGCAAGTAGAACGTGATGCAGAAGGAAATGTGAAATAATTTATTATGCATGGCTCTAGGTGGCTCAATAGCCACCTTAAGCTATTTCATAGGAAGGGGAAACATCTGTGGAAAAAATGCCAGAAGATATTTCGCTTCAACTATTGAAGCCGAATAAAAAGGTTAAAATTGAACGAATGGGAAAAATACTTGCATTTACAGCAGTGGGAATTACAATTGCCATTGCTTTTGCTATTTTATTTCTCGTTTCATCAAAGGGCTTATCTACATTTTACAGTAATAAGGGAAGTGTAATTGAATTTTTCACTGGTTTGAAATGGAATCCAGGAGCAGTGAATGAATTAGGTAAACCGATTATTGGTGCACTACCATTTATCTTTGGATCCTTTGTTGTTACGATTTTATCCGCGCTCATTTGTGCGCCGCTTGCGATTGGTGCAGCTATTTTCATGACAGAAATATCACCGAAGTTTGGCAAGAAAATACTTCAGCCTGTTATCGAATTATTAGTGGGCATTCCTTCTGTAGTTTATGGATTTATTGGATTGACCGTTGTAGTACCTTTCATTAGGGATCATCTTACAGGTAGTGGATTTGGGATAGCGGCCGGGACGATCGTATTGTCAGTAATGATTTTACCTACGATTACCAGTCTATCTACAGATGCTATTAAAGGTGTGCCAAGACAGTTGCGAGAGGCGTCACTTGCATTAGGTGCGACTCGCTGGCAAACGATCTATCGGGTTATTTTGAAGACCGCACGACCAGGTTTACTTACAGCAGTTATTTTTGGAATGGCTCGAGCATTTGGAGAAGCGTTAGCTGTACAAATGGTTATTGGGAATTCAGCAGTTATCCCGTCATCACTGTTTGAACCGGCCTCTACTTTAACGAGTATTTTGACAATGGGAATGGGATATACAGTCATGGGTCAAGCGGAAAACAATGCATTATGGTCGCTTGCTCTTGTTTTACTCATCATGTCATTTATTTTTATCATTGCGGTTAGGATGATCGGGAAGGGGAAAAAGACAGCATGAATGCTAAATTCGCAGATCGGTTAGCCACAGCAATTTTTTATGTGATCGCATTTATAATCGTGCTCATATTAGCTAGTTTGCTAGGTTATGTTTTATATAACGGTGTACCTAAATTAAGTTGGCAGTTTATCTCCTCCCCGCCACAAATATTTAAAACTGGAGGCGGTGTTGGACCACAGCTCTTCAATTCATTTTATTTACTTGTGCTTACAATGATTATTAGCATTCCGATCTCACTCGGGGCTGGCATATATATGGCAGAGTATGCAAAGAAAAATGCGTGGACAGATTTTCTTCGTACGATGATCGAAGTGCTTTCGTCGCTTCCATCCATCGTCGTTGGATTGTTTGGTTTTTTATTTTTCGTTATTTACATGGGATGGGGATTCTCGATTCTTTCAGGTGCCCTCGCATTAGCAGTATTTAATTTACCATTAATGGTCCGCGTAGTGGAAGAATCCGTACGAAATATTCCGCAGCAGCAAAGAGAGGCGGGGTTAGCGCTCGGTGTATCAAGATGGGAAACAATTACTACTATTGTACTTCCAGCAGCATTACCAGGGATTATTACCGGTGTTATTTTAGCATCAGGAAGAGTATTTGGTGAAGCAGCTGCACTCATATATACAGCAGGTATGAGTACGCCTAATCTGGATTTCTCCAATTGGAATCCTTTTTCGCCAACTTCTCCACTCAATCCTATGCGACCAGCGGAAACATTGGCAGTTCATATATGGAAAATCAACGGGGAAGGAATTATGCCTGATGCAGCGGCAGTCTCTGACGGTGCAGCAGCATTACTTGTAATAGCAATTCTTATCTTTAATCTTGGAGCACGCTGGATCGGTGGCTTGGTTCATCGGAAAATGACTTCAGCATAAGCAGGAGGGTTTAGTGATGGCAGCGATACTTGAAAGAAAAACGGAAGACGTGTTTAACAGGGGAAAACAGCCAGTTCATTCAGGTGCTGATTTACAGAAGATAGCGATGGAAACAATTGATTTAAGTGTACATTACGGTGAGAAAACCGCCATTCATCAAGTATCATTACGTTTCCCAGAAAAAAACGTAACGGCCTTAATTGGTCCTTCTGGATGTGGGAAGTCTACGTATTTACGTAGCTTAAATCGGATGAATGATGAGATAGAACAATGTAGAACAGACGGAAAAATTATGTATAAACAAGTAGATATTAATAGTGATGAAGCAAATGTTTTTGAAGTGAGAAAGCAAATTGGAATGGTTTTTCAGAAGCCCAATCCATTTGCTAAGTCTATTTTCAATAATATAGCATACGGTCCATCTCATCATGGGGTGAAAAATAAACAGCAGCTACATGACATAGTGGAAGAAAGTTTACGTAAAGCAGCACTGTGGGATGAAGTAAAAGATCAACTTCACCGATCGGCTCTTGCTTTATCTGGTGGTCAACAACAACGCCTTTGTATTGCAAGGGCATTAGCAATGAAGCCTGAAGTACTACTTCTAGATGAACCAGCTTCAGCGCTTGATCCGGTTTCAACAGGTAAAATTGAAGAGTTAATAAGTGAGTTAAAACAAGAATTTACAATTATTATTGTTACACACAATATGCAGCAAGCAGCACGGATATCTGATCACACAGCATTTTTCTATATGGGAGATGTCGTTGAATATGGGGAAACAGAACAAATATTCACGAATCCTCAAAAGCAGCAAACGGAAGATTATATTTCAGGTAATTTCAGCTAAAAGGAGGGGATACGATGTCCACAATGCTTTTGGAAAAAAATAAAGTGGCTGAAGAATTCGCCATTCGAACAGAACAATTGCAATTTTATTATGGAAAGAAACATGCGCTAATAGATATTAATCTAAATATTAAACAAAACTGTGCAACAGCGCTAATTGGTCCTTCTGGCTGTGGTAAATCTACTTTTTTGAGAACATTAAACAGAATGAATGATTTGATAGATAACACGAGAACAGAAGGTAAGATTTTGATTGGCGACTGGAATGTGAATGATCCGAATATGGATGCAGTAGAGTTGCGAAAACGGGTCGGCATGGTATTTCAACAAGCGAATCCTTTCCCAATGTCAATCTATGACAATATTGCTTATGGACCACGTATTCATGGACGGAAGAGCAAAGCTGAGTTGGATGAATTAGTTGAGTCAAGCCTTCGTTCAGCAGCGCTTTGGGATGAGGTAAAAGATACATTGGGTAAGTCAGCATTGGGTTTATCTGGTGGTCAGCAGCAACGTCTGGTTTTAGCTAGAGTCCTTGCTGTCAAGCCAGAGATTATATTAATGGATGAGCCTACCTCCGCTTTAGATCCTGTATCCACGTTAAAGTTAGAGCAATTAATTTTAGAATTAAAACAGCAATATACGATTATTATCGTTACACATAATATGCAGCAGGCCGCTAGAGTCTCAGATGAGACTGCCTTTTTTCTAAATGGTGAGGTTGTAGAATTTTCCGACACAAATAGTATTTTTACAAATCCAGTAAATAAAAAAACAGAGGATTATATTACAGGTAGATTTGGTTAATCATTTTCAAAGGGGGAGTTATAATGGCGATTAGAAGCCAGTTTGATGAACAATTGAGTGAACTTCATCAGCAATTATTAACAATGGGAATGATGGTTGAAGAGGCAGTTTTTAAATCTGTGAAATCACTTAGTGAAAAGGACGAGGAATTAGCACAAGCGATCGTTTCTGGTGATAAAGCTATTAATGATGCAGAAGTTTCGATTGAAAAGACATGCTTTTCTTTACTCGCTTTGCAACAACCAGTAGGAAGTGATTTAAGAAGAATTGCGACAACGTTGAAAGTTGCGACAGATTTGGAAAGAATGGCGGATCACGCTGTCAGTATTGCTGAAACGACGATTACTTTGAAAAATGAGACATATGCCAAGCCGTTGATCGATATCCCGAAAATGGGCGAACTTGTTCAAAAGATTGTACGAGATGCGATTACCGCTTATATTCAATTAGATCATAAAGGTGCATATACAATTGCACAACAAGATGATGCGATTGATGATAAGTATCGAAAGGTATTTTCTGAATTAATCGAGATGATGTCGAAAGATCAGAAACTAATTAGCCAGGCAACACATTTATTATTGGTTGCACAATATTTGGAACGAATTGGTGATTATGCGACAAATATTTGTGAGTGGATTGTTTATATGGAAGCAGGTCAAATCGTTGAATTGAATAATTGATAGAAGAAGGACTTTCGGGTAAACCGTAAGTGTTGAATCAAATGAGGCATATTTGATTTATTCCTTCATGAAACGATGTGAGGATGTCCCGAAAGACAACTTTTTGGGGATCTACACATCTTTTTTATTTTTCAGAAGTGAGTAACATGATGTAACTAGCGCTATCTATTTTTCCAATTGTAAAGCTTACAAAAACAGTCTATTTGATAGGGCATGTAATGGAGATTTCCCTATGGGCTTGTATGATGTAAAAGCAGATTTTTTCGCGTTAATGAATGCTCAAAGCTTAATGAAGATGGTATATTTAGAATATCCCATTTGATGCCGAAGTTGGAGTATTAGGATAAATTCGGAGGACCTAGTACGGTTTCTCATTTTTGTCACTGACGTTTCTTCATGGTACAATCTCGTAAATAACTTAAGGGCTGGTGATGATTGTGGGAATACATCATTATTTTAAAAGTTTGTCTGACCTAGAGAAAATTTATCGTTGTCCAGGCAAGTTTAAATTTCAAGAACATTCTGTTGCAAGCCATTCTTTTAAAGTGACGAAAATAGCTCAATTTCTTGGTACAGTGGAAGAACAAGCTGGTGAGCAAATCGATTGGCGACTTTTATATGAAAAAGCTTTAAATCATGATTACGCAGAGCTCTTTACAGGGGATATCAAAACACCTGTAAAATATGCCTCTAAAGAGTTAAAGCGGCTTTTCAATGAGGTGGAAGAAGAAATGACGAAGAAATTTGTCGAAAAGGAAATCCCAACTGAGTTTCAGCATATCTATTTGGAACGATTGAAAGAAGGTAAAGACGAAACATTGGAAGGGCGAATTCTATCTGTTGCTGATAAAATTGATTTACTCTATGAATCATTTGGTGAAATTCAAAAGGAAAATCCCGAAGAGTTGTTTCTTGAAATATATGAGGAAGCATTAAGTACGATTTTGCGATTTAAAGATATGACATGCGTAAAATATTTCTTTGAGTATATTTTACCTGATATGCTTCAGGAACGTTTTATTGAACAAAGTGAGCTTACAGCGATTACAGAAAAAATGATTATGGAAAGCGGTGGAAATGCAAGCTTATAGTATTTCTTTTCAAATGTGATAAGAATTCCTTGTGTTAGAATTAAGATTGAGGTGTTTGATTGTGATTGATAAGGTATTATCAGCAATATTTTTGCCCGCTCTATTAATGATTTTTTTTACAAGGGTTACATACAGTCGAGTAGTTGGTTTTCTACTCACTGTTGCGCTAATCGTTGTATCTGCTTACAAGGGCTATATTAATATGTGGTGGTTAATTGTTGTGGAAGCAGCATCACTAACGATTGGTCTTTATTTTGTAAACGAAATGAAAAGAAGAAAGAAAAATAAAAATGCTTCATGAGCAGCGAGGTCTGTGTCAGGAAGCATTTTTTTATTATGTTAGAAAAAGAAATGGAAATGAACCTTTTTGCTTCGTCATTTGTATAAATTGATAAATAGAAGTAAAGGAAGGTGTTGGGAATGCCGATTAATGGCTGGATTATTAGTAGTATTGTAGCGGGAGTTATTGGATCTCTTTTCGTTTTGATCATCATCCCAATGAATAAAAAGGTTATTCGTGATAAGTGGGGAAAGATTGATTTTACAAAAACAGACATATATTTTCGCTGGACTAGGTGGGACACGATTATCGTGCTTTGTTCTATTTATACCTTTCTCCAGATAGCGGGATTACTGTTATTTTTATTGAGAGGTGATACAATTAATAGCCCTGTTATTCAGTATTTTATCCATCAAACATTTGTGTTTAGTTTAATTACTTTTATATGGCTGATTACAAAGTTGGCTTATGTATTTAAGGGGATAAAAGAGCGGTGGCCAAATGAATTTCAAGAATGATGATTTATACATTATAATTGATCAAGAAGGTAATATGCAGTCGATTGATACGATTTATCTTACGTATAAAAATCAATTATATCGATTTATATTCCGATATTCTAATGATCGACAATTTAGTATTGATGTCGTCCAAGATACTTTTGAAAAACTGATAAGAAAAAAACATTATTATACCTCTGAAAAAGGTAGCTTTAAAACGTATTTATTCCAAATTGCTTATAATACGATGATGACCAAGTTAAAGAGAAGGAGAAAATTCGCAATACTATTGCCTTTTTTAGCTCCAGATCGATTTTCTACCATTGCTGTCGAAGAAAAAATGAGTGTTCAAAAAGCTGTCCAAACTTTGCCTGAAGGGCAACGGGCAGTTATCGTTCTTCGGTATTATCATGATTTACCTCAAAAAGAAATTGCGGAAGTATTGGGCATTCCAATCGGGACAGTGAAGTCAAGGTTACATCACGCCTTGAAAAATTTGAAAGATGATTTAGGGGTGGATAAAGATGGATAACCATGATGAAAAACTGTTAAAAAAGTTGGAGGAATTTCATGTTGAGGTGCCAGAGTTTCCAATGAGGAAAAAGAAGGTTCACAGACTGGCAAATTGGTTGTTCGAGGAAGTTCCCATCCCAAGTGTAAGTATGAACTTGACGGGAAAAGGAATGATTCTCATACAAATGATGCCACTAGTTATTATTGTCCTTACCCTAATACCGCTATTATTTTGAAGGTAGCTTAAAGTTCATAAAAATAATTCACCAATGCAAGATTTGTAGGCCCCGCTTTTACAGTGTGTTAGAATGCAAAAATTTTACTAACAAAGGAGTAATGAATAATGCTTATGCCGAAGCTTTCAGCTGAACAGAAAAGACAGATGATAGAAGAAATTCAAACTTATTTCCTTGAAGAACGAGGGGAAGAAGTGGGTGAAATTGCCGCAGAAATTTGTTTTGATTTCATTAAAGACCGTCTTGGCCCTGTATTCTACAATGCAGCAATTCGAGATGCAAGGGAAGTGACAGAACAAAGAATGCAAGTACTTGAAGAGGACTTATACGCACTAGAGAAACAGTTGTGATTGTTTTGAAGAAAGGTAAAAATGTATGCGATACATTTTTTACCTTTCTTTTTTGTTTCAGCTAGAAATGCACGGATCGAAAATACGTTCGCTTTTTGATGGTTTTTTATATGTGGATTGTGGTAAAATAAGTATATGTGATTTTTAGATTAATCTCGACTATAGGGATTCTTATATATGGCAATAATAGGAGAAAAAGTTGTTTATAGGGGAGGAAGCCACTTGGAAAATCAGTTTGAACTTGTCTCGCAGTATCAACCCGCCGGAGATCAGCCGAAAGCGATAGAAAGTCTTATTGAGGGTGTACAGTCTGGGCGGAAATATCAAACGTTACTTGGAGCAACCGGTACTGGGAAAACCTTTACTGTTTCTAATGTGATTAAAGAAGTGAACAAACCGACGATCGTCATCGCTCATAATAAAACGCTCGCCGGTCAATTATATAGTGAATTCAAGGAGTTCTTTCCAAATAATGCTGTGGAGTATTTCGTAAGCTTTTACGACTATTACCAGCCAGAGGCATACGTTCCTTCAACAGATACATTTATCGAAAAAGATTCGAGCGTAAATGATGAAATAAATAGACTGAGACACTCAGCCACATCTGCCTTGTTTGAGCGCAGAGATGTGGTCATCATTGCTAGTGTTTCATGCATATATGGTCTCGGTTCTCCAGAAGAGTATTGGGAACATGTTCTTTCACTCCGAACGGGTATGGAAATTGAAAGAAATCAGTTGTTACGAAAGCTTGTCGATCTTCAGTATGCGCGTAATGATATCGAATTTCAAAACGGTACCTTTCGTGTACGGGGAGATGTTGTAGAGATTTTCCCGGTTGCACGTGAAGAACAATGTATTCGGATTGAATTTTTCGGTGATGAAATTGACCGAATTAGAGTAGTGAACGCCCTTACTGGAGAAATTGTCGGAGATAGAGAACACGCAGCCATATTTCCGGCATCTCACTTCGTCACTCGAGAGGAAAAACTTCGAGTGGCAATTAATAATATTGAAACAGAATTAGAAGAACGTCTTAGTGAACTAAATGAGAATAATAAATTGCTTGAAGCGCAGCGCCTTGAACAAAGGACGAGATATGATTTAGAAATGATGAGAGAAATGGGCTTTTGTTCTGGAATTGAAAACTATTCTCGACATTTAACATTAAGGCCAGCGGGAGCCACGCCGTACACACTCTTAGATTATTTTCCTGATGATTTCCAGATTATTATCGATGAGTCCCATGTGACATTGCCTCAAATTCGCGGAATGTATAATGGTGACCAGGCTAGAAAGCAAGTATTAGTCGATCATGGCTTTCGTTTGCCATCTGCACTTGATAATCGACCTTTAAAGTTTGAAGAATTTAAAGAGCATATTCATCAGGCTATCTTCGTTTCTGCAACCCCAGGACCATTTGAACTAGAACATACACCGGAAATGGTGGAACAGATTATCCGTCCAACAGGCCTTTTAGACCCAACAATCGATGTCCGGCCAATTGAAGGACAGATTGATGATCTATTAGCCGAAATTCAGGATAGAATGACGAAAAATGAGCGTGTTTTAATTACTACTTTGACGAAAAAGATGTCAGAGGATTTAACTGATTATTTAAAAGAAATTGGCATAAAAGTACAATACTTACATTCGGATATTAAAACATTGGAACGAATAGAGATTATCCGTGAGTTACGGCTTGGCACATATGATGCTTTAGTTGGGATTAATCTCTTGCGTGAAGGACTTGACATTCCAGAAGTCTCACTTGTAACAATACTTGATGCAGATAAAGAAGGCTTTTTGCGTTCAGAACGATCACTCATCCAAACAATTGGACGGGCAGCTCGAAATTCAAACGGACACGTGATCATGTATGCTGATAAAATCACAGATTCGATGGAAAAAGCAATGAGCGAAACACAGCGTAGGCGTTTAATTCAAGAAGAATATAATCTGAAACATGGTATTACACCTATGACGATTCAAAAATCGATTCGTGACGTTATTAGAGCGACCGTCGCTGCGGAGGATACAGCTGAATACTCTGCAAAAGGGAAAACGAAGAAATATACGAAAAAAGAAAGAGAAAAGCTGATAATGACGATGGAACAAGAAATGAAGGAAGCTGCAAAAGCGCTTGATTTTGAACATGCTGCACAGCTTCGTGATGCTATTTTAGAGTTAAAAGCGGAAGGGTGAGCAAGCGATGGCTTTAGATAAAATAATTGTCCAGGGCGCAAGAGCCCATAATTTGAAAAACATTGACGTTACAATTCCAAGAGATGAGTTGGTTGTCATCACTGGATTATCAGGATCAGGAAAATCCTCGCTAGCATTTGATACAATTTATGCTGAAGGACAGCGCCGCTACGTGGAATCTTTGTCTGCTTATGCCCGACAGTTTTTGGGACAAATGGATAAACCGGATGTAGATGCTATTGAGGGATTATCCCCAGCTATATCGATTGATCAAAAAACGACGAGTAAAAATCCACGTTCAACAGTCGGAACTGTTACGGAGATCTATGATTATTTACGCCTGTTATTTGCTCGAGTGGGCAGACCAATATGTCCAGTCCATGGGGTAGAAATTACATCACAAACAATTGAACAAATGGTAGATAGAATTATGGTTTATCCTGAACGCACGAAACTACAAATTCTAGCACCATTAGTCTCCGGGCGTAAAGGAACGCATGCAAAAGCTTTGGAGGATGTAAAGAAGCAAGGCTTTGTTCGTGTTCGGGTCAATGGAGAAGTAATGGACCTTGGGGAAGAAATTGAACTGAATAAAAACAAGAAACATTCAATTGAAGTGATTATAGATAGAATTGTTGTAAAAGATGGAGTGGAATCAAGGCTAGCTGATTCTTTAGAAACGGCCCTAGGATTAGGGGACGGGAAAGTCGTAGTGGATGTGATGGAAGAAGGCGAATTATTATTCAGTCAAAATCACGCTTGTCCACAATGTGGTTTTTCGATTGATAAGTTGGAACCGCGCATGTTTTCTTTTAACAGCCCTTTTGGCGCATGTACAGACTGTGATGGCCTTGGCTCAAAACTTGAAGTTGATCCAGAACTAGTTATTCCAGATTGGAGCCTTACGCTTGAGGAAGGTGCCATTTTACCTTGGGTTCCAGTTAGTTCACAATATTATCCACAACTGTTAAAGACAGTCTGTAAAAAATTTGATATTCCGATGGATATCCCAGTTCAAGATATACCTAAAGCACAAATGGATAAAATACTTTATGGATCGAGCGGAGAAACAATAAAATTCCGCTATCAAAATGATTTTGGACAAATTCGTGAAAGTAATATCCGGTTTGAAGGTGTATTGCGCAATGTGGAACGCAGGTACCAGGAAACAAGTTCGGATTATATCCGCGAACAAATGGAAAAGTATATGGCACAGCAGCCATGCCCGCGTTGTAAAGGATACAGACTTAAAGAAGAGAGCTTAGCTGTAAAAGTGGAAGGCAGACATATTAGCGAAGTGACAGAACTCTCCGTTATAGAAGCATCTACCTTTTTCTCTGACTTACATTTAACTGAAAAAGAAATGCAAATAGCACGGCTAATTTTAAGAGAAATAGATGAGCGAATTGGCTTTCTTATCAATGTCGGACTTGATTATTTAACATTAAGTCGTGCGGCAGGTACGCTTTCAGGTGGAGAAGCGCAGCGAATTCGTCTAGCCACACAAATTGGATCCCGGTTAACGGGGGTTCTTTATATATTGGATGAGCCTTCGATTGGTTTGCATCAACGTGATAATGATAGATTAATTAGCACGTTGAAAAGTATGAGAGATATCGGAAATACATTAATCGTTGTCGAACATGATGAAGATACTATGCTTGCTGCTGATCACCTAATTGATATCGGTCCTGGCGCAGGTGTGCATGGTGGTGAAGTGGTCGCAAGCGGTACGCCTGATGATGTAACACAAAATCCTCATTCACTTACAGGACAGTATTTATCAGGTGAAAAGTTTATTCCTCTTCCACAAGAAAGGCGTAAATCTGATGGAAGATACATTGAAATAAAAGGAGCAAAAGAAAATAATTTAAAAAATGTGAGTGTAAAACTTCCACTTGGTATGTTTATTGCTGTTACTGGTGTATCAGGTTCAGGTAAAAGTACTTTGATTAATGAGGTTTTGCATAAATCACTTGCTCAGAAGCTTAATAGAGCAAAAGCAAAACCAGGTGCTCATAAGGAAATTAAAGGGATAGAACAACTAGAAAAAGTAATCGATATTGACCAATCACCCATTGGAAGAACACCTAGATCCAATCCTGCGACATATACTGGAGTATTTGATGATGTTAGGGATGTATATGCTTCTACTAACGAAGCGAAGGTACGCGGCTATAAGAAAGGACGTTTTAGCTTTAATGTTAAAGGCGGTCGCTGTGAGGCCTGTAGAGGTGACGGGATTATTAAAATAGAGATGCATTTTTTACCTGATGTGTATGTACCTTGTGAGGTTTGTCACGGTAAGAGGTATAATCGTGAAACACTTGAAGTAAAATATAAAGGGAAAAATATTGCAGATGTATTGAATATGACAATTGAAGATGGTCTAGTTTTCTTCGAAAATATTCCTAAAATCAAACGCAAACTTCAGACCATATTTGATGTTGGATTAGGTTATATGAAGCTTGGGCAACCAGCAACGACATTATCGGGTGGAGAAGCCCAGCGAGTGAAATTAGCTTCAGAATTGCACCGTCGTTCAAATGGCCGCTCTCTTTATATACTTGATGAGCCAACAACAGGACTACATGTCGATGATATTGCACGTCTACTTTTAGTCTTGCAACGACTTGTAGAGAATGGAGATACAGTACTTGTGATTGAACATAATTTAGACGTGATCAAAACTGCCGATTATTTAGTTGACCTTGGTCCAGAAGGTGGCGATAAAGGCGGAAAGATTATTGCTAAGGGCACGCCAGAAAAAATCGCTGAAAGTCCGATATCTTATACAGGGAAATACTTAAAACCGATATTGGAACGTGACAGTGCTAGAATGAAAAAACGATTATTAGAAAAAGAAAATGTCGAAGAAGACTTTGTAAAGCAATAAACAGATACGAACAAAATAATAGCCGGGTGAGCGAAGCTTATTCTTAAAGGAACTCAAATATATAAAGAAGGATTCATTTATTTGTTTTCTATTCATTTTGCTTAGCTCTACCTTTTTTGCAATAAAAATGAAACTATTACTACCTTGTATCCGTATAAGAATATAAGATTAAAAAGGAGGATGCGAAATGAGTGAAGAGCGAAAAAGAATATTAGAATTAGTTCAAGATGGTAAGCTTTCAGCACAGGAAGCAATTATTCTACTTGAAGCCCTTGAGAAAGATGCATCACTGAAAGAAAAAGTAGCTAGTGATGCAGCTAACGACGATAATGCTAATACAAAGTCACAAACCACGCGCGAGGAAACTGCTTCAAAGGATTCTTCTCAATCCACTGAAAATACAAAGGAAGATACTTTTTATTCTCAGTTAGAAAATGCAGGAGAACGGATTTTTGACTTTGTAAACAATGCACTTCATAAAATTAAAAATGTCGATTTACAATTTACGCAATCAGTAGACATTCCTCATACGTTTCAACAAGAAGATAGTGAGATAGAAAAAATAGATGTAGATGTTGCAAATGGTCCTATTAGATTGATTGCTTGGGATCAACCAGAAGTACGCGTTGAATGCCAAGCTAAAGTATACCGTTCAGATGACAGGGAAGAAGCGCGTAAGTATTTTCTTGATAACACAATCTTTTCAATTGAGAATGGTTTACTTTGCTTTGCTACACAATCGAAGTGGATGAGAGTAGAAACAGTTATCTACATTCCTGAAAAGCAATATAAGAAGGTTTCTATTAGAATATTTAACGGTGGACTTACCGGAGAAAATATTCATTCCGAATTCTTAACTGTCAAAACAACGAATGGAAAAGTAGAACTTGATAAAATGGAAGGTAGAAAGTTTGAAGTTGACACCGTGAACGGGCAAATTAAACTAACAGGTTCAAAGGTGGAAGAGCTTGAGGCTGAAACAGTGAATGGTACGGTCGATGTTTCAGGAATTTTTCAAGTAGCAGATATTCAATCATTTAATGGGAATATTTCATGTACCCTACCTGAAATAGGTGCAAAGAGAATAGAAGCGAAAGTTGTAACTGGTAATATCAATATATATTTACCTGAGGGAGCGACAGTAGATGGTGATGTGCGCTCGAATCTAGGCAGTTATAAGCTGGATCTTGAAGGCATTAATGTTTCGCATGAAAAGAAAGAAATGATACAAAAACAAGTTCAGTTTAAGCGTCCGGGACGAGAGGAAGAAGTTATTCATTTATTGGCGGATACAAAAACAGGATCAGTATTAGTAAAGCAGGTTAATTAGGCTGGTGAATAATGTATGAAATGGTTGATCGGAATAGTTATAAATGCTCTATTATTTATTGCCTTTGCAGGTTATTTTGAAGGCTTTGAAGTTTCCAGTTTTGGTGCCGCAGTTGGAGCTAGTCTCGTTTTATCTATATTAAACATACTTGTAAGACCCATTCTTATACTACTTACATTACCTGTCACTTTAATAAGCTTAGGGCTTTTCTTGTTTGTAATTAATGCTATTACATTATGGATGACAGATGCAATAATGGGTAGTATATTTGAGATATCGGGATTTGGGTTGGCCATTTGGATTGCAATTTTGATGTCGATCATCAATTTAATTATTCAAAAGACTGTCCTAGAACCTAAAAAATAATACGAACCCACACGGTAAAAATCGTGTGGGTTTTTCATATGAGGAGATGATTCATCATATAAGGGCTATGATAATCTCACATAGCTCTATTTCCCTTTACACAAAAGGATCAACTCGCAAAATAAAGCGGTTTGACTGGTGCCAGCATGATTTTCTCTTTCTAAACAGGTAGGAACTATGTCTACTTAAATGTATGAAGTTATAAAAGTTTCAAGAGGAAAGGTAGAGTTTCAAAGCTATTAAGTGCTAAAATAGAAAAATGAATGTAATTTTGAAGTTTAAATGGTTTTCAATTATATAGGAAGACGAGGAGTGATTTTGTTGGCGAAAGTGCGGACGGAAGATATTATTAAGCAATTTAATTTGGAATTGATTAGCGGTGAGGAAGGAATACATAAACCTATTACAACGAGTGATATCTCGCGGCCTGGTCTGGAGTTATCTGGTTTCTTTAATTATTATCCAGCAGAACGAGTACAGGTTTTAGGCCGGTCGGAAAACAGTTTTATTGAACAAATGACAGATAATGATAGAAAAGATCGCATGGAGCTTTTGTGTAATGCAACTACACCGGGCATTGTGATCACACGCGGTTTGGATGTTCCTCCAGAATTAATCGAAGCATCTGAACGTCATTCTGTGCCAGTCATGCGCACAACAATGAAGTCAACTCGTTTTTCCAGTAGGTTGACAAATTTCTTAGAAAGTAGGCTAGCTCCTACAACTGCTGTGCATGGTGTACTTGTTGATATTTATGGTATAGGCGTGCTTATTACTGGACAAAGTGGTGTTGGTAAAAGTGAAACAGCATTAGCGCTTATTAAACGTGGTCATCAGCTTGTTGCGGATGATTGTGTTGAAATTAGGCAAGAAGACGAAGATGTACTTGTTGGAACAGCTCCTGAGTTATTAGAACAGTTATTAGAAATTCGTGGTTTGGGAATTATAAATGTGATGACATTGTTCGGAGCGGGAGCAGTAAGACCAAGTAAAAAGATCACATTAACGATCAATTTAGAGTTATGGGATCAAAATAAGCATTATGATCGACTTGGCTTAGATGAGGAAAAAATGAAGATCATTGATACAGAAATAACACGATTAACTGTACCTGTACGTCCGGGTCGAAATTTAGCAGTTATTATCGAAGTTGCTGCAATGAACTTCCGTCTCAAACAACTTGGGGTGAATGCTGCTGAGCAATTTACGGAAAGGTTAAACCAGGTAATAAGAGAAGGTGACAATGATTAATGATAATGGTTTAAATATCAATGTTAAAAAGGAGTGAATTGTATGGAATCCGGAATTACCCCGATCAATCCAATTGCATTGCAACTTGGACCTTTATCAATCAATTGGTATGGTATTATTATTGGAATAGGCATAGCTCTTGCTTTGTATGTGGCTATTCGTGAGAGTGATAAGCGAGGGTTAGATAAAGATTTATTTGCCGACTTAATGATATGGGCTATTCCAATTGCTATTATCTCTGCTCGGATTTATTATGTGATTTTTCAATGGGATTATTATTCACAAAATCCTGGTGATATCATTAAGATATGGGAAGGCGGAATCGCCATCCACGGGGCTTTAATTGGTTCTGTTATTACCGCAATTATCTATACGAGAAAAAAGGGTGTTTCTTTTTGGAAAGTGGCAGATATAGCTGCTCCTAGTATCATACTCGGACAGGCTATTGGCCGTTGGGGAAATTTTATAAATCAGGAAGCACATGGTAGAGAAGTATCAAGGGCTTTTCTTGAAAACTTGCATTTACCACAATTTATTATTGATCAAATGTATATTCAAGGTGCTTACTATCATCCAACTTTTTTGTATGAATCGCTCTGGAATATTATTGGCTTTGGCTTATTAATTGCGTTAAGAAAGGTTAATTTCCGTCGCGGTGAGCTATTCTTAAGCTATGTTATTTGGTATTCGATTGGTCGTTTCTTTATCGAAGGTTTAAGAACGGATAGCTTGATGTTAACGGACAGTTTACGAATTGCCCAAGTTATTTCGCTAGTTTTAATAGCTATTGCTGTTGTTATATGGGTTTATAGAAGAAAATCAGGACTCGCAACAGCTAAATATCTAGATAAATAAAAGCTTTTTTAGGAGAGAAGTTCGTCATGTGGCAGTCCTCAATCAAAAATGGAGCAATAGCGGGGTTAAAAACGACTTGGACTTTGGGAAAGATTATTTTTCCAGTTACCTTGATCGTAGTGATGCTTCAACATACTCCAGTTTTACCGTGGATCATTCATAAAATAGAACCATTTATGGGGATATTAGGATTATCGGGAGATGCTGCTATTCCATTAGTACTTGGTAATTTCCTAAATTTATACGCAGGAATTGCAGGGATATTATCGGTTGAATTAACGGTAAAAGAAGTGTTTATTATCGCCACGATGATGTCATTCTCACATAATTTATTTATTGAATCTGCGGTTGCTGTTAAAGTAGGTGTGAAAATGTGGATTATTATAGTTGTTAGGGTCGGCTTGGCGCTTCTATCAGCTATAATGATTAATCTACTTTGGGGTGGAGGTCAAGAAATAGCGCAATACGGGATGATTCCAATTGCAGAAGAGCAAGTAGTAGGTATCCCCGCAATAGTTGGAATTGGTCTAAAAAAGGCATTTCTTGGTGTCTTTCAGTTAGCGCTTATCGTCATTCCACTCATGATTGGTATTCAGCTATTGAAAGATTTTCGGTGGCTATCTGTCTTTTCAAAATGGCTAGCACCATTCACACGACTTTTAGGGATGAAGGAAAACACTTCAACTACAATGGCTGCCGGTCTATTTTTTGGTCTTGCTATGGGCGCCGGAGTAATGATCCAGGCTGTACAAGAAGACGGAGTAAGTAAAAAGGATGTTACACTCGCTTTTATTTTTCTCGTAGCATGCCATGCTGTTGTGGAAGATACACTAGTGTTTATCCCTCTTGGTATACCTGTATTGCCACTCCTTCTTATTAGACTTGTAACAGCAATCCTGTTAACTTTACTCGTGGCTACGATTTGGAAACGAGTTGAAATTGCAGAAGAAAGGAATGCAGCTTAATGAATAAACAGATTACAACTTTATTATTTGACCTTGATGGGACATTAATAGATACAAATGAATTGATCATTTCTTCTTTTTTGCACACGTTAGAAATATTTCAGCCAGGACTTTACAAAAGGGAAGATGTACTCCCTTTTCTAGGGCCAACTTTAACGGAAACATTTGTGGGGATTGATCCACATAATGCTGAGGCTATGACTAAAGAATACCGGAAATTTAATCTAGAGCAACACGATCTTCTAGTAAAAGAGTTCGAAGGTGTATTTGAAACGATCCGTACGCTTTATGAAAACAAATATAAATTAGCTATCGTTTCTACCAAAGTAAGAGCTACCGTTTTAAAAGGTCTAGCCCTTACGAATCTAGATCAATTCTTTGATGTGATTATTAGTTTAGATGAAGTGAAACATGCAAAGCCAAATCCAGAGCCGCTTGAAAAAGCATTGAAGTTACTTGACTCTAAGCCGAAAGAAACAATGATGATTGGTGATAATTATCATGATATTTTAGGTGGGAAAAATGCAGGTACATATACATGTGGCGTTTCTTGGTCAATAAAGGGTAGATCGTATCTAGAACAATATGATCCTGATTATATGTTGGACACGATGGCTGATTTATTAGATATAGTTGGAGTAGGTAGTAAATGAGAAAAACGGAGCGGTTTCCAGTAGAGGGAGCAAACTCGTTATGGCATGTGTATAAAACGGTTCCGTTCTGGAAGGTTATCCGAAATTTTATTGTCATTCAAATGGCTAGATACACACCTTTCTTGAGTATGAAAAATTGGCTTTATCGAACGTTTTTACGAATGGAAATTGGTAAACATACATCTTTTGCATTGATGGTCATGCTTGATGTAATGTATCCTGAGAATATTTCTGTAGGACGGAATACCGTGATTGGGTATAATACGACCATATTAGCTCATGAATATTTGATTAAGGAATATCGGTTGGGACCGGTAGATATTGGTGATGAAGTGATGATTGGAGCTAATTCAACTATATTACCCGGTATTAGCATTGGTAACGGTGCAATCGTCTCAGCCGGTACGCTAGTTCACAAAGATGTGCCAGAAGGTGCATTTGTTGGTGGAAATCCAATGAGGGTTATTTATACGAAAGAAGAACTTCTTGAACGTCGGAAAGAGGATCCGATATATGGAGGGGAAACCTGATGAAATTCAGGTTTTTTTTATTGGGAAAAAAGTATGACCTTATTATAATTATGCTGTATATATTACACTTTTGTGTCTAATTACATTAGGGGAAATTTACCAATGCTGTAGAGTTCTTTAATATGAGCGTACACAATGTTGTGTTTATATTGGTGTTCCTTGCCCCGAACCTCCCCTTTCTTCATGCGTCATAGAACAAAGAGCTTCCACTTTTTTATCCTATAAAGGAGCAATTTAGTATGATATACTACAAAAAGCGACAAAGGAAGATGACGACGGAGGAATTCGATGTTTAAAGAAACAAAACTACAATATGAGAAATCAAACATTTTTCCGTTTGTACCAACGGGCGAATATTATTACCATAAGGGAATTAAAGCGTATGATCGCTATGATATAAAAAAGGCAAAAAAATATTTAATAAGAGCTTGGGAACTTGAACCGGATGAACCAATGATTGCCTGTCAACTTGCACTTATCTATACAGATGATGCGGAATATGCGGAGTCAAATGAATTACTGCATACGGTGCTTAAGGACCTTGACGAGCGAATGACCGAATGCCATTATTTTTTGGCGAATAATTATGCGCATCTTGGTCTATTCACAGAAGCTTATAAGCATGCACATTTGTATCTTGATTTAGATCAAACTGGAGAGTTTGCAGAAGATACGGAAGAACTACTAGCTTTGATGGGAATTAATGAAGATGAGAACATAGATGAACTGGAAGAACAAGAGTTGATGGCAAATCAACAGGAAGCAGCTCGACAACTTTTAGAAGCCGGAAATTTTATGCAGGCAATCGAAATGCTGGAAGAAGCAGTAGAAACTCATCCGGAATTCTGGCCAGCTTATAATAATCTTGCCTTAGCTTATTTCTATGAAGGAGAAACAGGTAAGGCATTTGGCATTCTAGAAAAAGTATTAGATCAGAATCCGGGTAATCTGCATGCGCTGTGTAATCTAGTAATCTTTTTATATTATGAACGGAAAGATGAAGAGTTGGATACGCTATTGTCTGCGCTTGAAAAAGTTCAACCGATATCAATGGAACATCGTTATAAATTAGGAGCCACATTTGCACTTGCGGGGAAATATGACAAGGCCTATTATTTACTACGACATATCCAGAAACATGGGTATGAGGGAGATGCCGGTTTTTATTATTGGTTAGCTAGAGCGGCCCATTTTACGGGAAACCATACTACAGCAGAACGAGCTTGGAAACAGTTAGCTGTGATGAACCCTAATAAAGCAGGAACTGAGCCATGGAAAGAAGCTCAACAAATATATGTAAAACTAGAAGACGAAGATACTTTTATTATGAAATTATTGAATAGTGATCGTTTGGAAGAAAGATTGTATGGAATCTTTCTTATAGGTGTATCCAAGCATAAAAAAGAGCTAATCACACACGATGAATTCAAACCTTTAGATGATTTTTCACTAACAGAGAAAATTTATTTAGCTGTGATCAATCAATCAAACACAAAGGAAAAAATTGATCCTGATGGCTTGGTTGAAAAAGGTCATGAAATTGCCCTTAAACTATATAGGCAATTTGACAGTGATAGAACGAAAGCTAGCGGCATTATACTTGCTTGGTTTTCTACATTTAGACATGCTTTAAAAATTGGAGCAGTATTTACTAATACGACTGCGATAGCCGCAGCAATGGAATACACGTGGCTTCGCGATAAAGAAAATAAAAAGACGCAAAAAGAAATAGCAGATGAATACGATTTATCACAATCGACTGTTAGAAAGTATATTCACATACTAGAAAATAACTGGAAATGAGCATATCTTTGGACGGAATCGCACTTGTTTAATACGATAGAAGTAGAGGCATAATGAACATAAGGGATGGCGATTTGAAGCAACATATAAGTGTTGACAAAAGCCGCTTTATTCATAAAGGAGAGTTGCAACAATGGCAGAAGAAAAAATTTATGATGTGATTATTGTTGGTGCTGGTCCAGCTGGTATGACTGCAGCAGTCTATGCGTCACGTGCCAATTTATCTACTTTAATGATCGAAAGAGGTATGCCGGGTGGACAGATGGCAAACACAGCAGATGTAGAAAACTACCCAGGTTTTGAACATATTTTGGGTCCTGATTTATCTACAAAAATGTTTGAACATGCAAAAAAATTCGGTGCAGAATATGCTTATGGTGATATTAAAGAAGTAGTTGATGGCAAAGAGTTTAAAACTGTAAAAGCAGGATCAAAAGAATATAAAACTCGAACAGTTATTATCACAACTGGTGCAGAATACCGCAAAATGGGGATTCCAGGAGAACAAGAACTGACAGGGCGCGGTGTATCATATTGTGCTGTTTGTGATGGTGCTTTCTTTAAAGGTAAAGAACTTATCGTTGTTGGTGGCGGTGACTCAGCAGTTGAAGAGGGTGTCTTTCTAACTAGATTTGCCGATAAAGTTACAATTGTTCACCGGAGAGATGAACTTCGAGCTCAAAAAATTCTACAAGATCGTGCTTTTGCAAATGAAAAAGTTAATTTTATCTGGAACCATACAGTAAAAGAATTCAATGGAAAAGACGGCAAGCTAGGTTCTGCAACACTTGTTTCAACTGAAACCGGTGAAGAAAAAGAATTTAGTGCAGATGGAGCATTCATTTACATTGGGATGGATCCTTTAACAGAGCCATTCGCACATCTTGGAATCACTAATGCAGAAGGCTATATTGAAACAAACGACAATATGGAAACAAAAGCTCCAGGCATTTTTGCTGCAGGGGATGTACGTGATAAGTTGTTGAGACAAATTGTCACTGCAACTGGAGACGGCAGTATTGCTGCTCAAAGTGCGCAAATATATATTGAAAATTTAATGGAACAATTACAAACACAATAAAATATTATTAGGTTGCTCTTGATGTGAAAACACACTGGCTAAGCAGGGGATTACCGTTAGTGTAAGATCACAGGCTAAGTCCAATGAATATGCTGATTTAAAAGTAACCGTGTTTTAATGCTACTGTAACAGTGCTGAAATGTTTTTCGGCTATAGTATAAACATGAGATATTGACCCCCTTTTTATACAATATCCCTTTCTTTGTGCACAGGCCTAGCCTGTGCTTTTTTTTGTTGCAAGTCTGTATCTACATTTTTGTGCATGGTTTGTATGGAATCTACGGATGCTTCCGCTTTTCTGTAAAAAAGTAGATCTGTTTTAATGTTGATAGAAATAGTATAATGGTAAGAACGTACTTTTATTGATAAATGAAATGTATATATTATATATAGGAATAGGGGTGTAGGAAATGAATGCTGGTTTAGTAGATGACGTGCAATTAGTGATCATTACAGGGATGTCTGGTGCGGGTAAAACGGTAGCCGTCCATAGTTTTGAGGATTTGGGTTTCTTTTGCGTTGATAATTTACCTCCTGCGCTTATGCCAAAGTTCCTTGAGCTAATGAAAGAATCAGGAAATAAAATGAATAAAGTTGCGCTTGTTATGGATTTACGAGGTAGAGAGTTTTTCGATACACTTTTACGTGTGATCGATGAGCTTGGTGATTCAACATGGGTAACCCCACAAATCTTATATCTAGATGCTGATGACGCAGCGCTTGTTCGTAGATATAAAGAAACTAGACGTTCTCACCCATTAGCACCTGTTGGATTGCCACTCGACGGAATTACTCAAGAGAGAAGCTTGCTCGAAGATCTGAAAGGACGAGCACAGCTTATTTACAATACATCGAATATGAAGCCTAAAGAATTAAGGGAAAAGATACTTGTAGAATTCTCGGCAAATAAGCAAGCAATATTTACAGTGAACATGATGTCATTCGGATTTAAACATGGTATTCCGATTGACGCAGATTTAGTTTTTGATGTTCGCTTTTTACCTAATCCCCATTATATAGATCATATGAGACCAAAGACAGGTCTTGAAGAAGAAGTATCTAATTATGTTTTGAAGTGGAATGATACACAAAAATTTCTATCGAAAATAACAGATTTATTAACCTTTATGTTACCTCATTATAAACGTGAAGGAAAAAGTCAACTTGTTGTCGCAATTGGATGTACAGGAGGTCAGCATCGCTCAGTCGCACTTGCTGAATATATCGGAAAATTTTACGAAAAAGAATACCATATTCAAGTAACACACCGAGATATTCAGAAAAGAAAGGAATTGCAGCGATGAAACAAGACCAAAAGCCGAAAATTGTAGTAATTGGCGGTGGAACAGGTTTACCTGTTCTATTACGTGGATTAAAAAAATATCCAGTAGATATTAGCGCGATTGTAACCGTTGCTGATGATGGTGGAAGTTCTGGCAGAATTAGATCTGAAATGGAAATCCCACCACCAGGTGATATTAGAAATGTGTTAGCGGCATTGTCTGATGTAGAACCGCTCGTTGAAGAAATGTTTCAGCATCGTTTTCAAACAGCCAATGAACTATCGGGACATTCTTTAGGTAATTTAATTATCGCAGCATTAACATCTATTACTGGTGATTTTGTTCATGCGGTCCATGAGATGAGTCGAGTGCTTAATGTACATGGGAAAGTCTTGCCAGCGGCAAATCAAAGTGTTGTTTTGCATGCCGAGATGAATGATGGAACAATCGTGTCAGGAGAATCAAAAATTCCCGAATCGGGTAAAAAAATCAAACGTGTTTTTTTAACACCAGAGGTTATCAAACCTTTATCTGAAACAATTAGAGCAATCCGTGAGGCTGATTTAATTGTTGTGGGGCCTGGGAGCCTCTATACGAGCATCTTGCCTAATTTACTTGTACCCGGACTGGGAGAAGAGGTGTGTAAGGCAAAAGCAAAGAAAGTATATATATGTAATTTAATGACACAGGCAGGGGAAACACTTGGATTCACAGCAAGTCAACATGTTGACGCATTGTATAACCACATGCTATGTCCGTTTATTGATATCATTCTAGTCAATAATGAAGCTGTTCCTGTTGAAATACAAAATCGCTATCAAGAAGAGCAAGCCCAACCGGTATTGTTTGATGTGGACCGATTGGTCGCACTTGGAATGGAAGTGATCCATGATGAAATTATTAGTTTTGATCATGGTTTCATTCGACATGATACTGAAAAAGTGGCAAATATCCTCTATTCACTTTTGGGGCGAGATACAGATCATATCGCTCAGACATAATAGTTGTTAGGAGGTAGGAAGATGTCGTTTGCCTCGGAAACGAAAAAAGAACTTACAAACTTAGATGTGAAAGACTGCTGTGCAAAAGCTGAATTATCAGCATTGATTCGAATGAATGGTTCTTTATCATTTTCTAATCGATTACTAATTGTGAACGTTCAAACGGAGAATGCGGCTATTGCACGGAGAATTTATACATTATTAAAGAAATTGTACGATGCAGATGTTGAATTGCTCGTCAGAAAGAAAATGCGTTTGAAAAAAAACAATGTATATATCGTGCGCCTGAAAAAAAATGCAGAAAAAATGCTTAGAGACTTAAAAATTCTTGGAGAAGGAATCACTTTTGTTCATGACATATCTAAGGATTTGATTAAAAAGAAATGCTGTAAAAGGTCTTATTTACGAGGTTCTTTTCTCGCTGGTGGCTCAGTAAATAACCCAGAAACTTCCTCTTATCACCTTGAAGTGTTTTCGCTATACAAAGAACATAATGATTCCCTTTGTGAATTAATGAATGACTTTCAATTAAATAGTAAAACATTAGAACGCAAAAATGGTTTTATAACGTACTTAAAAGAAGCAGAAAAAATTACTGAGTTTCTTAGTGTGATTGGGGCGCATGGAGCATTGCTAAGATTTGAGGATGTTAGAATTGTCCGTGATATGAGAAATTCAGTAAATAGACTGGTTAATTGCGAAACAGCTAATCTAAATAAAACAATTGGTGCAGCTCTTAGGCAAGTAGAAAATATTCGCTATATTGAACAGTCTGTCGGGCTCGATATTCTACCTGATAAGCTACGAGAAATAGCTGTCTTGAGAGTAGAACATCAAGATGTTACGTTAAAAGAATTAGGTGAGATGCTCTCGAGTGGTTCGATTAGTAAATCAGGAATTAATCACCGTTTACGTAAAATTGATGAAATCGCGGAGAAATTAAGAGCGGGCGATGAATCATTTGCTTCGGCTCCAAAAAAATAAAAGAATGAAATGGTTACTGAAGGAGAAGCGTGATGCTAAAACAATTTTTTTCCTATTATAAACCCCATAAGCGACTGTTTATTATTGACTTTACTAGTGCCGTAATAGTAGCCATTCTAGAGCTTGCATTCCCAGTTGCAGTCCAGTGGTTTATAGATAAACTTTTACCTGAGGGGAATTGGAGCACAATTGTAACAGTAGGTTTATTATTGTTACTTGTTTATGTTCTAAGTACAGGTCTTCAGTTTATCGTGAGTTACTTGGGACACAAGCTAGGAATTAATATAGAAACGGATATGCGGGAAGAGTTATTTACCCATGTGCAAAGGCAATCGTTTCGCTTTTTTGATAATACGAAAACAGGACATGTCATGAGTAGAATTACAAATGATTTATTCGATATTGGTGAGCTTGCCCATCATGGACCAGAGGATTTCTTTATTGCGATCATGACCTTTGTTGGTGCCTTTGCAATCATGTTCAATATTAATCCACAGCTAGCTATTATCGCTATTATTATGGTTCCGTTCCTTATTTGGCTTGTGACATTTTGTAATGTAAAAATGAATCAAGCGTGGAAGAATATGTATGGGAAAATTGCAGATGTGAATGGACGTGTTGAGGATAGTGTGTCGGGCGCTAGAGTAGTTCAATCATTTACAAATGAAGAGTTTGAAATCTCTCGTTTTAAAGAAGATAACGGCAATTTTCGCTTAGCAAAACTTGTTGCATATAAGGTGATGGCTTGGACGCATTCTAGTATCTATATGATGACTCGTCTTGTGACTCTATTAGTTCTGGTTGTTGGAGCCTGGTTTAGTTTTAATGGAAAGCTTACATATGGTGAGCTTGTTAGTTTTGTTTTGTACGTTAATGTCTTGATTAAACCAATTGATAAAATCAGCGCATTGCTGGAATTGTACCCTAAAGGAATGGCTGGATTCAAACGGTTTCGAGATTTAATCGAGCAAGAACCGGAGATCCAGGATCGGCCACATGCCGAGGAGGTGCACGGATTAGTTGGTGATATTCAATTTAATGATGTGTATTTCAAATATGATGAACATCAAGCGGTATTAAAGGGAATTAACTTAAATATACAATCCGGGGAAACTGTAGCCTTTGTCGGTCCATCTGGTGCGGGAAAAACAACTATATGTTCGTTGATACCGAGGTTTTATGATGTAAATGCGGGTTCAATCTCCATCGATGGTATCGATATTCGCGATATGACAAAGCATTCACTACGCTCACATATTGGAATAGTTCAGCAGGATGTCTTTTTATTCACTGGAACGATCTGGGAAAACATTGCATATGGAAACAGAAATGCAAGTGATGCAGAAATTTACAGCGCCGCACGAAAGGCACATTTGGAAGACTTTATTGCTTCATTACCGGATGGTTATGAAACACAAATTGGGGAACGTGGTTTAAAATTATCTGGGGGGCAAAAGCAGAGATTGGCCATTGCGCGTATGTTTTTAAAAAATCCACCAATACTTATTCTAGATGAAGCGACATCTGCGTTAGATACAGAAACAGAGAAAATAATTCAACAAGCATTGAATGAACTTGCAGAAAATCGTACAACTTTAGTGATTGCACATCGTTTAGCAACAATCCGTGATGCTGATAGAGTCCTAGTTGTAACAGAAGATGGAATTGCAGAGGATGGCACTTACTCCGATTTAGTAAATCAAGGTGGCATCTTTGCTAATTTGCACCATATCCAATTTCAAGAAGTATGAATCAATTTTTTATATTGAAAAACGCTTGAGACATTATCTCAAGCGTTTTTGATGAGAAAAAAAGGTTATTTTTTCTCGATTTCTTCATGGCGTTGCAGGATATGATCGATTAATCCATATTCCTTTGCTCTTTCAGCTGTCATAAAGTTGTCGCGATCTGTATCACGTTGAATTACTTCAATTGGCTGCCCTGTACGTTCAGACAGAATTTGATTAAGTTTTTCACGTAAGAAAAGAATACGTTTCGCAGCAATTTCAATTTCCGTTGCTTGACCTTGCGCACCACCGAGTGGTTGGTGAATCATTACTTCGCTGTTCGGTAAAGCGTAACGTTTTCCTTTTGTACCTGCAGCAAGTAGGAACGACCCCATAGATGCAGCCATACCGATACAAATTGTTTGGATATTTGGTTTGATAAATTGCATTGTGTCATAAATAGCCATTCCTGCAGTGATGCTTCCGCCTGGGCTATTTATATAAATAGAAATGTCTTTCTCGGGATTTTCAGCTTCCAAGAATAACAATTGTGATACGATCGAGTTAGCGACATTATCGTCAATAGCGCTACCGAGCATGATGATACGATCTTTTAATAACCGTGAATAAATATCATAGGCCCGCTCTCCACGACTTGTTTGTTCAATAACTGTTGGAATTAAATTCATAATGTTTCTCCTCCTTATAAAAAATCAGATGGTTTAACTTAAGCTCTTTGCTCTTTTACATATGATGTAATAATATCATACAACGATGGTCAGTAAAGGTCAAACGAATGAATTTAGAGTGTATAAATAAAGTTTATACCATATCATATTAACCATCAGCTTTCATTTTAAACAAAAAATGCTTGCAATGGTTAATTATTTGACTTTTAACAGTTAATATTGGGTAAAATGCTCATTCTAAGATAAAAAGAAAAACGGTAACATCAATTCGATTCTGATGTTACCGCCTTCGCTTTAATATTAAAATGTTTTTTAATAAATGCTTTTTCCTCATCAAGAGACAGAACGCCAGAGGCCTTTCCAATCGTACCACCTTGCAATTTCCAAACAGCGTTGTGGTCTTTGTCTGCTTGTGTGAAATCATTATTCTCCCAACGCTCAAGAATGCGTAAGTATGTACTAGCATGTATGTATTTGCTTTCATTCATTTCAACTACTTCTATTAAACGTTTTACACGCTCTTGAGTTAAAGGAAGAAAACCCCATTTTTCTTCCGCTATCACTTTTTGATGTGACATTCCATGTATAGCGTCTTGAATAGCATATTCACTTGTATCATTAGGAAACTCTTCTTCAATCGTTTCCTCTCTTTGTTCATCAATTTCAATTACCGATGTTTCAACTTGAGTATTTCCTCCAGATTTTGTAATCGCGGTTTTTTCTTTAACAGTGACATCGTTTTTGTCATTGTTTAACAAAGTGAAAGTGAGATATGTAACGATAGCAAAAAGAACAGCTCCAAATGTAATAATGAGTATTTTTTTATTTTTCATAAAATTCACTCCCTCTCTATAGTAATACATGGAAAATCTTCTGACAATCTATATTTGAGTGGATGATTTAAGATTATGAAGAAAGCTTTAGCAGCCATAAAAAAAAGCGCCTCTTTCAATTAAGAAAGAGACGCAGTAAAACTTTCGTTACTTATTATTGCTTGAAACACGCGATATACGCCCTCGGCAGGAATCGAACCCACATCTCAAGAACCGGAATCTTACGTGTTATCCGTTACACTACGAGGGCAAAAAACTGTCATGTCAAGGCTTGCGTTACTTCTTTCCGAAGCACTATTATAAATACGAACCTTAAGACATCTTTCATCATACTTAAACAGGTGATACTTGTCAATAATAAAAGATGATTTTATTCGCGTTCTTCTGATCCGTGCGTATAGTCGATTCGTTAAAGTGGACGCTTTAAAATGGTTACTCCATGATGAAATAAGATATTACCTTTAAATGGAATTAATTAGAGTGAATCCCAAAATAATGTAAACAGTGATCAAGGCCAGTATATGCTCATTGATGGATAGTAAAGAGCGCTCAACGGACAGTATTTGCTTATGACGGCTAGTAAATATCCGATGACGGCCAGTAAATGATCTGAAACAGCCAGTAAGCTGGTGTAAACCGCAAAAGAATGTGGAGATTAGCTGTTTATTATATTTAGTTGAATAGAACATAGAACCATAGGATATTAATTTCTATATTATTAATGAGAAGGAATTATTTTTGACTCCACAAAGCTTTAAAAAATATATATAATTATCCAGGTAGACATGTTTATATTAAGATGATGGGGTGATGATAGTGGGAATAACTTTTTATACAAAGAAAAATTGTATGCTTTGTGAGGACGCTGAATTAATGTTAAGAATGTTACAAAAAGAGTATGGTTTTGACATTATTACAAATGATATAGAAACAAACGAGATGTGGATGGAGAAGTATGGTATATCTATTCCTGTTGTTGAGATAGATGGCGAATTGATTCAAGAAGGGATCATTGATCTTTTTACGTTAGAGGAACAAATACAAAAACATCTGAATTGATATTTATTTTTTAGCGTGATAAGATATAAATAAGCCGGAGCTTATTTTTTTATTTGTAATGGGACGCTTTATGTCTTACTGGGACGCCACGTGACCTGCGGTGTTGAAGGAGCAATGATATGCATGATTTTTTGAAAATCCAATCGAAAATTGTGCCTGACTTACTTGATGTTATGCAGAAACGCTATCAGATTCTACGTTCTATCCGTTTAACGGAACCAGTTGGTCGTAGGACATTGGCAGGTATGTTAGGGATGACTGAACGAGTTTTAAGAAGTGAGGCTGAATTTTTAAAGACCCAACATCTAATTGATGTAAAAACAGCTGGAATGATGGTAACTGAAAAGGGCTTAAAGTTACTTGATGAACTTGATGAAATGATGAGTAATTTATCAGGTATTCGTCAATTAGAACATGACCTTAAACAATTGATGGGTATCGCCGAAGTAATTGTCATTCCCGGAGACAGTGATACAGCTACCTTTGTTAAAGAAGAACTTGGTAAGGCTTGTGCAGATCGTTTGAAGTCTAGTCTCAATAAGGATAATATTATTGCTGTAACAGGCGGAACTACTATGGCCTGTACTGCTGAAATGTTGACTGATGAGCTAGGAGAGAAAAGAAAGTTACTTTTCGTGCCTGCTCGAGGTGGAATTGGGGAAGATGTTAAGAATCAAGCAAATGTAATTTGTGCAACCATGGCTGAAAATACGGGTGGCTCTCATCGAGTATTATATGTCCCAGATCAAGTAGGACGAGAAGTGTATGAATCCTTACTTAAAGAACCGGCAATTAAGGAAATTTTACAACTGATTAAAGCATCCAACATTGTTCTTCACGGTATTGGAGATGCTATTACAATGGCTGGTAGGAGAAGAACTTCTACATCATCGATGAAAAAAATTTCCGAAGAAAATGCAGTTGGTGAAGCATTTGGCTATTATTTTAATGAAAATGGGGAAATAGTACATAAGGTCCCCACTATCGGACTTCAAATTTCCGATCTTCATGTGGGTCGAAAAGTGATAGCGGTAGCTGGAGGTAAGTCGAAAGCTAAAGCAATCAAGGCCTATATGAAAAGTGCACCAGATCAGACAGTATTAATCACTGATGAAGGTGCAGCGAGAGAGATTTTAAAAGTACATCTCAAATAGGTGTATCTTTTAAATATAGATTTAATGCATGATCATAAAGGAGGAAATAAAGATGGCAGTAAAAGTTGGTATTAATGGTTTCGGAAGAATCGGGAGAAATGTTTTCCGTGCGGCACTTAACAATCCAGAGGTGGAAATCGTAGCAGTCAATGACTTGACAGATGCGAACATGCTTGCACATTTATTGAAACATGACACTGTTCATGGCAATCTTCAAGAAAACGTATCAGTTGATGGAGATACAATCGTAATTGGCGACCACCGCATTAAAGTACTTGCTGAGCGCGACCCTGCACAACTTGGTTGGGGAGATCTAGGCGTTGAAGTAGTTGTTGAATCAACAGGACGTTTCACTAAACGTGACGATGCAGCTAAGCATATTGAAGCTGGTGCGAAAAAAGTAATCATCTCAGCTCCTGCAAACGGCGAAGATATTACAATTGTTATGGGTGTTAACGAAGATAAATATGATGCTGCAAATCATCATGTACTTTCAAACGCATCATGCACAACTAACTGTCTTGCTCCATTTGCAAAAGTTCTTAACGATAAATATGGTATCAAACGTGGAATGATGACAACTGTTCACTCTTATACGAATGATCAACAAATTCTTGACCTTCCACATAGTGATTACCGCCGTGCACGCGCAGCAGCGGAAAATATCATCCCAACAACAACTGGAGCAGCAAAAGCAGTTGCACTTGTGCTTCCTGAGTTGAAAGGTAAATTGAATGGTATGGCAATGCGTGTTCCAACACCTAACGTTTCTGTTGTTGACCTTGTTGCTGAACTTGAAAAAGAAGTAACTGCTGAAGAAGTAAATGCAGCATTTAAAGAAGCAGCAGAAGGCGAATTAAAAGGCATTCTAGCTTATACTGATGAGCCACTTGTATCTACTGACTACAATGGTGACGCAAATTCTTCTACAATTGATGGTTTATCCACAATGGTAATGGAAGGTAACATGGTAAAAGTATTGTCTTGGTACGATAACGAAACAGCTTATTCACACCGTGTAGTAGACCTTGCAGCATACATCGCAAAACAAGGACTATAAGTTAGAAAAGCGTAAGGTGCTCGTTCAGGGGCGACAAGCATAAGACGAGACGGAGGGAAGGGTGCATTTTACCCTTCTTGACGGATTGGCTTATGACCTCGAGTCCCTAGCACCTGAAGCTAGACATATAGAAAAGCGTAAGGTGCTCGATGATACCGATGGAAATCCTATGTAGGTCCTTCTAAAAGGAACAGTTAACTAAGTGCTACATTATGTAGCAACGGTTAGACCTATAGGCCTAATATTGGATAATTCGATGCTCGGCATCTATAATATATGAATGAAGGGGGAGTGGGGAACAATCCCCCTCCCTTTATTTTTGCTAAAGGAGGCTTGCGTAATGGAGAAGAAATCAATTAAAGATGTAGATGTAAAAGGAAAACGCGTATTTTGCCGTGTCGACTTCAACGTTCCAATGAGCGAAGGAGAGGTAACGGATAACACACGAATTCGCGCTGCATTGCCGACGATTCAATATTTAGCAGAACAAGGGGCTGTCGTCATTTTGGCAAGTCACCTCGGCAGACCAAAAGGTGAAGTGAAAGAAGAGCTTAGACTAACACCTGTGGCACAACGACTTAGCGAATTATTAGGTAAAGACGTAGCGAAAGCGGACGAAGCTTATGGTGATAGTGTGAAGGAACAAATTTCCGGATTACAAGCAGGCGACGTTATTTTACTTGAAAACGTTCGTTTCTATCCAGGTGAGGAAAAAAATGACCCAGAACTTGCAAAAGCTTTTGCGGAACTGGCTGATCTTTATGTGAATGATGCATTTGGAGCAGCACACCGAGCACATGCTTCGACGGAAGGAATCGCGAAACATCTACCATCTGTTGCAGGATTTTTAATGGAAAAGGAACTTGAAGTTCTTGGTAAAGCATTATCAAATCCAGAGCGCCCTTTCACAGCCATTATCGGTGGAGCAAAAGTAAAAGATAAAATTGGCGTTATTGAAAACTTACTAGATAAAGTAGATAATTTAATTATTGGTGGCGGACTCGCTTATACATTTGTTAAATCACAAGGGCATGAAATTGGATTGTCCCTACTTGAAGAAGATAAAATCGATCTAGCAAAATCGTACATGGAAAAAGCGAAAGAAAAAGGCGTAAACTTCTATATGCCTTTAGATGTAACGATTGCAGACGACTTTTCTGAAAAAGCAAACACGAAAACGGTAGCGATTGATGAGATTCCTGCAGATTGGGAAGCACTTGATATCGGACCTAAAACGAGAGAGCTTTATGCGAAAGTCATTCAAGAGTCTAAACTCGTTATTTGGAACGGACCTATGGGTGTATTCGAGTTGGAACCTTTTGCTAAAGGAACAAAGGCGGTTGCAGAGGCACTTGCTGAAGCTACAGATACATATTCTGTTATTGGTGGAGGCGACTCAGCTGCGGCAGTAGAGAAATTCGGACTAGCAGAGCGTATGAGTCACATTTCAACTGGTGGCGGAGCTTCACTGGAGTTTATGGAAGGTAAGGAGCTACCTGGAGTTTCTGCACTTGATGACAAGTAACATTATTTAGGGAAAAGTGGAAAAGCTAAAACCACTTTATTGTATAGAGTGAAAGGATGAGTGAACAATGCGTAAACCTATCATTGCTGGTAACTGGAAAATGAATAAAACACTTGAAGAAGCATTGGCTTTTGCAAATGAAGTGAAAGAAAATGTCCCTTCTAAGGATCAAGTTGAATCAGTCATATGTGCACCTGCTTTATTTCTTGGCCAGCTAATTACTACTGTTGGTAACAATGATGTAGCAATTGGCGCGCAAAATATGCATTTTGAAGACAATGGTGCTTTTACAGGAGAAGTAAGTCCTGTTGCGCTTCAAGATATTGGCGTATCTCATGTAATTTTGGGTCATTCAGAACGCCGTGAAATGTTTAATGAAACAGATGAATCTGTAAATAAAAAGACACATGCAGCTTTTAATCATGGATTAACACCGATTGTTTGTGTTGGAGAAACATTGGAACAACGTGAAAGTAATCAAACGACTGAACTTGTCGGGGCTCAAGTAGAAAAAGCGCTACAAGGACTTTCTGAAGAACAAGTGAAACAAACTGTTATCGCTTATGAACCAATTTGGGCAATTGGAACTGGTAAATCATCTACTGCTACAGATGCAAACGAAGTTTGTGCACATATTCGAAGTGTAGTGGAAAGTAAATTTTCAAAAGCTGCTGCAGATGCTATTCGTATCCAGTACGGCGGCAGTGTAAAACCAGAAAATATTAAAGAATATATGGGACAATCTGATATTGATGGTGCGCTTGTAGGCGGTGCTAGTCTCGAACCTGCGTCATTCCTTCAATTGCTTGAAGGTGCTGCAAAATGAGTAAAGCTCCAGTTGCTCTTATTATTTTAGATGGATTCGGCTGTCGTAAAGAAAATAGCGGTAATGCTGTTGCGCAAGCAAATAAGCCGAATTTCGATCGTTATTGGAATGAATTTCCTCATAATCAATTGACTGCTTGCGGGGAAGCTGTTGGTCTTCCAGAAGGTCAAATGGGAAATTCTGAAGTCGGACATTTGAATATTGGAGCAGGTAGAATTGTGTATCAAAGTTTAACGAGAGTAAATATTGCTATTAGAAACGGTGAATTTGAAAAAAATGAAACGTTCCAGCAAGCAATTGATCACGTTAAAAAGACAGGTAAGAAACTTCATTTGTTTGGCCTTTTATCAGACGGTGGTGTGCATAGTCATATCGAACATTTATATGCATTATTAAAACTTGCTGCTGATCAAGGTGTAAAAGATGTCTTTGTACATGCATTCCTTGACGGTCGAGATGTTGGTCCGAAATCAGCTGAAGGTTATATTAAAGCAGCCCAAGCAAAAATGGCTGAATATGGCGTCGGTCAATTTGCGACCATCTCTGGAAGATTTTATTCTATGGACAGAGATAAACGTTGGGATCGTGTGGAAAAAGCATACCGTGCCATGGCTTATGGTGAGGGACCCTCCTATAAGGATCCGTTAGAAATGATTCATGATTCTTATGACAATGGTATTTTTGATGAATTTGCCCTTCCGTCTGTTATGACGGATGAAAACGGACATCCACTAGCAACAGTAGATGATGAAGATGCAGTTATTTTCTTCAATTTCCGTCCTGATCGTGCTATTCAAATTTCCAATGTATTTACGAATCAAGATTTTGATGCATTTGATCGTGGAGCAGACAGACCGAAAGATCTTTATTTTGTATGTATGACTCATTTTTCAGAAACAGTGAATGGTTATGTCGCTTTTAAATCAGTGAACCTAGACCAAACATTAGGACAAGTGATCTCACATAATGGATTATCGCAACTTCGAATTGCGGAAACAGAAAAGTATCCGCATGTTACGTTCTTTATGAGTGGTGGTCGAGAAGAAACATTTCCTGGTGAAGAGCGGATCTTGATTAATTCGCCTAAAGTAGCAACATATGACTTACAGCCAGAAATGAGTGCTTACGAAGTAACAGATTCGCTTTGCGAGCAAATTGAAAATGACAAGTTTGATGCGATTATACTAAACTTTGCTAATCCTGATATGGTTGGACACTCTGGGATGCTAGAGCCAACGATTCAAGCAATTGAAGCTGTTGATGAGTGTCTAGGTCGCATTGTTGATATGATTATCGAAAAAGGTGGAACAGCTATTATTACAGCTGACCACGGAAATTCGGATGAAGTAGTGACGCCTCAAGGGACGCCTATGACGGCACACACAACGAATCCAGTACCAGTGATCGTTACGAAAAGTGGCATCACAGTTCGTGAAGGCGGCATTTTAGCAGATTTAGCCCCAACGGTGTTAGATTTATTAGGACTTAAAAAGCCAGAAGAAATGACTGGTACTAGTTTGATTAAATAATTTAGAAATAAAAGACTGCAGTCGAAATGTTATACAATTTACATTAATAGAACGATAAAACTATTTTCTAAGGAGAGATTTTTAATGCCATTCATTACACAAGTATATGCACGTGAAGTTCTTGATTCGCGCGGTAATCCAACAATTGAAGTAGAAGTTTATACAGATTCAGGAGCTTTTGGTCGCTCTTTAGTTCCAAGTGGTGCATCAACAGGTGAATATGAAGCTGTTGAATTACGTGATGGAGACAAAAACCGCTATCTTGGCAAAGGTGTTGAGAAAGCAGTTGATAATGTTAATAACGTGATCGCTGAAGAAATCGTTGGTTTTGATGTAACGGATCAAGTAGGCATTGATAAAGCAATGATCGAACTTGATGGAACAGATAATAAGGGCAAACTTGGTGCAAATGCTATTCTAGGAGTATCTATGGCAGCAGCACATGCAGCAGCTGATTATCTTGGTCTTGAGCTATACCAATATTTAGGTGGGTTTAACGCGAAGCAACTTCCTGTACCAATGATGAATATCCTCAACGGTGGAGAGCATGCTGATAATAACGTTGATATTCAAGAATTCATGATCATGCCAGTAGGAGCGCCAACTTTTAAAGAAGCGCTACGTATGGGAACTGAAATTTTCCACAGCTTGAAAGCAGTACTTCAAGAAAAAGGTTTGAATACAGGTGTTGGTGATGAAGGTGGATTTGCTCCAAACTTGAAATCAAACGAAGAAGCACTTGAAACAATTATGATTGCAATTGAAAAAGCTGGTTATAAAGCAGGCGAAGAAGTTAAACTTGCAATGGACGTTGCATCATCTGAGTTCTATAACAAAGATGACGGTAAATACCATTTAAGCGGCGAAGGAATTGTTAGAACGTCTGAAGAAATGGTTGACTGGTACGAAGAGATGGCTGCTAAATACCCAATCGTTTCAATCGAAGATGGGCTTGACGAGAACGACTGGGCTGGTCATAAACTACTAACAGAACGTATCGGTACGAAAGTACAATTAGTTGGTGACGACTTATTCGTTACAAACACAGAAAAACTGGCACGCGGAATTGAAGAAGGCGTTGGAAATTCAATCTTGGTAAAAGTAAACCAAATTGGTACTTTAACTGAAACATTTGATGCGATTGAAATGGCGAAACGTGCAGGCTATACTGCTGTTATCTCTCACCGTTCTGGTGAAACGGAGGACAGCACAATTGCTGACATCGCTGTAGCAACAAACGCTGGTCAAATTAAAACAGGTGCACCTTCACGTACAGACCGTGTTGCAAAATATAACCAACTACTTCGCATCGAAGATATGTTGGCAGACACAGCACAGTACCTAGGAGCTAAAACATTTTATAACATTAACAAATAAGTAATTTAAAAAAGGATTCAACGTTAATCAGCGTTGGATCCTATTTGCTTATCAGGCTTACCAAGTTTTCTTTATCTCGTATAAAAGGGGATCGTCGACTAAAATTGCCCCGTCCTATGGCAACGTCGACGCACCCACATCGTGTGGGCGCAGTTTATACGTCGCAAAACGGTCGCTTCCGCTTTTATATGCTGTCTAGCTCCAGTGCCTATCGACTAGCAGACTTCAAGACTTCTCCTATGATAAGTCAACATCAGCTCGCCTCGCAGGCTTGCTGTGTTTCCTTTATCTCGCCCGAGATGTACGACGATGTTCAAGGCGCTTCCACTTTTCTATACTTGTACACGCTTAAATTTTATGGTACATTTAGTTTATCGTTTTATGTTGTATCGGGGGGTGTACGCACGTGCATGCATTGGTTATTACATTATTAATTATTGTTTCAATTGCACTTATTATTGTCGTTTTATTACAATCAGGGAAAAGCGCAGGACTTTCAGGCGCTATATCTGGTGGTGCGGAGCAATTATTTGGAAAGCAAAAGGCTCGTGGATTGGATTTAGTTCTTCATCGTATTACAGTAGTGCTTTCTGTATTGTTTTTCATATTAACAATTTTAGTAACGATTTTCGAAGTATAAATGAGATACCAACCTGGCTAATTGGATGCCGGGTTTTTTTATTGTTTTTTTTATAAAAGCTAAATTCTGGATTGTTTCTCTATACTTTGTTAAAAATAGCTTATAGGCAAGTATTTCATATGCAAGTTTGGTTTATATATATTTATTGAAAAAGAGGAGTTATTATAAATGAAAATTAAATTACCGCAACCATTCACATTTAAAGCAGGCAAAAGAGCGGTATTGCTGTTACACGGTTTTACAGGAAATAGCGCAGATGTAAGAATGTTAGGAAGGTTTCTAGAGAAAAAGGGGTACACATCCCATGCACCACAATACAAAGGACATGGAGTACCTCCAGAAGAATTGGTTCATACTGGTCCTGAAGATTGGTGGGAAGATGTTATAGGGGGATATAATTATTTAAAAGAAAATGGATATGAAGAAATCGCAGTAGCTGGGTTATCATTAGGTGGGGTATTTTCATTAAAACTCGGTTACACTGTACCTGTAAAGGGAATTATACCAATGTGTGCTCCAATGTACATAAAAAGCGAAGAGGTTATGTTTGAGGGAATCATTGATTATGCCCGCGAATTTAAGAAATTCGAAGGTAAAGCTGATGAACAAATTGAAACAGAAATGATAGAGTTCCGTAAAACACCTATGAAAACGTTGAAAGCCATGCAAGGATTAATTTCTGATGTACGTGAAAATGTAGATATGACTTATGCTCCTTTGTTTGTTGTACAAGCAAGAAATGATCATATGATTAACACAAATAGTGCCAACATTATTTATGAACAGGCTGAGTCGCCCGAAAAGGATTTAAAATGGTATGAAAAGTCAGGTCATGTCATCACATTAGGGCCTGAGAAAGACATACTGCACGAAGATATATATCAATTTTTAGAAGGACTAGACTGGTCAGAGTAGGTCAAAAGGAGGGAAAAGGATGGAAGAGAGTATACAGAAATATATAGATCAAATATTATCATACATGAAAGAGGAAGCATATAAGCCGCTTACTGTAAAAGAACTTGAGGAAGCCTTTCATATTAATGAATCAGAGGAATTTAAATACTTTGTAAAAGCATTAGTGCAGATGGAAGAGAATGGACTTGTTGTTAGAACAAGAAGTAACCGTTATGGTCTGCCAGAGAAAATGAATTTAATACGTGGTGTTCTATCAGGACATGCGAAAGGTTTTGCTTTTCTTCTCCCAGAAGAAGCAGGGTTAGATGATGTTTTTATCCCACCACATGAAAAGAATGGTGCTATGCATGGAGATACTGTACTTGTACGAGTATCGACGAGTAGTTCTCGTTCGCGCCCGGAAGGATCGGTTATCCGTATTGTTCAGCGTGGTTCGGATAAAATGGTTGGAACGTTTACAGAAAGCAAACACTTTGGTTTCGTCATTCCCGATGATAAAAAAATTGCAGATGATATTTTTATTCCAAAAAGTGCGGATATGGGTGCAGTGGAAGGACATAAAGTCGTAGTGAAAATAACGACATTTCCTGAAGATCGTAAAAATGCAGAAGGGGAAGTCATACAAATTCTCGGTCATAAAAATGATCCGGGGGTGGATATACTATCCATTATTCACCAACATGAATTACCACTGGCATTTCCTGATGAAGTAATGGAGGAAGCAAACAGCATTTCCGATACAGTCGATGAATCAGAGATTCCAAATAGAAAAGATCTACGCGGTGAAACAATTGTTACCATTGATGGCGCTGATGCAAAAGATCTTGATGATGCTGTGTCTATTACAAAACTTGAAAATGGAAATTATAAACTTGGTGTTCATATTGCTGATGTCAGTCATTATGTGCAAGAAGGTTCAGCAATTGATAGGGAGGCTTATGACCGAGGAACGAGTGTGTACTTAGTTGATAGGGTAATTCCAATGATCCCACACAGATTATCAAATGGAATATGCTCACTTAATCCTCAAGTAGATAGATTTACACTCTCTTGTGAAATGGAGTTAAATGATCGGGGAGAGGTCGTGAAGCACGAAATTTACCAAAGTGTAATTAAGACAACGGAGCGAATGACGTATACCGATGTCAATAAAATATTAATAGACAAAGACGAAGAACTTCGCAAAAAATATGAATCACTCGTACCAATGTTTGAATTAATGGAAGAGTTACAAGGCGTTCTTCAAAATAAGCGGAAGCAACGTGGAGCAATCGATTTTGATTTTAAAGAAGCGCAAGTGTTAGTTGATGATAATGGAAAGCCAACAGATGTTGTAATCAGAGAAAGATCGATTGGTGAACGAATTATTGAAGAATTTATGCTTGCAGCAAATGAAACGATAGCTGAGCATTTTCACTGGATGGATGTACCGTTTATATACCGAATCCATGAAGATCCAAAAGAAGAAAAGTTACAACGGTTCTTTGAATTTATCACAAACTTTGGTTTAATCGTACGCGGAACGGCGAATTCTGTCCATCCACGTGCCTTACAGGAAATCATTGAAGCGGTAGACGGAAAACCGGAAGAAATGGTTATATCAACAGTAATGTTACGTTCAATGCAACAAGCAAAATATGATCCAGAGAGCCTAGGTCATTTCGGATTATCGACTGATTATTATACTCATTTTACTTCTCCAATCCGTAGATATCCAGATTTAATTGTACATCGTTTAATTCGAAATTATTTAATTGAAGGTAAATTAGATGAAACGACTCGCGAAAAATGGAATGCCGAGCTTCCTGAAATAGCTGATCACACATCTAAACGTGAGCGACGTGCAGTGGAAGCAGAGCGAGACACAGATGAGTTGAAAAAAGCGGAATTTATGGAAGACAAAATTGGGGAAGAATTTGAAGGTATCATTAGCTCAGTCACTAATTTTGGTATGTTTGTAGAACTTCCAAACACAATTGAAGGTCTTGTCCATGTAAGCTTTATGACGGATGATTATTATCATTATGATGAGCGCCATCTAGCCATGATTGGTGAGCGAACTGGGAATGTATTTCGAATTGGCGATGAAATAACAGTTAGGTTAATCAAAGTCAATAAAGTGGAACATGATATTGATTTTGAAATCGTCGGTATGAAAAGTAATCGCAGACGGAAAGAAGAAGATAAGAAACCAAGAATTGTGAAGCTAAAAGGGACGCCTAAAAATAGCGATGGTAAAGATCCAAAAGCAAGTGAAAATGAAGAATGGTCGACAAGACCCCCGAAAAAGAAAAAGAAGAAGAAAAAGTCATATGATAATAAACCTTCGACGACAAGAAAAAAACGCAATGGGAAAAAGCGATAAGAGCTAATTTTGAAACAGAAACAACGGCGTTGCAGAATGCAAGCGACGCCGTTAAGATCGTTATGCTTCTAACCTTTTTCACACTCGTGTATAATAGAAAAACAGAAAGAATGCTAGGGGGGGACAACAAATGCCAAAAGGGACTGGGAAAATGATTGCTCAAAATAGAAAAGCGAATCATGACTTTTTTATCGAAGAGACATTTGAAGCAGGGATTGTTTTGCAAGGAACAGAAATTAAATCCATACGAGCGGGACGGATTAACTTGAAAGATTCATTTGCCCGTATTCATCAAGGCGAGATATTTTTGCATAATGCACATATTAGCCCTTATGAACAAGGAAACAGATACAATCATGATCCACTACGAGCAAGAAAGCTTCTTTTACATCGTAAGCAAATTAGTAAATTAATTGGTGAATCAAAAGAACAAGGTTATTCTATTATCCCATTAAAAGTATATTTGAAAAATGGCTTTGCTAAGGTTTTAATTGGACTTGGTAAAGGGAAAAAGAAATATGATAAACGTGAAGATCTGAAACAAAAAGAAGCTAAACGTGATATCGAAAGAGCATTCCGCGAACGCCAAAAAATGTAAGTATACTTGCGAACATTGATTTTTTGTGAGTTTATGCTATAATAATAACTGTAAGTGATGAAGTGCTCTATACCCGAGCGCCCATAAGATAAGAAATTGCGATTTGACTCTTCGTAGCTCTTTCCTTGGAATAAATAAGGAAAAGAAAAGTAAGAAGGTCAAACAAGCTGACGCAGATAATTGCTGCTTATCTTTTATTCATGGGGACGTTACGGATTCGACAGGGGTAGTTTGAGCTTAAGTTGCGAGTCGAGGGGATCGGCCTCGTTAAAACGTCAAAGCCAATAATAACTGGCAAAGAAAACAACAACTTCGCTTTCGCTGCTTAATAACAGTCGATAGCGGTTCCTCCCTCCATCGCCCATGTGGTAGGGTAAGGGACTCACTCTAAGTGGGCTACGCCGGAAGTCCTCCGCCTGGGGACCATGGAAGAGACCAATCGGGCTAGCGCTTCTGATGCCTGTTGATAGGCGGAAGAAGACGCGAAATACTAATATATCGACTACACTCGTAGACGCTTAAGTGGCGATATTTCTGGACGTGGGTTCGATTCCCACCGTCTCCACCAAATACATATTTGGTGGTTTTTTATTTGTCTTTGAAATGAACCTAAGTTGGCCGCTTTGGTCAGTCTATGTTTCAGAATAGGTGTATATTGCAAAAATAGAACTTAGATTTATACAGTAGCTAGTGTCAATTCATTTACTGGATTAGGCATTAGCCACTTTTAGTTTGAATAACCCCTATAACCATTAACGAATTAAGATGTAACTTGAACTAACAAATCTGTCAGAATAGTATAATCAGGGATGTTAATTGTAATCTAGTATTGAAATAATAAAGATCCTCTCAAGTAATGATAATCATTGAGAGGATCTTGAATTAAAAAGTATATTTGGTTGTTTCAATTACACCTCGTATCAGTGATGATGGTGGTGGCCAGATGATTCTGCTCTCACCTTACACAAAATTGAATTGTCGTGCAGATGAGCAGTCGTTTCCAATTGAATCGTCATATGATGAATGTTTTTATGTTCAAGATCATGTTCGATTTGATGAAGCATTCTTTCACTTTCAGCAATGGACATTTGATCAGCGACAACAGCATGGCAGGAAAGTGCATTTAAGCCACTTGTAATCGACCAAATGTGCAAATCATGAACGCCTTGAATGCCTTTTGTATTTTGAATTGTTTGAATTACATCGTTCACATTTACATTTTGTGGTGTCCCCTCCATTAGAACATGGAGTCCAGATTTCGTAACATAATAGCCACTCCGTAATACGAGTACAGCGACAATGACACTTGCGAGGGGATCTGCCCAACCCCAATCGAAGAATATTATGAGTAGTGCAGCGATAATGGCACCAATGGAACCAAGCATATCGCTAATCACATGCAAGTATGCTCCACGCATATTTAAGTTCTCTTCTATATCCCCACCACGCATCATAATCCAGGCAACAAATATATTGATTAGTAAGCCAATGGAAGCGATGATTAACATCCCAGTTGAAGCAACTTCAGGTGGATGTTGAAAACGTTGAATTGCCTCATAAAAAATATATATCGCAATTAATACGAGTGTTATTCCGTTTAGTACAGCTGCTAATATTTCAAATCGTTTATATCCATATGTTTTACTATAGTTAGCGGCCTTTTCTCCAAGTGTAAATGCCAATAACGCAACCCCAAGTGATATGGAATCACTTAACATATGTCCAGCATCAGATAATAATGCCAGGCTATTGGTAGTAAATCCTCCAATTGCCTCAACAATCATATAACCTGTAATAATAATAAAACTTAACATCAGCGTCTTTTTATTTGCCTCATGTGTATGGTCATGTCCATCGTGACCCATTTTAAATTACCTCCCAAATTAATGATGTGTAGCATGCTCGATTGCTTGCTTTAGTAAATTCATAATGTGAATGTCATCTTCCGAATAATACAAAGTTGTCCCTGCTCTTCTATATTTAACCAATCTTAGATTTTTCAAGAAACGCAACTGGTGGGAAACACTTGATTGGCTTACATTTAACCTCTCCGCAATATCATTGACAGAATGTTCCCCTGAACATAATAAATTCAAAATGCGAATTCTTGTAGGGTCGCTTAGTGCTTTGAATGTTTGCGAAACAACAAATAACGTTTCATCATCCAAATGCTGATCTTCTTTACAAAATATCTTTTCACCTATTTGCTCTTCACTCATTATAATTACACCCCTATAACCTGAATTTTAATATATGACCATATGTTCATATATACAATATGATAATCGATTATAAATGTCAATGGTAGGGAATGCATTTATTTTATTGTTTCTGTTTCTTCTCTAAAGGAAGATACATAATCAAGCTATAGAAGAGTTGATAGCATTTTTGCACTTTTCACTAATACACTTAGTTAATTTACGTATTCAGTTGTAAATAAAAAACGGAAACAAAGTATTATTACATCTATCTTATGTAGGCATAATAAAGATTTACCTACATCACATATCTTCCTAAGGTATTTTAATTCAGTTAAATGTTAGCAGTACCGTTAGTTTTGAATTTTAGGGACCGGGAAACGAATATAGAGAGGATATATGAGGAAAAAATTTAAAAAGAATACCCCTTGACATTTATTGTTTACAAATGTAAACTTAAGTCATGCAGTTGAGATTACATTTGTAAACGATAAGGTGGGTGAGGTCATGTGCACTGAAATAGATTTAAAAATTACAGATTCTGAATGGGAAGTTATGCGTGTTGTTTGGGCACAAGAGAGAGTCACCAGTAAAGAAATTATTCAAGTTTTACAGCAAAAGAAAGAATGGAAACCGGCGACGACAAAGACTTTTATAGGTCGACTTGTAAATAAGGGTGTGCTTGAAACTGAAACAGAGGGAAGGAAATATATATACTCTTCCAAAGTAAGTGAAGCAGAAATTATTAAAAGTTCATTAAATGAATATTTCAGTAACATTTGCAGTAGGGATGTTGGCAATACAATTGCGTATTTGCTTTCAAATGCAACATTGAGTTTTAAAGATATTGATAAATTGGAAAAAGTTCTGGAAGAGAAGAAAATAGATGCTGTTGAGGAGGTTGCTTGCAACTGTGTTCCTGGGCAGTGTAAATGTAAGGATCATCACTGTTCATCAGGACACTGAAATATTGCAGAAAATCAAAATATGAAAAAGGAGTGAGAATCATGAATAAAGCAACCATAAAAATTACAGGGATGAGCTGTGCTCATTGTGTAAATAAGATTGAAACAGCATTGCAAGATCTTCAAGGTGTTGTAAAGGCAAAAGTCAATTTAAAAAAGGAAATTGCCAAAGTTAAATATGATGAAACTGTTCAAAGTACAGATAGCTTAACGGCAGCTATAAAGGAAGTTGGCTATGAAGCTGAACCAGTTAGATAGAAAAGGAGTTGAAAATAAATGGTAACAAAAACATTCAATATAGAAGGTATGACTTGTGCATCATGCGTTCAGACCGTTGAGAAAGCAACAAAAAAGTTGCCCGGTGTTCAAGAAGCTAGCGTGAACTTAGCTACTGAAAAATTGAATATTAGTTTTGACGAAAACGTAGTATCTGCTCAAGATATTCAAACAGCTGTAGACAAAGCTGGGTATAAAGTTCAAGCAGATACTGAGAAGAAAACTTTTGTAATCACAGGTATGACTTGTGCATCCTGTGTACAATCTATCGAAAAGGCAACAAGGAAATTAGATGGCGTTATAAGCTCGAATGTAAATCTGGCTACAGAAAAAATGACAATCGAGTATGATCCGACAGCTGTTTCTGTATCAGATATTACCCATGCAGTATCAAATGCAGGATATAAAGCACAAGAGGATATGGAAATATCGGATTCAAGCAGTGAGGAAAATGATAAAAAACAAAAGAAAATTAAATCCATGTGGACACGTTTTTGGGGGTCGGCAGTTTTTACCATCCCATTGTTCTATATTTCGATGGGGCATATGGTGGGCTTTCCACTGCCGGAAATAATTAATCCAATGGCAAACCCTGAGTGGTTTTCACTCGTACAATTTATATTAACATTACCAGTTATGATTTTTGGTTGGAAGTTTTTCTCGGTTGGATTTAAGACGTTATTTAGAGGACATCCCAACATGGACTCACTGGTTGCGTTAGGGACCGGTGCTGCGTTTGTTTACAGTTCGGGGGCTACAATCGCAATTTGGCTTGGGCATTCCAGTTACGCAGGAAATCTCTACTATGAGTCTGCAGCGGTAATCCTTACCCTCATTACATTGGGTAAATATCTTGAAGTCCGTTCCATGGGCAAAACATCAGAAGCCATTGAAAAATTAATGGGGTTAGCTCCCAAGAAAGCCATGGTTGAAAGAAATGGGAAAGAAGTAGAAATTTCTGTTGATGAAGTAGTTGTGGGCGATATACTAATCGTAAAACCTGGTGAAAAAATACCTGTTGATGGTATTGTGATGGAAGGAATGACATCTATTGATGAATCGATGTTAACAGGTGAAAGTATACCAGTAGAAAAGAACGCAGGTGACAATGTCATAGGTGCAAGTATCAATAAGAATGGTACTATCCGATATCAAGCAACCAAAGTAGGAAAAGATACAGCCCTATCACAAATCATTAAATTGGTAGAGGATGCACAAGGATCTAAAGCACCGATTGCTAAAATGGCGGATATTATTTCTGGATATTTTGTGCCAATTGTTATAGGGATTGCAATTATTTCTGGTTTGGCGTGGTATTTCGGAGGAGGAGAAACAGGACTCTTTGCACTAACAATTACTATTTCCGTTTTAGTTATTGCTTGCCCATGTGCTCTTGGTCTTGCAACTCCAACTGCGATTATGGTAGGTACTGGTAAGGGTGCAGAAAATGGGGTATTAATTAAGAGTGGTGGAGCACTTGAAACAACCCATAAAGTTCAAACAATTGTATTTGATAAAACAGGTACGATTACAGAGGGTAAACCTAAAGTTACAGACGTTATTACTGTAAATGGGATCTCAGAAACAGAACTATTACAATTAACAGCATCTGCGGAAAAGGGTTCTGAGCATCCATTAGGTGAAGCAATTGTTAGGGATGCAGAAGATAAAGGGCTAGACTTTATGAAGTTAGAAAACTTCCATGCTATTCCTGGACATGGAATTGAAGTAACTGTAAATGGCAAAACATTATTAGCAGGAAATAGAAAATTAATGGATGATCGTAGCATTTCCTTAGTAGCATTGGCTAGCATATCGGATGAGTTAGCAGTTCAAGGGAAAACTCCTATGTACATTGCCATTAATAATCAAATTGCTGGTATTATTGCGGTTGCTGATACAGTCAAGGAAAACAGCTTAAAAGCAATTGAAAAACTTCATAAAATGGGAATAGAAGTAGCTATGATCACAGGTGACAATAAAGGTACAGCTGAGGCTATTGCCAAGCAAGTCGGAATTGATCGTGTATTAAGTGAAGTTTTACCAGAAGATAAAGCAAATGAAGTGAAAAAACTCCAAGCAGAAGGGTTGAAGGTGGCCATGGTTGGAGATGGTATCAATGATGCACCTGCTCTTGCGCAAGCGGACGTAGGAATAGCTATTGGTTCAGGCACGGATGTTGCGATGGAATCTGCTGATATTGTATTAATGAGAAGTGATTTAATGGATGTACCAACAGCTGTGGAATTAAGTAAGTCTACGATTCGAAATATCAAACAAAATTTATTCTGGGCATTTGCTTACAATGTGCTAGGCATACCGTTTGCGATGGGAGTTGTCTACCTCCTTGGCGGGCCATTATTGAATCCAATGGTTGCAGGAGCTGCAATGAGCTTAAGTTCCGTTTCCGTATTAGTCAATGCTCTGCGTTTAAAACGATTTAAACCATCGGCAATTTAAGGAAAAGGGAGAGGTTAGAATGGAAGATAAATTGGAACTTGAATTATATACAAGACCAACATGTTCAGATTGCCAGGACGCAAAAAAATATTTAACTTCAAATAGAATCCATTATGCCAATAAAGATGTAAGCAAAAATCTTAGCTTAGAGGAAGATTTAAAGAAGATATCTGGCACCCGAATCGTTCCAATGTTTGCTTTTTATAAAAAAGGATTATTCGGTAAAAGAAAGCTAGTCAAACATTTTATTGGATTTGGAAATAATAGGGATGAAATAATTAATATGTTAAATATAAAGAAATGAATGAAGAGATGCAGTATTAGCTTTCAACTTAATTGTTAATTAGTTATCTTACCCCTGTAAGTTAAGGAGGTGATGAGAAAAACGATATCCTTATATCAAATATTAAATGGTTTTTTTAAGGATCATATATACCTTACGGGGGTAATGTATAATTTTTATTAGTATGATCAGTAAGATATTTTAAGGAGGAATTTATATGAAACAAGTAACGCTTAATGTGCAAGGAATGTCATGTGGATCTTGTGTTAATAAAATTGAGGGAAACATCGGTAAACTAAAAGGCGTTGAATCAGTCAAAGTTCAACTTTCAGATGGAAAAGTAGATGTAACTTTTAATGAAAGTACAATTAAATTAGGAGAAATTAAAGATACAATTAAAAATTCAGGGTACGGGGTTATAGAGGAACCTACAGAAAAAGGTAGCGGTTGCTCATGCTGCCATTAATTAGGAAAGTTTCGTGCTATATATTGAACGGTTATACTAACTATTTAAATTAACGTTTTATGGTGCAGTGTATTGAACTATAAAAATGGGAAAAATTACTTGGAAGATAACAGTAAAGGAGAATATGAAATAGACCATAAAAATCATGGATCATCTCATCATAACCACGGAACTCACCATGTTGATCGTACCAACATGAAGAATGAAGTAAATGTTCTCGTTCACTATGAAGGAAATCTTCTTACGATTAATTTGAAAGATCAGAATGGTAATGCACCTGAATTGGAAGTAAGTCATGAAAAATTATTTCATTTGATTATTGTAAGCTCTGACTTACAGCAGTATGATCATTTGCATCCGGTAGATAAAGGAAATGGAGTTTTTAAACAAGAAATAAGTCTAAAAGAAGACTTATATAAAGTTTTTGTGGATGTTAGTCCTAAAAATCTAGGCTATCAAATTAAACCAATAGATTTGCATATTGGCCATGGTCATTACCATGGGTAAGTCGAATTACATCCAGATACAAGTTTCAAAAAGACCATCGATAATACAACTGTTGAGCTTTAAATTGATTCCCTTGTGGTTAATTAACCAACTACTTTAACCTATCAAATTTCTGAGGGAAAACCTGAACCATATCTAGGTGCATTAGGTCATGTGATTATTATTGACAAAGATATTGAACAGTTTATTCATGTTCATCCAGTGTCAGATGATAAAACAGTCTTCCATACCCAAATTAACGAGCCAGGAATGTATATGGTATGGAGAGAGTTCAAGTTTGGAGAGGATGTTCTTGTTTTCCCTTTTGTAATCCAAGTTAAATGATTTAAGGCTAATATAAAGAGACATTAATGTTTTATGATTTTTCCTTTGGGAATATAATATATAGAGTAAAGAGGACGCACCAGAGTGTCGGTGGGTCCTCTTTTCATAATTATATTGTTCATAAAGCATTTACCGTATCAATGGACATAAATAAGTATGCAATTATTGTGAACAAGGTGCGGGGAAAAAGATTAAAGGTATTTCACTCATGTTTTTGTCAAGGATGTGATTGTGTCTTCATTGGAAGAAGGATATTGCTATAACGTGTGAAATAATGCCCGTAATAGATTATTAATTCAATGATAAAAACTAATGAAGGGTCGTGGGAAGAATTTGTTAAATAGGATCAATAGAGTTAAAAAATTTCCAAATAACTTCCTTCAAATTAAGGTAACTTGAAAATTAATTTTCATTAAATACGGGTTATTCCTTATTACCTTTTCTACCGAGTTAGGTTTAATGGGAAGATATCCACTTCTATTTAACAGCAACCACCTTAAACACGCTATTGCTTCGAAAATAGCAATTTTATTTTCTTCCAATCGATTCCCCATCAAATATGCTGAATAGAAGAGTTTAGGAAGATAATCTGATGGACTCTAGATCTTGAGTAATGTTAAGGCCCAAGCAAAGTTATATCTCTTGTCTCCTAATTGTCCATTTGTCCAATCAATAATTGAATACATTCCATGATGCTCAACAATATTTTCTAAGTGAAAATCTCCGTGAATGAATTGATCTTGTTTTATTTCCGCTCGAGTAATTAATTGTGTTAACGATTCATATAAATCAGTGTGCATTTTTATATCAGGAAAAAAATAATTTATGAAGTCATATTTTGGTATGGATATATGATCTATTTCACTTACCGGAATTTTATGTATGGTGGATAATAGTGAGGCTATATTTTGTATTTGTTCTTCAGTGATTTGATCCACAGATGCTCTGGAAAAAATAGTTAATAATACTTGATAACCATCCTATTCATACCCCATGCGATCGGTTTGGGTACAGGTAAATGATATTTAGAGAGGGCTCCTAATAAATGATATTGAAATGAAATATTTGGTTTGGAAGCTTTATTCCAGGATTTAAGTACAAAACTTTCGTTGGGAGTACTAATGCCAATAACTTCAGCTTCGGCTCTTTGCTTCATTGGATGAATCGTTAAATTTTCATTGAAAAAGACATCCAAATTTTGACTATACTCTTTCCAATCAATTGCGCTTAAAATGTTAATCATAACTAGCTTCCCTCTTACATAAAAGTTTGTGCATAAGATGATTGTTTTTAAAGAGTGTAGAAAATGCATCCAATAACTGTAAGTATAGCGTACTTATCTAATTATTTGGTTAGTAAGTGGTCACTTAGATAGAATGAAGATGTGTTGCGTAAAAACAAATAGCAAACCTCTTCTATATAGAATGTCGTGGTTAGGCATTGTTATGAATAAACAAGGAGTTTTGATCTAGTACATAAATAATTCATTTATGCTTTCCATTTCTAAATTGACAATTTCTCGAAAAAAGCGTATCATATAGACTTACATTGTAAATACAATCTATTTTACTTTTAAAATAAATGTTAGTTCTATAGGCTCGTATATTCTATTCAATTGTGTAAATATGTAATATTAATTAGCTAGAAGGTGGGTATAAAATGAATAGTTTATTTCAAAAAGCTCAGGGTATTTTTAATAAATATATAGGCTTTTTCTTTTTGGCTGTATTCTTTCTGTGGATAAAAACGTATATTGTTCAATTAACACAATTTGACTTAGGAATAGAAAATGCACTTCAAGGATTTCTGTTGTTTTTAAATCCCTTAGGTTCTTCACTACTATTTTTAGGTATTGCCCTGTTATTTAAAGGAAGAAGAAAATATATATGGTTGTTAATCATCGATTTTCTTTTATCATTCCTTTTATATGCCAATATTCTGTATTACCGATTCTTTAATGACTTTATTACGTTACCGACTTTGACTCAAACTCAAAATTTTGGAGATGTGAGTGGTAGTGTAGTATCTCTATTAAAACCATATGATATCTTGTTCTTCCTTGATATCATCTTATTGATCGGATTACTTGCATTTCGATTTGTGAAAATTGATTTTGCAGTAATAAATCGTCGGAAAGTGGTTGCTCTATTTACATTGGCATTGGCTATTTCTACAGTAAACTTAGCATTAGCAGAAAAAGATCGTCCTCAATTATTAACAAGAGGGTTCGACAGAAACTATATTGTGAAATATTTAGGTATGTATAATTACACTATTTATGATGCCATGCAAAGTACGAAGGCATCAGCGCAAAGAGTTACAGCAAGTGGTGACGACATTACAGAAGTAATAAATTTCACAAAAGCTAATTATGCTGAACCAAATCCAGCTTATTTTGGTGCTGGAAAAGGAATGAATGTGATTTATTTACATCTTGAATCCATGCAAACTTTCCTAATCGATTATAAATTACATGGGGAAGAAGTAACACCGTTTTTAAATTCTTTAACGAATGAAAAAAGTACATTTTATTTTGATAACTTCTTCCATCAAACTGCTCAAGGTAAAACGGCGGATGCAGAATTTATTTTAGAAAACTCATTATATGGATTACCACAAGGCGCAGCCTATACAACGAAAGGTTTGAACACTTACCAGGCAGCTCCTGCTATTCTAGGCCAGCAAGGTTATACATCAGCAGTGTTCCATGGTAATACGGGCAGCTTTTGGAATCGTAATGAGATTTATAAATCTTTTGGATTTAACAAGTTTTTTGACGAAAAGTATTATGAAAAGAATACAGAAAATATAGCTGATTATGGATTGATGGACAAACCGTTCTTTGAGCAATCTATTCCGCTATTAGAGTCACTACCTCAACCATTTTATACAAAATTTATAACAGTATCACATCACTATCCGTATAATATTGATGAGGAAGAAACAACGATTGCACCACATACAACAGGTGATAAATCGGTGGATCGCTATTTCCAAACTGCTCGTTATGCAGACGAAGCGTTGGAACAGTTCTTTCATTACTTGAAGGAATCTGGATTATACGATAATTCTATTATTGTTATGTACGGTGACCATTATGGTATTTCCGAAAACCATAATAAAGCAATGGCAAAGGTTCTAGATAAAGAAATTACACCATTTGAAAGTAATGGATTACAACGTGTTCCGTTATTCATTCGTGTTCCAGGTGTAGAAGGTGGCATTAATCACGAATATAGTGGGCAAATTGACCTTCTTCCAACACTGCTTCATTTATTAGGTGTTGATACAAAAGAATACGTACATTTTGGAACGGACATTCTGTCTAAAAACCATGATGACCTTATTCCGTTTCGAAATGGTGATTTTGTCAGTTCTACAATCACATCTGTGAATGGTAAATTCTATGATTCTGAAACAGGACTGGAATTAGAAGAAGATAGAATAGAAGATGCTAAAAAACTTCAGGAAAATGTGGAATATAAGTTATCGCTTTCCGACAGGGTAGTAAATGGAGATTTATTCCGCTTCTATACACCTGAAGGCTTTGCTCCAGTTGACCGCTCAAAATACAATTATAATAAAGCGGGAGACGATGAAATTAGTGAGTAGATAATATAATTCAAGGCTACTTTGGGTGACATTTCCATCGTAGCCTTTTTTTTCAGAGCGTTTGTAGAATAGGTTTACCCAATGAAATGCTAGAGGAAATAGTATATGTACTATTCTAGTAAGCGAAATTTTCTTTATCAAACCTCCTGTTCTTTATAAAGGACTAAAGTAATGTTTTCTATGTCTTTTTATTGACGTAAATACATGACTATTGTTGTGATTCCGGAATTCTTATCGATATCTAGCAACAAATTATATATAATGAATAGGTGTAAGTTAATAGATGGGAAGAGAGGGACATATAATGATGGAATGGGCATTAGCCATTTTATTTGCAGTTGCCATAGTGCTGCTAATTTTGTCGTTTATTAAGACGAAAGAATCATCATCAAAAGTAGAACAAGAAATGGATCAACTATCCTTTACTTTTATGGATGAAATTCACCAACTACAAAAACAAATTCGAAACATCGAGATAGATGCTGAAATAACTGTACAAGAAGCAGGTTTGTTAGCAAGCTCTTCCAAGCATCGTCAATTAATGCGTGAAGTGTTAGACTTGCACAGGCGTGGGTATTCAATTGAAAATATTGCGGCGAAAAACAGTCTAACTAATAGTGAAATAGAAAGTTTGCTAGACCCTTATATAAAGCCAAAAAATGAAAGGAGCAAAGTTGCTAATGAAAGCTAAATCAATGCGCAGCTTTGCTGTAGGTCTTTTAGTTGCGGCAGGTGTATGTAGTCTAGTTTATTTTATTGATCCGGATGAAGCGACGAGCACACAACAAAAAGTAGTTCAACCAACAGTAGATGAGATGAAAAGTTTATTAACATCTGAAGGCTATGTCATCCATACGGATGAAGAATGGGAAGAGCAACTTGCTGCTACGAAAGCTGTGGATGATAAAAATAAAGAAGCGAAAAAGGAAGAAACGAAGGAAAAAATTATTTATCGTGCGATCTTGAACGTGTCATCAGGTATGACAAGTATCGATATCGGTGAAGCCCTCGAGCGAGCAAAAATCATTGATAAAAAGATGAATTTTTTCAATGAGGTAGAGAAACGTGGCTTGGCGAAAGATTTAAGACCTGGTACATATGAAGTAGAAAGTGGAATGACGATAGATGAGGTTATATCAACTATCTATAAATAAACCTAATCAAATGCTTAAAAATGGAGCTGTAACATAGGCTCCATTTTTTATTTTTATAATTAAAAGTTGCAAGTATAACCTTGTTCAAGGTGAATTCATTAACTGGCTTCAATGATAAGGCATTAGAGGGTGTTTTTCTTAGAATACTAGCGCTTATCTTCTGGAGCTGTTTGAGTATCGTGACCTACATATGCGGACCGGTATCAAGATAAAAGCGCTTCTGTTTTTGTTACGTTCAAAATGGTTTTCTTGGAATGATAAAACCATTTTCTATTTTATTAAAGCCTATATGGGGATAGTATTCCATAGCAGTGGGAGATGATAAAAGCAATAAAGCTACTTCATCTCCGAGATGTTCCTGAAGTAAATGCACTAATTCTTTACCTATCCCCTGATGTTGATATTTTTTATCTATTGCTAAGTCTGATAAATAGCAACAATAGCTGTAATCAGTTAAGGCGCGAGCTATGCCAATGATCTCTTCGCCATACCAAGCAGTTAGTATAATGTTGCTATTATCTATCATTTTTTGAAGCCGAGGTAAATCATCAGCGGGTCTTTTAATACCAGATGCTTTAAATACTTTCGCTAAATCCTCTGCATTGATCGCTTTGTTTACTTTGTAAGTGATATTGCTTTTATTCTCCATCTTTTCCCCTCCTTGTACATCCATTGTATCTCTGAATATAGCAATAGTCGACTTAGTATTAAATAAATCATTATTAGCAAAAAAACGAGGAATAAATTATTAATAATAACTTGAATGATGAAGATGAAATGGAAGACACATGACTGCACCCAGACGCATGGGTGCAGTTAATATGATCTTATGCTTTTCTTAATTAATACTCGATATCATCAAAGTCCTTGGGTTGTGGTGAAGGTTGCATTTCTTTTAATGTTGGATTCGTTAAAAATTCCTCTGATACTTCTTGAAATGCTTTCGCCTTGCCCAATTGTATGTTTGGTGAGCGATCATTTTTTTTATCTTTTCGGTGTTTGGTCATATGTTTACCCTCCATTAATATTCAATTTCTGAAGATACTGAAGCTATATATTCGTGAAGTTTATCTTCTTCATAATCACTTAATGCGCGCATCGGAATAACTTTCTGTTGGTTAGGAATATTACCACGAACTTCTGCTACTAACATGTCATTTAGATATACATTGAATGTTGCTTCTTGTGTTTGTGACTTGATAATCCACTTTTTATTAAAATCTGGTTTTTGTTCTGGCATGCATATACCTCCAATTAAGGTTCGTTTTAATATCTCCAATTCTTTGGTTATTATTAATTGTCTCTCAACTAATTATGCTGCACTTTCGAACAGAGTTGCATAACGAGCAGGTGTTAGTATGAACACCTTTGTTACATATCAAATCTTTTGGATCTGTATCTAGATATAAAAAATCCATCAATTTATTTAACGTCAGTCTATTGAAGCGTTTAACTTCGAAGATGCTTCATTTTTTAGAATTAAAGATTAATTATTGTTATAATTAATTTACTTTCCAAAATAGTTAAGTAGGATGGATAAGAGTCTAGTGTATCATTTTAGTCAAAACAACAATATAACTAGCCGCTATTATTCACTTTCACGGGGGCATATGGTCCATAATAAAACCATAAGAAAGGTGAGATGAATGAAGAAACAACAGAGTTGGGCTAATTGTGATGAAGACATAAAGTTTTTTATAAAAAAACTTATCGACAGGTTAAAAAGTGAGCTGGGAAATGAGCTAGTAGGAATTTATCTTCATGGATCATTAGCGATGGGTAGTTATTATCGTCCAAAAAGTGATATAGATATGATAATGGTAGTGGAGAGGGAATTAAAAGGCAGTGTAGCCAAATTAATCGGAATCACTATTGCCAAAGAAACGATTAATCGACCTACCGTTGGTAATGTTGAATTAAGTGTAATTACCGCTAATGTGGCGAAGCAAATCCCCAAACCAACACCATTTGAAATTCATTATAGTTCAGACTGGCATGAAAAAATATTAAATGATGAAGTAGATTATAGCAAAAAACGAACGGATGCGGATTTAGCCTCACATTTAACGTATGTTGTGCAACGCGGTATTTGTTTATATGGAAAGCCAATATTAACAGTATTTGGCCAAGTGAAATGGGAGAATTTCATGGAATCCGTATTGGATGATCTTTATTGGATTCTTGAGAAAGATCATATTTTAGAAACGCCATTCTATGGTGTGTTAAACATATGCCGCGTATTACAATTATTGAGTGAAGCTAGCCAGACAGCTCACAGTAAGGATGAAGGTGGTGAATGGGGGCTCGAACATTTACCTAACGAGTTCCATCCAGTTATCCAAAAAGCAATGGATGTGTATCGTTCGTCAGACATAGTAAATGAAGGGCATAGAAAAACTGGAGGCAAGGAATGGAACCAAGCTCAACTACTTGCCTTTAGAGACTTTGCTCGTAAAAAAATTAAAGAAATAAATAATATAGGAGATAAGGTGATTTTTTGATCATATGGATCAATGGGACATTTGGTGCTGGTAAAACGACAACAGCCTATGAATTGCAAAGAAGATTAAGCCATTCATTTGTTTATGATCCAGAAAGATTTGGATATGTATTAATGAAAAATATTCCCAAAGAGATTGCGATAGAAGATTTTCAAAACTATCCGTTATGGCGAGAGGCCAACTATGCATGTTTAAAAAAAGTTGCTATGGAATATGAAGGCATTATTATTGTACCGATGACGCTAACGAATGAATTGTTTTTTCAAGAAATTATTGGGAATTTAAGGACAGATGGAATCATTGTACACCATTTGACATTAACAGCTTCTAAATCAACAATTCAAAAACGTTTGAATAAAAGATTTGAAGGTAAAAATTCATGGGCTTATCAGCAAATAGAAGGACGACTTAATAGTTTATCAAAGGATGTTTTTAGGGAACATCTCGAAACGGATTCGATGTCGGTTGAGGAAGTGGTAGAAAACATAGCTAAATTATTTGATGTCGAGTTGCTACCTGATCATCGGACAAAGTTTAGAAAAAGGATTGACAGGCTCACTGTTCAATTAAAGGAGATTGGATTAGTAAAGCAAATAAAGAACTAGACAAGCATGGAAATACAGGGGGGAAAAGCATGAGAACGAAAAAAGAGATGATGGATCTAATCATGTATACAGCCAGGGAAGATGAACGAATTCGTGCTGTCATCATGAATGGCTCTCGTACTAATCCAAATGCAAAGAAAGACTGTTTCCAAGATTATGATATTGTGTATATAGTCAATGATTTGCAGTCATTTACATCCAATCATACTTGGGTGAAACGATTTGGTGAAATAATGATTATGCAAATGCCAGAGGAGATGAAACTACCACCTGCAGCTAATGATGGTCACTTCGCTTACTTGATGCAATTCACAGATGGCAATCGAATAGACCTCACCTTAGTCCCTGTTAAAGTAGCGGATAACTTGATTAGTCGAGATAGTTTAAGTATTCTTCTGCTCGATAAAGATAAAGTAATAGAACCATTTCCACCTGCTAATGATACAGATTATCATATAATGCCACCTACCGCGAAGCAATTTACGGATTGCTGTAATGAATTTTGGTGGGTTAGTACATATGTAGCAAAAGGACTTTGGCGAAAGGAGATAACGTATGCAAAAGAAGCGCTTGAAATACCAGTCAGAAACATGCTCATTAAAATGCTAGAATGGTATATTGGTGTACAGAACCATTTCACCGTTAGCGCAGGTAAAAGTGGTAAATATTTTGAGGAATATCTTGATGACTATATATGGAAAGAATTCCTGAAGACATATCCTAACGCTGAATACGATAATATCTGGGATTCACTTTTTGCAATGTGTGATTTATTTAGAAAAATTGCTGTAAATATTGCGGATCATTTTGATTACGACTATCCGTATGGGGATGATAAAAGGGTAACAGCTCATTTGAAGCATGTTAGGTTGCTACCTAAAGACACAAAAACAATGTATTAGCAGATAGACAGAAAGAGTTATTCGGAAAGAAACAGATAATTAAAATTTGTTTAATTGCATTAAGTTTGGGGATTATTATATATATATGTTCAAATTTAGGAGGTATATATAATGAAACGGATGCTCTTACTTTTAGGAATGTTGATGCTTACACTAGCTCTAGTAGCATGTGGGCAAAATAATGATGATGATAACGCAAACCAAGATAATGGAGCAGTGACAAATCCAGAGCCTGAAAAGGATGATAATACCACAGGTCAAACCAATAATGAGAATACGAATAATGGCACAACGACAGATGCGACTGCCCAAGATGACATGAAGCAAAAAATGGATGATCTTGAATACACGAAATTTGGAATAGATGTCGATTATAATAATAATAAAGATTATGATGCAGAAATAGAGCTAGATAATAATCTTATTGAAGCGGAATTAGAAGATGATCTAAATGGCGTAAATATTGAAGGTGAAGAAGCATTTAATAAAATCTATCCAAACGTTAAAAAGCTAAAGATAGATCAATCTACACCAAAAGAAGATGTTATTGCAGAAGTTATGAAAGCTTTTGATTTACCAGCAGATTATATAAAGCTTGAAGTAGAGGTCAAGTTTAAAGATGGTACTAAAATGGAATACGAAGATAGAAAATAAGCTTGATTCATATGTATAGACATACTGGCAGTGAAAGACTCAAATGTAAGGAGAGTCTTTCACTGCCAATTTTTAATCCTATTATTTTAATAAAGTAATTACTCGCTCTCTCATATAGTTATAACTAGGCTGATCATCTTTTTTTGCGAAAAAACGAAGTCCATCTATTCCTTTAAATAAAAGATGACAACGTAATCTTTCTTCAAAGTATGGAATGTCTTTACCAGTTTTCGCCCATAAATTACGTACCCGCTGAGGGAATTCGAGTTGTGGGGACCAGAAATGTAATCCTGCTAGGTCAAACATAAAATCACCAAACATAGCCATCTCCCAATCAACAATTCCTGTAACTTGTTGCCCATCAGAAAGCATATTGCCTAAGTGAAAGTCACCGTGAACCAAATGGGGGGTGGCGGGTGAAAAGTTTGCTAACTCGATCATAACTTCAAATCCTTCTTCAAATAAAGACTTTTCTAAGAAACTCTCGGAATATAAGCGAGTCCAGTTTTGATGAAAACCGTCTTGATTCTCATCAAAAAAATTAGACAATGTTTCTTTCCAACTATTTTGCTCAAGGTTATTATAAGAAGAGATCATTCCAAAAACTCTGTTTGACTCCATAGAAATTTGACTCATATATGTAAAATGACCTGCCAAATTATTTAATATATTATCAATATTAGGATCGTCTTCTAATAAACTAATTGGCTTGCCGCTCGCTTTTTCACTTATTGCATAATACATATTATCTACATTTCCGATCTTTATTACCTTAGGGATTGGTAATAAAGCAGATGAGTAGGCTTCATATATGAAAGTAGCTTTATCAAAACTTTCCCTATTATTTTTAAAATGCACAACAAAGTCTTTATTATTTAGTGTAAAACTAAAAACTCTACTAAGCTCCCCCATTTCAATGGCAGTAACGTTCGAAACAGAATCAATATATAAATCACTTAATAGCTTTTCAGCTTCATTCACATTCATATCTAGCTTAAAAGACCGCATTTGATCACTCCTCTCACCTTAATATGACTTGCCATACATAACATATTCTTGAAAAGTATATATATCCCTTTTGTTTTTCTGAAGAAATATTAATATGCCTATAGAAATGCTTATGGCCAGTAAAAGTGATAACACAGCTAGAAAGTTTTCAGCCAAGGCTCTTATGAATGCATTAATAGCCAGTAATTTTCGGGTAACCGTCAGTAAATCGCTATCAATGGCTAGTAAATATTTGATCGTTACTTATACGCTTTTTATAAAGAATAGATGGCATTTATGAGAAAGTTGTATATAGATCGAGTAAAGCAATTATTATTAAATACATGGGGAAGTGACCCTGAAAATGGGTGTGAAAAAATAAACCATGCTGAAAAGACCGTCAAAAAGGACAATCTTCATTTAATAAGCTTCTGATGGTAAATCTTATAATTAATCGTCAAAAATGGGATGGAGAAAATCCACATTTGATGCTCTGCCCGTAAAACGTTATTTTCTAACTCTTCTACATGAAATACTTCTTTTAGGGGGAGTTTTATCAAAATGTTTTTCCAGGCTAAATAGATGCCTGCTTCAGATTCTGGCCCACTCTGTTTATTGCTTGTAAGTTGAATGCCTTTGCCAACCTGATTTAATTCTAAAATTCCAATCATCGCTGTCCAAGGTAGAGGCAAGGCAATATTCATATACGTTCGCTCTGCTGTTTTATGTTCTGAGTACAGGGCAACAAATGTTACCTGCCCATCCACTTTTCTTACCCATGCTCGCGGGCGCACTCTTCCATCTAATCGATCTTTAATGGCAAAAATATCACCTGTCATTTCCGATACACTATTTGAAAGTGGTAGATTAATTTGTTTAACATAACGACTTATCTGGCGATAGATGAATGCAAATGGTTTAAACCATTTGGCCCATTTTATTTCTGCAAAAAGCCGATAATTCGCCGTACTTTCATAAAAATCAATGATCGTAGGAGATACCTTTTCCACACTTATTCCAGGCTCGTACACTGACATGTCATCAACTAAACTATAATAATTAGTTTGCGCGTCAACAAGATTTTCCAAAATGTTGTCGCCAACGACCAATCCAGCTCTTATTTTACTTACTGGAAAATCAAATTTCCGGTGAGTAGATTTCGGAATGGCAAGTGACCAACCGAAAATACCGCATAAAGCGAACAAAATGCAATTTAATGTCCCATGAAATAAGAGCATAAAATCAATAGTAACGATAAACAGTCCCCATCCACTTCCTAGAGCATACAAAAATGAAAATCCGATGGTTATTCCTAATGCTGCAAAAGAGATTCGAACAAGCCACGTTTGAATAGGGCTAGTAAATTGTGCTTGGAAAGATAGTACAATTAATCCGTAAAGTCCAATAATATAGAGAATAACAGAAAGCAGTTCTAACCATCTTGAAAAAGTAATTCCTAGTGCAACAATCATTGGTGATAATAAAATGATCGTACATATAACTTTATATAAAACGTTTTTTTGCAATCTGCCTAAAAAGCCAACAAATACCGGCAATAAAAATGCTGAATAGTGAAAATGGATAGCCGTCAACCAGGTAATCAAAGGAGGAAAACCTGTATCAATGTGAGCTTCGTAGGCAAAAAACCAGGCACCACCCAGTGCTAAATAAATGAGCCCCATATCGATGGCGAACTCTTCAACATGTGAAAACCCACGTTGTAGAAAACGGCTTACCCCATAGCATGCAATGATAATTGTAAAAATGAAATAGACCGCCGCGAGTAATCTATCTATTTGAGTTTCATTAGAAACGTGTAAAACAACAATGGCTAAATAAGCAGGAATAGCAATCCAAAAGTAATATTTCCTGAGCCAATCCCCCTTTCTCATCACGAAATTAAGCACAATAGGTATATATAATAATTGTGCAACAGTGAGCATGAGGAAAGGCCAAGGCGCTACATTAAAAATAGCAACCATTAAAAATAATATTAGATGAATGAAGGTAAATTTACGAAATGTCATTAGCGATAAATTCTCCTTCATAAGCAAAAATAGTCCCAACTAGCGGATTTTTCACGATAACGTCAATTTGAAATACACCCTTGTCATCTATATATTTTTCGGTCACAGAAGCGAGACCTTGGAGAAATGTTGGTAAAGGAATTTCCACTCTACCTAGAACAAGGCGCTGGTTCTTAGATTCGATCCTTAGATGCCCATCTGGAGTAGCCTCTAATACTAGATCCGAATATACTAAGCTTGGTTCGCCAAGATAGTCTTTAATGATAAGTCGCTTAGCATCTAAACTCATGAGTGCATTGAAATATCTTTTCTTTTTAGCAAAATAAAAAATTCGTTCCCAGTGTACCTGAGCATCCCCGTTAGGCCCAATTCGAGCTGTATTCGTAATTTCAAATGGGATATTTTGACCGTACTCTGGAAACAGTAATTTTCTCCTTACCCCGATCAAAATAAGAGGAAAGAGAAATCTAGGTCCGCTTTGAATTTTTTGCATGATCCCATTTGCGTGGAAAAATTGCAATTCATAACGCTTTTGTAACATTGGATGGAGTCTTAAAAAGTCCTCTCCCATTACTTTTCGATAAATGGACATGATTTACTCCTTACCTTTTTCGCTTACAGCTTTTAGCTGAAGGAATATCTTTATTAAATATAAAACCAAGTATAGATAATACAAATAATGCAAGATTAAAAGTTAGTGGTGTAAATGGATGAGCTAGGTAATCCGTGTTAGCAATGAGAGCTGATGTTGCCAAGAATGGAAAAGCAAACATCTGAAGCGTAAATAGTTTTCTTTTATGGCGATAAATCAATAATGTTAATCCAAATAATATTTCGACAATCCCAATTAAAATTGTAATCATATGAGCCTGATGCATATTTAAAGAAATAAAGTTTTGCAACATATATATTTCATCTGGATGTGTAAATATTATTTTTGGAATGAGTCCATGATATAACCAGATGAAGAAAAATAGGATCGTGATTAACCAACTGCTAAAAAAGCGTATGTACTGAGATCTAGGTGATTCGCCTTTTTCTAACCATCTTTTTAATACGTCAAAACTTAACGCTGTTGCCCAGCCGATAAGGGGACGAAATATGATGTGATCAAAGAATGACCCAATACGGCCAAAATTCACATCATAATTGTATTCAGTTAAAAAATGAATAGATTTATTATTTGGTTCATACTTCCAATAGCCACGTCCTTCGTGGATAATGGATATCTTTTGGTCCGTTCCGAAATGCAAGGAGGAAACTCTGGAGCCATTTTCCGCATGATAAGAGCCGACACTTTTCCCCCAACCGGCAATTTCCAACCCAAAGCCAATTTTTGTTTTATACAAAAATTCCTGCACTTCATTTTCTAGCTTTGGTATATATGTAATGGAGGAAAAGCGTAAATCCCATTGTTCATGTAAATCAGGATTTTGCGTAGCGTTCCATAGTGTATCGATATCAGTCTTAATTGGGACTTCTACATAGATTGGTTTACTTTTCACAAAATTCACCCCAAGAACAGCTTAACATATTATAAGTGTATGATAATGGAAAAAATGCGAGCGGGAAACTTTCCTTTTTAGATCATGAATGTTATGCTTAAAATAAGTTAATAACTGGTTAGAGACATAGAGAGACCAAACTACATTATGATTAACGTCATGGTGCTAGTTTGGTCTCTCTTTTTTTATAAATGCTGGATAGGAGGATTAAAATGAGCTCATTTTCGGGTTTAAATAGAAAAGAACAATTGGAAAATATGACAAAATCTAAGTATGACTTACTAGTAATTGGGGGAGGCATTACAGGTGCAGGAATCGCCTTGGATGCAACTTTACGTGGAATGAAAGTTGGTCTTGTTGAAATGCAAGATTTTGCAGCTGGGACATCCAGTCGTTCTACAAAACTGGTCCATGGTGGTTTACGATATTTAAAGCAATTTCAAATTGGCGTTGTGGCTGAGGTGGGAAAAGAGCGAGCAATTGTGTATGAAAACGGGCCGCATGTGACAAAACCAGAGTGGATGCTTTTACCTATTCATAAAGGTGGAACTTTCGGTTCGTTTAGCACTTCAATAGGTTTGCGAGTGTATGATTTTCTTGCAGGAGTCAAAAAATCAGAGCGAAGAAAGATGTTGTCTGTAGAAGAAACCTTGCAAAAAGAACCACTTATTAAAAAGGAAGGATTAAAAGGTGGCGGATATTATGTCGAGTATAGAACAGATGATGCACGATTAACAATTGAAGTAATGAAAGCTGCGGTTGCGAATGGGGCCGAGGCGATTAATTATGTCAAAGCAGAGAGATTTATGTATGATCAAAAAACAGTAGAAGGTATACATGTAAAGGATATGATCTCTAATAAGATGTACCAGCTACATGCGAAAAAAATTGTTAATGCTGCGGGCCCTTGGGTTGATGATGTCCGTGATTTGGATTACTCAAGAAATAATAAACAGCTTCGGTTAACTAAAGGTGTACACATTGTAATAGATCAATCCGTATTTCCATTACATCAAGCCATTTATTTCGATGCGCCAGATGGTAGAATGTTATTTGCAATCCCCAGGGATGGAAAAACATATGTTGGGACAACGGATACTTTTTATGACAAAGATACAGCAAATCCCAAAATGCTTGCTGCAGATCGCACATATATATTAGAGGCAATGAATGACATGTTTCCGGATGTACATGTCACAGAAGATGATATTGAATCTAGTTGGGCGGGCGTTCGACCCCTTATTTATGAGCAAGGAAAAGACCCATCTGAGATCTCTAGGAAGGATGAGATTTGGGAATCAGAGAGTGGTTTAATTACGATTGCTGGCGGAAAATTAACGGGTTATCGACAAATGGCAGAATCAGTGGTGAATCTTGTTAGTGACAAATTAACAGAGGATGGTACAGGATCATTCAAGGCATGCCAAACAAAAACATATCCGATTTCCGGGGGAGAAGTGAACGGATCCAAAGGCTTTGTCTCCTATACAGCTAGAAAAGAAGAAGAAGCGACATCATATGGTTTTACTGAAGAAGAAGGCAAATACTTAGTCCATTTATATGGATCTAATATTGATCAACTTTTTCAATATGGTAAGCAATTCAATCATATAAATGACGTTGGTTTACCTCGGGTTGTCTATGCGCAAACGATGTATGCACTTGAACAGGAAATGACCGTTAAACCAGTAGACTTTTTTATTCGACGTACAGGAGCAATGTTTTTTTCTATTGATTGGGTCCGTGAATGGAAAGATGCGGTTATCCACTTTATGGCTGGGAAATTACAATGGACTGTAGATCAAACAGATGCTTATAGAAATGAATTAGAGGAAGAACTCAAAGATGCTGTAGTTCCGATTGATAAACAAAGATAAATATGAATAATATATTTAACAATGATCCTGAGTATCAGGAAAGTTAGTTTTTGTTTCAATTGATTAAATTGTTTTCCAAACGATAGATTTTTTGTTACATTTTGTATTATATAACATATGCAAAATATCAAAGGGGATAAAAAATGTATTGGGAAACTCTACCTAATTGGTTTTGGGCAATCTATTACTTGTTATTAATTGCAACATTAGGAATTGCTGTATTTAGTATTGTAAAAAAGAAAATGAAAAGCTTGTCCATTGTAGCCATTGTTTTCTGTGTAACAGTACCTGTAATTAGTCTGATAAATAGTATTGGAAGACCAGAAGAGATGAATGAATTTGAACATTTAATAAGTCAATTACAACAAGGTGCTATTTGGTCTATTTTCACAATTGTAGGGTATTCGTTTTTGTTAGTTTGGTGGTTTTTATTCCTATTCAAAAGCAAGACTACAGTTATAGTTGCAAGTTAAACCATTACAAAGACCTCTAATAGAGGTCTTTTGGTATGCACTTCGGAATAGCTTACCCATTGTATAATGGGATAAATGTTGTTTTATATCATTTAATAAAAAATCCTTCTAGATACGAAGGATTTTTGTTAGCGTTGTAGAAGATTAATGTATGCGAGAAAAAGTTGCAAATATAATGTAAGAGAAGTGAATAAGCTATGACTATGCAACAAGAGGCAAGGAAAGCAGTTTCCTTTCGTACATTAATTAAATTTTTCATTCCTTTAGGTATTTCTGCAAGCTTAGTAACAATCTCACACGTCATTATAAATAGTACATTGGCACGATCGTCAGACCCTGTCGTTGTGATTGCTAGCTATTCAGTGGCAATGAGCTTATTTGCTATTTTTGAACGATGTGCAGTCATTTTGAGACAAACTTGCGCAACACTTGTCCGAGACAAACATTCATTTAGATTAGTATCGAGGCTAGCTGTCAGTTTATTGGCGGCTATATTAGGATTGAGCCTCATTATAGGCTATTCACCACTTGGAAATCTGTTTTTTGCTGAGGTGCTTGGTGTAAAGGCACATATGCTTGAACCGACACTTGCTGTTTACCGAGTGTTAATGTTTGTAACCATCTTTTCAGGCATTCGTTGTTTATACCATGGCGTTATTATCTCGAATCTACGAACGAAGTGGCTTACCATTGGTATGGTTGTTCGTTTAATTGTGATGGCATTACTAGCATATATTTTATTAAAGTTTAATTTAGTAAACCATGGGTATATTGGAGCGTATATTTTTTTAGTAGGAATGGTGATTGAAGCGTTAGTGAGTGTTGTAGAAGGTCATCAATTGGTAAAGAAAATGCCCGATAAAAAGGTGGACCATCCAATCGTCCATCGCTCACAAGTAATGAAATTCTATCTCCCGCTCCTCATTGCATCGCTAATTGCTGTAAGTATTTCTCCAGCTACGAATGCAGTTTTAGGATCAAGCGGCAAGGCGGAAATTGCGATTGCGTCTTATGCGATTGCATTTTCCATATTGAATCTATTGGTGAGTGTTTCATCATATACACATCAGGTCGTTATTAACTTTTATGAAAAAGATGCGAAGGCAGTAACCCGATTTGCCTTCATTTTCAGTCTTGTTCCGAGCGTTTTATTAATTGCTATCGCTTATTCTCCTATTGGTATATGGGGATTTGAGAATATTATGGGAGTGTCAGGTGAATTGTTAGATCAAAGCATTTTAGCATTAAAATTTTTTATTGTTTTTGCTATTTGTTTCCCATGGCTTGATTTTATCAATGGCGTACTTATGCTAAAAGGCCAGACGAAAGTGCTATCGTATTCCCAAGCAGGTAACGTTTTAATGACATTTATCGCCTTATTTACATTGATCTTTTTCTTGCCAAATGGGGGCGGTTTAATTGGGTCTTTAGCACAATCCATCGGAATTCTAACAGAGACAGTGATCGCATTTATCTTTTTAAGCATTTATTTGAAAAAAAGCGGAAAAACATTAAAAAGTCTTTGAGAAAAAATCAAAGGCTTTTTTGCTATGTATTTCCAACATTTAAATCCATACAATAAGTGTTACAGAAGCTTATGCTATTCTGTAATGTCTAACTCCAGCCTCAGTGACTAGCAAACGTCAGATTTCTTCCTACGATGAGTCATATTAAGGTTCGTCGACTAAAACCGCCACATCGTGTGGCAACGTCGACGCACCCACACCCTGTGGGCGCAGCTTGTACGTCACTAAACGGGCGCTTGCGCTTTTCTATCTATTACATGCTAAAATGTCAGTACATACATACTTAAATGAGGGATGAAAATGGATAAGCAACGAATTTTAATTGTGGAAGATGAGGAGAAGATTGCGAGGTTATTGGAACTTGAACTTACCTATGAAGGGTATGAAACGGGTAAGGCTTTGGACGGACTAGATGGGCTTTCCATGTTTAGAGAACAGGAATGGGATTTAATCTTATTGGATGTTATGCTTCCAGGATTAAGTGGCATTGAAGTATTGCGGCGTATCCGATCAAGTGAGACAGGTGTCCCAATTATTTTACTAACTGCTAAGGATTCTGTGGAGGATAAGGTATCTGGATTAGATCTTGGAGCAAACGATTATATCACAAAGCCATTTCAAATCGAGGAATTATTAGCAAGGATAAGAGCAGCGTTGCGTTTACCTCGGCAAAACAATACCGATCGTTCCGAACAGGATTGGCTCCAATTTTCAGACTTAAAATTGAGTAAGGCCACTCGTGAAGTATACAGGGGAAATGATTTGATTGAGCTTACCCCAAGAGAGTTTGAGTTGCTTGCACATTTAATGAACAATGCCCGCCATGTTTTAAACAGAGAACAATTATTGGATGGAGTTTGGGGATATGATTATTTCGGAGACACAAATGTCGTCGATGTCTATATTCGTTATTTACGAAATAAAATCGATAAACCATACGCCTCACCACTTATTCACACTGTCAGAGGCGTCGGCTATGTGCTGAAGGATGCGAAATGAAGCTTCGAAGTAGAATAAATTTATACACGATTGTCATGTTTATTATCTTATTGATTTTGGTAAATGGAGCGATCTATCTCACGTTTAGTCGGATGATCTTAAATAGTGAGTTAGAAAGAACAACTGCTGAAGCGGCAAAGACAGCGGAAGGTATCAATCAAAAGGATGATGCTACGATAGACATTGCCGATGTATTAAGGGCCTATATGCCAGTCGTTAATGGCATGTTGCAAATTATAAAAGCCGATGGAAGTGCTGGGGCTGGCAGCATTGATCCAAATCAGCGTCAATTGAAGGGGAGCCCAACAGTTTTTTATGAGTACGAAAAAAGAAAAATAATTGAATATGAAGGAAAGCCCTACACATTTGTCTCCATACCGATTATTACGAGCAAGGGAGAGATTGCGAACTTACAAATGACAGAAGGTCTTGAAGCAACTACGCAAATTTTACGGACATTAAAAATTGTATTGATTGCCGTTACATTACTAGCTTCCATTCCAGTCCTTTTTTCTTCTCGACTGTTAAGTAATTTTATTACAAAACCTATTTCATCGATGATTCAAACGATGTTTGAAATTCGAAAAAGTGGTAAATACAAACAAATCGCTTTACCAAAGCAATCGAAAGATGAGCTCTACCAAATGGGGGAAACCTTTAATGAAATGATCGCTCAGCTAAAACGGAACTATGAGAAACAAGAACAGTTTGTGTCTAATGCTTCACATGAATTAAAAACACCACTTACTGTCATTGAATCATATGCAAGCCTTTTGAAACGAAGAGGCTTACAACAACCGGAATTATTCCAAGAGTCTGTCGAAGCGATTCATTCTGAAGCGATTCGAATGAAAGAATTGACTCAACAATTACTTTTACTTGCAAGGCAGGAAGATCAGTGGAATGTAGAGATGAAATTTGTTCATTTAGCTACACTTGGGGAAGAGTCAATACGATCTTTTAAAGCTGCTTTCAATCGGCGTATTGAAATGAAAGTGGAGCAAGATGTTGTTGTTAAAGTGGATGAACAAAAGTTAAAACAAATATTTTATATACTAATGGAAAATGCGCATAAATATAGCGAGGCACCGATTATTGTTATCGTACGGAGAGAGGCGGATAAAGGATTGATCGAAGTTAAAGATGAAGGGGTTGGTATTCCAAACGAAGAATTATCGAAAGTATTTGATCGCTTTTATCGAGTTGATAAAGCGAGAACGAGAAAAACGGGAGGATTTGGTCTTGGGTTATCCCTTGCAAAAGAAATGGCAAAGGCTATTCAAGCTGATCTCACTTTGGAAAGTGTGGAAGGGGGAGGTACGACAGCAAGAATATCCCTTAAAATCGATAAAACTCATTAAATTCTCATCTTTATTTAGTATGATCATATTAATAAATCTTTTTGGGGTGAGATAGATGAGAAAAGTAAATCAACGTCGTGTTGCTTTCGGTATAGTTGGAATTATATTACTGACCATCATTGTCTGGCAAGTGTGGGATCTATCTGCATCGGCCAAACCAATATCTGAATCTGAAGCAAAAAAATTGGTGACAGATAGGTACAGCGGTGAAATTATGGAAACAACACTTGTGAACGATGTATACAAAGTGATTTTTCGATTGGAAACCGGAACATATGATGTGCGAATAGACCGCTCAAGCGGTGAGGTGCTCGAAATTATTAGAATTATGGTGGAAGAAGAAAAGAAAAAAATGACGAGAGATGAAATGGAAAAAATTATAGAGAAACAACAAAAAGGAAAAATAAAAAGCCTTCAATTAAGAGAGGAGAAAGAACAAGTTTTTTATGATGCTGTTTTAGAAGGTAATGAAACAAAGACTATGATGACCCTTAACGCAGAGACTGGAGAAGTAGTTAGCACGAAGGAAGAAAAACTTCAAGTGAAAAAGAAAGTAGCAACGAGAATAACAGAAGCTGAAGCTGTTGAAATTGCTCTCGATACAGTAAGTGGAGAAGTAGATGATATAGATTTTGAGGAAGAGGATGGAGTGTATTACTATTTTATAGAAATAGAACAAAATGATGATCGAGAAGCAGAAATACAGATAAACGCAATTACTGGAGAGGTAATTAATATTGCTTGGGATTAGTAGGCATTTCATGTATGTAAGATCTGCAACTTAATAGGTTGTAGGTCTTTTCTGTTAACTGGGGAAAGTGAACCACAGTTTTTTTCTCATCAAATTCTCATCTTGTTATCTGATTGTCCTCATATTCACCAGTTATGATGTAAGTAGATCAAAAAGAGGAGGACATTACAAATGAAAAGAAACTTATTAATTGCTGGTGTAGTAGGATTTGTTATTTTGGGAGGCGCGGTTGGAGCAGGGGCTATTTCCAATTCAACTTCGCCTTCGACTGCACCTTCAACTTCAACAATGAATGCAAATAGTAAAGAAAACTCTTCCGTAATATCAATAGAAAAAGCAACGGAAATTGCGATTGGCGAGGTAGGCGGTGTATTAGATAGTGTGGAATTAGATAAGGAAAATGGTCGACTTATTTATGAAGTAGAGTTAGAATTGTCAGGCAATAACAGCGATGTAGACGTAGATATAGATGCTGTGACAGGTGAAATATTAAAAATTGATAGAGATGGAGAAGATGATTTTGACGATGATGATAACCATCAGCGAATTAGTAAAAATGTGAATATCTCTAATGAAGAAGCTATTTCAATCGCTCTAAAGGATACTCCAGGGAAGATCATAGATGTAGAATTCGATTCTGATGACCATGAATATGAAATTGAAGTGAAGGTAGACGATAAAGAAGTTGAGATAAAAGTCGATGCAAATACTGGAAAAATAATAAAAAAAGAGATTGATTATAGCGATGATTAACTAACAAAAAGCCTATCCGAGTGGGTAGGCTTTTTAGGGTGGAAAAGTAAAAGAAAAACAGAATAAAAAAGTGTTGACACTGATATGTGAACGTGATAAAATTATAAATTTGATAAAGGGATGACTATGTGCTATAATAAATATATAGCAAATCATAGGAGTGGATAACTTGTTTCATATTGGCGATAAAGTTTTTTATCCAATGCACGGTGCAGGTGTAATTGAAGCCATCGAAGAAAGAGAGATCCTAGGTGAAATGCAACAATATTGTGTTTTCACTATACCCTCGAGCAATATGGACGTAATGATCCCCATGAAGAATATGAGAAAGACGGGGATACGACAAGTGGTTGATCGGAATACAGTAAAAGAAATTTTGTTTGACTTTCACAATGCAGAACCTGATTGTCAGCTTCCATGGAAAGAAAGATTTAAACAAAATTCGGATAAAATGAAAACAGGCGAAATGCAAGATGGTGCCGAAGTTGTTCGGGATTTATTGTTTCGAATGAAAGAAAAACCGCTTAATGCAAGTGAAAAACAAATGTTCACTAACGCAAAGAAAATCTTGATTAGTGAACTCAGTTTAATTAAAGATATAAGTGAAATGCAAGCTGCTGACATGCTTGAAATAACACATTAATCAGTAAGTCTCTTCTTAGTTGAAGAGACTTTTTTGTTTTACTATAGCAAGCATCAGCTTTAATTCAATAAGAAACAGTCGAATATTAATATTAAAAGTTGGTGGCTACTTGTTCCAACGTAGTTAAGATGGGGCATGTGTATAGCATCAAATATTAAATTAGTTATTTGTATAGCTTAAATCCCAAACTATGCCAAATGGATCTTTGACTTTCGCATATTTTGCACCCCAAAATGTATCCTGTAATTCTTGTACAACTGTACTATTTACATATAAGCGATCATATATCGTTTGCAATTCCTCTTCCCTTTCAAATTCAAGGACAAAAGAAATATTGTTGCCAATTGAAACGGAATGGCTTGGAAAAGCGTCAGAAACCATTAAGTAGAATTCGTCTTTTTGAAATTTCCCATGTATTATCTTCTCATTAGCTTCGGGTGGGGTTGGATAATTCGCTTCGCCATACGTTTTGAGCTCCAAAATTTCACCGTTAAATATATCCTTGTAATACTCCAGTGCTTCTCTTGCATTGCCATCAAATGTGAAATAAGGGGTTGTTTGTTTCATTTTCAACACTCCCAACGTTATATTTATGTATTATTATAGCTCCTTTGATACTAAATTATATTTTGTATCAAAGGAGGAATTAATTTATATGAATGATATTACTGCAAATAGGCAGGTGTTTATATACAACAAGTCGAAAAAGTAATATTCATAATAATACTTTTCAATTGCTATTAAGAGAATCTATTTAGAAGCTATCATGTGATTTAAGTTCTGAAAGATATGAAACTCTGTTACTTCCCACTCGTTAATTACGAAATAACATGATGGATATCATTTGTTTTCTGGTGGTAGATGGTTACAATAGAACTACGTAAAAAGTAAGGATGTGTTGCTAAAATGATGAAGCATATTAAGCCGTATTCTTTCCAGATATTCATGGTTGCTATTTTAACACTTGGAGGTATTTTGCTTGAGCTGCTGTTACCAACATTGATGGCCAATGTTGTGGATATCGGAATTGTGAATGGGGATATGCCTTATATATTGAAAACGGGTGGTTGGATGATTGTTTGTGCAATAGCAGCGGTCATACTGACGGTTGCAGTCTCATTTTTTGCATCGAAGGTGGCTTTAGGCTTCAGTAAAGATATGCGGCGAAGCTTATTTGTTCATGTTGAAAACTACTCTTTGCAAGCCTTTGATAAAATTGGCACAGCCTCATTGATTACTCGAACAACGAATGATGTGAAACAAGTTCAAGATGTTCTACATATGATGCTTAGAATGATGACGAGGGCGCCATTGATGCTAATTGGTGGTATTATTCTAGCTATTTCGAGAGACCCAGGCTTATCACTTATTTTCTTGGGAGCATTGCCTGTTTTGGCCATATTGATATTTATTATTTCTAGAAAAGCAATTCCGCTCTTTGGCGCATTGCAGAAAAAAACTGATCGACTGAATTTACTTGTGCGAGAAAATTTGATAGGGATTCGAGTTGTCCGGGCATTTAATCGGGTTGGTTATGAAAAAAAACGATTTAATACAGCGAATGAAGACTTCCGTGATACAGGTATTCAAGTAAATAAAATTATGGCTCTGCTTTTTCCTGTAATGATGATCGTCATGAATTTTACAAATATCGCAATCGTTTGGTTTGGAGCGGTCCGGATTGATCAAGGGTTAATGCAAGTAGGAAATTTAATGGCGTTTCTACAATATGCAATGATGATCTTGTTTTCTTTGATCATGCTCTCCATGGGCTTGATTATGATTCCGCGTGCGCAGGCATCCGTTAAAAGAATCAATGAAGTCTTAAGGATGGAGCGAGTGATTAATGATCCTGAAAATCCATCAGAGGTAGTGTCATCATATGGACATGTGGAATTTAAGGATGTCACTTTCCGATATGCAGGTGCGGAAAAACCAGTATTGCATCATGTTTCTTTTCAAGCAAGACCGGGAGAAACGACTGCAATTATTGGTAGTACAGGCTCCGGGAAATCGACACTTGTAAAGCTTATTCCAAGGTTTTACGATGTGGAAAAGGGAACGGTACTAGTTGATGGCGTGGATGTAAAAACAATGACACAAAAAGCGCTAAGAGAAAAAATTGGGTATGTCCCTCAAAAAGCGGCTTTATTCAGTGGTACAATTGCAGAAAATCTTCGTTTTGGAAATAGAGCTGCTGATGAGGCTGAGATGATTGGTGCTTTAGAGACGGCGCAAGCGATCGACTTCGTCATGGAAAAAGAAGATGGAATGGATGCGAATATTGAGCAGGCTGGTGCCAATTTATCAGGTGGACAAAAGCAGCGGCTTTCCATTGCTCGAGCTTTAGTTAGAAAGCCGGAAATTTACATTTTCGATGATAGTTTTTCGGCGCTTGATTATAAAACAGACGCGAAACTAAGAGCTACCTTAAAAAAAGAAACGAATCATGCGACAATCATTCTCGTTGCCCAACGTGTAAGTACTGTTATTGATGCTGATCAAATTATCGTTTTAAATGAGGGAGAGATTGTTGGGATCGGTACTCATAATGAGTTGCTGGATGATAATGTTATTTATCAGGAAATTGTTTCATCACAGCGAACAGAGGAGGAGGGAGCATGAGCAAAAACAAACATATTGGTATGCATGGAGAAAAACCAAAGGAATTTAAAAAAACACTTTGGAGATTGCTCGGATATTTGAAACCGCGTAAGTATCAATTAATATTTGTTGCAATTGCAGCTATATTTTCCACCTTATTCAATGTGATTAGCCCCAAATTATTGGGAGATGCCACGACGTCTATTTTTACTAGTATAACAAAGGGATTAAACATAGATTTTAGTTTTTTAAGCAAGCTATTAATGCTATTGCTTGGTTTGTATATTTTATCTGCACTCTTTGCTTATTTGCAACAGTATATTATGGCTGGGGTATCGCAAAAAACAACTGCTGAACTTCGTAAAGACGTAAACGATAAATTAACCCGACTTCCACTGCGCTATTATGACCAAAATCCACATGGTGATGTGTTAAGTCGTGTTATTAATGATATTGATAATATTAATAACTCACTGCAACAGGCATTATCTCAAATCATTACATCGGTGATTTCTATCATAGGTACGATCATTATGATGTTGATTATTAGTCCGTTGCTAACACTGGTTGTATTGGTTACCATTCCGTTAAGTGCATTTGTAATCCGTTTTATTGCTTCCTATTCACAAAAGCATTTTGTGAATCAACAAAAAGAACTTGGTCAGATTAACGGGCATATTGAAGAAATGTATTCTGGTCATCAAGTAGTGAAAGCATTTGGGCATGAAGAAGCGGCCATTGAAAAGTTCGATGAAATGAATGAAAAACTTTATCATTCAGGATGGAAAGCACAATTTATTTCAGGAATCATGATGCCTTTAATGACATTTGTTGGTAATTTAGGTTATGTGTTTGTCAGTATTGGCGGAGGGCTTCTCGTATTAAATGGTAGTATCAGAATTGGTGATGTGCAGGCATTTATTCAGTATTCACAACAATTAACACAGCCGATGGCTCAAGCTGCGGGAATTGCCAATATGATTCAGACCGCACTTGCGTCTGCTGAGCGTGTATTTTCTTTATTGGATGAAGAGGAAGAGCGGAAGGAAACACCTGCTTCAGTTGATCTTAAGCAAATATCAGGTCATATTACTTTTGACCATGTTCGCTTTGGATATGAACAGAATCAACCTATTATTAAAGATTTGAGTCTTGATGTGCAGCATGGACAGACCATTGCGATTGTTGGGCCAACTGGTGCAGGAAAAACAACGATTATTAATTTATTGATGAAGTTTTATGAGCTAGATAGTGGGAAAATCATGATTGATGGGAAAAGTTTAAGTGATTTGTCACGTGAACAAGTGCGCTCGCTGTTTGCGATGGTTCTTCAAGATACATGGTTATTCAATGGCACGATTCGTGATAATATTGCATACGGGCGTGCGGAAGTGAGTGAGGAAGAAATAATAGAAGCGGCTAGAAGTGCTTTTGCAGATGATTTTATACGGACATTACCTGCTGGATACGATACGATTCTAGGTGAGGATGCCGCTAATATCTCTCAGGGCCAAAGACAATTGATTACAATTGCAAGAGCGATTTTAGCTGATCCGAAAATTTTAATTTTGGATGAAGCTACGAGCAGCGTAGATACGAGAACAGAGATGAATATTCAGAGCGCAATGAATCTGTTAATGGCTGGACGAACAAGTTTCGTAATCGCCCATAGACTTTCTACGATTCGAGATGCTGACATAATCCTAGTAATGAATGAAGGAGATATTATCGAAAAAGGTTCTCATGATGAGCTCATTGCTCAAAATGGATTCTATGCAGATCTATATCGGAGTCAATTTTCAGCAGATGTAGGATAAAATAATATAAATGGTTTAAAAGGTGCAGATGTGGGAAATCTAAATATAAAGGGAATAGTAGGAGGCTGGTGCCATCATGATTGAAGAATTTGAAGTGAAAAAGGAAGTCTTTGAAAACTTGCCTCATGGTTTGACTCATTTTGAGATTAGTTTGGATGGCAGAAGCTATGAAGGCCATTACAGAAATGGTGATGTAAATTGGTTTCATCCACAGCCGGAACAAGAAAATCATGAAATGCCAATTGAAGAAGTAGAAGCTGAAGTTCAAAGAATAATAATTGAATATATTCATTAAAATGGAAGGTCGCTGATAGAGTCAGCGACCTTTTTCTATCAAGCATTAAACTTTTCTTCACGAGTATTTCGCGCATGTCAGCCAGTAAGTTTTTCATAATCGTCATACTAAGTCAACAACGGTCAGGTAGCACGGGAACCATTTCACTTAGTCTCATAAATGCAGAGCAAAAAGACAACTTACTGTGAAGATTGAAGATTTCTCATTTAACTTAAGTGAATATATTTTATTATAAATTACGTAGCACTTTCCGAGAGCCAATAAATAACCAAGTACATAAAACGAATGGTAAGGTTAGCGGCGGAAGGCCAAAAGGTAATAGCCATGTGTCAACGCTAGCAGTAACAAGTACGCTTGCCATTGCCGCAATTGTCCCGGCAAATGGGAAGATACGTTGGCGAACGTTATACACAGAGCCGACTGCAATCATAGAAAGGACAGCATTATAGCTGTACAGACCCAGATTCAATAACTTGACATCTGCTCCAAGGAAATAGGCAACGAGCCAGGAAACAGCTGTTGCAAACAAAGTATAGACTCCGTATTTCCAGCCAGCCCAAAATACAGCAATTAATATGAAAACCCCTGACCAAAATACATCAATTAAAAAAACTTCTGCTACGCCTTTAATTAAACCTCTAATTAATTGAGGACTTCCTGAGGCATCCAACTCCCACTGAGACAATGATTGTGGTACCAAATCGGAACTTAATTTAAAGGTAGTAAACCGATAAGCTGAAAGCAATAAAAACCATGTCATGATAATAAAAGGGAATGTTAATACCGGATATGCGAATTTTTTTGCAGCATGCATGAAAGCAGCCGTTAATAATGCTGATACTGCCGCTCCGGCCATTGCGATAATCCAGCGTATGCCCCCTTCCATAAACATCATAATTGCTATTCCGGTTAATACAGAGTTAAAGCCAAATAATCCTATTTGTACTTGTTTCTTATCTGCCCCTCCCAAATCACCAACTAATGTACCAATGGCCGATGATATAAAAGCTATTAATGCAAGTGTTGGAGAAGCGATAGCAAGGCCGATCAAAATGATAAGTCCTGACACAGCATTTTCAAGTAATATAACTTGCGAAACTCCTTTTAAAGAAGCTGGAATCAATGATAAATAGTGGTTGCTGTTAAAGAACTTATCTAATTTATATTGCAAATGAAACATCTCCTTAGATGATAAGTGTACGGAATTGATATATTTTTTAGCAATAGAAGTTATTGGTTAATTTATTCCATCCTTATAAGGACATTAGTAATTTACTTAATAAGGAAGCGAGATGCGTAAACCTTGACTTAATAAGCTTTTACTATTAAAAATAGATATAAGGTGAAGTAATTATTTTAACAGTAGTATCTATTTTAATCCACCGCAAAAATAGATTGTTACAAATAAGATAATAATGTTTGTTTAATGAAAAGATGGGAAAACTAATTATTGGACTTCTAATATCTTTTTAAATTAAATAACAAAGCTTCACTTTATATAGCTAGTTACTACTGACACTTTCGCTTTAGTTCTTACCTGAATTGAAAGAACATTGCAACACTGTCATAAAGGATAGGAGGAAAAAGAGATGCATTTATTACCACGTGAACAGGAAAAGTTGATGATTGTGGTCGCGGCTGATTTAGCAAGGCGCCGTAAGGAAAGAGGACTAAAGCTTAATCATCCGGAATCCGTAGCTTTAATTACATATGAGCTTTTAGAAGGTGCAAGAGATGGGAAATCTGTTGCAGAGTTAATGCAATATGGGGCAACGATCCTATCTTCAGAAGATGTAATGGAAGGCGTTCCAGAGATGATTGATGATATTCAAGTGGAAGCTACATTTCCTGATGGAGTAAAGCTTGTAACTGTACACAATCCAATTAGATAGGAGGAAGTCGCCTGTGAAACCAGGAGAGTATATATTGCTTGATGAAGACATCATTTGCAATGAAGGGAAAGAAACAAAAAAAATAACAGTTGTAAACGTAGGGGACCGTCCAATTCAAGTAGGTTCTCATTTTCATTTTTTTGAAGTAAATGAATCGTTACAGTTTGACAGGGATGAGGCGTTTGGATTTCGTTTAAATGTTCCAGCTGGAGCTGCTTTTCGGTTTGAACCTGGTGATCCAAAGGAAGTGGAACTCGTAGTTTTAGGCGGAGAACGCAAGGTATATGGGCTAAATGAGAAGACAGAAGGATCAGTAGATAGGAGGAAAAATTCATGAGTTTTCGCATGTCGAGAAAACAATACACAGATATGTACGGTCCGACAACTGGTGACGCGGTTCGGCTTGCAGATACAGACCTATTCATTGAGATTGAAGAAGACCGCACTCTCTATGGAGAAGAAGTAGTATTTGGTGGTGGGAAAGTTATTCGCGAGGGTATGGGGCAACATCCGTTAGCTGTTCGTGGAGATGATATTCCAGATTTAGTTATTACAAATATTATCATTTTAGATTATACAGGGATTTATAAAGCAGATCTGGCTATTAGAGATGGGAAAATTTTTAAGATTGGTAAGGCTGGAAACCCGTTGATTCAAGACAATATCGATATTGTTATTGGAGCGGCAACAGAGGTAATTGCTGGAGAAGGAAAGATTGTGACAGCCGGCGCCATTGATACCCATGTCCACTTTATTAATCCTGACCAAGTCGAAACAGCGTTGACAGCAGGTACAACCACTTTAATTGGTGGTGGGACGGGCCCAGCAGAAGGATCAAAAGCAACAACGGTTACACCAGGTCCTGCAAATATTCATCGCATGCTTGAAGCGGTGGAAGGGTTACCGATTAACGTTGGCTTACTTGGAAAAGGCCATGCGGCAACAGAAGCGCCACTAGCTGAACAGGTTGAAGCTGGGGTTATTGGTTTAAAAGTGCATGAAGACTGGGGAGCAACATTCTCCTCCATTGATAACTCATTAAAAGTTGCTGATAAATATGATGTACAAGTTGCTTTACACGGAGATACATTAAATGAAGGTGGTTTTGTCGAAAATACAGTAGCCGCATTCAAAGATAGAGTCATCCATTCCTTTCACACAGAAGGTGCAGGAGGCGGTCATGCTCCTGACATTATCAAAGTCGCGAGTTATATGAACGTTCTTCCTGCTTCCACTAATCCGACGCTCCCATTTACAGTTAATACAATCGATGAACATTTAGATATGTTAATGGTATGTCACCATTTGAATCCAGATATTCCAGAGGATGTTGCCTTTGCCGATTCAAGAATTCGTGCTGAAACGATCGCGGCAGAAGATATTCTTCAAGATATGGGTATTTTTAGTATTACGAGTTCGGATGCGCAAGCAATGGGTAGGGTTGGAGAAGTGGCAATTCGAACATGGCAGGTCGCTGATAAGATGAAGAAACAAAGAGGAAAAATGGCTGGAGACAATGGGGTTGGTGATAATACCCGCGTGAAAAGGTATGTAGCTAAATATACAATTAATCCAGCAATTGCTCATGGTATTGGTGAATATATCGGATCAATTGAAGAAGGTAAGTATGCCGACCTAGTCATTTGGAGTCCGAGATTTTTCGGCGTGAAGCCAGATATGGTTTTGAAAAATGGAATGGCTGTCACTAGTCTTATGGGAGATCCCAATGCATCCATCCCTACTCCGCAGCCGTATAATTATCGTCCGATGTATGCGACTACTGGGAAAGCTTTGTATAAACATTCGATTACCTTCGTGTCGCAAGCAGCATATGATGCAGGCATTAAAGAAAAGCTTGGTTTAGAAAAAGTGATCTTACCAGTTCATGGTATTCGTAATTTGACGAAAAAGGATATGAAATTGAATTCAGAGACACCAGAAATTACCGTGGATCCACAAACATATGAAGTGAGAGTAAACGGAGAGTTACTTACATGTGATCCAGTTGATGTCGTACCAATGGCACAGCGATACTTTTTATTTTGAGGTGAGAAATAATGATAATTGATCATATTGTTACGCATATTGATGAAATGGATAAAGATCAGCTTGCGAAATACCATAAAGAAAAAGTGTATTTGGAAAGCAGTGATCTAGTTAAAAGAATTCAAAGAGTTAAGACAGACCATGGTAAGGAACTTGGTATTCGTCTAAAGGATGCTCGTGATTTGGTAGCGGGTGATGTTTTATTTATGGATGATCATAATATGATCGTTGTCGATGTTATGCCTGATGATTTGCTTATTATTAAACCACGTACGATTCAGGAAATGGGAAATATTGCTCATCAGCTTGGGAATCGTCATTTACCTGCGCAGTTTGAAGGCGACGAGATGTTTGTTCAATATGATTATCTTGTAGAAGAATTGCTTCAAGAGTTAGCCATTCCTTTCGAACGTGAAAAAAGAAAAGTAAAACAAGCTTTCCGTCATATTGGTCATAGTCATGGATAATTATTTACTTGCCTTGTTTCAGTTGACGGATTCGCAGCTTCCGACAGGAGCATTTAGCCATTCATATGGGATGGAGACATACATCCAAGAGGATAAAGTCAAGGATGCAGAATCGTTTAAAACATGGCTTAATATTTATCTAGACGAACAGCTGAAATATTCAGACGGCCTCGTTAGCCGTCTTGTATATGAAGCGATAGAGCAAGAAGATTTTGAAGCAATTTGGAAGCTTGACCGTTTGATCACCGTACAAAATCTACCACGGGAAGTTAGAGAAGGCAGTTATAAAATGGGTGAACGCATGTTAACTCTTGGTTTATCTCTTTACGATTTCCCGCTACTATCCGAATATAAAGACAGAATATCTGCCAATCTATCATCCGGACATCCGGCTATCGTGTTCACAATGATAGCTTATTACTTGGAAGTGCCGAAAGTAAGTGCCATATCTGCTTATTTATATTCTTGTTTATCGGGTATTGTTCAAAATGCAGTTCGAGGAATTCCTCTTGGTCAAACCGCTGGGCAAAGAATTCTTAGAGATATTCAGCCTTGGCTCCTTGAAACAGCTAAAAGTACTGAGGAATTAACAATAGAAGATTTTGGCATAACTGCGCCAGGAATAGAAATTTCACAAATGAAACATGAACGGCTTAATATTAGAATCTTTATGTCTTGAAAAGATTGGTTAAAAAGTCCGGGAAAAATAGCTGGGTGTTTATTATGAGCTAGTGTTCTTGGAACTTCTCGGCTCTTTTTTACCTCTCAATTGAACTTTTATTTGAAAGAGGAGTGTTTATATATGGAACCAATTAAAATCGGTGTAGGTGGGCCAGTTGGTGCTGGTAAAACGATGCTTGTAGAAAAATTAACTCGTGCCCTTGAAAAGGAACTAAGTATGGCGGTGGTTACCAACGATATTTATACAAAAGAAGATGCTAAATATTTAATGAATCATGGTGTCCTTCCATCAGACCGAATTATCGGGGTTGAAACAGGCGGTTGTCCGCATACTGCGATTAGAGAAGATACATCTATGAATACAGCAGCAATTGAAGAGTTGCAAAAAAAGCATACTGATCTTGATATCATTTTTGTTGAAAGTGGTGGAGACAATCTTGCTGCAACATTCAGTCCAGAGCTCGTGGATTTTTCCATTTATATTATTGATGTGGCGCAAGGTGAAAAAATTCCACGTAAAGGTGGACAAGGGATGATAAAATCAGACCTTTTCATCATTAACAAAATAGACTTAGCTCCTTATGTTGGTGCCAGTTTGGAAGTGATGGAATCAGATACGAAAGTTTTCCGAGGAAATAAACCATTTGTATTTACAAATTTACAAGACAATACGGGGCTTGATGAAGTAATCGATTGGATCAAGAAAAATGCACTTTTAACGGGTCTTCAGTAAAATGAGTAAATGGACAGGGGAATTAAGGTTAACTGTTGAAAAGAAAAACAGTAAAACGATCCCAAAAAATGTATATTTTCAAGGAGCATTTAAAGTAATGCGCCCTCATTACTTAGATGAGTCTGGCCAGGTTACTTATTTCCTCATTAATCCTGGTGGTGGATATGTGGATGGTGATACATACCGAATGGAGATTGAAGTGGAAGAAGAAGCAGAACTTTTGTTAACTACCCAGTCCGCTGCAAAGGTATATAGAACACCTCACTTACCTGTGATTCAGGAAACAGAGATTACATTGAAAAAAAATAGTGTTTTCGAATACATTCCTGATCCTTTGATTGGGTATCGGGACGCACGATATAAACAAAAAAATGTCATTCGGATGGAGAACGGTTCAACACTTATTTATAGTGATATGCTAACACCTGGTTGGTCTCCAGAAGGGGATTTATTCAGTTATGAGCAGCTACAACTCATAAATGAAATTTATTTAGAAGATGAGCTTATCGTTTTTGACCATTTAAAATTAGAACCAAAACGCCAGCAAATAGAATCGATCGGGTTGATGGAAGGTTATACACACCTAGGATCTATGATTGTTGTATGCGACAAAGCGACGAGCGAGTTTCTTGACGAACTATATGCACTATTGGGGGAAGTCGCGGGAGACTGCAAGTTTGGTATATCTCAACTCGCGGTTTCTGGCTTTACTTTAAGAGTTTTAGGTGAATCTACCCAAGCAATTGAGAAGATATTTATGGAGTGTCACCGATTCATCCGAGAACAATGGTTTAATAAAACAGCAGTATTCTTAAGAAAATATTAAATTCCTAAAAGCCCTTTGAGAAATGAAAGTTCTCAAAGGGCTTTTGCTATTTCCAAAGATCAATATTATAAAGCTAATTCAATTAATGAAAGATAGGTTTGAATAAAATACGATCAAAAACAATCAATATATGACGTATAATGACGGAATTAGACAAATTATGATTGAAAAATATCTGCATTCGCCTTAAAATAAGAATATGTAATAAAAGAGTGAGGTGAAAGATTTGTTAACACCAGAACGCCATCTAGTAATTTTACAAAAATTAAAAGAAAAAGGCACTGTGAAAATACAAGATTTAGTTGAATCAACTCTTTCATCAGAATCGACTATCCGGAGAGATTTAACGCAGTTAGAAGAAGAAAATCAATTGAAGCGGATTCATGGCGGTGCTTCTGTGATGCAAGGAAAACGGATAGAACCGAGTATGGTAGAAAAATCATCCAAAAATCTTCAAGGTAAACAAAATATTGCTCGATATGCTGCAAGTCTAGTACAACCTGGTGATTGTATATATCTTGATGCTGGATCAACTACCGCCGAAATGATTCACTTTCTTGACGATATTGATTTGGTAGTCGTCACAAATGGGCTAACACATATTGGTGCATTACTTGAAAAAGGTATTTCTACTTATTTAATCGGTGGATATGCTAAACAACGAACAAAAGCGACCATTGGTAGAGGTGCACTATTAAATTTGGATCAATATCGTTTTGATAAATGTTTTCTTGGGGTAAATGGGGTTCATCCAGATGTTGGATTTACTACACCTGACCAGGAAGAAGCAATGGTTAAAGAGAAGGCTGTTTCACTCTCAAATAAATGTTTTGTCCTAGCAGATGATTCTAAGTTTGGTGAAATTGCTTTCTCAAAAATCGTAGATCTCCATAAAGCAGTCATTATTACAAACAAGCTTACAGAAGAAGTAATGTTGCAATATCAAGATAAAACAAAAATAAAGGTTGTGAAGGAATGATATATACACTTACATTAAATCCCTCGATTGACTACGTTGTTGAGCTGGATCAATTACAACTAGGAGAATTAAATCGAATTCGGAAAGAAACGAAATTCCCCGGTGGAAAAGGGATCAACGTATCTAGGATTTTGAAAAGAGTGGGAATAGAAAATAAAGCGTTAGGATTTATCGGAGGATATACTGGCCAATATGTAGAAGCGTATTTAAAAGATGAAAATATTCAAACTGATTTTACAAAAATTGAGGAAGAAACTCGTATAAATATTAAATTGAACACCGAAATGGAAACAGAATTGAACGCGGCAGGCCCTAAGATCACTTTAGAAGAGTACGAGATGTTAAAGCAGAGAATACAGGGGTTGAGAAGTGGTGATTTTCTCATTTTGTCAGGGAGCATCCCAGCTACACTACCAAATACTACATATGAGGAGCTTGTTCAAATTTGTAGAGAACGAAAGGTGGAGTTCCTTGCAGATGCGGAAGGGGAATTATTGAGAAAAGTTCTTCCCTATAAACCATTCTTGGTCAAGCCAAATCATCACGAACTAGGGGACTTATTCAATACTGTGATTAGAAATGCAGAAGAGGCTATCCCATATGGACGAAAGCTAATTGATATGGGGGCGAAAAATGTAATCGTTTCTTTAGCTGGTGAAGGTGCCATCTTAATTAATAAGGAAGAAGTATTTAGTGCTAATGTACCATTTGGTGACGTGAAAAGTTCTGTAGGTGCAGGGGATTCACTTGTTGCAGGCTTTATAGCACAGTTTACTAAGACAGCCAATCTGGAAGAAGCTTTTCAATATGGAGTAGCATCAGGTAGTGCAACTGCATTTTCTTTAGGTCTTTGTACTGAAGCCAAAATTGAAGCACTCTTGCCACAGGTTATAGTGAAACAAAGGGGAGAAAATAGATGAGAATTACGAATTTATTAACAAAAGAGACAATTATTCTTTCCTTACAAAGTGTCAACAAAGCGGATGCGATTGAAGAGCTCGTCAGTAAGCTTGATTATGCTGGAAAGCTATCTGATCGTGAAAAATTTAAAGAAAGTATTATGGATAGAGAAAAGCAAAGTACTACAGGTATTGGTGAAGGCATTGCTATTCCTCATGCGAAAACAACAGCGGTGAAAGAACCTGCCATTGCTTTTGGAAAATCAGTGACTGGCATAGAATTCGAATCACTCGATGGAAATCCTGCACATTTATTTTTTATGATTGCCGCACCAGAGGGCGCAAATAATGCTCACTTAGAAGCCCTTGCTAGACTATCTTCTATTTTAATGAATGAGGAAGCGCGAAAAGAGTTAATGAATGCTAATGATGAAGCCGATATTATTAAAATTATTAACAGCTTTGATGAAGAAAAGGAAGATGATATCCAAACATCAAATGAAGAGGCCCTGCAAGCTAGTGTAATTGCCGTGACAGCTTGTCCTACTGGAATTGCACATACATATATGGCAGCCGATGCATTAAAAGCAAAAGCTGCGGAATTAGGTGTTTCGATTAAAGTTGAAACCAATGGTTCAGGGGGAGCAAGAAATGTGTTAACGGCTGAAGATATTGAAAAAGCGGCAGCTGTAATAGTTGCGGCTGATACGAAAGTAGATACAGATCGTTTTATTGGCAAACCCGTTATTAAAGTGCCTGTTGCAGAAGGGATTCGTAAGCCACAAGAATTGCTCGAACGGGCTATAAAACAAGATGCTCCAATATTTAGTGGTAGTGGGAGCAATCGTATGCAAGATGGAGAAGCAGAAATAGTAAAAAGTAAGAAATCATATTTTTATCAGCATCTAATGAATGGTGTATCCAATATGCTACCATTCGTAGTTGGCGGTGGAATTCTGATTGCTATTTCTTTTATGTTTGGCATCCATTCAGCTGATCCGACAGATCCCTCTTATAATGCTTTTGCAGCCGCTTTAAATACCATTGGCGGTGGTAATGCTTTTGGCTTAATGATCCCAGTACTTGCAGGATTTATTGCAATGAGCATTGCAGACAGACCCGGGTTGGCGCCAGGAATGGTCGGCGGATTACTGGCTGCCACGGGAGAAGCAGGTTTTCTCGGCGGATTAATTGCTGGATTTTTAGCAGGATACATCGTTTTACTTTTGAAAAAGCTTTTTGCAGGATTGCCATTATCTCTTGAAGGAATAAAGCCGGTTCTTCTTTATCCACTCTTTAGTATCTTTTTAACTGGAATGATTATGTTATTTGCTGTTATTGATCCTGTCAAAGCAATAAATACAGGACTAACAAATTGGCTTAATGGATTTGGAACTGGTAATTTGGTATTGATGGGCATGATACTTGGTGCTATGATGGCGATTGATATGGGAGGGCCAATCAATAAAGCTGCTTTCACTTTTGGAATAGCTATGATTGATGCTGGTAATTATGCCCCACATGCTGCGATCATGGCTGGAGGGATGGTACCACCACTAGGTTTAGCGCTCGCTACAACTATCTTTAAAAGTAAGTTCACTAAACAGGAAAAGGACGCAGGGAAGACTAATTATATAATGGGTGCAACTTTTATAACGGAAGGGGCCATTCCATTTGCAGCTGCTGACCCAATGCGTGTCATTCCAGCTGCAGTGGCTGGTTCAGCTGTAGCAGGGGCATTATCCATGGTATTTAAAATTGGCTTACCAGCCCCACATGGTGGCTTGTTCGTAGTCCCTATTATTGAAGGAAATATCCTTTTGTATATACTAGCTATTTTGGCTGGAACTATAGTTACTGCCCTTATTGTTGGTATACTAAAAAAAACGATTAAATAGAAATGAGACAGCGTATCATAGCGCTGTCTCATTTCTATTTAATACTCTATTATTCGAATATAAAAAGTTATTGCTTTTTTAAAATAACTCTCTTATAATGAATTTAATTCGATATTCTAAATATATATTTAACTACTGAAAAGCTTTACTGTGGTACAGATTATATAAAGTAGTAGAAAAAACAGGTACAAAGAACTAAGTGCGTGAAGTTAACTTCTAGTATATTAAAATAGTATATTAGAATACCTATACTACCTTCCTAGATAATAGTACACAGAAAATTATAAACTAGAGAATGCTTTAGTTAAATTTTATTTTTTAGGTTAATTAGTCAGAACATTCGGATTCGTAGGTACCTTTTAACAGATATTAGGAATAGAGAAAATAGACGTGAATAAGTTATAGTGATAGTATTCAGAATACATTAACTTTTTGGTAGGGTGATTAATTTGAATAGGGAATTATTAAAAATAAAAAATTTGAAAACATCTTTTCGAATTAAAGATCATTATTATGCTGCCGTAGATGATTTATCACTAACTGTATTTAAAAATGAATTGCTTGCAATTGTGGGTGAATCAGGATGTGGAAAAAGTGCGCTCGCATTTTCAATTATGGGTTTGCACAATCGTGCGAAAATTGAAGGTAGCGTACTATTTAAAGACCAAGAAATTGCTAATATTTCCTCCGCGAAGTTGAATAAATTGCGAGGAAAAGAAATGGGGATGATATTCCAAGACCCACTCACTGCGTTAAATCCTTTAATGATCATTGGAGAGCAAATTGCGGAGATTATCTATTTACATGATAAGAAATTGCCGAAAAACAAACAAAAAGAAAAGGTTATTGCCCTGTTAAATAAAGTGGGGATCCCTCGACCTGAACATACGTATGAACAATTTCCACATGAACTATCTGGTGGGATGAGGCAAAGGGTTGTCATTGCAATGGCGATTGCAAACGAGCCTGAATTATTAGTTGCCGATGAACCTACAACAGCACTTGATGTAACGATTCAATCACAAATTCTTGATTTAATCAAAGAACTAAAAGAAGACAGTAATGCTGGGATTATCCTTATTACACATGATTTAGGCGTTGTAGCTGAAATGGCTGATAGGGTTGCGGTCATGTACGCAGGTCAAATAGTGGAAATCGCAGATGCATACACATTGTTCGAGAATCCATTACATCCATATACAAGGTCATTGTTAAATTCGGTCCCAAATTCATTAGAAGTGCAATCAAAACTTCATGTTATAGAGGGGATTGTACCATCATTGCAAAAGTTACCTCGTGAAGGATGCAGGTTTAGTGCAAGAATCCCATGGATAGATCCTTCAGCACATGAAGAAAATCCAACATTGCATGAAGTTAGCCCAGGTCACTTCGTACGCTGTACTTGTTATAAACAATTTTACTTCCCTGATAAAAGCAAGGAGGCACAGCGCAATGGCGTTTCTTGAAGTAAAAAATCTTAAAGTGCATTTCCCGGTTAAAGGCGGTTTATTTGGTAGAACGGTTGATCATATTAAAGCAGTTGATGGAGTAAATTTTACAATTGAAAAAGGGAAAACCTATGGTCTTGTTGGAGAATCAGGATCTGGAAAGACGACGACTGGAAGGGCAATCATAGGATTGAATAATATCACTTCAGGTAATATTAAGTTTAATGGACAGGACATAACTAACTTACGCCGTACGGATATGGACGTGCGTAAGGATGTACAAATGATATTCCAAGATCCATATTCATCATTGAACCCGAAAAAACGTGTTTTAGATATTGTGTCAGAACCTATTATCAATTATCAGAAACTTACGAAGAGTGACTTAAAAAAACAAGTACAAGAATTAATGGAATTGGTAGGATTAAGCCCGGATAGTATTTATAAATATCCTCACGAATTTTCAGGTGGACAAAGGCAACGGATTGGTATTGCCCGGGCGATTGCTTTAAGGCCAAAGTTGATTATTGCTGATGAACCGGTCTCTGCCCTTGATGTATCTGTTCAGGCGCAAGTACTGAATTTCATGCAAGATATTCAAAAAGAGTTAGGGCTTACTTATCTTTTCATTAGTCATGATCTTGGAATTATTAAACATATGTGTACTGAAATCGGCATTATGTATAAAGGGAGATATGTGGAACAAGGAACAACAGACGATATATTTAACCATCCGCAACATATATATACAAAGCGTCTTGTAGCAGCAATTCCTGATATTAATCCGAGAAACCGTGATCGTCAACTTCAATTCCGACAAGAAGTGAAAGTGGAGTACGAACGATCATATCATGACTTTTTTGATGAAGAGGGCTTAGCATATAAATTACAGCCCATATCTGACACACATTTAGTGGCATTGCCTGGGAGAGGTTGAATAATATGTGGAAATTCACTGTACGGCGTATTGGAATTATGATTCCTCAAATTATATTACTTAGTATATTGATATTCATTTTGGCAAAAATGATGCCCGGCGATGCACTAAGTGGAATGATTGATCCCAATGTTGATCCGTCCACAATAGAGGCACAAAGGGAAAAGCTCGGCTTAAATAATCCTTGGTATATCCAATATATAGATTGGTTAAAGGGAGTGATTCAGGGAGACTTTGGACAATCATTCCGTTTTAAAATGCCTGTCACCGAGTTGATATCTCAAAGACTTATTAACACCATTTGGCTTTCCGTTGTGACATTGATCTTAACCTATTTAATTGCGATACCACTTGGAATTACAAGTGGACGTTATAACGATACATGGGCAGATCGCTTAATAACTGGATACACATATATTGGTTTTGCGGCCCCATTATTTATCTTTGCACTAGTGATGCTATGGATGTTTGGATTCAATCTAGGATGGTTCCCTACAGGAGGAAGTGTAAAGCCAGGACTAACTCCAGGTACTTTTGAATATGTTATTAGTAAAATCAACCATTTATTACTCCCGGCGTTATCAATGGCATTAATTGCAACGGTTTCTACGGTGCAATATTTAAGAAGTGAAATTATTGATATAAAGCAGAAGGATTTTATACTTACTGCCAAAGCGAAAGGTGCTTCTGAATCTCGAATTTATAATCGTCATATTTTAAGAAACTCGCTATTACCAATTGCTGCTTTTTTCGGATACGAAATTACTGGTTTAATCGGAGGGACTATTTTTATTGAAAATATCTTTGGTTACCCTGGTATGGGACAGTTGTTTTTTGAATCCATACTATTAAGGGATTATAGTGTCGTTACTTCCGTTGTTTTGCTCTTCGGAATCGCTTCTATAATAGGGGCGTTAATTTCAGATATTATACTAAGCCTTATAGATCCACGTATTCGTATTAAATAAGATTCGATAGACTCAGAGGTGGTTAAGATTGGAAACGAACAATGTGCAATTACTGGATAATAGCCATGATACTAATAGAAGTCCATCTGGCTGGCGAATTTTGTGGCGTGAAATTGTCAGGGATAAATTAGCCTTTATCTCGTTAATTTTTATTATATTAGTTGTCGTATTCGTATATGGTATTTCGCTTATTTTAGATCAGAAAGAAATTGTTACTGTTGATTTATTCTCTATTCATAAACCTCCTTCTTCGGAATTTTGGTTAGGTACGGATCACGGTGGACGTGATGTATTTGGCCAGCTCATTGTAGGGACGCGCAATTCCTTATCGATAGGCATACTAGTAACCTTAATGACAGGAGTAATAGGAATTGGATTTGGCTTGGTTTCTGGTTACTTCGGAGGAACCATTGATAATATATTTATGCGTATTCTTGACTTCTTTATGATTTTACCATTTCTTATGATTGTTATTGTGTTTGCGGCAATCGTACCGAAATATAGCATTCTATCATTCTCATTAATTATGACAGCTTTTTTATGGATGGGTATAGCACGCTTAATTCGCTCTAAAACTTTGCAAGAAAAAGAACTTGACTATGTTCAAGCTTCGAAAACATTAGGATCATCTGAATTTAAAATTATGTTTACGCAGGTTTTGCCAAATTTAAGTTCGATTATTATCGTAACAATGACATTGAATTTAGCGGCTAATATTGGTTTAGAATCAGGGCTGTCCTTCTTGGGTTTTGGTTTTCCAGAGAGCACACCGAGCCTTGGAACGCTTGTTAGTTATGCAAGAAACCCGCAAACACTTGAATTTAGATGGTGGATCTGGTTACCTGCATCAATGTTAATCCTAATATTGATGTTGAGTATAAATAATGTAGGTCAAGCGTTAAAACGTGCGACTGACGCAAGGCAAAGAAGAGGATAAAGAAAGGGGAGAGGTTAATATGTATAGAATGAAACATGCTAGCAAAGTTCTATTCGCGCTTATGCTTGTATTATTATTTGCATTAACAGCGTGTAATAAAACTGATTCGGATGCAAAGCCGAAGGATGAAGGGAAAAAGACGGAAGAGGGTAAGAAAGAGAACGCTAAAGGGGAAGAACAGCTATACTCTATCGACGACTTCAGTAATATTAAAACGAATGAAGGAGAAGCAATGGAAGGCGGCTCCTTTACCTTTGGACTCGTTTCCGACACTGCTTTTCAAGGTACATTGAACTTTAACTTCTATTCAGGTGACCCAGACGCACAGGTGCTTGAGTGGTTTGACGAAGGAATGTTAACTTGGGATGAAAACTATGTATATACGAATGACGGTGCTGCAACATATGAGGCATCTGAAGATGGAAAAACATTTACATTCAAGATTCGTGACAATGTAAACTGGCATGATGGTGAGCCTGTTACAGCTGAAGACTGGTTATTTGCTCATGAAGTAATTGCTAACAAAGATTATGATGGTCCACGTTTTGACTCTACATTGAGAAATGTAGTCGGAATTGAAGATTATCATGAAGGAAAAGCTGATACCATTTCCGGTATTGAAGTAGTGGATGAAAAAACACTGAAAATTACGTACATTGAAGCAACACCATCACTTATAACAGGTGGTATTTGGACGTATCCATTGGCGAAGCATATCTTTGGGGATATGCCAGTTAAAGATATCTCTTCATCTCCAGAAGTACGTGAGAATCCAATTGGTTTTGGTCCATTTAAAGTAGAATCAATTGTTCCAGGTGAGTCAGTCACATATACAAAAAATGAAGATTACTGGCGCGGAGCACCGAAGCTTGATAAAGTAACGTTAAAAGTTATTAATCCAAATGTTGTTGTTCAATCATTGAAAAAAGGTGAAGTGGACACAGTTGATAAGTTCCCAGTGGATCAATTCCCGGCCAATGCTGAATTATCTAATGTAGAATATTTAGGTGCTATTGATCGTGCTTATTCATATATTGGATTTAAACTAGGTACTTGGGATAAAAAAGCAAAAGAGGTTAAAACAGATCCTAATGCGAAAATGGCAGATGTGAATTTACGTAAAGCAATGTGGCATGCTGTTGACAATAATGCTGTAGGCGATAGATTCTATCATGGTCTTCGTTGGGCTGCTACAACATTGATTCCTGCTTCACATCCAGAATATCATGATGAATCAAACCCAGGTGCACCATATGACCCTGAGAAAGCAAAACAAATTCTTGAAGATGCAGGCTATAAAGATGTTGATGGTGATGGTATCCGTGAAGATAAAGAAGGTAACGAGTTAGTCATTAATTTCGCCTCTATGTCAGGTGATGAAGTAGCTGAACCATTAGCTAAATATTACATCCAAGCATGGGAAGCTGTTGGCTTGAAAGTGGAACTATTGGATGGGCGTTTACAAGAATTTAATAGTTTTTATGAAGGTGTAGGAGAAAAAGGGGATGACAATCCTAACATTGACATTTATGCTGCTGCTTGGGGTGTAGGTATTGATGTGGATCCTAGTGGGCTTTATGGTCGAGATGCTATTTATAACTTCACACGTTGGTCAAGTGAGGAAAATGATCGTCTGCTAGCCGAAGGTATTTCTGAAGCTGCGTTCGATCCAGAAAAACGTAAAGAAATTTATAAAGAGTGGCAACAACTTATGACCGATGAAGTACCAGTTTTCCCAACATTGTATCGTTCCGTCTTGGTACCTGTTAATAATCGTGTGCATAACTATGCAATTGGTGATGGAACTGGGATGTATAAAAATGAAATTGAAGTAACTCAAGAAGAACCACTTGCTGAAAAATAAGATACACAGAGAAGACTCAGTAGATGAGTCTTCTTCTACTTTTTTATGAAAATTCATCATTTAAATATCTGAAGAGGAATGAAAAGAAATGGAATGGATAATTAAAAGATTTAACGAATTAACTGTAAGTGAGTTGTATGATATTTGTAAAGAACGGGTCAATATATTTGTAGTGGAGCAACAGTGTCCCTATCCCGAATTGGACGATTTAGACAAACAAGCATGGCATTTATATTTACTGGCAGCGGATGGAATTACCGCATATCTACGTATCCTTCCAAAAGGAACCGCGTACAAAGAACTTTCTTTAGGCAGGATTATCGTCAATAGGCAACATCGAAAACAAGGTTTAGGTAAAGAGCTAGTAGAAAGAGGATTGCAGTTTGTAAAGGAAGAATTATCGGAAGATGTTGTCAGGATTCAGGCCCAAGCTCATTTACAAAAGTTTTACGGAGCATTTGGATTTACAGGAGTGTCAGACATATATTTGGAAGATGGCATCCCGCATCTGGATATGCTTCTCTACATACATAATACATAATAAAGGCCACTCCAAGGGGAGTGGCCTTTATTTACTTGGCTCGACGACCAGAAATCATATTGAAGATAAAGACGATTAGTGCCACAACTAATAAGATGTGAATTAAGCCTCCGCCTACTTTAGTTATAAAACCTAGTAGCCAAAGTACAATTAGTATTCCGATTATAGTCCAGAGCATATAGATCTTCCTTTCGATAACAATTTAATTGCTTAACTATAATTTACCCAATGAAAGATAAATGAAACCAAATATATTTTTTAGGGATGGTTTTTAGAAGATTGATAAAGGGAAAAGCCAGATATAGCGTTCCATTCTGGAGGATAGAGATGGTTAATAGAAAACTAAATAAAAGAAATATATTGGCACTGTTGATTTTAATATTTTTAATCGTCTATATTGGTACGATTGCTTATCATGAAAATAAAACTTTGCCAAATGGGATTTCCTATGAAGGGGATATTCACTATTTGTCAGATGAAAGTGTAAGCTTTTTATATGATTTAACATATAAAGATGGAGGGAACACGAAAAAGGAACAGCAACTTTTTAAGCGGATTTTTACGGCAATAGATGAAGCGGAACAATTTATTGTATTGGATTTATTTTTATACAATGCTTATTATGATAAAGGCTTAAATTTTCCTAAGCTAAGTTCTACTTTGACTAACAAGTTAGTTACAAAGAAATTAAAAAATCCTAATATGGAGATTATCTTAATAACAGATGAGATTAACACGTCATATGGATCACATGAAAATAAACAATTTGAAAAGATGAAGAGAAATGGAATTGATGTATTACATACTGATCTGGATACTTTGCGAGATTCAAATCCGTTATACTCTGCTATTTGGAGAATGTTTTTTCAATGGTTCGGACAAAGTGGAAAAGCTTATATTCCAAATGCAATGGCAGACCAGGCACCGCGAATGACAATAAGATCATATTTAAAATTAATGAATGTGAAAGCTAATCATCGAAAAACAATTGCAACGGATAAAACAGCGATCATATTATCAGGCAATCCACATGACGCAAGTGCTAATCATTCAAATATTGGTTTTGAACTTAATGGCCCGATTATTGCGGATTTATTGAAATCAGAGCAAGCGGCTGCAAATTTAGCTGGAGGAAAGAAATTACCTGGTTATCATTATGATCAAAGTCACACACCAGGTCCACTTGCTGTTCAACTAATAACAGAAGGGAAGGTCTTTAAAGCAGCACTTAATGCCATTGAATCTGCGGGGGATGGTGATGAGGTTTGGCTCGCAATGTTTTATTTAGCAGATCGCAAAATCATTAATTCATTACTTGCAGCTCACGAAAGAAATGCTGATATTAAAATTATTTTAGACCCAAATGAGAATGCATTTGGTGCGAAGAAAACGGGTTTGCCTAACCGGCCAGTAGCGAGAGAGTTAGATCAAAAAACGAATAGTGGAATTCAAATTCGTTGGTATAATACGACAGAGGAACAATATCATCCGAAATTAATGTATATAAAGAAGAAAGAAGAAGCGATCATTATTGGAGGATCGACAAACTTTACTAAAAGAAACTTAGATGATCTTAATTTAGAGACGAATGTATTGATTAAAGCACCGAATGATACGAAGATTATAACGGATCTCGATCATTATTTCCATCGCCAGTGGGATAATGAAAACGGCGATTTTACTCTTGACTTTGATACATATCAAGATGAGTTAACACCTATGCAACGAATTATATATTTAGTACAGAAAGGTCTCCATTTCACTACGTATTAAAGGGACAAGATCGTTTCGATCTGTCCCTTATTATTATTTCACACTAGCGAGAAATTCATTTACTTGCTCTGGTGATTTGGCATTTGCACTATGCAAATGTGCTGTTTTTTCACCGTCTTTAAAAATGAGTAGGCTTGGAATACCCATTACATCATATTTTTCACCAATTTCTGAGAATTCGTCGCGATTCATTTCATACCATTTATATTGGGGATTATTTTCAATAACATCGCCAATAAACATATCCATTACTTTACAATCAGGACACCAGTCAGTTTCGAATTTTACGATTACAGGATCTGACCCGGAAATTAGTTCATTAAATTGTTCAGTGCTTTTAATTGTTTCCATCGTGTAAAACCTCCTTTTCATCTATTGTAAAAGCTATCTTTTATTGATTCAATGTTTATGCTTTCTTTTATTTAATGCAAACTCCATAAAATGTTCCTTTTTAAGTTTCGTTTCATCAAGTATAATGATATGAGGCTTACATATAGTCATATTATGTGCACTTAAAATAAAGAGGAGACGAAATGATGACATCTCCAAAGAAGCCAATTCCTAAATTGGATTATGGAATAATATTATCGTTAATGTTGTTGGCGATTGTAAGTTTTATTACCCTTTATAGTGCTCAATCTACAGGCCAGTATAAAGCTAATTTTGTTGTCTCACAGGCACAGTGGTATGTAATAGGTTCCATTGCCATCATCTTTATTATTCGATTTGATTCTGATCAAATGAAAAAAATATCGAAATACGCATATGGATTTGGGATGCTACTACTAGTCATTCTTCTATTATTACCGGTATCAAAATTTACACCTATTATCAATGGGGCAAAACTTTGGTTTGTCATTCCAGGGGTTGGTCAAATTCAACCATCCGAGTTCATGAAGATTGCAACTATTATGATGCTGGCTTTAGTAACTTCGACCCATCATGAAAGGTTTTTACACAAAACAATCAAGACAGATTTCTATCTTTTAATAAAAATTTCTGTGATCTTTGGTCTTCCTTTTATGCTAACAATAATCGAGGATTTAGGGACATCTCTTGTTTTTGTCGCGATTTTTCTTGGAATCGTTTTTGTATCAGGCATCACCTGGAAATTGCTCTTACCGATCTTTAGCTTTGTCACAGTCATTGCAGGAGCAGCAATGTATTTGGCAATTTGGCAACGTCCTTTTATGGAGAAATTTGGCGTCGATCCATATCAATTTAAACGCATAGACTCATGGCTTGATCCTTTTTCACACCGAACAGATGCTGGTATGCAATTGGTAAAATCTTTGCTTGCAATCGGTTCTGGCCAGACGAGCGGCAAAGGTTTTGGAAGTAGAGAAGTGTATATGCCCGAAAGTCATTCTGATTTTATTTTTAGTACAATTGGGGAAGAATTTGGATTTGTCGGTGGTAGTATTGTAATTAGTTTATTTTTTATGCTTATTTATCAAATAACAAAGACAGGCTTAGATACAAAAAATCCATATTACTCCTATATTTGTGTAGGTGTCATTTCACTGCTTACCTTTCATGTGTTTCAAAATATTGGAATGACAATCCAAGTACTTCCGATTACAGGAATTCCTCTGCCTTTTATAAGTTACGGTGGTAGCTCTTTATTAAGTAATATGATAGCAATGGGAATTATACTTTCAATAAGATACCATTATAAGAAGTATATGTTTGCATCAGAAGGCTAGGCCAAGATCCTACTCAGTGAAAATAATTGCTGAGTGGGATTTTATTCATTTTCTACTTATTGATTTTCAAAGGAGAGATCTGTATTTCTCCCTTTTTTAGTTTCTCTATTTTCGATATAATGATAAGATGGTTAATGGTTGTTTTTTTTACTATATATAGATACAGAGGAGACGAAGTGATGACTTCTCAGAAAAAAGTGATTCCAAAAATAGATTATGGAATAATATTAACGTTAATGTTATTGACGATATTTAGTCTGATTTCCATTTATAGCGCTCAATCGACTGGACAATATATAGATAATTTTATAAAAAAGCAGTTAATGTGGTATGTCATTAGTATCATTGCAATAATAGTCGTCATTCGACTTGATTCAGACCAATTGAAAAAAATATCATGGTATACGTACGGTTTTGGTTTGTTCTTGTTACTTATATTATTTATAGCTCCTGAATCTTTAGCACTTACTAAAAAAGTGAATGGGGCACAAAGTTGGTTTTTTACTCCTATTGGTTCTATTCAACCATCTGAGTATATGAAGGTTTTTACTATCATCTCACTTGCCAAAGTAACAGCAGATCATCATCAAAAATTTATATTGAAAACAGTAAAAACAGACCTTTGGTTAATGATGAAAATTGCTGCAGTAGCGTTTCTACCTGTTGTATTTATCATCATGCAACCAGATTTAGGTACATCGCTCGTTTTCGTTGCTATATTCCTAGGGATGATTTTAGTATCAGGTATTACTTGGAAGTTGTTATTGCCTATATTCACTGGCTTCACTTTACTGGGTGGAACTGTTATGTATTTCGCGATACTCAGACCTGACCTTTTAAAATATGTTGGCGTCAAGCAATATCAGTTTGCGCGGATCTATTCATGGCTTGATCCCCATTCATATAGCTCAAATGAAGGGATGCAGCTTGTAAAATCATTGCTTGCGGTAGGATCAGGGCAAACGAAGGGTAAAGGATTTGCAAATAGGGAAGTTTATTTACCTGAAAGCCATTCTGATTTTATTTTCAGTACGATTGGTGAGGAATTTGGTTTCATAGGTGGCAGCATTCTCATTAGTTTGTTTTTCTTACTTATCTACCAAATTACAAGAACAGGATTAGATACAAAAAATCCATTTTATACGTATATTTGTGTAGGTGTTATTTCAATGCTTGCCTTCCATGTATTTCAAAACATTGGTATGACGATTCAAGTATTGCCAATTACAGGAATTCCACTTCCGTTTATTAGTTATGGGGGGAGCTCACTACTTAGCAATATGCTCGCAATGGGCGTAGTACTCTCGATAAGATATCATTATAAAAAATATATGTTCTCATCCGAAGAATAAAAGTGCCAGGCACCAAAACAATTCAGAATTGTTTCGGTGCCTGGCACTGGCTCTATTCTAGGGTTCCGGATTCTAGTATTTGTATGACAGATTTGAATTTGAATGTGACGTCTTTATATTGATCTTTCCATTTTTCTTGGTCGAAATTTCGATTTTGTTGTTTGAATTTACGTTCTACACCGATAGGATCGATCCCCATATCCTGAAATTCTTTTAGCAATCTTAACGATTCCTTTTCGATCTTTCGTTCCATACTATCCTTAATCCTCTCGATTATTTCGGTCTCCAATTTTTTTCCTGTATATTGCTTTATAATACCTTTTAATTGGAAGTCTATTTCAAATGTCAAATTATTATAATCGGCATTGATCATAGTATGTGATTTAATGTTGCTGACTACCGCCATTTCTTTATCGATCTTAACAGGCAAGTTTCCATCTGTATGTTTATCAACGAATATTTTGAAATAGAACATATCTTTTTCAGGAACTGTATAAACCATTTTTTCATCGTGAAAAAGAGCGAGACCAGAGACTTCAAGGTGTCGGCCGGGTAACTTTTTTAGAATAGGTAAGTAAGCACCTTTCCTTTTTTGAAAAAAGTCTGAAACAAATAAATGCAAATTTGTTTCAGGAACGTCACGTTCTTTCATATTATGCTCAATTAATTTAGAGATGTATGTTGCGTTACCTTGTGTACCATATGACTCTTTCAACAGCTCCGTCATTGGTCCTTCCGAAACAACTAAAAATAGCCGAGAACCAACAGCTGGGTTTCTTTGTAATGTATCGATAATTGGAAAAACGCCTTCTTCTGCCGCTTTCTTTCCGAGAACGATAATATCCAAATCCCCAATTAAAACAGGCTCACTTGATTGTCTGTTTAATTGGTTTTCTGTATCATCATTTTTACTCATAATCACTTCGAAATAATCATCAACAGCTTCCTTATCAGGTGTGTAATGGGTAGAAAGCGTGACCAGATGCAATTGATCATCTTCGGTATAATCAATGCCGGCAACAGTCGCTAAATTTACCTCATCGATAATTTTTGTTTGCACACACCCTGTTAGTAGAGGGAGGAGGAGAAACAATAATAACATCCGACATTTCATTTTCTCACCTTCCTTGCGATGATTACGAGTAGTAATAATAAGGGAATATAGAAGTAATTAATAATGATTCCTATGTTTCCAACCCATGTGATATATTGATCTATTTGTTGCCTTGTCTGCAGTATTAAAGAGATAATTAGTACGAGAGGTGCAATGATATATAAGGACACTTTTTGCGAGATATTGATTGTCTTCTTTATTATTCTGCTAGCACACCATAGGGCGATGCAAATATTAGGAAGAATAACAAGGCTCCAAGTTGTAATTCCGATATATTCAAATCGCCAAATGAATGAGAGCTTTACTATTTTCCACATAGATAAGGTGGGCCAAATCACATGTTGAAGTTGTTCTTCACTATAATAACTGAAGGATAAAATCGTAATATATAAGTAAATAAACCCGGTAAATAACAGTCCTAAATGTGCCCACTTTTTACCATCCATTCCGTTCTGAATAAAAGGGTAGAAAATTAGTAAGGTTTCATACCCCAGGTAAGAGATCGATAAATGAAGTGATGCTTTGAAAATATCTTGTAAAGAATGATCTAATATGGGCAGAAAATCGGAGAAATCGGTATATGGTAGAGTAAATAAAAAGATGAAATATAAGTAGAAGGGGATGATTACACTAAAAAAAGCAATACCGACAATTGTTCTAAATCCCCCATTAATAATATAAATAGCCAATAGTAAAAAACTGAGCGTGAACCAAAAAACACTTCCATTAAGAAAAACCCAGGTCTGCAAAATTTCAACATAAGGTCTTACAATCGTGACCGTTATAATAATAAAATAAATAGCGAAAAGGAGATTGAAAATTCTACCGACTATTTTTCCATATACAAAATAATGAGTATCGATTAAATCCCCTTTCCCTAGTTTCACGATTTTAAAAATAATAAACATGATAATATGTGAAAATGCCAAAGCAATTAAGACAGAAATCCACGAATCATAACCCGCCGTTTTCGCGATAAAACGCTGAAATCCGAGCGCGCCAACCCCTATTTGCATCGAGTGAATGATGAAAAAAACGAGAAATGGTGCTATTTGTTTACCTTTTGGTATCGAATCCATTTATCATTCCCTCCGAATCAATCATTCATCAATATCCTTACTTTTCTTTTTTTGTTTAGGTTGGAAGCGAAGCGGTTGTTGGCTATGCAAAAAACCTGGACGCATTGTTTGTTTAATAAGTGGTCCCCGAATGATTGAATCTTTTAGATCGGATAATCGCGGGGGATATATTGGTTCCAGATATGGACGATCTAATGATGTTAGGCGTATTAAGTGGGTTAATACAAAATAGGCGCATAAATTTATACCGAGTAATCCCCATAAGTGTGCTACAAATAAAAACGGAAAACGAAGAAGTCTAATCGTATTACTAATTTTATAAACAGGTGTTGTGAATGCTGCTAATGCGCCAATAGATACGAAAATTAACAACACATTACTCGTTAATCCGGCATCTACTACAGCGGTACCAAGAACAATACCGCCAACAATACCAATTGTTTGTCCAACCTTTGTAGGCAATCTTGCACCTGCTTCACGCAAAAGCTCGATTGCTAATTCCAAAAAAAAAGCTTCTATAATCGGTGGAAAAGGGACGTTTTCTCTTGAACTAATTAATGTAGCCATTAAGTCTTTTGGGATAATTTCAGGGTGATATGTCAAAATCGCTACATATATTGGAGTTGCTAAAACGGAAAAAATAACCCCAACTGTCCTTAACAGCCTAATAAAGGAACTTAAATACCAGTTGTTTAAATAATCTTCAAAGGAATTAAAAAAGGAAAAAATATTTGTTGGACCTAACAAGGCAAAAGGCGAGCCATTAACAAGCACAGCCACTTTGCCCTCACAAAGCGAAGCAGCTACTTTTGCCGGATTTTCGGTATTCATCAATTGCGGAAAAGGTGAATGATAATTATCTGAGATCAGTTCTTCAATAAAGGAGCTATCCAGTATCTGATCAAATGTAATCCCGGTAATTCGCTGTGTTAATGTGTCAACGATTTCTGTATTCGTCATTCCTTCGATATACATGATAACGATACGTGTTTTCGTAAGCGTTCCAATAATATGCTCTTCTACCACTAGTTCCTTCAGTGGTATTCTCGATCTTACGAGATTCAGATTTTGATCGATTGATTCCACGAATGCTGTTTTAGGCCCATCAACTGTATACTCTATTTCTAATTCAGTAATATTTCGGCCGATTTCTGCACGTGCAGTAATCAAGGCGGCTTTCTTCTCTTCGTCATCAAATCTAATTAATACACAACCTTCTAATAAACACCTCTCCATTTCAGTCAGATCTGATGTAATGATACATTGCATTTTTGGAACTAACTGATTAATATCTGCTAGCGTCGAAAAGTCTCCTTCAAGCAAATAGGGCAGTATATCTTCTCGAAGAATTCGGTTATCTACCAAAGTAGAAAAGAATCCAATTGAGAAGTCCATTTTCGTTTGTTGATTAGTAGCCTTTGATTGGTTGAAATCACTTGATTTAGCTAATTCAGTTAGTAAAGAAGAAAGGGATTCCTGTGCATTTGAATTGCTTGCTTTTATGACTTGTTTTTTCTTGAAAAATAATGACATTGTCTACTCCCCTTCCAACAAGATTTTGCCCCAAACTCCATAAAAAATACAGGGTATGTTCATTCAATTTGAACATACCCTGTAGGAGAGTATTTAGCCGATTTTTCTAATGTGTATATAATAGGTGAGAATTTGTACAGTCGGAACAATTAAGATTAAAAGGATTGGATAGTAAGCAATTCTTTCTTGAAAAAGCGGATAGAATACGCACAGTGTTGCTGCAATAGGTGCAGTAACCCATGTTGATATAAATGCTCTTCTGCACGCTTCACCTGATATTTGTTTCTCTCGTTCATCATCCTCCGAAAATTCGAAGGGGAATAGCAATAAAGAGCTCTTTTGCTTATATTTTTTTTGACGGTTATATATGATTAACAAAATGGCACCGAATAAAATTAAAAAAACGAAAGGCATTATATAAAAGGAAATTTCCCAAGGTGGTTCGGGATTTGCTAACACGCCAGAAAATTGAACGAGTGTGTTATAAAGAGAAATTAAACACCACCCAGCAAGGCCAATTGTTACAAGACTACAAATCATTGTTATAAAGGGTTTCTTCATTTTGTCTCCTCCTTATCATCATCAAGCCAAAAAACTTCTTCCATGGGCAGATTGACAGCTTTGCAGATTGCCAATCCAAGCAGCAGAGAAGGCACATAATCACCTTTCTCTAGAGCAGCAATCGTCTGGCGAGTAACGCCGGCTAATCCAGCTAAATCTGATTGTGAATAGTTAAACCGAGCCCGTAACTCTTTTACACGGTTTTGAATAACCACATATTCTACCTCCTTGTTAAGTTGAGTTAACATTATATAAACATTGTAGAATGGAATTAACAAAATGTAAAGCCTAATTAACATTAAAGGTGAACAAGTGCCTAAAATTGTTTGAGTGCCTGGCACTCAAACAAACTAACAAACCCTAACAAATGCAAAAGACCCAAAGAGTATTATCTCTTCGGGTTAATTTCTGATTTTGCAGCTTTTAGTAATACATCAGCAATATGAAATGCTTCTACTTTTCCTTGCAATCCAGCACGCTCAATTCCGAGTTTCATTTGTAAGAGGCAACCAGGATTGGCTGTCACTATTATTCCAGGTTGGACAGATTCTACGTGTTCCATTTTGTGGTCCAAGATTTGCATCGACATTTCTGGTTCAACAATATTGTATATACCAGCAGATCCACAACAACGATCCGCTTCAGGCATTTCGCGGAATTCGGCATTAGTAATGGCATTAAGTAATTGGCGAGGGGCGGCAGCAGTGTGCATCACATTTCGCAAGTGGCACGAATCTTGATAGGTGAATATAGCACCAGGTAAACACAATGAATATTCACGATGAAAGTCCAATTCATACAGAATTTGTGAAATATCTCTTAGCTTCTGGGTAAATACCTTCGCGCGTTCGTTCCATTCAAAATCGTCAGCTAATAAATGGTCATAGCCAATAAGAAATCCGCCACATCCACCAGCATTTGTTACAATATAGTCTGCGTTTGTATCTTCAAATGCGGCAATATTCTTTTTAGCCAGCTCGATTGCTTTCGCTTTTTCTCCACTATGTCCATGCAATGCTCCGCAACAACCTTGACTTTTAGGTATAACGACATCGCATCCAGCCATTTGTAGCAACTCTAATGTTGCATCATTCGTTTTCATGAACATTGTATCCATAAGACAGCCAGAAAAAAATGCGACAGTTTTCGTTTTTACTGTATTTGCTTGTAAAAAATCTGGTCGCTCCTTCATCTCGTTCTTTTTTGGGACTTCCGGCAATACACGTTCCATTTGTGCGAGGTTTTCAGGGAATAGCTTCATAAATCCAATTTTTCGAACCGTTTTTTGTAAACCCGAACGTTGGTAAAAACCGAGCAACCCGGTGAGGTTTACCATTCTATTTTGATGTGGAAATAGTCCCTCAAACACCGTGTTTCGTACAGCTTTTACAGAAACGCTATGTTTTTTGTTTTGAGAAATAATATCTCGAGCATCCTCTAAAAGCATGCCGTAATTTACACCGGCAGGGCAAGCTGGTTCGCATGCCCTACATCCAAGACAAAGATCAAGTGATTCTTCCACATCATCATCAAATTCAATCATGCCATCTGCCACTGCTTTCATTAACGCAATTCGACCTCGAGGCGAGTGTTTTTCTTGAAAATTTGTTTCGATATATGTAGGGCAAGCAGGTAGACAAAATCCACAGCGCATGCAGTTTAGAAGCTCGTCCATATCCATCTTTTCTGCAAATTGTTGTTGAATTTTTTTACTTTCTTCTGTTGCGATCATCTTGCTACCACCACTCTTTTTCTACTTTCTTTTGCAAACATTTTCCCTGGATTCATAATATTATTTGGATCAAATGCATGCTTAATCGAATGCATCGCTGCAATACCTTCCGGTCCAAGCTTCCATTCTAAATAAGGTGCCTTGACAAGCCCAACACCGTGTTCACCTGTAATTGTTCCACCTAGATCAATTGCAACAGCAAAAATTTCTTCAAATGCTTTTTCCACACGTTCCATTTCTTCTTGATCACGTATATCAGTGGGACATGTAGGATGTAAATTTCCATCTCCAGCGTGCCCAAATGTACAAATTTTCACATCATATTTCTCTGCGATTTTTTCTATCGCATTAACCATTTTTGCTATTTCAGATCGCGGAACAGTCGCGTCTTCTAGAATTGTTGTTGGTTTAAGTCTTGCCAAGGCCGACAGTGCAGAACGCCGTGCAGCACTTAATAATTCTGCTGTTTTCTCATCTTTAGCAATCTCAACTGATTCAGCATCTTCTTCTCGACAAATCGCTGCAATCATTTCCATATCGCGTTCAACAACTTCGGGAGGACCATCTTGCTCAATTAATAAAACCGCCTTCACATTCGTTGGCAGCCCAATCTTCGCAAAATCCTCAACAGCTTCAAGTGTTGGCTGATCTAAAAATTCAAGTGTCGCGGGAATAATTTTATTTGATATTATTTTAGAAACAGAACGAGCGGCAGCATCAAGGTTTTGATAAAGAGCAAGTAATGTTTTCTTCGTTTCCGGCATAGGGATAAGTTTTAATGTAGCTTCTGTAATAATACCGAGCGTCCCTTCAGATCCCACGAACAAACGAGTAAGATCATACCCGGCAACATCTTTAGCCAATTTACCACCAGTACGAATAATATCTCCATTAGGGAGGACTGCTTCAATGGCCAAAACATAATCCCGGGTAACACCGTATTTAAGGCCACGTAATCCACCGGAATTTTCATTTAAATTTCCACCAATGGTTGAGATACTCATGGAGCTTGGATCTGGTGGGTAAAATAACCCTTTTGCTTCGACAGCTTTAATTAGATCAATGGTAATAGTCCCTGGTTGAACTGTAACTGTTAAGTTATCTTCGTCAATTTCAAGAATTTGGTTCATATGTTTAAACAATAAAACAATTCCACCTTCGGTTGGAGTCGTCCCAGCACATAGGTTTGTCCCAGATCCTCTTGGAACAATAGGAACCTTATTTTTATTGCAAAAACGTAATATCTTTGAAACCTCCTCTGTGTTTCGGGGAGAAACAACAGCATCAGGCATGGATTGGTACTGTGGAGATGCATCATATGAATATACTAATCTGCCAACTTGAGAATCATCAAAATTCTCCTTGCCGACAATAGAGATAAGTTTTTCTGAAATCTGCGTTGAAAGCATTATTTTTTCCCTCATTTCTATAACTATATTTAATTATAGAAATGTAAGGGCTTTTACGCAAGGGGAGAGAGTGCAAAGTGCCAGGCACCAAAACAATTCAGAATTGTTTCGGTGCCTGGCACTGGTTCAATTATTGCATTGTTCCGTTGTATGGAAATTGGTTAGAGTATCCAGCGTGTTGTTGGTAAGATTGTTGAATTTTTTGTTGATCCTCTGCTTCTAATTTATACCAACCTTTTTGGAACATGGAGACGAATAGATCTCGTTGTTTCTGTTGTGTTTCATTAAAAATAGTAAGTATATCATCGTAAAGATGCTGGTGGCTAGCTTCGTGTAAAGCTATAGTATAGGCATTTGTCATATATTTTTCGGTTGATAGCATATCATTTAGAAAATCACGTTCATTCATTTGCGGTGTTTTGGGAACTTGCATCGAAGGATTTTGAATTTTTTGGTTTGGCATCGATAAGCCTCCTTTGTCATTGGATAAATGTATTTGATTGTTGCTTTTCTTGTAAATGTCCAAGTAATTTTTCATAATGTTGTTGATGCATTTGTCCACAGGAATTAATTAACGCCTTAATTTGCTGATCTTGACATTGACTTGCAGCGAAATGAGCCTTTTTCATTGCCAATAAATTCCACGCGAGCATATCATTAATATAGGCAAAGTCTTTTGTCGTGATAATATGGGGTGGTTGCTGCATGACATTTTGTTGATTTTGCTGATTCATTTGTTGATTTTGCAAATTATTTCCTCCTTTATTTTGGAAGTTAAATATTGTTATTTAAAAGTTTTTACGAATAGTGTTGACCTTCAGCTCCTGTGCCTATTGATTAGCAGATTTTGGGATTCCTTACAATTGATAAGTAAAAAACGATTTGTCATCATTAAGGTTTCCTTTCGCACACTCTGTTACATCGATGATCAAGACACTTGCGCTTTTGCTCTATTCACGTCTTATCATGCCAGGTGTATACGAATTTATACTAAAATTGAAGGCGAGATGCTATATTTAATAAGAGGGATTATTTGTAGCTTTGTAGAAGAGAGGAGTGGATCTCCGTGGAAAAAGCAATGCGCAATTTCTTTTTATTTTTATCGAAAAATAAAACACTTACGAAGGCAGCAAAAAAATACGGTCTTAAGTTTGGGGCTGCAAGATTTGTGGCAGGAGATACCCTTGAACAAGCAATTCAAGTGATCAAAGAAATGAATGATAAAGGTCTTGCTGTTACAATTGATTACTTAGGTGAATTTGTCGATAATGAAACAGAAGCAAATATAATGGTTAAAAATGCTATTGAGGCGATTAAAGCCATTGCGCAATATGGTCTTAACTCTCAAGTATCTTTGAAACTCACTTCAATGGGATTAGATCTCTCAGATGAACTTGTTTTGGAAAATATGCAGAAAATCATGAATACGGCAGAAGAGAATCATGTATTCATTACGATCGATATGGAAGATTTCACACGTTGTCAAAAAACATTAGACATGTTCAAACATTTAAAAATGAAATATGAAAATGTCGGGACCGTAATTCAAGCATATTTATATCGTACAAAAGCAGATATGGTTGATTTGGAGGAATATTCCCCGAATCTACGTTTAGTTAAAGGGGCTTATAAGGAATCGTCTAAAGTAGCTTTCCCGGAAAAAGAGGATGTAGATAATAATTTTAAGGAGATCATTAAAATCCATCTATTAAATGGTCATTACACAGCGATCGCTACACATGATGACATGATTATTGATTTTGTGAAAAAGTTTGTAAAGAATAAGGCGATTCCAAAAGAGCAGTTTGAATTTCAAATGTTGTATGGTATAAGACCTGAACAACAAATAGAATTAGTGGAGCAAGGTTATAAAATGCGAGTATATATACCATATGGTACAGATTGGTACGGATATTTTATGCGCAGACTTGCGGAACGACCAGCTAATGTCATGTTTGTGTTGAAAGGCATTTTTACTAAAAAATAACATAATCTATTGTATATTTTGATTGCAAGCTAAGGTGAAATCCGATATATTAATAATAATCATACATTTACTTATATTTTTTTAATTAAAAATGAGTGAGTGTTCATTCAAGAAAAGTGAAGGGGGAATATAATGTGTCTTACAGCATTAAAAAAGCAGCTGTCCTTGGCTCTGGAGTAATGGGTTCTGGAATTGCAGCCCATCTCGCTAATATTGGTATTCCAACGCTACTTTTAGATGTCGTGCCAAAGGAGCCAACGGCAGAAGAAACAGTTAATGGTCTAACGCTCGAAGATAAAAAGGTAAGGGATAGACTTGCTAATAATGCATTAGAAAAATTAATAAAACAAAAACCAGCCCCGCTTACGAACAAAGAAAATGTAGCATTAATTACTGCTGGAAATCTTGATGATGATTTACAAAAATTATCAGAAATAGATTGGATCATTGAAGTAGTTGTTGAAAATCTAGAGGTAAAAAAGAAAGTATTTGAACAAGTTGATCATTATCGAAAAGCAGGGAGCATTGTCAGCTCGAATACATCGGGAATTTCCGTTGAGTCAATGTCTGATGGACGTTCAGATGATTTTCAAAAGCATTTTATGGGCACTCATTTCTTTAATCCCCCTAGATACTTAAAACTATTAGAAATTATTCCAACGAAGAAAACAGATCCAGCTGTACTCCGATTTATGCGAATATTCAGCGAAGATGTACTTGGAAAAGGTGTTGTCATCGCGAAGGACACGCCGAATTTTATCGCCAATCGAATTGGAACATATGGCTTACTTATAACGGTTAGGGAAATGTTAAAAGGAGGCTATAGCATTGGTGAAATTGATTCAATCACTGGCACATTGATAGGTCGTCCAAAAAGCGCTACGTTTCGAACATTGGATGTTGTTGGATTAGATACATTTATTCATGTTGCTAATAATGTATATGATCAAGTGGAGGGTGAAGAAAAACAAGTTTTTGCCGTTCCAGAATTTATGAGGAATATGCAGGAAAAGGGCTGGCTTGGTAGCAAATCGGGTCAAGGGTTTTATCTGAAGAAGGGCAAAGAAATTCTTGAGTTGAATCCAGAAACGATGGAATATGAAGGGCGCAAAAAGTTGAAAACACCTGGACTGGAGATGGCTAAACAGGCAAAAGGAACAATAAATAAAATGAAAGCGCTTGTACATTTGGGTGATCGGGCAGGAGAGTTGCTTTGGAATATTACCGCTCCAGTCCTCGCCATTTCAGCAGAATTACTAGGTAATATTGCCGATGATATTATCTCGATAGATAAGGCGATGAAGTGGGGGTTTGGTTGGAAGTACGGTCCTTTTGAAATCTGGGATGCGATTGGTGTAGAGAAATCCGTGCAAAAGATGGAGAAGGACGGCATTAGGGTTCCGGTTTGGGTAAAGGCAATGTTAGAGCAAGGAAATACATCATTTTATAAAGAGGAAGATGGGACGAAATTATTTTATTCTAATGGAGAGTATAAAGAGATAGCTGTAAATCCGAAAGTCATAGATTTAAAGTTATTGAAAAAGCAAGAAAAGTTGCTGAAAAAAAATACAGGTGCAAGTTTAATAGACATTGGTGATGACGTTGTTCTACTCGAATTCCATTCACCGAATAATGCAATTGGTTTTGATATTATCCAAATGATTAATGATGCAATTGAAGAAACGGAAAAAAATTATAAAGGACTCGTTATCGGAAACCAAGGGAAAAACTTCTGCGTTGGAGCCAACCTAGCGATGATTTTGATGGCCGCCCAAGATGACGATATTTTTGAAGTAGATATGGTAATTCGTCAATTCCAGCAGGCAATGATGAAAATAAAATATAGTGAGAAGCCAGTGGTTGTAGCGCCGTTTGGGATGACACTTGGCGGTGGCGCTGAAGTTTGTTTACCGGCAGCACATATCCAAGCATCAATGGAAACATATATCGGACTTGTTGAAGCAGGTGTTGGCCTGATACCAGGTGGCGGCGGAAACAAAGAGCTATATATTAAAACATTGCAGGGAATGCCAAAAGGAATAGAGTTTGATTTGCAAAAGGTCGCCAATAAAGTATTTGAAACAATAGCAATGGCGAAGGTGTCTACATCAGCAGATGAAGCCTATGACAATGGATTTCTTAATAGAAATGATGGTATTAGCGTGAATGGAGATCATTTACTTTATGATGCAAAACAAGCGGTAATTGGAATGTATAACAATGGCTATCAACCACCTTCACGAAAAAAAGTGCCAGTCACCGGAGAAACCGGATATGCCACTTTATTACTTGGTGCAGAAACGATGCGTCTATCAGGATATATTTCAGATCATGATATGAAAATAGCTAAGAAAATAGCATATGTTATTGCTGGTGGCAAGGTACCATTCGGTACAGAAGTGGATGAACAATATTTGCTAGATCTTGAAAGAGAAGCGTTTTTAAGCCTTGTGGCTGAGCCAAAATCGCAACAACGTATGCAACATATGCTCGTAAAGGGTAAACCACTTAGAAACTGATTGAAAGTTTAAGAGGAAGAGGGGGATTATATGCGTGAGGCGGTTATCGTTACTGGTGCTAGGACACCAGTTGGTAGGGCGAAAAAAGGCACGCTTGCTTATACAAGACCTGATGACTTAGGAGCGTTAGCGGTAAAAGAAACGCTAAAACGTGCGGGGAATTACGAAGGAAACATTGATGATCTAATTATTGGTTGTGCCATGCCTGAAGCGGAACAAGGTTTAAATATGGCGAGAAATATTGGTGGATTGGCAGGGTTACCAGATACTGTACCAGCAATTACGATAAATCGTTATTGCTCGTCCGGCTTGCAGTCTATTGCTTATGCTGCAGAGAGAATCATGCTCGGCGCTTCGAATACGATTATTGCTGGTGGAGCAGAATCAATGAGTATAGTTCCAATGATGGGGCATGTAGTGAGACCAAATATCAAGCTGGCTGAAACTTCGCCAGCCTATTATATGGGAATGGGTCACACTGCAGAAGAAGTGGCAGAAAAGTTTGGCATATCGAGAGAAGAGCAAGACAGATTTGCTGTTAGGAGCCATCAGAAGGCTGCTAAAGCAATCGCCAACGGAAAATTTGATGAGGAGATTGTTTCAGTAGATGTGATCAACAAATATGTTGGATCGGATAATAAAGTGAAAGAACATAGGATTCAATTTGATAAAGATGAAGGCGTTCGCCCTAATACAAATATGGAGGTACTGTCTAAATTACGACCAGCTTTTTCAGTAACGGGATCAGTGACTGCAGGAAATTCCTCACAAACGAGTGATGGAGCAGCTGCGGTTATGGTAATGGATCGAGAAAAAGCAGATTCCCTTGGGTTAAAGCCACTCGTGAAATTTCGTTCATTTGCAGTTGCAGGAGTACCGCCAGAAATAATGGGTATTGGACCCGTTAAGGCCATACCAAAAGCGCTAAAAATGGCTGGACTTGAGCTTAACGATATCGGTTTATTTGAATTAAATGAAGCATTTGCTTCTCAATCAATTCAAGTCATTAGAGAGCTTGGTCTAAATGAAGAAATTGTTAATGTAAATGGCGGTGCAATCGCATTGGGTCATCCACTTGGTTGTACAGGAACAAAATTAACATTAACTCTCGCACATGAAATGAAACGACGAAATGTTGAATTTGGAATAGTCACAATGTGTATTGGTGGAGGAATGGGTGCAGCGGGAGTATTTGAATTAATTTCCTAAGGGGGCTATTAATATGGCAAATGAAACGAAAAAGCTGATCAAGGGCGGAGCATTTTTAATTGAGGATATTGTTGCGGAACAAATATTTACACCTGAGGATTATACAGATGAACATAAAATGATCGCCAAAACGACAGAGGACTTCGTCAATAATGAAGTAATGCCTGAAGTGGAACATCTCGAAAATCATGAGTTCGATCGATCTGTGAAATTATTAAAACAAGCGGGAGAGCTTGGACTACTAGGTGCAGACGTTCCTGAGGAATATGGTGGATTGGCCCTTGATAAAGTGAGCTCATCGTTGATTTCCGAAAAACTGGCGAAAGCCGGTGGTTTTTCAATCTCACATGGTGCACACGTGGGAATCGGTTCCCTACCAATTGTTTTATTTGGTAATGAGGCACAAAAACAAAAGTATCTGCCTTCTTTAGCAACAGGCGAGTTACTAGCTGCTTATGCCTTAACAGAGCCGGGGTCTGGATCAGATGCGCTTGGTGCAAAAACAAATGCAAAGTTGAACGATGCCGGAACCCACTATATTTTGAACGGTGAAAAACAGTGGATTACTAACTCTGCTTTTGCGGATGTATTCATTGTATATGCGAAAATTGATGGTGAACATTTTTCTGCATTTATCGTTGAAAGAGAATATCCTGGAGTATCGACAGGACCAGAAGAAAAGAAAATGGGTATTAAAAGTTCATCCACACGAACATTAATATTAGAAGACGCAGAAGTTCCAGCAGAGAACTTGCTAGGTGAAGCTGGAAAGGGGCATAGAATTGCATTTAATATTTTAAATATTGGCCGTTATAAGCTTGGAGTAGGAGCGGTTGGCGGTTCTAAACGAGCGCTTGAAATAACTTTGCAATACGCAAACCAGCGGAAACAGTTTAAAACACCAATATCCCAATTCAATTTGACAAAAGAAAAATTCGGTACACTTGGCTCTGAATTATATGCAGCAGAAAGTTCTGTTTACAGAACAGTCGGTTTATTTGAAGATCGAATGGGGCAGTTAACAGAGGAGCAAGTGAAAAATGGGGGAGAGGTTGCACGTTCGATTGCTGAGTATGCAATTGAATGTTCTTTAAACAAAGTGTTCGCATCAGAAGTTCTCGATCATGTGGTTGACGAAGGTGTTCAAGTCCATGGTGGGTATGGGTATATGCAAGAATACGAAATTGAAAGAGCGTATCGAGACTCGCGAATTAATCGGATTTTTGAAGGTACAAATGAAATCAATCGATTACTCGTCCCAGGTACTTTTCTAAAAAAGGCATTTAAAGGTGAGTTACCTATACTTCAAAAAGCACAAAGCTTGCAAGAAGAAATAATGATGCTCATGCCTGAAGAACCTGGAAGTGAGCCACTTGATCAAGAGAAGCAGTTAGTGAAAGGTGCCAAGAAAGTAGCGATTATGATTGCTGGGCTAGGAGCACAAAAGTATGGGCAAGAATTGGAAAAGGAACAAGAAATTTTAGCGAAACTTGCAGATATCGTATCGCTTGCCTATGCAATGGAATCCACAGTATTAAGAACGGAGAAAGCAATTGGTCGCAACGGTGTTGATAAAAATAAACAAAAACGATTATATACAGAAATTTTCTGTCAAGATTCCATCGTAAAGGTGGAGCAATATGCGAAAGAATGCCTTGCTGCGATTGAGGAAGGCGACACATTCCGGATGATGAATTCAGCACTTCGTAAACTCACGCGTCATACACCGATCAATGTAATTGCGAAGAAACGAGAGGCCGCGGATCAATTAATTGTTTCTGGGAAATTTATAGTTTAAGTATTTTGAACCGGGCTGCAGTAATATAGCTCGGTTTTTAACATTAGAGCTGTCCTTACAAATGATAAAAGGAAAACTTAGTCGTTTATTTCGAATCAATTTAGACGAAGTCTTGATGAGAATGAGTTATAATAATGGGGAATTGAGAGAATGACTAGAAAAGGACGGTAATGATATGTCACTTATGTTTTATTCATATCCTTCATGCAGTACGTGTCGCAAAGCGAAAAAGTGGTTGGAGGAAAACCATTTTGAGTTTAAGGAAATACATATTGTAAATAATACTCCAACGAGTAATGAAATAAAGCAGATGCACGAAAATAGTAGCCTTGAATTAAAGAAATTCTTTAATACAAGTGGTAAAAAGTATCGTGAACTTGGCTTAAAAGATAAGCTACCTACCGCAACAGAAGAAGAGCTATATGAATTACTTGCTTCGGATGGCATGCTGATTAAGCGTCCAATTGTCACCGACGGGGAAAAAGTGACAGTAGGTTTTAAAGAATCGGAATTTGAGGGAACATGGATTAGTTAAAAATATTCCAATCTGAAAATGCTTTTCTTGATTTAGTGAAATTCTTTATGTACATTAACAATAGAAGATATTATGGAGGGGTTTTTAGGATGAGTTTACCAAAAGAACTTCGTTATTCTGACGAACATGAGTGGGTCAAAGAAGAAGGAGAGAAAGTACGTATTGGTATTACTGACTTTGCACAATCAGAGCTTGGAGATATCGTATTTGTTGAGCTTCCTGAAGTAGGCGATGAAGTAACTGCTGATGAACCATTTGGAAGTGTAGAGTCTGTAAAAACTGTATCTGAATTATACGCACCAATAACTGGTAAGGTAGTAGAGGTAAACGAAGACCTAGAAGACAATCCAGAGTATGTGAATGAATCCCCTTTCGAAAAAGCATGGATGATCGTAGTAGAACCTTCTGATCGCAGTGAGTTTGATGGTCTCATGACGGCTGAACAATATGCTGACATGACAAACGAAGACTAATAATAGATTCGCACCTTGGCAATTGCTGAGGTGCATTTTTTCAATTCTTCAAGCTGGTTGCCAAGCCTCAGGTGCTAAAAAACTAGCAAACTTAAGGAATCTTCCTGTGATAAGTCAACATTAGCTCGCCCTTGAACGAGCACCTTCCGCTTTTTTTTATGTCTGACTTCAGTTACCAAAAATGATAATCGGAGTTGAAGGAATGGATACAGCACCGAATAAAGTAATAATTGTTGAAGGTTTATCCGATAAAAAAAGAGTCGCTAGGATAATCAATGAGCCTATCGATATCATTTGCACTAATGGAACGATTAGTTTAACTAAACTGGACGAGCTAGTTGAGGAGCTGGAAGACAGAGATGTATATATTTTAGTGGATGCTGATATATCTGGAGATAAGCTTAGAAAACAATTAAAACGAGAGTTTCCAATGGCCTATCATCTTTATATTGATCGTACGTATAGAGAAGTAGCTACTACACCCTACCAGCATTTGGCAACAATGCTATTAAGGGCAAACATAGATGTAGACGTAAAATACCTGTAAAAGAGGATGGATTAGCTTATTATGAAAGAATGGTCTAAAGAAGATATAAATGAAGTTTTGAAAAAGGAAGGGGTAACTGTTCTATATTTTTACACTCCGCTTTGTGGTACCTGTCAAGTTGCTGGGAAAATGATTAGTATTGTAGAACATCTGGTAGATGAAATCCCATTTGGAAAAGCAGACTTAAATTATTTTCCAAAGCTTGCTGAGTATTTTTCTATTGAAAGTGTGCCTTGCCTATTAATTATAAAGGATGGGCAAGTGTATGAAAAAGTTTATGCATTTAAATCGGTGCCTGATTTACTAACCTTAATCCAGAAATATATAAATGACTAAAGCCAATCTTCTGGTATTTTGTCGAAAAGACGAAAAAAATGTCATTGACGATTAGAATTATGCATGGTAAAATCACATGTATAGAACAGCTGATTACAAATTTAATAACGTTTTGCTCTTATCGAGAGAGGTGGAGGGAATGTGCCCTGCGAAGCCCGGCAACCGTCACGGATGTGAAATGGTGCCAATTCACACGAAGCTTAATCGCTTTGATAGATGAGAGGAAGGTTTGTTTATTTATATGCCTTTCTGCTCATTTGCGCAGAGGGCATTTTTATATAAAGAAAAAGCAGACTATTCTTAGATATTTTAACGTATGTAAAATACAGACAATTACAATTACGGAGGAGCTTTTCAATATGAGTACATATCATGAGAATGCAGTAGATGCGGATATTGCAGTTATTGGCTTAGGTTCTATGGGAAGTTTTGCATTCTGGCAACTTGCAAGCATGGGGAAAAGTGTAATAGGTTTTGATCGTTTTAGACCTGGACATGATAATGGTGCAGGACATGGGGAAACGAGAATTTTTCGTACCGCATATGGTGAGGGTGTAGCATATGTTCCTCTACTACAAGCAGCTAGAGAACTTTGGCGGAAATTAGAAGCGGAAACTAGTGTTGAATTATACGTAGAAACCGGTGGGACGATGTTCGGGCCAAAGGATGATAATTTTATCACTACCGTTCAAGAGAGTGTCCAGCAGTACCAACTTCCTCATAAAGTATATGAAGGACCCGAGGCTAAGAAGGAATATCCGCAAATAAATTTTCAAGATAATCAAGTTGCTGTATTTGAAGAGCTGGCCGGTTTTGTAAAGCCCGAGTTGGCAATTGAAACAGCTGTTAAACGTGGCGAGGATTTGGGAGGTACTGTTTATACTAACAGTCCGGTAACTAGAATTGAGCCAGATGATGATGGTGTCTCTATTATGTGTGGTGACAAACAATTTAGAGTGAAAAAGGTAATTGTTGCTTCTGGTGGTTGGACTTCAAAACTACTTCCACAGTTAAACTTACCAGTTTCGCTAGAACGGCAAGTATTGGTTTGGTACAAAGCTAGAAATCCCGAATTATTCACTCCAGATAAGTTTCCAATTTTCTCAAGAGTGAGTAAAGGCAGAGGTTTCTATGGCTTCCCATCATTGGATGGGGAAACGGTAAAGGTTGCTTTTCATCATGGTGGGGTAACGGCCGATCATCCTGATCATATAGATCGTGAGATACATGAATCTGATTTGCTAGCACTTACTGAAAAAGTAAAAAAATATTTGCCGAATTTAATACCAGAACCTGTAAAAGCCAAGACTTGCTTTTATACAAATACGCCAGATGAACATTTTGTTCTTGGGCCAGCACCTGGTTTACAACATGTAACGCTACTTGGTCCAATGGCAGGGCATGGATTCAAGTTTGCGCCGATTATGGGGGAAATTGCAGCAGAGCTTGCAACTGATAAAACTCCTTCATTAGATATTAAGATGTTTGATCCGAATCGATTTCAATAAATGATTTAAAAAAATAGATATCAGCTAAAGAAAAATCAAATGGGGGATTTAACGATGAAAAGTAAAAAATATGTGAGTAAAACATTTGCATTGATTTTATTAGGATTAATATTAGTACTAGCAGCTTGTGGATCAAAGGACAAGGCGAATAGTGATGTAGTGAAAGTTGGCGTAGGTTCAGCAGAAATACCAACATGGAATCTTGTGAAAGAACTTGCGGAAGAAAAAGGAATTAACATTGAAATTGTAAAGTTTGATGATTATGTTCAACCAAATATTGCATTAGATGCAGGGGAAATTGATATTAATGCGTTTCAAACAGTGGTATATTTTGATAGCTTTAAAGAAGACAGAAAGCTTGATTTAGCAGCGATTGGAACTACTTCTATTTGGCCAATGGGTGCGTACTCAAAAGAAATTGATGATATAAGTGAATTAAAAGATGGCGACCAAGTTATTATACCAAAGGACCCAACTAACTTGGGAAGAGCGCTGCTACTGTTGCAAAAAGCGGAAGTAATTACATTGAAAGAAGGATTTGACGGTACAGGTGGGGTAGAGAATATCGTAGACAATCCTAAAAATCTTGAAATCACTCCTGTAGATGCTGGACAAGCAGCACGTGGTCTTGATGATGCTCCTGTTGCTGTAATTAATTCTGATATGGCAATTAAAGCAGGTTTAAATCCTACTAATGGGTCTATTTTTAGAGAAGACTCAAGTAATAAGGCTTATGTTAATATTATTGCAGCACAAACAAAACGTAAAGATGATGAGACACTAAAAGAAATCGTAGAAATTTATCATACAGATAAAGTGAAAGAATTTATTGAAGAAGAATTTAAAGGGGCAGCAGTTCCGGTGAGAGAACCGATTTCTTATTTAGAAGATTACAAACAAAACTAAGCCAAGATCCTTTACTACTTTAGCCTGTTTTCTTAAGTAAAACAGGCTAATAATGTTTGTATTTGCTAATTCATAAATGTGTAAGGAGATAAATACATGCTTTTATTAGATGATGTACATAAGGTATACGGAAAAAACAAAGAGAAGAAAGTAGAAGCATTAAAAGGTATCAATCTTTCGGTGGATAAAGGTGAGATATTTGGTGTCGTCGGCTTTAGTGGGGCGGGGAAAAGTACATTAATTAGATGTGTCAATTTATTGGAACGTCCAACTTCCGGAAAGGTAATAATCAATGGTGTAGACTTATTGTCTCTTCCGCCAAATAAATTGAGAGAACAAAGAAAGAAAATAGGCATGATTTTTCAGCAATATAATTTATTGCATTCGAAAACAATCTTTCAAAATGTAGCGATGCCGCTAATATTAGAAGGGAAATCTAAAAAGTATATACAAGAAAAAGTAGAGGAGTTATTGTCCTTTGTCGGTTTAGAAGATCGGATGTCTCATTATCCTGAACAACTTTCGGGCGGTCAAAAGCAAAGAGTAGGTATCGCTAGAGCATTAGCGACAGATCCAGATATCCTTTTATGTGATGAAGCGACTTCGGCACTTGACCCAAGTACAACGGAGGCGGTTTTAGATTTATTACGTAAGGTAAGAGCTGAATTCAATGTGACCATTCTAATGATTACACATGAAATGAATGTAATTAGGGATATATGTGATAAAGTCGCCGTGATTGAAGGCGGTAAAATTGTAGAACAAGGGACAGTCATTGATGTTTTTACTGAACCGAAAACAGAAATCGCCAGAAGTTTTGTACGTACGATTTTAAATGACGAGACTCCTAATTCTATTAAAAAGTTGATTATTGAAAATGAACAAAGTGATTCTGGTAAAGCATATCGGATTATTTTTAAAGGAAGCTCAACGAGTACCCCGCTTTTATCCGATACTGCCAAAAACTTTTCTGTTGATCTAAACGTTTTTCATGGAATGCTTACAGAATTACAAGGAATCCCTTTTGGAAATTTGATTGTTAATATCAAGGGAGAAAAAGAAGAAATTAATCGAGCTGTTCAATATATGATAAATCATGATGCAATTGTAAAGGAGCTGACTCAAGATGAAATTTGAACCTTGGTTCTGGCCCGAGTTCTTTACGGCAATAAACGAAACATTCTATATGGTATTTGTTGGCCTAATTATATCTGTCATTATTGGATTGCCGATCGGTGTGATACTAGTTATCACGAGAGAAGGCGGACTTCTAGAAAATAAAATTGTATTTAATATTTTAAGCGTAATTATTAATATATTTCGCTCTGTGCCTTTTATTATCCTTATCGTTGCTATTATCCCGTTTACTCGATTCGTTGTTGGGACGTCGATTGGAACGACAGCCGCGATAGTTCCCCTTGTCTTATATACCGCCTTCTATATAGCACGTTTAATTGAGAATTCCCTTCTTGAAGTAGATAATGGAACAATTGAATTAGCACAAGCGATGGGTGCTACACCTTGGCAAACGATTTGGAGATTTTTACTACCAGAAGCGCTAAGTTCTATTGTACTCGCCTTAACAATCGCTACAATTGGATTAATTGGTGCTTCAGCAATGGCTGGTGCAGTTGGTGGTGGTGGAATTGGCGATTTAGCCATTACATATGGTTATAACCAATTTAAGACTGAGATCATGGTTGTTACGGTTATTACACTGATTATTATGGTTCAATTAGTTCAATCAATTGGTAATATGATCGCCAAAAAGATTAGAAGAAGCTAATGTAGTGGGAAGTTAAGGGCAGTTGCTCGGAACTTTGACTGTAGACAGTTCAAACGCGTAAAAAGCGGGCTGTCTACAGTCTTTTTATTTTTCATTGGACAGAGTAAGCTCCTCCAACCCGATAAGATATGAAATTACATATTCACCTTTTGCATTCAATCTGAAATTCTAAGCGCTAGCTCGAAACTTTTTGGTGACATTAGAATTATAGTATTATATTTAAGATGTAGTTCTTAAGATACAAATTCCAAAATAGTTGATTTTGCATGTAAATGTTAACCAACGCATACTGGACGCTATTTACGAGCGTTTTTCCATCATTTTTTTATTTATAAAAATGTTTTCGTAGTATATAATAGGGAATGTAGAAATTATTGCTTCAAAAATGGTGACGTTAACGTCTCCAAAAATGAAAGGATTGGTTTTTTATTAATACCCTGCAGTTGCAATATACAAGTGGAATGGAAAAAGCTATGCAAGGAGCGCATGGGCTAGGTTATGAAACTTATAAGCAAAAGCACGGATTGAGAATGAAAGTCGAACAAAAACGAGAGCAGGAACATCAAGAATGCCAACGGCTCGTATCTGACATTGAAAGAAAAATCCATTCATGATAATTAATTAATATAGGGATGAACAGCAAAAGGCCGGAGTAATAAGCTCTAGGCCTTTTGCTCTTTTTAAAGAATATTGTCTAGGATTGTCCCTCATTCATTTCATTCCTAGTTGATAATAATTTTAATATGGTATAAGATAATAGTGAGAATAAATTGAGAATGAACTCATCAAAATAAGAAAATCACTTTCTATATACGGAGGTATGATCATGGCTTCAACATTAACTATCAAAGATCTACATGTAGAGATCGAAGGAAAAGAGATATTAAAAGGTGTGAACCTTGAAATAAAAGGTGGAGAAATTCACGCAGTAATGGGACCAAACGGAACAGGTAAATCTACTTTATCTGCTGCAATTATGGGGCATCCCAAATATGAAGTAACCCAAGGTACGATCACTTTAGACGGTGAAGACGTATTGGAAATGGATGTAGACGAACGTGCTCGCGCAGGCCTATTCCTTGCTATGCAATATCCGAGCGAAATTACGGGTGTAACAAATGCTGAGTTCTTACGCTCATCAATCAATGCTCGCCGTGAAGAAGGACAAGAAATTTCCCTAATGAAATTTATCCGCGAAATGGATAGTAAAATGGAATTACTCGAAATGGATCCGGACATGGCACAGCGTTATTTAAATGAAGGATTCTCGGGTGGAGAAAAGAAACGTAATGAAATTCTACAGCTATTAATGCTAGAGCCTAAAATTGCAATTCTAGACGAAATAGACTCTGGTCTTGATATTGACGCATTGAAAGTTGTTTCTAAAGGGATTAATGAAATGCGTTCAAACGATTTTGGTTGCTTGATTATTACTCACTACCAACGCCTACTCAATTACATCACTCCTGACCATGTACATGTCATGATGCAAGGACGTGTTGTTAAATCCGGCGGACCGGAATTGGCACAACGTCTAGAAGCTGAAGGATATGATTGGATTAAAACAGAACTTGGCATTGAAGACGAAACAGTCGGCCAAGAAGCATAAGAGTTAGGAGGATGGAAATGACAATTGATACGAAAATGACAATAGATCAGGAGTACGTCCGCTCTTTTTCATCAGAAAAAAGCGAACCTAGCTGGCTTACAGAGCTTAGAGTACAAGCTCTAGCTAAAATGGATGGGCTATCCATGCCCAAACCAGATAAAACTAGAATTACAAAGTGGAATTTTACAGAGTTCACCAAACATCAAGCTCAAGGCTCTGTGTTCCAATCACTTAAAGACTTACCAGAAGCGGCAAAAGCGGCTGTTAATATAGAAGAAGAAAATCAAAATCTGTTCATTCAACATAATCAAACTACTGCATATTTGTCATTATCTGATGAATTAAAGCAGCAAGGTGTGATTTTTACAGATATCATTACGGCATCTAAAGAGCATAGTGAATTAGTTCAAAAATACTTTATGACTGATGCTGTAAAAGTAGACGAACATAAACTAACTGCTTATCATGCGGCTTTGATTAATGGCGGTGTCTTTTTATACGTGCCTAAAAATGTAGAAGTGAAGAAACCCATTCAAGCAGTTTACATTTTAGACGATAAAGAAGCAGCAACGTTTAATCATGTGATTGTTGTAGCTGATGATAATAGTTCTGTTACATTTGTAGAAAACTATATTTCTACAGAAGACGAAGTAAGTGGCATTGTTAATATTGTGTCTGAAGTGATTGCTAAGAATAACGCAAAAATCACTTATGGAGCGGTTGATACACTTGCAAAAGGATCGACTGTATATGTGAATCGCCGAGGAATCACTGGCCGCGATGCTCGTATTGACTGGGCATTAGGTATGATGAATGACGGGGATACGATTTCTGAAAATGTTACAAACCTTATCGGAGACGGTTCAGATAGTGATGCTAAAACAGTCGTTGTTGGGAGAGGCAAGCAAACGCAAAACTTCACAACAAGCATTGTTCACTTCGGTAAAAACACGGAAGGTTTTATACTTAAGCATGGTGTAATGAAAGATCAAGCTTCTTCCATTTTTAATGGAATTGGTAAGATTGAAAAAGGAGCCTCTGGGGCAAATGCAGAGCAAGAGTCAAGAGTGTTAATGCTTAGTGAAAAAGCTCGTGGGGATGCAAACCCAATTCTCCTTATTGACGAGGATGATGTAATGGCAGGTCACGCTGCATCTGTTGGACGTGTAGATCCACTACAACTTTACTATCTAATGAGTCGTGGAATTACACAAGCAGAGGCAGAACGCCTAGTTATTCATGGTTTCCTTGCGCCTGTTGTAGAAAAATTACCTATCGAAGCAGTTAAACGTCAGTTAGTGGATATTATCGAAAGGAAAGTTCGATAATGAATGTGACCGAGGTCCGCAAAATGTTTCCTATTCTTGACCAAGAAGTAAATGGGCATCCGCTCGTTTATTTGGACAGTGCTGCGACCTCACAAAAGCCTGTGCAGGTAATCGAAGCAATCGATGCATATTACAGGGAGTACAACTCCAATGTGCATCGAGGTGTCCATACACTTGGTACAAGGGCCACTGATAAGTATGAAGGAGCACGTGAAAAGGTCCGGAAGTTTATTAATGCAACTTCAGTACAAGAAGTGATCTTCACACGTGGAACGACAACAGCTTTAAACACTGTTGCTGCTAGTTACGGTCGTGCAAATCTTCGTGAAGGCGATGAAATTGTTATTTCCTACATGGAGCATCATAGTAATATTATTCCTTGGCAGCAAATAGCTAGGCAAACAGGTGCTTTGCTAAAATATGTACCTCTACAAGCTGATGGCACAATCTCATTGGAAGATGCTCGTGAAACAATTACCTCTAAAACGAAAATTGTTTCGATCATGCAAGTTTCGAATGTACTTGGGGTTATCAATCCAATAAAAGAAATAGCAGCTATCGCTCATGAACATGGAGCGATCATGGTTGTAGATGGCGCTCAAAGTGCCCCGCATATGAAAATTGATGTACGTGAGCTTGATTGTGATTTCTTCGCCTTCTCTGCCCATAAAATGTGCGGACCTACAGGAATTGGCGTCCTATATGGAAAGAAAGAGCTTCTTGAAAATATGGAACCAATTGAGTTTGGTGGAGAAATGATCGATTTTGTTGGCTTGCAAGAATCGACATGGAAAGAGCTTCCTTGGAAATTTGAAGCTGGTACACCGATCATTGCAGGTGCGATTGGACTTGGGGCAGCTATAGATTTTATAAGTGAAATTGGTCCCGAGCATATTTTAGAATATGAACATAAGCTTACTGCCTATGCCATGGAGAAGATGTCCTCTATTGAAGGCTTGACTATTTATGGTCCACAATCAGCAGATCAGCGTGCTGGCGTCGTTACATTTAACCTTGAAGAGGTCCATCCTCACGATCTGGCGACTGTGCTTGATGCTGAAGGGATTGCTGTGCGCGCTGGTCACCATTGTGCACAACCGCTCATGAAATGGTTGGATGTTTCTGCAACAGCAAGGGCAAGCTTTTATTTATATAATACGGAACAAGACATTGACAGGCTTGTAGATGGGCTTGTTAAAACAAAGGAGTATTTCACGAATGTCTTTTAATAACCTAGATAACCTCTACCGACAAGTGATTATGGATCATTATAAAAACCCGCGCAACAAAGGCAGCTTAGAAGACGGCAGCTTGATAGTCGATATGAATAACCCGACATGTGGAGACCGGATCCATCTGACGATGAAGGTCGAGGATGGAAAGGTAACGGATGCAAAATTTGATGGTGAAGGTTGTTCTATATCCATGGCTTCTGCATCGATGATGACACAAACAATCATTGGTCAAGATATGGATAAAGCCTTAAAACTATCACATGTTTTTTCCGATATGATTCAAGGTAAAGACTTTGAAGACGAAGACATGGATCTCGGAGATATTGAAGCACTCCAAGGTGTTTCAAAATTTCCAGCTCGCATAAAATGTGCAACACTTGCATGGAAAGCGATGGAAAAGGGTTTGAATGAACAACAATAATTGAATGGGGGAATGACATATGGCTAAAAAAGCACCTGAAATCGGGGATTACAAATATGGTTTTAGTGATAAAGACGTTTCTGTATTCCGTTCAGAGCGTGGATTGACTCGCGAAATTGTCGAGGAAATTTCGAAAATGAAGGAAGAGCCACAGTGGATGCTTGACTTCCGTTTAAAATCACTAGAACAATTTTATAAAATGCCAATGCCACAATGGGGCGGAGATTTAAAATCGCTCAATTTTGACGAAATTAGATACTATGTAAAGCCATCTGAGCAAACAGAAAGAAGCTGGGATGAAGTACCTGAAGAAATCAAGCAAACATTTGATAAATTAGGAATCCCGGAAGCAGAACAAAAATACCTTGCTGGTGTTTCTGCGCAATATGAATCAGAAGTTGTGTATCATAACATGAAAGAGGATCTTGAAGACTTAGGGATCGTCTTTAAGGACACGGATTCAGCGCTTAAGGAAAACGAAGATATTTTCCGCGAGCACTGGGCGACCGTGATCCCTCCTTCTGATAATAAATTCTCAGCACTGAACTCTGCAGTTTGGTCTGGGGGGTCGTTCATCTATGTACCACCTGGTGTGAAAGTAGATACTCCACTACAGGCATATTTCCGAATTAACTCGGAAAATATGGGGCAGTTTGAACGTACGCTAATCATCGTTGATGAAGGAGCATCTGTTCACTATGTTGAAGGTTGTACTGCACCAGTATATACAACGAACTCACTCCATAGTGCTGTCGTTGAAATCATCATCAAAAAGGATGCATATTGCCGCTATACAACGATCCAAAACTGGGCAAACAACGTATACAACTTAGTAACAAAACGTGCAGTTTGTGAAGAACGTGCAACGATGGAATGGATTGATGGTAACATCGGTTCTAAATTAACAATGAAATATCCTGCTGTTTTGCTAAAAGGTGAAGGAGCAAGAGGGATGACATTGTCGATTGCCCTAGCTGGTAAAGGCCAAGTCCAAGACGCTGGAGCAAAAATGATGCACCTAGCACCAAATACGTCATCGACAATCGTTTCAAAATCGATGTCACAGCATGGCGGAAAAGTTACGTATCGTGGTATTGTTCACTTTGGTCGTAAAGCCGATGGTGCTCGCTCAAATATTGAGTGTGATACGATGATTCTAGATGATAAATCAACATCAGATACAATACCGTATAATGAAATATTGAACGACAATATTTCACTGGAACATGAAGCGAAAGTCTCTAAAGTATCTGAAGAGCAACTCTTCTACCTAATGAGCCGTGGAATTCCTGAGTTAGAAGCAGTTGAAATGATCGTTATGGGCTTCATTGAGCCATTTACAAAAGAACTTCCAATGGAATATGCCGTTGAAATGAACCGTCTTATTAAATTCGAAATGGAAGGTTCCATCGGTTAAATACCACTTCTAAACCCGTCCGGCAAACTTGCCAGACGGGTTTTTGTTTTGAGAAAAAACGTTATTGCTTCGCCATCGCCATTTAGGGTATTAGAAGAAGTAGTAAAAGTGAATAGATACGCTTATGGACTATGTTAATAAATAGATTATAATAACGATATAGACTGTAAAGCCAAAATTTAATTATTCATATAAAATTGTAGCAAGAAGTAGGTGAATAAGGTGATTTATATTGGTGTAACTGGCTGGGGTGACCATGATACACTTTATAAGCATGGGGTTACGGCTCGTGATAAGTTACAAGAATATGGAGCACATTTCCCTACCGTTGAAGTTGACACATCCTTCTATGCCATTCAATCTGAAAAAAATGTAGTAAAATGGGTGAAAGATACACCAACGGAGTTTCACTTTGTAATAAAGGCTTATCAAGGGATGACAGGACATCAGCGGGGGGATATTCCTTATTCTACAAAGGAAGAAATGTTCCTAGCGTTTAATCAATCGCTAGATCCATATATCGAGAGTGAAAAGTTAGCAATGGTGCTGTTTCAATTTCCACCGTGGTTTGATTGTACAAAAGAAAATGTAGCATATTTACGGTATTGCCGAGAGAAGATGGGCGATATTCCGCTCGCTTTAGAATTTCGTAACCAGACATGGTTTTATCCTCAGTACAGAGCAAGCACCTTAAGATTTATGGAGGAAGAAAACTGGATTCATAGTATTTGTGATGAGCCACAGGCAGGGATGGGTTCAGTTCCAACAGTATTAACTCCCACAAATAAGGAAAAAACGCTTGTCCGCTTGCACGGACGTAATACAGCGGCATGGATGAAGCCTAATGGTAAAAATTGGCGTGAAGTTCGCTATTTATATCGGTATAATAAGGTAGAACTTCTTGAATGGAAAGATAATTTATTAAAATTGCAAATGGAAACAAAAGATATATTTGTTATGTTTAATAATAACTCTGGCGGAGATGCCGCCGATAATGCAAAACAATTGATTGAGTTGTTGAATATAGAATATAAAGGACTTGCTGCAAAACAATTAGGTTTATTTTAAATAAGCGTGTGGAAGGGCGAACTTAATTTGCCCTTATTGATAGGAAGTGTCTAAGTGAGTGTAAAGGAAACGATCCATATTTATCATACGAATGACTATCATAGCCATTTTGAAAATTGGCCAAGAGTAGCTCAGTTTTTAAAAGAGAGAAAAGCGTATCATGAAGCTATGAAGGAAGATGTATTTATTTTTGATATTGGAGATTTTGTAGATCGCTGGCATCCTTTTACAGAATCGACGATGGGAAAAGGTAATATTGCTTTGTTAAATGATGTTGGCTACACAGCTGTGACAATTGGTAATAATGAAGGCATAACACTGCCGCATAATGGCTTGGACGAATTATATACTGATGCAAACTTTGATGTGATTGTAGCGAATTTGTATTACCCAAATAGGAAAAGACCAAGATGGGCTTTACCGCATCAAATATATGAAACAAAGCAAGGAACAAAAATCGGAGTTATCGCGGTAACTGCATATTATAAGAAATTATATGAACTGCTCGGATGGGATTTATCTGAACCACTGACAGAGTTGGAAATACAGATAAACAGACTGAAAGACAAAACAGATATGATCATATTATTGTCGCATTTAGGTATCTATGATGACGAAAAAATTGCGGGACTTTATCCAAACATCGATTTAATATTAGGTGGGCATACACATCATATTTTACATACGGGCAAACAAGTAAATCGTACAACACTTGCAGCAGCGGGAAAGTATGGTCAATATGCAGGCTATGTCAAGGCAATAAAAAAGCAAGATATGAAAGTGGAAATGGATGCATCTCTCATGGAGACGATCAAGCTGCCATCTGTTTGTAACGAAGAAAATATAATAAAATCATATGCTGAAATAGGTAAAAAGAAATTAAATAGTGAAGTTACTATTATTCCTGAACCACTTAGTTTCGATTGGTCTTACCCTTCGCAATTACCTCAAATTTTATGTGAAGCGATTCATGAATGGTGTGATGCCGATTGTACATTGATCAATTCAGGTCTTGTTCTTAGACCCTTGCAAAGAGGGAAAGTAACAAAGTATGATCTCCATCAAATGCTTCCACACCCAATCAATCCGTGTACTGTGGAATTAACGGGAGCTGAGCTTAAGGAAATTATACTGCATGCTGAGAGTGATCATTGGCCTGAATTAAAAGTAATAGGACTAGGATTTAGAGGAGAGGTAATGGGAAAGTTTATTTATCGTGGTATTGAAATAAATCGTAGTAAGTTAGATGCGACGATTGCTGGAAAGTCACTAGAACCTGATAAGATCTATAAGCTAGGAACGATAGATATGTTTACATTCGGAAAGTTTTTTCCGGAAATCCAACGATCTGAAAGAAAAGAATATTATATGCCCGAATTTCTTCGGGATGTAATGGAGTGGAAATTGAAAAAACTTTATGGCCCTCAACAGTAAACTATTGTTTCCAATATTCATACATATGAGTATTGGAAGGAGTGAATAAGATGGTTTCCGTTGTACCAATTAACATTGGTGGTTTTACTTTTATTGCAACCTCTGTAAGCCTGCCTAAAACAACTTTGCTAACAGTTTCTAATGACAAAGGATATATTATGTGCGGTGCGCTAGATGTCGCATTGCTCAATCAACATCTTGCCGATCGACAAATTATTGCCGGTAGAGCATTAGGTGTTAGGACGATCGACCAATTATTAGAAGCTCCGTTAGAGTCTATAACAAAAGCAGCCGAACAATTAGGAATAGAGGTAGGAATGAAAGGAAAAGATGCCTTGCTTAAAATGATAGATTAATTATATAATTCACAGCGCTAAAACCCTCCTTATAAGCATATATTAGTTGATAAGGGGGGATTTTATTGGCTGCATTTCGCGCTCGAAGGATACGGCGCGGGCCTTTGCCGTTCCGTTATGTCGTATTGCTATCATTGGTCTTTTTTATATTCTCAACAGCCGCGGGGCTGTGGATCGTAAATAGAGGTATTAAGCCGACATTGGTCAGTTTTGCCGAATCACAGACTAGAAAAATTGCCCCAATGGTCATAAATAATGCTGTAAAAGAAGTTGTTCCTAATGTAAAAGATATTGACGAAGTTACGAAAACAGTACCAAACGGTGCAGGAGGAACCACAACAGATTTTAATACTGTGATTATTTCTCGGATTATGTCAGATATTGCAACGCTTGTTCAAGCTAACTTGAAGGAAGCAGAGAACGATAATTTACACAAGTTAGAATCTCAGGCGGATATAGAGATTGATATGGAAAAAACTAAAGAAGATGAGGGAATTGTTTACTCTGTGCCACTCGGGCAGGCTACGAATAATGCATTATTGGGAAATTTGGGTCCACGCATTCCGATACGATTTACGGCTATCGGAGATGTGCAAACGAATATAGAGTATGATGTAGAGCCGTATGGAATTAATAGTGCCTTTTATGTTGTTTCCATTCATATTATCGTAAACGTACAAATTATTATTCCGTTCGAATCAACAATGACGACTGTGGAACAAACAATTCCCATTGCAATTGGAAACCTAGAGGGGACTGTTCCGCAATTTTATAATGGTAATGGTAATACTGGACCATCCATCCAACTGCCAACTAAACCGGAGTGATATTGCTAGTTTTCTGGAAAAATGTTATATTAGAATTATAAATGAATCAAACCTTATCAAGTCGGATGGGGTAGAGGAGCAAAATAAATCAGTAAGCTGTGTAAGGATGACAACTGTGATCATAGCTGAAAGGTTATTTTGCCGAAGCGAGAATGTATGTCAATGCATGATCGTTGGTGTTGCTCTGAATAAGGGTACCACTCTCATATTTGATTATGTACAATGAATCAAAAATGGGGAGCTACAGATCACGATGGAGTACCTGTACATTACAAGAGTAATGGTAGATCTCTATCATTGCTCTTTTTGTGTGTTTAAATCTGTCTGCAGCTCTTCCAAACTATAGGAGGAAAAATGGAGAATTCAATTTTTTCATTACTTCCGCCACTTTTGGCGATAGTAATGGTCATCATAACCAAGCGAGTGTTACTTTCATTGGGGACAGGAATTATCGCCTCTGCATTGCTGTTGGAAAAAGGAAATCCAGTTAATTCAGTTTCCACGTTATGGGAGACGATTAAAGGGATTTTTATTGAAGATGGTAGTTTGAACACATGGAATATTTATATTGTTTTATTTTTATTTGTTTTAGGAGCTATCACTACATTGATTAATATAGTGGGTGGAAGCCGTGCTTTTGGTGAATGGGCGATGACGAGGGTAAAAAGCAGAGCTGGGGCACAAGTATTAGCTGCAGTATTTGGGATTATTATCTTTATCGACGATTATTTTAATGCTTTAGCAGTTGGTCAGGTCGCTCGACCAATAACAGACCGTCACCGTGTATCAAGAGCAAAGCTTGCTTATATTATTGACTCAACTTCGGCACCTGTTTGCGTTGTTGCACCTATTTCAAGCTGGGGTGCATTTATTATTGGAATAATTGGTACAGTCTTTATTACTCATAATATAACTGATATATCCCCATTAACAGCCTTTTTGCAAATGATTCCAATGAATTTATACGTGTGGACATCGTTGGCATTAGTCTTCATCATTGCTATAAGAAATATTGACTTTGGTAGCATGAAAGTGCATGAGGATCGAACAATTGAGACAGGCGTTCCATATGACCCGAACAAAACGATTCCGGGTGAGGTAAAAGATGATTTACCCCATAGTGAAAAAGGTGTTGTTGGAGATTTATTATGGCCGATTGCAGCATTATTTATTGGAACAGTTGGTATCATCTTTTGGAGTGGGTTAAATGAAACAGAGGGCAAAGCATCTATCATGGATATATTCGCTAATGCCGATGTCTCTGCTGCGCTTTTATATGGTGGATTATTTGGTCTAGTTGTAACGATCGCTTTATTTTTCCGTCAACAAATGAAACATAAATCATTAGAGTCAAAATATATTATTACTGGTTTAAAGGTAGGAATTCAATCAATGATGCCTGCTGTGCTTATTTTACTTTTTGCTTGGGCTATAAGTGCTCTTATTGATGATTTAGGGACAGGGGTATATTTGGCAAGCTTAGTAGAAAAATCTCAGTTAGATCCAATGTTTCTGCCTGTTGTATTGTTTTTCGGTGCGGGGATAATGGCCTTTTCTACTGGTACATCTTGGGGAGCCTTTGGTATTTTATTGCCAATTGCAGGGCAAATAATTGCTGTTACTGATATTTCATTATTATTGCCTGCAATGGCCGCTGTATTAGCTGGTTCTGTATTTGGTGACCATTGCTCACCAATATCAGATACAACGATTTTGTCATCGACAGGTGCGGGTTGTAATCATATGGACCATGTACTGACACAGCTTCCGTATGCTATAACGGCGGGAATTATTTCAGGGGTCGGTTATATTGTTCTTGGTATGACGGACAATACGCTTTTAGGCTTACTAACGATTATTTTGCTCTTAGTTATTTTCACCTTGATTATGGAAAACAAAAAAAAGAAGAAACTAAAATTAAATAGTAAATTATCGGCAAAATAAACACTCGACTAGAGGAAGAAGGCATCTACTAGTCGAGGATAACACGATTTAATGATAAAAAAAGAAGGAGTATCCAAAGTCAACTACTGTGACATCTGGACAGCTCCTTTTTATTTTTTACTATTTCTTTCCCAGTTTTTTAAATGAGGAAAAGGATCAAAGGACCATTCATTTTTTCCACTGTCCTTATACATACCAAAATGAAGATGCGGTGGGAATTTTCCAGATGTACCAGGAGGGCCGTAGCCTGAGCTACCAACGCTTCCAACGACAGTTCCTGGTTCAACTATATCTCCAACGTTAATATCCTTAGCAAAGCCATTTAAATGAGCATAGTAGTGGTACGTATTATTTATATCACGGATACCAATACGCCAACCACCAAATTTATTCCAACCTTTCAATTCAACGACTCCATATGCGACTGCATAAACGGGCGTTCCATAACTAGCAAATATATCTGTGCCTTCGTGAGATCTTCTACCACCCCAGCCCCTTCCTGCCCCCCATGTACTATTGTAGGAATAGTGATGTGACTTGGGGATGGGGAATGCTTTCTCTATTAAATCAATTCGGTTATATTTCCGAAACAATTTAACATTTGTCATGATCGCGTTCACGCTTTTATCACGTTGATAATAATTCCACAATGCGATCCGGAAAGAATGATCATTCACTCCATATTGAGAAATGTATGAAGCGACTGCAAAGAGCAAATCTTCATCGTTATCTTTATCAGCTTTCCCATCGCCGTTTCCATCCACTCCTATACCACCAAATATCCCGATGGAGAGGGGGTTTTTGTCTTTTGGATTTGGGTTTGTATAACCAGCCCATTTTTCCTGGGTTATATAGTACCCTGTTATCCCATCTGGTTTTGGCAAATCATTGCGAACATGCCGAATGCTTCTTTCAAATTGATCGATAGCTGCAATGTAATACCAAGGAACTTGTGTGCTAGCCTCAGTTTTTTGATATAGAATCATCCTATGTTCTAATATTTCAGCATCTGTTAATGGGGCAGCGTTAACTTGCCATGGGAGTAAAAATAGGATTAGGGTAAGCAGTAACTTGCGCACAAGAAATTCACCTCTTTTCAGAAAATCTTATTGAAAGGATGCCTGGCCATTAATAGAAATCGATGGCCAAGCTAAACTGTCATTTATTATTTAACGAATTAGCGGCGATTTTCTTTTTGATTTTGCTGATGATAATTTGTTTTTTCTAAGTTTTGATTCACTTGGTCGAAAGATTCACCATTCGCATTTTCTTCCTCATTTAAATTTTTACCTTGTGGAGAGCGTTCAAGCATTAATTTTACTGTTTTCTTTACCGTTCGATCTTTGTCATTAGTGACAGCAGTCATAGATGCGATATTTTTGACATCTTGTTTCAATGCTGGATCATCTGTTAAATATACATGATACCAGCGGGGTACTATTGCTATTGCCGTTTGTTTCACTTGATCCGCTGTTTCAAAACGGGCTTTCTCTTCATCATCACTCACTTCGTAAGCGATTAATACTTCTTGATCTGTGACAAGAACGCTAATATCTTTGACATTTGGTAAACTGACTGCAATTTTACTTATTTTATCTGCTGTTTCTTCCTTATCTATTGTTTGGATGGGTACTCTTTTGTTATTTTGGTTTGGAGAAGTTGTTTTCACTTGGCGAACAAACCCGAATTGATCATTATCAACTTGTTTGTTTCGTTCCCCTACATCCAGCGTATTGGTTCCAAGATCACTTTTATCATAATTTGTTGTACCGCATGCAGCTAATGATGCTACAATCAAACATAATATAACTATCCAACTTTTTTTCATGGATGGCACCTCCCTCTTTACATAGGGTGCACAAGAAAATGAATTATCTACTTAGAAAATGTTGGTTGATAGGCTATAATTTATATTAAATAAAATGTGTGGAGAAGTAGGTGAAAATGATGATGATAAATAATCAGCAATATGAGTTAATTGATGAATTTCGCGATGGATATAATGAGGAAGCGATTCGTGAACGGTATAGTGATATTTTAGCGAAATATGATTATATTGTTGGTGATTGGGGATATGGACAACTGCGTTTAAAAGGCTTTTTTTCGGATCAAAATCAAAAAGCCTCATTTGACACAAAAATAGGTACGCTCACTGAATATTTGTATGAATACTGTAATTTTGGATGTGCTTATTTCGTATTAAAGAAAATAGAAAATTAAGAGATGAGCATGGATGGGATTTTATTCGCCAACCATGCTTTTCCTTTGTTTGAAAATGAGGGTAGGGTTTGCGCTTATTCATCAACTATCTTCGTATGGTGGTTCCGTTTCTGCATCTGGATTATCGTGTGTGGGATGCGCTCCAGGAAAGTTTCGAGTTTTATTTTCATGCATGGACTTAAATTCATAGTTAAAAGCACTATATGAACGCTGTCCCTCTTTCCATGGAGTAGATTTATTTTTTACTGGTGTGTTTTCGCCCCTTGGTGCCCCATATCCACCTTCAGGCAAATCTTCAGGTATAATGTAATTTTTTTGTGTTTCCACGTTAGACATATCTGTGTAAGTGGGATCTGTTTTATTATGATTATTTTTCATTTGTAGAACCACCTTTTTATGTTTATATAAAAATTTCAATTTGAACAAGAGGAAGTCTTAAGGGTAATTTGCCCTATTTAGACTAATAACATCCGGAAAATGCGCAAATAGACCAAATAGCTTTTGATTTGGTAAGATAGAAGAGAGAGATACAAAATGGAGGTAAGTTCAGATGTATTTTATTGATCGCGATAAAATGGAAGAAACTTTAATTTTTATGGAAAAACAAATGAAGCTAATTAACAATAATAAAACATGGGATTCTGAATTGGAAAAATCAGCGCTTGAGCGTTTAGCTACGACGGTAATAGAAGCGATTCTTGACACCGGGAATGCCATGATTGACGGTTTTATTATGCGTGACCCCGGTAGTTATGAAGATATTGTTGATATTTTGATGGATGAAAAAGTGATAAATGCGGAAATGGAAGCTGCATTGAAATCAATAATTTCTTTTAGAAAAATGCTTGTGCAACAATATACTAATATAGAACATGAAGCTTTATTACATCTGCTACAAGATAAAATGAATGTGCTTGAGCAATTTCCTACCTTCATTCGTAAGTATTTAGCGACGGAGCTGGGCCCAGTATCTGCATTTAAAAATTAGGGGATCCTAAAACGAAGACGTTTCCACCAAGCTTCATATTTTTAGGGGGATAATATTGAAAAAGTATAAAGGATATTTAATTGATTTAGATGGAACGATGTATCGAGGAACAGAAGGAATCAAAGCGGCAATCGATTTTGTACATAAGCTTAAAACGAATGGTATACCATATTTGTATGTGACAAATAACTCATCAAAAACAGCGAAACAAGTTGCTGATCATTTAAACGGGTTTGGAATAAAGGCTACTGCTGAAGAAGTATTTACAACAGCAATGGCTACAGCAAATTATATTTCGAAAAATCTTCCTAACGCTCGCGTTTTTATGATTGGTGAAGAAGGCCTAAGGCAAGCTATGCTTGAAAAAAGTTTATTGATAACTGACAATCAGCCAAATGTAGTTGTCGTTGGAATTGACAGAGAAATTAACTATGAGAAATTAGCAAAGGCATGTCTGGCAGTGAGGGAAGGGGCTACATTTATCTCAACGAATGGAGATATCGCTTTGCCAACGGAAAGAGGGTTGATGCCGGGTAATGGTGCTATCACATCTGTTATTTCAGTATCTACACAAATTGCACCTATTTTTATAGGTAAACCGCATTCGATTATTATGGAACAGGCACTTGAACAAATAGGAACCCTTAAGAAAGATACATTAATGGTTGGCGACAATTATGATACGGATATTTTAGCGGGAATCAAGTCAGGTATAGATACATTACTCGTCCATACTGGAGTAACGATGGAAGAACACTTGAAGGAAAAAGATATTCTACCGACATACGCGCTCCACTCACTAGAAGATTGGTGCATATAAAATTGCATGTTTAGAAAAACGAGGTCAATGCTTCTAAAGGTACTTAGACCTTTAGAAGCGCTCGACTTAAGTGAACCGTTTTAGGAAATTTTTTTCAAACTTCACCTTTTGAACTATGGGCCAATCTGCTTGAAGCTGCGGCAGCGATGGCTCCCACAATATCATCAAGAAATGTATGGCATTTACCAGTTGAATGATCATTGAGACGTTCCAAAATTCCTGGTTTTTGCTTATCTATATACCCATAGTTCGTAAAGCCAATGGAACCATATACATTCACAATCGAGAAGGCTAAAATTTCATCTACCCCATATAAGCTTTCATCGCTTTCTATGATCGACTGTAGTGGCTCCTCAAGTTTTCCACTTTCCGCTAATAAGTCTAACTGAATTCCAGTTAAAATGGCATTTTGCACTTCTCTTTTTTGCAACACGCGTTCAATATTATATATGCAATCTTCCATCGTTAAATCGGGATGATACTTTTTTTGTAAATACATAACGAGCTCGCCAATATCTTCAATTAATACGCCGCGTTCTTTTAACCAACGTCTTGCTGTTTCTTCTGCTACGCTAACTACTCGTTCGTTGTCCATTTTTTCACCCTTCTCTACATAATTACTTTGACATAGGCAATTATCCCTTTTTGGAATTTAATAATGCTCATGATCAACTCTCTAACTTCATACATATTACTGAGTGGGAGGGATAAACATGTCAATGGAAATATTGGAAAAATACTATGAAATCAAACCAGAATCATCCATCCAAGATGGAAATATTACTCGCTATATGAAGAATGATTCAATATATACTATTGTCCCTGTTACACATGTGGAACAGGAGACGTTAATTGAATTATATGAGATATCGGAACATATGGCAAAGTATCAAGATAAAAAAGTTTCTCGTTTTGTTGCTCAAGCAGAAGGGAAATTTTTAATTACACATGAAGAACAAGATTATGTATTATTGAAAAATACAAAACGCAAATCAGGATCTCAAAAAAATGTTGGAAGAATGCTTGCGAAATTCCATGAAAGAGGAAAAGAAATACAAATACAGATATCATCTATAAACAGGATTGGCCAATGGAAAGAGTATTGGATAACAAGATTGGAGCAATTGGAAAGAGCTTGGCATGCTGCGGTGCAAGAAAAGCCAGAAGAAGAGTTCGAAAAACTTTTTATTGAATCTTTTCCTTATTATCTTGGTCTTTGTGAAAATGCAATACAATACGTGACTGACACTGAGATGGATATAGTTCCGCAATACTCTGATCGTGGAACTATTTGCCATGAGCGCTTCCACGACAACCTATGGAAAGAATCGCTTGAAATTAGAAATCCGTTTGACTGGGTATTTGATCATTGTGGTAGGGATATTGCTGAGTGGGTTAGAGGTTGCTATTTTCGTCAACCTAGATCATTTCAACCGGAGATGATACATTTTTTACAAGGCTATCAGTCGATTATAACAATCACAGAATTTTCTTGGCGTCTTATATATGCGCGTCTTTTGTTTCCACTTCATTATTTTTCTTGTATTGAAGAATACTATTCCGCTGAGACTCAGTCAAAACAGAAACATTTAGAGGAGAAAATGCGGCGATATATTCGAGATTCCGGGGAATACGAACTATTCCTCAAGCACTTTTACAAAATCGCCGGAGCCGACACAAAAAGAATCCCTATAATAGATTGGATATAGAAAAGCGGAACGCGCTCGTTTAGCGGCGTTCATATACGTCCACAGGACGTGGAGATTTTAGTCGAGGAACCTCGCAGTGAAGCGGGATTTCAACGTATAAAAAAAGCGATCCAAAACTGGATCGCGATTAACTTTCATTAAAATACTTGTTCTACTTCGACAATGCCAGGGACTTCCTCAACTAGTGCACGCTCGATTCCAGCTTTTAGCGTTATCGTTGAGCTAGGGCATGTTCCGCAAGCTCCAAGTAGACGTAGCTTTACGATACCCTCATCTACATCAACTAGTTCGCAGTCTCCACCATCACGAAGCAGGAAGGGGCGCAATTTATCTAATACTACTTGAACTTGATCAGTAATTGTTGCTTCTTCATACATTGATATCGACTCCTTTCCATATCACCATTATAAACAGTATTAGGGAAAAAATCTATATATCAAGCACTTGTTCATAAATTGTGTGAATAAGATTTGATCAAAAAGAAAATTTAGCATAGAAAACCAGGTGAATAAAGTAAATCGATAAATATGTTATTTTTATACATGTACAATGTTTTGTATCACTTGTTGAACAGCTTGTTGACCGATTTCCTCCCACTTATTCTTGTCTCTTATGTATCCGTCAGTATCAAGTGGCTCTTGAAACTGACTTAAGCCTGTCGCGCTTAGTAAAGCTCCTTCATCTCTATCTAAGCCTGTATTTACTACATGTTTTATAATATAAGGCGTCTGAAATTCCACAAGAGTATTATATTCATCTAACATACCTTTGTATACTAAGAAAGGGATTCTAAGATAAATTGTTTCTCCACCTTCACGCCATAAAATAGAATCAAAATTTCCTCTATCATAATCCCATCCTCCACCTAAAACATATCCAAGCCCTTGTAAATGGTCACGCATTTGGCCAAAGCAAGCCTTTTTACCTTCAATATCTGTTTGTAACTTCAGAATAATAATCACTCCCTATTAAAATATAGATAATGATTATTATTAACTAAAAGTACCGTTTAAATACTTGAGTACCACTCAAAATATTCTTTTAAGATCATAATAATGAGTAAGAGAATTACTTCCATCCCCAACAATTCCGCAACAAAAAATCCGCAACTTTATGAAAAAAGTGCGGATCAGAGATTCTAAGAAGTTCTTCAAACCTTATTAAGTCAAACATTATCTGACTGATTGCGAAAGGGAGCGAAACCTCATCCCTTATGATATTTATACATCCATAGCACGCCTGATTTAAGAATTCGAGCAATTCGACCAGTGATAGCCCGCTCATTCATTAATCCAAACCCTTGTTTTTTACCGAGTGAACCGAGAACACCTTTCAGCTTTATCGACGGAAGTGCTTCTGGTAGTTCTTTTCCGCTCCAACGCTTTTGCATCATTTGTACGATTTGTTCGGCTTGTCCTTCAGCTAGTTGTGCACTTGGCGCATATGGGAGGCTAGCACAATCGCCAACAACATATACATCTTCATGTTCGGGGATGTTATGATGTGGGGTTAACACAACTCTTCCTTGGCGATCTTTTTCAACATCCAAATCTCTAATTAGTTTATTCGGCTGGATACCAGCTGTCCAAACGACAACATCTGTTGTAACAGCTTCATCATGATTATAAATGATGCCGGTTTCAACCTTTGTTATATTGGCTTCATTAATTACGTCGACACCATTCGTATTAAACCAATTTTGTACATATCGACTAATTCTTTCAGGAAAAGACGATAGGATAGTTTTACCACGATCAAATAATTTAATAGTTAAGTCTGGTCGACTTTCACGAAGCTCACTAGCAAGCTCTATACCACTTAAACCACCGCCGACAATACTAACTACAGATTTAGCTGGCAAGTTATTTAATGTTTGATAAGTATCACGAGCTTTTCCTATTGTTTGGATGCTATGAGAATATTCCTCGGCACCTGGTACATTATGAAATTTATCTTCGCAGCCTAACCCAATAATTAATTGATCAAAATCAATTTGATCCTCATTTGTGAAATGGATCAGTTTATTTTCTAAATCAATGTTTGCGATTTCACCATATCTCATACTTAAATTTGGATCATCAGGAAAAGCCACACGCACATCTTGATCTGAGACAGTTCCAGCAGCGAGCGCATAATATTCTGTTTTTAGACAGTGATATGGAACTCGATCGACAAGTGTAATTGATACATCCTCTGGTAGATGATTGGGTAATAACTCACGTAAAACACGCATATTACCGTAACCTCCACCGAGCAAAACTAACTTTTTCATGCAAATATCCCCTTTTGCGTCTACTTGAAGAATACTTAGAGAGAAAATATTATAGAAAAAACATAAATTATTTATATCCACGTAAAAGTATAGCTGATTCCCTCATTATATACAACCGCCCTTACGTGTCTCATTTACAAAAATGAACTCAGTTTTATTGACTATTTAAGATCAAACGGGTAGGATTATGTTGTTAATGAGGTGATGCAGATGAATCCAATCATTGAATTTTGTATAAGTAACTTGGGAAGCGGTGGATATGAAGCTTTACAGGTACTTGAAGAAGATCCTGATCTAGATATTGTAGAATATGGCTGCCTAGACCATTGTGGGTTATGCGGGGAAACTTTATATGCCCTTGTTAACGGCGATGTGGTCACTGGTGATACACCCGATGGATTAGTTAAAGCCATATATCAATATATTGAAGAAAATCCTATGTTTTAAGATACCGAATGTAAAGAATCTCGGATAAATAAAGCAAAAAGGTTAACTGAAGAAGTCAGTTAACCTTTTTGCTTTAAACATGTAAGTTATACTGCTATTAGCAGTATGCTGCAAGGACGGGTGTGAAGAAAGACTCGAACTGTTGTTATATCACGTTATATAACGTATAATATAAAAGAATATACAATCAGAAAAAGCTCTGATGAAAGGAGTGCATACGATGAGTACGATCATTACGCTAACAGAAGCAGCAGCTTTGCAAATTAAAGATATGATGAAACAAAACGGAGAAGATGATGCTTATTTTCGTTTTTCTATCAACGGAGGCGGTTGTAGCGGATTATCCTACGGTATGAGTTTAGACCAAGAAAAAAATGATAATGATCAATACTTTGAGCAATACGGTGTACCTATTATCATAGACGATGAAAGCGCCCCGATTCTAGTTGGAACTGTTATCGATTATAAACAGTCTTTAATGGGCGGCGGTTTTACGATTGAAAATCCAAATGCTCTTGTATCCTGTGGATGTGGTTCATCATTTAGAACACCGAAAGTAGAAGGAACACCTGAAAAGTGTTAAATATACGGACCAGAGCGAAAGTGCTCTGGTCTTTTTTTACTCATTATATAGAAAAAGAACAGCGGATCATGCGCTGTTCTTTTTCATTACTGTTCAAATAAAGAAGTACTATGCATTGGTTGTAGACGAGCCTTAGGATCAAGATAGGCTTTTGCGTTACTTACTGCTGTAGGTGCCTCACCAAACCCTGTTGCGATTAACTTAATTTTACCATCATAAGTAGTAATATCACCTGCTGCATAAATACCCGGGATATTCGTCTCCATTCGGCTATTTACAACGATTGAATTTCTTTCAATTTCTAATCCCCAATTTTTAATTGGCCCTAGAGCGGAAACGAATCCGTAGTTAACAATAAGTGAATCGAGATCTATCGCTTCTTTCGTTTCACCTTTTACTTCTTGGAGAATCAATTGCTCAATTGATTCATCGTTACAAACAATGTCGCATGCGGTAAATGGTGTTTTTACTTCTACAGTCGAATTTTTCAACTGAACAACACTACTTTCATGAGCACGGAATTTATCTCTACGATGAATGAGTGTTACTTTTTCTGCAATAGGTTCAAGCATAAGTGCCCAGTCAACTGCAGAATCTCCACCTCCAAGCACAGCAACTTTTTGGCCAGCAAATTTGTTCATGTCATCAATAAAATAGTGGAGATTAACACCTTCATATTTATCAGCTAACTCGAGATCTAGACGACGAGGTTGAAAAGCACCAACCCCAGCTGTAATAATAATTGTTTTACTGTAATGAATTTCTTGGTTAGTCGTTAATTTAAAAGTACCATCTTCCATTTTTTCCACATCTTCTACTGCTTGTCCTAAGCAAACGGTTGGAGAAAACATATCCAACTGTTCCTTTAAGTTATTCACTAAGTCCTGCGCCTTCACTTTAGGAAAGCCAGCAACATCATATATATATTTTTCAGGATAGAGTGTTGCAAGTTGTCCGCCAAGTTGTGGAAGGCTTTCAATAATTTTAACACTAGCGTTTCTTAAGCCTCCGTAAAAAGCAGTAAACATACCTGCAGGTCCTCCACCCAAAACTGTAATATCGTATACTTTTTGATCTTCTTGCAAAGGTAACCCCTCCTGATAATTTAAAAATACATCTTTTTTTATATTATCACATACGTATGCTAATGACATTATCTGTGACCTGAATTAAAAATATCCTCCGAAAATTCTACAAAAAGCGCCAATATTGATTCTGAATTATTTAAAATTTATTTTTTCCATTAATACGCTTGAAATAGATGAATAAAAGCCATATGATGTAAGTGGGATAAATCTTATATATGACATATTTCTAGTTTTTTATTATTGTACGTGAAGAGAATCACATTGAAATTATCCAATTAGCTATGTGTGAACTTTTATCGTATAATCTCACATAATTATGAAGCAAAGGTGGCAGTGTTTATTATGAAAAGGCCGAAAATTGTTGTATTGGGCGCTGGTTATGGCGGATTGATGACAGTAACTCGCTTGCAAAAACAGCTTAGCAATAATGAAGCTGATATTGTATTAGTAAATAAAAATGATTATCATTATGAAACTACTTGGTTACATGAGGCTTCAGCAGGAACACTTCATCATGATAAAGTACGCTACGATATTTCGTCAGTCATCGATAAAAGTAAAGTAGAATTTATCCAAGCTACCGCTTTGAAAGTGGATCATCAAGCGAAAAAAGTGCAGCTTGATAATGGTGAGCTTTCATACGATTATCTTGTTATCTCACTTGGCGGGGCTTCAGAAACATTTGGTATTCAAGGACTTGACAAGTATGCATTTTCAATTAGTAACGTGAATGCTGCACGTCAAATTCGTGAACATATTGAATATCAATTCGCGACTTATAAAGTAGAAGCTGAAAAAAAATCAGAACGCTTGACAATTGTTGTTGGCGGCGCTGGATTTACAGGTATTGAATTTTTAGGCGAACTTGGAAATAGAATTCCACAGCTTTGCAAGGAATATGATATTGACCAAAAACTTGTACGAGTTGTTTGTGTCGAAGCTGCACCGTCAGCTCTCCCAGGATTTGATCCAGAGCTTGTTAAGTATGCGATGGCAAACTTGGAGAAAAAAGGTATTGAATTTATGATTGGCACAGCAATCAAAGAAGCGACTCCTGAAGGTATCATTGTTGCGAAAGGTGAAACGGAGACAGAAGAAATTAAAGCGGCGACAGTTGTGTGGGCTGCTGGTGTTCGCGGTAATCCGATTATTGAAGCATCTGAAATTGAAAATATGCGCGGTCGGGTAAAAGTGGAAGCTGATTTACGTGCTCCAGGATTTACAGATCTTTTCGTAATTGGAGATTGCTCGCTTGTGATTAATGAGGCAATTAATCGTCCTTATCCACCAACAGCTCAAATCGCTATGCAACAAGGTGAGCTTGTAGCAGCGAATATTACGAAACTGGTTAAAGGTGATACGAATCTTAACACTTTTGCATTTGATAATAAAGGAACTGTTTGTTCACTTGGTGATGATGATGCGATTGGTGTTGTATTTGGAAAAAAGGTAACAGGAACGAAAGCTTCATTTATGAAAAAGATGGTTGATAATAGAGCTTTATTTATGGTAGGTGGCATTCCACTTACAATGAAAAAAGGTAAATTTAATTTACTTTAAAATGTAAAAAGGGACGGAATCATTCGTGATTCTGTCTTTTTTGCGTTTCTATAACCCGATACTTAATTATTATTTGGATATAGATTTACAGAATCATTTAAATCATTGTGCTTAGCAGTGTTCAAAAATGTCATCAAATTGCCTTGCTCACAGGATTGACGCTACTGAATACATTCAGTAAACTTGGGTATAGTGCTTTTTTTATTGTATATCTTCAGTAAATTTTATAAGTAACTCTACGCATGCGTGCTTTATGATCAAGGAGGAACTACAAATGCAAATGGCTATCCCGGTTATGTTAATCTCGATGCTATTATTTTTCGTTTTGTTTTTTGGAATTGGCTTTATATTAAATATGCTTTTGCGAATGACGTGGATTATGGCGGTTGTTTATCCAATTATTGCTATATTAATTATAGATAGAGTGAAGTTTAGTGAGTATTTTACTAATCCCGGAAATTCTTTTTCTGAATTAGGTGACATTATATCTAAACTTGCTGTAGCTGATATCGCGATCGTTTTAAGTGGGTTTGCAGGTGCTGTTGTTTCTGGAATAACCATGCGAGTACTAAGAGCAAAAGGATATAGAATGTTCTAAAGACTTTCGATCTTGAAGGTCTTTTTTTATTTTTTAAAAACAATGTTGCACATTGGCCAGTGTTCTCCAGAAGTCTAAGTATATTTACTCAGTGGTGAAACAACCTTTTAGAAAACCCCCTTTTTTAAAAAAATTAGTGAAATAGGAATAAATCCTCTCAGAGTGGGAAAACACTAGAGTTGAGAGGAGTGAATCAATGCTACACATCAAGAAATTTAGCATAAGGTTAGTAATGAGTTTGTTAGTGATTGGAGCGTTACTCACGACAGTTGAATTTGTGTCTGGGGTCAAAATGCGTTCATTGGCAGCATCAGCTCTAAATAAAGTTAACTTGGCATACCCGAATCATGTTGATAAATCAGTAGAGCTGTCATTAAAGTCGTTATTTAAAGGAAAAGAAACATACAGAACATACCCATTAGCTGTTGCCAAGGAGACCAGTTTGGAAGTCTCAAGAGATTGGTCGAAATATCCTAGCAAAGAAGTAGTAGCAACGGGGTATACTGCTGGAGTGGAGTCAACTGGGAAGAATCCAGGACATCCCTTATATGGAATTACATATTCAGGAGTTAAAGTGAAAAGAGATCTTTATTCAACCATTGCTGCCGATCCTAAGGTGTTTCCGCTCGGAACAGTGCTATTCATCCCAGGCTATGGATATGGGGTTGTTGCAGATACAGGATCAGCAATTAAAGGGGACATCATAGATTTATATTTTGAGACAGTTGCTGATGTGTATAATGAATGGGGAAAACAAACGGTTGAGGTATATATTATTCAAAAAGGCAACGGGAAAATAACTGAAAAAGAGTTAGTTGCGATGAATGAGGATGAAACAATGCAAGTATTTCGCCAGAACTATATAAAAAAGAAATAATGAAGAGGCTGATTCAGTTATCAGCCTCTTTATTAGTAAAAGATGTAGATTTTAATGATAATAAATTGCATACATGATGCTGCTGGTAGCTTATAGGATACTATATAAGGCCAAAGACCAAATGATTCCGGTTAAAGCGCCGAAGAATACTTCTACTGGTTTATGTCCAAGTAGTTCTTTAAGCATTACTATTTCTTTCTGTTTATCTGTATGTGTTTTATTTTTCCAAATATTTGTATCTTCTAACATTCGTTGAAAATCAGCAGTCAATCTATTAAGAACAGCCGCTTGTTCGCCCGCTTGTCGCCGAACACCCTTTGCGTCATACATTACAATCAAAGCAAAAATGGCCGAAACAGCAAATAAAGTGGAATCCATTCCTTCATGCAATGCGACTCCAGTAGCTAGAGAAGTAACCGCCGCTGAATGTGAGCTAGGCATTCCCCCGGTTGAAGTTAATAGCTTTAAATCCACTTTTCTTGTCATAAGATAGTGTAGGGGTACTTTAATAAATTGGGCAAAAAAGATGGCCGAGATTGAAGCCCACAGTGGAAAATTTGTAAAAACCTCCATCAAAAAACATCCTCTCGTCAAATGTGCAATGTGGTTATTGTATATATTACCACAATCTGCTCATAAGAAATCACTCTCAGCAATTAATGGTATATCCATTCCTTTAATAAATGATTTCTATGCCTATGAATTCGAAGCCACTCCTTTTTTCCGTTATAATAAGATTGAGGTGATAGGAATGTATCAAGTTACCAATAAAAATCCATTTGAAAGCGTACAGGAGTGTATGTTGATTGGTTTGTTTGACAAGCCGGAAAAATTTTCTGGAGTATTACAACCTCTTGATGACTCATTTCAAGGTGGGTTAACTGAACTTGTTAAATCAGGAGATATTTCAGCAAAGTTAAAAAAAGTTTCAGTTGTACATAGTTTAGGAAAGACAGATATTAAGCGCAATCTCTTTATCGGTTTAGGCAAGGAAAAGAATATTACTTTTGATCACGTACGTGAAGCTTTTGGTGTCGCTTTTAAAAAAGCTAAAAGTCTGAAATTACATTCTATGTCTATAGCTCTTGATACGTTTGTAAATGAGAAAATTACTGCACTTGATGTGGCACATGCACTTAGCGAAGCTTCTATACTTGCAACGTATGAATTTGCTGGTTACAAAAAGAAATCGAATGAACCCGAAGTGGATATTACGCAAGTAGAAGTATTTACTAATAGTGAGCAAGAGGCTATTAAAGCAGCTTTACTTGTTGGTGATGCTCATGGCAAAGGAACGAATCTTGCTAGAACGCTTGTCAATACGCCTAGTAATTTATTAACAGCCACTCATCTCGCAGAATATGCGGGTAGATTAGCGAGCTTACATGATTTCGAATTAGAAATCTTAGAAAAGGCGGATATGGAAAAGTTGGGAATGGGTGCATTTCTTGCCGTCAATCAAGGATCTGTAGAACCACCAAAAATGATTGTGTTGAAGTACCAAGGTCGCGAAGAATGGAAAGATGTTCTTGGACTTGTTGGAAAGGGAGTTACATTTGATACTGGCGGCTATTCGTTAAAACCAAAGGATGGCATCGTTGGAATGAAAATGGACATGGGAGGAGCAGCTGCTGTTCTAGGTGCAATGGATGTGATTGGTCGCTTGAAGCCTGAACAGAATGTGGTCGCGGTAATCCCAGCAACGGATAATATGGTAAGTGCTGAAGCTTTCAAACCAGATGATGTTATAACTTCGTTAAGCGGAAAGACAATTGAAGTATTGAATACAGATGCGGAAGGAAGACTCGTACTAGCTGATGCAGTAACTTACGCAAAGCAACATGGTGCAAACTATTTAGTAGATGTAGCTACACTTACAGGTGGAGTAATCATTGCCTTAGGACTTGATAAAACTGGGGCACTTACAAATAATGAAGCATTCTTTGAAGAAGTGTTACAGGCTTCGTATGAAGCGGGAGAATTTATTTGGCGTCTTCCATATACTGAGAAAGATAAAGAAAGAGTACGTGGCAGTAAAATTGCTGATTTAAATAATTCACCAGGACGGGAAGGCCATGCAATCATGGGGGGTGCCTTCATTGGAGAATTTGCCGAAGAAACCCCTTGGGTCCATCTTGATATAGCAGGTACAGCTTCCATATCTAAAGATCATGAACTTGGGCCTGCAGGAGCAACTGGCGTGATGGTTCGAACACTCGCATTACTTGCAGAAAGATTTGAACCCATTCAATAAGCAAAATAAATATAAGCCCTCAAATCCTCTTTAGTAAAGGAGGTTTGAGGGCCTTTTTTACAGGTATAATGCTGATGACAGCCAGTAAATACTCCCGCGTAGCTTATAAACAATGTTCAACGGCCGGTATTTCATTCGTGACGGCATGTAAAGGAACTTTTGAAGGCAAGTAAGCATGAAAATCCTCTTATTCAACTCGTGCAAATGCAGAGAAAAAAGTGGCTGTTTATAAAATAATATTTTTTTCATTCAATCCTTTAATACGCAAGGCAAAGAAGTAAGGAAAACTATGGTCATTGTGTCTGATTCTCTCTAATTTACTGGCTACTCTTTGTAGAGATGCATAGTCCTATCTTAATAATGATCTTCAAATCTATAAACTTCAGAAAAATTTATTGACAGTAACATGGATGGGGTGTATGCTAATAATTGTATTTTATCACTCTACCAATTTAGCGAACTAAAGGATTGTTTTGTTACTGAAAGGAGTATTTATTATGAATGCCGTTATTATAGCTGTATTAGTCATGCTTATTCTTAGTTTATTGAGAGTCAACGTTGTTTTTGCTTTAATTGCAGGGGCTTTCGCGGGAGGTCTTTCTGGAGGATTAAGCATCAGTGAAATTATAGATGCATTTTCTGGGGGAGTTGGCGGAGGAGCAAATATTGCACTGAGCTATGCACTTCTAGGTGGATTCGCTATTACGATTTCTTATACAGGGTTACCAAAATGGCTCGTAGATATTGTTCTGAAAGCAGTCAGCAATAAAGGAGATTCGAGAGGGAAATCTTTATCAAAAGCATTAATTATTTTCGTTATTTTACTTATAGCATGTTTCTCTCAAAATTTAATTCCGATTCATATTGCTTTTATCCCGTTACTTATTCCGCCGCTTCTATATATTATGAATGAGTTTCAGATCGATCGTCGCTTGATCGCTTGCGTATTGACATTTGGTTTAACTGCGCCATATATATTACTGCCAGTCGGGTTTGGCCAGCTGTTTCATCAACTACTTGCTGAAAATTTTGAAAAGAGCGGCCTGCAAATGAATGTTGCTGATATCACTGGGACAATGGTTATTCCAGTAGCAGGAATGGCAGTCGGATTGTTGGTCGCTATCTTTATTTCTTATCGTAAACCTCGAGTATATAAGCAAGAGGCTATAATAGAGAAAAATACCGATCAAACGTATACGAAACGAGGAATTATCTATTCTTTCATCGCTATAATTGCAACAGTAATTATTCAAATTGAGACGGGATCAATGATTTTCGGAGCTTTATCAGGAATTCTTGTTCTGTATATAACTGGTTCGGTCAAATGGAAAGAAGCAGACTCACTTTTAACACAAGGAATGCAGATGATGGCTTTTATCGGTTTTGTCATGATTGCCGCATCAGGTTTCGCTGAGGTAGTAGCAGCAACAGGAGATGTAGAAAGTCTTGTTAAGAGCGCAGCTGATTTAATTGGTAATAATCGTTCACTTGGTGCTTTACTCATGTTAATTGTGGGGCTACTTGTAACAATGGGAATTGGTTCGTCATTTTCCACCATTCCGATTATAGCAACTATTTTTGTGCCACTTGCACTTGAGCTTGGATTCAGTCCACTGGCAACCATTAGTTTAGTAGGAACAGCTGCTGCCTTAGGAGATGCAGGGTCACCAGCATCAGATAGTACATTGGGGCCAACGGCTGGTTTAAATGCAGATGGACAGCATAATCATATTTGGGACTCATGCGTACCAACATTTTTACACTATAATATCCCACTCATATTATTTGGTTGGTTTGCTGCCATGATTTTATAAGTAGGAAAATGAAAAGTGCCCATGCCATATCCTCTCTTGTTGCATAAACAGATATAGAAGGGCTTTTAGCTCAGAAACAAGGGAGGAAACTGAAAATGAATTATTATCGCGGTCCACAACCACGTCCTGATAGCCGCTTTTTCTTTGGTGCTCCGTTGCTAGGAGGATTTGTCGGCGGTTTAATCGGCGGTGGTCTTGGTGCTACATTTGCACGTCCACGCCGCCCGTATTATCCATATCCGTATCCACCACCATCTTATTACCCTTATGGCGGGCCAACAGGTCCATATAACTATGGTTACGGTGGATATGGCAGTCCTTACAATTATTAAACACCGACGGCTCTCTGATCTTATTCAGAGGGCTTTTTTTATAGGGAGAAAAGATACGGCTCAATCTGCTTTTCTTATCGTGATAGATATTATACGATATACATAAAATGGAGTGATTATATGGACATTAAAAATACGTTAATAGAAGCGCTTGGAATGGAGTTTATAGAAGTTGGTCAAGGCAAGGTAGTTGCGACAATGCCGGTAGATGAGCGGACAAGGCAGCCGTTCGGATATTTACATGGAGGTGCTTCGGTTGCCTTAGCTGAAACAGTGGCAAGTGTCGGTGCCTCGGTCATGATAGATTTAAAGAAGGAAATTTGTTTTGGCCTTGAAATAAATGCCAATCATATCCGCTCTAAACAGGATGGGGTCGTAACCGCTATAGCAGAAGTTCTGCATCGTGGAAAAAGTACAATGGTATGGGATATTAAAATAAAAGACGAGGAAGAGAAACTGATTTGTGTATCTAGATGTACAATGGCTATTGTTCCGGTAAATGCAGAATAACCCACCAAGTTGTTTAAAATGGTGAGCAGCGGGAATGAGAAAACTAGATAGGCTTTATCTAAAGGAGTGTATGGAAAATGCCTTGGTCAAAAAATGATTATCCAGACTCAATGAAAAATCTTTCTGAAGATGTTCGTGATAAGGCGATAGAAATTGCTAATGCTCTCCTTAGAGACAATAAGGAAGAAAGCCGAGCGATATCAATCGGGATCGCACAGGCTCGTAAATACGTCGAAGGCGATGATTATGATCGGCCGGAATATCACATAACAGCTGAAGACGAAAGCTGGATTTTGAAGAAAAAGGACGGTAAAAGAGCGATCAAGCGAGAAGATACAAAAGAACGTCTTCTTGGAGAAGCGAAAGAATATGTAAATGACCATGACGGTATACTCGTTATCTATACGGAGAATGGCGATATTTCGCAAAGATTATATGAATAAACGAAGAAGGGTGCCTAATTCTAGGTAGCCTTTTTTCGTTTGTTAGACTGGTACTCAAAGGCGTAGCGAGTTCATAAAAAGATCTTCCACTCATATAAATATAAAAGGAATGTAAAAAGGTGGAGATTAGTTGAAAACGAGTATTATTATTCTCACATACAATGAGTTAGCATTAACAAAACAATGTCTTAACAGTATTCATAAACATACAAATGTCGATGACATTGAACTCATTATTGTAGATAATGGTTCAACAGATGGGACAGTTGATTATTTAAAGAGCTTAGAAAAGGTTCAGACAATTTTCAATGGAAAAAATCTAGGATTTGCTAAAGGGTGTAACCAAGGAGTGGAAGTGGCTACTGGCGAAAATATATTATTTTTAAACAATGATACGATTGTGACAAAAAACTGGTTGCAATCGATGCTAAAGGTGCTATATAAATCGGAAAAGGTTGGTATGGTTGGCCCGGTGAGCAATTACGTTAGCGGTCATCAAAAAATTGATGTCCCGTATCAGACTATAAATGAAATAGATATTTTTGCTAGTGAATATTGTAAGGAAAATCTTGAAAAAACAAGACAGGTATTACGGCTAGTTGGCTTTTGTTTATTAGTAAAACGTGATCTTATAATTAAGATTGGGTCTTTTGATGAGCGTTATGAGTATGGATCATTTGAGGATGATGATTTGTGTCTCCGAGCACTTCAACATGGATATGAGCTCTATATCGCTTTAGATGCATTTATTCATCATCATGGCCATGCTACATTTACTGGAAATCAAGATATTGATATAAATTATCTATATTTGAGAAATCAACAACATTTCATAGATAAATGGGACATTGATTTAAATTATTATATGCATCCTCGGTATGAAATCGTTCAGTTAGTACCGATGGAAGCAGGGAAGATATTAGATGTTGGATGTGGTGCTGGTGCTACCGGGTTAGAGTTAAAGAATCGTCAATCATGTCAGTTATTCGGAATTGAGTTAAATCCACTCGCTGCTTCTTTCGCTAAATCTCATTATCAAGCAGTATATGAGGAAGATGTAGAGCCACTGGAACTTGCATTGCCAGATGGTTATTTTGATGTCATCCTTTTTGCAGATATATTGGAACATCTGAAAGACCCAGGAAAGGTTATCCAAAAATACGCTCAGTTGTTAAAACCTGGTGGAAGTATGATTTGTAGTATTCCTAATATATTACATGCAGAGGCATTATTTCCATTACTCCAGGGATATTGGAATTATCAAAATGCAGGAATTTTAGATCGAACCCATTTGCGGTTTTTTACGCCTAATACTGTTGAAACATTGTTTCCCAGCGATATGTTTGAAATCCGAACGAAAAAATATAATTATATTGAAGTGGACCCAAAGGTGGCCCTATTTTTCAACGAAGTTAGCCACCTTGCCCAAAAGTTCGATTTTTCAATGAATCAATTATCGGATCAAATTAAAATATATCAAATAATCATGCATGTCATACGAAAGGCGTAGCTGCCCGTTAAACTTTGCCTGTACGATGTACGATGTACGATGTATGATGTAGGTCTCACGAGACGTTGCTACAGGACATGGCAACGTCGAGAGATCTCGTAGTGTCGAGATAAGAAATACGGTAGGCCTGTAAAGCGAACCGATGTTGGCTTATCCTTGGAATTATCCTGAAGTTTGCTAGGAGGTGGGCATTGTTTCCGCAAGATCTGGCATAATTAACAATTCATTGTGACCTGCTTTAAGCAGGGAGAAGTTAAGCCTGGAGTACTTTTTTAAAGTACTCTTGATTTGCTACGATACTAGGTTGTGTTGGATAGTAATTAGCCGCGAGTTCATTGTGCTGATTTGCCAGCTTATATTGTCTAAGGCGATCATAACAAACGGCTAGCTGTAAGTGGGGGAGCCAAGTAGAGTGGGCTTGATTTTGGAAAAAAAGAGTTTTGTTTTCATCTTGATCTGAAATAGCTTGTTCAAACCAATGTGCAGCGCTTAGGTAATCTTCCTTTTGTAAAAATAAAAATCCTATTCTGCAACAAGTTTCAGGCTGCGGTGGGCCATAAGAGAGTGAACGTATGGTCCAATCAAACTTCAAATCTTCTAAACCAAGCTGCTGGTAACAATCGGCTAACTTGTTACAGGCACGAATATTATCCTCTACCCATCCGTTCTTAGTATCTAGGAATTGTAGATAATGTTTAATTGCTTTTTCATAAAAGCCATGATCCATTAGTTCATTGGCATAGTAAAACAAATCACGTGGAGACAATATTGCACCTGATGACAACATTTTTTCGTATATATGCAAATTGCGGAAAGAAGGCTCCTCATCACTTTGCGGCATATGCTTCACCCTCACCTCACTGTGACTAAGGTTACCGCCAACAGCAAGAAATTCATGAACGAGTCCAACCCAATGGAAAGATCTTTCTCTTTTCACAAGTCGATATCTTCTGAGACTTGAAGTAACTATCCCCTCTTCGTCAAATGCTAATTGATACTCCATAGAAACAGCATCTATTTCAGGTTTGAGATCTTTCTTCAGTTGTATCAATTTCTCCCTATCTTCTTCATGAATGATATCATCAGCATCCAACCAAAGGATATATTCTTTCGTAGCTTGATCGAATGAAAAATTTCGAGCTGCTGCAAAATCATCTATCCAAGCGAAGTTAAAAATACTATCTGTATAAGTACTTATAATCTCCTTTGTGCGATCTGTTGATCCCGTATCAACTATTATTATTTCATCCACAATATCCCTTACAGAATCTAAGCATCTTCCAATAACATTCTCTTCGTTTTTAACAATCATACATAAACTTATCGTAGTCAAAAAATCAACCTCCCACAATTATTTTATGCAGAGAAAAAAGTACTGATTATCTTTATTCTTTTCACAAAAAATCGAATCAGTAATCATACCTTATAAATTAGATTGGCTTCTTTTATTAGGGGATAAATTCTAATTTAAACATTCCGTTCTATGGTTTTTGCTTGCTGAAAAGCTTTCTCCGCTTCCACAAATTCACCTAGTTTTTCAAGGCATAATCCCTTATGATGCCAAGCTTTAAAACTGCCTACACCTTTTAAAATGAGGTGATCTTTGTGTTCTTCCCCGAGCTCTATACATTGTTCGAACGTCTGTATAGCTTCTGTATATTTTTCTAAATTATATAAAATCCAACCTTTATAAAAATATAAATCAACATAATCTGGGTAAAGAAGGATAGCTTTTTCAATACTCGGCCATGCTCCATCAAAACTTCCGGTTTCTATTAAAATGGCATATTTTAATTTATACGTAATTGAAGGCGGCTTTTCTCCTTTTCGTAGGAATTTAAGAATGGATTGGTTGATATATATGAAAGCACGTTCATATTCTTTGTTTCGATAGTATTCACTTGCTAAATGATATTCTGTCGATGGTTCATGTGCTTGATCACGAAGCTCTTCCTTGAGAAGCTTCATATTACGTTTAGCCTTTTGTTTTTTATTCACAATGCCCTGTAAATATCCATAATGTTTAATCTGTGCTTGAATGGGTTGTCCTTCTATACCCGACGGGAGACGAAGGTTTTCATGAATTCTATTATAAAACCTAATCCCATGATTGTTTCTAAATAAGCGCGGTTGATAATGTATGAATGCTTCGTTTTCATTGGCTAAAGTATCACCATAATAATTAATAGTCGGTAATGTAAATACTTTTGTATCGGTCGATTCCAAAGCTTCTTGTATTTTTAATTTACCATGCTTATCTAACTCTTCATCTGCATCTAACCATAAAATCCAATCCCCAGTAGCTTGAGACAACCCATAATTGCGTGCTTTGGCAAAATGTTGATTCCATGAATATTCATAGATTTTTGCTTTGTATTTTTTACATAAGGTGGTGGTCATATCAGTCGAACCTGTATCAACGATGATTATTTCATCGACTAAAGCATGAACACTATCTAAACACCGTTCGATACAATCTTCCTCATTCTTAACAATCATACATAAAGAAATAGTGGACATTTCATACTCCCTTTCACGAAGTAATTAAATGAAACATTGGTCATATCTAAATTTTCGGTTTCCAAGGCTTTGGAATAGGGTTATTATTTGTTATGTTTACGAAGTAATCACTTGATAAATAGAACGATAAAATCTTTTCTAAGGCATGCTCACATTGAATTCGGTATTCACTTTTTATAAACGGAATGGACTTTGCTATATGTTGAAACATTTGAAAAGACCGTTTTGCAGAGTTTTTGATCTCTTTATTAGATAAGGTAGTTTTGGAGTTGGGATTTCTTACTATTAAGTGTATAGAATGATTGCACGTAAGAAGATGATGCAAATCCCAAATTAGTGATAGCGATGCTGCAATATTTTTTTCTGCCCGAATTTTTTCTTGTGGGGTCAATAATTTGGAATCTAAATGCTGAAGCTCTTCAGTTAAAAATAAGATGAAAGAATGAAAAAAGCGGGTAGACATACGTTCACTTTTTAATAATTTTTCGTACGTCTGTGAAGGGCTGATATTCATGATAAAAAATCCGCTCCTTTCTATTGCATTACATTACACTTTCGAAGTATTAGAAGTCTTTACAACGGCAGTGATGACAATGATAGTCTTCGGATTCCTCATTGGAGTTACAATCACAGTCACATCTATAGCCATCTTCATTTAAGGATGAAACCTCATCTAATTTCATATTGAGCAACATCTGTGATTTGACTATTGTACGGAGTGTTTTATTGACACTATCATTCATTTGAAGAAAGTCATCCAATGAATCAGGGCAAGTTTTTAAGAATGACTGCAGTTTTTCCCCTTCAGCATTTAATATATGGGAAAGTCCAATTTCCTCTAATGCTACCGAAGCTAGTAATAAATCAATTGTTTTGCAACGGGAGAGTGATATGATTGGAGTTATATTAGGGATATTGGGTAATGACAAACCTTTCTCCTCCCTTACAAAGTATTTGCATCCTTTTTCCACCAGTCAATTATCTCTTTGAAGGATATAAGCTTTTATTCCTTCAACACCATATTGTACTCTGGGATTATGACTTAGTGACAGTCCATTTTCGAGAAATGCATATTTACAATATATTAAAATCAAAAAGCTCTTATTTTCGCCGGAATTAGGAAAAGTCCGTGTGGAAAATAGAAGCTTTTTAGTTAGAACTCGTATCATTTTATTCTATGATTCGTATTACATCATTTAACTTTGTTCCCAGTAAAAGTTCTTTTTTTATCACTGTTTCAAGAGTCGATTGCACATTGTTATTTATTTGGATGAGATCGGCCATTGTGGCTGATGGGCTTGGTGATCCTGGTAATGTTCCCAAAACATATTGGATTTTCTCGGCTTCTGCATTAATGATATGTGCTAAACCAATTTCTTCCAAGGCGATGGAAGCTAAAAGTAAATTAATCACATCATCTCGGTCTATAGAAATCTCCGGGGTGATATTTGGTATGTTAGCTTGAGACATTTTTCGTATCTCCTTTCACTTTAAGATGGAGCACAACAATATTACTATATGAAAACTTGTTTGTTTGTTGCTATAATTAGGCACTTGAAAATTAACAGAATAAAAAATAGGCGAATGAAAAATTTCTTCATTCGCCTAATCCTGCATTCTAGTTGCTTGACATTAGTTGATCGTAATACCCGCACTAGCATAACCAGCTAGGGTTGTAGCTATATTAATTAATCCAGTTGTTGTAATTGAAAACACCAATAATAAGCGAGTTTCTGGTGTTACGGTAACATTTAACCCAGTTGCAATTCCATTAGTAGTTTGACCAACTGTAATGGTTATCCCCGTAAGTGGCGCCAAGTTTACAAGTGCACCAGGTATTGCTGAAAAAATATTGTCCGGGGTGGTTGAGCGATATAGTTGTGCTGTAACGTTAATACTGCTTCCTAACCCAAGTGATAATCCAGCAGTCACACTAAAATAGGCTGCTATCTCATTGATTATTCCAGTACGTGGAGCAGAAAACGAATAGTTTAGCAGCCCTCCGCCGGCCCCTGTTAGGTCTAGTGTAGCCCCAAGAACACTAGGAGTAGCAACAGAACTACCAAATCCGATCATACTACCAAGGCCAACTACTGGTGGAGTAACACCAGGAATAGTGACAATTGTGGTTAGTGTTACAGGTAGACCAGATGCGAATGGAATAATAGCTCCACCACCACCCGTAGCTCCAGTAGGTCCCGTAGCTCCAGTAAGTCCCGTAGCTCCAGT
>NZ_BCVC01000003.1 GCF_001591545.1 Lederbergia lenta NBRC 16444
CGACTAGCAAACTTCACGATTCTTCCTACGATAAGTCAACATCGGTTCGCCTTGCAGGCTTACCGTGTTTCCTTTATCTCGTCAGAAAACAACAAGGATCCTCGACTAAAACCGCCACGTCCTGTGGCAACGTCGACGCACCCACATCCTGTGGGCGCAGGTTGTACGTCGCTTAACAGGCGCTTTCGCTTTTCTTTTTATAATATTCATATCATAACATGGTTTCCAAAATAGCGAATAAAAAAATCCCCTAGGATTAGGTTACTCCAGAGGATTTTTAATAGCCTTTATTGTTGTTGCTCTTCTTTATTATAATAATCTACACTGTACATTGCACCTTCACTTACCATCCTAGAATCACCTAAATCATAAGGGTCTGGATTTCCTGCTTTTTCTACAAGATCTTCACAAGCGCTTGGATTTTGTTCGCACCATAATGATACAACTTTATCTTTAACCGATTGATAAACATCCATGGCCTTTGCTCTATTTTCTTGCTTCGAAAAATATTTAGCACCTACTCCAGCAACGCCTAATCCCAAAACAAGCATTGAGTTTAATCGTTTAGCCATTGAAATCGGCCTCCTTTTTCACCTTTGCCTTATATATACCCATCTTTTCAGTACATTAAGCTGAATAATATGACAATAATATTAAAATGAAAAGACAAAAAATGAGGATGTGTAGGGTTTACGAAATATAATCGACTGTTGCCTTGTTCAACTTAGATGCAGCAATCAGTTCCTTGATTTGCTCCCGCTTTCCAGCAGCTAATAATTCCACAATTTTACTACCAACGATAACTCCATCACATGATGCTCCTAATTCTTTCACCTGTTCTGGTGAAGAAACTCCAAAACCTGCGAGTACGGGAGCAGCAGAAAAAGCTTGAAGTTCCTGTAAATATGCTGATAGGCCTTCCTCATATTGGGTTCTTGCTCCTGTTGTCCCTTTTACTGTCACAGCGTATAAAAATCCTTCTGTCTTTTTAGCAATTCGTTCTATTCTGCTCTTTGGACTTGTTGGAGAAACAAGTCTAATCAGCGCAATTTTTTGATCTGTAAACACAGGTGTAACAAGCTCTTCTTCTTCCAAAGGTAAATCCGGGATAATTAATCCGTCCACACCTACCTCCTCACAACGCTTAGCAAACTTTTCAATTCCATAGGCAAAGATCAAGTTAAAATAGGTCATGAGAACGATCGGAATCGTTCTTGATTCTTTCCATTCATCTAAACTTTGCAATATGCCCGATAATGTTGTTCCATTTGCTAGTGCCCTTAGTCCGGCTTCTTGAATTACAGGCCCATCCGCAACTGGATCTGAAAATGGAATACCAAGTTCTACGGCTGTTGCTCCACTTTCTTGAAGAAATAAAATTTGTTCTTTCAGGGCGTCTACCCCGCCGTCACCTGCCATAATATATGGAACAAAAGCCTTATCTCCATTATTCTTCACAGCTGAAAAAGCTGCATCAAGTTTCTGTTTACCCATGATTCATACCTCCAATTGCTTCTCTCACTGCATCTACATCCTTATCTCCCCTACCAGATAAACAGATAACTAATGTTTCTTCTTTATTCATTTCTTTAGCAAGTTTCATTGCATACGCAACAGCATGGGAGCTTTCCAATGCAGGAATAATTCCTTCTAATTTTGTAAGTGACTGAAAAGCATCTAATGCTTCCTTATCTGTAGCTGATGTATAAGTAACACGACCTGAATCTTTCAAATGGGCATGCTCTGGTCCTACTCCGGGATAATCAAGCCCAGCTGATATGGAATGTGCCCCGACAATTTGCCCATGATCATCTTGAAGCAAATATGAAAGTGTACCATGTAAAACTCCAGCTTTACCATCCGTCAAAACCGCTGAATGTTTACCAGTTTCAATTCCTAAACCAGCTGCTTCTACACCATATATTTTCACTTCATGATCTTCTACGAATGGATAAAACATTCCCATCGCATTACTGCCGCCGCCAATGCACGCAACAACCGCATCGGGTAATGTCCCTTCCTGTTCAAGCATTTGCTGCTTCGTTTCTTTGCCTATCACGCTCTGGAAATCCCGAACGATTCTCGGAAATGGATGTGGTCCCACGACCGAACCTAATATATAATGCGTATCCTCTACATGAGCGACCCAATAACGCAATGCCTCATTTACCGCATCCTTCAATGTACCGCTTCCCTGGGATACACTTCTAACCTCCGCACCCAATAGTTCCATCCGAAATACGTTTAATTGCTGACGACGAATATCCTCTTCTCCCATAAATACAATACATTCCAATCCCAATAAGGCACAAACGGTTGCTGTTGCCACTCCATGTTGCCCCGCACCAGTTTCAGCTACTACTTTCTTTTTTCCCATCCGCAACGTTAAGAGCGCCTGGCCAATCGTATTATTAATTTTATGGGCTCCTGTATGATTCAAGTCTTCACGTTTTAAATAAATTTTTGGACCACCTGCAAATTCCGTTAAATTTTCCGCAAAATATAGAGGAGTCTCTCTTCCAATATATTGCTTCAAGTAATAGTCCATTTGTTGTGTAAATTCTGGATCGACGATTGCCTTTTCATACTCTTCTTCTAGCTCCAATACGGCTGTCATTAATGTTTCTGGAACAAATCTACCACCAAAGTCACCGTAACGGCCTTTTTCATCAGGTGCTGTATAAACTGCCAACTTTTCCACTCTCCTCATTTTTTGCTTTCATTATGAATGCTGTTATTTTCTCTATATCTTTCTTTCCTTCTGTTTCCACACCACTTGAAACATCTACACATGCAGGCTGAACTTTTGCGATTGCTTCGGCCACATTTCCTTCATTCAATCCACCTGCCAAAATTACTTTTCCCCTAGGTATGGTCTGGTCGGTCAACAAACTCCAATCAAATGGTATTCCGCTACCACCTCGAAATTTCAAGCCTGGGCTGTCAAGTAAGTAATATGCACATTCATAGTTTCTAAGTGTATTCAGATCATCCTTATCATTTATAGAAAATGCTTTAATCACTGGCAATGATATTTTTCGGCAAAATTCTGGTGATTCATCTCCGTGTAATTGGATATAATCGAGATCTGCTATTCTAGCAATTCGCATAATATTTTCATATGTTTCATTGACGAAAACACCGGTGGTTTTTACATGCTTAGGAAGCTTTTTAATAATTTCACCCGCACGCTCAGGAGTAATTTCTCTCGTACTGTTCGCAAACACAAACCCGAGAAGATCGGCTCCATTTTCACTGGCAGCAAATGCCGCTTCTTCGCTAGTAATGCCGCAAATCTTCACTTTCACTCATTTCACCGCCTTAAGCAGTGGCACGCGAATATCAGACATTGTCTCTGCAATATTGTCGGAACGCATCAATGTTTCTCCTACAAGGATCGCTTTTGCTCCTGCTGCCTCTACTTGTTCCACATCAGCTCGAGTCCGAATACCACTTTCACTCACAAGCAAAATATTTTCACCTTTTAACATAGACGCTACTCGCTCTGTTACACCTAAATCAACGTCAAATGTTTTCAAATTCCGATTATTAATGCCAACAATGCGAGCACCGATTTTCAATGCCGTTTCTGCTTCTTGTTCATTGTGAACTTCAAATAAAACATCCAAATTTAATGCCCTTGCATAGTCGTATAAATCCTTAAGGCGATCTTCTGACATCGCTGCAGCAATTAACAATATCACACTCGCTCCATGATCTTTTGCTACATCAATTTGAATCCGATCTATCATAAAGTCTTTGCATAGCAATGGTACTTTAACCGTTTTTGCTACAGCTGATAAATCTGCCATCGACCCTTTAAAGAAGGTTACATCCGTTAAAACCGATATAGCACCTGCTCCAGCTTGCTCATATTGTTTCGCTTGGCTTATTGGGTCCACGTTCTCATTAATAGCACCTTTTGATGGCGACGCACGTTTCACTTCAGCAATCACGTTTATTTTCTCTGTCTGTTGAAAGTTATCATATAATGAAGGTCTTTCTTGGACTGTCTCTACTTTATGTGCGTTGTATATTGCTTTTAATTCCCTTACCTCAATTTCCTTTTGTGCAAGTATTCTGTCTAGTATTGTCATATTAAACCACTCCCATCTTTGCTGATTGTTTACTTTTTTCAATTAAATATTCTAATTTTGATAAAGCAGCTCCAGAGTCAAGACTCTCCCTAGCTAGTTGAATACCTGCTTGAATGGTATCCACTTTTCCATGTGCGAATATTCCGATACCGGCATTTAAAATGACTGTATCTCTAAACGGTCCTTCGTCACCTTTCAACACGCTCATCATGATACGTGCATTCCGATCCGCATCCCCACCGGCAATTTCATCGATAGAATATGTTGGAAGCCCTACTTCTTCCGGTCGTAAAATCATTTTCTTTAATTCACCATTTTCCAAAATAACGAGATGATTTTCCCCAGCTAGTGATGCTTCATCCATATGGTTAGCTCCATTAATAATAACAGCCCTTTTTCGGCCGAGTTTCTTTAGAACTTCCCCCATTAGCATTAGTTTATCGCGACGATAAATGCCGAGCAGCTGCGTATCAAGCTGAACTGGATTGGTCAGTGGTCCAATTAAATTAAATATTGTAGGTACCCTTAAATCCTGTCTGACTTTCATAACTGCTTTCATTCCTGGATGAACATTAGGGGCAAACAAGAAGGTAATACCATTTTCTTTAAGTAACTCTGCCGTCTCTTCTGGACTGCTATTTAACGATACACCTAGCTGCTCAAGTACATCAGCACTTCCCGTTTGACTCGAGACACTTCTATTGCCGTGTTTCGCAATTGTAATTCCTGCACCTGCAATAACAAAGGCAGAAGTTGTGCTGATATTAAAACTTTTCGACCCATCTCCACCTGTTCCACAATTATCTGTAACACTTCCTTGAATTCCACTAATTGCTGTTGAGCGTTCACGAATGGCCTTAACAAGCCCGGCAATTTCTTCGGCAGTTTCTCCTTTAAGCGCAAGCAAGCCAAGCAATGCTCCTGATTCACTTTCAGAAGCTTCACCTGCAAACAATTTTCGAGCCGCTTCGGTCATTTCTTCCAATGTTAAACTTTCTCCAGCCATTAGCTTTTGCAAATACAGTTTCATTATAATCCTCTCCTTTTTTATAATATAAAAAGCCCTCCGTAACCACAGTTAATATGTGTTTACAGAGGGCGTTCAGTTCGCGGTGCCACCTCTATTGAAGAATTACTTCTTCGTCTCATTGGGTACCGAATAAGATGATCGATCCCCTATCCTTTTAACGGTGGAAGCCGGATACCCCTACTCAACTTTCAAGGCATCTCTCATAAGTCCATTCCACTATGTTGTTCGCACCGGATTCTCACCAACACCGGTTCTCTTTGGGCAACAAACAAAGTGTACTCTTCTTAATCATCGATTTAAATATTCATCTAATATACGATATTATAGTAAGAAATAACATTACGTAACCTAAAAAACACAAAAAGGGCCCTCATCCAAAGGACGAGGAACCCGTGGTACCACCTTCATTAGCTGAAAAATACAGCTCACTTTGCCGGCAACAAATAAGAATTACTTATTGCCCGTCTTTAGTAACGCCAAGACATATGCGCCAAATCCTAATACTTGTTTTTACAAGGTTCAGTTTGGAGGCTCAGAAGTCCATTCACCATTTCTGCACACTGGTTCCCACCGACCACCAGCTCTCTATAGTACGACAAAATAGTTACTTCTCTTCATCACTGCCTGAAATATTTTTTAAAGTTTGAATTATTTATCATCTTAACTTTTTAAAATCAATATGTCAAGATGTAATATCATTTTTTTCTTCCTTATATTTCATTCTTACTTCCATAGCCATGAATTTTTTCCTGAGAAAATCCTCTACCTAATATCTCTGATGCATTGAGAAAAATAACGAATGATGTTGGTTCTTGTTCTTGGAGGACCTTTTTTAAGTAAACTGCTTCAGATTGTTCGACTACACAAAGAATAATCGATCTTTCTTTATTCGAATAACCACCAAGTGATTTTACCTTTGTCAATCCTCTGTCAATCTCATCGCGGATAATCCGTTGAATTTCCTCTTCTTTTTCAGTTATAATCATTACCAGTTTTGTCGGTGATGTATTGAGTTGAACGAAGTCAATAACTTTGCTCGTCACATAGATGGAAATTAACGCAAATAAAGCAAGCTCTAAGTTAAATACGATAGCTGATGTTGCAACAACCAAGCCATCTACAAGCAACTGTGCAAATCCACTTGAAAAGCCGGTGTATTTTTTTAAGAGTTGAGCAATCATTGCTGTTCCTCCTGTTGACCCACCACCTCTATATACGATACCAAGCCCAATACCAAGTACAATTCCACCATAAATTGCACCTAGCATCGGTTCAGTGAGATGTAAATCAACTCCTTGTGTCAGCCAAATAATAAAAGGCACAGACAAGGTACCGAGCAATGTCTTTGCACTGAATTCCTTACCAAGGATAACTAAGCCTATGAGAAATAAGGGCAAATTAAGAGCGAATTGAACGATCGCAGGGTTCCATTGATATAATTCATATAAAATTGTACTAATGCCAGAAACTCCTCCAGCCGCAAGACGTGCTGGTAGTAAAAATACATTATATGCGAAGCCTACGAGTCCTGCGCCAAATAACACTTGTAAATATTCATAAACAATCATCTTTTTTGAAACATTTCTTACCATCGATAACATCTTTCCTTTCTGCCTTTCATTGCCTATAAAATATGAGTATATAAATAATATTCAAGGATGTCCGGGTATTCATATGACGATCAGTTTCTATGAAGCCTATTTAAATGGAAACTCATGCCCTTCCTTATGTCTATACTCTTCAATTGTTTCAATAAATTTCTCTAGTGAAGCCGTGAGAAATGCTTCTTTATTACGAATAAAGACTGTTTTAATTTTGCTATATTCTTTAGAAATACTATGGCACTGAATGAATCCTCGCTCTTCATGATACTTTACAGAGGAGCGCGGTACAAAAGAAACACCTAAACCTGAATACACACTCCCTAATATTGTCTCCAGTGTTCCTAATTCCATGAATTTCGAAGTAGTTACTTGTTCGTCCCTTAACCATTCTTCCAATTTCGCCCTATATCCACAACCTGAATGAAAGACTAGAAAAGGTTTTCTCTTTAACTCCTCGACTGTTACAGGATTCGTATCAGAAATAAGTACAAGCTCCTCTTCAAATACATCATATTGCACTAAATCAGGGTGAACTCTATTTCCTCGCCCTGTTATAAACGCACCATCTAATCGATAATTAAGCACCTCATCAATTAACTGCTCTGACACTCCTGTTGTCAATGATAAATCGATATGTTGATACTTTTTATTGTAATTCGACAAAATAAACGGTAATTGAATCACGGTTTCTACAGAACCGATATTCAGTTTACCCGTGGGCGTATCCGCATCAAGAAAAGCTTTCTCCATATCTGAGACCAATGATAATATTTTTTCTGCATAGGTAATCAATTGTTTCCCTTCAGGTGTTAAGGTAATCCCTCGATTATGACGATGAAAAACCGGCGTGTTAAGCTTTTCTTCTAGCCTTTGTATTCTTGCTGATACATTGGATTGAACATAATTTAATTCTTTTGCAGCTTTACTAATATTTCCACTTTCAGCAACCTTCATAAAAATATATAAATCTTTCAACTCCATATAAAAAATCACCCCTTACTATTAGGCAGGAAAATGCCTTTTCGAACGTTCTGCCATCATAAATAATGATACCTTATATCACTATTAATCATTTTACATGATGGATACACTAATGTTAAATAGTATGTAGAAGAATATTGAATCGTGTGCGGAGGGAACAACGTGAAGAAGAGTTTTTTGTATGGTGCCTTTTTATGTCTAATAGCAAGTATATCTTGGGGAGCGATGTTTCCAGTCGCTAATCATTCATTTCAATATATTGAACCTTTTTATTTTACTATTTTTAGGTATATCCCAGTCGTCATTATTTTAGCTATCATGTTATGGTTTAAAGAAGGTAAACAAGCATTCAAATCTGAAGGGAAAGGGTTCCCTCTTTGGTTTTTCGGAACAATGGCTTTCACTGTATATAATTTGTTTATCTTTTGGGGCCAAGATGCAATGGGAAACTCTGGAGTCTTATTAGCCTCCATAATGGAAGCACTGATGCCAATGATTTCTGTATTAATTTTATGGCTATTACATGGGCAACGTCCTAAAATATACACGATTAGCTGTATCATGATCGCTTTTATAGGTGTTTTATTGGTTATCACTAAAGGGGATCTGAATAGCTTCTCATCTATGGGCAATCAATTAATTCCTATCTTCGCCATTTTCGCTTCAGTAATTGGGTGGGTTATTTATACGATGGGAGGCGGCAAGTTTTCGGGCTGGTCTGCGCTTCGTTATTCCACACTTACTTGTTTATACGGAACAGTCACAGCTACAATCCTAGTCCTTTTTGCAACAACCTTGGGCTGGGTGGAGGTACCAAAAATATCAGCGATTTATTCTGTGAAATGGGATCTGGTATTTATGATTATTTTCCCAGGAGTGATTGCACTACTTGGTTGGAATGTTGGAGTTAGTATTATTAAACCTGTGAATGGGCTACTCTTTATTAACTTTGTTCCCATTACTACAGTGATCGTTACCTTCCTTCAAGGTCACCGACTAACGGTTTATGACCTGATTGGAATTACCCTTGTTATCATAGCTCTGATACTCAACAACATCTTCCAACGCAGAAGATCGGAAAACGGAAAAAGCAAGGCAGTTCAGAAAAAGTTACAGTCTGCTTCCTAACTGAAAAAACCGATAATCCTAGTGAAAAGGATTATCGGTTCTTCTTATGAGATCTTTGTCGAAAATTGCCACTTAGCCTGTAAGGGAGGATCACAGACAGTAAGTGCTGTGTGACCGCCACTAAAAGTACTGTAACGGCTAGTATATCTTTTGCCACGGCCAGTATTTTCACGTTAACGGCTAGTAAGCAACTTTTTCATATTTGCACTAGGACGCTTCCTCTTAAAAAGGCGCTAGATTGTATTAAATATCCTTCCTACCTGCTGATCCTCTTTTATCTCTCTCGTTTTCCTCGCGTTCTTCAATGAGTTGATCTGAGATATCATCCACAGGCATGAGCAATTGATCCCGCTGTGCCTGTTTCACTTCATCTTTCTTAAAAGCTTTGTCTTTTTCATTTCGTTCTGCCAATGTTTTCTCTCGATTAATCTTATTTTGTGTTGGTTCGTGACTCATGAAATGACCTCCAGTCTTTCTTATTCCTTTTCCTTTTATCATCTAATCAAAACATTTCTTGTCTGGCAATATTACCGCCAAAACGAGTTTTTTCTATATTAATAGATACCTTTTATTCACACAAAAAGATCAACCCAATAATGAGTTGATCAAAAAATTTAAGCATATGTTTTCTTTTCAAAGTTCGCATTCATTTCTCCACTTTGAATTTCTTCTATGAAGTGGCATGCAGCTTGATGGCCTTCCTTCATATTTGCATGGGTCTTCAATTCTGGCACTTCTTTCATGCAGCGTTCTTGTGCAAATGGACAACGTGTATGGAAACGACATCCAGTTGGCGGATTGATCGGAGATGGGACGTCACCTTTTAGTACGATATGTGACTTTACATGTTCCGGATCTGGAACTGGAATTGCCGAAAGCAAAGCTTTTGTATATGGATGCTGTGGACTTTCGAATAAAGAGTTCCTATCAGCAATTTCAACTATTTTCCCCAAATACATAACGATGACGCGGTCTGAAATATGACGAACAACACCAAGGTCATGCGAGATGAATAAGTAAGTTAAATTATACTTTTCCTGCAATTCTTCAAGTAAGTTCAACACCTGTGCTTGAATAGAAACATCAAGTGCAGAAACTGCTTCATCACAAATAATCAACTTTGGATCTACAGATAATGCTCTTGCAATTCCAATTCTTTGACGCTGACCGCCTGAAAATTCATGCGGATAACGATCTGCCTGATATTCATTCAAACCAACAGTCTGCAATAATTCAAGCACACGCTCCCGGCGTTTTTCCTTTGGTACAGAATTCTGAATTTCCATTGCTTCCGTTAATATTTCCGCCACTGTTTGGCGTGGATTAATAGAAGCATATGGATCTTGAAATATAATTTGTAAGTCTTTACGATATTTCCGCATTTCTCTTTTGGAAAGGGAAGCTAAATCTACTTCTTGGAAAGCAACTTTTCCTTCTGTCGGCTCTTCCAAACGCAAAATTGCTCGTCCAGTTGTCGATTTTCCACAGCCGGATTCACCTACGATACTAACCGTTTCACCTTCATATATAGTGAAGCTAATATCATCAACTGCTTTTACATGATTAACTGTCCGCCCAAGGAAACCACCTTTAATAGGAAAGTATTGTTTAAGACCTTCAACCTTGAGCAGTTCTTTTTTCGCCATAAATACTCACCTCCGGATCGCCATCCCATTGATCTGAATAGATCCAACAACGGATTTGGTTGCCTTCCTCATCAGTAATCAATTCTGGCATCTTCGTTCTGCAAAGGTCCGTAGCAAACGGACAACGCGGTGCAAACCTGCATCCTACAGGCATCTCATGTGCATTAGGCACATTACCTTTTATAGGAATCAACTTCTCTTGCTCGATGTCATGACGCGGCAAAGAATTCAATAATCCAACTGTATATGGGTGTTTTGGTTTTTTAAACAAAGATATCACATCTGAGTACTCTACCACTTGCCCAGCATACATGACTGATACAAAATCACACGTCTCAGCGACTACACCAAGATCATGCGTAATGAATATGACCGACATATCCAAACGCTGTTGTAAATCTTTGATCAAACCTAAAATTTGTGCCTGAATAGTAACATCTAATGCTGTCGTTGGCTCATCTGCAATGAGGATCTCCGGATTACATGCAAGGGCCATTGCTATCATAACCCGTTGACGCATCCCTCCTGACAACTCGAATGGATACTGTTTCACTCGTTGTTGAGGAGATGGTATACCAACTAATGTAAGTAATTCTACTGATTTTTTCATTGCCTCTTTTTTATTCAGCTTTTCATGAATCATCAACGTTTCACTGATTTGTTCACCAACAGTGAAAGCAGGGTTTAATGATGTCATCGGTTCTTGGAAAATCATTGAAATAACATTACCTCGAACCGCACGCATTTTTTTCTCAGATAAATCGAGAAGATTCTGTCCCTTAAACAATACTTCCCCCTCTTTGACTTTTCCACTAGCTGGAAGCAAGCGCATAAGAGATAGAGATGTAATACTTTTACCCGAACCGGATTCACCTACTATCCCAAGGGTCTTACCTTTTGGGACGGAAAAACTCACCCCATCTACTGCCCGCACCTCACCATCGTCTGTATAAAATGAAGTCCTTAGATTACGAACATCCAATACTGCCTGTTCAGTCTGTTTCATGAAATATTCACCTCCGTCCAGTCTATTCTATTAATTTAAGTCAATTCGTTTATTAAGTAATCGATAGGAAATATCAACAATTAAGTTTACAAACACAAATATAACGGAGATTACTAGTACTGTTCCTTGAACAATTGGAAAATCACGCTGACGGATTGCATCAATAGTCAAGCGGCCCATTCCATTAATGGCAAAAATCGTTTCTGTCAATACCGCCCCTCCGAGGAACGCCCCGAATTCAAGGCCGACAACTGTAATTACTGGAATCATCGCATTTTTCAGAGCATGCTTATATATCACGGAGCGTTCTGAGACACCCTTTGCTCGCGCTGTTCGTATGTAATCTTGGCCAATTACTTCTAACATCGAGGAGCGAGTCATTCGTGCAATAATTGCAGCCCCACCAGTACCAAGAGTAATAACTGGTAAAATTACCTGACGCCAATCATCACCCCAACCGGAAGGTCTCATTCGTAAAAACTCCGGCAACGGGAGCCAATCTACTCCAACTGCAAACCATTGAATAAGGACAAGTCCCATCCAGAAACTCGGCATCGATAACCCAAACAAAGCAACGATCATGATTGAAATATCTGACAATGTATAATGACGAACAGCTGAAATAATCCCAGCAATCAATCCGATAAAAACAGCAAGTAGAGTTGAATAAAATGCTAGTTCCACTGTTACCCAAATCCTACTCTGAATTTCATCCATTACAGCTCGTCCGCTTCTAATAGAGCTCCCTAAATCCCCTTGTAAAGCATTCGAAATATAAGAAAAATATTGCACATGAACGGGCTCATTTAATCCAAGTCGCTCACGGATTTGTTCAACTGTTTTGTCTGATGCTCCTTCTCCTGCGATAATTTGTGCAGGATCGCCGGGAATAAGATGCATCAATGAAAATACTAAAATAGAAACACCGATTAACACCGGAATTGTTTGTAATACACGTCTAATAATAAATTTAGTCAAGTTTCTGCACCCTCCCTACTTCTTCATTTTTGGATCGAGTGCATCTCTCAACCCATCACCGAAAATATTAAAAGCTAGCACAACTAGAACAATCATAATTCCAGGCACTAATACCATATGTGGCGCTTCAGCCATATACGAACGTCCATCACTTAGCATCGCTCCCCACTCAGGAGTCGGCGGCTTCGCTCCCAACCCAAGAAATGACAAACCACTCGCAGTTAAAACCGCTGTGGCAATTCGAAGCGTAGCTTGTACAATAATTGGGGACATTACATTTGGCAAAATATGCTTAAATATAATACGTGCATCTGATGCACCAAGCGCTCTCACAGCATCAATATATTCTAATTTTCGGACAGTTAAGGTTGATCCCCGCACAATCCTTGCAAATGCTGGAATAGAAAATATCCCCACTGCAATGATTACGTTCGTCAAACTACCACCAAGGACACTCACAATAGCAAGCGCTAATATAATTCCAGGGAAAGCAAGCAAAATATCCATAACTCGCATAATGATCGTGTCTAGTACGCCTCCATAATACCCTGAGATTACACCAAAGAAGACTCCAATCACTCCACCAATAACTACGGAGAAAAAGCCAACAAACAATGTTAGACTCATACCGTGAATAATTCGAGTGAAAATATCCCTCCCGAAATTATCGGTGCCAAACCAATGTTCCGCTGAAGGTCCTTGAACCTTATTCAATATATCTACTTCATTCGGATCATAAGATGTAAATAACGGTCCAATAATTGATGTAACAATAAAAAACAGAATTAATATGCCTCCAACTACAGCCGCTTTGTTCTTCCTCAGCCTTTTCCAAATGGTTTTATAATACTCGACTTTTGGATTTGACTGTTTTCGAACAGTAGGCTGCACCGTCTGTTGAGCCATAGACAAACACCCCTTCCAGCCAAAAAATTTTCATCTTAACTATATTAACCTACTTACTCTTTAAAAGTAAACATTGAAAATACTAAAAATACTATTTTTGAATAATTAAATAATGGAAATTCACCAATCTTTCACTTACTCAACTCACAGTTAGACCCTTTTACTGCAACGCTTACTATTTAATAGTTAATTTTACTACTATACTGAATATTATTAATCTATAATATATTTAATATTTGTTGTTACTGAATATAAAGTGTGTTATATTTTTTCTGACAACTCGTCTAATCATTATTATAGGGGGAAATATACCATGAGGAACAATAGCAAGGTTTGGCTTTTAGCCTTAACGCTTGTCCTTTCCATATTCTTAGCAGCATGTGCAGGTGGAAGCGACAAAGATGCAGATAATGCAGATGATCAAAATAAAGAAAGTGGGTCAGAAGAAGCTAAAGCTGGCGGCGATCTTATACTAGATGTATTGTCAGATGCTTCATCATTGGATACCCATGGCTCAAACGATGTCGTTTCTTCCAATATTCATGCGAATATTTATGAGTCATTAGTAAAACGTAATGACAAAAATGAAATCGAAGCTAGTCTTGCTGAAAAGTGGGAACAGAGTGATGATGTCACTTGGGAATTTACACTTCGCGATAACGTGACATTCCACGATGGCGAAAAGTTTAATGCAGAAGCAGTAAAAGCGAATTTAGATCGTATCCGTGACCCTAAGGTCGCTTCACCAAGATTCTTCTTGTTTGAAATGGTGAAAAGTGTAGACGTTGTAGATGATCAAACCGTTCGCATCACAACTGAATATCCTTTCGCTCCATTATTAGCACATTTATCTCATAATGGGGGCGGCATGATGAGTCCGAAAACAATTGCGGCTGATTATGAAGGAATGAAAAATGGTAAAGAGCCTGGAGCAGTTATTTCAGAGCAACCTGCAGGGACTGGCTATTTCAAGTTTGAAAGCTGGGAAACAGGATCTCAACTCAAGCTTGTAAAAAATGAAGAGTATTGGGATACACCGGCGCTCGTTGATTCAGTTACTTTCAAAGTAGTTCCTGAAAGTGCAACAAGAATCGCAGATTTAGAAACTGGCTACGCACATATTGCCGACCCAGTAGAGCCGAATGAAGTAAAGCAAGTAAATGATTCAGACAATGCAACTGTTAACCAAAAAGCATCTTCAAGTGTATCTTATATTGGTTTTAATACTGAAAAAGCTCCTTTTGATGACGTGAAGGTTCGTCAAGCGATAGCAATGTTGATAGACAAAGAAGAGATCATCGAAGGTGTATATGAAGGAATTGGAATTCAAGCAAATGGTCCACTTGCACCTGGCATCTTTGGATATAATGAAGATGTTCCTGTTGTTGAACATAACGTTGAAAAAGCGAAAGAACTACTTAAAGAAGCTGGTTATGAAGACGGATTTAAAACATCGATCTGGACAAATGACAACCAACAACGTATGGATACAGCTATTTTAGTTCAACAAAAATTAAAAGCAGCTAATATCGATGTAAACGTAGAGGTAATGGAATTTGGTGCTTACCTAGAAAAATCAGCTGCTGGCGAACATGATATGTTTATCCTTGGCTGGTCTAATCCAACAGGCGATGCTGACTATGGTATGTACGCATTATTCCACTCATCACAAAAAGGTAATCCTGGTAACCGTGCTTTCTATGAAAATCCTGAAGTGGACAAACTACTTGATGAAGGACGACGTGAAGCAGATCCTGAAAAGCGTGTGGAACTTTACAATCAAGTTCAAGAACACTTAGTCGAAGACGCACCAATGGTATTCATTCATCACCAAGAATACCTAACAGGTATCAGCAATAAAATTGACGGATTCGAAATCGATACATCTGGTATTTACCAATTGAAAAACGTACATTTTGTAGAATAATTAAGGGAAAACGGCTTAATGGATTCGTCCATTAAGCCGTTTTTATATACGATAAAAGTTTTTCGTATTACCATATATCGTCTTGTATATCTTTGTGATTTCTTCCTTTTTTAACTCTGCAATGACAGATATTGATTCATGAATCATCTTTGGTTCGGTCATCTTCCCAGTAAAAATCCCCTCGAATGGCCAAGGCCCATCAGTTTCCACCATTAATTGCTCGAGTGGGTACTTCTTTACAAGTTCTTGGATTTCTTGCTCATATAATACATCAGGAGTGATCGAGATATAGTATCCATTCCTTATCATTCGTTCAATTGTAACATTATCCCCTTTAAACCAATGAAAATGCGCATTTTGAATATAATGCTTTTCCAGTAAATCGCAAACGATTGGCGCATCATCGTAAACAGCATGAAGAATCACCGGCTTATCCCATTGGCTTGCGAGTTTCAAAAAAGCATCTAGAAGTTCTATGTAAGCTTCGTGTTTTATAGTAGATTTGTTTTCTGTACGAAAATAATAAGGCAAGCCTACTTCCCCTATCGCTACCATCCTATCTTTATTCTTTTCCATCCAAGAAAATAGCTCTTTTATTGTATGTTCCGAAGGCAGTTCCTGTTCTGGATGAAACCCAAATGCGGACATTACTTCCACATGTTTATTAGCAAGCTTTAGATTCCTTTTGCATGATTTCAGATCATAAGAAACAGAGATTAATTTCTCACAATAGCCTTCGTCTAAGGATGTCAAAATTAACTCTATTTCCTCATCACTATAATGGTCTAGATGGATATGAGAATCAATCATTTTATTCATGTGCAGTACCTCTTTGTAAAATACTTTGGCTAAGCTTACGTTTCCATTCAAGAAATTCCTCAGATAATAATAATGATTCACTCCGTGGTCTTTCAAATGGAATCTCAAACTCACTAATTATTGTAGCTGGATTTGATGAAAGTACGATAATCCGATCAGATAGAAAAAGAGCTTCATCAATATTATGCGTTACGAACAATATCGTTTTTTTGTATTCAGCCCAAATCGACAATAGCCATTGATGCATTTCCAACCGAGTAAAATCATCCAGTGCAGAAAAAGGTTCATCTAAACAAATGAGTGATTGCGGACTTAATAATGCGCGAATAAAAGCGACTCTTTGTTTCATACCGCCAGATAATGCATCCGGAAGGGACTGTTCATATCCTTCCAGTCCTGCTCGTTTTATCATGTTTAGTGCTTTTTCTCTTTCTACTTTCCCTTGCAATTCTTGTCCTAATAATACATTTTGCAAAACTGTCCTCCACGGAAAAAGGGCAGGTTGCTGAGGCATATAACTAATGAGCCCTCGTTTTCCGGTAATATTTTCTCCATCTAACATAATTGTTCCTTGATCAGGATGAAGCAAACCGCCAATCAAATGAAATAATGTACTCTTCCCGCTTCCGGATGGACCTAATATCGTTAGAAATTCCCCTTCTTTCATTTCAAGGTCGATTTCTTTTAAAACTTCCCTGCCTTCAAAGCTTTTCGTCAATCCGTTGATCTCTAATGTCCCTATCATTACCGCTCCTCCTTTCTTCCCCATTTCACAAATTGTCGTTCACCTGCAGTAATGAGGCAAAAAAAGAGCAGGCTTAAGATCATCACCGCAATAATCGCCACAAAAACGCGCTCTGTCCGAAACGAAGAGGAGGCTAACGTCATATAAACACCTATTCCATTTTTCGCACCAAGCCATTCTGAAATAACAGCCCCCATCACACTATAGGTTGCGGAAATTTTCAAGCCAGAAAATAAAGCAGGTAGCGCATTGGGCCACTCTAACTTGGAAAAAAGCTGTATTTTCGATGCTCCTGCCATCAACATATAATGCTTCATCTCAGAAGGTGTATTGCGAAAACCGCCAAGAGCAGCAATTGTCACTGGAAAAAAACAAACCAAGGTAATCACGATCATTTTTGGTAATAGCCCGAAGCCAAACCAAATAACGAGTAGTGGTGCTAGTACGATAATTGGTACATTTTGCGATAAAATAAGCAGGGGATAAATAGCCTCTCGCACACCAGGAAGCAAGTGTAACGCTATCGCAACAACAAGTCCTACAGAACATCCAATCACAAACCCGACTGTTGCAAGTACGATTGTTGACTGCATATGTGGTAGAAATTGTTCAAATCCTTTCACTGCTTCTTCCCATATAGAACTCGGCGCCGGTAACAACCATTTTGGCAAATCCGCTAATTTTACTGCTAATTCCCAAATAAATAGTAAAAGGATGAGAACCGCTATCGGTTTCCATCCTTTTTTGAACATAGACGTCATCAGCGATATTTCTCCGTTAACTGGGTCATTTCTATCCCATTCGGCTGATATAAAATTTTCACTTGAGAGATAACATTTCTGCTACCTATTTCTATCATCCTCTCATTCATTTTTCCGATCACGTTCATTAGCTCGTACATTTCACCTTCCATCGTTGTTTCCAATGGGCTGACTTGATATTTCACACCTGAATCCTCGATGACTTTAATCGCTTCATCAACATAAGGGATAACATCCTCGCCGTTCTTTGTTTTCGGTATTATTTGTATGCTAATTAATGCATTTGCCATTTTTAAAACCTCCTATTTAGGTAAAAATTCATTCGTAAATGCTTTTTCCACATCTATTTCTTTATCAAGTAAATCATTTTCGAACATCCACTCTGTATAGTTTTTCCATACTTCTAGTTTTTGCTCTCCCCATCTTGGAGCGTCATCTTGATATTTTGGTGCAAGCCACTCTTGGCTTTTTTTCACAAGCTCCGGATCTAAATCTGGCACAGCTTTTATTAAAATATTTGCAGCATCTTCGTGATTTTCGATAGCATATTCATAGCCTTTGGAAACTGCCGCCATAAATGCTTTGACTGTATCAGGATCATCTTTGATCATTTTTTCATTCGTTGTGATGACAGGTGTATAATAATCCAGTTTGTCCGTATAATCCGTTAAATATATCATGTTAATCTTCTCTCCACGAAGTTCTGCTTCCACACCAGTCCAGGCATAGTATATCCAAGCGAAATCAATATCCCTTTTTACAGCTGTGAAAAAGTCTGTATCCCCCATATTTACCGTCTCAAGCTGATCAATATCCGCATTTTCGATAGACATGAGCGAAGATAATACTGCTTGCTCAACTGGCGCACCCCAGCCACCATACGTTTTCCCCTCAAAGTCTTTCGGTGATTGTATACTTTTATTAGCAGGTGAAGCAAAGCCAGATGTATTATGCTGGATGACTGCCCCGATTGAAACGATTGGTACATCCTGCACCCTTGCTTCTGTAATGCTTTCTTGGTAACCAACGCCAAACTCGGACTTACCTGAAGCGACCAGTTGATCAGCACCAGCTTCTCCTGGCATAATAATCTCCACATCTAAGCCTTCATCTTTAAAAAAGCCCTTTTCTTTTGCCACATATAATCCGGTATGATTCGTATTAGGAGTCCAGTCTAATACAACGGATATTTCTTTCAGCTCATCATTCTTCTTACCTTTTTGATCATCTGCATCTGAGCTACAACCTACTAATAACATTAAAACAACCATACTAATTAACCACTTCTTCATTCCTTGAACCTCCTAAAGTAGTAATAGGGAAAAGGAACCGCTAATACGAAAAAAACGCCCAAGGACAAGAACCCGGGCGTCTGTAAGAACACTCATTAATAAATGAATTGACGTTCCCTTCGCTGGTCTTAACCAGAGCAGGTTCAAAGGGTCAGCATCTTTAGGACACTATCTCAACCAGCCATACTGGTTCCCCCACATTCCACATATGTATTTCATAGTAATTATAGCAGATTCATAGATTTAAACCAATTTTAGTTTTTTCATAGCGAAATCTCACTTATTTCAAAAACTATCATTCAATGCTTGATTTAGATTCGGATATTTAAATACATACCCATGGGTATGTGCCTTTTTTGGTAGGACCTGCTGTCCGTTAATGAGCATTTCACTCATTTCTCCTAATAAACCTTTGAGTAACCAACTTGGAACAGGTAACCAGTGCGGACGATGAAGAACTATCCCAATCGTTTTTCCAAATTCCTTCATTTTCAATGGCTTAGGAGCAGTGACGTTCAATGGTCCGGATATTTCTTGATGCTCGATAGCAAATTGAATCATACCTGCGACATCTGCCACATGTACCCATGATACCCATTGCTCCCCAGACCCAATAGTACCACCTACACCAATTTTGTAGGGAAATGCCATAAGTGGAAGAGCACCGTCTTGGCCAAGAACAATTCCAAATCGTGCTACCACTGTGCGAACCCCGTACTGTTCGGCTTTCCGCGCTTCCTTTTCCCATTTATTCACAACTGCAGCTAAAAAATCCGTTCCCGGAGACCCATCTGCCTCTGTAAATGTTTTTTCTTCAGACATGCCATAATATCCGACAGCAGACGCATTCACTAATACTTTTGGTTTCTTCTCCAGTCGACTAATGATGCGATTGATTTCCTTCGTTACAATTATTCTGCTTTTTAATATTCGTTCCTTCTTTGACTTCGTCCATCTAAGGCCATTAATCGACTCACCCGCTAAATTGACGATGGCATCTACTTTACCGAGCTGTTTCTCAGGTTCACTCTGATCAACAAGCCATTGAACAGCACGAAGGCGGTCTGTTTGCTTAATCTTATTAGGACTTCTCGTTAAAATTGTCACCTCGTAATCTGTATTCAATAACAGTTCTTGCAAAGCTTTACCTACAAAGCCACTTCCCCCTGCAATAACAATATGCATTGTGATCACCTCGTTACCTTTATCATAAACGAAGAAGAGCCCTAATACCATTGATGAATAGAGTCTTACTTAGATGGAACCATTCACAATTGCTAACCTAAGGAAAAATATAAACAATCAGGGAAGGAGTCGTGTTTATAATATTAAAAAACCGATCAACACCTATTAGTTTGATCGGTTCATCATTCAAATCAATTCAATTGTTTTTAGCTCCGCTTCCGTTTTTTCTTTTAATGTAAAACCTAATCCTTCTAGTTTATCGACAAGGTCTCCACACACTTCGCCCTCGGCGATAAGAAAGGTTCGATCACGCTCTACTGTTTCTTTTAACGAGGAAAGCATATTGAAAAGCGAAGCTGTCTTTTCATATGCTTCATCTTTAGGTATATCTTGTAAAAGTGCCGTCGTTTCCTCTTTAACTGGTAAGATCACTAACTCGCAGTCTTGTTCCAATTGTAATAGTTCATTAAAAATGTCCATCTTTTCAAGTGGTGTTCGCAACGTATAATCAGTTAGTTCGTACACTTTTGTCGTTTCATAATCTATGTTTAAAAATGGTGATGGGTCGCCTTTGATGAAAGCCTTAACTTGAAGATTCGATCCTTCTTTTGTTTCTTGATCTTGATTTGATTTCGAAAAAATAGTATTCATATGTATCTCCCCTAAATTTTCTTTTACTTATCCATTTCCCCTTTATGATAGATGTTTAAACATACATTTTAATATTTAATTAAAACGACCAATCTAGGTGCATCATCCTTATTCACTGAAATCTAAAAATCGCCACTATCTATGAAAGTGGCGATTTTTAGATTCTATAGGAAAAACTTTAGTTACTTCCAGCCCGAAGAGCTGTTTGGTATACTTCTTGAAAAGTTGTATCAAATAACTGTGCCGCTTTTTTCACGTCTTCATATTCCGGCACTTGTCTTAGCAATTTACCTTTTTTCAGTGCTTGTTTCATCTTAATTGGACCATAAGGTGTATCTACTGTCACAATTTCTCGATCTAAAATGCTCCGTGACCAAGTATTTTTCCTCACCCCAAGTGTCGTTGTTTCCTGAAACAGCACATCGCTTAACCGAGCCTCCCGATCATTTGGAGCAAGGACGGTGACGAGTGTACCTGGGCGATTTTTCTTCATATAAACCGGAGTGTAATATACATCAAGCGCACCTTCATCCAACAGCTTGTCCATCACATATCCAAATGCTTCACCTGTCATATCATCAAGTTGGCACTCGAGCACTGTAACTGTTTCCGCATGGCCAGTACTATATTCATTTCCTTGTAATAGTTCTCCCACCATCACTCGTAAAACATTGGGTCTACCAGGAATATTTTTTGTTCCTGCTCCATAACCAATTGATGTAACTTTCATCGCAGGCATCGTACCGAAAGAATCTGTCTGGCTGACGACAATTCCGGCCCCAGTTGGTGTAGTCAGTTCAAACGGCAAATTACTTGGAGCAATCGGCACATTTTTCAGCATATCAAGCGTCGCAGGAGCCGGAACAGGATATACGCCATGATCAATGTGAATATGGCCAGAGCCAAGCGGAACATGTGAAGTGACGACCTTTTCAATTTCCAATTCTTCAAGGCCAATCGCAGTAGCCACGATATCAACGATCGAATCAACAGCCCCCACTTCATGAAAATGTACGTCTTCAATCGCCATATCGTGAATTTTTGCTTCCGATTTTGCAATCGGCGCAAAAATCTGTTTGCTCCGCTCTTTCACACCGTGATCTAGCTCTGAATCATCAATCAGTTTGATAATGTCAGCATAGTGACTATGAGGGTGATGAGTATGACCTTTATGAGCATGATGATGGTGGTCATGATCGTGAGCATGTATATGGTTATGTTCGTGGGAATCATGTTCATGACTGTGTCCATCAGCATGGCTATGGCTATGTTCATGTGTAGCGCTATGAGAAGTGTTCTTATGGGAGTGCTCATTAGTGAGAATGACGTCAAACTTCATCGCACTAATTCCTTCTTTCATTGCTTTTTTCCAGTCAAGATGATATCCAGACACATTCAGTTTCTTTAATTCGCGTTCGATTCTTTCTGGAGAAGCACCGGCATGGATTAAAGCACCAACCATCATATCTCCGCTAATTCCCGAAAAACAGTCAATGTACAGAACCTTCACTCTTTACATCCCTTTCTTGTCAACGCTGTATCAACAGCTGATTCAATCGTATTTGTCATCGTTGCTGCAAAGTATCCTGCCCCAAAGCCATTATCTATATTTACAACAGAAACGCCGCTTGCACAGCTTGAAAGCATGGCAAGTAATGCTGCAATTCCATTCATACTCGCCCCATAACCTATACTTGTCGGAACAGCAACAACAGGCTTCGAAACAAGTCCACCAACAACACTAGCAAGAGCTCCTTCCATCCCAGCAACGACGATCACTACGTTGGCACCTTCAATCAATTGCACTTTATTTAAAAGTCGATGCAAACCAGCAACACCGATATCGTAGATTCTTTCTATTTTATTTCCCATTAATTCTGCAGTAATTGCTGCTTCCTCTGCGACAGGAAGGTCGGATGTACCAGCGCAAACAACCGCGATATAACCTTCCTTCCAGCGTTCTTGATAGCCGGAAGCAATCCAGTGTAATGTTCGGGCAGCTTCATGATAATGAAAAGTATCGTCTGGGTGCAGTCTACGTAATTCGGCGATAATATAAACTGCTTTCTCATTAGAAACTCTTGTTGCCAAGACTTTCTGATGATGCTCCATTAGCTTGGTGAAAATCCCCAATATTTGTTCTCGTGTTTTACCTTCTCCGTAAATTACTTCTGGAAATCCAGTACGTTCCTCACGTTGCAAATCAAGCGTCGCATACCCTAGCGCTTCCTCTGGTTCCAACTTCTGCATTGCATCTTCTACGGAAATCAAACCTTGTTCGACTTGTTTTAATACATCTTTCAATCCATTGCTCATACTATCGTTTCCTCTTTCAACACTTCATTCATACTCCCTGAACGATATCCTTGCAAATCAAGAGCCACATAAGAAAACCCGAATGATTTTAAAGCACGAGATATCGCTTCATGTTGTTCCACAACTCTTAACATATCTTGCTTATCTACTTCAATACGCGCCACTTGATCATGGTGGCGAACTCGAACTTGATATAATCCAATTCCTAACAAGAAATCTTCAGCTAAATCAAGCTGATTCAGTTTTTCTCTTGTAATTACTGTGCCATATGGAATTCTCGATGATAAACATGCGAATGATGGTTTATCCCATGTTCTTAATCCCATCTCTTTAGAAAGTTCTCTAATTTCTTCCTTGTAAAAGTCCGCTTCTTGAAGTGGACTCCGTACACCAAGGGCTCGTGCAGCATCCATTCCAGGACGGTGTTCACCTAAATCATCCATAATAGAACCGTCTACAATCGTATAACGATCCCCATATGTTGTTATTAGCTCTAATAAATGATTATATAATCCATTTTTACAATGGAAGCATCGATTGGAATCATTTTTAACAAACTCCGCATTAGCAAGCTCACTTACCCTTGTTTCTATATGCTCCACCTTTAATTCTGCCGCCAGACTCTTAGCAAGTTGGAACTCCCGATCAGGAAATGTATCAGAAGCTGCAGTGACAGAAATCAAATTATCACCAAGTGCTTCTTTTGCAACGGCTAGAAGAAAAGTACTATCAACTCCTCCTGAAAAAGCCACTAATACATTATCCATTTCTTTCAATATATTTATTAATTTTTCCTTTTTTTGCTGTAATATCAGTTTCATCTTTCATCCTCCTCTCGCCCTTAGCTGCTTCAGTCCCTAGACAGAAGTCCAAGTACTTTTGCGTCTCATAGGGGCTGGACCAAAACCTATGGTATTAAAATGTTGGTCCAATTCTCCAGATGCCGAAGTCATGCTGCTTTAAGATTTCTGATTTAGTTAATTTCCCTGATGATACTGATTTTATTTCGTCAAATATAAATTGACCAACTGTTTGAACCGTTTCTTTGCCGTCAATAATTGTTCCAGCATTTACATCCATATTATCATTCATACTCTCGAACATTGGCGTGTTAGTTGATATTTTTATCACTGGTGCGATTGGTGATCCGGTTGGAGTCCCGCGTCCCGTTGTAAATAATACGACTTGTGCTCCTCCAGCAACCATACCTGTAAGTTGTTCAATATCCTGTCCAGGAGTATCCATCCATACAAGACCCTTTTTAGTTGGAATCTCCGCATAGTCTACTAACTCTTGGAGCGGACTCGTACCTGATTTCGTTGATGCTCCAAGGGACTTCTCCTCAAGTGAACTTAAACCGCCTTCAATATTTCCAGGTGTTGGATTACCAGTACGAATATCGACACCCATCATAAGCGCCCTACCTTCAGCTTGCTTAATGACCTCATATACTCGTTCAACCGTTTTATCATCTGCTGCTCGATTTGCAAGCAAATGCTCTGCACCAATTAATTCAGTCGTTTCCGCTAATATAGCAGTACCTCCAGCTTCCACAATTAAATCACTTACATGTCCCACGGCAGGATTTGCAGATAATCCAGAACATGCATCTGACCCACCGCATTCTGTACCAATAATCAATTCACTGACTGGGAATTGCTCTCTCATCACAGCAGAAGCATCCTGGACCATTTTTGCTGCAATTTTTGCTCCATTAGCAATCGTTTGCAATGTTCCTCCATTCTCTTGAATAGAGACAACTTCTACAGGCTTTCCACTTTTGGCAATTTCCTCCGCAACACTTTTGGCTTGATGGGTCTCACATCCAAGTCCAAGAACAACCACACCATATACATTCGGATTAAGACCAATTCCTAAATATGTCCGGAATGTTTGCTCGTAATCGTCCCCCACTTGTGTACAACCATGCTGATGAATGAAACTGACTGTCCCATGAACAAGTTGCGTGATCTGATGCGCTGCCTGAGTGGCACAAGTAATAGTAGGTAAAATTAAAACATGATTACGTACACCTACTTTTCCGTCCGGCCTTCTATATCCCCAAAACATCTGTTGTTCATTCTGCACTTATATCCCCCCTGCCGCGCGTCCCTTCAAGATTATGGACATGGACGTGCTCTCCTTTTGCAATTTCACAAGATGCAATACCAATGACTTCCCCATATTTGAAAATTTTTTCCCCTTTAGTAATTAAATTTAACGCAAATTTATGTCCAAATGGAATCGGTTGTAAAAGTTCAATCTCATATTCTTTATTTCCAAAAACGGCTGAAACAAGAGAATGCCTGTCCACATTTGCTAAAACCGTCGCTACATTATCCTTCTCATTCATTAAGACAGCCGAAAATTTTTGCGACATCTTCGGTACTCCTCCCACATTGATCTTCTCTATCTATATCCTAAAGATACCATAAACCGCCAAAAGTTTAAATAAGTTGGGGAGTCAAATTAAAGAATAGTAATATAAATTTTATTCTTCTGAATCCACATAAGGTATTGTAAGTGGACCTAATGGAAGCACTGCAATCGTCATATTCTCTCCATACTTCTCTTTTAGTTCCTCTAATGTTTGTTCCATATTATGTGTAGGTTTTAACATCGCTTGTGTTACTTGTTCATCTGTCAACATAGAATAAACATACACATCCGCCCATACTTGGACCACAGCTTGTTTCTGAACTTGCCACTGATCAAACTTTTTAAATTCCGGATCATTAATTAAGTCCAATATTTCTTGAGGAGAACTTGCGAGTTGCAATATATCCCCGTAATTACCATGGTCTGGGATACCATCCGAGCATTCAGAAGCTACAATAATAGTGCCACCTTTCTTAACGACCTTGTGGGCAGCACTCATACCTTTAACCGCTTGATATAAGTTTTGATCTAATGGATAACCAGAATTGGATGTGATGACTACATCAAACCGTTCCTCACATTTAGTCATGGCATGTTCTTTTGCATATGCACAGCCCTTATCATGAGCTTCAATCAATTCTCCAGCGAATACATTTGTTATTTGCTTGTCCCGATTCAATGTTACATTCAACATAAAATGAGGCTTACACATCATATTGATTTCACGGGTCATATCTTGCAATGGATTATTCACCATATTTCCCCAAGTCGATAATGGATCACCAATCATACGCGCATTGTGGAAGGTCATGATTGTTTCGATACCTGCAATCCCAGGCATAATCCCTTTTGGACCGCCAGAAAAGCCCGCAAAAAAATGGGGCTCAATAAACCCAGTAACAATCCTGAAATCTGCTTCTACGTACTCTTTATTCAAATAGACGTCACAACCAAATTTACTATGTCCTACATTGATCAGCGTCTCTTTATCATGACAATGATTATTAATGATTCTAATGTTATCTACAATCCATTCCCCAAGCATTCCAACAAACTCTTCTCTCGTTTGATCTCGATGTGTCCCTGTTCCATTAATAATAACGAAGTTCTCCAATGGAACATGATCTAATTCTTTTATTAAAGCTGGGACAAGTTTTTCATTTGGTGTTGGGCGAGTAATATCACTTATAACGATTGCCACTTTATCTGTCGCTTTTACCATTCTCGTTAAAGGTTGCGAGCCAATTGGATTTGACAAGGCATTTTTAAGCGCCTCCATTTCATCCGAAACTCCTGGCAAATTCTTTGGTTCAAGGATCAACGCATCCTCTGGTAGATTAATAGTTAAATTTTCTTTTCCATATAATAATGTTGTTTTCATTTGTTTCTCCCTTCAAAACTATTCTCGTTAAACAGAATCCCCCTGACAATTATGTCTAGGGGGATTTTCATAAGCCCAAAGCGCAAGCACTTTGATCATCGGGGTACAAACTCCGTCTCTGGGACGTAGATATATCCATGTCGCCAACAGCCGGGCGTTTTTAATTGATGCTCATCCCTCATGATAGAAAGGAGTCTCGAAGTCTGCTAGCCAATAGGCACTAACTACACGATAAATCCCCTTCAACACTACGTCTTAAAAATCCTCACGTCTTTACCTTTAAAAGAAAGGCATTATAATAGAATACTTTTGATTTCGTTTCAAGCGGAAATCAACATCAATCTATTATAGGATCTAAAGAAAGATTCTCTATGCTACCCGCCCAGGCCTTTCCTGTTTGCCATCGATTCCTCTTTTTCTTTGATATTTATCTATCATTATAACAGCAATTGGACAAAGGATTGCTGTCGTCAGAACCGCAATGGAAATTTGCATCGTTGCTAAATTAGCAATATCTGCATATGATTGCGCCTCTTTAGCGCTCATCATTCCTGAACTTGCCGCTACACTAGCCGCTGCCGCAATTGCTGCTGGCGTACCTACAGCATTACCTGCAGTAGATGCTTCTGCCACTGGCGCAATTTGACTTTTTTCCTTAAACAATTTAAACACCAATATACCGGTCAGTCCCGTGAAAGCAGTTGTCATGAATCCAAGTAACAATCCCGCCCCTACAACACTCGGATTAAAGAAAGTAGCAAAATTCATACTTGCGCCAAGCGCAAATGCAAAGAATGGCACAGGTAAAATTTCTCCAGCTTTTAAAAACTCGCGAATTTCCGGATCTAAATTCCCTAGGATCATTCCAATCGCAATAGGTAAAAGCACTGCTATAAATGCGATTACAGGAAATTTCGAACCAAGAAGTCCTAGCGACATTAAAGTGAAAAACGGGCCATCATTCAATGAGAGTACTGATACCGCACCAACATCTGAACGATTTCCGTACTGACTAGTTAACGCGGCGTACATTCCACCATTCCCATTCGTCATTGCAGCAATAATTGCTACTGTAGACAAACCGAGAAATCCATCCATTGGATCGAATAAGAACCCAAAAATAAGACCGATAACTAATCCTGTTAAATATTTTGAAGTTGTCAATAAAGCCCCTTTTTTCAAGGCAATCCCGCCAACACGGAAATTCATCTGGCTTCCTGCACAAAAAAGGAATAATGCAATAAGTGTTAGCGCACCATTTTTAAATAGTTCCTCAGAAAATCCACCAATTCTTAAAAATTCGTAATAACCATCCGCTGTTTGTGCGACCCCAAGTGATTGAAGGAATTTCATCACTACAGGAATATGCAATTGATCGATAGTGTTCATTAATGCACCGAGCATCAATGGAACAACCATTAAACCTCCTGGGACTTTTTCAATTGTTTGTTTGATTCTCATGGCTTATCCCTACTCTCTATAGAAAATATGTGCGACATACTTGTTCAGCTGCGTGCTCTAATAAATGATCAGCTTCTTCCATTGCTTGTTCGAGCGACATCGGCCGGTTAATTATGCTGTGTACCCCGATGACACCGTATTTATAAAGTGTTTGGATATTTTCCCCTATTGACCCGGCTAAAATAATTGTAGGTATATTCTGCTCTTTAGCCATTTGAGCGACCCCCATTGGCGTCTTTCCAAAAGCAGTTTGAAAATCAACCTGACCTTCCCCCGTAACGACGAGATTAGCACCTTGCAGCTTCTCCTCTAATTTAGTGTAATTAATAACGACATCTATTCCCCGTTCCATTTTTGATGGAAAAAAAGCTTGAAAAGCACCGCCAATCCCACCTGCTGCACCTGCACCTGGTAATTCATGGAGCCTTATATTCTTTTCTGTTTCCACAAGATTCGCCCAGTGGATGAGATTTTTATCTAGCTCAAGCACCATCTCTTCTGTCGCTCCCTTTTGCGGTCCAAATACATGGGAAGCTCCGTTAGTACCAACAAGTGGGTTTTCAACGTCAGATGCAATTAAAAATTGACTTTCCTGGATTCTCTGATCAAAATGCTCCGTAGAAATTTTGTCGATGTGCTTTAATTCTCCCCCGCCGAAACCAATTTCTTTTCCTGTTTCGTCTATCACTTCTAATCCAAGTGCTTGAAGCATTCCTACTCCGCCATCATTTGTAGCCGATCCACCAATAGCTAATACAAAATTTCTATATCCATCATCAAGCGCATGCTTTATTAATTCTCCAGTTCCATAAGTCGTTGCTCTTAATGGATCCCTTTCTTCCGGAACAATTAAATCTAGACCGGAAGCACTTGCCATCTCAATAATACATGTCGCATTATCCCCTAGTACGCCAAAATGTGCTTCAACTGATTTTCCAAGTGGCCCTGTAACAACTCTAGCGATTTTATGTCCATTGGTTGCAGACACAAGGTTCTCCATCGTCCCTTCTCCACCATCTGCAAGGGGTATCAACACCGTTTCTGCTTCACTAAAAGTATTTTTTATCCCTTTTTCAATTGATAATGCTGCTTCCTTAGCCGTTACACTGCCTTTAAACGAATCTGGTGCAATGACAATTTTAATTTTAATCATCTCTCCTCTCTAGGAAAACGTTTACAAGTATCTGTTTCATATATTATAAATCTATTGTTTTATAATATCTTTATGTTTAGAATACAAATTAACAATCAATTTAGAACATTTTTTTAGTTAATTCGACTAAAAAAACATAATAATATGAACTATCATCCTTTTTATTACCATATTTATAACAAAGTACTCATTACCTTACTTTATAATTCGTCATGATTTCTAGTTACTAGCTGTCAATAACCGTTTACTGGCTGTCGTGGATAATTTACTGGCTATTGGAATCTTTTTACTAGCCGTCGCGGATAATTTACTGGCCGTTTGCATCTATTTTCTGTCCGTCATGTAACTTCCATCTTTTTTTGTAGAAAGGAGTATTTCAATGATTACTTATGAAATAGCAGAAATGCTTGTGAAAGAAACTTCTAAAGTTTTGCAGCTTAATATTAATATTATGAATGAAAAAGGAATCATTATTGCCACGCGGGATCCTGCGCGCCTTCATTTTATTCATGAAGGTGCTTTGGAAGTCATTCGAAGTAATACATCCGTCGAAATCACAGTTCACAATAAGGATTTACTTCGCGGCACCCAACCTGGCATTAATTTGCCAATACATTTTCAAGATAAAATTGTTGGAGTGATCGGAATTACCGGCGATCCAAAAGACATAGGTGACCGAGGCGGCCTTGTAAAAATGATGGCTGAACTACTACTCAAGCAGGCTTATATGGCAACTCAATTTGAGTGGAGACAAAGAACAAAAGATATGATTGTGGAGGAGTTATTAAGGGACTCTCCGTCAGAAGATCGTATCAATCGCTTGCTCAGTTTACTTCCTCTTACACTGAAGCCACCTTTTGTTACTGCACTTATAGAGATAGTAGATCCGGATTTTTCTAATCAGCTCCTTTTAAATAGCATAGAGGAAAAGATGGATAATGTAGATGTACTTACTGGAATAGTCCATGCAAATAAGATATTGATTATTATCCCAAACGTAAATAGTTCTGAAACAGAAAGGAAATTATCTGCACTTTATCAAGAACTCGAAAGGAAAAATTTCCTCATTCGATTAGCCTACAGTTCCCAAGTAGCTCATATGTATCACATTGCTCAAGGTTATCGCGAATGTGAGGTGGCTTTAGCAATTACTGATTCTACATATAAAGTCATTGCTTATACAGACGTAGAGCCAAAAGCACTTGTACATCAAATTGATGCAAAGCTCGCAGAACAATTTTCCGAAAGAATTCTTCAGGGATCTTTAAAAAATTACATCGATACTTTACAAGCCTTTTTCGACTGTAATCTTCATATTAAAAACACAGCGGAAAAACTTTTTATTCATCGTAACACCCTTATCTACCGTTTAAATAAAATTAAAATGGAAAGTGGATATGACCCGCAAAATTTCAATGATGCTTTTGCATTACAAATGGGAATATGGCTAACAAAGAACAAAAGCACAAACGTCCGTTAAACGACATATAAACTGGTCTTACATCATGCGTGTCCCTCGACTTATGATTTTCTTTAACAAAGAAATGATTAAATCAACAAGATGACTCTTATTGAAAAATCACTATTTTTCCAGTATAATGGATATATAGTAATAAACTCTCAATTAATTATTTCCGCTCTTAAAATACATGAGAGGTGAAGTTAATTTGTTCTCTGACGATCGCTTTCGTGATTATCAACCCGCAAACCTGCGTAAAGACTTCATTTCTGGGATTACTGTCGGTATTGTAGCCATTCCTCTTGGGATGGCTTTTGCCATAGCTTCAGGCGTAAATCCTGAATATGGGATTTATACGACAATTATCGCAGGATTAATAGTTGCTTTACTTGGAGGCTCTCGTTTCCAAATTGCAGGTCCAACCGGGGCATTCATCCCTATTTTGCTAGCTGTAGTGCTGCAATACGGTTATGAGAATTTACTAATTGCAGGTCTCATGGCTGGTGTCCTATTAGTAATTATGGGGATCTTTCGACTTGGTAATTTGATTCACTACATTCCGAGATCCGTGACCATTGGATTCACCACCGGGATTGCTGTGATCATTTTTACAGGCCAACTTGGAAATTTTCTTGGTCTTTCCGAGCTTGATAAAAAAGAATATTTTCACCAAAACATGTTGGAGTTATTTCAACATATAGCTAATGTGAATGGCTACAGTATTCTAACGGCATTGACAGGAATATCCGCTATTATTTTAGTGACACGGTTTGCTCCACGAGCTCCCATTCTTCTTGTCGCACTCATTATTCCTACCACAATTGCTGTCTTATTTTATCCAAATCAACTAGATACGATTGGCACTGTATTCGGAGAAATCCCACAAACTTTACCCCATTTTCACTTACCTGAAATCACACTGGCAAAAATCCAGGAACTCTGGCAACCAGCACTCGTTATTGCTGCCTTGGGGGCCATCGAATCTCTCTTGTCCGCTGTTGTCGCCGATGGCATGACTGGCAAAAGACATCGTTCTAATAAGGAATTATTCGGGCAAGGAATAGCTAATATTATCACACCGCTCTTTGGCGGGATTCCAGCTACTGGAGCAATTGCCAGAACAGCCACTAATATAAGATCTGGCGCAGTAAGTCCTTTCTCTGGGGTAATTCACAGTGTATTTGTTTTAGCTACATTGCTTCTATTAGCACCTTATGCTTCTCACATCCCTCTAGCAGCTATGGCTCCACTGCTTATGTTTGTAGCTTGGAATATGAGTGAATACAAAGCATTTTCACAAATTATAAAATTAAAAACGGGAGACTCCCTCGTACTGCTTGCCACCTTTTTGCTCACTGTGTTCGTTAATTTAACAGTTGCTGTGCAAGTAGGGTTACTTTTAGCGATTCTTTCTTTTATTAAAAAGAAAAGCGAATCACTCCAAGTGGAAAATAGAAAACAAAACTCTTTGGACCTAACCGCTCATTTTAGGCATATGACATTTGCAATAAAGGGTCCTTTATTCTTTGGAACAGCGCAAGCATTCGAACAATCTTTCCACTCTACTGTTCAAAGTGCTCCTCATGTCATTATTTTGAACATGAGTGAAGTAACTTTAATCGATGCTACCGGTGAAGAAAAACTTGCTTCATTTATTGCAGGGATAAAGAAAATGAACCGGATCGTGTTTATTGCAGGGTTGCCAGACTGGGGAGTAGAGCTATTTAAAAGAAGTGGTCTCTATGACGTAATTGGTTCCACATCATTTTTTCTTAATGAAGAAGATGCCATTCAAGCAGCCACCCAATTGGAGTACACACCAGGAGATTAATCCCCTGTTGTGTGCATTATCCACATATAATACTTCCTGCTTCACCAATTAAAACACTTTTCTATTGGGCATTCCTGGTAAGAAATACATTTTTCCATTATGATAAAAAAAGAATAGTCATACGGAATGGGGAATTTCATGAAAAACCTTGCTTTATTTACATATAAATATCGCAAACTTGTTTTAATTTTTTGGGTTGCTCTCGTTTTATTTTTTGGATTTTTCGCTCTAAAACTTCCATCTATACTTAGTGGCAGTGGATTTGAATATGATGGTACTTATCAAGAGGTAGAAGACGTGTTAGGGTCTGAATTCGACATACCTGCGTCCTCGATGATTCTTTTTTTCGAAAAGGACGAAGTAGCAGCACAAGATAAATTCTTCGATTATATCGAGGAAACACTTGGAAATGTGGAATCAGTAAAACATACCGAAGTGTTTACTTCTCCACTAGCATCTCCAGAATTGATGAAAGACAATAGGGCATACGCAATTCTATCATTTAATGGATCTGATGATGGAATAACAGACAATATAGAGAATATCCGAGCGCAGCTTACAAACAATGATTTATTTTCTGCCGGACTTACTGGTGGACCGATTATTGAGGAAGATATGAGTAAAGCTGCACAAGATGATTTGGTTCGGGCTGAATTAATCGGCATTCCGATCGCTATCCTCGTTCTTCTGTTTGCTTTTAGGGGAGTTATTGCAGCCCTTATTCCTCTAATCACCGGATTTGTCAGTGTAGTCGTTGCAATGGGTATACTTTATTTCACTGGAGAAAAGGTCGATCTATCTATTTTCGTCTTGAATACCTCACCAATGATCGGACTCGCACTTGGGATTGATTTCGCTTTACTTTTCGTCAACAGGTTTAGGGAAGAGTTGGTGGGAAAAACAACGGCAGAAGCAAATAAAAAAACGGTTCTCACTTCGGGCAGAGCCATTATTTTCTCAGGTTTCTGTGTGTTACTCGGCCTAGTTGCTATGTTATTTATCCAAGTTGGCGTTTTCCAGTCGGTAGCAATCGGTGGTGTAGCAGTTGTGTTTACATCTGTTTTAGCCGCAATTACATTTTTACCAGCGTTGCTATCCATATTAGGACCTAATATTAATAAATTAACTCTTTTTAAGACAAAAGAAAAAGGCACGAGTAGTTGGCACAGATTTGCAGCATTTGTAATGAAAAGACCAATTATTATGGCAGTACTTACAACAGCTTTACTTATTATTGGCGCATTACCCGTGAGCAATATGAATCTCGTGATTCCAGAAGCTGATGCACTTCCAACATCATATGAATCACGGACAAACTTTGAAAAATTTGAGAAAACATTTCAAGATAGCGGTACAACAACTGTACCAATTATCGCTAGGACGAATAAAGTAGCAGCGGAATCAGATTCCCTCAATAAACTGGAAGGTCTTATAAAAGAATTAGAAACTGACCCACTTGTCTCAAGTGTCGATTCTATTTTTTCAGCAACTAACATGAGCGCTGAAGAATTAAATACTTCACTCAAAGTGCCTGAAATAAAATCACAGCTTGAACCAGCATTTAAGCAGTTAACAAGCGATAATTTAGCCCTTTTACAAGTGCAATTACATGCAGATGGTTCTTCTACTGATGCAAAGGATTGGGTTAGAGATTGGGAAAACAAAAACACCAATCTTGATCTAAAGATTGGAGGAATACCAAAATTCCAACAAGAGATTTTTGATGAAATTTATAATAAAATTTGGTATAGCTTAGCGTTTATTTTAATATCCACATACATTGTGCTATTTATCGCTTTTAGATCTGTACTCATTCCACTAAAAGCAATATTGATGAACATCATTAGCTTAAGTTGTACATTCGGAATTGTTGTTTGGCTATTCCAAGGTGGCCATCTCGGAAGTAGCCCTGCCGATATCGCATTAATGATTCCAATATTCGCTTTTAGTATTGTCTTTGGACTTAGCATGGACTACGAAGTGTTTTTGATTTCTCGGATATACGAGATTTATCAGGAAACCGGTGATAATGATAAAGCTACACTCGAAGGCCTAATATCGACGAGTAAAATCATTACATCCGCCGCAGCTATCATGATCGTCATTACAGGAGCCTTTGCGTTTACTGGCATTGTACCTGTTCAACAAATGGGAGTCACCGTTGCTTTGGCAATTCTTATCGATGCAACCCTCGTTCGAATGGTGCTTGTGCCATCACTAATGAAATTACTTGGAGATATGAATTGGTGGTCACCATTACCTAAACGAAAAAGAAAAGTAATGCATTAAATTATGTATAGATATAAGTACTTAACATATTAAAAACATTCAGGAAGAAGCTAAGTCTTACAAGCTCCTCTCTGAATGTTTTTCTATTATAACTATTTCTGTCCATTGTATTCCATGCTTTTTCTCAGCTTATCTAATGAAAAGTTTATAACTTACTCTTCATCAAGCTATCCCTTCACAACCCGACAGTTCACCCTTTCATTTTTGCAATAGATTTAGCAATTAATAATGTGAGTCGATCAATCCTTCTTGGGCATAAACGGCCACCAATTTCCTTTTCCAAGCAAGTTTATCAACACTGGCACAAATAATGGCAGGATTATTAACGCATAAAATAATAAACCAGATAAGACCAATGTAGCGATCTGCAACATAGATAAGACTCCTGACGGCAACATTGCCGCAAATGTACCAGCTAAAATAACGGCTGCACTCATGATGACTGTCCCCATATTTTTCATTGCAAGCATAATACCAGTTTTCACATCTAGCTCTTTATATTCGGAAAAGCGATCCATTAGGAAAATGGAATAGTCGACCCCTAGCGCGATCAAGATAACAAATCCAAAGAAAGGCGTCGCCCAGTTAATACCTGAATAACCAAGAATATTCACAAAGATTATTTCCGTCATTGCTATAGAAGAATAATAGGTTAATAGTAATGATCCAACTATATAGATGGGCATAACTAACGAACGAAGCAAAATAATTAAAATCAACACAATCCCGATCATCATGAATGTGACTGTTTTCGTATAATCAGAATCTGACATAGATTCAAGGTCACGGTTCATACTTGTTACACCGCCGACCCCAACATTTGCCTGTTCTAGCTTTGTATTTTTCGTTGTATTTTCAATTGTTTGTTCCAGTTTAGAGATCATATCCATCGATTCTTTCGAGTATGGATTTGAATCAAGTATGACTTCCATTGTCGTCATTTTTCCATCAGCTGACATGTAAATATCGAACACTTGTTGGAAGTCTTTATCGGTTAACAATTGGTCGGGAATATAAATACCAGATTGTTGCAGTTCCGTTCCATTTGCAAGATCTGTAAGATAATTTTCTGCCTCACCAAAACCATCTTCTATTTGACCAAGACCTTCACTACTTTGAGTTAATCCGTCACTTAATTCCTCAAGTTGACTGCCCATATTACCGAAACCGGATTGCAATTGTTCCTGTCCAGTTGCAATTTCACCAATACCGGATGAGATTGTTGGAATTTGCTGCACAACTTGATGCTGTCCTGCCGCCGCTTCTCCTAAACCTGATTCCAACTGTCCTAAACCTTTCGTAATGTCTGTTAGCCCTTTAGAAAACTGGCCTAATCCTTTACTTATCTGAGAGAGATTATTATTGGCTGTTTCCAAGCCAGCACGAACTTTTGCCAACTCTTCGTTTAGTGCTGAAACAGTTCCACCTGCTATTGCAACTTGCTTCGTTGCATTACCGATGATTGCTTGAATCTCAGCAAAGTTTGGATCCTCCATTATTTCCGGATGGCTTTGCGCGAGCTTCGTCAATGGTTCTTCCAATGACATCAATTGTGCCTGTGCTTCTTGAAGAGTAGCAGGAACTTTTTCATACTCTGCAATCAATTGTGCAATTCCCACTTGTGCTTGCTCATATCCAGTAAGCAATTGCTCAACACCAGATTGTAGCTCTGCCGCCTGCTTACTTGCTTCAGCAGCACCATCTTTTAATTCTCCCGCACCATCTGTTCCTTGACGAATTCCACTTTCAATTGCATTTAATGCCGTTTGGAGCTCACCTACTCCGGACTGTAATTGTTTCGTTCCAGCTTGCAACTCGCCGATTCCAGCTGTCGCTTTTTCGAGATCTGGTTTGGAATCTTTAATAGAAGTGGCTGCTTCATTTAAGCCATCTTTGATTTGAGATATTCCATCCGTACCTTCTTCCATCCCTTTACCTAGTTCATTCACTTGTTTTTTCACATAAATCTCTTCAAGTTTGTCACCGGTTGGCCTTGTAACACTACGAATTTTGCTTACATGGTCGATTTTTTCTAGATCATTGCCGATTGACTCTATTAATGCTAAATATTCTTTCGTCTTCATAGAATCATCGTTTTCGAGAATAACTTGAATTGGCATAATTTCACCAGGACCAAAACTATCAGCAACAAGATTAAATCCTTTTACAGAATCATATTCTTCCCCAATTTCATCTAGGGAATTGAACGATAACTCACCGTCATAACTGACAAGCAAAGGAACGGTAAATACTGCAACAATCCCAAGTGCGATGAGTGGCCTTGTAATTGCGAGATTTCCCATCCATCCCCATAATCTACTTTCGGAATGGGATATATTCTTTTTCACCGGCCAGAACAGCTTCGTTTTTAATGTAGCCATGAAAAATGGAACAATTGTAAACAAGGCAATTACAAGCACAAAAACACCAACTGCTACGCCGACCGCCGATTGATATAATTTAAATGTGGCAAAACCGATTGACGCAAAACCAATCATTACTGCTAGCGCACTGAAAATGACCGTTTTTCCAGCCGTTTTATATGTAGTGATAATCGCTGATTGAATGTCCTGCCCAGTCGATAGCTCTTCTTTATAGCGACTCAGCAGTAAAATACAATAATCGGTTCCAATTCCAAATAGTATGGCGACAAGGAATGTAGCTGTAAAATTGGAAATTGGAAAATTAAGTCCATCCACTAAGAAGGCGACAACCGCTTGGCTGACAACATATGTTAAACCTACCGTAAGAAGTGGAACCAATGGAGCAACAACTGAACGGAACACGAGCACAAGTACCACCATAATAAATATTACTGTGATCACTTCCGTCTTTTTCAGGCCATTTTCAGAGCTAATGATCACATCTTCATTAATCAAAGCATTACCTGTCATATATGTATCGACATGATCCGTTGCAATTGCTTCATCCAAACGATCACGGACTTCAGAAATTTCTTCCTTTCCAATTTTTACATCAAGGAGCGCAATGATCGTGTTTCCATCTTTAGATACTAGCTGATCCTTAAGCGCATCATCATTAAAATGAGTTGTAACTTCGCTGATACCAAGCCTCGATTTATCTTTTTCCAACTTACCCATCGTCGTTTCAATATGTGATAGTTGCGATTTTTCAAGTTCTTTATCATCATGAAAAACAACAATAAACGCCTCGGTGCCTTTTTCTTTTGAGGAATGTTTTTCAATAATTTCGGAAGCTATTTTAGAAGGATATCCATCTGCAACTGTAAGTTGGCCTTTTTCTCTAATCAACTCAGCCATATTCGGAGAATTGATCATCAAAATAACTGCTGCTATTACCCAGGCAGCAAGAATCAGCCATCTAAATCGTAAAATTGATTTCACTTTTCTTCCCCCTCATAATTCTCGATGTAATTGGCGATTTTTTCATACACATTGAGGAAGCTTTCCATTTCTTCTTCAGGCAAATTCGATACAATCGATTCTAAAAACTGATCAATTTTCGCCTGAATTGATTCATACAATTCAATACCTTGCTTGGATAACTGTAAGTAAACATTTCTACGGTCTTGCTCATCCCTATGCCGCTCAACCAGGCCCTTTTTCACTAGTTTTTCCACTCTGACAGTAATAGCACTTTTATGTACAAATAATTGTTCCGCCAGCTCAGAAGAACGAGCAGGTCCATGCATGTATAATTTTCGAACTAACGAAAATTGCTCGTGCGATAATTCTTCCATCAATTGCTCAGACATTAATGACGTTATACTTTTCTTTCCATGTAAAAAAATATCCATATATCGATCAAATATATATTGAACTCTTTCTTTCCCCATAATGATTCACTCCATCAATAGTTGATGGTATAAACTATATGTTATATTCAGCTAATCGTCAATGAAAATTTTACATATTATGCTTCGACTGGTTATAAAAAGCCTATTGGTCCAATGACGAATGAATCCAGTCACCTTACACTTTTCAAGTATACCTTTTAATGATTTATAGAATAAAACTGCTTATACCTAATAATGCTCTGTTTTCTTTGCTTTAAGAAGGATAAAAAAAATGATTTTCATGCTTACTGGCCGTTATGGAACTTTCACTGGCCGTCACAGATAACTTACTAGCCATGGAGGATACTATACTTGCGGACGCACGACTTTACAAGCCATTGTGGATCGTTTACTGGCAGTTCTCCTTATACCCCTATTTTTTAAATAATTTCTCTTATCAAAATAAAAAAACGCCCACAGCTTGAAGCTGTAGACGGTCTCTAGAATTAAAATGCAGACATTATTTCCGCTGGTTTTACTCTTTTACGAGCCTTTTTCGCGACAATCTCTTTGTCGAAGTATCCAATGTTCAATACCCCAACAATTTTTTCTCCTCCTTCAACTCCTAGCGCATGACGAAATTTGGGATCATAAATATGATTAGGTGTTTTCCAAACCATACCCAAATCCTGATTCCATGCAAGTAATTGAAGGTTTTGTAACATACAGCTCGTCGCCGCAAAGTCTTCTTCCCACACTTTTTGGCGCGGATCCTCATTCATTACTACAACAAGAAACGCAGGGACATTGTCGAATTTACTCCGCACATTTTCGTGATTATTCACTGGATGGCATTGAAGGATCGTCTCAATAAATGCTTCTTTTCGCTCTCCGGATACAAATATAAAACGCCATGGTTCACGCACACCATGTGTCGGTGCCCAAACTGCATTTTCCAATAATGACAGAATTAATTCCTGACTTACCTCTTTATCTATATATCCTGTTTTCACAGAAGTTCTTTCTCTTATTACATCTACAATCGATTTTGTTGCAATCATAAATGAATCCTCCCTATTTAGCCTCTCAACAAATGAGAATCATTTTCATTTATCATATCATGAATTCAAGTATTTTGGTAGGGATTTCAATTCTCCCTGTTCTTTTTTAGATTCTTTTCTTGTAGTTGTTGTTATTACTTCATTTAGAAAGTAATCTTTATTTATATATCAGCGTAGTTGGTGCAGGCTTTTCTATAGAAAAATTATAGGCTTGAACAATGCGCTTTTTCACATCCTCCACATCTTCCTTATTACTGTGAATCATAGCAATTGCCTCCCCAGATCCTACTTTATCTCCTATCTTTTTATGTAACACAATTCCAACACTTAAATCGATTTCCGATTCTTTTGTAGCTCGTCCTGCGCCAAGCATGCTCGCTGCAATCCCAATTTCATCCGCAATAATAGCAGAAACATATCCGCTTTTTGGTGCTTCCACTTGAATCTGATATTTCGCTTGCGATAGTTTTTCTGTATTATCAATAACCGAAACATCTCCACCCTGTGCAGCTAAAAACACCTTGAACATCTCGAGTGCTTTTCCATTTGCAATTACTCCCTCCAACATTGCACGCGCTTCCCCTTCAGAATTTGCTTTTCCAGCAAGCGTCACCATTTTACTACCCAGTACTAAACATAATTCCAATAAATCAGCTGGTCCTTTTCCTTGGAGTGTTTCTGCCGCTTCTTTTACTTCTAACGCATTCCCAACAGCCAAGCCAAGTGGTTGGCTCATATCAGAGATTACAGCCATCGTTTGGCGTCCTATATTATTACCGATATCAACCATTGCATTAGCCAGTTTCTTTGCTTCTCCCAAGTCTTTCATAAAAGCTCCCGCGCCTACTTTTACATCTAAAACAATTGCATCAGCACCTGCCGCGATTTTCTTACTCATAATTGAACTAGCTATAAGTGGTATCGAATTTACCGTAGCTGTCACATCACGTAATCCATATATTTTCTTGTCAGCTGGTGTTAAATTTCCAGACTGGCCGATAACTGCTATTTTATTACGGTTTACTAGGTTTATAAATTCTTCCTCTGTAATTTCCACATGGAATCCTGGTACAGCTTCTAGCTTATCCAATGTTCCGCCCGTATGACCAAGCCCTCGTCCAGACATTTTCGCAACTGGTACACCAAGAGCAGCAACAAGTGGTGCAAGTATAAGCGTTGTTGTATCACCTACTCCACCAGTTGAATGCTTGTCCACTTTCACACCTTGAATTTGTGACAAATCAATTTGATCACCTGATTCCACCATTGCCATCGTTAAATCTGCTGTCTCTTTTGCTGACATTCCTTGAAAATAAATTGCCATCAAAAAAGCGGACATCTGATAATCAGGAATTTCATCTTTTGTATATCCATTAACCACGAACTGAAGCTCCTCCGCCGATAACTCTACTCCATCACGCTTTTTAGCTAAAATGTCTACCATACGCATCTTAATCCACTCCGCTTCTGTAAATTAATGAATCCTATCGTATACTATTCCCCATAAACGTTTTGTTTGATCATGCTACTATCAGGGAATTGTAAAGCCACCGTCTTTAACATAATTATCAGTTCTTTTAATAGCAAAGTCAAAATAAGCTCTTTACATTCATTTCAAAAGCATGTATATTAATAATAGTTACTTACTTTTTGTAATTATATTATTGGAGGGATTTTAAATGACAATTGCTAAATGGAATGTAGATATCGCGCATAGTAATGTTGATTTTTCAGTAAGACATATGATGGTTTCTAAAGTGAAAGGCTCTTTTAATGATTTCACAGCAGAAGTAGAAGCTGATCCGAACGACCTAACAACTGCAAGTTTGACATTTACAATAAATATGGCAAGCATTGATACACGTAACGATGACCGCGACAATCATCTCCGTTCTGCGGACTTTTTCGAAGTTGAAAAATACCCAGAATTAACTTTTACTTCAACAGAAATTAAAAGAAAAAGTGAAGATACTTATGCCGTGACAGGTAATGTATCTATGCACGGTGTAACACAACCTGAAACATTTAATGTCACTTTTGAAGGTGTGGCAAAAGATCCAATGAGCGGAGCAGAAAAAGCAGGTTTCAGCGTGGAAGGTACATTAAAACGCAGCGAATATAACTTGACGTGGAACGCATCGCTTGAAACAGGCGGCGTACTAGTCAGTGATGATGTAAAAATTCACCTTGAAATCCAAGCAGCTAAAGAAGCGTAAATAAGAAAACCGAAAGGCACTCGTTCAGAGCAGAGGTGTATGACTTTTGGCGCCTATAGCTGAACACATAAAAACCGGAGCATCCGCCCCGGTTTTTTTCACCTTCACACTTATTTTTATTTTTTTAATAAATCTCGAATTTCAGCCAAAAGCTCGACCTCAGGTGTAACTTCCGTCTTTTCTTCTACGACTTCTTCTTCTTTCTTTCGTTTTAAGCCGCCTAATATTTTAATAAAAAGAAAAATAGAAATAGCAATGATAAAGAAATCTACGATGCTTTGAATAAATACTCCGTATTCAATCGCTGTGTCTCCGACTGGATAAGTGAGTTTCTCGAAACTTTTACCTCCAAGTAGCACACCAACAAGTGGCATAATAATATTATCTACTAATGAAGTCACTATTTTCCCAAAAGCTGCACCGATTACAACTGCAACAGCTAAATCTAATACATTACCTTGAATGGCAAACTTCTTGAATTCTGCCCACATTTCTTTATTCCCCTCTCTAAAAAGCTACTACCATTCTACAAAATGAGCCAAAAACTGCAAGGGTAAAAATTCCCTTATTTTTACCTTGCAGGCATTTCAATTTTTAGGGAGAATATATATATACAAGAATTAACTCACTCAGGAGGAGGACAATTTGTCTAAGACACATACTAAAAAAGAAGACAGTTGGTTTAAACCCATTATACTTGCAGTTGCTATTGTTTTTATCGTTAGGACTTTTATATTTTCTCCATTTATTGTCGACGGTGCCTCGATGGAGCCTACACTTCATGATAGAGAACGAATTATCGTAAGTAAGACATCTAATTGGATTGGAGATATTAATAGGGGAGATATCATTATTATCAAAGGGACGAAAGATAATTATGTAAAAAGAGTAATTGGCCTACCAGGCGATGTACTCGAAATGAAAGAAGACCGTTTATTTATTAATGAAAAAGAAGTAAAGGAACCTTATCTCAAGGAAAATCAAATCGTAGCGGATAAAAAAGGGTTACTTTTAACAGGAGATTTTGGTCCTTTGCAAATCCCCGAAGAACATTACTTTGTGATGGGGGATAATCGTCTTGATAGCGGGGACAGCCGCAACTTCCTAGGCTATATTGACGAAAAAAATATCATCGGGAAAAGTAAGTTCGTATTCTTCCCAATCAAAAATATGCGCATAACCGATTAGGCGCTTCTCTTCATAGAGCCCAATCCTAGTTTTAATAGGCTGTCCTGACTTCCTCGGCCAGCCTTTATATCCACCCTTTTTCTTCTGACATTGAAATTGCTTCAATCTTGTTTTTCACACCTAATTTTTGGAGAATTTCAGACATATAGTTTCTCACGGTACCAGCCGATAAGAATAACTCTCCTGATATTTCCTTTGATGTTCTCCCTTCTGCTGCTAGCTTCAAGATATCCATTTCTCTATTTGTGAGTGGGTTATCTTCCTTATAAGAATTCATGATCAACTCCTGTGCGAATTCCCGTTTCCCCTGCATTACTCTCCTAATCGATTCAGCAAGATCTTCAATTGCACCATCTTTTAGTAAATAACCATGAACACCAGCTTTTACTGCACGTTCGAAATATCCTGGTCGTGCGAAAGTTGTTAACATGATCACCCTGCATTTAGAACCACTCTGTTTTAGTTCAGCCGCAACATCAAGGCCACTTTTCAAGGGCATCTCAATATCCATTAGACATATATCTGCTTGAAGCCCTTTTACTAATTTCAATGCTTCCTCTCCATTTTCAGCCTGACCGACCACTTCTAAATCTTTCTCAAAATCGAGCAGAGCACCGAGAGCGCCTCTTAAAATTCGTTGGTCTTCCGCAATTACAATTCGTATCATAGAGCGATTCCTTCTTTCTCTTGCTTTATAATCACTGGCACGTTCATCGTAAGTGTTGTGCCTTCCTTAGATTCAATCGTGAGTTCTCCTTCGATAAGAGCAAGTCGTTCCTTCATACCTTTCAAACCATTTCCTTTACTCTCCTCACAAATCAATCCAATACCATCATCTTCGATTACAATCGTGTAATTCCCCCTTACTTTATAAAAAATAATAAAGCAATTTTTAGCTGCACTATGCTTCACGATATTTGTCGTTGCCTCACGAAGACACATACCGAGAATATTTTGCTGCAGTAACGGGATATCGGAGAAGTTGGATTCCCCTTCAATCTGAAATGAAATATTGGCAGCTGTAAAAATTTGCTGCATATCTGCCAGTTCATCAGCAATCGTAATTGCCCGCATGCCTGAAACGAGTTCACGAACTTGGCTCAATGCAGAACGGGATGTTATTTCAATTTCCTTTGCTTCCACTTTAGCCTGCTCAGGCCTTTTTTCAGCTAGTCTTTGCACCAACTGACTTTGCAAAGTAATCAAAGATAATGTATGCCCCAAAGTATCATGTAAATCTCTAGCAATTCTTACTCTTTCTTCCCGTTTAATTAACTCTTTTATTTGCGCATTTGCTTGATCAAGCTCTTTTTCCAATTCCATGCGTTTATTTATAGAGCGTATGCCAAAAGGAGAAATAAACATGACGATTAAGAAAGGGAAGAAATATAGCGTGTTTTCCATGAGTCCCTGCATCGCTGTAATGATCGTTGTCACACTCAATGCGACCATAAAAGAAATTAACGCACGATAAAAGTACTTTTTAGTTACGAACCAACCAATAAAATTGGCTGGAAAAAAGCCTAGAAACAAATTATTGGGATCATACCAGAAACTGAGAATAACAATAATACTGATTTGCACTGCCAACCAATAGGAATATGGCTTAATCGTTAACGGACTATACAGCTGTCTGTATGCCACAAGAAAAAGCAGTATTAAGGCATAGCCAATCATTTCTTTTATCCCTGTTTCCTTTGCTACATAAAACAAAGGCATAACCAAATATATTAAAAAGATGTAGGGAAACACACCGAGTTGTTTCGGAAAAATCTGAAATTTATTCAAGCATTACACCGCTTCCTGTTTCCTTCTTATATATATTGATAATACCATGAACACTAGAAGGTACCCCGCCAAAATAATTATATTTTTGAATTCAGGTGCGTTCCCACGAATAATTTCCCAGGCACCATTAGCAAAGTTATATGCAGGTAACCATGAACCAATTGTTTGAATTGTTTTCGGTAAAATTTCCATCGGCATCCACATTCCACCGGTGATTGCTAGAAGCATATAAATAACGTTACTGACACCAGAAGCTGTGTCGACGCGCTTCATTGTACCAACTAACACACCAAGACCCAGGAATGGCAATGAAGCAAGTAGTATCCAGCCACCGCTCGTTATCCATTCAAACACAGATAAGGAGACTCCATTTATCAAAGCGCCAGCGAGAAAAATAACGAGAATGGAAAATAAGTGGACAAGCGTCTGCCCAAGCATTTTAGCAGTAAAGTAGATAATCCCAGATAAAGGCGTCACCTGAATAAATGATGTCCATCCTTCCGCACGCTCCTGTACCATACGGATTCCCAATGTCATGATCGCACTTCCCATCACGCTAAAAGTAGCCATAGACATTAAGTAGTGTGCATTCCAAAGCCCTTTATCTGGGACATTCATATTGACGACCTTTGTAAAAATAACATAAAATATAATTGGCATAAATAGCGACCAAAATATATAATATGGGTTCCTAAACATCCGTAAAATTTCTACTTTACATTGATTTCCTAGTATGCTCATCTATATTTCCTCCCTTTCTTCTGTTAATTGTTCAAATGCTTCCTCTAAACGTCCTTTTTCAATTCTAATATCCTTCACATCCCACTTATGCTTAAAAATACTGAACAAAATAGAATCTGTTTCGTCTGTAACAATGAAAGTTCTCCCCCCTTGCACATATACATTAGACACATGGAGCAATTGAAGAACATTTTCTAGTGGAATATCTTTAGTCGCAATAAACGAAACCGATTGTTTGGAGAGCCTTCTTTTAATATCTTCTGGCTTCCCATCAGCAATGATAGTCCCCTTATTAAATAGAATAATTCTATCCGCGATATCATCCGCTTCTTGTAAGTAATGTGTCGAGAAAATAATCGACTTCCCTTGATTAGCAAGTTCTCTCACTGTTTCCCAAAACACTTTTCGTGACGTAATATCCATCCCTACAGTTGGCTCATCAAAAAATAACAAATCTGGATTTCCAGCTAATGCTAGCGCAAAACCCACTCTTCGCTTTTGCCCACCCGAAAGCTTTTCCGTGCGCTTATTTAAATCTTCCTCAGTTAGGCCAGTGAGACTGATAAGCTGACCCATCGATATTGGATTCGGATAATAACTACGAAAAAGTCGAATAATCTCTTTTACCTTTAATCCATCCATTAAACTAACTTCCTGTAACATGACACCTATTCTTTCACGGACAGTCTTTTCCCGCGCATCTTGATTAAATAACGTGGACTTACCAGTTGTAGGGGTTAACAGGCCTAGCATCATTAACATTGTCGTCGTCTTCCCTGCACCATTCGGACCTAAAATAGCAACAACTTCACCGCTATTTATTGAAAAAGATACATCATCAACTGCTTTTTTCCTTTTAAACACTTTTGTTAGTCCATTTATCTTCACTACACTTTCCATTCGCCCACCTCCACTGATCTATACTTATATTCTATATTCCATATCCAATAAATATCAGTAGATTATGTCATGAGAAAAAAATGACATATGTCATCTTTTTTCAAAATAGATCCTTACAATACGAATATCTTTATGTATATATAAAAATCAGGCACATCAATCTCCATTTGAATGATGTGCCTGATTTATTTTCTCCTATTTGATTTACCTAGCTGTTTACTTCTACTTCATTATCCGCTTTTTCTCCATTGCCATTATCGCCAATTAAACTAGCTAATACATGTACCCTTAAAATAATTCCTTCTATATGATTCTCTTCATTTACGACTACAAGCGGGTATTTCGAGTCTAATGCTCTCGGTATAATATCCTGGACATATTCGCTTGGATCAACAGTATTGACATCCTTCTCTAATACATCTTGTAACGTTTTCCTTTGCTTTAATCCCTCAATTGCCCGATCAATCGTTACAAGTCCTTGTAAATGGCGCTGGCGATCCGTAACGAAAACACTAGAAATCCCCTGTTCACGCATCACTTTAACTGCCACGTTCAAGCCGTCCTTCAATGATACTAATCCATGTGGCTTGATCATAATATGTTCAGCTTGAAGAATTTTAGATCGGTCAATATCCTTTATAAACTCTGTAATATAGTCATTAGCTGGCTCATCTAAAATCTCTTCAGGTGTACCAATCTGCTCAACCTTTCCATCCTTCATGACAGCAACGCGATCACCAATTTTAAAGGCCTCATTGACATCATGAGTAATGAATATAATTGTTTTTTGCAGTCTGTTTTGAATGTCTAAAAGCTCTAATTGCATCTCTCTTCTAATTAATGGATCAAGTGCGCTGAATGGTTCATCCATTAATAAAACGTCTGGGTCATTGGCCAATGCACGCGCAATCCCAACCCTTTGCCGCATCCCACCGGAGAGCTCATCTGGATATTGATCCTCGTATCCTTTTAAACCAACTGTCTCTAATTGATGTCGGGCAATCTTTTGCCGTTCTTCCTTCGACATTCCTCTTATCTCTAACCCATATTCGATATTTTCTAATACTGTCCGGTGACTGAAGAGACCAAAGTGCTGGAAAACCATCGCAATTTTCTTTTGCCTATAATATTTCAGTTGCTGAGAGTTATATTCGACGATGTTTTCACCATCTACATAAATAGCACCAGCTGTTGGACGATTCAACATATTAAAGCATCGAATTAATGTTGATTTACCACTTCCTGAAAGCCCCATAATGACAAAGGTTTCACCTTCCATAATGTCCATTGATGCATTATAAACGCCAACAGTTTGGCCTGTCTTTGCTAAAATATCACTTTTTGATTCACCATTTTCAATCATAGAAATTGCCTTTTTTACCCTTGATCCAAATATCTTTGATACATTTTCAACTTTCAATTTAACTGTCATGAGACATTCCTCCTGTGTTTCTGAAGACGCTCAGCAATTCCGCCTGTAATCCGATCAATAATAATTGCTAGAAAAACGATACTAACCCCTGCCTCAAACCCAAGAGATATATCAATCCGATTTATCGCGTATAAAACACGCTCACCAAGCCCTTGCGCACCAACCATGGAACCGACGACCGCCATTGCAAGTGCCATCATCGTTGTTTGATTAATCCCAGCCATAATGGTCGGCAAGGCTTGAGGAAGCTGTACTTTTATTAACATTTGCGTTCTTGAAGAACCGAATGATTGAGCAGATTCAATAACCTCTTGATCGACATTTCGAATCCCTAGCTCTGTCAGCCTACTAACTGGCGGCAAGGCATAAATGATCGTAGCAATCACTGCTGGAACATTTCCTAATGGAAAAAAGAAAATAACAGGAATTAGATAAACAAAGGTAGGCATTGTCTGCATTGCATCTAACACAGGTCGCATCGTGTTAGAGAACGTTTTATTAAAAGTCATTAATATCCCCAACGGTATGCCTATCAAAAGTGCTAGAATCACTGAAATTAAGACAACGGAGATTGTTGTCATCGTTTCGGCCCATAAATGGAATGTTCCTATTAAGAATATGAAAGCCGAAAATAACAAACCTCCATATAAACTTGTAAAATACCAACCTAATAAAAATATAATAATGATAAAGATCCACCATGGAATGAATAATAAAGCAGATTCTAGTCCCTTAATGGAGCCTGATGCGATTACAAATATAAAATCGAAAAAAGCAGAGAAATTTTCCGCTAAGAAATCAATAAACTTTTCCACCCCGGTACCAATCGGTATACGTATATCAGGAAATTCATTCATACATTATAGACTGTAAAAAAAACAGCCACTTCCTCACCTCTCTAATAAACTATTTGATAACATATCATCTGTTAGTCTATGTTTTTGTCTAGCTTCAAGTATAGGAAGAGCTGAAGCATAATGTAGCTACAGCTCTTTCCCATCCCTAAATTATTTTTCATTTAATGCGGATAGAACTTTTTCAGCTACTTCATCTGACACCCATTTTGTCCAAACATCTTCATACTCTTTCATCCACCAAATAGCTGCAGCATCTGCTTCTACTTCATTTTCTTCCATATAATCTAATGCGCTTTCTGTTAACTCATTACTTGTTTCATACTTTTTCAAAAAGTCCACCACATCTTCAGCTTGATTAGGCAAATCTTTATGAACAGCTACAACCACATCATTTGGTGGAAATGCTGTGCCACGATTTTCCTCCCATACTTTCTCTTCATACGGATTATCTTCAAGAAGCGTTAAATCAAAGCTTGCCGTTACCCAAGTAGGTGACCAATAATAGCCAACCCATGGCTCACCCTTTTTGATCGCACCGGCTAATGAGGCAACGATTGCTGAGTCAGACCCCGGGGCTAAGTAATTGTATTGCTCATCTAGCCCATATGTTTTAAGCTTATCTTCCAACTGCTCACTAACTGCCCAGCTAGATGGTGCTCCTACGATTCTTCCCTTCGTAGAATCCTCTGGGTCTTTGAAAATTTCTGGATATTTCGCTAAATCCTCTACTGTTTTTAAATCAGGTGCCACTGCTTCAATTCCTTTAGAGGCATCCCCTTCTATGACATATGTTGGGACATATAGTCCTTGCGAGTTGTCATCAAAGTTTGTTGAGACTTTAATAATATCCCCGCTCTCGATCGCTTTTTCATATACATCTTTAATATTGTCAGTCCACGCCTCCATATAGACGTTAATATCTCCCTGTTGCAGTGCTTGGATAGTAGCCGCTGTTGTTCCGCTTGTCACTTCAGTATCATACCCATATCCTTCTTCGATAATGAGTTGTGCAACACTGTTATGAAATCGAATACTATCCCAACCTGCATCAGCAAATTTTATCATCTTAATACTGTCTTTACCTGCTCCTCCACTACATGCACTTAATAAAACAAGCATACAAATGGAGAGTACGATCATCATTTTACGCATAGAAACTAAAACTCCTTTTTCATCTTTTTTATTTAAATATACATATGTAATGAGTACTGCAAGCGATCCTCCTAGAAATAAATGTAATAGACTTTTAACATCGGTACTTAAAATCAATAACGGGTTAACAGCTAGATATAAAGAAGAGTGTAGCGAAAGCATTTAGGGGTGATCATAAGTACATATTAATGTTACGGTTATATTGCAATCATTACAAACAGATAATTCAAACATATACTTGCAAATGCCTTCATAAAAATACCTCTCATCAATTCATCTATACATTTCATTATATTTACTCCCTATACCAACCTATCCTTCCCTTTTACTAGCTTTTTCTACTTTTTCATAAGATACTGTTTTCATCAAATATTCTTTATACTCACTTCACATTGTAATTTATTTACAATTAAGTCCATTTCATAATAGACAAACTTATGTGGAATCGGAAAAAATTAATTTCCACTCTTGCGTTGTCTCAAGGCCTTGCGCTAATCCCATAGGAAACACTATTTTCTTCTCCAATTAATAAATCTAGGAATGCACTTTCGGATCTTTGAGCAGATGAAGCAACTATGATAGTAACCCTATCAAATAGATTTAAAGGTAATTGTAACTATTACACGAATAATATATAAAACATGATGAAGGGGCTGTTTATTTTGAAGGTTGGACAGGTAGGTATACCCGCAAAGGATTTGGAGAGAGCAATCGTATTTTATAGAGATTTATTAGAACTGCCACTCCTATTTAACACTGAAACTATGGCATTCTTTTCATCTAATAATGTTCGCTTGCTAATTAGCTTACCTGAAAAGAAAAAGTTTGCTCACGCAAGTTCTGTTATATATTTTCAGATTGAAAATATACAAGAAACATATAAAGCTTTTTTAAACAAAGGAGTAACTTTTATCAATGAACCTTATTGCGTAGCAAAAATGGGACAAAGCGAAACATGGATGGCATTTTTTAAAGATACGGAAGACAATACCCATGCCTTAATGAGTGAGATACAAATTTAATCATTCGTTTAAAGATTGAAGCACCATACAAATTAAATGGAAATCCATTTAATTTGTATGGTGCCGATTTATTTTCTCAAACGCATTATAGGCTGGTTTCATCATAGCAAGCGCTAATACATTTCCACTACAGACGATCATTAACGGAGGAGCGAATGTAAGAAGGAATACCAAACCACCACTACTTACTAGCATAATAAGCGTTCGAAGCGGATTCATCACCATTATAAAAAAGGAATTTTTTAACACCTCACGAATTTTCATATTGTAATGAACAAACATCGGAAAAACATAGAAAAGAGTACAAATAAACAGAAACACAATGATCCAAAATGGAATGAACAGCATTTTTATTGCGCTGTTTGTTGCAACCTGGAGAAAGTGAAAATCAATATAAAGAACAATGCTGCAAATAGTAATAATCGCTCCTAACAAATTACCTTTAACAAATTCCTTTTTATAAGATTGCCAGAATGTCTGAAAAATGGATACATCCATCTCAGCCATAGCCCATTTCCTGACAACTGCAAACATCGCAGCTGTCGCAGGAAATATGCCGAAAAGGATTAGGCCGAGTAATGAAAAGGAAATCCATAGTATATTTAAAATGGTAAGCTTCATGATCCAATCACACGCTCGATATAAACCTTCCATAAATCCAGATGTCGTTTCCATCTTCGTTCAGCCTCCTATCCCTTTTATTCAAATTTAATTATCCTTTTAGCCCACTTGTACTAATTCCTTCTACGACATAGCGCTGGAACATAAAGAATATGATAAATACAGGTATGAGAGAAACTGCTGACATCGCGAACATTGCCCCCCAGTTTGACACTGTTTCATTACTTAGGAACATATTTAGCGCCATAGAAACAGTGTATTTACTTGGACTGTTTAAATATAAAACAGGTCCAAGTAACGAATCCCATGTCCAATAAAATGAGAAAATAGCTGCGGTTGCCATAGCCGGTGTTATTAAGGGTAAGATGATCTTATAAAATATTTTGAATGTCCCACATCCATCAATCGTTGCCGCCTCATCTAATTCTCTTGGAATGGTCCGAATAAACTGCACGAGCAAGAAAATAAAAAATGGGTGTCCAAAGTAGGCTGGAATAACGAGTGGTTTAATTGAATTTAACCAATCTAGTTTCGCAAATATAATATATTGCGGGATCATTACGACCTCATATGGAAGCATGAGGGTAACCATCATTAACGCAAACCAAAATCCTCTACCAGCAAATTTTAATCTTGCAAATCCAAAGGCGATTAAAGCGGAAGAAATAACTTGGCCAATCATCGTTAATACAACAAGTACGGCTGTGTTTTTTATAAAGACATTAAAGCCAATTCCACCGATCCCTTCCCATCCTTGGGAATAATTATCCCATATCCATGTTTCTGGAATAAGTGATTTTGCCGTGACGAAGATCGATGCGCTCGGTTTAAACGAACTCATAATAAGCCAGATAACGGGATATAGCATAAGCACCGCAAATGCTCCCACTAACAAATGATAAATCCACCATTTAGCCATTTTCCCTGCTTTGGGTGAACCTTTCGTTTGTACAGCCCTAATTGATTTTACCGTTTTGGTGCTCATCTGTTAGCTCCCACCTTCCGACTCGTAATGGACCCAGAATTTCGAGGTCATGAAAACAAGGGCTGTTAGTATACCAACGATAAGCAACATCACCCAAGCCATTGCAGATGCATATCCCATATTGAAGAACTCAAACCCTTGCTTGAAGAGATAAAGTGAATAAAGTAAAGTACCATCAAGCGGACCACCCGTTCCTTTGGATATAATAAACGCAGGTACAAAGGTCATAAAGGCTGCAATGGTCTGCATGATCGTGTTGAATAATATAACAGGGCTTAACATTGGCAATGTGATTTTGCTAAACTTTTGCCAATAGCTTGCCCCATCTACACTTGCAGCTTCATAGTACGTTGTGGGAATTCCCTTAAGACCAGCAAGAAAAATGAGCATTGATGATCCAAATTGCCATACAGATAAAAAGATAAGCATCCATAAAGCCGCGAGCGGGTCGCCGAACCAGCGTATAGCTGGTAGGCCGATCAATGTAAGTGCCACATTCACGATCCCTGTATCACCGAAAATATTGCGCCACATGATCGCTACCGCTACACTTCCCCCAATTAATGAAGGTAAATAAAATAGCGTTCTATATAATCCAACAGCTCTTGAAGCCGTATTTAAAATCATCGCAATTAAAAGTGCAAACCCAAGCCTTAATGGGACTCCTCCAAATACATAGATGAGCGTTATCTTTAATGACTTCCAGTATCTTGGATCATCCGTAAACATTTTTTTAAAATTATCCAAACCTATCCATGATGGAGCCGAAAACATATTATATTTAGTAAAAGAAAAATAGAGCGAAGTTAATATAGGTATGAGGGTAAAGGCGAGAAATCCGATGACAAACGGACTAATAAATAAATAACCTCTTAGGTTTTGCTTGAATACCCGTGTACTCATTTTTGTTTCTCCTTTCTAGCTGTAAAAACAAGGCACCTTCGCTGGAATGTCTACGAAGGAGCCAAGCCTTTAGATCATAAAAGATATAAGTTTTGTTGCAATTCATTTACGATACAATTAATTCGTATCCAGCTTCATTGTATAGAATCTACTAGTAACTGACGCCATAGAATGTGGCGTTCTTAGTTCTAAGGTGATCAAGCGCCGAACGACTACCAAACTTCAGGATTCCTACATTTTGTACGTCGCTAATCGGTCGCTTTCTCTTCACTTAGTCTTTATTAGTTTTGTGATAAAATGCCGTCCACTTGTTGCCTAAACTCTTTTGCTGCATCTTCCACTTTTAGCTGCCCATAATTCATTTGTTCAGACAGATTATCTAATAGCTCAATCACTTGTCCTGCCCCAACTGGATCTGGACCATCGAATGCAGAGCTATTTTCCTCAGCCGCTTCAACAAAATCAAATACTTGTACTTGCTCTGGAGATAGGAGTGGCTTTAACTCTTCTTTCACAACAGATGAGCCTGGAATTCCACGATCTCCAAGTGTTAATTTATTTGCTTCAATATCATTGACAAGGAAATCAATCAATTTCGCAGCTTCTTCTTTATGTTTTGAATTACTTGCCATTGACCAGAACATACTTGGTTTCAAATACAATCCTTCTTTCGTTCCAGGTCCCGGCATGGTGTGCATCTCAAGCGGTCTATCCGCAACCTGTTGCAAACCAACAAACTGATTAGACCATTGCCAAATTCCAATCGCATCTTCCGTTACTACTGGATCATCTTCAATTCCTTTTAACTGTGCCAAAAAGTCTGGAGTTGGAGTATATTCTTTTTCAACCATCCCTGAATGCATCGTGAAAAAGTCAATAAACATTTGGTCGTCATCATATCCGAGCGTCGTACCGTCCTTACTATAAAGCGATTTTCCAAGCGTCCGTAAATAATAATTAAAGAATACGTCCGCTTTCATACCCGTATCAATATAAAGACCAGCATCTTTAGCCTTTTTCGCAATTTCCTGATAATCATCCCAAGTCCAGTCTTCCTTAATCGATTCTACTCCCACTTTCTTAAGAAGTGCTGGATCGTAATGGAAACCAACAACGTTAACTCCCGTGTTAAAACCATATAATTTATCATCGAGCATTCCGCCGGAGATGATATTTTCATTATAATTCGAAGTATCTATTTCCTTTCCCACATACGGCGTTAAATCTTCTAACTGATTATTTCCCGCGTACTGTGAAAAATAGGATAGATCCATTTGAACAATATCTGGAAGTTCATTTGCTGCCGCAGAGGGAGCCAACTTTTTCCAATAATCATCCCAACTAGCATACTCTGCTTCAATTTTGACATTAGGATTCTTCTCTTCATAAAGTTTAAGAATTTCAGCAGTATAATCATGCCTTGGCTCCGAACCCCACCATGCAATACGCAATGTTATCTTATCGTCTTTACTTGCGCCCTTATCTTTTCCAGCATCTTTACTATCACCATTGGTTGATTCTCCACCACTACACGCTGCTAATACAAACACCATAATAGCTGACAAAAATAAAACCATCAGTCTCTTCACTTTTATCCCCCCTATAATGAAAGCACTTACATATACTATTGTATATGCATTATGAATTATCAGAATTTAAAAAACAGCTTAGATTGTTTAAAAAACAGTTATTATACGAAAAACATCCTATGTAAACACATATTGGTTAATAATACAGACCAAGAATATGATCCCTGCTACTTAGAGATCATATAATAGGGTGTATAAGGTAAATGAGATAACGTAATTACTTTTGATGAAGTATAGGGAAAAGTACCTTAATAGTGGTTGAACACAAATAATAATGTCAAAATGAGAGGGAGTTGAAATAAATGGTAATCTTCTTTCAATCGGATTGTAGATTACTATGATCATAAAAAAAAGCAACCAAGAGTAAGTTCCAAAGGTTGCAGTGGTTGCCTATGCGAATAAGTTCCCAAAAGGACATTCCTCCTTATTCAACAAGGATGTCTAAAGCGCCTTACTACTTTTGCCTGATTGGAACATAGCACTGTGAGAATAGTATAACCAAGTTGATTGAAGCGTAAGGTGGCGACTCCGAGGGGATCAAGCATGGCAGGTGAGACCCTGCACGGAGCAAAGCGACTGAAGCGGAATTCACCAGTGACTCACTACATTATGTGTAAACTTTTTACTATATTCGAAGTTCAATGTTCTTTCACGTATATATTATTTTTAGAAAGAATGCGATTTGCCTCCTTTCTAAATAGCTTTGCACCTTCAGCAGGTGTTATCTTTTCAAATAAAATTTGTTCGGATATGCTTTGTAATTGCGCAACGATTTGAATCGCGCCAATCGGATCAGGGCTTTCCACCTTTTCACTAATTTCTCTCACTTGATTTACGTAATCAAACACCTTTTTCTGCTCATTGTTTAAGTTTGGATACAGATCATTGGCAATTTTTGTTGAGACAGGTACACCGCGCTCTCCTTGAATTAATTGATTTGCCTCTACATCATTTGTAAAAAAGTGAATAAATTTTGCGGCTTCTTCTTTTTGCATAGAGTTCTTCCCTATTGAGAAAAACATACTCGGTCTCACTAGTAATCCATCATTTAAATTTCCACGAGGTGGAGGATATAATTCAAGTGGTCTTTTGGAAGCATACAAGAATCCAAAATACTGATTAGAGTAGCTCCAAGTCATAGGGGATAGTTGGCTAACTAGCAATTCATCCTCAATAACTTTAATCTGTTCTGTCACATTTGGTTTTGGAAATGCACCTTTTTTCACTAATTGTAATTGGAGATTAAAATAGTTGATAAATAACTGGTCATCCTTATAACCAAGTGATGTACCCTCTTCGTTATAAAAATTTTCTCCTTGCGTCCTCAAATAATAAGGAAAAAATACTTCTGGTGGCTTCATTCCATTCGTTCCAAATATATCTAGTTGATCGTGAACTTCAATGGCTGTATCTTCAAATTCATCCCATGTCCAATTCGATTTTGGCCCAACAGTTTGAGCTGAATGGAATAAAGCATGGTCTACAATTACTGCCGGAGCATTCAGTCCTAATGGAAAACCATATAACTGATTGTTAATAACGCCTCCCTCAAGAATCTCCCTACTGATCGACTGCGTACCTATTACATTTTCTTCTATATACGTCGTCAAATCCTCCAGTAACTGGTTCGAAGCATAGGGCCTCAAATAAAGCAGATCCATTTGCATAATATCAGGTAGCTCATTTCCAGCAGCCATTGGTGCGATCCTTTTCCAGTAATCATCCCAATTAGCATATTCCGGCTCAATATGAATATGAGGGTTTTTTTTCTCGTATAATTCTATGACCTTCATCATATACTCATGTCTCGGCTGCTCCCCCCACCAGGCTAGCCTGAGTGTAACGATCTCTTGATTTTGTTTTATGGATGTATCTTTATTTCCACTACTTGAACAACCGCCTATGGCAATTGTCAGGATAAACGATAAATATACAAGCCATTTATTTTTGATCATCCTCCCCTCCTTATAAAGTGAGGGGTTCCCTTCTTCCTCACTGAGTATTAGTTGAACCAATCTGATCTTTACAGGTAGTTATCCTTCAACACTGCTCTAAGTCTTGAACTGGGAATTTCACTGCCCGTTAATCCGCGATAATCCCCCTGGAAATAATTCTTTTCTATAGTCTGACGGAGTAAACCCAGTATGTTTCTTGAACACCTGACTAAAATACTGGGAATCACTGTACCCTAGTTTTTCGGCTAGTTCAAAAACTTTTACGTCATTTTCGTTTTGAATCATGTGCATTGCTCGCTCCATTCTTACTTTTGAGACATAGTTGGAGAAACGCTCCCCTACTTCTTTCTTAAAAAGTTTACCGAGATAATCAGCGCTCATATACAATTCTTCTTGGGCTACATAGTTGAGCGACAACTCTGGATTTCCAATTTGCTCTTCTACTGTTTGCAATACTTTTTGAATGATCGCCGAATGGGTATACTTATTTCGCTCATAAAATTGCAGCGTTATTTCTTTAGCTATTTTTATAATGAAACTTTCCATTTGTTGAATTGTTTCCATTTCCAAAAGTTGTGATATGTAAACTAGGTATATCTTCATTTGTTCAGCGCTACAGATTCGGATCATTGCATTGAATAGCTGGATTACATATGACTTTGTTGTATAAATTTCCATCCTTAATTCAACTAATTGTTTGAAAAATTCCATCAATTCTTTGTTTGCATCATCCCAACGACCAGACTTTACAAGTAGACAAAATCTTTGCTCATCATAGTTTAGAACGATTTGATTATCATCGGCTGAGTAGGTTATATCTGCTTTTCTAATAATCGTGCCTTCTCCTAAATAAAATCGATGCTGTAAACATTCAAGTGCTTCTTTATATAATTTTTTGATATGGATCCACTTTCCAGATTCACTGATCGCAATCGTTGTATCGAGTTGGTAATATTTAAAGAATGTCTCCCGAATAGTCTCAATTTGTAAATGAATATTTTCTTCATTACTATCTTCGATAACAATCAAAACATAATCTTCGACCGTGCAACTAAGAATAATATGTTCAAATAGCTGTTCCGATATATTTTTAATCGCAAACATATGCTCAAAATCGAAGTTTCCTTCTAGCTGAATAAGGAGAAGTTTAACCCTAGAGTCTTTCATTTCCAATCGAAAAATCTTTTCATAATACTCTAGATCATAGCTTCCATACATATCACGTGTGACAAACTCTTTCAGAAGTTGCTCTTTTGCATAAGGCAGCACGTGATCAAGTCTATCTTTCATCTCTGAAATAAATTGTCTATTATTCTTTTTAAGTGCAATTTCTTCCATCATCTCTTTCAAAGCGTTTATGATCATTTGCTCATTACAAGGCTTAAGTAGATAATGCTTCACGCCGTACTGCATTGCCTGTTTTGCATAATCAAACTCACCAAATCCTGATAGCATGATAAACTGAATATCAGGATATATTGCGTATGTCTTTTCAACTAGTTCAAGACCATTCATGCCAGGCATTTTTATATCAGAAATGACAATGTCAGGCTGTTGCTCTTCAATGATTCGAAACGCTTCGAGGCCATTTTTTGCAGTTCCAATCAAACTCGCACCTATTTTTTCCCACTGAATAAAACTTGAAATACCATCCAAAATAATTCGCTCATCATCAACTAGCAACACGCTGTACATGTCATCCCTCCCTATAAGGCAGTGTAATGAATATTTTTGTTCCTTGATCAAGTTCACTTTCAATGTGGATGCCATATTGATCACCAAAAGAAAGCTTAACCCGTTCGTCAATGTTAGTTAACCCGATTCCTTGACCACGTGTTTTGACTACTCCTTTTTTCACCTTTTCAAGCAAATCAAGATCCATTCCTGGTCCATTATCTTCCACGACAAGCATAAAATAGTTTGACTTTTTGATTGAACGAATATGAATGCTACACGGCTCCATCATCATTTCTAACCCATAATGGATCGCATTTTCAACGAGTGGCTGCAACGTCAATTTGGGGATTTGGGCATGATAAAGACTTTGATCCACATCATTCTGGAATTCCAGTCTTTCTTCAAAGCGGTATGATTGAATCGTAATATAATTTGCAATGATTTGAAGCTCCTCATTAACCGTTATTAATGGTTGCTTAAGATTAATCGAATTCCGGAGCAAAAAGCCGAGTGACTCGACCATCTTAGATATCTGTTGTTGACCACTGCTTTTGGCAAGCCAATTAATGGACTCAAGTGTATTGTATAAAAAGTGTGGATTAATTTGAGCTTGTAGCGCCTTGAACTCTGTCTCCTTGATCGTAATTTGCTTTGCGTAATTTTCATAAATCAACTCATCAATTTGATCGATCATCATGATAAAACTTTTATGCAATTTTCCTACCTCATCATTATGAACATTTGACATTTGCATGGACTCTTTTTTTGCTTCCTTAAAATTTCCCTTTTGTACATGTTGCATGCTTGCGGCCAAGCTTTCCAGAGGTAAAGTGATATTACGGGCAAACCGAATACCGAAAAAGGAAACAACCAGAAACATGAGGATAAAAAACATCCATAAAAATGTTTTGAGCATATTTGTTTTTTCAAAGATTTGATTAAATGGAATGGCATTTAAATAGGTCCAATTCGAATAATTAGATTGCATATGAACGATAAAATATTTTCTCTTATCTATCGTTTCAATACGGTAACCCGATTTTGAATGAACAGGCATGGTTAATCGTCGAAATGTATCATTTAATTCCCTCGGATACATTATGTCGTTTTCACCATTCGTAATAACGAAGTGCCCATCAAGTGCCTTTGAACCTTCCATTAACCCCCTAACAAGCTTATCTAAGTTCACTCTAATTATTACTGTCCCTAATGAATCGAAACTTAAATCCTCATACCTTCTAATTTCTCGCGCAGAAACAAGAGACAGGTGATCTCCTAACTGATTTAACCAAATATTACTTCCTGCTGCTTCTTTTGATTGGTTAATAATCATTGCCTGAACTTTTTCTGGTATGTTTACTGGGTTCGTCCCTACACTGTATTGCTCACCATTTGTTGCAACTACGTGTACAGATAGAATAAACCCTTGCGTTTTGATATAATCTAACATTTTATCAATCATTTCTGTTCGAATGCGATATTTTTCATATTCTGTACTTTCCTGTTCAATCGTAGTTAAAAAATGTTGAATAAGTGGGTCGGAGGAAATTGCGAATGACATATCCTCAATATTCTTCAACTCATTCTCAATACTATTAGATGATGTACTCAACACTTGCGAAGATTTACTATAAATTTGCTCATCATAGATACGAAGGACATATTGCAAACCAGCTAGTGCAAATGTAAATGAAATTACCATAATGATTGAAACCAAAATAAATAACTTTTTTTTGATTGTTTGATTATTATACGAGTCTTTTAATCTAGCAAGAGCACTTCTCATGCGCACAAAACTCCAATAAAATTAATTGTTATCGCTTACATCCAATTTAAATAATAAAGTTCTATCTACCTTTTTATCAGAATAAAGAAAAGCGGCTTGGCCAGTGCAATCTCCCAAATCCGCTAACTAACTTTGCTTTCTTCCTCCATATTTCAACAGAAGACATTTAAACTAATCCAAAGCGACCATATCAAGAGGCTGATGGAAGTAAAATTCGAACTATTGTTCCTTCTCCTACTTTGCTGGAAAACTTGATAGTGCCATTATAGTCTTCGATTATTTTATAGCTGATCATTAATCCAAGACCAGTACCGGTCTCTTTATCCGAATAAAAAGGCTCTCTGACATGTTCTAATTTTTCATTAGCAATGCCAATTCCTTCATCTTTTACTTCAATCACTATTAGACCATCTGACATTGCTTTTGTGTTAACATGAATATTTCCACCACTCGGCATTGCTTCAATTGCATTTTTAATCAGGTTAATCACTACTTGTTTCATTTGTTTCCGCTCACAGTTCACAAACTGTAACTCCTCAGTGAACTGTGTAATAATATCTACATTATGTAATAGCGCCTCAGGTCGCATAAATGAGATAATTTCTTTAATCACATCGTTTATATTTTCTTTAACTAGTTTTACTTCCTTTGATGGTTTAGCAAGCACTAAAAATTCATTCATAATGGACTCTATTCTATCAATTTCGGACATGATGATATCATTGTATTTATGCTCTGTTTCTTCTGAAAGTAGTTGAACAAATCCTTTCACAGAAGTAATTGGGTTTCTAATTTCATGTGCAATACCGGCCGCCAATTGCCCTATTAGCCCTAAATTATCCAGCTGTCTAACTTGCTTTTTTTGTTCCTTCAGCTCTGTAATATCTCTAGATATACTGACATGTCTAGTAACGCTTCCGTCCTCATTCACAATCGGTCTAACCTCTGATTCAACCCACCGTGGCTCCCCTGTCACAATATCTTTTATTTCAAATTCCACTTTTTTTGGTATCCTGCTATGACTATAGAAAAAGTTAAGAAGCTTTTTTTTATCCCTAACTTGTAATTTCTCAAGTATACTATAGGGCTCCTTATAATATGAATCTAAACTAATTCCCAGTTGTTGCTCGATAGATGGACTTATATATAGTACATCTCCATTCTCGATATCGTAAAGGCAAATCACTTCGTTAATATTATTAGTAATATCAAGAAATAATTTGTCCCCTTCTTCTAATAGTTTGTTTTGCATTTCAACTAACATTCTTTCTTCCTGGAGTTCCTTCATACTTCTTGTAATAACTGAAAAATAAATAACTCCTGAATCATCGTAAATTGGGGACACTGTAAGAACTATAGGGATAACAATACCATCCTTCTTAATTTGATGATGGACTGTTCTTTCTCCTTGCAACACTCTATTTTTAAAATGAATAAATGCACTTTCCGTTTGATATATAATAGAATAAATTTTATTTCTTTTCCCCTTCGCATTCCATCCGAAGGTCTTCTCAAAAGCTTTATTAGTCAATATTATATTTCCGTCTATGTCAATAATAAGCGCGGGATCATCCGTGTGATCAAAAAAAGCACTTCGCCACGCATTGGCAGAGTCCCTATCAATTTTACTTTCATTATCTTTTTCTATTAGCAGAGCAATTCCCCGAATCTCTCCTTGCTCAGACCGCTCAGCTGATTGCCAATATAGCGTACAGTATGTCCCATCTCCACACATAAAACGACTAGTAAACGGGGTAAAAGATTCGTACTGTTGTAAGTGAAATAAACTTGCCGTTATTTTATGTTTGTCCTCATCATGAACGATATCTAGAATCGAGTTGTCTACTATATTAAAATAGGTAGATTGTAGAATAGTCAGTAACGATGGATTTATATATTTTATTATTCCCTCTTCATCCAATATGATAAATGCATTATTTGTCTTACTGACAAACCACTCCATTGATTCGTCCGTTAATACAGGCTCTGTTTCTAGGTGACTCACCGAACAATCCTCCTTCTTATATTAAAAGATAATAGAAAATAGGTTCACTCACACTTTAACTTTTGACTTATAATTGTAATCTTAGTAATCGTTATGATATATGATAGCAGAATTTAACAGTTTTACATACATATTTTTAGAAAAATTATTATTTTCTATTTATATATTTTATAGTGAACCTATTTAGATTTATATGCGATATATAGCATATTATGTCTATTACATTATTCTACATAACATAATTTTTTACTCTCCTCGATACAAAAATAAATAGGAGGCCATATTTTTCGTCGAATTGGATTTCTCGATTTAAAACACGGCTTCCTTTACTTGTAATAAACAATAAGTTTAATTGAATACTTCTATACCTGTTCTTTGTAAAAGCTCCGACACCGTTACAAATGTATATCCTTCCTTTTTCAGTGCTGGTAAAATATCTTGCAGTGCTTCTACGGTTTGAGAACGATCTCCACCTGCATCATGGAATAATACAATATCTCCAGGCCTGGCTCCTGATAGTACCTTTGAAACAATTTTATTTACCCCTGGTCTTTTCCAGTCTTGTGTATCTTGATGCCATGACCACATAATGACTCTAAATCCCTGTTGAACTGCAGTGTTAACAATTCTTTCATTATATTCACCTCCAATTGGTCGGTAAAATAAGGGATATGCACCAGTGATATTGTAGATTACTTCATCTGTTTTCCTTAACTCCTCTTCCAATTTATCCTGATTTGAATAAGAGTGTGTATATGTATGATTGGCTATTTCATGTCCTTCAATTTTTTCTCTGCTAATAAGGTGAGGAAATTTTTTCGCATGCTCACCAATGACGAAAAATGTTGCTTTCGCATTATATTTTGCAAGCACATCTAAAATTTGTGGAGTATAAACTGAATGTGGCCCATCATCAAAAGTAAGAGCAATCACTTTCTCCTCCGCTTTAATATCCCAAATAACATCCCCTGTTTTTTCAAAGTAAGCTCGACCATGTTCCTCCGCACCGGAATAACTTCCAGTGACAAAAAATAGAATGAAGATTATACCTATATTACATACTAACAGTTTCATCCTTCATTCCTCCTTCCCTATCCTCCTAATTATTGTGTGTTGATGCCCCTTGGATTATACCGAACGAGCATGAAGAATATGACGCTCAATAATCTCCAGAAAAATGGCAACATTCTTTTAATAGGAATGCCGCCCACTCGTTTTTTATTTTATTCTTTCTTTTCTTTTTGCTTTTCGTTTGCCATAAATAGAGCGAAAGGTTGATTAGCACCTGTCATTAATTTATACACATAAGAAGATGTTAAGCGATAGCCATTTTCTACTTTTTCAGCAAGATAGGTCATTCTTTCAAAAAGGATAGAACGAATATGATCGATTTGTCTTACTACTTTTTCCATCAATGCCTCGTTTACAGGTTTATTACTAGTTAATCTATTTTACTGGGGAACAGCGCAACATATTATGCAGCGGGCCATAGCAGCAAAGAACTTAAAAGAAGGGCAAAAAGGCTTATTAATTGCTGCATTTTTAAAACTACTTGGTCCTGTTTTTCTAATATTACCTGGAATTATTGCTTTCAACCTATTAGGCGATAAGCTAAACCCAATTAACGCTTATTCAGCATTCGTTAATCATGTGTTACCAACACCATTGGTAGGTTTCTTGGCAGCAGTATTATTTGGTGCTATATTATCTTCCTTTAACTCAGGATTAAACTCAACGGTTACATTATTAATGTTGAATGTTTATAAACCTTATATGAAACCGAATATGAAAGATCCTATATTAATTCGTCACGGAAAAGTATTTGGTACGATCATTGCTTTATTCTCTATGTTAATGGCATCTTTAATCGATTTAATGCCACAAGGTTTTTTTCAATATCTTCAAATGGTAAATGGTTTTTATAATGTACCGATCTTTACTATTTTGATAGTCGGTTATTCAACAAAACGTGTTCAAGCTATCGCAGCAAAAGTTTCTTTAGGTGTATTCATTACAGTGTATGCGATTACTCAATTATTCTGGGATACCGGCCTCCATTACTTACATATTTTAGCGATATTATTTGTAGTATGCATTATTCTTATATTAGTAATTGGTAAGATTAAACCATGTGATACCGACTTTGTTCTTGAAGATAAGAAAGCGGTTGAATTAACACCTTGGAAACTACTTTATCCAGTTGGTTTCGCGGCAATCGCTCTAATGATTATCGTTTATAGCATTTTCTCAAGCGCTGGAATTGCCAATTAATCTTCATACATACTAGGAATTTGTCCATCTATTGGGCGAATTTCTTGTTTTTATTCATTCCTTTTCCAACCATCCGCAAATGTCCCAAACATAAACAAATGTCCTGCATAAAATGTCTATAGTTCAAAAAACATTTAATGTAAGGGTGTGTTCATGTTGCGGGCTACCGATCAAAAAATAGGAAAGGTTGATCCTTCTAAACCTGATACTATTCCAAAATTTGTCGATGAATTACCTATTCCTATTACTGCAAAACCGAAAACATTTAGAAAAAATGAACCTTACTATGAGATTGACATGAGGCAAGCGATGCATCAGTTTCATAAGTTTTTCCCACCAACAAAAATATGGGGTTATAATGGCGTGTATCCCGGGCCAACGCTTGATATGCAAAAGGACCAAACAATTCATGTGAAATGGATAAATAATCTTCCAAAGCAAAATCTTTTGCCAATAGATCGAACCCTTCACGGTTCGGCGGATTCTCCAGACTCGCGAACTGTCGTCCATGTCCATGGGGCGCATGTCGCTTCTGATAGTGACGGTTATCCAGAGTCATGGTTTACGAAAAACTTTGCCCAAACGGGTCCCACTTTTACTCGGAAAGTGTATGAATATACAAACCATCAAATGGGAGCAACACTTTGGTATCATGACCACGCGATGGGAATTACAAGATTGAATGTATACACAGGGCTCGCTGGCTTTTACCTTATTCGCGATCCTATAGAAAAGAAATTAAAACTACCAAGCGGAAAATACGAAATCCCTTTAATGATACAAGATAAATCCTTTCAAGCTGATGGATCTCTCTTCTACCCAGAAAATACAGCCCCGCCGAATGAAGAAGTCAATCCTTCTGTTGTCCCTGCTTTCAACGGAAATACGATTCTTGTAAACGGAAAAATATGGCCACATCTAAAAGTAGAGCCAAGGAAATATCGCTTTAGAATATTAAATGCATCTAACACAAATGCATATACATTAAAACTTGGGAATAACCAAAGCTTTTATCTCATCGGAACAGATGGTGGACTTGTACCTGAACCAGTTGAACTCGAATCACTACCTTTAGAACCCGCGGAAAGAGCAGATATCATCATTGATTTTTCTAAATGGAATGGCAAACAATTTGTACTGCAAAATACGAATGAGGAAGGCAACTTAGGTGTCATCATGCAATTTAAAGTAATGTTACCTCTTTCGCAAAGAGATACAAGTCAAATTCCAGAATTATTAATTCCAAGTCAACCTTTAGATGAACATATGGCTGAAAAAACAAGGCTATTAACTTTAGGTGCTATTACCGATGAATACGATCGACCGATGCTCCTTTTGGATAACCGAATGTGGCATGATCCAGTAACGGAAAAACCAATGCTCAATAGTATTGAAATATGGAAATTTATCAATTTAACGCCATTTCCCCACCCCATTCATATACATCTGATCGAGTTCAAAATTCTCCATCGAAGACCATTTGACCTCGATATTTTCCTAGAAACAGGGGCAATTGAGTACACTGGTCCCGCGATAGAACCTGAGAAGCATGAACGGGGTTGGAAGGATACGGTAAAGGTGGACACAGGCACAGTTACAAGCGTGATCATGCAATTTACAAATCATGTAGGAGACTATGTGTGGCACTGCCATATTTTAGAGCATGAAGATTATGATATGATGAGACCGTTTCAAGTTGTAAAGGATCCCGAGTAATACAAAACCCCGCCTGGAGATAGATTTCGGCGGGGTGTATGATAGTTAGTTGACACTAATGTGCTAAAATTCACTTTATACTAAAATAAGATCCAGCTATGCGAGAGTCAAATCACTCTATACGAGAATGGATCCAGCTATGCGAGAATCAAATCACTCTATATGAGAATAGGATTGCTCATAGAAGAACTGAGTTAATTTAACCAACCCACTTCCCGAATAGTTCATTTCTTCTTTATTTCGTCCATTAAGTAATTTACAAACACTTCATCCCTTACAAGCCAGGCTGTATCATTTCTTTTTAAGTGACCTTCTGCCTCATCAAAGCTTGTAAAGGTCAGATCCATTTTTGTTTTATTTTTATCAATTGCCCACTCATACTCGTTTACGGGATAAATCAGGAAAATTGATTCCTTTTTATTTTTATAGAGCGAACCGAACGAGGAACGTTTCACATTATAATGATTTCGTTTGGCATCCTCACGCAATGGTTCTACATGAAAGGTCTCTACTACAAACTTTTTATATGCCTCCTCATTCATTGAACACCCTGAAGCTTTTGCATGTCCTCCTCCACCGAAATGCCCTGCAACTTCAGACACATCCACATGATCATGGATCGTTCGAAAACCTACACGTTTACCCCCTATATTTAAAATTGCAATATAATCTAGATGAGGATATTCTTTACCAAGCTCATTTCCTAGCTCTGAGTGATATGATTCTGCATAAACGACACCGGCTAAGTATTCACCTACTTGCGTCTGAACAACTTCCCGCCTTTTACGCCGGATATAACGTTCTTTTTTATTTTCTTCCATATCTAAAATCTTCATTTCAAACTCATCAAATCCAAAATGTTCGCTTGTTTGCAGTCGATTTATCATTTTCTCTTCAAATTCTTCGATTGAAATTAAGAAAAAGAGTGCATTAAGTCGTTGTGCTTGCTGATTGTCATTTTTCTCCCATTCCCAAGTATCATACTGTCTAACAAGTTCAACAAATTCTGCTATGGCTTCTGAATCTTCCATTAGTTGATGCGAAACAAGATACTCATACAACAAAGAAGTAGCGGAAGTGAACTTTCCTTCGTCATCTGTAACTACGACATGCCCCCACGCATAATCATTAAAAGATAATGCTGTTTTATGGTGATCAAGTAGCTGTACCTTTCCACCAGCTTTATAAAATGCGTCAAGTTTCTTTTCATTTTCCTCATTTACAGATAAATCTGTAATAAATAAAAATGTATCTTGATTCTCATTTTCAAAAAACCACTCGACTTCACGGTCAAGACTAGAAACAGAATTATAGCGGACCTTTACGTGCTTACCGAAAGCAAGCTTAGCTAAAATCCCGCAACCAACACCATCCAAATCATTATGCGATAACAGTTTATACATGTGCTTCACCTCAAGATATAGTATTGTTTTACAGAAAAATAATATTAGGCGTAATTTTAGTTAACTATGTTTTAATCGCATAAGGGATTTCTCCCTATATCCACTCTATATCCAACTTGATTGAAATTTAGATATTCTTATTTTCCCCATTAAGTTTAACAATGATCCTCTTACTGAAAAAGAGCGAAAAACCCCATCTACTAAAAAGATAGGGTTTTCGCTCAAGCATCGAAAGAAGATCTACTTTGCGCTATCCATTTTTAAAAGATTTTGTTTTATTTTCCTTTAAGCGCTTGATCGTTTACAAAAAAACGAATTTCATCATTACTTTCTACATTATTATAGGAATAATTATCCCTCTGACTAGGAAAAGGTGTGTAATCAAATTGAAAATATTCTTCTACTCCATCTTCAGTCGTTTTTTTCTGCTTGTAAATATTCATGAAAAGTTCTTTTTTCTTTTCTTGTTTTAATCTTCCATATGGGAAGTTGGAGTCATAGGCATATAACCGAATTAGATTCGGATCAAATTCATCATACTCCATTTTATAAATATTTACTGCGTGCCCGCCTGATTCTTTGTGCAATGACGCATAAACAGTTTGCCCATTTGCTAATGATTCCTCTACTTGATCTAGTATCGACAACTTTGAAGATTGATACGGCTTCGTCTTATAATTTATAAATTCATTCGCATAGATCCATTGTGTTTCTAACATTTTAATAAGAGTACTGTCTGGATCTGAAAGAGAACTAGGATCAATTACTATATCATCTATATATTTGTCTGCCCCAATGTGAGCAATTTTTTCATCAGTGAAACGATAGGCATACAAGTTTCCATTTTTCAAAAAAGGATATTGTTCCAATTGGGGCTCTAAATCATATGATAAAGATTTATAGCCCGACTGTAATATGAGTTCTCGTAGCCAAGATTTTAATGTTTCTGGCTTATAAGATAACTCTCGTTCAATATCTTCGTGATTAAAGACCCGCTCGATTACCCGAACAATTCCAGCACAAATTCCACCATCACCAAGTGGTGTCAACATATTTCCGAACTTAAAAGCATGTTGATTGGCAAGGAAACCTGTATCAATCACTTTAGCAGAATATACCTCTTCCTGGTTAAATTCATCATCGAATATCCAAGGAATCGAATATTTCTTCACATATTCCGGTGTCCCCATAACTGTTCCGTAGTCAAGGAGTGCACGAGCAAGCAAATTCCCATCTGTATTTTTTAGTGGCTGGAATATTTTATCCAACAAGGCATAAACTCCATCTAAAAAAGCGGCTGAAATCGGACCGATTTTCCCAATTGATAGCTCAGTAATGCCATAATCTTCATCCTCATAAGTATCCTCAACAAACTGATCACTATCACGCCAAGCACGTTTAAAGATAAACACCTTATGGTCAAACCCAGCAAATGCACGGCTAAATTGAAATCCTGAAACGCGAAAATAATAATATTTCTCAATTCGTTCATACGTATCCGGATCAAGTATATAAACAGGAAAAGAGTCATTAATGGTGGCAAAAATAGCATCATCTTTCATATGTTGTTTTTTGATCTCGACAAAGTCTTCTTTGTTAAAATCAAAATAAAAGGCTTTTAACCTTTCCTTGTTTTTCACCCCTTCGGCTAAGGTCAATTCGACTTCTCCTTTGTAATTAAAGAATTGTACAGCATCCCGGACAGGCTGATAGATGGAATTAAGGTCCGGATGCTCATAGGGTTCAATAAATGTATGATACTTTGCATTTAAATCATTCGTATGAATCTCAACATTTAATTCATCATTTTCGATGCTGAATTCATCTATCGTCTTTTTATCCAATGGCTTTGTTGGATCTAAACCTTCTTTAATTTTGGCTAAGTCACTAATTCCATCTCCGGCTGTTGAAAATTTCTTCGGGTCTGTCTTGTATGTATGAATCGCGTCCCAATCGGAAATTCCATTACCTGATGTATCTCTGACATATGGATTTAACCCAGCTTCCACCTTTTCTCGGATCAGCATTTTATCATTACCAATTTGTTCGTCACCGTGTAATTCAACTGTTGTATTGGTTGAAATTGTCGGATCTGTTGGCAAAGCTTTTAAATATTTTCCGAGTTTATAATCTTGATATTGTTGATATCCCCAAATTCCCGAGATAATTAGTAAGGTACAAGTAGCAAATATAGCGAATAATACAATAATAAATTTACCAAGCTTTCGTAGAAACTTCTTCATCTAAACCCCTCCCATACGACAAAAAACTAGAAAGGCAAATGAATACCTTTCCTTCAATTAATCATCGTACAGTATACGCTATCAATAATCGTATTTGGACAATTTCAAATAAATTAGTCTGAAAGAATGATATATTCTAAGCCCACGCTAGTTAATTAATAGGCACAAAGTTATATTAGAATCTGCCACATTTCGTTGGTACCACGATAAAGCACATCATTCTCCCAAGCTAACCGTGTTACCTTTAACTTAAATGTCCTCGACTAAAATCATTGCGTTCTGTGGCGCAATTTGGACCTCGTTAAACGGGCAATGCTACTTTTTCATACAAAGAAACCCCATAAGATGACGTATCATCTTATGGGGTAAATTAATTAGTCTTCTTCTATTTCTTTACGATTTTTCTTAAATAGTTTTGAGAGTATCTCGTAAACAATTGGTACAACAATTAGTGTTAATAATGTTGAACTGATTAAACCACCAATTACTGTAATACCAAGACCTTTGGAGATTAAGCCGCCACCACCGCCTGATCCAATTGCTAACGGAACTAATGCACCAATCGTTGCGATAGCCGTCATTAAGATTGGACGTAAACGTGTTACACCTGCTTCAAGAACTGCTTCACGCATACCTAAACCTTCACGCTCCATACGGATAATACGATCTACGAGTACAATGGCGTTTGTCACAACGATACCGATTAACATTAATAGACCCATCATGACAGATACAGAGATCGTTTCACCGGCAATTAATAAACCAACAAATGAACCAATCACCGCAAATGGTAACGAGAATAGGATCGCAAATGGCGCGACACCTTCACGGAATGTGACAACAAGGATGAAATACACAATTGCGATTGCTGCAAGCATCGCCACACCCAGTTGTGTAAATGTTTCCGTCATATCTGCAGCTACTCCAGCAACGCCGATTGTAACACCTTTAGGTAAATCTAATTTATCAATAGCTTTATCTACTTCAGATGTTGCTTTGGAAATATCATCACCAATGATTGTTCCAGAAACTGTTGCGTAGTATTCACCTTGACTACGAGCAAGCGTATTTAGCGTTGTACCTTTCTCAACTGCAACAAGCTCTGATAGTTTCATTGTTGCACCAGTTGCTGTCGGTACTTCTGTGGCTAATATATCATCAATTGATTTTGGTTGTGTAGCTTGTTCTTGCTGAACGATTACCTCTATTGAGTTACCGTCTTTTTCAACTGTAGTTAAAACGTCTTTTGTTGTTGTTGGGCTTAACATCATGACGATTTGCCCTGTTGTTAATCCATACTGTAGTAATTCATCTTGTTCTACTTTGAACGTGTACTCAACATAAGCATCCTCTGCGCTTGAAGAAACCTTTTCTAAACCGTCATTTTCTTTCATCACATCTTCTACCATTTTTACAGTTTCATTTAGTTTATCTAAATCTTCACTGTAGAATGAGTAGCTGATTTCATTTGTAGACATTGACATAGAAGTGAAGTCCTGGCTCTTCCATTCACCTGATTGATCAATATTAAACACATAATCTTCAATTTCCTCACGAGCTTCTGGGAAATCATCCATTTCTGGGTCAAAGATTAGGTACATTAAAGCACCGCCTGCTCCGCCACCCATCATTGCTGACATCTCATCGCCATTCTCCGTTACGGATAATTGAACGATATCAATATCATTACGCTTTAATAATTTTTCTTCTACTACTTCAATATTTGCTAATGTATCTTCCTTTAGCTCGCCTGCTTCAGGCGTGTAGGTCAAGTACATTACTTTTTCTTCTTCACTGCCCATAAAGCTGAAACCAATTAATGGTGTTAACGCCACACTTCCCGCTAATAACACAATGGAAATGATGGAAGTAATCCATTTATGATTCAGTGACCATTTAAGAATCCCTTTATACCAGTTAGCTAGTTTACCAGCCTCTTTATGATTACTTTCTGTCTTTTCACTATATAACTTTTTCCTAAATAAGAAGTGAGATAATGCTGGAACAATTGTAATTGCAACAATTAACGAAGCACCAAGCGCAAACGTCATTGTTAATGCGAACGGCATGAACAGCTCGCCGACCATTCCTCCCACGAAAATAAGTGGTGCAAATACCGCAACTGTTACTAATGTAGATGACATGATTGGTTTGAACATTTCAATCGTCGCTTCACGTACAAGTGCACGACCTGTTAATTTCTCTTCTTTCAAATGTAAACGCCGATATATGTTTTCCACTACTACGATGGAGTCATCGATTACACGACCGATTGCAACTGTAATCGCACCAAGCGTCATAATATTTAACGTAATATCCAACCAGTTTAGTAGCAATAATGCCATGAATATTGAAACTGGAATAGATATAATCGATATAATTGTAGATTTGAAATCACGTAAGAATAGTAGAATGATTAGTACTGCAATTAAACCACCAAATAACGCTTTTTCAATCATTGTGGAAATCGAATCTTCAATAGGTTCACCTTGGTCAAGTGATACATCAATTACAAGACCATCTATCTTTTTCTCTTCATCTTTAATTAAATCTTTCACTTTGTTTACAACATCAACCGTATTCGCTTGTTGCCCCTTAATAATTTGAATAGCAATCGCATCTTTACCATTTGTACGTGAAACCGATTCTACTTTACCAACTACTTTAATTGTAGCGATATCACTAAGCTTCACAAATGGTGATGGATTTTCTGCAGATGGTGTGACAGGTATAAGCATTTCCTTTAATTCATTTGCTGTCATGAATTTACCATCTACTGATACAGCTTCTTCCCCTTCTTCAAACTCGTAAAGACCTAATGAAACAGCTAGATCACTTGCTTGAATCATTTCTTTTACTGTATCTTCCGTTATGTCTAGTTCAGCCATTTTTTCTTTGTTATAAGTAAGCTGCACTTCTTCAATATGCTGACCTGCTATCGTTGCAGATGCAACGCCATCGATTTTCTCAATTTTTGGAAGTAATATTTCCTCTACTGTTGAGGTTAGTTCAACAATATCTTCTTTTTGACTACTTACACTTAATGCAACAACTGGCATCATATTCATGCTAATCGCTGTAATTGACGGCTTTTGCGCTTCTTCTGGTAAATTTACCGCATCTAACGCAGATTGCAATGCGCGCTTCGCCTCGTCCATATCTATACCGTAGTCGTATTCCACTTGAATACTCGCCATGTTAGAATAGGAATTTGAATAAACGGATTTCACGTCTTCAAGGTTTTCCGCAGCTTTCTCTAATGGCATGGACACATCTTCCATCACTTGCTCAGGAGTTGCTCCTGGATATACTCCCGTTACCATTAAGAAAGGGATTGAAATATCTGGGATCGTCTCCGTTTTCATTCGTGTACCTGAGTAAATACCAGATACAACAATAATAACTGTAAGCAGCCATACTGCTAATTTATTCTTCAGAACAAAGTTGACTAAACCTTTCACTTACTACACCTGCCTCTATTTGACTTTTTAAGCTCATTTCCTCATAATAATGACTAATTAGTCAATTGTCAATGAAAGAACATAGGAGCGATAAAATAAAATGATAAAAAAACAATTAATTATGGATAAAGCACTAGAACTTTTTGCACAGCGAGGCTTTGAATCGACCTCAGTTCAACAGATAACAGAGCATTGCGGAATTTCTAAAGGTGCTTTTTACTTATCATTTAAATCAAAGGATGAATTGATTTTAGCATTGATTGATCATTTTATGATGCAATTCACCACCAATATTGACTACAAGGTCAAAAATACAAAAGATAATGAAAAACTTCTGTATGAATTTTTTTATACGATATTTCATTCTTTTCATCAGCATTCTGATTTTGCCAAAATACTTATTAAAGAGCAAGCACAATCATTTAACGAAGAATTCATTTTAAAAATGCGTTATTATGACAGATTAATGGAAAAAGTAATTTTATCGATGATTGAAAGATTATATGGTGAAGAGATCAAACAGATAAAATATGATCTAATCTATTGCATCAAAGGCTTTATGAAGACTTATTCAGAGTTATTTCTTTTCTATAACTTACCGCTAGATGTGGATTTATTATCACAATCGCTCGTGGAAAAAACCAATTTACTAGCAAAACACATTACTATTCCCTTTATTTCAAGCGAGCTTGTTGAACTGTTTCAGCAACCGATAAATGAAGATTTAAAAAAAGAACAAATCATCGAAACAATGGAACAAAAAATAAAAGAAATGGAAGAGCCAATTGAAAAAGAGTCGCTAATTTTGCTAAAGCAAGAGCTACTTGAACCGACTTTAAATCCCGCTATTATAAAAGGATTACTTGAAAATATTAGCAGTCATCCTCATTGTAAGTGGATCTCTTATTCACTTCGTAACTATTTTGAGTTTTAAAAGTGACTTGAACATTTTAGCAATGCCAGATGTATTCAAAATTACATTCTTTTTTAGCTTAACGCGATAACAAAGAAAACTAAACCGGCTAGGGTTTGATGTTGTACTACGTCTTAAGGTGTACTCATTTTTCACTTTCTAATAAATGGAATGTAAATGTCTAAATATAAAATAATGAAAAGGGACTGGCTAAAACGTCTAAGTTTTCGCCCAGTCCCTTTTCATTTAAGTGTTTTATCGCTTGTTCATTGCACATCGTTTGGTAGCATCTCTCCATTTTTCATTTGAATATTTATTGTAGTTATTAGACATTCTAAAATTAACTGGAGGGAGGAAATATGAGCACTTACGCAAAATCCGAATTATCATTATTAAGTGAGTTATTTTTGGCCATTTTATTAACAGCTTGCTACGGGATTTTTTGTTTTAAATCATTTCAACCATTTCCGTGGCTTTCCTTTATTGGCGCTCCAATTGGTCTTGCCATCATTATTGCTTGTTGGAAAATGAAAAGTCCTCAATGGACCTTTTTTATCGTAGGCTTATTATTAAACACTGTTATTTGGTCTATTGTTTTTAATTGGTCTTCCATTTTTTAAATAACTTTATCTCAACTAATATAAACTAGCCTGCAATCATAACTTCTGTTGATTACAAGCTGGTTTATGTGTTTATCGTTTATTTACACTAAATAAATATAAGTTCATTATCTTTAATACTTCCCTTGGAAATATATACATTTACCTCTTCTGAGATAGCCATTCAGCAACAACTTTAGCTTCTTCCGGTGAGATAACCCCTGCTGGCATACTATTTTTCCCATTATTAATAATATCTTCGATTTCAGTTTGTGAATACTTTGAACCCACTTTATTTAGGGCAGGTCCCGCCCCGCCTTCTAAATTCTCCCCGTGACAAGTAATACAGCTAGTATTTATGATCTCTTCAGCATTGCTAGCAGTCGTTACCTCTCCACCTTCACCCTCTGGTTCAGAAGACTGCGTTCCTTCATAAAAAAACAGTAAAAAAACTAAACATCCTGCAAGGGCAATATTAACCAAAGTAGTGATCCATACTTTTCTCATCCCGTAACCTCCAAAAAAACCTTTCATTTTAATCGATTTACATATTTTTTTATTATGTCGTTTCTATACTTTGTGAGTGGACCGTCAACATTTGATTAGATTAGCTAATAGAAATATTTGGTATGTTATATTTGTTTTTTCTCTTTGCGTTCAGTTTGTTTTTCTTCTAATTCAAATTCTCCTGTTACATCATCTACTACCTCTTTGGTAGAATTTTTGAATTCCTTTAACGTTTGGCCGACAGCCCTTCCTAATTGAGGAAGCTTAGCAGGACCGAAAATAATTAAAGCAATGATTAGGATTAATATTAATCCAGGCACACCTACATTTGGCATCTTTTTCCCTCCTATTGGAACGTATATAAATGTTAGTTTTAACAAATAATCCTCGTTTTAGTAATAATTCTTTTATTCCAACTGAAATTACAGATTAGCCACTTTATTTCCGGTTAAAGGACCAACTGGAAATTAAAATACTAATTTCAAATAAAGTGATTAAAGGGATAATAATTAAGAAATCAGAAATAAAATCTGGCGGCGTAATTAATACCCCTATTACTACTAAAATAAAATATGAAATTTTCCTCATTTTCCTTAATGATTTTGGTGTTACTATTCCGAGCTTTGTTAGAAATAAGATGACAACTGGCATTTCAAATATAAGACCAACTGGGATGATTAGATTAAACATAAATGTAAAGTACTGGTTCATCCCATATGTTTCCGTGGCATTAATCGATTGATTGATTTTGGACATAAAATCTAACATTAATGGAAATAAGATAAAATAGCTGAAAGCTACTCCAGCAAGAAATAAGAAAAAAGAAATAGGTATATATCTAAAAGTTCCTTTCGCTTCTGTCTCCGACAACCCTGGTTTTACAAATAACCACACTTGATGCAACGCTATGGGTAATGTCAATAGTATGGCAATGACCATAGCACACTTAACATATATTAATAATCCATCTGTAAAACCAAACACATTCCAATCTACATTAACAGCGGTCGGTTGTAATTTTATTAAGTTTAATAATTTGGATGCAACACCAAACCCTATACATAGAGATAAAATAAATGTCATTACTATAATAATTAGCCGTTTCCTTAACTCAGTTAAATGCTCGACAAGCGTGTATTCTTCCATGTTTCTAGCCCACCCATTTATCGCGTGTTTTCAGTGTTACTAGAATTGCCAGAGTTAAGAGTTATTAATCAAGAATCGCTCATTTATCCTTATTTTGTTCCCAGTTAATCACTATATGGAATTGGCGCAAGTAATCACCCAATAAAGTCCTTAAGAAAACATACCAATATATACCTTCAACTATAGCGAAAACGTTTATTTTAATAGAAATCAGGACAGGCTTAAGGTATTAGTTGTTAATCTTCTTATTCTTAACTTACATTAGGAGGTTTTTTCGTGTCAGATAAAGAGAGCAGAGAAGTCGGTACTAAAAGTACTAGACGAAACTTTTTAAAAAACTCTGGATTAACAGTCGGGGGCCTTGTGCTTGGTGGAGCAGTTGGGAGCCTGTTTAGGCAGAACCCTGAAAGTGGAAAGAAAACAGAACAAACCACCCAAGCTCCAACTGCTAACCCCAATTTAGCGTTGATGTTTTTTTATCCTGGAGAATATCAAACAGCCATGGCGGCTGTTGAACGTATTTTTCCAAAGGACGAGCTTGGTCCAGGCGCACAGGAACTTAATGCAGCTATTTATATTGATCATCAACTTGCTAGCCAATGGGGCGTAAATGCAAAAGATTATATGTTAGGTCCCTTTCATGAGCCGGAGCCAACACAAGGTGAGCAGATCCGTATTTTACGTAAAGATTTGTTCAGATTAGGTTTAAAAGGATTAGATGATTATAGTAATAAACATTATAAAAAAACCTTCATTGACTTAGAAGGATCAGAACAAGACGAAGTATTAGTTGCGTTTGAGAAAGGTGAAGCAGATTCGCTTTCTGGAGTATCTACAGCCGACTTTTTCAGATTGCTAAGAAACTTAACCATTGAAGGGGTTTATGCAGATCCAATGTACGGTGGAAATAAGGAGATGCAAGGATGGAAAATGCGAAGTTTCCCTGGTAATAAAATGAGTTTTACAAAAGAAATTCAAAGCAAAGAATTTATACAATTAGAACCAAGCAGCCTTCACGATCATATGGGGCATTCATAATAAAAGTAAGGAGTGTCAATCATGGCTAAAAAACTTCCTAAAGTACCCGTGGTTATCGTCGGAATGGGTTGGGCTGGGGGAATCATTGCCTCAGAATTAACAAAAGCGGGGATCAAAGTACTTGGACTGGAACGCGGGAAAGAGAGAAAAATGAGCGATTATTTAATGGTACATGATGAACTTCGTTTCCAACAGCGAACAGAGTTAATGCAAGACCTTTCCAAAGAAACCATTACATCACGTAATAATGGAAAAATAAGAGCTCTCCCTATGCGCCATTACGGAACATTTATCGTAGGCGATGGTTTAGGTGGCGCTGGGAGTCACTGGAATGGACAAACTTATCGTTTCCTTCCTTATGATTTTGAAATCAAATCAAAGACCATTGACAGATATGGTGCAAAAAAAATAAAAGCTGGCTATACACTGCAAGATTGGGGCATTACATATGACGAGCTCGAACCATATTATGACACTTTTGAAAAGATGGCTGGAATTTCCGGTGAAACAGTTGAGTTATATGGTCCTCGCTCAAACCCATATCCAACAGGACCAATGGTAAAAACGCCCGTTCTCGAAGAATTTGAAAAGGCAACGAAAAAACTTGGCTATAAACCATATATACTGCCTTCTGCGAATCTCTCTGAGAATTACACAAATCCAGATGGTATTTCACGTTCGGCATGTCAATACTGTGCCTACTGTGAAAACTTCGGCTGTGAATATGGAGCAAAAGCTGACCCAGTTGTAACCGTTCTTCCTGTTGCACAACAAACAGGTAACCTTGAGCTTCGTACACACGCAAATGTGACACGTATTTTAAATGATGGAAATAAAGCAACGGGAGTCATGTATGTAAATACATTTTCCGGCGAGGAGTTTGAACAGCCTGCTGACGTGGTGGTCATAGCGAGTTATGTATTTAATAATGTAAGGCTTTTACTTAACTCAAAACTTGGACAACCTTATGATCCCAAAACAGGGACAGGAGTAATCGGAAAGAATTATTGTTATCAAGTAAGCTCAGGTTATTCCACGTTATTTTATAATGATCGAGAGTTTAACATATATGGTGGTGCAGGAGCATTAGGGATTGAGATTCCTGAATTCGCAGGTGATAATTTTGATCATACAAATGAAAACTTTCTTCACGGGGCAGGTATTCGTACGACCCAATATGGAGCGCGACCTATTGCTACTAACAATGCGCCAATTGGAACACCTACATGGGGACCAGAATTTAAGAAACAAACAATAAAATATGCAAATAGTGTACTTCAAGTAAAATCACAAGGCGCAAGTTTGCCTCATGAACAAAACTATCTTGATCTAGATCCTACCTATAAAGATGTATATGGGATGCCTTTATTACGTATGACATATGATTATACTGAACAAGATCGCGAATTAGTAAAATTCATGTCTAATGTAACAAAGTCAATAGCAAAAGAAATGAATCCAGATCATATTGATACAGTCGGTGAACAAGGACCTTTTAACGTGAACACGGATACGAACACACATAACACGGGTGGCGTCATGATGGGCATTGATCCGCAGACATCCGCAGTCAATTCTTATATGCAAATGTGGGATGCTGAAAATGTATTTGTCGCTGGTGCTTCGGCATTTCCTCATAATAGCTCTTTTAACCCAACTGGTACATTAGGTGCCCTTTCATATAGAGCTTCTGAAGGAATTGTAAAATACCTTAAGCAAGGCGGTTCTCTTGTTTAAATTAGCTTTTCACTTTGCTCGTAAAGTGTGAAATACCTGCTTCCAGAATATGGACAGGTATTTTTTATTGTTCCAAGAAATTTCTTTGGGGGTAACAAAAAATTCCAGAGCCGTTTAAGAGTAAGTAATCATTTATGGTGCATATTAACATTAATAAGCTAATGGGGGGATATTATGAGAGCAAAAGGGAAAATCCTTATCTTGTCCGCTTTACTTTCAGTCAGCTTTTTATCTGCATGTAACACAGATAATAACAAATTTAATGAGCAAGAAGAAATAGATTATCGTCCGGTTCGATATGATAATAATACAGACCTAAATGATGATAACCAAGTGAAGAAACCTTATATCCATGATGAGAATCCTGACGAAACAAATGAGGGGATGCAAAAGGGATATGATCTTGAATTTAATAAAAACAGAGGGGCAGAGTGAATACCCCTTAAACCGTTATCCCTGTTAACCGATGAGCAGCAAAATTTTGAAATTAGATGACAGCCTAGAATTACCGTATTGGAAACAAAAAGCGAGACTCTCGGCTTGTGAAAGTCTCGCTTTTACTTACTTGAATCCAATGTGCAATGCCCGCTAACCCTGCTTTTATGTAATTTTAGCTTCCGCAAGTTCAATCAATCTTTTTATGCTTTAAAATAAATATCTAACGGTAGCCATACAAACTATTCCAACAATAACAGTTACTGATAAACTTTTTGTCCACAAAGCTATCATAAGTGTTGGGATAATAGCGGCTAACACCTTCCAATCAATGGAAAATAATGATTCACCATCCATGATAATACTGTCAACAATAAGTGCTGTAAAAATACAGATAGGTATAAATAAAAGCCATTTAGTTACTATTACTGGAAGTTTCAAGTTTCTTACAACTATAAATGGAATAATTCTTGGAATAAACGTAACAACAGCACATCCTAAAATAATAATTAAAATGGTTAAATCAATACTCATTTATCTTTCATCACCCCAATCGTTGCAACAATGATCGTTGATATAATAATTGCTATATATGACGGAACAAATATACACAGGATGAGCATCGCTATCACTACGTATAAAATTAATGATAAATATAACTTCAGTTTACTTTTTTCAATATTTTCTAATTGCAACACAAGTAATGCCAAAAACATAGCCGTTAAAGCAAAATCCAATCCCAATACCTCTGGATTAGAAATCCACTTCCCAAATATAGCCCCAATACTACAGGATAAAATCCAAAATAGATAAGCTGTTAAATTTAACCCATTCATCCATGCAGCATTCATTTTTTCTCCTTTTATCATTTTAGTAACGGCAACACCAAAGGATTCATCAGTAACAAGCGTTCCAATACCAATATTTTTTATTAGAGAATACTTTGTAAAGTAAGGAGCTAATGTCATACTTAATAAAAAGTGCCGTACATTCACAATAAAAGTTGTGAATATAATGACCGAAATAGGACTCCCTGCCACGATCAACGCACAAATAATAAACTGTGAAGCGCCAGCGTACACTAATACTGATAATAATGTAACTTCTAATATACTCAAATTAGAAGAAGCTCCAACAATCCCTGCAGCTATTCCAATACTTATGTAACCTATTAAGGTTGGAATACAGTCTCTTACACCTTGAGAAAAGGTAGGAAGATTTTCATCATTATTCATTTCCTTCGAAAATTCATTCATCGTTCTCCCACCTAATTATATGTTATATTGGATATTTGTATGTTATAGTGGTTTTAATAAAGAGTCAAGGAGATTATTTATGGAATCTATTCAAGAGGTTATATCCAGTAATCTTGTCAAAATAAGAAAAAAACGAGGATTGAGTTTAGATAAAGTAGCGAGATTAAGTGGAGTAAGTAAAGCAATGTTAGCTCAAATTGAAAATGGAAAGTCAAATCCGACTGTTACAACTCTCTGGAAAATTGCAAACGGGCTGCAAGTATCCTTTTCTACATTTTTGAAGGAGTCTGAAAAAACACCCATTGAAAAAATAAACATTAATTTGTTAACACCAGTTATTGATGATGATAGAAATTATCTTGTATATTCTCTCTATCCATATCACCCAGATAAGAAATTTGAAATTTTCACCGTAGACCTAAAGCCTGGATTTAGTCATACATCCGAAAAGCATTTAGGGGAAGAGTATGTGCTCATGCAACGTGGAAAACTTACAATCGATATACAGGGTGAAAAATTTTCATTAACTACTAATGATACGATTAAATTTACTTCTAATATAGAACATAGTTATATAAACCACTCAGAGGAAATGGTTAGATTCTATATACTTATCTTTTATCCCGAATAATTCCTTTAGTTCTAGTACTAGAGCTAATGCGTTCATTATCACAACCACTCTTTATTACTGTTTAGATTAGCTCGCTGCGCCAACAAACTTATTTTAGACTACATACAGCGAGACCCTCAACTATAGGAGAGTCTCGCTCTGTTTGCTTACTCGTATTCCAATCCCCATTGCTTACGCAGTGTATCCAATGTTTCCATGATATCTTGAGTCTCATCTAATGGCATAATCCGACTCTCTTTATCTTCTGCCCTTAAACAGCTCATCGCTTCTTCGGCCTCAAAAATATATCCATTCATTGTACGGTCGTCCTTAAACTCTATCGCCTCCGAGCCGGAACGATACAATTTGGTAGACTCTCCAAACAGGAAATTCGGCAAATGAATATAGCCTTCTGTTCCATATATGAACGCATCATTAGATAGATTTAAACGCACGCTTGCATTCAACATAGCCGTTCTCCCATTCTCGTATTCAAAAAGTGCCGAGAATTGCTCATCCACACCAGTTTGTCCGATATGTGCGCTACTTTTGATACTGGTAGGTTGTTGTCCGAAAATCATGGACGCAAAGGAAACTGGGTAAATGCCTGCATCCAGCAATGCCCCACCGCCAAGTTTCTTATCAAGCAAGCGACTTTCCGGCGCCCATCCAATATCAAAACCGAAATTAGCAGTCAGCATTTTTATTTCTCCGATTTTCCCTTCCGCAATCCACTTTCTCGTTTGAACAATCGCAGGCAAATATCGTGTCCACATCGCTTCCATCAGAAAAGTATCGTTTTCTCTGGCGACTTGAATAAGTTCTTCCGCCTCCTGTGCATTCATTGTAAACGGCTTTTCACATAATACTGCCTTGCCTGCCTTTAAGCATTGTAGTACACCTTCTTTATGCATTGGATGTAGTGTCCCAATGTAAACGATCTCAATTTCATCGTCTTTAACAAACTCCTCATAGCTATTATAAGTACGCGGAATATTGAATTCGCTTGCAAATTTCTCTGCCTTTCCTTGTGTTCTTGACGCAACTGCCACAAGTTCTGCCTGATCAGACTGTACTAAATCAGATGCAAACTTGCTTGATATATTACCTGGCCCCATAATTCCCCATTTAATCTTTTCCATGTCACATTCCCCCTCTAAATTTCATTACCCATTCTAATTATAACGAACTATCTAAATATATGTTCGTATTAAACACTTTTTTGCAAAGTATAATTGCAGTATCTAAATATCTCGGTTTACTTAAGATAAGAATAAAGCTCCTTTACCTAGCATATCTATCCGTTTAAATTATTAGATCGTTATTTTCCTAGACCCCAAAAGTAACTTTGCTAATGACCGAAATTCCGCTAAACTTAAATCACTTAAACTAGTACATGGATACGCTTGATCTCTATACGGGAGGGGACCTTTAGGTGAAAATCCACATAATTGGCGGCTCAGGCACTGGCAAAAGTACCTTAGCCAAATATATCAGTGAAAAGGAAAATATAAAATGGATTGATACAGATAATTATCTTTGGAAAGATGATTCGTTCACGGTAAATAATCCAATTGAAATACGCGAAAAACTATATCAAAGTGACATGGCATCTTGCAGTAGTTATGTCGCTTCTGGGTCCATTTTTTCATGGTGTCCTAAAGGTTTTAGCGACCGTGACCTTTTAGTGTTTCTTTCTCTTGATGAAGAAATTCGCATGAACAGATTACGCAACAGAGAAACTGAACGGAATGGCTTTAATGAAATGTGGGGGGATGAAAACGGAAGGTATACCAATGACTTTTTAGAATGGTGTAAAACCTATTTAACAGAAAAAAATGCAAGCATGGCCGGTACTTATGCGGAACAGACTTATCAAATCACATTATCAAAAAGTCCTGTTTTAAAGCTTGACAGCTCTCGGCCTACCGAAGAACTCTATGCTGAAATATTAAGTTGGTTCGTTCAATAATTCAATTGCAAAATATCGTAATGAAAGGGCCTATTAACTAGTAGCCTTAAAAGTCCTGACAGCCAGTATTTTGGCTACAACGGCCAGTAATTTGCTCGCGACAGACAGTAAGTTTACTTCCATGGACAGTAGCCCTTTCATGACGGCCAGTAAATAGCTATTAACCGCTAGTAAATGCTAGTAAATAAAAAAAAGACATCCTGACGTTATCTTAGGGTCATAATGCTTTAGTATATAAAAGTAAAAGGACTACACATATAAAAAAAGGCTCTGTTAAACAATAATGTTGATATTTGAAACATAAAAATAGACCATCATTTTTGATGGTCTTCTTCAACGAAAGCACCCGTTATTTGAAAATAAGTGGCACAGCTTTATGATTTTCGAGCTGTTACAATTGGTTGATGAAAACCTGTTTTTTCTGGCATATGCCACTCCACTTCAGTAAATCCACCAAACTTAAGGAGTGAATCCACTTCGGCACGAAGCAATGCTCTGTAGGTCGTAGAGAAGCTCTTCATTTCCCACTTCCCATTCATATCTTGTAGGATGAATTGGAGAAGCTGGTACATTTTTAAATCATCGATCCAATTCCAAACTTGAAACGTTATTCTCTTTCCCTCATCAAAAACATTTGGTTGGGTAACACGCGGTTTTACGGTGATGAGTTTGTCATAATCCCGCAGTGTTAAAATCAATACCCCATTTTGTCTTAATTTAGAGGACAAGTTCTGAAATGCCAATGATAGATCTTCATCAGTCAACAGATGCGGTAGTGCATTATCCGCTGATAACACCACATCGAACACACCACCTACGTCTTTTTGTAAAGACCGCAAGTCAGCAACATTGAAGTTAATTGAGACGTTTCGTAAATTAGCTTCACGGCTAGCTCGTAATATAGATGAGTTACTAATATCTGTCCCTGTAACAACATACCCACGCTTTGCTAAGCCAATGGCTTGCGTACCTATGCCGCAGGAGCAGTCCAAAACAGCGATTTTTGTTTCTGTTACATTCCCCAAAATGCCGCTAATGATGTGATCAAGAATTGAACCCTGTTGATCAATAGCATAATCCCAGTTCGAATAAATAAGATGATATTCTTCTGCAAGGTCGTTATAGAAATTCGCCATCGAATCTGTCATATCTCACCCTCCTATTTATTATATCTGGTTGTATTTAAATAATACTCTTATTAAACTATACTGCAACGTTAGTTTAATAAGAAAATCAACATTCATCTTTAACGAAGCCTATCAAAAAAACCTGCTAATTTTATATTTTCTCCTTCGCGTAATCGTTTGTTTTCTTTGGTTTTTCGTTTACGCTCTTCATATAAGTGTCTCATTTGCTCTTCTCGGTTAAAATTAGCCATTCCTGACCCTTTCTTTTGCTTACGTTCTAGTTGTCTCTGTATACGCTCAAAGCGCTCAAAGATGGCGTTTCTACCCTTAATGGTATTATATATTTCTTGGAATCTTTTCAAGTTCTGTTCATTGGCTTCCATCATATCTTCTCTGCCATATTCTTTAGCTCTTCAATCATTTTAGTTGTTGATTCTATAAGAAGCTCATATTTTTTTATATCAAAAGTTGTCATACCTTCTCGATGTGTTCTTTTGTAAGACTATTTAAATCATTGCAAGTAGGTTGTAGTTCGTTAATTAAAATTTAAAGGATCTGGATATATTTAGAATAATCTTGAGCACTTCCCTCCGAAAATTTCCTCCCACCAAGTAATTTTAGTTTTACGATATTTTTTTAGGCTTTGTTTAAATTCTATGTTCCCAATTTTCGTGAAGTTTATAACAAAGGGATTTGTCGAACGACTATAATTCAATACCATACTTCGCGTTTAATACTCTAACACCCCACCTATCTTTTTCCCATTCTTCACGGGTATCCGTTTGATTGAACTATCTTAATAACCTTTATTTTTTTAAATAATTATGTAAATAAAAAAGGATAATCAGTCCCGATAAGAGACTAACTATCCTCAATAATTTAACCTGAAGAAAACGAACATAAATATTCTCCTGCTTTCATTCACAAGAAGGCGTTATACAAATAAAAATGACTATCGGCTAGAACACTTTTGGATACAATTTTACCATGGCATCAGAAATTGTATCCGCCATTTCCCTTGCTTCCTTCTCAATTTTATCGTATGTTTCAATATCCTTCTGATAATCCATATTAATCATAAAAACAGCTTCTTGCTTCGTTAAATCCAGGTGTTTGTAAAACATATCTCTAACAACATTTTCAGGTAAAAATGGATTCACACTACTCAAAAACTCAGCAATCTGATCAGCATTGGTATACCACTTTTGTTCTGCAGTCATCGCCGCTTGCTTATCACCTGCTAAAGTTGCTTTTACAAGATCTGCCGCAAGTAATAGATGTTCCTTAATCAAATTAGCATAAGTTTTAGCAGCAAAGTCACCATATAATTTGCGAATCATATTTCCCATGTCTGTAGCATTTTGCAGAAGACGAGTAATAACAAAGTCTACGTCCGGTAAGTTAAAAGTCAAACTAATGATTGCCATCCTCGTCCATGCAACATGTTCTTCCCAAAGACTTCGCATATCATTTCTATAATCAACCTCTTCTTGACTAATACAATGATTTGGTTGTCTTTGTTGATATATTGTCTGCGGAACCGGTATGGCAATACGCTGCCCGATACTTAGATAGTATGGATTTACTCCATAATTCTCTGCAAAAATTGCCTCAACCGTTGTATTGTATTTATATGCTAAGAGCCAGTAATTATCCCCTGGTTGGATCGTGTGAGCATAAAAACGTTTCAATTTTCTCTCACTCCTAATTAACTTACGGTTATTAAAATTGCTGAATTTAATTGATATTATCTTTATAAGGTATTAATTATGGATGAGGTGTGTGAATGTCTATAAGAATTATTGAGGGAATAACTACTTTAATTATCTGTGGTTCTTTAATAACGCAAGAATAGTGGGCTCTTTAAAGCAAATTGATTCCGGAAGTAAGTATTTGTACAGCCAAACTCAAGCTATCCTGCCATCATTTCAGAGAAACTTCCCAGCCTAACTATTCAAAATAGGCCAGGGAAGCATTTTTCCATTATACTTCTTATTTTATGTCTTTATTTCTCCTCTATAGCCATGTGCAATTTTCCATATAATTTAACATACAACAGAGGAGAGTTGCGTTTTCACTCATTTATTTAGTGATTCAATAATATCCTGTAAACTCATATCCGCCATAGAGCTCAACTTTAAATGATAATTTTCAAATGGCAGCGATTCTGTGACTGGGTTTGGTATAACAACAGTAGGAATCTTTGCTTCTAGTGCTGCAATTAACCCATTTAGGGAATCTTCGAAAACGACTGCCTCATGTGGCTCTATCCCCAGCACTTCAATGGTTTTCAAGAAAAGATCCGGTGCTGGTTTGACGCGATCCACGTCATCCTTTGTAATTAAATGGTCAAAATAAGAAATCAAATTTAAATTGGTCAAATGAGTTGTCACCCATTCTCTAGTTGAACTCGTTGCCAAGGCAATTGTTAGTCCTGCCTCACGTGCATCTGCAAGATATTCAACCACCCCTTCACGAGCTTTTGCTTCTTTTACAAATTCGGTATGTAATATGCCTGCACTACTGCGGATATTATCCGCATCTAGATGTTCCGCAATTTCCTTTTCTAAGTATTCAAACAGCCAAGTATCATTAGAGCCGACACATTTTACAAACTCTTCAAGTGGTAGGTCAAATTCAAACTGTTTTTTTAAAACTTCTTTATATGAATCATACCACGCCGTCTCAGTGTCCAAGATTAACCCATCAAAATCAAAAATAACTGCTTTAATCATTTTTACCTCCCGGAAAGAATTTGTCTATTTAAAGTTTTCTCTATCAATTCCCAAGCTTCATAACAGCTTGGCCCTGTAATGAAAGGTTCGAATCCGTAGTTCAAATACATATTGATCGCTTGATAACTCGTCGTTTGCGATGTAAGATAGGCTTTTGAATGATGTTGAGCCAAAATATTCATAGCTGCGCTAAGTAATGGCTTTGAAAGTTTCTTGCCTTGATATTCAGGAACGACACCTACCCAATGTATTCTACCTGATATTTCGCCATCACCATTTAAGTCACCATACCATGCTGTTGTTGTAGCGATCGCTTCTCCATGTTCGTTTTCAATGAATAGACAACGTATGGACATCTCATCAATATATGCTCCAAATTCTTTGTTAAAGCGTTCTAATGCAGCTTTTTCATTTTCAAATTCATCTACTTTTGTTTCAATTCTAGCCCAATTATGCTCGTCACCTTTTTCAAACAACCTAATTCGAAAACCAGTTGGAAGCGAATATTGAGGAATATTCAATAGATCTTTTCTAATCATTTTTAACGGAATTCTTTTCATTAAATCAGCTCCTGATAATTATCTTCCGTGATGGTAGTGTTTCATTCAATAGTTTCACTATACCAAAGAACGGAGCGTTTTCCTTTTATATTAAATTATATCAAGTATATTATTGAAGGGAAATTGAATGAGTGCTAATATAAAAAATTTTGATCCTTTTTTTATTTTCACCTTATAATTGGTAGGCTTAAGTTTAAACTTAACCACTATTCGTAATCTGTAACAACAGCATATTTTTGAAAGTATGCTCCAAACTAATAGGTTTCACACGCTGGATTCCATTTCGTAACTGGAGGTTCTTTTATGAATGTTATCATAAATAAAATAAAAAAAATAACTCACAAACAAATGTTATTTTATATTATATTAACGCTTTGTTTTGCCATCTCCATTGTATTTGTTCATCACAATTACTCATTTTATGATCGTCCCATAGCTGAAGTGATCAAAACGAATGTGGAAGATACAAATCAAGTAACTGATATGTATCGTAATAAAGATCGTCTATCCACTCAGCATATAGTAGCCAAATTGAAAAATGGTGAAGAAAAAGGACAGCTTATTCATTTAACTAATGAGTATTCCTCGTCCGGAGCGTATGATCATGAATTTGTAGTTGGAAATGAATTATTTGTTTCGATAGATAAAAACTCAGACAAAAAGACAATGTTAACTGGAGACATACACGATGTAAAACGAGATAAATATCTATTAATGATTGCTTGGATTTTTATTTTCACCCTACTTATCGTGGGGAAAAGGCAAGGTCTGTTTTCCATTATAAGTCTGGCAGTCAATGCCGCTTTGTTATCATATGCATTGGACGTGTATATAAATAACGCTGGCATGAGTTTATTATGGATCTGTAGTATAAGTGCAATTTTATTTACTGTCATTTCTTTGTTACTCATTAACGGTTTTAATGAAAAGACTTATGCAGCTATTGGTGCGACCTTATTAGGAACTTTTATTTCTCTATTGATTGCTTATCTAGTTATATGGGGAACTTCCGGAAATGGACTCCGATATGAAGAACTACAATTTATAACCCGTCCCTATCGAGATGTATTTATAGCAGGATTATTCCTTGGGTCTTTGGGAGGCGTAATGGATGTTGCCATCACCATGTCTTCTTCCATCTTTGCGCTGTACGAGAAGGACAACAATATATCAATAAAAGCACTTAAAACATCAGGTATGGATATTGGAAAAGATATTATGGGTACCATGACGAATATTTTATTTTTTGTATACATAAGCGGAACTATTCCAATGCTTGTTTTATATTTAAAAAACGCTTCTGCTTTGTCGTTTACCCTTTCCATGAACCTTTCACTAGAATTAGCTCGAGCCTTAGCTGGTGGTATTGGAATTGTGTTAACTATTCCGATAGGCTTATATGTTTCTATTTTTTTTATTAATCGAAAGAGGGCAAGATAATGAATGTTTCAGTGTGTCTGGCAGCCATTTTATTTATATTAATGGTACTTATTGGCGGTAAAAAAGGAGCACGGTCTTTTTTTGCTTTATTTCTAAACTTTGGTGTACTACTTATTACCATCATTATAATGACCATTCCTAATACTAATCCGATTATCTTAACCTTGATTGCATGTACAGTAATTAGTTGTATTAACTTGTTTTATATTAATGATATAAACAGTAAAACAAAAACAGCATTTATTTCTACTATGATAACCATTGTCATCCTTCTCTTTTTTATTGTTATCACGACAAACAAAGCAATGATCCAGGGATTCGGCGAAGAAGAAGTCGAGGAAATCGGCATGTTTTCTCTTTATATCGGAGTAGACTTTGTTAAAATTGGTGCCGCTGTAATTATTATGAGTGCAATTGGCTCAATTGCAGATGTAGCTATTTCAATCTCTTCTTCCATGCGCGAAGTATTTAATCATCATCCACTTATTAGTAGAAAGGATTTATTCTCATTCGGATTAAGTATTGGCAGAGATATACTAGGAACGGATACCAATACGTTATTCTTTGCCTTCTTTGGAGGCTATTTGGGATTGCTTATATGGTTTAAAGATTTATCCTATTCATTTGGAGAAATTATAAATTCTAAAGTATTTAGCGCAGAAATGATCAATATACTCTGTGCTGGTATTGGAGTAGCCTTAATTATTCCAATTACCGCTTGGATTAACGCTTATTTTTTAGTAAAAATAAGAGATAAATAACAGCATGAGTTGTGTCAAAAGTCACCCTATGCAGAGGGTAGATTGAGACTTACAGTAAAGACCCTTTGTAAAAGCCACAGTTAAGTTGTTTTACAAAGGGCCATTTTGTTCAGTTACAACAGGCGTTTATCTGTTTGAAATACTCGTTCTTAGAAAAAATTAATACGAAACATCCTTATGATGTGAAAAAAGTGGCTATTGGCGACATAGAAGGTGTTCAGAGACATACATCTAGGCGTAAAAAACGCCGGAGAATGAGGAAATAATTGCTAAGCAGGCGGGCAAGAATAACATAATAAATGTATTTATTATGGGTTCCATATCAGTTACATCGGTATAAGGATTATGTACAAGAGTTTCTTCCTTAGTTATAAAATGGGCAGGCATTGACACTAAACTGCACTCTACATTCAGCCAATATACCTTGCTCCTCTCATTTTAACTCACTTTTACACAACGTGGAATATTTATCCATTATATCTATACATGCACATGTTATATGTTTTATTCCGTTTTCATCAAATCCCTGTGAGTTTACACATTCAATTAATCTCTGATAGCTTATTCGCAGTTTTGGCGATATGTTCATAGGCATTCTTGAGTTCTTCAATGGACGCCGAATTTTCACCCATTTTAGCTGTAACTTGTTCTACCTTTTCTACCATTACCGTGACTGAATTTAGAATTTGATTTAATTGATTTGAGATATCTTCTGCGGCATTTTTACTTGTATCTGCCATCTTGCGAATTTCGTCGGCAACGACTGAGAAACCACGTCCATGATCTCCTGCTCTCGCTGCTTCAATACTGGCATTTAAACCTAGCAAGTTTGATTGGGTTGCTATTGCTTTTACGATAGAAGCCATTGATTGAATTTGTTCTACATTTTCTTTGACAGTCGTGGATTCTTCTTTTAGTTGTTCTATATCTTTAACAGCCATTTGTGATCCATTATGTACTTCATTTGTACTTGCTGTCATTTCTTCCACTAAAGCGATAAATTCAGACGTACTATTTTGTAAAACATGTTCTCGATTCGTTATATCATTGGCAATTTTAACGACAGCCTTCACACGCCCATCACTGCCAACTACTGGCGTGTACATTGCATCAAGCCACAGGACAGTACCATCTTTCGTAACTCTTTCTACTTTTTCATGAAAAGCTTTGTTATTACGTAAATTTCTCCAAAAGGCCACATACTCCTGACTTTGTGAGAATGTAGGCAAGCATAATTGTTGATGATGCATCGATGTTAATTCTTCTAACTCGTATCCAATAACCTTGGAAAAATTACTATTCACCCATAAAATTTTCCCGTCAGTGTCAAATGTAATCATTGCTAATGATTGTTCAATGGCACTAAACATGATTGTCGAATCTAAAACTTCTCGCCCAATAGTCATAATTTGTTTCCTACTCCTTTTTAGATCTTTAAATAAGACTTTGTTGCCAGGAATATATACCTGATCATGTGCGATTATATTACACATGAACGGTAGATCTAAAGTATGGAGCCTCGCCTAGTACCTACACGTTATTATAGAGTTTCCTTTTTCCAGTTATTACTCCTTACTTTGCTCTGTATTGATTGGAAGAATAATTCGAATCGTAGTACCCTTGCCCAGAGTACTTTTCACTTGAATGGAGCCATTATGAAGCTGCACCAATTGTTTGGTAATGGCCATTCCTAGGCCGGTTCCGCTCCCTGTCTCGCTCGTGTTGGTGCCGCGATAATAACGTTGAAACAGCTTATCAAGCGTTTCACTACTCATTCCCATCCCATTATCTTCAATCTTAATGATGGCTAGATGTTGTTCGATTAAAGAAATGGATACCGTGATCACGGTACCAGATGGATTATACTTAATCGCATTTGCCACCAGATTATCGATAATCCGTTGAAACCATTTTGGATCAATGAATGCGAATATAGTTTCACGAAAAGGTTGGAAGATAAATTCCATCTCATTATTGGCGGGGTCATTAATAAAATGGATAATCGTCCGACGTATAAATTCATTGAGATCCATTTTTTCTATTGCAATAGGCAATGCTTGATTTCTTAAACGATATGTTAAAGTCAAGTCCTCAAGTAATTCCATCATATAGGAAGATTTTTCGGAAATAACTTTTGCAAACTCTCTTGTTTCCTTTTCATTCCATGAATAGTTTTCAGACTCCAGCATTTGTGAATATCCTGCAACAGAAGAAAGCGGCGTTTTTAAATCATGAGAAATTCCACTAATCCACTCTTCCCTTGTTTGAGTCATTTTCACCCGCTCAGATTCGTTTTTCTTTAGAGTTTCTGTCAATTGAATAAGGGTTCTAATGAAATCCTTGTATAATCGGTATTTCTTTTTCAACTTCCCCTTTTTATTTAGCAAGACGCTATGTTGATGGAGATCGGTTGGCTGTTCATATACACCTTTCCCTAGATTGTTAATCCACTTCATCATCATAATCAATGGCACTCCGAATTTACGGGCATACCAAAACGTCCCTAATAAGAGTAAAAGGAATAACAATATAAAAGTGATAAAGAGACTATGACTGATTGTTTTATTCAGGCCTTCTTCTATATTAAAGGGTGAATTAGCTTGTGTCCCTATAACAATTGATTGTTTCGTCTCCTGATCAAAGTAAGCAGCAGTTGAAGGATGCTCGTCTCGTGACAATGTGACTAGATCTTGAATCGAGTAACTATTTGGCCGTTCCTTCGCACCATATTCATCTATTACCTGTCCTGTTGGATCGATCAACTGAATCCAACCGTTTTCTTCTTTGACTTTCCGAAGGGTTACGTCGGAAAGGTTAAGTTGCTGATTTTCCCAATCCACCTTTGACTTCATCTCATTTAATATTTCTTTCCCAGCATTTCTTTTACCAAATAACAGGAAATGCGTTTGTGCATACTCTCCATCTAATTTCCAATAAGAGTATTCGTCAGAAGTTTCCAAGATCATTGGGATGAGATCACTCTTGTCTAAATGTTTAGGTACTTGTTCGGTAGTATTATAAGAACCAACCACATCACCCTTCTCCGTTAAAACAAGCAATTGGCCATTTTGATTCTTCGCTATTTTTTTTAGTTTTTCATCGAATGTAACCTCATCTTCTTTAATTGAAACTTTGGATGTAAAAAATAAGGTATCTGCTTTGGATAAATCTTTCGTTACTTCGGAATCCATGGTGGAAAATCCAATAATGGCCCAGATAGTCATTAAAATAAGAGATAACAAAATAAAGGCCAGGACTATTTGAATGAAAAATTGTACAATAAATCGTTTATGAATGTTCACGTTGGTCTCCAGCAGGTACAAATTTATATCCAAGACCTCTCACTGTAACAATGCGAGATGGCTTGCTTGGATTTTCCTCGATTTTTTCACGAAGTTTTCTTATATGAACCATTACAGTATTATCCTCACCTAGAAATTCCTCACCCCATACCTGTTCATAAAGCTGACTTTTGCTGAATAACTGATTTGGATGTTTACAAAAGAAAATGAATAGTTGATATACTTGAGCAGGTAAATCCACGCTTTTTTTATTTACCATCACTTCTCCTGAAATAGTATTTACATAGATATTTCCATATTGATAATTAGTATGAGAAGGAGGTGCTACTGTATTTCTACGTAAATGGGCTTTAATCCTAGCAACAACTTCCAATGGATTGAAAGGTTTTGTAATATAATCATCTGCTCCTAACGCAAAACCCGAGAGCTTATCCAAATCAGTAGATCTTGCCGTTAAAAAGAAAATGGGAGCATCAGTCGTTTCCCTTATATAAGGACAAATATCAAAGCCGCTACGATTGGGAAGCATTACATCCAATAAGATTAAGTCATATCGTTTTGTTTTACATAAGGCAAGTCCATCCTCTGCTGTACATGCTGTATCAATATATTTAAAAGCTTCTCTTCTTAAAATGGTCGTTAACATGTGCAAAATGGCTTTTTCATCATCTACAATTAATATCTGTGCTTCTTGCATACGGATCACCTATTCTATTTCATTCATTTATTATCATATCATCCATTATTCAAAAGTGTTTAAAAATTAAGGAGAAATTAAGGTGGAGTTTCCATTGGCTTAAGGTATGCATCTTATAATGATCTCAGCTAGGAAACACTAGAAGGGAGTAACAACGTATGTATAATATTAGTAAAAGGGAATTTTATAGTTTGTTTAAAGGGATAAAGTCGATTTTTATTATTGCAATTTTATTATTAACCGCCTATTATTCAGCCAAGTTTTCAAATGTATTAATGGGTGTGATTGAATTTACACCGGAGGAAGCTAAACATATTCATACGCTTGGTCTTTTGACTTTACTCTTTTTATTTGGGCAACTATTTATTACCGGGCTATCCCATGATTGTATGAACAGAGAAACACATGAACGAACAATGCGATTTCTAGTAACCAGGACATCAAGATCCTCCATTTTATATGGAAAGTTTTTCGGTATTGCCCTCTTTTGGTTTGTTTGTGTGGCAATCTCATTCCTGATTGTCAGCATCTTTGCCAAACAGTTTGATCTATTTATTTTTTCTCAAATAATGAGCTTATTAATATACCAAATTGCCTTGACCGTTTTGCTATCAGTCCTCATCCCGAAACCCGGAATTACCATGTTTCTTGGGACCATCATTGGTCTTGCCTTTCCGATTTTCGGGTTATGGGTTTCCTTTACACCAAATGCATGGGTAAGCTGGATAAAGTTTATTGCACCTTTTTATTATTTAGAACGGGATGATTTTACATACTTAGTGATATTAATATTTGCAGGTTTGATGCTTTTTACTGCCCATCTAATATTCAAGAGGAGAGAATGCTAATGATCGCCATTGAAACGAAACAGCTAAAGAAATCATACGGGGCGGCTCAGGTCGTACAAGGAATTGATTTGACTGTAAAAAAAGGGGAAGTATTTGGTTTTCTTGGTCGGAATGGTGCTGGAAAGTCTACCTTTATCAATATGCTGACCGGTATTATTCAACCAAGCTCTGGTACATACTCGCTTTTAGGAGTAACGGGACCAAATGATCAAGTAAAGAAGAGAGTCGGCGTAATGCCTGATTATTCCACATTCTATGGTTCGTTAACCGCAATGGATCACTTAAAGTTCCTATCTGCTCTTTCAGAAAACCCCATAGGAAAACACGGTTGTTTAGAAGTCTTACGATTGGTCGGCTTAGCGGAACAGGCACAGTTAAAAACAGCTAAATTTTCATTCGGCATGAAGAAGAAGCTTGGGATTGCACAAGCGATCATCCACGACCCGGAATTAGTTTTTCTCGATGAACCAACTTCTGGATTGGATGCAGAATCCGTCATTCAAATTCAAAAACTGATCTTGAATTTGAAAAAACAAGGGAAAACGATCTTTATGACATCCCATAATTTAGATGAAGTAGAGAGAATTTGTACGCGAATCGCCATTATGAAAGATGGTAAGATAGTCAAAATCGGCACAATAGATGAACTAAGATCCTTCTATCGATCAACACTCACAGTAAAATTTAAGCATTCTGCAATCCCTAAAGCCGAGCAGTTGACACTGAACCAATGGCTTCATTCTGTAGGGTCAGATTTAGATATGAAAGAGTCGTATGTAACCATTACACTTGATCACGAGAAAAAAATTGCTGAAATCATACGAGCTTTTAACCAGTATAAAATCGATGTCTATCGTGTTGATGTAGACGAACCATCACTTGAAGAAATATTTTTAGAGGAATAATCGAAGGGAGAGAAATATAGGTGATGATTTTTTGAACACACCCCAGAAACGTTTATCAAAGGACGCAATTAAAGTTTGGCTCATCAGTGACACAATTGGCAATATCATCGGTATCCTCATCCTAAGTATTTTATTTTACCTTGATTATCGCTTTTCGTGGAAAACCTGGATTGGGTGGATACTGATAGTAATTACAACATTTTCTTTGTTAGGCGGAATTTGGTCATTGATCCACCCATTTTTACTTTATAAAAATTGGCGTTATGATGTAGACGAGGAATTCCTGCAACTGAAATCAGGCGCAATGAATGAAACGCATCAACTTATCCCGATGACAAAAATTCAATCAGTCGCAACCGAACAAGGGCCAATTCTTAGAAAATATGAACTCTGCTCCGTTTCGATTGAAACAATGGGGTCTTCCCACACCATACCTGCCCTACCTAAAGAGGTGGCAGTTGAGTTGAGGAATCAAATTGCGCAATACGCAAAATTGAAGGAAGTGGAATAATGAAGAAGATGAAACGTTATTCTCCACTTGTTATGCTTTTTGATTTAGGCAAATTATTAAGAAATTCCTTTTTCTTTGTATTTTTTTTATATGTGGTGAAGGCCGATTCGGATTCTTCCTTCATCAAATACGGCAAGATAGTTTTCCTGCTCGCAGTTGGGTTTACCCTATTTTCAATCGTTTATAAATGGCTCACCCACAAATACGAACTTGATAATAAGGCTTTTCATCTTTATAAAGGACTACTTATAAAATCTGAACGAACGATTCCACTTTCTAAAATTCAAAACATTCAACGTCACACTTCGTTATTTCATCGTATGGTTAAAATGACTTCTATTCAATTTGAAACTGTGATGACAGATGAAAATGCGAAGATAAAGTTTGAAGTAATCTCTCAAGCAGAGGCTGATTGGATGGAAGTATATCTTAAAAATAAGGAGCCAGTTGCAGATTATCAAATGTATGAATTTGATAATCCGGAGACTGAACGGCAAAATTCCAATCGAATGATTCATTTTCATGCAACGAAAAAGGATATTTTAAAAGCGTCCTTTTCATCTTTAAGTTTTTTAGTTCTAATACCTTTAATTAGTTCATTTTATTATAAAATAGATGAAATTTTTCATGTAGAAGATACTGCTGAGGGATTCTTCGATAAGCTGATAAGCTCATGGTGGATTGTAACAATTATTGTTATCGTACTCGTTATTGCTTCTGCCACCTTTGGAATCGTGAGAACCTATTTAAAGTATGGGAAATCTGAAATATCTTCAGATTCGAATCACATTTATATTACTAGAGGTGTCATCAATGAAACAGCCTTCTCCATTTCAAAAGATAGAGTCCAGGCGATTGAAATGGAACAATCCTGGATGAAAAGATTACTCGGGCTTGTTAAAGTGAAGCTGACCAGTGCAGGCAGCTTAAGTTATGGGGAAGATACCCTTGAAGTTAACACACTCTATCCTTTTCTACCGGTTAACAAGGCAAATGAGATCGTTTCAGAAATTTTGCCATCATATATGATTACACAGGACATGATCCGTCTCCCCGAAAGGTCCTTTTGGTTGCGTCTATTATGGCCAAGCTGGCTTTGGGCTCTCGCAACTGGCGCTTTATATTATTTAGAGCCAATAATTGGGAATGTGGAACAATCTTGGATGATCCTATCAGCAGTCCTTTTGATTTGTATTTTAATATCAAGATTATTAGATTTTTCACATTCTAGTTACAGAATAAATGATCAATTTATCCAGTTTAAAAAAGGGGTATTTACTACCTCTTTATTCGTCTCAAAACGAGAAAAGATAATTGAAGTAAAGGTCAGGCGAAACATTATTCAAAAAGTTCTCGGTCTCGCGTCCATCGAGACAATCAACAGGGGAAAGCCAGTGCAACATTCAGGCTTGGACGACGTACCGTTAGAATTTGCACATTCATTTTTGAATTGGTATGTGAAACGAAAGAATGAAATCAAAGTTGAATAAGATGGAAAATAGGGATAAAAAAGCTTCTTTAAGAAAGTTCCAGTGAGTTTTTCATATTAATTTTCATCATACAAAAACAGATTATCTCACCTTAAATGAAGTAACTTGTAAATACTAATCTTAATATAATAGAGTATAAAAACAGTGATGGAGCTATCCCCTGTTAAATATGCCGATAGAGCAAATCTTTCTTGGTAGCTTATTTTAAAATCATCTGTTAAATAAGCTACCAACATTACACTTATTCATACTAATCTGTTTTGCTGATAAACCTACTATTTTTTTAAAAGATACGATCTTTCCTATTTTTAGAAATTAATGAATATCATGCTTTTTGAAGCTACCGCCCTTAACTTCCGCTACGTCATATACCGTCACAAAGGCATTCTCATCAATTTCGCGAATGATTTCTTTCATTTTGCTATCTTCTAAACGGTTAATGACGCAAGTGATTTCTTTGAATTGTTCATTTGAATAACCGCCTTGAACTACTTTAAATGTGGCTCCTCGACCTAAACGATCACGAATTGTTTCTATCATTAATTCAGGTTGATTTGTCATAATTTTAAAGGTTTTAGAGCCACTTAAACCTTCTTCCACTATGTGAATGACTTTAGAGGCAATAAAGTAAGCAATCGCTGATAATATAGCTCCTTGAAGACCGAAAACTGTTGAGACAACAATAAAGACAAACATGTTTAAGAATAAGATAAGGTCACTTGTTCCAAATGGCAGTTTTCGAGAAAGTAGTACGGCTAACATATCAATCCCATCTAAAGCACCGCCATTTCTTAATGCTAACCCCATACCAAAACCGATGATAATACCACCAACAACGGTTACTAACAATGTATCAGCTTGGACAATAGTTGGTACATGCCTCATCACGATAGTTCCCACTGCCAGGGAAGCTATTCCGATAACTGAATAAATAGCAAAGCCCTTACCTATTTGTTTATATCCTAAAAATATGAATGGGATATTCAGCACCGCTATAAGAAGTCCCAACGGTAATCCAATTAATTGAGAGCCCACAATACTCAGACCTGTCACGCCACCATCTGATACATTGTTTGGGATTAATACAGATTCTAGTCCGTATGCTGTGATAAATCCTCCGATAATAACCAAGATTGCTTGGACAACCATTCTCAGCATATTGGTTTTTTGTTTAGCAATTGTGCTCATTTTATTTTCCTCTTTTCAAACTTTTTTCAAGTATTTAAATTATATTTTACCATTGTAGCACCTGCAAGTTTAATTATTTTAGTGTTTAACTTTTTAGCAAAGATTAAAATAATCTTAAGGAACGAAGATCATAGTACTGTATGTATGTCTGATCAGTCTATTCTTCCCTTAATTATTGTGGACATATTCAAATAACTATACAAAGAAGAAGAGATAATGCCAGTAATAGATTGATTCGCAAGAAGGATCATCTATAAAACAAACGAAGCGCGCGTTTAATCCCCAAATAAAAGATAGTTCAAATCAACTACTTGAAATCTTACAAAAGTGTAAGTGAATTTGTAAGGTAAAACGATGGGTCTTACTAATTATCTATTATAGAATAAGTCAGGATAAGGAGAGTGGCACATGGAAAAAGGTATCACGAACAGTCGAATTGATGCGCTTGATTATATTCGGGGCTTTGCATTATTGGGAATTATTTTAGTTAATATTCTTGCATTACTCCACACTAAAATACCAGAACCAAATACAATTGATGCAAGCTATCAACGATTTTTGTATTTATTTGTAGAGGGTCGCTTTTACACCATCTTTTCATTTTTATTTGGCGTAGGATTTTATATCTTTATTACGCGAGCTAATGCAAAAGGAAAGAATGGGTTTATTCTACTTTTACGCAGGCTCATTGTATTATTAGCTTTCGGAATTATACATTCAATGTTTCAGCCAGGAGAAGCATTAATGATTTATGCCATTTACGGACTTATTACATTACCATTTTATAGAGTAAATAATCATATTAATTTAACACTAAGCATCATTTTCATTGTTATATTTGGTGTAATGGGATTAAAAGCAGCTTTAACTCTCCCTCTCATATTATTGGGGATTGCTTGTGGGCAGTATAGAGTGTTTGAAAATCTTTCACAAAAAACGAAACAAATTGCCATATTTACAGCTCTTATGTCCTTACTAAGTGGGATAGGTTTATATATTCAATACCACAATATACCTGATCTACCATTTCAAAATATGATTATCGTAGATGAAGGCGGCTTAATCGATCAAGCAAGTATCTTTTTGAAATTAGGTATAACAGTCGGACCAATTATCTCTGCTTTTTACATCGGTTTGTTACTATTACTTTTACAAACAAGATTAGTACAGATACTGTTAGCGCCTCTTAAATATTATGGACGAATGGCATTAACAAATTATCTTGGACAAACAGCCTTTATTTTGCTCGCGGGAAATCTATTTCATTTCACAGCAAACCTTTCGTATATACAAACGCTATACTTATGTATAGTAATCTATGTAATTCAAATTATTTGCAGTTTAGTATGGTTACAACTATTTAAAATGGGACCATTTGAGTGGGTATGGAGGATTTTAACCTATTGGAAAGTCATACCTTTAAAAAATAAGGTAAATAATGTCTAATTAACATCACATACAATGGAACAAAACAAGATATTCTTCTGTTAGAGGGCGCTTACTTTGCTAAGGAAGCGCCCTATTTTTAATTTAATAACGGTCTGCATAGGAAGATTAAAATGATAGAAGGAAGAATCAATCCTTTCATGCTTGCTCAACACGTTTCGTCTGAGCAAAATATCCTTTTTCAAACTTCCTTCTAACTCTTTGCCAATTTCTCATGGTCATCTGCCTGTGGAGGTTCCTCCATCCATCCGTGTTTAATCATAATATTAGCTCCATCTTCTGCATAAAGTGAAATCTCCGGAATTAAAGAAGCATATTTTAGTCCTATATCCCTTCTCGGACTTGCAGCCATTGCCATTCCGTAATTTCCAATACCTGCTGCTATCATTGCTGATACATGAAACATCACTAACTTATCTGAGAAAACATTTGATGTGCTATCTGTCACAGCAGAATCCCAACTCATTGGGGCAGGTATATCATTCCTTGTCAAAGTCTTACTAAACAACTCAATATGTTTTTGAGCAATTTTTTTCCCTCTTAATAAAAACTGCTTCACTTCTTCATTTTTGGCAGTCTGGGCAAATCCCATCATTAGAACTTTCCCAATCGAATTAGTTTGAACATTTATAAATAAATGAGTAATTTCCACAGAGGTAAGAGCCCTTTTGTCTCCAAAAAAACCTGCCAAAAACTGTTGTTTTTCCACAAAATCGACTTTATCTGGAATAGATATATATGGTGGTCTTATATACGTACCTTGTTTTAACATTAATTCCCTCGTTCTATCCTGCAAGTTTACTCCTTCTTTTAACACATTTTTATGAAAAGTAACTATGTCAGATCGAGTCACCAACCCCAATGCTGCACCACTTGCCGCCATTGCAAGAATGGACATTTGCCGTAAATACATTAGAACAAAAGTATCTGAAAAAAGTCTAGAGGCTTGATGATGTACATCTTCATCTGAAAAGCCAACAGGTATTGGAAAATTTTCCTTTTTAAACATCTCACTCATCACTGAAATATTACTTTTTGCCACATTTAATGTAGATTCGATAATAGGACGTACTTCTTCATCTTCTACCTTTTCCAAGAAATATGTATTAACACAGACTGCTAGTGTATCATTGATAAATTGTGCCCATAAACTAGACATTTCCGCAGCCGTTAATCGTATATTGGTTTTATCCTCCATTTAAACAACCTCCTATTCAACACATCATAGAGTAATATGCCCTTTACTGGAAAATGTATGAGGAACAAGTTTCACTAAAGCCAAAAAAATTCAATAAGCGATAAGATTACAGGGATCTGAATTGACAAATCAATAAATATTATTTATGATTAATTCATACAGTTGAATAATCCTCCTAAAGGGGAGTAGCTTTAATAACAAAGTCGTCATTACGGAGTTTAATACTCTCGGCTTTGTTAGCAACATAATGTTGTTAGCGAGACCTTTACCTATTGGTAAAGGTCTGTATATACGTAAAAACCTTTACCATATCCAAATGGTAAAGGTTTTTTTATTGGTCAATAACGAGGCAGCACTGTAAAAAAATGGAGGTGATTTGATACCATGAAAAAGGGAAAGGTATCCATGTCTGAGTTAATAAAAAAAACAAAGAAGAGCTTCTTAATGATAAGGCCTTGATGGAAAAAATCGAAAAACGTATGGATGAAAAACATTTGCAATTAAATAAATAATACAGGAGGTTGTTTATGCTACTGAGAAAATATATGTCTCTTTTAGGAATAGGTTCCGCGCAAATAGATCTTGCTTTACCGAAGGAATCATATACGGCTGGCGAAATTATTAAGGGCTTTTTCGTTATCAAAGGCGGGACCATTGATCAAAAGGCTAAACGTATTGAGTGTGATTTGGTCATGACTGAACGATCTACAGGATTAGAAAAAATAGTTGCTACAACCACCATTTTATCATCAAAAATAATCCAATCAGAAAAAGAGTATAAAATATCATTTACATTTAAAATACCCGATACTATTCAAGTTTCTACAGAAGATATATCTTATCATTTTAAAACAAGGCTTTCTTTTAATGAAGGGACAGCAAGCAAAGATCTGGACATTATTCACATAATTTAGATGTCATATATTTCAATTAGAAGATGCATCTGAAAGTGAATTTTAAATAAAAGTAAATAAAATAGAATGAAAATTTTATAAAGGAGGTGAAGGATCTAGTGGTTGAAACAACGAATGAATTGCTTATTGAGCTAGAAAAATGCGAGAAGTGGGAACAAGAACAAAGTGATTTATGGTTTTGGGATAAAATCGGTCGTCTTCCATTTAGACTTTTAGACAAGGTTACACCTGCCTTTATACACAATAAAATTGGCATCATTCTTGATGAGTTAGGTCAATACATTCAATCTGGGGGCAGATATTTAAGCTCTGTATCATCATTGAGTTCCTATTATCCTCATAAAAATGTGCAAAGTTTGGACGATTTGAATACTATCACCATCGCTGAAATGGATCATGCTGTTAGCAAACTTACGAATAACCGAAGGCGAATGGCCACCATTCAAGGTGCAAGCACAGGCTTCGGGGGAATTCTAACCTTATCTATCGATATCCCATTGCTCCTTGGCATTCAATTAAAAACACTTCAAGACATCGCGATTTGTTACGGATTTGACCCGAATGATAAAAAGGAAAGAATGTATATCGTGAAAATTTTACAGTTCGTTTCATCAGATATTGTCGGCAAGCAAGCGATATTACAACAATTATCCCTTATAGACTCTCTGGAAGCAGAGAAGAATAGAGAAATTATTTCTGAACTTCAAGGGTGGCGAGAAGTTGTATTTACATACCGGGATCAAGTCGGATGGAAAAAGCTCTTTCAAATGATTCCAATTGCTGGCTTGGTTTTCGGGGCCTTTGTTAATCGTTCCATGGTTAGCGATTTATCTGAAGCTGGGATGATGCTTTATCGCAAAAGGAGAATTAAAGAACGTTTATAAAGTTCAAGATTCTATACGTCTCCTTCTTCCACATTCGGCTCGATTGTGGAAGAACGGAACCAGCATTTAAAATATTGAATTTACACCATAGTAACTTAACATTGCTTTAAAATAACGTTGGGGTAAATATCTCTGGAACTGATATTTCACAGTAATTAAAATGGATTCTTTCTATTGAATCATTTTCATCTATTTCATTTCACCATTCTAAATTAATGGCATTTCAATTGCGAACATATATTTACGATTTCATTTTTTCACGAGATTAATAATTATAGCAACCAAAAGTGCTAGAACAAATAGGATTATAAACATATAGATAAGTGCGTGATATAAGAAGGCCTCCCATCCTATTGAAAGCGACGTTCTGACTAACCAAAAAATACCTAAATTCAATAAAAAGACAATCGCTAATGTATAAAAACAGGAATCCTTTTTTTATTTTTCACATGATCACTCTACCATTATGCTTTTTATTCGTTAATATAAATTCCATGTTTGTATCCTAGCAAATTATTACATTACATATATTACAAATTGGTTATAATATAATAACCTTGCTCAATCCTCCCCATTTTCAGACAAATATATTTCTATCATAAAAATTGATTTAAACAGATCTATCTTGCCTACTTCCTACCGTTCGCAAATAATAACTTAGACAAACGACCTTAAGTTAATAACAATCCCAATTGTAAAGAACTTTAGAAAAATCTCGTTTCTTTAAATCTTCTAATGCAATAAAGAAATTGGCTACTCCTGAGTCCCCCCACATAATGTCCAATTTTTGTTCTGTATCAATTTGTAATAAAAGTGTATCAAATGTGGGGTAATCCCCATAGGTTCTTGGATCTTCTTGTGTAAAAAAGGGATATCCACCTAGTTTAGAACCTTGTTCGTTTGTTAGTTCATCATACGCTTCCATCATCTCATCGTATAACTCGTAATCTTCATCGGTTGCATCTTCCAATATCTTATCGATCTGAGTTATAACATTAAAACGATAATCCTGCCTCGACACAATTTCGTTGGAGTAATCAAAAGACAATGCGCATTCCTTCTCTACTGGAAAGTAGTTCTCATCATCAAAATCAGGCATAACTGTCAGCCACTTCGACTCATCGGATTCAATATTTTCATGGAAGACAACTCGGAAAGTATCTTGATTTGTCATATCATCAAAATCCAGGCCATACACGTCATCACCTGCTACAAAAAACTGTAAAATGCCTTCCGTTGGGTAGCCAGGGATAGATACTTTTATCTCACTAAAATTAATTTGCGCAAGTAAACGAAGCGCTTCTCCACTTTTAGAAGTTGGATAAGCATCCGCTTTTAACCAATATGGCTGCCCACCAAACTTACTTTCCAATGGTGTTGTACGCTTAATTTCTCCATTAATATTAATACTTGGTATTTTCGTCTCTGCTAAAGCTTCAGCATATGGTTGTAATTGTTTCGGTAATTTCATTTCTCCACTCTCCTAATGACTTTAATTTTATCTTTCTCGTCTCACATTGTTCAACCAAAAATCAAACTAAATATACGCTCGTACGCATCGTAAATTTTATCTGCCTCTTCATCTCGGTATTGATAAACAAACAAGTCTAGTTCATAAAGATCTATAAAAATATTTATGAGTTCTTTCGGAAATGCTTCCCACGAATATATTTCCTCATAAATATTATCTAGTTCATGATAGATTTTCTCGAATTGTTGTTCATCAAATCCTTTGCCATTTTGAAGTTTTTTGAAAAAGTTACCATCTTCTTTTATGTACTCACACAATCTAGCAATCACTCTTGCTTTCTCGGGTTCCATTTCTCCTTTTTCTATCGTACATCCTCGTATAAGTGTTTTTATATTCTCGGCCGCTTCCTTAATACGAGCTGATTCAACATCAGCATATATTAAAGAAAAATTGTACAGATCACCATAAAGTTCACTCAAAGCAAGGATGGCTTTTTTCGGTATACTATTACGACTCTTCCATTCATCTGCGCAAATGCTAAGTGCCTCAACTACATTTTCATATTCCTTTTCATGTAAGCCATTTCCCATTCGCAACTCAACAAGTAAATTTATTTCTGACTGTTCAAAGGCATCTATTAGCTCTTTGTCTCCCACAATCTCACTCTCCTCTAAAAAGGCGTGACATGACCCTATATCATGTTTAGATATAGTTCTGCATTTTAATTTAATTGATATCCATTTTTTCTGTAAAAGTGCACAGTATATAGATAAATAATACTATCTATATATACTTTTTATCTTTAAACCGTTTGATCCATATAATCTATATATCCCATTTCCCATTATCAATTACCATCAGTTCTTTTGCAAAAACAATAAATCAAAAAAGATGTAATATTCACGAAGCGAACTCCCTTTCAGGTTTCTCTCATTAGAATTATTACATCTAACGTTTCATCGTTATAGTACAATATTGCACGTTTACTATATTTCCGTTTATAACTAAAACAGTAAAAAGGCAAATAGCAAAGTTAAAAATGTTAGAGAAAAAAGTACTGTAAAGCAGCGTTTTAGCAGTAAGAACTTGAAGCGAAAACCAACTATTGCCCCTATTCCTGTCGTTAAGGAAAGCAGCACCAGCGTTATTCCACTTTGCACTTCTATATTAATTATTATGTTTATTAACACAAAGCCCCATGCAGTTATTACTGCATCTCGATGATCTGTATAAAGTGGTATTAGTAATAATCCTAACAAAGAACTGCATATGCTAGCTGGCAAGTTTTGCACAAAAAATATGGAATTAATCGTTAGTAATCCAAAGCCCGTAATTAAAATAAGGCCCACTCCGTTTTGACTATATCGCTTCCACCCTTGTAAAAAAAATGCAAATAAAACTACAGTTAATAAACCAAATAACCATTCAGTAAACCATTCTGCACCATACCATAGCTCCGACCAATTAATTAGTAGAACATTCCCTAAAACAGCCGCAGCATATAAGAGAAATTTCTTCATATCAGCATCCTTCTTTCTTTTAAAAGGCTATACCTTAATTCAATTGAATTACATAAAGGTTTGGAGAAAAAAATATAGCTTAATAAATATAATACTATGACTCTAGTAATTACCATACAAACAGTTCCAGTTAAATCACCTTTCCTACCTTCCTGTTTTCACATGATCCGCTATCAAACAAAATAAAGGTTAAAAGTGAAACGAAATGTAACTTTGAACTGTCAGCAATAATTTAGGTTTATCGCTTGATTTCTCTCATTTTTCGTAGCTAGTAAGGGCGAGGAATATATACATGTATGCAGCTTATTTTAAAGGACGTGCCAATAAATGAATATTCATGAGACCGTCTAATATATATTATAGGAGCTAATTAGTAAATTAAAGGGTAGGTGAGCACATGGATGGGAAATCTCCAAGAAACAAAAAGCCTGGTGATCAAAACTTAAAACAACAACAATTAGATCAGTATCGTGTAAGTAATATAGGTAAGCCAATGACGACACAGGAAGGGAAAAAAAAGTCTCAGGACCAAGACCAATTAAAGGCTGGTGTACGCGGTCCAACACTGCGGCAGGATTATGAGTTCTTAGAAAAAATGTCTCATTTTAACCATGAAGAGATACCAGAGAGAGTGGTTCACGCAAGAGGTTACAGTGCCCACGGAGAGTTTGAATGCTATCAATCCATGAAACATGTGACTAAAGCCGGATTTTTACAGGAACCGGGTAAAAAAACGCCATTAACTGTCCGTTTTTCTACTGTACAAGGAGCCAAAGGATCTTACGATACGGCACGGGATTTACGTTGTAAAGGCGTTAAGCTTTATACAGAAGAAGGAAATGTCGATCTGACAACGATTGCAATGCCTGTATTAATTAATCAAGACGCAATGAAGTTTCCGGATGCAATGCATGCGTATCAATCTAAGCAAGATGACGATATTCCCACAGCTTCCGGTGCACACGACACGTTTTGGGATTATGTGGCTAATAACCATGAGGCGCTTCATATGGTACTGTGGATTATGTCTGATCGAGGCATTCTAAGAAGTTACCGAATGATGGAATCTTGGTCCATTAATACGTACCTATTTATTAATGATCAAGAGAAAGCAACCTTTGTAAGGTATGTTTGGAAGCCTGTCCTTGGTGTCCATTCCCTGCTTCAGGATGAGGCGCTGAAAATCGGTGGACTCGATCCCGACTTTCACAGAAGAGATCTCAGGGAGGCCATTGATAAAGGTGCTTTTCCTGAATATGAGCTAGGCGTCCAGTTGATTTCGATGGAAGATGAATTTAAATACGAATTCGATGTTCTTGATCCCGCAAAATTTTGGCCAGAAGAGCTCGTCCCTGTTCAAATTATTGGCAAGTTGACATTAAACAGAAATATTGATAATTACTTTACGGAGTCTGAACAAGTCGCATTTAATCCTGCAAATGTCGTTCCGGGTATTGATTTTTCCAATGATCCCGTTTTACAGGGAAGGTTAATGGCATATAGAGATACACAACAGCATCGACTTGGCAGCGCCAATTATGTTGAATTGCCAATTAACAGACCTCTCTGCCCATTTCATAATAATCAGCGCCGTGGCTATATGAGAGAACGAATCGATGTTGATCAGGTAAACTATCATGAAAATTCACTAGCGAATAATACGCCTTACACCACACCTCCAGAAGAAGGTGGCTATAAATATTATCCGAAAAAAGTAGAAGGACATGTCATACGAGCACGGAGTAAATCATTCGAAGATTTCTTTTCACAACCGAGGATATTTTGGCTTAGTCTAACTCCAATCGAAAAACAGCATACTATTGAAGGACTTAGCTATCAACTCGGAAAGGTAAAAAGCAAATCAGTCCGCCAACAAAACGTCAATTTGTTAGTTAATGTGGATAAGGAATTGGCTAACATCATTGCTGACAATATCGGTGTCGATCGACCAAGTGGATCCAATGTTTCGGTTTCTACACGTTATCCATCTCTTAGTCAGGCTAGCACACCTAGCTATGCATTCACCCAAAAAGTCGGTGTACTAATTGCCAATGGATTTAACGGTAATGAGGTAAAAAACACCCTTAACTTATTAAAGCAATATGGCGTTTTTGTTGTCATTATCAGTAATAAACTTGGGAATGTCACAGGAGATGATGGCACAAGAATTAAAGTTGACGAAACTTTCATTACAACAAGTCCCTACCTGGTTGACTCTCTTTATATTGTTGGAGGAGATCGTAAAAATGATGAGAAATTCTCTCCTGATATTATGAAATACTTTAGAGTTGCATATGAACATTATAAACCAATTGGCGTTGCCACAACTGGGCGGTCATATGTCCAAACATTAGAATCAAATAACTTAGCCGGAGTCGTTTTTGCTGCGAATAATTCAGATTTCGGAAAAGACTTTGTCACTGCGATTGCTCAGCAGCGCTTTTGGGATAGAAAATAATAATATTTTTACATCATTACGAGGTAGATATTATGCTAGGTCCGACAATGCCTATCACCATCCTATCGCTCAGAATTGGGCCCAACAAAATTTAGAGGTTTTTAGAAGTATGTTGCCCCTGCCAATTCAACAGGAATCAGTACCAATAAGATTAGGCCTAGTGGGGCTTCCTGCGGCATGCACTTCCTTGGTAATAATCTTTCTGAAGAACAATTATTTCAGGTTGGGTACGCCTAGGAAAACAATAGATTGATTTAAAGAGGAGATAATCATAAAAGTATGTATTCCCTTAGACAGAATGGGTGGAAAGAGCATCGATTTACACGCTCTATTCTCTTAAGAATATTGCAAAGTAGAAGTTTATTCGTCAGCAACATTCATTGAGAACTTTTAAAGTGATGATTTTTTTAGAAGCCTAAGATTAATAATGTATCATTACTATAATTCTGTATAAAAACAGCTAGGGAAATAACGTTTGTTATTTCCCTAAAATTAATTTACATTCGATTCCAAAAACGCTGCTGAGCAATTGCAGTGACAAACTCTTTGCCAAAGTCAGCATTATTCGTAGCAAAAACGACTCCTTCTAAATTATTCGTCTCTACTTTTTTAATATGAGGTTCCCCTGTTGTTGCGATACCTATTGGCTTAAGGTGTTTATAGGCCAATTGAATGAACTCCATAATCTCTTGATTAAATTTAGTTGGATTACTAGCATTGCCTCCCACAATATAAAGAGAATCATACAAGACTGGTGATGTTGTTAAAAAGGTCTTATCGACTTTCATTTTTGTACCATCAGCTCCAGTAACCATTCCAAGTTTTTCACTTATTATTTCGATAAACACCCCATTTTCCTTCAGTTCCTTCATGACATCTTCTACCTCTTCATCGTTAAATCCATTACCAATTAACACACCCACTTTTTGTGTAATAGCTACATGCGGTGTATTCAACTGGCTAAGGGCTGGGGAACTTTTTGTTACTGAGACATGATTGCCTTTTGGAGGTTCTACACCAATATTGTCTGCAATGATAGAAGCCATTTCCTGATCAACATTCGCCCACATCTCTACATTTTGCTGTTTAACCGATTCACTTTGTGCAGATCCAATATGAAAACTAAATGTGTCGATTAGATCTTGTTTCTCCGCAGAAGATAAGCTGTTCCAAAAAAGTCTGGCCTGTGAAAAGTAATCATTGAACGAATCACTAGGGACTTCTCTCGTGATGTCCCCCTCCACTTTTCCTGGATAATTTTCGTATCCACCTTCTTCTGGCGAGGTCTCCGCAGGTGTATTTTCAGCTAATGAATTTTTGTGGTAATTTACGTAACCAACATCACTCTCATGTTTTAGATAACTACCTTGCAAGTTATTATTCTGTTCGACAATCGGTTTATTAACTGGTATCTCTTCAAAGTTGGCTGAATGATGTCGATGTAATTCTGTATCCCTATATGCAAATGACCTGCCTTGTAAAACAGGATCATTACTAAAGTCAATTCCTGGAACTAAGTTGGAAGGATCAAATGCTGATTGTTCTTCCTCTGCAAAGTAATTATCAACGAGTCGATTCAATGACAATTTACCGATGTATTGAACAGGAATTACTTCTTCTGGCCAAAGTTTTGTATCATCTAAAATGACGAAATCATATTTAAACTCATCGTCTTCCTCAATTAACTGCACACCAAGCTCATATTCGGGATAAATTCCTTTTTCAATTGCCTCAATGAGATCATTACGATGAAAGTCTGGATCAACGCCACCGACTATATTTGCTTCATCCAGTAATAAGGAGTGTACACCAAGTTTTGGTTCCCATTTAAATCTGACAAAAGTGGATTTCCCCTGCTCATTAATGAATCGAAATGTATTTATTGGCCAACCTGCCATCATCCGCCAGCTTCTTGGACGACCACGTAACGACATCAGCCACATCACCATATGGGCTGATTCCTGATTATTCACCACATAATCCCAAAAACGCTCATGTGCAACAGTAGCTTGTGGTGTATCTGTAACTGGATTGGGTTTCGCTGCATGCGTTACATCCATAAATTTCATTGCATCCGAAAGGACAAAGACGGGAAATTGGAGTGATAACATATCATAATTGCCCTCTTGCGTATAAAACTTAACCGCAAAGCCGCGAATATCTTGAGCAGTATCCTTTGAGCCTTTATTTCCGATAAAATTGGAAAAACGACAGAACACGGGTGTTTTCCGTCCCGCCTCACTAAGAAAATCCGCACAAGTAAGAGCTTTCATGGATTTATAAGCTTCAAATTCTCCATAAACTCCGAATCCCCTGGCATGGACTACTTTTTCTGGTATTCGCTCACGGTTAAAATGAGATTGCTTTTTGTAAAAATGAAAATCTTGAAATAATAATGGGCCGCGATTTCCTGCTCTTAAGGAAGTACGGTCATTTGAAACCTTTACACCATTTTCATCTGTCATTTTCTTTTCTGATTCGGAGTTGGTTTGATGAGATTGTTCGAGTTGTTCCTCTTTGTTATTGCCTTCAAAAAGCTTTTTTCCCTTTTCCTTATCCATTTTCATCATCCTTTTCTATAAAATTGACTTTACTATCAGTAGTTTTCTTATTGTTCGTAAACCCTTATTCGTGTAGTAGCATTTAAAATACTTATGTAAACACTATGCTTTTTTACATTTAGTAGTGTTTTCATCGTTTTTATATAAAAGATTATTGAATGAAAGAGGATTCTGTACTTCATGTAAATAGGCTTTTCGTTTATTATCCTCGGAACCCAATTTCTCGCGGTCCATTAGAATATCTATTCTTTTTATATACCCCATGCTCTAAGGATGACTTACCCCAACTTGCAATAATTAAAACCAATAGCTCGATCACTCTTTAATAGCTGACCCTATGGAACGCCTAATGATTGTACTAAATATGCTTATACGTTTTATTAGAGAAATAGATGGGTATAATCAAATAATATATTACTGACTCTTAGCGACCCTTTCTTGTTGTACATGTATTCCAATATGTTACGAGAAAATGAAAGGTTGCTTGAATATATTTCTTTCTAGTACAGAGAAGGAGTGAATAGGATGCAACAAGGTCAATTTGAAAAGATTAAAAATGGTAAAGGTTTTATTGCAGCACTGGATCAAAGTGGTGGCAGTACACCAAAAGCGTTGGCTGCTTACGGGGTGTCAGAAAATGCTTATTCCAACGAGGATGAGATGTTCAATTTAGTGCACGATATGCGAACCAGGATTATCACTTCGCCTGCTTTTAATGCAGATAAAATTTTAGGTGCTATTCTTTTTGAGGAAACGATGGATCGTAAAATCGACGGTATGTACACAGCCGACTATCTGGCTGAAATGAAAGGGATTGTACCTTTTTTAAAAGTGGACAAGGGGCTTGCCGAGGAATCCAATGGCGTTCAGCTAATGAAACCAATCAACGACCTAGACGAAACATTGAATCGTGCAATAGAACGTCATATTTTTGGTACAAAAATGCGCTCGGTTATTAAAGAGGCTAATCTAGAAGGCATCAAAGCCGTTGTTGAACAGCAATTTGAACTTGGCAAAAGGATTATAGCTGCAGGACTAGTGCCAATTATTGAACCTGAAGTTGATATCAATAGCTCCGAAAAAGAAAAATGTGAAGAACTATTAAAAACAGAACTTTTAAACCATCTTAATAACTTGCAGGAAAATGAGAATGTGATGTTGAAATTAACCATCCCTACCTCGACAAACATATACAAAGAGCTGATCGACCATCCAAGGGTTGTTCGTGTTGTCGCACTTTCTGGTGGATATTCAACAGATGTCGCGAACGAAAAGCTTAAAGCGAATGACGGTTTAATTGCTAGCTTTTCCAGGGCTTTGAGTCAGGATTTAAATGTCAACCAAACGGATGCCGAATTTAATGAAGCGCTCGCAAAAGCAGTTGACTCTATTTACGAGGCTTCTGTGTAAAGATTCTCAGATTTACCGTTCATTTATAGACTACTAAAAAAAGTATGACTTAATGTTCTAGCCAGCTAAAAGCTGGAACTCATTAAGTCATACTTTTTCCTCTTATTGATTAAATCTAAATCAACTTCCCCTTCGTAACGCTCTTGCCTTTAAACTCTTAACGAGCCACGGAATCCTCTGGCACCATAATAAGAATCCGCGCCATTATGATACACGAATACATGGCCAAAGCGATAATCGCAAAAGAGCGCACCACCGAGTTCCCTTATATCAGATGGTGTTTGCACCCAACTTGATGTTTTCTTATCGAAGTCTCCGTGTTCTTGTAATGCACGATACTGTTCTTCTGTTAAAATTTCAATACCCATCGCAGTTGCCATATCCATAGCGGTATTTTCAGGTTTATGTTTTTTTCTTGATTCTAGCGCTTTACGATCGTAACAAACACTTCTACGACCTTTTGGACTTTCTACTGAACAATCATAAAATATGTATTCATCCTTCTTTGTATCATAACCAACAATATCCGGTTCACCACCAGTTACTTCCATTTCATTGAGCGACCATAGTTTTTCAGTATTAGCTTCAAGCTTTGCTTGGACTTTATCCCACTCAAGTTCATGATGGCGGTTCATGTTTTTCTCAAAACGCTCTTTCAATACACTGAATAATTCTTCACGTTGTTCTTGTGATAATTTCTTTTCATTGCTGACATCCATATTTGCTTCCTCCTTATTGCTCCAACTCTTAATAGTTTATATTACTATTCCCCTCTATGACTAAAAAATCAAATTTACTTTCCCTTGTACATATAAAAAATCGCATTTTACGATTGTCCACCTTACATTATTTTGCCCCTGCATTTAATAAAATTTCCTTCATCTCTTTAAATCCTCTCTCCTGTGCATGTGTTAATGGAGTGACATTATTATTATCCGGAATATTGACATCCGCACCATATTCTATAAGTAACTGAATAGTCTGCTGTTGTTTTTTGCTTCCATCTCCTAAAATAACGGCTTCTAGAAGAGCTGTCCATCCGAGATCATTTATATGATTCACATCGATATCCGTATTTGTCAAAAGTTCATTGACTACATCAACATACCCGTGTTCTGATGCAGGAATTAATGCAGTCCCCCCATATCGATTTGTGATCGTAGGGTCTGCACCTGCTTGAATTGTTAGTTTTAAGATTTCTAAATAACCCTCCGCTCCAGCATAAAGGAAGGGATTGTTTAACATATCATCTTGGATATCTACATCCGCACCTGCTTCAATCAATACCTTTGCAGTTGAAACATCATTGTTATAAGTCGCAATCATAGTAGCAGTTCGTTGCTTTGAGTCTTGTGCATTGATATCTGCTCCATCCTTAACCAGCTTACTAACGACATCTGTATCTTCACGTTCAACCGCTTGAATCAGCCCTTCATCCAACCCTTCACTCATCACTTCTCTCTCCTTTTCTGGTTGAATCAGTTCGTCACTTGTATTTGAATAACAGCCTTGGAGAAGTATCAAAGAACCAATCAATATCGCTGTCCACTTCTTCAAATAGAAACACCTCGATTTGTAACACTATATCTATTCTATATTAATAGACTTCTCATTTGGAATTTCTTCTTAATCTTAAGTTAATGATACTTAGAACGCTTTTCGCTGGTAAATGATTATTGTCGCTCCCCATGATATAGCATAGAGTATCACGATAACAACTGCCGCTCCAGTATATAAAGCTGGGATAGATAAACTAACGATAAAATTAGTAATTTCTGTTAAATGTTCGGCTAAAAACAACACAGTAGGCGGTACTACACCTGCTAAAAGAATAAAGCTAATAAGTACGACCGTTGTAATATAGCCCGGTTTAAAAATATAAAATAACGGAAAAGTAAACGCAGCAAACAATAAAAATAAGCCAGTGCCTATCGCGATATCTGTAATAGTAAATGACTTATTAAAAACAAATAAGGCCAGACTTGTTACCACAATCGCTAAAACCATATAAACGATCGCACCCAGATAGCGTGATGCTATTATTTCCTTACGTGTGTAAGGCAAGGAATTTAATAAAATATTAGTCTCTGCTTTTTCATCGTAAGCATAAGTGTTAAAGGGAATAAAAATACTGGCAACGAGAAAAATCAAAGCCGGATGTGAGCCCATCAAGATAAAGAATAAGATAAAAGGAAGAAAGATTAATAACTGCCTTTTCTGTAGTATGACATCACGTCTGATTAAATTAAACATAGTGTGTACCGCCTTTCAAGTAATACATAATATCTTCCAGAGAGGCACGTTCAATGACAACCGTGTCTCCGAAAACATTTTCCACTGATTGAATATTATCTGTTAAAGCTTCAAATCCTGTTGATGCACGATGAATATGAATGAAAGCCTTTTCCGTATCTCTATCAAGAAGGTCCATCCCCCCTTTAACGAGCGCATAGTTCTCGGCAACATCGTGAATGGATTGATTAAATACTATTCTCCCTCCCTGGATGAAAGCTATATAATCTGCGATACGATCTAAATCAGTTGTTATATGCGTAGAGAAGAAGATCGTACGATTACCATCAAGCATTAATTCCTGTAAGAGAACTAACAGCTCCCGTCTAAAAATAGGATCCAGGCCTGCTGTTGGCTCATCCATTATGATCAGTTCTGCATGATGAGATAGTGCTATCGCCAATGATGCCTTCATTTGCATCCCTTTTGAGAAAGTTTTTATCGCTTTATTCATCGGTAATTCGAATTGTTCTACATATTGATAAAATAATTTATCATCCCAGTGTTTGTAAGCTGGTGCAACGATACGTTTGATGTCCTTTAAATTCAGCCCTTCAAAAAACACATTGCCATCATATACAAACCCAATCCGCTCCTTGATCTCCTTCTCATGCGTCTCATAATCCAATCCGAAAAGCTTCACCTCCCCAGCATCCGGTTTTAATAGATTCATTATTATTTTTATCGTTGTCGACTTACCAGCTCCATTCGCTCCAATGAATCCCGTTACAAATCCTTGCTTTACTTGTAGATTAATATTTTCAACAGAAAAATCTTTGAATTGCTTCGTTACATTTTTTAATTCAACTACATTTTCCATCCTTATCACTCCTCATATAAAATTTTCAATAATTGCTGTATCTCATCAAGTGACAGACCGATCTCTCTGCTATTCGTTATAACAGCACTCAACTGCTCTTCAATGACCTTCAGTTTCTTCTCTCTTATAACATCTAAATTTTGCTCAGCAACAAAAGATCCCTTCCCTACAATGGAATAAATAAAGCCTGCCTTCTCCAATTCCTCATAGGCCCGTTTCGTCGTTATAACACTTATATGTAAATCCTTCGCAAGATTACGCATGGAAGGTATCGCTGTCCCCTCCTGCAATTCTCCTGCTAAAATGGACGATTTAATTTGATTCGTAATTTGCTCATAAATCGGCTCCTTTGAACTGTTAGAAATAATAATTTGCATGCCAATCCCTCTTCTTTATTTTTTTGTAAACATACCTGAAATAATGTCCTGTATTGCTTGCATCAGCATAGCAATAACATGAATGGTCATGAACATATTGAAAAAAGGAAAGGAGTAAGGGGTGATCCATTCTGTAAAGGGCTTCGAGTCCAAAACCCATCTTCCCGTCCTAGCAAATAAGTTATCACTATCGTTTATATTTGGCTCCAGGAAAGTACCATCAATAGTTATAAAGATCAATTGAACAATTAAAAATATCCCGACCGTGATCATCCAACGTTTTACACGATTATTTTGTTGTATTTTTTCCGTGCCTGTCATTTGAACCCCACTCCCCTGCTCTTCATAATTTTGGGTATTCACTATATGAAAATCTTATTTATGTAATCACTCGTTCTAAATATAGTGTATATATACTATATACACATTATATACATGCGCAGACATATCTCGCAAGCTTTTTTGCAATATAATTTTCAAATCCAGATTCGGCATTTGAGCGATCACTTTCAACTCTCGGAGGTGTTTTAAAAGTTAGACGTTAAAAAACACGAGTATTAACTGAATTATATCCAGTTAACACTCGTGTTCATGTATACATATATGTTTTACCGATACCTTGATTCTGTACATATAAAGCCAAAAGGCGTGATCATTAGATAGCGATTCTTCCTTGGCTACAATTTTTGCAGAAACCCTATTAACTATTTTTCTTTTCTGCTGAGATCATTAAAAACATAGGTCTTCGATACTCATCTTCCATTTCAGGACTACTTTTCAATATTTCATCAGAAGGAATGGATTCCTTAACTGTTCTTATAATAAAACCGGCCTCCATTAAGTCATTTATATATGTAGAAAACGTACGATGATATTTTGTCACATTCTCATTTAAGAACATTGTTTCACGCATTCCTTCTATTTGATAGTGGTCAACCGGCCAATGCAGTCGTTTTCCTTCTTCATCATAATACCAATCTTGTTCGTTTCGAGAAGTAAAGATAGGATGTTCAACTGAGAAAACAAAACTTCCTCCAGGCTTTAAACAAGCATAAACTTTTTCACAGCTTGATTTAAACGACTGGATATAGTGAAAAGCCAGTGAACTGATGACCACATCAAATTGCGAATTCGGAAAATCGATGTCTTCAATCGGCACGTTTAAATATGAAATGAAGGGATCACTTGTCATTTTACGAGCTTTTTCAAGCATTTTTTCAGATATATCAACACCTGTTACTGAACTTGCTTGTTGATCGCGAGCATATCGGCAATGCCAACCAAAACCGCAACCAAGATCAAGTACATCCTTATCATGCAGATTGGGTATCATCTCTTTTAATATATGCCATTCTCCCGCTCCTTCAAGTCCTTTAACTGATCGTGGCATTTGATCATATGCTGAAAAGAATTGTGGATCATCATATTTATTTTGTTTCATTGTCCATACATCCCCTATTATTAAGATAGCCTCCCAAAAATTATCATCACACACTTCTCTTTAAGGAAGGCTACACGTCTTCAAATTTTTATAAATTATATTTGTGCTATCATCATGCATTTGCTTAAAACCCAGCGCCCGTTTGCGGAATATTGATATACGTTAAGGTGACGATATTGAACCTCCCCTTATACATAATGACATTTTTATTAACGATTTCGATTTTCAACTTGATTTATCCAGTTCAGGTCTGCTTCTAAATGCAATAACATACCTGTGATTAATAAATATCTACTTTCGTCACCTTGAAGTAATAACTCCATTTTCAACTTAGTTAATTCCATTACTTCTTTTAATACGATTGCTTTTTGTTGTTCAAGCATTTCCTTTTCTTGTTCAAAGTAAATTTTACGTGCACAACTCCATTTAAAGAAAAAGTCCTCTTTTGTTGTATGGTAGGGCACGGGCTCTAGCAACCATTTTCCCAACTCATTTTTTCCTTTTGGCATTAACTCGAACAATTTCCTTTCCTGATCGTCTGATCCTGGAGATGAGACAAGCTGGTCACGTATTAAGCGATCGAGTGTGGTATAAATCTGACCAGGATTAATTTTACCTTTAATGCCAAGGAGCGAATCCAATTCTAATTTCAATTCGTATCCATGATGTTTTTGCCGGAATAATAACGTCAAAATTCCATATTTTACTGACACCTTATCAACCTTCTTTAAGTGATGATTGGATATCCATTTTACTTACGGTTTTACTGGAAATCCAGGCTGCACAGAGGCTTAGAAAAACTCCGGCAATCATAGCTAGTATAATATTACTAAAAGGTAATTGGAAAGATATAAACCCTTCCATCAGCTTAGATTTACTTGTTACATATATTAAAATGACGCCTGTTGCAATACCGCCGATTACTCCCGAAATTCCAATAAGCATGCCTTCAGCAAGTATCATATTTCTTACCTGTTGTTTAGTAAAACCGAGTGCTCGCATCGTTCCAATCTCGAACCTTCGTTCATAAGTGTTCATCAAAAGCGTATTAGCTGTACCAATACTAGCTAACCCGATGATCATAAACAACATAACTGAGATAAGCCCATTCATACTAGAAATGGCTGAAGTAGTTGAATCAATTTCATCTTCTACTGTTTGGATCTTTGAAAGGTGACTACCAAAATCAAACCATATTTGATCACGAATTGAATCGCTCGCACCACTGTTAACAGTTAGCAACAAATCAATGCTATTTGTCCAACCAAATTCATTTTTAAGATTGGAAGCATCCATAAACGCGACATATCCAGAATAATGCGATGTTTTAACAACGCCAATAACTTCAACATACTGTTCACCATTCGGGGTATTCATTCGTATGCTTTGCCCAATATTCCCATCCCACTCTTTAAAGGCTCGATCTCCAAGCAACACAGAAGATGTCTGTTTTAACTTTTTGTACAAATCCTTCTCATGCGGATCTGCAAATAAGGAAGGACCTTTTTCACTAACTGAAAGAACGGAAAATTGCCTTCTTTCTCCATTCATTGTTTCCCATGTAATCGGTGTTGCTTCGGATATTTTATCAACAGTTGTAACAGCATCATAGGAAAGGATTTGTGCTATATCTTCTGCAGACCATGGTGTCTCTGATGTAACTCTCATATCCCCACCATACGTATTTCTTATTTCCTTTTCAAACCCTTTAGGAGCTGACTCTACCATTGCACCGAGTAACAATATAACCGATACACCAACGGCAAGAATAGCAGCTGTATTTGCATTACGATTTATTTGCCGGAAGAGACTTTTTGTAGCCATGATCCCAGAATAATGAAATAAAGATTTCAAGATAGGCTTAATTAATTTGTTTAAACCCATCAATAGTAAAGGAAACAAAAGAATGACAGCCACTATAACAGCTGCATAAGCAACTGGGTGATCTATAAATACAAAGCAAAGAATCCCAATTCCGACAAGTACTCTAAGGATGTACTTGTTGGATGATGTCTTCGTATTTTCCTCTTTTAATGTCAATAAAATAGACGTCTTACCCGCACTGTAAATTGGAAAAATTGAAAATACTACCGGAAAAATTAATCCAATAATAATAGACATCATCATTGGCTGCTTCCAGTTTAATGTGTAGACTACATCAAATTCGAATACACTAAGAATCGCCTGCATAAATAGATCTCCAAACCAAATACCTAGCGGAATGCCAATAGCTGTGCCGATTAATGCTAAAAGCATCATTTCAATAAGCACGAACTTAGAAACAGAACCTTGTGTATATCCTAAGCTTTTCATAATTGCGAATTCTTTTTTCCTTTCTATAACGCTTGTATATATCATATTAAAAACAATAAACCCGCTGATAAACATCGATAACCCTGCAATTAAATAAAAGAAGGTATAAAGACCACCTATATCGTTGCTCTGAAGGTCATCTGCGACAACGGGTTCTATATATGCATTAGAACCATGGAACTTTTGTTGAAATGAGTGAAAGAGGTCCTCGCCATCACCCTTTGTTTGAAAACGCATATAAGAAATCTCATCATTTTTTCCCGTCCACTCCCTTAACATATCAAGTGGCGCCATAATACGAAAACTAGTTGATTCGGCACGTTCCCAATTGCTAGGACTTGCAAGCAGTTGCGTATACTCAACAATAGCAGAAACTTTTGCTTCTCCCATATTAGTAAACCGAACTGTATCTCCTACCCCTTTGCCTAAAAGGGTTGCTACAACTTTTGGTAATACGATTCCTTCATTGTCTAAGCGACCTTCAATAACTGGTAATTCTAGTAAGGGGCTATTTTGGTCATTTACACCTGTAATTCGGACAGACCTTTCATTCAAAGAGTGATCGCCTTCAAGCTCAAAGAAGGCTTGCTTATCAAGGGCAAGCAATGTATTTGTTACAGTAGGATCTTTTTGAATAGCTGAAATCATCTCTTCTGGGTAGGTATGTTCGTCACTTAAAACCCAATAATCGGCATTTGCTACATACATCTGTTCATAATAATCAAAAACATCATTTGTAGTTTTATCAGCTATTAGCATAGAAGTTACAAAAGACACCCCTAGTATAATAGCAAGCAGTGTAAAGAAAAATCTCTTTTTGTTATGTGTTATATTACGCCATGAAATTCGCCAAATATTTAGCATAGTCACTATCCTTCCTAGATATAACTTGGTCTATAACCCCATCTCTAAAAAGTATGATACGATCTGCAAAACCAGCTGCAAAAATATCATGTGTGACCATCACAATGGTTTGCTTGTTTTCACGATGAAATTTCAAAAATAAACTAAGAATTTCTTCTGCCTTAGCTCTATCTAAATTCCCTGTTGGTTCATCAGCTAACAATACAGTCGGATTATTAACAAGCGCCCTAGCTATTGCTACGCGTTGTTGCTGACCACCACTTAGAAGATTGGCACGTTTTTGATTAAGCCCCTTTAATCCTACAGAACAAATTAATTCCTGAACCATTTTACTATTTTCATTCGTTAATTTGCCGTCAGCATGGAGAGGGAATGCTATATTTTCCTCTACAGTTAGTGTAGGAAGCAATTGATAATTTTGAAAAACAAAGCCTAGTTTTTTTCTCCGAAATATTGTTCTTTCTTTTTCCTTCATTTTATTTATACATTCATTATTAATTTGTATGTTTCCACTTGTAGGGACATCAAGCCCTCCTAACAATTGAAGTAAGGTACTTTTTCCAGAACCACTTGGTCCCATTATAGCCACGAATTCTCCTTCCTCAATGTTCAAATCGATACCTTTCAACACTTGAGTTCTTTCCTGTCCCTGTGAAAATTCTTTTGTTAGATCGCTAACTTTAATCATCTGACTAATCCCTCCTGTTCTGACCTGCTCTCATTATATACTAAGTATATAATTGGTAAAAGTATAATTTTTAATTAATATTGAAATCGTGCATTATTTCTTCATATAAAAAAATAATACCTATAAAAACTATATACTTAGTATGTAGTTTTTATAGATATTATTTTTTTTGAACTAAAAACAAGAAATCACTTTATACTAATACGTTTTCCACGGTAGAATGCCTCCATTTCAGTTGACATAAAACCAACTTCGGATAATTTCTTTCATGCAGAAAGCCGTTTGATTCTCCTCATTTTTAGGTCTCCCAATATGTTAAACTCCAAGGTTTTTCTAGTGTTTAAAGTTTATTATTATTCAACAATTAACCTGTAATGTTAGTTGGACAACAAAAAAGAGTTGCCATCACAACTCTGTCTACTTATAAAACTTTCATTCTCCTTTCATTTTCTTGTCAATCTTGTCGGTATACGGAAGAATTAAAATCATAAAAACGGGCAATATACTCCATATAAAGAATTTCCAATTTGATGTTATTAAAGAAAGCACTAAGAAGAAAGCGAGTATAATAATTGAAGCATAGATAGAACGCTTTTGATATTTATTCACTGGGCATATCCCTTTCTAAACAATTAAAATATTTCGTGTTCATTTTAACACACATTTTTCATCCATACATAAACGTGAACAATATCATTTATATTACAAACATTAAACCCCGCCCTGAAATTAGGACAGGGTTATACATAAAGTTAATTTTGTATTATTTGAATAAGGTTTCCGCATGTATCGTCGAAGACAGCGATTTTGATATTATCCATTTCTGTCGGCTCCATAGTAAACTTTACGCCTTGTTTCAATAACCTATCGTACTCTTTGCGAACATCCTCCACACCAAACATTGTTACAGGAATACCTTCTTCAAATAGCTTCTTTTGATACTCTTTGGCTATTGGATGATTATTTGGTTCGAGCAAAAGCTCAGTACCTTCTTGCTCCTCAGGTGAAACAAGCGTAATCCACCTAAATTCTCCGGTGGGAACATCATGCTTTTTTACAAATCCCAGTGTTTCTGAGTAAAACTTTAGTGCCTTGTCTTGATCTTCTACAAATATACTAGTGACAACAATTTTCATACTATTCTTCCTCCTATGTTTCAATTTGGACAAAAGAAACCAACCCACACCTTCATGAGAAGTCTTGTTCTAAATTTTATCATAACATTTTAATTAGTATCTCGAAATAAGACTTCCATAATCCCTTTTACTACTAAAATTCGTTTAAAGAAATTAATCGTGATGGATTCTGCTCTTATGAATGAGTAGACATTTTAATACTATGATCTTCCACAACATACCAATTATGGAATAAAGACCAATCCTAATAGGTATATTTTAAATCCAGTGATAGTCTTATTATAATAGATTTTATGTATTTAAATAGTAAAGACTAATATGCGGAAAGTGTTTTTTAAACAAGAGAATTAAAGTTAATGCGTTACTGTTGGAGATCGAAGAATGGATGGAGAAAATATTGGAGAAAAGAAATAGGACTGAATTCGTAATGAATCCAGCCGCATTTTGATTGGTTTTTTATTGAATAATCTTAGTACAAGGAGTTCCGACCGATGCCTGAAGACAGTTATCCTTTAACCTTCAGCAGCTTCTGCATCTGCCTTAGTTTTTTCAAAAGCACCAAATGGATGCATAGGCGGTGCATAAATCGTATAAAGCTTTAATGGGGTATTACCTGTATTCGTTACATTATGCCATGTACCAGAAGGCACTATAAAAGCAGAGTTATCTGATGCATGCCTTATAAAGCTTAAATGATTTTTACTTTCTCCCATTTGAACAAGCCCTTGTCCCTCCACAATATATGAAAATTGATCGGCATTAGGATGAGCCTCCAACCCTATATTATCCCCAACGTCAATACTCATCAAAGTAACTTGGAGGTAATTTCCGGTCCATATAACCGTGCGATAAGCGTTGTTTTTCCTAGCAGCTTGATTGATGTCGACTACAAAGGGTTCTCCCCCATGGTCATTTAATATAGGACCGGTATTCCTCTGAGTGTTGGGATACGGATAAAATTGATTTGTATAACCTGCTGTATTCGACATATTCCAATAACCGGGCCCCCACATATTCTCACAGTTACGCATTGGTATATAATTATAGTAAGGGTTTGGATAATGATACATATAAGAAGTGTTATTCATTGTAATATTCCTCCAAAGATATATGATTATAAACTCATCATATGTCTCATGTGCTTGGAAGGTCATTGCTAATTCTATCTATTAATGACCAATTCATTATCGACATTCCGTTATCTGGCCCATTTGCTGCATTTAAAGTATCCAACTATCAGCATAGTAGTACCAAACTTTATCATTAATTAACAACTTGGTTCTCTGCTATGTGCTGTTTTAAAATAAGTTTAATCAAATTAAACATCAGATGCTTACATAAAGTTATGATAGAGAGCGTAGTTCTCCCTCTTCTTCCTTGCTACCGAAACATAGTCGCAGAGTCCTAATTGATTTTCCTTCCACAAAAGGCCATTTTCTTAAATAACACTTAATTCGGGAATTAGATATGTATGTTAAAGTATAAAGAGGATTATGAAATAAATAAGTGAAAATAACGACTTAGGAAAAGGGGATTGAAAATGGATGTAAGATACCCGATTGGAAAATTACAAGTTCCTAAAGAAGTAACATTAGAAAATATTCAACATTGGCTAAAAGAAATCGAAACGTATACGATTAGATTAAGAGAAACTGTTGAGACATTAAATGATGAGGAATTATTCAGAACATATCGTAATGGTAGCTGGACAGTTCGTCAACTTGTTCATCACATTGCAGATTCTCAGTTGAATATGTATCAACGTTTGAAACTGGCTTTAACAGATGAGAATCCAACAGTACCAGATTTTGATCAAGATAAGTGGGCTATTCAACCGGATACAAAACTCCCTATTGAAAGTTCTATTAAAATGCTAGAAGGTATAAATGAGCGCATCGTATCTTTAGGATATAGTTTAACTAAAGAACAATTAGACCGGGCTTTTACTCACCAGAAAAACGGTAAAATAACAGTTGCAACAAAAGTTGCAAAATTAGCTTGGCACGAAGAGCATCACTTAGCTCATATAAAAATTGCTTTATCAAAATAATACTATATATTGAAAATGGCTTATCGAAGTTCGATAAGCCATTTCTTAAAAAGCAAGGAATAATTACAGTTTTTTCAATCAACTAAAGAGCACCATTACTGAGCAAGAAGTAAATTGTATAGCCCTTTATTCTATGATTCTCTACGAGTTCAGTCTTTATAATAAATAATAGTTCACCTTCATTGAGCCTACATATATATTTTTAGTGGTTTCACCTAAATTTGAGTTATTCATAAAAGAATTTGACATTAATATCCTGATTATAATCACCAAAATCTTTACCAAAAAGATTTACTCCCCCTGGATGAATAGTAGTATCAGGTGAAGAAATTTTAAAACTAATTGCCCCTTTTTTATCCTTTAATAATTCTTCAAGAGTTAAATTATTTACTTTGACTCCATCTAAAAAGGTTCCATTATTATCAACTTTTATTGTTTTTAAAATTCCATATTCTGTTCCTAACTCCCACCATTTTGGAGTGAGTTTTCCCTTTCGATCCCCGAAATCACCAGGGCTTGTCCACGTTGTTAAGAGAATATCATCTAAGTAGAATTCAATATCAGATTTAAAATTGTTGTTATACCCAGCGTATTCAGAGCATAATTCACAAGATATTTCAACAGATTTTATATTATTAAAATTTATATCGTAAATAGGTAAATTATAGGAAATATAGCCTGATGTGAACCATAATAAACTTATTTTTTCACGTTCAGGAAAATAAAAAAGATTTGGATTATCCACATAACCTAATATCTTTTCATTTGAGGTAATACCACAGGGAGCCGAGATTTTAAAATCATAATATGAGCCAATTGGAATATTTTTCTCAATAAATTTTCTGCTGGTTTTTTCTTTATTGCTATTAAAAATTAGAACAACTTCCTCTTTGTTTAATTGGCAAATCTTTAGTCTACCCCTAATTCCCTTTTCAGAAATCGAAGTAATAATGCCGACATTTTCTAAAATATTAACATGTTTTGTAACAACTGCAGAAGATAAATCTAATAAACCACTGAGTTCACTAATCGATCTGTTTTTATCTAGTAATAAATTAATTATTTGTAGTCGTGTTTTTGAAGCTAAAGCTTGAAAAAAATCTAAATGAGAATCATTTACTTTAAGATAATAATCTGAATGAGGTGCCATATTTTGCCCTTTCTTTTGATGCTTTCCCTCATTATAGCATGTAGAAAAATAATTGACTTACAGAAAATATATGTTATATTAAGTTTGTTAATTTAACTAAAAAGTTAACTTAAGGAACAAAAAGTTAATGAAAGGGGATTATTATGGAAAAGCTACAGTATCCTAATCCGCAAAAAATTAGGAAGAAGTGGATGGATCTAAATGGGAAATGGTTATTCAAATTAGATAAAGTTGAGAGCGCGAACATAGCTGAGCCGATTAAAAAGGAGGATTTTAATTTAGAAATTACAGTGCCATACAGTTATATGTTTAAAAAGTCTGGTATAGATATGGAGGAATATTTCCCTGTAGTTTGGTATTATCGAGAATTTCAATTAAATAAACAAGAAAATAAAAGTTATATTTTAAACTTTGAAGCTATTGATTATAGATGTGATATTTGGATTAATAATGTATTCGTATACACACATGAAGGGGGGCATGTACCTTTTGAGGTTGATGTAACTAATCAAGTAAGTAAAAATAATAAGATAACAATTAGAGTGGAAGATAATAATGATACAAATCAACCAATAGGAAAACAAAGTTGGAAAGAGGAAAACTTTTTATGTTGGTATACTCGTACAATCGGAATATGGCAGAATGTTTGGTTAGAAGAAACAGGAAATACTTACATCACTAACTTTACGATGAAACCTAATATTCACGCATCAGAACTAATGATAGATGCAACAATCAACAATAATAAAAACGCTTTTATAGAAGCGAAAGTGTCCTATAATGGTCAATTTATTACTAGAATGACTAGTTCATTTAAAAATAGACGAGCTAAATTTTCAATAGATGTTAGTAGTAATTCCCCTAATTTCAGACTATTTTATTGGCATCCAACTGATCCTAATTTATATGATATTGAACTTAATATTATGGACGAGAATGATGTATTAGAAGATTCAATAGAGAGTTATTTTGGGATGAGAGGAATTGAGGCCCATGAAGAAAAAATTTATATCAATGATCAAGCATTCTATCAAAAACTTATATTAAATCAAGGATACTATCCGGATGCTGGTTTAACAGGAACGACAGATGAATTTTTAGATGATTTAGCGAAAATTAAGGAAATGGGCTTCAATGGCGTGAGAATACACCAAAAAATAGAAAGTCATAAGTTATTATATTTATGTGATAAATTAGGACTTTGTGTATGGGCAGAAATGCCAAGTATATTTGAGTTTAGTCGTATGTCAAACGAAAGTATGTTCAAAGAGATTCATCCATTTGTTGATAAACACATAAATCACCCTTCCGTTATTACATATGTTGTGATGAATGAGTCATGGGGAGTTAATGAAATTTCTCATAATGAAGAAGAACAAAATTTTGTTAATGCATTGTACTACACAGTTAAATCATTAGATAGTACACGTTTAGTTATTGGAAATGATGGTTGGGAACATACATTGACAGACGTATGTACAATTCATGATTACAATACGGATGAGAGTACGTTTGCAGCTTCTTATGAAAATAAAGAAAGGGCTTTAAAAGAAAGTCCATCATTAACAAGTGGTAGAAAAACATACTGTAAAGGCTATGAAAATCAACGAAAACCTTTCATTATTAGTGAATATGGTGGCTTAGCCTATCAGGAAGATAATTCAAAAACTTCTTGGGGATATGGTGAGCGTATTCAATCGAAAGATGATGTGTTACTAAAAATAGAGAATCTAACAAAAGCGGTTATGAAAATAGAGTATTGTAGTGGATTTTGTTATACACAGTTAACAGATGTTGAACAAGAAGTGAATGGATTATTAGATCACAATCATGATTATAAATTTGATCCTAAAGAAATTAAAGCCATTCTGGAATCTGATCGTCAATATGGGTTCATTTTCAAATGATAAGGGGAGAATCAAATGCAAGGTTTAGCAACTAGTGGCGAGGAAAATAAGATAGATGTAAGTAATGAAAAAATAAATATGAAAGAATACTTTGCATACTTTTCATATGGTTTCGGTCAATGTTTTAGTTTTGGTTTGGTAGGAACGTTCATTTTATTCTTTTATACGGATATTTTAGGTATTTCAGCCGTAGCAGCAAGTATAATTTTCTTAGTTGCCAGAATTTGGGATGCAGTCATTGATCCTATCGTAGCTGGATTTATGGATACAAGGAGAACCAAACACGGAAAATTTAGAGGGTATATGAAATTTACCCCAATATTAATTGTTGTTTCTACTATATTTTGTTTTTTCTCTCCTGATATAAGTGTAACAGGGAAAGTTATCTATGCAGGAGCTACTTATATTCTTTGGGGAACGATTTATGCATTTTCTGATATTCCGTTTTGGTCTCTTTCTACAGTGATTTCTAAAAATGGTCAAGATCGTACAAAGTTATTAACAGTAGCTAATTTAGGTGTGTATGGCGGAATAGGTATGGTGGGATTTTTAGTTCCAATATTGATAGCGACTTTCAATAAAAACTATACCCCATCTGTAAGTTATTTGATAACAGTTGGTATCATCATGGTTGCAGCATATATCTTAATGTTCATTGGCTATAAATATACGAAAGAACGAGTTGTACCAGAGCATAATGAAAAAGTTACATTCAAAGATGTTATAGAATCAGCTAAAGTAAATAAGTACATGTTTAAGATTTTACTTGTATTTTTCTTAAATATTTTTATGAATATTGTACAAGGAATCATACTTTATTTCTTTACCTATAATTTGAATGCTCCTCAATTAATGAGTGTTTTCGGAATAATCGGTACATTAAGTGCAGTAGGATTTTTATTTATTCCACTTCTAACAAAATATTTTAAGAAGAGAAATATTTTAAGAACATTGTTAGGAATGGATATCATAATACGTCTTATTTTCTTCTTAGTAGGTTACGAGAGTATCGTATTAGTTATAACATTTTTAGCCATAACTCAATTGTTATATTCAGCTACAGGACCAATTATTTCTGCTATGCTATCAGAAACAGTTGAATATAGTGAAGTGAAAACAGGAAAAAGAACGGAAGCAATTGTATTTGGTGGACAAACATTTGCTGGAAAATTATCTGTTGCTTTAGCAGGGGCTTTCACAGGGCTTATCTTAACCTTAATAGGTTATCAGGCCAATGTTGAACAAACTGAATTTACTTTATCAGGATTATTTATCGTAGTATCTATTCTACCAGCTTTAGGTTCATTATTAAGATTATTAGTGTTATCAAAATATGATTATACAGAAGTTGAATTTAATGAATGCTTACGAATTATTCAAGAAAGAAAATCAAAAGAAGTATAGAAACTATGAAAATTACTAATAGGATTTGGTTTTATTCAGCAAAATGAGATGAATTTACTCTACAAGTCAAAAATACATTGCACCTCCATATTTCACGTTAAATTAAATGAATCCGTTTTGAATATAGATTGGTCAAAACGGATTTGTTCTATGGGAATGATTGTAACAGATATTGAAATCCACCTATTCACTAGATAAGATGAACATTTTAACTGACCAATCTAAATTAGATATAATTATCCCATTAAATGTTTCCAATTGGACTCCTGCAACTCCCCTTTGGAATCCCTTTAAGATTAATGATGTTTTTCACATTCGTAATTGCATTTCCTTGATAAACTTGTTTCAACATTTTTTCTATCATTTCGCTTTCTTGTTTTCTTAATTGTTGTCTCATAAGCAATTTATGAAGCAATGGAAGAAAGCCGATCATATCCATCTAATATTTTATCTTCTAAGCCCACTTCCCCACCAGCATAAAAGCAGAGTTTGTTTCTATCCCTTACCGCTTTTTATTATTTCAACTTTCTTTTGTAGGTTTAGACTGTGCTGTTCTCCCGTAGGTCCAGAGACAAGAACCGATTTTACTCCTAGTTTATACAGGTCCCTTTATGGCTTATTGTCCCTTGAATATTCAAAGATTCATCTTTAAAAATGCTGTTGTGGGTAGCAGTGTGTCTTCATTTCTCATTTTTTACTGTAGTAAAAGTGCAGCGACACATTGCAAAAGTAATGACGCTAATATAATATTTATTACTCGAAAATGCTTGATATATGTTTTTTGGAATAACCCACCGAACAATATCCAAGTTAGAGTAGCAAGCGAACCTATTGCAGCAATGATCATTTCAAAAAATAAAAGCAGACCCAGTGATGAATAATATGGCATAACATATCCTGTTAAGGAGGTAATCCCAAATAAAAATATTTTTACATTAACAATTTGCAGAACAAAACCAATCCAAAAAGAGGGCTGTTTCCCGGCTGTTTTATTGTCAGGTCTACTAATAGCAACCTGATATGCAAGCCACATTATATAAATAGCTCCTGCATATGTAAGGACCGTCATTATTGGATTTATTAAGTTTTCTAATCCAAAAATAATTAGGGCACATAATCCTTGCACAAAAAAGTAACCGGTAAAGATCCCGAAGAATAATGATTTCCCTTTTTTCCATCCATAATTCGTCATGGTATTTAATGCTAGAATATTACCTGGTCCAGGTGTAAAGGCATTTATTAGTACGTATATTACAAAAGAATATAATACTTGAACTCCCATATAAAAATTCACTCTCCAACTTGTAGCTATCATCATTCATATTATAAGGGAGTTTCCTACATATTGGATAATACCAAAACAACATAGCTTGGTATAACTTTTAGTTATATCAAGCTGACTATTAAGTCTTTTATAATTCCTGTGCAACTCTTTTTAAGGCATCCATATAAATTTCGCCAAGTTTCGTTAATATGACATCGCTATGCTTTATTATTCCTACGCGTATGACTTCATCTGCATTAAGAGGAACAGCAATAATATCGTCTCCATGAAGATATTTAGGAAAAACTCCAGAAGAAATGGTGTAACCGTCGAGACCAATCATGAAATTAACAATAGTTGCTCTGTCACTTACTTTAATACTTTTTTTTACACTTCGTGTACTTAAAATTTCTTCTGATAAGTAAAAAGAATTGTATTCTCCTTGCTCAAAAGAAAGGCATGGATAGTCATCTAATTCATCTAAATTAATATACTCTTTGTCGGATAATGGATGTCTTTTACTAATAAACACATGAGGTTGTGCAGTAAATAGTTCTGAAAAGATTATATTTCTTTCTTTTAAAAGTTTTAATAATATGGATTCATTATCACTACTTAAATAGATAATCCCTAACTCGCTTCGTAAATTCTTTACATCTTCAATTATTTCATAAGTTTTAGATTCACGAAGTGTAAACTCATAATTCTCAGCTCCAAACTCTTTTACAAGTTCCACAAAAGCATTGGCCGCAAAAGTATAATGCTGGGTTGAAATAGAAAAATGTTGCTTAGCTGGTTTTTCACTTATATATTTTTCTTCAAGCATGTTGAACTGCTGTAATACCTGTCTCGCATAACCTAGAAACTCGGATCCTTCATTAGAAATAGTAACTCCTCTATTCGTTCTAATGAATAGAGTGATTTTAACTTCCTTTTCTAATTCCTTAATTGCATTCGATAATCTTGGCTGGGAGATGAATAGACTTTTTGCTGCCTCATTCATTGATCCCTTGCTTGCTACTTCCAATACATATTTTAATTGTTGTAAAGTCAAACCAAACACCACCCTTTCAAAACTTATAATAAATTGCTCTATAAATGAAAAGCTGAATCTCTCTATAACTACACCTTTTAGCAATTATTTCTCCACTTTTTCTCTCAAGACACACACCCATCTATCATCTAAGCCCACTCCACTAAAGGTTTGTGTCAACTATAGCAACATCAGTAGGTCTTGTTCTATTAAATGGTCCGATCGTTGAACACTTATTAAACACCACTCCTACACTTTCTCCTTACTTTAAGTACATTCCTTTACAATATCTATGATTCCATTTCTATTTTACTTTATATTTTAAATAGCCATAAGCCACCTAGGCTATTTCCTCTTATCCCATCACTCTCTTTCCTCTCTCTCGTGTTCTCTCAAACCGTATAGAAAACAAAGGGATGAGAAATAACTGTACCTTATCGTAGCAGGTATTGCAGGGATATTGGACACAACATAAAGACTAGATCACCATTGAACCCAGCCTCGAATTTTGATTGATCTTTGATTGAATACCTATTGTTCTGCCACTGCTCTTCCCTCTTCTTTTCCGTTTGGATACCAACTATTCAGCAATTGGAACAGACTTTTTAATGGGATGAATTCTAGTGTCTATAAATCGGTTCATGTTTAGAAAAAAACAGTGCAAGCATTTCTACTCACACTGCTGAAAACAGGCTACTCCTTATTCTAAATCATCACCATTTGAGGAAATAACTTTTTTATACCAGTAAAAGCTTTTCTTTTTACTTCTTTTTAATGTGCCATTTCCTTCGTTATCTCGGTCGACGTAAATAAACCCATAGCGTTTTTCCATCTCTCCAGATCCCGCGCTTACTAAATCAATAGGTGCCCATGTTGTATATCCTAATAAGTCTACTCCATCAACAGTAACTGCATCTCTCATTGCTTTTATATGTTCCCTTAAATAATCAATTCTATAATCATCTTCCACATAACCATGTTCATCCACTACATCTTTTGCCCCTAGGCCATTCTCTACAATAAATAATGGTTTTTCATAACGATCATAGACGTGATTTAAAGTGATTCTCAGGCCTAAAGGATCAATCGGCCATCCCCACTGACTATATTCTAAATAAGGATTTTTTGCAGATGCAAATAAATTACCTTCTGCTGTTTCTCCTTCACCATCATCTGTTCTAACGCAGCGGCTATTATAATAAGATAGTGAAATAAAATCTACCGTGTATTTCGCAAGGAGCTCTTCATCTCCCTCGGCCATTATTGGCATTGTTCCTTTACGTTCCATCTCTTTTAGGGCATAGTTTGGGTATTTTCCTCTGGACTGTACATCGACAAAGAAATAATTTTCTCGATCCATTTTTGTCGCTTCCCAAACGTCACTCGGGTTACTACTATAAGGATATACACTCCCCGCCGCAAACATACAACCGATTAAATTATTCTTATCAACTTCACGGGCAATTTTAGTTGCCTTCGCACTTGCAACAAGTTCGTGATGAGCTGCTTGATACTTAACTTTCTCCTCATTTTCTCCTTCTTCAAAACAAAGTCCTGCTCCCATAAATGGAGCATGTAAAATCATATTTATTTCATTAAATGTTAGCCAATATCTAACTAAACCTTTATATCTATTAAAAATAACCCTGCATAACTTTTCATAGAAATCAATCATTTTACGGTTACGCCAACCACCATATTCTTTAATTAAATGCATTGGACAATCAAAATGGGTAATCGTAACCAGCGGTTCTATTCCATGTTTATGGCATTCCTTAAATAAATCTTCATAAAATTGTAATCCCGCTTCGTTCGGTTCCTCTTCATCTCCCATTGGAAAAATTCTACTCCAAGCAATACTCATTCGATAAACCTTAAAGCCCATTTCAGCAAATAATTGAATGTCTTCTTTAAAATGATGGTACATATTAATAGCTTCTTTTGAAGGATAATAGTAATCTTCGTCAAAGTCATACATCTTTAATTTTCCAGTAATCACTAATGATCGATCTTTTCCTGTAGGGCATACATCAACATTAGCAAGCCCTCTACCATCTTTATTATATCCACCTTCACACTGATTTGCTGCGGTAGCTCCACCCCATAAAAATCCATCTCTAAATTTCAAATCCTCTTCCTCCTTCGCAATCTTTATCCATAAAACACGCTTAATTTGAGCTATTATTTCAATGATCTTAAATAAGGATCATTTTAGGCCGCCGCGATTTAGAAAATAACCGTTATTAAATTTGTTCCCCTGTCTACATTGCTTTCTTTCGTTTCCGCAACTTCTAGAAATTCTGCTGTGTTTGTAACAACTACTGGGGTAACGATGCTATAACCAGCCTTTTCGATTTTTTCCATGTTAAAGTCTAGCAACTTTTGACCCTTTTTTACTTTATCACCTTGTTTTACATGGGCTGTAAATCCTTTCCCCTCTAATTGAACGGTGTCTAATCCAACATGAATGAGAATTTCCACTCCATTTACCGAAGTGATTCCTACAGCATGTAAACTTGGAAATAATGTGGTTATTTCTCCATCTACTGGAGCAACAACCACCCCTTCTACTGGTATGATCGCAGCTCCATTACCTAATACACCTGAAGCAAAAGCAGCATCTGTCACATCACTTAAGGGAATTGCTTCTCCTTTTATTGGGCTTCCAATGTTTTCTTTTGCTAGTCTATTATTCTTCTCCTCATTCATATCTACTGCTTGGATTTCATTCATTTCTTCAGAAACAACTGCTTTCTCTTTGTAGAAAAGCATCGTTAGTACAAAAGCTACTGTCATTGAAATGATCATTCCCAATACAGCTATAACTAAATTCCCCATCGCTCCATCTGGTTCAATCATTGCCGGTAATTCAAAGATTCCCATTCCACCAAGTATAAATTTTCTTAGGTTAAAGTATCCATAGAATGCACCACCAATTCCACCAGAAATACAACTAATAATAAATGGTTTTTTTAAAGGCAATAACACACTATAAATTGCCGGTTCAGTTACCCCAAATATACTTGTTATAAAATTAGGTAAAGTCATTTCTTTTACTTTCTTATCCTTTGTTTTGAAAAATAACGCTAATATAACGCCTGCTGTTGCAAATGTACATGCAAAGAATGGCATCATGATATTGTCGTATCCTAATGTTTGTACGTTATTTATATATACAGGTATAAATCCCCAATGCATTCCAAAGATAACAAGTATCTGCCATGTAAGTCCTACAACCGCCCCTGCAATTAGTGGACTAAGGTCTCTTACAGATAGTACAAATTCTGAAATTGCCGTTGATCCAAATGTTGCAAGAGGGCCAATTAATAGAAAAGCAATAGGTAGTGCCACTAGTAGAGTAAGCATGGGAACAAAGAAAAATTTAAATAAGTCAGGAATAATTTTGTTAAATATTTTTTCGCACTTTGATGCAAAATAAACAACTAAAATCACTGGTATAACTGTTCCAGTATAATCCATCGTTATTATAGGAATGCCAAAGAAGTCAATATAAATGGGCGTTTCAAACATGGTCCCTTGAAATAAAGTATACATTGCGTCTTTACCAACGGAGATTGCACTATTTTGAATTCCCGGATAGCACATAATTGCTCCTACTATTACCCCTAACAAAGGTTTTTTAAGACCAAACCTTTTTGCTGCTGTATAGCCTAGCAGTAAAGGTAAAAACGTGAACATAGCATCTCCTATAGCTTCAAGTACCATGGCTCCCCCTGAACTTTCGCTATAGAATCCTAGAGTAGTAAACAGGACATTAAAACCTTTAATCATTCCACAGGCAGCAAGAAATCCTAATATAGGCTGGAATATCCCTGAAATAACATCAATAGCTTTATCTAGCAGCTTTTCTGGTTTCTGTTTATCTTCTTGATCAGCTTCATGCTGATCCATATCAATCAATGAGTTAATATCATCATAAACCTGTGGAACATGGTTCCCGATAACAACTTGATACTGTCCGCCACTTTTCATGACCGTTACAACTTCATCCATATTTTTTAGTACGTCATCATTTGCTTTATTTTCATCTTTTAATTTAAATCTCAACCGAGTCACACAATGTGTTAAGCTATTAATATTTTCTTTTCCACCTATGTTCTCGATAATTTTTTTTGCTAATTCGTTATATTTCCCCATTTTCTTACCTCCAATTTTTTTAGAAATATTGAAGGTTTGGCCAACTTAATGTTACCATCCAGCTAAATGTTAATGTTTGCAGCTACCATTATTTTTACTAGTTATTTGCATCTTGAACTACCCTTGCCACATGAATCGTCAAATAAATTATCTCATTAGAGGTTAATTCATATTCGTATTTCTGATGAATGAACGTGTGAATTTTCATAACGCATTCAAATGCTTCCCTATATTTACTTTTTATAATCTCAAGTAGGTCTTCATCAGGTGCGTCATTATAGATACTATCTGTCAATAATCTGGTAGCAAAAAACCTTAAATGAGTGATAAAGCGAAAAGTAGAAACCGACTCTTCTTTAATTTCAATACTGAAATGAATTCTGACGATTGTCGAAATTTCTTGGATTAATTCCGTAATTCCTTGTACAACCGGTCGTTCCTGATCTAATTGGGCATTTACGATATGAAAAGCAATAAATCCCGCTTCATCATCAGGTAAACGAATCAGCGTCTTTTTTTCTATAAGGTCCAACGCTTTCATCCCAATATCAAATTCATCCCTATAGATCCTTTTAATTTCCCAAAGCAGAGCGTTCTTTACTTTGATCCCTTCTTTAATCCTTTGAATTGCGGTGTGTATATGATCACTCAACGAAATATAAATACTTTCATTCAATCTTTTACCTAGTCTGTTTTGTGCATATTCAATAATTTCATCTGATAATTTCATATGCTCTATCGGGATGTTATTCAGTAATTCCTGTAATTTGCTAGATACTTCCCTATTCGTAATACTGAAAATCTTATTTATTTTACTTTCATCAATCGCATCACCTTTTGATTTTTGATAGCCAATACCTTTTCCCATAACGATTATTTCTTCTCCGAATTTATCTACTGTAATTACGACATTATTATTTAACAGTCTCTTAATTACCACATATATTCCTCACTTTAAGGATATTTTTAAATTTATTTTTATGTTTTAATTAAATGAATTAGCGCATTCTTCCAACAAACAGAAAAAAGCCCATCCATTAAAATGCATAGAAGTCCCTTGAGTCTTCTTTGCACGTAATGAATAGGCTTAGCTTGTATTTAAACAATTACTACCCAATTCCAACTTACATAATAGCCTAATTCAAAAAAACTGTCAACGCTTTCTGATTTTCCAAATAAAACCTTTCCCATATAAAGCAACATATTTATTTTACAATAGCGGTATCAATAGGCTCCACAACCCATCTTACATAAGGTGAACTTGCTAAGTCCCACCCCCATCGTTCCTGTCACACCACCTTTTGCGAGTACTTAAAGAAGGAGAATGGATGGTTTTTAAGTTAATAGAAAGGTTCTTTTATTCGAGCATAGCAATAATTTTTTATAAAAAGTTTAATCATTTCCGTAAATCCTTATTCAACTAAAGCACCAGTTCGTAAAATAAGTTTAACCAGATTTTACTGGTTGACCTTTTTTTATATGGTTTTATTATAACCGTAGTCGGGATAGAACGTCGCACCAGCGGGACTAGATCTCGTTAGCTAAACTGTTCACCCCCTTACTTGTATAAGCATGTTTAAGGCTGGTTGGGACATTGTGATCCCGTTTAACAAGCGAACCTATGACATTACAAGAAGCCTTAGGGGATACCGACTAATTTAATATTTTAAGAAAAGATACTGTATGAATCCAGTTATTGGTCTGGATATTTCAAAAGGGGAAAGTCAAATTCAAGCCTTTTTAGATAAAGCTGAACCTTATCGTAAGGGCTTTAGTATAAGGATTAGGCAATTTCAATTTACTAGAATTCCTTCATGAAGTTGAAAAAACGGCTAATAGCAACCAACCTACGTTCGTATTGGAATCAACTGCTCACAATCATTATCCAGTTATTTAATTTATGGAGGAGCAAAAGTATGTTTATATTATTTTTAATCCTCTTATCTCACATCGTGCCAAAAGTTCAAGCCTGCGTAAAGTTAAAACAGATGCAGTAGATGCCTACCACCTTTGTGTGCTGTTTTATAAAGAAAAGTTGGAACCTTATAAAAAGCGCGATAGTCAACTTTTAAACCTTCGCAACCTTACTAGACAACAAGAAAGTATTGTAGATATATCAGCAAAAACTAAAATACAGTTACACTCCTTGTTAGATCAGGTAATCCCTGAATATAGAGGTGTTAACCATTCAGTGACTCACTGAGTGGTTTAGTGTTATTTATATTCTAAAAGTTTGTAACCGAACTATTCCAGATATTGGTCCGTTTGCGGAATAACCTTATCAAAATCGATTCTTCCTATGCACTGCGAAGTTCAATTTTTATAAAGGAGTTTGATCATTTTCCACCTGTGTTATTCCACAAACGCCCCCGCTTGTTGAAGTTTAATGGTATGAAACAATCTAACAGAATGAAAGCTTTTCAAAATCGGTAATCTTAGTAAAATGTGGCCTTTTAAATAAAGTTTAATCAAAAACATCTCGAAAACCACATTTTGCTTTAAATAAAAAAAGTTTGATCAAATTTTTTTGAAGTTCCTGCTACAACAGTATGTTTATTTACAAAAAAACTTTGTATTTATGATCCCTTTATAATCTTCATAATAAAACCTTGATTATTGTCATCCTTTACAAAAAGGCTAAATCCATAATGAGACCCTATCCCCAATATTAGCGTCCACAAAAACAAACTTATGGACATTAAATATAATGTTTTTTGCTTACTACCACCAAAAGCGATGGATAGTAAAGCCGATAAATGGCTTCCTACAATTATGGGCCCTAAAAATAATAAACCGGGAAGACCAAAGTTATTCCAGATTGATCTTGCTCTGCTATAACGTTTAGATTCATGATTTTTTAGGTCCTTATTCTTCAATAACCATTTCCTAAATAGATCAACGAATTTTATGAGTATCACAATTGTTAATAAATTCCCGAAAAAGGAAAGGAACAATACTGGGATTGTTGGAAGGCCACCCACTATTGCAATAGGTATAATGGCGATAATTTCAAAAAAAGGAGTCGCTGCCAAAACAAAAATTATCATATATGTCCAGAGCAATTTACCGCCTCCATGTAAACCCAGAATTATCTCTTTGATAGATTTCCATAGCCTCTATTAAAAACTCTTGCTCCTTTTCTGTGAAAGGATTAGGGAATGAAAAGGATTCTGAGGATGGCAGTTTTTCTGCAATTAAATCCAAGTTCCCTTTCGTGGTTCCATTCATAAGCTCCATCAGTGATTCAATTGTTTGTTGCGATTCCTTGGAAGATGGTATAGCTTCGATAAACGTTAAATGTTTGATATCAGATAAAACTTTAGTCCACTTTTTATCTAAAGCAATTTCCTCGGATTTATTTATACTAAATAATTCATCAGTCATATCTTTAGAAAAATGATCTTCAAACCATTTCTTTGTATCTTCTTCAAACATTAATTTTTGTAGCATCGCACAAAATATGTTGATATTGATGGTTTCCTCATCTTCTATTGTTTCAATAAGATGGTCTAAATCAGATAAAACATTAATGATTTCAAGTTTTTTTGTCTCAAATATCTGTTTTTGATCGTTTAATGACTTTAATATTTCTGCTCCCTTAGCAGCGTTATTTTGAAGCTTGTTTTTAATATCTTTTAGGGAAAAATTGAGAAACTGCAAGGATTTAATTTTTTGAAGCATAGCCAAATCCTTTTTTGAATAAAGTCTATGCCCCCCCTCTGTATAATCACTTGGTTTTAGCAAGTCTATGCTATCATAATATCGAAGCGTTCTAATGCTGACACCAGACTTTTGCATAAATTCCCCGATGGTAAATATATCTTTATCCGACATTTCTTCCTCACCTCTTGTTTTTATTTACTTATTGGTCCTACTTTTATACCTTAAAATAACGTATAACAGGGTAAGAAAACTTTTTTCCCTTTAGAGCATAAATTGCAGCAATTAATATCAATATTGTTTCAAGGGTAAGAAGACCATAAGTAAAAACAGGTCCCATATTCATTAAATTTAAGATCAAAAGAATAGGGAAAAAAGTAAAGTGAAGATTCATCCCCTCTTTTGCATGATCTGCAAAATATTTATTTCTTTTCTTAGTCCCTAAGTATACCAACATGGGTAAAATAAAAGTAAGCAATAACGAGAATAAGTGGATTAAACTTGCCAATCCTCTATTTAACAAACTCTCTCTTTTCATAATATCAACCTCCTCTATCATAAATTATTTTGTTGTTACTTTTTTATTGGGTAACTAAATTGATTATAAAAGGTGACGCTGCTGGAGATTCAAGCAAAGAATTTAATTTAATATATACAATCATTTTATGTGGAAATTGATGAATTTCAGTTTGAATAAAGATGTCGTTGCCAAAAACCAAAAAGCCCCATTTTGAATAAGGATTAATCAAAATGGAGTTAACTTTTATAGCTAATATTTCTCGCCATTGTTTTATCGAATTCTTCTCCCGTTCCAATGCCCCATTGAATACCTTTTCGTCCCAATATTCACGTTGAATTTCAAATTTCTCTAACACTCGTTCATCCATTAGCTTATCTTTCATTTTGATAGTACGAGAACTTCAATTGCCTCATTTCCTTTATTAACGCGGTTACTAGGAAATCCGTTGTCATTACAATAGACTCTCCTGTCTTTGTATGTACCTGTAACTTAGTTCTTCCCTCCCACCCCCCCTCTATCCCTTATCTCCCAAGGCTTCACCCCCTCTTTCACGCCTTATGGCAATGGAACTTAGTTCTTCCCCAAATCACTCGATTTCCCCCTCTTTTCTCCACTCTGGGTTGTATAGAATATTCTGCCATTGTAACTAAGTCTTTCCCCAGAATTGGGGAGTATAAAAAGAATGAACCAGATGAAAGACTGGAGAAACTGACGAAATGATATTGATAAAACACAAAAAAGACGGCTGAAAATCCTTCGGATTGATACAGTTGGGATGGTAACATTATAGAGGAAAGACAATGGATAAAAGATGATGAAACCCTTATTGGACAAGGACTGGGAGTATACTGGGCAAAAGAAAAAGACTGGACCCACTATTGGATCCAGTCCGAATTTTTATTGATCTGGGATTGAACATCCCTATTGAAAGATGATTGAAAAACCATCATAATACATAATGCTTCGATCATTTTTCTCTCTGTACTTTTCCCGCCTCGGAAACCAACTTAGTTACAGCAAGGAAGAACAAAGTTACGTTGGGAACAAGGGAGTTACAGGGACATACTTTGGCTCTTTGAGTCTTAGGACGTTTAATACCTAGTTCCTCTGCAATTAAAATCGTTTCTTCTTGTGGTAATAGAGGAAACTGTTCACGAATATCAGTAATACCATTTGAAAATCCAGTCAAATGAAAGTAGCTTCGTTCCAAGTCTGATAAAAACTCATGCTATCTACCCGTTTTTATACCTTTTAATTTCATTGATCGACCTAGTGAGGAAACATCTTGAACTTTTAGCCATAGCTGATAATCTGCCCCACTGCAGTTCCTCTACCTTCTTTAATCCACTTTTCGACTTTAGATGTTCTTTTCCTTTTAGACATAAAAACACCCCTTCAGACAATTATATCCAAAGAGGTTAAACGGTGTAACTTTTTTATAAACGGTTAAACTTTATTTCTAAGCAACATAAAATCCACATCAAAACCAATCCACTCACTCCACCGTGACACTTTTCGCTAAATTCCTCGGTTTATCGACATCACATCCGCGATGTAAGGATGCGTAGTATGCGATGAGTTGGAGTGGGATTACAGAGATAAGAGGTGTTAATAATTGATTTACTTTTGGTAAAAGGAATCTGTCTTCTTCTGTTTCCAGTCCTTTCATCGAGATGATGCATGTGTTGGCGCCTCGAGCAGCCACTTCTTTTACGTTACCACGAATGCTCCAGTTGACGTTTTCCTGTGTAGCTAGGGCAATGACAGGCGTTCCGTCTTCGATCAAGGCGATTGTTCCATGTTTCAGCTCTCCGCCAGCAAATCCCTCTGCTTGGATGTATGATATTTCTTTTAGCTTTAATGCTCCCTCCAAGCAGACAAAATAGTCTAAAGAACGTCCGATAAAGAAACAGTTACGTGTAAATGGTAGGAATTCACTTGCCATTTTCTCAAACTCTTCCTTCGTGTCACAGAGCACTTCCATTGCGTTGGCAATGATACCGAGCTCATGAACGAGATCCAATGCGAGATTCATTCCTCGTGATTTTGCTGTTACATTTGCAAGAATCGCTAAGACTGCAATCTGCGCCGTATATGCTTTTGTTGATGCTACTGCAATTTCTGGTCCAGCATGCAGGAGCATCGTATAATCAGCTTCACGTGAAAGAGTCGATCCGGGAACATTCGTGATCGTGAGCGCTCTATGCTCCATTTCTTTAATCCGAACAAGGACCGCTCTGCTGTCAGCAGTTTCCCCACTTTGCGATAGAAAAATAAACAATGGTTTTGCTGAAAGAAGTGGCATATTGTAGCTAAACTCACTTGCTACGTGTACTTCTACAGGAATTTCGGCCATATTTTCAATGAATTGCTTGCCTACAAGTCCGGCATGATAGCTCGTTCCGCATGCAACAATATATATACGGTCTGCTTCCTTCATCGATTTTACAATATCATCAACAACCACAAGCTCATCTTTTTCATTTTGGTAAGCTTGGATGATTTTACGGATAACAAGGGGCTGTTCATCAATTTCCTTGAGCATATAGTGAGGATATGTTCCTTTTTCAATATCCTCTGCATCGATTTCTGCTTTATATGGTGCACGAGTCACGTTTTCACCTTGAAGATTTTTGATTGTAACATTGTTCTTTTTTAAGATAACCATTTCTTTATCCATCAACTCAATGAACGTATCCGTTACTTGAATCATCGCCATCGCATCACTAGCGACCACATTAAACCCATCTCCAACACCAACAAGCAAAGGGCTTTTATTTTTCGCAATGAAAATAATATCAGGTGCTTCTACATCTATTAGGGCAATGGCATAGGAACCTTTTAATAGATTTATAGTTTTATGAAAGGCATCTTCCGTTTCTAATCCCTCTTCTGAAAACTTAGCAATTAATTGAACAATGATCTCGGAATCCGTATCACTTTGAAATGGTACGTCTTGCAAATAATCGCTCATTAGCAATGTATAGTTTTCAATGACTCCATTATGAACCAAAGTAAAACGGCCTGACGTACTCTGATGTGGATGCGCATTGATATAGCTTGGTACACCATGGGTTGCCCAGCGTGTATGTCCGATTCCAGCCTGTGCAAAAATTTCTCCGTCTACGGCACTTCTTAAATCAGCAATCCGTCCTTTTTCTTTAAAAATATGGACACCCTTTTCATTACTCACTGCAATACCCGCAGAATCATACCCTCTATATTCAAGCTTTTCCAAGCCTTTTAATAAAATTTCCTTTGCATCCATCTCTCCAATATAACCTGTAATACCGCACATAGTTTGTTCCTCCCTAATAAGGAGGCAAGCAAGCACGGGGGCATACTTGCCCCCTCATCTCTGTTTTTTATGTGCACATTCCCTTTCCTTTGTCCACCGAGTCACCTCTGATGATTTAAGAAAGAGATTTCAGCTGTGTAGCACAGCTGGGAGGCATCCGCCGAACGTTCGATAAACCTCCACCTCGTCTACTAATCTAAGGAAGGCAACTAAACAGGGATAGCAAACATAGGATGAGTTGCGTTGTAATGAGTTTCACCACAAAGCCAATCGACTTACGTTCTTTAGGCCCTACGCCTTAGCCGGACATTTTCATCGTCTGACTTTCCCATATGGAATTCCTCTTTAGATTAGTGCTGGCGCTTTTATTTTTAAAACAACTATGCTCCTTTCGCTTCTGTAATAAAAAGTGAGACAAAAAATATCATACTATACATGTTTTTCTTTAGTCAATAACGATTAAGTATTATTGAATATGTTTTTCTAAATAAACATGACCCATCACAATGATAAACAGAGTGATTCCTTATATTATGCTTAGATGAATGATGTGTTGCTAATAGCTTTCACTGGACACCGATAACACTTTGTATATGTTAGCGAATTCCAAAAAAGCATCTCCTGAACAATTCAGTCGGAGATGCTTTGGTTTATATACTTATGCCTCGTTTTCGGCGTTGAAAGAACGTTGTCCTAGTTCTTTTTCATAGATGTATAATGCGTTCTTGTCTTCACCAATTCGTTTCAAATATTCGATATGTGTATCAAAGGAAGATTCTTCTTCCACTTGTTCGTCTAAGAACCATTGCAAAAATGAAATCGTTGCATGTTCTTTTTCTTCCCAAGCTAAATCAGTCAATGCGTAGATATCTTTGGTTACCCCTTTTTCTTGTTGCAATGCCGATTCAAAAGTATCCAAAATGGAATCAAAATTTATTTTCGGCGCAGTCACTCCAGTGAATTCTGCATGAACTCCGCGGTCATTTAAGTATTGATATATTTTCATACCATGGAAACGCTCTTCAGCCGCCTGTTGGAGATAAAAGTGCGCAAATCCTCCATAGTTATTATATTCGCAATAAGCAGCCATCGCCATATAAGATTGTGCAGCATCGAATTCATTATTCATCTGTTGATTTAATGCATTTGCAATACGTGAACTAAACATGTAATCCTCTCCTTTTCATTGATTTCTTTGTCTCTTCATCTTACATGAATGAAGTCGAATAGGCACGTATGAAGTCATATACATGGCATCCTTAAAGCATTCCTTCTACCCCAATTTATGGGAATCACACTCTACCATGAAATTCTCTCACCATACTTTTCTAACATTGATTTATTATGCTCGTCTCCGCCTTCGATATTTGCACTAAGAAATATCGGTGGATGTAGTCCGCTTTCCGTCATCGTGACGATCACTTCAGCAAATATCGCATGGATAATTGTAGCCCCAACCACCGTTGATGTCGGGGAAAATGGCACAGCTACTTTTTCATGCGTTAGAATTGCATCGCCAATGACGGAATGGTTATCAATAACAAAATCAACAACTTCATGTAGAAGTTTCCCCGATGCATGACGGGATGGCTGACTATTCGAATATTCGACGGATGTAATCCCGATTACACATGCTCCTTTTTTCCTTGCGTAAATGGCTGCATCAATAGGCACTGGATTTCTTCCTGAAGTCGAAATAATAATCATGATATCTTTTTCTTGAATATCTTCATCCTTCAAAAAGGACAAGGCATAATCACTCTCTCTTTCTAGTTCTGAAGAAAGTAATGCATTATCATGAAGCATTAATGGTTCATGAAAAATAGGGTTGATAGGAACTAAACCACCTGCTCGATAAAAAGCCTCTTCCGCTAAAATATGAGAATGTCCACACCCAAAAAGTTGAACCACTCCACCATTTTGAATAGCCTTTCCTATTACTCTAGCTACTTTATTCATTCCCTCCTTTTCTTTTTCCATTACGATATTTAACCGCTCAGTGATCTTTTCAAAATAGGTATCTATCATTGATATTGTATCCCCTTTCCCCATTAATATTTCTCAAAAAAAGACCGGAGAATCCGGTCTTTTTGAATTTATTCAGCATAATTAGAGAAGTTACTAGACATTTGAACTACTTCAACTTCAATTCTGGCTCCAACTCTGCCTCAAAGATTCGCGGCCAAGGAAGTTTTACGTGCACACTTTCAAGTGATTCGATGGTTTTATAGAAATCTTTATTTCCTCTTGATCCGATATAGATCTTTTTCCCATTAAAATTTTGATACCAATTTTCCGTTTCACTTGTTAATTTTTCTACCACGAAATCATTCACTGGGTCATATTTATCGCCTAAATCCCACTCACTAGCACCTATGTCTGCAATAAAATCTCGCGCAGCCGGATGAACGATATTTTTATATCCTTGATCTTTGGCAAATCTGTGTAGTAAAAATTCATAATGTGACTTTGCCGCTTGTTCATATACAGGAACACCGAAACCAGATGTTTGCTCGATAAAAGCAAAGCGTGAAGCAGCATGACCGACTGTTATTCCTAGTGCATTACCAGCAGTATTCCACCCACTATAGGAAAGTAGTTTTGTTATATCAACCCTGTCAGCAAGTTCCGTAACAAATGTTTCATCCGCTTTATTTACAATGAGGACATCTCCTATCGCAACTTGCTTACCGTCTAAAGTTAGTTCACCTATTCTTTTTACAAAGTTATCGATATCTTGACTTCTAGCCTCCTCATGTTTAGATGGAGTATTTAATAAAAGGTGAATATCAACATTCTTTTCATCCTCTCCTATGACCCCACCTGATGCGATAATGTGCTTTCGAACGTTATAATCGAATGTAGTATCTTCAAATGGAGCAATCCATTCTTTTCCGTTGATTCCTCCGTATTCAATAAAGAAAGATGGTGAGCTACCGAAAAGTTGATTGACAAAACGGGAAACTAACACTACATCAACTTCATCTGCTCCAGGAAACACAGCTACTTTCTCTTCTACATCAAGCTCATTCACTTTTTCAAGTAGCAACTCTCTTTCTGCTCGATGTAGGCCATAGGGAGCAGCATCATCCTGAGATAATATTAAATAGTCAATATATCCTTGATCTGCCCAGTCTATCATTCGTTTATTAATCGTATGATTTCTTTCCCGCGCATTTTTATAATCCTCTAACACCGAATGAGGAATAATAGACTCTAATTCAACTAGTCTTTCCTTCCCCGGCATACCTAAGTTTATAACTTTATCGTATAAAATAGCCCACTCGCTAATCAATGTATAGTATTTTGAATACTCTTCATTAATGGCCGTAACAGCTAATCTTTGAATCGTATCATATACATATACTGGTTTATCAGGATACATGGCTTTCAATTTCTTAATAACTTGAATATCTGCAGTAGCCTCCTCTAACGACTTAGTTCCTGTTCTAGAAGCAACCAATCCTCCGTAAGCTAGCATACTGGTGGAAATGACAAACCCATCCGCATTTTTACCATTATCTAATAACCATTGACTTATCTTTTCACCATCACCGGAATTAGTAAACTGTCCTATCATTTCCTTTGGTGGAACAATTACGCCAATCCCAGCCGCTTCCCCTACTTGTTGCGGAAAGTAGATATTAGCTGGTCGATCGTCTAGAGGAACCATTAGGATGGTAGATACTGGTTTCTTTTTCTTAGCTGCCTCTACTTTTCCTACCCAACTTCCTACTAAAAGGACGGTTAAACTTACGAAAAAAGTCTTTCTCCACAGTTTCATTCAAGCTCCTCCCTAACAATAGATTTGAAGTCATAGTCATTATTCTGCTGCTTATAACATTACTCCATTTTCTATTAAATAACTTTTGAGCCTATCAATGTCTAAATCTCTAGGGGCCACTCCATCCTTTATCGACAAAGCTGCCGCAGTTCCTGCCGCTTGCCCTGTCGCCATACAACTTGGTGTTAATCTCGTTGTCGCCAATGCTTCATGGGTCGTCGAGATGCACCTTCCACCCATTAGTAAGTTATCAATCACTTTAGGCACGAGACATCGATATGGAATACCATAGCTTCCATCACCCTCAATGTCATTCGCCTGCACACCTTTACCAGTTGGATCATGAATATCAATTGGATAGCCACTTAACGCAATTGTATCCTCATACTTCTTTCCATTCACTGCATCATCCAAAGTTAGTGCATATAGACCTTCTATTCGCCGTGTTTCTCTAATACCAATTTGTGATCCTACTGCGGAGATCGATGCTTTTTCGAAACCAGGAATTTTCGTCTGTAGAAATTCAGCTATCATTAACATCTGTTTTCTTCCCTCTTTCTCTCCCTCCGAAAGGTCAAACACATTCGTTCCATCCAAACCTTGGACCCTAGTACAATTGACCAATACTTCGTCATCCTCAGGTCCAGCAAAAAATAAAACTTGGTCCCGGTTAATGGGAATACCCGATTCATTCCATTCTTTATAAAATCCTTGCACACCAGTTAGTGGCAACTCATCTAATTCAGCTATAGGTGTCTTCCGATAAAAATTACCTGGATTGGATTTCATCTCTTCCTTAATTCTTTGTAAGTTGACGCCTCTCATTCTAAACTTCATCGTCATTGGTTGTGTTTGATGATCGCTGTCTCTTCCTTGCAAACAAGGTGCCCCTGATAAATACGCTACATCAGCATCACCGGATGTATCTACAAATTGTTTAGCAGAAACACGGATTGGTCCCGACTTTGTTGTAAGGTTAACCGATGTGATTTTATTTCCATCTACCTCCACCTTATCTACGAAACTATGAACCAATACATCCGCTCCTGCCTCTTCTAGCATATCGAGCGCTACCATCTTATATTTCTCAGGATGATATGGTGTCACTGTATACGTAAATCCAACCGTATCTCGTAAATGCCCTGGCGAACCATCAATGGCCATCAATCGATCCACAACTTCTTGCGCAATCCCTTTAATAACATGATTTCCAGAGTTCGTGTGAAAAGTCATCCAAGGATAAACAAGCGCAACCGTCGACATCCCACCTAAAAATCCGTATCGCTCTACAAGTAATGTCTTAGCACCGGCTCTTCCTGAGGCGATAGCTGCATTAATGCCAGCTGGCCCACCACCGACAACGACCACATCATATTGAAGATCTCTTTTCAAAATAAACACTTCCTTTTTAATTTTTTTCTCTACTAATGTATGTTCAAATTGCTGCCAAATTAGGAACTAGAAGTTCGAGGCGCGAAGGTTTTGAGGATCTGACTTGCACAGGATATGCTGACTTCTGTGTTACTCATAGGACGTGAGCGAACTTAACAGAAGATCCTACCTATAGCTGCGAGAACCGGAAAATCCAAGCAACGAAGAAATTCGCCGTTCATCATTTGGTGACTATTTGCACATCCTCTACTAGAGCTTACTTTCCTCCCGTCATCGCCACCCCCTCGATAAACTGCTTTTGCGCAAAGAAAAACACAATCAATAATGGAACTGTTGCCATGACAGAAGCGCTCATTAATAATTCCCATCTCGTTCCTACTTCATCTGTAAATAATGCTAATGCAACTGGTAGTGTCATAAGTTCCTTAGAGTTGATGTAAATAAGCGGCTCATAGAATTCATTCCAGCTCGTTAAAAATGTAAAAATGGTCAATGTAGCTACCGCCGGTTTTGCTAGAGGGAGCATGATATTCCAATAAATGCGGAAATAAGAGCATCCATCCAATTTCGCGGCTTCCTCTAATTCCTTTGGTACTAGTAAGAAAAATTGCCTCATTACAAATACACCAAACACACCTGCTGGACCTAAAATCGGAATGACAATTAACGGTATATGTGTATTAATAAGCCCCAAATCTCTCATGAACAAAAATAATGGTATGGTTATTACTTCCACCGGAATCATCATTGTGCTTAATAAACAAAGAAACATAAAGGAGCTTCCACGAAATTGTAGCTTTGCAAACGCATATCCCGCAAGAGAACCTAAGAATATTGTTCCAATTGTTACTAAAACAGCAATATAGATACTATTAAAGTAAAACAGATGAAATGGAGTGGATCTTAACACCTCCACATAGTTTTCCCATCTAAATGGACTAGGAATGAATTGAAAGCTAAAGATTTTCGTTGAATCCTTAAAGGAAGTGTTAATCATCCATATAAAAGGTACGATCATAATAAGTGATACGGCGGTTAAAATACTATAAAACGAGATTCGTGAAAGCATGCCGTCTGTCAATTTATTGTTCATGGAAAACCCACCTTTTTCTGGCCCACCATTGGATCAGAGTGAAAATTAAAATAATTACAAACAGGATAATAGCGATTGCAGATGCATAGCCAAATTCAAATAGCTTGAACGCATTTTCCCAAATATAGTAAACCAATACTTTTGTGTGATTTCCTGGCCCACCATTCGTCATTACATATATTTGTCCGAAAACCTTCATAGATCCAATGACAGTTAATATGATTGTTAAAAATACTGTTGGCGTAATCATCGGCATCGTAATATGCCAGAACCGTCTCCATTTATTCGCCCCATCTAAATAAGAAGCCTCATACAGACTTTTATCGACCTGCTGTAGCGCCGCCAAAAACAAAATCATATTTAAACCCACATTTTTAAGCGCACTGACAAAAATGACTGCTCCCATTGCGAGCCGTGGATTGTATAACCATGCAGGTCCTTCCATGCCAATTGCACCTAAAATCTGATTAATAAATCCTTCATCTGTTCCAAACATATACTTCCAAATAATTGACCAGACGACAATAGAAGTCATCACGGGTATAAAAATCGCTGTTCGAAAAATCCCCATCCCTGGTAGATTTCTTTGTAATAACATTGCCAACCAAAGAGCTAGAATGATATTAATGGGGACAAGACCCGCTGAGAAAAGAAATGTATTTTTCAAAACGATAAAAAACTCTGGATCCTTTATTAATTGTTGGTAATTTGCTGTTCCTATAAAATTCGGATCACCAAGTAACTGCCAGTCTGTCAAACTCATATAAATGGAATACACCAATGGAAATAGCATGACGAGTATGAACCCTACCATCATCGGACTGACAAAAAGATACCCATAAAAGGATTCGCTTCCTATAAACTTTCGCCTTTTTTTCACATTAACCTTTAACGGAAGAGGTCTATCTGCATTCACTTTAGCTTCCAACCATACCGCCTCCTCTACAACTTATCCAATTCATTTTTAAAAGAAGCAACTGCTCTTTCGATACTTTCTTCTGTCTGACCAATCACGACTGCTCCCAACATTACTGCATTCACACCAGCTGTATGTAGAGGGGCAACATCTGAAGGCAAAAGCAGACGTTGAGATGGGATCATGACAGGAACATCTGTGTTTTGTACGATATAGCGATAGGCAAGGATATCCTTAAAAGTCAATGGACTCCCATATTCATTCGCTTGAATAATCGAGGCTTCCATTGCTGTTATACCAAGGTCATGTATATTTCCTAGAGACTCTATCGAATAATCACTGGTAATCGCAAAAGTTTTCTCATATTTATTTAATTCCAACATCCAAGTTGGCATATGATGGGCATAAATGGAAAAATAATTAAATCCTAACTCTGTTAGCTTTTTTAATTCATTTGCTTTAATAGCCTCAAAAGAACCGCCTGGAACAACGCCTAATGGCCCTGAAAACTGTTCGCGAATGTCGCGAAATGACTCTACATATGCTTCTGTAGAAGCAAAACTATTTCCCGAAGCCCAATGTTCAACGTTCACATGCATTTTAATCGCATCGGCTCCAGCTCGCATGGCAGCATAAGCCAATGCAGGATCATTTCTTGGAATACTCACGATCAAGGACATTTTATTTTTTTCTAATATTTTTTCTAAAGAAACACTCAACATCCATCACCTCTAATTAAAGAGAGACGATTATATTCATAACCGTCCCCCATCTAAGTTACTTCATTAACGGCGTAATTTTTTCTTCCATCTCTTTCAGAATTTCTTCCGGTTCTTTTAGTTCACCAAATAATTCATCGAAACCAAATTGGACTGCATTATCAATCTTCTGCCAATTTTTATGTCCAGCTTGTAAACGGGCATTATCCATTTCGTCTAATACCGCTTTTTGTATACTTTCTTTTGGCGGGTTATTTGGTTGATTAATAAATTCATCAGATCCTAGCACGGACTCACGTGGCGGTACAAAATAAGTCGATGTAGCAGTTATTCCTTCTTGGCTAGTAAAGAATTTTAACAGCTCTTTCGCTTCCTCTGGATGCTTCGATCCTTTAAAGATCGAATATCCCGCTTGCCCTAACATAGGATATCTACCTTCCGTTCCCTCTGGCAATGGGGCAATATCAAAGGTGAAATCACCAATTTCGCGCGCACGAGAAACATAGCTATATACATCGAAAAACATGCCGATTTTTCCTGATTCAAAACTTACTTGCTCCCCAGCCTTAGGATGAGATTTGTCCGCGAACATCATTCGATCAAGCATTTTTAACGACTCTACACCTTGAGGACTATTCCATGTAAATTCCGTTTGCTCTTCATTGAATAAATCTCCACCATTCCCCCATGTATGAGATAAGAGTGCTATCCAAGTATTCCAGTCACGGAAGAAATTCGCTCCATATACCCCCTGTGCTGATATTGCCTTTGCAGATTTTTCAAACTGCTCCCAATTCCAAGTCCCATCCGCCAAATGCTCGTTAGGTGTTTTCTCCCCAGCATTCACGAATAAATCTTCGTTATAAAATAGCACCATTGGTGGTGTTGAAAATGGAATGCCATATAAATGACTATCCCTTTCAAATAACTCTAGTGTCGATGGAAAGAAATCATCCATATCATATTCCTTGTCATCCTTAAAGGATGTGACGTCTTCCAAAATGTCATTATCCATAAACTGCGGAACCATCCTCTCAGCTACCCAACCTACATCGGGCAACTCTTTTCCAGCAGCTAAAACGGTGATTTTTTGCTGATAGTCTGGAAATGGAACAGTTTCCATTTTCACTTTAATATTCGGATGTTCTACATTAAACTTTTTGATAAGGTCGTTATATACCTCTTGGTGAGCTTCATTCCCCCACATCATAAAAGTCAATTCCACTTCCTTATCTTTTTTAGAAGTCTCTTTTTTATCTCCTTCACTGCTCCCTGCATCTTTACTGCATGCAGTCGTAAATATCAATAACATAATTGCGAGCATCATTAGCCACCGCTTTTTCATATATGAACCCCTCCCCTTTGTACAAATTGTATAATGATAACGCTTTCTAAAATATCCTCTAGACAGAAGAAAAGGTTCGTAAATCATATATTTAAAGAACTTTAGGTTAAATTACGAAATTGAATCGGTGTCTTACCAACCTTTTGTTTAAAAATAGTCATAAAATGCTTAGGACTTTTATAACCTGACAAATTAGCAACCTCGTACACTTTTAACTGTGTATCCCGTAGTAATTCTTTGGCACGTTTTAAGCGCTGTTCTTTCATATATTCAGTAAAAGACTGATCAAGCTCTGACTTAAATAATTGTCCAATATATTGTGGATGTAAATCTACATAATCTGCAAGATGATGTAAAGTAATTTCCTTACTTAAGTTCTCCTGAATATATTGAATTATTTTCTGAAAATGCTTTGATGTATCTATACTTTCTACTTCTGTCGGCTTGAATATTTTCGAAATAACCTCTGATAATTCGGTCCGATTTACTGGTTTAAGCAAATATTCTGAGATGCCCTGCCTCATTGCTGATCTTGCATATTCAAAATCACTATAGCCACTTAAAATAATAATCGGAATATCCTTGGATACTTGTCTCACCTTCGCAGTGAAAGCTAGTCCGTCCATTCCTCCCATACGGATATCTGTAATAATCAGATGGGGCAATTGCTGTCTAATATGGAGTAATCCTTCCTCTCCACTCTTCGCTTCGGTTACTTGAAACCCACCGAGAACATCTTCCAAAAGTACCTTTAGCCCTTGTCTAATAATCATCTCATCTTCTACAACTAAAACTTCTTTCAACATGACTCTTCCCCCTGTCGGTTAATAGGAAATCTCAAAATAACAGTGAATCCTTCCCCTTCTTCACTATTAAGCTCCATGCCATATGACTCACCATACAGAAACTTTATTCTTTCATTAATATTTACTAATGCTATGCCATGATGGTTTTCAGTACCGGTAATATTTCTCACATATAAGGATTGTTTGAGCTTAGCCAATCTTTCCTTACTCATCCCTTTTCCATTGTCAAAAACGATTACATGTATCTCTTGACCAACCTCTTTCACTCGCAGATAGATTTTCCCTGCTTGTCCTGATAGACCGTGTATGATTGCATTTTCAATCAATGGTTGTAAAGTTACTTTTGGCAGCTGAACATGAAGCAGATCTGGTTCGATATCCTCTTGATATTGGAGATTGTCCCCCATTCGCATTTGTTGAATCACCACGTAAGAACGAATAAACATAAGCTCATCCTGCAAGGAAACAATTTTTGCTGAATGGTCAATCGTATAGCGAAGTAATTTTCCTAAAGAAGTTACCATATCAGATACATCCAAATTTCCCTTCGTAATCGCAAGCATATTAATAGATTCCAATGTATTATAAAGAAAGTGGGGATTCATTTGACTTTGGAGCGCTCTTATTTCCGCATCCATCTCTCGCAACCCTGTCTCATATACCTCTGTTACGAGTCTTTCAATATCATCTACCATATAATTAAAACCTTGGCTTAACTGACCTATTTCATCATGCTGATGATTCACTACTCGTTTCGACAAATTGCCTTTTTGCACTTCAGCCATTGCATTCTGAAGTCTATAAATAGAACGAACCAATGGCTTTGATAAAATAAATCCTAAGATGAAAGAAACGAAGATTCCGCACAGAACTACTAGTAAAAGCAATACTCGTAGTTGGTTCACTTCACTTAAAATAGTATCAAATGGTGTAAGCATGATAACCTTTGCCCCAGAGTAATCAGACTGATTCTGGACCATCATATATGACTGACCATCCATATCTGTTTTTAGATACTGATAATCTTGCTTATTTTCTAATTGTGGAATAGCAAAGCGGAGTAACTGCGCTTGGTCCTTTTTCGGATAAATAAGCTTATTCCGTTCGTCTAAAATATAAATATTATTCTCCGTACTAATAAATTCTTCAAACAACTCCTGCTTTAAATCCAACTTAATTATGCCCAAATGCCTATTTGTTGATGGTTCTCGAATCAATCGCGCAACTGAAAATACCTCTGTATCTTTATTTAAATAATAATCTGGAGTATGGAGAGGTAACAGCACCCATTCACCATCCGCTTTTCTAATCTGTGAAAGCCAACTATTACTTATATTTATCATCTTCAGCCATACAGTATTCGAGTCTAAATTAGTAAAAATCGTTCCATCATTAGCCATAATATGAATACCTTTAATTTCATTCCTTGAATGAATAAGACTAGATATATACCTCCACATTTCGATCCGCTCATTTGCTGGTGGAAAGGATGCTGTAGCAATCGGCGTTTCATGTTCTTTTAAAATATTCAATATATTCTGATCATACAAAGGAGACAAAGATATAATCTGCATCTCTTTTAAATATCGATCAAAGTTATGTTGAATCTGCTCCACTAGCTGAACTTGATAATCTTTCGCTTCCCTCTGACTAGCTGTCGCAAAATGATAGTATGTAATCCCACCGAGGATGAGTGCAGTCAAAACAATAAGCAAAGAAAAAACGAGAATTAACTTAAAGCGGTATGGTAGAGATAAAAGCTTAGAATATAAGGTTTGTAAGTTCATAGCGTTTCCTTTCCGATTTTACTTTTATTGTTTAGCACTATTTTATCATCCAGAATATTCAAAGGGGAGTGATGATCATTCATCCCTAATAAACTAACATGAGAATTCCAGATACAAAGAAAGACAGCCCTATCCTTTGGTTAGTAAGATTTTCAATATATCACTAACATATGGAAGAGCTGTCTAAATATTGTTTCGTTACGAGAAAAGAAATTTAGATTCGTTTTATCACCTGCGAATTTCCGCAAATAATCTTTTCAAATCTATCGCAATACATGCAAATAGCGATGATGAAGTGTAATCATGCGTTCATATTCCGTTCATCTAGCAAGAGTATTCTTTAGTTATCAACAAATAACGGAGGCGCAAAGATGAACATTGCTTGGAAAGAAATTAAAAAGAATAAAGCACGGTTTATGATTTTAGGATCAATCATTTTTCTAGTCAGCTTTTTAACGTTTATCATATCTGGATTATCGAATGGTTTATCCCAAGATAATGCAGCTTTCATAAAAGATTTACCAAAAGGACATTTTTATATGAATGCAGATGCGAATGAAACATATAACATCTCAAAAATAGATGAACAATTAGCGGACAACATTTTAACCGATGATCATGACGCCGCAGCACTTTCGATTCAAATGGGCTTTATGAATGATTCGGAAGATAAACAACATAGCGTTGCTTTCGTGACTTCAACTGAATCAAAGTTGTTTGAATCAGTTCAAAAAGGTGAGGTCGTATTAGATCGATCATTGGAGGAAGACGGAATAAAGATTGGCGACATATTAACGAATAATCAATTTAGCGGCGAATTTAAAGTAAAGGGCTTCGTTGACCAAAAGAAATATAGCCATGCCCCTGTCGCATATATCAATATGGAAAACTACAAAGAAATTTACCGTGTGAATGAAATGCAATTAATTTTCATACCAGGACAAGAAGATGCAAAAGACTTTTCTGGATTACAAGCTTTTTCAAATAAAGAGTTTCTCAATACAATTCCGAGTTATAGTGCAGAACAGATGTCACTTAATATGATTATTTGGTTTTTAGTTGTCATAAGTGGAATGTTATTTGCAATATTCTTCTACATGATGAATGTTCAAAAAATAGGGTTATACGGAATCTTAAAAGCGATTGGTGTCAAAACCATCTCATTGTTCTATATGATGTGGAATCAAATGCTGTTCATCACCGTAATCGCATTAGGGCTATCAGTTGCATTAAGTCAAGGTTTTGCGAAGATCGCACCTTCAGGAATGCCTTTTAGTTTAACTGTCGAAACCAGTATTCAATTGTCTTGCATATTCCTAGTTATTGGGTTTATCGGAGCGACGCTTTCAGGCATTCAAATTAAAAAAGTCGAACCATTACAAGCTATTCAACAAGGAGAGGCTTAATATGACTATTTTCACAATTGATGATGTTAAAAAAACATTTAGAAATGGCGAAGTGGAAGAGCAAGTATTAAAAGGCATCAATCTTTCCCTTCAAGAAGGAGAAATAACAGCGTTAGTTGGTGCCTCAGGGTCTGGTAAAAGTACGATCTTAACAATAGCAGCAGGTCTGCAACAAGCTTCGACGGGACAAGTACTATTCAAAGGGAAAAACTTAACTGAAATGAGTCAGGAACAAATCAGGGCAATAAGAGCAAGCGAGTTCGGCTTTGTCTTTCAATCCTCTCATCTAGTACCATTTCTTACAGTACAGGAACAACTGTTGCTTATGCTTAACGTTTCGGAAACGAAGATGAATAAACAACAACAAAAGGAGGAAGTCGAAAAGATCCTCCAATTGGTGGACATGCATCACCGAAGAGATGCATATCCGGCTTCATTATCAGGAGGAGAAAAACAGAGGGTGGCCATTGCAAGAGCGATCATTCACAAACCTAAAATGTTATTTGCGGATGAGCCCACTGCGAGTCTAGACTCGGAAAGGTCGAGAGATGTGATGACGTTAATCCGAGATTTAACTAAAACCTTGAACATTACCACTTTAATGGTAACCCATGATGAAGAGATGCTTCCATATGCTGATCGCATCATCACAATGAAAGATGGATTAGTAATATAAAGGCAAAGTGACGATCAGCGGAAGCTTTGACCGCCATAACTACATCTGTTTTACCAAGGTTGTTCCAAAGCTTGCTTTCGGAACAACCTTTTTTTAATATCTAAAACGCAAATCCTTTCACATATACCTTTCTTATTTTATAAAAAAATACATGTTATGTTTTAAGTGTTCTATTGAATCACTCAAACAATTACAGCATCAAAACGTCATAAAGTAAAACTCTAACCAATGGGGTTTTACCATCCGTTAATCGCGACAAACATTAAATATACTTTGAGTCGGATATCCCTATGGTTGAAGTCCGTTTTCTACCATCTGTACGGACACCTCGACATTTATTCGCACCACACTATTGGTAGCCGAAAATACAGTATAGCATGGATATATATACGCTAATTTCTTTGGGACATGTAAGAAAACAGCTTATACAAAGCCATGAATTCCTGAATATTCTATATTACTAATCTACATTGGAGGGAGGTTGTGAGATTGAATAGGAGAAGATATAAAAAAGGGTTGCGCTTTTGCATCCTGCCAGGCTATAACTGGTGTGGACCTGGCTGTAGCGGCCCGGGTGCTCCAATCAATGAAGTGGATGCCGCTTGTCGTGCACATGATGAATGTTATCGTCGATCTGGAAACTATTGCGAATGTGACCGAGCATTTCTTCGCCGTCTCCGCCCAATGATCACCTCTCATACAAGAATGGGAAGACACGCACGCTTACTTCATCAATACATGAAATTTCAAACATTAGGTAATTGTGGATTTCGAAGAGATTAAGCAATTTATTAGTTGAAAAGGTTTGAAACCCTTCATTTCAAGAAGCTGAAACATTACTTTGTGTCTCCACACACACCTATACAATATTTTTCTAAGTCTATGATTTCTCCTATAATTTTGTTGAATCTTGTCGATAAACTTTATGTGTATATTTTTACAATAAAAGGAGATTCATATGAAATCAAAAAGCATAGCGAGAAAATTATCCATGTTGATCATAGGCTTATTTTTAGTGTTGTTCGCAATTTATTCAATTGTCACTAGTGTCATTTTACACGGAAAAAGTGTAGATGATGCTGAAAATCTTGCAAATGAACATGCCAAATTAAACGCAGCCAAAGTGAAAGAGCGATTTGAAGAAACAAATGAAACATTACAGACTTCAAAGCATGTGTTTGAATCTTTACGTAATGAAGGGAAGATGACAGCCCAATCCGTGCTGACATTTGTACAAAATAATCTTGAAGAAAACAAACATATTACCGGTATGGCTGTTGTATTGGAAAAAGACTCTATCCCAGTAGAATCTAATATCGATAAAAATTTAATAGATACTCAGAAGCGATTTATTCCTTATTTGCATAAAGAAGGGGAAAAGGTTGTTGTCTCGGGTGTAACCGGGTATAGCGGAGATGAAGCAGAAGATTGGTTCACCATTCCAGAAAAGGAAAATCGGGCCGTACTAACAGAACCATATGAATATGTGGTGGGAGAAGATACAATTTACATGTCAACCTTATCTATTCCATTACATTCCAAAGATGGCCAGTTCATCGGTGTGATGACGGCTGATTTTTCCATCGACTTTGTAAATGAATTGGTAAAAGAAAACGCACCTGAGAGTGGGTATGCTGGCTTTATCACTAATAAAGGGGTCGTCGTCGCAAACTCGGTCAATGACAAACTGATTGGAACGAATATGGAAGATACAGTGGACTGGAAGAACATTAAAAAGGAATTAGACAACAATCAAGTTTCTAACTTCTATATTGATTCAAAGCAGTTACAAGAAAAGGCGTTCAACTCTATTGCACCAGTGCATGTTGAGGGAATTGATGAAGTATGGTCATTACAAACGGTCGTGCCAAAATCGTTTATTCTAACAACTTTCAATAAAATTTTAATCGTTACAATTATATCGGCGATTGCCATGATTATTCTTATGTCTGCGGTCTCCTATTGGTTTATTCATAAGCAGTTGAATCCTTTACTTTTCTTAAAAAAGGCAATTGAAACAGCAGCTGCCGGTGACTTGACAACGAAAGTGGATAACAAACACATCCGCAATGATGAAATCGGGGCCGTGACCGTTGCATTCAACCAAATGCTCGAACAAACAAATGATGTGATGAATACTGTTATGCGATCTTCCAAGCAATTAAATCAATCGTCAAATGAGGTATATGGCATTTTTGAAGAAATATCTGCCTCAAGTGAAGAAGTCGCCATTGCTGTCGATGAAATTGCCCAAGGTGCAACTCATCAATCAGAGGATACAGAAAATACAAACGATCAAATGATTCAACTATCAACGCAAATAGATGCCCTGTCCACTTTATCCAAAGGGATTAGCCAACTATCGAATGCGACAAGCGAATCAACAAAGCAAGGAATGCAACAAGTAAGCCAGCTACGTAATAATAATGAATCGACTAATATTTTGAATGAGAATATACAAAAGCAAATTCAATTGCTCTCATCCAAAATTAGCGCGATTGATAGTATCACCACGTCGATTCAAAACATTACTAGTCAAACCAATTTACTCGCTCTTAATGCTAGCATTGAAGCGGCACGAGCAGGCGAACATGGCAAAGGGTTTGCAGTAGTGGCGGATGAGGTGAAAAAACTCGCAGCTCAATCAAGTCACGAAACCGATGTGATTCAAGCAACGGTACAAGAGATATTACAAGAGTCCCAAGAAACAGTGTCTATTATCGAAAAAAACATGGAATTAATGGAACTGAATAATCAATCCGTTTCTGATACAGAAACATCATTCAAGCATCAAGCAGGACTTGCTAGCCAACTTGGTAATTCCATCAGTGAACTATCAGCCAAACTCGCAGACATGATAAACTCAAAAGAAGAAGCCATCTTGTCCATTCAAAATATATCCGCCATATCAGAAGAAACAGCTGCTTCTGCCGAGCAAGTAAGCGCATCGGCAGCTGAGCAACAAAATGAAATGGCACGCGCCACTTCATCCACAGAGCAAATGAAAAATATAGCAGGCGAACTTCAAGAAGTCGTGAACCGCTTTACCATTGAATAATTTTTCTGTGAATGTAGTGACGGGTTTCAGATATAAGCAAAAAATAAGGTATAGGGAATAGAAATCCCTATACCCTTTTTTGTTGATTTAATTATTACGCAAGAAGAAAACGATTTGCTATCTTATATTTATATTCATTGCGCTTTTGAGCACACCGCTGTATTATTCATCTTTCCTTTTCTAATCCATCTGCCTTACTTTAAAGCGTTAAGTGCGACTTCTGAAACCTTTGCAATCAACGCATCGTCATATTCGGCATTCTCCGTATCATGGCGTGACATAATCGCAATGACAATTGGTTCTCTATTTTCCGGAAAAACAACGGCAATGTCATTTCTCGTTCCATAACTTCCTGCTCCACTCTTATCGCCGACCTCCCAATTTTCAGGTGAACCTGCGCGAATTAGTGTATCTCCTGTAGCATTTCCTCGCAGCCAATCCGTGAATAATTCACGCTTATCATCCGAAAGAATGTCGCCAACTACGAATGCCTCGAGACTGGTAGCAAGAGCTTTCGGTGTACTAGTGTCACGGGGATCCCCCGGGGTGAAAGCATTCAATTCTGGTTCGTATCGATCCGCTTGGGTAATGTCATCACCGATTTGCCGTAAAGCTTGTTCAAATGCTTTAGGACCTCCCAGCTCTTTAAACAAAAGATTCCCTGCTGTGTTGTCGCTGTACCGAACCGCAGCCTCACCTATGTCCCTCAGTGTCATTCCAGTACCCACATGTTTATCGGTAACCGGCGAATAGGAAACCAAATCATCCTCGGTGTAAGGAATGACTTCTTTAAGCTCTTCCATCGTGTTTTGCTTCAGTACGATGGCCGCTGCCAAAGCCTTATATGTAGATGTAAAGGCGAAACGCTCCTCTGGTCGATATTCGATAGTCTGATTTGAGCCCGTATCCATTGCATAGACACCGAGCCGTGCGTCAAAGTCGTTCTCGAGTTGGGCAAACTTTTTATCTGTATTTGCTATTTGCTCCCCTTCGTTCTTCTCATTTGATGAGGCATCCGTTGAACTTCCTCTATCCAGGCAAGCCGTCAGTGTAACCACCGTAAGTAGCAATATATATAGTGTGAATTTATGTGTTTTTATCAAATTAATAACCTCCTTCTACTTTAGCAAACCAAAAATAATTAAATTTGCATCGTATCTTCCTCAATTATAACTATTACATAGTCTTAATTGTTAAATCCAAATACGACAGTCATCATATCCTCGTTCAAACACTTAATAACGGAAGTCGCAGCCCCTTATTGATTGATCGGTAGCTGATCCAATGACTTCCAAACAGCAGCCCCCTTTTCATTTTCTGTGATCATTCCAAGCTCATTCATTCTATTTAAGACAACAGCCTGTCTGTTAAAGGCTTCTTCAGGATGTTTGATGGGTGAAAAATATTCAGGCGCTTTAGGTAAAGATGCGAGCATGGCCGCTTCGCTCAAAGTAATGGTTTCTTTTCCTAAATCATTGGCTTGTAATGTTTTTCCTAAATAAAAATTAGCTGCCTCTTCAATCCCATACTTCCCGTGTCCAAAGTAAATCGTATTTAAATACATTTCTAATATCTCTTCTTTTGTGTATATACGATCTAAGTGAATCGCAATAAGCAGCTCTTTAAATTTACGATTGATCGACTTTTCTTGAGTTAAAAATTGATTTTTTGCTAATTGCATCGTGATCGTACTTCCACCTTGGGCAAAAGATTTAGTTTTGATATCAACCCAAAACGCCCTAACCATTGAAATAGGATCGACCCCAACATGATCATAGAATCGATGATCCTCAATACCAACAAAAGCTTTCGGCAAATACGCAGGCATCTGTTCTATTGAAACAAACCCTGATTCATTTCTTATTTCCTCCAATTTTACTAATTGCTCGCCGTCTGTTAGCTTCTCAGCTGCGATTACAGTAAATAGGCATAGAGCAAATATCACTAAAGCAGGATAAATAAGCCACTTCATTAAATTCATATTTCTTCTTTTCTTCTGTTTCTGCTCGCGACTTTCTGATTTTTCACTTACATTATCTAATGTATAACTTGCATTCATAGGAGATCTCTCCTTTATATTTCATTGTATATCTTCAGTATAAATGAGGATTCTCCCTGCTTCTATTGATCTTCCTTTCAGTAATCTTACATCTTTGTCATGTAACGATTAGGCTTACGTACCTATGTTGCCAATATCAAATTAAATTACAAATCCGTATTCAAGAAAAACTCCTAAAGGAAAATTACTTTTCCTTTAGAAGTTTCTTTACATCTAGAAAGATATTGAGTTTCAAAAACTAAACCTAAAAGAGTAGCATTACTCTGTCCCTACGTCCCCATTCTCTGTATTTCCTTCTACGCCTGCAGGATCTTCCATATTTATATCACTATTTGCGGGATCTTCTGGCGGATTTATCTCTTGACCACCACTACATGCAGCAACAATGGACATAGCAAACACCGGAACTAATAGTTTCCAATAACGTCTCATTTTCATCTCTGTTCCCTCCTAACTATTTTTTTAAAATAATTACAGAGGTTCCCACTCCCTTCTTTCGTAACAATGTCATTATATACAGCCAGTTTTGAAAAAATATTGATTATCTCATACTTAACCTGCTTTTAAATGAACTGTTAGATTTAGTTAATAAAAGAAATGAAGGTTTAATGAACTATGTTTTTAACGCTAACAGATAGATCCTTATTAACAAGAAATCTTTCATTTGCGTGAATCAACATCCCCGTTCAAAAACCAGTGCAGTGAAGATAGAATTATATCAGATCAAAAAATGGCTTTTACTACCTCTTATAATTTCTTTCAATCAAGAGAAAAATATCTTTAAACATTTATGAGACAGGAGGTAATTATTATCGATATCCAGCGTGCACAAGAAATTATGAATGCAACCAATAAGATCAACGTCCATTATCGTGGAATACCAGTGTATCTTCAAGAAGTACATACAAATACTAAAACAGCGACGATTTTACCCCTTGATGAGCTTAATAATGAACAAGTGGTAGATTTAGATGGCTTATTTGAAACTGGACCTTGAAAAATAATGGAGGGATTAGAATGAATAAACAAAGAGCTGAAGAAATCGCTCAAGCACCTAATTTAAAACATGTCACTTATAATGGGAAACAAGTCTATATTCAACATGTCAATGAACAAAGCAATACAGCACGTATTTATCCATTGGATGATCCAACAAACGAATTTGAAGTGCAGCTTACTAATCTTTTTGAGAAATAGATGAATTTTATTCTTGAAGGGGTACCTCACGTACAAAAAGGCTTCTCATAAATTCGGACGATTTATGAGAAGCCTCAAGCACTTTTATTATTCTATTGTTACTCTAATTTTCACATCAAAGAGTGAAACATCAATGAATCCCTGATTCGTTCATTCGGGAAAATCTCCCATTCTATTTTCCTTAAAACATTTGAAAAGCTAAGTAACTGGGTTAATTAGTTTAAATGTAACAACTGTCCAACCTTTGTAACCCCTTTGTTTAGCCAATGCTTCATTTTATCTACAAAGGAAGTTTCATTCTTAGTTTCAGGTTCATCCTCTAAATGAGGTGTTATTTCAGGTGTTGTTTCAGGTAGCGTTCTAGCATCAGTTGCTTGTTCGAAAGAATAGGCTAAGTCTAATAGAGATTGTTCACTGTATGCCGTTCCCAGGAAAGAGACTCCAACAGGCAATTTTTCTTTCGTTTCGCCAGCAGGAACAGTAATTTCCGGAAGTCCTGTAGCAGATGCTACATAACTCGCAGCATAAGTGTCATAAGCGTCACATACATATGTGGGATCTTCTTTATCAAACCTTGGAGATGCTGGACATGACATGGTTGGGAAAACAATGGCGTCCAAATTTTCCTCTTCCATGATTGCTTGCACTTCATTACGTACTTTTGGAATATCTTTTGTTACAATATCATTGTATTCTGGAGTATCTTTAAACCCTGCCTTTTCCAAATTCACCTTTAGGCCATCCAAACCAGCTGGATTTACTGGCGTTGCTGAGTTTAAAACCTCAGGAGATTCACTGATTTTGATAATTTCTTCTAGTGTTTTTGGCTGACCTTCTGGGAACTGTTTAAGATACTCTTCCAATTCCGTCTTAAAATTCGCTTCATTAATTGGTCCAATAACTGGTGTCCAGAGATATTTCGTCGTTTCAGAGAAAGACACTGGAATAACCTCTGTGCCCATTTCCTTCATTTTTTCTAAAGCGTCATTCGTGATTTTATCTACCTCAGCATTGTCTCCAAAAAAGTCAACAGCTACTCCGACCCTAGCATGTTGCAAAGCAGTATTGTCTAAGGATTTACTATAGTCTTCAGCAATATGCCCCTTTGCAGGTAATGTTGCGTCGTCTTGCTCATCAACGCCAGCCATAAAACTCAATGCAATCGCTACATCTTCTACAGATCTAGCCATTGGACCAGGCGTATCAAAATTTGATGAGGACGGAACGACACCACCACGACTGATTAAACCAAGCGTTGGTCTTATACCGACTAGACCAGTCACATGAGAAGGACCTCTAACAGACCCAGATGTATCCGTACCTAATCCAAATACACCAAAATTCGCTGTGACCGCTGCAGCAGTTCCACTACTAGAACCAGAAGCATCTCTATTAAGGTTATAAGGGTTTAAAGTTAAACCACCTAAAGAGCTGTATCCTAACCGCCCATAAGATGCTGCGAACTCTGACATATTTGCTTTTCCAATGACAATGGCTCCTGCATCCTTAAGCCTCTGGATGGTAAAAGCATCTTCTTTCGGATAAGCATCCTTTAATGCAACAGAGCCTGCTGTTGTTGGCATTTCTTTTACATCAAAATTATCTTTAACAACGATTGGAATACCATGAAGCACACTTCTTGGACCTTTACTTTGTCTTTCTTCATCTAATTGCTTTGCAATCTCTACAGCTTGCTCATTCAAGTTAATGATTGAATTAATCGCTGGGCCTTGCTTGTCATATGCTTCTATACGCTCTAGATAATACTTAACCAACTGCTCAGAGGTGGTTTGATTGTTATTTAAAGCATCGGATATTTCACCGATACTCTTTTCAAATGGATCAAATTCGGTTTCTTTTGCAGAAACACTTTCCAGTGGCAGCATAACTATTAATACAGTAAATGCCATGAGGATTCTAAGTTGATTTAATTTTTTAAACAAGGTGTTTCCTCCTTCATCTTAATACATCAATCTTTGCTATAAAACTATTTTTACTACAGGTTTAAAAGTAACGAAAAAATGTGTCAGTTAATCTAACAATCTTTTTGATAGAAACCATACTTTTTACAGCTTAAATTTCTGGATAACTTCTTCTAATTCTACTGACATCCTGGCTAGCTCTTGAGAAACGGCCGAGACCTCATCCATGGATGCGCTCATCTCTTCAGAAGATGCTGCGACACTTTGTGAATGCTCGTTCACTTCTAAACTAGTTTTAGAAACCCCCTCTATATGGGAAACAACTTCTGCTATATGATTTTTCATGTTATCCATTGCCGTGCTGACCTCAGATATTCTTGTTGTGACGGCGAGAACGGAATCCTTTATCTCTCCGAAGGCCTTTCCGCTTTCATTAACAAGTTTTATTCCTTCTTTAGCTGAGTCCGCTCCTTGATTTACGAGACTCATTGAAACTTCAATTCCATCTTTAATATCATAAATGATCTCATTTATCTGCGAGGCTGAATCGCTGGATTGCTCTGCAAGTTTTCTTACTTCATCTGCTACTACCGCAAATCCCTTTCCATGTTCGCCAGCTCTTGCAGCTTCAATGGCAGCATTCAAAGCTAATAAATTCGTTTGTTCAGAAATGGACTGTATCATCAAACTGATTTGGCTAATTTCATTCGATTTCTCATTTAATATGCTAATTTTCTCAGCAGAAGAGCCTACTTTTTGGTCAATTTCATCCATTTGACTTACTGTTTGTTTAACAACATCACTACCCTGTTTAGCTGTTTCCGCTGAATATTGGATAGAATTGCTTACATTGTTCATGCTATCTGTCACATCATCCACATGCTTAAACACTTCATTAATAATACCTACTGCATTCTTCATCGCGGCATTCTGTTCATCTGTTCCAGAAGCAACACCTTGGATGGTCTCAGATATCTGATTAGAAGCTTGTTGATTCTCGATTGAAGATGCAGCAAGTTCCTCAGATGTAGCGGATAATTGTTGAGATTCTGTCGAAATCTTTTTGAGTGTTTCTTTTAAACTATTGGACATGAGATTGAAATTCTTGCCCATATCTCCGATTTCATCATTCACTTTAACGGTGATTTGTTGGGTTAAATCACCATTTGACATAGCTAAAGATAAATCGCTAATCTCTTTAATTCGCTGCGTTATACGTAAGCTCATAAAAATAGAAACCACTACAGCAATAACAGCAATAACCCCAGCTATAATGAAAATCATGTTGCGTATGGATTTTGCCGTACTTAACATTTCACTCTTCTCAATGACCGTAATATACTTCCAGCCATCAATGTTTGAAGCAACTGTATTAAGTACATAGTCTTTGCCATCAAGCTTGGCTTCAAACAAGCCATCTTTCCTTAAATCATTTAACGCTGGAACGTTCAGTTGGGAAATTGGTTGAAAATTCAATTCAGGGTTCTTTGGATTTGCAAGGATTGTCCCATCTTCTTGCGCTAGAATGACATAACCATTTTTACCTATATTAATATCTTTGATAATCTCCGTTAAACCTTCAAGACTAACGTCTAGGCCTAACACACCGATTTGTTTTCCGTTCTTTTCAATCGAAACGACATTACTAACTATAATTCCATCTATACCGGTTGCTTCATAGGCACTTGTTAATTTCACTTCCCCTGGTTTTTCCATAGCTGTTGTATACCACGGACGGTCTGTAGGGGTGAAGCCAGCTGGCACAGGCCCCTCGGGATATTGGACATAACCGCCATCTGGTGTACCCAAATAAATATAAGCTGCATTAGGATGGCTGCTGCTAAACTGTGAAAATACATCAAATATCGCTTTTTCTTTCTTCCCATTTTTTGAAGGGGTCATATCAATGGAGTCTTCTCCCTTAACATCTTTATAGGAAGTAATACTTGAATCAGCATTGACAACAGAACGATCGTTAGCCAATAAATTAACATTTTCCCTAATCGTTTCAAAGTACATAGAAATGCCATTGTCCACCTGTGTAATTTCTTTTTTGCTAGAATTAATAAAATCTTTCTCTGTTTTATTGGAAACTGTGTTATTAACTAAAATTCCAATAAAGATGATCGGCACTAACGACAGTAATAAAGAATAAACCAATAGCTTTGCTTTAAATGAAATTCCTTTAATCTTCAATTCGACACACCTTATCTATATGAAATATGTAAAAGCTATCTATTACCCCATAGCCTTTAGATTGTTGACTTCAAAAACATATCCTTCCTTTCCAGCTTTATCTTCCTGCCAAATATTGCACTAAAAAAAGCTATTCCATTTACCTTAGAATAGCCAAAGGATTTTAATATCTATTAATCCACAAATTTGGCAACCAGGTTATCATTGTTTAGATTGCAGGACTGTTGACCCGATCCCAAACCTTAGACTCTAGGCTTTGCGTCCTACCCTTTCGGAGTAGTTTGCCTTTAACTTCCATATCGAATGGTTCAAATTACCCTATTTATAATCGCATGGAATCATATAAATTTCAACAATTTTCTACAAAAATCGATAAAATGAAGGACTTATGATTTACTTAACTTGAGGGGTGATGATACAAAAGCACTAGCATCCAGCTAAATGAAAGGCCATAGACAACGACTATAGACGACGTTGAGTATGGCCTGAGAACATAAAATATCATTACAGTTCAAAGGGGTTATTTATAAAAGAGACTTTTTTACTGTGGAGGTTAGCGATGATAAATATAAGATTATGCAAATATCTCAATAGAGAGTATACGAATTAATTTTGAATAAATATATTCGGAATAAAGTGCTCATCAAAAATGTTTACAAGCTTTCACATCATAGTCAGAAAAAAACATACAACATAAAAAAACACCTATAAGTATCCTAATTGGATATTTACAGATGTTTATAAGATAAATATGCATATAATTTCCTATTTGAGGGCAAGAACTCTCGATTTAAATGTTCCTGGGTCTACTTTCCTGATAGCAATATCTCTTTTTCTTCTTGCAGTAAATATTCAATATCTAAAAGATATTGTAAAACCCTGTCTCGTTCTCTTCTTCCATACTGGAATAAATATGGTACGCTTGGAAAAAGAGAAATCAAAACCCCAATTAACGTTATAGCGATCAATAGTAATAGTACAGATAGAGTTAATAAACCATCAAAGTCAATTGCTATTGAATTGCTGTTAAATAAAGTACCTATTAAAAAGGCGAGAGGGACCCAAAAAACCCCCTTAAAAACTTGGCCCACTAACTGCATCATTTTTTGAGCACGTTCTTCTTCCTTTATATTAAGGTCTTCAATTTCTTTACGTAATCTACTAATCTTTTCAGCGTTATTCAAACCTAGCTCTTTAATACCCTTCTCTATTTTCTTTATATGTTTCTTATTATTGTATTTTTTTTGAAATTTAGACGCAACCACTAAGCTAATAACAGTAAGTAGACCCCCTAAAGGTATACCTACAAACCATAGGTATTTATGAATGATTGATGCCATTGGTGTAGCGATTATAATTAATACTCCTAATAAACAGGTGGCAAATAATCTCCTTTGTTTCGCTCCTAATGAAAATTCTTCTTTATATTCCTTTTTGATTAAATCCCTTACTTCGTAATACATATAGCTTAGCATTTCTCTCCACCTTTAATCGCTTGTCTATCTAATATTTAATATTCAAAATTATAATCATGTCCTTTTCTTCAGAGTGTTGTCTAATAAGAAAGTATGCTCATCTTAGCTTTCTACTTATTTAAAAATTGTCTCCTTTATCACCCGAAACACATGAATCGGTTGTCTTTTCAACATGTCTAAAGGTAGTTGTTCCAAAATATTTTCATCATGCATTACATGAATTTCGTCTTGCTCCCGATCAATAACTACAAAATAATAACCAATTTGATATGCTTGAATTTTACTGGCATGATCAACAATTTTATCGTCAAGGGCTGTTTTTACATTCGTTGTTAATCTCCTAAGCATTCGCCACAGTTTTACTTCTTCTCCGTATTTCATAAATAACTCTGGCAAATCTTTAGCATGTGATAGAACATTGAATGTCGTCATGATAAATGTTTGAATACCATAACCAACAGGGCGAATCGCCTGTTTTAATGTTTGCCAATGATGAATATGAAAACGTACTTGAGTTTCCGAATTCAAATTTTCGATAATCTCCACGCGAGAAATTTCTCCGTAAAACTGTATACCATTTTCCGCTCCACTCACCTTTGCAACATTTTGTGTGATGTACAGAGCTAGATATTTGGATTTTTGCCATTCACCCTTCAGTATGCTTGCTTGAATTTCATAATAACCATTTTGCTTATACTCATAATAGCATTGATATCGTTGACTGAGCCGATTATCACAACATCTTCTATTTAGATTCCCAATGTGAGATGGAGCCTTGCGGAAAAATACCCTCTTGCTGTAATTCTTCAGACCTTGGAATTGTCCACATACCGGTTTGTTTGGTCGTGTTGAAGCGATTGCGAACGAGATACCCGCAATTTGTTGACAGCGTTCTACGTTATCCGCGAGATAGGCAAATTCATTGTCAATAATAAATTGTGTATCAGTTCTTGGATAGGCGACAAGTTTCTTCTCATTGAGTCCCTGTACAAGCTTTAGTACATTTGCAGGGCTATAAACCTCCAAATTTACGACAGCTTGTAGCGTCGATAGGACATGTAACTTTGGAGATTTAGCACGCTTCTCTTTCTTTGTTACAGACTTTACAAATCCCTCATTTTGATCCTTGATGTAATATTGTTGCAAAAGTTGCTGGACTACATCTTTTTATCGCTTTTAATCTAGCTGTTCCTTTATACGTACCATTTTTAGCAGTGAAATTCGCCTCGATTTCTTTTTGCCGTTGATAAATGAGATATACCGTTGGAGATTGAACCCGTCCAATCGAAAGCCTTTCATTAAACCCTTTTTGCTGCAATAGCAGGGTGTAAAGTCGGCTTCCGTTCACCCCAACAGGCCAGTTGCTAACTTGCCGTGTTTTTGCTTCATAATAAAGTAAAAGATCTTTTTTATTATTCCGAAGGTTATTGAATCCTTCACGCACTTCATCAACTTCTAATGAGTTGGTCGCCTGTCATTTAATTAACGGAATAGAAAATATTCGATCCTTCACGATCACAATCGCAGCAGTTCAAAATCGTTGAAACGGCAGGATCATTGAAGAATTGCTTTATAAAGTTGAACTGAACCTTCTTATCGAAGGACACCTTATACTCATACCTATGGTCAGGATTGGCTAAGACCTTATCGATATATTCAATTTTCCAACTAGCAGCCTTCAATTATAAACTATTAAGTGTACAATGTTAATGTGATTGCCGAACATTTAAAAGTATCGCGTGGAACTGTTTATATGTATTTGAATATGTCATCTGAAGAGGCACAGAAATACTTGGCAAATCCCCAAAAGTAACGGATTGTCGCATGGTTTGATCCACCACTTCAATATGTATACGTGAAAAACTATATAGTGCGAATAACTTTAGGGATGTAGTGCATGACTTGAAGCAATCAAGGATTGAGGAATTATCTCATGAACAAAAACGTGAAGGACTTACAAAATCATTTTCGGCAGCTACGGTTATCAGAAACAACGAACTAGCTCCCGCAGTTCCTTCATGAAGCTAAAAAAGAATCATGGACGTACTTGTAATTTTTGGAATCCATCACATTATTTAAGCTAGGAAAACGCGAGTCAAAAGGTATAGAACGTCGCATTAAATGGGCATATTTTCCTTAAGTAAAACATTACAAGAATATCAAGTAGAGAAGCAAACAGCACTTACATCTCGTCAACTCACACAGTTACAAGAGTTTAGCTGGTTAGAGCAGCAGTACAACTTAATCTTATTAGGACCGGAAGATCTAGCCATAGGGCTAGGATTGGGAGCTATTCATAAAGAATTACAAGTGTATTTTGTGACGATCGGAGAATTAATTCAGCTATTGAAAACCCAAGAATTAGCGCATAAATCGCAGGTGCAAATGAAGCGACTCCAAGCGTCTGATTTAGTAATTAATGATTATTGATGTATAAGGAGATGGATCAGCGTGAAGTGAAGCAAATCTATTCTTCCAACACATCAATCATCTATACGAACGAAGTTCGATTATTTTAACGTAGAATAAGAGCGCAAAACGGTGTACTGAATTGATGGGAGATCAAGTAATTATGACATCCATTCTGGACTGGCTGTTACATCGTGTGGACGTGATTCACATGAATAGTGATTGCTATCGAATGAAAATTAGGCAACTTATATTTTAAACAAAAGTGTTTATTTCAAACGATCAAAAACTTTTCGATTTAACTCGATGGTTACATTAACTTTACTTAGGAGTGGAAAAATGAGAGATATTTCGATATTAATTGCTGAAGATGACGAGGAAATTGCTGATCTAATCGCCATCCTTTTAGAAAAGGAAGGTTATCATGTTATTAAAGTAACGGACGGACAAGAGGCTGTTCGTGCCGTAGAGACTCAATTATTTGATTTATTGGTTTTGGATATTATGATGCCAAAAATGAATGGACATGAAGTAACCCGCCTCATTCGCGAACAGTATAATATGCCAATCATATTTTTGAGTGCAAAAACATCGGATTTCGATAAAGTACAGGGATTGGTAATTGGGGCAGATGACTATATGACTAAACCATTCACTCCAATAGAATTGGTTGCTCGTGTAAATGCTCAGCTCCGACGTTTTATGAAACTAAATCAATATCAACCAGATACAGAAAATAAAACATGTTTGGAATATGGTGGATTAGTTATTTCTCCTGATCAGCATACAGTTACTCTATTTGGTGAAAGCATTGAGCTAACGTCGAAAGAGTTTGATATTTTATATTTATTAGCAAGTCATCCAAAGAAAGTTTTCAGCATGGAAAATATTTTTCAGCAGGTGTGGGGTGAAGCACACTTTGGAAGTGGTAATACCGTTATGGTTCATATACGTAAGATTAGGAAAAAGCTTGAAGTAGATAAACAAAAAGACAAATGGATTAAAACAGTATGGGGAGTAGGGTATACTTTCAATGGTTAAAATAATGCGCAGTTTTCGTTCAAAGATGGTGTTGTTATTTGGTTTAAGCATGTTTCTATCTGGCATCATAACGTATCTAATCTTTAAAGGACTGCAATGGTATTATCAGAAATCGGTTGATTATGGGGATCTGTTGGCTCAACTACGTATATTCATTCGTAATATTGGCGATATTAACTTTTTTTTGTTGCTATTTATCCCACTTTCAATTCTGTTTTTTTATTTGCTAACCAAGCCCTATTCTACCTATTTCAAGGAAATTTCAAATGGAATTCATTACCTTGCCCGCGGTGACTTTAAACACAAGGTATATATCCAATCAAATGATGAATTTAGGGATATTGCGCAAGACATTAATTTGGCAAGCGAGAAATTGAAAGAAGCGATTCAACGGGGAGATTTTTCGGAAAGCAGTAAGAATCAATTAGTCGTAAATTTAGCTCATGATTTGCGGACTCCACTTACCTCTGTTTTAGGGTATTTAAATTTGATCCTAAAGGATGAGGGCTTGACTAAAGAACAAGTAAGCCACTTTTTAACGATCGCCTATACTAAATCTCAACGTTTAGAAAAGTTAATTGATGAATTATTCGAAATAACCAAAATGAACTATGGAATGCTACCAGTTGAAAAAAAGAGATTAAATTTAACTAACCTACTTAATCAATTAAAGGAAGAATTGTATCCTATATTAAAAGAAAATCATTTGATTGCACGGATGAATAGTACGCCCCACCTACCCATTTATGGTGATGGAGATTTGATAGCACGTGTGTTTGAAAATCTTATGATTAACGCGATTCGTTATGGATACGAAGGTCAGTATGTTGATATTAACGGTTTTATCGATTCAGATGAAGTGGTAGTTCAAGTTGTGAATTATGGAGATAGCATTCCTACAGATGAAATCCCTCATCTCTTTAATGTGTTCTATACTGGAGACAAAGCACGAACTTCTCAAGAAGGTGCCACAGGTCTCGGCTTGTTCATTGCAAAGAATATTGTCGAGCAGCATAATGGAACCATTTCTGCTGACAGTAATCTAATACGTACGATATTTGAAATCCGTTTACCGCATGAAAATGTACCAAATGATGAGCAAGATTAAAATTCCAGTGAATTTAAGAAAAATTTAAGGTTTACCCTACTCTTTTTTTAAGAAGTTTTTCCTATCCTATAATTAGTAGACAAAGGAGGAAACAGTAAATGAAGAAGTGGGGATTTTTTTTGTTTTTGATAGCGTGTTTGTGTCTTGCATTTGTTTATATAACACTGATTTCTCAAGACAAAGTAGAGATTCAACAAATTGATCCAGAAAAAGACGCATTAGATTATCAAGGTCATTCCGAGAGGATCCAACAGGAAGAAATTACAAAAGAACAAATCTATCAAGGAAATCTGCTTTTGGTCAACAATGAATATCCAGTTCATGAAGAGAGTATTAAATCGGACGTTGTTAATTTATCTATACACAATGAATTGACAGAGGGATATGTGTTGTTAGGTAGTGAAATTTATCTGTCAAAGGAGATTGCACATATATTCTCGGAGATGATTACTGACGCAAGAAAAGATGGACTTCATTCTTTTGCCACCACAAGCGGATTTCGCAGTTTTGAGGAACAAAATATACTCTATCAAGAAATGGGTTCTCTTCGTGCTTTACCGCCAGGTTATAGTGAACACAATTTTGGTTTAGCACTTGATGTAGGATCTACTCAAATGAAAATGGAAGATGCACCCGAAGGAAAGTGGATAGGAAAAAACGCTTGGAAATACGGCTTTATTTTACGTTATCCAAAAGATAAAACTGATATTACAGGAATACAATATGAACCTTGGCATATTCGCTATGTAGGTCTGCCACACAGTGCAATTATGTATGAAAAAAATCTTGTTTTGGAAGAATACTTGGATTACCTAAAAGAAGAACAGGACATTTCTGTTAATGTCAATGGAGAAAAATATACTGTTTCGTATTATCCCGTATCTCAAGGATTGAAAATAAAAGTACCAGTGAATCACCATTATGAGATTTCAGGCAACAATATGGATGGAGTAATTGTGACCGTGTATGAATGATAAGGGATGAAACTTTACTAAGAAATTACTTAGTAAGCATAACTTTGACATTGCAAAAGGGCACTACAATCAATTTAATAGTGCTTTTAATCGGGGCGATTAGGCCGCGTGTAACAGCCACTTGAGGAGTTACGTGGAAGAGTAACTCGCCGAAAGAAATAACTGGAACCCCACTAGTAGTCAGATGGCTAAAATTGCATTTCCTAATACCAACTCACCAATACTTTATAAAGGGTTGAATGAATGGTTAGAGAATGGACAGGGATTTGGGGGCATTTTGGAAATGGTTTCGTCCCAAGGGATCACACCCAGGGCTTTCAGATGAGTCCGATTTGACATTTAGACTAAATCTTGTACAAATATCTACACTTTGAAGTTTTAAGAAGATATGACCTTAATTATTATTAAGACTTTTTAACTAAAGTGGACTGGGGTAGGAATAATAAAATTCCTACCCCTTTTTACTTTGAAATTGTACATAATTATAAGTCCTAATTTAGGTTTATGTACAATCTAATATTTAAGTGCATTAATAGAATTAGTGGAATACCTGTGGGTCATACATTTAGGGGAAATTTATTATTTTATGTACATTGATGTTTATAGAGATACCTGTAATCGTTGAGGTTGTCCCGATGGGTGATGAGATAGATCAATCCATGTGATTCCATGGTGCAGGTATGCACACAGATGGCTCTCCTCTGATACGATTTTCGGTGTTTTCCGAACACCTCCTATATCGCACAGTCTAACTATCGGCTGCTTCATTGCCAACGTATAATTTTCCTGTTCATGTTCTCTCCTTTCGTTCAGTCCTTCCTTTCCATTAATGGCTCAGCTATCTATTGCTAGATAGGTTCCTTTATAGGACATCCATCAGACCTCCCGGGGCAAGTTCATCTAATTTCCCCTCATCTATCTACCCCATTTATCCTGTTCCTTCCCGAGATATTTGGGGCTTTGTATTGCAAACTCATCCAGAAACCAGTACCTCGAATGTGGTTCGTGTACCTCAGACCGAGCCTCCGACTTCCTTCAAATTCTACGTCACCATGGACACCCTTGTCTTCAGCTAATGGTTCACATATCCCAACGTCCATAACGAACTTCCGTCAAGTTGATGAACATGTCCTGCGCACAAAAAGGCACACCTTACATAAAGTTAGGTACGACAAAATAAAAATGTGTATATTCTCCCGCACCACTTTTATTTTTCACACCCCCTACTCCACCTCAGTCAACCTCTTCACTACTTCATACAAAACAGACACGGCATTTGCTATATCACTAGAATCTGACCACTCTTCCGGACAATGACTCAAGCCACTCTTACTAGGAACAAATAGCATCGCTACGTCCGTAAAATCGGCAAAGACCATAGCATCGTGTCCTGCACCACTGTGAATGGGACTGTATTCAATTTTTAACTCATCGCATTTCTCCTTCATTAAGGACATAATCTCTTGATTCATTGCTTTTGGAGGAACATATAAAGATTGTTCTACGGCTGTTTGCAAACCATGACCATTATATGACTCTATCAATTCTTCTACCTTTTGGATGACATTCAATACATCTTCTTCTTTACTTGATCGAATATCAATGGAGAACTCTGTTTTTTCTGGGATCACGTTTGCTCCGTTTGGAAATACATGAAGGCGCCCAGTCGTTATCACTGTCCCTTCACCAATTGCAAGTTCTGGCAACTGAGCAATAATCTTGGCCGTTGTGACTAATGCATCATGTCTGCGATCCATTGGAGTTGTTCCTGCATGTCCCGCTTGACCTGTTACTGTTACCTCTAATTGAGTTAATCCTACGATTGACTCTACTACGCCAAGTGGAATATTTTTATCCTCAAGAATCGGCCCTTGCTCAATATGTAATTCAAGGAATGCCTTTATTGTTTCGGGATCTCTTTTTTTCGGAAGGGTACTATCAAGCCCAATGCTTGCCATCGCTTCTTCTGTTGAGATTCCATCTTTATCTTTTATTTGCTTAAATTCATCCTCGCTAAGTAACCCAACAATTCCCCTTGAGCCCATTAACCCTGCTCCGAATCTACCTCCCTCTTCTTCGACCATAGCAATGACTTCTAGAGGATACTTAGGTTTAATGTGATTTTTTGAAAAGAGAGCAGCTACTTCAAGACCTGCTACTACTCCGGCAGGACCATCATAGTTACCTCCATTTGGGACAGAGTCAAAGTGAGAACCTATTAGAACACTCGGCGCATCTTTTAAAGTTCCCTCAAGTTTACCAAATATATTTCCAATCCCATCTTCTCTTACCTGTAATCCATACTCCTTCATCTTTTCTTTTATATAATCCCTTGCCTGTAAATCCTCTTTACTATAAGTAAAACGAGTCGTGCCCCTTCCTGGTGTGGAAGTAAACTTACTCAATGTATCTATATGTCTTTCAATTCGCTCTTGCACATCTCTCATATTAAAAATTACTCCTTTCCTATAGGCTAACATAAGTGCCAATGAAACCTAGGGTTAAACACTAAAACTTCGTTTCTATACTCCCTAATATTACAAAAAACTACTAATTATAACCAATATAATTGTAACATTTATGAAACCTCTAAAGACGGTTTTCTGTATATTAAAATACCCCAATTAACAATCTAAATAATTTCCATATTGTAGTTATGCTATGGAATATAGCATATAAGTGGGGGCGAAATTCCAAGGTCGATTGTGGACAATGAATGATTTTCCCACCTTTTTCCATATCAAAAGACAACGATTTATGGCTGGCAGTCTGAACAACAACTCAACCTTTACAGCAATCACTGAAATCAACCATGTTTAATCTCCGACCAGTCTTATACCACCGTACGTAGCCCAATGGTTTCCCGTTTAATCCTCCAAATCAAAATCCTCCTCACTCCACTGCCTTTGCGAACCTTTTTGATTCAAATATGCTTCAAATTTTGGACCAAACAATGTCTCTGGCCGCAAATATTATTATTACCCAACTTTCGAAGTTGTAAAATGGAGTAATTAAGCAATATAACAAAAAAAGATTGCCAAATATGATGGCAATCCTTTCATCGTATTTATATAAATTCTTCTACTTCCCCCTTCGACTACTCAAACAATAGTAGGGCTAGATTCTTTTTTAAAAAAAGAGCAATCTACTTTACAGCTTGCCCATCCGTCCTTTCAAAAACCATGCTATCATAATAAAATAACCTATTCGCAACAACAATTTAATCACAAGCAGGTGTACATATTGGATATCAAGCATTTACAATATTTTATTGAAGTAGCAAATTTTAATAGTTTTTCCCGAGCGGCAAATCATTTATTTATTACACAGCCAACCATTAGTAAGATGATTAAAAATTTGGAGACGGAGTTGGGGGTTGCTTTGTTTGATCGGTCTCGAAAGCAATTAGTGCTTACGGATGCGGGGCGGATCATTTTGGAGCAAGCGAAGTTAATTGATAAAGCTTTTAAGAACTTAGAAGTGGAATTAGACAATCTGACAGGGCTGAAGAAAGGTCATATTCGCATTGGCTTACCGCCCATATTTAATGCGCATTATTTTCTCGAGATAGTTGGTAGTTTTCATGAAAAGTATCCCGAGATTACCTTTCAACTAGTGGAGGATGGCTCCAAGAAAATTGAAGAAGATGTAAGAAATAATCTTCTTGATGTTGGTGTCGTTGTTCTTCCTACTAAGAATGATATCTTTGATCATTTTTCTTTTATGGAGGAAGATCTAAAACTACTTCTTCATCCATCACACCCGCTAGCTGAAAATGAAGAAGTTAATTTAGCCGAATTGGCTAATGAATCTTTCATTTTATTTAATAAGGATTTCGCTCTGAACGATCGAATTATTCACTTTTGTAATAGTGTCGGCTTTGATCCACACATTATTTCAGAGAGCTCACAACGGTCTTTTATTGAAGAAATGGTGGCAAGCAAACTAGGTGTTTCTCTTTTACCAGGAAGTGTTTGCAAGCAACTTAATAAAAATGTGAAGTCTGTCAAAGTAGTAAATCCTTCTATTAGCTGGAATCTAGCAATTATTTGGGGAAAGAACCAATACTTCTCCTATGCCGCAAAAGAATGGTTAACGTTCACGAAAGCTGAGCTTTCACGATGTTATCGATAGAATGCATGAATCTAAAATATACATTGTTTTAAGGAAAAACGGTTCTTCATTGAAAACCGTTTTTTCGCATTTCCTTAATAATATATACATCGCATATATGAATGCACTTACATAGACAAAAGCTATACTGTGGATAAAAAAGAACCATTTTACTATGCTAACCATGCAGCGTACACTTGTTTCAAGGGAAAAATACCATTTATTATTACTATGGATTCATTATTTATAGGAATCCCAGTTACGAAAGGAAGCACAATGATGGAAGCAATAAAAGCGAAAGAAAGCCGCATTGTTAATACAGCTCAAGTATTATCATGCGATTTAAATAATTACGATACATTGTTTGGCGGAGTGTTAATGAAGAAGCTTGATGATGCTGCTACTTTATCTGCACGTAGACATTCTAGAGTGAAAGAATGTGTTACTGCATCTACAGATTCAATCGATTTCTTATGGCCCATTCAACAAACTGATTCAGTCTGTGTGGAATCGTTTGTCACATATACAGGAAGAACCTCCATGGAAATTTTTTGTAAAGTGATCGCTGAAGATATAGTGAGCGGCAAACGCCGAGTTGCAGCTACAGCATTTTTGACATTTGTAGCCATAGATGAAAACAAGCGCCCTGTTGAAGTTCCAGGTGTTATACCGGAAACAGATGAGGAAAAGTTTCTTTATAAAACAGGTAAAGAAAGATCGGAAATGCGTAAATTACGAAGAAAAAAGAGTAAGGAATTAGCTGCATATATTTCCTTGGAGAAACCCTGGGATAACTAAACAAAGGAGGAAAATGGTATGTTTACTTTATCTAGTATTGATGAACTAAGAGCCACCGAAGAAGCACTTGAGAAGTTTAAAAGTGATTATCCAATCCTTTATACGAAACTATTAGATGTGGTTAATCTTACACGTGCGTTCCAATTTAAATATCATTATATGGGATGTTTAATTATGGATGAAGATCCTGGTCAATATACACCAAAGTTTGTGTATGGCTCCGTTCTTCGTTTATATAAAAAAGAAATACAAAGATTAAAAGAGGATCAAGACTCCCATGTATTGAAGCAATTATTTTCTGATTTCAAACATACGGGTTACGCAGATATCAGTCTTTTAGTACTTAGTATGACACCTGAATCATTAGTTGGCGCTTCTATTATTAGATAAACGTCCTCTTCTTAGTGAAAATTGTATTAGTTATCACTGCGCCTCTCCAGATTATTAGAGAGGCGTTTATTTAAAACAAACTCAACTTATACTTCGCTGACAACAATTCTAATAATTTTATTCCACCGCTACTGTTTCCTTTTTCGTCTAAGGCGGGTCCGAAAATGCCAATGCCGTATTTCCCTGAAACAGTTCCCATAATCCCACCAGATACACCACTTTTCGCTGGAACCCCAATTTTGATGGCATGCTCTCCTGATGCATTATACATTCCGCATGTCACCATAAATGTTTTACATATACGGGCTACATCTACAGGCATGATTTGTTTACCGCTCTGCGGATCTACTCCATCCATCGCAAACACCATTCCAATTCTAGACAAATCTAAACAATTCATTTCAATGGCACATTGCTTCGTATATAAATCCATTAATTGTTCCACGTCTTCCTCGATAATATTATGCTGTTTTATAAAATAGCATAAGGCTCGGTTTAAATAAGCCGTTTCGAATTCAGAACGAGCAACTTCTTCGTTATAAGTAATGGTTGGATCATTAATCATCTCTCGCACAAAGGATAGAAGTCGCTGAAATCTTTCTTCGACAGAGTTCCCTTTAATCATATGGGTCACAACAAGTGCCCCTGCGTTGATCATCGGATTTAACGGTTTGCCAGGAGCTATCGTTTCTAATTTGATAATCGAATTAAATGGGTCTCCCGTAGGCTCCATACCAACACGATCAAACACATAATCCTGTCCCCTATCCATCAAAACAAGGGCGAGACTAATCACTTTAGAAATACTTTGGAGTGTTATCTTTTCTTCGATATCTCCCGCTGAAATGCAACGTCCATCAGGATAGTAAATCGCAATCGACAAATCATTTGGATTTGCCTTTCCAAGTGCAGGAATATAGTCTGCAACCTTACCATTCTTTGTATAAGTCCTCGCCTCTTTAACTAACACTTCCAACTCATCACTTGACTGACATGCCATATTCATCACCACTAGTAGTATGAACGAAAGACATTCCTATTAATCCTATAATTCATTCGAAATTGTTTGGGTGCCAGGCACCCAAACAATTTTGAACATTACCAATTGAACCGGTGCCTGGCACCGATACAATTCAATTGCTAAAACCCCAAGCGTCACACTACCTTTGTTTCCCTCTCAGCTGCTCAAACAAGCTTTCTACTGTTCCAATGCCTACATTTTCGTATTTAGCTAGGATGACGAGTTCTCTCGGCAATTGCCCTATTGTTTCAATTTGTGCTTCGTTAAGCTGCCTAATGAGGCTGGGGCTTCCTGTAAATTCATCGGTAGTAAGCGGTATTCTGGCGAGTTCTTCTGTAACCACAATATGATCGGCTCTATAAAAGAAGAAAAGTTCTCCCGGTCGCTCGAGTGCTAATTTTCTCCGCACTTTTTCTTCCTCAATATATGTTTTTAGCTCCTCAAACAGGTTTTCATCGTTCTTTTCATTATAACGTTTTACGTGTTTATGCAATCCTTCTAGATTATTCGGCAACTCGCTCATGATTCGCGCCTGTTGTTCTGCTCCGAGCTTAATGAGGAATCTTTCGGATTTGGCAAATCGTTGCGGCAAAAGAAAAGCATCTCGAAGAAAATAGGGAATATCGAGTTTTTGCTCTTTATAAGTAATCGTTCGAATGGATGTAAATCCAGGGACCTCTATCTCTTGAATAAAGTGATCCGCCGCTGCTAGCGTTTCCTCGTGCATCACTTCTTCTTGTCCTTGTCCAAGCGATGCTGCTAGTAGTTCCTCCAGACTCTTAAGCCTCACTTCAAGCTCTGTCATATCGTACTCATTTCTCGCTGGTTCTGGGTCTTGATATTCAGGGACTATCATATCAACTGGCCCATACACTTCGATATACCATTTAACAATTGTATAGATTGCTTCCCATGAAAGGAGGGCTTCCGAATAGCGGAATTTGCGCACATCATGTGCTGCCCTATTACCGCTCTGTCTAATATAATGTAATGCATCTATTATTTCCGGTATCAAATAGCCTCGTTCATTTAGCAAGTCTATTCGCTCTTTCAACGTCATATATGAATCATCATTCATCTTCTCCGCACGCATCACTTTTTGGAGAATGGCTTCAATAAATGTACGGGCATGCGTTAGCATGGTGCGCGGACTTAAATAAATACTATTTTCCAGTTCACGCACTAAATAAGCCAATTCCTTCGAGATAGGCTCTAAAAATGTATAAAAATATGGTGTGTTTTTGCTCATATGAATCTCACTTTCTCATCACTTCAGATTATCTTTTAACGTTATTTTACCATAATCAATGTACCGGAAGCCCAGTTACATTTTAACAACCCCTTTCAGCTGTTAGTTAAAAGGCAATAGAATGATAGTAAGCGAGGAGTTATATTATGTTACAATAACGCTTGAGAATTGTTTAGAATTGTTTGAGTGCCTGGCACCCAAACAATTACTATCATAAACGGGGAGGTCTTGGAATGAAGAAAAGGGTGTTAATAACAGGTTTTGATCCATTTGGGGATGATAATGTTAATCCAGCGTTGGAAGCGGTTAAGCAATTAGATGGCATGGTCATTGAAAATATAGATATTGTTGCTCAGGAAGTGCCAACTGTTTTTCATAATTCTATTAAGGTAATGATACATGCGATTGAAACACATCAGCCAGATGTTGTCATTTGTGTTGGACAGGCTGGCGGGCGTACTCAAGTGACTCCTGAGCGGATTGCCATTAATATCGATGATGCCCGAATTCTAGACAACCATAAGAACCTGCCAATTGATGAACCAATATACGAAGAAGGCCCAGCTGCATATTGGACAACCTTGCCAGTCAAAAGGATGGTTCATCAGATGAGAAAAGCCGGAGTGCCAGCAGCTGTTTCCAATACAGCAGGAACCTTCGTTTGTAATCATCTATTCTATGGTTTAATGCACTATATAGAAAACAGTGCCTCCCACATACGCGGTGGCTTCATTCATATTCCTTATATTCCTGAACAAACAGTGGTAAATGGGGCTCCTAGTTTAAATCTCGATGATATTATACGCGGGCTAAAAATAGCAACAGTGATAGCAGCGAATGAAAAAGAAGATATCCGCGAAATTGGCGGGACCACACATTAATTGTTTGGGTGCTAGGAGTTGTTTGGGTGCCAGGCACTCAAACAATTTCATTGGAACAACTCTGTCACTTTTTCCTCATTTATTGTGTAGAAGACGGTTAATATTTAGTTTAAAATAAAAGAGATAATGTACGAATCTGGTATTACAAATATGGAGGGAATATATATTGAAAAAGATTGTAACTGTTGCACTTACGGCTATACTCTTACTTTCTCCTGTTGGGGACTTGTTTTTTCAAGACCATTCAACAACTGTAGAGGCAAGGGGTTACAAGTCAGGTAAGAGAAGCTTTAACATGAATAATAATAAGACCAATAATAACTCAAATATTCAAAAGAAACAGGATGACTCTTCTAAATCAAGTAAATCTACTACTACAGCAAATAATAAAGGGAAATCTGGCGGTCTCATGAAAGGTTTATTAGTAGGTGGACTTGCGGGACTTCTATTCGGTAGTCTATTTGCAAATATGGGAGCACTAGGTTCTATTCTAGGTTTTCTTATCAATATTGCAGCGATTATTATTTTAATCTCCGTCATACGTAAAATATTCGCCTTTTTCAAGGAAAAGAAAAAAGAGGAAGCTAATCCATGGAGGGGTTAATTATTCCTGAGCAAGATATTATTAACGCGGTTTGCGTGTATATCTCTCGGAAAAAGCAAGTAACCCCAGAAGAAGTCGAAGTCGAGTTAATGCATGACGATGATTATGGATTTTCCGCAGAAGCTTTTGTAGACGGACGTAAGCAGGTGCTTATAACTGCAAACTTAATTGAAGCATTACGATTATGGCTGGATGAATTTTTAAATGAGGATCCATATGCCGGAATTAAACTTTTGTTGGACGATGAACAAGGCATTATTGCAGAAATCAACCAATAATTATATAGTTACATGCTCACTTATATTTTTATAGAACAACTCATTCTGATCATTAGGATGAGTTGTTTTTATTTTCCTCTTCCATCCCCACTACTTTTCACAAAAAACAGAGTCTTTCCGTTAGATTTGTCATCTAAAGTTATGTACTATTGTATGTATATGTTTAGTGTCTCTAAATATATTTATATTAGGAGGGGATCTTATTGAGTCTTCAACTCGCAAAAGGAACTCCTCATCAGGAGGTTTCCGAAAAGATCTGGACAAGAGATTTTGTATTAATTGTCATGTCCAATTTCTTTGTTTTTCTTGGGTTTCAAATGACGTTGCCGACCATCCCTTTATTCGTTGAAAAACTCGGGGGTAACGATCAACTTATTGGTATTGTCGTTGGTATTTTCACCTTTTCTGCGCTTCTCCTTCGCCCTTATGCTGGACGCGCATTGGAGTTAAAAGGAAGACGCTTTGTATTCCTAACAGGACTAGGAATTTTTGTTTTATCTATTGGTTCTTTTGGGTTTGCAAAGAGTTTGCTTTTTTTATTCATGATGAGAATCATACAGGGAATTGGTTGGGGTTTCTCAACGACCGCTTCCGGTACGATTGCGACAGATCTAATCCCTGCAAAAAGACGCGGTGAAGGTATGGGGTATTATGGTCTCTCAGGGAACTTAGCGTTAGCATTTGGGCCAACCTTAGGACTCGCTTTAGTAGGAGTTATTACTTTCACCCAGCTATTTTTAATCTCTTCCTTACTTGGATTAGTAGCATTGTTACTATCTTCCAAAATTCATTATAAAAAGGTAGAAAAGCAGACTGTTCCACTCAAAAAATGGGACTTTTATGAGAAAAGTGCACTTCCACCATCATTACTGTTACTTTTCATCACTGTTACCTTCGGTGGTATTGCCGCTTTCTTGCCCATCTATTCAGCCCAAAAAGGAATTAATGGTATTCATTGGTATTTCTTACTTTATGCCATCGCATTGATGCTCTCACGTACATTTGCCGGAAAAATATATGATCAAAGAGGACACAAGGCTGTTTTTCTTCCAGGAGCATTATTAATCTTAGTTTCTATGATTCTGCTATCTTGGCTACCCAATAGCACCATCCTTTATGTAGCCGCCATTCTATACGGTTTTGGATTTGGAACAGTACAACCTGCATTACAAGCATGGTCTGTTAAAGATGTTGCGGCCAATCGAAGAGGCATGGCAAATGCCACCTTCTTCTCTTTCTTCGACCTGGGTGTCGGAATAGGTGCCATTTTATTCGGACAAATCGCTCATTGGTTTGGTTATGGTGCCATTTATAGCGTTGCAGCGCTATCCGTACTAACTTCTATTCTGCTTTACCTCGTCATATTAAGAGTAGGACGTACCCAAAATGCTTAGCCTACATCTATTAGTCTACCAATTCAGTGCATGCATAGCCCTTTTGGTAGACTTATTTTTATTCTACTGCTCTTTATTAAAATTACTTAAGCGAATCAATTGCCTTCAATAATTTGCTAATACAAGTGCTTTGCTTTGCTGTTTCTTACATTATGCATAGATAATTTACTTTAACTCATAAAAAAGGTATGGAATAGTATAAGGCACTCACTACGTCAGCATGGTTGAAACAAAGCCACTGTGAGAAAAGAAAACAAAGTTGATTGAGGGCGACTCCGAGGGGAACAGCGTGACAGATGAGAGCCCACAGGAGCGCAGCGACGAGGAATCTCACCGTACGCCCCCCCGGAAAGCGTCCACCTGAAACGTAAATCAACGGTTCTTAACCCTTACATTACGTGTAAATAATTCTCCCCCTTATTCATCTAATAAAATACTAATTTCTCTATCCTCCCCTCATTCACAACAAGCCTTCGACGCAATATGACTTTTTTACCATTCATTCATTTTTCTGACAAAGTCTTCTTGTAAAATGCTACAATAATTTCCAAGATTACTAAAATTATTATTGATTGGGAAGAGGTTCATATGAAACTTAAAAACTTGCTACTATGTATAATAGCCATCATCGTCCTTACTGCTTGCGGTAAAAAAGATGCCGATAACAAAAAACTAGAATTAGATCAACCAATTGCACTAGACGAAACGACAGAAAATGTTGCGAAACAAAAAGATGAGGGTATTGCTGAGCCAGAAAAAGAAGCAGAGGAAGTTTCAAATGAAGAAGAAATCGAGGTTAAACCACTCCCTCAAACACTAGCTGAATTGGCAGCCCTCCCCACTGGCCATATCGATTATGTAGGCATCCTTAAAGAGGAAGAACAAAAGCAGATGGATGAGCTAACGAAAGACCTACCTGATATTTCCGGGGAACCAACAGAGCAACAACTAGATGCATATTATAATGATTTATTAGCCATTTTCCAACAAGACTTCAATGGTCCAGAGGAATTAATTGCCGAGATGAAATTCCAATCCATTGGTAGTCCCGACATTGATAACCCGCGCATGCAATTCAAGGAAAATCTCAATGTCTTAGTCCTTCTCGATGCATCTGGAAGTATGAATGTTGATCTTGGTGGACAGACACAGATGGATGCTGCAAAAAAGGCAATTACAAATTTCGTAAAAGGATTGCCAAAGGAAGCTAACGTCGGATTACGAGTATATGGACATAAAGGGACTGGCAGTGATTCTGACAAAAAATTATCTTGTTCAAGCAGTGAATTGATTTATCCACTTGCACCTTACAATCAATCTGACTTTCAATCTTCATTAGATAAAGCGCAACCTTCAGGCTGGACACCCATTCAGCTCGCTTTGAATGAAGCTGAAAAAGATTTAGCACCGTACAAAGGAGAAGAAAATACCAATATTGTTTATCTAGTAAGTGATGGAATTTCTACTTGTGATGATGATCCAGTAGCTGCCGCTGAGGCTCTTTACAATTCTGATATTACACCCATCGTCAATGTCATTGGCTTTAACATTGATCATGAAGGACAAAAACAATTAAAAGAAGTAGCTAAAGCAACAGAAGGAACATATCAAGACGTACAAAATGCCGAAACACTTCAAAAAGAATTGGATCAAGCGAATGAAATTGCTAAGGCGTGGGCTGATTGGAAAAAGAATAAAACGGATAGATTAGAGGGAGACCGGACAAGAAATTGGCTGTCCATTTTTGGCTATAACTCCCGTGAATTTAAAAAATGGGTGGATGAGCGCCAACAAGTTGGCTTTTCATTGCAATATTTATATCAAACGAAGAAAATAATGTCTCGAGAAAGCCATGATTATTTAAGGCAAAAGAATAGAGACTACCATGATTGGATAGAAGAAGAATATGAAAAACTAAAAAAGGAACTACATGAGCTAAACGACAAAAAAGTCGATGAAGCGATACGAACGCTTGAAGAAAAATACATGGAAAATGCTCCTGAATAATAAATATAAGCCAGCCAATCTTTCGTATGATTGGCTGGCCTATTTAATTTCTATTCTAATGTTCCTCTAAATACTTTATTGCTTTATTCAATCGTTGAAGTCCTTCTATTACCTTAGATTGCGGACATCCTATATTCATTCTTATAAAGCTTTTTCCAGCTTCTCCATATGTTTCACCTGACATGATCGCCACTTTTCCATGGTGAACAAGTGCATATTGTAACTGTTCACTTGAAAAAGGAAGCTGCGATACATCAATCCATGCCAAATATGTAGATTCTGGCATTGTTAGCTGTAGATCAGGCAAATGTTCTTCCAAATAAGCTTGAATGGTCTGTAAGTTCCCATCGATGTATTCAACAAGGTCATCCACCCATACTTCACACTCATTATAAGCAGTTATCGTTGCCAAAGTGCCAAAAATACTTGCACTCGATAATCCATCTTTATTTTTCAAAGTAAGTAAAAAAGCTTCTCGCAACTTTTCATTGGGAATAAGTGAATAAGAACCACCTAAACCAGGTGTATTGAATGTTTTACTCGCGGAAGTACAAATGCATACTTTATCCAAATTAAGCGCTGCATCTGTGATTGGAATATGCGTATTACCTTCATGAATGACATCCATATGAATTTCATCAGAAATAATGAACACATCGTACTGATTGCAAAGATGGACTATTTTCTCTAGCTCTTCCTTTTTCCACACGCGGCCTGTAGGGTTGTGAGGACTACATAGCAGGAGTACCTTTGACTTTGGATGCGCTAATTTTTCTTCTAAATCGGTAAAATCAATAGAATATATCCCTTCATGATATATTAATTCATTACGTGAGATGATGCGCATATTATCTTTAATTGTTTTATAAAAAGCATCATATGCTGGTGTTTGAATGACGATATGATCTGCTTCTTCCGATAATATTTCAATCATCTTTGAAATGGAGTAAATAACGGACGGACTATATACGATCCACTCTTCTTTTACAGTGCTTGAAAAGCGTTTTTGATACCAGTTTCTGATGGCATCTTTAAATTGTTCGTGATTCCAACGTGTATATCCAAAAACACCATGCTGTAAGCGTGATTCAAGTGCTTGTAAAATTTCTTTCGGGGTTGGAAAATCCATATCTGATATGGAAAAGGGAAGAAGATCTTTCTCACCGAATCGATCTTCAATATAATCCCATTGGGTGCAAAATGTTCCCTTGCGATTTACTACTTTGTCAAAACCTTGTGTCATTCTTTCCACTCCATGTTTAGGAAATTTTCTCTATTTGTGATTTTAATAAACCAACTTGTGGACCTATGACCACTTGTACATTATGTTCATCAAGCTTCACAACGCCTAGTGCCCCACATTCTTCTTTTAAGATCTTCTCGTCTACTTTCCCCATATCCTCGACAACAAGTCGCAGGCGTGTCACACAATTATCTAGAGAGTGGATGTTTTCCTTTCCACCTAATGCAGATAAAACCTTTTCTGCATTATAGCTAGATCCTTTCTTAGTAACAGGAGTATCCTTATCCTCTGGATTCGCTATTTCACGACCTGGCGTTTTTATATTAAATTTCACGATTGCATAACGGAAAACAATATAATAGATAGCAAACCAAATGGCACCAACTACGAGTACAAGATACCATTTCGTTTTGAACCCTTGCATAATTCCGAAAATTAAGAAGTCAAGTATGCCACCATCCGTATTACCAATAGTCACATTCAATAACGACATAACCATAAATCCTAATCCCGTCAAAAATGCATGGATGACAAATAATGCAGGTGCTACAAATAAGAATAAAAATTCAATCGGTTCTGTAATACCTGTCACGAAAGTAGCAATTACTCCGGATATTAAGAGGCCCTTAATTTTCTTACGATTTTCAGGTCGTGCCGTGTGATAGATTGCTAAGGCAACAGCTGGTAAACCAAACATAAAGGTTGGCATTTTACCTTGTGACAGAAATGCAGTTGCAGAAGGACTGATTGGCGCTCCACCTTGCAATTGTGCATAGAAGATATTTAACGCTCCTGATATCGTTTGGCCATTGACAACCTCTGTTCCTCCCGCCTCGGTAAAACGAATCATCGCCACTAAGATATGGTGTAAACCAAATGGGAGTAAGAAACGCTCTCCAGCACCGAATAAAAAGGGACCAAAAATGCCTGATTTATTTATGATTGTTCCAATTCCAGCGATTCCTATTGCAAAAATAGGCCAAATCATTGGGATAATTATGCCAACGACTGACATCGTAATTGCCGTCACAATCGGAACAAAGCGAGCTCCACCAAAGAATGCAAAAGCATCTGGAAGTTTTATATCATAGAATCGATTGTGTAGTAAGTAGACAATGATACCAGCGATAATTCCACCTAACACACCCATCTCTATTGTTTGAATTCCCATGACCATTCCTTGACCAGCCTGACGCATTTGTTCAGCATCTACTAATTTTCCCGTTTCCGCTAGATAAAAGTTAATCGATAAATGCATGATGACATAACCAACAAAACCTGAGAAAGCAGCTACACCTTTTTCATAGCGAACAAGTCCCATTGGAATGGCCATCGCAAATAATACAGGTAAATAAGTAAATGCAAAGCCTCCAATTGTGCTCATGAAGCTAAATATCACTTGCAGAACGGAATTTCCTAAAAACGGAAATGCCTCAATTGTTGAAGGACTAGTGAATGAACTACCAATCCCTAATATAAGTCCCATAAATGCTAATAAAGCAACAGGGAGCATAAACGTTTTTCCAAGACCTTGGAAAAACTCCCATAACTGTGATTTTGCAGATTTCTTCTTTTTCATTATTCAGTCTCCTTTTTAGGTAGTACTACGTCTTTAATATACTCCGGCTTTCTACCTAGAGGCAATCGCTTTCAGTCTTTTGTATATGCGTACATTTTTTGTATACGATTCTTCTTCTCTTTTTAAATCAGCAAAAAACCGTAGAATTTTTGAAAAGTCATTCTACGGTTTTATTTATTTTTGAACTGCTGTAAATAAGTTAAAATAATGAAATCTAAAATAACACTTAGTGGAAAACGAGAGCTCATATCTAAATCTCCATAATAACAATTCGTCACATATGCCTGCAATGATAGATCGACTTCTTGTTGTAATCGATTATTCTGCTGACCTGTGATTGCAATAGTTTTCACGTTTCGTTTCTTTAATAATGCGGCGTACTCTAACATATAGATTGTTTCGCCACTATAGGAAACTAAAATCGCCAAATCATCTTTCGATAAACTATTTGCAACGCTTCGCAACTCATCCCAATCTTCTCGAGCACTTGTTACCTTCCCAGAAAACATTAGCTTCCTTGCTGCGTCAACACATGGAGGAAGTGAGTTGCCTACTCCAAAAAATTCAACATAATTACTTTCATGTATATACTTTGCTGCACTTATAATTTTTCCTTCAGCTATCGATTTCAACGTGCTTTCCATCTCAAGCTGCACCCTGTTAATATGATTAGATAAAACATCGGAATTGGAGGATTCCATATTTTGTTTTTCTTGAAAAACTTCTTTGCTTAAGGAATATTTCATATCTTGAAAGCCGCGAAAACCTAATTGCTGACATGTTCGGCTAATCGTAGCTGTTGAAACAAAAAGCTTTTTTGCTAACTCATCTACATTCAATCGTACAACCTTGTCAGGATGATGCAAAATATATTCGAGTACTTCCATCTCCAATTGACTCAATCGCTCACGTTGTTGAGATAAACGCTTAAGAAACACTTGCACTTCCATCACCTGCAATTTTAATTATACACTCTTCACTATCTAAGCTTTTTCACAAAACACTATTCATTGCATCTTTGATCATTTCATTAAAAGTATTATATCTTCGCTTGGCTTGTCCAATTTATATCAATATCTAGACAGTACCTATGCTCGAATCACCAAAAACAATTATGCCCTCGCCGACTCATTATCATGCCATAACATTAGAACAAGCATTATAAAGTACAAGACCATTGAAATCTAAACCATCTGTTTAATAAGCTTTCATACTCACTAATCCATAAACCTGATTTTATATTCTGCGAGATCCAACATTTAAGTATTAGCATCATTTGCTTCTCTTATCGACATTTTCTCATATCTTTCATTATTGTCACTTACCTCTATTTTCAGAGAAAAGATCGTCCATTTCTATGCTTAGTTTTCGAATGAATGGGACCTCTTTTTCAAAAGGTGTAATTGCTTTAACAATACTTGTATAATACCATGCTTGCTCTTGTTTGCCCCGATTAAAGCGACTCCATATTTCTTCTCCATACTTATCTAAATCAGCACGGATAGAGCGAAGATTATGTATTTTATCGGCAACAATAACTGCAATTTGTTCAGGAGTTTTCAATGCCAAACCATTAACAGTAGCTTGCTTTCTTTCCTCCCAAGACATTGAGCGATCCTGCTCCGTAGCCGCCATCACAAGATTCAAAACGCCCTCGCCAAATTCCTGGAGTAACTCCTCTTTTGTTGTGTCTGTGTCTTCCATTGTATCGTGAAGTAGTCCTGCGGCTATTATCTCCTCCCCATATCCCTCCTGCTGTAAAATCATTCCGACCGCGAACGGATGGGTAATATAAGGTATTTTTGTTGCTTTACGATATTGCCCTTCATGCTTAATAGCTGCAAATTGCGTTGCTTTTTCAATAAGGTTCATATGATCCTGCCTTTCTGATTTTCGGTATTTAGTAAGAATTATATCATTTACCTTCTTCTTAAGTGCCAATCGTTTTATCAACAGATGCATTTCCTATATAATATGACCAATCGAATGGAGGGATTAATAAATGGGTGAAAATAAGCAAATTAGAGAAGATGTATTAAAAAGCGTAAATGGATTATCAGATAAACAATTGAATAAACGAGTAGAAGATGGAAGTTGGACTATTATGCAGGTTTTAGATCATCTGTATTTGATGGAGCGTACAATCGTTCATGCCCTTACTGATCAGTTAGCAAATGGTGAAAATAAATCTGTCGACGAAAAGCCTATTCAATTAACAACCAATCGCTCGACAAAGGTAGATGCACCTTCATTCGTTAAACCTTCAGAGGATTTTATTACTTTGGAAGAAATGAAAAATAAGCTCTCCGAGTCAAGATCTGCATTAACTAATATCGTGAATTCTACAGATAGAGCGTTATTAGAACAAAGGTCTTATCCACACCCAATGTTTGGTGAATTAAGTTTAAAACAATGGATCCCATTTGTTGGACTCCACGAAAAAAGACATTTGGCACAAATTGAGGAATTGAAAGAGAATTTAGGATAGTTACGAATCATCTTTTATAACGCCTTCTTGATTGCACAAATCTCCTATACCATAATAGGGATTTGTGCTTTTTCTGTTCAATAGATAGATGGGGCATACGCATTAGAACGATAGCTTTTTAACGGAGATATAACTAGTTCAAAAGGTCGGTTATAACCATGTATAGAAAATCTATCTGCATGTTTCAATAGAAGAAATCATCCGATATGAGTAAAGTGACTAAAGGACCAATTATTAAAATTGAATTGACACTCATCTCTTTATTCATTAACTTTAAAATTGTATTCGTATAATTTTGAATTTAGCAAAAAGGGAGGATGAAGAATGGTAGATCCAAAAGTGGAAGGAAAACAAAAGAAACTAGTAGAGGACTTTGAAGTAATTGTAAGTAGTATGCCGTTTCGCAATTTGTTAGCCGCTAAGAAACGATTTTTAGTGCCATCGATTATTCTTTTTCTCACGTTATATTTAATATTTCCTATCTTGATTTCCTACACAAATATAATGGATAAGCCAGCTATTGGTGATATTTCTTGGGCTTGGGTTTACTCCGGTTTCTTATTTGTGATGACATGGGTGTTCGCTACTATTTATATGAGAAAAGCCGCGTCATTTGATAAAATGGCTGAGGATGTTTGGAAGAAAGCTGATGTAGAGGGGAGAAAAGCCCAATGAATAGCACTGTCATCATTTTGTTTTTAATTATTGTGGGTATGACTCTATTAATTACTTATTATGCAGCTAAAAAAACAAAGACAACAAATGAATTTTACACTGCTGGCGGAGGCTTAACAGGTTGGCAAAATGGTCTCGCAATTTCCGGTGATTATTTGTCTGCAGCTTCTTTCCTTGGAATAGCTGGTGCAATTTCTCTGTACGGATTTGATGGATTTTTATTTAGTATTGGCTACTTAGTCGCCTATTTAGTTGTTATGTTTATTGTTGCGGAACCGCTTCGTAATCTTGGAAAATATACGCTCGCTGATATGATTCACTCTCGTTTTGATGCTAAAAAAGTACGAGCAACAGCTGCTCTTAACACGATTACAATTGTTATCTTCTATATGATTGCCCAATTAGTTGGAGCAGGTGCATTAATCCAGCTCTTGTTTAACATTGATTATTGGATTGCAGTATTAATTGTCGGTGTAATGATGACCATCTATGTGATGTTTGGTGGCATGACAGCGACAAGTTGGGTACAAATTATCAAGGCTGTTCTACTCATGCTTGGAACGACTATCATCTCCTTTTTAGTTCTATCTCGTTTTCATTTTAATATTTTCGAAATGTTTAGCACGATGAAAACTGTCACTCCTTTAGGCGAAGCCTATTTAAACCCTGGCGTTAAATACACTGTTCCGTTAGATACGATTTCTCTTATGATTGCGCTTCTTTTTGGAACAGCTGGTCTCCCCCATATACTGATGAGGTTCTTTACTGTAAGAGATGCTAAAACAGCTCGTAGTTCAGTCATTTGGGCAACATGGATCGTCGGGATTTTCTACGTAATGACGATATTCCTTGGCTTTGGCGCTGCCGCTTTTGTTGGCTCCCAAGCAATTACAAGTAGCAATGCTGCTGGAAATATGGCTGCCCCGCTTCTCGCGCAAGTACTAGGTGGCGATATATTAATGTCATTCGTATCAGCTGTCGCATTTGCTACCATTTTAGCCGTTGTCGCAGGTCTAGTTTTATCTGGTGCATCCGCTTTTGCCCACGATGTTTATGGACAAATTATCAAAAAGGGGCAAGCGACAGAGAAACAACAAATGCGGGCAGCAAAATATGCCTCACTTGGCGTTTCTATACTCTCCATTTTACTTGCTCTTTTTGCTCAAAACTTAAATGTAGCTTTTCTTGTCTCTTTAGCATTTTGTGTGGCAGCAAGCGCAAATCTTCCTGTCATTGTATTTACAATTTATTGGAAGCGCTTTAATACAACAGGAGCGATGACAGGTATGTTATCAGGACTCTTGTCATCTATTATTCTAGTTGCGATTAGTCCGAATGTCTTTTCACCAGTGGAAGGAGCAGCCTTTTTTACTGGCGATCCTATTTTCCCTTTAACAAACCCTGCCTTGCTTTCTGTACCGATCGGCTTTATCGGAGCTGCCATTGGTACATTCGTCTCTAGTAAACAGGACGCTAAAAAGTTCGCTGAGGTAAAAGTAAAAGCAAATACTGGTTATCGTCATCCAAGCGCTTAAACGCAAAACCAACACCGTTCATTTTATGAACGGTGTTGGTTTTGTCCAATTAATAGCGTTTATTTCTTTTCCCAATTATACTTCTTATGCCAAGATAAGCGAATATAATAAAATTAATTGCTAAAGCGATATCTACATATCCCATATAGGCCATATTTTGATTTAGCCTAAAGAATAATTTGATTACGACTAATATACAAAATATTAATAACACGGCTTTATATCCAATTGATGCCTCATTTGCTTTTTGAAACAAAGGAACCCCCCCTTAAAGTTTTAAAAACATCTACTTGTGGATAGTTCGGTGCTTATTTGTATGATTAAGTGTTTTTTAAATAAAATTGTGGATAATTGTATTTTATCATTCCGTTTGCCGTACATATGATAATAGAACATAGAAAGCGGGGAGATCATTTTGCAATATCAATCAAATAATTATCGATTTCAGGAAGATTTGAACCGAAATAAGGCAAATATAATAAAAGTAGTGGGAGAAGGTAAAGTATCCGTGCAGCCGGATAGGGCCGAGCTAACATTAGGTGTTTCAACAGAGGATGCATCACTAATGCAAGCCCAAGAAAATAATGCAATGGCCATTATGAAAGTCAAACAAGCTTTGAATCAAATCGGGATAACCAATGAAAATATGAAAACGATAGATTATTCTATTTATCCACAATATGACTATGAAGAAGGAAAACAAGTTTTCAGAAACTATAAAGTAGAGCATTTGCTACAAATAACTGTGGATAGAATAGAAAACACAGGCTTAGTTGTGGATACTGCTGTTAGTAATGGTGTGAATAATGTTTTGGGAATTAAATTTAATACATCAAACTATGAACAATTCTATCAACAAGCACTATCCTTAGCAGTTATTCAAGCTGGGCAAAAGGCAGAAACGATCGCCAACACGTTAAGAGTTACCTTACAGCCAATCCCTATTTCAGTAACAGAAAATGTACAGCAACACGGAGGTCCGACACCATTTAAGGCTACTGCTTTTGTACATAGCGAAGCTGTTACTCCTATTCTTCCAAGCACTTTAGATATCCAGAGCATGGTTACAGCCAAATTTATCTATTAACTCGAAAGGCGGAAGACGCTCAGTCACTTCTCGACATTCAGAAAATCTCAGAAGTGACTGGCATCCCTATCATTATTCAATACCATAAAATTCAAGTGATAGATTTTCTAGCCCTTCAATAATAATATCCGCCACACTTTCAAAATGATCTAAGTCGCTAAGATCACGAGTTTCTGTGCCTGTATCCTCAATTGTTAAATCTATATCTATTAAATTCAACTTCTTAAAAACATATCTCTGTTGAACCTTTTCAAAACTCATTGATACCAACCGGTAATTTATTTTCCCAAGCATTTTCTTCATTTCCATCTCAAGAGAATAACCAGTAAATTTTTCATCTTGAAAGATAGTTAATTTTAAATTTTCCATATGTACCTGCCCCCTGTCCTTACTACAACTCGTATTCCCACTCTTCTTTAAGGATCAAATAAAGAATAAGAAGCGTGTTCTCTAGATCATGATTAATTCTTCCTTCCACTTCTAATCCTAGTTTTGGTAATAAAATGCCTGCCACTTGTTCGGTAAGCTCATATCTCTCACTTAATGGCAACTGAACCAAACGATTGCTATACGTTTTGATTAAATTCCAATCTTTCTGTTCTATTGATTTTAATGCCCATTCTTCCATTTTAAGATCATCTTTCGTAAGACCCTTTTTTTCAATTTCCTTTTCAATTGGAGAAAGTTTCTTTCTACGTTTCGCTTTCCTTTCGTGAACAACAATCGTTCCCGCAACGAGATCTCCAATTCTTTTATGTTTAGAATGGAAGAAAATCATAATGATCCCTAGAAAATAACTTGTTGGTAAGGAATCCACGATGCGGAGAAGATTTCTAATAAAACTAGAAAGAAGCGTCAAACTATGACCGTTATCCTGAATTACGCGAATGCCAATCCACCGCTTGCCAATTGTCCTTCCACCTGAAAAAAATTCAAAGGCAACAAAATACCCCCAATTAATAACAAATAGAACGACAATGGTAATTCCCAAGATAAGTGAATTTATATCTCCAACAGCAAATATATCTGGCTCCCCAAGAATCAGGACAAATAGAACAACAAAAATTAAAATATTCGCTGTCATTAAAATAAGCTGATCAATGATAAATGCGGCGGTTCTACTCCCTAAACCTGCGAGCTGAAATTGAAGAGATACGAATTCAGGTGTTTTAATTCCAACTTGCTCTTGATTCATCACAATTCCTCCATTTCTAGGTTGTTTTTCCAAAATTGTTTCTATTCATCTAGAAAGTATCTATAATATAGAGTATCTATCCATTTTAAATAGCTGTTATGGTGGAATTCTTGAGCCATTTATACATATCTATGACTGAATCTAGTTTTACTGGCGGTTATGCTTTTTTACAAGCCGTCACATGACATTTTCTGGCCGTTATACCTTTTTACAAGCCGTCGCATGACATTTTCTGGCCGTTATACCTTTTTACAAGCCATCACATGACATTTTCTGGCCGTTATACCTTTTTACAAGCCGTCGCAAGAAAATTACTGGCCGGCGTAATTTTTCACAAGCCGTCACCATGCAATTACTGGCCATCATACCTTTTTACTAGCCATAACAAGCAAATTACTGCCCGTCATACTTTTTCACGAGCATTCTCGTAACAATACTATTAAACAAGAAGGTGTCAAAATGAACATAAAGAAATTTGTACAGCAACATCGTGCTGATTGGCAACAGCTTGAGCAGTTGGTAACAGCATTACATAAGAAAAGAGTCGCCATTACTGGTGCCAAGATTGATCATTTTTATCATCTTTATCAAAAAGCAGCTCAGAATCTTTCATACTCACAAACTTATTTTCCAAACGAAGAGGTAACACTTTACTTAAATGGACTTGTAGCGAAATCACACAATCTTTTATATAAAGATCAAGTATCAAGTATGAAACAAATTGGCCATTTTTTGAGTACTACTTTTATACGGTTGTTTCTGGAACAGTGGAAGACTATCGTTATAGCAATGATTTTATTTACAATCGGCGCATTAGGAAGCTTTTTCTCCGTTATGAATGACCCTCTCCATATGTATGCAATCTTACCTGCGGAAATGGCCCAAGGTGTTAATCCCGATCAACTGGGAAGCGGGGATGGCCAAGTATATTCCTCCATTATGTCTGCGAGTATCATGACTAATAATATTCAAGTGGCCATATTGGCATTTGCAGGTGGTGTCACATTTGGATTATTGACCGTTTATGTACTTATTTATAATGGCATTTTGGTTGGAGCGCTTGCTGCATTATTTTGGCATCACGGAAAGACATATGAGTTTTGGGCATATATCGTTCCTCATGGAATGATTGAGCTTACAGCCATTTTTATTGCTGGTGGTGCAGGCTTATTAATGGGCTATAAGCTCTTTGTTCCAGGGGCACTTTCACGGGGATACCAATTGAAAACACAAGCGAAGCGCTCCGTCCAATTATTACTCGGTACCATTCCTTTATTTGTTATCGCTGGATTAATCGAAGGTTTCATCACTCCAGCAGCTATTTCTTTGGAAGCCAAATATACGGTAGCTTTCTTGACGGTAATCGGCTTAATCTTATATATATTAATCGGTAAGTCGTTATTATCGAAAAAACAAGCTATATAAGATTTCGATTCATAATATCAATATAGTGGGAAACAGCTATTGTAGCGAGATTTTCTTCACGGGCCTCAATCATTTGGAGGCCTTGCCTTTCCCATTTTGCTTTCTCCCTTTTCTTGAATAGTATTTGTTGCTGTGCGATACTCTTCACCATCGCACTCCGCACATCTACTGGCTCTTCATTTACCCTTTCTAAAAGCATCCTATCCTCTATTCCAATCATTAAAAATAAATGTCTTCGTCTGAGTTTTTGCAAATATGTTAGGGCGCTTCCTTCATGAAGAAAAGTGCGAACATCGCTGAATAACAATAAAAGACTGCGTTTCTTTTGCATTGTTTCTAAATAGGACAGAACAGCACCATAATTAGATTCAGCAGAATCTACTTTAAGATTATAAAGAGATTGGAGTACTGTTTGTAAATGCGCCATCCCTTTTGCTGGTGGGACAAAAACCTTTACTTCCTTTGAAAAAGCGAGTACAGACACGTAATCTCCTTTTTGGAGAGCTGCTGCCGTAACAGTTAGCGCGGCCTCTAGTACTTTTTCAAGCCGATTGCCTTTCGTGAGTTCTGCTCCCATCATTCTCCCACAATCAATTAATATCGTTATATATTTTCCGTGCTCTGGTTCATATTCATTGGTCATAACTGCTTGGAGCTTCGCTGTTTGTCGCCAGTTGATCATTCGGGGATCGTCCCCGACAACATAGTTTCTGATCTGGGCAAAGTCCCCTACCCCTCTTTGTTGCCTTCGAATCTTCAAACCTTCATATAGTAAAAATTTCTGTGCATCTTGCAAGTATTGCTTCGTCTCTGTTAAATCTGGTATTACCTTAACGGAGTCTGCTAATTCAATCGTGCTTTGCTTTTGCCACAAACCTAATTGGCTTGTATAACGAAAATAGAGCTGCTGGATATCATATTTCCCTCTCACGGTTGCCTTCGTTTCATAAGTAACCAAGTTTGTTGATTCCTTCACTTTCCCTTTGAGCGGAAAAGGGCTCTCAAAGGATTGGGGAATACCATCTACCATGGAAAAGGTAAAAGGATGTAGGGACGCATTTTTTATTTGTACCTGTATTGGATATAAAAGATCCCTCTCCATCTCTTGTATGATTGTCCGTTGAAATGACAATTGTTTTTTTCCTGGTGAAAAAAACAAATCTAACATACTTGCTAAAACAACAACGATATTCATCGCGAGGATGAATGTCCAGGAAATATTAAATAAACTTCCAATCAACAGAAATACGATGGACAAAATGATAAAAATAACGAGTAATCTTTTTGTCGGCAATACTCCTCTACCTTGGAACAGGAATCGACCCCACAAGTTCTTCGATGATTTGGTCAACGGCCGCTCCCTCCAATTCTACATGTGGGGATAATTGTATCCGATGTCTTAGTGAAGGTTTCGCTACAATCTTTATATCATCCGGAGTCACATAATCCCGACCAGCTAAATAGGCCCATGCTTGACCTGCTTTTCCAATAGAAATCCCCGCTCGTGTACTCGCTCCAAAACGAATTGATTCTGTCTCTCGTGTTTTTCGAACAATTTGCATGATGTAATCTAATACACCTTCGCCTACCGTAACTTGCTCTATTTCTTTTCTAATCGTTATAAAAGTATCCATATCTAGCATGGAAGCAACAAGACTGGCATCATAGCTATTTTCAATCACTTGTTGTAACACATTTTTCTCTTCCTCAAATGATGGAAATTCAATATGAAGCTTAAATAGAAAGCGATCTTGTTGCGCTTCTGGTAATGGGTATGTACCTTCAAATTCAATTGGATTTTGTGTTGCTACAACAAAAAACACATCAGGTAACGGATAAGTTTTTCCTTGAATTGTTACTTGCTTCTCTTCCATCGCCTCTAATAGTGCTGCTTGCGTTTTAGCTGGAGTTCTGTTAATTTCATCTGCTAACAGAATATTTGTGAACACAGGTCCTTTCAATGTTTCAAAAGTGCTCTCTTTCATGTTATAAATCATACTTCCTGTAATATCACTTGGAAGTAGATCAGGAGTAAACTGGATTCGATGAAAACTTCCACCAAGTAAACTAGCTAGCGTTCTCACCATCTGCGTTTTTCCCGTACCAGGAACTCCTTCCAATAGTACATGTCCACCTGCTAAAATCGCAGATAATAATAGTCGGAGATTCGTACTTTGACCTAAAATTCGCTCCTCATATTTTTCTAATAAAGTTAAAATTTGTGTTCTCATTCTTCTTCCACCTCTTTCCTCATTCGCTCTATCCTTTTCGACCATAGTAAATATTCTTGTTTACTCATTGTCTCTTTTTCTAATACATTCGTTAAGCCATTAAGAAGAGATTGAATTTCCGCTTTGGGCATATGTGGCCACTTTTGTTCTAATTGCTCAAAAAGGTCATTCCACTCTTTCCGATAAGGAATTCTCCAACGCTCTTGCAGTAATAATTTAACGTAATCAGCTTGGATCACTAACGAATCATGATAACGTCGGCCTCTAATATACCAAGCTGCTAATGCACTGACTCCTTCATCACTATATCGAACCGTTTCTTCTCTCGGAATGAAAATAGGTCCAAATCTTTTACCTCTGTACCATAGCCAAAGGATAGTAACTATTACTCCTTGCAACATCAATAATAAGAACCAGCGTGGATATAAAGTCAAAACATGCTCTGCATTCTTCCCACCATGTATGTATTCATCAAATAAAAATATATTTGCATCTGCTTCGTTTATAAGTGATAAAATCAGTGGTAAATGATCTTCCTTTAATATTTTTCCATTTGTGAGCCACACTGGGGAATTAGATACAATCAATTGTCCATCACCAACTGAACGTTTGAACGCCATTGTTCCGGCTTCATCAGATAATAAGACTTCATCTTGATCCGTTGGTTGCAGGCGTACCGGCGTAGTTTCCTCCACCCTATGCCCTGTTCCTTTATGATCTTTTACAATAGTAAGATCCGCTTCCTTTAACTCTACAGATAAATCAAACATCCCTTTTGGATTTTCATGAAATAAAAGAATCGTATTCCCCGCTTGCATGAAAGCCTCATATGCTTCGATTTCACCACTATCCGGGATAAAATAAGGTTCGATCATAACCAACACTTGTTTCCCTGTATTACTTGGTAGTTTTTCAGGTGAAACAGACCATCTTTTAACTGCATCATTATTGTTCTTTAAGTATGTATAAAATGCCTTCACACCTGTTGGAGAAGGAGAATCTGAAGCATATATTGGATATTCCTTTGGCTGTTTTTCAATGATAAAATAACTTGAAAACATAAACACAATAAGAAGAAGTGATAGCCAAATCCACATTCTTTTATTCGATATTTGTTTCTGCAACGTGTCGACGTACCTCCTTTCTTCCTATCTTTATACTACTTCATCCGATTCTCCCAGCCATTTCATAACTTCCGTTCGGAACTGAATGTACTCCTCTATCTCTACTTCTCGTTCTCCATATGTCGCTTCATCGAAAAAAGAGGCTAGATGATAAAATTGGTCTGCCCATTGCCGATTTACCTTTTTCAATTCTTCATAGTACTCCCAATTGGTTTTCCATATTCTCGCCTCTAACCATTCCTTATCGTGAAAATAAAGAAGTAACGCTAAAAAGAGATGACGAGTTGCGAGGGTATGTTTTTCCGAATGCTCTTGTTTCTTCGCTTCTGATAAATGCATGTGATAGGACCAATCCAACTCCTTTGTAGAATGGAGCGGGGTTTTCTCACGAAACAAACGCTTACGGTTCCTGTTACGTACAATAAAGAATATAGTGACTGCTAATAGAATAACTACCACAGCAATAATAATGGCAATAAGCCACTCTGCCGCTGTATTAGTCGCCTCAAGGGAAGGGAACAACCGCTCTAGTTGTTCCGCTATCCACTTCTTCGCTTTTTCCCACCAAGTTGCAAATATATTATTAGATTGATCATGATATATCGTATATTCTCTTTTACTTAAAATTTTTTCCAGTTCATCTCTTGCTTCGTCTACATTTACCATAGATTATCACCTTTGATAGGTTCATTATTTAACGTTATAATCTTCTATCATATCCTTTAAATCATCTGCATCATGTCTTATTTTTAAATCAAGATACATTACAGCATAACCAACAGATAATATTAATGTAGTAAATATCGTTGCTACACTTGTAATAAGCGACAATAGTACACTATTTCCTAAAAACAAACCAAATGTTAGTTCAATAGCAACGCTAATACTAGTAATGATTAAGAAAAACACAATATAAAGGCCGATGAGTGCCCAAGTGCGTTTCCGAGTAAGTCTCCAACTTCTTGTATATCCTGGTGAACCTTCGCCCAATACAACTGAACCAAAATAAAAACTCCACCGAGTTAATAAATAGCCGATCCCAACAGCAAACCCTAAAAATAGAATAATCGCTAATATAATACCTAATGCTGGGAGTGCGACCGCACCTAGAACACTTACTAGCGTAATAATAAGAATAGGAAAAAATACAAGACCAAATACAAAGAGGCTAAATAGCATTGTGCTACCAAGCATTGGCCAATATCTTGAAAATGCTTGTTTAATCACCGAGCCAATCGTATATTCTTCATTTTTTCTAATATGATTGACAGCAAGTAAAATCGCTGCTGAAGCAACTGGAAAAAGGAAATAACTCATAAATCCAACGAAGCCCGTACCTAAATTCGCTCCCATATTTACTTCGGTTTCACCAAAACTAGAAGCAACCTGCTCATACCATGGTCCACTACCCCCTACTTCCCTAAAAAAGCCCACGCCAAAAATCAGCTGAATCAACGCTTGTAGTAAATAAATGGGACCCATAAAAATAAGTAAAATCATGAAAAAATCTCGGAACTTATTTTTACTCAAACTAAAAGTAAGATCAAGTATCTGTCCGAATCCCTTCGGACTATTAAATTTTTCATCCATTCCTTCTACCCCCTAAAAAATACTCATATCGACCATTTTAACACTATTCTGACTGGTATAAAGTCTCATTTTCTTTAAAATGCAAGATCTTATACGAATAAAAAAAGAACTTATTCAGAGTGGGTTGTTAATATTGTGGATAAAACTGTGAATATTGTGAATAACCAGTGGATAGATTTACTACTTTATTACAAAAAAAGAGTAAAATAGACACCTATTATAGATATAGCTGTTAGCAATTAAACGATTAGCCTATTCTGTGGATTAAATATCTACACTTATCCACAAATATCTATGGCATCATGTAAATATATAAAGTTATTGTTGATATCTCATGAGGCATTCACTAATTGTATGGGATTTGTGGATAAGGTTTTCTTGGGAAATGATCATAGTGCATATAATTATCCTCCTCCCTTTTCATATGTAGATAAGTTCCCCTTTATTATTTAAAAAGACAAATATTATTTAAATTATTACCATTAGCAAGATTTAGTGTTGTATAACACAGTATAAAAAGAGATCTTTGTGGATAACATTCACTCAATTAATGTAAAACGCGCTTTCTAGCTTTAGTCTCATTAATACTTATGAGTATGATCATAAATAACAACTCTCACATTCAATATTTAGAATATTCCTTTGATTTTTCTTTTCGTTTCATGTTATAATTTAGAAATGTTCAAAGAAAGCGGAGGAAGTGAATGGACGCCATGAATCAAACGAAGGAGAAAACAACGACTGTGCATGTAGAAGATATTCTGATTGCGTATCAGCGCTTAAAAGATCTGGTGGCACATACGCCTTTGCAAAAAAACGAGCGATTATCTGAAAAATATGATTGTCATGTGTATGTGAAAAGAGAAGACTTACAACATGTCCGATCATTTAAATTACGCGGTGCTTTTTATAAGATAAAAACAATTGAAATAGAAGCACGGGAAAAAGGCATTATATGTGCTAGCGCCGGAAACCATGCTCAAGGTGTTGCATTTGCTTGTGCAAACTTAGGAATTAACGGAAAAATTTTCATGCCACAAACAACGCCTAGACAAAAAATTGACCAAGTTAAAATGTTTGGTAAAGATCAAATAGAAATTGTCTTAATTGGAGACACTTTTGACGATGCATCCATGAGTGCGGCGGCTTGTGCAGAAGAAGAAGGTCGCATCTTTATTCATCCATTTGATGATCAAGACGTGATTGCTGGCCAAGGAACTGTAGCTGTTGAAATTATGAATGATACAGAGGAACCACTTGATTTTGTATTTGGTAGTATTGGCGGCGGCGGTCTCATGTCTGGGGTAAGTACTTATATTAAAAATGTCTCTCCACATACACGCATGATTGGTGTTGAACCGGCTGGAGCTGGCAGTATGAAGGCTGCATTTGAAAATAATGGTGTATTGGCTTTAGACAAGGTCGATAAATTTGTTGATGGAGCTGCTGTGAAGTGTGTAGGCCAAAACAATTACGATATTTGCCGTAAATATCTGGATGATATTGTACTCGTTCCTGAAGGTAAAGTATGTACAACGATCTTAGATTTATATAACCAGCACGCGATCATTGCAGAACCTGCTGGAGCTCTCCCAATCGCAGCCCTCGACTTTTACAAAGATGAAATTAAAGGAAAATCTGTCGTTTGCGTAATCAGTGGTGGAAATAATGATATTGGCAGAATGCAAGAAATCAAAGAGAAATCGATGATTTATGAAGGACTGCTTTATTATTTTATCGTGAATTTCCCACAACGCGCTGGGGCTTTGCGTGAGTTTTTAGATGACGTGCTTGGACCTGATGATGATATCACTACTTTTGAATATACGAAGAAGAACAACAAAGAGAGTGGCCCTGGTCTCGTCGGAATTGAATTAAAAAGAAAAGAAGATTATCACGGCTTGATAGAGCGGATGAATCAAAAAGGTTTTTCTTGTACGGAAATAGATAAAGATAGTAGATTATTCCATCTGCTTATATAAAAAATTGAGGTCAAGTTCAATGGAACTTGACCTCAATTTGTCTCTGGATAGATAACCTTATCTTTCTGAACGAGTGGTGTTGCACCCCATTGTCCTAGTTCATGTTTCACTACATCAATTTTACCTTTCGGACCGTCGATAATATGATGAACATCCCAACCATTCGCTGTTAGCCAATTACTAATTAATAGACGATGACATCTTGCTGGATGACGTTCAGCACAACAATAAGCAACTGGCTTTTCCACGGCCTCTTCGATCAATTTTTCTATACCTTCTGCAAAGGAGTCTGATAATGTATAGTCAGCATAATTGTGAAAGGATCTATTTCTCCAACCTCCATTTAAAGCGGGATCCACTTCTTGTGACTTTGGTCTTCTTCCTCCAAGTTTTTTAAAATGTTGATAATCAATATTTTCTACTTGTAACCAATTTGGCAGATGATCTTGAGAAAATTGCGGAAATTTTCTACTGCCTGGAAATGCTCTTACATCTGCTAATAATTGTATATCAAAGGATTTAAGCATGGAAGTGAACGCCTCTTTAGAATGAGTAGAATGACCGATTGTAAATATCTCCATTTGTCGCCCACCTTCCTATATTAGATTTATTCCTGTAATAATACGGAAATAAACCCAAATGTGTTAGATATTAAGATGTATGTGGAAGAATACATATAAGTACATATGAAGAAAGTAGGTTGTTATATGAAAAAGGTTCACAGTGATGTGATTCAATTCCGTGGTTCCCATTATGATTTTGGATATATGCAAGGTGAAATGGTTAAAGATTCTTTGACAGTAAAGAACCGTGAAAAACAATGGAAAGTGCGCAAACCTCGATTTAGTGTAGAGGCGGAGGAAGTCAAACAAGCTATTTTTCCATTTGCTCCTGGTATATGGGATGAATTACTAGGATTGCAAGCGGCATTGGAATGGCCGATGGAACGTGTATTAATGGAATTCGGTGGTTATCGTTTAGATTATGTCCATTCAGGTTGTTCGATTATGACAGGTGATCATTATTTAATCCGGAATTATGATTATCACCCTAAAACATATGAAGGCCGCTATGTCCTTTATCAGCCAACGGATCAAGGTTATGCAACGATTGGTCCAAGTCAAAGGGTGACTGGACGCATGGATGGAATGAACGAAAAAGGGCTCGCAATTGGTTATAACTTTATGCATCGAAAAAAACCTGGTGATGGATTCATCTGTTGTATGATTGGTAGAATGATTATCGAATCATGTGCTAATGTGACAGAAGCGGTTGCAATGTTGCAGGAAATCCCACATCGACATTCCTTTAGCTATGTTGTCTATGATCAGAGTGGTGAGACCTATATTGTGGAAACATCTCCACGCGATGTGAAAGTACGTCAATCTAATTTCTGCACTAATCACTTTGAAATAATGAAGCATGAAAATCGCAACCATCTTGTAGATTCAGAACGTAGATTAACAGCAATGAAAGGCCAACAGGAACATATTGCAAAAGCATACGATGCTTTTCGTTTAATGAACGATGTAGATAAAGGGGTATTTTCAAAATTATATGGGAGTTGGGCTGGAACAATACATACATCGGCTTATCTCCCAAGAGACATGAAAGCATGGATTGCTTTAGGGGGAAATCAAGAACCTACCTCCTTTCATTTCGCAAATTGGTTAGATGGACAAGATATTAATCTTGATCGAATAATAGGTGACGTCGACACAGATATTCCATTCGTTCATATGAATGAAGGGGCTCACTGGTCGCAAAATCGGAAATAAACACGAATAAAAACATCGACTGACATGTCGATGTTTTTATTGTTCTCCTATATATTCAACTTTTACACCACTTACTCGTTTGTCCATCTCATACGCATTAACACGATTGTTATAATATACCTTTAATGACTTATCATTTTGCCACTCAATGCTAAATTCCTCATCCGAAACAAATGTATTACCTGACTTATTTTTTAGTTGTTTATTTTGGTTAAGTATGGATAAAAGATACGAATAACCTGTCATTGCCCCGCAATCTCTTCTGAAAATATAAGCTGTTTTTCTCTCATTTTTTGAGTTACTTTGTTCAATAATCTTGTTCCCACACATTCCACCAAGCAGCAAATCTAATCCGAACTTCCCACTTGTTAATATTGCCCCTAATACGAAAAGAGTGATGATGATAAGAAGCAGTCTGTTTTTCCATCTACGTTTCACTAATTTCTCCACAACCTAGGAAAAGCTTTTTTCATTGACTGTAAATTGTCTTATTAAGTCCAAATTCGGTTCGTATCCTATTCCAGGCTCGTTAGGTACCTCAATATAGCCATCTTTCACAATAACCTCTGGATCAATAATATCCTTTTCCCAATAACGGGAAGAGCCAGCAGTATCACCTGGTAAAATAAAATTTCCCAATGTGGTTAATGCAATATTATGAGCTCTTCCAACTCCCGCTTCGAGCATACCACCACACCATACAGCGATATCATGCTCTTGGCAGAGATCATGGATTCGCTTAGATTCCGTTAGTCCCCCAACACGGCCGATTTTAATATTAATAACTTTACAGCTTCCTAATTCAATTGCCTTCCGTGTATCCTCGTAGGAGTGAATACTTTCATCTAAACAAATAGGTGTCTTTATTTCTTTTTGCAGTTTGGCATGATCAATGATATCGTCCGCTGCTAATGGTTGCTCAATCATCATCAGATCAAATTCGTCCAATTTCTTTAATAAATCGATATCATTAAGTGTGTACGCGGAATTGGCATCAGCCATTAACGGAACGTCGGGAAACGCTTGTCTAATTTGGCGAATCACATCAATATCCCAACCTGGCTTTATTTTCACTTTCATGCGTTTATAGCCTTCATTCACATGTTGATCAATAATATCTAGGAGATCCTCTACTGAATCTTGAATGCCAATGCTAATACCCACTTCAATTTTTGACTTTTCTCCGCCTATTGCTGTTGCCACAGAAATTCCCTTATTGCGTGCATATAAATCCCAAATAGCCGTTTCAATAGCTGCTTTCGCCATATAATTTCTCCGGAAGTCTGAAAGGATTACGGAAACTTCATCAGGATGCTCTATGTTTTTATGTAGCAATGCTGGTATCAAAAAATCCTCCAACATATGCCAATTTGTTTGAATTGTTTCCTCGTTATACCATGGTGCATGGAAAGCACCAGATTCTCCCCAGCCACTATTTCCCTGCTCATCTTTTACTTCTATTAATAGGAACTCTTTATCTTTAATCGTTCCAAAGCTTGTCGTGAAATCAAATTTCATCTTCATTTTTAATTGGCGTACAATCACTTCTTTAATGATCATTTATCTCACCTTTTCATATATTTAATGATGTTCTTTTCACTAACACATAATAGTGAATAGGTTCGTTATTACTTCTTTCCAAGGAAATAGCTATATACCCTTTGTTAAATAAAGTTTGAAATATTTCCCTAGTTTTTATTCTCCATTTAAGACCAAGATTTGGGTCTATCCTTTTTAACACTTGAAAGTTAGCCGGAACTGGCACGAGAATACGTTCATCATTTGGGATACTGTCGAAATCGCTTAATTGCGGCAAGTCATTCTTTGTCATTTCCCAGGGAATAATTGTACTTGGTGTTTCCTTTTCATATTGTGTTTGCAAATATTCGCTATTGATCCACCACTCTACCTTAAAACGATCTGTCGGGAGACCGTTATTTAAACCATCATTTACTTCCCCATAACAGTTTTCTATATATGTATTACAAACCGCCCGTAGTTTCGACAAGTTCAAGTAAGCATTTCTTGTCTCTAAAGGATCAAAGGTCCATGTAATAAGCTCATATCCCATTTCACTAGCTTTTTCTCTTTGAACATCTTTTAACATGGAGCCAATTCCTTTTCCCCGATGTTCTGGATGAATCCCCATATTATGTGAACATAAATAGATTTCTCCATTTAAAAATCCCGGGAAACTATAATTAAAACCAACAAGTTCTCCTTCAATAAAAGCCCCCAGCATGAGGCCCCCATTTTTTATGGCAGTAATCGTTTGATGTGTAGGTATCGAATCTCCTTTCCAAACCATATCCTCAAGAATATGTACTTGTTTCATTTCTTTCGTATCATAAAGTTCACGTACTTCTACAGCTACACTCATTTTGCTCACCTCTAAGTACATTTTAACAGAAAATTATTATTATATATGGAAGTTAACCTTTAAACTTCCCATCTCTCGATTGCATGAATAGAACAACTTTAAAGAAAAAAAACTGACAGTCACATATAGCAGTGACTGCCAGTTCCATTCTGGTTATTCGTATCTTAATGCATCAATTGGACTAAGTTTTGATGCTTTATTCGCTGGAAGGATTCCAAATATAATACCAATAAATGCTGAGAAACCAACACCAATTATGACGACGATAGGACTAATTACTGCTGTGATTGGAGAAAATTGCGTAACAAGCATTGCTCCTAATACAGCAAAACTAATACCAATCAATCCTCCCAAAGAGGTTAATGTAATAGATTCGATCAGAAACTGTAATAAAATTCGCCCTCTTGTTGCACCTAATGCCTTTCTCAAACCAATTTCCCTCGTTCTTTCCGTAACAGACACAAGCATAATATTCATGACACCAATTCCACCAACTAATAGAGAAATACCAGCGATGCTACTAATAACCAATGTAATGATGGTTAAGAACTGCTCATATTCTGCTTCCCAGTCTCCCATATCGTATGTCGTATACATACCATCCTCAAGGCCCTTTAACTCTGTAAGTTCCTGTGCAGCCATCATCCCTGTTTCCGTGAGAGTATCTGCTTCTTGAGCGATAACAGAGATGTTTTGTATTTCGTTTCCGCCAAACATCATGGAAATCAATGATCTTGGCATCAAGGATTCGCCTTCTTCCCCACGATACATCTCAGGCAAAGGTGATTCATAGACACCGATAATCTTATATGGATTATCATCTATATCAACAATTTCACCAATTACTTGTTCAGACTCTTTAAAAAGCTTCTTTTTAGCAACCGTATCTATCATCACAACTCTGTTCATACTATCAACATCTCGACTATTAAGCGCTCGTCCTTCGACGACCTCCAACCTTCTCCCAGAAAAGTAATCAGGACCAACGCCAGTTATTTGCATATCACTCTGTTTCTCGTTATGCACCATCATACCCCAGCCCTGATTGGTACCGATCACTGTTTTTACACCCGGGACTTCCCGGATAGCTTCCAAATCAGTGCCAGTTAATTCTGGCTCCATCCACATCACCTCTGACCCATCCTCAGTAGGGAATGGTTCATAATATAATTCTATGACATTTTCCTCTGTGCTAAACATATCTTCTGTCATTTGTGTCTTAGCACCTTCACCAATAGCAACGATCGTGATAACGGCGGCAACACCAATAATAATCCCAAGCATTGTTAATATAGATCTAATCTTATGATTCCAAATGGAGGATAAGGCAATTTTAAAACTTTCCCATATACTCATGGCATATTCCTCCGGTCATCCGTGATCAGGCCATCTTTTAAAGTAATAATCCTGTTTGTGTATGCCGCTATTTCTTCCTCATGTGTGACGATAATGACCGTTTTTCCTTCTTTATTCAGTTGAACTAAGAGCTGCATGATTTGTTCACTTGTTTTTGAATCAAGGGCCCCAGTTGGCTCATCTGCTAAAATTATGGATGGATTATTCACTAGTGCCCGGGCGATAGCAACCCGTTGTTTTTGACCACCCGATAATTGATTTGGTAAATGGCCCATTCGGTCACCTAACCCAACTTTCTCTAGCATTTCTTTTGCTCTTTTCGTTCTTTCGCGTCTCGGAATACCTGCATAAACAAGTGGTGATTCTACGTTTTTTAACGCATTAAGTCTCGGCAATAAAAAGAATTGTTGAAACACAAATCCAATATGTTCATTTCTAAGCTTTGCTAGTTTTTTTTCTTTTACTGAACCGATTTTTTCTCCATTTAACTCAAATATACCTGCAGATGGATAATCCAAAAAGCCAATAATATTCATTAATGTTGATTTCCCAGATCCAGAGGGACCCATAATAGAAACGAATTCCCCATCCTCTATTGATAGATCAATACCATGCAGAACCGGAACTTTCAGTGATCCATCCCCGTATACTTTCGTAATTTCACTCAGCTTCATCAAAGGAGGTCACTTCCATTCCATCATGCATTCCTTCATCTGGTGCAATGACAACGAGCTCATTTAGTTCCACACCTTCTGTTATTTCGATAAATTCATCATTCATTTTCCCTGTTTGTACTTCACGTCTTTGTAACATACCATCTACTAACACATACACAACCTCAATACCTTCTTCATCTTCGATCAATGCCATATGTGGTATTACAAGTGATTTATCTTTTCCACCCACATTAATCTCAAGTGAAACATGAAAACCTTGGCGCAATTCTGACGTATCATCCGTGATAGCAACCTTAAATGGATACATCGTTACATTGCCACCGCCGCCTCCGAAATCTTCTCCTCCGCCATCTTCATCGTTTGGAAATTGTGAAACAGATTCAACTGCTCCTTTCCATTCCCTTTCCTTAAACACTTTCGGACGGATGATAACGGGTTGTTCTTTTTTTATTTTTACAGCATCAAATTCACTCATTGTACCAATTACTTTATAAGGATCACTTGAAATAATATGTACGACTGGCTCATTTGACCCTGTTTCTGTTTTCGCTACATTTGGATCGATTTTTACAACCATACCATCGATTTTACTTACAACTGTCATTTCCTTTATTTGCTTATCCAAATCATTAATTTGCTCCTGTGCGGAAGCAATTTCTGATTTTGTACTTTCATATTGAATTTCCAATTGAACCTTCTCGTTTGCAAGTTCATTTACATCTTCTTGCGGGGTGGATACTTCTAATTCTCCAGTCTCTTCATTGACCTGTTTTGTCCCCGTTTGCTTTTTCGCTTCTGCAATTCTCTTGTTCATATCAGCAATTTGATTTATTTCTGTTTGTCCTCTTTTTTGAATTAAGTCTCTTTCTCGAACCGCCCTACTAAACTCAACTTGTAGTTTTGAAGAATCGTAAACAAAGAGAGGATCACCAGCAGTTACTTTCTGGTTTTCTTCGACTTTAAATTCACTTATCTCTCCATTTTCCGGCTCTAAAAATACCTTTTGTTCACTTTCAGGAACAATCTTCCCGGTGACAAGAATAGATTCAGTCAATTCTTGTTCCGTCGCTTTTTGTACCATAACTCCCATTTCTTCAGGTTCACCACTTGCTACCTGCGCCTTACTACTAACTATCCAAAAGGTGGTAGCTGCCGCAATCGCTAGGACCCCGATTACTGATCCAATCCAAATCCATACTTTCTTCTTCACTTTGTATCCCCCTAATACCCTTTTTGGTGATAATTTTCCAAAATACGCAATTATTTTACAATACATCAGAAAATTACCAAAATATCTCTTTCTATCATTAATATGACGTTTTATATCAGGGAAAAGTTTCACTTTTTTTAAAAATAATATAAATATCGACAAAAAAAGATAGCCCTATCAAAAAGGCTATCTTTTTCTCATTTTATTCTTTTGCTTTTTCTGGATGATGCTGATAATATCGGCGTCCAATCCACGTTTGAATAATGAGGAAGATTCCCCCCACTGTCCAATATAACGGCAATGCAGCTGGGGCCGAAAAGGAAATAAACATGATCATAATTGGCGATATATACATAAATATACGCATTTGTTTTTTCTGTGCATCCGGGACGGTTGATGCTGATATTTGCGCTTGAATGAGATAAACAAAACCAGCGATCAATGTCATGATGATATCAGTCTGTCCTAGATCAAACCATAAAAACGAATGTGTAGCAATTTCTGTAGAACTACGAATCGCAAAATAGAGACCCATTAAAATTGGCATTTGAATCAGCATAGGTAGACAACCTATATTAAGCGGATTTACATTATGCTTTTGATATAGTTGCATCATCTCTTGCTGAACTTGCTTTTGCTCTTCCGGTGTTTTCGCTTCTTTAGAGCGTTTTTGAATTTCTTCCATCTCTGGCTTTATTAGCTCCATTTTCCCCTTCATTAATTGCTGCTTTTTATACGTTTTTAGCATAAAAGGCATTAAAACGAGGCGGATGATAAGCGTAATGAGTATTAAAGCCAATCCGAAGTTCCCTCCGAGCAGTACCCCAATCTCATGAATCGACCACTCAAATGGTCGGACAAATGTGCTATAGAAAAAACCTGTTTGATTTTCAACCCCTGAACAACCACCTAATAATAAGGTTGTAATGGCGAGTATTGTAATTAATAATGTATTTTTTCTCAATGAATTCACCCTTCTATTTAAAATTTTAACTTTTAAATAGAAGAATGGGGCCCTTCCGGATCATCGGGACATTCTTTTCGCTTAACGGTTTTAAATAACTGTTCAGCTATGCGAAGCGGCCGTTCACTTCTAGTCGCAGGAACGATAAATACTGCAGACTGCCGCGTACTCTCTATATTATTACGTTCATAACTAGGATGAGCGATAGAAAAAAGCTGCAAACTAAGAATCCACATGATCGCAAGCGTCAGTGGCACAACCCATTCCGTATATGAATCTTGCAAAAGAATATCATACATATCGATCACCTAATTTCTCTTCGTATCTTTTAATTATAACGGTGTTTTGGAGAAAAAACAAAAAATACTGCATTTTTTCAATTGGAAAAATTAAATTTACGAGTTTTATAAACCTTGTTAACTGTCTACTGGCGGTTGCGGAACGTTTACTGGCCATTGCGTGTAGGTTACTGGCCATCGCTCTAAAAATACAAGCCATCAGTTGGCTTTTACTGGCGGTGGATGGTGCTTTACTAGCCAACTAACACTTTATACTAGCCATTCTACTTAATTAGCAAAACTCCACAAAAAACTGCTCTATCTAGAAGCAGTTTAATGACATGATTGCTTTTTATCTCTAACCTGGTAAGACTCTTAAGCCAACTCTTTCCGCCTAAAAATTCGAATAGAAAGCACTGCGAGTACAGCCATTACTACGATGGTTACGATGAAGGCAACTGATATTCTCCCAGAAACTTCTTGCCCCATCCAAAACTCACTCGCATATACCGTTAATCCAAAGGGCGTCCAATTCAATTTTTCCGGTAATAAGGATGAAATCGTCGATAGTACAATAACAGTTGCTAATGTCGCAAACGCCGCAATTCCTGCTTTAGAACTGAAACTACTAAAAAATAGTGTGAGTGTAAAAATGAATAAGAGCCACACTCCAAATGTTAAGGTTCCCGCCATAAAATCTGTTACCTTTACTAATTCAAATAATTGATACGTATAATACCAAGATGCCAGCATCCCGAGCAAATAAGAAACACCTACTAGAACAGCACCGTGTAGCCACTTCGCTCCGATAAATGCATGATAAGATACTGGTTTAACTAGAGTCATTGCTGCGGTACCCGAGTTCCTTTCCCCAGCGAGGATTCCCATAAATGCTAAAATAATGACTAGGACACCAAATAGATTAAGTTGACCTGCTGTCCGAACGAGCACTTCTCCTGCTGTTGGCATTGGAATTTCAATGACCGTCCCTTCCGGTAAACCTCCAAATTGCTCGATGATTTGTGGTGTATAATAAGCCGTTAACGGTTCCATAATCCCAAGGAGGATGAATACAAGCGGTATCCAAATCCACCTAAAATCACGTGTTGCTTCTAACCATTCCTTTTTAAAAAGTACTTGAAACTGTTTCATTTTTTCACCACTTTCATAAAAATCTCTTCTAATGAGACATCACTCATTTCAAATTTAATAAGTGGCAATTGTTCGCGAAGAATGATTTGAAGGATGTCTTTTTTGGCCTCTTCTATATCTTGGACCTCTATTACTAATGTGTCTCTGTTCACATTCACTTTATATTTATTAAAAAGGGGCATATACAATGAAGCAGCATCGATAAATTGTAGATTTATCAAATTCTCCGCATTTCTTTTCTTCACATCTTGTAAACTACCAGCCTCAATTATTTTTCCCTCATTCATAAATAAAACATGATCACTGACTTCTTCTGCATCATTTAAAATATGAGTGGAAAATAAAATCGTCGTCTCCTCTTTTAACTTTTTCATAAGCTCCAAGACTTCTCTTCTCCCAAAAGGATCAAGTGCAGAAACGGGTTCATCCAGCAGAATTAGTTTTGGTTTGTGAATCAATGCCTGTGCAATGCCAAGTCTTTGACGCATACCACCAGAATATTGACTTATTTTCCGTTTCTTTCCGTCCTCTAAACTGACAAGCTGTAAAAGTTCTGCCGTTCTCGTTGCTGCTTCCTTTTTCTCTAAACCACAAATCTCACCCGCAAACATCATGTACTCTTCCCCACTCATCCAACCGTAAAAAGAAGGATATTGCGGTAAAAATCCGATTAATGTGCGAAGATCCTGCTTTGGATGAAGAAGGGGTGATTGAATTTCTCCCGTAGTTGAAGTAAGCAAACCAGCAATCATATTCAATGTCGTCGTTTTTCCTGCACCATTCGGACCAAGTAAAGCTGTACACTTTCCCGATTCGAGCGCAAAATCTAAACTTTGTACCGCCTTTTTATTTTTATATTGCTTTGACAGGTTGTTAATCTCTAGCACATTCATCTGTCCTTACCCCTTCCAAATACAAAATATATGATTGGTCCTAGAAGATTGCCAAACAGAATGACAAGTACCCAAATCCACTTTGACCCATTCGCTCGCTCTTGTTTTTTCAAATCAATCAACGCAATGACAAGTAAAACAAATTGAATTACGAGTAATGGCGCGATCAATCCCCAATTAATTGTTGGCATACTACACTTCCTCCCACTTGTTCTACATCTACTATAACAGATATAGAATGTATTTTCTATATATTTTTAAAAAATAGGCTTGTTCAAACGCTAATTGCAAATGTTTATTAATTTTTAAAGTAAATATAGGCAACTTTACTATCAATTCAACGTCATTATATATGAATTATTAATTATCAATAAAATATCGAAAAAGTGTTACCTCTTGGTATAAATAAAGGAGTTGATAAATTTTGAGAAAAGCTAAGAAAATTTTAAATTCTTCTAGATTATTTGATCACACCTTAATTTTCTTAGGAGTTTTGGTTTTTTATAATGTTTTATTTGATATTAAAATTGATATTTTAAATATTTTAATATTTACTGTTGGTTTTTCTATCTTATTACTAGCATCAGAACTAATAAGAAGGAAGTAATAAATAATTTTATACTCTAGTAGACATGACGCTAGTTTTCGGAAATTAAAAAGGATCTTCAATTGAAGATCCTTTTTAATTTAATCTACTTAGCTACCATTCTTTAATCTTGAGATAAATAAATCCAGTTTATTTCATCAAATTCTTCAATAATATAACTTGAACCTATATTTTGTAAAATCTTATTGAAAGACTCTATATTATCATCATTATCATATAAATCTTCTTGAATATATTCCTTAATAATGAAATTCGTCAAATTTGTATTATTCACAAACACTGAAAAGTACTCTCTCAAAGTAATTGAATCTTCTTTTATAAAAGTTTCATCATTAATTAATGAAATTCTTATTACATTTAAAATTTCATTAATGTCTTTTTCATCCATATAACATAAAGGTTCCATTTTTTTATCTTCTTCTGTAAAAGGATTTTTAGTATCCTCAATTATTACATAAGCTAAAATATTTCCGTTGTTTAACACATGAAAAATTTCTAAGTCACGCAATTTTAAAATTCTACTAAGTGAAATCATCGTTTCCTCCCACCAAAATATTAGATTAACATAACACTCGATGTCTTTAGTCATGAAAAAACAAGCCCCAGTAATTCGCCATATTTTGGCGAATCTGGAGCCTTTGGTTTGGGAAAAGAACGTGCTCTCCCTTATCTTTCTATATATTATTCAACTGTTACTGTTAATCCTTTTAATAAAAGCGACGGAGATCCAATTCCACTGGTCGAAAAGTAAAGATCAGATCCGACCTCATCTATTTGTTTTAGCAGTTCAAAGAAATTCCCAGCAATCGTCATTTGCTTCACAGCTGTTTCTACCTTACCATCTTTCACATAAAAGCCGTTTGCTGCAACAGAGAAATCCCCTGAAACGGCATTAGCACCAGAGTGCAGACCGGCAAGCTTTGTAATGATGACTGCTTCCTTCTGAGCATTCACTAATTCCTCATGTTGTTTTTCGCCCGGCTCGATATAAAAGTTTGAAGGAGCAACTGTCAATGTTCCTTTATATGAAGACTTATATGCGTGACCTGTCGTTTCCACGCCAGCTTTTTTCGCAGTTTTACGATTGTGAAGCAAGGTCTGTAATATTCCTTTTTCGATAATCGTGCATGTTTTCGATGCTACACCCTCGCCATCGAAATTCCTACTATCAAAACCTTCCTCATGAAAAGGATCGTCTTTGATCGTAATATTCTCGGCTGCAATCATTGTTCCAGTTTTTCCTTCTAGTAATGAACGGCCTTTTTGTGCAACCTCGGCAGAAAAAGTCGATACAAATGTCGCTAGCAAACTTGCAGAGGCATCATTGCGAAAAATAACTGGATATCTTTTGCTAGCAACTGATTTTTCTCCCAGATAAGATAGAGCTTCTTCCGCCGCTTCTTTTGCTATTTCATCGGCATTTAGTGTGGAGAAATCCTTCGTTATTTTTACTGTGAATCCACTTTTCGTTTCTTCTTCCTGCTTAACGACAACCGATAGGACGATAGCGAGATAATTTTTCCGATCATGTAAAACAAGCGCCCTACTATTAGCAAGAACCCGTTCTTTCGACTGCTCTATCATCTTGCAAGAATTAAGTGAAACGATGCGGGGGTCATAGTTAGAGACCTTCTTTTCCACTTCTTTCAAAAAAGCAATTTTATCAGGAATAGAGATCATATCTAAGCTTTCTGAATAGAAATCTCTTTCTTCGTATTCATCACTACCTGCGAAAATATCGTCTTGCTCCTCATCCTCGATAACTTGCGCATTTGCTTTCGCATGTTCGAGTAAGTAAATGATTGATTCCTCATCAAACTTTTCTGTGTAGGCATAACCCATTTTCCCATTATAAAGACCTCGGAAAGAAAGCCCACTATCTTCGGCAGTTTCGTAATGATCCAGTTCACCTTTATAAATCTCGCAGGCAAAGCGATTGGATTTTTCATAATAGATCTCCATATCTTCAAACCCATGCTCTAATCCATTGCCTAATAGCATTTCTTGAAATTTCTCCACTTTCATCCGATTACTCCCCCTTCGTTCCACCAACGGTTATTTCACTTACACGAATCATTGGCTGGCCAACATTCACTGGAAGGCTACCGCTAACAGAACCACACATGCCTGCTCCATGAGCAAGGTTATTACCAACCATGTCAACAAGCTGTAATGTTTTCGGTCCATTTCCAATCAATGTAGCACCCTTAACTGGTTTGCCAATTTTTCCGTTTTTAACCATATATGCTTCCATAATCGCAAAATTATAATCTCCAGTTGCCGTATTCACGGAGCCTCCGCCCATATATTTTGCGTACAGTCCATGCTCTGTTGATGCAATAATTTCATCCGGTGTCGATTTACCTGGTGCTATATACGTATTTGTCATGCGTGAAGTTGGATTAAAGCGATATGATTCTCTTCTACTTGAACCAGTCGCATCCATACCCATACGACGCCCATTAAATCTATCAATTAAATAGCCTTTTAATATTCCATTTTCAATTAAAACATTTTTTCTCGTTCTTTCGCCTTCATCATCTATATTTAAAGAACCCCATTCATTCGGTATAGTGCCATCATCAATATAGGTAACGATATCTGGCGCAACCTTTTCTCCGATCCTATTCGCAAACACAGAGTTATTTTTCGCAACAGCCGTCGCTTCTAATCCATGCCCACACGCTTCATGAAAAATAACACCACCAAACTCATTATCGATAATTACAGGGAATTTTCCACTCGGACATTCTTCCGCATCAAGCATTGTTACTGCAATGCGCGCTGCTTCACTTGCATAATGTTCTAGGTTCAGATTCTCGAAAAACTCAAATCCTTGATAAGCGCCAGGACCATAGAAGCCCGGCTGCATTTGCGTTCCATCCGAAGCGATTGCTTGAATCGCCATCCGGCTTCTTACCCGCGTATCTTCGACGAACTTGCCTTCTGAATTCGCAATTAGGACATTTTGTTCGTTATCAATATAATTGACGGTTGCTTGCTTTATACTAGAGTGATAATTTTTCGCTATCTCATAAGCCTTTTTCATTACTGCCGCTTTTCGCCCATTTTCAATTGTTCGCGGCATTTGTATAATTTTATGTATTGGTTCAATCATTTCCTGTTTAAGTGCTGCAATTGTGTGCTGCTCACTACCCTTTATCGCATGTGCAGCATTTTTTGCAGCCTTTAGCAAGCCAGCTGTGGTAAAGTCTGTCGTGTAAGCATACACACTTTGAAGACCATTGAATACACGAATTCCCACACCAGCATCTCTGCCCGAAATACTGCGGTCAATCTTACCTTCCTGAAGCATTATACTATTCGTAAAGCGATCTTCAACGAACACTTCTGCAAAATCTCCACCTGTTGATAAAGCTGCCGTCAATATGTCCTCGATGCTAGATTTACTTAACATACATGTATTCCCCCTTGATTACCAATTTTAAGCGTTTACTTCTCTACTAATAGTTTACTATTGATTGTTAAGCTTTTACTACTGATTGCGCTTCGTCTCATCCGTTATTTATTTACACGGCTATGATTATGTGGAGTTGGAGAATTTATGTTCAATTAGGTTTTATATTGCTCTGAAATTGTTAATCCGGTCTACTTCGGGTAATCTCACTCTATTCGCCGTCTCACGATTCTATTCGCGATCAACCACTTTCTATTTACGACCGTCAAACCCACTCTTTAAATATCCAAATCTCACCACGGTAGCCGAATGATAAATTCGGTTCCTTTTCTTAACTCACTACTCACACTAATGGTGCCACCATGTATGTCGATAATTTTTTTCACTACAGATAGCCCTAGGCCACTCCCAGATTTCGTTCTATTCCTAGATTTATCTGCCATATAAAAACGGTCGAAAATTTGCGCTAATTCTTCTACTGGAATGCCAGTTCCTGTATCCCTTACCACGACAATAATATCATCATCCACTTTGGCTGAAATATAGATAGCTCCACTTTCATCTGTAAATTTAATGCTGTTTGCAATTAGGTTCATCCACACTTGGAACAACAACTGCTCATCCGCATTTATCACTATCTCTCGTAAATCAAGATTGATTTCAATATTCTTTTGATTCCACTGCCATTCTGTTACAAGTATTACTTCGCGGATTTGTTCATCAAGCCTAAATTCAGTTTTACTTATGGACTTCACTTGTTTATCTAACGATGAAAGCATCAATAGCTGTTTGCTAAGTGAAGATAGGCGACTACTTTCTTGTTCAATAATGGACAAATATCGGTCTGCCTCTTCCTTTGAAACAGTTTTTGTACGAATCGCCTTCGTAAATCCTTGAATTGATGTAAGTGGTGACTGAATTTCGTGTGACACATTTGAAACAAATTCTTGACGCATATCATCTAATTTTTGCAATGATTTAGCCATTCTCCCAAAATCATTTGCAAGTGCACCGATTTCATCTGACCGATTGCTTTCAAGCTGGATATGATAATTTCCACTTGCAATTTTTCGAGCTGCTTTCGTTAACCTTTTTATTGGTCGTACAATAAATGTTGTAAAAATAAGGATCAATAACAAGCTTAATAAAAATGTGATTCCTAGCAGCAAACTGAATACAATTCGCATTTCCCCAAATTGTTTTTCCACATTAGGACGTACGAATAAAGCCTTTGTCTGCCCGTCAACCGTAATAGGAATGCCAATACTATTTTCTAAATTATCTTTAAAAAAACCTGTTACAAATAGATTGCTTTGAAAATCGGAAATGCCATAGTAAGTATTACCATGCAAAATTGATTTAATAATATTTTCTTCCAAATCATAATTACGGAATCTATCTCCATATTGCGTACCTTGCAGATTTTCATCAACCAAATATAGCTGAAAGTTCATATTAGCAACACTTGTTAGAAATTCATCCATTGGTAATTCATTATGCTCATGTAAATAAGCAATTTCACGGGAGATTTCAAGGATTTTCTTCTCATTAAAATCCTTTAACTTCGAATGATAATAAAGATTAGAAAATAAAAAGGCGATGATGCCACTGACGAGCGCTACTAAAGCAAATGTAGCAACGATTCTAAAATATAGTGATTTCATTTTGTTTTTACCTCAAGTTTATAGCCTAATCCTCTAATCGTAACAATCTGAAAATCGTCTGTCAGTTTGCTAAATCGTTCCCGCAATCGTTTAATATGAACATCTATCGTTCTACTATCCCCTTCAAAATCAATACCCCACACTAAATGTAAAAGTTGGTCACGAGTGTATGTACGATCTGGGGAACTTGCAAGCTGTGTAAGCAATTCGAATTCTTTAAGTGGTAATATAAAACTCTGATCCTCCACTTTCACTTCATAATTATTACGATCAATCACCGTATTTCCCATTGAAATAATATTTTCAGAAACCATTTGATAGCGTCTTAACAACGCTCGAATTCTAAATAGCAACTCCTCCGGTTCAAAGGGTTTTACTACATAGTCATCTGTTCCCGATAAAAACCCCTTCGCTTTATCTTCCATCTCACCTTTTGCAGTTAGTAAAATGACCGGAATATCATAGTATTTTCGAATTTCCTCACATAGTTCCCATCCATTTTTTTTAGGCATCATTACATCAACAACTGCTAAATGTATTTGCTCCGTCTCAAGCAAATCTGAGGCTTGCTCACCGTCTTCCGCTTCGATAACACTATAACGTTCTTGTTGAAAATAGAATCGTAATAATTCACGAATATGCGGATCATCATCCACAACTAAAATGCGCGTTTTCAACATACATCACTCCTCATTTTTACTTTACCTTAAAAACGAATATAAGTAATCACTTTCAACCTTTTCATGAAAAGGTAAGAGATTATATGCTTTGTGATCCAAGTGCGGCGATTCACCGCACCACCTATACCCGCCACTTGTTATTTTGAAAAACATTTTATCACTAATGAGCAGGTAACATATATTAGACTCCTGCTGGAAAAGTCCATCTACCTAAGATCCCGCAGGAGCGAAATGAATATTCGTTAGGTTTATTTGACATACAGATTTCCCAGAAGGTATAAAAATCTAACTACATTTGCATGAATGGAACAAAGCTACTGTGAGAAAAAGATAACCAATTTAATTGAAGCGTAAGGTGGCGGCTCCAAGGGGATCAGCGTGACAGGTGAGACCCTGCAAGGAGAGTAGCGACTGAAGCGGCTCACAGCACGCCTCCGGAAAGCGCCATCCTGGAGCGCAAATCAACATTGTTAACCCTTGCGTTGTAAGTAGAGGTCCTTGACTAAATAGAAATAAAGGCGTTTCGAATAAAATCATCCGAAACGCACATCATTATTGGATTAAATTTTCACTATCGTTTCCAATTCTTTCTTCTCTTTATCCTTTCGATGCGTCCATATTAAAATCGACGGTAAGAAAATGCCCCTGATTAAAAAGGTATCGAGTAAAATTCCTAAGGCCATTGTAAAGCCGAATAAAAAGAGCTCCTGTAAAGGTTGTGTCATCAAGACTGCAAAGGTAGCCGCAAGAATTAACCCCGCTGACGAGATAACTCCCCCAGTTAAGGCGACACCACGTCCAACCGCTTCCTTCCACGGATGTGTCCTTGCTTCCTCTCTAATGCGTGAAACAAGCATGATATTGTAGTCAATTCCCAGTGCGACCATGAAGACAAAAGTGTATACAGGTAATCGATAACTTATCGCTTCAAAGCCCATTAAATGTTTAAAAATCCACCAGCCAAATCCTAGTGATGCAAAATAAGATAACAGAATGGTAAACATCATCAGAATTGGCATAAGAACTGCCTTTGTCTGGAAACCAAGAATTACAGTTAGTAACACTGTAACAAGTGAAAACAAGATAATCATATCACGCTCGTTCATTTGCTTTACATCAAGCTGCTGTGCTGTTTGACCAGCATACTGAAGCTCGTAGTCAGTTATAGAAAATCCACTATTTTTAACTAGCTCCTTTTCTGAATTTCTAAGTTTTTGAACCGTATCAAGTGCCCTTTGTTCATACGGATTATCAGCCAATACAACTTGAAGACGTACTGCCTTTTTTGAATCTGCTAAAAAGTTGCGAGGTAGTTCATGTACATCATTTGGGATCATCGTTGTGACGGAACTGATGCCTTTTTCCCTCTCTAATCCCTTTTTCAGATCATTCATGTTTTGTAAAAATGCTTCGTTTACCTCTATCTCTTTATCAGATTGTAAAATCACTGTTAATGGTGCCAATTGACCAACTGGATAATGCTCTCCTAATAATTCAAATCCTTGACGTGATGAGATATCCTCCGGAAATGAATTCAACAAGTTAAAGGAATATTTCACAGATGTAAAATTAATGGCTCCAATTAGTAAGACGATTAGTAAGCTAGCAGCTAATAATGCAGGTCTTTTCATTACTTGCTTACTTATTCTCGACCAGACACCAACCTTGTGTTTTGCATCCTTTTCTACTTTAGGAACAAATGGCCAGAATGCCTTTCTTCCCATTAAAGCAAAGATGCTTGGGATGAGGGTTAAGCCAGCAAGCAAAATAACAACAACTGCCACTGAAAACACAGGAGCAAAATGATTGTATGGTTCAAATACAGTTACGAATAGTGTTAGCATTGCCAAGAATACCGTCCCACCACTAAACGTAATAGGCTCTGATACATGGTGCATTGCTTCTTCCATTGAACTATACTTTGACGCTTGCTTCCTTAATTCTTCGCGATAACGTGAAAAGACGAACAGGCTATAGTCAGTTAAGACAGCAAACAATAAAACGAGCATAATAGAAACTGCCGAACTATCAACTGCAAACCATTCATTTTTACCAGCCAATCCTAACACCCTGTCAACCACTCCATATACAATCCCCGCAATAATTAGCGGTGTAATCGCTAGTAATGGAGAGCGATAAATAATAATTAAAATAATAAATATTAAAACAATCGTGGCCAACATTAAAACAAAGTCGGCATTCCTAAACAATGAAATAGTATCGGCAGAAATCCCAGCAGGACCAGTGATTTCAAATTGCATACCATCATCGATACTAATTGCATTTGCTTTCTCCCTGATTTTTTCCATCGTCTCATTTGCAAGGCCTGAATCTAAATCAGCTTGTAATGACAAATTAAACAATAATGTTGTACCATCTTCTGAAAACATTTGGTCTTGTACAGAAGCGGGAAATTCATGATATGGTAATGCGCTAGAAATATATTCTGGCTTTTGATCCGATGCAAGCCATTCACTTAACTCTGTAATTTTTTCTCTATCTTGCCCAGTAATCTTGCTATCACGGTGAAAAACGAGCAGAGCTGTCAAGCCTTCATTCGAGGGATACTCTTCTTTTAATACTTGGGCAGCAATTTCTGAGGGAGTGTCCCCTTTGACACTTCCTTCTTTACTGTTACCTTCATATTCTTTTGCTGATGGAGCCAGCATACTCATAAGCACAACGGCGACAAGCCATACTGCTAGAACAACTTTCGCTCCTTTAGAACTGCTTGAATATTTAGCGAGTTGTTGGAACGGACGTAACATACGATTCATCTCCTTAGTTCATTTCTTCCTATATTGTAGGAAGTGGATATGAACGGAGTATGAATAATGGATTACTCAATTAGTTAAGAAACATATTCTCTTGCTTGCATACATTCTTCACAGTCTTTTTCACAAAGAAAATAATATATATTCCTATTTAGTTGTTCACAAGCAATTTCAACTACATCTTTAGCCTTCATTAATTGGGCAATGCCTTTTCCAATCTGGTGAGTGGATAGTAGGTTGCTACTTTTAAGTAATGGCTCCATTTTACTAAAGTTTTGACAGCAATGATTGATTAGTGGAACGGAGACTTTTTCTACCTTTCCATTCTTAAGAAGCGGCATATCAGCCACAATTCTATAAGGAACTTCGCTTACCGACTCAGCCACATGGATCACCGTATTGGCATTAAAAGAAACACCGAGGAGAAGGATACTTCCATTCAGCTGAAAAACTTTTCCGATCGGGCTTTTAATGCCTTCAGGATCATCTAAGGGATGGGAAGAAATGATTTCCTCCGCGTATTTTCCTTTAGCCGCGAAAGAGCTATTCGGGTGTGAACTTCTCTTCACAAAAGGCATTTGCCAAAAAGTTTCTGCTACAACTCCCATCCCATCCGTAGGTGTCTTTTTGGGATCAAAAACTTCCTCTCCATTTGTCATAGACGGCATAACTAATGTTCCATCGTCTCCTAAAATTTCTAACAAACTTTCTATCACTACTATTGGTCCACCTTCTATGTAACCGACATTTCTAAGTGATGTATGAACGACAAGTACCATTCCCTCTTTTATTCCGATTTCCATAAAAGCGTGCTTCAGCTTTTCTTTTGTCAGCATATATATTCGCTCCCTTGTACATTCTTTCTTAGCATTTCTATTAATCGGCTATATTTTCCTTCTTCCAGCCTATTTGATCTTTTTTTAAAAATAACGATTGACATCTTTTTTTATTCGTTGTATGGTTAATTACATAAGTAACTAACCGACATGGTGGTGAGGCATTGAAACACTTAATTGACGATGGACGTCCGATTTTCATCCAAATCGCTGAACGTATTGAAGATGATATTATTGAAGGCGGTCTTTCAGAAGAGGCGCAAGTTCCTTCAACAAACCAGTTCGCCACTTTTTATAAAATTAATCCTGCTACAGCGGCGAAAGGCGTCAATCTATTGGTAGATGAAGGCATTTTATATAAAAAGCGGGGGATTGGAATGTTTGTAGCTAATGGTGCACGTACAAAGGTAATGGAGAAAAGAAAAGAACTATTCTTTGAACAATATATAATCACGATGATGCAAGAAGCAGAAAAACTCGGAATTACAGCTGACCAACTGACCGATATGATTCGGAGAGGGGATAAAAAATAATGAAAAACGTAGTAGAAGTGACCCATTTAGAAAAAGTCTACGGTACATTTGACGCTGTTCAAAATGTTAGTTTTTCACTTGAAGAAAATAAGATATATGGCCTACTTGGCAGAAATGGCGCAGGAAAAACAACGCTAATGAACATGATTTCCGCACAAATTTTTCCTACTTCGGGAGATTTGAAAGTATTTGGAGAAGCTCCGTATGAAAACAACAAAGTTCTAAGTCAAATTTGCTTTATAAAAGAAGGTCAGAAATATCCTGACAACTTTCGTGTAATCGATGTGTTAGAAGTGGCAAAAGTAATATTTCCAAATTGGGATGCCGACTTTGCCAATATATTAATGAAGGATTTCAATCTACCACTAAAGCGGAGGATAAAGAAACTCTCCCGTGGAATGCTCTCCGCAGTTGGGATTATTATTGGTCTCGCAAGTCGAGCACCACTTACTATTTTCGATGAACCTTACTTAGGGCTTGATGCAGTCGCTCGGGGAATATTTTACGATAAGCTGATGGAAGATTACACGGAACATCCACGAACCGTTGTCCTTTCTACCCATTTAATTGATGAAGTGAGTAATTTACTTGAGCACATTCTAGTCATTGATAATGGAAAGTTGATCATTAATCAAGAGGCAGAAGATTTAAGAGGAATGGCATTTACCGTCACAGGTCAGGTGGCAAAAGTAGAAGCATTTCTTGCCGGAAAAGAAACAGTACTCCGGGAACCTTTCGGTGGATTGCTATCTGCTACTGTCATTCACGCCAATGACAGTTTAGATCATAAACAAGCAGCAGCAAATGGACTAGAGATTTCTCCGGTTTCGCTACAACAGCTCATTGTCCATTTAACGAACGGAAAATCCGAACAAAAAGGAGCGATCGCTAAATGAATAATGTTCAAAGCGTATTAAAAATACACAATAGAGATAAATGGTCTTGGATCTATATTCCAGCAATGATTCTCTTTTCGAGCTTTCTCGTAAATCTAATTGTTAGCTATTCGATTAGCAGTGTGGAAAAGTTTTATACAGGTGGCATTACCTCGATTTTCATCTATATATTTGTGGCAGGGATTCTTACTGTTGCTCAGACCTTTCCATTTGCTCTTGGGATGTCGATAAGAAGAAAAGACTTTTTTATCGGAACATCACTAATGGGGATTTCCGCAAGTATTGTGATCGGGCTGCTTATCTTGATATTTTCCATCATTGAAAAGCAATCGGATGGATGGGGTACTGGCTTACATTTTTTCTATTTTCCATATATCAATGATGGTAATCCATTACAACAATTAACTATTTATATCCTCTTATTTGCTTGCTTATTTTTCTTTGGATTTACGATTGCCAGCTTTGCACGCCGATTTGGAGGAAAAGGAATGTTCATCCTCGCCATTACTTCCTTGCTACTTGGAAGTGTCGCTGTCTTACTATGCACTTACTACCAAGTTTGGACTGACATCTTCCAATGGATTACAAACCATACGGCAATACAATTAGCCCTTTGGCTCATTCCTTTTGTTCTATTTTATCTAGTAGCTTCTTTTTTACTGCTTCGGAAGGCAACTGTATAGATTTAAAAAATATAATGGAGAAAGTAGGTAATGAAAATGAACAAGTATAAAAGAAACTCGATGATTGTGATAATTGCATCACTCTCTTTATTTTCGATCATCTCCCTGATCACTGGAAATTGGTTTATCTTTTTAGCAAGCATACCAGCTAGTCTTCTCGGTGGTATGACTAGTCTATACCCTACAAAACTACAGTGGAAAAATAGCAGTACAAAAATATAAAAAAACGACTTGCCTTAGAATTCTAGTCTGGGGGCAAGTCGTTTTTTTACATCTGTCCCATATTTAATCAACATCAAATGGCAGAATGAAAACAATTTTACCTTATTCCTTATGAATTATTTGACATACTTCTCTTCATTTTCTTGAGAACATATCTTGGCTTCAAGCTGGCACGTTTGGTTCCCCTACGCTGCTTCTGAATATATCCCACTTCCTATGGTAAGAATGAATGCTATCCCCACTCCGTTAGGTCCTTTTGTAATTGGAGTTAAAAAGTGTCGAAAGAGGAATACTTCATATGAAACAAACTGATACAATATCGAGCTGGCAAATCATTCTTATTTGTATGACAGCCATTGGATTGCATAACCACGTCATCGTCATCACGCCCCTTATTCAAACCGCTGGCAGAGATGCATGGATGTCTGTTATTGCCACAAGTGCATTAGCTTTCGTTTGGGGTTTTATTTTGTTATTTATCCATAGAGGAACGAAGCAAGAACATTTATATACATGGCTTAAGAGTCATGTAGGCAAACCAGTTGCTGTGTTAATTGGTGGGCTTGTCTATCTTTATTTTATTCTTCTCGCAACGATCACTTTAAAAGAAACAATGACTTGGACAAAAATTACCTACTTACAAAATACACCTTTAATTATCTTAACTATATTCTTTGTAATCCTTTGTCTAATTGCTGCTTTTACTAGCTTAAGAACGATCGCAATAGCCAACTTTTTCATACTCGCCTTTGTTGTGTTATTAGGTTTTTTTGTTGCATTCGCCAATATACCGGTGAAGAATTATTCTTTACTATTACCAATGCTTGAACATGGTTATAGTCCTATCATAAAAGGTATGGTTTTTCCTGGATCAGGCTTTGCAGAACTTGTATTACTCCTTTTTCTACAACATAAATTTCAATCAAAGGTTCGATATTCTCGCATTGCCTTAACGGTAATTATTATTACCTTTCTAACAGTAGGTCCTCTCATTGGAGGAATTGTTGAATTTGGCCCACAGGAAGCTGGCAAACAGCGCTTTACAGCTTTCGAAGAATGGGGATTAGTCTCATTCGGTAGATATATTGAACATTTAGATTTTCTATCTATTTACCAATGGCTAGCAGGTGCTTTTATCCGGATCTCGATGATGTTTTTAATTACGCTAGAAATTTTCCAATTGAAAAAGACAACTGGAAAAGTTGTTACGTTAACAATGCTCGCTAGTTTAACAATATTCCTGACAGTTTATCCATTTAGCGATATAACCTATTACAATATATTAAAACATTTACTCATTCCGATATCCTTTTGGTTTTGTTTCATTATTTCCTTTTTACTAGCAGGTATCGTTCTGATTATAAAGATAAAGGAAAAGAAGGAGCAAATATGACTAAAAAATCCCAAGATAAAACGCTTATTGCTTCTGACTCCATTTTCCAAATTAATCAAGTTGATTTACGGCTGCTTTTTGAACATTCTTCTGATGTTCATTTTCATCCTTTAAAATTAAATAATACGGAGATACTCCTCTTATACTGTGCAGGGATGATTGAACAGAATTTCTTAAATGAGCAAATCATTCCTGCTCTAGATCATTTTTTACAAAAAAATGAAGTCTCTTCTTTAAAACAAGAAAGCTATTTAGGTACACTTCATTTATCAGAGGTTAGATACATTACGTCCAAAGATGAGTTAATAACCGCAATATACACCGGATACGGACTATTTCATTTTAAAAATGATCATTCGATCTTAAGTATCAAAATGGAAAATAAACCACAACGTACTCCAGAAGAAACAAGTATGGAAGTCACAATAAAAGGGCCGAGAGATAACTTTATTGAAGATATTACGGTTAATATGGCTCTTATTCGTAAACGACTGCCGACAAATTCTTTACGTTCAGAACAATTCACAGTGGGGGTGCGGTCAAAAACAGCTGTACAAGTTGTTTATATTGATGATGTTGTAGATAAAGAAATCCTTGTTAAAGTAAAAAAACAAATTGAAAAAATAGAAATTGATGCCATATATAGTGGTTTTCAATTTATGCAATTAGTAGAAAATAAATTAACATTGTTTCCATTACATGATTACACTGGTAGGCCAGACTTTGTTGTCAGATCATTAATAACCGGTCGCATTATTATATTAATTGACGGTATACCATACGCTATTATTACACCTGCTAACTTTTTTTTATTGCTTAAGAGCGCAGAGGATTTGGAAAACCCTCCATTGGCAAGTAGTTTCGGACGATTAATTCGGATTCTCGGAATCTTTCTTGCTGCCTTTGCTCCCGGGTTTTGGGTAGCTATAACAGCTTTCCATCCAAATCAATTGCCATTGACTTTGCTCGCTACTGTCATACAATCACGAACAGGCATACCACTTTCAGCAGCTATGGAAGCAATGATCATGTTATTGCTTTTTGACTTATTTAGAGAAGCTGGATTGCGACTTCCCATCTCGATTGGACAAACGCTCAGTGTCGTAGGGGGGCTTATTATAGGAGATGCAGCAATCAGAGCTGGATTAACGAGTCCTTCCATGTTAGTCGTTATTGCCGCTTCAAGTGTAGCTACTTTTACACTCGTTAATCAATCGTTGATAGGTATTGTAAGCCTTATTCGATTTTTCGTATTATTACTGTCTTCCTTCTTTGGATTTTTGGGCTTTTTTGTTTCGGGCTTTGCTATTATTTTATTTTTAGCTAATATTAGGGCTTTCGGTGTTCCCTATTTACAATTAGCAACGAGATTCAATTTTCTAAATGCAATAAAAACAATTCTTCAACTTCCTGCAACAATAAATAAAAAGCGCTCGAATATGTTTGATTCCAAAGATCCTACGAGGAGGAAATAGTAGATGGCAAGTTGTTTAAAGCGATTAATTCTAATTATTTCTTCCTTAGCCTTGTTTGGTTGCTCCGATTCACGAGCACCAGAACATCTTTCGTATACACATGGTCTTGGAATTGATTATAAAGATGGGGAATATATTATATATATCCAGCTTTTAAATTTAGGCACTTTAGCCAAAAGCGAATCTGCAGGTTCAGGTGAAGATGTTGTAATAGAAGTAGGACGAGCACGCGCTAAAAATGTCGATGAAGCCATTTTTCATTTATACCGTTCGGCTGAGCAAGAAATCTACTGGGGGACACTATCATATATTATCTTATCTGAAAATCTGTTAAGGGAAGAAGGATTAAATTCCGTTATTGATATGTGGAGCAGATATCCGGAAACAAGATATCAAATTTCTCTATATATAATTAATAAAGAGATAGAAAAGGCGATGCTAACTAGTCCTGTGACGGATGTTTCAAAGGGGTTAAATAAAATTGCACGTCCAGAAAATAGTCAAAAACAAAATAACTTCGTTCCATTTATTAATTTAAGACAATTACTAATTTTATTAGATGAACCTAATCATCTCGGGGTAATTCCACATATTTCCGTTTCCGAACATAGTTGGAAACAAACAAAGAATACTCCGCGCCCATTAATTGAAATAGATGGCATATCTTTGTATGACCGTGACGAGCAACTTTTAGGTAATTTAATTGGGAAAGAAGCCCAAGGATTTAGATGGGTAACAAAAGAATTTAGTCGTAGTGATCTAATCTTACAAAAGAATAATCAACCACTTGCAGCTCTAATTGTAAATAATATTAAGACAAAAATTATACCAATTGTAAAAGACGGAAAAGTGACTTTCCAATTGAATATTAAAGCTGACACCTCTGTGAGTGAGTTGAATTTGCAATCACCTCTTCAGGAACTCGAGGAGAAAGCAGCCAAAGAAATAAAGGAGCAAGTATTATTCACTTATCTTGAGGCACTTAAATTAGATGCTGATATTTATCGTCTTTCAGAAAAACTTTATAGAAGCGATTTGCCTTCTTGGAAGAAACATAGTGAAAATGGAAAATTAGAATTAAAAGAGGAGTCACTTGAAATCGAAGTCGAAGTACTCATTAAAGATGCCTTGCGGAATCATTTGAAGCGATCTGTGAAATAAGGAACTATTATCAAGATAAAATTAGTATAAAAAAAGGGATATCCTTGATTTTCATCTTAGGATACTCCCCCTTCAATTCATTAAACAACACTTTTGCCTTCATACTCCGAAATCTTATCTTCTAATTGCAATGTCAATGCAATTTCGTCCCATCCATTGAGAAGCATTTGACGACGATATGGATCAACAGTGAACGAATACGTATCTCCGCCTTCCGTGACAACTGTTTCTGATTCTAATGAAACGGTAATCTTAAGTGGCTTTTCTTGAGACTTTTTCAACAAATCCTCCACATCTTCTTCAGCTAATTGAATTGGAAGAATGCCATTTTTAAAACAGTTATTGAAAAAGATATCTGCAAAGCTCATTGCAATGACAACACGGAAACCATAATCACCAAGTGCCCATGGTGCGTGCTCACGGGAAGATCCACAACCAAAGTTGTCTCTAGCAATTAGAATTTCACTATTCGCATATGCAGGTTTGTTTAACTCAAATCCTGCTCTTTCAACACCTTCATCATCATAGCGCCAATGATAAAACAGGAATCTGCCAAAACCAGTTCGTTCAATTCGCTTTAGAAATTGCTTAGGAATAATTTGATCCGTATCGACATTCGAACGGTCTAATGGCGCAAGTACGCTCGTTACTTCTTTAATTGGTCTCATACTAGCGCCTCCTTCTCTTGTTTAAATGTACGAACATCAACAAAATGTCCTGCAATTGCCGCTGCTGCTGCCATAGCTGGGCTGACTAAATGTGTACGTGATCCATTTCCTTGACGACCTTCAAAGTTACGATTTGATGTGGATGCACAACGCATTCCCGGTGGTACTTGGTCTGCATTCATTGCTAGACACATACTGCATCCTGTTTCACGCCATTCAAATCCAGCATCTAGGAAAATTTGATCCAATCCTTCTTGCTCGGCTATTGTTTTCACTGTTCTTGAACCTGGTACAATAATTGCATTAACATTAGGATTTACTTTCTGACCTGCAACAATTTTCGACGCAGCTCGTAAGTCCTCAATTCGGGAATTCGTACAAGAACCAATGAACACATATTGGATATCAATATCTGTCATTTTTGTTCCGCCTTCAAGCCCCATGTACTCAAGCGCTTTTTCAATCTCCACTTTGTCAGCTTCTGTTTGTGCATCCTCTGGACGTGGCACCTGACCGTTTACACCAACACCCATTCCTGGATTCGTTCCCCATGTAACAACAGGTTCAATTTCAGATGCATTGATCTCAATAACAGCATCATATTGAGCATCTGAATCAGTTGCAAGCTTTCTCCATTTTGCTTTTAACTGTTCAAATTCTTCACCTTGAGCTACATGTGGTCGGCCTTCCAAATAAGCAAATGTTGTCTCATCTGGAGCAATTAGACCAGCTTTTGCTCCGGCTTCAATTGACATATTACATACAGTCATACGCTCTTCCATCGTTAGATTTCTAATGGCGCTACCTGTAAATTCAAAAATATGACCAGTACCAATATTAATCCCGTATTTAGCAATAATCGCCAAAATTAAGTCTTTTGATGTTACACCAGCACCCAATTCTCCATTCACTTGCACTTGCATCGTTTTCGGCTTTGCTTGCCACAATGTTTGGGTAGACAATACATGCTCTACCTCACTCGTACCGATTCCAAATGCCAATGCACCCATTGCTCCATGTGTTGATGTATGACTATCACCACAAACAATCGTTTTACCTGGTTGAGTCAAACCAAGTTCTGGTCCAATAACATGCACAATACCTTGATCTGGATGCCCCATCCCAGCTAAAGGTACGTTAAATTCAGCACAGTTTTTTTCAAGTGTCGTCATTTGTTTTTGAGAAATCGGATCCTCTACTGCCTCATTTAAACGTGTCGGCACATTATGATCCATCGTAGCAAATGTTAATTCTGGTCTTCTTACTTTTCTATCATTTATACGTAACCCTTCAAAAGCTTGAGGAGAAGTCACTTCATGTACTAGATGAAGATCGATATACAGCAAATCAGGCTTTCCTTCTTCCCTGTGGACAACGTGACTCTCCCATATTTTCTCAATAATTGTTTTGCCCATCTTTCTTCACCTCACATACTTGCCGATTTATTTTTATCTGTTACTTTTGCTTCGATTTCAGCAACAATTTTTTCTGTCATTTCTGTCGTTGATAGAACGTTTCTTCCAATATTTATGAATTCAGTTGTACAATAGCCGTTCTCAAGTACAGTTTCCACTGCCTCTTCAACAGCTTTCGCTTCCTCAATCATCCCTAATGAGCTCCGGAGCATCATTGCTGCTGATAAAATGGCCCCAAGTGGATTTGCTTTATTTTGCCCAGCTATATCTGGAGCAGAGCCATGTACTGGTTCATACATTCCGAAACCATCCGAGCGAAGGCTAGCAGATGGTAACATACCTAGAGAGCCTGTAATAACTGAAGCTTCGTCACTTAAAATATCACCGAACATATTTTCAGTTACAATTACATCAAATGCTGCTGGATAAGTAATCAATTTCATTGCTGCTGCATCCACAAGCATATGTTCATATTCAACTTCTGGATATTTTAGTGCTACTTCCTCCACTACTTTTCTCCATAGTTTACTAGATTCTAAAACATTAGCCTTATCTACCGATGCTACTTTATTTCTACGCAATTTTGCTAATTCAAAGGCATGAATCACTACACGTTCAATTTCTTCTCTCGTATAAACCAATGAATCTACTGCTTTTTCTTCATCATGAAAGCTTGGTTCTCCAAAATATAAGCCGCCCGTTAATTCTCGGACGATCATCATATCAACACCTTCTGCTACTTCTTCCTTCAGTGGAGATACAGCCAACAAGCTTTTGAATGCTTGCACTGGTCGAAGATTCACACTTAATTCAAAGTGTTTGCGAATTTGAAGAAGCCCTCTTTCTGGTCGCAAATGGGATGGATTATTATCCCATGCTGGTCCCCCGACCGCACCTAGCAAGATTGCATCACTTGCTTCGCAAATCTTAATTGTTTCGTCAGGTAACGGCTGGCCTGCTTGATCGATAGCTTCCCCACCGAGTAAGCCGTATACCCACTCAAACTCGTGATGAAAACGGCGGCCGATTGATTCCAATACAGCCGTTGCCGCGTCTGTTACCTCTTTACCAATTCCGTCTCCGCGTAATACAGCTACTCGTTTCTTCATCTTCATATCCCCTTATATATACAGTCCTTTTGAAATTAAAAAGTAATTAGATGGTGGTTGTTTTAATCATTTTTTTCATATGATCTTGTAATAAGTTACGATTAATTGCATTTAAATATGCTTTCGCTGATGCTTCTAAAACATCTTGTGCAGAGTCTCTTCCAGTCAATTCTTCTCCATTAAAAGTTAAATTAATAACTGCTTCAGCAAGAGCATCGCGTCCCTTTCCTATTGAAGAAACCCGATAATCAAGAACGTGGACTTTACTATCAATAATTGTTTCTAACGTATTGAAAATTGCTTCCACACTTCCCGCGCCATTCATCGTTTCAATAACCTTTGTTCCATCTGGTTTTTTAACGCTGACTGTGGCTGATGGAGTATGTGCTGTCTCATATTGAACTTCTACCTTTTCCAACTCGTAAACAGATGCATCCGCTTCTCTTAATTGTTGGTTTGTTAAAATCGTCCATAGATCTTCTTCCGTCATTTCTTTTTTTCTGTCTGCAAGCTTTTTAAACTCTTTAAAAGCTTGATTCAAAGCCTCTTGATCCAATTCAAATCCCATGGACTTTGCTCGGTCTTGAAACGCATGACGCCCTGAATGTTTCCCCATCACTAAATTATTTGATGCTTCACCAATCAGTTCAGGTGTAATGATTTCATATGTTGTAGGTTCTTTTAATACGCCATCCTGGTGAATGCCTGACTCATGTGCAAATGCGTTTTTTCCAACTACAGCTTTATTTGCTTGGATGGACATGCCTGTCAATTTGCTAACAAGCTGGCTTGTGCGTTTAATCTCACTCAATGTCAAATTTGTTTTGATATTTTCATAAAAGTCTTGCCTCGTATAAAGAGCGACACCGACTTCTTCAAGAGCAGCATTCCCAGCTCTTTCACCAATCCCGTTAATAGTTCCTTCTACTTGATCTGCGCCATTTTCAATTGCAGCTAAAGTATTAGCTACTGCCATGCCAAGATCATTATGACAATGAGCCGAAAGCTTCGCTTGTTCAATATTAGGGACATTTTCTTTTAAATAGCGGAATAGCGCTCCGTATTCCTGAGGTGTTGCGTATCCTACCGTATCAGGAATATTAATCACAGATGCTCCAGCTTTGATCGCTTGTTCCACAATATGTGCTAGAAATGCACGGTCGGAACGAAAAGCATCTTCTGCTGACCACTGTACAAGTGGAAAAAATGTTTTAGCATATTTGATTGTTTCAACAGCTGTTTCCACTACTTGTTCCGGTGTTTGTTTTAATTTATATTTCATATGAATAGGTGAGGTGGCTAGAAATACGTGGAGCCTAGGGCATTCCGCCACTTTCAACGCTTCCCATGCATGGTCAATATCTGACTTGACTGATCGCGCAAGCCCTGTAACGGACGAAGTTTTTATTGTTGAGGCAATTTTTCTAACAGCATCTAGATCACCAGGAGAGGCGGCGGGAAAACCCGCCTCCATTACATCCACTCCAAAGCGTTCTAGCTGTTTAGCAATTTCAAGCTTTTCAGCTGTATTTAAATTAATACCAGCTGATTGCTCCCCATCACGTAAAGTAGTATCAAAGATGTCAATTTTTCGCACTTGCCACCACTTCCTTGTCAGCTTTCTTTTTACCAGCTTTAACAAATGGCATCATATCGCGAAGCTCTTTACCTACTTTCTCAATCAAATGTTCACTTTCACGTTGGTTAATAGCATTAAATTCAGGTCTATTTAATTGGTTCTCAAGCAACCAGCCTTTCGCAAATTTACCTGTTTGGATATCGTCAAGAATATCTTTCATACGGCCTTTCGTATCAGCGTCAACAACGCGTGGTCCTGAAACGAAGTCACCCCATTGTGCTGTATCAGAAATTGAATAGCGCATTCCAGCAAGACCATCTTCATACATTAAATCAACAATCAATTTCAATTCATGCAAGCACTCAAAGTAAGCAACTTCAGGTTGGTAACCTGCTTCAACAAGCGTTTCGAAACCAGCTTTTACAAGTGCAGTTGTTCCACCGCAAAGCACTGCTTGCTCTCCGAATAGATCTGTTTCTGTTTCTTCTTGGAAAGTTGTTTCTAATACTCCTGCACGAGCACTTCCAATACCTTTTGCATAAGCTAATGCAGTTTCTCTTGCTTTACCTGATGCATCTTGATAGATTGCGAAAAGAGCTGGAACGCCTGCACCTTCTTGATAAGTACGTCTTACTAGGTGTCCTGGACCCTTTGGTGCAACTAAGAATACATCAACGTTCGAAGGAGGAACGATTTGGCTGAAATGTACGTTAAAGCCATGTGCAAATACTAAAGATTTTCCTTCTGTTAGCTCAGATTTCACTTCATTTTCATATACTTCTGTTTGTCTTTCATCCGGAAGCAAGATCATGATGATATCAGCTTGTGCACTAGCTTCTTTAACTGAATATACTTCATGTCCGTCTTCAACTGCTTGATCATATGATTTTCCTGGTCTAATACCTACTACTACATCAAAACCACTTTCTTTCAAGTTCGTTGCATGTGCATGCCCTTGTGATCCATAACCTAATACTGCAATTTTCTTTCCCTGTAGGTCCTGCTCATTAATCTCATTGTTATAATATACTTTTGCCATTTTTGTCCATCTCCTCTTTTATAATTGTAATAATAATTGCGGTGTTTCTGATTTCTGTTGCTCCCTTACAAATGCGGTAACACCTGTACGGGCTATATCTTTGATTCCATATGGCTTTAATAGTTCGATAAAGGCATCCACTTTTGTGGGTTCGCCTGTTACTTGAACAGTGACCATACTTTTGCCCATATCAATTACGGTTGCTCGGAAAGGTTCGATAATGCTGTACACTTCACTGCGAACCGACGGTGGGCAAAGCACTTTAATGAGTGCCAATTCACGCGTAACGATTGATTTGTCGGTAATATCCGTCACTTTTAATACATCAATCTGCTTTTGGAGCTGTTTAAGTAACTGCTCCATCTTATTAGGATCTTCCATCGGAACGATAAATGTCATTTTTGAAATTCCCGGCTTTCCGGTCGCCCCGACTGTGATACTTTCGATATTAAACTGTCTTTTGGCGAATAATCCGGTTATGCGGTTCAACACTCCACTATTATTGTTGACTGTTACAGTAACAACCCGTTTCATTCTCCCACCCCTATCATTTCATGCAGGCCTTTCCCCGCTTCAACCATTGGGTTGACAAATTCTTTTTGTTCAACTTGGAAATCTATTAGTACAGGCCCCGGATTATTAAATGCCTTCTCGATTACCGCTTTTGCTTCTTCTTCAGTCTTAGCACGATAACCTCTGATCCCATACGCCTCAGCAAGTTTTACGAAGTCTGGCTGTTCTGAAAATATGGAATGTGAGTAGCGTTCTTCATAAAATAGTTCTTGCCACTGACGAACCATTCCAAGACATTGATTATTGATAATTACAATTTTTACTGGCAAATTGAGTTCCTTTATTACCGAAAGTTCCTGCAACGTCATTTGGAAACCACCGTCTCCAGTAACTGCTACAACTGTTTTATCTGGAGAAGCTAATTGTGCGCCAATCGCAGCCGGGAAGCCAAAGCCCATCGTTCCAAGTCCGCCTGAAGTTACCCAGTTATCAGGACCGTTAAACCCATAATACTGTGCAGCCCACATTTGATGCTGTCCAACATCTGTTGTTACAATCGCATCCCCACCTGTAAATTCATGAACCATTTTAATTACATGTGGTGCGGAAAGTGAATCTTCTTTTGATATAGGAGTTTTGAACGGGAACTTTTCCTTATAATCTTGTAAGTGCTCTGTCCATTCACTAATGTCAGGAAGATTGAATTCCTTTTTCAATAGCTCTTTCAATACTTCTTTTGCATCCCCTACAATCGGAATCTCTGTTTCCACATTCTTGCCGATTTCAGCTGGATCAATATCAATGTGAGCTACTATAGCATTTGGTGCAAAATGCGCTAAGTTTCCAGTCAATCTATCATCAAAGCGTGCGCCAAAATTGATTAGCAAGTCACATTCTGTGATGGCCATATTCGAACCATAGGTTCCATGCATTCCAGCCATTCCCAAAAATTGTGGATGATCACCAGGAATTGTACCTAAGCCCAAGAGAGTATTCGTAATTGGGAAACCAGTTCTATCTACAAATTCTTTCAAATAGTCTGACCCCTTAGCGAATAAGACGCCTGCCCCTGCAAGAATCAAAGGCTTTTTAGCATTGGCCATTGCTCCTGCAAGCTTTTGAATTTGCAAGTAATTTGGTTGAGTTGTCGGTTGATAGCCCGGTAAGTTAATCGGTTCATCTTCATAACTTCCTGCTGGAGCCGTTGCAATATCTTTTGGGATATCGACTAGGACTGGTCCCGGACGTCCTGTCGAAGCAATATAGAAAGCTTCTTTAATAATTCTACCTAAATCTTCAACTTTTTTTACTTGGTAATTATGCTTTGTGATTGGCATTGTAATACCAATTATGTCTGACTCTTGAAATGCATCTGTTCCAAGCAAGGAGCTTGCTACTTGACCAGTAAAGACTACAAGCGGCAATGAATCCATCATCGCATCTGCAATTCCAGTAACTAAATTTGTTGCACCTGGACCAGATGTAGCCATTACGACTCCTGGTTTTCCCGTTACTCTCGCATATCCTTCTGCAGCATGAATGGCTCCCTGTTCATGTCTCGTCAACACATGCCTGATTGGATTTTTATGAAGTGCATCATAAATTGGTAGTGCTGCTCCTCCCGGATAACCGAAAATAATATCTACCTTTTCCTTTTGCAGTGTCTCAATGAAAAGATCTGCTCCAGTTTTCACTTGTTCCTTAACGGCCGTGTCCGATTGCTGATTGGTCGCATTCATCGGGATACCCATACTCACAGCATAGCGCCTTCCTTTCACGTTCTATATTTTTTTATTGCTAGATTAACTAAGGTCCATCTCTTTCGCATGTGGCATTTTTTTACAAACAAAAAAGTTTTTTCAGCCCACACAAAAGGAGAACCTTTCATGCAGGGATGAAAAAACTTTCATGGTACCACCCTACTTCTCAGTGATTTACACTGACTCAGGAGTGACGCAATGTCACTCTTTGATAACGGGGACTTTGTAATCCCCGTGAATCCATAGTCGCTTTCGCTTTCAGGATTCATGCTCTAAGGTGATGTCGCGAATGGCTGTATTGCCGGTTTCCAGCAGTTCCGGCTCTCTGTAAATACAGGATTCCATTCACTTTTTCCTTATCATTGCATTATTAGTAAATATCAAAAAATTCTCTATTTAGGATATCTACTTTTTATTATATTTTCATAACTCCGCCAGTATTAGCAGAAGTAACAAGTTTTGAATATCTGGCTAGATAGCCTTTTTTAATTTTAGGTTCAAATGGTTGGATCTTTGCTTGGCGTTCAGCCAAGACTTCATCTGACACTTGAAGTTCAATTGTTCTGTTAATTAGGTCGATAATGATCCCATCACCATCTTCGACAAGAGCAATCGGTCCGCCTTCTGCCGCTTCTGGTGAAATATGTCCGATTGAAATGCCACGTGATGCTCCTGAGAACCGACCGTCTGTAATAAGAGCAACCTTTGTTCCCAGTCCCCTTCCTGCAATGGCTGCCGTTGGTGCAAGCATTTCTGGCATTCCCGGTCCACCTTTTGGCCCTTCGTAACGAATGACTACTACATGGCCTTCTTTAACCGTACCATCATTAATACCTTGTTGTGCAGCTTCTTGAGACTCAAACACAATTGCTTTTCCGTGGAAAGTCTTAATGGATGGATCCACAGCTCCCACTTTTATTACTCCTCCGTCTGGTGCTAGGTTTCCGTAAAGAACAGATAAACCACCAACCGGACTATATGGATTTTCGCGTGGGCGAATGACTTTTGGATTTGTTATAACATTGTCTTTTACATTCTCGTATACAGTCTTTCCAGTTACCGTCATGCGATCACTTTCAACTGCTCCCATTTCGCATAATTCACGAATAATAGCACTTATTCCCCCTGCATCATGTACATCTTGCATCGTGTAATCTGATGCCGGGGCAATTTTAGCCAAATAAGGAACTCTTTCTGCTACTTTGTTGATACGAGATAAATCATAATCTATTTCTGCTTCATGTGCAATAGCTAATGTATGGAGTACCGTGTTAGTCGAGCCACCCATTGCCATATCAAGCGCAAAAGCATCATCGATTGTTCTTTCACTAATTAAATCACGTGGTTTAATATCTTCTTTCACCATTCTTACTAAATGATGTGCTGCTTCTTTAATTAGTCTGTGGCGTTCATTAGATGTAGCTACAATTGTACCATTACCTGGTAAAGCAAAGCCTAGCATTTCCATCAATGAGTTCATTGAGTTAGCCGTGAACATTCCCGAACACGAACCACAAGTAGGACATGCATTTTGTTCAATATCAAGAAGCTTTTCTGCTGTCATTTTACCAGAATGATAAGCCCCAACTCCTTCAAAAACTGATGTGAGTGTAAGTGGTTCACCTTCAGATGAAACACCGCCTTCCATCGGTCCGCCTGATACAAAAACAGAAGGAACGTTCGTTCTGACTGCTGACATTAACATACCTGGTGTTATTTTATCGCAGTTTGGAATATAAAATACCCCGTCGAACCAGTGCGCATTAATTACTGTTTCCGCTGAGTCTGCAATTAGTTCCCGACTCGGCAGGGAATAACGCATTCCAATGTGGCCCATGGCAATCCCATCATCGACTCCAATTGTATTAAATTCGAAAGGTACTCCGCCTGCTTCCCAGATCGCTTCTTTTACGATATCAGCAAACTCACGCAAATGTTTATGTCCAGGAATAATATCAATATATGAATTACAAACGCCAATAAATGGCTTTTCTAAATCCTTCGTTTTAATACCCGTTGCATATAATAAACTTCGGTGTGGGGCACGATCTATCCCCTTCTTAATCATATCACTTCGCATATTACCTCTCCTGATTCTGTCCTAGCTGACATGTAATGTTTGGTCGTATACTTTTACTCCATCTGTTTGAGTTAGTTCTCTAAAGCCTTCGAGTAATATGCTTGTAATCGGACCCGGTTTTCCATCACCAATAACTCTTCCGTCTACCTTGTTGACAGCGATCACTTCTGCCGCTGTACCAGTGAGAAAAACTTCATCTGCCGTATATACATCATGTCTTGTGAAAACATCCTCGGATACTTCATAGCCTTTTTCTCGCGCGATTTTTATAATTGCATTGCGCGTAACTCCGACTAAAGCTCCTACATAACCTGGTGGAGTTAATAATTTATTATCTTTAACAATAAATATGTTATCTGCTGAACCTTCTGCTACATACCCTTGATCATTCAACATCAAGGCTTCTTGTACTCCCGCAAGGTTAGCTTCAATTTTCACAAGTATATTATTTAAATAATTCAGAGATTTAACCATTGGACTAAGCACATCAGAACGATTACGTCTCGTTGCCACAGTCACTATTTCTAAACCTGTTTCATATAATTCTTTCGGAAAAATACTAAGTGGCTCTGCAATTACAATCACTTGAGCTCTTGCGCAAGTATATGGACTAAGTCCCAAATCTCCCACTCCTCGAGAGACAACGAGACGAATATATCCATCTTTTAACTTATTTTGACGGAGCGTTTCAACAACAATATTGGTCATTTCCTCTTTCGTATATGGGATTGTCAGCATAATGGATTTCGCCGAATCATATAAGCGTGTTAAATGTTCTTCTAAACGAAATACATTCCCGCTATATGATCGTATACCTTCGAATACTCCATCTCCATATAGAAATCCATGATCATATACAGATACAACGGCGTCTTCTTTTTTTACGAATTGGCCATTGAGGAAAATCAATTGCTCACTCACTGCTGTTCGCCCCTCTCACTTGTGCTACTGTTTTAAAGTTTTTGATTTATTAAATTGTTCTCAATGATACCTTGATATTGCTGAAACGTCAATACATTTTCAGAATGTTTTATTAGTTGGAAATAATGTTTTATTTATGTATCCGTTTACAATGTAGTAAAATCAACCTTTGTTAAAAATCATTATTATTCTATTTTTTTCGACATTATTTTTAAACTAAAAAAAGCTCAGAAATCCACTTCCTTATATGGAAGTAATTTCCCGAAGTTAATAGTTTGGTAGGATTATTTTAGAGTAAAGTGATAGAAAGTTGCGAAGATCCTGTAGTAGAAGTTTTGACACATTTAAATCATTCCCATTGTTCTTTGAACCCTGCGGATATCTTTTTTATTTGTCCACGTTTCATCTTTTAAAATTTCAATACTGTCTTCAAGTGTTTTAATCTGTTCTTTCACTACACCAAAATCCTTTGCATTTTGTAAACGCAGTTCACTCATTTCAGCTTTTAAACCTTCTTGCCCTACTTTAAGCGCCCCTAAAATCTGGCCATGTTCCTTAAACTTTTGGCTATGCTCGTTCAAAATTTGGCTGTGCTCATTTAAGATTCGGCTGTGTTCGTTTAGAGTGCTTTTTATTTCTTTCAGCATTCCCAGGATTTCTTTCTCCATATTCATATATTCCCCCTCCTTTCTACATTAATTTTATTATATCATTTCAAGTCAAAAAGTCGACTACTGGAATAGTCAGTAGTCGACTTAAAAGTGCTTTACTTAGGCTCGCACGACGCGAGTCATAACGGCGTTGCCACACGACGTGGCGTTCTTAGCCGTTGTTCCACTATTGTCTAGCTACAGCGCCCAACGACTAGCAAACTTCGTGATTCTTCCTACGATAAGTCAACATCGGTTCGCCTTGCAGGCTTTCCGTGTTTCCTTTATCTCGTATGAAAGGATCCTCGACTAAAATCGCCACGTCCTGTGGCAACATCGAGGGACCCGCATCATGCGGGCCCAGTTTGTACGTCGCTAAACGGGCGCTTTCGCTTTTCTTTATTTCCTATGCATTTTGAATTCTAGGAAGAGTTCGTTGTAGTGTGCGAGCATTTTTTTGCCGAGGTTGTCGTACACTTCTAGCTTTTCTGTTAGTTCTGCGTCTGGATAAAATCTTTTATCTTCTGTGATTTCATCTGGCATGAATTCTAATGCTTTCGCGTTTGGTGTGGAATATCCTACATATTCGGCATTTTGCGCTGCGTTTTGTGGATCAAGCATAAAATTAATAAATTGATGGGCCCCATCTATGTTTTTCGCAGATTTTGGAATGACCATATTATCGAACCAAAGATTTGATCCTTCTTCGGGAATCACATAATCGAGGTCCTCATTCTCCCACATAATATCCGCTGCTTCTCCCGACCACACGACACCAATTGCTGCTTCTTCATTGGCCACAAGCAGTTTGATTTCATCTCCAATAATTGCTTTAATATTTGGCGTAAGTTCATCTAGCTTTTGTTTTGCTTCAAGCAGACGGTCTTTATCCGTTTCATTCAATGAATAATGGAGGCTATTCAAGCCCATTCCAATGGCTTCTCTTGCACCATCCACGAGAAAAATTTGGTTCTTTAACTCTGGATCCCATAAATCGTTCCAACTTGTTAATTCTTTTCCACCAATCATTTTTGGATTATAAACAATTCCGAAGGTTCCCCAAAAATACGGAATCGAATATTCATTATTTTCATCAAAGGACAAATCCAAATAATGCTCATCGATGTATTTTAAGTTTGGCAGCTTTTTATGATCAAGCGGTATGAGTAGATCTTCCTCTTTCATTTTGCTAATCGCATATTCAGAAGGAATGGTAATATCATAGGCCGTTCCCCCTTGAGAGATTTTTGTCATCATCGCTTCATTCGAATCGAACGTTTGATATACAACCTTCATGCCTGTTTCCTTCTCAAACTTATTTATTAAATCCGGATCAATATAATCGCCCCAATTATATACATTCAACGTGTTGCCACTTGTATAGCCTTGTGAGGAATTCAAATGTGATACGAAGTAAAGTAAAGCGAAAGAGACAACAAAAATTAGTACAAACATTCGTAAAAGCTTACTCATGGCTTCCTCACCTCCATGGCCGTGGATCTAGCATTGCGTTGATTAATGAAATAATAACCAATCACAAGCACAATCGTAAGTAGAAATATTAGAGTTGATAAAGCGTTAATTTCAAGGGAAATCCCTTGACGAGCTCTCGAGTAGATTTCTACAGATAATGTTGAAAATCCATTGCCTGTAACGAAAAAGGTAACAGCAAAATCATCAAGTGAATATGTTAAAGCCATAAAAAACCCTGCAAAAATACCTGGTGTAATGTAAGGCAATATCACTTTCGAGAGAATATTCCAGTTGCTGGCCCCCAGGTCTCGTGCCGCATCAATTAGCGATGAGCTCATTTCTTGGAGTTTAGGCAACACCATAATTACGACGATTGGTACACTGAATGCTATATGCGATAACAATACGGATATAAACCCTAACCTAATACCAATCATTGTAAATAATATAAGAAAAGACGCACCAATGATGACATCTGGACTAACAATTAAAACATTATTTAATGTTTGTAACGTATTTTTCGTCCTTCGTTTTTTTACATACGTAATTGCAAGTGCACCTAACACACCAAGAATCGTTGAAATCGCGGCAGATAATAATGCAATAATGAGTGTGTTTAAAGCGATGATCAAAAGCCTTGTGTCTTGAAAAACTTCTTTGTACCAATCAAGTGTAAACCCCTCAAAATTTCGCATCGATCCTCCAGCGTTAAATGAGTAGTACATTAAATATAAAATTGGTGCATAAAGAATGAAAAAAACAAAGATTAAATATATATTAGGTAATTTACTTTTCACATTCACGCCAAATCACCTCGCTTCCGGCGCCCTGTAAGAATCATAATAATTGCCATAGCTATGATTAAAAATACAGCAATCGTTGCACCCATTCCCCAATCTTGCGTAACGAGAAAATGTTGTTCAATCGCTGTTCCTAACGTTATAACGCGATTACCTGAGATCAATCTTGTAATCATAAATAGAGAAAGCGCTGGTATAAATACAGCTTGACAGCCTGATTTTACGCCATCTAATGTTAATGGAAAGATCACACGCCTAAAAATTGTCCATCCCGATGCGCCGAGATCACTCGCAGCATCAGTAAAAGATGGATTTAATTTTTCCAAAGAATTATAAATTGGTAATATCATAAAAGGGATGAATATATATACGGCAACAAATTTAAAACTAAAATCGGTAAACAATATTTGTTTCGACCCTATTCCGATCACTTCCAAGAAGCTGTTTGCTGGGCCATATGTTCCGAACAAACCGAGAAAAGCATAAGCTTTTAAAAGCAGGTTGATCCATGATGGCAAGATAATTAGTAATAACCATAACTGTCTATGCTTCGTTTTCGTTAATAAATATGCCGTTGGATAGGAAATAAGTAGAGTAAAGCTAGTAATGAGAAAGGCATACCAAAAAGAACTGAGCGTCATTTTCAAATAGACAGGTGTAAAGAACCTTTGATAATTATTAATTGTAAAGTTACCTTCAATATCGAAGAAAGAATAATAACCAACAAGCAAGATGGGCGCAACAACGAACAAGGCAATCCATAGTACATAAGGAATGAGGTAAAAATTCCGGGTCCTATTCATGGCTTTCCTCATCATAAGCTTCTAATCGTTTATCAAACTCTTCTTCTGTTTCCCCAAACCTCATAACATGGATTGATTCTGGATCAAAATGAAGACCAATTTCATCCCCAGCATTTGCCTTTTTAGTCGAATGGACTAACCATTCGTTGCCATAATCATCATAGCAACTTATTTCATAATGAACACCGCGAAAAAGTTGTGAGTCCACTTTCACTTTCAACTTCCCCTGATCGTGCGCAGTAATTTCTAAATCTTCAGGTCTAATAACGATTTCCACAGGTTCATTTGCGTTAAGTCCCTGGTCAACACATTCAAACTGTTTACCGCCAAATTCGACTTGATAATCACGGATCATTTTGCCCTTAACAATATTCGACTCACCAATGAAATCTGCGACAAATCGATTAATCGGCTCATCATAAATATCAATTGGTGTCCCGCTTTGCTGAATTTTACCTTGGTTGATAACAAAAATTTCATCTGACATCGCAAGCGCTTCTTCTTGATCATGTGTGACAAATATAAATGTAATGCCTAGGCGCCTTTGAAGTTCACGTAGTTCATATTGCATTTCTGTCCTTAATTTTAAATCAAGCGCAGATAGCGGTTCATCGAGTAATATAACTTCGGGTTCATTTACAATAGCACGTGCAATTGCAACGCGCTGACGTTGACCACCGGACATTTCATTAATTTCTCTATTCTCGTATCCAGCCAGGTTAACAAATTTGAGTGCTTCTTTTACTTTTGCTTCAATGACTGACTTCTTCATTTTCTTTATACGTAAGCCAAATGCCACATTTTCAAACACATTTAAGTGTGGGAATAAAGCATAATCTTGAAATACTGTATTTACTTGACGCTCGTTTGCTGGAATTCTATTTATCTTTTTACCTTGAAAAAATATATTACCTTTCGTGGGTTGATTGAAGCCTGCTATTAAACGAAGAATTGTCGTTTTCCCACATCCAGAAGGGCCAAGCAATGTATAAAACTTACCTTTTTCAATTTCAAAACTGACATCATCTAATATGATTGTTTCATCGTATTGCTTCGAAACATTTTCAAAGCGAATTATTGTCTGATCTAGCATTACATGCCCTCCATTTCTTATAAATAAGATTCTGTTGCTACGAGAATAAGCTCGGATTTACCTTTATTAGCATTTGTAATTTGATGTTCGTTTGAGGCGTGAAAATATACAGATTCTCCTGCTTGAGCATAATATACGCGTTTTCCAAGAGTAATCTTTACCCTGCCAGCTAGAACATAAGCAAAGGTTTCAGATAGCGAAGGCTCAAATTGTTTAAATTCACCATTTTCCAGAAGGGTTAGCCTAATTGGCTCCATATCCTTTTCATTCGATTCGGGAACAAGCCATTTTATATCATACCCTCGTTCTTCATCGATATAATCAGTCTGATCATCTTCTCCATAGACTACCTTTTGTTCGCGTTCCTCTTCATCAAAAAATTGTTTTGGAGTACAACCCAAAACCTCCAATATATTAAAAAAAGTGTCTATAGCAGGAGAGCTTAATTCACGTTCTAATTGAGATATATAACCTTTACTCAGATCAGTACGCTCTCCTAATTCCTCTTGTGTAAGTCCTTTTTTTAGACGCAAATTTTTAATTTTATTCCCAATTCTCATTCATTTATCCCTCATGTCTGTTTATTATAAGTAAACTCGCAGTAAACTGAGTTTACCTATACCAAACTTATTGTTTACTCCTGGACCTAGTATATTATACATAACTGAGAGAATTGCGCAATACATTTTTTCCTTTCAAAAAAAGGATAAAATTAGCTAATCAAATGTTTGATTAGGAGAGTGAATGGTAGATGTACAAGGGATAACTGGATATATAATACGATGAGCGAAACAGTAGGTTATGAGGTATTTTACTGGCGGGCATAACATGCTTACAAGCCGTCATGATTAGATATGGGTGGTCTAAGGTGGACGAATTTAACGGTCATGATTTATGCATGACCGTTAATAAAAGTGGTACGCTTATTTATTCGCACGCACTAAGTCTAGAAATGTATCAAGTGCTTTTGTATTGTATGGCGACAATGTTACGATGGAAAATTTCCTTATGAAAGGAACTTCATCTGCATCTAATGTTTGCAGCGCCCCCATAGATAATTCTTTCCGAATCGCCCACTGTGATAGCAAACTAATCCCGAGTCCCGCTTCCACTGACTCCTTTATCAATTGTGTACTACCGAATTCCATTTTTTTATTTGGTGCAATTCCAAGCCTGCGGAATAATTGCTCGGTCGCTTCACGCGTTCCCGATCCTTTTTCTCGAACGATCCAGCTTGCCTGCTCCAACTCGCTCATCTTTACCTTCTCTGGTAGTTTTGCCAACGGATGTTTTGGAGACATGATGATATACATTCTATCTTCATCGAAAGCTTCGATATTAAGCTTTTTGTTCCTATAATCACCTTCTACAATACCTACATCCATTTGGTGCCCAAGTACAAGCTCTGCAATTTCTCGTGAATTACCAATCGCTACTGATGGGTGGATAAGTGGATATTGATCAAGCATTCTAGCAATAATATGGGGTAACACATATTCACCAAACGTGTAACTAGCGCCTATCGATATTGGACCGCTCGCCTTATTTGTAGCATCATCAACGAATCGCTGCATCTTTGTATACAGCCCTAATATTTCCTTCGCATGATGATAGACAATTTCTCCCGCTTTATTCAACCGTACATACTTATTGCTTCGCTCCAAAAGCCTCGTGCCAACTTCGCGTTCAAACGCTTGAATGTACTGGCTAACTGCAGGCTGAGTCATATGTAATTCTTCCGCCGCACGTGAAAAATTTTGTTTTTCAGCAACTGCGATAAAAACAATTAAATGCTGATCCACCTTTCAACACCTCCATTATAAAGAAAACTTATCATTGCTATTATAATGATTTATTTTCCTTATAACAAAATATAACTTATGCTGTAGAAGGCAATTAAATGTCGGAGGTTATTCTATGGGAAAACAACAAGCTAAACAACAATTTAATCAAGCCTCTTTTGTTCAGTGGGCTAGTGGGATTGCTTTTACTTTTTTGATTGCTTACTTTGGTTTTTTACTTACAAAGCTGCCTGGTTTTAGCATGGTGGGACAATTAGCTTCAGCGATTGTCATTGCTATTATTTACAGGCAAGTTTTCGGCTACCCTGAAGCGCTACGGTCAGGAATCGCCTTTTCTTCAAAAAAGCTCCTTAGATTTGCAATTATTTTATATGGATTAAAGTTGAATATTGGTACCGTTTTAACCGATGGGCTTGGCTTGTTGGTTAGAGATGCAGGTGTCATTATATTCGCGATCTTGGCAACCGTTTGGTTAGCTAGAAAGCTAAAAGCCAATCCGACAATTTCTATGCTACTTGGAGTCGGTACAGGCGTTTGTGGGGCTGCCGCCATTGCAGCTGTTGCGCCAATTATTAAATCGAAAGACGAAGATACAGCTATTAGCGTAGGTATTATTGCACTTGTCGGGACTATCTTTGCCATTACCTACACCTTGTTACGCCCCATTTTACCGTTGACTGATATTGAATATGGTATATGGGCTGGCGTCAGTATCCATGAAGTTGCACAAGTCGTACTAGCTGCGGCGTCTGGGGGGGAAGAAGCACTTGCTTTTGCTCTACTTGCAAAACTTGGGCGTGTATTTTTGCTCATACCACTATGTTTTATTTTTATGTATTGGATGAAGCGTAAGTCAACAGATGACAGTGGATCAGCTAAAATTGAGTTCCCTTGGTTTCTTGTTGGTTTTATATTAATGAGTATTTTCGGTAGCTTCGTGCTTGGTCATTCTATTCCTGTAACGGGTGAAACGCTAAACAGTATCTCCACTGCGACAACTTGGATACTTACCGCAGCCATGGTCGGTCTCGGTTTAAATGTGAGTCTTGGTGATTTACGTAAAAAGGCCTTAAAACCTCTCATCGCGATGGTTACGGTCTCAATCTTTGTTTCTGTTTTAACGTTCTTTATCGTTTAACTTTGCAAATCAACTTTAAAGTGTAATAAAAATCGAAAGCGAATTTTCATCTTCGCTTTCGATTTTGTTTTTATTATTGATTTTTCTTTCGTTTTTTATTGTTTAGTTTTTGAGTTACAGTTAATGGCTCATTTGAGAATTCTTCACTAAATTCTTCTCCCATGCCTTGCCCTTTCGCTGCATTCATACCTTGGAGACTGTGTTTTGCTTTCTTTTTACCCATTCAAATCACCTCCACATATATTTTGTGTTCTACTTTGATTAATTATGTAAAAAAGTGACCTGTCTCCCCAACTCTATAACATGCTGGGGGCCAGACCACTTTTTCAATTCTATTAGAGCAGCTATCCTTTAAGGTTCCTCGACTAAATCCGCCACTTCCTGTGGCAACGTCGACGCACTCACATCCTGCGAGCGCAGTTTGTACGTCGCTAAACGGGCGCTTACGCTTTTCTATTTCACATTGCTTTTTGTCCTATTTGTAGTTGGTACATTTGATAGTATTTTCCTTTTTGTTTCATTAGTTCTTCGTGGTTTCCGCGTTCGGCAATTTCTCCCCGGTCGAGTACGAGTATTTGGTCCGCGTTTTTAATGGTTGAAAGACGATGGGCGATGATAAAAGTGGTTCTGCCTTTTTTAAGGACATCCATCGCTTCTTGAATAATTGTTTCCGTCTCTGTATCAATACTAGATGTCGCTTCATCTAAGATTAAAATAGCTGGATCAAACGCGAGTGCTCGAGCAAAAGAAATGAGTTGTCGTTGTCCAGAAGACAGGGTGCTGCCTTTTTCAACGACACGCTCATCAAATCCATCTTCTAAATTTTTCAATACGTGATCCGCTCCAACAGCTTTTAAAGCAGCATTTACCTTATCTCGTGTAATTCTCGGATCATTCAAACTAACATTCGTCGCAATCGTTCCGGTAAACAAATATGGATCTTGCAAAACGATGCCCATATGGTCACGAAGCGTTTGCTTTGGAATGTCTTGAATATTTTTGCCGTCAATCCGGATCTCTCCCTCATTACAATCATAAAACCTAAACAACACATTCATGATTGAACTTTTTCCAGAGCCAGTATGGCCGACAAGCGCAACTGTATCGCCTTGCTTTGCTTCGAAATGAATATCTTTTAAAACATATTCCCCTTCCTTATAACCAAAATAAACATGGTCAAAAGTGACATTTCCTTTATAACGTCCCATTTTTTCAGTACTTACGTTTTCTCCCTTTTCATCAAGCAAGCGAAAAACGCGCTCACCTGCTACTAGTGCCTGCTCTAAATTAGCAAATTGATTGACAATATTTCCAACTGGATTAAATAAACGGTTAATGTAATCGACATAGGCATATAAGACACCTATCGTTACTACCGACTGTATACCCATTGCCCCACTTCCGAAATACCAAATGAAACCAACAAATACAAGATTTCGTAAAATACCTACAAAGTTATGAGAAGACAAGGAATTCAGTATAAGCAACTTATTTTGATATTGAAAATGAGTTTCATTTAATTCTTCAAATTCTTTGCTCATCTGTTTCTCTCGACGAAATGCTTGAATAATCGGCATCCCTTGAATGGACTCATTTATCATTGCATTCAATTCACTCACTTTAGAGCGAATGACATGATTATATTTTGATGCGTATTTTCGATAAAAGATCATCCATGCATACATAATCGGCATGAGGGCTAAACAAATGAATGCCAATCTTACGTCTAGAAAAAACATGGCAATATATATACCTGTAATATAAATCAAACCGGTGAAAAAGGTAGACAATACAGCCACATATAATTCTCTAATTGCTTCTGTATCGTTTGTTATTCTTGCCACTACTTTTCCAGCGGGTAAATCATCAAAATAGCGAATTGGAAGTCGTTGTACATGCGCAAAGATATCTGTCCGCATCTTTTGAATAATCCGGTTTGCCGCTTTCTGTAAATAAAAATATTGTCCATATTGAAAAATTGCCGAGATAATGAATAAACCCGCATACATGATGAGTAGCTTAATCATTGCTGGAAGCTCTGGTTGATAAAAACTCAACACTTCATTGACCGATAATTTATTGGCTTCAACCATAGTCTGCCTATCAGTCCCCGAGATGACAAGCTTTCCATCCCTCACTTCACGACTGCCTTCAAGAGGTATTTCAGAATGGATAAAATAAAAGCTTCTACCCTCTTGTAAAATCGTTGCTACACTTGCATGCTCATTTACCTTGGCCTTATCTAGATAACGTTCACGCACATAAGAATTCCCTTTATATTTAACAGATGATTCACTTTGATCTGTTTGCAACCAGTGATCCTCTATCCCTAAAATATGTTCATCAATTAGTGTTTTCGCTATAATTGGTTCCAGCACATCTGCACAAACAGAAATCGTCAACATTGCAAGGGCAGCAATAATGAGTCCTTTGAAATATAGGGCATATCGGAATAATCGTTTACCGACCATTATGCTTGCACCTCCCCTTCAAGCAAGCTCTCTACTTGCTGTCTATCATATTGCTCTTTATACCAACCCTTTGATGCTATTAATTGTTCGTGTGTTCCTTCTTCGATCACTTTCCCATCATCAAAAACAATAATCCAATCGGCATGCTCAATGGCCGATAAACGATGTGTGGTAATAATCGTCGTTTTCTCCTGTCTTTCCTTCCGTATATTTCTAATGATCCGCGATTCTGTTTTAGCATCAACAGCAGATAATGAATCGTCTAAAATGAGTAATTCTGGATTCTTTATCAATGCTCGAGCAATGGATATCCGTTGTTTTTGTCCTCCTGAGAGTGCTACTCCTTTTTCACCAACGAGCGTTTCCAAACCTTCTGGTAACATCGCTAAATCCTTTTCAAAATAAGCTAGGTGGATCGCTTTCTTCAAATCTGCCTCTGTCGCTTTTTCATCTCCAAACAATATATTTTCTCGCACACTTCTGGAAAATAGCACATGGTCCTGTGGGACATAACCGACCCAACTCCGCAACTGATCCTTCGACTGATCTGCAATACTAATATCAGAGATCATAATATCGCCTTGACCTAACGGGTATTCTCGTAAAAACTGTTTGATAAAGGTCGTCTTACCACTTCCCGTTTTTCCGACAACACCAATTGTTGCTCCTCGCCCTATCTCCAACGAAACGTCTTTTAAATTATCTGTATGTGAAGATGGATAGCGAAATACAGTTTGTGAGAATGCAATCTTCTCGGGTTGCTCAATCTGTTTGGGAACTTCCGGATCTTTTACATCTTCTTCGTAATTCAATATTGTCTGCACTCGATCCAATGAAGCATTACCTCGTTGCATCACATTGATTAATTCACCGATCGCAAACATCGGCCAAATAAGCATGCCTAGATAAACATTGAAGGAAACAAGATGGCCAAGTGATATTTCTTGATGAAAGACAAGATATGTCCCATATGACAATCCAATTACGTAACTGATACCAGTTATTACTTTGGTTATCGGATTAAAAAAGGCATCAATTTTTGCAACAGCAATATTTTTTTGATACACATCCTCTGTCATTTTTCGAAAATCGGATTCGCTTTCTTTTTCTTGAACATACGCCCTTATTACACGCACACCGGCAACTGCTTCCAGAACACTATCATTCATATCACCAAAAGCATCCTGAGCTGTCATAAAGCGCGTATGAATTTTCGCTCCAAGAATTTTTATAATTAATGCCAAGATCGGTAATGGTAATATAGCTGCAAGTGTTAATTTCCATGACACGAGAAATCCCATTGTCAATAATATCGTCAGCATATACATCGTCGAATCAAATAATGTTAAAATACCAAACCCCGCAGTTGTCGAAATGGCCCTTAAATCATTTGTCCCCCTCGCCATCAAATCCCCTGTACGGTTTTTCTCAAAAAAAGTTGGAGTCATTTTCAACAAATGATTCATTAATCGTGAACGAATTAACTTTTCTACAATAAATGCTCCACCGAAAAGCTGGTACTGCCATACGTAGGTTACCGCATAGTTGAATACAGAAATTCCAACCAATATTCCGATATAGAGAAGTAGTGTACTTTTTGTCATCGTACCAAGATGAATATGATCTATGCCTGCACCAAGTAAAAACGGCGGGATAACTTCAAATATATTTGCAACTCCAAGCAACACCAACGCACTTGCATATCTCTTCCAATGCTTTTTAAAGAACCATCCTAACTTTCCTAAAACACTAAACATCTGTTATCCTCCCCCTTACCATCGCTGTGATGGCAGCTACCCATTTTCTAGCTCCACTGTGATCATTAGTCGTCGAACGCTCTTTCTAGTCATTTCGTCTTCCTCCCTTTTCAAAATTTAAATCTGTCTTTTCCCTCAACCTTTCTATCTATTAAGAAACAGCATATTCACACTGAAATCTTCAAAATAAACATAAAAAAAGCATAGATGCGCCTAAGAAATGTGCGCATCTATGCTTCACATAAAAAAGACATGGAACTGAATCAGCCCGTGTCTTTATCTGTTAAGTAATATAAATTAACTTAAGACAGACAGGCTGATTCCATATTCAATTGATATAGACGAACAATTAATTTTTTCATGTTTTTCAGCCTCCCTTTCTTGAAGTTTTAATTATTTGAATGTTCATATCTTAGCACCGTGATTTTCCAATGTCAACGCTTTTATACATTTTTTATCAGATAGAAAATGTTATAGTAATTTCTTTCTCACTTAATTTTCGGGCTCAATAACGCCCTCGCTTTATTGATCGTTTCCATATATTCTCGTTCTGGCACGGAGTCAACTACAATACCAGCTCCAGCCTGTAAATATGCTTTTTGTTCTTTGATAACGAGTGAACGAATAGCAAGGGCAAAATCAATGTCTCCATTTGCATTAACATATCCGATTGCCCCTGCATAAACACCGCGTTTCGCTTCTTCTAGCTCATTAATGATTTGCATCGCTCGCGTTTTTGGCGCTCCTGAAACTGTTCCTGCCGGAAGACATGCTACAAGTGCATCTATTCCTGTTCTCCCATCAGCAAGCATTCCTTCCACTTCAGAAACGATATGCATGACATGACGATAATATTCTAATTTCATATATTTTTTTACATCAATACTTTCTGGAGAACAAATCTCTGACATATCTTCACGGCTTAAATCGACGAGCATCCTGTGCTCAGATAATTCCTTTTCATCTGCCATAAGTTCAGCAGCTAATCTCTGATCCTCTTCAGATGTTTCTCCACGCCTTCTAGTTCCTGCGATCGGATTTGTAGAGGCTTGACGTCCGTTCGTTTTAATAAAACTTTCCGGTGATGCACCTAAAACAACGTACTCATCAAAATCTAAATAAAACATATACGGTGATGGATTAGAATTTCTTAATACACGGTAAAAGTGGAATGGGTCAGTCTCTACCTTTCCGATCATTCTTTGTGATAATACCACTTGCAGAATCTCTCCATTTTTTACATATTCCTGCGCCATCTCAATTCTGCGGACGAACTCTTCTTTTTGCATTTGCGGTTGAAAGTCAATGGAACAATCAATAAGTGATTCATCTGTTTCTTTACGGGAAATCTGCTTTTGTAATTCCTCCAGTCGCTCATCCAGTTCTTCCTCAGAGCGATTTCCTTCCAAATCAATAGCTAATAAATAAATAGATTGCGCTAAATGATCAAATACAACGACATCTTGATAGATCATAAAATGAACATCTGGCATATCAATTTCATCTTCAAGCTCCACACCAATCTCTTTATATTGCCGGATCGCATCATAACCTACATATCCAACTGCTCCTCCGTAAAATGGAAACGGAAGATCTAAAGTTAATTCAGGCAATGCTGTCCGCAATATATTGAGGGGTAGTCCTGACTCCTCTTTCAACACTAGTCCATCTGAATTAATTACTTTTGTTTGATCACCCACACCGACAATCTCCGTCAATGGATTAACTCCGATAAATGAATAGCGACCTTGTTCGTTATGTTTCATTGAACTCTCCAATAAAAACTTCTTTACCCCTTCCAGTCGTAAAAACAAGGTAATCGGTGTTAACACATCACCATTTAATTTTCTTAGCTTATAATTCACATTTTTAGTTTGCATTTTTCATTCCCCTTTCTTTTTTTAAACAAAAAAGCCCTCAGATAAACACATAATAAACGTGTTTATCTGAGGGCGATCAATAACCGCGGTGCCACCTCATATTGGGCTCCTTCAGGCACGGGAATAAATTCCGATGCCCTATCCATATAACGGCGGAAAACCGTACTTCCCTACTAATATTCAGGAAATCGCTCGCAAGCCCATTCTGTGCAAGTTTTCGTACCGGATTCACACCACCACCGGCTCTCTGTACCGAAACTCTTGCACATACTCTCCTTGCTCTATACTTTAAAATTATTTAAGTTTGCTCACGTAGCGCACTTAAGCATTATACCTTCATTTCACTAAACAGGCGCTTCCGCTTTTCTTGTTGTCTAGCTCCAGCGCCCAGTGACTAGCAAACTTCGGTATTCTTTCTACGATAAGTTAACATCGAATCGCTTTGCTCTTCGTGTTTCCTTTATCTCGGCAGAATCCCTCCAGTTTGTACGTCACTAAACAGGCGCTTCCGCTTTTCTACGCAAAAAGGCCCCTCAATCCAAAGGACGAGGGACCGTGGTGCCACCTTTTTTCAGCTGTAAAACAGCGCTCATTCATTGCATTATGCAATTGCACAATGTATGCTCCCTTGTAACGACGGGATTTTCGCCAAAGCCTACGCCTCTTATAATCAAGGTTCGGTTTGGAAGCTCAGAAGTCCATTCATCTGTATGAATACACCGGTTTGCACCAACCACCGGCTCTCTTCAGTGACATACAGGTTACTACTCTTCATCATTGCGTGAGTTTTAAATTAGTTGTTTATGATAATATTAGAAATGTTCTGTAATGTCAACTATTATTTTCCAAGCATTAATCTGTGATTGCCAAAAAGTTTTGTCGCCACCGGAAATAAAACGACGATTAGCAATGCATAACTACCGGCTGCCACTGCAAATGCTCCTGCTGTTAATTGCCCACCGAAAGCATCACGAACGAATAAAAATAAATTCATAATTGGAATAGCATAGAGTGACACATTTAAGGCTTCACCTGCGAAGAACATGAACATCATTGGAAGGACAATGATACTGATGACTGGTGTAATATAATAACCAGCTTCTTTCACAGAATTCGCTAACATACTGAGGATCATTTCTACTTCTGCGATAAAAATCGCAAACAGCACTATTAACACAATGCTCATCGCTACAAATGTTGTTGGATTCGGTATCACTGCTAATCCTTTCTTCAATTCAGTTGTAAAGTTCATGAGTAGGCTAAGCACTCCGATACATAATATTCCCGTAAACATACCTAACAGAGATATAGTTAGCCATTTCGCTAACAGAATTTTTATTGGTTTCACTGGTGTGATGAGCAAAGCTTCAATTGTTTTCTTTTCCTTTTCCCCCGCAAACAGCTCTGTTGCGGACGGATATGACCCATTGGCAATCGCGATAGGAATCAACATTGGAAGCAATATAGCTAGCATATATGACGCGATCGCATTGTCCTCATCCTTTGTTGTTTTTGTTTTGATTTGAAAAACTTCCAAAATGTCGCTGTCAATATGATGACCAGCCAATCGAGTTTGAACCATTTCCTGTTGCCACTGTGTAAAGGCACCCATCACAACTGTTGAAGCATTAGAAGATTCCTGACTGCCCGGATCAAATAAAATCTCAACAGGGACTGTTTCCTGTGACTCAAACTTATTTTCCCATTCAGAATCGAGGACCAATCCAACTTGGACTTCCTTTTCTTCTACCGCCTTTTGAACATCAGTAAATGTTTCAATACTCATTGTTGGCATATACTTGCCAAGCTCCTCGAACAACTCTGCACCAGTTCCCTCCTCAACAGCGACCTTAAACTCATTCTCATTACTCGTTGTAAGAATTTTATCATAGAATAATGTAAGTCCCGCCATCATTAAGACAGGAAAAAGCACTAGCAAAGTAATACTTCGTTTATCTCTAAGCACATCTTTCATTTCTTTCAGAAAAATTGTTTTAAACATATAAACCTTCCCCCGCAACTTTAGACGTGAATAAATAATTAAGATCGCGACTGTTTTCCTGCTCGTACAGTTCTTCTAAAGCACCTTCGTAAACGATTTCCCCCTTGTGCATCATAATGATATTTTCACAAAGCTGGGCAATTTCCTCCATAATATGCGTGGAAAAGACAATCGTTTTACCTTCATTCTTATATTGATTAATAAATTCTCGAAAAATGTTCGATGAAGTGATATCCAGTCCAGTCGTTGGCTCATCGAATAAAACGATATCTGGATCATGGATGAGTGTGCGAGCAATCGCCACTTTTTGCTTCATTCCTTTAGAAAAACCTTCTACTTTTCTATCAAGATACTTTCCCATCCCAAACCGCTTTGCCAGCATGTCAATCTGATTTTTTATATCAAGTGCTGACATACTGTAAAGACTTCCAAAGTACTCTAGATTCTCCCGTGCGGTCAATCTATTATACAATCCGGTTTCCGATCCAAATAGGACCCCTAACCGAGACCTTACTTGAACTTTATTCTCAAAAATATTACGTCCTTCAAGCTTTATCGTTCCTTCATCCGGCTCTATCAACGTACTAAGCATACGTAGCAATGTCGTTTTACCGGCACCATTTTCTCCAATTAATCCGACAACATGCCCCTTTTGGATATTTAATGATATATGATCAACAGCTTTGACATATTGCTTTTTGTCCTTAAATTGTTTAGAAACTTGATCTACTACAATCATGCCGTTCATCTCCCCTTTGGTATTTTGTCATTCTATTGTACGATCCATTCTCTATCCTGTCTGCATCTTATTATGAGAAAGGACCTTCGTAACTTGTATAGAGGGAAAACTTTGTTTAACATGCAGGTGAAAAATGCTCTATAATAATGTATAGCATTTCTATAGAGGTTTCAGTACGGATGTAGGGATTGTCGATACTAGTATGATAGATCTTGATAAACTATATTTCACCTTATAGGAGAAATGTGGAGATTATTTTTGCAGAACGGCAAAAAGTACTCCAACGCTACAATCCTCTGAATATAAGAAAAAAACGAATGAACACATCTATTTTAGCCCAACATGTAGAAGACAAGTAGGATATAGACGATTAGTTGAAAGATACAGTAACACGAAGTTTTGCAAGGAAAGCGAGCTCAACAAAAACCAAAGGAATTAGTACAAAGTAAATAATGAGATCGCAAAACCATACATATTACTTTTACTTCGAATACCAACATTCTCGTTGTCACTACATGAGGTTCATCATAGTGGAGGCTGATTTATATTGAATGATATTACATATTGTGAACAGACAATTGTTAAAGCTTGTCTACTCGCAGGGCGGATTATGATGCAATGCGGTGCGGAAACGTATCGAGTGGAAGATACGATGAAGAGAATGGCAGATGCTTTTGGTATTCTTGAAAGTCAAAGCTTTGTCACACCGACTGGGATTATTTTTTCCTTGGACGGTTTAAGCCCTACCCATCTTGCACGAATTAATGAACGAGGTACCGATTTAGAGAAAATAGCGGAAGTAAATCGGATTTCACGCATGATATCAAGCAAGCAGCTAAACGCAGAGGAAGCTCTGTTAAAGCTTCAAGAATTAGACAAGGCTCGGCTGGCTTTTCCTATCTGGTTGCAAATCGCTGCAGCGGCGTTCGCAAGCGGAAGTTTTTCTATCATGTTTGATGCTGGCTGGTCGGATTTTCTACCAGCCTTTTTCGCAGGTGGCACTGGCTTATTTATTTTAGTATTGACACATTACTTTACGAAGGTTAAACTATTCGCGGAATTTTCCGCGGCTTTCGTCGTTGGGTTAAGTACACTACTAATCGTCCGAAGCGGCTGGGGTCATGAACTCGATTTAATTATCCTAGCCTCTGTTATGCCGTTAGTCCCCGGATTATTAATTACTAATGCCATTCGCGATCTGATGGCCGGCCATTTTGTTTCAGGTCTCTCTAAAGGCGCTGAGGCATTTTTAACTGCCTTCGCAATTGGTGCAGGAGTGGCGGTTGTATTTTTATTATGGCTTTGATTGAGAGGAGATTAAGATGGATAAAATACTTATTCACGCCTTGCTAAGTTTTATTGCAACTGCAGGATTTGGTATTATTTTCAATGCACCTAAAAAGTCATTAATTCAATGTGGACTTGTTGGTATGATCGGATGGATGGTGTACTGGTCCATGTTAAATGTGAGTTATGACGTTGCTATTGCCGCTTTCTCAGGGGCTTTTGCTGTAGCGCTCATTGGCCACGTAATGGCAAAGCGCTACAAGATGCCGATAATTATTTTTATCGTTGCAGGAATAATCCCCCTCGTTCCCGGTGGATCAGCTTACGACGCCATGCGTCACGTAGTGAGCAATGATTATTCCGGAGCTATTCCGCTTGCTACAAAAGCTTTCATCGTCTCAGGTGCCATTGCAATGGGTCTCGTATTCGCTGAGGTATTAGTACAATCTACGATGAAATTAATCCGGTTACCAAAATAACTCCCTGCCTATTGGACTGGGAGTTTCTTATATGGTTCAATTTTCTTTATTTTTCGGTTGATCAAATTTCCCTTTGAAATTCACACGATAATTTATATAATTAAGAACTAAACCTAAAATTACGCCAACAATTAAAATGATATAACCAACGTTCGTTCTTACCTTCATTCCGTACCATATACACGCTACATAAAATAGCAAAATAAGAATGCGAATAATAAAATATTTTTTCACCCTATATACCTCCTCTCTGGATTCGCCTTACTATCAATAAATGCTCACTGATAATAAGACCGTAAAACATAGCCACGCCTAGTCCATGGCAGTATATAATGCTATCGCCATCGTTTAAATTCGTCTCGGTATATTTAAATGTTGCTCCAAACTTGCCAAGCACTCTTACCAAACCTAAGTATGGCACTATATATAATTACGATCAATCCAAAAGCTAGTGTCACTTCGATTGGTAGTTTATAGGAAAACAAAAGTCGGTCAACATTGTTTACTACATTCTATTAAAACGAAACTGTCCTAACACCGCTACCCCTTTCTATTTTGCATATGTTGATAGGATGTAATAGCCTCTTTTGGATGTTTGCAACCTGAGATGATAGCATTTAGATAAACAATTGATTGGTTAGCATTTTTACCGCGATCTTTACTTTACCAAAAGAAAACACATCTGTCTTATATACAAATCCTGCATCAATATTACCAGTTTTAACATATAACAAAAAGCATATATTATTATCAAAATTGTGTGATAACAACTATGATTATATTTTGTTCACACCCAATAAATGTTATAATGGCTATACAAGGGGAGGTACATAATGAAAAAACACATAACTATTTTATTACTATTCATCGTGGTTTTTACGATAGCCGGATGTAAAAGTAAGGAGCCGCAACCAGAGGATCGATTTGCGGAATATGTAAAGCTTTGGAACGATCATAAGTTTAATAAGATGTATGATTACTTATCCACTGAATCGAAAGAAGAGATTTCGAAAGAGGAATTTACTAATCGTTACAGTAAAATATATGAAGATTTAGAGATTGAAAATTTATCTGTAAAATTCAATAAACCAGAAGAAGCAAGCGATACAAAGGAAGAGCAAATCCCCTTTCCTTTTTCAGTAAAAATGGAAAGCTTAGCTGGAGAAATTGCCTTTGATCACGAAGCAACTTTAGTGAAAGAGGAACATGATGAAACAAACAACTGGTTTGTAAACTGGGATACAACTTTTATTTTCCCCGAACTTGAAAATGGGGATAAAATTTCTCTTCCTACTATTTCTGCTCAACGCGGAGCTATTATCGATAAGAATGGCATCGGACTTGCAGAAACTGGTCAAGCACTCGAGATTGGTATAGTTCCTCAAGATATGGAAGGTCAGGAAGAGGAAATTATAAAGAATGTTTCTAAGACACTTGACGTAAGTATCGAACAAATTAAAAGCGCATTAGGAGCATCTTGGGTGCAACCCGGACATTTCGTACCAATCAAAAAAGTGGCAAGCGATGACACCGAGCTTTTAGACCAGGTGCTAAGCATTCAAGCTGTCCAAGGTATGAAAGTGGAAGCAAGGGTTTATCCGTTAGGTGAAGCCGCAGCACATTTAACTGGTAACATCGGCCCTATTACAGCAGATGAACTGGAAAAAAACAAAGGAAAAGGGTATAGCAGTACAGATATGATTGGCAAAAGAGGTTTAGAGAAAGTACTAGAAGAAAAATTAAAAGGTGAACAAGGCGTTAAAATTGTCATCAACAAAGAAGACGGATCAGAAGTCATCCTTGCTGAAAAGCCAGTTAAGGACGGAGAAAATGTTCAGTTAACGATCGATAGTACATTACAAACAACAATATATGAAGAAATGGCGGGCAAACCAGGCACAGCCACAGCGATTAACCCAATGACTGGAGAAACACTTGCCTTGGTCAGTAGCCCTAGTTTTAATCCAAATGTACTTTCTCTCGGAGCAACAAATGAAGAATGGGCAGCTCTGCAAGATGATCCTAATAAACCTTTAACCATTCGTTTTAATAAAAGCTCTGCTCCTGGTTCTGTTATTAAACCAATAACAGCAGCAATTGAATTAAATGAAGGTGCGATCGATTGGAAGAAGGCATTGGATATTAAGGATTTAACATGGCAGAAAGATGCATCATGGGGTGGATACAAAGTAAAAAGAGTATCTAATCCAGGGGTACCAATCGATTTGGAAAAAGCTTTAATATACTCTGATAATATTTATTTTGCACAGACAGCAATTGAGCTTGGCAAAGATAAGTTCATTTCCGGTTTAAAAAACTTCGGTTTCGATGAAGAACTCGATTTTCTCTATCCAATGGAAGTTTCGCAAATCGGTGATATTGACTCAGACATTGCTTTAGCCGATTCCAGCTATGGACAAGGACAAATAGAAATGAGTCCATTACATTTAGCGAGCGCGTATACTCCATTTATGAACAAAGGAAATATGATTAAACCCATTTTGCAAATAGATGAAGACACTGGACAGGTTTGGAAGAAAAATGTTGTCAGTGAAGAGGAAGCGAACAATATTCACCAAGCACTTATCAAAGTAGTTGAGGATCCAAACGGGACTGCTCGCGGTGCAAGAATACCAGATTACCAGCTTGCCGGGAAAACTGGTACAGCAGAGTTTAAAGAAAAACAAGGTGAAAAAGGAAAAGAAAATGGTTGGTTTGTAGCCTATAAGAAAGATAATCCAGATTTATTAATTGCTTTAATGGTAGAAGGTGTTGAAGAAGGCGGTGGATCAGGGTTGGCTGTGGACAAAGTGAAAAACATCTTTACAAAAGTTAAATAACACCAAGATATCTTGAACTGTCGTGAAAAACACGACAGTTTTTTCTATTTCAAGTAATTATCTAGCATCATAGTTATACTGAAAAAGAGTCCCAAAATAGTGATCGCCTGTATTTAGGTTACAACAGATAGTAAGTTGTTTACGACGGCTTGTAAGTTTGCCGCAATCGCCAGTATCCGACGCATGATAGACAGTAATTGGATACTGACCGCCTGTAAATACAAAAAGGCATCTATTTATTTCAAGCCAAAGTCTCAAGGTGTGACATTTTAGCAGTGTAGGTAATGGTATCCGACCTAAAGGCTACCTTTTCCATGAAAAAAGCAAAAAAAAAAAAAAAACAGACACCCTTGTATCATGAGCATCTGTTTACTTTCACCTTATTTATCGTCAGGAACAGCGCAACCATCATCTGTGCAACTTGTATCTTCCGCATTACTTCCCGATACATCCTCTAGGACTGGAGCAGTATTCGCTTCTGTCCATGCCTTTTGAATGGCCCCAAGAAATGTTTCTGGAGTTTGTGCACCAGAAATAGCATATTTTTGGTTAATAACAAAAAACGGCACACCACGCACACCAATTTGCTGGGCAGTTTTTTGATCAAAGCGAACATCATCCGCATAAGCTTGTTCGTCATTTAAAACAGTTAATGCTTCTTCGCGAGTAACCCCAACTGTTTCAGCAATATCAGCTAATACATCTTTGTCTGCAACGTTTTTTGATTCTGTAAAATACGCATATAGTAGCTTTTCAGTCAATTGTGCATCTTTCCCTAGTTTCTTGGCAAAATGTGCAAGCCGATGTGCATCAAAAGTATTCGTTGGTTTCATATTATCAAAGTTGAACGTCAATCCAACACTCGCTGCCTGTTCACCGATTCCAGCATTCATCTCTTTTGCTTTTTCAATCGACATACCGTACTTAGATGCGAGCACTTCTTGCATGCTTTGCTTGCTATCTTTCGGAGAGTTCGGGTCTAATTCAAAGCTCTTAAACTCAAGTTTCACTTCATCACGATTTTCGAACTGTGTAAGTGCTTCTTCTAAACGGCGTTTACCAATATAGCAAAACGGACAAACAAAATCTGACCAAATTTCAATTTTCATTTTGGCACCTCATCATTATATAATTCCTTATAAATGCTTCGCGTTATAGCTTCCTAAAACGCGAACATCATACCCGTAAGTTTCCAAGATTGTTATTGCTTTCTGCAAATTTTTCTCATGTACTCCTTCTCCCGCTTCCAGAAAGAAACGATATGTTCCCAATTTAACTTTCGTTGGTCTTGATTCAATCCAAGTCAGGTTGACACCTAATGAAGAAAATACGTTTAAGATTACTGCAAGTAGTCCAGGACGATCTTCCGTCGGTGTTACAAGTAGCATCGTTTTCTCTGCTACCCCTTTTGCGGCTTCCTTTTTTGATAAAATAAGAAACCGAGTGGAATTACCTTCAAAGTCTTGTATATTACTCTTAGCTATTTTTAAACCAAATGTTTTTGCTGCCAGCTCCGAAGCGATTGCCCCTGCATCAAGCCTATCTTCATTTTTCAAAGATTCAGCAGCTTGCGCCGTACTACTATAATGTTTCGTCTCAGCTTTTAGCTCTCTCGTATATGTTCGACATTGGGCCAAAGCTGGCGGGATCGACCAAACTTCTTTAATATTTTCCAAATTGGCATCTTCTACCGTTAATAAATGAAGTGTAACAGGCAATATCGCTTCCCCTTCCACCCACACTTCATAGTTTGTTAAACCATCTGTTGTCATTGTAATTGTACCTTCAATCGCATTCTCAATTGGTACGATTCCTTTATCCACTCGTTCTTCAGCAACTGCTTCAAGTACATCGAGGATTGTTCCATGATCTATCGTCGTAATTTCCTCATCTGAAAAGTATTTTAATGCTGCTTCTTCAGAAAATGTTCCTTTTGGTCCTAAATATGCTACTTTCAAAATTAACAAACTCCTTTTCATATCCTCAAATAGCATTGCAGTTTTACGATCAGAAAGAGGACAGCATTATGCTGTCCTTTTCTTTATTTACTTAATGCTTCAGTTAGTGGTGGGACGATTTGTTTCTTCCTTGAAACGATGCCTTTTAATAATGCTTTATTATTATCAAGTGTCACATTGAATGCTTGCTCTACCGTTTCAGCAGCTTGTCCAACAGCTATTGCAGTGGAATCATTCGTTAGAATATCTGTCACGACAAAAAGGAATAAGTCTAGCTCCTTTTCAGCAACTACATTAGCAAGCGCAGCTTCAATCTCTGCCTTCCGTGCTAATACATCATCAACACCAACAGCATTAACTTGTGCAATTTCAACTTTTGCACTACCCATGTTGAACTCTTTTGCATCTAGGGAAAGTAATTGTTCTACTGTTTTCTCACTTATATCTGCTCCAGCTTTTAACATATCAAGACCATAGCTATCAGCGTCCACACCAGCGATTTCCGCTAATTCTTTTGCGGCAGCAATATCTTGTTCTGTACATGTCGGAGACTTAAATAGCAATGAATCTGAAATAATCGCAGATAGCATAAGCCCAGCCATCTTTTTATCTATTTCTAGATTGTTTTCTTTATAAATTTTATTCAAAATTGTAGCAGTACATCCGACTGGCTCTGCACGGAAATAGAGTGGATCACTCGTTTCGAAATTCGCAATGCGATGGTGATCAATTACTTCTATTACTTGCACTTGATCAATATCTGCTACGCTCTGTTGTCTTTCGTTGTGGTCTACTAGAATAACTTGATTCGTTTCATTTGCTACTGTCTCCACTTGTCGAGGAGCATTTACTTGAAAATAATCCAACGCAAATTGTGTCTCACCGTTCACTTCACCTAAGCGAACTGATTCCACATTCAAGCCAAGCCTTGATTTCACATCAGCATATACAAGCGCTGAACAAATGGTATCTGTATCTGGGTTTTTATGTCCGAAAATAAGTATTTTTTCCATGTCATTCTCCTTGATTATATGTAATTTTTGAGGACTACCTCGTTACTATCAAGTTTACCATAAGATTGGGATTTTTCGCTTCCTTAAGGGCTGATTTTAATGAATACTTATCCTTTAGTGATACGTATTTTCCAATCGATCCCAGTAGCTATTTGATACTTCTCAGCAAAAGATGCTTGATTAATTGCAACTGCGACATTATCAAGTGAATTAATATATATAAGCGCTTCTCCAACTTTATTATCAGCAAAGGACTTGCCATAAATCATTTTCTTTTCATATATTCGAGTCGCATCATGGTCAATCGCTACTTTTACATATCCTCCATATTCAACACCAAGTTCAAGCAATAAGGAACGGCTAATATTCGTCCAGAGATTTCCATATCTAACATCAAGAACATCAATCATTCCTGATAGTGTTCCATCTTCAAGACTTGCCGAAAGAAAAGGCAACTGAACGATTGAGCCTAAATCATTCTCAGGTCCTACTGTTTCAAATGTAATCGTGTTTGATGCCAACCTTGCAGCAGTAAACGCATAGATATCCCGTCCATGGAAAGTGTGTGATGCACCTGAATTAGGTAACCGATTAAGTTTTTCATCAATCGTACGGATCTCTGTAATTCCTATTTCCTTATGAATATGTGTCAGCGTGCCGTTATCCGGAGTAACGATATAATGGTTAGAAGCCGTTTTAGCTACAACACTTCTACGTTCTGATCCAACACCAGGGTCAACAACAGAAACAAACACAGATCCTTCGGGCCAATATAAAATTGTCTGCAGTAATCGATAGGATGCTTCCCAAATATTGTATGGCGGAATTTCATGGGTTAAGTCAAAAATTCTGAGCGAAGTATCTACACCATTAGCAACACCATACATTGCACTTACTGCACCATCTCCAAGACCAAAATCTGATTGAAAAATTAAGGGACTGCTCACTATGTTCTTCCTCTCTGACCTGAGCGTAACTAAGCTCCGTTGAATTTTATGAAAATTGCGATTGTAATAATGCTAATATACGACATATTCTTTGTCAACATAACTCCTAAAATGTTAACGCATACATTATTTTATATACACTCACACTTATTAAATAGCAGGTTTTTCAAGTTTTATAATCAAGATGGCAGGGAAAACAAAGGTAACTAAGTAGAAAAGTGACAAGCTTCTATAAAGCCTAGTTGCGTCACAGGCGGATCTCAAGAACCTTGAAGAGATAACGGAAACACGATAAGACAACATCTCATCCAGAGATTTTTACGCCATCATAGACTTGTAGCTACACAAAGAAAGGACTAGAGCCATGAATTTACACAAAATCATCATCCCCTTTACTATGATTACCTTAATAGCCCAGCTTATTTCACCGCTTACTTTTTCTGCTGCATCCAATGATAGCAATACACATATAGTCGTTTCATTTGATGGGATGCGCCATGACTTCACTAAGCAATATATGGACGAAGGAATACTTCCAAATTTTAAAAAAGTAAAAGATAGTGGATTATTTGCTGAAGATATAAAAACAATCTTCCCATCACTAACATCAGCTTCCCATGCTGCTATATCCACAGGTGCAAAACCTGATAAAACAGGCATGATAAGTAATAATCTTCATCAAACTGGAGGTAAACTCACTGATAAACAGAGCGCATTCTTTTCCCCTCTGGATGAAACCCCCATATGGGCGGAAGCACGAAAACAAGGAAAAAAAACTGCGACAATTCTATTTCCTGGTTCTAACCCAAAAGAAGGAAGCAAAGCAGACTATTCCGTTTATTATGATGAAACTTGGGCTGAAAGCTCTCTTGAAACACTTACTTTTAAAGATGCAGCCAATTGGACGAATCTTCCGAATAGCTATAGCCCTATGAAGGAATCAGTTATTCAAATTAAACTAGAAAAAAAGAAAGAACAAAAGGTTTATATATTAGCTACTGATTCTACTAATAACAACAAAGTTGATTATGATACTTTTTATATTTCTACTAATAAGGATAGAAGTCAGGCAAAAGCTGTACATGCAAATGAATGGGGAACCATATCATTAAAAGAAAATCATAGTATGGGATTTTCTTTTAAATTAAAGGACCTAGACCCTTCATTGTCTAAAGCAAAGCTATACAGAACTGCTGTAACGTCAGCCGCTATAGATGGGCCTGCAGGTTTTAAACAGGACATTCTTGATAAATTTGGCTTTCTTCCGATCCAAGATGATGATCATGCGTTAGCAGAAAATTGGATCACACGAACAGAGTATGAAGAAATTAGTGAACGATTTGCTAAATGGACAACAGATGTCTCCCTTTACATAAAAGAAAAGTACAAACCCGATTTATTAATGTTTTATTATCCTCAAATTGATCATGAGGAACATAAATATCTTTTAGTAGATCCTAGACAACCCGGATATTCAAAGGAAAAATCTCATCAATACATGAATTATATTAAATGGGCCTACCGATTGGCTGATCAATCTCTCAGTGAAACATTGCAATCAATGAATAATCAGGATCTAATATTTCTCGTTTCTGATCATGGAATGGAGCCTGTTCATACAACAATCGATCCAAATAAGGAACTGGAAAAGGCTGGACTATTATATAAAGATAAGAATGGTAATATAGATACCAAAAAATCGAAAGCATATACACTAGCAAGCGGTTCAATAGGTCATATTTATATTAACTTGGCAGGCCGTGAAAAAGATGGGATTGTTTCAGAAGGAGAATATGACGATGTTCAAGAGGAAATAGTAAATATTTTTAAAAAGCTAAAAGTCGAAAGAAAAAACACATCTAAAAAGGAAACTATTCATTATTTATATAATAATTGGTCAGATAAAATCCGCAATGATGAAGCAGACTTCTCTCATACCTCTTCTACTTTGCAAGGAATGCTTCGGGTAATATTCGGGGCGAAAGAGAAGCCTTTTGAAGAAGTAATCGCTGCAGGAAGTAAAAATGAAAATATGCTAATGCATAAACGAGCTGGTGATGTATTATTAATTGCCAAGCAAGGTTATTATATCTCTCAAGATGATGATGAAACAGTAAAAGTAGCGGCTGAATTAGGAAACCACGGCGGGAATCCGGATCGTAAAGAATTGCGGCCTGTTTTATTTGTAGCAGGTGACGAGATAACGCATGCAAATATATCACAACCGATAACTACGTTAGATATCGCTCCTACATTATATAAACTAATGGGACTTAAAACACCGGAATTTGTTGATGGAGCAGCAATTGAGGAATTAATAAATACCGATAATAAATAAAAAAAATCCTGCTTCCCAACAAAGGGAGCAGGATTTTAATATTATGAGTTAAAATAAACACAGATCCGACAGTTGCTCAACTGTTTGATCGGAATATCCATGTCATAAATCTCTTTAAGGGAATCGGACTGAATAATTTCCTCCGTAGGACCATCCTTTACAACTTTCCCGTTTTTTAATGCCACAATTCTATCAGAATAAACCGATGCGAAGTTAATGTCATGTAATACAATTACTACTGTTTTTCCTAAGTCATCAACAAGTCTGCGTAAAATTTTCATAATTTGTACTGAATGTTTCATATCCAAATTATTCAAAGGCTCATCAAGTAAAATATAGTCTGTATCTTGGGCAATTACCATCGCAATAAATGCTCGCTGACGCTGACCTCCAGATAGCTCATCAAGATAAGCATCCTCCATGTCATCTAAAGCCATATATTCAATTGCTTGATCAACCATCACTTCGTCTTTCGCCGTTAAGCGACCTTTAGAATATGGAAAACGCCCGAACGCCACTAGCTCACGAATTGTTAAACGCACATTCATATAGTTGGACTGCTTCAAAATCGATACCTTTTTTGAAAACTCATTTGATTTCATGCCTCGTACATCCGTCTGATCAACAAGCACTTCACCAGTATCAGCTGCTAGTAGACGACTTACCATCGAAAGCAATGTAGATTTTCCTGCACCGTTCGGTCCAATAAAAGATGTAATTTGCCCACGCTGAATATCAACCGTTACATCTTCAACAACCCGCTTTTTACCATATAATTTAGTCAAACTGCGTACTTGTATCATGTGGATCGACTCTCCTTCAGCAATAAATAAATGAAATATATTCCGCCAACAAAGTTGATGATAACGCTAAGTGTCGTAGAAAAAGTGAACACACGCTCCACGATCCATTGGCCCCCTACAAGAGCAATAACACTCATTCCAACCGCTCCACTGATTAAAACATTATGTTTGTACGTTCGGAAAAACTGATAAGATAAATTCGCTACAATTAAACCAAAAAATGTAATTGGCCCGACTAAAGCAGTGGAAATAGCAATCAGAATGGACGCAATAACAAGCATTTGCTTGACGATTCTATCATAAGAGACACCTAAGTTGATTGCAGTCTCTCTTCCCAACGACAACACATCTAAATAAGCAATGGTTCGCCAGCCAAAAGCGATGACGATAGATATAAGTATAAGAGACAACCAGACAAGGTCGCCATTTACATTGTTAAAGCTCGCAAACATTCGGTCTTGGACTATTTGAAACTCATTTGGATCTATCAAAACTTGTAAAAATGTCGAGATACTTTGGAAAAAAGTACCCACAATAATACCGACCAAAAGCAAGAAATATATCGGTTGCTGCCCTTTTTTGAATAAAAACTGATAAAGCAACAAAGCGAAAATAATCATCGCCACTACAGACAATACGAAATTCACTTGTTTATTTACAATCGTAATATGATCTGATCCCAAAAAGAAGATCGCCAATGTCTGAATGAGTAAGTACAACGAATCAAGGCCCATAATACTTGGCGTTAGGATTCGATTATGAGTGATCGTTTGAAACACGACAGTAGCATATGATATGGCTAGTCCTGTTAATACCATTGCAAGAACCTTTATCGCTCTTCTTGGCAGTGCATAATCGAAACTTCCGTTTAAACCATGAAATAAATACAAACCGCAACATCCTGCCGCAATAAGTGCCAGAATGCCGATCTTTACCGAGTTACGCATATGCTTTCCTCCGAAACAGTAAATATAAGAAAATACCGCTTCCGATTACTCCAACCATCAGACTGATGGAAATTTCGTATGGATAAATAATCACGCGACCCAATATATCGCATACTAAAAGGAACGTAGCACCAAGCAGTGCTGTATGCGGCAAAGTTTTCTGTAAGTGATCACCTTTAGCTATAGAAATAATGTTTGGAATAATTAGTCCTAGAAACGGAATCATTCCAACCGTTAATACGACGGTTGCTGTGATAAGTGCAACTAGAATGAGACCGAAATTAACGACGCGTTTATATGCAAGCCCAAGATTTTTCGAAAAATCCTCTCCCATTCCCGCCACGGTAAAACGGTTTGCATAGAGATAGGCTACTATTATTACTGGTATACTAATATATAAAAGTTCATAACGACCTTTCATAATCATAGAAAAATCCCCTTGCAGCCAAGCAGACATGTTTTGAATAACATCCGCACGATATGCAAAAAATGTGGTCACGGAAGACAAGATATTCCCGAACATGAGCCCTACAAGTGGAATAAAAATAGCATCCTTAAACTTGATCCGATCTAAAATTTGCATGAATAAGAATGTACCAGCTAACGCAAAGGCAAAAGCAACAGCCATTTTTTCCAGCATCGTTGCATTCGCAAATAATAACATAGAGACGAGTATCCCAAGCCTTGTTGCATCTAATGTACCTGCAGTAGTTGGAGAAACAAATTTATTACGGCTTAGCTGCTGCATAATCAATCCAGCAATACTCATGCCTGCTCCTGCTAGAATAATAGCGATCAAACGAGGCAGACGGCTAATTAGGAAAATCCTCGTTTCTTCTGATTGAAAATCGAGTAAATCGAGAGGCGAAATACTGCTTACCCCAACGAATAAGGAAAGAAAAGATGCCAAAATAAGAAGTATGATCATATATCGAGTTTTCATAGTTACCCTCAACAATTCTATTTACCTATATTTATCTTTTAATTGAAAATGATTATCATTTCTACTATTTTCATTATAACATGGCGACCTAGAGTGTCAATAATGATCGATAATCATTATCAATATTATGAATTAATTGTGATAAATTAAAATCCTTCTAAATAGAAAAGCAGAAGCGCCTGTTTAGTGACGTACAAACTGCACCCACAGGAAGTGAGAACGTCAACGTTGCTACAGGACGTGGCGCTTGTCGAGGAACCTTATCCCCGAGATAAAGGAAACACGCGGAAGTCTGCTAAGGCGCTCGCACGGGAGCCGGAAGCTTGCTCTTTACCTCGATTCCCTAGTTTTTGAGAAAATTGATCTAAATACCACTCTTTTTAAGCCTTGTTAAAAGGCTGCCCCATTGTACAGAGACAGCCCCAACTAATCTATTTAAATACCATCGCTGCTTTTACTGCTTTTTCCCATCCTTGATAAAGTTTTTCCCGTTGTTCATCTTCCATATTAGGGCTGAATGACTGATCTAGATCCCAGCGATTTGCTATTTCAGAACGATCCTGCCAAAATCCTGTCGCAAGACCTGCCAGATAAGCCGCTCCTAGCGCCGTTGTTTCATTAATAACAGGACGTTCTACCGGCACATCTAATATATCGCTCTGAAATTGCATAAGGAAATCATTTTTCACAGCCCCACCATCAACACGGAGCGTTTTCAATGAAATACCAGAGTCTGCTTCCATTGCATCCAATACATCTTTCGCTTGGTAAGCAAGCGATTCTAGAGTGGCTCTGATAAATTGCTCTTTAGATGTCCCTCTTGTGAGACCAAAAACAGCTCCTCTCACATCACTATCCCAATACGGCGCCCCTAGTCCAACAAACGCAGGAACGACATATACACCATCCGTCGATTCGGCACGAGTCGCATAACTTTCACTCTCAGCCGAATCCTTAAACATTCTGAGGCCATCTCGTAACCACTGAATCGCTGAACCTGCCACAAAAATACTTCCTTCTAGTGCATACTCTACTTTTCCATCTAATCCCCAAGCAATTGTCGTTAATAAACCATTTTCAGATTTAACAGCTTTCTCTCCTGTATTCATCAACATAAAACAACCTGTACCATATGTATTCTTTGCCATGCCACTATCAAAACACGCTTGTCCAAATAATGCTGCATGTTGATCTCCCGCTATCCCTGCAATTGGCGCAGAGTGTCCGAAGAAATGATAATCTGCCGTATGTGCGTATACTTCAGAAGAAGGTCTTACTTCAGGTAGCATCGATTCAGGAATTCCTAATATATTAAGTAATTCTTTATCCCATTTTAAATCATAAATATTATACATTAGCGTCCTAGATGCATTTGTATAATCAGTGATATGTGCTTGACCACCTGAAAGCTTCCAAACTAACCATGTATCGATTGTTCCGAATAATAATTCTCCTTTTTCTGCTCTTTCACGAGCTCCCTCTACATTGTCGAGAATCCATTTCACTTTTGTCCCAGAAAAGTATGGATCAATTAACAAACCTGTTTTGTCACGGAATAAATCATTATACCCTTTCGCTTTTAATTCCTCGCAGATGTCGGCAGTTTGCCGTGACTGCCATACGATCGCATTATATATCGGCATCCCTGTTTTTTTATCCCATACAACGGCCGTTTCCCTTTGATTGGTAATCCCAATACCAGCAATTTGCTCGGGGTCTATGTTTTTCTCTGACAAAACACCAGCAATCACTGCCAATATCGAACTCCAAATTTCATTAGCATTATGCTCTACCCATCCAGATTGAGGAAAGTATTGCGTAAATTCCTGTTGCGATGAATGAAAGATATTACCTTCTTGATCGAATAGAATGGCTCGTGAACTTGTTGTGCCTTGATCAAGGGCTAGAATATATTTTTGTGTCATTTTTTCTCCTCCAGATTTTTCGTACTATAGTAATCCCATAACTCGCGGTGAGAAGTTGTAGCCGCACAAGCACCAGCTTCTAACGCAGCCTCTACCTCTTCCACAGTTCGGATTAGTCCGCCGCCAATTACTGGAATATTCGTTTGAGAATGAACCTCTTTAATCAAGTGGGGGACTACTCCAGGTAACACTTCAATAAAATCAGGTTTTGTTCTTTCGATTAATTGATAGCTTTTTTCAAGAGCAATTGTATCTAGTAAAAAGGTTCTTTGAATAGCAATAATCTTTTTCGACTTTGCTTTGGTCATCATATTTGATCTTGTAGAAATAATCCCAGCTGGCCTAATATCATTACAAATAAAGTCAGCAGCATAATCATCATTCTTCAAGCCTTGAATTAAATCAGCATGTACTAAAACCTTTTTTTGATACTTATTTGCCTCTTGCATTATATTTTTTAAATTACCGATATGAGCTTCCAGTAAAATAATATATTCAAAAGGGCTATTCAATAGTTGCTCGAATTGCTTAAAATTCCGTAATGCAGGTAATATTTTTTGATGTCGAAAGGGCATAAAAACATCCTCCTTTCTTTTACCATTGTGACCTTTTCAATTTACAAACAATTCAATAACATAATAAACGACAGATCACTTATTTCCTATTAATTAATAGCACTAAATTTATTTTGTAAGCTGATACCTGTCTATGATGGAACCATCCAATTTTTTCACAAGGATTTGGATCCCTCCGTTAGAGATAGTTACGTTTGTATACACCTGTGTTTTTTCATCAAAGTAAATCTTCATATATGATTGGGGTATAGCAGCATAAAACTTATTACCAGTGGAACCGGCAATCAAATAGGTTGTCCCTTCACTATTTATCTCCCCGTTTTTTAGCTGGCACGTGCGTATATATGAATGATCATGTCCTGAAATGACTAAATCAATCTCCAACTCATCAAATATCGCCGGAAAAACTTCCTGTACATTTTCACTTCCACCATCCGGATTTGAATAATAGGGAGAACGATGTTGTACAATTATTTTCCATTTCCTTTCTGTCTTCTGCATGATTGTCTTAAGCCAATTAGCTTGTTCTTTCAACCCTTCCTTTGTCGTTTCAGTGTTAAGTACTGCAAAACAGGCATTACCATAATCAAAGGAATAAACTGTTCCATGGAAATTATTCGGTCCATTATTTGGTACATTAAAAACAGTTTTAAACGTACTTATACCTGCCCCTATATTTTCATGATTGCCTACTGTTGGAACGATTGGCATGGACAGTGCTAGATCTGAATTGTTTATCGATTGAAAAAAAGCTTCCCAATGACGGAACAAATTCCCATCATCAATCATATCTCCTACATGGACAAAAAATGATGCATTGCTGTATTCACTTTTTGCTCTCATCATAATTTTCTTAAATAATCCATAGCCACTATTTGTTTGATTAGGCGGTGCCTGTGTATCACCTAATAATAGAAAATTAAACGATTCAGATTGATGCTTTGGCGTACAAAGCTTTCCTACTTTACTCCAGCCATCATTTGTTCCATCGCCTACACGATATACATAACAAGTTTCTTTTTCTAAACTTGTTAATGACACTCTATGCACCTGAACTTCGCCATTATCAAAGGCATATTCTTTACTTATTCCGGTTACGCGATTGACAGCTCCACCAGTAAATCCACTTTCTTCATATGCTTCTATTTGGACATATTCGATACATGTGTCCGTAATTAGAGAGGATGTAACCCATGTTATATTCATGCATGTTAAGTCTTCGCCAAAAGTAATATTCAACATTGTTGGCTGGCGCGAACATAACTGGTTTAGCACCTTCACCCTCGTTAAAAAACTATATTTTCTTTCTTTTTGAGCTTGGATCATTACACTGTCTGTTGTCTGGGCAAGTTGATTTGTACTTAATACACCACCTTTATTTGTGATGCCATATTCGTTTGCCCCATTGATAATCCTTGCTCCCTCTACAGGTCTTTCCCATTCATCTATTACTGTAATTTTACTATCGAATCCAATAGTGGCTCTATCAATACACATTTTATAATGAGCTTTCGATGTTACTTCCATGGGGGGAATATGCCATCTGAATTTCTCTGAACTTCCCCCTAATTTCGCCAAGCCTTCTTGAAATAATATTTTTACAGGTCCAGTTACATTACTTCTTAAACGAAAAATTACTTTTCCCAATTGAGCAATTGTCTGCCCTGCTTGAATGCTGTGCAGACCTTTTAATTCAAGATACATATGACCTGTTTCGGTAATCTCATTTACAATGATAGTATGTTCTGCGATCTGCTCGTGAAGCAATAATTGCTTATGAACCACTTCCACTTCATCAGGGTTAAAAACAAAATGAAGTTTTAGTGTATCAAATATATGAAGCTTGTTGATTTCAAGTTTTATTTCGAACAGATTTCCAATGTAAGCAATTGATTGTGAGTGAGCTTTTATTCCCGGCATGTTTCCATTCATTTCAAATTGCCATATCTTTTCACTTTCATTTCCTGCATGATCTTGTACAACAAGCCTTGTTTTGTGAGAACCATTCAATAGCTTTTGATGGGTACTACTAACTTCACCTGACCGCTCATTAAATTCTGTTTTCACTTCTATACCGTCCACATATAGCTTGATCGATGTTGGATTCACACCACTATCTTCATCGACTACTTGCGCCCTGATGCGACATTCACTTACATGCACAATCTCTCCTTCAGCAGGATATATTTTTGTAATTTCAGGATTTGTGACATCCTGATCATTTTCTCCATACATAGCTTGTATGTCATCGATATAAATGAATCCAGCATCTTTATTATCATTACTCGTTTCAATTATTCTTATAGGGATTTCTAATGTAAAAGGTATGGTTCTACCATGTGGGATAGATGCCTCAATGAATTTCCATCCATACCAATTTACCTTTTTTACAAACTCAATTTGAAACGCATGCTGATTTCCGTCTCTCATTTGAGCGCGAATCATATGTCCACTTCCATCTCCAAATACCCACATTCCGATGGAAGAAGGGTAATCCCTTATTATTATTCCTTCTTTTACATACGCATAGGCCCCTGAAGTACCAATCGTATTTGTAAAATCATATGAAAGTTTTAATGCATACAAACCAAAACGAACGGGTTCCGGATACGTTACATGGCTTATAGATACAGACTGACATCGATCCCCTCGTGATGTCCAATCGTTTATTTCTCCTTCAAAACTCTCTAATATGATTGGTTTCTGCCTTTTTCTAGTGTCCATCTTCATGATTCCTCCAAGAATTGTAACCGCTCTAATAAATATATCATTTTGAACCATTTACTTGTCCCTAAAAGAGGAATTTGTGGATAATTTCCCTTAATATAAGAAAACTACTAGAGCGACTGATTATATTTTTAAATCCGCCATAAAGGAGAATCAGCGAGGAAAATTAAAATGAAGCATTTCCATGTAACTAGAAACGCTGTAAATTCAGCCTCAATTGAAGCAATAATTTCGACCATAAAAACAATAAGTATAACAAGCAGTTTAAAACAGCAACTAAACCTTTAGCTGTGGAGTTGGATATGCCATACATATCTTATATTCTTCAGTTGAATTTTGTATTTAATCGCATTTTCCATCGGCAAAGCGTTTCAAGTTGGTGGATTAGAGGAATTAGTAACTATTACTGTTTCTTTACTCTTTTTGATTTTTTTGTCATTGAGATACCTCGTTTGACATATTTGGAAAAAAACTTATTTGGCAACGAATTGCTTTGTCCTTTACCGATAAAAGACCTTTTTCTATAAATACACCTACGATTATAAAACGTTATTACGATTTTTTTAAAGGTTTCTTTAATTGATATATGCTTCAATCATTGTTAAGGTAAAATGCGTGCATAAAACGTCATTTATTATGGGATATTTTACTTAATACAATTTCATATCTCATTAAAATGAAAGGAGAAATAATGAATAAAATTTCAAAGGTTTTTTGGATTTCAGCTGCTATTCTAGTGGTAGCAGTCATATTCGGCGTTGTTGCTCCAGAATATTTTGAGACCATTACATCTAATGTAGAAAGTTTTGTTACCTCAAGCTTCGGTTGGTACTACTTAATTTTAGTAACTATCATTGTTATCTTTTGCCTCTTCCTCATCTTCAGTCCAGTTGGAACGATAAAATTGGGTAAACCGGAGGAAAAACCCGAATATTCTAAAGTATCATGGTTTGCAATGCTATTCAGTGCTGGTATGGGCATTGGTCTCGTTTTCTGGGGAGCTGCGGAGCCGATCTCTCACTTTGCTATTAACCCGCCTACTGCTGATCCAGGCACAGACCAAGCAATAAAGGAATCGTTAAGGTTCACATTTTTCCATTGGGGCATTCATGCTTGGGCAATATATGCACTTGTTGGATTATGCCTTGCTTACTTTAATTTTCGCAAGGACAAGCCTGGCTTGATTAGCGCTACACTTAGCCCTATATTAGGAAAATATGCAAATAGCCGTTTAGCTACAATTATTGATGTGATTGCAGTTACTGCAACAGTTGTAGGAGTGGCAACCACGTTAGGTTTTGGTGCAGCACAAATTAATGGTGGACTTACCTATCTGTTTGGTATTCCTAATAATTTCGTTAGCCAGCTTATCATCATCGTCATCGTAACCATATTATTTGTGACGTCAGCATGGTCTGGACTAAGCAAGGGAATCAAGTATTTAAGTAATACCAATATGATCCTTGCGGCATTGCTTTTATTATTAATTTTCATCGTTGGCCCTAGTTTATTTATCTTAAACATGTTCACCGATACTGTTGGAGCTTATGTACAAAATATTATTGGGATGAGTTTTAGAATTGCACCACTTGATTTGCAACATCGAGAGTGGATTAATGGATGGACCATTTTCTATTGGGCTTGGTGGATTTCATGGTCACCATTCGTAGGAATTTTCATCGCTCGTGTATCCAGAGGCAGAACAATTCGTGAATTCCTAATAGGCGTACTATTACTTCCGGTAGTTGTCAGTTTCATATGGTTTGCGGCATTCGGATCAACAGCCATTGACATTCAACAATCTGGTCTTATTGATCTGACGAAGTTCTCTACTGAAGAAGTTTTGTTTGCCATCTTTAATGAACTGCCGTTTTCAACTTTACTATCTTATATCGCGATTTTCTTAATCGCTATATTTTTCATTACCTCGGCGGATTCAGCTACTTTCGTTTTAGGAATGCAAACAACATATGGATCGTTAGCCCCACCGAATAAAGTAAAACTGACATGGGGGGCGATTCTCGCAGCAATGGCAGCAATTCTTTTATACAGTGGTGGATTACAAGCTTTGCAAAATGCACTTATTATTGCAGCTTTTCCTTTTTCCATCATTATCATTTTAATGATGTTATCCCTTTATAAAGCCTTGATGAAAGAGAAAAAGGAATTAGGTTTATTGATTTTACCAAAAGAACCTAAGAAAAAGAGATAATTAAGATCAGCCCTCGTTGTAAGTCGAGGGCTGTCTTTTTTATTGATCTCATAGTCTCTGGAGCTTGAGATCATACTTCGAAAACACCCTTCATGATCGATCCTCTTTTGCCCGTCTCCCCTAAACAAGTGCTTTCTGCTTTTCTATATTTAAAGGGTATCAATTCTCCTATTTGGCTCATACTGACATTATTAAGCTATATTTGCTCGGAGGTTGGACATCATGGCTTTTTTTAAGAAAACGAAGGAATCTCAAGATGGTTCAACGAATAATAATGAACCCTTGAGCAAGGATTTGCTTTCTAATGTAAATAAATTAAAGGAAGTATTTTCATATCCCAAAAATAATGCATTAAAAATGCGTGATCTTTATCTCCCTTTTCACGAAAAAAACTGTACAATTTTTTTCGTAGAGGGTGCGGTTGATACAAATCTTATCGATACACATATCGTCGAACCTTTGCTAACAAAAACCGAAGCATCTATATTAGATTCAGGATTTATTAATACGTTAATAGAGCGCGTGCTAACAACGGCTAACGCTAAGGAAATAGCATCCCTTCCAGATACGATTAAAGATTTATTGAACGGAAATACAATTATTTTAATCGAGGGTGAGCAGCCGGGAATCTCTATCGAAACAGCTGGATTCGAAAATCGTTCCGTTACCGAACCGACAACTGAAATTGTAATTAAAGGACCTAAATCAGCTTTCATTGAATCTGTTTCTGTAAACCGCTCTCTCATACGGAAACAGATTCGAGATCCCAAATTGATGTGTGAGTTTACTTCAGTAGGCGAAAGGGCGCCACTGCAGATTTCTATTATGTATCTGGAGGATATTGCTGATTCAACCATCGTAGAAAATGTAAAAGATCGATTAGCTAATATCAATAGCGATGCAATACTTACATTGTCTACTTTGGAACAGCATATTGAAGAAAGGTCATATTCTCTCATGCCGTCTACATTAGAGACGGAGCGACCTGACAGAGCCGCTTCTTTTCTCCTAGAAGGACATGTTGTATTGCTAATGGAAAACTCACCTTCGGCTTTAATTGTTCCGATTACTTTTTGGTCTTTATTCCATACAGTTGAAGATCAATATTTACGTATGCTGTACGGAAATTTTATTCGTACTATTAGGCTGGTATCATTGTTGATTGCACTATTCACACCTGCCTTTTATATTGCAGTAACAACTTTTCACGCTGAAATGCTTCCAACTGATTTAATGCTTGCAATCAGCTCAGCAAGAGAAAGAATTCCCTATCCTGTTATTATTGAAATCATTATTATGGAAGTAACATTTGAAATCTTAAGGGAAGCGGGTGTTCGTGTACCAACTACTCTTGGAACAACGATTGGAATCGTAGGAGCCCTCATTCTCGGCCAGGCAGCTGTTCAAGCAAATTTAGTTAGTCCTATTCTTGTCATTATTGTTGCAATAACGGGTCTTGCTTCATTTACGATTCCGGATATTAGCTTAAATATTGCAGTGAGAATGTTACGCTTTCTCTTCCTTTTAACTGCCTTTTTAATGGGCTTCTTCGGGCTGGCAATCTTTACAGCACTTTTAATTGCCTATCTCGTTTCTATTAAATCATTTGGTGTGCCATTCTTCGCACCATTAAGCCCTCACTTTCCATCATCCAAGGATATGATATTAAGGCCACCTGTTTGGAAACAATGGATACGTCCTTTATCAACGTCTCCAAAAGATAAAGCAAGAGAGCCTAAACCAGAAAGGAATACAGGCCCATGATTAAAGTAGCGGATGGCAAAATGGGCACAAGAGAATTCACTTCCATTATCTTGCTATCTATCGGAATGAAGATTACGGATTCAACGCCAAGTCAACTCTATATTGCGGGAGAAAATGCAGCTTGGATGATGCCTTTATTCTTCATAATATTAATAGGAGTACCTTTTTTTATCCTATTATCATTAATGAAAAAACATCAGAAAGGCTTAATTGACCTTATTTTCAGTCTCACAGGAAAATACTTAGGGACCATCATCACTTTCTCCTTGTTTCTTATGCTAAGTATTGGTGTTATATGGAGTGTAAGAAGTTATATTACGATTGTTAACACAGCATATTTTCAACAGGCACCGATTCAGGCCCTTTTATTTCTAATGCTCCTTTTTTGCTTCTTTGTTGCTAAACGCGGATTGGAGACAATTAGCCGATCGGCATGGTTTATTATTCCGACAATTGAAATCTTATTAATCGTTCTTATTGTCTCCGTTTGGAAAGAAGTAGATTGGATGCGGATATTCCCAATTGCCGGTCCTGGTTTTAAACAATTAATCAAAGAAAGCGCCAGTACTAGCGGTTTGTTTAGTGAACTCATCTTGCTCACCGCTTTCTTCTCCTTTACTCGCTCTTATAAAAGTTTTCGTTTAGCCGCTTTTATTGGTTTTACTATTTCTTGTTTCAAAATGGTGCTATTTCTTGCTCTCTATGTAGCAGTCTTTGATTATCCTTCTACTTTAAAAATGTTATATCCACATCAACAATTAACGAGAATCGCTGAATTCGGTGAATCAATGTCACATGTGGAAGGAGTATTTTTTATCTTTTGGATGGTTGGTTCGATTATTCGATTTTCTATTTACCTGTATTTAATCGCCTTTCTATTTGCCGGATCATTACGTTTAGATAAATTTGAACCGCTCGTTTTACCTTTAACTGGGTTAATCTTTTTGGGAGCATTACTGTTCGAAAATGTGTTTATTTTGAATCCTTTTCACAGGCAATTTTTTAGCATCGTCTCTTGGATACTTATGTTACTTCCTTTCATTTTGTGGGTGATTGATTGGTGGAAAGGACGGAGGAAAAATGAAGCTTCTAAAAGTTCTCTTAGTTAGCGCGGTCCCGATCTTTTTACTAACAGGATGTTGGGGTAGTTCTGAACTGGAAGAGAATGCCTACGCTGTAGTGATTGGTCTTGATAAGGCTGAAGATCACATGGTTGAAGTAACTTTTCAAATAGCGAATCCACAGGTAGGATCAACAGAAACAGGAGCAGCTCAAAGTGAACCACCTAGTGATATTGTTACAGTCACAGCACCGGATATACTGTCTGCTAAAGAGTTGGCGAATAGTATCGTTTCTAGAAAACTAAACTTGGATCATTTGCGAACGATTATTATCGCAGAAGACTTCGCTAAAACTAAATTAGCTCATCATACAATTGCCTCTTCTATTATTGATCCTGAAATGCGGCGGGAAAATAATATAATCGTAAGCAAAGAAAAAGCGAGTGAATTTATTAATAAAAATAATCCCAAATTAGAGACACGCCCACATAAATATTATATGTTTATGCAGAAAAGATGGAGAGATACTGGATTTGTGCCTTATTCCACTCTCAATCGCTACTTTCAACGATTGTCAGGTGAACTTTTTTTAGCTATTTACGCAACAACGGAAAAAGATGAAATTGTGAAAAAAAATGAAGATGACTATCTTGCTGGCCAAGTGCCGCAAAAATCTGGTGATCCCGTACAAATGATTGGATCAGCAGTTTTTAAAGACGGTAAAATGATTGGAACATTAACTGGTGCAGAAACGAGAATATCTTTGTTCTTAAGACCAAAAGGACTATCCCATTCTGTCATTCAATCATATCCTGACCCTATCAATGATCAATATCGTATTTCAGTAAGGATGATGAAAAAAGGTAAAACAAAAGTAAAAATTGACACAAAAACAAATCCAACTGAAGTAAAGGTAACAGTTCCAGTAGCATTACAAGTATTTTCTAATCCGAGTTTGAGCAATTATACAACAAATTTAAAAAACCAACAGCGCCTTAAAGAGTCGATAAAAGATACATTAGAAAAGGAAACAATCGATTTCATCAAAAAAACACAAGATGAATTTAAAAGCGAACCATTTTTATGGTATTTAGAAGCACGTCAGACATTTTGGACAATTGATGAATATACTCAATACAATTGGCCAAAAAAATACTCCGAAGCGAAAATCGAAGTAAACTTCAACGTCGAAATCGAAAACCTCGGAGAACAACTAAAACCAGCAGTCATCAAGAAGTAAGGTGCCTGGAGAAGTAAGGTGCCTGGCACCCAAACAATTCAGAATCTTGTCAGTGCCAGGCACTCGTGTAATACACTCACAAAACAAAAAGGATTGGAAATGGTGCATATGGGTTATTTAATTATAGGGCTGTCCTTATATTTAATGTACTATACGTTTAGTCTGGCTCGAACAATTTGGAAAGAAGGAAATAAGTTTGCGGGTTTCATTATTACAATCATGGCAACATGCTTTCCAGTTTTATCGATCATTTTGAAATTGAAGTAAGCAAAAGCTTTGACGAGTACAAATACGAAACAATTCAGAATTATGTCTGTGCCTGGAATTATGTCTGTGCCTGGCACCCAAACAACTCAAACCACTCAAACAATTTAAACAGCACGAGTAACATAAAAAATTCCCGGTGGCTTTTGCTTTGCAGCGCAAGCGACCGGGATTCTTTATCATCATGTAATTTTCTTATATTTGCCTTCGAAGAAAGCTAGTGGTTCTCCATCTTGTACACGTAGGTCAGTAACTTCGCCAATATATAATGTATGGTCGCCAGCAATCACAGAATTTTGCACCGTACATGTTATATTAGCCAACGCGTCTTTAATAACAGGGGCGTCATTAAAAGTATCAAAATCAATTTGTCTTTCTTCTTTAATCTGCCCTGCAAAATAAGCTGACAGATCTTCTTGGTCCTCATTTAAAATGCTGACCGCGAAAGTACCGGCTTCTTTTATAAGTGGATTAATCGACGCATCTTCACCAATAGAAACAAGGATAAGCTTTGGATTTAGTGAAACAGATACAAAGGCATTCGCTGTCATCCCATGCACTTTTCCTCCAATTTTCGTCGTAATGACAGTGACACCAGTTGCAAATTTCCCCATTGCCGTTCTGAATATTCGATCTTCCATTTTCTCTACCATTCCCTTCGTTCAGGGGAGTTTACCCCATTATATAAAATAATCATTGATTACATTTTATCTTTTGTTACAGAAAAAATATGAAATGAAAAATTGCTAGTTTATAAACTTTCCTAATATTTCTTTCGTTTCTTTACATCTCTATCCATTCCATCTTATACTCTTTTTAAATAAATTGCACTGACAATGCTTTTAATATGACTATCCTTAAATTATATGCTTCATACCTTAATGTCCTTCCATTCATAACACATCTTTTTAAACATTCTCCTCACCAATTATTTATTTACTCAATAAAAAATCCTTAATTTTACCGATAGGCAAAATTAAGGATTAAAAATTTAAGACTCTATACAGATTTTAGTTTCATACCTGGAGTCATTTTTATTCACTATTATACGTTTATATTACTCACTTTTCGTTGCTATTATTACCCCGCTGTTTAGCGCGAGCTTCTCCACCTTTTTGGCCAATCTCTTCGTAAAAATCTCTGTCATGATTTTTAGATGTAGCTTCCCCACCCTTTTGGCCGATTTCCTCATAAAATTCTCTGTCGTGATTTTTCGCTGTAGCTTCTCCGCCTTTGCATCCTGCTTCTTCCACCGTCATTTTTTTATTATTGTTTTTGTCTGCCATTGAAAATTCCTCCTCTATCGGTTTTATTATCTTTGGCTTGTACACTCTTACTCTTCCTGTAATTTCTACCTTATAAACCTTATTTACAGAAAAACACCCTTATTTAATGTGACTGTAATTAATATGTAATTATAAAAAAGAAGCTGATTCGCAAGCAGCTATTCGCTGACTTTTGAAACAACCTCTTGATTTGATCCTATTTTAAGCTTCCAATTCAATTGGAGCAGGCTCTTCTTTCCTAGCTTCGATAATTTGGATTTGGTGTCCTTCTACTTCTTTCACAGTAAATATAAAACCATCAGAGTGAATGCTTTCTCCCTCTGCAATATCAAAATTCTGTGATAAAATCCAGCCACCAAGCGTGTCAACTTCTTCATCAGATAATTCAGTGCCAATCAGATCATTTACTTCATGTATAAGCACTTTTCCACTGAAAGAATAATGATCTTCATCCACTTTTGTCACATCAGCAACTTCATCCGTATCAAATTCATCTCGGATCTCTCCGACAATTTCCTCAATGATATCTTCTACAGTAACAAGTCCTGATGTACCACCATACTCATCTAGTAATACTGCCATATGAGTATGCTCTTTTTGCATTTTCAATAATAGATCATGGATTGGAATCGTATCAATGACAAGAATTACCGGTTTTAAAAAGCCAGTGACTTTCATATCGGATTCCGGCTCAGCATCCTTGATTTGTGCCATTAAAATATCTTTGATGTTAATGATTCCAATAATATTGTCTTTGTCACCTTCATAAACAGGATAGCGAGTAAATTTTTCCTTTTTAATTACAAGCATCCAATCTTCAATATCCTCTTCAGTAGAAAGAGAAATCATTTTCGTTCTCGGCACCATGATTTCTTTAGCGATCCGATCATCAAACTTAAAGATGTTATTTACATATGTCAATTCGGCCTGATTGATTTCACCGCTTTTATAGCTATCAGACATGATAATGCGAAGCTCCTCTTCCGAGTGGGATACCTCGTGTTCTGATACAGAGTTAAGCCCAAACATTCTTACCAGTAACCGGGCAGATCCATTCAATGCCCAGATAAAGGGGAACAAGATTCTATAAAACCAAACAATCGGTTTTGCGAAAGTGAGAGTAACGGCCTCGGCTTTTTGAATTGCTACAGTTTTAGGCGCCAATTCCCCTACTACAACGTGTAAAAATGTAATGATCAAAAATGCAATAGCAATCGAAACAATATGTGACAGAGACGCATCAATTCCAAGTCTGTCAAGCAAAGGATCAATTAGACTTTTTATGGCAGGCTCTCCAAGCCAACCAATTCCAAGTGCTGTAACTGTAATCCCTAGCTGACAAGCCGATAAGTATTCATCCATGTGCGTTACTACATGCTTAGCTGCTTTTGCCCCGGGCTTTCCTTCTTCCACAAGCTGATCAATCCGCGAGCTTCTAATCTTGACGATAGCAAATTCCGTCGCAACGAAAAATGCGGTTAAAGCAATCAATACTGCAATACAGAGTAAACTGACTATGTCCAAATGGTTCACCTTTCAATGAAAGGTGTACACCTCCTGTGATTTAAATTAGTCCATTGCGCATATCCGGCGATAGACTTTTATAAAATATATTATACTATATGATTTCTCATCTTCATAATACTAAAAACTTTTTTTTTCGTTTTTAAAAATCAACATCGTTAGAGATACCTAGAATGAAAGTTTTTGTTTTTTAAAATACGTTAACTTCCAAGCATTGCTCAACGTATTCCATTATATATTTTCATGAAATATGTAGTCGTAAGTGCATGTAATACGTCTATACATATATTGGTTTTTTCATAAAGAGGGGCTGTTTATCCTCTTTTCTTTTCTTCCAGATAAATGTAGAATAGAAACTTATAGTGAAAGTGAGGAATTAGTAATTATGAATATTTGGGACTTAATTGTTGCTTTAATACTAGGAGTAGTAGAAGGGTTAACTGAATTTGCTCCTGTTTCTTCTACAGGGCATATGATTATCGTCGATGATATGTTATTAAAATCAAAAGACATTTTAGGTTCACAGGAAGTTGCTAATACTTTTAAAGTTGTAATCCAACTCGGCTCCATTATGGCGGTTGTTATTGTTTTCTGGTCACGTTTATGGAGCTTAGTCGGGGTAAATATTGGTAACTCCCCAAAAACAGAATCACCTGATTCTAGATTAAAATTGACACATGTCATTATTGGGCTCATTCCTGCTGCTATTTTTGGTTTTGCATTTGAAGATTTTATCGATAAATACTTATTTAGAGTGGAAACTGTCCTTGTTGGTTTAGTTGCTGGTGCACTACTAATGATTTTAGCCGATTGGAAAACGAAGCGTGCCGAAAAGGAAAATTATCATTATGAAGGAAATTCCTTGGACGAAGTATCTTATAAGCAAGCATTTTTAATTGGTCTATTTCAATGTATCGCTTTATGGCCAGGATTTTCCCGTTCAGGCGCAACAATTTCAGGAGGCGTATTGATGGGCCTTAAATATCGTGCTGCAGCTGACTTCACTTTCATTATGGCTGTGCCAATCATGTTTGGTGCAAGTGCTGTATCACTATTGAAGAAAATGGATGTTTTAACAGTTGATGTTATTCCATTCTTCGCAATTGGTTTCATCAGTGCATTTTTATTTTCATGGTTATCTATTCGCTTTTTCTTAGCGTTGATTAGCCGGATTAAATTATTACCTTTCGCAATCTATCGAATTGTACTTGCTATTATATTAGGTATTGTTTATATCTCGGTCATGTGATCGTATGAAGAGTTCTCCTTTTTAGGGGGACTTTTTTTTTTGTAAAATGCTTTCAGAAAATGGTACGATCACATTAATAAATTCCGTAAGGTCGGTGAAAACAATGAAAAAAGTTACCTTTTCTCCTCTCGGTGATCATGCAATTATCATTGATTTTGGTGACGGTACCAGTTTGGAGAAAAATCATTTCATACATAAATACCGGCAAATGATTGAATCATCTCCTTTCCCTGGATTTATTGAAGCTATACCAGCATATACCACTTTGACTATTTTTTATAATCCAACTGTTGTTGGAACTGATTTTCCATATAAAACAGTTAAAAAACGGTTGCAGCGCTTTTCTTTCCCTGCAAACACATCTACCAATTATATAAAAAAGGTAGAGATACCTGTTTGTTATGAAGAGCCCTTTGCTCTCGATCTTAAAATTGTATCTAACCATACTCAGATGCCAGTTGAAGAAGTAATTAAACTGCATTGTGATAATATATACCATGTACATTTCCTAGGGTTTTCACCAGGCTTCCCTTTCCTTGGTGGTATGAAAAAGAAGCTCGCAATACCTCGTAAAAGTTCACCACGTTTAAAAGTGCCCCGTGGTTCAGTAGGGATTGCGGGGGATCAGACTGGTGTTTATCCACTTGCATCTCCGGGCGGATGGCAAATTATTGGGAGAACACCTTTAAAACTTTTTGATGTAGATTCCGCACCTATCACTTTAATTTCTCCGGGTGATCAAGTTCAATTTATACCGATTAGTACAGAGGAATTTTTATCTTTGGAGGAAGAGCTATGACAATCCAAATATTGAAAAAGGGGTTTATCACTTCAGTACAAGACCTTGGTCGAAATGGCTGGCAAGCATTCGGCATTACTGTTGGCGGCGCAATGGATCGGACCGCAGCTAAACTTGCGAATATTGTGCTTGGAAATGATGAAAATGAAGCTGTATTAGAAATGACACTCGTTGGTCCTTCGCTAAAATTTACAGAAGATGCTGTCATTTCTGTCTTTGGAGCTGATATGTCTCCTACAATTCATCGACATTCCGTCCCACACGGAAAACCTATTCAGATTAAAAAGGATGAGATATTAACATTTGGCGCTGCCAAAAAGGGAATGAGATGTTATTTAGCTGTAAAAGATGGCTTTGCTATACCTGAAGTACTAAATAGCAAAAGTACTGATTTTGGTGCCAAACTTGGTGGTCTACAAGGAGGGATGTTGGAAATTGAAGATAAGTTGCCAATTAAGAAATCATTCATTTCAGCTACTTCCTGGGGATTAACTTATAAACTTGAAAATTATATAAACAATTCCCGGGCAATCCGTTATACACGGGGTCGCCAATACGATTTATTCGAACCTAGATCCAAACAAACTTTCAACGATTCTATTTTTACTATTAGTTCTGCTTCAAATAGAATGGGCTACCGCCTAAACGGACCTTCAATCCAATTGCTTAAAAAGAGAGAGCTAACAACAGAAGGAACGACATTCGGATCGATTCAAATACCACCAGATGGCCAGCCAATTATATTAATGGCAGACCGCCAACCGACTGGTGGCTATCCAAAAATCGGTGAAGTAATCAGCTGCGACCTCCCTCGGCTAAGTCAAATGCGCCCAGGTGAGAAAGTATGTTTTGAAGAAATATCATTAAAAGAAGCACAATTACTATTGCTTGAAGAACACCGACAAATAAAAGCATTACAGGTGGCCTGCAAGTTAAAATGGAGGGAACTTGATGTGTACAATTGATTTAAATTGCGATATGGGAGAAAGCTTTGGGCAATATACACTTGGTCAAGATGAAGAAATGCTTCGCTATATTTCTTCCGCCAATATTGCATGTGGTTTTCATGCAGGTGATCCTTCTATAATGAATAAAACAGTTCAACTTGCGCTTAAATATAATGTAAGTATCGGTGCCCACCCCGGTTTGCCTGATCTCCAAGGATTTGGAAGAAGAATAATGTCTATTACACCAAAAGAAGCATATGAACTTATTTTATATCAAACGGGTGCTTTACATGCATTTGTAGTTGCAAATGGGGGACAACTTCATCATCTCAAACCTCATGGCGCATTATATAATATGGCTGCTGTCGATAACCTGCTCGCTGAAGCAATTGTAGAAGCTGCGTATCACCTAAATCCTGAAATTATTTTGTACGGACTTTCAGGAAGTGAACTGATTCAAGCTGGAAATAAGATTGGATTGAGAACGGCGAGTGAAGTATTTATTGATCGAACATATCAAAGTGATGGTACACTCACTTCAAGATTGCAATCCAATGCTGTCATTAAAGATGTGAATAAAGCCATTTCCCAAGCACTAAGAATGGTAAAAGCTCAGCAAGTTACTTCTACTAATGGTACCAATATTGCCGTTAAGGCCGATACGATTTGCATCCATGGTGATACGGCCAATGCCCTTGATTATGTAAAAAAGATTCATGAAGCATTTACTACAGAAAAGATAATGATCCAAGCAATCTAAAAAATTTTCCTATCATGAAGGAAGACACTTTAAAAGGTGCTAAATAGAAGTATATAGAGGGCTGCTCCAAATTCTAAAAAAGGTGAATTTGGAGTAGCCTTTATTTGTTAGGGGTTTGTCTATTCCCCTTTTACTTTTAGATTGTAATTCCTTTATTCGGATGGCTTTTTCATTAACCTTATCATCAAGGGGTACCTTTTTAGTCTTGTAAATATTCCCCCTGCATACATTAGTTATATGACTAGAATCAGGGGTGGTTATCATTATCATTTATACTGTTAATAAAGGTGATACCTTATGGAATATTGCTAGACGTTATGATAGCAGCGCTGCGCAAATTGCAACAGCCAATGAATTACCAAATCCAGACAGCCTATTAATTGGCCAATCACTTGTAATCCCTATAGCAGCACATCAGCACACCGTTCGCCAAGGGGAAACAATCTGGCAAATTGCTCAGAGGTATGGTGTATCTGTACAATCTATCATCCAGGTAAATCAGGTGACCAATCCTTCTATGATCAATGTCGGTACAGTTTTGATCATTCCACCAAGATTCCATACAGTCCAAGTTGGAGAAAATTTAGGGCAAATTGCTCAATATTATGGCACCACAGTAGAGCAAATATTGAAAGTGAACAAAATCCAAGATCCTAGTCTGATCCATATCGGAGATGTTTTAACTATTCCATTTCCCAAAAGGCTCGTTGATGTCAATGCATATGTAATGAACATGGGGGAAACAGGAGCAAAGGAAGTGAGAGAAGTAGGTCCACTGCTCACCTATCTTTCTCCTTTTGTCTATACGATGAAAGAAGATGGTGGACTCGGGTCTATTAAAGATAGAGAAGTGATTCAAGCCGCTCGCGAAAACCAAGTAATTCCAATCATGTGCCTTACAAATTTTTCCGCAACAGAGGCTGGGACCACACTCGCACATACCATTCTTAACAACACTGACATCCAAGATAAATTATTAACTAATATTATTAATACAATGAAAGAAAAAGGTTATCGTGGATTAAATATTGATTTTGAAAATGTGCGTCAAACAGACCGAGAAGCGTACAATAATTTTTTACAACGTACGGTCAATCAGCTTCACCCTCTTGGCTATTTTGTTTCAACTGCCGTTGCGCCGAAAACGAGTTCAACACAAACAGGCCTCTTATATGAGGCAATTGACTATGCTGCACACGGAAGAATTGTTGACTTCGTTATTTTAATGACATACGAATGGGGTTACCGTTTAGGACCACCGCAAGCCATTTCTCCACTGAATCAAATGAAGCGTGTGCTTGACTATGCTGTCACTGTCATCCCTCGGAGTAAAATATTCATGGGCTTCCAAATATATGCCCGTGATTGGCTGCTCCCTCATGTTAAAGGCATGGAAGCTGAAACATTTGATATGCAGGAAGCCATTAGGCGAGCAGTCAAATACGGTGCCACCATTCAATATAATATACCTGCTGCATCCCCTTTCTATCGATACACAGATGAACAAGGTCGCCAGCATGAAGTTTGGTTCGAAGATGCCCGGAGTGCCCAGTCCAAATTCAATCTAGTGAAAGATTATGGTTTAGCCGGAATTAGTTATTGGGTACTCGGCTATCCTTTCCCACAAAATTGGTTATTACTGGAGGATAATTTTATTGTTAGAAAGGGATAATATTTATTCAAGTCGAACAATACTTGTTCGACTTTTTATGTACCATTCACTTACTTATTGTAAGTTAATAATATTTGACAACCATCAACTAAAGTTGTACAATTATCTCGAAATCAAGATATAATTTTTCTTATAAAGGGAATAACCAACCATAAGGAGGTTATATGATATGGAGCTAAAAGGAATTCACCACGTATCCGCAATGACAGCTAATGCTACAATAAATTTAGACTTTTATACGAATATAATGGGAATGCGCCTAGTAAAAAAAACGGTCAATCAGGATGATACATCCGTTTACCACCTTTTTTATGGAGACGAAAAGGGAAATCCCGGAACGGAATTAACATTTTTCGAAATTCCAATGGCTGCTAGAAATCACGAAGGTGTTAGTAGTATCTCTGCTCTCTCTCTTCGAGTGGCAAATGATGAAGCGCTCACTTTTTGGAAAAAGCGTTTTGAAGAAATTGGCGTAAAGCATGAGGAAATTACTGAACGTGCAAATCGGGCAACATTGGCTTTTACTGATCCGGAAGGTCAACGACTAATCCTAGTTTCTGATGAAAGTAATAACGGTGTAGCTAGTGGCACTCCATGGGAAAAGAGCCCAATCCCCCAAATCCACGGTATTACAGGATTAGGACCCGTAAAACTTACTGTGCGTGATGCCGAACCAACAGCTCATGTGTTAACTGAACTGATGGGCTTCCGACAAAAAGGGCAATACCCTTCCCTTGTACAGGGACAACCTGACATCGCGGTATATGAGACTGGTGAAGGCGGCAGTGGAGCTGAAATTCATCTAGAAGAACGGAGTGACCTTCCCCCTGAACGATTAGGTCGCGGCGGTGTTCATCATGTGGCCTTTCGTGTGGAAAATGAAGAGGAACTACGTAAATGGATTAAACATATTCGTTCAGCAAAATTTCCAAATTCGGGATTTGTCGACCGCTTCTACTTTAAATCACTTTATTTTAGAGAACCGAATGGCATTCTATTTGAACTTGCTACAGATGGTCCTGGTTTCGATACAGATGAACATATTGATCATTTAGGCGAGTCACTTGCACTTCCTCCATTTTTAGAGGAACAACGTGAACAAATTGAAGCTCATTTACAGCCTTTAAATACTAAATAACAGGAGGTCTTCATTATGAAGCATATTTTTCAACAAGGGCAAGATCCAAATGCCCCTACCCTACTTCTTCTTCACGGAACAGGTGGAACAGAACAGGATTTATTAGGAATTGGCAAAATGATATCTACACAATCCTCTCTTTTAAGTGTGAGAGGGAATGTACTGGAGTCGGGTATGCCACGTTTTTTTCGCAGATTAGCCGAAGGTGTATTTGATGAGGAAGATTTGATTTTCCGTACGGAAGAATTAAATCAATTTTTAGATGACAGTGCACAAGAATATCAATTTGATAGAAATAATGTTATCGCAGTCGGCTATTCTAATGGCGCCAACATTGCCGGTAGTTTATTATTTCATTTTCAAGACAGTCTAAAAGGAGCAATTCTCTTTCACCCTATGGTACCGAGACGAGGAATTGATCTGCCAGATTTAAATGGAACGTCTGTCTTTATCGGTGCAGGTAAAAATGATCCGATGTGTCCACCTGAAGAGTCTGAAGAACTGAAGGTCTTATTAGAAAGTGCTGGTGCAAAAGTACAACTCCACTGGGAGCATCAAGGCCACCAGCTAACGATTGGTGAAGTAGAAAAAGCAAAAGAATGGTTTAAGTTAGGATTCTAATGATGAAAAAGCTACCAGATTGGTGGCTTTTTTTTGTTGGGTAATTTTTTAAAACTTGATGCACGTCAAGGTAACTTACTCTAGTCCACCTTATGATATAGATAGAAGCAAACAAATCAATTAGGAGGCCGATTCATATGACTACAGTTAGATTTCAATTAGAGACTCTTTCTTGCCCAACTTGTATTAAGAAAATAGAGGGTGCCCTTAATAGACAACAAGGAGTAAAGGCAGCAAAAGTTCTATTTCACTCAAGCAAAGTCAAAACCAATATTGATGAATCAATTATTTCAGTTGAACAATTAGAAAAAATTATCACAAAGCTCGGATATTCTGTTCTGTCAATAAAGGTTTCATAAAGAAAGGAGCTATCCACATGAACGCCCAAAGACAAGCTTGGCTTGCAATGGTCACCGGCTCGCTGCTCGCCGCAGCACTTACTCTTCATCTAACCGGTTTCGGCCAATATAAAGGTGTACTTTTAATCATCTCTACAATCTTTGCTGGATTACCAATCATTATGAGAGCTGTTCAATCAATAAGAATGAAGGCATTCAGTATCGAGCTTCTCGTCTCAATTGCCATCATTGGCGCTTTATTTATCGGAGAATATATAGAATCAGCAGTCGTCTCCTTTCTCTTTCTATTTGGCAGCTACCTTGAAGCACGGACACTGGAGAAAACAAGAACCTCGCTTCGAACGCTGATTGATATGGCGCCACAAGAAGCAACCATTTTACGAAATGGTGAAAAAGTAACAATTGCAGTTGATAAGGTAGAAAAAGGTGACCGTGTTATCATTCAATCAGGTGAGAAAGTGGCCGTTGATGGAAAAGTAGTTGCTGGAACTGCTTTGATCAATGAATCTGCAATCACAGGTGAATCTGTTCCTGCCAATAAGCAAATGGATCACACAGTTTTCAGCGGAACCATCATTGATCATGGATATATCGAAGTGATCGCTGAAAAAGTTGGTGATGATACTGCCTTCGCTAAAATTATCGAACTTGTGGAAGATGCACAGGAATCGAAAACAAAAACAGAAAAGTTCCTCGAGAAGTTTGCACACATTTATACACCAGCTATTATGGCGTTATCCGTTATTGTCTTTATTTTCACAAGTAATATAGAATTCGCGCTCACATTCCTTGTAATCGCTTGTCCAGGCGCGCTTGTTATTTCTGCACCAGTCTCTATTGTTGCTGGTATCGGTAATGGTGCGAAAAACGGCGTCTTGATTAAAGGCGGAGAGATTATGGAAAAACTCGCTAAAGTAAATACAATTGTTTTTGACAAAACAGGCACATTGACTCAAGGTCAGCCAGCAGTCACTGATATAAAAACCTTTTCGATGAACGAAAATGACTTGTTGCGAATCGTAGCGGAAGCAGAAGTTATTTCTGAACATCATCTCGGTCAAACAATTGTCAAGGAAGCTAAAGCGCGTAATTTAACGCTTAGTAACGAACCTAAAAATGCAGAAGTCATAAAAGGGAATGGAATTAGAGCACTTATTGCTGGCAATCAACTCGTGATTGGAAACCGCAAGTTAATGATGAAATATCAGATTGATATTGCTTCCGAAGAAGAGACTTATGCAATTACTAAAGAAAAACAAGGGAATACAACCATCTTTGCAGCGGTTAATGGAAAAGTAGAAGGGATTATCTCCATCGCAGACCAAATTCGTCCAGAAGCAATAGCTGCATTAAAAAAATTGCGTGCTTCAGGTATTAAAGACATGTATATGCTCACAGGCGATAACAAACATACAGCTGAATTAGTCGCTCAAAAATTGGACATTGAGCATGTATTTGCGGAGTTACTTCCAGAAGATAAAGTAAATAAGATTCGGAAATTAAAGGAAAAAGAACGACACATTGCGATGGCTGGAGATGGGATTAACGATGCGCCTGCAATCGCCACTGCAGACATTGGCCTTGCGATGGGGAGATCTGGGACAGATGTTTCAATGGAAACAGCCGATGTAGTCCTCATGGCTGATGATTTAGATCATTTTGCACATGCTTACTCACTCGCAAAAGCAACTGTCCGCAATATGAAACAAAATACTCTTTTCGCAGTCAGCACAGTCGTACTTCTCCTTATTGGTGTATTAATGCAAAAAGTATTTTTAGCATCTGGAATGCTCATTCATGAGCTAAGCGTACTGCTCGTTATTCTTAATGCAGTTAGACTTGTTAAGTTTAATAATAAAAAAGCATTAAAATAAGGCGACTCCTTTAAGAGATCGCCTTATTTAATTAATTCAATGTGGGGTATTTAAATTCGGCATTTGTCCTGGTGCATATGCATGAAGTAATTGCTGCATATCCTGTTGGTTTAGCTGCGGTACTTGGTAATAATGGTGCTTGTTTTGATAAATAGAAAGTTCATATGCCATTTCAATACAATTTGGTACTGAATCAGCAAGTACCCTACGCACTACAGGATTAGTTACCTCACAGGCCGCCATTGCTTTTGCTGAGGCTCCAGCTTTCACAGAACCAAGCATCATTCCAGAAATGCATGCATCAGTAATTTCATTCACAGATTGCAATGGTTTTTTAGGTTGTGTCGGTTTTAATCCATAAACAAAATCATTCTCTTGATTCATTTTATAACTTTGTGTAGGAACGGCAGGATCTTGCCCAGATTTAAAACAATCCACCGTTGTGTTGTATTCATTTAAAGTAAATTGATATTGACGATCCAAAATATTCAGTAACTCTGGATCTTGCACATGCGGACGTAATAAAGTAAACAGATCTAGAGTGCCTATCGCACCTGACAACACTTCGTGAACATCAAACACTTCATGCCCACCGTGGTTAAGCTGTTGACCTACCATACCAGTCTGCATATTTGGGTGCATTGGACCTTGAGAATTTTGCTGATTTTGTTGGTTGTGCAAAGTAAATTCCTCCCTTTTAAAAAATCTAGTATATTATGTGCCTTAGAGCAAATAAAAATTCAGTATTAAAACTGATTTATTAAACAGATTTTTCTAAGAATAGGCCGAAATATCCTTTCTTTTTACTTATTTATCATTTCCTTCCCCTTTCATTTCATAAAATTCTTACAGACCATATAATGATTGACCAATGATTGACTCGAGACATCTTACTGGCGGTCATCTCGCTTTTATTAGCCATCGTGTGAATCTTACTGGCCGTCATCTTCCTTTTACAAGCCATCCGTTCCTTCTTACTGGCCGTCACCTTGACTTAACTGGCCATCACGCATTTTCCCTACCTTTCTGTTTTTAAAAAATGCAATAATAAGCAGAATTGCAGGAATAATCACTTGAATAGGAAGATGTATGTAAATGGGTATAATTTCCAACCCCTCTTGAAGATGTTCCGTCATATTACTTGCGACGACGATGGACATAAATAGGACAACTAACCCCATCGGAAAAGCTAACTGCGAAGGTTCTTTTATTTTAAACAGATCCGCCGTTCCAATCACAGCAGCATAAAAAAATATGCAGATTTTAAAGAAACCAAGAATGATCATAGTTAGTATAAAAAATATATCGAGTCGTTCCAAAAACTCAGCAAATTGTATCGCTTGGATAGTGCTAAGTAGCGGGAATTGTGTACGTTCAATAAGTGAAACACCGAGCACACTTATATTGATTGCCATACTTATCGCTATATTTATTCCGCTCAATCCTAAGGCCAGTAAACCAGTAATCTTTGCCTTCTTCGGATTATTTAAATAAGGTAAAATCATAGCAAATACGATAGCTTCTCCAAATGGAAAAAATAGAACTTGCCCAAAGGCAACTTTTATTACTGAATATATCCCATCCTCTAATATTGGCTTCAGATTATTAATATGAATGATCCCAGAAAAGATAATTAGTATAAAGCCTATGATGGCAAAGAGGTAAATTAAGAAAAAGGCGAGCTCTCCTGATCTGCCTATTACCTCAATGCCTTTACGAACTGTATAAACAATTACAAACATTAAAAGTGCATGATTGATTGAAAGTGGCGTTTCAGGATATGAAATAACCGCTAACATCTCCCCAAAATCGCGCAGAACTCTTGAAGCCGAGTATGAAAAGTACACTATATAAAGAAAAGCAATTATTCTCCCAAACGTTTTCCCTATTAACTTTTGAACGAAAGTGGTTGGTAAAGAATCAGGGTAATATAAATAAAGGCGATAATAGATGAAATATAAAATAAAACCGCCAATCATACCAAACAAAATGGCGAGCCATGCATCTTGTTTTGCATCCATGGCAAGTGGAACGAGCAAAGCACTGCCAAGTTCAAACATTACAATGAGAACGAATAACTGGTATGCGCTAATTTTCGCCTTCTCCACCCATATCACCTTTTTCTATTCTATCTTTATTTATTTCTACTTCATTAAGAAACGACTTGTTTCGTAGGCCGCTTCGGCGCACATATGCATCAACCCGCACGTTCACTTTCATTTCTGGGAAGTGGTCCTCATTCCACCTCTTTTCTAACTCTCTCCATGCTTTTGGATGTGAGCGGTGAACGGCTTCTCCAAATCCAAATATATCTGCTTTCAATTCTTGCATATGTTGAATTGTGTTTTCTAACTGCTTTTTAATTTCTTCCTCTAATTTCCTTTCTACTCTGTGAATCTCGTCTAAATCATTAAGATTTACAGGCACTAATAAACCATCTATATTCCCTTCTGCTTCAACATGAACAGAAATACTCGGTGTCTTATTTTTGATATGAGCAGAGATATTCGTTTTTTGGCGAATGACATGAAATGTGACTGCATCTTTTTTTTCTTTCCAATCAATGAAGATACTCGTATCTTTAATTTTGTCCATTATCCACACTGCGCCTCTGGACTTATCTCCATGGAGCAACTCGACCAATTTACCATCATAAATGACAGCAAGACCGCTCGCTTCGATGACCACATCAGGTAACGTGTCTTGAAGACTCTCCATTTCACCAATACGTTCTTCATCCCCAATCAAACGCATACTACTAATGACTGGTACCCTACTAGATGAAATAAAGCCCCTTATTAAATCATTCACCTTAACATCAATATTTTGCCCTGTTCTCTGTTGCGTATATTGCATTGTCTTTAATACATTCTCCGCTGAAATTCTATCAATTGGTGTCAAAGTCTTAATTATATTTTCGGCTGATGTATTTTCAGCAATCACAATGGATGCACTTGTCCGAAAATCTGTATCACGATCCAAAATATCAAAGATAGGCATAATTCCTTCTTCCGTTGCTAATTCTTCACCGATCACAACTAAACCCGTGTGAGAAAAGTATTGTTTTCGAGAAATTTTCTTACTTAAGTTATCACTTACCTCAACTAAATTATTGCCAGTGGCCGTGTGGACGATAAAAGGGGTGCCTTCCCCATTTCCCGATCCCATCATGCCCCCTACATTACTAGGAATAATGATTTGGAAGCTACCAACATATTCGCCTTTCTCATTTTTATCAATTCCAAGAGAAGTAATGATTGCCAATTCTGTTAACTCTTTTTGACTCCAACATCCTGACAGTAACAGCATAGTGCCTATAATTGAGAAAAAACATAAAAATCTATGACTCATTTCGATCATCCTTATCAAGGCTACTATTAATCATTCCACGTTTATCATCGGGACCTGGCATTTGGTTTTCACCTTGTCGAGTAAGATTGTCATTGTCTGCAATTAATTCCGGTCTTTTATTAAACTTCCACAGTGGTAAACGAACGACTGTATCATCTGTATTGCCTGGAATAAAAGGAGAAAGTGGTGTCATATACGGAACTCCGAATGAACGTAGACTTGACAAATGAACCATTAATAGGATTCCTCCTAATACGATTCCGTAAATACCAAATGTAGCTGCAGCTATCATAAATCCAAAACGAAGCAAACGTAGCGAGATAGCCATGGCAAAATTAGGAGTAGCAAAGTTTGCAATCGCCGTAATCGCCACAATAATAACCATTGCCGCCGATACGACACCAGCTTCAACAGCTGCCTGTCCGACAACTAACGCTCCTACGATAGAAACGGCCGTACCAACAGGCTTTGGCAATCTCACTCCAGCCTCACGTAAAATTTCAAATGTTACTTCCATAAGTACCGCTTCAAAGAAGGCTGGAAAAGGCACTGTCTCCCGCTGTGCGGCAATGACAATTAACAGTTTTGTAGGAATCATTTCATGATGAAAGGTGGTAGCGGCAATATATAAAGCGGGCGCAAAGATAGAAATTATAAAAATGAGTACTCTTAAAAAGCGAAGTGATGTAGCGATATCAGAGCGAAAATAATAATCATCTGCGGTCTGAAAGAATTGAACAAACACAGCTGGTACCACTAGTACGAAGGGTGAACCATCGACAAATATTGCTATCCTTCCCTCCAGCAAATTACTTGCTACAACATCTGGCCTTTCAGCCCGATATAATGTTGGAAACGGAGTAGTTGCTTCATCTTCAATAAATACCTCAATATAACCACTATCGAGAACACTATCGATATCAATACTTTTTAATCGTTCCCGCACTTCTTTAATTATCTTTTCATTTGCAATTCCATTTATATACATGATTGTCACATCTGTATTCGTCACTTTACCTACTTTTAAAGGTTCGACCCATACATTAGTGTTTTTAATAATTCGGCGGACCATCGCCATGTTTGTACCGAGCGATTCAGTAAACCCGACTTTTGGTCCCATAATGTTTACTTGCGTAGTTGGTTCCTCAATCGAGCGCCGTTCTCCACCTTTAGTATCAGCACTTAGTGCACCATTTACTTTATCAATGAAAATAATGGTTTCACCCGACATGAGGGAGGAAAAAAGCTCATCCCAGTCCTTAATCGGCTTCACACTACCAACCGCCACGACACCTTCTTTCATTACATTAAAAGCTTCCTGTTGCATCAATTTTTCATTCAATTCGTGTTTTTCTAAGATCGCTTCTATTAAAAAGTCATTAATAGACTGACTGTCAACGATCCCATCAACATACACAAGAGCTATATCTGTTTTAAACTCATTTCCAACGGTCAATGTACGGGTGATCACATCAGCACTATTGCCCGTTTTTTGTTTAATGTGAGCAAGATTAGCGTCCAAAGAGCAATCAATAGACGGCGACGGCCGATTATCACGCTTATTTCTTCTATCCTTGTTATTTTTTTTCTGTTTAAAAAATGAAGGCATGGCACAAACATACCCCTTCTTTATTTGTTTAGTCTTCTTTTTATCCATAATGACCGTTTTTTATAACAACGCTTTAAATGTTCTAACTATTTTTGATATCTACACTTAACAAAGGAAAGAATAATAAAGGGAGTGATAAAATTTGAAAATTATTAGTATCACTTTACTGATCACAGTAGCATTAATATGTTTATCTTTAGGTGTGGACATTTTGTTAGGCCTCACATTAAAAGACGCCCTGATAGATGCAGTCAGCCCTTTGCGGGTAATGGAATCCATTGAATTAATTATTTTTCTCCTTTACCTTTTACTTGTAATTATTCCGCCCGTTTATTCTTTTTTCAAAAGGAAATGGCGGAACAGAATGAATTGAAAACGTTAGAGTAGATCTTTTTTCTACCGTTTTTATACTACTTTTAATTGCTTAATAAAACGTGCTTGCGGAATAGGAAAGTTTAATGGGGATGAATAACAGCATGTTTAAATGGATATTAGCGTATATGTTGTAGATATCGATATAAAATCTGCTGTTCAATACTCTTTTGATGTCACTTCTGATTAATTGAAACAATTGCTTGGGATTTTCAGTTGAAAATTTTACGCTTTTAATGGGTTCACCGACGAGGACGTCCACATGAACCCCCTTGGCTTTTTTCATTAGGTGGGTTTGTCTCCATGAGTTCTAGGAAGGATATGTTAAACGCAATCAAAATCTTTCATCTATATATGAATGTAATGACAGTCGAGACGGGTAAAACTCCCCCTGCTTAAGAAATGCAAGAGTATATGTGCAGAAAAAAGAAATTTCAAAAAAAGTGCATTCAATTTTTTTATCTAACTTATTGGTTAATAATAAATGCACCTCAATTTCGGGATGTTTGAGTCAGCAGTCAACCTACTCATACGTTTTCGGATAAATTTGCAGGCATTGGGAATTATGCGACTACTGCTGAAAAGGGCAGGGATCAAGAACATGTATAATCTAGAACCATATTATCCAAGACGACTGAGACTTTAACATCTAAGAATGGATTCAGCCACACAAATAATTATGCGGCTGAACCCATTTATTACTGGTATTTCTCGTTCGGTCGTAGCGCTTGAAGAATTAGCTTACAAACTGGAGCTTTTATTAATCCCATTCTATTCCAGAGTATTTTTGAAATGCTTTCATACTCGTATTAATTGAATCAATTTCATCTAAACTTGAATGGTCCTGTTCTAAAATAATAAAGTCTAGATTTGGTGCTGTTACTGCAGTATCTATAATATCTTGAATTGGTAAAATACCTGTTCCAATCTCAGTAAAGCACTCCGGAGCCTTTGTATCTTCAAACATCGGATAAGTAATCTCTTTATCGGGATCTATGATACCGTCGTACATTACAATTGGTTGTGGTGCTTCCTTCGGAAAATCCTTCTGATGTAGAAGAACAAGGCGATCTTTATATTTTTCAATTAAGTTTAATGGATTTTCTCCTGCACGTGTAATCCAATATGTGTCCATTTCTATGAAAACAAGATTAGGGTCTGTATTTTCCATAATAATTTCATAAACTTTTTTATCACCAAACTTTTGAAATTCCTGATAGTGGTTATGGTAATAGTAGCGCATGCCACGTTCCTTACACATTTCGCCTACCTTATTAAATAATTCACACCTACGTAGTAAGTAATCCATGTCCTCATAGGGATAGAATTCAATATCACAACCAATTTGTTTATTTCCTAATTCTTGATGGTAATCTAAAACAGCGGGAAGCCGTTCTAGTTTCAATGGGTTCACGTGGCAACCAACAATGGATAATCCCAAGTTGTCGAGCGCGTCTTTCATTTTCTTAGCTGACAATCCAAAACCTACCCCATCATCTGTAAGGGCATCATGGTTTGCAGCTTCAACATATTTATAACCCGCAGCCGCCACTTTCTCTAATGTTTCAAATGGCTCCTTTTTCAATGATTGTCGAACTGAGTAAAGTTGAATACCAACTTTCAAAGCCATAGTAACCGCTTCCCTTCCAATTATCTTTAGTTTTCTCTTTAAGTCTATTAGCGAAAGTTTCATTTATTAAATACTCTTTTAACGCTATAGCAAGTTGATTTCCCAGTGTCCGAAAAGTCAGGCGTAATAAACGTTAATACACTTAATATCCCAATAGGTATTTTCACAGATGAATTCCTAATTTAGTTCGATTGCCTTGCCTGTCTCAGCAGATTCATAGATTGCTTCTAATATTTGAGTAACTACATAAGCTTCTTCTGGTTTAACTAAGGGTTCTCCATCATTTATGATGGCGTCAATCCACTGCTTAGCTTCTAGGTAGCCCATATCATCATCTTCCTGCCCTTCAAAATATGCGATCCCAGAAGATCGTGTTGTTTCAGATTCGATTCTTTGACCATACTTCGTAGTATTAAAAGTGACATAACCTTCATTTTTATCCGGGTCGCCAAACATTTCTGCTCCAGCCTCTGTCCCGCATAATGTAACTTGTGCTTCCTTTTCATGTAGCATGTTTAATGCCCAAGACGCTTCTAGGGTGATAGTTGCTCCATCCTCCATTTTTATATATCCAAAAGCTGAATCTTCCACCTTATATTCTTCGGGATTCCATGGACCAAACATATTCCCTTCTGGTTTATCTATAAGCTTTTGATATGCCGAGCCAACAACCAGTTTTGGCTTATAATTATTCAACATCCATAATGCAAGATCTAATGCATGTGTGCCGATATCTATTAATGGGCCACCACCTTGTTTTTTTTTATCCATGAAAACGCCCCAAGTCGGTACACCCCTCCGACGAATAGCATGTGCCTTTGCAAAATATACTTCTCCTAAATCACCTTCCTGACAGGCTTGATTTAATAAAATTGAATCTCTTCTAAAACGATTTTGGTATCCAATTGATAGCTTTTTACCAGTTCGTTTTGCTGCATTAAGCATTTTTTTTGCTTCCTCTGAATTAATAGCCATTGGCTTCTCACACATTACATGCTTACCAGTTTCTAGCGCATCTATGGTAATAGTTGAGTGCGATACATTCGGGGTGCATACATGAACAACATCAATGGATGTATCTTCTAATAGTTTTTTGTAGTCAGTGTAGACTGCAGAATTGTCGTTGCCGTATTGTTGAGCTGCTTGCTCCGCTCTTTCTATTAAAGTATCGCAAAATGCCGTAAGTTCAACTTTGTCCGCTAATTTTGATAAAGAAGGCAAATGTTTTTGTTGTGCAATACCTCCACAGCCAATTATTCCGATCCTTACCTTTTTAATATTCGACATTCCTCTACCTCTTTCCAATAATTAGTAGTAAAAATTGATAACAAATTTCCAATCCTATAGACAAAAACCTTTTCATTGTTTCTTTATACAAGATTATGTACAACTCAAAACGTTTTTCTGTTGAGGAAAAATATAATTCAGCAACCAAAAATCATTTTATTGATTTTTTCATAAAACGTTTTCAGAAACAATACGCTTACAGATTATATTAAAATCTTATTACTGTCAATGGTGAATTGAAAAACTTTTCTAAACCCTTAGGGGTTTATCATTACAGATGATGTATGTTATATTCATTGATATAATGTGTTTTCATAGAACGCTTCCTAAAAAGTTAATTTAGCGTTTTTTATAGCGTTATCCATATGAATTAGCTTCTCTGGGTAAGCTTTTATAGATAAAATTGTTCAAAAAATATTACTATTTCATTAAAGTTAAAAGGTGATGAAGTAATTTGGTTAAAATTCAAGATGTAGCCAAAGATTCCGGATGTTCCATTTCTACGGTATCTAGGGTATTAAATAACCCCGACATTGTTAATCCAGAAACAAGGGAACGAGTCTTAAATAGCGTCCGTAAATTAGGCTATTATCCAAATGAAAAAGCGAAGTCCTTAAGCTCAAAGAAACAAAGTTTATCCTTAGGTTTGTTAATTCCTGATATTACTACTTTCTATTTTGGCGAATTATATAGGGGGATCAGTAGAACAGCAAAGAACGCTAATATTGATTTGCTGTTACGTGATTTAGATCACGAAGGTCCGTTACAAGAACGGATTTTAGACGGGATGATCTCTCTTAAGAAACTTGGTGTATCTGGTATTATTATATCGAGTCGGCTGATTACGGAAGAATATGAGGAAGTTATTAATCGATTAAGAATTCCTGTTGTATTAGTATTAAGCGAACATATAAAATCAAAATTTTCTTCCTTTAAAACAGATGATATTAAGGCTTCTTTTGATGCTATATCTTATTTGGTTTCTCGCGGACACAAAAATATTGGAATGATCTCCTCTTCACCTAGCGAAGATAAACTAGTTGGAGAACCCCGATTTCGAGGATTTAAAAATGCTATAGATTTCTATAACCTTACTTTTAATCCAGGACAGATTGCATACGGAGATAATATCCGCTATGAAGGTGGTTATCACGCAATGGAACAATTACTTGAAAACAGAAGTGAAACAAATATATCTGCAGTATTTGCCGCAACTGATGAGATGGCGATTGGAGCGATGAGATGTATTTACGATAATAATTTACGGGTTCCAAATGACATCTCTATTATAGGATTTGATAATTTATCCATCTCTAATATGGTCACTCCAAAATTAACAACTGTATCTCAATCATTTGAGGAGATTGGTGTGGAAAGTGTCAAATATTTAATTAAAATATTGGAAGAACCCAAAGCGCAAATTGAAAATGGGGTGTTCTATATGCCCCATCATATCGTTGAGCGAGAATCCGTTCTCTCATTTGTATAAGCTTATATTTAAGGACTGTCCAAGTAGTAGTTTACTATTGGGCAGTCCTTCTTTTTTTAGATCATACCGAGATTTGTTTCCTCTCCAGGCATAACAGATTAATATATACCTAAAATGGAGAATGTCTTTTTTTACAGCATTATAGAGACTTATTAAACAGTTCATTATATAAAGCTATTCATTAAATATTACTTTTCTTTAGACACCTTACTACTCCTCAAGATAACAATCCATAAGTTTATTTCATTAAAACAGGGATATGATATAAACACACCTAAATTTAAAAAGGAAATGAGGTTTTCATATGGATAAGGAACTTTCTTATGGTAGTGATTACAAATTTATTCCTGCAACTTCAATTGGAAGTGGCGTTAGTATAAAAGTATTGCCTGATCTGCTTTGTCATACAATCCAAATTGTAAACATTCAATTGGTAGGGAATCCCGAAACTAAGGACTTCGTTTTAGTTGATGCAGGAATGCCTAATTCAGCTGAGGAAATTATATCTATTACAGAAAACCGTTTCGGTGAAAATAGTCGTCCAAAGGCAATCATCTTAACACATGGTCATTTCGATCATGTTGGTGGGATTATTGAGTTAATTCAGCATTGGAATGTTCCTGTCTATGCACATGAATTAGAATTACCTTTCTTAACAGGAAAAATGAGTTATCCTGATCCAGACTCAACTGTTGAAGGGGGGATGGTGGCGAAAATCTCACCAATGTTCCCGAATGAACCTGTAAACTTAGGTGACCATGTAGAAAAACTTCCTTCTGATGGTAGTGTCCCGCATATGCCTGGTTTTCGCTGGATTCATACACCAGGACACGCGCCTGGACATGTATCGTTATTTAGAGAAGAAGATCGAACATTAATCGCTGGAGATGCATTTGTTACAGTTAAACAAGATTCTCTTTATAAAGTATTTACACAGGAACAAGAAATAAATGGACCTCCAAGATATCTTACTACTGATTGGCAAGCGGCTTGGGAGTCGGTAAAAAAATTAGAAGCACTTAATCCATTAGTTGCTGTAACAGGCCATGGTTTACCAATGTCAAGTGAATTATTATCAACTAGTTTACACAAGTTAGCTCGTGAATTTGACCAATTAGCCATTCCGGATTATGGGAAATATGTAGATAAAAACAATCATTAATTAAGATGTTTCTTTAAAGAGGCTGGGATAAAACCCACTTCTAAACGAAAAGAACAGAAAATTTTATGTGCTGATCTGCGCTCCAAAAGTTAGATGAAAAAATCTAACTTTCGGGGTGGAAGCCGCTTTGTATCATATTAAAGTCTGCATAAGTTTGTGGTGTTAGTGTTAAATTTATACCAATATATAAATAGGAATAATCAAAAACATAGTCTGTTGAGTATTTTTCTATTCTACAAATTTTGAGTTCATCAAAGTACGTCGCTATCTTAGATGCTAGGAGCTTTGTTCGCTCATAACTTCTGCTATAGAGAATAATCGTTTTTATTTCCTTTTATCTCATGATTCGATAATAATCTGAATATGGTATGCTAAATAAGCAATTTCACCGTCTTGAATTTCCATAAGAAACTTTTTCACAATTTGCAAGGGATTTTAGAAGCGATACTAAATGAAATAAGTACTCTGATTTTTTATGCAATCAATACACAACCTTTCTATGTTTAAATTTTGTAATGAAATGATGGTAAGCGCTATATTAGATAAATTTCCCAACCTTACCTTTCTCCAGATCTTGAATTAGATTCTTTCTTTCAATATCACCAAAATCAGGACACCAATATTCATTTTCATACAAAAATTCCAAACAGTCTCATGACCTTTTAAGGCTTTGTTTCCTAGTTCTTAGCTATCAATCTTCTAAGGGAAGGAAAGTTTTGCTTTTAATTTCCCTTCTGAATTGGAACGGATGTATAGTACTCATTTTTTCCTCGCAGCAAGAAGAATAATTCTAGAGGAACATTTACACAAACAAATTGTAAAGAAATATAATTATAATTCCTGTTGCCTTTTACGATATTACGACGTATTATTTGAGTCGGTTAAAATGGATGAGTTGAAAAGATTCGTTTTTTCAAGGGACAATACAGTGAACCACATGCAGAGTGCGATGATCCAAGAAAGCTAAAGAAATGCTCTTAATAAGTTGGTAATTCAGCGATTATTGGATTATTTGCTCCATACCAAGGGTGTAGATAATTCAACTGAGAAAATCGAAGCGCCACGATTACATAAGGGCATTTCGCAATAAGGGAACTGAAGATGCCTTTTCTATAATTTTTTTAAAATATAGTATAGAAAATATTTCAACTACGGTCAAACAGGTAAAAGATCAAATTCATATCTACCAAAAAACAAAATTGCTAACGCTATTTAAATGACGTCCCAAGTGAGCTGAAATCACCTGGGATTTTATCTCGTCCTACGTATAGTGACTCCATATTTTGGGCGACAGTCTCCACTTCTTCATTTTTTATTATCCTGAAATTCTTGTACAACAAATTCAGGACATCATCTTCCTTCCACAAATTATACAAATAAACAGTATGGTTTCCATTTAATTCAGACGTATCTTCCTCATCCAACCATTTTTAAACCTCTTTATTCAGTTCATGCTGCCCTTTGTTTGCGGTGATTCAATATTTACGTTCCATTCTTGAAAGTAAGAGAGATGCTTTAGCAAAAAGTATTGAATAATCTAAGATTATCCGATCAATTCCCGATACTGGCGAAAAAACCGAAGCAAAAGTTATTTCTAGAATTGGAGAAATTAAAAGGTTTAATCACTCCAAGAAACTAGTGGATTTTGCCATTTCTTGATCCAAGTGTCGGTGAATATGGTTCCTTTTAATTTGTGAGCGATTTCTAACGTTCCAGGTAAAATCTTGCCTCTTCGTTCGTTTCATGTATCTTTTGTAGCTAATCCGGGAACTTTAAAGACATACTTGTTTTTAAGTTTCCAATGAATGGAGAATTGCAAATGGCTAAAAAAAAGGAAGCTCCTCCTTTATTTATTGAGCTATCTGAACAATTTAAGCCGTCAAATGATATTATTCAAACTCCACTGCATATTCAAGGTCAATTTGCCTTCCTCTTTTTCTTGAAATCGGTGGTTGATGGCGATAGACTTCAGCAAACAGTGATCAGACCTTTTTTCGAATTGTCTTCAGAGGAAAACTATGCATCGTATATCCAATCCTTGCCGAATAAATTAGATGTACCTGACAAAGATAAATTGATAATGATGCTAAGCGCCGGATTTGTCTTAGTCGCTATTGAAGATAACATATTTTCATTGGATATCCGTCTCGTAAAAAATAATGAAGTGCAACAAACCCTGATGGAACCTACAATCCATGGCCCCCAGCTGGCATTAAGCGAAGATATCGAAGTGACGATTAACATAATCAGACAGCGATACCATAAGTCCTCTTTAAATGTGATAGATTTCATTCCGGCTGATGAAACAAACCGGGCAGTCGTTTTGCTCTATGATAACGATCGGGCTGATCCGGACATGGTAAAAAAAGTGAAAAAGCGACTTGATGAGCTCCACGCCCCTTTGTTCCAATCTGCCGGCGATCTACAACGTTTACTCAACAAAGGCATATTTACCCTGCTTCCTTCAACGTTGATCACCGAACGGCCAGATCGAATTGTTTACAATTTACACGGTGGCAAAGTCATCATCGTAATTGACGGAAGTCCGAATGTCATCATAACGCCTGTCATTTTTTTTGATTTCATGTCTTCGATGGAAGACAATTACCACGTCTTTGGCGTAACTGGTTTTACCATTTTATTAAGGTATATCGGTTTACTTACATGTATTATTCTTCCAAGTCTATATGTGGCAATGACATCGTATAATCCTGACATCCTTCGAATCGAACTTGCCTTAACCGTTGCGGGAAGCAGGATCGGTGTACCGTATCCATCTTTTATCGAAGTTATTTTCATGCTGTTTTTTATGGAATTATTGACCGAAGCAAGTATGCGATTGCCGAAAGCTGTCAGCGCCACTGCGACCACTGTTGGCGGACTCATTTTAGGAACGGCGGCAACAGAAGCAGCACTTACGTCAACAATTATGATCATTATCATTTCAGCGGTTGCAATTTCCACATTTGTCATTCCAATTAACGAAATGAGTTTCGCGATGCGGGTTATTAGGCTTTTTCTTCTTATTTACACATCTTTGTTCGGGTTGGTCGGGTTACTCGTCGGATTCATCGGAATCATTATGGTTTTTGCAAATAAAGAAAGCTACGGCGTGCCCTATTTACGGATTCCGTGGATGAATAAAAACGAAGAATTAAGGATGGACAATAAATGAGCCGTTTCATATTCTATTTGATATTGGTTAATCTGATTACAAATATGATTGCGATAACGCCAAGAATACTCATAATCGGAAGCAAAAGCGGAACTGTTCTTGCCATTGTACTTGCGCTTGTCATCGGAATGGTGCTGACATATACGATTGTCAGGTTGTTTAGCCAATTTCCGGGTCAAGGATTACCTGAAATTATGAAAAAGACAATGCCAAAATGGATATCAACACCCATTCTTCTTTTTTTCTCATTAGCTTGGTATTTTGCGGGGCTCATAGTAATTCTCATATATACAGTTATTACGATACGTTTTCTGACACCTGAAATGCCTATCTTTGTGATTTTTTTAGCTTTTTTACTTATCGTCACATATGGTGTCTACATGTCTACTGACAAAATCTTATACTTCAGTGAAATTGTTTTCATTATCTCTATGCCTTTTATCTTCTTCGTTCTACTAAAAGGATATGCCAGTACAGACTTGAATTGGGATTATATACGGGTAGCTGCCTTGCATATTAACCATTTACCGAATTATACATCCTTTTCCACATCGCTTTATATCGTCATAGGAGCGGCAAACTTAGTCATTTTCAATCGTTACTTTACGAAACCGAAAAAACCTACAGGCAAAGGAATGGCACTTTTAACGCTGATTTGCACGTTCATTCTTTTGACAACCTACTTCCTTCCAATCGGCTTTGGAGGGTTTGACTCTCTTGACAATGTTCTGTTCCCATGGATAACGACAAGTGATTCTATACGTATGAAGTTCGGAATCGTAGAAAGAATAGTCTTTCTGTTCATCGGCTTCTTTTTTGCTTTAGGTGTCGTTAGTACTACGACCCTTTGGCATGTTTCAATGCAATTGCTTTCGAGCACCTTCTATTTTAAACGGTTCAAATTTAAATCGTTCAATTTGACACTTCCTTTTTTTATGTTTTTGTTTTGGATTGTCGCAATGTACACGACAAGAGAGATTACAATAGATGGCCTTTTTAAATCAGTTGAATTTTTTGATAAAATATTTTTGCCGATTCTTCTTGTTTTGCTGATCGGCAGTCTGCTATTGGCGAAGCGGAGGGGGTCGGCATCGACATGTCCAAAAAGCAAAAAATGATAAAAAGATGGCTATCCATTGCGATGTTATTTGCCTTGCTTCTACAAGCCGGGTGTGCATTTAAAGACATCGACAAAAGGATGTTTGTAGTCGGGATCGGCCTTGATCCTTCTGAAAAGGTACAAAACGGTTATAGAGTGACATTGAAATTGGCAAAGCCGGTTGGAGATGTCAAACAAGCAACAGCTCCAGTCTATGTCTATTTATCTGAAGACTCCAAGTCAGTAGCGGATGCAGTACATAAGATGGAAACACATGTCGATAAAGTATTAGATTTTGCCCATAACAGAATCATCATGCTCAATAAGGAATTGCTTACTAATAATGTAGACACGTACATGGACTTTTTCACGCGGCGCGGGGATATCCAATTGATCTCTTATGTTGCTGTAGCTGAAACGACTGCCGAAGAAGTGTTGACCTTTGATCCGGAATCCGAATCGCCAGCATCGAATGCCTTATATAACTACTTTGATAATACGGGAACGGAAAGCCCTTACGTGGTCACAACATTTCTATTTGAATTCAGGCGGGAGGTACTCGGCAAAGGCAAAGATACGATTATTCCCATTGTCTCCATTGATGAGGGCGGCACCGAATTCGTCATTGATAAATCGATCGTTGTTAAGCCAGGGAAAAAACCGGTTGAATTGACGCCGCTTGAAACGAAAGATTACAACTCACATGTCAATAACGCGTCTGGTTTCAGTTATACAATTGATGAGAATGATATGATCTTCGTGTTGAACCTTAATGTTATCAAGATGAAGTATGACATCGTTTTTGACGATGGTCCTCCGAGGATTGACATGAAAATAACAAAGTCCGGTGTCATTGGCGAGTCGAATAAGCGTTTGGATATTAAGCATTTGAAAAAATATGATAAAATCGCGGCCGAAGATATAGAAAAGCAAGTGATTAAGTTATTGACAAAATTGCAGGAAAATGAAGTCGATCCATACGGTTTCGGTTTGCGTTTTCGAGCGACAAGATTGCCGTATGAAGGCATGATGGAAGATTGGGACCGAATTTATTCGGAAATTGAATTTAATGTTACGGTGAATATCAAACTAAAAAGTACGGGAGTAATTGAATAAACGAGGGGTTCGATTTATCATTAATGGGTGCTTAACAAAAGGATTTTGAAAAATCATACGTTTTATAAAAACACCTTTTTTTACAAAAACGGGTGTTTTTTATTCAAAAATGAATAGAAAACACTCATTTCTTCCGTTATGTACTCTGTTATTTACTCTGTCATTCGTTCATTAGCTTCACTGATCACTGCGAACATTGTGGTGGTAAAATATTCCTGCCCATTTGGCCGTTTTGGAGCCATGCAGATTCTTTAATTCATATTCTTCGCTTGGCTTGGCTTGCATCTTATACGTTCAAGAGCGATGCGTTTAACTCCTACTCCTTCGTCTATTGAAATACACCTCTTGTTCGGTATCCTCAAGTGATTTCAAAATAGGCCTCTGCTTTGGAGCCGTCCTTATAACAATTTTCACACAATGGACAGACCTTGCATTTCTCTACATCAAAGTAAAAATAATTGATTGTTTTGATCCGAACTTTCGCACGTATTTACGCCAGATCGCTGTGGGGCACACGCATAAGTATCTGCATCTTTGTTAAATTCAAATCTTTTTTTCGATGTGGCTGTCCGGTTGTGATGACTGGGTGTAATTTAGAAACCAGTTGAATTTCTTGTTCCTTCATATAGAGTAAGTTCTCTTTACCAGAGTAATCAGTATCTCCGACTACTGTTTCAATTTCCATGCCTGCAGTTTGACTCTTGCAGATTAATTCTTGTAGCTAAGGACCATCGTCTTTTTCACCTGTTGAAATTACAGCCGTCGTAATGATGCGTTCATCACCATCGCAATATGGGTTATGTTCCCGAAGAAGAATGAACTTGCTGTTTTATGCCCGGTGCGCGCATCTGAATCACTTCTTTTACTTGCTGCAACTATTTAGTAAATTCCATTTTCCAACTATAATATTCATTCTCGGGATTTTTTTCATAACGCAATAGAGCATCGAATTTGTTACCTTTTTTGCTCGTTAATCCTTTAACTGGCGCCACTCCATTTTTCAAAAGTGTTTTCACCATTGTTTTCGTCGGTTTTTTCTTCATCGTCGCTAAAAATTTATCATTTTTCCAGATAACAAATTTACATCCACTTTTCCAATTACTACATCCAAAACCTTTCTGCCCTTCTATGATGACATTTCCACACACCGGGCATTTACCCATTACTTCATTAGTTCGGCGTTTGGCGGTGACCTCATGAATCGTCCCAGCTTGGTGTTCTTTAATTTTCTTGACCGAGTTCGTTGTAAAAGAATAGATTAGTTGAAGAAATTCGTTCTTACTATAATTCCCTTTCTCAATATCATATAGTGACTTTTCTAAACGTCCCGTAAATTCAAGATTAAATAAATCTCTGATCGGAAATGTTTCAACTAATTTCCTTCCTAATTCTGTGCAAATTAAGTTTTTATTTTGTGCAGTAATGTATCCAATATCCTTTAGCTTTTTTATTGTTTCTGCCCTTGTCGCTGGGGTTCCAATACTAAAGCCACTTAAAATTGCCTCGACATCTTCTTCATCTTTATCTTTATTAAAGTTCCTTCCGCATGTTTCCATGATACGTAGCAAGGTTTTTTCCGTATGTTGTTTCGGAGGCTTTGTCACATGAGAAGTTAATTCATGCTTGATTAACTCCACTCCATCATTGATTTTTACAAATGGCAAAAGCGTATCTTTTGATTGAACCTTCTCTACCTTTTTCCATCCTTCAACGAGTTGAACCTTACCTTTTGATAGGAATATACCTTTTAAATCAGTGTCCATTATTTTTGTTTTAATTGTTGTTTCTTCATGTTCTGCCACTGGCATAAATTGCATAATGAATCTATTCTTGATAGCTTGATATACTTGCCCTTCATCTGCAGTAAGTTTCTTTGGCTTCATGTATGTAGGGATTATCGCACTATGACTCTCCACCTTGGCATTATCAAAAATTCTTTTCGTACGGACAAATTTAATTTCATCCTTATACGGTAAATCCTCTGATATTGTTTCCAATACCTTCGCCGTTTTTCCAACTAGACTTTCCTCTAAAGCGATACTAGCTGTTCTTGGGTACGTAATAAATTTCTTCTCATAAAGGGACTGAGCTACTTTTAATACTTTATCCGCAGTCCAGCCACTATATTTACTTGTCATATGCCCCTGTAAATTCGACAAGTTAAATAAAAATGGTGCGAACTCTTTTTTCTTTTGTACTTTTTTCTCGAGAATCATTCCATTTTTATCTTTTAATAGATCTTGAATCGCCTCTAACTTTTCTTTACTCTTAAACTTTTCTTCCTTGCCTTCATAATAGATTCCCTCATATGCATGATTCTCTTTCGTTTGAAAAGTGGCTTGAAGTTTGTAGTAATTCTCTGGAACAAATTTCTCAATCTCTTGATCGCGGTCATATATTACTTTTAAAGTTGGCAAGAGAACCCGACCGATATTTAATGCCTTCCCTTTGCCTTTTTGATATTTAAGCGTTGCGACGGATGTTAGGTTGATACCTATCACCCAATCAGCCCATTGCCTACTCACTCCGGCATCTAGCAATGGCCGCAATTCTGTATTTAACTTTATATTTTCCAAACCTTTTATAACTTCAGCTGGCGTCCACTCATTTAATAATAGTCGATACACCTGTTTATCCGTCTTCAATTTATAAATAATACTATCACCGATGAGTTGCCCTTCTCGGTCATAGTCACATGCAGAGACAATCGCTTGTACATCTTTTCTTTTCATTAACTGATGAATAATCTTTAATTGCTTTTGAGCTCCTCTATCTGGCTTATCCCTATTTCTCGGATCGCTTTTTACTTTATATTGAAATTTGGAAGGAACAAAAGGGAAATTGTCCATTTTCCATGACGACATTTTCTCATCATAATCTTTCGCATCATACAATTGCAGCAAGTGGCCGAATGCCCATGTAACAATATAACCATTTCCTTCAAAATATCCATCTTGGCGATTTTTAATCTTCAACGCATCCGCGATGTTTTTCGAAACGGACGGCTTTTCGGCTATAATTAATTTCATTGAAACTCCTACCTCCAAACAGAAAAAAAACACACGTTCGTTTACTTCATTGTAAATGATAGCGTGTATTTTTGAAAGATCTAAGAAAAAGACGTGCTATTTACGTCTTTTTCTTAGATCTTAATCATCAATATAAAATATCTATCCAAATCTTCACTGCCGTGGCAAATATTAATAGAGCTAAAATTACCTGTAGCACTTTTGTATTTACCTTTTTCCCGGTCATAGCCCCAAGTGGTGATGCAATTAAACTAGCAATAACCATGATAAGAGATGGCAATAATTCCACATGTCCAGTCGTCACCTTTCCCGCTATCGCACCTACCGATGAAATAAGTGTGATTGCTAAGGAAGAAGCAATCGTCATTCTTGTAGGTATCTTTAAAACGGTAAGCATGATGGGTACTAAAAGGAATGCACCTCCTGCACCAACAATGCCGGCTCCTATCCCAACTATTAATGCAAGTATTGAGGCAAGCCATTTATTAAACTTTATTTGGTCAAAGGATATGTCATCTATTCCTTTTTTAGGTATAAACATCATTACAACTGCAATTAAAGCTAAAATCCCATATACTACATTGATTCCACTTTCGGACATATGTGAAGAACCCAATCCCCCAATAAAGCTTCCCATTAATATGCTAACACCCATATAAGCAATTAACTTTTTATTTAAAAATCCACCTTTCCGATATGCTAGGACACCTCCAATCGTAGCAAAGAACACTTGGATTGCAGTTATTCCTGACACTTCGTGGGCTGTAAAATGGGCAACGCCAAGTACAGCAGGGATATACAGTAACAACGGAAAATTAATAATGGCTCCACCTATTCCTAACATTCCTGAAATAAATGAGCCTATCAATCCAATGAAGAAGATGGTAATAATAAAACCTATATCCACTAGTTCCTCCTCCCAAAAAGGGCACCTATCATGGCTCCCTTTTTAATTGACCTTAAGTCTCTTTGAAAAGCTTCATTATCATCAGATTACTTTATCTCACTGCACAACGATTTGGTCCAATTTCCATTTCACGTTGCTTCTCTTCATTAGGCTTCATTTTCCCCATATTTGTTTCACGAATCTCTTGATAGGCATTTGGCTGCGGTGGTAAATTTTCAGTCACAAGTTTCCTAAATTCATTTTCGTTTTCAATGTTTAGCCCATGATTTTTTTCGTAAAGTGTACTTAATTTTTCAGATACACTGCCATCCGCATTTAATTCATCGATTATCATAAAGTGTGCTGGTAAAACAATTAGTTCTCCAGACAATTCTCTGTATCTCATGTATAGACTTTCTCTTAAATCTCCAACCCAGTCTTCTGCTAACCCAGCGAGGTCTGGTCTTCCAATAGAATCAATAAATAAGATATCCCCTGACAGTAAGAACTTTTCGTCCACAACAAAGGATGTGGACCCAATTGTATGACCTGGAGAATATAATGCATGGATATTGATCGCGGTGTTACCAATTTCCACTTCACTTCCATCTTCTAATGGCTGATAATCAAACGTTACTTCTGTTGCATCCTTTGGAGGTAGCCAGTATGTTGCGTTCGTTTTTTCAGCGATCATTCGTCCACCCGAAATATGATCCGCATGTAGGTGTGTATCAAATACTTGGGTGATTTTTGCTCCAATACTATCTGCAAATTCAAGATAATTATTAATCATTCTTGCTGAATCAATAATGGCAGCCTCACCGTTTGAGACAACCATGTAAGATAAGCAGCCCTTACCAATTCGCACAAACTGATAAATTTCTCCACCATCTTTTAAATTCCCAATTTTAACAGGTTCTAAATGTTCACTCCATGCTTTCATTCCACCCTCTAGGTAATAAACAGAAATTCCTGCCTCTGAAAGCATCTCTGCAACCATAATAGATGAACCCTCTTTTGCACAAACGATGACCACATCTTTTTCTGAAGGAATCTTATCCAATATTCCTTCCACTCCATCAAGAAGGTCAAAGTATGGAATATTTAAGTAATCAAAATTTACTCCTTCGATCTTCCAATCTACGAAGTCACTTTCATTACGAACATCTAAAATAAATAGTTCTTCTTTGTTAAATACTTTTTTCGTTATCTCTTTTGAAGTCATTGCCTTTACTGTCACTTTATTTACCCCCTGCCGTATATTTAATTATAAAAAAATTTGATACATATTCTTAGTTATTTATACCTGTTGTTTCTCCAGGCCACTGACTCATGCCTGGTACAACATTAATGACCTTTGTAAATTTGTTTTCAGCCAACCTTTGTGCAGCAAGGTCACTACGGCTTCCCGTACGACATATAACAAAAATTTCATCGTCTTTGTTTAATTCATGTAAGCGACTTTCTAATTCACCTATTGGAATAGAGATTGCATTCGGAATATGGTTGAATGCAAACTCCGCAACTTCCCTTACATCAAGAACAACGATGTTTCCACCTTCTGTTAATTTCTTTTCCAACTCTTCATTAGTTGCTACATTAGGATGCTTTTTTTCAAATGTTTCCTCAATAGATGACTTTCTTACATAATGTTTTAATACATCTCCATCTTCAAGTGTACCTAAATACTGGTGGCCCGTATTATCAGCCCATGCTTTAATGTCAGCTTTTGATCCTTTATCTGTTGCTTGCACCTCTAGAACTAAGCCAGCCTTTAATTCATTCATCGCCTTTTTCGTTTTTACAATTGGCATTGGACAGGCTAATCCCTTTGCATCTAAAGTAATGTTTGGTTTAATGCTCTCCATCTAAATTCCTCCTATTTTTACCACATGGGGTATTAATATCAATAAAAAAACTTACTCCGTTTTTCCTTCCCAAGCTAGCATTCCACCCTGCATGTTGATCACCTTGTAACCATGGCTTTCAAGGAATTGTGTTGCACGACCACTTCTTCCTCCAGAGCGACAAACAACGATAAATTCTTTGGACTTATCTAATTCATGCATACGAAACTCTATTAGACCCAATGGAATGTTTACTACATTCGGAATTTTTCCAGTCGCCACTTCATCCACTTCACGTACATCGATGATATCTAATTCCTTTCCTTCGTTTACTAATAACTCAACTTCTTTTGCAGTTATTTCTCTCATCGTTATGGCCTCCTTTTTATTAGAGCCAAGCACCCATACCACCTTTTACATTTGTCACTTGCTTAAAGCCCTGTTTCTTTAATAATTTACTTGCCTTATTACTCCTCATTCCACTTTGGCATATGACGACTACCTCTTTTTCTATTGAGAGCTCGCTCACCGCCTGTTGTGCTAATTGATGCAGTGGTAGATTTTTAAATCCCTGAATGTTTCTTGCTTTAAATTCTTCAGGTGTTCGAACGTCAATATATTGTTTATTTTTATCATTTAATTCCCTTTTTAAATCGGTTGTAGTTATCTGTCTTACTCCTTTTGTTGGCAAAGCACGATGTATGAGTAAGAATAAGAATAACGCAATAACGATATAATTTACGAATTCTATGTCTTGTACCTCCCTTTCTGAAAGGGGAAGATTCCCCTATCTCTAATTAGATAAACAGATTGACATTGCCATCTTCAGCGTCAGCTAAATAGGCTGCAACACCAGCGTATTCAATGTTATCTAACAGTTCCGCTTGTTGCAGTCCTAGTAAATCCATTGTCATCGTACATGCCACTAATTTTACTTCTTGTTCTATTGCCAAATCGATTAATTGAGGTAGAGGTATCGCATTATGCTTTTTCATTACATCTTTAATCAGCTTCGGACCAAAACCTGCAAAGTTCATTTTTGAAAGTCCCATTTTATCTACGCCTCTTGGCATCAATTTGCCAAACATTTTTTCCATAAAACCTTTATTAACTGAAATATTTTCTTCTTTACGTAATGCATTTAATCCCCAAAAGGTGTGAAAGATGGTTACTTCATGATCATAGGCTGCTGCACCATTTGCAATAATATAGGCCGCCATCGCTTTATCATAGTCACCACTAAATAATACAATGGTAGTCTTTTTCTTTTCTGTCATTTCATATCCTCCTCGCACAAATATATTACGGTTACCCGTACGGGTATTTATTTTATAAAAAATTAACCCTTTTTAATCCAAAACTTAAATACATCATTTTCCTCTTCATGTTTTAATAGCTCATGACCACCGGATTTAGCCCATGCAGTAAGGTCACTTTTAGCACCTTTATCTGTTGTATGAATCTCTAATACTTGACCAGATTCAAGTTCATTTATCGCTTTTCTTGTTTTTACGACTGGCATCGGACATGCTAACCCTTTTGCATCTAATACTTTATCAATAGTCATTTTCATTCCTCCATATAATATTATTACCTCTACCCCTACGGGTATATTAACAAGTAAAAAAAAGAATGTCAACTACTACTTGTTTATCTGCTTTTTACAAGCAAGTTGACAGCTTCTTTAATTAATTCATCCGTGTTTTCACCATTTTTTTCCGCATCAAGCACACATTCAACTAAGTTTGAACTCACAACGACGCCGACAGTTCTATCAACTGCAGAACGAACAGCAGACAACTGAGTGATGACTTCCTTACAGTCTTTGTTTTCTTCCATCATTTTTAAAATTCCTCTAAGTTGACCTTCCATACGCTTGACTCTATTTTTAATTTGATCATTATATTCCAAAGTGATTCTCCTTTCCGTATGATGTTACTATTCTTTATCTTGATTACATATACAGTCAGTTAAAGTATAACCTATATCTTTTTTCAGAAAAATCATCTTCACAAATAAGTAAATCACTGACAATTAAAATGATATACCCTGTTAGGTATTTTGTCAACATTAATTATCAACATTAATTATCACTATTCTATTATTCGTCATACCGATCATATACTCTGATTCTCTAACTACCCTTTTTTTTATGTTCAACTATTCCTATTGAAATGTCTAGTATAAATACGTCTGTCATCCTTATCTTTGGGCGTCGCTTCCTTGTCATTCACATAATATATGCAGAAAAACACACATCCAAATATATTCAATTGTAAACAATGACGTGTGTTTTTATATTCATACATTCACGGCTTTACCTCTACCAACGCTTTAAAGATAATTTTCGTATACGCCCCACCTTGGGCATGATTCTGAACCGTAATCGCTCCATGGTGTTTTTTAACAATCATTTGCGCGATGTATAAACCCAAACCAAAGTTAGAATCCTCTCCAGACCTAGACGCGTCACCCCGGTAGAACTTTTTAAAAACACGTCCAGTCTCCTCCTGTTGAAAACCCGGGCCATTATCCCTTATTTCAAGAATGACTTTGTCGTGCTCTTTTGTTATTATCCACTCAATAACGCCATCTTTGGGACAATAACGGATGCTATTCGTAATGATATTATCCAACACTTGGGATACTCGATAAGGATCCATGTTTATCTTCATTTCTGCTTCGTCTGACAAAATAAAAGACTTTTTTAGGGTAATATTTTTCTTTGCACAAAGCATTTTATATTCTTCTGCCTTATGTTGAATGAACTCAGCGGTATTGACAACTTTTGGTTCCATAATAAAATTTTGTCGACCAATCGCGGATGCTTCATTCAGTTGATCGATTAAACGAATAGAGCGCTGAGTACTCGAAAAAATAGTTTTCAAATAACGATCAAGACGTTCAGGATTTTTAACTCCTCCATCCATTAATCCCTCTACATGTCCGTGAATAATCGTTAATGGTGTTCTTAGATCATGGGCAATCGCCGCCACCATTTCTTTACGCTCCTCTTCCAATTGCCATTGTCGTAGTAATGAAGCCTTAAGGGAGATTCTCATATCTTCAAAAGATCGTACCAATTCATTCAATTCCTTCGACGTTTTAGACTCCATCAATTGAAAATCTAAATCATGACTTTGAATTTTCCGAGCTCCCTCCATTAAATGATTAAATGGCCCCTCGATTTGTTTACTAAACCTTCTCCCGATTAGGTAGGAAAATAAGCTGAAATATATAAATGGGCTTGCAAACGCTAGTAATCCTAGCGAAAAAATAAGCCAGCTATATTGGGGATTGGAAGAAGCTAAGTTAAGACTATAGCGAAATCCAATTGCACCGATTTGCTCATTTTTTCTATCAAATATTGGGTAAAATTGCACAATATCATTTTTATCATATAAATTTGTATTGAAACTATTCAACAGGTCTTTTTGGCTCTTTATATATTGCTTGGAAGTCGAACCATATAGGATGGTACCATTTTTATTTAACACTTGATAATCCATTCCCTCTAATGGAATCATCTCTTCTAAATCTTTTTTCTGATCCTTCTGCAAAAGCTGAGCGTTACTTTGTTCTATATATTGTAAAATAGTAGGAATTTGCTTTTCATAGTAATTGGCCGGATTGATACGATTGGAGTGCAGCATAAAAAGTGTTGCGATAATCGCCCAAGTAAAGATGGTCGCAATGATACTAAATAGTAAAATCAGAAAAAAGGAGGAGATAATTTGCCTGCGAATCGGTCGCTCTATTTTCCCCATTTATATCCTACTCCCCATACTGTTGAGATATAAGACGGGATCATTTCATCATACGTTAACTTTGCTCTAATCTTTTTAATATGCTCCGTAACGGTTGAAGAATCGCCTTCCGCGTCATATCCCCATAATCTTTCATATATTTGCTCACGAGAAAATACTTGACCAGGGTGAAGGGAAAGCAATTCAATGATTTGAAACTCCTTCGTCGTAAAAGCAATTTTTTCATTTTGATAGTAAACTTCATAGCCATCTAAGTCGATCATTAAATGACCAAAGTACAGATGTTTCTTATTCTGGCCACTCTGCCTATGTTCACGACGTATGTGTGCAACCACACGCGCATGTAACTCTTTCATACTAAATGGTTTAACTAAATAATCGTCGCCACCTACTAATAATCCTTTAATTCGATCCTCTTCACTATCTCTGGCACTTAAAAAAATGATAGGGCAAGATATGCTTTTTCTAATCATTTCACAAAGCTCAAATCCATTCATTCCAGGCATCATGACATCAAGAATAATAATACTTGGTTCATGCACAAGAGATTCTATTGCTTCCTCACCACTGTTAGCCGTTATCACTTTGTACCCTTGATCTTGTAAAGAATCCTTCATAAACGCAATGATATCCTCTTCATCATCAACAAGTAAAACTTTGATATCCACGTACCACTCACCCCATCCACTGCTTCCTATTCCATAGCCCTATACTCATTATATGACTTATGATCAATAGTAAAAATAAACTCAAGTAAAATCCATAGCTATCAGCGTTTCCTAATGCCGCAAAAATAGAATCCGAAACAGTCAAAAAATAACTTAGTTGATCAGATATATACACTCCACCTATTAAAATAGCAACCGTTCCAATAAAAGCTAGAATAGAGTTCGTCATAATGATACTCATAAAACAACTAATGCCAATGATAGCTAAAATAATACAATAGGCAATACCATAGAATTTTATTGTATAGAGTAATCCATGAACAGTAGTCATCGAATTCGTCTGATAAAAGGTAGTTTCAATTGTATGTGGCATGAAGCTAAATCCAAAAATAGTAGCGATCACCCAAGTAAAAATGATAATTACCAAAAATAAACTTGCTTGAACGATCCACTTCGCTAAAAATATGTCGAATCTTTTTTGAGGACGTATTAATACTAAACGTAAAGCCCCCGATGTATATTCACCATTAAAGCTATCAACAACAAACATGGGAATTAAAATAAAGTTAATAAATAAGCCCAACTCCCTCAGAAAAAATGGTGCTGTATTAATTGAATTAAGTTGCACAGAATGTTGGGCATTATAGAAACTAATCCCATCCATTAAAAATAAAAAGAAACACTCAAATAGGAGTAAGAAAAAATAAAACAGCAAACTAATAATTGTTTTTTTCCGCTTAAATGTTCGCTCGTATTCACTAAATAATATATCTTTCATTTTTTAACCCCACCTTACAAAAATATATTTCTCTTTTTTATGACGATAAAGGTCAATAAATTAAACAGCAAAATATAACCTAATAGCATGAGAAACATCCAACCTAATAAACTAGATGATTTTGCGAGCATCATTGTTAAACCTTCCCACTGTATCATTGGAATCGAAGTGAAAATTATCTTCATTATAATTTCATTTTTCAATAGCAGTTGAAGCATATTGACGATATTAGGATAGGAAAAGCTAATGAATAAAAATCCAACTCCTACTCCAAGTGTTGTCGTTGTCGAATGGGAGATCGTTGCAATGAAAAACACAACACTACTCATTGCGATCAATGTTAGAAAAGCCAAACCATAAAATTTCAGATTATAAATGAGTCCCTCTATATTAGTAACTTGATCTTCATAATAAAATTGTGGATATGTCTCGGGATGAGAAAACATCGCATATCCTATCCCATAACAAATAATAAAATAAGCAGTCAAATATAGAAAAATGAAGCTTAATAATACAGTAAATTTAGCAATGATAATTTGCTGAAAAGAGTATGTGCGAATGAGCACCATTCTTAATTGACCTGATCTATATTCTTCAGTAATGATAATAGCAGCAATAACAAGAACAACCATATTAAAAATTGTCATGAGCATTTCCGAAAGTCCAAGTACTGGGAAGTTTCCTAAAACAGCATATTGAGGAAGTTCGGATGTAATAGAGTTGTTTTGCTTTTGATAGTATTTTGCCGAAGCAAAAGCCATGATAGGAAGAACTGCAACCATTAACCATGTGACCTTCCGTTTCCATAGCCTTTCCCACTCACTTATCATTAGTTCGTTCATTTGGAAACCAACTCGATAAAGATATCTTCTAGATTTTGCTCATTGTCTAACTCACCTGTCCATACTAATTCTCCTTCTCGAATAATCACAATTTGGTTGCAAATTTTTTGCAATTCATCGAGAAGATGACTAGATATTAAAATAGTTTTACTGTATTTATTCTTTAATGTTAAAATTAATTCGCGTAATTCCCTCATCCCCATCGGGTCAAGCCCGTTCGCAGGTTCATCTAAAATAAGCAATTCAGGATCTCCCAACAATGCTTGAGCAATCCCTAGCCGTTGCTTCATTCCTAATGAATACGTTCGCACCTTTTCCTCTGCTCGATGTTCGATCCCAGTAATTTGTAATACCTCTGAAACTTTTTCATTTGCCTCTCGTTTCGGAATATTATCATGTAATCTTACTAAGTTTTTTAAGTTTTCTCTTCCAGTCATATAAGGGAAAAAAATTGGTGATTCAACGATTGCTCCAACATTTCTTAACGCAAACTCTCTATTTTTCACTACACTTTGCTCATGGATAAGAATATCCCCGGCCGTCGGTCGAATAAGCCCTGTCAACATGCGAATAATCGTCGTTTTCCCAGCACCGTTGGGTCCTAGTAAGCCACAAATTGTTCCTTTCTCTACTTCTAAAGAGACATTTCGAATTAAATACTTCCCTCTAACTTTTTTCGAAACTGTTTCTAATTCTAAAATATTTTTCATCGTCTATTCCCTCCTATACAAAGAGAATAAAACAAAAATATAAAGACTTTATAAAGATGTATTTAAAAATAACCCTGATTTTTCTTTTATATAGAAAAATCAAGGTTATACTTCGCATTAGTACCTATGATGTATGTCCTAATCTGACAATAGAAGCCCTTCATTATATTTAAATTAACCAAGATGGAGAGAGATGAAAAATAAAATAGCCAAATCGAAATGATCCGATTTAGCTACAACCTTTTTATTTTACCAATCTAACAAAATCTTGTTCTCCTACAATTTCAATCGGGTATCCTTGCTCCATCATTTCTTCCGCCTTTTTCATTTTCAAACTTTTAATTCCTTGCACATATTTGTATAAATCTTGCTCTCCCACTATTAAGAAGTTCGTCGCTAAATCCACACGTTCTTTACAGGTAGCACCACAATTGACTGCATATTGAGCAGCCATCGATCTAGTCATCGACATCATTTTACCAGTAAATACAATGTTTGCCCCGTAAAATGGATGCTTTGTATTCGTTATTATATGTTCAGGGACAATTCCTTTTAGTGATGAATCTTGCGAACTTTTCCTTGAACGAGTCGGTTGTTTACTAGCAAGGCTAATAAGTTTAAGCTTGTGCAAACTAGATAGCTCTTGGATAGAGCTAGTTCGTGTTTTTTTCATCGCCTCAAGTATAATCTTTGCGGAAGCACGGGCATCTTCAAGCGCATCATGATGTTTTAGGCTAATACTTAAATAATTCGCGACAGTAGAAAGCTTATGATTATATAAATTCGGCCACACCTTTTTTGCAATACGGTAAGAACATCCATATTGAAAGTTCGGCTCTGTTTCATGAATCCTACCTAAGGAGTCTCGAAGCACTCCGATATCAAAGCTCGCATTATGCGCAATAATCGTTTGATTCTCGATAAATCCTTTAAACCTCGGCCAAAACTCTTCAAATGTAGGTGCATCATGTACCATATATTCTGTAATGCCATGAATTTTCGTATTGTAATAATGAAATTCACTTAACGGATTGATCAATGTATGTAATTCTTCTTGAATTTTTCCGTTTTTTACTTTTACAATGCCGATTGAGCATACACTCGACCGTACACTATTCGCTGTCTCAAAATCTATTGCAACAAAGTTCATCTTTTACTCCACCTTGCTATGTTTGGATACTTTCATTATCTCATAATTAACTGCTCACGCAAAAGCCCCCATCTGAAGCAGTTAATCTTTCTCACAACTAGCAACTTTACGATAGCGCGTGATTTGGAAACGGGGTAATAAATTGTTTATCATCGATTATTTCCCTCTTTCTATATACCAAAATATTTTTCATTCTACTCAAAGTTAAAAATCTTTAGAAAGTAATAAATTAAATTGATATACTATTAATGGTCTCCTTCACGGGAATTAACTATAATAGTATTCAAATAGATAAATGGAAGACAAGGTGAGTTACTTTGATCGAATTAAAGTTGCGTCAAATTTTAAGACAAGTTAAAAGCGATAAACCTAAAATAAGATATGAAGCGCTTGGCAAGCTTTATCAGTATAAGAATCAAGATGGGCTTGAAATCCAAGTAGATGTTCTTAAGGACATGATTAAAACAGCAGCTTCCAAATTTCCCGAACGTGTTGATCGCTGGGATAATCCTTCTTTTTATCTCATCGAATTTGTCTGTGATTTTCCAATGCGGGAAGTAGTTGAGAGCCTGATACAGCACTTTGACGGGCTGGACTTACATGCGAAAGAACAGGCAATCGAACTTTTGATAATGACAGAGAGCAAGGAAGTTTTTTATTTTCTCGAAGAAAAAATCATTAACTTGATGCAAACAGAAGACTTCATTATTCCAGTAAGGGCACTGTCTTCCTATCCAGTACTTATGAAAGGAATACTTGATTCTTCATTGGAAAAACTTAGTTCAAGCCATTACAAATTCATGCTTTATCGCTTATTATTAGCCTTTAATTCTTCTGGTTATGAGCTAGGGTATAATAAAGAGGTTGTTCTCCCTTTCCTACTTGAAGACTATCACAATGAGAAACAGGAATACCTAAAGTTTGATTCTGAATATTCAACAAAACATGCGTATAGTGCTTGGAAGGATAGTTATTTTATTCTCCGTAATCGAATGACATTGTTTATTCATTTAATGGAATATTATTATACTCCAGCTATTGGCTTTGAGTTAGAAGAGGCCTTGAATTTTCAAGACCCATTGATCAGAACAGAAACGCTACTAGTATGTATATCTAAAAATCTTCCTTTTAAGCAAAGTACTTTACTAGAATGTGCCGAACATATTGAAAGTGCAGAAAACATCTATTGGGAATTAAAATTAAGGAATCTAGAGCATCTTTACCCAATAACTGAAAGAAAACAACTACATTTGGCTAAAACCAGACTTTTTTTCACGATCATCAACCTACCTGATCAAGGAAATGAACAGCCCTTTTTTCCTGAAGATATTCAAGTGATTGATAAAGTGGAAGCGGAAAATCCCCTCGGAGAGTTGGAACGTTATTATTTAATGAGATTTAAGGAACAAGGGGATATGTATGTCGGCTGGGCCGGAGGATATGCCTTTGAAGAAGATGATGATGCAGCCAATATAAAAGATGTCACTTATACCGATTTTGTTGAATTTGATTCGGCCACTATTCAAGAACATAAACAGGCTTTTTTCAAAAAAAGAAGGCATTATAAAAGCGCACATGAAAACACTGTTTACTTTGAAAGTTCACCAAAGCTCAGCAAGGGAGCTTGGTTTATTTTAGCCATTCTTATCTCTAGTTGGTTTAGAGTAGTGTCTTCAGGATTTAAAGATCCGCTCTTACCTGCAATTGTTATCACTATTTTAGGAGGAGCTTACTGCTTATATGAAAGTGTAAAGAATAAGAAAAGAAAAATCTCCATTATCGGTCCGACACTTGTAAAGCAGGATGGAGCTAAGCAATACAGTAGTAATTTTCATGACATTAAAAAGATTGAATGTAATAAAAGGCATATTCTTACCTATAATATGGAAAATGAACTTGTTTTTAAATTCCCACTTAGATGGGTGCGTTATGAATTATTTCATCTTGCTATAAAAGAGCATAGCGCCCATTTAAAGAGTAAAATAATCATACAATCGAAAAACTAAAATAGGATCGTTGTACATCCTATCCTTATTTATGAGAAACCAAAAGAAGGAATTTGCTTACATTCCTTCTTTCTTTATTGTAGTAGCAGCTATTATTAGATTACGCCGAAGAACCTCTTCATGAAAGGTTACTCCCTTTTAGGCAATTGAATAGAATGCTTTTTTACATACTCTTCTTTTATAATGGGGTAGTTCTTTGTCATGAATATATGTACAAAATACATAAAGGGCAGTACTGCGGCTGGCAATAGAAACAGCAAGAACCAATATGGACTCTCCTTTATTCCTAATATAGTACCGCCAATAATACCAAAAAGAAGATAAAGCAATGAAACAAAACATAGACTTACGTAGACAGGAAAAAAGCCTGTATTCATATAAATTAAAGCATACATTTTCATCTTTTGGCTTCTTCCTTGTATAAGTTGACTGAACTTCCAATTCGTCTTTATTTCTGTTGCGGATCGTTTTAATACTTCTGATACGTTCCCCCATATTTTCTTCATGTCTTTAGGCCTCCACTCGTCCCTAAACACACACCAATTATTCTTCCAATTCGAATGTAGCATTTTCAAGTTTTACAACTTTGTTTTCCTCTGTCATCAACTGAAGCAGTGCTCCCCCCTCTTCAGTAACAGGAATCGTAAATGGAATCGCATGCCCTGGCTGAATAACACCTGCAAAAGATTCAGATAAGCTGACCTCTTCACGATCAAATACATAGTCTACAGAACCATTCGTCTTCACGCCTGTCGTATATTCAAACTTAATATTTTTAATCGGCTTTTCCAAACGATTAATTCCTATGAATAAAAGGACGCTCTCACCTGCCTTAGTATCTACAAGATCAATTGGATGGATACTAAAATCATCGGTAACACCAATATCAGGGTTTGCTTCTACAAGCCCAGCTAATTGTTGATACATCTCATCTTCTAATGTGACCCCATTTGCTTCGTCTGCTTTTAATAATTGCATCGCAACCGCTTGTTTCTCCTTTTCCATCTCCATGCTTCCGCCTTCTTCACTTTTATTAGTGACATTACAGCCCACCAACATTATTGCAAAGAATAAGATTATGAGTAGATTCCTCACTCCAAAACACCCCTATTCATCTATGATTGAACCCTTCTATTGAAAGGAATCTGTAAAACTAAGATAAATTAAATCTTACCTAATCACTACTTGCCTTCAATTAGTTTTGATTACTAATAAATATCATTACTAGCCTACTATGTCAAAGTAACCTAAGGTAAAAATAAATAATTACTCGACCTTCCCTCCTGTTATTTACTTTCCTATTCTTAAATGATTTATTTTTTCTACTTTTTAGTTGATTAATTATATTTAAGTTACAAAGTAATCTTCTGTTCTTATCTATCCCAGCACTTTCTACACAAATTTCATATTCTCACCTATCGATCACAAGGATAGTAAAACTTTGAGAGTGAAAAGCTTTATTATGTAGTCAACAGCGAGGAAACAAAGTATGATAGAAAGAAGTAATTGAAAGATTAATCCCACTTTTTAAAAATCTCATTTTATGGAGGGGTATTTATGAAGGCACTTTTTATCGGGGGAACTGGAACGATCAGTACTGCCATTACGAAACAATTATTAGAAAAAGGATGCGAACTCTATCTTCTTAATAGAGGCAACAGAAATGAGGCGCTACCAACTGGTGTAAATGTCATTACAGCTGATATAAATGATGAAGATAAGGTTGCTAAACTAATTGAAGACCTCGAGTTTGATGTCGTTGCTGACTTTATCGCATTTGAACCTTCTCAATTAGAAAGAGATTATCGATTATTTAATGGCAAAACGAAACAATTTATGTTTATTAGTTCAGCTTCTGCCTATCAGAGCCCTCTAGCAGATTATAGAATTACAGAGGGAACACCTTTATCCAATCCATATTGGGATTATTCGCGAAATAAGATTGCCTGTGAAGATTACTTGATGAAACAGTATCGGGAAAACGGATTTCCAATTACGATTATTAGACCAAGTCACACCTATGATGAACGTTCCATTCCGCTTGGTGTACATGGTACCAACGGAAGTTGGCAAGTGGCTAAACGGATGTTGGAGAACAAGCCGGTAATTATCCACGGAGATGGTACTTCCTTATGGACAATGACTCATAATAGTGATTTTGCTAAGGGCTTTATCGGTTTAATGGGCAATATTCATGCAATTGGTGAGTCAGTACATATCACTTCCGATGAAACCGTTACTTGGAATCAAATTTATGAGATCATCGCTGATGCATTGGGAGTGAAACTCAACGCTGTTCATGTTTCATCAGAATTCCTGGCTGCGTGCAGTCAAGAGGATCTTACGGGTGGACTTTTAGGAGATAAAGCCAACTCAGTTGTGTTCGATAATTCAAAGTTGAAAAGACTGGTTCCAGATTTTGTTGCAACAACCCGTCTAGACCAAGGTATGAAACAAACAATTCAATATATTTTAGAACATCCTGAGCATCAGAAAGAGGATCAAGAATTTGACGTTTGGTGTGATAAGGTGATCGATGCATTAGATGCTGCGCTCGCGAAAATAAAAGAATAGAGAGAAATCAACGAGCTATCTGCCAAAACTGCGCAATAAAATATATTTACAGTCCCCTCTTGCAATTTAGTTTGACTATGACCAAGAGATTACTGCAAAATATACGTATGGTGGGAGTCCAAACTTTTAACCGAATTGTATTCACTCCAAGTATTTGTTATATTATAGGCAATATTAACTCGTTGATGTGGCCAAGTAAATAAGAATTGTGAAACAGAAAATATAGCAACTTGCTGAGAGCTATATCACCCCTTCTTATAGAAACCTACCACGGAGAAGTTATGAAAACATAACCGAGTCGTTTTCGTTAACAAACGTTTTAGAGGGCTTATATTTAATTAAGCTAAACTAAGGTGGTACCACGTCTATCCAGCACAAAGACGTCCTTAAACAAGGGCAGATTTGTGCTTTTTATTATGAGGAGGAAACAGTAATGACTAATCAACAGAAAAATGATTTTACAAGCTGGTATATCGAGACGATTCAAAAAGCAGATTTAATGGATTACACACCCGTTCGCGGCTGTATCGCATTCAAACCAGATGGCTATGAAATATGGGAACATATTAAAGATGAAATGGACCGACGCTTTAAGGAAACGGGACATCGTAACGCGTATTTTCCGATGTTGATTCCCGAGAATTTTTTTCAAAAGGAAAAGGATCATATTGAAGGATTTTCACCAGAGCTTCCTTGGGTTACAGAAGCCGCAGGTGAAAAATTAGAAGAACGTTTGGCACTTCGCCCTACATCTGAAACAATGATTGGTCATTTATATAGTGATTGGATCAAAAGCTATCGGGATCTTCCTGTATTGATTAATCAATGGGCAAATGTCTTCCGTTGGGAAAAGAAAACACTTCCTTTCATCCGAACTTCTGAATTTTTATGGCAGGAAGGACATACTGCTCACGAAGATGAAAAGGAAGCTCGTGAAGAAACAATGCAAATGCTAAACATTTATAAAGAGATCGTAGAAGAGCTTTTGGCTATTCCAGTATACGACGGTCAAAAAACACCTTCTGAGCGGTTTGCAGGGGCTGTGGACACGTATTCGATCGAAGCAATGATGAAGGATGGGAAAGCAGTCCAAGCAGGAACTTCCCATTACTTAGGTACAAAGTTTGCTGAGGCATTTGACATTAAGTATTTAAATAAAGAAAATAAGCATGAATTTGTGCATACAACATCATGGGGAACGTCTACACGTCTAATTGGCTCTGTTATTATGGTGCATGGCGATGAACAAGGGCTTGTATTACCTCCCCGTATTGCGCCAACACAGGTTGTATTAATTCCAGTAGGACCATGGAAGAAAAATCCTGAAATTATGGAAAAACTAGATGAACTTTTTGCTGCATTGAAAGCAAAAGGCATTCGAGTGCGTCTAGATGATTCTAATCAATCACCTGGCTATAAATTCAATGAGTGGGAACTTAAAGGTGTGCCAATCCGTGTGGAACTAGGACCTCGTGATTTGGAAAAGAATCAAGCACTTATAAAAGCTCGCGATGAGGATGAGAAAGTAGCTATTGATCTTCCAACTATAGCTGACCATATTGAAGGGGCATTACAGACGATGCAAACGCGCTTATTAGAAAAAGCTCGAGCATTCCGTGACATGCATTCCCATACACATGTAGACACACTGCAACAATTAATCAAGCATATTGCTGATTCAACAGAAAACGGAGAAATTCCAGGCTGGATCCTTGCAGGTTGGTGTGGCGATGACGCTTGTGAAGAACATGTAAAAGAAGAAACGAAATTTACGACACGCAATATCCCATTTAACCCACCAGCTAAGAAGTCTACTTGTATAAACTGTGGTAAAGAAGCGAAGCATACCGTTTGGTTTGGCCGCGCCTATTAATCGAAAAAGTCACCTTGCTTCCAGCAAGGTGACTTTTTACTTCTATTATTTTCAGATACGGATAAATCAGCTAGAAAAGCACCTATTTGGGACATAAATAGATGCTTTTCTGTTTTTACTGGCGGTTAGCAGATTGTTACAAGCCGTCGTCCTGAGAGTACTGGCCGTTAGCATGTTTTTACAAGCCATCGCGGGCAGTATACTGGCCGTCGTAGCTCAAATACAAGCCGTTGTCACTTTCACCATCTTGAAAGAAAAGCATTCCTTGGTTTTGAATATATTACTTCATTTATTTTCACATTAGTTTTGAAATGAACATTGTCGCAATGCCAAAATAAATAAGTAGGGACAATATATCATTAATGGTTGTAATGAGAGGTCCAGATGCTACAGCAGGGTCTGTTTTAAACTTGTATAAAATGAGCGGGATAATTGTCCCAGCAAGTGTTCCTATAATCAGAGTAGCGAGAAGTGACGAGCCCACAACGAGACCCAGTGTTAGGCTTCCTCGCCAAACAAATGCAATAATCGCAATAACAATTGCGCATGTAATACCGATAATCACTCCGACAATTAACTCTCGAAACAACAGTTTCAACGTTTTACTGAAATTTAGATCTTCTGAAACGAGACCACGGACGACTACTGCGAGCGATTGTGTTCCTGTATTTCCAGTCATCCCTGCAATCATCGGCATGAAAAATGCAAGAGCAACAACTGCTTCAAGAGTAGCCTCAAACCTTTCAATAATTCCTCCTGAGATAAGTCCGATAAATAATAAAAGAATAAGCCACGGTAGTCTTCTCGCAGCGGCTATAAAAGGGCTCGTTTGAAAGTCAATTTCCTTCCCAGATGCAGAAAGTTTTCCGATATCCTCATCCGCTTCTTGTTGCATAACATCTAAGATATCCTCCACATGTATTACTCCAATAATTTGTTCCCTATTATTAATAACAGGAATTGAAACTAAGTCTTTATCACGAAAGATATGCACTGCTTCTTCCTGATCCAAATCCGTTGGGAAAGAAGTAATTTCCTTCACCATAATATTTTTTATCAAATCGTTATCAGTAGCACCAAGTAATTCTCGAATAGACAAAACTCCCATTAGCCTGCTATCAGTGCTAACAATATACAAATAGTGAATATTCGTTTTATCTCGTACGTTTTGCCGAAGACGTGACAGTGCTTCCTTCACTGTGTATGTTTCTTGAAGAGCGATAAAGCCCTTTTTCATAAGTGTTCCAGTCGTTTCCTGCTTGAAAACGCCATTAGTTATTGTTGTGCCCATATATGTGGACCTCCTTATTCCGCCCACTTATACACTAGGTGTGGGGAAGTGGACGTGCTATTTTTTATTCGAATATCAATTAACCTTAACCAACCAGGGGGTTCCGATTTCTCCACACTACACATCCCCATCACCTCCTTAAAGGAATAAAACGCATGTTATTTAAGCCCTTGCCCTCTTCATTCGGGTGCCTCGAATTCGCTTCTGGTTCATCCGTAAAACTACGCTTTGTCATTTCTTGAATCATTAAAAAACACCCCTCTACAAAGGGGTGTTCAGCATAAAATAATATAAGTGAATAAACCTCCTTCGTAGAGCTTTAGCACTATATGGCATAGGATAGTATGATCCAGCTACATTAAAAACCACCTTAAGCCGATGGTCTCTGTTGACCCATTGGAGTCTTTCGACATTTCTGGGCAGCAGCGTATCTCCATATAGGAGCCTCACCTAACGAGGGTTGTTGATTTTATTTTCAAATTCTTATTAATAATAAGGATCATCTAAGCAATTGTCAAATGATCCTGGTCATTTACTATAGTAATTCCCATATTTAAAACCATCAACTTGAAATTTACCCTTCCTCTTTGTTATTAAACAATAATACTTTATTCTTTTTTGGGAGACACTATTCATGCCGAATGATAAGGAGGTTATTTAATGACAAATCATGACCATATAAAATTAACTTCAAGCGAGTTATCTGTTTTGTTTGGATTGTATATGAAAGAAACATTGGCAGTTTGCGTTAATTCGTATTTTTTAGAACATGTAGAAACTCCTGAGATCAGATCTTGTTTGGAGTATTCATTAAACTTATCAGAATCACATATTGTCACATTAAAGAAAATTTATCATGAGGAGGATCTTCCTACACCAACTGGGTTTACAGAACAAGATGTCAATACGAAAGCACCACGACTATTTAGTGATGAGATGATACTTCATTATGTTCTTAATATCGGTATTATGGGACTAACTTCTTACAGTGTTGTACTTCCAAGTACTACCCGTAATGATATTCGCACACATGTTACATCTTGGTTACATTCATCAACTGATTTATTTAATCGTGCAACAAATCTATTACTTGAAAAAGGGTTGTACATACGTCCCCCCTATATCCCTTATCCAAAGCAAACAGAGTTCGTTAATAAACAACACTTTTTAGCTGGATGGATCGGAGAGCAAAGGCCTTTAACGAGTAATGAAATTTCACTCCTATTTATGAATTTATATCGAAATACGCTGGGAGGTTCCCTATTAACAGGCTTTTCTCAAATCGCGCAATCGAAGGAAGTGCGGAAATTCATGACGAGAGGAACAGAAATTGCCAAGCATCATAGTGCTATTTTCAGTAAGTTTTTAGCAGAAAGCAACTTGGCTACACCTGTTTCTTCCAATCTTACCGTTACAACCTCTCAGGAACCTGTATTTTCCGACAAATTGCTCATGTTTCATACAGATTCATTAAATAATGCCGGTATCGGTTTTTATGGGCAAAGTTTAGCAGGTAGTCCTAGGAGGGATTTAGCAACCGCTTATAGCCGTTTATTAATAGAAACCGGGGAATTTGTTACGGATGGGGCGCAAATAATGATTTCCAATGGATGGCTTGAAAAACCTCCTTCCGCTCCAGATCGAAAAGATTTGGCGAAGGGTTAAAATGATGTGGAAGCAAAAGAGAAGTTATTTTGGAGTATTGCCCTTCCTGGATTCGGTCAATTATTAAACGGAAAATATATCAAAGGAATAGTATTTATTTCCTTGGAGTTTTTAATTAATGTACAGGCGCATTTTAATGAGGTGATTATTTCTAGTTTTCATGGAGATGTTAACCATGCGATTAATCAAGCCGATTTTCAATGGCTTATGTTTTACCCTTGTTTATACTTTTTCGCCATGTGGGATGCATTTAAAGATGCAGGAGGTGGAAAAGAACCATATTCCTATCTGCCATTTGCCTTCTCCGCGTATTTTGTAACATTAGGCACCATTTATTCACCAAAGCTTTCTTTATTTGGTGTATTATTAGGTCCTATTTGGCTTCCGATGTTAAGTGTCATCCCAGGAATCTTTGTTGGTCTATTATTGAAAAGGCTGATGACCAAAAAGTTAAATAACAAAGATTAAGAAACGGCAGAATAACATATCTGCCGTTTCTTTTTTCGTCTCTTTATTCAAGTTAGAATAACTCTTCCTTTATTATACTCTTATCATAACACGGAATAAAGTAAATTATCAGTCTATATTTTAAATTAATGTTAAAGTACAATGAAAACGCCCTAAAATTTATTTTCAGAGGAGAGATAACTAACTTTATGAGTAAAGACAAAGTACAAAGGTTTACTTTATTCGCGCTAACTTGGCCAATATTTATCGAAATTATTCTGAATCGATTAATGGGAATCGCTGATACTATAATGCTTAGTTATTATTCAGACAATGCTGTAGCCGCAGTAGGCTTCTCCAATCAAATAGTTATGATGACTATTATGTTATGCAGTATGTTGACCGTCGGTACAACCATTCTTGTTTCACGACATTTAGGTGCGAAGGGGTATAAAAGTGCTTCTGAAATTGCTCGTGTTTCCATTTCTCTCAATTCTCTATTCGGTTTGTTTATAGGTATAATCTTGATTTTATTCGCTGCCGATCTGTTACGAATCATGGGTCTCCCTGAGGAGCTAATGCAAGATGCATCGATTTACTTAATGATTATCGGTGGTTGTTCTTTCATTCAAGCTTTGATGTTAACAGTATCAGCGGTAATCAGAGGTCATGGTTTTACGAAACAAGTCATGTACGTGATCACTGGGGTCAATATATTAAACATCATAGGAAACTATTTATTTATCTTTGGTCCTTTCGGTATTCCAGTATTAGGTGTTCAAGGAGTTGCGATTGCAACGGTAGTAAGTAGAATAGTAGGTGTTATTGTTCTATTTATTATTTTAGTGAAATGGGTTGGAGAAAGAGTTCCTCTATCAAAACTTTTACACTTTCCGAAACAGCATGTAAAAAGTCTCTTGAAAATAGGAATACCTTCCTCTGTAGACTCAGCTGCGTGGAATCTACAGATGGTTGTAATCACTGTTTTTATTGCTTTGCTAGGAACGGTTGCTCTGACAACTAATGTGTATTCCACAAATATAAGAGTGTTTATTACAGCTTTCTCCGGCGCTATTGGGCAAGGAACATTAATTCTTATATCCCGAAAAATTGGAGCAAGAAAGTTCGACGATGCCTATCAACAAAGTATACGCCTCTATAAAATAGCGGCTAGTGTTGCATTAGGTGTAGCTACATTATTTTTTGTTTTTTCCAAGCCGATACTCCGTATCTTTACAGATAAGCCAGAAATACTTACATTAGGGGGCACTCTTCTTCTTTTAACATTACTATTAGAGCCTGGACGTGCGTTTAATTTAGTGTTTAATAATTCTCTTAAAGCGGCGGGGGATATCAATTATCCGGTGATGGTAGGTATTCTTGGTATGTGGTTAATTAGTGTGCCAATTGCCTATATACTAGGCATACATTTTGGTTTGGGCTTGATTGGGGTCTGGATCGGTTTTATCGTTGATGAGTGGGTCCGTGGACTTATATTAATGCAGCGCTGGCGATCGAGAGTGTGGGTAAACAAGCAAATCGAAAGCGATGATTAGGCGTGGCCAAAAAAACAACGCCCTCATTTAAATGGATTAGCCTAATCCACACTCTGTTGATTGAACTCCTTTGGGAAGAACGGATAACGAGAGATCCTCTGCGGATGCACTAGCACACTGAGGTAGCTCCCTTCCCCCAAAAAGCGAATGCCCATACAACAACGCAATAGCAAGGTTAACATGTTTTATAAGAGAAGGGAACTATCCAGTAGGCATTTTTCTTTCTATATTAGCAGTAACGCGTCTAAATCTAGAATTCGTAGTTTTTTCTGTCCCATTTGCTCAATCCAGCCAGCTTCTTCAAAGCTAGTAAGTTTTCGACTGATCGTTTCCGGCGTTGTTCCAAGATAAGATGCTAGATTCTTCCGCGACATCGGCAACGTAATATTCATCGACTTGCTTTGCTCTGTCTGTTCAGCCAAATAAAGAGCAACTCTAGTATCCACATCTTCTGTAGCAAAGCTAGTCGCTAGTATTTCTACTCGGTCAAGGCGCTTCGAAAATTCGCTTAAAATTTTCAACGAAATTTGTGGATACCTCAGTAGATAGTTTTGGAGAGCATCACGACTCATCATACATATCTCCGTTTTCTCCATCGCTTCTGCATATGAGTCATGAACAGATTCGCTAAAAAGTGCGTGTTCTCCAGTGAAATCACCTGGCTCTAAAATCCTTATAATTTGCTCTTTTCCTGATTCAGATAAACGGTAAATTTTCACTTTTCCCTTATGAATAATATATAAGGAATTAAATGGATCGCCAGCATTATACAAGGATTCTCCTCGTTTGAATGTAATAGATTGAGTTGTTTTCACGATCTCAGACATTTCATCATGTGCTAGATGATTAAAAATTGGCACGATGGAGATACACATTTTTTGCATATCATTCGTATTAATCGTTGGATGGTTACATGTCTTGCTTTCACTCATGTTTTCACCTCTTCATTCGTCCTTCAAGTTCAACTTTTCACCTATGGCTCTTCCGCGTATATTGTTGTTATTTAACCTCTTTGTGAGGTCTTACATTAGCGTGGGCTATTAGTAACAATCTTATTTAAAACGTCCTCATCCATTCATCTCTTCCGTCTTTTTCCTACCAAAATAGTCATGTCAACTGTAATATCCATTGCTGACGTATCACTTACTTGCTTGCGTTTTGCTTCATTTGCTGACCATGATAGCGGGGTCATTTTCACTAAATCATTCAATAGTGGCTGTTCTAACCGAACTTGATACTTAACTTCTTGGGTTTTTATTAAATCAAATTTTTCTTGAAATCGACTCATTGTCTTCTCATTGTCAAAGTTCTCTTTATCCCCATAGAAGATCTTTCGAAGCTCTTGCAGATAAGCGCTGTTTGGTATTACTTTTATAAGCTGGCCATCATCTGTGAGCAATCTATCGAACTCAGAGTAGTTAGACGGAGATAAAACATTCAAGATGAACGGAAACTTTTGATTAGCGAGCGGTGTTTTGGCTAAATCGGCAACTAGCCAAATTGTTTTTGAAGGGTTACTTGCTGCGAGTTGAATTCCTTCTTTTGAAATATCCGCACCAAAACCAATTGTATTTCCGGTAACATATTTCTGTATTTGCGCTAAATGAGATCCCTCCCCACAACCAGCGTCAAAGATAGCTATATTTTCGCTTAACCGTGCGCTTTCGACTAAATCAGCAATGGCTTCTATAAGTGGCGTGAAAAATCCACTTTCGGCAATTCTTTGCCTAGATTGAAACAATGCCTTATCATATTTCGTATCTACAGACTGTGACAGTAGGTGAATATAGCCTTTTTTTGCAAGATCATAGCTATGACCTTCTGTGCAAACTAATGTTGTATTATTTTCAAATAACATCGACCTTGTACAGATTGGACAACTGAAAAAATGAGCGTGCTCTGCAATTAATTCAGCAGTAATCGACTTTCTACTCTGTTGGGACATAATAACCCTTCCTTTTCCTATTTGAACTCTTATCTAAATTTCCAAAGTATTCTACTTCCTACTGTGTATGTGAGGAATTGAATTGCCTGCCAATTTAATCTGTCTTTAATTGGCAAATGCTTCGTATAAATATAACTATACTCCATTTCAGGCTGACAACCACGTGCCTTTTTATAACTTCCCGCTCCACCTGAATTATTCATTAGAATCTTTTTTTCCCGTGCTACTTCATACAGCTGATTTGAAAGCATTCGATAAATACCAGTCTTCTCATCTAGGTCCGTATCCCAGCCGAAAAACGGGGTCGCCATTTGATCATTCATAATAAAATATCCACCAAAAGCCACGCATGTATCGTGATTTAATGTAATCATATCAAATCTTCCATTCCGACACATTTCATACATGAAGTGCGCAGTGTACTGTGGGTTATTCGGTGAATATTTCTGCAAATATAATTTATCATAAAGTCGTTCACATTCATCCATGTCGATTTCATTTAAAATTTCTTTCTTAATAAGTCCTGACTTTTTAAAATTGGAACGGTCGCGCGCATGGTCCTTCTTCTGTCCCTTCGTCATCCTATCTGCCGAATGCCAGTAATAAATGACACGACTTCCATAAGGTTGATAGCCTCCATCTTTTAGCTGATCTATCCAATCCGAAGCTGTCTTTTCATTTAGGGAACGGAAACCGATTGCGTGCTCAGGAAATTCCTGCGCCAGAAATGCAGTTATCTTTTCCACGTCCATCTCACATTTACTGGCATATAGATTTGTGGAAACGAGAAAATTATGTATATAAATAATTCTGTTCTTTACGCGGCGAATACAACCATCTAGAAACCGAATAATTGAACGAATGATACTACGAGTAAAGCGAGAATCAATATACTGTGTTAGCTCATCCTTCAACGAAATGACATACTGCCCATATGGCGACACAATCCAACTGTCATCATAATTCTCCGTCGTCACCGTCATTGGATAAATCCAGTTTCCCGTTCGTATCGCATATACCTCACTATGAATATTGCGAATCTTTTCCGACAATCCTCCCATCATGACTTGAAGAAAAGGTTCTACTTCTTGCCGATTTTCGCATCTAAACCAATCAATACTTTGAAAATCTTTATAAAGTGCAATCATCGCTTCTGAACCCGGCGCAACTTTACGCCTGCCTCTGGCGGTATATATGGAAAAATTGTAAGATCAACTGGGACACAGGCCATTTTTGAAAAGAGTGCTAGGAATGATCGCTTAATAGCATCGCCATCTTGGACGTTTGTCACATAAATCGCTAATGTACCGTCCTTCTCTTGGATTACTCTAAATTGATCGCGCTCATCGCCGTGCAAAATGAGCGTACGACGGATAAAATCTGGAAACATGGCTACTTCCTCACCACTATCGGCTCCCTCAAAAATAAAAATATCATCACTCCGTCCATCAATCCGATCTAACACTGTACATGCACTGCCACATCGACAAAGCTCATCCTTTTCCACAAGCAAATCATTCAATCTATAACGAATAATTGGCTGGGCCATCCGCGAGAAATCGGTAATAATTGGCGAAAATATACCTTTCTCTTCATCGATATACTCCTTTTCAATATACACAAATTCCTCATTCAAATGAAGATTGCCTTCTTTGCAAGTATGTGCGAGAAAGCCCTCTGTACATTGATAGATTTGGTGAATGGTCTGGTCGAATGCTTGTGCTAAATATGCTTGATCCTTTTTCTCCAGCACTTCCGCTACGCTAATCACTCTTTTGAATGGAGGTCGGTCTTTTAAATCGGCAATGATCCGGAGCATACTTGGCGGGGCTATGACAATATCTGGTGAAAGGGCCCGTAATTTATTTACATTTTCATTCACCGGGTCTAGTAAATCATAGAATGTAAACTGAATGGTACTGCTAGAAACCGTCTCATAGAGATTACTGTTAGCTCGAAGAAAAAATGCTACCTTCTGTTTACGGATAATTGACTTTGGCAACATCTTTGCCAGCATAATGCCTGCCCATCTTTCCCTCTCCTCGGGTGATACGAGAAAAAGCCCTCGGTTCCCAGAAGTTCCCGATGATAAGCCAATAGTGACACCATTGAGCATGGGGGAAAAATCTCGAGATTCTTCCGCTTTCAGTGCAACATCGAAAGCCTGTTTTTTTGCAATGCCAACTGTATTTATTTTATCGAAGTTCTTCATCATAAATAGCTTATCCGTGATCGGTAATGTATCAAGCGTATCTATTGATAATTGGTTCCTTTCTAATTGAGATAATCCCGTAAAATAGGCCAAATTAGAAGGTAACTTTTTAAAAAAACGATCTAGTTGCTGACGCTGATGACGTTCAAGTTCTTGTCGTGATGTAAAAGATTGACGATATCGGGTTTTCAAATAATGCTGAAGCACACGAATTTTATTCATGAGAAACCTCCGTACAATGGGATGGAATGATTTGATATTCGGGGTGTAACTTCCGGAAATGCACCACTTGATCAAATGTCTCTTTATACTCTTTCCAAGAGGACATAATCAGCCCTGCCGCTCGGTTCGGTAAAGATTTCGCGCGAATAGCCTCAGATGACCAAGTTGCATCCGCACATAAAAAAACATCGTTAAAGAAGACCCCAAATTGGCCTTTTGCATGGCCTTCTAAAAATACGGCAATGACGGATCCATCTCCGAGAATGTCGTAACCTTTTGAAAAAGGGGCATGTGTTTTATTTATAGGAAGAATTGGAGTCTCTTCGATGAAAACTGCCCGTTCACTAAAATCTTCCGGGATTGTTCCTGGCAAATATGCCTGCCTTACAGCTTTGGCCCCTTTACAATCCCTAACAGCTTCCCATGCCCTATTACTACAAACGATTTTTGCATGAGGAAAGTCAAGCAACCCTCCCGTATGGTCACCATGAAAATGAGAAAGAATAATTGTCTTTATTTCATTGGTATTTATCCCACTATCCTCCAACTGAGTCTTCAAACTATCTTGCGATGAATAAGTTACTGGTGTGCCATAACGATACAATTTATATGGAAGGCGTTCACTAGCAGTAAAGAATTGATCACCATATCCTGTATCAAAAAGAACATATCCCTCCTCGTGATCTATTAGAAATGCAAGAGATGGAAAATGCACTTGTTTGAACTTTCCTCCCGCCCGTGCAATAAAGTCATAGCTCGAACAAGAGCCCGTCTTAAATGCCTTCACACCTTTTATTTTGTTCGTGCCACCAAGTTGCATAACGCTCAATCCCTTCCTGTATGGAAATCACTGGTTCATATCCCAGGTCTTTTCTAGCCTTTTCTATACTCAGAGTCTGGGTTTTCCCTAATACACTAGCACTATATCTCGTCAGTATTGGTTCCTTGTCTGGCATGAACACTTTATGACCCCCTTCAAGGATAGCTGCAAGACAAAATAAAACGGAATAAGGGATTACCTTACTGTTCATAGGCATATGCAGTGCTGTAAATAATTGCTGTAATGCCGCCCTGAGGTAAACTGGCTCTCCATTCGTTATATTGTATGCCTCACCTATACATTGTTTGGGCGCTGTAAGTGCTAGTTCAATCGCTCGCACGACATTGTCTATATACGTGAGATCAACAAGCGACTTCCCTTTGTTTGGAAGCGGAAAACCACGTTGACTATTTAATTCAATCAATCGCGGTAGAATGGTCGTATCACGAGGTCCAAATAATGCACGCGGACGTAAAATAATCGCCTCACGCCCTTGTCTTACTACATTCTGTACATGACCTTCAGCAAGAAATTTCGTTTTAGCATAAGCATTGACGAATTTTTTAGGTACTGGCTCTTCTTCCTCTACAAAATGTCTACTATTATAGCGGAAATAAATGCTCGGTGAAGAAATGTGAATGACCCGCTTCACGTTTGCTTTATTAGCGGCTACTAACACATTTTGAGTACCAATTACATTCGATTGATAAAAATCATCGTATTTTCCCCATGGTTCGGACTTAGCTGCAGAGTGAATAACCACTTCAACTCCTTTGAAAGCTCTTGTCAGCTGCTCAACATCTGACAAATCTGCTTGAACGAATGGGATACCAGCAGCAGTAAGCTCTAACCCCTTCTTATTATTTCTACCTAGACCGATCACATGATGGTCTCTCTCTTGTAAATATTCACATGCTCGTTGGCCTAGAAATCCCGTGGCTCCCGTAATCGCCAATTTCATGGTAAGCTCTCTCCATTCCATTCGATATCCCTTGTTGTAGCTTCTGTCATCGTGCAGCCTAACCTTCTAGCTATCAGAAACCAGCCGGCCAAGACGGCAAATTGGGCAAAAAAAGGTCGAATACCACTTGAAAAACCGATAATATCACTAGCTTTTCGATAATTTTTCAGCATTTCCACTGATGGTTTTCTCAAGATCTTCCCTAACATAAGCGGAGCCATTTGATAGGCTTCCTTTAATGGCTTAGTAGAAGTAAACCAAGCATTTGCCTTTATGAAAAGTGCACCGCTTGTAGCACGAGGGTTACATTCAATGAAATAAAATTTCCCCGTTTCCGCACACTCAATTAGATCGAATGCAATCTGCCCGGTCCACCCTAGAAGCTTGATCACTTGATTAACATAGTCTTGCAATACCTTATTACTCGTTTGTTTATAATAAATCGTTGTACCTTGCCCATAATGTATATCCGATGGATAAAGCACTGTCGTCAAACCATCTTTTAACGCGACACTATATGTACACCATTCTCGTCCTTCGATAAATTCTTGAACAACAATTGGAAACGTATCGTTTTGTAACACATCTTCTTTTTCCACTATTCGTACAGAATTAGAAAAACGCGTATATGGCTGTTTTAAAATGAAACATTGCTTCTTACTTTGTTCAATAAATGTTAAGATATCTGCTTTATTTTTTGCAAGCATGCTTTTCGGCGCATAAAAACCTTTTTCTAAGGCCCAATCGCAAAACTTAGCTTTGTGATGTACAAGTTGCATTTTAGAGAATTCCTCGACAAAGATATTTGCATTAAATTTATCTTTGTATCGGGAAATGAAAAACACTTCTTCACACAGTGGAATAACCAATTCAATATTCTCACATTCAATAATTTTCTGTAATTCCTCTATATACCGTTCTGGCATTTGATTCGGCGCAGACGTCTGATAAAATCGCTTTACTTCTTTACACCATTTTGCAATGACAAGCGGAGTAGAGTCTGTCAAAATCACCTTATGTCCTGCCTTAGTCAATGTACGTGAAATGTTAACCGCGATCGGCGCCCTCGCTCCAGTTAATAAAATACACTTAGTATTCAAATATAAGCCCTCCAATAGATAGGCCTGCGGAAGTCCCGATTAACATCACTTTATCACCACGCTTTATTCTATTTTCGCGGATCGCATAATAAAGTGCTGCTGGTATAGAAGCAGCAATCATATTGCCATGATTGCGAATGATGTTCATAAATTGGTCCACTGAAAACCCAAGTTTTTTGCGAACAATCTCCATCGATGAGCCGCTTGCCTGATGTGGAATTACCATCTGCAAATCTTGTTTAGCAATTCCAGCGTTGTTAAGTAGTTTAGTTAAAAAACCATCCATTTTTTTTAACGTCATTTTAAATACTGCGCGCCCATCCATATGGAACAAAAAATCTTCCAATGGATGCTCATTATAAGCTCGTGGCGGGATTAATGTCCCACCACCTTTGATTTCAGTAAAAGATGAACCATCACTGTATGTCTCCATATGCGAACCAAGCACACCTACTTGCTCTCCCTCTATTGCTGCCATTATAACTGCACTCGCCCCGTCTCCAAATAGCACAGCGCTTTCGATTACCTTTTCATTGATACCTGCCGATGCGATTTCAGTAGATACAATAGCGATCCGCTTATATTTTCCTGTTAAAATTGCCATGTTCGCCACATCAAATGCCGTTACAAAACTAAGACAAGTTGAATTAATATCAAAGCATGGAATGCCTGTGTCACTTCCATTCATCTGCTTTTGAATGAGACTTGCAGTTGAAGGAATCGCTTGTTGTGGCACACCACTTGCATTAATAATACAATCAAGATCCTGCAATTGAAGCTCAGCATCCTCTAGGGCCTCTTTCAATGCCTCTGCACCCATATACGAACTTGTTTCATTTGTAACAATATGTCTAGAGTCAATTCCCGAAGCACGAGTAATTCGGGCTGGATCAACATTCAGACGTTTCGCAATCTCTTCGGTTGTCACTATTCGAGAAGGCAAATAAAGACCGACACCTTTGATTGACGTTTTCTTCATTCTTCACAGCCCTTTCTTAGTTGAGTAAATAATTTTTTAACAAAGTTTTTATGAATTATTATATTTATTGTATCTTCTCTTACGTATCCGTAATCTTCCGTTTAATATTTTAATCACGCCAATTATACCAATAGAAATTGCCATTAAACAGTAACCAATAGACTAGGAGACCCCGATTTTTCCTAAACCGCCAGTTTCATAGGAATTTTCAGGAAAGATTAATTTGTGATTTCGGTGGTATGTATCACTATAAGAGATTGTTGAAAAAGAGATAGCAGGAGGAGAATGAGATGGAGTTTCTTGATACAGCACTAAAACTTGTACTGGGTTTATTGGCTCTTCTTGTTGTAACTAGACTTCTAGGAAAAAAGGAAATGGCTCAGATCACCCCATTTGATTTTGTATACGCGCTCGTTCTTGGCGGATTATTAGAAGAAAGCCTATACGATAAAAAAATAACTATTTGGAGTTTTCTATTCGCCGTCTTGATTTGGGCTATTCTTATCTACATCATTGAAGTAATAGCTGTTAAAAATGATAGAATTAAAAAAATCTTAAAAGGAGAGCCGTCTGTTATTGTAAAAAATGGACAGCTTGATACAAACGCAATGAAGAAAAATCATCTAGAAATGGAACAATTGCGTACAATGCTTAGACAGCAAGGTGTGTTTTCTTTACGTGAAGTTCGTGATTTATATTTAGAGCCGAGTGGAAATATAAGTATACAAAAATATTCAAGTTCAGAGCCACCGACCGCTGCCATGCTTCATATGGAAGTAAAAGATGAAGCTCCTTCCGTTTTATTAATCGATGAAGGCAAAATTAAAAAAGAAATCCTGCAATTTGCAGGAAAGACAACCAATTGGCTTCAAGATGAACTGAAGAAAGAAGGCTATGCTGCTATTGAAAATATTTTTTTCGCTGAATGGTCGGCAACAGATGGCTTCTACATAAAAACATATGATGATCCCAAAGAATGTATTCGAAATTAGACATTAGTAAATAACCTCACCTGCAAAAGATCATGTGAGTACTGTTGATTTCCGCTTCAGGATGGCGAGACTCCGAGGGCATGCAGTGATCCCTCGGAGTCGCCACCTTACGATTCAATCAACATAGTTGTGTTTTTCTTAAAGTTATTTTGTTTCTTTCATGTAAATGCAATTAGAACCTTCTAGGGAATCTGCTACAAGTTAACATTCATGCTTAATAAAGTCGACTTTTTATCATTGCCCTCTTCGAATTACGCTTGGATCAAAGGAAAATGTTATTCGTTTTGTTATTAAATATTTCCACCTTTGGATTATATATCTTTATTTATAATCGTTTTCTATACTTTTAGAGAAAAAGCTATTCATTTATGCTCTGAGCAGCCTGAAATTAGCTTATCTACAGAATTAGACTTTTTCAGTGCTCCTGAAAAATCTAGGTGGGGCTTGCCAATATACTAGCTGTAGTTTTAATTTATTTTTTCAATTGTTGAAGTAACCACGAATGGCTCTTTATCTTCCTCTTTCATCAAAAACTCCCTTTTTATTTCTCCATAGCCTTTAGCAAAGTATTTAGTATTAGTAGACCCATCTATATTTTCCTTTTTAATAACTATCACACTCTTAAATACTTGCAATGGAGTTTCCACTGTCATCGCATTATCAATTACAGTCCAACCATCAAATGTTATATCTTTATCTAGAGGTAGCTGTAAATAGGTGTATAGATCTTCTAATTCATTAAGCTCTTGATCTGTGGGATCAAATTTTACATTTGATTCGCCTTCCTCCCGTACGACAACAATTTTATCATTATCAATCCGAAATGTTCTTAACATAATCGTTCCACCATTATCTTCATATACATTTACAAAACGATCATTCAACCATTCTGTCTTTGCTGTATATGGGGCAAATTCATTTCCTTCACCGGCAAACTCCGCTTCCGTACCGTCTTTCATGAAAAAATCAGCAAGTGCTATTTCATCATTCACTGCTTCATCTTCCTGCTCCTTATCGGGACTGTTCCTATTTTCATCGGTTACTTCTTGGTTAGGTTCCTTCTTCTCTACTTCATTATTTGGTTCAGATTGCGTTTCCTGTTGACAAGCTGCTAACAGGAAAATAAACATCATCATAAATAAAATCTGTGATTTTTTCATACTAACACTCCTCTCTCATATAAATACTTGTTCATATAAAATACCCTTTGTAATGGATTTTAACCGCATGGTTCTTCCCATAATGTGGCTCATCTCTAATTACAAGTCTTTCCACCAAAAAAAAGGGCTGTCCATAAAGTCAGTAGTCGACTTTTGGATGCCCCTCCTAGCTCCAGATCATGTTAACAAAACATCGTGCATGTTTCGCATTTTCTTAACCCTACTATTAATTTCCCCTACCACCACGGTGTCCGTCAAAGAAAATAATATTCTCTTCTTTAAAAGGAAATAACTTTAGCTCTCTAGCCTTCTCACCATGATTCATCATGATTTCATGAAAGATCTCTTTAACTGTTTTTCCATCTGTTTCAACACCTAATTTTTCTGCAGCACGGTAGACCATCTTTTCATGAACCTCTTTTGCCAATTCTTGAAGATCTTTTCCTTCTATTGTAATTCCTAATTCTTGCGCATGATTTTTAATTTGCCTTTCTCGAACTTCACGGGCAAGTTCTTTCAAGTCTTTCCCATCAGTAGAAATGCCTAATTCCTGTGCAGCATTTTTAATCTTTGCTTTTTTTACCTCTTGCATTATCGTTTTATCATCTTTTCCCTTTGTATCTATTTTCCATTCTTTAGCGATATGTTCCACCCATTTATGATGAACTTCTTTCTCCAATGTACTAATATCTTTACCTTCTATTTTAATTCCCAATGCTTGAGCCTGCTTTTTAATAATTGCTTCCCGCACTTCTTTTCGAAGTGTAACTGCATCTTTTCCGTCAGTCGCAATCCCAAGTTCCTCAGCTTGCTTTTTAAGCATTTCAGAATCATGCTTATATTCTCCCCCGGGGTGACCATTTACATTAAAAAATGCTGCATGAGTCGAAGTTAGTCCGATCATTCCAAGCGCGAGTGCAACTATCACAAAGGTCGATAAAAGTTTGCCTTTCATACAGATCTACCTCCTAAAGTAAGTAAATTTCACTTACTAGCATGCCCTGTATATAAAAATAAACTATAAAGACCGAAAATTACTACTTACGCTTTTTCTAATGAATTTTTCACTTTATATTCCTTTGTTTTCTCCTCTAACCATGTAGGATATTCTGTTTGCATTTTTTCTTCAAATAAAGTTTCTTTTATTTCATCTTTATGATCAGCATACACCGCTTCTTTTGCCTCTTTTTTATTTGTTACCTTAATAATATGATAACCATGTTCTGTTTTCACAGGGTCACTAATATCGCCCTTTTTCATTGAAAAGGCAACTTTTTCAAATTCCTCAACCATCTTACCTTTTGCAAAGTATCCCAAACTCCCACCATTTTCTGCATTTGCAGCATCTGTTGAGTATTCCGCCGCTAATTCAGCAAAGTCTTCTCCAACAGCAAGTTTTTGAGCTACTTTCTTTGCCGTATCTTCATCTTCCACCAAAATATGGCTTGCTTCTACCTGAGCATCCTGGTTAAATTCAGCCTTGTTTTCTTCAAAGTGGGCCTTCATTTCTTTATCAGTCACTTTAATTTTCGGCTCAAGAAGCTTTTTAATTAACGCATATTGTTTCATATCATCCTTAATCATATCTTTCGTTATTCCACTTTGTTCCAATGCTGCATCAAATGAATCTTCTCCCCCATATGTTTCGATATATGTAGCGAGTTCATCATCAATTTCTTTTTTTGATACTGAGACTTTTTCTTTTTCAGCTTCTAATTCAATTACTTTCGTATTAATAAGTGCAGCCAACGCATCTGCGCCACTCGTTTCTACCAACATATCGTACAAATCATCTTTCGTTATTGATTCATTTCCAACAGTTGCAACCGTCTCTTTTTTTGAAAAGGCAGTTGTAAATATTACAGCAGCTCCAATCATTACTATTGCAATTACTGCTAATATAATTTTCTTGTTCATTTATTTCCCTCCATCTAAATCCTACATACCTTAACCATAATCAAAAATTATGAACAAACTATTAACAAACTAAGAAAAAAACACTACGATTTTTCAAGAGCACTGAAAGGATCTATTTCTATAGAAAAGAAAATTTTAAAAAGATGCAGCTAGAATATTCTTCGCTTTCCGGGGGCCACTTGAGCCTCTTGGAGCGTACGGGATAAATAAGAGAACGTCGATAAAAAAGACGACTCTACATTCAACAGCTGAATGAGAGTCGACTTTTTTGAGCTTGAATGTTAAGTTGCAGCAGATTTCTTAGAATATATAGAGCATCTTACTGCGTTTGCATGAATGGAACAAAACCACTGTAAGAAAAGTAAAACCAAGTTGATTGAAGCATCCGCCTGAAGCGGAGATCAGCGGTATTAAAAGATCCTTGCATAAGGGAGTACTCTCTCAATATCCGCGTTTTACACACTAGTTTTTTTAACAGGAAATCTTATGATAAATTTTGTTCCTTTTCCTTTTTCACTAGTTACTTCGATATTTCCTTGATGCATCATAACTAACTGTTTCACAATAGATAAACCGAGACCGAATTCTCCATATGGATTTGTCGTCCTTGATAGCATCGCTTTATAAAAACGTCCCCAAATCTTTTCAATCTCTGCAGGATCAATCCCAATCCCAGTATCTTCTATTTCAATAATTGTTTCATCCGTACCAGCTTTTCCACGCAATGTTATTTTTCCATTCTCCGTAAATTGAATACTGTTTTTCGTAATATTAATTAAAATCTGTGTAAGTCTATCATAATCAGCATAAATATAAACATTATCATCCACATCAACAATAATCTCATTATTCTTCTCTTGAGCCTGCATCTCCAATTGATCTTTAATTATTTCTAACACTTCAAAAAGCTGCGTCTCTTCTTTGAAAAGCTTCACTTGATTTGAGCGGATTTTCTCATAATCGAGGTTTTCATTAACAAGCCTAATAAGCCGTTTAGATTCCTTGCTTGCCAAAAGCATCCCTTTTTCCTTCTCCGATTCAGGGATCATATCATTTCTTATCCCTTCTATCACGCCACTAATTGTCGTGAGGGGGGTTCTTAACTCGTGTGATACATCTACCATAAACTGGCGTCTTCGATTTTCAAGACTTTCGATTTCTTCCATTGAGACATGCAGTTTTCCAACCATTTTATTAAAATCTCTCGCAAGATCTCCAATTTCATCAAAATTGGATGATGGAATCTGCACAGAGTAATCACCAGCTGCAACGAGTGCCGTTGCTTCTCGAATTCGTTTGATTCTTTTTACATGAAATGCCGATATGATCCAACTCACCAATAGTGCTACTGCTAAAGAAATAATGACTGTATAAAATAAATATCGATTAATTTGATCAATGACATCACGGGAACCTTTTATCGGAGATACTAGTAAAATCCCCCCCATAAATTGATCATTATGCACGTATGGAAGTAAAACAAAAGTAACCCCTTGTTCAAAACGTCTAAACTCTTTCTTAATAATAACCGTCTTACCATTTTTTATATCGCGCCATTCATTGTTCGTAAGCTCTACTTCAGGATGTAAACTTCCTTTTGAATAAATAATTGCAGCACTTGTATCAAACAAGCTATACTGGATTTCTCGGCCTGCTAATACATTTCCATATTGCTGGAGAACTTGTTGCGTTCTTGCCTGATTATTTTCTAGATCAAGTAAAATATTATACCCATACGAAGTAAGTTCTTCGATCTTATTTTCATATACTAATTTTTCTACGAACTGTGTAAACAGTAAGCTCAAAATTAAGAAAGCAATAAGTAATACACCTATATGGCTACCAAGCTGTTGATAAAGATATTTAACTTTCATTCTTCTTTACCTTGCGATAAGGGTTCAGTGATTTCTTCAAATTTATAACCCACTCCCCAAACTGTTTGGAAAAATGGCTGCTCTGTTGTACCAATTTTATTTCGCAGTCTCTTAATATGAACATCAACTGTACGATCATCACCATAAAATTGGTAACCCCATACGCTTTCTAGCAATTGTTCACGAGAAAAAACCTGTTTCGGATGTTGAATAAAATGATAGAGAAGATCAAATTCCTTTGGCGTTAAGTTTGTAATTTTATACCCATCCAGCATTACTTCTCGTGTATTTTTGTTAATTTTAAAATGAGTCGTCTCAATGGTATCTGAATTCTCTTTCTGTGGATTGTATCTACGTGTCACCGCTTTAATACGCGCCATTAATGCAAGCGGGCTAAATGGCTTTGTCACATAATCATCCGCCCCCATTTCAAGGCCAAGCACTTGATCAGATTCCGTATCCTTTGCTGTCAGCATAATGATGGGAACAGATTTATTTTCCTGCCTGATTTTGCGACAAATGGTTACACCATCCATTCCCGGCAACATCCAATCAATAATTAAACAATCCCACTTATCCTCTTGTGCACGTGCATAACCCTCAAGTCCATCCATGATAAAATGTCCTTCAATACCTTCTTTCACAAAAAACATTTCAAGCATAGAAGCAACACTTTCATTGTCTTCAATGACTAAAATTTTCATCGATCTGCCTCCTTTCTACATTTCTCTGTCATTTAAAGGTAAACAGAATAGGTGAAATTAGCAACTACAAACACCTCTTATCTAGTTTGATAAGAGGTGTAGCATTAACCTAAGGTAATTTGAATGACTTTCAATTCGCTGCCCCGATATACTTTCAAAGAAACTTTATCGCCAGTTTTGAATTCGGAATATAATAGTTTCCTAAGCTCACTTGAACTTTTTACTTCCTTATCATTCATGCCAACAATAACATCCTGTACCTCTAATCCTGCTTTTGCTGCAGCAGACTCCGGATCGACTTGTGTTACCATCACGCCTCCCTCGACTTCCAACGGTAATTGCTGTACATATTGCTGTGGTACTTGCGCAAGCTCGGCTAAACTTACACCCATATATGGACGTTCAACTTTCCCATTTTTAATCATTTCTTCGATTAATGGTATTGCATCGTTACTTGGAATCGCAAATCCAAGACCTTCCACACCATTTTCAGCTATTTTCAAGCTGTTAATCCCAATTAGTTCGCCAGCCGAATTGATAAGACCACCACCACTGTTTCCCGGATTAATCGCCGCATCTGTTTGGATCACATTTAAATCCCATTCGCCAGCCGATGTCTTGACATTGATAGAACGTTTGACAGCACTAATGATTCCTTGTGTTACAGTTCGGGAGAAGTCGCTTCCGAGCGGATTACCAATTGCTACGACTTGTTCTCCCGCCCTTAATTTATCTGAATCACCAAACTCGAGAATTGTATCAGCATATTTGGCATCCATTTTTAAAACAGCCAAATCACTTAATGCATCCGCTCCAACGAGTTCCGCTGTTGTTTTCTCGCCACTTTCTAGTGATATCTCAATTTTCTCAGCACCTTCAATGACATGATTATTCGTCACAATATAGGCGCTCTTCCCATCTTTTCTAATAATAACGCCTGAGCCAGAACCAGCCGCTTGGATTTCCGAATCCTGAGAGAAACGGTTATTTGTATGTTGAAACTTTTCTACACCGACTATCGCTTTCGAAGCATTCTCTACCATATCGGCTAACGATTCAGTATTTGCAGATGTTTGTTGAACATCATAAGTATTTTTATCCTCTTTTTGCGTAATCGGCGTATTATTACTTATCGGAGCTTCTTCCCTTTCTAACAAGCCCGTATTCGTCACAACAGCCAATGTTAGAACAGAGCCGATCACTCCAGCACCAATGGCCGATAAGAATTTACCCCCTCTTGGTTTCTTTGGCTTCTGGCGGTTTTCATCTATTGTATGCATTCCATTATTTTCATTCATATCGTTCATGTTTCCTTTCCTCCTCGTTAATGATTTCTTATTATTATCATAGCCAGAATATATGAACAAATTATTAACGAACCTTTAAAAAATACGAAAATTACTGAAGACAGCCATATTTGACAGATGAAGTTCATATATCTATAATTAACAACGTTAATCTTAAATAATTTCTTCCGTATAAGGGGAGTAGCTATACAATAAAGTCGTCAATACAGGATGTTAGATCCTCGGCTTTATTGGCAACGTATGTTGTTTGCGAGACCTTACCGATTTTTTTGGTAAGGTCTTTTTATTTTCTTAAAAGGCGTTATTACCAAAATCGGTAATAACGCCTTTTTTTATTTAAATGAAGGATGAAGGAGGGCCACATTATGAGCCTTTTCGAAAAATTAGCGCAGAGCATAGTCATTGGCAATAAATGTAATAGACCACTAATCATAGGGTATGATGACAGTTTAACCCTTGCAGGAGTTGGAAGGAGTGCTTTTGTATTTAAGATTCAGCATACAAACAAGGTGATAAAAGTTTTTTTCCCTGAACACCAGCATCTCGCAAAAGAAGAAGCTGAGGTGTATAAAGACATCCAACATATCGATTATTACCCTGTTCTCTATGAGGTTGGTATGAATTATATCGTCATAGATTATATTGATGGCTACACATTTTTTGAATGTCTAACTAAGGGGATTGAAATTACGGAGGAAGAGATCAAAAAAGTGGATCTTGCCTTAACATTGGCAAGAAAGCAAGGGTTAAATCCTTCGGATATTCATTTGCGCAATATATTAATCACTTCCACTAAGGAAATAATATTGATTGATGTAGCCCGCTTTCGACAATTAAAAACGTGTAATCAATGGTTAGATTTAAAGATTGCTTTCTATCGCTTTTATACAAAGCGCTTTTTCCCTAAAAAAATTCCCGCATTTATTCTCAATTGTATCGCCGCTTTATATAAATTTTTTCACAGAAAAAATATAATTACTGGAGGAATCTCATGAAAAAAATCATTGCTGTTTTCGGACTATTATCTATGATAATCCTTAGCGGTTGCTCACTAATTGAAGATGTAAATCATTCACTTGATTACGTAAATAAAGGAACGGATTATATTCATACTACACAAAGTTTTGCTAATGAATTACCCACTCTTGCTCAAGATGCTATTGCAAATAAGGAAGCAAGGGAAGATTTAGAAAGCAAGCTCCAAGCAATGAAGGAAGAAATACAAGCATTTAACGAAATTGAGGCTCCTTCCATCGCATCCGATATCCATAACAGCATAGTAAGCTCTAATAAGAAATTGGAAGAAGGAATTGACTTATATTTAAGCCACATTGAAAACGGAACATTTGATACAGATTTGCTAGAAAACTCGGAGATAATGACTACAATTACTGAACTTAACGAGTTAAAAAATCAAATAGAAGAATTAGGTTTATAAAACCCTACTTTTTATTAAAGTTAAAAAGTAGAGTATGATAAAAATGACATCATTTTTTAAAATGCATTTTTAATGGAGGGATTGATTTGAAAGCAATTGTACATGCAGAGAACGCTGGAGTTGCAGGACTTTCTTATCGTGAAATGGAAGAAATGCTTCCTAATGTTGGAGAGGTAAGAATCAAATTAAAAACGGCTGGGCTTAATCACCGCGATTTATTTGTATTGAACCGCCATCTACCGACTGATCCACCATTAATTATTGGCTCTGACGGGGCTGGAATAGTTGATGCAGTCGGGGAAGGAGTTACAAATGTTCAAATCGGGGACGAGGTGATTATAAATCCAGGCCTCGGTTGGAAAGAAAATAGCGAAGCACCCCCGAAAGAATTCGATATAGTTGGTTTACCTGGGCACGGAACATTTTCTGAAAAAATCATACTTCCAGCCGAAAATGCAGTTCCGAAACCTACACACTTAACATGGGAAGAAGCAGGGGTATTAGCTCTTCCCGCACTAACAGCTTATAGGGCCTTATTTACGAGAGGAAAACTTAGCGCTGGAAAGACATTATTGATCCCAGGTATCGGTAGTGGAGTAGCTACATTTATTTTACAGTTTGCAAAAGCAGCAGGTGCGACCGTATATGTCACTTCACGATCGCAAGAAAAATGCCAATTAGCACTCGAACTAGGTGCAGATAAAGCAATTGATAGTAATGGAGATTGGGATCAAGCTCTATCAGGAGAAAAAGCTGACCTTGTCATTGAATCCGTTGGGGCTGCTACTTTTCATAAATCACTTAATCAACTACGTCCTGGGGGAACGATCGTTGCCTTTGGAGCATCAGCAGGAGATGAAATTCAGCTAAATTTACGTGACTTTTTCTATGGCCAGTTCAATTTACTTGGCTCAACGATGGGCAGTGCAGAGGAACTGAGTGAGATGATTGATTTTATAGAATCACATAAAATAAAACCTGTCATCGATCAATTTTTCACACTCAATCAATTTGAACAAGCTTTTGAGCGTCTAAATAAAGCAGAACAATTTGGAAAAATCGGCTTCTCTATTAAAGATTGATAGCATACGAATAAAAAGGACAAAGCCTAATGCTTTGTCCTTTTTACTCTAAGCCCTTATTCCTATAGATTTTTCCCCTTCTTCAAGATATGATTCTATTGAAAATGTTGTATGAGGAGGAGCCGTTTGAAAAAGCTACCTATCGTTTTTTTATGTATATTCTTTATTGTTTTCACTTTTACATCACAAACATCCGCACGTTCTCTCTCTATCGACGATGTGCATATACGAGCATTAATTACACCTGACGGTAATCTACTTATTAATGAAATGTTTACCTATACATTTGATGGTTCCTATAAAAATGTGAGGCGCTCTGTTCATAAAGCACATCATAATGGTGTGAAGGAATTTGAAGCATATGAGTTGATGAATCCAAATGCCTCACTTGAAGCCATTGATAAAAATGATATGCGCCAACTGGATGTTCATCCAAACGACAATCATTATACAGCTAATTTAGCTGTTAAAAATGAAAGTAAAAAAGTCGTGTATGTATATATTCTTGAGAACGCAGTGAGGTCTTATGAAACATATAGCGATGTGACAGTTCCCTTTTTTGGAACAGACAGTAATCATGATACAGATATACAAAATGTCACAATTGATTTTGTATTTCCAGATAAATTAAATTCTAATACATACCATGCTTTTCTTCATGATGAAGAAGGATATGTCGTTCAAAAGACAGAAGAAGTCGTTCGGTTTTTCACACCAATTTCCAAGATGCGTAGGTTGACAGAACCACGCATTTTATTTCCTTCATCTATTATGACAGGACAACAAAAAGGAAAGGAACCGATATCATTAGAAAAAGCATTACAACAGGAAGAAAAAGCAGGAATATCTGTTAATGCAATAAGTGACACACAAGAAATATTTACTCACTTTCTTTTCCTGTTATCTGGATTATTTATAATAGCTGCTGGCTGTTTACTTCTGCTACCTCAGCGTAGATTAAGAAGCCATGCTCGTCCTGAAGATTTACTGAAATATGACCCATTTTATTTGTACATCATTGATCGGGTTGCTGTAAAAGATCCATACGCATTATTAGCAGGTGTTTATTCTCTTGTAGAAAAAGGTTGTGTGACAGTCCGTAAAGCTTCTACCCTCACTCGATTTCAAAGGGATCCTGGTGCACCTAAAAATACACTCGCATTTACCTTTCATCCTTCAACTACTCCTTTATCCGAAAGCGAAAAAGGTTTACTTGACTGGCTATTTACGAGAAAACAGAAGTTAGGGCAAAGGTTTTTTTCCCTTAATAATATATACGGTGCAACGAAAAAGGAAAAGGAAGCAAAAGAGATAAACGGATATTTCCGAAAGCGAATCAAACATTTACATCAGGAAGATAATTGGTTCCGCCAGGTTCTTCTTGAGTTAAAAGAGAGACAATTGATTAGTGGCTGGTTATATCCTATTTCTACCCGTATCTTAATAGCTTTGGTGCTTATTTTAACAACTTACACCTATTTTATTAAGGCATCATCCGGTTTTGGAATTATTCTTTATCTCATTGTTTCTGTTTTTTTGCTCAGAAATGCATGGACTTCTTTAATAAGAAAACAAGTCTTGGCTTTTTTCTTTGTCACTATGATCACAGGTTGGATTTTCGTAGAGATAGAATTTATTCTCCCATTCACACTATTCATTTGCGCAATGATCATCTTTTATTTGACTGTACCTCGTTTTATATTATCGAGAGAAGCTGCTGAAGTAAGAGCGGAAATTCGTCATTTCAGAAAGATGATTCGCAAAGAGGGTATTCCTTCTAGTATAGATGAATCCAAATTGGATAAATGGATGATTCGAGCTGTACTTTTGAACGTAAAAAGGTTTGAGCTAGATATGAATCAATTCAAAAAGCCGATGGATGAATTTATACTAATAGCACCGATGAGCGCTCTTGTTTTTAATGGTGAGGACCCATCCTCTTACTTATTAAAAACTTGGAAATGGAGCATGCCTTTCGTTATGCGGCCTTCGGTAAACAAAAGCTCTGGAAAAAGGAATAATAGCGATAGTGGCGGTGATGGATTTTCCAGTGGTGGGGATAGTGGCGGTGATGGAGGAGGGGCAGGAGCGGATTAACTTCCTTAACTATTGTCGAATGATCCTTATATATAAATAATTAGAAAAGCATACTAACATTAGTATGTTTTTTCTTAATGATAATCGCGATTTTCACCAAATTACTGTTTTAAGTCATTCTCCCTATGGAAATTACCTCCAAGTCAAGCTATGCTTTAGTGGAAACATTCGAGGAGGTATCATTTGAAAAAGCTATATGTATGTTTTTTGCTTATATTTTCTTTTTCTATTATTTTTGTCACACAAGTTTCTGCACGTTCACTTTCTATTGATAAGGTGGATATTAAATCAACCATTTTACCCAATGGTGATTTGCTAATGAAGGAAGCTTTTACATACACTTTTAAAGGTAATTATCATGTCGTTAGACGATCCGTGCATAGTGGACATCATAATGGTATTTTTCAATTTCAAGCCTATGAGCTCCTTAATTCGGATGCTACTCTTGAAACAATGACTCAGGAAGACCTTAGTCAGCTAGAAGTCTCTTTAGAAAACAATCGATATTTTGCTACTCTTCCTGTTAAAGATGAAAAGAAAACGATCGTTTATTCCTATACACTTAAAAATGCGATAAAGTCATATAATTCATATAGTGATTTAATCATTCCTTTTTTCGCGGAAAATAAAAATCATGACATCGATTTACATAACGTAACGATCGATATTATTTTCCCTGAAAAGTTAGACCCGAATACATATCATGCATTTTTCCATGATGAGAAAGGTGAAGTAATTCGGAAAGGCGAAGATTTCGTCAGGTTTTCCACTCCGGTTTCTAGGATGTACCGATTGACGGAAATACGTCTCCTATTCCCTTCTTCCATCATGTATGAGCAGCAGAAACTTCCTGATCCAGCACCTCTAAAGGAGACCTTAGATTTAGAAGAAGCATCGGTTCCAAAGGAGATAATTTCTGAAGAAGAGGATATAGCTAAAGCTTATACTACTCAGAGAAAAATGCGAAATTCATTCGAAAGAATGCTACCTATTTTTTCAGTTGCGCTCGGAGTACTAGCTATTCTATTGCTTTTACTTCCACAGCGACTTGTAAGAAGCAAGACTACTTCAGAAAAATTACTAAACTATGATCCACTCTACTTATATATGATCGATAGAGAAGGTACCAAAGATTCCTATGCCTTCTTTGCTGGTTTGTATTCCCTTGTTGAAAAAGGCTATGTATCAGTGAAAAAGATCCCAACGTCTAGACGTATACAAAATGACCCTGAGGCACCAAAAAATACACTCTCTTTTATCTTTCATCCATACAAAGTGAAATTAGCAGAAGGTGAAAAACACCTAGTAGATTGGTTATTCATAGGTAAGCTTAAACAAGGAAATCGCCTTTTTTCATTAAATAATATCTATGGCAGAACAAAAAGGGAAAAGAAAAACAATGATTTCTCATATAGAGAAGAGTTAAATATTTTTCATAAAGATGAGAGTATTTGGTTCAACAATTTGATAGATAAAATGACACAAACAAAAATGCTAGGTGGTAAATTATATTTGATCATTGGCCGCATGTTTATGATTATTGCCACGTTATCCGTTATAGCCGGATATTATACCCATTCAGGTTCTGGGTTTTGGCTTATCATGTATCTTATCTTTGCACCCTTTTTAATACATGAAGCATGGGTTAGAAAAAGTAGAAAACGAATTTTAACTTATTTCTTCCTTTCTATATTCGCTGGATGGTTAGTAGTTGATTCAGTGGTTTTTCCTGAAATCTCCCTATTTATTATCACCTTGGCTATCGTATTTTTCTTCACACCACGCTATATTCTATCGAAGGAAGCGAGAGAAGTTAAAGCAGAAATTCGACATTTCAAGGCAGTTCTTAGTAGTGAGGGTGTTCCTAGCGATGTATCGGGAGCGGAGCTGGAGAAGTGGGTTACAAGAGCTATCCTGTTAGATGCGAGGAAGTTAAGCCAACATGCGACTCACTTATCTATAGTAGAAATGGATAATTCTCTTCACCAGCCCCTAACTGATTTGTTTATATCTGGTGAAGAACCCACAAGCTACTTAATAAAAACGTGGAAGTCGAGTGAGCCTTCATTAACTTCGCAATTTTTCGATGCATTAAACACTAGAACTAATTGATCAGAAACATAATACCTCGAAACGGATAAGTCCGTTCGAGGTATTATTTGCTTACTTTCCTAGTAATGTTGCACCAGAAATACCCGGCTCCGTCATTTCAAATGGATTTAATATTTGATCTAGCTCCACTTCTGTTAAGGCTCCTTTTTCAAGGCAAAGGTCTTTTACAGATTTACCGGAAACAATTGCTTCCCGTGCAATTTTAGCTGCTGTTTCATAGCCAATATGTGGATTAACAGCAGTTAAAATACCAATGCTTGAGTCAACATAATGTTTCATTTGTTCTTCATTTGCTGTAATGCCTGTTACACAGTAATCAGTAAAGACTTTAAAACCATTATTCATGACAGAAATAGATTGTAATAAGTTAAAAACTAGTACTGGTCCCATCACATTTAATTCAAATTGACCTGCTTCTGAAGCAAGGCTAATCGTATGATCATTACCATTCACTTGGAATGCAATTTGATTAATCAATTCCGCCATCACAGGATTAACTTTACCAGGCATGATCGAAGAACCCGGTTGTCTTAATGGCAGGTTAATCTCAGCCATACCCGTTTTTGGTCCAGATGCCATCAGCCGAAGGTCATTGGCAATCTTTGACATATTCAACATACAAATTTTCAATGCGGATGATACTTCTGTATATTTATCTGTATTTTGTGTCGCGTCAACTAAATGTTCCGCTGGTCTGATTGGAAAACCGCTAATTTCAGCAAGATGGGTAACAGCGGAAATAATGTAATGTGGATCCGCATTTAAACCAGTTCCAACAGCTGTCGCTCCTAAATTTACCTCATATAAATTTTCACGCGTTTGCTTAATTCTTTTAATATCGCGAGTAATCACACGGCTATACGCTGCAAATTCCTGGCCAAGCCTAATCGGCACAGCATCTTGTAAATGAGTCCGTCCCATTTTAATAACCGTGTCAAATTCTTTTTGTTTTTCAGTAAATACTAAGCGCATGTCTTCCATTGTCACTAGTAATTCTTCTAGTTGACGAAGCACTGCGAGGTGAATGGCAGTTGGAACGGCATCATTCGTAGACTGTGACATATTCACATGGCTATTAGGACTAATATAAGCATAATCCCCTTTTTCTTTTCCAAGCAGCTCTAGCGCACGATTCGCAATTACTTCATTTGCGTTCATATTAATGGATGTGCCAGCACCACCTTGAATCGGATCAACAATAAAATGATCATGCATTTGACCTGCGATAACCTCATCAGCAGCTTGTGTAATTCCTTCCCCTAAATGATGTGCTAGCATACCTACTTCTACATTTGCCAGAGTAGTTGCCTTTTTCACCATTGCAACAGCCTTAATTAAATCTGGATGTATTCTGTATCCAGTAATCGGAAAATTCTCGGCAGCTCTCAGTGTTTGAATTCCATAATAAGCATAAGAAGGTACCTCTTTCGAGCCTAAAAAGTCTGATTCTAGCCTTACACCTGTTGTCAATGTTGTCATCTGTCTTTCCCCCATTTAAAAGTGCATAGCTGATTGTTGTTCTCTATAGTGAAATACTGAGCATAAGAAAGCTACGCACATATTAATTTAGCATATTTTCGCACAATTCCAGAATTTACAAACGGACCCGGATCACTTTTGTAGCGATCCGGGCTCAGATGTATATCTTATATTATAACCTAACAGCCTATTTTGAAAATAGCAAGTCCTCAAAATTCTTTTTCCTTTAAGTTTAATTGTCTGATATTTGTCGAAATCTTCATTCGTATATTACTTGTTTACTCTATCAAACTGAAAGTATTCATTTGCGTTGTCATAGCAAATACCTTTTACGATTTTTTCAAGCATAACCATATCTTTTGGATATTCGCCATCTTCTACCCATCCACCGATTAAATCACAGGTAATCCGTCGGAAGTATTCATGTCTCGTGAAGGATAGAAAACTTCTTGAATCGGTCAACATTCCGATAAAACGGCTGAATAACCCTAGATTAGCAAGAGCCTTCATTTGATCAAGCATTCCGTCTTTTTGATCATTGAACCACCAAGCTGTACCAAACTGGATTTTCCCAGCAACTCCACCACCTTGGAAATTACCAATCATCGTACCAAGCACATAATTATCTTGTGGATTCAAAGAATAAAGAATCGTTTTTGGAAGGGCATCTTCTCTTTCTAGTGAATTCAATAATTGTGATAATGGTTTTGCTAGTGAACTATCATTAATGCTATCATATCCTGCGTCAGCACCAATTTCATTAAACATTTTCTCATTATTATTACGTAAAGCATTCATATGATACTGCATGACCCACCCAAGTCGTGCATATTCTTTTCCGATATAGGTAAACGTGAAAGACTTATATTTTTTCTCTTCTTCAAGGGTAACCTTTTCACCACTAAGCCCTTTTGCGAAAATAGTAGCTGCTTCCTGAACTGTGCAATCTTCATACATCACAGTGTTTAGTGCGTGGTCGGAAACTCTACCACCCATGGAATGAAAATACTCCATTCGAGCACTTAATGCATTTAAAAAGTCTTCGTAATGTTCAATTGGTTGTCCAGAAGCTTCTGCAAGCTTTTGTACCCAATCAGCATAACCATCAAGATTAATTTCAAGCCCTTTGTCAGGACGGAAGCTTGGAAGCACTTTAACATCAAAATCTGTCTCTGATTTTAAATTAGAATGATATTCCAATGAATCTATTGGATCATCTGTCGTACAAACTACTTTTACATTTGACTTTAGAATCAAATCCCTCGCGCCAAAGCCTTCTCCATTTAGCTGTGCATTTACTTGTTCCCAAATTTTTGGTGCACTTTCTTCATTTAAAAGCTCGTAAATGCCAAAGAAGCGTTGAAGTTCCAAATGTGTCCAATGATGAAGTGGATTGCCAATTAACATGGGAACGGTTCTTGCCCAAGCAAGAAACTTATCATAATCAGCCGCATCACCTGTAATATATTGTTCTTCAATTCCGTTTGCGCGCATTACTCTCCATTTATAATGATCTCCATAAAGCCAAGCTTCCGTAATATTTTTAAAGGTTTTATTTTCGTAAATTTCCTGCGGACTTAAGTGGCAATGATAATCAATAATAGGCATATCTTTTGCGAAATTATTATACAGTTCGATTGCCGTATCATTATTCAATAAAAAATTCTCATCCATAAATTTTTTCATATTATTCACCCGTATCCTTTTATTTTTCAACGCATAAATAACAACGTTGTTATTTATATTCAATTTTAAGATATTTATGACAGGAATACAAGCGCTTTCTTAAATTATATCGGTGAATGAATGCCACCCTCTTACCCATTTCCCTATTTTTATCTCCACCAGTTTAACAACGTTGTAAATTATGCTATGATATGTACAAATTAACTTAAATGAGTGATTATTCATGACGATAACAATAAAAGATATTGCAACAGCCGTGGGAGTGAGCTATTCTACTGTTTCAAAAGCATTAAATGATAGCCCTCTAGTTAAACAGGAAACGAAAGCTAAAATTATAAAAATTGCTAAAGATTTAGGATATGAACCTAATTTTGCAGCTCAGCGTCTCGTAAAAAAGGAATCGAAGTTGATTGGTCTTGCTTGGCCAACCTTAGATAGGATGGCTCATTCAGTATTAGCTACAAAAATAAATGAGGAATTCACTAAAAATGGATATTCTATGATTCTATCTATTAATTCCATTCAAACTTCTTTAGATATTTTCAAAAGATATCAAGCAGATGGTGTCATTATTTTTGACGAGGAAAGCACCAAAACGGTTCATGCCTTAACTACAATACCGATCGTTTCATATGGTGTTGGAAAAGGAAAAGACTTCCCTATTGTCGATGTAAACTATCAAAAAGCGATGTATGCAGCGGTAGAATATTTAGCCAAGCTAGGTCATGAAAAGATCGCCTTCATCGGTGACTTTTCGCCTATTGATGATAGGCAAATCGAAAAATACCGTGGGTTTCAAAATGCCATGCAGCATTTTGAGCTTTCATTTTCTGGCGATAACTTGATTAACACAGCGGGTTTGAGTTGGTATGATGGCTATATTGCAGCGAAGCGCCTTTTACAATCAGCATTTATTCCGACTGCAATTATTGGTACAAGCTATGATATTAGCGCGGGTATTGTTCGGGCCATTCGTGAAGCAAATTTTATTATCCCAAAAGACATTTCCGTGGTCAGTTATGATAATATCCCGCAAATGGGAAACATGGAAATTCCCTTAACAAGTGTTGGTGTTCCTGTAGATGTCATGGCTAAACAAATTGTTCAAACGATTCTACGTGCTATTCAAAATCGTCAAGATGTTCCGCTCATTCAAACACTAGATCCACAGTTAACTGAACGAAACTCTTGTGCACATGTCCGAAATATATAAGTGGGGTTTCCCCCACTTATATCATTAAGAAGATTTTTCAAATAATTCTTTCCTTCTCCATTTACCGTATTTATAGTAAACGAAAGCAAAAACACTCCCAATCATGAAGCTAATTGCCATACCCATACCAACTCCCTTTTCACCGAAAAAACGCACAAATAAATAGGTTAAAGGGTAGCGTAAAATCCAGAATGAGATAAAGTTTAGTACCAATACTTGAACCATTGCTCCTGAAGCCCGCACGATTCCATTCCAAATGAAATTAAGACCTAAAAATGGATAGAAAAAAGCAATAATTTTAACATATTCCGTACCAAATGCTACAGCTCCATCTTCCGAAATAAACATACGGATTCCTTTATCCGCAAATAGAAAGATAAAAACAGCTGCACAAAGCATAGCGGCTAAGTTTAATAGAATGGCATAGAAGGAGATTTGATTAACCCGCTTCCACTTGCCTACAGCAATGTTTTGTCCAGCCATACTATTTACTGCTGTACCCAATGCATGTGCTGGTAACATAAGAATACTATCCAGTCGCTGTGCTGCCCCAAATCCCGCAACTGCGTTGTCACCTAGTGAAGTAACTACACTCATAATTGCAGCCATACCTGCTGAAATAACCATCATTTGCAAACCCGCAGGAAGTCCCTGTTTTAAAATCAGAGCAACCTCAGCTTTATTAGGGATTTTCGGCACCGAAAATGGAATAAGTTTATAATGTATACTAACAAAAAGTCCATATAAGAAAGCTAATCCTTGCGCAACAACCGTCGCATAGGCAGCACCTTCGATCCCCCAATCGAATATATGGATAAACAATGGGTCAAGGACCGCATTTAAAATTACAGCCACCGTTACAAAACGAAGAGGTGTTTTACTATTTCCCATTGCCCTAAAGACAGTCCCAATAAAGTTGTATCCAAATAGAAAAAGAATCCCTATAAAGTTAATTTGTAAGTAGCTAACAGCATCTACAATCATCGATTCTGGGGTGCCTAGTAATAATAGTATAGATTCAGCAAATATAAAACCTACTACACCAAGAAGGATCGACATGCTAGCCAAAACTACTGTAAAAGCATTCACATAACGTTTTAATTGCTGCGAATCTGACTTTCCTTTCAATTGAGATAGGATCGTCAATGTAGCATTATTGACGCCAATAATAAAAGATAAGACAGTAAATATCACCGTACTAGATACAGCTACAGAACCAAGTGCATCGGCACCAATTAGATTCCCTACCCATAAACTATCAATAAATTGATAAGAGACTTGAAGCAGATTCGTTAATAAAATCGGCGTCGAAAAAACAAGCAGTTGCTTCCATATGCTTCCACTCGTAAAATCTTGTTGCCTCATATAATTTAACTTCCTTTCCTTCCATAAACATCATAAATAAGAGCAATTATATTACGTTACAAATAAACCCTTCATCTAATATCTTTCACACAACGGAATCCTAGATTCCCAGTTGAACTATCTGGTGTATTCGAAGTCCTGGCAGCTACTCTATATCTATTGCAATACGAATCGTGGCAAAGATAAGACCCGCCTCTCATCGATCTAGTCTCACCTTGAGGTGGTCCCTGTGGGTTTTCTTTCGTATCGAAGATATGGAAATTAGGGCTGAAATAATTTTGGCACCATTCCCATACATTACCCGACATATTATAAAGCCCATAACCATTTGGCTCAAATACTGATACAGGAGCAGTACCTAAATAGCCATCTGCTTCCGTATTTTCTTTTGGAAATTGACCTTGCCAAATATTACAAACATGTTTTTCCTCAGGCATTAAATCATCGCCCCAAGGATATCTTTTTTGTGTTAATCCACCACGTGCTGCATATTCCCATTCCGCCTCAGTCGGTAGTCTTTTCCCAGCCCACTGGCAATATGCTTGTGCATCATTCCATGAGATATGTACAACAGGGTGGTCTAAACGATTTTGAATATGAGAGCCTACCCCTTCTGGCTGATACCAATAAGCACCTTCCACCACACTCCACCAAGGCGTCCCGGACACAACCTGTTTCACCGACTTTGCTATTTCCTCAGAAAGGAGTTTATAAAAAACAAAGGACCACCCATATGTTTCCGCATCCGTTTTGTACCCCGTATCTTCAACAAACTCTTTGAATTTCAAATTGGTTACAGCATATTGATCCATTAAAAAGTCTAGAATTTTCACATTTCGAATCGGCCCTTCCCCATCAGCCTGATTACTATCAGCATCATCTGTACCCATTAAGTATTCTCCACCAGTTATAAGTACCATGTCTTCAGAGCATTTCTCATATTCTGTCGTGCGTTCTATAGGGATATCCGAATGACGATAAGAAGAAGCTTTGACAACTGAACGATCTACGGAACAGCAAGACTGTTTATCAATAGATTCCATACATTTCACCTTCCATCTTAAAATATCAATATGCTTGTTATTTATATAAATGAATTTATAGCAAACTCTCAATGAAATTATATATATTCAATACTAAAATCCCCATCAGGGTAAGATTGAATATCTTTTCAACTTGTACATTATTAAACTTCACAGATAACACGGCACCAATTAAACCACCAATCACACCACCAGCTACCATCAATCCTAAAATCGATAAATCAATAGTCGAAAAACCACCTGTAATTCCTGTAATGGCTAGGGAAGAAAGCTGGGAAAAAAATATAATAAATATCGAGTTAATCGCTGACTCCTTTGCAGTCATGGAAAAAGCCAATGCTAGAACTGCAACATTCAATGGACCACCACCGATTCCTAAGAAGGAAGCAAGTGTACCTAATCCAAATCCAATAATAAAAATAAGTGCGATATTCTTTAATTGATATGTTCTTATTCTCTCTATATTTTTCACAGACAAATAAATAATGAACATTAAGCAAGCTAACATTCCAGATTGAATAGTCGTAATTAATTCATGGTTCACTATGGAGCTAACAAGATAGTTAAATATAATCTTACCAATAAAGCCCCCAACGATAGAGCCTGCTGCTAAAATAATACTAACTTTCCCTTTTATCTTTATGCCAGAGTGAGCAGCATTTAATAATGAAACACAGGCCATTGCAAACACCGTCGCAGCAGATAATACACCAATCGCTGCAACATCATAATCGCCAAGAAAATCGAGTGCCGGCTTAATAATAACTCCTCCACCTAATCCCGCAATTGATCCGACAATCGATGCTAATAATCCAACAAAAAAATAGATAATACTAATATCGGCCGACCCCCATCCTGTAAAAATAACTTGTTGGCTAAACCTATAGGTCGGTTCATTATAAGTTAAACTTATTGAAACAAGAAAATGCCCAAATAAAATAAACTTTACTGCCATCCTTAGCTAAACTTTCTATCAATAAATTTATCATTAACAGACTAAATGAAAGCCCTATCTATCTCTTTTATTGTATCATGAATTGTAATAGAACCTTAACATTACCACACATAGATTACCTAAACTTTCCGCTTAGCATAAAGATGCAATAACGCAGAAATAAATAAAACCGTAGAGAATATTGTCTCTCTACGGTTTTTCCTATCTATGTGATATTCCGAGCTAGAAAACCTTGTTTATTCGTTGATGTTATCATTCTGTTCGCCCGCCGCCACTATATTATTCTGTTATTCCAACCGGACAGCTTCCTTTTGAGCAATCAGACAAAGTTCCGCTGCTTTAAAGGCATGTGCTTGTGTCATTGCATTTTCCGTGCGATTAATACAGTCTAGGATAAGCTCTCCAAAGAAAGGAAAACCTATTTTCCCTTTCACAGAATGGTGATATGTGCCTTCTTTATTAGATACATACACTTGATCACCTTCATCATCACGTGCAATATCAATGTATTTTCTAATCTCAATATACCCTTCTGTTCCCAAAATAAATGTACGTCCATCACCCCAAACCCCTAAGCCGTCTGGAGTAAGCCAGTCTACTCGGAAATATTGTGTTGCTCCATTTTCGCCAACGATCATACAGTCTCCAAAGTCTTCCATCTCGGGGAACTCTTTCACAGTATAATTCGCCACTTGGCTTCTCACGACTTCTGCGTCTGTATTCCCACTGAAGTACAAAAACTGTTCAATTTGATGGCTTCCAATGTCGCATAATATTCCACCATACTTTTCCTTTTGAAAAAACCATTCAGGCCTTGATGGTGCGTTAAGCAAATGTGGTGCAAAGTTAGAAACTTGAAGCACGCGACCAATCGTGCCTTGCTTAATCAAATCTCCTGCATATATTGCACTTTCCACGTGCAGGCGCTCTGAAAAATAAACCATATATTTTTTCCCTGTCCTTTTTACAGCCTCTTTAGCTGCTTCCAATTGCTCTAATGTTGTAAAAGGTGTCTTATCTGTAAAATAATCTTTTCCACTTTCCATTACTCTAATGCCAAGTGGACCGCGATCAGACGGAATTGCCGCTGCAGCAATAAGTTTTACTTCATCATCTTGTAAAACTTGCTCCGCACTATCCGCTACCTGCGCTTGCGGAAAGGATTCAATGAACTTTCTCACCCTTTCTGGATCTGGGTCATACACCCATTTTAAAGTTGCACCTGCTTCTACTAATCCATTACACATCCCGTAAATATGACCATGGTCTAAAGACATCGCAGCAATAACGAACTCCCCTTCAGCAACAACATGGTTCACTTCACCTTTTGGCGCATAATTCATTCCATCCTTCTTCATCTTCATTAACTTTCCACTCCTTTTTTATTTTAAGTTTGCAAAGTTCTTTCAGATAGCGCAAAATGACTGCACTTATTTATACAGTCATTGCGCTTATATAATGTAGATTGTTTCTCACTTAAAACCAGTCTGCATACCCTAATTTTCTTAAGTTTTCTGCAGAAGTTTCTAAACAGTCAAATGGGTCGCGGCCATACACATCATCTTGTTCAACTAGGAAGTATTTTGACCCACTTGCTAGGCCCGCATCGATAATCGCTTTCATGTCAAGGGAACCTTCCCCAACTTCCGCAAATTCAACCACATTGGTGAATACCTGCATGAATTTACTTCTATCTCCATCCGCCAAAGCAGCCATATCTATTTGTCCAATTCGGTAATCCTTCAAGTGTAATAAAGAGATACGTCCTTCAAATCTATTAATAACATCAACAGGATTTACGCCACCTCTATGAATCCAGTGAACATCCAACTCAAATCCGAGTTTAGACGTTTCTTCTTTCATCATATCTAGTAAATACTTTCCATCATATTCTTGGAATTCAATATGGTGGTTATGGTAGTACAACTCTATTCCATGCTCAGCCAATCTCTCTGCCATAGCTTCTGCTTTTTGAATGAAACCCATGATTTTATCTTTATCACCAAGTACATTAAACGGCAACATTCCAATCCGAATAAAGTTACAATTCAATGTTTTACAGTCGTTAACAATTTTGTCAAAATCATTTACCAATGTCTCACCAGCCATACTTGCCATGACAGGCTCAAGTGCAGCAGAAGTTGCTGCAATCTCAATATCAAAATCTTCACTTGCTCTTTTTAACTCAGATACATTTTCTTCTGTCATTGGTATTTGCGATACCTCTACTGCACGATAACCAAGCTCTTTCACTTTTCTCATTGTTTCATAGACACCAAGTTCTTCAACTTTACCTTTTAGCATCATCATTTGAACACCAATTTTACCTTTTGTCATACCCGTATCCCTCCACCTGTATTTCTCTTTTTTCTGCTGAAGACTGGCGAATCGCATCAATCATTTGTATGGAAGTGAATCCTTCCTTCGCATGTATATAGTCGTCTGTGTTATTTTTAATAGAGTCATAAAATCTATTAATTAGTTTATTATGGCTAGCACCGTAGTAAAACTTCGTACCTGGTAGCTTTGCGTCCTCAATCAACTCTTCCTTCCTACCTTGGTCATTCACTTTTGTTAAAATACTATCTTTTATAGTAAACTTACCTTGTTCAAAAATGACCTGAAGTTCGACACTGGAATTGCCCACATTCGTATTCGTCGCAAAAAACAATCCTTTTGCCCCGCTTTTAAATGTAATATTTGCTGTTGCTGTATCTTCTACTTCGATGCCATAATCTAAAAGTTGATCAATGGAGCCTCTGATCTTATCCATACGGCCGCCAAGTAGCTGCATTAAATCCAATGTATGAAGCGCTTGATTAATCATCACTCCACCGCCTGCAAGCTCCAATTTCCCTCGCCATGGCTTCGCGTCATAATAAGACTTCGGTCTAGCCCACGCGACGATCCCTTTTAAACCAAGCATTTCTCCATACTCTCCACTTTCAACAAGCTCTTGCAGCGTTTCAACTGTCTCATTTAAGCGATTTTGCAGGCAGACGCACATTTTCACGTCCTTATGTTTCTCCTCCAATTTCACTAGGGCTAGTCCCTCTTCTACATTTAACCCCATCGGTTTTTCCAGAAATACATGAACACCCTTCTCCACACAAGCTTGTGTCGCTGGATAGTGAAGATAATGTGGCAAACAAATATGCACACAATCTAAATTTTCATTATCAAGTAAATCATGATAATCGGTGTAAAAGTTTATGTTTGGTACAGTATTTTTTAATCCTATATCTATATCACATACCGCCACCAGTTCAACATATGGGTTTGCTTGTATAGCCGGTATATGAATATGGGAAATATCCCCCAGACCAATCACCGCTATTTTTAGCATCAGCCCAACCTCCCCTGAAAAACTAATCCATAACCATATGGCTATGAATTAGTTTGATTTTCATTCATTTGCTGGATTTATTTTTTAATGGGATTCTTTTTCTCTTCTTCTATCTTTCTATTTAATTCAGCTAGATACACTTCTTCATCCACTGGAATTTCTACTTCTTTGCCTAACCAACTTGATAAGTGAATGGCGTTTGCCAATGCTACTCCATTAATACCATCGCTTCCAGGAGCAAGTAATGGTGCGCCTTCTACAATATTTGCAGCAAAATTTTCCAACACTGCAATGTGTTGCCCTCCCCATACACTTTCAAACTCTAATACCTCTTCTGTATAAATATCTGATAGACTTCCGCCAGAAAACACTTTCATTGCATCTGCCCAACTCATGTTTGCACTCAATTCAGACTCAGGTTTAGTAAGGCGTTTAATCGTAATCTTTTTACTATCATCGACAACAATTTTCCCTTTATCCCCTAGGATCTCAAAACGGTCTGTTCCAACGATGTCATGTGTAGCAGTAATAAATACTCCAGTTGCGCCGTTTCCATAGTCGAGCATTGCAGTTACTTCATCTTCTACACTGATGTTCCGTTGGTAGCCGTATTTTACATTCGAATAAACCTTTTTAGGCATACCACAAATCCATTGAAGCAAATCAAGCTGATGTGGTGCCTGATTCACTAGTACACCACCGCCTTCGCCTTCCCATGTAGCTCTCCATGAGCCTTGATCATAATAGCCTTGTGGTCTCCACCATGTGGTAATAATCCAATTCGTCCGGCGAATTTCACCAATTTCACCATTATCAATAATTTCTTTTACTTTTTGATATAATGGATTTGTCCTTTGGTTGAAGAAAATACCAAACGTGAGTTCAGGTTTAGATGCTGCAAATTCATTTAGTTCTTTCACTTGTTTCGTGTACACACCAGCTGGCTTTTCTACTAATGCGTGGATATTTCTCTCTAAAGCATTGATACCAATTTCAGGGTGTAGATAATGAGGTACCGTTGTAACAACAGCGTCAATATCTCCACTCTCAAGCATCTCAATATAATCGTTATAGAAAGGCACATCTGGGTATTTTTCTGCAGCAAGTTCCTTTTTTGCAGGGTCAATATCACAAATAGCTCCGATCACCATGTTTTTAACTTTTCCTTCTCCGATAAAACCAGCATAAGTTCCACCTTGAGCTCCTAATCCGATAATACCTAATCTTACGTTTTTCAAAACCATCACTCCTCATCATATATTTATTATTTCCATTTCTTAATAAGTTACATTTGCTTCTTTTTCCGAAATTCAGAAGGGGTCATACCTATTTTCTGCTTAAAAAAGCGACTGAAATGAGCTGGACTTTCAAACCCTGATTCGACGGCGACTTCTGAAAGTGTTTTCTCAAAGTTCATTTCCAACTCATATCTTGCTTGATTCAATCGACAGGACATGACATAATCCATCACTGTTATTCCAGTTACTTCTTTAAAAAGTCGGGATAAATAAAACTTGCTTATATTCAACTCAACGGACAGTTCATCTAGAGTGATCTTTTCCTTAAAGTGCAGATTGATGTATTCCGCTATTCTTTCAACATGCACATCTTTTTCACTCTTTTTCATTGTGAGTGCTTGATTCTCTTTTTTACTCAATTTAAAGATTTGGACAAGTAAGGTCACTAAGAACATTTTTATTTCAGCTTCAACTTCACGCAAAAGTTTCCGCTCATGATTTTCATTTATATACGATCTATCATCATTTGTAAGACGATCCATTTCTCGCATACACGTTAATATAGATTGGCGCTCTCTCTCTTCTTGTCCACGAAGTAAGGTATTATTCATCTTTTTAAATGGTGTAAACAACTCTGGCATTTGTAACGAATTAATTACTGGTTTAATCCAATCTGGTGAAAAGTGAACAACACTTCGTTCATACGTTTCAAACGGCGAAGGATTTGCCCTATGCGAAGTTAGCCCATTCATGATTATGATATCTCCTGGTTGTAGATCATAAATTTTATTATGAATTAAGTATTTACAGTCTCCACCATGAAAATAATAAATTTCAAATTCTGAATGAGAATGGAAATCTAACGTTTGCCCACCAAGGGATTTCATTCTGTAATTGGAAATCATCCTTTCATCCATTCAATCACCCCGCTTTATATGTATCAAACCTAGTTGTAAGGGCTTACCATATAGTTATATAATATCGAAAACTTATATGTAAGACACTATCTCACCATGCCCTTTTACGGGAGATACTTGACTAATATTGCTCTCTATACAACAATATATAACACAAATACATTATTTATAATAACTAATTCCATCTCATAGTGATCAAAGTTATAACTAGTATTGATAAAAGAAGATAGTCCTTTAACTATCTTCTTTTATGGTATAAATTATTTAAATTTTTCTTTTTTCCGCTAAGTCAGCAGCCAATTGATTTGTACGTTTTTTATTCAATGGATATAAGAATACTAAAATTAAGAAAATTACTAGAAAGATGATTGCTGGCACCAAGGTTGCTAGCTTATGAATACCCTCTAAAGCATCTTGTGTTTGCATTTCACGGGTTGCATCATATCCAACTGCCGCAATCGCTAAACCACCGACGCCACCGGCAATTGCTTGTCCCACTTTACGAGCAAATGAATAAACAGAATATACAGTTCCATCTTCTCGTAAACCTGTTAAGTATTCATGATAATCGATCACATCTGTTACGAATGCCCAAACTACTAGATTAAAGAATCCATATCCAAACATAGCGATGGATAAAATTGCGATAAATGGAGTAGCAGTTAAGTTTGGCAAGAGGTATAAAAGCGCATACACCGCGGCTGAAAGTAATAAACCAGCTGCCGCTACTTCCTTTTTACCATATTTAGTAACCAATGGTTTTACCATTGGAATAGCAATCAATACAGTGGCTGTTTGGAGAAACCCTACAATACTTAACGCTTTTGCATTGCTGAAAAAGTCTTTAAACAAGTATACGTTAACTGCACCGATTAGCATAAAGCAAACCATGAAAATAAGAGAAGCGATCAGGATCCAAATTAATGGTTTGTTTTTCACCAAGCCTTTTAATGTCTTTCCTAAATTTCCTTTTTCTTTTCCCCCTTCTGGCGCAACAATTCGTTCAGTTGATAATTTATAACATGCCATGTAACAAGAGATAGAAAGAATACCGAAAATGATTGCTCCAAGAAGAAAACGGTTTGCATCAGCCTTATTATCTACAAATAAAATAAGCGGTCCTGCTACATTAATAATTAAGCCTGCCAAATTGGCACCTAAAGTTCTATATGTGGACAATGTTGTCCGTTCAACTGGATCACTTGTAATGACAGATGCCATGGAGCCATATGGGATATTAACTGTACTGTATAATGTTCCCCATAAAATATATGTGACAAAAGCATATGCTAGATAAAAACCATTAGACATACCCGGAATATGCACAAACATTAAGATACCAGAAATCACAAGTGGGAAGGACATTCTGAAGATCCACGGTTTAAATTTACCGTGTTTTCCTGTTTTTCTTGTATCAATGAAACGTCCCCATGTAACATCCGCTATCGCATCCCATAATCGCGCAATCATAAAAAGTACTCCGACAGTGGCTGCACTAATATGGAAAACATCCGTATAGTAAACCATTAAAAATGAGGCTACTAGGATAAAAAAGAAATCGTTTCCAAAATCACCAAATAAATAACCAAGTTTATCTCTCATACCAAACTTTCTAATTTCCGGTGTTGTATTTACTTCCATTTCATCTAGTCTCACAGGTTGTCCCATCTTTTATTCCCCCATTATCTTATAAGTGAATTGATTCATCTAGCTTCATCTGATAGGCATCTTAATTGGTCATTCTATAGATACTTTTTCTGATGATATATCCATTTTTTTAGCAGCATTGAAAACTTTGTTCATTTCTTAGTTCGAGTGGTAATGACTTTCATACTAATTTTCTCTGTTTTAGAATACGTAGCTAAACTATTAATCTCTTTTACCTTGGAGAAATCTTCGCTTTCATTAGTTTGTTGTTGATACAAACTAATTTCTTGTCAAATATTCTCTCAGTAATTCTAGCGTTTTAACTAATGTTCGCTTAATGTAAGCGCATTCTCACCTCGCTTGTTTTTATATTAACTAAATTCCTCTCATTACGCATTATCTGTAGATGCCTTTTTTCGACATAAATTTGATTCATATTGCTAACTTATACACGAATCCTCTAATCTTTAAATATAAATCTTCTGATAAAGAAAAAGCTCTCCCAATGGTTAATTTTTAATAGGAAGGAAGAAAGAAAAAAGGTAGTTGGAATGAGTCATTCCAACTACCTTTCATCTTCAATCTCAAATACCTACTATTATGTCAGTTATTCCTTATTATCAAGCTAAAATAGCTTCAATTTTCTCTATGGACTCTTTCGTTAATTCCAGTTCACTTCCCTTGATATTCGCCTCTATCTGATCTGGTCGGCTAGCTCCGACTAGGGCACTTGCCACATTTGGTTGGCGCAAGATCCAGGCAATTGCGAGTGCTGGCAGTGTAGCATCTAGGTCCAAAGCCAACTTTTCTAAGTTTCCAAGCTTCGCAATATTTTCTTCTGTAAGGAAGTTTTTCACTGAAGAATTGATCGTATCATTTGCTGCACGACTGCCCTCTGGAATCTTACCATCTTTGTACTTTCCAGTAAGTATTCCTTGAGCTAATGGTGAAAATACAACTTGAGAAATGCCGTGTTTACTTGATACTGGAATAACTTCCTCTTCAATATAGCGATTTAACATATTATATTGTGGTTGATTTACAACAATTCGATCGAGTAAATACTTATCTGCTGTTCCAATTGCTTCTTCAATTTGAGCAGCGCTCCACTCACTAACACCTGCATATAGAATTTTCCCTTGACGAATTAAATCATCAATGACTCTCAATGTTTCTTCCACTGGTGTTTCTGGATCATAACGATGACAATAGAAAATATCGACATAATCCAAGTTCATTCTTTTCAAACTATTATGCAGTTGCTCGTATACATGTTTTCTAGATAGACCACGATCGTTTGGCCCCTCACCCATTGGCCAAAATGCCTTTGTAGTAATGATATATGATTCACGCGGGAATTCTTTTAAAGCTTTTGCCATGACCTTCTCACCTTCACCACGTTCATATACATTGGCAGAGTCAAAGAAGTTAATTCCTAATTCATATGCTTTATGTATTGTTTTCTCCGCTGTATTATCTTCCACTGATTTTCCATAAGTTAACCAGCTACCCAGACTTATTTCACTTACTTTTAATCCTGATCGACCTAATCTACGGTATTTCATTTTCATCTCTCCCTTTTAATGAAGAATGAGAATTCTCTCTATTTCATCATCTTAAAATTTGATAACGCTGTCAAGCCAGGGGTATGCTAAATATTGTAAAGTTTCATACTTCTAAAGTGGAAAACGCTTGTTTTCCAATGCATTTTAATTATAATATGATAAACTTCAAGTAATATGATATAGAAGGAGAAATAAATGACTGACTATCAAGTATTATTCCTAGATATTGACGGAACGATATTAAAACCTGATCATACATATGAAGCTTCTACCAGAGATGCCATTTTACAAGCAAAGGATATAGGAATAGAAGTATTTTTAGCTACCGGCAGACCACTTCATGAAATTTCAGACTTAGCTGAAGAACTCAATATTCATTCCTTTATTGGTTATAATGGTGCACTTGCCATCTATAAGGAACAAACAATTGTAAATGAACCGATGCAAGCTGAGGTTATTATGCAATTTGTAGAAATCGCTAAAAAGCATGGACATGAAATTGTTTTATATTCAAATGAAAAAAATTACTTTACTAATCTGGATGTTCCATGTGCACAAAATTTTATTCATATGTTTCAAATGGAGAAAAATGATGTGTATAGTGATCAAGTCGCAGATCAAATTCTTGGTCTTACTTTAATCAAGTTAAAAGAAGAAGACATTGCCCTTTATGAATTACATGCAAGCTATCATTTTTCGCAAGTAAATGTGGATGGGCTACGCAATTGTTACGATGTAATAAGGGATACAGTGAATAAAGGACGTGCAATTGAGAAACTACTAGAACGAATGAATATTTCAAGCGACAAAGCCATTGCTTTCGGTGATGGGATGAATGACAAAGAAATGTTAGCTACTGTTGGAGAAGGCTTTGTCATGGGAAATGCCAATTCCAATTTGTTTGAGTATGGAAACCGGAAAACAACTGCTGTTACTGAATCAGGAATTTTTAACGGACTTAAAACAATTGGCGTGGTTAAATAAGCATAAAGTTTGTCGTTTTTGATAAAAACTTCATCTTTTTTCACAACAATTGGCTTTTTGGATAGGTTTTTTGTTATAATCAAGTTATATGTTTTGCAATACACTTAAAGTGAGGTAATTTCTTATGAGTCAATTTGTTAAATCCGGTGAAGCAGCACCAACTGCAGGCACTTATGTAGAAGTAGGACACGGTGGCGGTAAAGTAAAAGACGGCCAACGCGTAGAAGTACAACAAGGCGATAAATTGCCTGAGCTAAAAGCTTACACAGTTACAATCACACATAAAGGCGAAGAAAAGAAAAAAGATCGTCAACATGTATGGATGTTAGATAAGTAAGATTTGATGGTGTGCAGAAATTGCACACTTTTTTTATTTTACCTCCCCATTAACCTAATATAAAAGAATCCCCCAAAACCTATGTAAATCTTGTTTTTGGGGGATTTGTTTGTTCGGCAATGATGTTTCATGGATGAGTCCACCATATTTTAAAACATGATCAGAAGATACAAATGGAAGTGTTTTCCCTTCTATATCTCCCAAAGGGCTTTTCTTTATGCAAGGTTCGGGTGTATCTTTTGTACTACGGATCGCTACGCTCAAAAAATCTCCACCCTTTCCCCCTTGCATTCCGAAATTTTGGCGGTGCAGGGCTATCGCCAAGCTGAACCATACCGAAACAAGGAAAAAAACCTATAAAGATTTCACCTCTTTAATTTCGAAATGCCCCTAAGAGAGCTCCGTATTTTCTTTTTAAGGGTTTGTTTTGTTTTCTCCTAAGTCTTGATAACTTTGGCGCAACCTTTAAAAACGCTCAGAAGGCGATTTAAATCGTTTGTCAACCCTATCGGATTGAAGGGAGGATAGATTAAAGTTATGTTGAATGAAGACTAAGAGGAAAAATAATAAAGTATATGGGTGTGGTTGTGAAAATATTAGTGAAGAAATTAATTATTTTAACTGTGGTCTTTTCTATGTTTAGTTTTGTTTTACATGACTCTGCTGAAGCTTATGCATCTGAAAGTTCATTCCTGAAAGCGTTACTTACAATATAAGTGAAGATGATTTAATACCTGAGGAATTTTTTGATCCAAATCATCCGTTGACTATTAAAAGCCTCTATTCTAATATTAGCGGCTGGTCCTGTATTGATAGGTGGAGTTTTATATGTTGCCGGTTCTTGGGTATATAATGCTGTTAAATCTTTTTTGAAAGCTGAAACAGCCGATCAAATTATATCCAAAAAGAAAAAAGCATCTATCAGAAAAGAATTTCCAAGCGAATACCTAAATAAAACCCTTAATGAAATTGAAAAAGATGCAAAAGCAGGTAAAGCAAGGGCGAAAAAAGCAAAAAAACTTTTGACTGATAAAAGATTTAATAAATAAAGATCATGGGGGGAGTCCTTTGTATGATATTTACTCTGTGAAACTATTATTTGAATCTATAGTTTCACCTAATCCAAGTCCTGAAAAAACTTTTGAAGAAAGGATTATTTTAATTAAATCGGATAATATTGAGGATATTAATCAAATGGTATATGACCATTTCAAACCAGAAACCTATCCAAATAGTGAAGGAGGATTAACCACTTTAAAGCTAGTTAATGATGTTTTTGAATTAGTAGATGATCTGAATGACTCTGTAAACTTTAAAGAAGTTTATAGTCGACATCTTTTATTTGATCAAGAAATCACTTTCGAAAAAGTAGTTAATTTATTTTCTTTAGATAAATAAAGCTAGATTATCATAAAAGCCGACGATTCTTTTTCCTAGATAAAGGAATCGTCGGCTTTTATGATTTCTACTTATTTGAGATTAGAGAGCTATTTATAGCGTCTGTCAACGGTACCGGACCATAGGGAGGAGTTGATAGACTCACTTTCCAAGATCCTCTTGGCTTGGAACAAACAACCGTTTGTTCCTGCCTACCGGCGAGGGAGCCCCACAAGGATTGAGGGTTTGGGGGGAATATGATTTTGATAAAAGCTAAAAAAGTTTGGGGATGTTGTCCCCTTCCGCAATTATTTTTTCCGCTTATCCTTCGCCTACATACATCTATTTGTATTCTTAATATCCAATTCAAATTTCCCTATTTTCTCTAGATCCCAAAGTTGCAATTCTGAACCCAATTATTACCTTTAGACAAAACCATTGATACGGGGTAAAAAAGCCTTTCGTAAAAAATCTCCTACCACCCTCTCATATACAAGCAGCTTAACAAAACTCCGATTAGTCAGGTAAGTGAGTTTTTTTAATATTTATGATTATTCCTATATTCAGAGGGTATAGAGTATTCATGACTTATTTTGAGCATTTATAAAGAAACCACCCACCATATTATCCACTCCCCCATATATACGGTATTATCCCGAATTATGGAAATTTATGAATATTGTGTCTAATTTAATACTCATGGATAATTATGAACGGAGACAAAAAACAGAGGAGGTTCTTACATTTTGAGGAAAAGGATATTCTTTTTATTGGCAGCTTTATCTCTTTTATTAGTACTTACAGCTTGTGGCAATTCAAGTGCGGATGGGAAAGGAAAAACGTATACAGTTGCTACCGATTCAAATTTTAAACCATTCGAATATAAGAATCCTAAGACTGGTGAGTTAGAAGGATTTGACATCGAAATAATTGAGGAAATTGCTGACAGAGCAGGCTTTAAAGTAAAGTTTGAAACGATGGACTTTGATGGTGTTCTTGCGGGTCTCCAATCAGGTCGCTTTCCTATTGGGATTGCAGGTATGTCTATTACAGAAGAACGTAAGGAGTCGATCGACTTCTCTATCCCTTATTATGACTCTGGTTTAGTAATGATGGTTCCTAATGATAGTGATATCCAGTCAATTGATGATGTTGATGGCAAAAAAATTGGTTCCCGCCAAGGATCAACGAGCCAAGCATACTTACAGGAAAATACCGGAGCAAAAGTGGAGGCGTTCCCAGAAATTGTTACCGCTTATATGGATGTGAAAGAAGGACGATTGGATGGCGCATTGTATGATTTACCAAACGTTCTTTATTACATGAATCAAGAAGGCGACGATAAGTTAAAAACAGTTGGTGATGTACTCGAAGGCCAATCCTATGGAATTGCCTTAAAGAAGGATTCAGAAATAGTCGATGATGTCAATCAGGCATTAGAAAGCATGATCGCTGACGGAACCTATGCCAAAATATATGAAAAGTTTTTTGGCGAAGCACCTGGAGATAAGTGGTTAGGTGAATAAAAAGCTGCGTGAGCAAATTGCTAAAGCGCAACAAGCATTATCTTGTTGCGCTTTTTAAAACAACTTGTTTTAAATATTGATTATCAACATACACTGGTCATACATATTATTTTTAAATATAAATATAGAGGAGAGAAATGTTAGATGATAGAAGCTTTTCTAGACAGTCATTATATTCAAAGTCTACCCTTTCTCTTACAAGGGTTAGTATGGACGCTTATCATTACATTTATCGGTCTTACTTTGGGCTTTGCCCTAGGTGCATTGACCGGACTAGGACGTTTATCAAACAATAAATTTATACGAACAATTTGTGCCGTTTATGTAGAGGTTGTTCGCGGTACCCCTATTCTAGTTCAAGTGCTGTTTATTTATAATGGGTTAACAGAGGATATCATTGGTATGAATATCGATAAATTAACAGCTTCGATTATTGCCATCACTATTAATGCTGGAGCCTATATTGCTGAGATTGTTCGTGGTGCAGTGGAGTCTGTTGATAAAGGACAAAATGAAGCCGGCCGTTCAATTGGTTTAACAAGGAAACAAACGATGCGCTATATTATTTGGCCACAAGCTTTTAAACGGATGATTCCCCCTTTAGGTAACCAATTCATTATTAGTTTAAAAGATACTTCACTATTCTCCGTTATCGCTGTAGGAGAACTCTTATATATGGGTAAACAATACTACAATGTTACTTATACACCATTCCAAACATTGATCATGGTTTGCCTTTTATACTTACTGATAACAATTCCATCATCAATTTATTTACGAAAATTAGAGAGGAAGCTGGATGTCTAATATGATTAGCGTAAAAGGTTTGCATAAGTCTTTCGGTAGCAATGAAGTTTTAAAGGGAATCGATTGTGAAATAGAGGAGAAAGAGGTAGTATGTGTCATTGGTCGATCAGGATCAGGTAAAAGTACGTTCCTGCGCTGCCTGAATTTATTGGAGGAAATCACTTCAGGCGATGTCATTATTGATGGAGACAATCTAGTCGATTCGAATATTGATATTAATAAGGTTCGTTCAAAGGTAGGTATGGTTTTCCAACATTTTAATCTTTTCCCTCATAAGACGGTATTAGAAAATGTAATCCTCGGCCCGTTAAAGGTAAAAGGGCAATCAAAAACGGAGGCAGAGAATAATGCATTGCCTTTATTAGAAAAAGTGGGTCTTTTTGATAAGGCTGATGCATATCCTGATAGTCTTTCTGGTGGACAAAAGCAGCGGGTAGCCATTGCAAGATCACTTGCAATGGATCCTAAAGTTATGCTGTTCGATGAGCCAACTTCAGCACTTGATCCAGAACTTGTTGGGGATGTCCTCCAAGTAATGAAAGACCTTGCTAAAGACGGAATGACAATGGTTGTCGTGACCCATGAAATGGGATTTGCCAAAGAAGTCGGTGATAGAGTCCTGTTCATCGATGAAGGTGTAATTGCCGAAGAAGGAGATCCGGAACAGATTTTTGATCATCCACAAAACATAAGAACGCAAGAATTTTTAAGTAAGATTCTATAATCAAAATCCGCCATATATAATTGACGCTTGTCGATCATTTATGGCGGATTTTATTCGTATTATGGTCTTACTATTGATAATAGATAAGAGAGTAATATATCCTGTTGGAAACTTTACTCATATGTGTCGGAGGAGTGTTCCATTCGCTACCTTGCAATCCCACAATTGGTCATCCATTTCATTTCAAATTATTTTTGAATCCTTTTCGTTTCTTTATCCGTACATGTATTTAAAGGACGGTGGATAACGATGAATAACCATGAAATAGATTATGAAATCTTTGGCGATGATATGCAATTTGTACAAGTAGAGCTTGATCCTCAAGAAACGGTAGTCGCAGAAGCTGGTAGCTTGATGATGATGGATGATGGTATCCATATGGAGACAGTTTTCGGAGATGGTTCTAATCAGGGTAGCGGCCTCATGGGGAAACTTATGGGCGCAGGTAAAAGAATGCTTACCGGTGAAAGTTTGTTTATGACAACATTTACAAACGAAGGGTCAGGAAAAAAACATGTATCATTTGCATCACCTTATCCCGGAAAAATCATTCCAATGGATTTAAGTGAATTGGGCGGAAAATTAATTTGCCAAAAAGATGCCTTTTTAGCTGCTGCAAAAGGTGTTTCTGTTGGAATTGCTTTTCAACGTAAGCTTGGCGCGGGTTTTTTTGGTGGAGAAGGTTTTATTATGCAAAAACTTGAAGGCGATGGTATGACGTTTGTACACGCCGGAGGTACAATACACAAAAAAACATTAGCTCCTGGTGAGGTTGTAAGAATCGATACAGGCTGTCTCGTTGCGATGACAAGTGATATAAATTACGATATAGAGATGGTTAAAGGTGTGAAAACAGCCTTATTTGGTGGAGAGGGATTGTTTTTCGCAACACTTCGCGGACCAGGTACTGTGTGGATTCAATCACTTCCATTTTCAAGACTCGCTAGTCGTGTATTTGCAGCAATGCCTGCATCAGGAGGATCAAAAGATGAAGGTGGCATCGGCGGTCTTTTTAATATATTGGGTGGGGATCGATAACCACAACTTAAATATTCATCATGGATAGCAAGATATAATATACTTGAAGAGAATTAGCCCCTAAAGCACAATCTGACTTTAGTGGGCTATTCAAATCATTTAATAATAATTTTCTCGAAACTAAATTGCTAGCACTCTATCGCACATTTGCTTAATACTTTAAAAGTAGCAGTAATTTCCCCATAGACCATTTTGTCTATTAGCTGGTGCTGACTATTTTAAGCACCCCCAATTCAAAACATTCTGAACCATCTAGAATATATTGTTTTAGTGTTTTTATATTTCTTTACTTTTCTACAACTGGGACATCATGGTTCTTGCTTGAAAAATAAACCTTCATTCTGATAGTAATACTTTATGTTATTTTTTATTACCTCATCCTTCTCTCATTACGCAAGAAGGATTTCAACTTTCCTTATAATTCACTATCTTCCCCCTAATTTGCAAAATACTTTATATCAGTAAAAAGTTGTTTGAAGCACTTCTTCGAACAGGGAACATAAAAAGTATATTTCTAAGAGTCACCATGCAATCGAATATTCCTTTTAATCATTATTACTACCACATGAATCTCTAACAATTAATTCAGATTCTATAAATACTGGATCCATCTTTTCTCCACTGATCAAGCTATCTAATATACACGCAGCCGTTTTTCCTAACATCTCTTTATCTTGTTTGACAGTTGTCAGTTTTGGATTGCTATAACGACAAGCAACGATATCATCACATCCGATAAGTCTTATATCATCGGGAACTTTTATGCCAATTTCCTCTATTGCTTTTAAGGCCCCAAATGCCATTAAATCAGATGCCGCAAAGATAGCTTGTGGATATGGTCGTTTTTCAAGAATTTTCTTCATCGCATCATATCCACTTTTCTCATAGAAATCTCCATATTGAATCCATTCTTCCCTTACTTCCAGTCCCAATTGATTCATAGCTTGTAAGAATCCCTTTTTCCTCAACATAGCAATAGCTGAATCTTGCTTTCCTCCTATAAAAGCTATATCCTTCACAGAATACGTGTGTAAATGCTGGACTACTTTGTTAGCTAATTCAACATTATCTGTCATAACGTAGGAAGAATGTGTCCCTTTTAATTCCAGATCAATCCCCATACAAGGAATATCATTTTCCACTAATTCATAGATAGCTTTTTCGATTTCTTCCCCAGCAATAATTAAACAACCATCGACTTGAAAATGTCTGCATCTTGCTAAATAGCTACCCTTATCTTGATAAAAGTGTTCATTCGAAAACATGATTATATCGTATCCTAAAAGTCCAATTGTATTTTTAAATGAAGTCACAACTTCATTAAAAAATGGGTGTGTAAAGTCAACATTTATTTTCCCAGCGTAAATTAAACCAATTAAATTTGATTTCTTCGTGGCTAACGATTTAGCTGAAAAAGTAGGTTGATAACCGGTATCCTCGATAACTTTATTAACCTTCTTCTTAGTTTTCTCACTAATTCCACCATAATTATTAATTATTTTCGAGACAGTAGATGGAGCAACTCCGGCCATTTTAGCAATATCTTTTATTGTATAGTTCATCGAGACACCTTCCGCATATATAATTAAACAAGCCCAAGCGCTATTCAATAAATCTATCAGTTGGGTTAGTTTTTCCCAGCTGATAGAAGTTGACAAAACGCATATATGTTGAATTATATCTCTCTAGATTTTTATGTCCACCAGATTCGAGTAAAACAGTTTAAGTTATTTTACCGATCCCTCTGTAATACTCGAGATAAAGAGACGATTGAAGAAAAGGAAAATAATAATTAATGGTACAGTCGCCCAGAAAACACCTGATAAAATCATTCCAAAGTCAATATTGTGAGTGTTACTTAGTGATGCTAATGCTACTTGAATCGTATATTTTGCTGGGTCTCTTAACACAGTAAATTGCCACAAGAACTCTCCCCAAACAGCGGTAAAGACAATAATCCCCAGTGTCGCAAAAGCTGGTAATATAATAGGCAGAACAATGCTTCGGTATATTCTAAAATTAGAACAGCCGTCTAATTTAGCTGCTTCAATCAACTCGTCGGGTATAGCGTCACTAACATATTGTCTCATTAGAAATATCCCTAATGGATTTAAGAAAAATAAAATCGAAACACCCGTTAAAGTATCTAATAGACCCGCATTAGCAATAAGGTAGTATTGGGGAATAAGCCCCAATTGTGGTGGGATAACCATCGTTAACAAAATTGCTAAAAAAAGTATGTTTTTTCCCGGAAATTTAAACTTTGCAAAGGCAAAACCTGCTAATGAACTAATTAGCAACACTACTAAAGTTACCACAGTACAAATAATAAATGTATTCCACATTGCTTGAAAAAAATCAATTTGATTTAATACTTTCTGGAAATTATCTACTATTAATCTTCCAGGAGTAAGCGTTGGTGGAATAGAATTATAAGCAGCGCTCGGACGACTGGCCATAACAAACATCCAATAGAATGGAAATAAAGAGAGTAAAGATGCGATACCCAAAAACGAGTAAATAAATATTTTTCCAAGACCTTTTTTCTTATCAGCTATTTTACTCATCTTTTTACACCTCGTTTCTTTCTACCAATACCTGAAGTCAAAAATGTATTAATAGATGCAAAGATTATAATAATGAACAATAAGATGATAGCTGTTGCAGAAGCAGTACCAAATGATTGTAATTTAAACGCATCACGATATAAATACATTACAACAGTCATTGCTTCATCTCTCGTAAAAGCTCCCGCCCCCAAGAATATAGTTGGTTCTGCGAATAACTGTAACGCTCCAACTGTAGAGAAAAATACTGTCAAAATAATAAAAGGCTTTAAAAGTGGCATAGTAATATGAAGAAGTTGTTGGAATTTATTTGCCCCGTCTATCGTAGCCGCTTCATATAGATCATTAGAAATACTTTGAATTCCAGCAAGATAAATGATCGTATTATATCCTACCCATCGCCAAAACACCATGATGGAAATAGCAATTTTCGTTCCCCATTCAGAGGTAGCCCAATTCACTGGATCAAATCCAAATATACTTAATACGTAATTGGCTAGTGATGTTTCATGATTACTAAATAACACACTAAAAATGAGGGCTACTGCAACCATTGACGTAATATATGGCATGAAGATAGTTACTCTGAAGAAGTTTCTAAAACGAAGAAACGATTGATTTAATAAAAAAGCCAGAATAATTCCAATAACTAATTGAGGTGCAGTCCCCATCAGACCAATAACAATCGTATTATAAACTGATTTCCAAAAAAGTGGGTCATTGACGACGATCTTAAAATTATCTAAGCCGACAAATACCATTGTATTTAGACCATTCCACTTTTGAAATGCTAAGTACATACTAAAGATAGCGGGATATAGGCCGACAATTCCAAAAATAATAAAAAAAGGTGCAATATATAAATAACCGGAAATCATATCTTTCTTTTCTTCAGAAACAAATTTCTTTGTCTTTACTCGTTTCCTAGTTTCATTTAAAGAAACCATTATTAAAACCCCGTTTCCTTATTAATTTTGATATGGCGTCCCAAAAGGACACCATATCAAAAAGCTTTAATTACCGACTAATTAGGTCTTTTGCCCGTTTAACCGCTGCTTTCCACTCTTTCTCTGGGTCTCCACCATCTCTTACATTGTGAAGTGCATTCAGGACCTCCTGATGTACAGGAAAGTATTTTTCTCCTTTATAAACAGTGCCACTAATGTCTTGAGCAGCTTTAGCAAAAACAGTTGAAGACACTTGCCCTCCGAAGAACTCGTCTGCATATGTAGTAAATTCATCCATTTCATAAACAGCTTGTGCAGATGGGAATAATCCCTTGTCTTCAAATGACTTTAATTGATTTTCAGGAGAAACCAACCACTCTACAAAATCATAAGCAACTTGAGCATGTTTTGTTTCACTTGGAATTGCGATGTAAGATCCACCCCAGTTTGCTGCAAATTCTGTAGGTAAATTAGCTACCTTCCATTTACCAACTGCATCTGGTGCATTTCCTTCCATCCATCCTTTTAACCAACCAGCACCTAATTCTGCTGCGAATTCACCAGTATTTACAGCATTAGCCCATTCCGGAGTCCACATTTCAAATTTACCGACAATGCCTTCGTTATATAAATCAACTGCATAATCGTATGCTTGTTTAACTGAACTTCCCTCTTTTTCAATTAAAAGTTCCCCTTCAGGATTTAAATACGTGTCAACTGAAGCATCCAAGTATGCTCTGTAGGCCATTTCAATGCTATCTACAAATGGCTTTCCTGTTTTTTCTTTTACTTTTAGACCAGCATCTTTAAATGCTTCTGGCGAATCGATTAACGCTGCTACCTCTTCAGGTTCAGTTGGCAAGCCTGCTTCTTCAAAAACATCTGTACGATAATACAATGCTTTCGGACCAATGTCTGTTGGCATCCCGAATAAGAAATTACCTTCTAAATTTTCGCCACCAGCCCATTTCCAATCTAAGTATTCATTTTGAACATCCTTTGCCCCTAAATCATATAGATTTTCAAAACGGTCCTGAGCTGCTTTAAAACGATCAAATTGATCAAGCTCCAACATGGCAATATCAGGTGCCCCACTTCCAGCAGATAATGCAGTGAATATAGCATCATGATGCTCTGCTGTTTCAGATGCTTTTACTTTAATTGTTACATTAGGATTTACTTTTTCGTATTCTTTAGCTAAATCCTCATAATTGGTAGCACCGAATGTCCAAAAATTTAATGTAACTTTTTCCCCATTTTCATCTTTACCTGAACTTCCTTCTTCTTTATCTTTTCCACAAGCGGATAATGCAATTGAAAGTACTAAAGCTAGTCCAAAAACAAGCACTTTTTTCATGTTTTTCATTCTATTTCCCCCTATTTTTCAAATATTTATTGATAAGTAATAATGTTACTTTAAGTGGAAAATCCACCTCCTAGGTCAAATTTAGAAATCGGTTTCATTTATTTGGAAACCGGTTTCTTTTAAAGTCATTATAGTCTTGATATTTTAAAAAATCAACACTATATTTAGGAATTTTAGTAATTATTAGATAACTGCACTCCTTATTTACCAAAAATATTTGAATTTAGATAAAGCCTTCTGAGGATAATTAAGCTTATATAGAATTAAAAACAACCTCGAAGATTTCGAGGTTGTTAGAAAAATTTATTTACCAATCGTACCACATGCAATACGATCGCCTGCATTTCCAGCGGGATCCGTTTTATAATCGTCCGCCTTTTCATGGATTACAAGTGCACTACCATCTTCATCAAGCAGAGATTTTTCTCCTTGCTGTAACGTTACATTAGGCGCAACGATGGATACATTGACAGTCCCTTTATCGGAAATCTCAATATTGGGTAGATCACCTGCGTGAAACCCTTTTGGGTTTTCAAAACCATGTTCTCGATGCCCTGGATTAAAGTGAGCGCCAGCAGACTTGAAATCAGGTGGATCACATTTTGCTGTTTCATGGATATGGATCGCTTTTATTCCCGGTTCCATCTCTTCCGCTTTTAAATCAATCTTCACCCCCTCTTTCGTTTCAGAAAGAGAAGCCTTGCCTATCTTTGCACCTTCTGTATTTAAAACATTTACACTTACTGGAGTGTGACCACTTACTGGAACTGCTTCCTCGTCACCCTGTGGTGTAGAATCTTTATTTGCATTGCATGCGCTAATAATGAAAGCAAAAACAGCAAAAGTTAAGAATAGCCCAATTTTCTTCAATATTAAAACCTCCTACGTTTATAATCCTTAGCAATGATTGCCGAAACCTCCTAATTTTAAACACGAGGATTACCCATAATTAAAGCTTTGATAATTAATCCCTATTTTTTCTATTTATTTACGTTTCCATGCTTACAAGCCGCTATAGATTACTTACCGGTTGCTTACTGGCTGCCACGAACGAGTTAGTGGCGATAGAAAAGGCCGGTGTAGCTCTAATACTGGCCTCCGTTACTTCTTAGTTTTTTTCTTAAATTTGGCTTATTAGTTACTATTCATTTTTACAGATCGAGATGATGATTTTGCTTGGCATCAGACCGATCCGGCTTATTTATGTACTCAATTTGTTGGTTAATCCCCGGAAAATCTTATTATTATCGATCTTACGTATAATACAAATATCACCTAAATATTGACATCAATAGATTGGATTTCAATTTAAATATTATGGTACGATAGCAGTAATACTGCATCAAGAAAGGAATTCAGTCATGGAAAAACAACATGCACTTGACCTTAATTACTTAAAAGAATTTAAAGTTGAATTGACTCGCTTTATGATGGCTTACAAATTTGCCTGTGATGAAATGAATACGAAAATAAATATTTTGTCAGATGAGTTCAATTTCATTCACGACTACAATCCGATTGAGCATGTAAAATCACGTGTAAAATCTCCAGAAAGCATTATAAAAAAAATTCAGAGAAAAGGGTTTGATTTTTCTCTATCTTCCATTAAAGAAAATATTAGGGATATAGCTGGCATTCGAATTACTTGTTCTTTTATTGCCGATATTTATCAGTTAAGTGAAATGCTTAAAAATCAACAAGACATAAAAGTGATTGAGTTTAAGGATTATATTAAGAATCCGAAGCCTAATGGTTATCAAAGCCTTCATATGATTATAGAAATTCCCGTTTTTATGTCTGACCGAGTAGAATATACATATGTAGAAGTACAGATTCGGACAATTGCTATGGATTTCTGGGCTAGCTTGGAACATAAAATTTATTATAAATATAATAAAGATATCCCTGAGCATTTATCACAAGAATTACAAGAAACGGCAATTATTGCAGCACAACTTGATCGTAAAATGGAAAGACTGCATAAGGAAGTGTCCATTCTTAAAGAAGAAAATGGTAAGGATGACGATCTAATTATGCTTGCAAATCAAACAATTCCTACAAAAATGCTTGAAACATTAGCTCATTATAAAAAATTAAATGAACAAAATAATTCCTAACCGCCACATCATGATGTTTTATATTTAGCCCGTGTAAAGAAATCCGATTTCTTTACACGGAGTTTCTCTTTCGTTAACATAGGAATTGTTGATTGGAAATTTATACATACACTAGGGGAGCTACGATAGTGGCTGAGAAGACATTCCGTTCTGACTCTTTGTACTCGAAACTAGGTAATACTAGCGTGAGGAAGTGTGGTCGTATGTTTGTTACTTTTTGCATACCAATAGACCACATTCCTCGGAATGTGGTTTTTCTATTTTTATCGGGGAGTTGAAAAATACATGAATGACACATGGGGACTGCTACATAGTGGGTATCATGAGGCTGCTATTAATATGGCATTAGATGAAGCTTTATTAAATTGGCATAGTGAAGGTAAAATCCCGCCTGTGCTACGATTTTACGGATGGACAAAGCCAACCCTTTCTGTTGGCCGTTTTCAAAAGGTTGAAAAAACGATTGATTTCTCTGCAGTAGAACGTTATGAATGTATGTTTGTTCGCCGCTTAACTGGGGGAAGCGCCGTATTGCATGATGATGAACTCACATACAGTATTGCCGTTTCTGAAGAAAAGTCATATATTTCTGATTCTATTCGTGCAGCCTACTACACATTATCTAAGGGGATTATGGCTGGATTTAAAGAACTGGGTATCAATGCAGACTACTCCATGCCAAAAGAGCATTTTGAAAGGAATAGTACAGCTGTATGTTTTGAAAGACCATCTGATTACGAAATGCTTGTTAACGGGAAAAAGATTTCTGGACATGCACAAACGAGACAAAAAGGCGTGTTACTGCAACATGGTTCTTTACCATTCAGTATCGATAAACAAATGTTATTTGACCTATTCAATTTTTCATCAGATAAAATGAGAGAGAGACAGCGGACAGCCTTTTCTGATAAAGCCATCACAATGAATGAAGCGGCAAAAGATAAAATTACATATGAGGTTGCTGCAAAGGCTTTCCAATATGGCTTTGAAAAAGAGTTAAACCTCGAATTTTTACCGCTAGAGCTCACAAATGCACAATGGAATGAAGTATATGACTTAGCAGAGTCGAAATATAAATCGGACGAATGGAACTTCAAAAAAAGAAAGCAGGTGCTGAAATAATGGCATTCAAAAAAGAAGAATATATTAGAAAACCTGAGTGGCTGAAAACAAAGATCAATACGAATGAAGCATATACAGATTTAAAGAAATTAATGCGTGAAAAAGGCTTGAATACAGTATGTGAAGAAGCTCGTTGTCCGAATATTCACGAATGTTGGAGTGAACGGAAAACGGCTACTTTTATGATTCTTGGTTCTATTTGTACACGCGCATGTCGTTTTTGTGCAGTCAATACGGGATTGCCAAACGAACTGGACTTGAATGAGCCTATGAGAGTTGCTGAATCTGTGAAAATAATGGGACTCAAGCATGTGGTAGTCACCGCTGTGGCACGCGATGATCTAAATGATGCCGGAGCAGGTGTTTTTGCTGAAACTGTTAGGGCCATCCGTAGGGAAGTTCCAGGCTGTACTATTGAAATTTTACCTTCCGATATGAAAGGCGATTATGAAAACCTACGAAATTTAATGTCTAGTGGTCCTGATATTTTCAACCATAATATCGAAACAGTCAGACGGTTAACACCACGGGTTCGCGCTAAAGCAACATACGATCGTTCCCTAGAACTTTTAAGACGAGTAAAAGAAATTGCTCCGGATACACCAACGAAGTCAAGTATTATGGTTGGTCTAGGTGAAACAAAAGAAGAAATCATTCAGGCTATGGATGATCTGCGTGCACATAACGTTGATATTATGACAATTGGCCAATACTTACAGCCTACAAAAAAACATTTGATGGTTGAACGTTATTACCATCCTGACGAATTCGCCGAATTGAAGGAAATTGCGATGACCAAAGGGTTTAGCCATTGTGAAGCAGGACCACTTGTACGCTCTTCTTACCATGCAGATGAACAAGTGAGTAATGCTTCCGCCCAACGCAGAATTAAGTATATGCAAGGAGTAGAAAAACAAGATAATAAAGAAGTCGATTTTTCTTTTTAATAAAAACTAGTTAATGCCTTAGAACCTGAAAAAGCAAACATAATGCAGGGTATAGATATAACAAACTTTAGAGACGGACTCAATGCTTGGGACCGTCTTTTTGTAGTTAATTAGAGTAAACCATACGCGCTGTATGAAGCTGTTGTTTTCCGTATATTCTTCCGCTTTAATAAACCTTTTTTCTTTGTAAAATCTCATGCAGAGCTGATTTTCTTTTTCCACAACTACATATAATCGTCTAGCATCTGATAATTCCTGCAACCCCTTCTCTAATAACATAGAACCAATCTTTCTGTTTTGAAAATTAGGCAAAATATAAATCGCCGTTAACTCCACATCATGGGTCTCTTCTATTCTTTGAAGTATCCTTTCATCCGAATAGGCCATCTTCAAAAAATCTAACTGCGTTTTTCAGAAATTATATCTTTATACATTACTTTCCACGTTATATAAGCGATGTTTTGAATAGCAGAAATATCACTTATTATCGCTTTTCAAATCTGAATCATGCCCTATTCCTCTTTTCATTATGTAATTAGAATACTATAACTTATATGTTTGGTAGTAAATTTGTATAGTGTTTCTAATTTCATGGGAGATACTATCCTTAAGGAGGGATTAAATGGCTAGAAAAAACAAACTATTAGTTCCCGAAGCACGAGAAGGCCTAGATCAATTAAAGGGGCGCGTCATGAAAGCAAAAGGATATAATGCCGCTCCTGATGACATAAAATATGAAGTAGCTAAAGAACAAGGAATTCCACTAAATAAGGGGAAGAATGGTCAACTCACTTCAGAACAAGCGGGTAAAATCGGTGGACCAATTGGTGGTAATATGGTCAAGGAAATGATTAAAATGGCTCAAGAACAAATGATACGCAAATAATAAATCCGCTAATCCCTCTAGATACAGGGGTTAGCGGATTTCCATCAAACGTTTGATTAGTACATAATTATTTAATCACATTGCCCTCTGCGGGAATGGGATGCTCCTTAAGCATTTTTGCAAAATGCATTAAATTATAAGCCATGATTTTAGCATGTTGCATTGTAAAATCATTTTTATATCCTTTTGCTTCTATAAAAGATGGTCCCGGACCTGCTTCTCCCACCCAATATGTATCCACATTTGGAGGGATAGTAAAGCCGATATGGGAAAGTGAATAGAGTAGAGACCTTGCCGCATGCTTGGCTCCATCTTCATTTCCGGTTATTACCACTCCACCTACTTTATTATAGTAAAGATACTGCCCTTTCTCATTTGTTAAACTACTTCCGCCATATAATCTTTCAATTGTTTTAACAGCTACACTGCTTTGTTCGCCAAGCCAAATAGGAGTGCCAATGATCAGAATGTCAGCCTGTTTTACTTTTTCAAATATCATTGGCCATTCGTCTTGGTCATTAACCGCTTCGTTCGTAATTCCTAATTCAATATTATAATCTGCCATCGTTAAGATTTCCGATTCGATTTTGTGCTCATCAAAAATATTTGTAACCACGTCTATGAGCGCGCGCGTGTTTGATTGCTCACTACTTTTCTTCAACGTACAATTAAGTATTAAAGCTTTTATTTCCATACTTATTTTCCTCCTTATATATTGTCAATACTCTTCCATTCCCTTTCTCGTTGAAGAAAAACTTAGCTTTATTGATTGATTAATTCTTAAAATCAAAAGAAAAAAGCTGCGAATTTTATATTCGTAGCTTTTCTTACTTATTGGATTTACTTTTTTATTTCTGTTTCAATAATATTGATATTCCGCTTTGCCATTTCTTTTATATATTCATTTCCTGGTACAATTTGTTCTGGAGGATATACACCTTTTCTTGTTATCATACCTTTACCGATCATTTGCGCGACAACTGAAATCGTGTTAGCAGTGGCCCGCGCCATAGCCGTGACATTCGTAGATCGGTCTTTATACGTCGTCATTTCATATGAATGAGTGATTTTCACTCCATTTTTCTCACCTGAAACCATTACACGAAGTAAGACGACATCATCTTTATCTTTTAAATCAACGATTGGATCAAGGACTTTTAATAATATTTCTCTCGGTTTCACTTTTTGCCCTTTCATTTCCACTTCATAATCTTTACGGGTTAGATTTAAGTCTACAAGTAACTTCGCTTTTTCAGCATGACCTGGATATCGAATTGTTTTATATTCCAATCCTTTTAAATCAGGATAGGTATAAGACAATGTTGAGGTACCACCTGATGTGTGAAAGGCTTCTAACGGACCGAATTTCTCAAAGTATATTCTTTCTATTTCAGATAAAGACGGCACTTCTTGTTTTACTCCATTGCGGATAATGAAAGAAGGGTCTGTATAATGGTCAAGCACGCCTTCCATCGAAAATACATGATTATATTCAAGTGGCGGTTCAGGCTTAACAGGAATCCCACCTACATACATTTTGATGGATTCCGTTTTATCTAACTTACTTGCACCATATCCTGACAATATGTTAATCATCCCTGGAGCAACTCCTAAATCAGGGATAATCGTAGTTTGAGCGCTTTTTGCTGCGTCTTTAAGCTCTAATATTTTATCGGTTATATGGCCAATATGACCACCAAGATCTACATTATTCACCCCAACAGCAATTGCTGTTTTTGCTACGATTTCATTAAAAGAATAAAAAAGCGCATTAATCACAACATCATATTGGCTTATAAATTGTGACAATTCCGCTTGATTGCTTGCATCCACACGAAACGCTTCCAGCTTATCTGACTTCAAATTATCACACACTTGCTTTGCACGCACTAAATCAATATCAGCAAGTCCTATCGTTTTTACTTCTGTGCTCCGCACTAAATCTCGCACCGCTTCTTTTCCCATCAATCCAGATCCTAAGACAGCTATTTTCATCTATCATTTCCCTCCTTACGAATGGGATCACTCCCCAAAACGGAGAGCGCGTACCCCCTTCCTTAAAATGGAGATCGCTTGATAGTATATGATTAATCTACATCAATTTGTGCCCTTTGCAGTCTGCCACTATAGTCAATATAAATACTTTTCCATTCTGTAAAGACATCGAGCGCAGCAACACCTGAGTCACGATGTCCATTTCCAGTTCCTTTCGTACCCCCGAATGGCAAATGAATTTCCGCTCCAGTCGTCCCCGCGTTTACATACACAATGCCAGTATCAAGGTCACGTTGTGCAGCAAACACTTTATTTATATCTTTCGTAAAAATGGAACTGGATAAACCATACGCAACATTATTATTTACCTCTATGGCTTCTACAAAACTTTTCACTGGAATTAACGAGACAACTGGTCCGAATATTTCTTCTTGCGCAATCCGCATATTGGGGCTTACATCTGTAAATATTGTTGGTGCATAATAAAACCCATTCTTGTGTTCTCCCTCATCTAAAACATAACCACCCGTCAATAAATTGGCACCTTCCTCTTTGCCAATTTTAATATAGCTGTTGATTTTCTTTAAGGAAACTTTATTAATAATCGGACCAATTCTCACCTTTTCATCGAGGCCATTACCGATCTTCAGCCGTTTTATTTCTTTTAACAATCTTTCCTGCAAATGCTCCTTCACATTTTCATGAACGATCACCCTACTACATGCCGTACACCTTTGCCCACTAGTTCCAAAGGCACTCCAAATAATTCCTTCTACTGCTAAGTCTAAATCAGCATCATCCATTACAATAACCGCGTTTTTTCCACCCATTTCAAGAGAGACTTTTTTTAACAGCTGACCACATTTGCTAGCAATGTTTCTGCCAACTTCATTTGAACCAGTAAAAGAAATCACCCGAATATCCTTATGCTCTACCATGGCATTACCGACAGTATTTCCGGAACCAAAAACGACATTTAATACACCTTTTGGTAATCCCGCCTCTGCAAAAATAGCAGCAAGCTCATGAGCCATCAATGGTGTTTCTGAAGCCGGCTTCCAAATGACTGCATTTCCAGCAACAATGGCCGGAAATGACTTCCATGTAGCAATGGCAATTGGAAAGTTCCAAGGAGTAATAATCCCAACAACCCCTACTGGTGCACGTACACTCATGGCAAATTTATCTTTCAACTCAGATGGAGTCGTTTGACCGAATAAACGTCTTCCTTCACCGGCCATATAAAAAGCCATATCAATACCTTCTTGTACTTCACCACGAGCTTCTTCGATTACTTTTCCATTCTCGGTGGTCAATAGTTGAGATAAATTCTCTTTTCGTTCCTTCATCAAAGAACCTACTCGGTATAACACCTCTGCACGTTGCGGAGCCGGTACAATCGCCCATCCCCTTTGCGCTTGTTTTGCAAATTCAACAGCTGCATCCACCTCCACTTTTGTCGACATAGGAACCTCAGCAACACTTTCACCTGTAGCAGGATTAACAACATCCACATACCTCACATCTTTCGGCGCAATCCATCCACCATCTATATAATTTTTAAGTCTTTTTTCCTTTACTAAATTCATATTAATGCCTCCCCCCTCATTGTCCCTGTTGTTTCGGTGCCGGGAATTGTTTGGGTGCCTGGCACCCAAACAATTCCCAGGCAGCTAATAATCCCAACCGTGTATCCAATTTATATGCTATAACTGTTACTAATATTGGTAAATCCATGGTTATCTTCTTAATAAAAAGGACTTACAGATAATGAGAAATGCTATTTGTAGAATTTAATATGTTTGGAGGGGAGTTTTAATTTATATAATGATATAAAACAGGTATTCAAATTAATGTTGAACAAGATAAAAAGAGCCCTCTTTTGGAAGGCTCTTTTCGTTTAGACTTTATATTAAGATTCGTGGTCAATCAGGGTAGTTACTGAAATACAATCGTTTTATTATCATGAACAATTACTCTGTCTTCTAAATGCCACTTCACTGCACGCGTTAAAACACGACGTTCAATTTGTCGACCGATTTTCTTTAAATCACCAACATGATCACGATGGTCCACACGCTCAATATCTTGTTCAATAATTGGACCCTCATCTAAATCATTCGTCACATAATGTGACGTTGCACCAATTAACTTTACTCCACGATTATAAGCCCGTTCGTACGGACGAGCCCCGATAAATGCTGGTAAAAAGGAATGATGTATGTTAATAATTTGATTTGGAAAATGGTCAACAAACTCCGGTGTTAAAATTTGCATATAACGTGCAAGTATCAATAGATCAACGTTATATTCTTTCATTAAACGTATCTGCTCTTCTTCCACCTGTTTGCGAATATCTTTATTCGCCGGAATGTAGTGAAATGGAATCCCAAGCGACTCCACAATCTCGCGTGAATCTTCATGATTACTAATCACAACAGCGATATCTGTTTCAAGATCGCCATTTTGCCATTCCCAAAGAAGTTCCATTAAACAATGTGGTTCTTGAGAAACGAAAATAGCCGTGCGCTTTCGTTCATTTCCATATGTAAAATCATAGTCCATCGAAAATTTAGATGCGAGCATGTCAAAGTCTTTTTCCATTTGTTCACGCTTATTCACAAGATCTTCACAGTGAAATTCAATTCTTATGAAAAAGGCTCCGCCTTCTGGATCACTTGTATATTGACTTGATTCAATAATATTTGAGTCATGATCATATAAAAACTTCGACACCGTTGCTACAATACCAGGTCTATCTGGACATTTAACTAATAAACGGCCTCGATTTTCAAATTGTTTGTTTAATTGTTGTGCTTTTTTCTCTATATTAATTTTAACAGACACTATATCCACATCTCCTGTTGTTATCATTAATATTTCATTATATATGAAGTCATCGCGTTTGAAAATAAAAAAACAAAAGTTATGTGTGAGTTGTGTGGGTGCCAGGCACCCACACAACTCACACGACTTAAAAAATGTAAACTGCTGCGATTGTTGTGATGATTAGGCCGACAATAACTGGAAGAAAGTTTTTACGCACAAGTTCCATGACGGAAACACCACAAAAGCCAGCGATGGCGATAAGTGAAGACCAAGCAATAATTGTACCTCCACCAGTCCATACCGATCCCATTTGTCCAATTGCGGCTAAGGTCGAGGCATCAATCGAACTATTTTGTAGGGAGGCTGCAAGTGCACCGGTCAATGGCAAACCAGAAAATCCAGAACCATCTAATCCAGTAATAATTCCAATGATTAACACACTAAACGCTGCGAATAATCCGCTTTGTGGCAACATAGTTTGTGCTGATTGTACAATATCAAACAATAATGCGGGAGATTCACTTTCTAGCCCTAATATATTACCAGCGAAATCGGAACTTCCTAAGAAGAAAAATCCAGCAATTGGAATTACAGGCCCCATCGCTTTAAAAGCAAAGACGAATCCGTCTGTTATATGATTGGTTATATAATCAAGCGCATGTTGCCTTCCGTAGGCTACGGTTGATAACAACAATAAAATAACCGCTACTCCACCAATAAAAGCAGCCCCGTCTCCACCTTCAAGCCCACTTGTTCTTCCTGCCATAATTTTTGTGTAAATCATATAAAGAACAACACCTAACAGCGTGAAAGGAACTAAAACCGAAAACAGTTTGCTCCACATCGTTACATGTTGTGAATAAGCTTTGTTTTTTGTTTCTGTTGTTGATTGCATGGTTTGTAACTCTAATTCATTTAATGGATCATTTTTAGGGCGAATTGTTTTTCGATATAGAATATAAGCGAGAACAATCGCTACTCCTCCAGCAATTAAGGATAAAATTAATGCTTTATCCGCGACTAATTCCGTTTCAATTCCTGCAGATTTTGCTGATAAACCCGGTGCTACTTGGATAATATAATCCGAGGAAAGCGCCATACCTTGCCCTGCGAGCGCTACTGCAATAGCAGCAAACATTGCTGGAAGTCCTGCTCGAACTGCTGCGGGAACTAATAACGCACAAATAAGCGGCACTGCCGGCGTTGGCCAAAAGAATAGTGAAATAACATAAGTAATCACAACAAGGACAAAATAGGAAACATGACCATTGATCATGAGCTTTTGAATCGGTAGAATCATACGACGGTCTGCTCCTAAATCACGTAAAGAATGAAGTAATGCCAGCATAAATGTAATAATCAAAAATATGTTAAAAAGCTCTTTAGCCGCTACTAAATTTGCATTAAAAATGGCGGTAAATCCTTTAATTATATTTGCATGGTATATCGAAGCAATGACAAATGTACCTAATAAAGATGGGAGAACGACTCCCTTACGGAAAATCATCGTTAAAATAATTAATAGCGTAAACAACCCATATAACCAATGAACCAACGTGAGTTCCACAACACTCACTTCCTTTCCTTATAGGCGTGTGTAATAGCCTATGAGAAAAGACAAAAAATTGTGTGGGTGCCAGGCACCCACACAATTTAGCTTATGCCCACATCCATTTCCAGATTTCTTTTGGTGTGGCATTTTTTCCGTACATTAGAATACCGATTTTGAAGATCTTTCCCGCTAGTTTCATAAATAACCATATACTCGCTAATAATATAATTAGAGAAATAATAACTTCTGTCCATGGCCATTCTTCAAGCATCGACAAGCGCACTAATAGGATGGCTGGAGATGTGATCGGGATAAATGATCCAATCTTCGCAATCAACCCGCTCGGATCACTCATAATTGGAGCAATAAATAAAAATGGTAGGAAAGGAAGCATCATAATCATCCCTTGGAAATTACTTGTTGCTGTTAATTCTTCTACAGTTGCTCCAATGCCAACAAATATAGCCGCAAATAGGAAGTAACCCGCAAAAGCAATGAACAAGAACAACAATAATTCAGGGACTAACAAGTATTCCAAGAGCGGAATGTCCATTTTCCAAATGACTAGTGGAATAAGGAATACGAGCCAAACAATTACTTGTGTAATACCAAGCACGAAATAGCCAATAATTTTTCCTTGCATTAGCTCTGACGGAGTTAATGAGGATAAAATGATTTCCGCTACTTTTTCTTTCTTTTCTTGGGAAGCTGATTGGAAAATCATCATTCCTGTCATGACAATGGAAAATAAAATAATCCCTGCAAAAATACCTGGTACCGCTCGTTTCAGTGGATCAGCTACTGCTTCTTCATCTGCCGGAATCGTTTCCTCACCATTACTTAGCTCCTCAACATTTACCGGTTCAATTACAATCCGACTTGCGATTATTTCTTTTTGTTCAGCAGTTAAACCAAGTCGCTCGATTTGCATTTGACGCAATGGCTCCTCTAATGCGATAGCTTCATATTGAAAGCTTTCATCTACATCAGCACTCATATACATATGGATCTGCCCTTGTTCAAGACCATCTTCTGTTAAAGCTATAAAAACAGTCTGCTCAGAATCTGTCGCTGCTGTTTGCATAGCAGCCTCTTTCATATCAGTCTTTTCTAAATCCCAGTTGAAAAGCCCATGCTGGATAACGGTATCTTCGACTTCGTTCCAAACATTCAGTTCATCGAGCATATACACTTTCACCATTTCCTCTGAATCATTGCCTCCAAATAAACTTGGTACAAAAAAGAAAATCATAAAAAGCACAGGCGTTAATAATAAAGAGATGATAAAAGATTTATTGGACATGTTTCTTTTGATTTCCCATTTGGCAACCTTTAGACTATTACGCATAATTATCACCACTTTCTTGCAGTAAATGATTATCTGTTGCGACATCAATAAAGATTTCATGTAAAGAAATTCTATCGATCGAGAGCTCCTGAATATGTAAACTTTCCGGAAGCTGCCTCAACCAAGTTGGTATATTAACATCTTGGGTTAAATAAAGAATCGATACATCTTCACTTTGCTCTACTCTCTGCACCATCGATAGTTTTTCTAATAGTGAAAGATCATTTTTCCCTCTAATCCTGCATTTAAAGTTAGCATATTGATTTTTCACATCTTCCATCGTTCCATAAATCACCTTTTGTCCGCGGTGAATCATAAACAATCGGTCACATAATTGCTCGACCACATTCATTTGATGTGAGGATAATAAAATTGCAGTCCCATTATTTGCTAGTTCTCTTATTTCCCTTTTAAAAAGTTCTTGGCTTACTGGATCTAATCCAGAGAATGGTTCGTCTAAAATAAGTAATTCAGGTTCATGAATGATCGACGCAATAAATTGAACTTTTTGCCCCATCCCTTTCGAAAGTTCCTCCACAGAAACCTTCTCTTTTCCCTCAAGGTCAAACTTCGCTAAGTAAGCTAGAGCCCGCTCTCTCGCCTTCTTCACTGGATAGTCCTTTAGGTCTGCTAAATATAAAATCATATCCATTACCTTTACATTTTTATACAAACCTCGTTCTTCCGGCAAATAACCAATTTTATGGCGTGGGATTTCATTGGCAATATGATTGTGAAAAGTAATCGTACCTTCATCAGGATACATGATTCCCATAATATTTCGGATTGTCGTTGACTTCCCCGCTCCATTCGGTCCCAAAATTGCCATGATTTCACCTTTACGAACATCAAAACTAATATCCTGAATGATGCGTTTCTTTTTAAATGATTTACCTAGTTGATTTACTGTAAGAACATTTTCCATCTACTTTCCCTCACCCTTTCTTGCTCAACATGAATGTTAATATTTCATCAAGTTCGACAGCTTTTGAATCTATCCATCTCATATCTTTATTTCTAAAAAACTTTTCTGTTTCTATTGGGTTGCTCGTAACGATCGTACCGCCCTTGCGCTCCACTTCACCGGGAATTATATTTTCTAGAATAGGACTTGGAAACCAGTAACGTTTGTACTGTTCTGTCAATTCATCTTTTTCGAATGAACCGATTAATTTTCCATTTTTCATGATAGCGATATAATCAGCAAGTTTACGAATCTCTTCCACTTGATGACTAGCAAATAAGATGGTTTTATCTCCATGTTCCATCCACTCTACTAATAGATCTTGCAAGACTTTTTTTGCTGGGATATCGAGATGTGATGTCGGCTCATCCAATATTAGCAATTCAGCATTTCTTGGAAGAGCGAGGGCTAGATTCAATTTCTGCTTTGCCCCTTGTGATAGTTTTTCATATTGCTTCTTAAGTGGCACTTCGAATAAGTCAATCATTCTCTGGAACAATTGCTCATCCCAGTTTGGATACCAATGGGAAACTAAGTTTCGCAGTTCTTTCCCCGTAAAAGGAACCGCTCCAGGCATGGATTGTGGTAAATACGCAACCCTTTTCTGCCAATCCTCCTCTTCTTTACGAATGACCTGCCCAAAAAGTTCGATGTTTCCTTGATTTTGTTTCACTAAATTCAGGATTAATTTAAGTAAGGTGCTTTTCCCTGCTCCGTTATTGCCAGCAAGGGCTGTAATCATGCCGGATTCTATCCGCAAATCTATCGGTCCCAACTGAAACTCGTCTATTTGTTTTTGTATACGCGATATTTTTATTGCTTGTTCCATTCCTTACTCTCCCTTCCCTTGATAGTTTTCCACTATGTTTTGAAATATTGTTTCTGCTTCTTCTAATGAATAATCATGGCGAAGTGCTGTTTCAATTGCCGTCTCAAAAGCAAGCTTCACTGCCGCTATCTTCACATCTTTCTTCAGTCCCTCTTCAATTTCAGAGACGAATGTTCCTTTTCCTTGTGTGGTGCGTATGAAACCTTGCTGTTCCAAATTTTGATATGCCCTTCTCGTCGTTATCATACTAACTTCAAGATCTTTTGAAAGAGAACGAATTGAAGGAAGAAGTGTCCCTGCATTTAATTGTCCACTTGCGATTAATGCTTTTATTTGTTCTTCTACTTGAAAATAAATCGGTTCCCGCGAATCCTTTGAAAGTCGAATTGGAAGTTCCATCTGTCGCTTCCTCTCTTTCTATTTAAAGTAATCAATTCGTTCGATATTTTTCCTCATATAATGTGGCCAATAAATCATGAAGGCTGCCGCTATACAGATGGAGAAAAAGGCTGATAGTATAGGCCATTTATTAGCCACTTCAATTGACCAGTAAACGAGGCCCTCACCTGTAAATATATAAAGAGCAATAAATGCTCCAAGAAACACAACCACTGAAATGAAAGTGTATATGACTAATTTTAATTTTGAGTTGTATTCTCCAGATTCACTAGCCGGAAAAACGCCCCCTATCACCATACCCGAACTAAGCCAAATAAGGGAAAATGCGATATATTCACCAGGAGATAATAGATCTCTTATCGTTGGCGAACTGATAAATATCATAATTAATACAAGTAAATGGGCTGGAATCGAGGTCAAGTAATATTGAAGAAAACGACTCTTGATCAAAATATCTTTAGGGATCGGTAACTGCTTTAACAAGACAAAATATGGTGAAGCCCAAAACTCTCCAGCTAATTTTTGATATTGGAACTCTTTTGGTTTCGTCCAAATAATTGCGAACCAAAAGATAGTAGCAAAAAGAATATCGTCTAACACCGAATGTGATCCATCACTTAATATATTGTTCTCCAATGTATAAAGGATAGCAAAGAAAAATATTAAATAAGGTAACATGGCAAAAAGCATACCTTTTCTATATGCCTTTAATTCAAACTTCACTAACCAAAGTGCCTGCTTCCAACTTTCCAAATGAGTCTCCCCCTTAAGTTCATGTGTGTATATCCATATACACACTATACAACATTAATTACAAAAAGCCAATGATTCAATTTAATTCATCTGTAAGTTGCAAAACAGGAAATCTGAGTGTAGACCATAAAATTTCCAAGATTGAATTACATATTTTAACGGATTCATGATTAAAACCGATTGGTTAATTGTATTTACTGGTTGTCACGGAGGCGTTACTGTCCATCATGAGAAATTTACATGCCGTCATCGATGAGATACTAGCCATCGTATTTATTTACAAGCCATGAATCGCAAGATACTGTCCGTCAACTTTTTTACAATAAAAAAAGCACACGTGAATAACGTGTGCACTGCATAGCAATTAGTATTTGTTCCCCGCGAAAGAAAAAGTCGATACTTTCATTGGCTTGTTTTCGTAAACTTCTCTGAACTAAACCAGAGCGAAAAAACAAGGCCCACTAGGAAAGTAATAATACTAATCCACAGATCCAGTCCTACTGGAACACCGGGAAACATGACGAAGAATGAACCAAATATTAATCCAACGATAACTGCATAGGTCATATGCTGAAAATTTGAAAGCAAGTATCTAATAGCTTTACTACTCACAATGAAACCAATAATAACACCTGCACCAATCGTAAGAATTAAAGGGATATTAAAGTCTTTTAAAGCTTTAATTGCCGTTGTATAAACGCCGATTAATAACAAAATAAAAGATCCACTAATACCCGGCAATAACATCGCCATACTTGCCAGCCAACCTGAAAAAAACAGTAGAAAGAACGTTTGAATGTTTAGCGAAGTAATGGGTGCAGCGGCTTTATCTGGTTTAATAAAAGCCAGTGAAGCAAGTAAAATAGCAACAACAATTAAACCAATCATATGGTTTGCTTTAAAGTTTTGTTTCGCTCCAGCTTGTCTCAATATAAATGGGATCACACCAATAATCAAACCCATAAAAAAGAATTGTGTTGGTGCTAGATGGCTTTCAAGCAAATAATCAATTAGCCTGCTAAAAATAAGTAATGCTGCAACGATTCCAATTCCAAGCGGGACTAAAAAGCCAATATGTTTTTTCCACTCACGACTAAATAACCCACTAATCGCTTCTAGTAAACGAGCATAAATACCAAGCACAAATGCCACGGTTCCACCGCTCACACCCGGGATTAAATCCGTCACTCCCATTAGAAGCCCACGGTAAATGTTTTTCCAGTCCATATAATTATTCCCCTCTATTTGATTTCACTATTGCATATTATAGCATGCAACAGTGAAACAATCGGTCCTATCCCCGTAAAAAAGCTAATCTTAAACGAGAAAAGACATGTATTTCAGGGAAGTTTCTGTTATCACCTCTTCTAAATAGATCTTTTTATTTTCCGTATATAATTGGCGCGAATAAAGAAAAAGTAAACGATTTGTATCACACTAAAACTTCCAAGTACAAGGGCTGATTCCTTCACTAAACTAAAGTTAAACATATGTTGAAGAGCTGTAAGTGCAACCGCACCATGGATAACAGCGACAATAATTGGCACAAAGAACAAGAGTGCTAACTGGACTGAGAGAATCTTTGATAATTCTTTGTCAGTTAATCCTAATTTTCCTATCGCGGAAAACTTACGCTTCTCATCTTCTAAGTCAGCATAAAGTCGGAAATATAGAAAGCTACCAGCAGCTACGAAAAATACTGCCCCGATAAACAAACCGACAAATAGAATTGCTCCGTACCCTTGATTCACTTCATTCCAATCAAAGGCTAAAGAATGGAATTGATAAGCATCTCCGAATTTGCCAATCTTTTGTACTAAACTTTTACCAGCTTCAACCGTTTCCTTCCAATCCTTTATATAAAAAGCGGAATATTCCTGTTGTATTTCAACCTGTTGTAGCTTATCAAAAAGCGCGTCATCTACAACAAAATAATCATGATAAGGCGGAAATAAGTTGGATAAGATTCTTTCGTTCTGGTCAAGGACAATATTATCTTCTTCTAAATTGATTTTTCCACGTTCCCAATCTGGCGTCATTCCGAGCGAACTATGGTATTGAATAGGAATTGCTTCATTTTGTTGGATGTCGACCTTCTTAAATCCCGGTTCTTCAATCTCCACCAGTTTATTATAGTCTGTCTCACTTACAACGAACATGGGATAATTAGTTTCTTTAAAATTAATCCCCTTTATTTTTACGCTTGCTTCCTTATATGGAATATCAGCAAGTTCCTCCTTGATCAACCTAATATGTTCTTCCCCTTTCACATTCCCCTCATTTATATAAGTAAATGCAAATGGGCTTTCTTCAACGGCGGCAGTGGTCATCATCGAGCGGAAACCAACGAGCGAGCCAATTGCTGAAAATGCTACAGTAGATACAATCGCCACAAAGAAGAATGTCCTCGCATTATCTTTCATACGATAAGCAAGATCAGAAAAAAGCACCATATTTGTCTTTTTCCAAAACAGAGATTTTCCTTTTCTAAGCCTATTAATCGTGTAAACACTTAGTTGTGTAAAAAGAAAATAGGTACCTATTATTACAACGATGATCACTGGTATCATCACCACTACCACTTCCATATTACGAGCTATCAACGCTCCCGCATAGCCGATTGCGAGTAGGAGAACAGCAATAATAGATAAAGCAACAGAGGCTTTCGGCTCTTTCTTCGGTGCAGAACTTCCTTTAATTAAATCGACTAGCTTATTCCCTTTTAAAATCGAGACTGTTGAAAAGGAAATAATAATAAATAACAATAAAAAAGCGATAAATGTTAATAGCAAAGCCTGAATTGGCCAATAAAATGGCAATGTCTCTTCTAAATCTAAAATATTTTCTGCGGCAAGCAATATTATTTTACCAAAAACAATGCCAAGCCCCATACCAGAAATAGTCGCAAAGAAACCAATAAAAACATTTTCTAAAAAGACCATCTTTCGTAGTTGCCCATTGGTCATCCCAAGCATGACCATTAATCCAAATTCTTTTTTTCTTGATTTCAAAAAAGCACTCATGGATATAAGGACGAATAGGAAGGAAAATACATATATAATTCCTTCAGCAACATGCAAACCCATAGATACATTCGCATTGATCGATGATAAAGATGGATGAAAAGCGAAAATAGCATAAATGAAAAATACGAGTACGGAAAATGTGCTGCTGAGGAAATAGGCAGCATATGTCCGTTTGTTACGAAGGACATTGTTAAACGCGAATTGTCGAAAGGTCATGCGAATCCCCTCCTAGCAGCGATAACACATCGATGATTTTTTGGAAAAAGGCTTGGCGATTGTCACCACGGTGAATTTCATTAAACAACTTTCCGTCTTTTATAAACACAACACGGTCACAATAACTTGCTGCAATTGAATCATGTGTTACCATCATCATCGTTGTTTTTTCTTTTTTATTAATCGTTTCAAGCGTCTCCATCACCGCCCTAGAAGACTTTGAATCTAAATTCCCGGTCGGTTCGTCGGCTAATATCATGTCTGGATCGTGAATAATTGCACGAGCGATTGCTGTCCTCTGCGCTTGCCCACCGGAGATTTCATAAATACGCTTGTTCAAAATCTCGGTTATCCCTAGTCTTTCTGCAATTGCCTCCACTTTTTCTTCCATTACCTTTACCTTTTCACCGTCAAGCGTGAGAGGAAGCACAATATTTTCTTCCACCGTTAATGTAGGTAGCAAATTAAAATCTTGAAAAACAAAACCAAGTTTTCTGCGTCTGAATAAGGCAAGATCATTTTGTTTTAAACGAAACGGGTCTTTATCGTTCAGTAAAATGGCACCTGAAGTTGGTCTGTCAATCGTTGCAACCATGTTGAGCAATGTCGTTTTCCCACTTCCAGACGGGCCCATTATCCCAACAAACTCACCTGCTTCAATTGTTAAATCAATATCATTCAATGCTCTATATGCTACTTTTCCATCATATACTTTACTTAAGTTTTTAATCTTTAACATATCCAACATAAAAACCCCTTTCTCATCTACACATAGTGTAACGGAAAAAGAGGTTCCTCAACCATCGGTTCAGCTTTCACTTTTATTACATTTCTGTAAGGTTGGACTAGGTCCGAAATTAAATAATAAGTTTTACCTTTGTACCTTTATCTTTTTCAGACTCCATTTCAATTTCGTGACCAAGAAGATCACAAACCTCTTTTGCCAAATATAGGCCCATTCCAGTTGATTCGCGATACAGGCGACCATTTTCTCCTGTAAAAAACGGGTGAAAGATACGTTTCATATCTGTTTTTGCGATTCCAATCCCATGGTCTTGAATTTCTATCAAGGCATGATCTTCTGCTTTTGAAACAGTAATCATAATTTTTTGTGATATTCCCGAAGAATACTTTACTGCATTTGTTATAAATTGATTTAAAATGAAGCTAAGCCATTTCTCATCTGACTCCACTACAATTTCTGGATCAATATTCGTTTCTGGATACACTCTACTCTTAATAAACAAGCGCTTATTATCACGGATCGTTTGCTCTGTTATTTTTCCCAATGATACAGGTCCTACTTGAAAGTCATGTTCAAAAGCTTCCAATCTTGCTGCATACAGAACCATTTCCAACCCTTTACCCAACCGATCTGCTTCTTCGCGTATGCTTTCAATTTTTTCATCATCATCTTCCTGAGCAAGCAGTTCGATGACAGATAAAGGTGTCTTCATTTGGTGTACCCATTGATTAATGAAGGTAAGGTGATCACTTCGCTTTTTCGCCTGAACATTAAGTTCATTCATATATTGGGTATATTGCGACTTTAATAGCCTTTCCAATGCTTCTGGCAATGGGGCATATCCTAATGATTGATTGGCTTCATCCAATCCTTCAATGGAAGATGTTAGCCGCTTATAAAAAGCCTTATGCGTGATATATCGATACGTTAAGTAAACAGTTAACAGAAAAGCTCCAAGAAATAATGAGTAAAGAACCAGTGGATAATTGCGATAACCACCAAGCCAAAAGGTAAATAAGATAATCAAAACTTGAACAATATTAATGGAAATAAGCGGAATGTGTTCGCGAAGAAATAATTTCATCTTTTATTGTCCCATGCTGGATTGATCCTATAGCCTGCCCCTCTAACTGTTTCAATTGCATCTTCTATCCCAATTTCTTGAAGCTTTTTCCGTACCCTCGCAATATTTACATTTAAGGTGTTCTCATCTACAAAAGATTGGTCATCCCAAAGTTTTTCAAGGATTGCCTCCCGACTCGCCACCCTTGGTGACCGCTTCATCAGCATTTCAAGAAGGATTGCTTCCTTTTTCGTTAAGGTGACTACTGCTTGATCTTTTTGCAGTTCCATTCTCTCTACGTAAAGCCTAAGTCCCTTCAGGTCGACAATCCGTTCTTCTACTTTAGGGGCATATTCTCCATAAGCACGCCTTAAATTGCTGCGTATCTTTGCCATCACAACTTCATAATGAAAAGGCTTTGTAATGAAATCATCTGCTCCATTTTCCAGTGCCATTACTTGATCCATTTCACCTGATCGAGCAGAAATAAACAAAATCGGACACGTAGATAATTGCCTGATCTGCCTGCACCAGTAATACCCATCAAAGCTTGGTAAATTGATATCTAGTAATACCAGATCCGGTTTTGTTTCTTGAAATAGGTCTGTTACGTATTCAAAATTTTCGGTGAGCACAACATCATACCCAAATTTCTCAAGATGACTCATAAGAAGTGCCGCAATTTTCGGATCGTCTTCAACAATCATGATTTTTGCCATATGGTTCTTCCTTTTTCATTTAACATTGCATCATTATCGCCAGATTTACAAGCATTTTATAATGATTCATGGGCTTGGACAATATAAATACTCAATGTCCCGTCACCGGTATTCTCAATACTTACGTGCTGTTTGTCGGCGGCATGAATCACATCTTTTTCGGAAATAGGGTGTTCCTTATCGTCAATCTTACATATCCCTTTTCCTTCGATCACATACATATATACATTAGAGTCTGGATGAGGATGTGGTGGCAAAACTTGCCCTGGTAAAAAATTCAATACTAGTGCAGTTGTCTTCCCTTCCTGAAATAATTCTGTTTTCACCAATCTACCATCATTAAATTCCTTATCTTCTCCAGCGTTTTTAATTGTCATTTTGACAACTCCCTTCTTTACTATTACTTTTACCCTGCTGCTCCATTTTTAAAAGGTGGAATGTTATACTGTTGGTGGGTGAAGTAAAAATGGAAACTTTTACAGATAAGATTATTCGTACGATTCTAGATATTCCTTCAGGTAATGTGGCCACATATGGACAGATTGCTGCGCTCGCCGGGAATTCGCGAGGTGCAAGACAAGTAGCACGAGTACTACATTCTATGAGTGCAAAACATCAACTGCCATGGCATCGAGTAGTGAATGCGAAAGGTGAAATTGTTGTTAGTGATGGGATTAGACAGAAGGAGTTGCTCGAGGAGGAAGGTGTTTTTGTCGATGCAAAAATGCGTGTCGATCTTAAAAAGTTTCGATGGGCAGCGGAAGACATTGACATGGATTGGTTAAATGGCTAGTGGATATATTAAATTAATGGAGGTGGATTTTAATTATTGTAAAAAATCGTGACGAGTCGTTATATATGCAAAGTTTACAAATGGGTTTGAATCGGCTAGATAATAGTCATCCACTATCACCAACATTAGCTGAAAAAATTTCATCCAAGCAGGCTGGCATTGGAGGGGAAGAGAGATTAGCAGATATTTTTCTCAAATATACTTTTACAATTGAGCACCGCATATTCCACGATGTATCACTCTTCTCTAGCACACATTTCCAAATGGACAGTCTGTTTATAACATCCTCATTTGTTCTTATTTTTGAAGTGAAAAACATTGGTGGAAGATTGAAATTCATTGACGACCCACCACAATTAATTCGCACGAGACCCAACGGGCAAGTCGATGGTTATGAAAGCCCAGCTACACAAGTCGAGCGGAACGTCGAATTATTTGACGAATGGCTTCAAGCTCGTGGCGTCCACCTTCCAGTTATCGGAGTAGTCGTCCTCGCCTACCCCAAACAAATTGTTGAAAAAGCCCCTGCGAAAACCAAGGTCCTCTTCCCAAACTTAATTCCTACCTATATTAGAAGTCTTTCGATGTTTCCCCTTAAGCTAGATAATGGAAAATTAGACTGGCTAACCGCTGAAATCCTAAGTGAACATCAATTTTATGTACCGAAACCACTTTGCGAAATGTTTCCTATTAATAAAAAAGATATTCAAACTGGTGTAGTCTGCCCATTATGTCATAATATCGGAATGAAAAGAATAAAAAGAACGTGGCATTGCTCCAACTGCGAGAAAAATAAACAATTAGCCCACGAACAAACCATAAAAGAGTGGTTTCTATTATTTGGCGGAACGATGAAAAATGCAGACTGTCGCCAATTTTTACACATCGATAACAAAGACACAGCGACCCGCATTCTTCAAAAAATGAATCTCAAATTCAACGGGAACTACCAACACCGCACATATACTATGGATTTTACTTATAAATGAGAATGGATTGCTCTATGCGAGAATGAGAGTCAGCTATGTGAG
>NZ_BCVC01000004.1 GCF_001591545.1 Lederbergia lenta NBRC 16444
AAGCGCCTGCAACTGGCAGGTAAAACTATTTAGTTGTATAAATCTATATAAAGAAGAAATACCCTAGGAGTTTATCACCTAGGGTATTTCTTTATCAGCCTTAGTGTTTTCTTATAAAAACATATACTCTCCAGATTGAGCCATTGTTTCTTCTGTAATTTCCAAGTTTAAGTTTGAGATTTCTAAGAACTTTTTGATAGCGAAAACACATGCGCCCATTACACAGGCTTGTTTACCTAGTTCGGACACGTGCAAATCACCATAATGACTAATTGTTGAAGTAAGTTTTTCTTTTATCTCTTTAATTGCATTAGGGTATAAATACAATAACTCACTATTAAGGACAATAACTTCTGGATTATATAAATTGATCACGTTATTCATGCCAATAGCGACGTATTTTATAAAACTGTCCATTTGTTCACATGCATCTGTATCCCCTGATTCGATTAATGATTTAATATCAAGAATGGTTAGATTATCGTTGCCTTTCTTTTTTGCTAGGTGCTTTAAATAGCTTACTTCTGAAGCATACTGTTCCCAACAACCTTGATTGCCACAATTACATGCTATTCCATCGGGGACAACGATCATATGACCCATTTCCCCAGCATATCCGTGATACCCTTTTAGCAACTCACCATTCATCATCATGCCAAGTCCGATACCTGTCTGCATGGTAATACTGAGTAAACTATCGCTCTGATTATGTCTGTATACTCTTTCTGCAAATGCAGATAGATTAGCGTTATTTTCAATATAAACGGGAACAGCTGAACTTCTCTCAAGATCCGATTTTAAATTTTTCTCACGCCATTGCAGTTGTGGGATATAATAAATCATTTCATCATTAGAAACAATGCCATGTATACCTACCACAACACCGATGATTCCGTAAGCACTCTCTTTATAATCAGTTTTGAAAATATTAATCTGCTCAATAAGCAAATCAAGTATTTTTTGATAATTAGTAGTCCGAAGTGCTATAGTTACGGTTTGGATAGGGTAACCGAGCAAATCAGAAAGTGTAAAAATGGCCTGATCTTTATCGAGATCAATCCCTAATGCATATCCAGCTTTCCGATTTAAGGTAAGAATAATGGGACGCCTTCCTAAGTTTGTATGTTCCTGTTGTCCTTCAATAAGTAGCTCTTCATCAAGTAAATCAGCCACCTGCACCGATATAGTAGCCTTATTCAATCCTGTTACTTTCGATAGATTAGCTCGCGAAATTCCATTGTGCTCAATAATTTTACTTAAAATTAATCCTCTGTTTAGTTTCTTTATAAAAGCCGCATCACCAGTAATCATCTACATTCACCTCAATATTTATAAATATATCCCTAACGGTTTCTAAACGTATGAATAATATAATAATATCATATTATTATATGTATTTTGATTGACGAAATTATTGTGTAGTGATATTCTATCTTTAATTGTTTGGTTGGTCAACAAACTTAAAGAATGTTTGGTGAAAAGGGTTACATTTAGAGTGTTTTATTATAAGATGGGGAAAGTAGTATTGAATTTAATTGAGGAGAATGAAAAAGGAGTGACGAAAACCTATGGGTATTCTTCAAGAGTTATTACAAGATATTCCAATTCCGCAAATGGTAAAGGTAAAGCAACATTTTGATGACGAGAAAATTGATCATTTAGGGCAAGCGTTGAGTGATAAATTAAATAGCGATCACATTCAGGAATTAATTCGTCCTGGTATGGAAATTGCCATTGCAGTCGGTAGCAGGGGTATAGATCGCCTTCCGGAAATTACGGCGACGACAGTAAAGTTTCTAAAAGAAAGAGGCGCAATTCCGTTTATTGTGCCAAGTATGGGTAGTCATGGCGGCGCTACAGGTCCTGGACAAACCGCAGTACTTGAACATTTAGGTGTGACTGAAGAGAGTGTAGGATGTGAAATACGTTCATCAATGGAAGTAGTAAAGCTAGGTGAACTTCCAAACGGTCTGCCGGTATATTTAGATAAGTATGCGTCTAAAGCGGATGGAATTGTTGTAATAAACCGTGTGAAGCCACATACTGCTTTTCGTGGCAGGGTGGAAAGTGGAATAATGAAGATGATTAGTATTGGACTTGGTAAACAAAAAGGTGCAGAGGCATGTCATCAACTAGGATTTAAATATATGGCTGAAAATGTACCAAAGATGGCAAAAATGATTATGGAGAAAAAACCAGTACTGTTTGGTGTGGCAACGGTTGAAAATGCATTCGATAAGGTAACACAAATCGAAGTGTTAGAGGCTAGCGAAATAGAAGGAAAAGAAACAGAACTGCAAGCAAAGGCAAAAGAGTTATTACCAAAACTTCTTTTTGAACAATTAGATGTTCTTGTAATTGATGAGATTGGAAAAAACATTAGCGGTGATGGCATGGACCCGAATATTACCGGTCGTTATCCAACTCCGTACGCCCACGGTGGTCCAGAGGTTAATAAAATGGTTGTACTAGATCTTACTCCTGAGACAGAAGGAAATGCAAATGGAGTTGGAACTGCGGATTTTACTACTCAACGACTTGTCGACAAAATGGATTTGGAAACAACATATGCCAATGGACTTACATCTACGGTAGTAGCTCCAACGAAAATCGCTACTACATTGGCGAATGATAAATTGGCGCTAAAAGCCGCAATTAAAACGTGTAATATCCTTGATTTTACTAAAGTAAAAATGGTTCGGATAAAAAACACATTAGAAGTTAGTGAAATAGAGGTATCAGAACCATTGATGGAATATATAAAAGAACATCCAGAGATGGAATTAATATCAGATTTGTATGAGTTAGAATTTGATGAAAATGAGAATTTAAAATAATTTTTCAGAAAAAGGGAGATTGAGATGAGTAAATTATTTGATTTAACGGGTAAAACAGCTGTGGCAATCGGTGGTAACAGTGTATTGGGATCATCTATGGCGTTAGGTCTTGCGGAGCATGGTGCAAAAGTTGCGATTGTTGGTCGTAACATTGAAAAGGCGGAAGCAGTAGTAAAAGAAATCGAAGCAAACGGTGGAGAAGCAAAAGCTTTCCAGGCAGATGTTAGCACAAAAGAATCATTGGAGCAACTTGCTGTAGAAGTAGAAAAGTGGTCAGGAGGTTGGGATATTATTTTAAATGCACCAGGTAAAAACAGCCCAACGCCTTTCTTTGACTTGGATATGGATGAATGGGATGACATTATGGATGTTAACTTAAAGGGTATTGTTCTTACATGCCAAATTTTTGCGAAGAAAATGATCGAGCAGGAGAGAAAGGGAAGTATTATTAATATATCTTCTGTTTCATCTACAACACCTTTATCGAAAGTATTTACATATTCCGTTTCCAAAGCAGGTGTTAATAGTGTGACACAGTTTTTGGCACGAGAATTTGCTCCTAATGGCATCAGAGTAAATGCAATTATTCCTGGTTTTTTTCCAGCTGAACAAAATAGAAAAATCTTAAGTGAAGATCGAATTGCCTCTATCATGAATCATACACCAATGAATCGCTTTGGTAATCCTGATGAATTACAAGGAGCAGCTGTTTGGCTTGCATCGGACGCAGCTTCTGGCTTTGTTACTGGGACATTGATCCGTGTAGATGGTGGATATGGAGCAATGACAATTTAGATTTATTCTTCTTTAATATAATTAAGTTAGGCCTGTCACTGGGAGGGGGAGCTTCATGTCACAAGAGTTTGTAATCGGGCTTGATATTGGTACGACTAGTGTCAAGGCTATTGTTTTCGATATGGGTGGAAAAGTAAAAGCGGAGACAGAGCAGCTTACTAAAACGTACCATCCACAGCAAGGTTGGCAAGAACAAGATCCAGATGAACTTGAACGTTGTGCTGTTCAAGCGGTAAAAATGGTGATGAAAAAAGTAGATGTTCAAAAAGAGGCTATTGTGGGGATAGGGCTTTCCTGTGCTATGCACTCCCTTATATGTGTTGCAGATGATGGAACACCATTATCGCGAGCACTTATTTGGTCTGACGGGAGAAGTAGTGCGCAAGCAGAAAAACTGCTTAAAACCGATGGAGATGAGCTGTTCCGCCGGACGGGGGTACCTATTCATCCGATGTCTCCTCTCGTAAAGTTACTCTGGATGAAAGAAACAAATTATGAACCATATCATCGTGCACGTTATTTTATGTCTATCAAAGATTATATTCTTATGAAATGGTATGGCAAAGTTGTGGCTGATTACTCGATAGCGGCTTCAAGTGGTTTGATGAATGCCGAGACCTTACAGTGGGATGAAAAGGCACTAGAGCTAGTAAATGTGAAGCCAGAGCAATTGCCTGAAATTGTCCCACCAACAGAAGTTTTATTAGGGTTAAATCGTGATCTTGCTGCTGAACTTGGCATTTTGTCTGAAACTCCAGTAATTGTTGGAGCGGCAGATGGTCAGCTCGCTAATTTAGGTATCGGTGCAATCGTTCCAGGTGAAGTTGCGATTACAGTCGGCACAAGTGGTGCTATTAGACAGTTTGCAAACGGATTTCGCATAAATGATAGGCGAGAAACGTTTTGTTATGCTTTCACAAAAGAGTACTCGATTATTGGAGGCGCCACAAACAATGGTGGCATTGCTCTGCAATGGTTAAAAGAGCTAGTAAAATATGAAGGTAGTTACGAAGATTTTCTTCGTCAAGCTGAAGATGTGACCCCTGGCGCAGAAGGAATGATATTCTTACCATATATTAATGGTGAAAGAGCGCCTATCTGGAATCAACAGGCTACAGGAAACTTTTCAGGTGTAGCGATTACTCATAAGCAGGAGCATTTTGTCCGTGCGGTTTTTGAAGGCATTACATTTAACTTATACCAAATTGAGCAGGCACTTGAAAGATTAGCGGGCAAAACAGAGACAATATATGTGAATGGTGGGCTTGCAAGGTCACCACTCTGGTTGCAATTGCTTGCAGATATTTTTGGCAAGGAAGTATATGTGGCAGAAACCCACCATAGCTCTGCATGGGGAGCAGCATGGACCGCACTAGTTGCAATTGGAAAGGTGAATTCCTTTGAAGAAATAAAACACAGTGTAAAACTCAGTAGTGCTATTATCCCGAATGAGGAAAATCATCGAATCTATCAGGGAATTTACAAGAAATATACTGCGTTAGTGGAAGATATTTCTATTCATTTTTAATTAAAAAGACTCATTTTACTGACAAGGTAAAATGAGTCTTTTAGGTTTAATCTCTTTAGTGTAAAAATGGAGAGTAAGGGAATTTGAAATTTACAAAAGGGGTTGAATAATTCGACTCTTTTCTACAAATTAAATATAAGTTGTTGACGAAAGAAAAAAGAGGTGTTAGTCTTACAATAGTTAGTTTGTTTAGTTATCAAATTAATGTGTTGGCAAAATGAGAGAATACAATTATTTCAGAGTGAAAGATTAAGTTGGAGTACGAAAACAAAAGTGTAAGAAATATTATATGTTTTTGCAAGCGATTTCTGAAAGCGAATTCTCGTGAGGTGTTAATCGAGTTGTATTTTGATAATAAATTTGGCTCACGGTAGCAATAAGTGCATACCAAGGGATTGAAGTTATTGATGGGAGAAATAGGAGGACCACAGATGAAAAACAACACGAATAAGCTGAGTTTGAAGGAAAAAATATCATACGGTCTAGGAGATGTAGGTAATGGTCTTATGTTTGATATGGGGCAAATATATTTACTTAAGTTTTATACCGATATTTTAGGTATTTCATCGTATGTTGCAGGTCTTGTTTTTTTACTTACGAAGATTTTTGATGCTTTCGCCGATGCTAGTGTTGGTGCTTTTGTAGATTCGCGAACAAATATTTCCAAACGCGGTAAATTTAGACCATTTATTTTATTTGGATCCATACCTCTTGCTATTCTTACATTATTATCTTTTCTAGCACCCAATATATCTGATACTGGGAAAATTGTGTATGCGTTCGCGACTTATGCAGCATTTGGATTGGGATATTCGATTGTTAATATTCCATACGGCTCTCTTGCAGCTGCGATGACACAAGATCCAATTGATCGTGCATCCCTTGGCTCATTTAGAGCGATTGGGAGCCAGACATCACTGCTTATTTCTGGAGTGGCAGTTATTCCGATTGTAATGCTTTTTTCAAATCAGAAAGTAGGATATGCTGTTGCTATTTCTCTTATGGCCATAATCGGGGTAGTATTCCATTATCTTTGTTATCGTAATACGACAGAAAATGTGGTTAGAGCACCAAGAAAAGAAAAGATTCCATTAGCGAAGCTGTTTAAATTATTATTTTCAAACAGACCATTGATTGTGCTTTGCCTTGTATCATTATTTATGATTGCAGCAATGTTTCTTAGAATGGCAGTTCAGCTATATTACTTGGAGTATAACTTAGGAAACGCCACACTCATGTCATTGTTAACGTTTTTAAGTATTGGAATTTCTATCATTGGTTCTGCATTCATACCGACATTTGTAAGAAGGTTTGGGAAAAAGAAAACATTTATCATTGGTTTATTCATCGGAATTGTAGCGGATTTGGCGAACTTCCTACTACCTACAGAATTAGCGACATTCCTAATTATATTTACAATTGGAAGTTTTGGACTTAGCATAGCAAATGGTCTTCCTTGGGTATTAGTTGCAGATGCAATCGATTATCATGAATGGAAAACAGGGGAAAGAACAGAAGGGGTTGTATATTCATCTTACAGTTTCTTCCGTAAACTTGCTCAGGCACTGGCTGGATTTATCCCTGGAGTTGCGCTAGGCGTAATTGGTTATGTGCCAAATGCACAGCAAACAGCTGAAACGCTGATTGGGATTAAAGGTCTCATGTTCCTTGTACCACTCAGTCTTAATTTAATTGCGGCTTTATTGATGATCTTCTTCTACAATTTAACAGAGGACCTGTATCGTAAGATTGTTGATGAATTGAAAAAGAAACATACTGGAACCAATCCAAAGACCGTTTAAACCTTTAACAATACTAATACCTCACATGAAAAATTGATTGAAAATGGAGAATGCTCAGGACTATTTATTAACAACGAAGTAGAAATGATGAAAAGTACTATGTGGATGGTGTCTGCCACTTTCTAAGCGATGCTAAGACACTTATTAGTATTCAAATACAATTTCGCAGGAAATATAAAATATTGAACCATGTGTATGTACACAAATGGGGCCAATACTTACTGCTAAAACCTTTCTAATAAAAACCTTAAAGGAGTTTTCCTCCCTTTAGGGTTCTTTTTTATCAAATGAGACATACTACATACTAACCAAAATGAAGGGAGACTCATTGAGTGGAATTATCTGAAACTACATACACACCAGGTGAAATTATTTATGTACTTTATAGAAACCCTCATACACAAAATGTTGCCAATATCCAAGAAGCTGCGGTTGTAAATGATCCTGAAAATCCCGGTCAATTGGCCATTTTTCTATACGAAACATATTATCCATTAAACGACGAAATGGCTATTTATCGTTCTATAGGGGAAGCGGAAGCTGCTTATAATTATTATTTCTCAAGCATAGATGATGACAGGAGTGAAGTCGATTGGTAAGACCATTTATGCCACAGCTTGTTTACTTCGAACCGAAAGCGTTGGAATACCCGTTAGGAGAGGAATTATTTAAGAAGTTTAGGGATAAAGACATCGAAATACGTTACACCACTTCCCATAATCAAGTACGAAATTTACCTGGGGAAAATGATTTTCAACGTTATCGAATGGCTAAGTCAACGCTTGTAGTTGGGCTGCGCAAAACGTTAAAGTTTGATACGTCAAAACCATCTGCTGAGTATGCAATTCCTTTTGCTACTGGTTGTATGGGGCATTGCCATTATTGTTATTTGCAAACAACGATGGGTAACAAGCCGTATATTCGTACTTACGTGAATGTAGAAGAAATATTAGAGTCTGCTCAGCAATACATGGAAGAGCGAGCGCCAGAAATTACGAGATTTGAAGCATCATGTACATCTGATATTGTTGGGATCGACCATCTAACACATACATTGAAACGAGCAATCGAATATTTTGGAAAGACAGATTTGGGGAGACTAAGGTTTGTTACAAAGTTTAACAATGTCGACCACCTGCTTGATGCAAAACATAATGGAAGGACTCGTTTTCGGTTTAGTATGAATGCTGACTATGTTATTAAATATTTTGAGCCAGGGACATCAAGATTACATGAGCGAATAGAAGCAGCGGGAAAGGTAGCAAAGGCGGGCTACCCATTAGGTTTTATTATCGCGCCGATATACTTATTTGACGGGTGGCAAGAAGGCTATAAGAAACTATTTGAACAATTAAGCGCGGAGTTGGCTGAGGATGCGAAAGAAGGAATTACATTTGAATTGATTCAACATCGGTTTACAAAGCCGGCCAAAAGGGTGATCGAGAAAAACTACCCAATGACAAAGCTTGAACTAGATGAAGAAAAGCGTCGTTATAAATGGGGAAAGTACGGAATTGGGAAATATATTTACCCTAAAGAAGAGGAAACAGAAATGAAAGATACGCTATTTAATTATATTCAAACTTATTTTCCGAAAGGGAAAATAGAGTATTTCACATGAAAAAGTTCATTTATAAAAAACAGTCCAGCTTCTTAATAAGCTGAACTGTTTTTCTATTTAAAGACATGGAGTAACTGCTGTTCCTCATTGTTCTTTTTCTTTATTTTCCCCTAACTTTCCAGGCCAAAAGGCATATTTACCTAAGACTGAAGTGATGGCTGGAACTAGCAAAGGTCTAACGATAAACGTATCGAGCAAAATTCCGATTGCGGTAACAATTCCGAATTGAACTAGCACCTGAATCGGGAGTGTGGCAAGCACTGCAAATGTTCCTGCTAAAATTAAGCCTGCAGAGGTGATGACACTACTTGTTTCAGTTACTCCATTTGCAATAGCCTCTTGCAATGGCTGGGTTCGCCGCTTTTTCCAGATGCTTGAAACCATAAATATATTATAATCTTCACCGAGAGCAACAATGAATACAAAAGTATAGAGTGGAATAAGCCCCTGCATCGCTTCTGTTCCCATTCCGTAATGCATGAGTAGCCAACCAGCACCAAGCGCAGAGAAGTATGATAGTAATACTGTCAGCAATAAATAAATCATTGCAACAATTGAGCGTAAATATACGAGCAATAGAAGTGCAATAATTGCAATCACTGCTGGTACAACGATATTGCGGTCTCTGTCAGTAGTCATTTTCGTATCATATAAATTAGCAGTTTCTCCACCAATCCAGAAATGTTCTTCTGCTGGAGTAATTCCTGCTTGTGTAAGACCTTCAGATACTTTCTCTTTTATCGTTGGAATATGATTAAGTGTTTCAGCATCATAAGGATTCTCCTTAAGAATGATTTCATACAATAATAAATCATTATTATTGGAGCCCCTCCTTGATTCACCTATAGATTCGATCATAGTCAAATCAGAAAGTTGTTCTTCCAGTTGAACTGCTTTTCCGCTTGTATCGACAATGATCTGCATTGGCGCTAAATTCCCCGCTGAAAAGTTTTCATTAATTAATTCAAATCCCTCTCTCGATGGCATATCATCGGGAAATGAACTTAAAAGATCATACGTGTAATCTATTTTTGTAGAAAAGGTTGCTAATCCACCTAATAAAATTAAAGTTGCACATATGATAGGCCATGGCTTTCTAGTGACAAATTTTCCGAGCCATATGCTAAACTTCCCGTGACTTTTTTGTCTGCGAACAGCTTTTCCCTTTGTCTTCTCGAGTGCAAGAGACATCGAATCTGTTCGTGGAATAAATGGAAAGAAAGAAACTCTCCCAAAGATCGAAAGCAGAGCCGGAAGTAATGTCAGTGCAGCTAATCCCATAATAAAAATTGCTAAACTGAATGGTACAGCAAAAGTATGTCTTGAGCCATACAAGGCAAGAAGTAAAGTTAATAAGCCAAATGCAGTTGTTAAAGCACTTATCATAATGGCCCCACCAGAGTCTTTAAGGGCATTTTTTAGTGCTGTTAAAGCATTTTCCTCCATGAGTAGATGGTCTCGGTATCTTGAAACGAGAAACAGGCAATAATCTGTACCTGCTCCAAACAATAGTACGGTCATAATCGATATTGCTTGTGAATCTACAATGATCCATCCCTTATCTGCTAACACTCCAAGAATGGGGGAAATCACTGCATATGCAAAACCAACCCCAATAAGGGGGACGATGGCTAGGATTGGAGAACGATATAGAACAATCAATAAAATAAGTACAAGAAGTACAGTTGCAATTAGTAATTTAACATCAGCTTCACTGAATAAGGATACGGCATCAGTTGAAATGCCAGCTGGACCAGTAACCCTTACAAGTAAGTCATCTTCTCCAATATTTCTTGAGAAAAGGTCATCATCTGCTATTTTTTTGATCACCTCTTTTAAATCATCGATATCTTTTTGAATAAGATCTGATTCGGCTTTATCATCTAAAAATATTGGTGTTACAATCGTAGAACCATTCTCCGAAGCACTAGAGAATAATGCTTGTGGTGGTGCTTTGTGTAATGGTGGTATAAATGATTGCTGTGCCAGTGGCTTCTCAGTCAATTGTTCATACAGCTTTATAATTAATGCAGTATCTTCCTCGGCCAAACCAGTTTCTTTATGCCATACGAGCAAGAGCGGTAAACCTGCTTCATCCGAGAACTCCTCTTTTACTAGTTTGGCTGCTTGAACTGACATTGTGTCTTCAGGAAGCATTTCTACTGCATTATTTTTCGCGCTTTGTACACTAGGCCAAAGTATAGTTAGGAAAACTGCTAAAGCAGCCCATATACCAAGTGTTATCCACCTACCTCTTTTTCCTACAATACTTTCTAAAAATATTGTTAATCCTCTTTTCACAAGCAACACTCCCTGTATTAAGTATAATCTAATTATATATACTAGACAGTTAATTAATCAATTGTATTAAGTCGTTTATGATATAATTACTTCAAATTTAAACTAGGAGCTCGATTGATGTGAAACATATAAATATTAGCCGCTCACTCGGTAGACCAAAACGGAGCGAGCAGGAACAATCAACAGATGAATTAATATTAACGGTAGCTGGTAGGCTATTCATGCAAAAGGGTTATCAAAAAGTACCAGTAGAAGAAGTAGCTAAAGCCTGCAACGTGACGAAAGCTACAGTGTATTACTATTACGCTACAAAAGCGGAACTTTTTACTGCTGCTATGTTGGCGATGATGGAACGAATACACCAAAGAACGCTTCAGATACTCTCGGAAGATAGTCCTCTTCGTGAACGTTTTCTGTTATTGGCGGAAGTACATTTACAAGCTACTACATCGATTGATTTGACCACTTTTTTGCGAGAAAATCATCAGGTGCTTACTACTCAACAAATGCAAAAAATGAAGGAGGCGGAGGAAGAAATTTTTCAAGTGCTCGAATTTGCATTGGAGAAAGCAATGAGAGATGGGGAAATTCGGAAAGTAAATAAAAAGTTTGCGGCAAATGCTTATTTATCCCTTTTGAGAATGGGGAATCAAAATCTTGCCAATGGCAGTGAATTATTTAAAGACCCAAAAGGAGCTGCTATAGAAATTCTAGAATTTTACTGGAGAAGCTTACAGAACTAGAAAAGTTATAAATACAAATGTAAAAGGCGAGATACTAGTATCTCGCCTTTTACTCTATTCAAATCGAAACAAGAAGGCTTAATCTTCATTTGATAGCTTTAGTACATCTAGTAGTTTGAAAAATAAGCTAAGTATGATGGCTACTATTGTTGCAAGGCCCATACCTTTAAATTCAACAGAACCGAGGTGGATTGCTGCACCACTGATTCCAATGGCAAGAACAACACAAGTCAGTATTAGGTTTTGGGAAATATTATAGTCTACTTTTGCTTCTACAAGCATTCTAATCCCACTTGCCGCAATGATTCCGAATAAAAGCAGGGAAATACCACCCATAACTGGTGTAGGAATCGAAGAGATAAGAGCAGCTAGTTTGCCACAAAAAGAGAGCACAATAGCAATGACTGCAGCGCCACCAATAATCCATGTGGAATATACACGCGAGATTGCCAACACTCCGATATTTTCCCCATACGTTGTATTAGGTGTAGCTCCGAAAAAGCTTGAGAGTATTGTTGAAATTCCATTACCCATCATAGATCGGTCTAGACCCGGGTCTTTAATAAGATCCTTTTTGACAATATTTCCTGTTACAATCAAATGTCCAATATGTTCTGGTACTAAGACAAGAGCTGCTGGCAAGATAATGAGGATATCAGATATATTAAATTTCATTTGGTAATAAGTTGGCATGGAAATCCAAGCTGCTTCTTTGACTGCTGTGTAATCCACCATACCGAAAAGGCTAGCAATGATATAGCCGGAGATGATTCCAAGTAGGATCGGAATGATTTTTAAAAAGCCTCTCATTGTTACCCAGCAAATGACTGTGATTCCTAATGTTAATAAAGAAACAATGATAGCACTTGTATCAGCTGATTTGCCTTCAGGAGTAATTAATCCAGCCATATCTGCTGCAACAGGAACAAGTTCAAGCCCAATTACTGCAACGATCGCGCCCATAGCTGCTGGTGGGAAAATGACATCAATCCATGTTGTGCCAACTGCTTTTATAATTAATCCGACGATAACAAGCACAATACCAACTGCTAGAAATCCCCCAAGCACATAACTGTAACCATCCCCACCTGCATATTTTCCTAATACTGCAAACACCGGGGAAATAAAAGCAAAGCTTGAACCCAAGTATGCGGGAATTTTTCCTTTTGTAATAAAAATATATAATAGCGTACCGATCCCATTCATCAATAGTATTGTTGCTGGATTTACTCCAAATAAGATTGGTACAAGCACGGTCGAGCCGAACATTGCGAACAAATGTTGGAAGCTAAGTGGCAAGCTTTTTAATATTGGTAAACGTTCATCTACTTGAATTTCTCTTTGACTCATCCTTAGATCTCTCCTTATAATTTAAAGTTTCAGAGATCAGATCTAGTCATTGGGCAGCAAAAAGCACCTTGCCCAATGACTGGCAAGGTGCATAATAATAGGATGTATGTACTCATCGCTTATGCAAAAATCACGCGTAAATATATTACGCATGCAACCTTGTCAGCCTCACAGGACTGTATTAAAGGCAATCTGATTCTTTTGTCTACAGTATTATCACAGTTGTAGCATGGAAAGTCAATATAATTATGTCGTATTGGGAAGAAATAATGAAAAAGTGATAACGAGTGTCGTCTTATGATTCACGTTTACATAGAGAAATAAGCTTTTTGTCGTTTTCTGGCGGTTCACAGCCATTTACAAGCCGACATGCGGGGAATACTGGCCAATAGAGAGTTTTCACAAGCCGTGTCGGGCAATTTACTGTCCGTTATAACGTAAATACAAGTATTCACTTTTGTTATTTTCAAGGAATCAAATCCATACAAAAAGATTGTCGTAACTTTTCACGACAATCTCTCAATGAGTATAAACTTACCTGTTTTTATAATTATAATTATGATTTATTCGCTTTTTTGCTCCACCATGTTGCGAGCAGTGATCCGGATATATTATGCCAAACGCTAAAGATAGCACTTGGTACAGCTGCAAGCGGCGAGAAATGTGTTGCAGCCAGTGTTGCACCAAGTCCAGAGTTTTGCATGCCGACTTCAATAGAAATAGATTTTCGATCGGCATAATCTAGCTTCAGTAAGCGGGCGAACCAATAGCCTAACAAATAGCCAATCGAATTATGCAAAATGACAACAAGTAAAATAAGTAGTCCTGTTTCGGCAATTTTTTGTTGATTCCCACTAACAACCGCAGCGACGATAGCTACAATTGCTACAACGGAAACGAGTGGTAAAGCTTTCACACTTTGTTCGACCTGCTTTCGGAATAACATTTTGATCACGAGACCAAGAATAATAGGAATAAGTACAATTTTTACGATCGATATAAACATGTCTCCCGCTGAAACAGGTAGCCATTTACTAGCAAGCAATAAGATTAATGCAGGTGTTACAAAAGGTGCCAATAATGTAGTTACAGACGTAATGGCAACAGATAGAGCAACATTTCCTTTTGCTAAAAAAGTCATGACGTTAGAGGAAGTGCCACCAGGACAGCAACCAACTAAGATCACACCGGCAGCTACTTCAGGAGGGAGCTTTAAACCTATAGCGAGTCCAAAAGCAATAAGTGGCATAATTGTAAATTGCCCAATAACACCAATAGCTACTTTTTTTGGATGTTTGAATACTTCTTTAAAATCGTCTATGGATAAGGTCATACCCATCCCGAACATAATAATCCCGAGCAAAATTGATATATGTGGGGCAATCCATGTAAAGCCACCAGGAATAAAAAATGCTAATGTGGCAAATAGCAATACCCATACGGCAAAGGTATTGCCAGCAAACTGACTGATTCTTTCTAATGCTTTCATTCTATGTCCTCCTCAGATGTATAGAACAATTATACTGTATATGTCGAATTTTGCAATAACTTTTAAAAAACTGACTTAATGGGAATATGCTTTATTTAACAGGCTAGAAGAAGCGATGCCTCTTTAGGAAATTCAATAAAAAATAGAGTTGCTTATTTAAGCAACTCTATGTATAGAAAGAGTAATGAAAATTTAGTTCTCTGCTTTTTCCTCAAATAACCTAGCAATTTCTACAATTACATGAACTGCTTTTTCCATATTGTTTACAGAAATAAATTCATATGGACCGTGAAAGTTTTCGCCGCCAGTGAAAATATTTGGAGTTGGAAGCCCCATATAGGATAATTGGGAGCCATCTGTTCCACCGCGAATTGGCGAAATAAGTGGATCAATGCTGAGTTTCTTCATCGCATCAGAAGCAATATCTACAATTTCCATGACAGGTTTAATTTTTTCTCCCATATTATAATATTGGTCGGTCATTTCAAGAGTAATACGTTCATGACCATATTGCTCGCGAAGTTCGGCAACGATTTTTTCAATGTTTGTTTTTCTTGCTTCAAATTGATCACGATCGAAATCCCGGATGATATAAGATAATTTTGTTTCTTCTACATCACCGTTAAAAGCAAGTAAGTGATAAAACCCTTCATAACCTTCTGTAAATTCAGGAGCTTCTTTAGCAGGTAGGCGATTGTTAAAATCCATGGCCATCTTTGTAGCATTGACCATAGTGCCTTTTGCTGTCCCCGGATGGATATTTGTTCCTTTAAATGTTAACTTTACTCCGGCAGCATTAAAACTTTCGTATTGGAGTTCGCCGAGAGGACCTCCATCTATCGTATAGGCAAAGTCTGCCCCAAATGCTGTTACATCAAATTTATGAGGACCTCTACCGATTTCTTCATCAGGGGTAAACGCCACTCTGATTTTTCCGTGCTTGATTTCAGGATGTTGAATCAAATAAGCAATTGCTGTCATAATTTCAGCGATACCCGCTTTATTGTCTGCCCCAAGTAATGTTGTCCCGTCTGTAGTAATAAGTGTATGACCTGAATAATTGTTAAGAGAAGGAAAGTCTGCTGGTGATAGAACAACATCTTTTTGTAGTGTTAGTGTTTCCCCGTTATAACTTTCAACGATTTGTGGGTTTACTCCGTCTCCTGTAAAATCAGTTGCCGTATCCACATGGGCTAAAAATCCAATTACAGGCATATCTTTACTAGTGTTTGATGGAAGTGTTGCCATCACATACCCGTTTTCATCAATCGTAACTTCTTTCATACCGATTTCAATCAGTTCCTCTACCAGTTTCTTCGCTAGCGTCCATTGCCCTGCTGTTGAAGGACAGGCAGAGTTGTTCTCGTCTGATTGCGTATTTATCTTCGCATAAGACACGAAACGTTGAATCAATTCATTTTTCATTTTAAAACCTCCATTAGTACATAATAACGCATACATATAGTAAAAATAAAGAAGCCGGCTGTTCGGTAAGAGCAGTCGGCGTTAAGGGTTAGTTGGATCTTCTTTCTGTATTTCGATCCAATTTTCGCCCCAACTTTCAATTTCTTTTATAATGGGCTGCAAAGCCAAGCCTTTTTCCGTTAAAGAATATTCAATACGGACAGGAGTTTCAGGGAATACTTGCCGGTTGATAATCCCTTCCTTTTCTAGGTCTTTCAATCTTTCTGATAAAACCCTGGCGCTGATTGGCATTGCAGATTCCACTGTACAAAAACGCTGGGGACCATTTAGCAACTGATGAATAATTAAACCGGTCCAGCGCTGGCCAAGTATACTCATAGCTTTATCAAACCTTGGGCACACAAATGAATTCATGTTGTCACCTCACTATTCTAATTATAGCACTAGTTGTATTGTTCACCTAACTTTTATTTTGCGTACTACTTACTTGACATTACACAGTTATTATTATACAGTTACTTACATAAAGTAAGTAAGGTGCAGAGAGGAGAATATTAGTAGTGAAAAAGGCAAATAATCGTCAGCATCCAGTCATTGGCACTGTTGATTTAATTGTAGAAAATTTGGAACACACACTAGCGTTTTATATAAATGTACTTGGATTCCAAGTACTTGACCAAACAGCTAGTTCAGCGTCTTTAACAGCTGATGGAAAAACACCATTATTGACGCTGGAACAGCCGGAAGATGTGAAGCCTCGTAAACGAACAACTGGTTTATACCATATTGCATTTTTATTACCGGATCGTTCAGATTTAGCAAACATTGTACATTATTTTATTCAAACAAGCGCTCAATTGCAAGGGGCATCAGATCATCACGTGAGTGAAGCACTCTACTTAAGCGATCCTGAAGGAAATGGGATTGAAATTTACATTGATAGGGAACCAAATACTTGGAAGTGGGACGGCGATCAAGTATATATGACAACTCAAGCCCTTGATGTAGAAGACTTGCTAAAGAATGCTTCTGACGAGGGATGGCAAGGAATGCCTACAGGAACCATCGTAGGACATATTCATTTGCAAGTCGCTGAGTTAGAGAAAACGAAGGAATTTTACTGTGAGGGGCTCGGTTTTGATGCTGTGCTCAACTATGGAAGTCAAGCACTTTTCGTTTCAAAAGAAAGGTATCATCATCATATTGGGTTGAACATATGGAATAGCGGAGGAGCTCCTGCACCTGCTAAAAATAGCGCGGGTTTAAAATGGTTTACGATCATTTTTCCAAATAATGCAATCATGAGTGAAGCAGTAAACAGATTGAGAAAAATAAACGCATGGATAAGCGAATCAGATGGAGAAGTAACAATTAAAGATCCATCAGGAATTTATATTCGATTAATAACAGAGGAGAATGAAAGATGATTAAAACAGAACAAGACTTTTATACAGCAGTTGAAGAAAGACGTTCAGTATATGGAATTAGCAAGGAAAAAGTTGTATCTGATGAGCGTATTATCGAAGTGATTGAACATGCAGTAAAACATGCGCCATCTGCATTTAACTCTCAAAGCGGAAGGGTCGTTGTTTTGCTTGGGGAAAACCATGATAAGCAATGGAATATTACAGAAGCAGCTTTAAAAGAAGTTGTCCCTGCTGAGAATTTCCAACCGACAGCTGAAAAAATGGAAGCTTTCCGAAACGGATATGGAACAGTTTTATTTTTCGAAGATCAATCCGTTGTGAAATCATTGGAACAACAATTCCCATTATATAAGGATGCTTTTGCGCCATATTCGTTGCAATCAGCGGGTATGCTGCAATATATCGTTTGGACAGCGTTGGAAGTAGAAGGTTTCGGAGCTACTTTACAACATTATCAGCCACTAATTGACGAAGCAGTGCAAAAAATGTGGGGAGTCCCAGAAAATTGGAAGTTACTTGCGCAAATGCCATTCGGAAAACCGACAGCAGCACCTGGTGAAAAGCAATTTAATAGCATCGACGAGCGTATGAAAGTATTTAAATAAGACCTTTTTTGTATATGGAGAGCGGCCTGAATACTGGGGGATCTCCCGTTATCCGTAAATGTTAAATGAAAAAAATAATATGAATGAAAAAACCGCCCTCCAATCAAGATTACAATGATTGAAGGGCGGTTTTTTCGTGATACGCGTTTAGAATGTTATAATGAAGGTAGAATATTTTGAAAGGGGAGATATTAATGGGTAAAAAATACATAGGATATGCTGGTACATACACACGAGAAAATAGTGAAGGGATTTACTCATTCACGCTAGATGTAGAAACAGGAAAGCTTAGTGATGTAAAAGTAGCTGCAAAGGTTGGTAGCCCTACCTATTTGGCTATCAGCGATGATCAACGCTATTTATATTCTGTAGCCCAAGAGAAGAAATTGGGTGGAGTAGCTGCTTATTCTGTGGACAAGGAAACAGGTGATCTGACTCCTATTAATAAGCAAGTACAAGAAGGGGCGCCACCGTGCCATCTAGATGTGCTTCCTAATGGTGTCGTAACAGGAAATTACCATGAAGGTACAATTGAGTTGTTGAAAACTACCGAAGATGGCGCTATAGCGAATGCTGCATCTGTTGTACAACATGAAGGAAACGGCCCGCATGAACGCCAAGAAAAACCACATGTCCATTACACGGCATCTACTCCAGACGGTAAATATGTGGTAGTTGCGGATCTTGGTATAGATGAACTTGTGACGTATCAAGTTGCTAATGGTGAGCTCGTAAAAGTAAATACACTTAAAGTAAAGGCGGGCAGTGGTCCACGTCATATTACTTTTCATCCCAATGGTAAATTTGCTTATCTATTAACAGAATTAAGTTCGGAAGTTGTTGTCCTTGCTTATGATTCAGAACACGGTAGCTTTACTGAAAAACAATATATCCGTGCCATTCCAGAAGATTTCACTGAAACAAATGATGCAAGTGCTATTCATATATCTGCTGATGGAAAGTTTGTATACTCTGGTAACAGAGGTCATAACAGTATTGCGGTATTCAGTGTGAATGGAGACAGTGGTGAACTCACATTTATTGAACACGTGCCGACTGGTGGAGAATGGCCACGTGATTTCGTATTAGATCCAAGTGAAGCATTTATTATTGCTTCCAATCAGCATTCAGGAAATTTAGTGTTGTTTGCGCGAAATCAAGAAACTGGAAAACTTAAGAAGTTAGATGCGGAAGTGGCTGTTCCAGAAGTTGTTTGTGTAAAGTTTTTAGCAAAAGAATGATTGTAAAACGCCAATCAGCCAGCTTATTTAACATAGGCTATAGAGTCTGATTGGCGCATTTCTATTGTTTTTCGATTTTAATATCACTTAACTGTATGTCGTTCCCTTTATCAAACCCAATATAGTATTTAACGTAGCCGCTATCATCTTTACCAATGGTTGATGTATCGATTATATTACCGTTGACACTTATTCTGCTATAGGAGAAATTTTTCGAATCAAGTGTCTGTTGAATCGTCCGTACTGCGACTAGCATTTCCTCCTTATTCATATTTGTAGCATCGATAATAAGATGAATATACATCGGATTTTCAAATTCTAACTCATTGGACCATTCAATACCTTTATCATATTTGCCTTGCAAAATTTCTAATTGAACATCGATATTGACAGTCTTAATTCCGGCTTCGTTTAAGACGGTTGTCAGATCTGCTGAGGCTTCATTTGAAATCCTTTCCATCAATGGCTCATCTAGATTAGCATAGTAGATCCCATCATAAGTGACCTTTGGCCTGAAAAATCCAGCTACCCAAAATTCATACTCTGTTTGTTGCTCGTCTCCGATTTCTATAACGTCAAAAGTATAACCACTGATTTTAAAATTATAAAACTGATCAAGAATACGATATTCCTGTTCAGGATAATGCTCAGTTAAATAGCTTTGTAAAGTCTTTTTTGCTACAATTTTGGAAACTGGATCACCGTTAAATGCTTGATAAAAAAACAATATCGGTACAATTAAAATAATAAGCAAACCAATATATAGCCATTTTTTCTTCTTCATGATGTTAGCCTCTTTTCTTTAGTTTTAAAATGAGTAAACCAATGACACTGCCCATAAGTGCGAAAATGAGATGGATAAGGGCTAGAAAAGCTGAACCAATAATTCCTAACAATAGTGAAGTATCCCCGTCTACATACATACTAAATGATTGAAAGATATCCCATAGAAAAATAGGCAGGAACGCAATAGCAGTCACAATTAAAAAGTTTCGATAAAATAAATAGGTGATCACTCCTAATACTGTGTACGATAAAATAAATCCGAAACTTTCATTTAACAGTGATGTTTTAATTGCAAAGAAAAAGGATATTCCGACAAAGATAATTTGGTAAATAGACAATTTTAATTTAATTTTTTCCATCATTTTATCGTGATTCACAGGAGAAATAATTGTTTCTTTTTCAACAGGTTCTTTTGTCAGTTGAGCAAGCTCGTTGCATTTTTGACAACTTTTTAAGTGTGATTCCAGCCATTCATCCGTTTCCTCTTGGAGCAAGCCATCATTATATAAAGGCAGCAAGTCTTCTGCGATAAAGCAGTCTTTATTCATAGTTCACCCTCATTCCCCTTTGAAGTGTCAATTTTGCACGATGAAATGTCACCCTTGTGTAATTCTCGCTTTTATCAAGTAAATCGCCAATTTCTTTAAAAGATAATTCCCCGTAGATGCGTAAAGTAACAATTTCTTTAGATAGATCATCAAGTTGGCTGATTCGCTTCAAAAGAGCCCAACTATCTTCCTTTTTGATGTATACATCTTCCGGAGAAGTGGTATGGTAATTTTCATTTTCAATAAGCATATTTTCCAAGTTCCGCCTATATCTTTTGGAACGATAGAATTTTTTTAATAAGTTTTGTGCGATGGAAAATAGCCAAGTTTGCATTGTCGATCTTCCCGAAAAAGAGTGAAATCCTTTCAGTGCTTCATAGAAAACATCATGTGTTAAATCTTCCGCAGCTGAAGAATCAAGTGTTTTCACGTAGAAAAAGGCATAAATCTTTGGTTGGATCTCTTTATACAGCTCCTCAAGTTCGCTCATGATGACCTCCTTTCTGAATCTATTCAATAGTTTAGTACCCTAAGAATTGTTTTCGTTACAATAAATATATGTAAACCTATTTTATTTTTTAGTTGACATATTATCAGACAATCTACTATGATCTAAATATACTAAAAATTCGGGGTGAAAAGATGAGTACGATGGCAGTAAAAACAAAAAACAAATTAGGAACTTTGGAAATGGTATATGTAAGTATGTTCGCAGCATTAATGATGATAGGAGCAAATATAACTTCATTCGTTCCGTTTATGGTAGTTGGAGGAGTGCCGATTACATTACAACCATTCTTTGCTGTATTGGCGGGGGGTTTTTTAGGAAGTAGGCTTGGAGCAATTTCCATGTCTGTCTATGCGTTTATTGGACTTGTTGGCGCGCCGGTCTATGCGAAATTTAGTGGTGGTATCGGTCAATTATTAAGCCCTACTTTCGGATTTATACTTTCTTTTATTCTAACTGCTTATATAACTGGGAAAATGGTTGAGAAAAATAATAAATTATATGCTTATGTCACTGGGGCTTTGGTTGGAACGATAGTAAGCTATTTATTTGGAACGAACTGGATGTATGCAGCATATAAGCTATGGTTTGCAGCGCCAGAAGCTTTTTCATATAAAGTAGCATGGATCTGGATGGCCGTTCCATTTCCTAAAGACATCATTTTAGCTGTTTTGGCAGGAGTATTTGCCCATCGAATGCAGAAAATTGTCAAAAGATCGAGGTAGGAGGAAGAAAATGAATCCATTTGTGCATATGGCTGATCAGGTACTTACGGGTAGTGAAATTACTGATGAACAAGCGCTGGCCATTCTTGAATGTCCGGATGATGAAATCTTGCTATTATTACACGCAGCATATAAATTACGAAAACAATTTTATGGTAATAAGGTAAAGCTAAATATGATTATTAATACTAAATCAGGGCTTTGCCCTGAGAACTGTGGGTATTGCGCCCAATCGATCGTGTCGAAAGCACCTATTGAAAAATACTCAATGATGAAGAAAGCGGAAATTGTTGCTGGTGCAAGTAGAGCTGCAAAATTAAATGCAGGTACGTATTGTATCGTAGCGAGTGGTCGTGGTCCTGCAAATCGAGAAATGGATATAGTTGTAGATGCAGTAAAGGAAATTAAATCATTACATAAGGAAATGACCATTTGCGCATGCCTTGGTATTTTGAAACCGGAACAAGCCGTACGACTAAAGGAAGCTGGTGTTGATCGCTATAATCATAATATTAACACTTCAAGCAGTCACCATGAAAAAATCACTACTTCCCATACTTATGATAATCGCATATCAACAATCGGTCATGTTAAATCTTCTGGTATCTCTCCATGTTCAGGGGTTATTATTGGAATGAAGGAATCAAAGGAAGATGTGATTGATATGGCACGGAGTTTGAAGGTGTTGGGTGCAGATTCGATTCCAGTAAATTTCTTACATGCTGTCGATGGTACGCCACTTGAAGGAACAAATGAATTGAATCCACGTTATTGCCTTAAGGTATTATGCTTATTTCGTATGATCAACCCGTCCAAGGAAATTAGGATCTCTGGAGGACGCGAAGTAAACCTAAGGAGCTTGCAACCTTTCGGACTGTACCCGGCTAATTCTATTTTTATTGGCGATTATTTGACGACAGAGGGGCAAGCCGGTTTGACAGATAAGCAAATGCTTGAGGATATGGGATTTGAAGTAGATTTTGAGCCATTGAGTAGAGAAGGGATCTTATTGTAAAACGAGAAGGAAGCTATTTTCAAAATTAATTTGCATTTCATATCTGTCCATGGTATGATCACTATACACTTAATAAGTACTAAATCTTATAATTCACATGTTTTCCCGGATTATATTTTGATGGTATGTCCGGGAAAGCATGTGAATTTTTGTTTTACATCGCTATTAAGTAACAAATTTTTGGAGGTTTTTCATAATGAATCAAGGTACAGTAAAATGGTTTAATGCAGACAAAGGTTTCGGTTTCATCGAAGTTGAAGGCGGAGAAGACGTATTCGTACATTTCTCAGCAATCACTGGCGAAGGCTTCAAATCACTTGAAGAAGGCCAAAAAGTAAGCTTTGACATCACTCAAGGCAACCGCGGCGACCAAGCAGCTAACGTTGTTAAATTATAATAAACGTTAAAAGGCATGGAAGAGATTTCTCTTCCATGCCTTTTTTGCATTTAAGGATGTATAATTTTTAAACCGATTGTAAGACGAGTATAATAATGTATAAATGAAAAATTCTAAAATTATTGAATTTCAGAATTGGAAGGGAAACTCTTAATGTTTGATTATATACTTTTTGCCATTATTATTCTAATTTCATCTATTTTACAAACGAGTACGGGATTTGGTTTTTCAATTATGGCGACTCCATTCTTGCTTTTATTATTTAGCCCTGCAGATGCGGTCCAAATAAATTTAATTTTGTCCCTCTTTATCTCGACCGCATTAATAGCAAAAATTAAAAAGGATGTGGATCGTGAGATATTGAAAAGATTTATAACGGGAAGTTTTTTAGGAGTGCTAATTGGAGTTTGGATATTACTTACTATTAACCTAAGTTTGTTGAAAATAGGAGTCAGCCTTCTAATTCTTTTGCTAACAGTGTTGTTAATATTAAATTTTCGTATACGACAAACATATAAAAGAGATTTGGTGGTCGGGGGATTTTCTGGCGCATTAACAGCAAGTATCGGAATGCCTGGTCCACCATTGCTTCTCTATTTTTCTGGAACAGAGGCAAAAAAGGAGAAGCTAAGGGCCACTACCTTGGCATTTTACCTATATATCTACTCTGTAAGTCTGTTTTTGCAAGTTATTTTTGTTGGTACAACAACAAAAGCCTGGATAGCTAGCGGTATAGGCCTACCTTTAGTAGTTATTGGACTGTTTATCGGACAAATATTATTTCGATATATTAACCAAAGAATTTTTCGTATTTTTACGTACATTATTCTTATATTTACAGGAGTATATTTACTATTTGGAAAATAAAAAGACGATTCCCTCATATAAATAAGAGCATCGTCTTTTCTTAAATCAAATATATTTATGCCATATCTTATATAATACCGTGCATAAGCATCGCATCAGCCACTTTTGTAAAGCCGGCGATATTTGCACCAGTAACTAGGTTACCTGGTTGACCGTACTCTTCTGCTGCTCTCACACTGCTGTTATAAATATCTGACATGATAAGTTTGAGTTTGTCATCGACCTCTTCAAATGTCCAAGAAACACGTGAACTATTTTGTGCCATTTCCAACGCGGAGACAGCCACACCGCCAGCATTGGCTGCTTTACCAGGTCCGAAAAGAACGTCGCTGTCATGAAATACTTCGATTGCTTCAAGTGTAGATGGCATATTAGCCCCTTCGCCAATAGCTTTCACTTTATTAGCAACAAGTATTCTTGCAGAGTGTTCATCAAGTTCATTTTGCGTAGCGCATGGAAGAGCAATATCACATGGAACAGTCCAAATACCCTCGCTACCCTCGACATACTTCGCATGAGGTCGATCTTTTACATATTCACTAATTCTACATCTATCTACTTCTTTCAGCCTTTTCAGCGTATTAAGGTCAATGCCAAGTTCATCGTAAATATAGCCGTTTGAATCACTGCATGCAACAACATTTCCGCCAAATTCTTGTGCTTTTTCAATTGCATAAGTCGAAACATTACCAGAACCAGAAACAATGACTGTACTACCTGTAAATGTTAATCCTTGGTCTCTAAGCATTTCCTCAACAAAATAAACCGTACCATAGCCGGTTGCTTCCGTTCTTCCAAGACTACCACCATAATTTACACCTTTACCAGTAAGTACGCCAGGATCAAAATTTCCGCGCAATCTTTTGTATTGTCCAAACATATAACCAATTTCTCGTGCGCCTACCCCGATATCTCCAGCAGGAACATCAACATCTGAACCTATATACTTACTTAGCTCTGTCATAAAGCTTTGGGTAAAGCGCATTATTTCCCCATCCGATTTTCCTTTAGGATCAAAATCCGATCCGCCCTTACCTCCACCAATTGCTTGCCCAGTCAAAGCATTTTTGAAGATTTGCTCAAAGCCTAAAAATTTTATGATACTAGCATTTACTGATGGATGGAATCGTATTCCGCCTTTATAAGGACCAATAGCACTATTAAATTGAACTCGGAAACCACGATTTACTTGTACTTTACCTTGATCATCGACCCAAGGTACACGAAATGAGATCAAACGTTCAGGTTCAACGATTCTTTCCAAAATGCCATTCTCTATATAATGAGGATTTCTTGCAAAAACGGGAATGAGAGAGTGGAAAATTTCTTTAACAGCTTGAAGAAATTCATATTCATTTGGGTTTCGATCAATTACCGTCTCATATACTTCATCGATATAAGCTTGAGCTGTTCGTATGTTATCATTTTTCATATTAATCACCATCGCCATAATTTACACTCCTTTTTCCGCAACTCTCCACAAGAGTGCATACATAATTTACCAATCGTACCGATAAAACTCGTTGTAGAATATTTTATCTTCTACAATTAATCTAAACAATATGAATTTGAGATAAGATTCATGCTATGATTAGATTAGTCTGAAAAAGGGTGAGTATTTTGGAACTAAGACAAATTCAATATTTTATAGAAGTCGCAAAACGTGAACATATGACGGATGCAGCAGACGCTTTACATGTAGCACAATCCGCAGTTAGTCGACAAATTGTTAATCTGGAAGCTGAACTTGGTATCAATTTATTCATAAGAGAAGGAAGAAACATTCGATTGACACCAATTGGACAAATGTTCCTGGAAAAAATGCAACAAGCTATGGATGTAATCGAGCAAGCTAAAAGGGAAATAAATGAATGCTTAGATCCTGAGAAAGGAACAGTAAGAATCGGATTTCCGAGTAGTCTTGCTGCCCATTTACTCCCAACAGTTATTTCAGCATTTCGAAAAGAACATCCAAAAGTAAAATTTCAACTTCACCAAGATTCTTATTATAATTTAATCGACTCAGTTATAAAAGGTGAAATTGATATGGCGCTTATGGGTCCTCTTCCAATGCAAGAACGTCGGGTTAAAAGTGAAGTTTTATTTGTAGAGAAACTTGTTGCACTATTGTATTCAAATCATCCACTTGCGAGAAAACGTACACTTACACTAGATGATTTACGCCATGACTCATTTATTCTTTCTCCAAAAGGCTATATATTGCGTGACGTAGTTATAAAAGCGTGCCAGCAACATGGATTTGAACCAGATGTTTCTTTTGAAGGAAAAGATATTGATGCGATTAAAGGCCTTGTATCTGCGGGCCTTGGTGTTACGATGTTGCCTGAAATTACGCTTATCGATAGTTTGCCGAGAGCGACAGTGAAAACTTCCATTACAGAACCTGAAGTAACACGTACTGTTGGAGTCATTATTCCAAGAGATCGTGAACTTATGCCAACCGAGTTATTGTTTTACGAATTTCTGCAAAACTTCTTTCACACATTAAATGAATACCAATAATACATAGTTATTTTCCCATAATCCGTGATAAATAAACATTTTTAGCTCTGGCAAGTGCCCTTAATGTTGACTCGTATTACCGGCATTATAATAGAGCTATTACGAAGCAATAGTGAAGGGGCTAGGCGCTATAGCTAGACAAATGCTCCGCCCACGCAAAGCGGGTGCTATAACAGAAATCACCACACATGTTCGAATAATTATAAAGGGCTTCGTGTGCTTTGCGTCCGGGTTTTCTGTATCCTGTTATTCATATGAATAACAGGATGTTTTTTATTACTTTCTTGAGGCAGCTGCGGCGCCCTTCCTTACCGCTTTACCCGACTAGTTAGTAAAACCATTTCAGTAAGGATATCTATTCCATTGAATAGAGCTTGTTTGTCAAAAGTCATGCTGGGATGGTGAAGACCGGGTTTCAAATCGCATCCGAGCCCGATCATTGTTGCTTTTAAAGTCGGTTTGCTAATTGTGTAGAAATGAAAGTCATCACCGCCAGGGGTTAAAAGGGCTGGAACTGTATAATTCTCACCTAATACGTTCACAATCGCCTGTCGCGCAATTTTTTCAGCGTCTGGAGCTACTTTTGCGGCTGCAAGGGAGTAATCATTTACGATATTTATTCTCGTTTCAAACAGTTGCTCAGTCAATTCAAGAATATTGTATACTTTTTTTTGTAGTAACTTCATATGTTCATTTGTTTGTGCGCGTAAATCAAGGGAAAGGGAAGCTTGGCCAGGGATAATATTAGTATTTTTCCCACCGGCATGAAACTTTGTTACCTTTATGGAGTGGGGGACGGTTGGATCTAGATGAACAGTATTTAGTAGATTGACGATATGCATCCCAATCTCAATTGCGTTGCTTGTTAAATGTGGCCGAGCCCCATGGGCATCCTCCCCAACAATTTCACATTCTATTGCGCCAGTTGCTCCGTGAATAATGGCTGGAGTAGCAAAGCCATTCGGCGTTTCTGCGCTTGGGCGTAAATGAATACCAAATAAATAATCAACATCATCGACGACGCCTTTTTCTGCCAATGTAAGGGCACCTTTACCTACTTCTTCAGCCGGCTGAAAAATAAAGCGGACTGATATCTTTTCTCTTAATTGTGGATTAGCCTCTAGTTTCCAGAGAACGCCAAGAACCATTGTCATATGGGCATCATGACCACAAGAATGATTTGCTTTGTATATGCCGTCAACCTCTTGCCATAATGCATCCATATCAGCGCGAATGGCAACGACTGGAACTCCTTTTGATCCGCCTCCAAAGTCACCGATTACTCCTGTACAGTCATCAAAAGTTGTTACATTACAGCCAGCCATTTCAAGTTGTTGTTTTATAAAAAATGTAGTATTTTGTTCTTTCCAACTAATTTCAGGGTTGGCATGAAGATAAGAAAATGTATCGAAAACTTTTTTATGAAATATGTCCTGTTGCATAATAGATCTTCCTTTCAAAAAGTGATGAACGTATCAATCTATTCATTCAATAAATTTTATTCTATCTGATTTTTCAGAGCAGCGGGTAGTGTTTCACTTTTTTTGTTATAATTAGTATATGTTAATAATTCTGCATGGGGGAAGGGATTGCTAAATGGAGTTAATTTATCAAGGGAAAACAAAAGATGTATATTCACTTAAGGATGGAAATTATTTATTAAAGTTTAAAGATGATGTGACAGGTGAAGATGGAGTTTTCGATCCTGGAGCCAATACTGTCGGCCTGCAAATGGAAGGTGCTGGGCAAGCGGGACTAAGATTAACGAAGTATTTTTTTGAAATTTTACAAGCAAACGATCTTCCGACTCATTATGTTGATGCAGATATTGATAAGGCTGAAATGATTGTGCAATCTGCTAAGATGTTTGGAAAAGGATTAGAAGTAATTTGTCGCTATAGAGCAGTTGGCAGCTTTTTACGAAGATATGGTATGTATGCGGAAGAGGGACAGAGTCTTGATGGATTTGTGGAAGTGACATTGAAGGATGATGATCGTCAAGATCCACCGATCAGTGCAGATGCGCTGGATATGCTTGGCATTTTATCACTTGCAGAATACGAAGAAATGAAGGATTTAACAATTAAAATTAGTGGTATTGTAAAAGAAGAGCTGGCAAAAAAAGGAATTGAGCTATTCGATATTAAATTAGAATTTGGTCGTACGGGCAAAGACAAAAAAATTACGTTAATCGATGAGATATCCGGTGGTAATATGAGAGCCTATAAAGATGGTGTCTATATCGAACCATTGGAATTGGAAAGGTTAATTGTTTCAGAATAGTTTCAAGGAGGGGTCGAAATGGATCAATTCATGAAAAGAGCAATTGATTTGGCGCTGAATAATGTTGAAGAAGGTGGGAATCCATTTGGTGCTGTGCTCGTTAAGAATGATGAAATTGTAGCAGAAGGTGTAAATGAGCTTCATCATACATACGATGTAAGTGGTCATGCGGAACTTATCGCCATTCGAAAGGCGCAAGCGGAGTTAAAGACACTTGATTTAGGTGACTATACGTTGTATGCAAGCGGAGAGCCTTGTCCGATGTGTATGGCTGCTATCTATATGTCGGGAATAAAGAAAGTGTATTACTGTGGCTCTATAGAGCGTGCGAAAGAAGTAGGGCTTGGAGCATCTGAAATAATTTACAAAGAACTTGCGCTTCCAAGGGGGGAAAGATCAATTGAAATAATCCATATGCCCCTAGAAGAGGACGCTAAAGATCCTATGGTTGAGTGGAGTAGTAAAGATAAATAGCAAGTTATCATATTGATCCATGCTTCGCCTAATTAAAGTGGCGAAGCATGGATCTTTTTAAGTCAGCTACAGCGCCAGAAGATTAGCGGGGTTAAGGCCTTTTCTTGTAATAAACGATTCTGACTGGAATTCTTCCTTCGTTTGTAGATCAATTAGATTTAGCGACGCTTGTGATTTTCTTAATTAGAATTAATGGAATGATCGTCATAGCTGCTGCTATAAATGGTGCAAAATGTAAGCCACCATTGTGAATAATGATTCCACCAATCAGAGCGCCGAGCCCGATTCCAATATTTAAGGCGGACATATTTAAACTTAATGACAGTTCAGCATTCTTTGGATTAATATTAATTAATGCTGATTGAATCGCAGGGTTTGTGGACCATTGAGCAAAATTCCAAATGAAAATAACGATACTAAACAAAAGTATATAAGGTAAAGATAATCGTAGGAATAGTAAAGCAATCATAAATAAACTACCAGCTATCCAAAGCGTGCGCTTAGATCCTATCAAGTCCGATAAACTACCTCCCACGGCTGTTCCTGACGTTCCAGCGACACCTGCGAGTAATAAAATAAAGCTGACAGTTGCTAATGAATAGCCGCTATCTGTCATCATTGGACTAATATAGGAATATACAACGTAATGGGCTGCTAGCCATATAGTTGTAATTGATAAGAGACTGACGACTTCTCGATTTTTTAAAAGAGCTTTAAAAGGCATTTTCTCATTAGCAGTTGCTCCTTCCGTTTTAGGAAGAAATAATGCAATTAGTATGAAGCAAATAATGGATAGAGTGGCTATTAGCCAAAAGGTGGATCTCCAGCCAAACGTCGAGCCGATATAGGTCCCAAAAGGAACTCCAAACACATTAGCTGCGCTGAATCCCATATAAACTAGTCCTAAGATTCTCCCTTGTTTGCTTGGATGGGCGAGTTTTGCTGCGGTAGACAAAACAACGACGATAAATAAAGCGGCCGCCAATGCTGTAATAATGCGAACACCTGCAAGCATAAAGTATGAAGGACTCAAAGCTGAAAGGATATTTCCACCAATAAAGATCGCTAATGAGATTAAAAGCACTATTTTTCGTTCCAACTTTGCTGTTTTAATGGCTAAAATTGGCGCTCCAATCGCAAATGAAAATGCGTAAATGGTGATGAGTTGCCCTGATAATGATTTGCTAACTTGTAAATCAGCAGCAATTAATTCTAATATGCCAGTTATAATCAACTCAACCGTGCCAACTACAAATGTACTCATGATGAAAATAAATAAAAGCCGTTTCTGCATGAAATCAATCTTCTTTCTATTTTAAAATAATTCATTGTTTTTATTGCATCGATCATCATAACTGTTAAAAGGTATAAATGCAATTTTGCTGTGCGCTAGATAAAAATGGTAGACTAAAAAGAAAAGTACATGGAATACCTAATTATTGATCCAATTTGAAACTTATTATTATTTTATACGTCTATTATTAAGTGGAGCACTTAGTTTAATCAGCCGATCAGATACTGATAAGGAAAGGGGAGTTTTTAAATGATGAATACCTTGTTTTCAAATATAAAAACACGAAAAATACTAGGGACAATTCTTATTTTAATCCTTATTTCCTTTTTCATACCTACCCCCTATTATCTATATCAACCTGGATCAGTTGAAGAATTAGCATCAAAGGTAACAGTGGAGGGCGGGGAAAAGCAAGCGGAAGGGAATTTTTACTTAACAACGGTTCTATCATTAAGGGCCAGTAATATCTATTACCTAGCTTATGGCTTGGTGGCGCCGCACACAGATATGCGAAAGGTAAAAGAGGTAAAAGGAGATTTGACCGATAAAGAATATGAAAGAATGTTAGAGCATATGATGACTTCATCTCAACAACATGCACTGGTTGCTGGTCTCCGTGCTGCTGGAGAAAAAGTAATTGTAAAGCCAAATGGTGTGTTTGTAAGTAATGTATCGGGTACATCTAATGCAAAGGGAAAAATAGAAGTTGGGGATGTTATTAAGCAAGTGGATGGCAAGCAGGTTAATCAAATAACTGATTTCCTTTCTTTGCTTAAAAACAGAAGTCAAGGAAATGTTGTTGAGCTTACATTTATCCATGATGGTAAGGAAAAAAGTGCGGACATAGAACTTATCCCAATTGCAAATGGGGAAAATAAAGCTGGAATAGGCATTGTCCCAGAAGATCAGTTTGAGATTGAAACAAGCCGTACTATAAATATAAATGCTGCCGATATCGGGGGACCTTCTGCTGGTTTAATGTTCTCCTTAGAAGTATATAATCAGTTAATGAAGAGTGATATAACAAAAGGATACGAAATTGCGGGTACTGGCACGATTGATATGGAAGGAAATGTAGGGCAAATCGGAGGAATCCGCGAGAAGATTACTGCTGTCAATAAAGCAGAAATGGATATATTCTTTTGTCCAGCAGATGTATCTATGACTGATACAAATGAAATGGATGTATTGGATGAAGTGAAAAAGGAAGGGTATGACGTTAAGGTTGTGCCCGTAAAAACATTGCAAGAAGCAATAGACTATTTGAATAAATTGCCACCAAAACAACACGTTGAATAAATCTAGTTAAGAATATGAAAGGGGCAAGACAATGTTTAAACAATTAGGAAAGAGATTACTATTAGCAATAGTAGCTTTAGGTCTTATATTTCAAGGAAGCGGACAAGTTGCAGCAGAAGAAAGTATAAATGAAAAATTCGGACTACCAGTCGTTGTACTGGGTGAGACTTTGACAGAAGCACAAAAAGAGGAAGTAAGAAAGTTGCTTAAAATAAATGACTCCGCAAATGTGGAAGAAATTATTGTGACAGCACAAGATCTTGCGCGACTAATAGATGGGAATCCAAACTCTCGCATGTTTTCATCAGCAAAGATTACATTGAAGGAAAAGGGGAATGGCCTTGTTGTTACAAGGGTAACACCTGAAAATATTACGGAAGTAACGGAAGAAATGTATGCTAATGCATTATTAACGGCAGGGATTGAGAACGCGAATGTCGAGGTTGTCTCACCAGTAAAAGTAAGTGGCCACTCTGCGCTTGTTGGTATTTATAAGGCATATGAAAGCAAAGGGGAAACACTTGATAAAGATCGGATGGAAGTAGCCAATGAGGAATTAGATTTAGCAACCGAGCTTGCTGATAAAGAAGGCCTAGATGATGAAAAGGTTGGGGAACTGTTAACTGAAATCAAAAAAATGATTGCGGAACAGAAACCTGTTACAAGAGAAGAAGTGGAACAAATTGTTGAAGAACAATTGAATAAAATGAATATAGAACTAAGTGAAAAAGACCGTCAGCTACTTATTGACTTATTTGAAAAAATGCGATCACTTAATATCAATTTTGATAATGTAAAACAGCAACTGGAAGATATTACGAAAGATATTAAGCAAAAGATGGAAGATGTCATTGGCGATGAAGGATTTTGGGATAGTGTATCTAATTTCTTTAAAAAATTGATTGACTCCATAGCAAATTTATTTAAATGAATCCATTTGTAATGGAGAAATAGTATGGAAATTCCAACAAAGTTGATTTCTGCTTCAGGATATTGCTTTTCAGGGCGTGTGGTAGGATTCTGCGAGATCTCACTTGTCACACTGATCCCCTAAGAAAGGGCATATTACGCTTCCGTCAACTTGGTAGCCTAATTCTCACAGTAAGTTTTATTCCATTCATGCAATCACCGCAACCTTATGAGATTTACTCTGAGGTTGCTTTTTTAATTGACTATAATAATGTACAATCCGACTTTTAATTCTTGCTCGCCACGAGATCACCATGAAATATAGAATGTTCCCCAACTTCCTATTTCTCCTTTTGGTTGTTCCGTTCGGATACGGAAGCTCGCTGCATTTCCTGATGTTATTACTTTCTTTATAATCAGTAATCCCAACATTTGCCTTTTGTTGACTAGAAACGTAAACTAAAAACAAGTGTTCCAATGCGAAAGAGAGGTAAAGAGGTATGGCATATAATGACTATTTTATTAGAAATGAGCGTGAAGCACGTTATGTTGCAGAGGCAGCCTTATTAGCTAAAAAATTCGCACCGCGAGCTAGCTATTATGACGAAGAGGCCGCATTTCCATTTGAGAATTTTCAAGACCTTAAAGAAGCTGGATTCTTAAAGACAACCGTCCTGAAGGAATATGGTGGTGATGAAGCGTCCCTATATGAAATGGTATTAATATTAGAACAATTGGCGAAAGGAGACGGATCGACAGCTCTTGGACTTGGATGGCATATAGGATTTATGCTAAGTCTCCGGGCAGGACACAGCTGGCCAGAGCCCCTTTTTGAAAGTATATGCAGGGAAGTCGTTGAAAATGGAGAAATGGTAAATAGTTTTGCTAGTGAACCATCAACTGGAAGTCCTACAAGGGGTGGAATGCCTAAAACAACGGCTGAAAAAACGGATAACGGTTGGTTAATTACAGGGAGAAAGACATTTAGTACATTAAGTCCTATTCTAAATTATTTTATTGTGACAGCGAGTATAGTGGGAGAAAAGAAAATTGGTAGATTCTTAGTAAAGAAATCTGACCGAGTACATATTGATGAGACATGGAACACGCTTGGGATGCGTGCAACGGGTAGCCATGATGTAATCTTAAAACAAGTAGAAGTACCTGAAAGTGCGCTAATAGGAATAGAACAACCAGGTAGTAAAAGAAATGTAAGGCAAGATCAAGGTTGGTTGCTACATATACCAGCATGCTATATCGGCATCGCTCATTCCGCAAGAGATTATGCTATCCAGTTTGCGAATGATTATAGGCCGAACAGTTTACCTGGTCCTATTTCCGAGGTGCCACATATCCAAGAGAAAATAGGGAAAATGGAAGTCAAATTGAAAACGGCAAGAATGCTACTATATTCCGTGGCTGACCGCTGGGATCAAAATCCTGATGAGCGTCTGGAGTTAAAATCTGAATTGGGACTTGCGAAATACGTTGCAACCAATTCAGCTCTTGCAATCGTAGATATGGCTATGCGCATTGTTGGTGGGGGAAGCCTGTCCAAAACCTTCCCATTGGAGCGAATGTATCGGGATGTCAGAGCAGGTCTTCATAATCCACCAATGGATGATGCAGTAGTAAATGGGTTAGCTAAAGCAGCAATTGATTCATTTTCGTATTAATGCGTTGTGTTTGCTTTAATAATGGCGACTTTTAAGTAATTTCCTTCAGAAAAGTGTATAGATGTTTTAAAATCTTGAGGAAGTGAGAACTCCTCGAGGATTTGGTATGTGCTATCTAATTCCTTAAAAGCTGAATCGATAAATCCTTTAAATTTTTTCATACCAAAAGCAGTGCTATTTGTTGAAGCGATAATTATTCCATTTTTTTCTGTGATGATGATCGCTTCTTTCAATAGCTTTTTGTAATCTTTAGCTACGCTAAATGTCACTTTTTTTGAGCGAGCGAAACTAGGTGGATCAAGAATGACAGTATCAAACGTTAGTTGTTTCCGTGCAGCGTATTTAAAATATTGGAAAACATCTTCAACAACTATGTTATGTTTTTCATGATTTATTCCATTAATCTGAAAATGCTCGATTGTTCTACCTTTACTTCGGTTTGCCAAGTCAACACTAGTTGTTTTTGTAGCACCGCCCAATGCGGCAAATATCGAAAATGCTCCTGTGTACGAGAAAGTATTTAAAACAGTTTTTCCTTTGGCATAACGATTCATAATCGCTTTCCGGACTTCGCGTTGATCTAGAAAAACGCCAACCATTGCTCCATCATTTAAATAAATGGCAAACTTTACACCATTTTCTTTGACAATAATGGGGAATTCAAGACGTTCACCTTTTACAAAGTCATCGTCCTCCATATATTGTCCCGTACGAGAGAAGCGTTTTTTCTCATAAATTGCTTGGTATTGTACGGCATGTTCCAATGCGAAAAGAATCTCTTTTTTAAATGTATAGATTCCTTCACTATACCAAGTGATGAGATAGGAACCAGCGAAATAATCTATCGTAAGTCCACCAATTCCGTCCCCTTCACCATTAAAAATGCGAAAAGCAGTTGTTTCGTTGTCATTGAAAAAGCTAGCTCTAGCTTTAATAGCTGTAGAAATCTTTTTAGTGAAAAAGTCTTGATTTATCATTTCATTTTTATTATTACTCAATATCCAACCATAGCCTTTATTTTGTTTACCAAAATACCCTTTACCAAGAAAGTGTCCTTGCTCGTCAACTAGGTTGAATATAATTCCCTCTGATGTAAGAGGCTTTGTATTTAAAATTGCTTCTTTAGATACTAATGGATAACCTTGTTGATACATATTTTTGAATTTATCTTTTATTGAAATCATTATCTCAACCGTCATGGTTAAATCTGCCCCTATCATTGTCTATCATATCGATTTATTATAACAGAATTTAGCAACTGAACAAAAATGGAATTTTGTAACCAGTGGTTCAGAAGCAGAAAAGTGCAATACTCCGTTGGTTGGAGGGCAATCGACTAACGTTAGAGGCGACATACGTTGCTTTTAGAACAATTAACAGATTTGAAGTATACGTAGGAATCGATATGTAACAGTATCAAACCGACAAGCTCCAGTTTTAGGACCGAATTAATATAGGGGAAACAGGAGGTTGAGAGAGAAACTAAAAAGCGGATTGTTGATTATGATCAATTAAAAAAGCAACCTCAGAGTAAGCCCCATGAGGTTGCGGTGATCTCATGTGTGAATCAGTTCCTGAAAGTTGCATTTCACCTTTTCAACACAATATCCTCTATGATTACTAAATAGCTAAATTCAATTCGTAAGAAGATAACTCAACTATTGAACAAGCGCCCTTGCGAAAAAAATATTCGTTAGGATCCTGAAGCGGAAATTAACGGTTTAATTTGTTCCTTCCAATGTACGGCGTATTTGTTTAATAGCATCTTCAGAAAAACCATGATGAAATGATTTCTCTAATCTTACTCCAGAGCCAAAATGGTATTCTTTTGCATCTACCTGTTGATGAACGGTTGCGATATTTTCAGGTGATAAACCAGAGCCAGGCAAAATTGCAGGGCCCCCAGTTAAACGTGATTGCTCAACAAGCCACTTTAATTCTTTCGTTGCGTCTGCGCAACTTGCCTTTCCACCAGAAGTTAAAATTCTCTTTATTTCATATTTATATTGAGTAAGTGTTTTATATGCTTCTTGCTGAGAGGTAACCTCATCAAAAGCTCTATGGAAAGTAATGTCAAGACCAGAAGCATGCTTTATTACCTTCTCTAATAATTGTTCATCAATGGAACCATCGGAGTTTAAAGCGCCAAAAACGATGCCGGTTCCTCCAAGTTCTTTAATAATCGAAATATCTTCTTTCATCACTTCCCAATCGAAATCACGATAAACAAATCCATTGCTATGTGGTCGAATCATAATTTGGACAGGCAAATGAGTACTTTTTAATACCCTTTTTATGGTGCCATAACTTGGGGTTAATCCACCTTCACTAATGGCAGATACAAGCTCAAGTCTATTAGCTCCATACGCTTCGGCTTGCATTGCTTCTACTTCGTCTTGAACGATCATTTCAATTATCATTTAAATTGCTCCTTTTAAAAGTACTTTTAGCGTTATTATAGCTTAAAAAAAAGAACAACCCGCAAAAAAAGTGCAGGTGTTCTTCTTTTGAAAACAAAGACCTGGGCTCTTTGTCCCGGTTTAGCTAATGAGACATCATCCGAAAATAAGAATGACAATGAAGTAAGCTACCATAGCAATTAAACCAACTGGTACTCCAAAACGTGCCCATTCGCGGCTCGTAATATTCAGTTTACCTGCTGCTATGATATTTGGGATATTTCCTGGGATCAACATACCGCCACTGATGAGCAGTCCAAGTAATATCGCCTTAAGTGTTGGTGCATCCATCATTGGGCTAATTTCTGCTGCAGCAAGTGTTGCATTGTCTAACACTGCAGAGATCATATTGATCCAATATAGGACAAGTGGGCTAAGTCCAAGCAAATATCTTTCAATGAAAGGTTCAAAACCTGCGCCAAGCAATGTTAAACCCATCACAAATAAATAAACCTTTAATGATCGAATAATAATCTCTTTGTAATTTTCTGTCTGCTGCTTGGCGGTTAATCCGTGTTCACTTTGCATAGGTTTAACCATGATGGCAGCAAGTACAGCAAAAATAAGCACAGCTGGAATCACATCTGGTCCAATTAGTTTCAGTAAAAAGAAGAAACTTTCATCTAATTTACTCACAGCAATTGTTGATAACGGTTCTCCAATTGGCGTTAAAGCTGCACCAAGCCCAATGGAGAAACACGCTAAAATGACTAGTCGTATTTCAGATCGGCGATCAAGCCGTAACACGCTTACAATCACCACTAGAGCGATAGCAGCAATAATAGCTGTAATGATACTAGAGATTAATCCTAAGATGATGACAACAAGCGCAATAAATAAACGGAATGGGATCGCTTTACTCATCCCGAGAATTCCTTTTTCTAGTGGATCTTGCAGCCACTTAAATAAAAGTCCAGCGATAAGAACAGCCAAAGTAATATTGATTGGATCAACTAATGCTTTCGTAAATAAAGAACCAGTTAATACTTGGCTAATCGCTGCAGCAGCAAGACCCATAATAAATAAAAATGCCTCTAAATTACGCTCTACAACCTTTACAGTAAATGGTAAAAATAAAACAAATATTAATATGATTGTTAACCCTAATATCATAAGCTCGTTCCCTTTCCTTTTTGTATAAAAGAATATTAATTCTCCTGAATAATTTGTTGGACTCTCCCTACTTGTCCATCTTCTAGCCTTACTTTAATACCGTGTGGGTGAAAGGCAGATTTAGTTAAAAGATTCTTGACTATCCCTCTGGTTGTTTTTCCAGTACGCTGATCTTGCTTAAGAACGATATCCACGGTTAAGCCAACTTTTACATTTTCTCGATTTTGTCCATTCATCATATATCAGTCCGATCTTTTATTATTAGTATATAGAGAGTTGTTAAAAAATTAAAGTATTACATCCAATATAGATTTACTATTCATTAAATAAATGATGGAGAATCCTTTCTTTATCATCAAAAAATTGTTTCAAAAGTAAATAGTGATTAGTATGCTCTAGTTCTTTTTCTTGAATCCCATCCTGTGAAAATTCATAAATAATTGAATTTGGGTAAGCCATTAGCACAGGAGAATGAGTGGCAATGATAAATTGAGAATCTTGCTGAACCAATTCGTGAATGCGCGATAGCATGGATAATTGGCGCAGTGGTGAGAGAGCGGCCTCAGGCTCATCCATAATATAGAGACCTTTACCTCGAAAGCGATTTAAAAATGCAGCGAAAAAAGATTCACCGTGCGACTGTTCATGAAGAGAGGTTCCTCCGAAATGGTCAATAATACGTGGGCCACCTGAATCTTGATCCAACTTTTCTATATGGGTTGCAACATTATAATAGGTCTCAGCTCGTAAAAAGAATCCATCTTTCGGTTTTCGTACTCCTTTAACGACTCTGAGGTATTCTTCTAAAATAGAATGTGAGTCATGAGTCGAAAAATTGAAATTAAATGTCCCGCCTTCCGGATTAAACCCAGCTGCAATTGCAATTGCTTCTAGTAATGTCGATTTACCCATGCCATTTTCCCCGATTAAATAAGTAACTTGGGGGTGAAAGTCAAATACATCAAGTGACTGAATGGCAGGAAGGTCGAACGGATATCTATTTATATAGGGAATATTTTGTCGAAGTAATTTTACGTTTCGCACATATTGGTCTGTTTTTGTTAAAGGCATATGAATCCCTCCCAATTACATCTTCTCATAATATTAACCTAATTTAACGAAAAAGGTAGGGGAAAAGTTATTGTCGTATTTCCTCGGAAATAATTCAAATAAACGGACAAACTTTTCAAGAGTAAAAATGGCTTCCCCGTTGTTCTCTTAGTTGATAGCTTTAATATAATTAATATTAGAAGTCTATTAAGGGAGGGTAAAATGAACTTAAATCATGGTAAAACACTTATCTGTGGTGACGTAATTGGTATTACGGCTCCAGCTGGCCCTGTGGATGTAGAAATGTTAGAAGAAGCAATTTTAGCTGTAAAAGAACTTGGATTTCAAGTCGTCATTGGATTAACATGCTATGAAAATGAAGGTGGATATTTGGCGGGACCAGCGTTGTTAAGAGCTCAAGAACTGAATTGGATGTTTGCCAATCCGGACATTACTGCGATCCTTTGTTTGCGCGGCGGGTATGGAACTCTTCAAATCTTACATTTGCTTGATTATGATTTAATCGCTAGGAACCCCAAAAAAATTGTCGGGTACAGCGATATAACAGCACTTCATATCGTTCTACAGCAAAGAAGTAATCTGGCAACGATTCATGGACCAATGGCTGCATCTGATTTGATATCAGCAGATGACTTTACTAAAGAATCATTGCTTAACGTATTGATGGAGAGAAATGGATATAATTTCGTAATCAACCCAAAGGAGGAACCGATTGGATGTCTCGTTCCGGGTTATGTAGAAGGTATTTTGACTGGGGGTAATCTAAGTGTCTTAGTAAGTACACTGGGCACTCCTTATGAAATAGATACGTGCGGAAAAATTTTATTTCTGGAGGACATTGGGGAAGAGCCATATAAAATCGACCGGATGTTAACTCAACTCCTGTTAGCAGGCAAACTTTCTGATTCTAGTGGGATTGTTTTAGGAACATGGAATAAATGTTATTCTAATAAACAAGGCTATCAAGTAGAGGATTTGTTTGAAAAACTGATTAAGCCTTTAAATAAACCAACAATTTTTAACTTAAGGGCAGGACACTGCTCACCAATGGTTACATTACCAATGGGTTTTCCAACAATTTTAGATGCGACAAATTGTAAATTATGGAATAGATACAATAAACAATAAAAAATGGAATCCGTGGAGGAATTCCATTTTTTATTTCAATTTTGTGTGTTTGGTTTATGGTTGCTGCTTTTTTTTCCTTTTCGATTATTTAATATCTTATTTGCGACCGGATAAACAATAGGTGCTACTTTGATTGCAACACGAATGACTTTTGAAATTCTTCCCATAATATAGTGATTCCTTTCATAAGGTATAGTAAATTGGAAATCATATATATTGGTGCTGAAACTTTAAGTGATGGAAGGTCACTTTATATTAGCTTACCCTTTTGGTTACAAAACAAAAACATTTTTTGCATAAAAACTCTATGGGAAGGGAAATAGGTAAGAAGGTAATAATTAAAAATTACTTTTCTATTGGAAGTAGTTAATTCCGATTTGACTAGTTGGTTTATCTGAATTATAGTATACAGGTTAAGATTTTTTAATTGAAAAATGGCTATATGGGGAAGGAGAATTAATTTGGATACTTTATTTATTATTATTAATATTGTTGTACTAATTTTACTAATAATAGGTTTGTTTTATATGCAAAAAAAGCATGTTTCTTTTTCTAAACGTGTTTTTACAGCTTTAGGTCTCGGTATTTTGCTCGGATTTGCGATTCATTTTATTTATGGAACGAAGTCAGATGTAACGAACGGCTCGATTGAGTGGTTTAATATTGTTGGTACCGGCTATGTGTCGTTATTAAAAATGATTGTTATGCCTTTAGTGTTTATATCGATTGTTTCAGCCTTTACTAAATTGAAATTCACGAAGAATCTCGGTAAAATTGGTGGACTCGTTATTGGTATATTAATTGGTACAACTGCCATTTCGGCTTCGATAGGAATTATCACCGCACTCGGTTTCCAACTTGAAGGGATTCAACTAGAGCAAGGGGAAGCAGAAGTAGCTCGTAATACTCAGTTGGAACAAACAGCTGGTGATGTGCAAAACATGACTATTCCACAACAAATTATTAGTCTGTTTCCACAAAATCCATTTTTGGAGTTAACGGGGGCGCGTCCTACTTCTACGATTGCGGTTGTTATATTTGCGGCTATTATCGGGATTGCTTATTTAGGAGTACGGCGAAAAGAACCAGAACACGCTGAGTTTTTTGCGAAAATTATTGAAACGATTTATACCATTGTTATGCGTGTTGTAACGCTGATATTGCGTCTAACACCATACGGGGTATTGGCGTTAATGACAAAGGTCACAGCAACGAGTGATTATTCGGCGATAGCTAAACTTGGTAAGTTTGTGATTGCTTCATATGTAGCAATTATTGCAATGTTTATTGTACATTTGATACTATTAGCGATTGCAAAACAAAATCCAATTACGTATATTCGAAAAGCGATGCCCACTTTGACATTTGCTTTTACATCACGTTCAAGCGCGGGAACATTGCCATTAAATATTAAGACGCAACATAAAGAGCTTGGAGTATCTGAAGGAATAGCAAACTTTGCTGGCTCATTTGGTTTATCAATTGGTCAAAATGGCTGTGCGGGCATATATCCAGCGATGTTAGCTATCATGGTTGCCCCATCTGCTGGTATTGATCCGCTAAATCCTACATTTATTGCAACATTAATCATCGTTGTAGCAATTAGTTCATTTGGCGTAGCAGGTGTCGGCGGAGGAGCAACTTTTGCCGCTTTGCTCGTATTGTCAGCACTTGATTTGCCCATTGCTATAGTTGGTCTGTTGATCTCAGTTGAACCATTGATTGATATGGGGCGGACAGCATTGAATGTAAGTGGTAGTATGACCGCTGGTGTCCTGACTGGGAAGATAACAGGTGAGATGGACCAAGAGGTTTATAACCAACCAAAAGGAGATTTGCAAGTCTAGGGAATAATCATCCTATTTAAAAAAAGAGGCAACTTAGAGAATCGTTTGTAACGACCTCTTAAGTTGCCTCTTTTTATGAAACATGATTATTTACTTTGCTAATTCTAAAGCGTGTTCTAGTACCTTTTCGCCATTCATCATTCCGTAGTCCATTTGATTAATGATATCTACCTTGATGCCTAATGGTTCTGCGTTGGCTTTAATTTTTGGAGCTAAATAGCGTACTTGAGGTCCGATTAATATGACATTTGTTCCGTCAAGATGATTGGATAGTTGAGATTCTGGAACTGCTTCTATTTCTGCCGAAAGCCCTTTGCTCTCGGCGGATTTTTCCATTTTTTGAACAAGCATACTTGTTGACATACCAGCGGAACATACTAGAATAATTTTCATTTTTTTATTTCCTCCATTCGTTTATATAAATCTATGAATTCTTGCGCCATTTCTTTCATTGTCATAGCCGTCATTAAATGGTCCTGTGCATGAATAAGTAATACAGTAGGTTTTTTACCTTCGCCAGTTGCTTCCGCCTGCAAAAGCTTTGTTTGTGAATGATGTGCTTCTACAAAGGCTTCATCCGCTTCTTTTATTTTATCATTAGCTGCGTCGAAATCTCCAGTCTTTGCAAAATGGATTGCTTCCATAGCTGAAGAGCGAGCATTACCAGCGTGTAGAATAATTTGAAAAGATATTTCTTCAAGTGAAAATGTTGTCATGATGTTTCCTCCTTAAGCTGCAGTATTTTGGTTTTTTAATTCTGCTTTGTCAACTGCTCGTATAAATGGAATGTATAGCATGATTGCGATTGCTAAGTTGATGACCTGTAATGCAATTCCTCTCCAGGACCCGCCAGTTACGAGATAACCGCTAACAATTGGTGGGGTTGTCCAGGGTAACATTGCAATGGTCTTAGGTACAAGTCCTAAGCTTAGCGCCAAATAGGATGTAATAGTAAGGACAATCGGTCCTAGGATAAACGGTATAAGCATCATTGGGTTTAATACGATTGGTAATCCGAACATAATTGGTTCATTGATATTAAATAGTCCAGCTGGCGCAGATAAACTACTAATCGAACGGTAATGGGCAGATTTAGACGCAATGAACACTGCAATAATCAGGGCAAGTGTTGTACCCGATCCACCCATAAACACAAAGGAGTCAAAGAATGGTTTCGTAACAATATGTGGCACATCAAATGCACTAACTCCTGCAGAAAAGAGCTCTTGGTTCTTTATAATAAGTGGCATATAAATAGATTCAATGATTGGACCAAGAATATTTGTTCCATGCAACCCAAAGAACCAAAGTAAGTGATTAAGGAATGCAATAATTAAAGCAGTTGGCAATGAATCAGATAATGATTGAAGTGGTTTCTGGATCGTATTAAAGACAATTTCATGTAAACTTGTATCGCCAATTAAAACAAATAGAGCCTGGATGAGACTGACTAGCACTAAAATGACTATAGCAGGTATGAGCGCTTTAAATGACTTTACCACTCCGCTAGGTACACCGTCAGGCATTTTAATCGTAAACTTAGAATTGTATAATAATCTAAATATCTCTGTCGTAATTAGGGCTGTAATAATAGCTACAAATAATCCTTGGGCTCCTGCCCATTCATACGATAGACCAAAGTCAGGGGTTACAGGAGTTAAAATAATAAATGTCGCTAGTGATACAACGGCTGCTGAAAGTCCATCTGCATTATATGATTTTGCAAGATGATAACTCGTTGTTGCAACGACGAGCAAGGCGAGAATGGCAAAAGTCCCTGTCCATACGTTCCCACCAACACTTGTCCATTCTTCTCCAAAGATATTGACCATAAAGTTTTGAAATGCCTTTACAGGAAAATTATTAACTAGTACAGCTAATGAACCAACAATCATTAATGGCATGATAGATACAAACCCATCACGTATGGCTACTAAATGACGTTGAGAACCAATCCTTCCAGCAATTGGCATAAACTTTTCTTCCATTACTTGCATTACTTTACTCATTTAAAACCCTCCTTATTTTTGGAATTGTGGTAAATAGTCTTTATGAGCTTCTAATAGTTCATCTAGAAGTATTTTTGCTTTTTTCTCATTTTGTACGAGTGGATTCATGACCATTGCCTCGTATGCTTTTAAGTAATCGCCGCTAATTGCTGCTTCAATTACAAGTTCTTCGAAAGCTTTCATTTGGATCGTGATTCCTTTTATATTAAGTGGCAAATGTCCTGAAGCGATTGCCTTTGGGCCATCTTTTGTGATGACCGCATTCACTTCGATGACTGAATTAGTTGGTAAATCAGGGATGGCTCCATTGTTCATTGTATTGACAGTTTGAACATCGCCTTTATTATTGTGAATACTGTCCATTAAATTACAAGCTGCATCACTATAATAAGCGCCACCGCGTTTTTCTAATTCCTCAGGCTTTACGTCTAAGTTTTCATCTTTGTATTTTTCGAACAAATCCATTTCTACTTGTTTTACTACTTCAGATCTGGTCCCATTTTCTTTGAAAGCAGTCAGGTCTTTCTCTAATGTCTCCTCTTTTTGAAAATAATATTGATGATAAGGATTTGGTAGCATTTTTAATGCATGAATAAATGTTTCTGACCATCCAATTGAGACTATATTTGCAGGTGAATAATCCACATTTTGTTGAAGCATTTTTTCTAGAACAGCGGCTGTTCTATCTTCCCCTTGAATATAAACAGAACGTCCGAATACAAAATGATTCATTCCGATAAATTCAATCTCAACATCATTTACATTACAATCCATCATTTCAGCAACACTATTTTTCATGTTGAATGGGATGTTACAAACGCCAATTACTTTTTTATGTGGACTATATTTTAATAATGCTTCTGTTACAATACCGGCTGGATTTGTAAAATTTATCATCCAAGCATTTGGACAAATTTCATGAATATCTTGAGCAATGTCCAACATGACAGGTATGGTCCGTAAAGCTTTGAAAATTCCTCCAGCTCCATTTGTTTCTTGACCAATGACTCCATGACTTAGTGAGATTCTTTCATCCTTTTCACGTGCATCAAGACCACCTACGCGTATTTGTGTTGCTACAAAATCTGCGTTTTCTAATGCCTTTCTGCGATCCAAAGTATAAGAGAGCTTAATTGGTAAACCTGACTTTTGAATCATTCTCTTAGCAAGAGAAGTTACAATTTTCAACTTGTTATGACCTTTTTCTATATCCACAAGGACAATTTCTGTCACTGGAAAAGATGGATATCTATTCATAAAACCTTCTATAATTTCTGGCGTATAACTTGATCCACCGCCAATAATAGTTACTTTTAAACTCATTAATATTCCCTCCAAGATGTTGCAAACGTTTACTAGTAATTAATTTATCATAACAAGTTTCGGTTGTCTAGTATTATTTGTAATAACAATATACTAAAATTTTAATAGGTGATAACTTGTAGTTACAAATCACGGCTGATTCGTGTTAAAATAAAGTAAATCTTCAAATAGAGAGGGGCACGAGATTGGAATTTAGCAATGATACTCAAGCGCTTCATATACGAGTGAAGGAAGAAATTATTAAGATGATCAAAGAAGAACAATATAAGCCTAATACAATATTACCGACGGAGGCAGAATTTTGTAGGCTTTTTAAGGTAAGTAGAACAACAGTAAGAACTGCTTTACAACAATTGACTGTTGAGGGGTATATATATCGTGAACAAGGGAGAGGAACATTTGTAGCAGATAGCAAAATTAAACAAACGCTTTCTAATACGGAGGTCCGTTTTCGTGAACAGCTAATGACACAAGGAAAAAAGGCTTCTATACGTGTGGTTAGCCTGGAAGTAGTACCGGGAAGTATTCTACATAGTAAGATTTTCGGCATTAATGAGGGGGACCCTGTTAATCGTTTAGAAAGGATTCGCTATGCAAATGAAGATCCTCTCCAATATGAAATTGCGTATATACCTTGGTTTAAAGCACCTGGTTTAAATGAAGAAAAATGCAGTAATTCTTTATATAAACTTTTGGAAGTACAGTTCGATCTCAAAATTAAAAGGACGGTAGAGCATATTGAACTGGTGATGGCTGATTCGTTTTTATCCGAACAACTTAATATACCAGTAGATACACCGTGCTTCTCAATTGAAACATCGGCTTATCTAGAAGATGGCTCACAAATTGAATATTCAAAAGCTGTCTTTCGCGGCGATCGAGCAAACTTTGAAATAGAAAGGCTTTATTGAAATGGAAGGAGAGGAAGAGTTGTTTAAACTAATTGTCAATGCAGATGACTTTGGTTTTTCCAATGGGGTTAATTATGGGATTATCGATGCACACAGATATGGTATCGTTAACTCAACCACCATGATGGTCAATACACCAGGCACAGCTCATGCTGTTGGGCTGGCAAAACAAAACCCGAGCTTATCTGTTGGTATTCATTTAGCTTTAACATTCGGTAAGCCAGTCCGCACAGATGTACCTACACTTGTAAATGAGCATGGTAATTTCCGAATCGATAAGATTGTAGAAAACAATAAGAATGTATCTTTAGAGGAAGTCGAGCGTGAGTGGGAAGCGCAAATTGAGAAGTTTCTTTCCTTCGGGTTAACGCCATCTCATTTTGATAGCCATCACCATATTCATGGTTGGGCATTCCTTGCTCCAGTTGTAAGGAGGCTTGCTGAAAAATATTCGCTTCCTGTTCGAAATGTATTTTCCGCAAATCCAGAAAATATTCCAACATTAACAGATGTATTTCTAGATGGGTTTTACGATGAAAATGTAACAGAACAATATTTCCACCATATTACAGAAGGGCTTTCTGCTGAAAAAACGATTGAAGTGATGTGTCATCCAGCTTATATTGATACCTTTTTAACGTCAAACTCCACTTATTGTCAAAAGCGTTTAACAGAACTAGATATTTTAATGAACACAAGATTACCAGATGCTCTTTCTTTAATAGAAAAATAAAGAAGGTTGCTAAATCTTGATAGCCCAATTCCGACTAAATATTAGTTGAAATTGGGCCTTTTTTCTATATATGCTGCGTTGATTAAACCTCCTGTAAGCAGGACAGCGGCAGTAAGATAAAACCAACTCATCAAAACGACAATACTTCCGAGCTGTCCATATAGTTGTGAATAATCAGCAAAGGACACATAATATGAAAAACCAACAGAAACGGCTTGCCATCCAGCTGTAGCAAATAGTGCACCAGGAATGACAGATAGAAAATGAATCTTTGTACTCGGAACATATTTGTATAACAAATTAAAAAAAAGAAACAGGTAAATACTGCTAATTGCCCATTTGGCAATGGTCCACCAATGAAAAGATCCAGGAAGTAAATGTCTATAATCATAAACAAAAATACGGGCTATTTCTTCAATAATAGGGATAAACAGAGATATGGCTAAAGTAGCCATAAGTACGGCAGTTAATAGCATATCTTTTAAAAGTACGATAAAAAATCGATCATTTCTAGTGATTTGATAGGCATCATTCATCGCTCTTACAAGCGACTGAACGGCCATAGATGCAATCCAGAACGTTGCGATGAAACTAAAAGAAAGAAGTTTTGTCCGTTGTTGATCAAGAATACTAATCAAATTACTTTTAATCAATTGATAGCTGCCCTTAGGAGCAAATGGCTCGATCACAGTCAGTACATCGCCAGAGTAAATCGGCAAATAACTTAATAAGGAAACGACAAAAATAAGCAAAGGGAAAATGGCCAACATAAAAAAGTAAGCCATTTGAGCGGATTGATCGTGAAAGCGGTCAGTAAAAAAACGTTTCATTACAGAAAAAATGATATCCATAAAATTCACTCATTTCCCTTAAAGCATTAGACATTATTATATTGTCCTAAAATGTTATAAATTAAAATAACATATGGTAATGGAGTGATTCATTAATTTAGAAATAAGTCATTTGTGAATGGCAGTTAGCAAATAAATACGAAGCGTTATAGGTGATTATTTACACTAGTAGCAGAGGCTACTAGTGTAAATAATGTAATTAAGTTAAATGATGAATTGGATTGCAAATTTTCAACCTCAGCCGTGCAAATATAAGACCTTCGAAAATAATCCCTCGCAGGTTCGAAAAATGCCAATTTTTACGAACTTGCGAGGGGAAATAAGAAGATTTCAGTGCTTACTGTCCATCGCAGACCTTATACTAGCCGTCATGAACCACTTATTGTCCATCGTGAATAAAATACTGTCTGTTGGTAAGTATTTATTGTCCGTGGGGGATCATTTACCGTCGAAGAACATATTGCTGGTGATCATGTAAATAAAATTAATGTACACGTAATACTATTTTTCCCGCATTATTGTTTTGCTCCATATGTGTATGGGCTTCATTTACTTTATTCCAATCCCAAGTAGAATCAATGACGGGTTTTAATGCGCCGGCTGCAAATTTAGGAAGCGCAAAATCACCGAATGCACTTGTCAAGGTGACCTTTTGTTCGGCAGACTGGGAACGAAGGGCAGAACCGATTACTTGAATCCTTTTAAAGAGTAATTCTCCGAGGTCTACACCGTCCAACTTTGAACCACCCATCACACCGATGAGAATTAGTTTTCCATCTCTTGAGAGAGAATCAATATTTTGCTGCCAATATGGGGCACCAATGAAGTCAAGTATCAGATGAACGCCTTTACCCTCCGTGATCTCTTTTATCTTAGGTGAAAAGGAGCCCGCTTTATAATCAATCGCATATTTTGCGCCCAGGGAGAGGCAGAGCTCTCTTTTTTTCTCTGATCCCGCGGTTACGATTACTCTTGCACCAGTTTCTCTTGCTAGCTGAATGGCTGCAGTACCAACTCCGCTAGCCCCAGCATGTATAAGTACAGTTTCATCTTTCTTTAACTGGCCAAGCCAAAACAAATTTAAATAGGCAGTCAAGAAAACTTCAGGTATAGCCGCCGCTTCTTCATAAGTTATATGATCAGGGATTGGCATGGCCATACTTGCTGGAATGGTAACATGTTCAGCATACCCTCCTCCTGGAAGAAGTGCGAATACACGATCGCCAACATTCCAACCCTGTACATTTTCGCCAACAACCTCAATGACTCCACTCATTTCAAGTCCTAAAATGGGAGAGGCTCCTTTGGGAGGTGGATAAAGGCCGCGCTTTTGTAGAAGATCCGCCCGGTTTAATGCTGTTGCCTTCACTTTGACAAGAAGATCATTTGCTGAAATTGAAGGCATATCAGCTTGACCTAAATACAAATTTTTACTATTTTCGTCTACAAGAATTGCTTTCATAAGATTCCACTCCTTTTCTAATGTGAAAATAAGTAATTTCTGTTATCGTATAAGAGAGAGATATTATAAACAATTAAAACAGCTTACGTTTAAAATGTGAGCTTTAACTAATGGGGTTAATATATGAATAGTAATTTGCACAGTCAGGGTAAACAAGTAGCAACTAATCAAGCATTGTTAATTATAGGTATCATATTTGTTGCCTTTAATTTACGGCCTGCGATTACATCGGTTGGCCCATTGATTGGTTTGATTCGAACAGACTTACAACTTTCAAATGGTATAGCAGGTCTAATTACAACACTGCCCCTTCTTGCTTTTGCTGCATTATCATTTCTCGCTCCAAAAATTGGCCAGAAGCTAGGTAATGAACTTGCGATCCTAATGGGCCTTTTATTCTTAACAATCGGTATCATGTTACGCTCTGTGGGTATATCATCCATGCTTTTCACAGGTACAGCGATCGCTGGGGTTGGTATTGCCATTTGCAATGTTCTCCTTCCAGGAATTGTGAAGCAAAGATTCCCTAATAAGGTAGGCCTGATGACGGGTGTTTATACGGCGTCGCTCGGTGGCTTTGCAGCAATTGCATCTGGGATAAGCATCCCTTTAGCGGTTAATATGAAACTTGGGTGGGAAAATGCTCTTTTGACATGGGCTGGTTTGGCAGCTGTAGCTTTTATCATTTGGTTTCCACAAACACGTAAGTATAAACGTTCTAGAGATATACAAGTTGATAAAAGTTTACCAGGTCATCAAAATTCTATGCTTCGATCAAAGCTTGCGTGGAATGTGACCTTTTTCATCGGTCTGCAATCTTTTTTATTTTATTGTGTGATCGCTTGGCTTCCAGAGCTTCTTTTGTACAAAGGGTTAGATGATACAACTAGTGGTTGGATGTTGTCACTTTTGCAACTTTTTGGATTGCCTATCTCATTTATCACACCTGTCCTAGCTGCAAAAATGAAGAATCAAAGAATGCTTGTCATTGCAATAGGAATAATATATATAACTGCGTTTCTTGGCCTCCTCATGGATGGCAGTGCGAGCATGACGCTTCTTTGGGTACTACTAATTGGCATAGCACAAGGTGCAGGTTTCAGCTTAGCTTTAACATTTTTTGTATTAAGGACAGTTAGTAGCGATCAGGCATCTGCGTTATCGGGAATGGCTCAATCAATAGGCTATCTATTAGCAGCAATCGGCCCTATGTTTATCGGTATGCTGTTTGATCAAACACAATCATGGTCATTGCCGTTATTCACATTCATTGCTATCGCTGCGGCTATGCTTATAGCAGGTCTAGGTGCTGGCGCTGGATTAGTTAGTCAAACAAGAAGCGAATACTAAATGTGCTACTATACTCATAGAGGTGATGACATTGAATAAAAAGGAAATAGAATACAAGATTCTTGATTTGAAAACAGATTACGTAAGACTTCAGCAAGATCTGGAAAAGCTTGAATATGTAAAAGGAAATCTACATCCATTGGAAAAACAGCTTGCGGAAATGGAAATAGAATTACAAGAGTTGAATAAGTTATTGGGGGAAATAGAAAAGTAATAGTAAAATAGTTGAAAATGGGAGTCGCCTATCTAACATGGAAAAGCAGATAGGCGGCTTTTTCTTATCTTTATGCTTATTTAACGGAAAAGTAGATGGATTTTTTACTACTACAATTACAAAGTTGTCTTCCATCTAGCATTTAATGGCATTGCTTTGTAAGTGATTTCATAATATGATACAACTAAAATATTATTTTGTCGCTATAATCATTATTATAAAATATAGTTTTATTTAATTTGACCCATAAGCAAAGGAGGTACGAAATATGAACTATACGATTGGGATCGATGCTGGAGGAACAAAAACAACTGGATTGGTTTTGGATAATCAAAAAAATGTAGTGTTTCAAGTTGAAACAGGTTTTGGTAACCCGAATGTTCATTTTGAAAATGCATTGGCAAATGTATGGGAGGCAACTTCTGCTTGTCTTACAAGTGAGTTTGGATATGCCTGCAATACGATTGTAGCCGGGGTCGCGGGCATTGAAGCAAGTGGAAATAAGGAAGGGTTTGCTACTTTTTTTAAACAGCATACAGATAAACAAGTTATTCTAGTAAACGATGCAGTGCTTGCCTATCACGCTTTGCTTGCTGAGGCGGATGGCATTCTAACGATTGCTGGAACAGGTTCCATTTCTTATGGAAGAAATGGTGAAAAGGAGGGATACTCCGGTGGCTGGGGACATTTACTCGGTGATTCAGGCAGTTCTTATGATGTAGCGATAAAAGTTTGCAAGCAAATAACGAGAGAGTTTGATGAAGGTTTACCTTATTCATCATTATCACAAGCAGTAATGCGAAAGGTTGGTATGAAGGAAGCACCAGAGTTAAAGGGCTTCATATATCAAGCTTCCAAGGGAGACATTGCTTCTTTATCCTATCCTATTTTTCTAGAAGCCGAAGCTGGTGATGAAATTGCTAGAGGTTATTTTTATGAAGCTGGAAGGGACCTTGCAAAGCAAACTGTATGGCTTTATAAAAAGTTACAGATAGTTTCTCCAATAAAAATCGCTGTTAAAGGTTCCCTTCTAGAAAATAATACATACGTACAATCTCAATTTAAATATGTACTTGAACAAAATATAGGAGAAGTGGAGGTTATTTTGAAAGATTTATCACCAGCAGTAGGGGCCATGTCTATTGCTTCTTTATATAAAAAAATGTAAGGGAGTGGAAGTGTGGAAAAGTTAGCTGTAGGTTTAATGTCGGGTACCTCTCTTGACGGGATTGATGCTGCGCTTGTGAAGATTTCTGGATATGGAACAGATACAAAGGTACAACTTTTACATTTTGCAACTGTGCCAATTCCCACAGATACAGAGCGAGAAATCTTACAAATTATGGAATTAAAAAGTTCGAATGTTGCTTTGATTTGCAGTTTGAATTTTAAACTAGGTGCTTTGTTTGCTAAAGCGGTTAAAACTGTGTGTATGCAAGCAGGTATACCGTTTGAGAAACTTAATTTTATTGCTTCGCACGGTCAAACTATTTTTCATTTGCCAAATCAATTGGAGAACTATATGAAATCGACATTGCAAATTGGCGAACCGGCTATTATCGCTTATGAAACAGGTGTAACTGTGGTTTCCAATTTTAGAACGATGGATATGGCTGCAGGAGGGGAAGGCGCTCCACTTGTTCCATATACAGATTATCTTCTCTATCGCAGTGAAGAAAAGGGAAGAGCGTTACAAAACGTAGGAGGTATTGGTAATGTGACAGTCTTGCCAAAAGGCGGATCATTAGAGGACATTATTGCATTTGATACAGGGCCTGGAAACATGATTATCGATGCACTTTGTAAGCATTTTAAAGGAATCTCATACGATCATGATGGGGAATGGGCGGCAAAAGGAAGAATTCATCAAGATATTGCCGAGTCTTGGTTACAACTAGCATTTTTTGAAGAGGTACCGCCTAAGTCAACTGGACGTGAATTATTCGGAGCGCATTATACAGAAAAATTGATTGAGACATATTCTTACTTATCGGCAAATGACTTAATAGCAACGGCCACATATTTTACGGCATTGTCTATTGCTAATGCTTATGAACGTTTTATTTTTCCTAAGACGCAAATAGATGAGCTAATTATTGGCGGTGGGGGAAGTCATAATAAGACATTATTGACGATGTTAAGAAAGCTTCTTCCAGATCTAACTATTCTAACACAAGAGGATATTGGGTTTTCCTCAGATGCAAAAGAAGCAATCGCGTTTGCTATTTTAGCGAATGAAACATTAAATGGCCAACCTTCTAATGCTCCTGAGGCAACTGGGGCAAGTAAACGAGTTATACTTGGTTCCATTACTTATCCAACAATAAGAAATTGAAATAAACAATCAAATATATTTAAAAATTTTTGATTTTATATTTCACTTAAAGGTATTTTTGTGTATAATACGGATAGAAGTTAATTATCAGATTACTTATGAGGTGAAAGGAGGGTAATTTGTGCAAATTGTACCAATAGATATTCATAGAGTAGGAGAATTAGTAAAGATTTGGAATGAAGAGCTAGCAGAACAGTTTCCGATGAGAGAAACACTTTTTATTCAAAATAGCTTTCAGGACGAGAATGTATTTTTGCCAGGTTCGCTTATGGCACTGAATGCCCAAGGCGAGGTGGTTGGTTTCATTATAAGTAAGCGCTGGCAGGAAGCACTTGCAGTTAATATTGGTGCTCATTTTGGTTGGATACAGGTGTTACTAGTTCGTTCCGATAGTCGAAACCAAGGGATAGGTTCTATTTTATTAAAAAATGTTGAAAGCGCTTTAGAGGAAAGTGGAGTCACGGAAATATTAATAGGCAGAGACCCGTGGCATTACTTTCCTGGGATACCCGCTGAATATGAAGAATGTGCAAAGTGGTTTGATCACAAAGGGTATGAAAATATAGGTAACGACTATGATTTAATCGCCAGCTATGATGAGTCAAGCGCTCCGATAAAACCTGAGATTGATAGCGTAGAAGTAGTTTTGCTTACAATTGATGAAAAGGATGCCTTTTTACAATTTCTTCATCGCGTATTCCCAGGAAGATGGGAATATGAAGCCATTCATTATTTCGAAAAAGGTGGAACAGGCCGAGAATTTGTTATTTTAAAAAAGGCGGGCGAAATCATCGGGTTTTGTAGGATCAATGATGATAAGTCACCCATGATTGCTCAGAATGTCTATTGGGCACCACTCTTTGGTGAAACGCTTGGTGGAATTGGTCCACTTGGCATCGATCAAAAAGAACGTGGCAATGGCTATGGTTTAGCGGTTGTTCAAGCTGGTATTTATTTTTTGAGGGAACGGAATATCAAGCGAATTGCTATTGATTGGACTGGACTTATTGATTTTTATGGAAAAATGAATTATAAGGTTTGGAAAGATTATTTAAAGTACCGAAAGAAAATAGGAAGTTAACGATAGAAATCAATGGTAAGACAAGACACCATGGAATAGGAAGGCGTGGAGAAATGAAAGTCAACCTTTCGAAGTTAACGACAGAGCAAGTAAATGAAAATACAAAAAGTATAGATCAACTATCGACAATCGACATGATTACATTAATGAATGAGGAAGATGAAAATGTAATCGCCGCGGTGAGAGCAGTTTTACCTGAGATAGCATCTGCAATTGATGTCATACATCAAGCCTTTAAAAGGAACGGAAGACTATTTTACGTTGGAGCTGGAACAAGTGGCAGATTAGGGATATTGGATGCTGCAGAATGTCCACCAACATTTTACACACCACCGGAAATGGTGCAAGGACTCATTGCAGGTGGAAATGAAGCAATGTTTATTGCTGTGGAAGGTGCGGAGGATGATACAGAGGGTGGAAAAAGCGATTTAATAGAAAAAGAACTAACGGATCGCGATGTCGTAGTAGGAATTGCTGCAAGCGGAAGAACCCCTTATGTAATAGGTGCGTTACAGTACGCCAATGGGATTGGTGCAGCAACAATTGCCTTATCTTGCAATAGTAAAGCAAAAATCAGCCAATATGCAAATCATGTCATTGAAGTGGTTGTCGGACCAGAAGTGTTAACAGGTTCAACGAGGTTAAAAGCTGCAACAGCGCAAAAATTGGTTCTAAACATGTTTACCACTGTAGCAATGATTAAGTTGGGAAAGGCATATGAAAATTTGATGGTAGATCTACACCCAAGCAATGGAAAACTTGTAGAACGTGCCAAAAATATGTTGATGGCAATTACAGATAAAACATATGAAGAAGCGGAAGCAGCATTAATTGAAACCAATCTAAAAGTAAAACCAGCAATAGTAATGTTGGAGGCAGGTGTTTCCTACAAGGAAGCCGTGTTAGCCATTCAAGAATCAGATGGATTTGTTCGACAAGCGATCACTATCGCCAGGAAGGAATAGATCTTTATGGAAACCGAAGTGTATCGTTTCCTTGCAAATGAGATAGATCAAGGCAATATACCTGGCGCTTCTATATATATTTCTCACCAAGGTATGAAAGTAATGAAGAAGTCAATTGGCTACCGGGCATTAACACCTAAGAAACTCTCTATAGAGGGAGATACAATTTTTGATATTGCGTCCTTAACAAAGATAGTGTCGACACTGACAGCATGTTTGCAGTTAATTGATAAGGGAGAAATAAGGCTCGATGACAAGATTGCATATTTCATCCCGGCATTTGCAGCCAATGGAAAAACGGAGATAACAATCAAGCATTTATTAACACATACATCGGGATTGCCGGCCCATCGTCCATTCTATAAAGAAGCATTGAAAGTGGCAGAAGTAGTGGATAGAATCTGCGCTGAACGACTCGTTTCTCCAGTAGGAGATAGAGTGATCTATAGCGATTTAGGATTTATACTATTATCTACAGTAATAGAAAAAGTAACAGACCAATCATTCAATGAATATGTCTCAGCGAAAATTCTAAATCCATTAGATATGCAAGATACAGGTTTTAATCCATCCTTCAATCAAGAGCGATTTGCGGCTACGGAATATAGCGAGAAACTAAATAACTATAAATATGGCATTGTTCATGATGAAAATGCGGAAGCAATGGGTGGGATAAGTGGACATGCGGGTATATTTTCAACAATACAAGATTTGGCGAAGTTTACTTCTATGATTGAAAATGACGGTGTCTATAAAGGGAAGCGCATCATCTCGAAAGCTGCATTGGCCCTATCTAAGCGGAATTTCACTTCGTTTGATCAGGAAGCAAGAGGATTAGGGTGGCAAATAAAAAGTGCGGGTGCATCATCATCTGGTGATCTGTTCTCCTCTCAATCGTATGGTCACACTGGTTTTACAGGAACGAGTATTTGGTTTGATCCAAAGATTCAACTGCATGTCATCTTATTAACAAATCGTGTTCATGCGCCAAATAAGGATGCAATATTGCGATTAAGGCCGAGATTACATAACTTAATTAGATCTTACTTTTAAAAAAGAGGGTGTATATGCATATGAGGGAAAAATTACACATTATGATTGTTGGTGCACATTGCGGTGATGGAGAAATTCAAGCCGGAGCAATTGCGCATAAGTATGCAAAAGCAGGACATGAGATAACTTTTCTTCATTTAACGGCCGGAGAGAAAGGTAACCCAGCGGGAACGTCTGTAGAGGAATACAGGAAGCAAAAAATAAAAGAAGCTGAAAAAGTCGCTGCAATTTTAGGCGGGAAAAGCATTACTTTAGATTATAAGGATGCGGAGTTAAAACTCGATGATGAGATTATTACGAGGGTTGCTACAATAATGAGAAAGCACAGGCCAAACTTGGTAATTACTCATTGGGAGAACAGTATTCATCCTGACCATGCATTATGTCCAAGAATTATACAAGCAGCACAGTTAAAAGCAGGATTACCTGGATTTAACTTAGAGGGGCTAGCACCTCATTACTACGGTTATTTGCACAGTGAAAATTGGGAGGATATGGAGGAGTATGTTCCTGATATTTATGTCGATGTCTCCGAAGAGTTTGATACATACCTAGAAGCATTATCACAATATTGGTTTATTATGAACTCTACTTCATTCCGTTACTATGACTATTATAAGGCTTTAGGAACCGTAAGAGGCTGTGTAAACCGGACGACGTACGCGCAAACTCTTAAATATCCAACGGGAGGGAATGTGAGAAAGGGAGCGAGCATTCCTGGATTGGAACTTTAATATTTAAATCAACGAAATTAACCTCATATATTAAAGCGCTTACTAATTAGGCTATTTATTTAAGGAGGTGACGATGAAAAATAAATGCTTTTGAGATTATTATTTTAAGGGGGAAATAACTTGAAAAAAATAACGTTTATGATGATTGCCCTATTATTAGTGTTTGCAGGTTGCAGCAGTAAAGAGTCTGGAGGAGACGGCGGTAAGAAAAAAGATGGAAAAGATGTAATTACCGTTTGGTCGTACCCACATTATCAGGAGAATCCTGACACAGATCAAAAAAGCTATGAACAACATTTAGTTGAGTTAATAAAAGAAGTAGAAGCGGATAATCCAGGAATTGAAGTAAAACATGAAATCTTATCTTGGGCTGAAGGGGCAAAAAAGTTTGACGTTGCACTGAATTCAGGTAACCCGCCCGATATTTTCTTTTCAGTTATGGAGCCAAAGTATATAGAGACAGGACTTGCTGTACCATTAGATGATTATCTAGATGCTGAGGATTTGGAAGATCTTGAACCATTCGCGAAAGATACTTTCACTAGTGATGGAAAGTTATGGGCTGTTTCCCAATGGATTTCTATTCATACATGGGGTGGAAACAGAGCAATGATGGAAGAAGCTGGAGCTGACGTTGATAAAATTATGAAAGATGGTTGGACATGGCAGGAATTTTACGATATTGCCGAAAAAATTTCTCAAACAAAAAATAAAGATGGTAAAAAAGTATATGGATTTGCGACACAAGGTAAAGACGAAGAAACATTTACGCATATGATGCGAAATAATGGAGTGGAAAAGACCATTTCAGAAGATGGTGAGTTTCATTGGAATGGCGATAAAGCAGTTGAAACTCTGAACTTCATTAAAGAAATGATGGATAAAGGAGTAATGCCGAAGGAAACAGCGGGTATTGATTCACAAAAAGTAATCGATATGTTCTCTGCTGAAGAAGTGGGTATTTACGGACGTACAGGTCCTTATCAAGTAAGGTTTAATGATAACCGCAACGCTGAAATTGACGCTGGAAAAGTGAAAGGTGAAAAAATCGACTTTGTATTACTTCCATTCCCTCATAACGAAGGTGAAAAAGAAGTCGCAACAGGTGGCGGTGGTGGTATGTGGCTCTTCAAACAAAAGAATTACAAAGGTGACGAGCACACAGAAAACGCTGCAAAAGTATTGAAACACATTACGGGTACTAAATCGAGTGTAACCGCTGCGACAATGTTTATTCCACCTGCACGAAAGTCGGGGCAGGAAATGTATAGCGATTTGCTACAACTTGAAACAGATAACGGCCAATTTATTCAAAGAACATTAGACTATGTGGTTCCGGGAGCAATTCTTGACCCTGAACTTGCACAAAAATCATCAAAAGTTCTTAATGATGGAATTAAACCGAAGTATCAAGGGTTCTTAGCAGGCGAGCTGACTCCGGAAGAGACCGTTGAGCAATGGACAAAAGTAGCTGACAGCGTCTTAAAATAAGCTCCTCCAGTGAAAACATGTAGTTGAAGGAACGAGGCTGTGTCAGATATTATGCCCAGCCCCTCCTTCTAATTGTTTGGAGATTATAATATGAAAACGTAATGGACATCCATTTACATTAATACTATTAGGCGCAAGTTGACGCCTTGCGCTTTTCTATTTGTCTAGCTTCAGCGCCCAGCAACTAGCAAACTTCAGGCTTCTTTCTGTGATAAGTTAATATCGGCTTGTCTTGCATATCTAGCTATAGGCACTAGGAACTCGAGAACATAAGTCAATCTGTCAAGAAGAAGGTGAAGATCAACCTTCTAGCTATCTTGTCTTATGCTTGTCGATTCTGAATGAGCGCCTTCTGCTTTTCATGGCATCCGGCAGATTCTGGAAAGGAAGTACGTCGCTAAACAGGCGCCTACGCTTTTATTAAAAGGAGATGAATCTATGGCCTCCACTGTAGAAAAGAAACGTAGCGAAGGGTCATGGGATAACTTTAAACAATTTATGAAGGATTACGGATGGTGTTATGCGTTTATCGCTCTACCATTCCTTCTGTTTCTTGTTTTTACTGTTTATCCGCTCATTACAGCATTTATTATGAGTTTTCAGGAATATGGAATTATGGAGTCAAAGTTTATTGGATTAGATAATTATAAGTATTTAATGGAAAATGAAATATTTTGGAAGTCAATGAAAAATACAGCTATCTATACACTAGGTACTGTCCCAGTCAATATTGTTATTACTTTATTCCTTGCAATGATGATATTCCCAATTAACAAACGCTCGCAAACTTTCTTCAAGGCGTCTTTTTATTTGCCAGCGGTTACTTCAGGAATAACAATGTCACTTATTTGGTTATGGATGTTTGACCCAACACAATCTGGTTTGATGAATGTCGTATTAGGTTGGATGGGCTTTGATCAACAGCTTTGGCTTGCAAGTTCTAAATCATCTCTATTTTCCTTGATGCTGATGACATATATAGGAGGACATGGGAGCGGGGTTATTTTATATTTAGCAGCCATGGGTGGAATACCGAAATCTCTGTATGAAGCTGCTGATATCGACGCAGCAAGTTGGTGGTCCAAACTAAAGAATATCACTTGGCCGCTATTAAAGCCAACAACCTTATATATGTTGATTACAGGCATCATTGGATCTTTCCAAATTTTCGAAGCTACATATGTAATGACACAAGGTGGGCCGAATTTCTCGACAACGACGATTGCATATTTAATTTACCAACATGCTTTCGAATATTACCAATTCGGACTTGCTGCAGCAGAATCATTTATTCTTGGCTTCGTTATCATTGTGATCTCTGTTTTGCAATTTAAATATATGGCAAGTGACGTAGAATACTAGGGGGCATTGATATGGAGCTAAAACCAGCAACGGATAATCAATACCAGATCAAGCTCGATGAAAAGAAAGATTTACAAAGACAAGCAATAAAAAAAATCGGATTGATCATCATTTATATTTTTCTAGGATTATGGGCGATCTTTACATTTGTCCCATTGCTTTGGATGCTAAGTTCATCTTTCAAAGATTCATCAGCAATTACAGCTGTACCTCCAGAGTTGTTTCCAACGAGACCTACGCTTGATGCATACAAGCGAATCTTTGAGGTAGGTGGCCTTGGCCGCTGGTTTTTAAATAGTACAATTGTAGCGGGAATTAGTACAATTATTAATGTGTTTTTTGCTGCGTTAGCAGGATATGCTTTTTCAAAGCTTAGATTTCCCGGACGTAATGCTATATTTTGGGCTTTGCTCGCCTCAATGATGATACCGGGCCAAGTAACACTTATTCCTTTATATATTCTTGTTGTGAATACATTTCAACTAGAGAATACCTATATCGGTATTATTGTGCCAGGGATGATCAGTGTCGGCAGTATTTTCCTAATGAAGCAATTCATGAGTTCACTACCAAGTTCTCTTATTGATGCAGGAAAGATTGATGCATGTAGTGAGTTCGGTATCTTTTGGAAAATAATTTTGCCAATCTCAAAACCAGGATTAGCAGTACTGGGTATTTTCACCTTTGTTGCCCAGTGGAATAACTTTTTCTGGCCGTTTTTAGTCACAAATACAAACAGTATGAGGACATTACAGGTTGGGCTCACAAGTTTTAGATTTGAAAACATGCAAGATTATGGTGCGATGATGGCTGGTGCCGTATGCAGTGCAGTACCAATGATAATCGTATTCTTGGCGCTGCAAAAGTACTTCTTGCGTGGAATTACAATCGGAGCCGTTAAAGGGTAGGAGGGACACTCATGGCAGAAGTGAAATTTGAAAATATCGTTAAGGAATTTGAAGATGAAAATAAAGGTAAGGTGCGTGCAGTAAATGATGCAAGTTTTACTGTAAAAGATAAGGAGTTTTTAGTATTTGTCGGGCCGTCTGGCTGCGGAAAAACTACTTCGTTACGTATGGTTGCAGGTCTGGAGAGACAAACGAGTGGGAACGTCTATATAGGTGACCGTCTCGTAAATAAAGTCCATCCAAAAGACCGTGATATCGCGATGGTTTTCCAAGATTATGCATTATATCCTCATATGACGATTAGAGAAAATCTCGGATTCGGCTTGAAGAATTTAAAAACACCAAAGGCTGAAATAGATGCGAAGATTAATGAAGCCGCTTCAATATTGAGTATTGAAAATCTATTAGACCGTAAACCTCGCGAATTAAGTGGTGGGCAAAAACAAAGGATCGCGGTGGGGAGAGCAATTGTCCGAAATCCGAGTGTGTTTTTATTCGATGAGCCTCTAAGTAATCTTGATGCCAAATTACGCGTACAAATGCGTGTTGAGTTGTCTGAACTTCATAAGCGTCTTGGTGCCACGATTATTTATGTGACGCATGATCAAGTGGAAGCGATGACACTTGGTCAGAGAATTGTCGTGATGAATGGTGGAGAAATTCAACAAATCGCGACACCTGAGGAATTATATGAAAATCCTAGCAATATGTTTGTTGCAGGGTTTATTGGATCACCACCAATGAACTTCATAAAAGCACGATTAGACGGAAATAAGCTACATACAGCTGCTAACACATTTATTTTGCCAGACGACAAAGTAGCTTTGTATAAAGAATACGATGGTGAGCAAGTAATATTCGGTATTCGACCAGAAGATATTCTTGCTACTAAATTGTTAAATAAACAGCCTGAAAATAATGTAGTAAGTACAAATTTAAAAGTAGTGGAACATTTAGGTGCAGAATTGCTTATTTACTTTGACAATGGTGATGATCAAATTACGGGGCGGGTAAGTGCAGATGCAAAACTAAAAGCACTTGAACCTGTCGAACTATATTTCAACTTGAATAAAATGCAGTTATTTAATCCTGATACACAAGAAAGAATTTAATGATCGAAGAAAATTCATCTTTAGAAGGTCAAAAATACACAAGATTAAAGGAACGGTGAACATCATGTTATCAATCAGTAAACTACTAAAAAAAACTGGACATCAAATTTTTATGAATATGTTAACAGTCATGTGGGTCAGCGGAGGTTGGTCACTGTTTATCGTTCCTGTTGTATTTTTGCTACCACTGCCATGGGCGATTGTATTTATTGCTCTTACATTTGTTCCTGCGACAGTTGCGGTATATGCAGTGATGAATCATGTTTTACAAAGAAATAAAGCAAAACTAATATTATTTCCTCGTTACTTCTTCTATTACTTTAAGAGATCATGTTTAATGGGAATTATTTATTGTGTAGCAGTACTCATTCCCATTTCCGAATGGTGGTATTACGCGACTATTAATAATAGTTATTTGGTGTTTGTCTTTGCTATTTTCCAAACTTATTTATGTTTAACATTCCTAGCTACACAAGTATATGCGATTCCATTTTTAGTTCAAGAAGATTTATCAGTATTTAAAGCAATGAATCAATCAATCAAGCATTTTATGAAACATACATGGTACACGATTGGCTTGTTTATTCAAATTTTATCAGTGACTGCTTTGCTGAGCATTACAGTAATTGGCTTTTTCTTACTTTATATTGGAATGATGGCCGTTTTCGTTTTAAATGCAACAACTAATTTACATCTTGAAAAAAAGAAAGACAGCGTATTTGAAGGAAAAGAACAACCAACAACTACATAAGGGTGAATCTAAGACTGAAAGGCGTGGAATGGATGAAACTAGGTCTTGATATATTTTTAGAACAGTATGTGGGGCAGTTTACGGGAAAAAGAATCGGATTAGTAACGAATATGACGGGTGTTAATAGTAAACTAGTACCGACGATTGATTTGTTTTTTGGACACCCGGATATCCAATTGACTGCACTTTATGGACCAGAACACGGAATAAGGGGGGACGCTAAAGAAGGACAAACAGTAGCCTCTTCTATCGATCCTTATACACAACTTCCAGTTTATAGTTTATATGGTGAAACAAGAAAGCCCACTAAAGAAATGCTTGAAGATATAGATGTAGTTGTTTTTGATTTACAAGATATTGGCACACGCTATTATACATATATTTATACGATGGCTTATGTAATGGAAGCATGTAAGGAATTTGGAAAAGAATTTGTTGTGCTAGATCGTCCCAATCCAATATCTGGTGATGCGGTAGAGGGAAATTTAGTAGAAGAAGATGTTCGTTCCTTTGTAGGTCTCTATCCAATCCCCAATCGGCATGGAATGACAATTGGAGAACTTGCTTTATTATTTAATCATGCATTTAATATTGGGTGTGATTTAAAGGTTATTCCGATGCGTGGATGGAAACGAGAAATGTTTTTTGATGAAACAGGTCTATTTTGGGTACCGCCATCTCCAAATTCGACAGGAATAGATATGAGTATTTTATACCCAGGAACTTGCCTCGTAGAAGGAACAAATCTTTCAGAGGGGCGGGGAACGACACGACCATTTGAATATATAGGTGCTCCTTTTATAGAAGGGTACAGGCTAGCAAAGGTTTTTAATGAGAAAAGTATGCAGGGAGTTTTAGCAAGGCCTATTTCTTTCATTCCCACATATCAGAAGTACAAAGATGAGGTCTGTGAAGGAATCCAGCTTCATGTCGTGGACCGTAAATCATTTCATTCATTGAAAACAGGATTAACTCTTATAGAGACAATCGCTGATCTCTATCCGAGCCATTTTAAATTTGTTCAACATGAAGATATAAACAAATCATTTTTTGACTTGCTTGCTGGAACGAAAGCATTAAGGCAGCAGATTTTATCAGGAAATAGTCAAAACTTTTTAGCGGAATGTGCGGAGGAGTTGTCTATTTTTAATGAAAACAAAAAAGCATATTTATTATACGCTTAGGGAGATGATGGTATGATCTCATACCGATGTTATCAATCAGGAGATGAAAAAGAGATCATTAGGCTTTGGAATGACTCGCTATCACTTGATCCGATCAATGCAGAAAGATTTCGTAATCTAGTATTGCTTGACGCCAATTTCGATCCCTCTGGCATGCAGCTTGCTTTTAAAGCCGATAAATTAGTAGGTTGTGTTTATGCTGTGAGAAGATTATTACCGATGATAGATACAGACTTGGAACCCGATAATGGATGGATCCCCTTTTTCTTTGTTGACTCAAAGGAAAGAAGAGCGGGAATTGGCAATCGATTAATGGATAAAGCCTTACAATTTCTAAAAGAAAAGGGCAGGAGAACAGTCTTTTTTTCCTCTTATGCTCCTAATTATATTTTACCAGGGATCGATGAAAGGACATATCCGGAGGGAATGGAATTTCTACAAAGTGCAGGTTTTGAAAAACTTTATTCTCCTATTGCTATGGATCGTAATTTAATTGGATATCTTTACCCTGAAGGTGTGGCATCCTTAAAACAACAGAGAGAGAAGGAGGGATATTCCTTTTCTTATGTGGCTGATAAGGATATATACGAATTAATCACATTTGCAAACACTCAATTTAACCCTGATTGGGGAAGGGCAATTAGAGAAGGTCTATTACGAGGGCTTCCTTTACATCGTATTCTTATTGCAAGACAAGCAGAAAATATAGTAGGATTTTGTTTGTACGGTGGATATGAGGGCATTCCAGAACGCTTTGGCCCGTTTGGTGTAGATCCATCCCAACAAGGAAAAGGTTTAGGGAAGATTCTTTTATATGAAGCTTTGCATAATATGCGTGCAGAAGGCCTGCATGGCGCTTGGTTTTTATGGACTGGAGAAAAAACATCTGCAGGTTATTTGTACAAAAAAGCTGGATTTGAAATTACACGCCAATTTCATGTAATGAAAAAAACTGTTGATAAGTGAGTTGAGGATAGATGGCATTTGCTATGGGAGGATTGGTCATGCTTACTGAAATGGTAGAAAAACTACCGCCTTCCGAAAGAAAAATTGCAGAATATATATTAAGACATCCGCGAGAGGCAATCTCTATGACTGCGAGTGAGCTTGGTAAGCAAAGTGAAACGAGCAGCGCCGCAGTAATTAGGCTATGCAAATCATTGGATTTAAAAGGATTTCAAGAATTAAAGCTGAGGATTGCGGGAGATTTGCAAAAAACACAAACACAAGGGTTTCGGGATATTGAACCAAATGAATCAAAATATTCTATTATAGAAAAAATGACATTTAATAGTATCCAAACAATCCGCGAAACAGCGGAATTAATAAGCACGGACGAATTAACGAAAGCAGTCGAAGCACTTCAAGCAGCAAAGACGATTCACTTTTTCGGGATCGGTGCTTCAGGTATCATCGCACAAGATGCGCAACATAAATTTTTGCGAATTAATAAAAATGCCACTGCATTTAGCGATACCCATATAGCAGCGATGATTGTAGCAAATGCGAAGGAAGATGATGTAGTAGTTGGAATATCTTTTTCAGGAGAAACATTCGAAGTTGCTAAGATCTTAGAATTGGCTAATCAGCATGGTGCGAAAACGATTAGCCTCACAAAGTATGGAACATCGTCTGTCTCAGAACAGGCAGATATTCGTCTCTACACCTCGGCAACGAGAGAGCCTGCCTTTAGAAGTGGTGCGACATCTTCACGCATTGCACAACTACAGGCAATCGACATTCTCTTTATGTGTGTTGCATCCCAGGAATATGAAGAAGCCGTTACGTATATCGATGATACAAGAGAAGCGATAGAGTTTTTACAGAGGGGTATGCGTACCCGGAAATAGAGAAGGTAGGAGGCCCATATTTTGTGGGTCTTTTTCTTTATATATAAATGTATCTTGAAAATGTTTGAAGCAAAAGGTAAAATGAAAGTTTCTCATTTTAAATAATTCCATGAGGAAAGGTAGTAAAATAGTTCATATTTATAAAGACGTATTCAGTAAGACGAATGGAATGAATTTACAAAGTGCAATTTATTATCTTAACAATAAAAATACTATGAATATTAAAATCTTACCATATAACTTAACCTCCTTTTAATATAAGCTTTATGTAAGCACTTTCATTAATGGATTAGGGGGTTAGAAAAGTGTCAAAACAAGTAAAAAGTATTATTCTGTTAGCTGTAATGATAGTTTTAAGTTTTAGCCTGGTAGCTTGTAGTAAAAAAGGGAGTTCATCAAATGCTGAGAAAGATAGCGAGAAAGTCGCTAACCTTGGAGAGCTGCCGGAAAAATTTGATGAAGAAGTGACATTAACAACTGTACGGCATGTTGCGGGGGATATAAATTTTAGAAAAGGTGAAACCATCGAGGATAATGTAATGACCAAATGGGCGAAGGAAAAATTTAATATGAATATTAAATACTTGTGGACGACTAGTGGCCCACAAGATGCCTTTACAACAAAAATGAGGCTTGCGCTTTCTGCCAATGAGGAAATGCCTGACCTTATAGCTCTTCGTGATGATGTGACAGAGGATTTAATTGATTCTAAACGGTTTATGCCTGTTGGGGATGTATTCGAAAAGTATGCATCTGACATCTGGAAAGAAGCAATGAATGAGGATCCCTCCGTATGGAATTCGTTCATACGTGATGGGGAAAAGTATGCAATACCTATCCTTGATTATTCAATGAACGGGGACCCTGTCTTATTTATAAGAGAAGATTGGATGAAAAAGTTAAATCTTGAGGCACCTCAAACATTAGAGGATTTGGAAAAAGTAATGGATGCCTTTGTTAACGAAGATCCCGATGGAAATGGAAAAAAGGATACTTTTGGTCTGACAGTAGGATTTAAGAATAACTTAAATGCTTGGATGAGTGATGCTGGTTGGGTGTTTGGAGCATATGGAGCGATGCCGAACCAGTGGAATCAGACGGAAGATGGCCAACTTGAACACGGTTCTACCAATCCAGCAATAAAGGAAGGGCTTGCTAAATTAAACGAATGGATGGGAAAAGGATATATCCATAAAGAGTCTGGATTATGGGATGAAACGAAGGCTTCTGAGTTATTTACATCTGGAAAAGCAGGAATTATTGCCGGCCCTCACTGGATGGCTGGATGGCCCTTAAGTGATGTGAAAAATAATGTGGAAGGAGCAGAGTTTAAAGCTTACCCGATCCCTAGTGGTCCTGATGGAAAAGCAGGCCGTCATGGAACATTTAATTATAATGGTGCAGTCTTAATTAATAAAGAGGCGGACCCAGAAGCTATTAAGGCATTCTTTGTTTATCAAAATTACTTATTTGAAAACTTTGCTAATCCGAAAGAAGGAAGTGAATTTGAATATGGATTTGCTGAAGGCTACGATTATGTTATGAAAGATGGAGAGCCTTCTAAAGATGTGCCGGATGGCATAGTGAACCCTGGGAAGTACTCTTTAACTTTTGATGTTGCCCGTATTCCATCATTGGCTATGGATACTCTATACAAACTAGCCGATGGGGCAGAACCTGAGACGCCGTATGAAAAGACACGGAAACAAACTGCCGATACTACTCCAGAAGTATACGAAGCAGCAAAAATTGTGGTCGATCAGAAGGATATTACAATGCCAAGTATGTTTACCGGAGCTCCAACAGAAACAATGAAATCCCGTGGCCAAGCGCTTGATAAGATATTGGATGAAGGATTTAATAAGATCATTTATGGGGAGCTTCCGGTTGATGAATTCGATAAAATGATCGATAAATGGAAAAGTTCGGGCGGTGACAAAGTAACAGAGGAAGTTAATGAATGGTATAAATCAGTTCAATAAATTGTGAAAACCGGGTCAATGGCTCGGTTTTTGCGTTTTTTGGTAGGCTATAATAGAGTGAAATCTTATCTTGAGGGGAAACGTTATGAAATGGTGGAATAAAATATTTGTCAAAATTGTATTCATTTTATTGCTACTACTTATCCCTATTACTGTATTTTATAGTTATTCCTATTACACTAGCATACAAGTAATTAAAGAAGAGCTTAAGGATCGTAACTTAAATCGCCTCTCCATTGTAGGAAATCAAATGGACGCTAATTTTGAGCAAATATCCATACTATTGCTAGCTTTAAGTGGGGATGAAAATGTTAACCAATTTAAAAATATTGATATATATAGTGATTATAAAGCATTTGAAATCAAACGCAGCATTTTAGAAACGTTGTACTTTCAGCGGGCTTTAAGCTCCTGGACTAATGATTTATCCGTTTATGCTTCGGATTCGGAAGAACTACTAAAAACAAGTGACATGATGGAGAAATCAGAAGATATAGTTAGTGATTGGGAATATAGAGAAAATAAAGAGAAAGGTAAAATTAATTCTTATTTTATAAAACATTTGACTCAACCGATTACTAGTGTTTCAAATGGACGAACACCAGAGTTAGTAATAGAGGCTAGACTTCCTGTTAAAAATATTGAACGTTTTTTGCAACAATTAAAGTTGGACAACTTTGGAGATCCTTTCATGTATCAATCCGTAAATAAGGTGATTGTGTCATCCTCTGCAAATCATCAACTAATTACGGAAATGATACAGCAAATTCCGGAAAATTTACCATCGGAGGACGGAAACATTACAGTAACGATAGACAAAGATAAATATCTTGTTAGTTATATGAAGTCGCAAAAGCTAGATTGGGTAATTGTTGATTATACACCATTAAAAGAAGTGCTCATGCCGGTCACAAAAAATCGTAATTTATTTTATACGTTTATATTTGCACTTTTGCTTTTAAGTATCGTTGCGGTTTTTCTACTATATAGAAATGTTCAAATACCCTTTAGGGATATGATTAATGCCATTCATCGAGTAAAGGAAGGGGATTACTCGGCACGTGTACAACCTGTACATAATAATGAGTTTACTTTCATGATGACGAGCTTTAACGAAATGGCCAAACAAATTGAAACATTAATTGAAGAAGTGTATAAAGAAAAAATTCGTTATCAAGAGATACATGTTAAACAACTCCAATCACAAATTAACCCTCATTTTCTATATAATTGTCTTTTTATTATGAAGAATATGGCTAAGTTGAATCAATATAAAGGCGTTGAAGCTATGTCTTTGCATCTAGGAAAATATTATCGTTATATGACAAGAGTAGAAAATAAATATTCCACGGTAGATGAGGAATTGGACTTTGTCAAAAACTATTTAGAAATCCATGTAATTCGAACGCAAAGATTAACCTATGAGATTAAGCTCCCGGATAACATGCTAGAAATTGTAATTCCGCGTTTGCTAATCCAGCCAGTTGTTGAAAATGCATGTGTTCACGGAATTGATTCGAGCCTTAACGATGGAAGAATCTTAATTTCTGGTTCACAGGCTAATGGTGAAAATCAAATTATTATCGAAGACAGTGGGAAAGGTCTATCTAAGGAAAAAATAAAACAATTGGGGGAAATGATTTCCGTTCCTATGAATGATGAGATGGGATGTGGAGTTTGGAATGTTCATCACCGGTTAAAATATCATTTCGGTGATACAGCAGGACTTCATTTTTCAAAATCAGAACTAGGTGGATTGAAGGTGATTTTATACTGGAGGGAGACTACAAAGGATGTTTAATTTATTAATTGTAGATGACGAACCGTTCATTGTTGATGGGCTAGCTGCCCTAGATTGGAATAATGTAAATATAGATCAGGTATACAAAGCAACATCCGGAAAAACAGCCCTCCAGATAATGGCGCAAAAAAAGGTAGATATAATCATTACTGATATTAAAATGCCTGACATGACGGGCATTGAATTTATTAGAAAGCTAGGTTTAGGACGAAAAAGTAAAACAATATTTCTTTCAGGATATGCTGAGTTTGAATATGCAAAACAAGCTTTAAAACTAGAAGTATTTGATTATTTACTAAAGCCTGTAACGGATGATGAATTATATGATGCAGTTTTAAGGGCCGGAAAAGCTTTGAGTCAAGAGCAGATAAAAGTAAATTCTTATGAAGAGGTAATGACTGCATTTATGCCTATAAGTGAACACGTTGGAGAAGTAAAACCATTTTATTGCCTATATGAAAATCCACAGCTTATTCACTTATTAGATGGAGGGCGCTGGAATACGGTAGAAGAGAAACTAAATAATATCTTTTCTCAGCTACATCTGGATAATTATCACTCCAATGAATTTGTGATGCAAACTTATTTTATGATTTCTAATTCATTTATTTATTTTGCACATAAAAATGGTCAGCTTCTAATTGATATTATTGGTCGGAATTTTGGGAATATGTTTCATGCGGCTCAATCGGGAGATATTAGGAGATTAAGTAGTCTCACCTTTGAAGCCTTGGGGATAATAAAGAAGGATATTAAAAAAGAGGATCATACTCATCACAAATCTGTTATTGAACAAGTACAGGAATATGTGAAACAAAATCTTGGATCAGACGTTTCACTCCAATCTGTTTCCGAACATGTTTATTTACATCCTGCTTATTTATCTAAGGTGTACAAGGCTGAGACCGGAGAGGGATTTAGTGAATATTTAAACAATCAGAAGATGGAAAGAGCTGCTTATCTTCTAAAGGAAACAAAAGAAAAGGTGTATGAAATTTCTGTTAGTCTGGGCTACAATGACCCTTCGTATTTCATAAAAAGATTTAAAAATCATTATGGTGTGACACCACAAGAATATAGGATTAATTGAAGTTATTAAAATACTCATATAATTCTTAAGAATATCCTCTGTTCCATATTCTAGTTTAAAACTATAATAGGAGTATAAGGAAGCGCTTCCAACCCTTGAAGGGAAGGTGAGTTAATTGGAATCAAATATTGATACAAAAAAAGCAACTTCTATTGCGATCGATAATCAGAAAAAGGTAAAGCAAAAGTGGAATTTAAAACGTACGTGGCCACTACATGTATTCATGATGCCTGCTGTTATATTGGCCCTTGTCTTTAATTATGCACCACTTCCTGGGATAGCCATGGCATTTATGGACTTTAAGCCATATCTAGGCTTTACGGAATCTACATGGGTTGGGCTTGAGCAATTCAAACGAATGATTGAGTTTGAGGATGCCAGACAAGTTATTTGGAATACGTTAGTTATTTCATCATTAAAGATTTTCTTTAATCTAGTCATACCCATTATATTTGCATTACTGTTAAATGAAATTCGAAAAATGGCCTTTAAAAGAACGATCCAAACCTTTGTGTATCTACCTCACTTTTTATCTTGGGTAATACTTGGAGGAATTTTACTCGATATGTTATCTGTAGATGGCGGCATTATAAATAATATGCTCGGTGCTATATTTGGTATGGAACCGATATTTTTCCTCGGAGAAGGGGATTGGTTTAGATTCACAGTCATCTTGAGTGATGTATGGAAAGATTTTGGATTTGGAGCTGTCATCTTTTTAGCAGCTTTATCAGGAATTAATCCCGATTTATATGAAGCAGCGACAATAGATGGTGCTAATCGTTTTCAGCAAGTTTTACATATTACATTACCATCATTAATACCTATTACTGTCGTAGTTGCAACCCTTGCTTTAGGGAATACATTAAATGCAGGATTTGACCAAATATTTAACTTATATAATCCGCTTGTCTATGAAAAAGGGGATATTATTGATACCTACGTTTATCGAATGGGCTTACTGGGAGGTCAATTTAGTTTCGCTACAGCGGTTGGGCTATTTAAATCTGTTATCGGTTTTGTTCTTATTGTAACTGGTTACCGTCTTGCTTATAAATATGCAAATTATCGTATTTTCTAAAGGGGGTGGAAGTTATGCATTATAGAAGTATGCCATATACGATATTTACAATTTTTAACTATACTTTTCTAGCATTATTAGGAATACTGTGTATTATTCCGTTAGTACATATTCTTGCTATCTCATTTAGTGGGTCGGCGGCAGCAAATGCGAATCTTGTTTCTCTCTTTCCAATTGATTTTACATTTGATGCGTGGTGGAAAACGCTAGGTAATGATCGCTTTATCGGTTCATTATGGAATGGGATTTACCGTACTGTTTTAGGGACACTAGTTAGTATGATTTGTATGGTATTAGCAGCTTACTCCTTATCCAAAGAAGACCATGACTTTAAAGGAAGAAAATTTTATGTTTTTTTCTTTATCTTTATCATGCTATTCAACGGTGGACTGATTCCATCCTATATTCTAATTCAAAAATTAGGATTAATTAATTCATATTGGGCTTTAGTGCTTCCTACGGCGATTAATGTATTCAATATGATTTTGTTAATGAACTTCTTTAGGACAGGGGTTCCTAAAACATTAGAAGAAGCAGCCTTTATGGATGGTGCAGGGCATTTTAGAATATTATTTAGTGTATACCTTCCAATTTCCATGCCGGCTTTAGCAACAATCGGATTATTTACTATGGTTACACAATGGAATTCATGGTTCGATGGCCTTATCTATATGACAGATGCTACTAAATATCCATTGTCTACCTTTCTTCAAACAATTATCGTTCAACAGGACTTTTCACAAATGAATGTAGACCCAGAGGAGGTAAAGAACTTATCTGAACGAACATCAAAGTCAGCCCAAATATTTATTGGTGCTCTTCCAATACTAATGGTCTATCCATTTTTGCAAAAGTACTTTGTTAAAGGTTTGGTTCTTGGATCCGTGAAGGAATAAAAAATGGGTTGTCACATAAGTCGGAATCTGACTGTGAGGCAGCCTTTTTTTACAATGTAAAATCTCATTAATTTTATTTAAAATAAAGAATCGCTTTTTCTGGAGGTAAATTGAAAATTTATCCAGCATGAGCGGAACTATAGACTATGGCATGCTAAAAAGACCAAGATTAAATAAGTATATTGTCTACGTGACTTTCGATAGCTGATAAAGAAACGAGATAGAAAAATATGTACAGCAATGAATGGAGGATTTGATATGAGCAAAAAACCAAATATTTTATTTGTTTTAACAGATGATCAAGGGGCTTGGGCATTAAACTGTGCTGGTACTAGTGATCTACATACGCCAAACATTGATAAGATCGCGAGTAAAGGAATCCGGTTTGAAAATTTCTTTTGCACTTCTCCAGTTTGTTCACCAGCAAGAGCGTCATTGTTGACAGGTAACATCCCTTCAGCACATGGAATCCAAGATTGGCTTAGGGGCGGAAATATTGATATGGAACGTTTCCCTGAGTTAAAAGATAATCCTACATATGCAAGCGAGCACGAGGCGATTGAGTATTTAAAAGAACAAGTAACATATACAGATGTGCTATCAAAGAACGGCTATAATTGCGCATTATCCGGAAAATGGCATCTAGGAGATAGTATTAATCCTCAGCAAGGCTTTAAAAAGTGGTTTACTATCGCACGAGGTGGATGTGGATACTACAACGGAGATATGGTATTTGATGGGAAGATACATGTTGAAAGTAATTATATCACGGATATTATTACCGACAAGGCGATCGAATTCATGAATGAATTGAGTGTAGAAGAAGAGCCATTTTATTTAAGTGTTCACTATACTGCACCTCACAGTCCTTGGGATGAAGAGAATCATCCTAAAGAATTTATTGATATGTATAGAAATAATGATTTTACCGTATTGCCAGATTTACCTATTCACCCTTGGCAAGTAGATACGGCACCACATGGGATTGGGGAAAAGAGAAAAGAGTTATTAAGAGGTTACTATGCTTCTATTACAGCTATGGATAAAAGTGTTGGAAGGTTAATTAACTACTTAGAGGAAACGAACTTAATAGATGATACAATCATCCTTTTCACATCAGATAATGGTATGAATATGGGGCATCATGGTATTTGGGGGAAAGGAAATGGGACGTTTCCGCAGAATATGTTTGATACATCGATAAAGGTTCCATTTATTATCTCCTATCCGCAAGAATTTCCTGAAAATATAGTCTGCGATCAGTTACTAAGTCAATATGATTTTTTTCCGACGATATTAGAATATTTGAAGATTGATACATCAAAATACAAACATCTTCCTGGAAAAAGTTTTGTTCATATCTTAAAAAGTGAAGACGTAAAACAAGAGGAAAGTATTGTTGTCTTTGATGAATACGGACCGGTTCGGATGATTAGAAATAAAGAGTGGAAGTATATTCATAGATATCCATATGGCCCTCATGAACTTTACAATTTACTAAAAGATCCACATGAAGACCATAATTTATATGAAACAAGTGAATGTGAAGACATTGTTGAAAAGATGAAAAATGAATTGGAGATATGGTTCCATCAGTACGTGGATCCTAGCATAGATGCAACAAAGGAACCTTTATCAGGGTTTGGACAGCTAAGAAGGACAGGTATTTATTCTGAAGGAAAGGAAGTACATGCGGAAAGTGAAAGATACATTATAAAAAGCAATGATAAGTAAAAGTATCATTATAACTAGAAATATTTTTTTATAGGGAGATTTTATAATGAAGCAAATCATAAGTTTGGAGCATAATAAGTTTGAGTTTACCAAAGCCGGAGGAGAAGTTTTTTTATCGAAAATGGACGAAATAAATTGGGATAATGCTACATTCCTCGTATGCATAGTGGAGACACAAAACGAATGGTTGGTACCTTTAATCATTAAGATTTACAATTCTCAAGGCGATTATTTGCAAGTACATATTGGGGCAATCCCACAAACAGAAGTGGTTGTGGGATTTCCATTATCTGCATTGGATGCACAAAATGTATTTTTACCAAGAACTCCAGGAAAATTGAAAACGCTCGTTTCTGGAACTAAAATAAGTAAAAGTGAAATTACTCGTATATCCATTGGGACATGCCCTAATTATCAATCTCAATCATTCAATATAAAAGAAATATACCTTGATTCAGAAGAACCAAATTATTTATTACCAGAAAAGAAATTAGTAGACGCATATGGTCAAGACAAAACAAGAGACTGGCAAGGGAAAACAAAAAAGGAAGAAGAATTATTAGCATACTTGCAATCACAATTGGGTAAAAAAAGTGACTTTCCAGCAGAGTGGAGCAAATATGGAGGGTGGAGAAAAAAACAATTTAAAGGTACTGGCTTTTTTCGAACGGAACATGATGGGCAACGATGGTGGTTAGTAGATCCTGAGGGTTATGCGTTTTGGAGTGCTGGAATAGATTGTGTTAGACCTGAGGTACAAGGGCTGCTTGATGGTATAGAGGAATTTTATGAATGGCTGCCAGACAAATCAAAGGAATTTGAAGATATGTATTACAAGGACGAAAAAGGCATGCACTATGTAGATTTCTCCTTAGCTAATTTAATCCGTGCCTATGGTGAAGAATATAAGGGATCATGGATAGAAATGACAACAGATAGAATGAAGCAATGGAGATTTAATACGATAGGAAATTGGTCCTCATTAGATTTTATCAAAGAGGCAAATATTCCGTATGTCCTTCCATTAAAAGGATTCCCTAGCACTGAAAAGACCATTTTCAGAGATTTTCCTGATGCTTTCAGCCAAGAATACAAAGCAGGAGCAGTAAATTTCGCAAAACAACTCGAGGAATATAACGAAGATCCTTATATGGTAGGTTATTTTTTAACGAATGAACCTCTCTGGGCTTTCGCTGGAGATATAAATCTTGCAGAGGAATTAATGGAGAAAAAAGAAACGTTAGATTCAAAATTTGTTTTTATCGAAAAGATGAAAGAAAAATATAAGAATGATATTCAAGCGTTTAATAAGTCTTGGAATGTGAATCTACAACAATTTGAAGATTTGCTTATCCCCATGAAAAGTCCATCCACATGTTCGAAGCAAGCCAAATTAGATTTAGAGGATTTTACGAAAGAATTGATATATCAGTATACTAAAGTTGTTTGCGATGCAGTAAAAGAGATAGATGAGCACCATTTAAATCTTGGAATGAGATATGCTTGGATTTCAACGGAGAACATTTTTGAAGGTAGTAAACTTTTTGATGTTTTCACATTAAATAACTACTCAATGGTTCCGAACGAGACAGATATTACGGATGTCAGCAAAAAGTCGGGGCTTCCTGTTCTAATTGGAGAATTCCATTTTGGTGCGATCGATGTAGGCCTCCCTTCAACAGGTTTAAAGGGGGTAACTACACAAGCGGAAAGGGCAAAGGCCTATCGCTACTATATTGAAAATGCAGCGGCAATGTCAAATCTTATAGGTACACATTATTTCACTTTAAATGATCAAGCTGTACTAGGACGTTTTGATGGAGAAAACTTTCAAATAGGTGTAGTAGATATTTGTCATAGACCTTATGAAGACTTTGTGGATGGGATTACTGTAGCCCACGAGAGAATATATTCGGTAGCATCGGGACTTGAGAGTCCTTATTCAGAAAGAGCAAAGGAAATTCCTCGTATTGGTTTTTAAATAGTTGTTTTTCGCTTTATTTAGAGCGTAATATAGAAGATGGTAACTTGGAGATTCGTCCGCAGATAAGAAAACGTTCATGAGAATATTAATAATAAGGAGACCTTTAGGGGAGTTCGGAACGCTTCTCAATAAGGAAAGTTAGTTAGAAGGTGTATATAATTACTATCGTATATTTACTGATTGGTCTGCTTGCATCTATTATTGGATCTATCGCAGGGCTTGGTGGCGGAATTATTATCAAGCCCGTTCTAGATAGTATAGGAACTTATGATGTTGCAACAATTGGATTGCTATCGACAACGACGGTGTTTGCTATGGCCTGTGTATCTCTACTGAAGGCAACACGTTCAGGTATAAGAATAAAAGGAAGAAAAAGTTTTATTATCGCAATTGGATCGATTGTTGGCGGACTTATTGGAAAGTTTATTTTTAATTATCTTGTCAGATCCATGGAAGATCAAAAAATAATCATCGTCATACAAGCAACTCTATTAACAGTACTTATGTTACTGATTCTATTATTTGTTAGAAATAGGGAAAGTATAAAGACGTATCAATTACAGAATGCCATTCTTATTTTTACAATTGGTTTTGGTCTCGGTACTCTTTCCTCCTTTTTAGGAATTGGCGGGGGACCTTTAAATATGGCTATACTTGCTTTTGCCTTTTCGATGAATATAAGGGAATCGGCAATTAATTCAATTTTTATTATTTTTTTCTCACAGTTGTCTTCTCTGATAACTACTGCTTTTACTACTGGATTTACTATTTTTGACTTGTCCGTGTTAGGATATATGGTAACTGGAGGAGTGATTGGTGGTTTAATTGGCACCACACTATCTCAGAAGTTTAACAATCTACAAATGGATAGAATTTTCACCTATACATTAGTTGGTATTATTTTATTGAATATTTATAATGCTATTTATAACCTTCTATGATTATAATGATTGTTTTATTCTTTCATGACCACGTATGTATTGCAATAAAGAAAATAATCCTTCTAAATGTTCCAAACTCATGTTACAATCTAACCAACTGGTAATGACAACATTATGAGGTTTGTCCAAAAAAGGATATATGATCTTAAGTAATGTGGTAAAGGAGAAAAACATGATTGAGAAAGACAACCGTCTGCCCCTTTATTATCAATTAATGGATTCCATTATAGAAAAGATAGAATCCGGCAATTTAAAGGAGCATGACAAGCTTCCTTCTGAGCGGGAACTGTGTGAAATGCATAATGTAAGCCGCACAACCGTCAGACAAGCGATGCAAGAACTTGAAAAGGAACAATTCATTTATAAGCAACATGGAAAAGGTACTTTTGTTTCACCAAAAGTGATTAATCAAAGCCTTGTTACGTTTTACAGTTTTACAGAAGAGATGAAAAAGATTAATAAAATACCAACTTCAAAAGTATTAGCCTTTGAAAAGGTGGATGTTGATAGTAAATTAGCTAAAACAATGGAGATGATCGAAGGCGACTTGTTGTATAAGATTACAAGACTACGCTTTGCGGATGATGAGCCGATGATGTATGAAATATCGTATATTCCAGTTCAAAGATTTCCTGATTTAAAGGAAGATGATCTACAAAAACTTCCGATGTATCATTTGTTTCGGGAAAATTACAATGTAGTTATAACAAAGGCAAATGAAAGATTTAAAGCTATGATGCCCACCTACGAAGAAGCAAAGCGCTTAAACATTCAACAGGGCGAACCAAGTCTCTTAATTGAGCGGATTACCTATGAAGACAGTTCAGTGATTGAATATACTGTGTCCATTGCCAGAGGAGATAAATTCACCTATTCGGTGGAATTGAAGTAGATATAAAAGGAGCAAGCGCCCTTAATCGTTCATATGTGCAAGAAAGCAGTAAGCTAATTCGCCATACGTCGTAGATAATTTAGGGCGCTAATGCTAAATAAGGAGAAACAATTGTCTACTTATATCATACTGGTAATGACAACACTACATTAGGGAGGATGATTAAAATGAGTAGTTATCAAACAGAAAAATCTCATACAATTAGGGAGATAGAACAGCAACCGACGTTATGGTTAAAAGCAGTAAAACAATTCTCCGAAGAAAAAGAGAATATGAAAACGTTTCTAAAAGGCATCGAAAAAAAGCATGGCACAGTAAGAGTTATTTTTACAGGGGCAGGAACAAGTGCATTTATTGGGGAAACGATATATCCTCATGTTCGCCGTGAAATTAGAAATAGGGGTTGGGAAGCAGAGTGTATTTCAACAACTAATCTTACAGCCGCACCATATTACTATTTAGATGCAAATATTCCAACGGTCATGGTTTCTTTTGCTCGATCTGGCAATAGCCCGGAAAGTATTGCAGCAGTTGAAATTGCAGAGGGAATGGTAGAAGACTTCTATGAAATAACGATTACATGTAATCGTGAAGGTGCTTTGGCAAGGAGACAGAGGGGGGAGGAGGAGCAACTTGTTTTACTGCTTCCAGAAGAAGCAAATGATAAAGGATTGGCAATGACAAGTAGTTATTCGACAATGATGTTGACAGCGCTTTATCTCTTTAGTGATGATAAAGAAAAATTTGAGCAGCAATTTGAACAACTAGCCAAGTCTGGTGAAGAGATGTTGCAGGCAAGTAAGGAAGTCATCCCACAACTTTTAGAACAGAGCTTTTCCAAATTGGTTTATTTGGGGTCAGGTGTGTTTGAGGGATTATCTCGCGAATCCTCGCTAAAGTTTTTAGAGTTAACCGGGGGGAAATACCCAACAATGTACGATACAACATTAGGATTTCGTCATGGACCAAAGTCGTTTTTAGATCAAGAAACATTGAGCGTTGTATTCATATCCAACAACCAATATACAAGACAGTATGATCTAGATATGTTAATAGAATTATTTAATGAAAAGAACAGGGGACCAGTTGTAGCAATTTCTGGAATTGCTGATTCGGAAATAGCAAAGCACAGTGATCAGCACCTAATTGTATCTGCTAATGAAGAATTAGAAGATATGTATTTAGCATTTCCTTATATTACTTTTGCTCAATTGTTTGCCTTTGAAAAATCTTTACACAGCGGGATTTCACCGGATAACCCTTCTCCGGACGGGGTAATAAATCGTGTTGTCCAAGGTGTGCACATCTATCCATACGGGGAGGAAAAATAATATGACAGCGACTACTACTACAAACCTTTTGCGTACCGCACAAATAGAGAATTATGCGGTTCCTGCTTTTAATGTGCATAACTTGGAAACGGCAAAAGCAGTTCTAGAAATAGCTGAAGAACTAAGGTCTCCTGTTCTTCTAGCTGCAACTCCAGGGACGATTAAATATATGGGTGAGGAATTTTTGGTTGGACTGATGGAAGCTGGCAGGAAGAGATACAATATTCCGTTTGAAGTCCATTTGGATCATCATGAAAACATCGAAGATATTAAAAGATTGATAGATGCAGGAGTCCGATCTGTCATGATTGATGCCAGTCACCATCCATTCGATGAGAATGTAAAAATCGTTAAGGAAGTTGTTGAATACGCAACCAAGTATGGGGTTTTTGTAGAGGCGGAACTGGGGCGTTTGAGTGGAATTGAAGATGATATGAGTGTCGATGAAAAAGATGCCATTTATACCAATCCAAACGAAGCAAAGGAATTTGTTGAACGAACAGGAATCCATTCTTTAGCAGTAGCAATTGGTACAGCACATGGATTGTATAAAGGAGAACCAAAATTGGATCTAGAAAGATTAAAAGATATCAGGGCTGTTGTTGATATCCCATTAGTCCTCCATGGAGGATCAGGACTTCCTGATACATTAGTAAGGGAAACAATAAACATGGGGATTTGTAAAGTAAATATTGCTACAGAGTTGAAAAATGCATTTGTCGGGGGATTGAAGGATTACTTTATTGAGCATCCAGATGAAAATGATCCAAGAAAATACTTTAAAGATGCTATTACAGAGTTAAAGCAAGTAGCTGCAGATAAAATTGCGATGTGCAAAAGTGCACAGAGAGCGTAGGCATACGAAATGATAGTAACAGTAACATTAAATCCGGCCATTGACGTTTCCTATCGAGTACCAAATTTTCAAATGGATCAAGGCCATCGAGTGGAAAATGGAAATAAAACACCAGGTGGAAAAGCGTTAAACGTGTCGCGAGTTTTGAAGGAAATCGGTAGTGCACCGCTTTGTACTGGTTTTTTAGGTGGGCAAAGCGGTGTATGGATCCAAAAGCAGCTAGATGAGCAGGAAATCGAACATTCTTTTGTAACAATAAAGGAAGAGACAAGAACATGCCTAGCTATGATTGACGAGAAAAGTGGTACGCAAACGGAATTAATGGAAATTGGTCCCGTTGTGAAGAACGAAGAAATAGAAAAATTTAAGGTGTCTTTTCAACATCTACTGAAAGAGGCGACGATGGTCGTTGCCTCTGGGAGCCTGCCTTCGGGTGTTCCTGTCTCCTTTTATCAAGAAATTGGTGCGTTAACAAGAGAGGCAAATATCCCACTTTTATTGGATACAAGTGGGGAGCCTCTTAAGTTTGGGATAGAAGGGAAGCCATTTTTAATTAAGCCGAATCAAACGGAGTTATCACAATACACAGGAAAAGTGGAGTCTACACTTGAGGAAATGATTGAAGCAGCCAAAGCAATTTGCTCACAGGGCGTACAGTACGTTTTACTTTCTTTAGGAGCCGAAGGGGCAGTTTTAATTGGAGAAGATGTTATATGGCAAGCAAAAGTTCCCCGTATTACAGCGGTAAGCCCGGTTGGTTCAGGTGATAGTATGGTTGCTGGGATGGCCTATGCACTTCAGAAGAAATATGATTTAGATGAATGCCTGCGGTGGGCTTGTGCATGTGGGTTAGCAAATGCGTTGGAATCTACGACAGGAATGGTTCAGACAGAAATTGTCCAGCAGTATTTGCCAGAGATTAAGGTAACTGCTTTATAAATTAAGAGTAGAGATACTAACCAACAGACAGTAAGTGGAACGTAATGGCAAGAATCACAATTTTTTGCTATTTAGGAATGGAAAAGACATCTCGCTAAATGATTCGTTCAACTTATAGAGATAGAGGGTGACTTTAATGATTTATAGTGCTTGTTTTGATATTGGCGGCACCTATATTAAATATGGAGTTGTTACGGGAGAAGGAGAAATTTTATTAGCTGGAAAAATGGAAACACCTCTTGACCACGCACAAACAAGTATTCCTGAAATGATTGATGAAAAGATTCAATTTTTCAAGCAACATTATTTAATTGGAAATATTGGTATTTCCTCATGCGGCTTAGTTGACCATCAAGAAGGAAAGGTTATTTTCTCATCAAATATCAAGGGCTACTCAGGTCTAAAATTGGCTGAGGTTCTCCATAAAAAGACAGGTCTTTCCGTTTCAGTAGAAAATGACGTTAGAAGTGCTTGCCTTGGTGAAATGTGGTTAGGGGCTGCTAGCGGAAAGCAAGAAGTTGTGCTCTTAACGTTAGGTACAGGCATAGGTGGAGCTGTCGTTATCAATGGAAAGTTAATGAGAGGCTCAGCAAATTTAGCTGGAGAACTAGGACATATGTCGATTATGCATAACGGAGAAAGTTGCCCATGCGGTGGAGCGGGCTGTTTAGAAAGATACGCATCGACTTCTGCGCTTGTGCGATTTTATAAAGGTCTTTCTGGCCAAGAGTTAAGCGGGAAGGAAATGATGGACCTAGTTCATAAGAACGATCTGTTGGCCCTTGAAGCTTACGATCTTTTCCTTGAGCACCTAGTAACGGGCCTTGTAAATATTGCCCATTTATATAATCCTGAAATAATTATTATTGGTGGGGGCATTACGGAGCAAGGAGAAGTGTTTTTAAAAGATATACTAGAAAAGTATGATAAGAAAGTGATGCAGGTTTACAAGCAGTCGACAAAGCTCGTGTTGGCGCAGTTGCATAATGATGCTGCTTTATGTGGGGCGTATGTCGCAGCCAATCAGCTGATAAAATAAAGAGGTGATTGTGAATGAGGAAACCGAATGTTTTATTAATTACGAGCGACCAGCAGCATTTCAATACAATCGGAGCTTTTAATCCGGAGATCAAGACGCCAAATTTAGATCGATTGGTCCGTGAAGGCACGATGTTTGATCGGGCGTATTGTCCCAATCCTACATGTACACCAACAAGAGCCTCCATTATCACTGGAGTACATCCTAGTCAGCATGGTGCATGGACACTTGGTACAAAACTACTGGAGGATCGCCTAACAGTTGGTGAAGTATTCAAGGAACATGATTATCGAACGGCATTAATTGGCAAGGCTCATTTTCAACAAACGAAGGATTCCGAAGAATATCCATCGATCGAATCGTATCCATTATTAAGTGATCTAGAATATTGGAAGACTTTTGATGAATCATTTTATGGGTTTGAAAAAGCGGAACTTGCAAGAAATCATACAAACGAACATTTAGTCGGTCAGCATTATGCGTTGTGGATGGAAGAAAAGGGGTGTTCTAATTGGAAAGATTATTTCTTGGCACCAACAGGACATATGGATCCAAAAGAAAAGTATACATGGGCTATCCCAGAAAAGTATCATTATAATACATGGATTGCAGAGCGAACGAATTCTATGTTGGAAGATTATGTGGAAAATGAGGAAAGTTTTTTTCTGTGGTCAAGTTTTTTTGACCCCCATCCTCCATATCTTGTCCCAGAACCTTGGGATACAATGTATGATCCTGAAAAGTTAACGATACCTAAAGGAAAAGAAGGGGAACATGACCAAAATCCGCCTCACTTTCAGTTAACTCAGGAGCAAAATCCAGATTTTACTCCCTATCAAGAAACAGGATTTGGCATTCATGGATATCACACACATAAAAATGTGAGTGAAGACGATCATAAAAAATTGACTGCCACTTATTATGGGATGATTAGTTTGATGGATAAGTATATTGGTAAAATTCTCGATAAGCTTGATGAACTTGGAATTGCTGATAATACAATCATCGTATTTACAAGTGATCATGGGCACTTTTTTGGGCAACACGGGCTTCAATATAAAGGCGGCTTTCATTATGAAGATTTAATCAAAGTTCCTTTTATCGTTCGCTATCCAGAGAAAGTACCCGCAGGACGGGTATCAGAGTCCATGCAGAGCCTGGTTGATCTAGCGCCTACATTCTTAAGTATGGCTGGGATTTCCATTCCTCCTCAAATGACCGGAGTGGATCAAACTCAAGTTTGGGAGGGAGAAGAGGAGCAAGCGCGGGATCATATCATTTGTGAATTTAGACATGAGCCGACAACGATTCATCAAAAGACGTATGTTAATGAGCGATATAAAATAACAGTTTATTATAATCAATCCTACGGAGAATTATACGATTTAGAAACAGATCCCGGAGAATTTAATAATCTATGGGATAACCCAGACTATCAAACTTTAAAAACAGATTTATTATTGAAATATATATGGGCAGAACTTGGGAAAGAGGCAATGCCGATGCCACGGATTGCTCATGCATAGTTGAAAATGGGAGGAAAATGATGAATAATATTGAATTCTGCTTAGTGGACTCATTAGAAAAGGTATTTTCAACAGATACACCAACAAAATTAGAATGGAAAGATGTAACCCTTTTCCAACAGGAGCAATATTCTTTTCAACTCGCTTACCGTTGCGCTGGCGAAGAGAAGCAAAAGGTAAGTATCAAAATAAGCACTGATGATACGATAAAAAGGTCTCTGAGTAAGGTGAAAAGTGTTCCTTCTGATTTACCTGCTTATCCGGACAGGCACGATGAATCTTACCTTTCCATAGCTCCCGGATTATTTCCAGACTTGCTTGAGCCGATCTCGGAAGGGGAAATAGAGCTAGAAGTAGAAGGTTGGAATGCTATTTGGATTGATATACAACCTAACCTTGTTGCTAATGGCGAGAAGGCGGTCATCGTTCAGATTGCAAATGAGGCAGACCAAATTCTTTTTAAGGAAACATTAAATATACATGTGATCCCACACTCACTACCTGAGCAAAAGCTTATCCACACAGAATGGTTTCATGCAGATTGTTTGGCAGATTATTATCAAGTAAAAGTCTTCTCAGATGAGCATTGGCGAACAATAGAAAATTTTATTGAGACAGCCAGTGAAAACGGGATCAATATGATACTAACGCCAGTATTCACACCTCCTTTAGACACGAAGGTTGGTGGAGAAAGAACAACCGTGCAACTTGTTCAAATATCATTGACTGATAACGAATATGACTTTGATTACTCTTTACTGAAAAAGTGGTTAGAAATATGTAGGCGTTCTAATGTGAAATATATTGAAATAGCTCATCTATTCACCCAATGGGGTGCAGAGTTTACACCGAAAATTATGGTTATGGAAAATGGTAAGCTAACACAGAAATTCGGATGGAATGTCAATGCAGACAGTGAGGAGTATCAAGTGTTTTTACAAGCTTTTTTACCTTCCTTAACTGCATTTCTTAAAGAAAATTGGGAGCAAAAAAATATCTATTTCCATATTTCTGACGAACCAACTGAAAATTACTTTGAAACTTATTCAAAGGCTAAAGAGATAGCAGAACCATATCTTAAGGATTTTACGATTATTGATGCACTAAGTGATTATTCCTTTTTTGAAAAGGGGATTGTCAAAAAGCCGGTAGTAGCGTCTGATCATATTCAACCGTTCATTGATCATCATGTGCCTAATTTATGGACGTATTATTGTTGCTCACAAAATAGAGAGGTGAGTAATCGATTCATGGCAATGCCTTCTTATAGAAATAGAATCATCGCTACTCAGTTATTTAAATATGACATTGAAGGATTCTTACATTGGGGATATAACTTCTATAATAGTCAATATTCTATTGAACCGATTGATCCTTACTTAGTTACCGACGCTAAAAAGGCTTTTCCATCCGGTGACCCGTTTCTCGTCTATCCAGGGAAAAATGGAGAAGCACTGCCATCTATTCGCTTAAGAGTCTTTTATCAAGCATTACAAGATTTAAGGGCGTTTCAGTGGCTAGCGGAATTAAAGGGAAAACAATATGTAATGGATATTATTGATAAAAATGAAAAGATTACATTTACGGAGTATCCTAAAGAAGGTACTTTTATTTTCGAGATAAGAAAAGAGATAAATAGAGCAATTGAAGAAGCTATCTTAAATAGAGTTTGAGGAAGAAATGATGTTGAGGCTAAGCTGAGAGAATGAATAAAACGAAGGGCGCATCTCATGCTGCACCCTTCGTTTTGTTTCGTTACGAAATATCTTTAATCATATCGAATAGTTTTAGCTCATTTACTTCTTCCACAATTTCCTTCGTACTTATCCTATCAAATTTCTTTAGTAAACTAGTAACTTGTTTTTTTACTGTATCTATTTCCACAGCACGCTCTTTTGCAATTTCTTTTCTTTTTAAACCGCTGCAAAGCAGTTTTAACACTTCTAGCTCTGATGGGGTAAGCGTAGCAATGATTTTGAAAAATTCCGTTAAATGATCTTCTGATTTTTTGATACGAGCAAATTCTTCTCTAATTTTCCCTGCGATAATCGGACGAATGGGGGATTGGTTATTGGCAGCTGAATAAATGGCTTCTAGAATTTCTTCTTTTGGAGCGGATTTTATTAGGTAATCTATGATACCTGACTGAAAAGCCGCAAATACAATATTATTATCCTGATGTACAGTTAACATTATAATTTTTGTATCCGGAAAAATTTTGTGAATTTCAGCAGCTGCTTTAATCCCTGCCATTTGGCTTTCCATTTCGATATCCATTAAAACAATGTCAGGTTTCTTGATTGCGGCAAATGCAACTGCTTCATATCCACTCTTGGCTGAAGCAGTTAGCGATAGCTTTCCTTGACTGCCTATAATTCTCTCAAGCCGCCTGCGATGGGCTTCCATATCATCTGCGATTAATATACTAATAGTTTCCAATAGATTCCCTCCAGCAAATATATCAGGGTGGTATGATTTACACCCTCTCCTATTTATGAAAGTATTCGGTTTCTTTTAGAACAACTGAATGGGCTTTAACCCTGGTTTAAAACGATGACGGAAAATTTTCATTTGATTATTGTCTGTGGTCCATACTTAATGAACTATATAGTGTAAGAGAGTGAATATATGATAGAAGAATATATAAAGTCTATTTATGGGGGAATAATACTTTCCACTTAGCCCGATAAATGAAAACCCTTACAATTATTATACACTAATGTTATTTTTTGAAAAGAAGGATGGTGGATAAAATTATCAGTTTAATTTAAAACCTTTGTAACTAAGTTTCGTTGTGGGTGATTCTCGATATTGCACCAAAAGCTGGGTCAAAGATATATCACCCTAAAACATTAGGATAGGGGAGAGTAATCAATGAATATGAAGCGGTTGGTGAAAAAGAGCTTTTCTATTTTTATTAGCTTTTTATTAATACTGATAATGGTAGTAAATGTGCAAGAAGTGCGGGCAAGTGATTCACAGCCATTACTCAACACTAGCTTTGAAGAAACGGAGAAAGCAAACACAGGTTGGGATGAACTAGGGGCTTCTAAGTGGAGTGTATGGAAACCAACGGGAAGCCCTGTTGTATCCATATCAAATGATGCAAGCTATACAGGCGATTACGGGTTAAAAATTTCCGCTAATGACAATGGTAGAGCTGCTGTTTCACAGGATGTGTCTGTCGAAGGCGGGAAGTCATATGCACTAAGTACTTGGGTGAGAACGGAGGATATAGTTAGTAGTCAAGGTGCACGAATGAGAGTTGTTTTGTATGAGGGGGATCAGCAGCTTGACTTGTTATATTCCAATCGACTGACAGGCACTCATGATTGGTCGCAGATCAAAATGGAAGTGAAAGTCCCTGTTAATGTAGATAGCATTCGGGTACAGCTTTTTTTTGAAACGGGAACTGGTACGGCTATGTTTGATGATGTTTCATTAGAATTAATCAACCCCGCACAAGCAATCGCTATGGAACAGAGTGAAATGGTCCTCAAAAAGGGAGAAACAACATTATTGAATGTACAGGTAGATCCGGTTGATACTAGTTCACTTATTTCTTGGACATCTACGGATGGAACAGTTGCTACAGTAGAAAACGGCACTGTGACTGGTCTTGCAGTAGGTGAAACTCTGATCACTGCTTCCACAGATAATGGATTATCCGCTAGCACTCTTGTAAAAGTTGTCGAAAAGGATGGGATTGAAGGTCCTTCTATTGGGGAGATTGAATTACATCCTAAAGAGCTCAAATTGGAATCAGGTCAAGTACGTTTGTTAAAAGCAAGTACTACTCCAGAAAATGCAAATACTGAAAAGTTGATTTGGGGTTCTTCAAATAAGGAAGTAGCATCTGTACAAGGAGGCATGGTAGAAGCACATTTTGCAGGAACAGCTACTATTACGGTTGAGACAGAAGATGGAAAGATCAAAGGTGAGAGCCAGATTACTGTAATAGATACTGAGCAAGACGAATATGACCAACTTCGTAATAGATGGGAAAGTCAGATCACAAGTCTTGACTACTTTGATGCAACGAATGAACGTATGGTTGAGGTCATTGAGAACAAAACAAAAACAGCGGAAAAATTGTGGAAAAGTATGGTCAAAAATGAAAATCGCTCCTATCTGTGGATTGATTTTACCAGTAAAGATGACTCCGCGGACATAAGAGCCAATTACCGTAATCTAACTGCAATGGCTCATGCTTTTGCAAATGAACATTCATCACTTTATCGTAATCCGGCATTGTTTCAGGATATTCTATCGGCACTTGAGTGGTTATATCAAAATCAATATAACGAAAATATTGTTCAGTACAGTAATTGGTGGCATTGGGAAATTGGCGTACCTAATGAATTAAATAATATTATGGTTCTTTTATATGATTATATGGATAAAGAAACCGTACATCGATATTTAAAAGTTGTGGATCATTTTCAGCCTGATCCGACGAAATCTGGTGCAACTACTCCTGGGAATTATCGTGAAGCAGTTGGGGCGAACCGTATCGATGTTAGTAAAGTAGTGGGAGTACGTGGAGTTATAGTGAAGGATGCAGATAAAATTGCTTCAGCACGTGATGCGCTTAGTCAGACTTTTGAAAACGTCACGGAAGGAGACGGTTTTTATAAAGATGGATCCTTTGTGCAACATGAAAATATCGCCTATAACGGGTCATACGGGATTGTCTTAATTGAAGGCTTGACTGTACTACTAGATCTATTAAGTGATTCTACTTGGGATGTAACCGATCCTAAAGTAAGTAATGTGTATGAGTGGATAGAAAATGCCTATGAGCCCTTTATGTATAAAGGCGCCTTAATGGATATGGTAAGAGGTAGAGCGATATCCAGGAGCTTTCTTCAGGATCATACTGCAGGTCATACAATCATTAAAAGTGTCATACGAATGGCACAATTTGCACCAGAACCGTTTGCTGAAAAATATGAGCGAATGGCAAAATACTGGCTACAAGAAGATACATTTTCAAATTATATGGAGAATGAAGGGAATTTCCGGGATATGACCTTGGCAAAGCAACTGTTGGATAACCAGCAAGTTACGGCAAGGGGAGATCTCGACTTTCATAAGACATTTGCAGCAATGGACCGTGTAGTCCATAGAAAAACAGGCTATGCTTTTGGAATCAGCATGTATTCTGCTCGCATTCAAAACTATGAAGATATGAACAATGAAAATCGTAAAGGCTGGTATACAGGTGAAGGCATGACGTATTTATACAATGTAGATTTGGGCCAATACAGCAATGACTTTTGGCCGACAGTGGATCCTTACCGGATGCCGGGAACGACAATCGATACGATGAAAAGAGTGGACGGAAGTGGGGAACACACTTCATCTGAAACATGGGTCGGTGGTTCAACATTAAATGATCGTTTTGGAACAACCGGCATGTCTTATAAAGGGTGGAATAGTTCACTCACTGCGAAAAAGTCTTGGTTTATGTTCGATGATGAAATTGTTGCGCTTGGATCAGGCATTCATAGCGACGAAGAAAGGAATATAGAAACGATCGTAGAAAACCGAAAAATTCACGATGATGGCTCCAATAAACTTGTTATTAATGGTGAAACACCTGATTTAAGCGATACGAATGACCAAACATTTGATGCCGATTGGGCTTTTCTTGAAGGGAATGTCAAAGGTGCAGATATAGGCTATTATTTCCCAGAGGGGAAAGCACTGACAGTAAAAAAAGAAGAGCGTACTGGTGCTTGGAAGGACATTAATTATGGCGAACCAGCTGACCGTATAAAAAGGTCCTACGCAACTATGTGGTTTAATCATGGCATCAAGCCTAATAATGACACATATTCTTATGTTCTTCTTCCAGGACGAAGCGAAAAACAAACCGAGAAGTACGCCAAACAACCTGATGTTCAAATTTTAAGAAATGATCCGGCTGTTCAAGCTGTACAGGACGTCAAGAAAAATCTCATAGGTGCAAATTTCTGGAATGATGAAAAGCAAACGGTCGGACCTCTAACAGCATATCAAAAGGCTTCTGTTACGTTTCAAGAGAAAGATGGTGTGCTTGAGATTGCTGTTTCTGATCCGACGATGAAAAATAAAGGGGTAATTGAGATCGATATAGATGGAGAAATGGCTAAATTATTGAAAGCTGATGAAAATATTAAAATAGAACAAGTTAATAAGGTATTAAAACTAGAAGTAAATGTGAATCAAGCTCAAGGTGAAACATTTACAGCTAAGCTTCAAATGACTAGCGACAGTATTGAGCCAATAAAGCCAGGTATTACAATCCAAGCAAATGGGCATGTTGAGCTTCTCAAAAGCCTCCATACTGGTAAGAAAGTGCATATTCATAGCAAATGGACAACTGGAGCGGACAACAACTTAGTTGGGAAAGCCAGTATTCATATTACGCCTCAAGGCATGCGTTTAGACTTGAAGGAAGCCGAGTTGCTCAGATTAGATGAAGATCATGCTGAAATAAGAGCTAAAGCTTTCGATCAAAACAATAATATGTATACGGTACAGTTGATCATGAACATCGTATCAAAATCATCGTCACAGCTTTCAGTCCATGTATGGACAGGTGAAGCAGAGGATAGGAAGTCAGTAATAGCAATTAACGATCAAGCTTTCCAAGGTAGTTTAAAAATAAGTAATTTTAAAGAATAATAGCTGAATGTAGTAATGAATACGAAGCGGGCTGTTCCATAAGTCAGATACAAGGCGACTTATGGAACAGCCCCTTATTTAAGGACATATAGACTTTTGGCATAGCCAGAGCCAAGGGGGCTTTTTATACCCTTTTAAATAGGGGTAATAAAATATCAAATTGAGTTGATTTACCTTTCTCGCTTGTCACTTCAATTTTTCCGCCATGACCCGTAATTACTTTATGACAAAATGAAAGACCAATCCCCCAATTAGTAATGGTTGGTTTTGTTGAAAAAAAAGGCGTAAATATTTCGTCCACATTTTCAGCAGCAATTCCCGTACCGTTGTCCACGATTGTCACAGTCCCCCATTGACCTATCTCTTTAATATTAATCCAAATATCTCCTTTGCGATGTGCAACAGCTTCTACTGAATTCTTAAGAATATTATGTATAGCCTCATGGAAATGTTCTTCATCGATATAGACCATGATATCCCGACTCGGTTGTTTGTAGTGAATTGTGGCATCCATAGATTTTGCATGGAAACGATCAATTGCTTTTTCAATAGGTACGGCCAAAGAAGTTGCCTTCATATTTAATGTAATATGTTTTAGCTTATGGTTTGCTTCATCGATACTTTGAAAAGACGTTTCACAGGAGTTTATCATCAATTTCAAGCTATATAATGCATCCTCATCATCAGCGAACTTTTCCTGTAAATATTCTGCTTCAGAACGTATGGCAAGCAGATGGTTTTTGATGGCATGTGTAAATGCTTTTACCCCTAGTGAAGCCGTATCAATTTTTTTCTTTGTAATAATATTAATGCTCGAATAATGCGCCTCAATCGACTTATATTTAAATACATTGAAAATCATGATGCCGATTGCAAATAGAGCAATCAAGGGGAAGAAGCGATACTCAACTAAAAATAAATTGATTGGCGGCTGTATATAATTTGTATAGTTTCTGCTAAACGTAGTCTTCACAAAGTTAATGGGAGCCCAATTGAACATAAGCAAGTGTACAAATGTTAGCGGAATAAGACTAATGACATTATAAAGCGTGTAATGTCGGATATATCTTAATTTATAATAGAGAACGAAATGATGGAAAAATAAAGCAAACCCACCTATAAGGTGTAAGAAGTTGATCGATTGAAAGATGATATCCCCGATATGACTATAAGACTGGTATTCGTAAAGCTTATCTGTATCGACTGCATAATCTTGAAGCATCAGATGAATACTTGGATCATAGTATACAAATTGAATCATGCCAAAAACGCCTAATATTAAATATAAGTTGACTTGCTTTCTCTTGATTTTAAGCGTACTTACGAAAGAAAGAGCAAAACTTAAGAAGGAAAAATAAAATAGAACAATTCCAAAATTAAAGAAGCGAATTAATGTATCCGCATGGAAGTTTTGTAGAATAAGGTTATTCCACGTACCAGGACTAAAATCAATAAACTGATTAACAATATTAAAATAGTAATTGAATTTTGACAAATAGAGAGTAAAAGAAGTGTAGGCCAAAATCCACCCAATTGTTAACGTACTTAAAAAAAATATCGACGAACTTTTTAAGTTTTTATATATAAAGAATATTAAAAGCACAATACATACAAAAAACAAAAAAATCATAATGGTCACTCCTAATGATTAACGGGGATGTTCAAAAAGTCACCAAATGAAAACGGCGAATTGCTTGTTGGGAATAAGGTGTTCCTACTTAGGAAAACGAATCTTTGTTAAAGCAACCTCTGTACTAAAACGAACCTCTGTTAAGAACGCTCAAGTCCTGTGAGCAACACAGAGGCCAGCACATCGTGTACTAGTTTGTTTCTCCTGTAATAAAAGCATATGCTTCAGTCTTCCAAACCTTCGCGCCCCGATTTTCTCATTCCTATTCTGTCACCTTTTGAATAGGCACTGAACGGGGGGAATAAAACTTTCTACTTATTATCTCATCTGAAAACCCTTACATTTAATATACAACAATTTACAACAAAAATTAAGGGGGATCAGTTCCATGAAAAAGAGATCCAGTATATTAGCAATTATATTTGTTTGCTTTGTTTTGCTCGTTGGCTGCTCTAGTGGCAGTTCAAAAGAAGGAAGTGCGGAAACGGGAAAATCAGAAGATACAAATGAAAAAGTTAGCTTAAAAATGGCGGTTTTCCCTGATGACCAAGAGACCTTTGAAAGGGGATATGAAGAGTTTAAGAAAAACAATCCTAACATCAATATTACATTCGAATCCTTTCCTCAACAACAATACTATGAAAAAATTCGAATGCAGCTATCAAGTGGAGAAGGATACGATTTATTCACTGGCCAGATGGACAATATGATCGACACGGGATTGTTAGCACCATTAGACGATTATATTAAAGAAAGTGATATGGATGTTTCAGGATATGGAACGATGTATGACACGTATAAGTCAGAGGATAAAGTATTGAGTCTTCCTTATAGAAAATCAAACTGGATGCTTTATTATAATAAAGATTTATTTGATGAAAAAGGTGTAGACTACCCAAGTGATGACATGACATGGAAAGAATTTCGTGAATTGTCCAAAGAAATGACGAGTGGGAGCGGAGAAAGCAAAGTGTATGGCGCATTTCTACAACAATGGCCACAAACATGGTATATGAGTGCTGTTCAGGCTGGTGCTTCCATTATCGATAAAGATTTGACCCCTTTTAAAGAAGCGTTGCAAATACGTATAGGTCTTGAAAAGGATGGGTCAATCATGGGTTGGTCTGAACAAGTATCGACGGGAGCACACTACAATGCAGCTTTCCAAAAAGGAAATATTGCGATGAACTTGATTGGGGACTGGCATGTTGCCCAGCTTAGAGAAGCAGAGGCAGAAGGGACAATAGACTTCGACTGGGATGTTGTACCAATTCCACATCCTGAAGGTGTAGCGAAAAATACATCATTAGCGCTACCAGTAACAATTATGATGAATAAAAATACAAAGCATGCAAATGAAGCATTTAAATTTATGCAATATATGACAGGTAAAGAAGGTGCCGAGCTATTTGCCTCTGAAGGGTATTTAACAGGTTATATGAATGAGGATGTTGAAAAGGCCTACCTCGGCGATGGATCGCAAAAGCCGGAGAACCTACACTACTTCCTAGAAACGAAGGAATATCCTGAGTATCCAATGCTACTTGGCGTTAAAAATATTGTTGTAGGGCAAATATTTACGCAAGAAGGCGAGTTAGCTATAATCGGTGAGCAATCTGTTGATAAAGCAATTGAGAACATTACAAAGCGTGTAAAAAGTGAATGGGCAAACAAATATGAAGATAAGTAAGAAATAAAAATAAGGCACTGCAACTCCATATCTCCAAATTGCAGTGCCCAGTTTTTTGAAAGGAATGAACATGATGAAGCAAATTAGTAAGCCAAAATCAAAAGTAGTAAGGCGAAATCGTTTGATAGCATATACATTCCTACTGCCAAACATTTTAGGCTTTTTAATATTTATACTCATTCCTGTTATTGCTTCCTTTGTGATGAGTTTTACCACATGGAATGGATTCGGGAAGATAGAGTTTATTGGTTTAGAAAACTATAAAAATCTATTTTTTGATGAAAATTTTCGTATTTCATTTATTAACAGTATTCTATTTACTGTGATTTCTGTCCCAATTACCTTATTTTTGTCCGTCTTAATAGCTATTGCATTAAATAAAGGTATCCGATTTGTAAAGGTATTTCGAACTGCAGTGTTTTTACCATATGTAACTGCAACTATTGCAGTTGCAGCTGTATGGCAGCTCATTTTTAATCCCTCTATGGGACCGATCAATGGATTTCTAATGACACTTGGTATAGATAATCCCCCTGGTTGGCTATCATCCCCCAGTTGGGCGTTAGTTTCCGTTTCAATCGTGTATATATGGCATTCTATCGGCTATTATATGATTCTATTTTTGGCAGGTTTACAAGGCATTCCTAACTATCTTTACGAAGCTGCGGATTTGGATGGAGCAGGTGCAGTTTCTAAGTTTTTCAATGTTACATTGCCGATGCTTTCTCCCATCGTCTTTTTTACAACAATTATCGGTGTAATTAATTCCTTTAAAGTATTTGATCTTATTTATATTTTGACAAACGGAGGACCAGGTAGATCTACACATGTACTTGTGTACGACATTTATAACACAGCTTTCAAACAATTTGAATACGGATACGCATCATCCATGGCTTATGTCTTGTTCATGCTCATTTTATTATTTGCATTTTTTCAATTTAAAGGCCAAAAAAAATGGGGAAATGAATGATTAATCGTTATTCACAGGAAATACTCATATAAACAGAAAGGAGTTGACGTTTTCAATGGAAATCGCAACTAAAGCTACAAGCAACACATCTACTCCAAAGATTCAAAAAGTACCGATAAAAAAGATAATTAAATATATGGTGATTATTTTAGTTTCATTGATGATGGTTCTTCCGTTTGTCTGGATGTTATCAGCTTCGTTAAAAGCGGAATCAGAAATTTTTGGATTTCCAATTAAGTGGATCCCCGAAACTTTTCATTGGAGTAACTATAAAGATGTGTGGACAAAAGTACCTTTCCACCTTTATTACTTAAATACGTTGAAGATAGCTGTCTTGACAACTATTTTGATTGTTATCAACAGCTCGCTCGCAGGATATGCTTTTGCAAAAATTAAGTTTCCAGAAAGTAATCGTTTATTTTTCATCTATGTTGCAACAATGATGATCCCTTATCAAGTGATGATGATTCCGCAATTTATGTTGATGAAGGAGATAGGGCTCGTTAATTCACATTGGGCATTGATCTTACTTGGCTCATTTAATCCGTTTGGTGTGTTCTTATTCCGTCAATTTTTCTTATCCATTCCTGATGAACTACTAGAAGCGGCGAGAATTGATGGTCTTAGTGAATTTGGAATCTATTGGAAAATTATGATGCCGTTATCAAAACCGGCAATTGCCACGCTGGTCATATTCTCCTTCATGCATTCATGGAATGATTTCCTTGGACCATTGATTTATCTAACATCTGACAATTTATACACATTACAGTTGGGAATTCAGCATTTTATCACGGAATATAACACAGAATATGCATTGCTTATGGCTGCCGCTGTTTCGGCAATTATACCAACGATTATTGTTTACTTTTTAGCCCAAGATCACTTTATTGAGGGAGTAGCAAACACAGGAATAAAATGATAAACAATAGAAAAATAATGGTAAGGAGAGAGGCAAAATGAGGGATAAAGGGCAACCAAATCTCATTTATATATTTGCAGATCAATGGCGCCGACAGGCAGTAGGATATGAAGACGAAGACCCTGTACTTACGCCAAATATTGATTCCTTTTCTCGTGAAAGTACCGTTTTAACGGATGCAGTCACAGTCTCCCCTTTATGCTCACCCCATCGTGGTTCCTTACTTACGGGGAAGTATCCAATTAACACCGGGGTATATACAAATTGCAAAGTGGGCGCGGATCTTATGCTGAGTTCAGACGAAATATGTGTGAGTGATGTGCTTTTCAAAGCGGGTTATGAAACGGGTTATATTGGGAAGTGGCATCTTGATTTACCGGAATTGAATGTAACGGATGAACCTGAATCGGGGGCGATGGGTTGGGATGCATACACACCTCCAGGACCGAAAAGGCATGGATTTCAGTATTGGTATTCATACGGAGCTTGGGATGATCACTTTGCCCCACATTATTGGCAAGATAGTCCAGAGAAGATAAAAGTAAATCAATGGTCAGTAGAGCATGAAACAGATTGTGCGCTGGATTTTATAAAAGATAGGAAGAGAGATAGACCATTTAGTCTTTTTATATCATGGAATCCTCCACATAGCCCATTCGAACAAGTTCCAGAAAAATACCAGAAGCTATACAGAGAGAAAGAACTACCTTTACGTGAAAACGTACATGACTCAAAATATATTGTTCATACTGGTGAAGCGGTGGATGGAGGCTTGGAAGAGTTAAAGATAAACCAACTAAATTATTTAGCTGCAATATCGGGTATTGATGATCAGTTTGGGAGAATCTTGCAATTATTAAGGGACGAACAGTTGGAAGAGGATACGATTGTTGTATTGACCTCTGATCATGGAGAAATGATGGGATCCCATGGCTTGATGGCGAAACATGTGTGGTATGAGGAATCTATTGGTGTGCCTTTTATTATTCGCTGGCCCAAGGTAATTCCGCATGCGAAATCGGATGTGTTGCTAAATACAGTTGATATTATGCCAACACTACTACGTCTACTTGATTTGGAAATTCCAAATTCGGTAGAAGGTACTGATGTATCAAATTTGATCATCAATCAAAGAAGTGATGGACCTGAGGCTGCCTACATTTGTGGATATCCAGGTCGGAAGGAAGCAATTGAAACTTTCCGAGAAGCTGGATTAGATAACCGAGCGTATGGGTGGAGAGCAGTTCGGACACATAACTATACATACGTTATTCATAATGGATATGCGCCAGGGGAAGAACGAGTAAGATTGCTTTATAACTTAAGAGATGACAAATTCCAATTACACCCTAAGCAGATCGATGAGTTTGAAAATCATCCAATTGCAGAAGAGCTGGACAGAAAACTACGTTCATGGCTCTCAGAGGTAAAAGATCCGTTTTTAATATAGTTTGGACGGCTACAAGAGAAGAAAGCTATGCTGCATTTTGTGCAGGTTGAAATATTGGCATCTGAAGAGAGAATTAATAAAAGTCTGCTGCTAGACTAGACCCTCCATTCACGATAAATATGAAAGCTACATGTTACAGCGGCTACTTACTGAGGTCATGAAAGTAGCCGCTCTTTATAAGTGTAAATTTATTTTACAGTCCGCGTCTTTTGCTCTATTTTCAATTTCCTAGCATACTGTAAATGTTCACTTAAAAGTTGAATGGCAAGCTCTTTATCTTTAGCTTTAAGGGCCTCTAATATCAATTTGTGTTCTTGTATTGTTTTCATTCTATCTGCTTCATCCATTTGTGAATGTGGGGCATTGGAGAAATATTTTACGATAATATCTGTTAACTGTGTAAATAATTGATTTTTAGTTGCTTGAATGAGTCCTCTGTGAAATTCGATATCTAATTGTTTAAACGATAGCGGATCTGTTGTTTTATCCATTCTCTCCATAATATTATGAAGCTCTTCCAAATGTTCAGCTTCAGTATTGGCAATTATATGTTCAATTGCTGTTTTTTCTAGTAGATGCCTCAGCTCGAACAATTCATCGGTCTTTTCAGTATTCATTTCCCAGAATAAAAGTAAATGATTGAAAATAACAGTTGGATCATCTGTGTTAACAAAAGCTCCTTCTCCATGTTTAATAATAATAATCCCAGTTGATTCTAAAGTTCTTAAAGCTTCCCTTATAATTACTCGACTTACTGCTAACATCTCCGCTAAATCTCTCTCAGAAGGAAGTTTATCCCCAGTAGTCATCTTGTTTTCAACAATATACTGGCGTAAATTATCGCTCACTATTTTACTTAATGTATATCTTTCTTTATCTTGAATAGGTTTCACTTGTATTCACCGCTTTTAAATTATTATGAAAAAGTTTGTAAGTAAGGAAAAATAATAGTGGTAGGACCACTGTATCATTAAATTATCATTTTCATCGTACAAGTAACTTCATCTCTATCATTATTTATTCGACTTTCAAGCTTCGTAAAATATATTTCTATTCCATCACTTGACTATTCTCCTCCCATTTATGAAGTATGTCATACAGATGATATAAATGAGCTTTCATTGCTAGTTTTGCTTTTTCAGTTTCTTTATTAATTAGCAATGTAATAATTGATTTATGCTCTTTGTAGGAAGCAATATAGTCTTCAAAATCAACAATTTCTTCCAGTTGATTCATTTTAAAGTATTCTGCAATAACATTAGATAGTTGAATATAAGTTTCATTACAGGTAGCATCAAATAAAGAACGATGAAAATATAAATCCTCGTTTTTGGGTTTCTCGCCATTTTCGACCTTTTCGAGAATGAGGTCATTCCAGTGTGACATTTTCTTTATTTTATCCAAATGATAGTGTTCAATCACTAACTCAATGGCACCTAATTCTAAAATAATCCTTGTATCTATTAGTTCTTTAAATTTCACTTTATCTAATTTTATAAAAGGAGATACATTTTTGAAAAATCCTTGTATCTTTATTTCACTCACAAATATTCCTACACCTTGTTTAATTTCTATAATTCCATGTGATTGAAGTGTCTTAAGGGCTTCTCTCACAATGGTTCTACTCACCCCTAACATGTCCATTATTTCTTTCTCTGATGGTAAGCGCTTGCCAGGTTGGTAATTATTTTCAGAAATGAAGGTTTTAATCCGGTCACTTACAATTTCGGCTAATGTTTTTTGCGTTCGAGCATTATTTTCTCTCCTAATACAATAGTTGGATGGTTTTACCAATATAGTATACTATTATCTAAACGAGTGCGAGGTGGTTCATTATTAATATGTTAATCAAACAAAAAATAAAAAGTCTTGACAAAAATAATGAAAGCGGTTAACTTATAGAAATAATATACAAAAAGTATTATAAATAATTTAAGTGGTAGGACCATAGTATAATATGGAAAGCTGAAAATCAATCAAGATGATTGAAGTTTCAAACCTAAGTGGTAGGACCATAATATGAATAAAACTAAGAAAAGGGTTGAATGTAATGACAGCTTGGGATTTGGATAAGTTTAAAGGTGTATTCGTTGCAATGTATTCTGCTTACGATGAGTCAGGAGTAGTGAGTGAGAAAAGAGTGAAGAAACTTGCGCGTTATTATGTGGATACTGGTATAAAGGGTTTATATGTAGGCGGAAGTTCGGGAGAAGGTATCCTTCAAACAGTCGAAGAAAGAAAAAAAGTGTTAGAAGCAGTAATGGAAGAGGTAGGGAATGAATTAACGATTATCGTACATATTGGCGCTAACTCAACGATAGAGAGTAAGGAATTAGCGGTTCATGCGGAAAATAATAAGGCAGATGCGATTTCAGCTGTTCCAGCAATCTATTACCGATTATCTGAGGATTCTGTAGAGAGACATTGGCAGGAAATGATCGATAGCTCTTCGCTGCCATTTATTATCTACAATATCCCGCAGACAACAGGCTTTCAATTAACACAAACTCTATTTAAGAAAATGATTGCTCAAGATAAAGTTATTGGAATTAAAATGTCTGGTGAAAGCGTATTCGAACTTCAGCAATTTAAAGCAAATGCAGGCAAAGAATTCCTCGTGTACAACGGTCCAGACGAGCAGTACCTAGGTGGACGTATTATGGGAGCTGATGGAGGAATTGGTGGTACATACGGGGTAATGCCAGAACTATTTTGTCAACTGGATGCCTATTACAAGCAAGGAGCAATCGAGGAAGCACAAGTATTGCAAACAAAGATTAATACAATCATTACTAAGCTATTAAGCTATCCTTCTTTATATGGGGCTACTAAAGCAATTTTAAGCTTAAGAGGTGTTGAAACGGGGTCTCCACGTTTACCGCTATTGCCTGTTAAAGAATCCAATTGGGCAGAAATAAGAAAACTTAACGAAGAGATTGAGCATGCAATCAAGTCTTATGCATAACTAGATTGATTCAATACCTTAAGTAATGGGGAGTGAGATGATGGACACGAAAACAGCTATAGCTGCTAATAAGATTGATTTAAAAAGTCCGAAAAAGTCTACTTGGGCACAAATGAAAAAAATGAAACTACTTTACTTCATGCTTTTGTTCCCAGCTATTATGTTATTCATATTTAACTATCTACCAATGTATGGTGTCATTATCTCGTTCAAGAACTTTTCACCAGGACTAGGTATTTGGGGGAGTCCTTGGAATAATTTTGAGCACTTCGAGAGATTGTTTACAGACTTCATGTTTATAAGAGCATTAAAGAACACAATCTTTATCAGCCTTTTAAAAATAATAATTGCATTTCCTGCGCCGATTATTTTTGCAATCTTGCTAAATGAAATACGAAATCAAAAGTTCTTGAAAGTCACACAATCTATTTCGTATTTACCACATTTTATGTCTTGGGTTATTCTATCAGCAATGATTATCGAAGTATTCTCTCCGCAAAGGGGGATTGTTAACTTTATCATTACTGCTTTTGGTGGGGATCCAGTTAACTTTTTATCCAGTAAATTATTCTTCATACCAGTTTTAATATTGACAGATATTTGGAAGGAAATTGGATACGGAGCGATTATTTACTTGGCAACAATCGCATCTATTGACCCAGCACTTTATGAAGCGGCTGAAATGGATGGGGCTAATCGACTTAAGAAAATGCTTCATATTACACTACCATCTATTATGCCTATGGTCATTATCCTTTTCATCCTACGTCTAGGTGGAATTTTGAATGCCGGGTTCGATCAAATCTTGAACTTGTATAATCCACTTGTTTATGAAGTAGCTGACATTATTGATACGTATGTATATCGAAGTGGTTTGGAACAATTCCAGTTTGACTATGCGACCGCAGTTGGATTGTTTAAAAACATCATTGGAATTATTTTCATCTTAGGTGCAAATGCAATCATCCGTCGAAGAAGTGAACATGGAATCTGGTAGAGAGGAGGATGATTATGGGAAAAAGGAAATTTTCGTTGTTTGAACTAATATTAACTATTTGTTTTATTATTTTCTCCATTATGGTACTTTATCCGTTTTGGCAGACGCTTGTTTTATCCTTTTCCGATCCAAAACAGGCTTCTGGTCTTGGAATGAGTCTCTGGCCAGAAAGATGGATTCCAGATGCGTATCAATTTGTTTTCGGCTATGGAAGTATTATGAAAGCATACATAAATACGATTATTCGAACAGTATCAGGAACATTCTTAATCGTAGCTTTCACTATGTTGGCAGCTTATCCTCTATCAAAAAAGGATTTACCATATCGCAATACAATTACCATCTTTTTTCTCATTGCTATGTTTTTCTCAGGTGGGATTATTCCGGATTATTTATTAGTGAAAAACCTGGGATTAATTGATACAAGATGGGCGTTAATCTTACCAACGGCAGTAAACGTTTTCTATATCATTATTATGAGAAATTATTTCATGACAATTGATAAAGGGATAGAAGAATCGGCAGTTATGGATGGGGCAAGTTACTTTACAATTTTAACAAAGATCATTCTGCCATTATCTAAACCTGTTATTGCAACCATTGCCTTATGGGCAGCGGTATTCCATTGGAACGAATGGTTCCATGCTTTAGTTTATATTCAAGATGATGCTAAAACTGTCTTGCAAATGATTGTAAGAGATATGATGACCGCAATGGATCTATCGCAATCATCCGATGCCGGTGCTATTGGTGGTAGTGGCTCTAATGAAAATTTACTATTAAGTAATGTGCGTGCAGCTACTGTTATGATTTCAATTGGACCTATTGTGTTAGTTTATCCATTTGTTCAAAAGTATTTTATCAAAGGTATTATGATTGGATCTCTTAAAGGATAATGATACTGAGGAGGAGAAAAGATGAAACGGATGAGACACTTTTTTTTAGGAGCTATCATGTCAGCGGCATTAGTTATCGCAGGCTGTAGTTCGAATGCCGCTAACAAGACGGAGGAAGTAGTCGATATATCTAAACTTCCAAAGGCTGGAGACTTTTCGAAAGAATTAACATTAAATCTTTCCGGTTCGGTTACAAGAGGTAAAGTGGAAGATGACAACTATGTGCAAAAACGATTGGAAGAGCAATTTAATATTAAAATTAAAAATACAAAACTGGATACGTGGAATGCTGAACAAGTAAACTTAATGGTAGCCTCTGGCGACCTGCCTGACACGTTTGCATTCACAGCGGGTGGTCAAACTGCGCAAGAAATGTATGATTCTGGTTTAACGAGAACAATTCCAAAAGAAATGTTAGAGAAGTACGCACCACTTTATATGAAAATGCTAGAAGAGAATCCACCGGGACCAAATTTGAATCTAAAACAAGGTACGGAAGATCAGTACTTACAATTAATCGGGCAATATGCGCACGTATATGGTTTACCTTGGGGCCCAACTCTTCGTCTTGATTGGTTAGAGAATCTAGGCATTGAGCCTCCAGGTGAAATAAAGCAAGTAGGACCGAGCGGTGGACGCGAGAAAATATTCTTTACTGAAGAAGCTTATACATTGGAAGAGTTAGAGGAAATATTAATCGCTTTCACCTTTGATGATCCAGATGGAAATGGAAAAAATGATACGTATGGAATTTCACCAGCGAATAATAATTTGAATTGGGCTCAGTCGCTAATGGGCGCTTACGGTTTGGGTAGTGGCTATAATTTTCTTGAAAATGGAAAATTAGTGAAGGCGGAGATATCTGAGAAGTACAAGGAATTTTTAAAGCAAATGGCTAAATGGTACGATATGGGGCTAGTTGATCCGGAGTTTACAACAATTGATGAAAATACGAGTTGGGAAAAATACAAGCAAGGAAAAATTGGTTATTATATTGCGCAGCCATCCTATCTTGCAATGGATGATTGGGCGAAAGGACGTGCCCCGCAAAATATTGTCGAAAATCCTGATTCTACAGCAAAAATTCTTGCAACAGGACCAGAAATTGGCCCAGATGGAGAACAAGGAGTAAAAGCGTATCTACCAGTCGTAGACTTAGCAGATGCATTCTATGTATCTAAACATGTAACTGATGAAGAATTGGCAAGAATTCTACAAATTTTCGACTATATTAATTTCGATAATGATGCAAGATGGACATTGTTTGGTGAAGTTGGTGTACACTCGGATTGGGAAGGCGAGCCTGAGAAATCAGCACTTAAAGTACGACCAGAATATGCAGAGCAAGAAGGTAATTCTGGGTTTTGGGCCTATAACTTCCGCACGTATGATAAAGAAAGAGTACAGTGGATTAACTCTGAGTATACACTGAAGTTAAAAGATGAATTTTATGCACGTGAGGATATTCAAGAGAAGATGTTAATCCGTCCATACAAATGGGATATGCTAAATGAAACAAACTTGAGAGATATTGAGAATCGTTATAGTGGGCAAATGAATACAATTGTTGAGGAATTTAGAATGAAGGCAATTGTTGGGGAAGTTGATATTGATAAAGAATGGGATAAATACGTGGAAAATTATATGAATAATGGAGGAAAGCAGACTCTTGAGGAATTAGAAAAAGCACCTAAAGTTTCTGAACTATTGAAGTAATGTATTGGGGGCCACAACAGTGCTACGCGCTTCTGTGAAGTCCCCGCCTTTTATTAAACTATTATACTTTCAAATTACTAAATGCGGGGGTTTTTATTTATGCCAAATATTGAAACGCAAGCAATTTTTTATCCGGATTATGCAGGTTCAAAAGCATATAGAATTCCATCAATGATTACAACAAGAAAGGGAACAGTTATTGCAGGCATTGATGCAAGGATAGTCGATCAAACAGATAATCCAAACCAGATTGAAGTGGCAATTAGACGTAGTGGAGACAACGGTAAGACCTGGAATCCAATCCAAAGGCTCGTTGCATTTGCCGGTGAAGGATTGGACGGAGCGGCTGCGATTGATTCTTCATTATTGCAGGACGAGGAAACAGGTACATTATTTATGCTTTATATGCATACACCAGGCGGGATTGGTTTATGGGCGAGTGAAGCAGGGGTCGGGTTTGATTCAAAAGGAAACAGAAAACTATTTGATAGTGCAGGAAATACCTATTTGTTATCTGAAGACGGGAAAGTTATTGACTTTGAAGGGAATGCAACAGATTATACTGTAGATAAAGAAGGCTATGTGTTCAAAGGTGACGAAGCACAAGGTAATATTTATTACAAAAAGGGAATTGACTCGAATGAAAGTTTACTAGAAGCGAGAACATCATTTCTACAAGTGATTAAAAGTGATGATGATGGGCTTACATGGTCAGAACCTCGCGAATTAAACCCATTGGTAAAAGAGGAATGGATGCGCTTTATTGGATCTGGCCCTGGTTGTGGTATTCAATTGAAGCATGGAGAAAAGGCAGGAAGATTAGCTTTCCCGATCTACTTTTCAAATAAAACAGGTCATATGTCATGTGCTTTAATCTACAGTGATGATCACGGTGTCACATGGCAACGTGGTGAATCCCCGAACGATGGTAGAGAGCTAGACGGTGAAACACTAACCGCTGAAACGATTTCTGATCATAAGCAAATGCTAACGGAGTCTCAAGTAATCGAGTTACCAAATGGAGAGCTTAAGTATTATTTGCGAAATCATTACGGACTTCAGAGAACGGCCGTAACAACGAGTACAGATGGCGGTAAGACTTGGGGTGAAGTGACGTTTGACATGACATTGGTTGATCCAATCTGTCAATCTAGTGTCATTCTTTATCCTGATCAAGGAGATGGAAAAGTACGAGTCTTATTCTCTAACCCAGATAATGAAACAAAGAGAGAAAAGGGGACGATTCGTTTAAGCGAAGACGGCGGAAAGACATGGCCCTACAGTAAAGTCATCGAAGACAGCCATTACGGTTATTCATGCTTAACAGTTTTAAAGAATGGGGAAATTGGCGTCTTGTTTGAAAAAGTCTATGATTATGACAATTGGAATAATATGGATATACAATTCGGAACATTTACGCTGGATTGGTTGAAGTCATAATAAAGTAACTTCCAAATTACAAAAGTATTATTTGCTTTTGTAATTTGTTCTTTTATAACAACTCTGAAAGGAGGCGGTGCCTAAATGAAACCTATTACGTTGAATTCCCAAACAATACTAGGTGCTTTATCACTAGAAAGAAAAGGGGAATTTATTAAACCATGGCGGATTTTATATAAAGAGAGAGACTTTTTTACTCCCAATCTACTCAATGGCCAGGCGGAAGTACCAGCAGGAGTAAGAATTATATTCGAAACGAGTTCCCAAAAAATAAAGGTGGAGTTTGCTCTATCTCCAGTTGAAATAGAGTTTGATATGGTGATAGAAAACGAATTAGAAAAGACATTCATTGTTGAGGCAGGTGTCTCATCTTTTACGTTGGGCGGCCTATCGAGAGAAAACAAAAAGGTAGAAATTTATTTATCACAACAAGAGCAAGTGTCCTTGAAAAATGTATATATTGATGAACAGGCAGAGTGGAACCTCCACTCATCCACTAGAAAAAGATGGCTCTCTTATGGAAGCTCTATTACACAATGTCATGCTGCTGAAAGTCCTTCTCAAACATGGCCGGCTATCACCGCTAAAGAATTGGAATTGGATTCCATTTGTTTGGGCTTTAGTGGCCAATGTCAATTTGAGCCGATGGTAGCGCGGACAATTAGGGATACATCTGTTGACTTCATCTCATTATGTGCAGGAATTAATATGTACGGTTGGAATTGTTATAACCATCGAACATTTCAGGCTAGCATCATCGGATTTATTAAAATTATTCGCGAAAAACAACCATCCGTACCAATTATATTAAGCTCACCTATTTTTGGTACATTTAGAGAGGAAACCCCCAATCTTGTTGGTTTCACACTGATTGAAATGCGTAAACAAGTAAAAGAAATCGTAGATATTTTCAATGAAAATGGGGATGAACATATATTTTATGTAAATGGATTGGATATTTTAGACGCGGACTCAGAAAACTTACTCCCGGACGGTCTTCATCCTAATGCGGAAGGGTATAAAATGATGGGGTATCGATTTGCCGATGTATTTAAGCTGCTATTTGACGAATTCTGAAAGTTTAATAGTCATCTATTAAATAGGATTTACTGTAGTGCGAATTTGGCACTTCTAATCTAATGAATCGCGGTGGTATAACAGCTCAAGGTTTTAAGATAATAGAAAAGGTTGACAAGCTTGTATATCCGCGTTATATTCTAATCACTTGTAATTTTCTGTTAATTATAGCTGTGTTTTCGAAAGTGAGTAATGTAATGATGCATCAAGAGGAGTTTTTCGGTTGGTTAGATTAAAAGATATTGCAGAGAAAGTTGGAGTTTCTATTTCTACTGTCTCAAGAGTGATTAAGGATGATAAAAGTAGAAATGTCAATCAGGAAACTAAGCAAAAGGTATGGGACGCAGTGAAGGAATTAGGTTATATACCTAATTTACATGCAAGGAATTTAGTAACAAATCAAAGTTCTCATGAGAGCAAAAGAAGAACAATGAAAATTGGATGGGTCGCTGATCCAAAGGTAGCCGAGTTCAACCCTTATTTCTCCAATATTTATTCTGGTATAAGCAATACGCTTGATAAGTTAAATTATACTTTAATTAATATGTACAAGGATGAAATAGCGGACGAATCAAGGCTTCTAAAGATGATTCATGAATCCGGTATTGAAGGTATTATCTTAGTAGATAGAATCGATGAAAAGACGCTTAAGTTTCTTAAAAAATACTTACCTGTAGTAGGGTTAGATTTTTATTACTCGGAGGAAACAATTACTGTTATCGATTATGATCGTAAAGAGGCTGCTAAAATGGCGGTTGAGCATTTAATTAATCAAGGACATGAAAAAATTGGTTTTATCGGTGGTGGGTCTGGACCAAGAAATGAGAGTCTAGCAGTAGAAAAAAGATTTCAGGGTTATTTAACCGCGATAGAAGAAGCGGGAATGGTGTCTAAAGAAGACTGGATTATTGATACTGGATGGCTTTTAGAGAATAGTTATGAAGGTATGAAAAAGCTTTTGAAAGAGCAAAGTGAAATACCTACTGCGATGTTTTGTGCAAGTGATTTAATGGCAATTGCAGCAATGCGAGCTGTATTTGAAAAAAATTTGAAAGTGCCGGACGATATTGCATTTATAGGCTTTGATAATATTGAGATGGCCAAGTATTCAACCCCTCCGCTTACATCTATTGACATACCAAAGTATGAAATTGGCGAATTGGCAGCTAAAACAATTGTAGATAAAGTGGAAGGCAAATTAAATATTCCAATAAAAATCTTCTTACCTTTTGAGCTAATTGTGCGAGAATCTTCTAAAATATAGGGATTTTAACAATTAATTATTTATTAGTAATGGGAAAACGTTTGGATAGCATCAGGAAAATATTTTCCTGATGCTGAAATTATATTATTAATAGGGGGATTTATCTATGGAAACAGTAAGAATAGGAATCATTGGAGCAGGTTTGAGAAGTGGAATTGCGAAGAACTGGCATAAGCCAGAAGGAAAGTCGGTAGTTGTTGGAGCGGCAGATATTTCTGAGGAAAGGCTAGAAAGGTTTTTGGAAGCGGTTAATCCTGATGCTTTTACAACGACAGATTATCGGGAGTTATTAATGCGAGATGATATAGATGCGGTAGCGGTTTTATCTCCCGATTATTTACATGAAGAACATGCGATTGCTGCACTGAAGGCAGGTAAGCATGTTTACTGTGAAAAGCCGCTTGCCATCACTGTAGAAGGATGCGACCGAATTATTGAAGCGTCGAAAAACGCTGGGAAACATTTAATGGTCGGTTTTAACATGCGCTATATGAGTATGTATCAAACGATGAAAGGTATCGTTGATTCTGGTGTAATTGGTGATCTTAAAGCGGTCTGGGTTAGACATTTTGTTGGATGGGGTGGATATTTTTATTACCACGATTGGCATGGTGCTTCTAAAAATACAACCTCGCTGTTATTGCAAAAAGGTTCACATGACTTGGATGTTATTCACTGGATCACTGGAAAGTATACAAAAAAGGTATCTGCATTTGGGAGTCTTGACTTTTTCGGTGGTGATAAACCTAATGATTTAACATGTCCTACTTGTGATCTAAAAGATACTTGTACTGAATACAGTCCACATACCTTAACACAATGTGCATTCCGTGAAGAAATTGATGTAGAAGATAATAATATGGTGATGATGGAGCTTGAAGGTGGGATAAAAGCATCTTACTTACAATGTCATTTCACACCTGATTATCAAAGGAATTATACGTTTATTGGCACAAAAGGAAGAATTGAAAACTCAGAGTTGGAAGGAAAAGTGTATGTTCGCACGAGAAAGTCTAACTCGTGGAATGAGCTAAGTGATGTGACATATGACATAAAAAAAGAAGAAGGTAGTCATGGAGGAGCAGATCCAAAGATTACAGAGGATTTTGTCAATCTTGTTCTTTACAATAAGCAGCCATTAACCACTCCATTTGCAGGGAGAATGAGTGTAGCAGTAGGCTGTGCGGCAACAGAATCTATTCGTGCGGGTGGTAAGGTAATAGATATCAGTCAAAGCACAGTGATGAGTTAACAACAGGTTGGAGAGGAAGTGAAAGAATGAAGGATTTACAAACAAACCACCCCGGTGTCGAAAAACTGCAAAACCAACCAAAGATTCCGGTAAAGGCTAAAAAGAAAATAGGAGCAAGACTTTGGAAAGAGCGATATCTCTATTTATTGCTCCTTCCGGGTCTTTTGTATTTTATCGTTTACAGGTATATTCCGATGGCGGGAAATATTATCGCTTTTCAAGATTTTAGTGCTTTTCAGGGGTTTATTCATAGTGAATGGGTAGGGATGAAACATTTTAAAACGATTTTCGAGGACAAAGAGGTCGTAAGAGTATTGTGGAATACTCTGTACTTGTCCTTCCTGCAAATTGTTTTTGCTTTTCCAGTGTCTATTATATTAGCAATTATGTTGAATGAGGTCAGAAATGGTACATTTAAGCGAATCATTCAATCAATCGTATACTTACCCCATTTTCTCTCATGGGTAGTCGTAGTTGGGATTGCGACGATCATATTGAAATCAAACGGGATTGTTAATTCCTTTCTTGGAAATGTTTTCGGTATGGAGGCTATCGCCTTTTTGCAGGACCCTCAGTGGTTTATGCCTTTAATCGTCCTAGAGGTTATTTGGAAGGAATCTGGCTGGGGAACGATTATTTTTCTTGCTGCACTATCAGGTATTAGCCCGACTCTTTATGAAGCAGCTGATGTGGATGGCGCTAATCGTTGGAGAAAAATATGGCATATTACGTTGCCAGCTCTGCGCAGTACAATTATTATCTTATTAATACTTCGACTAGGAAGTGTATTGGATGTTGGTTTTGAACAAATTTACTTAATGTTAACACCATTTACGATGGAAGTTGGAAACGTCCTCGATACATTCGTTTATTTTAAAGGGATTCAAAATTCTGACTTTAGTTTTGCTACTGCTGTTGGATTATTTAAATCATTAATTGGCTTATTGTTAATCGTTGGGGCAAATCGTTTAGCCAAAAAATTTGGTGATGAGGGAGTCTATTAAGAAGGGAGGGTGTACTTAATAATGCTTAATAAACAAACAAAGTCAGAAAAGATTGTTGATAAACTGAATATGCTAATCCTTGCTCTTATAGCACTTACAATGTTATTTCCTTTTTATTATATGTTTGCGGTTTCATTTGCTACATACGAAGAGTTTGTCCAAAGTGATTTACTTCTATTTCCGAAAAAGTGGGTATTGGATGCTTATTCATACATATTAGGATCGAAAGAGTTTGTAAGATCACTAGGGGTTTCTATTTATATAACGGTTGTTGGTACATTTGTCAGTCTATTATTAACGGCTATGATGGGCTATGCGCTATCAAGAAAAATTCTTGGACAAAAAATATATTTGTTTCTCGTATTATTCACTTTCGTATTTGGAGCAGGGATGATACCCACATATATGGTCGTTCAAGCGACAGGATTAATGGATTCATTGTGGGCACTTATTATTCCGACTGCTATCAGCTCATTCAATTTAATTGTGATGAGACAGTTTTTCGTTAACTTACCAGAGGATTTGACAGAAGCAGCCATAATAGATGGTGCAAATGATTTGCAGATTTTCGCAAGGATTATTTTACCACTTTCGAAGCCAGCATTAGCTGCATTTGGGCTATTTTATGCAGTGGGAATATGGAATTCATACTTTACTGCACTTTTATATTTGAGTGATCCAGCAAAATGGACTGTTCAAGTTGTGCTTAGACAGCTTGTTATATTAAACCAAGGTAATATGCTGGATATACGTGCTCAAATGGGAATGGATAATCCACCCCCAGCTGAGACAATTGGTATGGCAGCTATCTTAATAGCAACTGTTCCAATTTTGATTGTTTATCCATTCCTGCAAAAGCATTTTGCGAAAGGAGTGATGCTCGGGTCTGTTAAAGAGTAAAAAGCATTACGCACTTATTTTTTTTATTCAAATTGAAAAGGGGGATATATGATGAAACGGTTATTATTACTTTTACTATCTACTATTCTTCTAGTAGGAATACTCGGTGCTTGTTCATCGGAAAAGAAAACTAATTCATCTAGCAAAGATGGAGAGATGAAAATTACTTGGTTTGATGGAACATGGGAAACGCCTGTGCCAGAACCCGGGAGTGAAGGGGTAAAAAAGATCAATGAAAAGTTCGGTGTATCCTTTGAACCGCAATATATTCCATTCGATTTATATACAGATAAACTTGCGGTGAAAATGGCCTCTGGCGATATCCCAGATGTAATTGGTGATGAGTTAGCAGGTGCAAACTTTGTTAAGTGGGCAAAACAAGGTGCATTTTTGCCTTTGAATGACTACATAAATGAATTTGAGAATTTTAAAGCGATTCCCGATTCTGTATGGGATGCGGTAAGTGTAGACGGAAATAAATATGCAATCCCGCTTTATTTTCCTGCTAGTGGGGGGAAAAAGCCAGTGATACGAAAAGATTGGCTCGATAAACTAGGATTAGAAATGCCTACGAATTTTGAGGAATTAGTTGAGGTTGCTATTGCATTTGCAACAGAAGATCCTGATGGCAATGGTAAGGATGATACGGTTGGTTTAGGTCTTGCTAAGGGAATGGTTTATGATCCGTCATTTGGTACCTATTGGAGCAGCACTTGGTACCATAAAAATGAGGAGGGTCAATTAATTCCTGGTCAGATATCTGAAGGTAACAAAGAAAAGATCACTGCCCTTCATGAGTTGCATAAGGGAGGAGCTCTTGATAAAGATTGGTCGGTTAAGCCTTATAATGATGTATTTAAAGACTTTTATGCTGGTAAAGTTGGCATTTGGTATGAGCAGCCTGGAGCAGGAAAAGGTGCTGATTTTGCATCATTATGGAAGATCTCGCCTGACGCAGAAATTGCAGCACTTCCAGCCTTTGAAGCACCGGATGGTTCACAAGGTTTTGTAGCGGGTGGCGGTTATTACAGAATGTGGATGTTAAGTGCTAAGCTTAAAGAAGATCCAGAGAAGGTAAAGAAAATTTTGGAAATGATGGATTATATGGCGAAATATATACCTGCAGAAGAACAAACACCGGATAATGAATATTTTGATTGGACAATGGGCGGCGAAGGAAAAGGTTATACAATGGAAGATGGTGTAGCCAAGAATACCGATGAATTTAGTAAATATGCACCGATTGCATATTTTAATCAGAAACAAGGCGGTTGGATTGAAGGGGAAAAGTCAATGCTAGATTATGAAGTACAATCCCAGGAACCAGAAGCGAAAGAATTCAATAAAATAATGGTTGATATGCTTTTGGATTCAAACTTCTATATTAATCCAGTAGGGCGTATCCACTCGACAGTTTACAATGAAAAGATAGATGAGTTAAACGAGTATGCTACAAATGAGCTATCTAAAATGGTTGTTGGGCAAAGGCCAATTTCCGAATGGGATCAGTTCGTTGAAGAGTACTTGGCAAAGGGTGGAAAAGACGTTATTACCGATGTTAACAATCAATTAAAAGAAGAAAAAGTTGAAGGAGAATGGGTTCATTCGAAGTAACCGATTATAGTTGTTGTGTTTGAATTCCCTTTCTAGAACGAAGGCAAAATAAATTCCCCTGAGATATATCAGGGGAATTTATTTGTAATTAATATATCAAGGCACAGAACGATTTTTACGCTTTATACTGTATTATTACTTTCCCCATAAAAACTCAGCTATCAACTGATCCACGCGCTTATGTTCATGCAATCCGAAATGGGTTGCTTTGGGATCCTTAAGGATTATTCCTTTAAATTGGTCATGTTTGACGATATTTCCATTAGCCAAGGCACTTTCTTGGGAAACGAGGCCATCTCCAGTTGAGGGATCTGTGATGACTCCAACAATAGATAGTACGGGTAAATTCCTAGGAAAAAAATCCTTATTCGTTCTTAGTAAATTTAAAGCGGAAGAACCAACCTTTAAATCCTCTAATGCGGCCCCATAATTACGATCAAAGTAATTTTCTTGATCAATTCCTTTGAAAGGACTTCCGATTGTTACTAATTTTAATGCCTTAGGATATGCTTCATGGCCATTTGTTGTTTCTAGATAACTGGTTAAAGTAAGTCCGCCCATAGAATGTCCTACAAAATTAATTTCTTGAACATTATAACGATCCTTTAATATTTTCATAACTGATTGCAACCACTTTGTTTGGTCGCTTATACGTGCACGATTATTTTCGAAGATCACTTGGATAAAAGGATTGTCTGTATTCTCAGGTAAAATACCTTTTAAAGAAATACGGCCATTTTTGCTTACTCGACATACAAGTGCTTTTTCCCCCCACTGTTGATCTTCCATTCGTGATAGCATAGTGGAAAAAGAGCGCTCACTGCCTTTATAACCGTGGAGAAAAAGAGTAGGGACAATAGGAGACTGTTCGGCGGCAAGTTTTTTTTCATCCATCATTCTGGGACGAAAAAAGACAAGCCCTATAATTAAGAAGATGATAAAGAATAGGCCGATACCTCGGTGTTTATTGTTCATTTCTAACCCCCTGCATTCATCTACTATATTTTAGCATAATTTGGGATAAGCAGGGAAGAAAATCATGATCTTTAAAATCTGAAAAATTATGTTTTGAAAATAATAATAAATAGCTTCGGAAAAGTTAGGATCAACTACAACCCAATTCTCTAACCTGAAAAAGTGATGATGGCCTGTATTTAGATTGCAACAGCTTGAAATATGCTTGCCACGGCCAGTACATCTACTTTCGCGGCCTGTATCCTTCCCGTGACGGCCAGTAAATAGATCTAGCGCCAGTAAATGTAGTAAATGTGATGTTAGACATGTTGACATCCTCCGCATGTCACTTTCAAATTATTGTTTATAGCAAAAAAGCACAATATTAAGAAAGAATAACCATGTTTTTGGAAGACTTTAAAATATATAATAATTTTAACTTAATGGGAAAGGGGATGAAGAATATTATAGATTCTAAAGAACTCCATTTAAAGAATGTAAACGTCGAAATGAAAGCGTTTTATAAAAAGAAGAACTATTTTATGAAACATTGGCCTCTTTATTCTATGATCTTACCAGGTGTGTTATATTTTGTTATTTTTAAATATATACCGCTGGCTGGTAGTATCATAGCTTTTCAGGATTACAATGTATTTAAAGGTATAACGGGAAGTGCGTTTGTTGGATTTAAACACTTTCTAACTTTGTTTACATACCCGGAATTTACCCAAGTCTTCGGTAACACATTATTGATCAGTTTGTATAAGCTTGTTTTGGGATTTCCAGCACCAATTATACTAGCGTTGTTATTAAATGAAGTAAGAAAAATGGCGTTTAAAAGAACAGTTCAAACAGTTCTTTACTTACCCCACTTTTTATCATGGGTAATTGTCGGAGGTTTAGTAATTAATCTTCTATCTCCGAGTACAGGGATTATTAATGAAATTATTAGAGTATTTGGTGGGAAAGAAATATTCTTTATGCAGGAGCCAAGCTATTTCCGTTCGATTGTTGTTGGATCAGGAATTTGGAAGGATGTAGGTTGGAATACAATTATTTATATGGCAGCATTGGCAGGTATAAATCCACAATTATATGAAGCGGCAGAGGTAGATGGCGCAGGGAAATTACGTCAAGTATGGAATATTACATTGCCTTCTATGCTACCTACCATTATGATTCTTTTATTATTACAAATTGGAAATATATTAGATTTAGGATTTGAGCAAATTTATATGTTGCTAAATCCTCTAGTGAGAGAGACGGGGGAAGTTATTGACACTTATATTTACCGTGTTGGTTTAGTCGGAGGACAATTTAGCTATACCACAGCAATTGGAATATTTAAATCAGTTATTGGTTTAGTTTTAATAGTAGGTGCGAATCAATTGAGTAAAAAAACGACAGGAAGTTCCATTTATTAAGGCCTTGAATAGTACTTTTTTTAGAAAAATTAACAAAGTCCTTCTTTAGTAGTAAATATCAGTATTAACATATCTATACGAAGGGGGAGTTTCTCGATGAAAGAATCGATGTCACGCACAGTATTTACTCGATTTAACTATTTGTTTTTATCACTAATGGGATTGATTATGCTTCTGCCATTTTTACATATACTGGCTGGATCATTTAGCAGCGGAAATGCGATTATGCAAGGAAAGGTGACCATTTTTCCCATAGAATTTACTCTATTAAACTTTAAGGCAGTATTGAATGATGCCGCAATATGGAGATCTTTTGGGATCAGTATTTTTGTGACAGTCTTTGGAACCGCTATCAATCTCCTGTTAACATCACTAATGGCGTATGGTCTTGCAAAAACGGATTTAAAGGGACGTTCCTTTTTAATTCTTTTGGTATTATTTACAATGATTTTTCAGGCACCAATGATACCTTCATATCTGGTCGTAAAGGACTTAGGAATGCTAAATACCCTTTGGTCCATCATGATTCCCAATGCCATTAGTGCATTTAACCTTATCATTATGATGTCCTTCTTCCAGAGAATCCCTAAGGATTTATTAGAAGCGGCTAGGATAGATGGATGTGGAGAATATCGAACATGGTGGAAGATTGCACTACCTATGTCATTGCCTGCAATGACAACTGTTGGACTGTTTTATGCAGTAGGGCATTGGAATGGTTATTTCAATTCATTGATGTTTATTCGCGACTCTAGCTTATTCCCGCTTCAAGTGAAATTACGGAAACTCTTGGTAGAAAGTGATGCGGAAGCGATGATGCAAAGTGCAGAACTTACTTTATCATCGATTGAAGGAATTAAAATGGCAGCAATTATGGTTGCGACGATACCAATTTTAGTGATCTATCCGTTTATCCAAAAGTATTTTACGCAAGGAGCTATGCTCGGATCTATTAAAGAATAATTGAGAGAATGGGTGATGATATGTCTAAGGTAAGCTGGAAAAGCTTTTGGTTTAGGAGCGTAGCGTTATTAATTATACTTTCATTAGTAGGTTGTAGTTCAAGTGCGGGTAAAGATAGTGCTGTATCGGGATCGAATGGGGATTTGGCGGAAGTTAGCATTCTCATGGCGGATAGAGGTATCCAAGCAGTAGAGGGTTCTCCAAATATAAATAATGATAAATATGTCAAGGAACTAGGAAAACTAACTGAGACAAAACTAGATATTGAATTACTTTCATGGGCTGAATACGAACAAGGCCTAACTCTAGCATTTGCTGGAGGGGATTACCCGGATTTAATGGAGATTAATGGTATAAACTCCCCTCAAGTTGCACCAGCAATCGATGCGGGCGCATTTATACCATTAAATGATCTTATAGAAGAACATGCACCAAATTTAAAAGAATACATTACACAGGAACAATGGGATAGTTCACTTGTTAGTAAGGAAGGAGAAATTTTTGCTATACCATCTACACGTTCTGTTCAAAACTGGGCTGTTGTAATGGTTCGTAAAGATTGGATGGATAAATTATCTATAGAAACGCCAACGACGATTGAAGAGTACACTGAAATGTTCCGACGTTTTCAAAAAGAGGATCCCAACGGTAATGGACAAAATGATGAAATTCCTTGGTCCGCACGCGAAAATTTCAGGTATGGTGAAGCAATATTTGGTGCGTATGACGTCCTTCCAAACGATTGGAAATATATAAATGGCAAATTAGTTCCAAACTTTATCCGCCCTGAAATGAAAGATGCATTAGCGGTTTATAAGGATCTATATGAAGAGAAGTTACTTGATAATGAGTTTCTAGTTCAACAAGGAAAAGATTGGGATGCGAAGATTAAAGGGAAAGGGAATGTAGGAATGTTCATTCATGATCCGACATATCCAGACAAGTGGCTAACAGAGATTCAAAGTAATTTTCCCGATGCTGAGCTTGCAGTTATTCCTGCACCAGTAGGTCCTGATGGCAAAGGAGGCCATACGATTTCCTCACCGGTAAATCAAATGGTTTGGGCTATTCCTACTACAAATAAGGATCCCGTGACTGCAATCAAATTCTTAGATAAATTTTTATCTGAAGAAGTTCAAACATTCTTAACTTATGGACTGGAAGGAGATAATTATACGATGGATGATGGGAAAATAAATTATAATTACCCATCAGATCAAGACAGTATTCAAAATGAAACGTTATATCAAAACTTTTTAAGATTTATTGGACCCTCACATTTAGATAATGAAGAGTTTTTGTCGAATAGACCTCACGGTGACTTAATAAAACAAGCCATAGAGGTAGCTAACAATGAAGGGCGTGAAAATGATGCTCTTGACATGCCCAACCCTCCAACCATTTTAGAACGTCCGGAATTGCAAAAGGATGGATTGTGGGTGGAATTCGCGGCTAGGGTTTTAACAGGTAAGGAACCGATAGAAAACTTCGATAAATTCGTTGAGGACTGGAAAAAGCGTGGTGGAGATCAGGTGATTGATGAAGCGACGGAATGGTATGAAATGGCTAAGAAATAAAAATAAATCCCCAGTATAGCTCTGGGGATTTATTTGAAACAGAGAGGAAAGGTTGTTATGTCAAAAACAGCTGAAATGAATGTTAAAGTGATTAAAAATCGGACAGGTCCTGTAAAGACAGTGATTGTTGGAGCTGGAAATAGAACGAATGTATATTCAACGTATGCGATTGAAAACCCGGCAGAACTGCAAATTGTTGGAATCGTGGAACCTGATCACTTGAGACGGATTAAAGCCGCAGAAAGATTTAATGTACCAGAAGAGCAATGCTTTGATTCCATTGAAGCATTTGTGTTAAAACCAAAATTTGCAGATGCTGTGATTAATGGAACGATGGATGAAGTTCATGTTCAAACAACGATACCAGTACTAAAAGCAGGTTATGATGTATTACTAGAGAAACCAATTGGTACTGCGAAAAATGAAATTTTAGAATTAAATGAAGTTGCTGCGCAGTATAATCGTAAAGTCATGATATGCCATGTTTTACGCTATGCCCCATTTTATAAAGAGATAAAGAGAAGAGTAATAGACGGAGCTATAGGAGATATTATCAATATTCAAACAGCGGAGAATGTAGGATACGATCATATGGGAGTGTCGTTTGTTAGAGGCAAATGGAATAATAAAGAAACCTGTAAATCCTCCATGTTACTTGCAAAATGCTGTCACGACTTAGATATTGTTACATGGTTAATGAGCGGGACCAAACCAAAAAGGGTTTCTAGTTTCGGTAGTTTAATGCATTTCCGTCCTGAAAAGGCTCCGGCAGGGGCGGGGAGCCGTTGTTTAGTTGATTGCAAAATTGAAAATGAATGTCCATTCTCAGCCAAAAAGAACTACATAGATCAAGGTAAATGGGGGTGGTACGCTTGGAGAAGTCTTCAACATTTAGGACCTGACCCAACATTGGAACAAAAAATAGAATCGTTAAGAACAGATAACCCGTATGGTCGATGTGTGTGGCATAGTGATAATGATGTAGTTGATCACCAGTCTGTAGCGATTGAATTTGAAAATGGTACGACTGCAACACATAATTTGATGGGTGGTAGCGCTAAGGCTTGTAGGAATATCCACATTATTGGGGAGAAAGGGGAAATTCAGGGGTGTATGGAGGACGGGTATTTTATTGTCCGATACCCTGATGCACGTAAAGGTCACGAATATAAAGAAGAGCGAATAGATATAAGTATCTCCCAAGATATGCATGGTGGGGGAGATTTACGTTTAGTGGAGGATTTTGTTAGTGTGATGAAAGGTAATGAACCATCTATATCGACTACTTCATTGGAAGATTCTATTAATGGTCACCTAATTGTTTTTGCGGCAGACCAAGCGAATGAAGAGAATAAAGTTGTTAATCTGAATGTATAACAGTTTATAAGATCAAAGATGTCACTAACTACAATCAGTGGGAATGGAAAAATTCCTGCTGATTGAGTTTTATTTCATTTAATCTACGAATCGTCTCATCCTCTTTTTCTCCTGCCATCTGTATTTTCCTTTAAGTAGCATTAGTATTTATGCAAAATGCGAAATTTTTAGATTATAATAGAAGTGATAATTAGTAGTTAGGATTAAAGAAATTAGAATGGTTTTATATAAAATTATAGGGTTATTTATGGAGGGAGAATTGTTATATTGGGCTCCTTATCAATTAAAACGAAGCTTACTTGGTTGATCATTTTAACATTATGCATTCCTTTTACTTTGTATGGCTTCTACTGGTATAACAAGTCTACAATTGCAATTGAAAATAATGCGACACAATCCAGTATTCAATATGTTCAACAATTGAATAATCATCTTGATTATTACTTTGCAGATTTAGAACGTATAACATTGCCTGTATTTACGCATCCCTTGATTCAACAGTTACTAGAAGTTGAACCAGAAGATCAATATAACCGTTTCTATCTTCATAAGAAGATAGGAAATGAGGTACTCCCAAATATACGATTGAGCAGACCGGATATTTCTGGCATTTCAATCGTTTCGGAGGATGGTCGGAAGATAACAAGCTATGGGACAACAAGTAACCATCTTTATAGTGGAAAAGACCTTAAAGATGATAATTATAAAATCATGGGGATTAGCAATCCGGAGAAGCCTGTATTAACAATTGCTAGAAAATTAATAGATACTACATCCTACCGATCTACAGGTTTATTATTAATTGATATAAATCTAAACCAATTATTGAAAATTATCAGTGAGGTACATTTGGGGGAGTCAGGGAATACTTCCATCGTTAATTCAAACGGGTTAATCCTTTATCACCACGATAAAAATAAAATAGGAAAGAACATCTCGAAAGAAGAATTAAAAAATTTCCTAAGTCAGCCCACTGGATCTTTAGTTAAAAAGGGTACTAAAAGTGAAAATATAATAACATACAGTCACTCTCCTTTAACTGATCTAATTACCATTGCTGAAGTACCTAAGAAAGAATTAATTATCGATCTTATAAATTTACGAAATACCGCAGTCGCCTCTATCCTATTCATAACGATATTTGCTTTGATTATTATCGGTTCATTCTCTATTAAAATAATAAAATCCCTTGCAAATTTGCAAACAAAAATGAAACAAGCGGAAATAGGTGATCTGACAGTAAGAATTAACGAAGGAAAACAAGACGAAATTGGCAAATTAAATAGAAGCTTCAATAAAATGGTTGAGGAGATGGAAAGATTAATTGAGGTTGTACATAAATCTGAACTTAGGGAAAAGGAAGTGTTATTAAAACAAAGGGAAGCGGTACTTCAAGCTATGCAGTTTCAAGTAAATCCCCACTTCTTATATAACACACTTGAAATAATAAATTCACACGCCATTGTTAATGGCGAAATGACCATTAGTCGCATGTCGACTGCCCTGGCAGATATTTTTAGGTATGCGGTTCAAGGGAATACTTATAGAGTTTCTTTAGATAAAGAAATTGAAAATAGTAAAAACTTTATTGAAATTCAGCAAGAAAGATATCGCTATCTAAAAGTAGAATGGTTATTCGACGAAACTCCTACTTCGAAGGTCAGTGCAATTAGGCTTATTATGCAACCTATAATTGAAAATGCATTCGAACATGGATATGAGTCAAAAAGAATTAAACCAAACTATTTAAAGATAACTGGAGAATCATGTGAACATTATTACCTTTTAGAGATAGTAGATAAAGGCGAAGGGATGACATCTTCACGCTTAAATAAATACAATTGTGCCTTTGATATAAGTGATTTAGAACAAATGAATCAAGTTAATCAAGAGATGCTATCGAACGGAATCGGTTTATGGAATGTTCATTTTCGGATTCGTTTAGCATTTGGTGCTCCATATGGTATTTATATTAAGAGATCAGATATAGCGGGAACAACCATCCAGATAAAACTTCCCTACGATAGTCCTGATCTACAATAAAAGATATTATACATAATTCTTTTAGATGGAGATGACTAATATGTTTAAGGTAGTAATTGCAGATGACGAATATATGATAAAGAAAAGCCTAGCTGTAATGATCGAAAGCTCTCCCTTTAATTTTAAAATTGTTGGTGAAGCGGATGATGGTAGTAGAGCACTGGATTTAGTTAAGGAGTTTAAAGCTGACTTATTGGTTACTGATATCCGAATGCCTGTGATGGATGGTTTGGAATTAATAGAGATGTTGCATAAAGAAAGTAAACAGACAGAAGTTATTGTCGTATCAGGTTTTGGAGAATTTGAATACGCACAAAAGGCATTGAGATTAGGAGCCATAGACTATTTATTAAAACCAGTTAAAGTAGAACTAGTACTCAAAGCACTTAAAAGAGTAAATGAAAAATTACAAACAAAAGATGACGTGAATGGAAAAATAAGAAATGCTCCAGATCCACTCACAAATCTTTCGCCTAAAATTATTCAGGCTGTTAAATTTATAAATGAAAACTTTAATAATGAAAACGTATCATTACAATTAATTTCTGATTATGTAGAACTTTCGCCTGCATATTTCAGCCGAACTTTCAAAGAAGAAACTGGATCAAGCTTTGTTCAATATCTTACAAAAATGCGTATGGAAAAGGCGAAAATATTATTAGGAAATCCTTATTTTAAATCTTATGAAGTAGCGGATGCTGTTGGTTATATTGATTACTCCCATTTTTCAAAGGCCTTTAAGAAATATAATGAAATCTCACCAAATGAGTATAGAAGAAAGGTAATACATTAAGGGAAAGCCTTGTCACGGAGCAATTTCATATACTTAAATTGGATATAACAGAAGGACTTAGGAAAAGATTGAAATATGAGAACACCCCTGAAATGTACATTGCCAAGCATAGGCGCATAAGTTAAATAGAACGATGGATTAACGAGAGGTGACGATATGGGAACAAGAATACTGCGATATTTTGCAGGCGGAAATACTACTCAAGGCTTTTATAATTTATATGATTCAAACCTTGCAGATCTTGATAGGGTCTTTATTTTATCGGGAAAATCCTCTAGAGAAAAGTCATATATAATTGAACAGCTTTTGGAAAAGTGGACGGAGGCAGGCTATACAATAGAGGTCATACACCGAGCGAACGATTACCAAAGATTAGAAGGGTTGATTATTCGCACACTTAGTTTTGCTGTTATCGATGGCGATTTACCAAGGACGATCGGAAAAGAGTATGTTGGTTCTCACTGGGAAACGATTGATATGGATCAGGCCTCGCGAACGGCAAATCTTGATAAAAGTGAGAATGAAATAAGCGAATTGATTGAAAAAATGGAAGTGGCTTTCGATAAAGCTTATCAAGCATACGCAGAAGGTCTTCGGGTCCATGATGACTGGGAACGAATATATATAAATCAAATGGATTTTGAAAAAGCGAATGAAACGATACACAAAAGTATAGCGGATCTATTCCCGGAAACAAAGACTTGCCAAAGGGAATCAGATACAAAGCATCGTTTTCTTGGAGCGGCGACCCCTGAAGGGCCAATAGATTATGTTGATAACATTACGGAGGAATTAAAAGCAAGATACTTTTTGAAGGGGCGAGCGGGCACAGGGAAATCAACGTTTTTACGCAAAATCGTTCAGGAGGCAAAATTAAGGGGATATGATATAGAAGTATACCATTGTGGATTTGATCCGGAAAGTCTTGATATGGTAGTTGTCCGTGCATTAGGTTGGGCTATATTTGATAGTACGAAACCACATGAGTATTTTCCATCTCGACCAGGTGATGAAATAATTGATATGTATGAATTGACAATAGCTCCAGGGACAGACGAAACATTCGCAACTGAAATTGCAAAAATTGAATCAGCATACCGGAAGCACATGGATGCTGGTAAGAAGTACCTTGCAGAAGCAAAAGTTTATCAAGATGAACTTGAAGAAATATACGCTGAAGTGACAAACCATTCTTATCTTGCTCAAATTTTGTCTGAGATGGACGATGAATTACAAGAGCTTGCAAGCGAGCATAAATAATTAGCCTTCTTGTTTAAACTTGAAGGTTTTTTTCTTGTTAAAAACAAAATATTGGCGTCTAACTTCGCCGTGATGTCACTAAAAAGACGTGAACGTTTTTGTTCTCGGGCTTGTAGTCTTGAAAAAGTGTATTAAAATAATATAGATAACGATGTTTAAAATTAGAAGCGGGTGAAATGTTTGATTACGATTAAAGACATCGCAGAACTTGCAAAAGTTTCACGGACAACCGTTTCCCGAGTACTGAATAATTCTGGCTATGTAAGTGAAAAGGCTAGAATAGCTGTACAGCAAGTAATAGAGGAAACTGGGTATGTACCGAGTCAGCACGCCAAAGCGATGCGCACCAAGAAAACAAAAGTAATAGGAGTTATTTTGCCGAAAATCAGTACAGATACATCTAGCCGTACTGTGAATGGGATGAATGAGATATTTGCTAATAAGGGATATCAAATTTTGTTGGCGAATACGAATTTGGATAAGGAAAAGGAAATAGAGTACTTAAAATTGCTGCAAAGTCGGCAGGTTGATGGGATCATTCTACTTGCTACGAATACAGATGGTAATCTTTTAAATGAAATAAAATCAATGAAAATTCCAGTAGTTTTAGTGGGACAAGAATTTCCCGATATTCCTTCCATTACATTTGATGATTATGGCGCTGCAAGATCGTTGACGGAGTTAATGGTGAAAAAGGGTTATAGAAATATTGCATTTATAGGGGTGGATGAAGCAGACAGGGCAGTTGGATTCTTGCGGAAAAAGGGATATCTCGATGTGATGCGAGAACATCAACTTCTTATGGAGAAATCATGGATACAGGTGGGCGACTTTTCGATCGAATCGGGTTATGAAGCGATGAAAAGAATAATGGATAGCTCTTCTGTTAGGCCTGATGCCGTATTTGCTGCTACGGACAGAATGGCATTAGGGGTATGGAAATTCATTAAGGAACAAGGGTGGAAGATACCCACTGATATTTCAGTTACAGGGATAGGTTCGTCCGAAACATCTAAGTTTATTGATCCGGCTTTAACGACAATCGAGTATCGAAATGAGATGGCTGGTATAGAAGCAGCGAAGCTTATGTTACAGCTACTTAAGTCAGAAAAACCAAATTTCAATAAATTGGTGCTTGATTTTAGACTTATTGAAAGAGATAGTTTATGATGAGGGTGAGATATTTAAACGCCTTCATTTTTATTTTTAGTTTTGTGGAATCGATTCCCTATTTTTAAAAAAATAATATAAAAGGAGAGGAAACCTATGTCAGAGAACAATAAAATTGCAAAAGAATTAGTGGAAGCGGTTGGTGGGAAAGAAAATATTGCTTCTGTTGCTCATTGTGCAACAAGACTTAGAATTATGGTAGTTGATAAGGATAAAATTGATCAACCTAAAGTAGAAAGTGTGGATAAAGTCAAAGGGGCCTTTTATAACTCAGGCCAATACCAAGTAATTTTCGGAACTGGAACTGTGAATAGAATATATGAAGAGGTTACGAAGCTTGGTTTGGAAAGTTCTACAAAGGATGAATTAAAAAAAGAAGCTGGCAAAAGTGGAAATTGGTTTCAGCGTGCAATAAGAACCTTCGGTGATGTATTTGTACCTATTATTCCAGCGCTTGTAGCAACAGGCTTGTTTATGGGGGTACGTGGACTTGTCATGCAGGAACAAATCCTTGGTTTATTCGGTTTATCGCCTGCAGATATATCTGATAACTTTCTTTTGTTTACTGAGATATTAACGGATACCGCATTTATCTTTTTACCTGCTTTAGTCGCGTGGTCCACATTTAGAGTTTTCGGTGGAAATCCAATTATTGGGCTCGTTTTAGGATTAATGCTTGTCAGTCCAGCTTTGCCGAATGCTTGGGCAGTTGCTGGCGGAGATGTGACTCCAATCATGTTTATGGGTTTTATTCCGGTAGTTGGTTATCAAGGATCCGTACTCCCAGCTTTTATTGCAGGTATAGTTGGAGCAAAGCTTGAAAAGTGGATACGCAAAAGAGTGCCTGAAGCGCTCGATTTAATTTTGACTCCATTTTTAACACTATTAATTATGAGTACACTTGCACTATTTGTCATTGGTCCAATATTTCACAGTCTTGAAGAGGTTATTTTAAATGTAACTGTTTCCGTACTATCTTGGCCACTGGGATTAAGTGGGTTACTAATTGGTGCACTGAATCAAGTTATTGTTGTCACAGGCGTACATCATGTATTTAACTTATTGGAAATTCAACTATTAGAGCGTTTCGGAAATAACCCATATAATGCGATTATTACTTGCTCTGTAGCTGCACAAGGAGGAGCAGCACTTGCTGTTGGCTTGAAAACGAAGTCAAAAAAATTAAAAGCTCTTGCACTGCCTTCCTCATTCTCAGCATTTCTTGGAATCACAGAACCTGCTATTTTCGGTGTCAACTTACGTTACATGAAACCATTTATTATGGGGTTAATTGGCGGAGGAGCCGGGGGATTTCTTGCATCCATCTTCGGATTAAAAGCATCTGGAATGGCGATCACAGTTATTCCAGGGACCTTATTATTTTTAAATGGTCAAATCCTTCTGTATATACTTGTTAATCTAGTTGCAATAGCCGTTGCTTTTGTGTTGACATGGATGTTCGGCTATTCGGATAAACAACTGGAGCAAACGAATGAAGCTTAAATTTAAAATGTTAAAAGGGAGATTTAGCAATGACTAAGATTAATAATCTTGTTGAAGATGCATATCGGAGGGTAGAGCAAGAACAGCAAAAGGTAGCATCAGATATGTACAGACTTCAATTTCATCTCATGCCTCTGGTTGGCTTGTTGAATGATCCTAACGGTTTCATTCAAATAGATGAAGTTTATCATGTCTTCTATCAGTGGAATCCATTTGAAACAGCTCATGGAGCAAAGTTTTGGGGACATTTTACCTCAACGGATTTGGTAAATTGGACTACGGAACCAATTGCGCTCGCTCCAGATCAGTGGTATGACAAGAATGGATGTTACTCGGGAAGTGCAATAGAACATGATGGGAAAATGTATCTCTTTTATACCGGAAATGTAAAAGAAGATAATGGTGAACGATCCACATATCAATGTATGGCAGTGTCTGAGGATGGCATTTCATTTGAAAAAAAAGGCCCAGTTATCCATTTACCTAAAGGGTATACAGCTCATTTTCGTGATCCGAAAGTATGGAAATCAGGGAATGAATGGCTGATGGTACTCGGCGCACAAAATCTCAAACATGAGGGTGAAGCGGTACTTTATCGGTCAGATAATTTATTTGAGTGGGAGTTTCTTGGTCCAGCAGCTGGTAGTCAGATGAATGAGCTGGAGGAATTTGGATATATGTGGGAATGTCCAGATCTGTTTCAGCTAGATGGTCATGATGTGCTCATTGTATCACCTCAGGGGCTTGAACCGGAAGGTGATCACTTCCATAATTTGTATCAATCTGGATATTTTATTGGTAAGCTTGATCCGCAAACGAAAAGGCTTCAACATGGAACATTTACAGAGCTTGATCGCGGATTTGACTTTTACGCACCTCAAACAACGTTGGATAGTGAAGGCAGAAGATTGCTTATTGCCTGGATGGGTATTACGGATGAAATGGAAAAATATCAACCAACTATTGAACACAATTGGATTCATGCATTGACGATTCCTAGAGAGTTAAAGATTGTGAACAATAAAATATATCAAAAGCCAGCCACAGAGTTAAAGGCCTTACGTAAAAATGAAGTGAGATACAAAGCGGTTTGCTTAGAAGCTGGAATAGTAAAGAATTTTTCAGACATACAAGGTGATTCATTGGAAATGCAACTTGATTTTAATGATTCTATCGCAGGTATTTTTGAAATGGAGATCAGAGACAATATAAAAATAAGCTATCATAGTACAGAGCAATTATTTACATTAGAGCGGAAAAATTTTAAAGATGGGAAGAAAGAATTTCGCCGATGTGCCTTGGAGAAACTACACAAATTGCATATTTTTCTAGATACATCCTCTATTGAAATATTTTTAAACGACGGGGAGGAAGTATGTACAGCGAGATTTTTTGCTAAAGAAAATGACAAATGTATTACTTTCTATAGTGATCAAATAGAGACATTTGATCTCAGTAAGTGGGAGCTAAAATGAAATAAGATGCTAGATTGATTCACTATGATGAATCAGTCTAGCATTTTTTTATGAATGATAGCTGTTGCTTATGGCAGTATTTTTATCCGCTTTTCTTCTCTCTTCTTTGCTATAATAGGTATATCTAAGATCAGGAGGTTTGTCCATTGCTAACAAAGGCAAGAGGCCTGCTGCACACTCATTTCGGTTACGACCAGTTTCGAAAAGGGCAGGAAGATATTATTCAAAAAATCATGGATGGCAAAGATACACTTGGTATCATGCCAACTGGCGGAGGGAAATCAGTTTGTTATCAGGTTCCCGCGATGTTGCTACGTGGTGTAACGATTGTTATATCTCCATTAATATCATTAATGAAAGACCAAGTGGATGCTTTGGAGAAAACAGGTATCCCATCAACATATATTAATAGCGCGATTACAGGTGAAGAAATGCAACAACGACTTGCTGATATTTACAATGGTGAATATAAGCTTGTTTATATTGCACCAGAACGACTGGAAACCCCATCATTCTTGCGTCTTCTTGAAGGCATTCACGTATCCCTCATCGCAATCGATGAAGCACATTGTATTTCGCAATGGGGTCACGATTTTAGACCAAGCTATTTAAATATCAAACAATTAATTAGTAGAATTCAGCCAAGGCCAACCGTTTTGGCATTGACTGCGACAGCGACACCACATGTGAGTGATGACATTTGTGAGCTTCTGCATATTGAAGAACAAAATACAGTTATTACTGGGTTTGCACGAGAAAATCTGCATTTTCAAGTTGTAAAAGGTCAAGATAGAGACAGTTATATGCTTGATTACCTTGAAAAAAATAAAGGGCAAGCGGGGATAATCTATGCAGCAACGAGAAAAGAAGTAGATCGTATTCATCACTTTTTAGAAGCTAGAGGATTCGCGGCAGGTAAATATCATGCAGGAATATCAGAGAAAGAGCGTAATGTGTATCAAGAAAGATTTTTATATGATAATACGACGATCATGGTCGCAACTAATGCTTTTGGTATGGGTATTAATAAATCAAATGTGCGCTTTGTTATTCACTATCATATCCCTCGCAATATGGAAGCTTATTATCAAGAAGCTGGAAGAGCAGGACGTGATGGGGAGGAGAGTGCATGTATATTACTATTTTCTCCTCAGGACACCCATATTCAATCATTCTTAATTGAGCAATCAGATATGGACGAAGGCCGTAAAGAAAATGAATATGCTAAGTTGAGGCAAATGGTTGCATATGGTCATACAGAATCATGTTTACAGCAATATATTCTCCACTATTTTGGTGAGGAAAATGCGCCGGAATGTGGGAAATGTGGAAGTTGTACAGATGAACGTGAGCAAGTAGATGCGACAGTTGAAGCGCAAATGGTTCTATCTTGCATTCGGCGTATGAACGAACGATTTGGAAAAACAATGATTACAAAAGTACTGACCGGTTCTGGGGATAAAAAAATCAAAGGGTTTCGACTGGACCAGTTATCAACATATGGAATTATGAAAGATAAGACACAAAAAGATGTGAATGAATTTATTGATTTTTTAACAGCAGAGGGGTATTTAAAGCCAACTGATGGCGCTTATCCTGTCTTAATGCTGACGGAAAAATCGGGAAATGTTCTCCGCGGAAACGAACCGGTTTTGCGTAAAGAGAAAGTTCATATTGCTCAAATCGTGGAAGACAACGCGTTATTTGAAAAATTACGATCGCTTAGGAAAGAAATTGCTGAGACTGAAAAGGTTCCTCCATACATTATCTTCTCTGATGTGACATTACGGGAAATGAGTGCATTTTTACCGAGGAATGCGCAAGAGCTTCTGCAAATTAAGGGAGTAGGGGAGCGGAAGTTGGAAGCGTATGGTGAATCTTTCCTTGGGGTAATCAATGACTATTGCGATGAGAATGGTTTGGAAAAAAGCGAAACACTGAATCAAATAGGAAGTGGAGAAAAGCGGGTAAGCTCAAATAAAGATAATGGTAAAGAACCAAGTCATCACACTACCTATCAAATGTTACAAACAGGATTAACGGTTTCTGAAATAGCAGCAGAGCGAGACATGGCTGAGCGTACGATTGAAGGGCATCTAATTAAATGCTCAGACGAGGGAAAAGAGATAGACTGGGGGGCATTTATCCCCACAGAATATGAATCATTAATTGCTGAGGCCGTGACTGAAGCAGAAACGGATAGATTAACACCTATCAAAGAACTCTTGCCTAATGAGATTAGCTTTTTCATGATCAGAGCATTTTTGCAAAAACAAGAATAAAAAACGAAGAAGGTGAATCTAAGATCCTTAATTGACGATCTTTTGATTCACCTTTTTCTATTGCATATTTTTTGTGCCCCCCAGTAAATACTTCATCACGGCAAATAAAAGTTGTTCAACGGCTTGTATTTCACACCTGATGGCTAGTAAGTGCAAATATCTACCTATGTAATCCCGCACCTTTAGCTGATTCATTTTAACCTGTAAGAACACGACGGCCAGTAAATACGCTAGGACGGCTTGTAAATATCGTACAGCGGCCTGTAATTCTCACGCGACGGCCAGTAAACATCCGGTGACGGCTTGTAAAACGTCCTGCACAGCCAGTAAGCAGTCAAAATCATCTCGCAAATTCCATTGAAAATCCCCTGATGATAGAGGGTGCAGAAAAAACCAGAAAGAATTGATTTCTCCCTGGCTTTCTCTGTATTCAATAGTCACTTTTTTCTGCTAGTTAATCGATATTCCTTTTTTATTCCACTTATGATAGAAATGGACATCAGAACTAAAATAACGGTAAATGGTAATGCTGCAACAAGTGATGCAGTTTGCAATCCTTCTAATCCGCTAGCAATTGTTAGAACAGCTGCAATTGCTGCAATCAAAATTCCCCAAATGACACGAACAATAATAGGTGGAGTTGACATACCGTTTGTTGTCATACTTCCGAGAATATAAGAAGCTGAATCTGCAGAAGTAACTAAGAAAGTAAAGATTAAAATGATCGCCATAATAGATAATGGATAACTAAGTGGCAATTGGTTAAATGTAGAAAACAATGCAGATGTGACATCCTTATTTACATCCAAAGCAATATTTGTTCCTTTAAATAAATCCATATGTAATGCTGTACCACCGAAAACAGCGATCCATAATAATGAAATGAGTGGCGGGATAATTAAGACACCCATGACGAATTCACGAATGGTTCTTCCGCGTGAAACCCTGCCGATAAAGGCTCCAACGAAAGGAGACCATGCGATCGTCCAAGCCCAATAGAAAATGGTCCATTCGCGTACCCATGTATCTCCTGTATAAGGGGATAGGCGCAAACTATACTCAATAAAATGCGTAACATAATCGCCAAGTCCTTGGGTAAATGTATTAAGAATAAAGACTGTTGGCCCAGTAATAAACACGTATAGCATCACGATAAAAATTAAAGCAAGATTAAAATTACTAAGCCATTTTATCCCTTTATCAAGCCCAGTAATGGAAGATAGAAGATAACATACTAGCATAACTGCGACGATGCCAAGATGGGTAACAATATTGTTATTAAAACCAAATACATTTGTTAGACCACCATTGATTTGCATGATCCCAAGTCCTAATGAGGTAGCAACACCAACTACGGTTGCGATAACTGCTAATGTATCAATCACTTTTTTTATCGTATTTTTACTGCGACGTTTTTGTATAAGTGGCTTTATAGTAGTGGAAATTAATCCATCTTCATTTTTACGAAATTGAAAAAAACCAACAGCTAATCCGACCACTGCAAAGATTGCCCATTGGCTCATACCCCAATGAAAGAAAGAATAACCCATAGCTGTTCGAGCAGCTTGACGAGTGAGATCATCTGTCCCTTGAAATGGACTTGTAAAGAAATGGCTCATTGGCTCAGCAACTCCCCAAAACACGAGGCCGATGCCAAGTCCACATGACATTAACATGCCAATCCATGTAAAGAATGGATAATCAGGTTTAGACCCATCTGGTCCCAACTTAATTCTGCCAAATTTGCTGAGTGCTAGAAATATTAGTAATAATACAAAAAATAATACGGCTAATAAATAAAACCAGCCAAACGCGTATGTAGTAAAATCAAAAGCAGCAGAAGCACCCTTCTCAAATTTACTCGGCCAGATTGCTCCAAATAGTACAACGATCGTAATAAAAACAGTTGAAACCCAAAATACTGAATTGTTATAAACGGCCTTACTTCCTTTACCCATGTGAACCCCTTCCAACAAACCTCTTCTATATTTTTAGTATGAGTACTATTAAAGCACACCTGTCTATGAACCGAAAGCGATGGCTAGACCCATTTCCATATCTGGTTATTAATACCCATATTAATTATATGTAAACATTGTAATTAGATACGTTTCATTGCAATGGAGCGTTTTTTCAGTTAGACTTATGAAGAATATGATGGGCGTTTACCCCGAAGTAGAAGGAGCTAAAACAAATTGATTAAATGTATTGCATCAGATATGGACGGGACGCTGTTAAATGCGAACCAAGAAATTAGTGAAGTAACAATTGAGGCAATTAAGGCTGCTCAGGAAAAAGGAATCGATTTCCTAGTAGCAACAGGTAGAGCATATAATGAGGTCCGTTATGTATTGGATAAAGCAGGGTTAGAATGCCCAGCGATTTGTGTGAATGGTGGAGAAATTCGTGATCAAAAGGGGAATGTGAGCTTTTCCGTTGGTTTAGATGGTTCAACATCAGCAAAAATCACGAAAGTCTTTGAAGAGATCAATATGTACTTTGAATTATATACCCAAGATGGGACATATACTACGGACCGTGAAAAAGGGATCCAAGCTATTGTGGATATTTATCATACTGCAAATCCTTCTCAAGATGTGGAGGAAATTCGTTCATCAGCAAATGAGCGCTTTGAACAAAGGCTAATTCATGTTATTGATGACTATGCTCCTATTTTTGAAAAGGCAGACTGCCATGTTTATAAATTTCTTGCTTTTTCAATGGATGAAGATTTATTGATTGAAGTAAGCGAACGCTTAAAATCAATCGATGGGATTGAGGTAACTTCTTCTGGACGTAATAACCTTGAAATCATGCATTACGAAGCTAAAAAGGGTAATGCACTTAAAAGGTATACAGAAGAACAAGGCATTTCCCTCGCTGATACAATGGCCCTAGGGGATAATTATAATGACATGTCGATGTTAAAAATTGCTGGTCACTCTGTTGCAATGGGCAATGCAGAGCAAGAAGTGAAAGATGTAGCTAAATATGTTACTGCTATCAATGATGAAGATGGTGTTGCTCAGGCAATTTTAAGAGCACTTGAAGGAAAATAAATAAACAACAGCAAATAAGCCGTCTCGGAAAGAGAGCGGCTTATTTGCTGTTTATAAATTTGTATAAAATGAATGATTATTTAGTGTTTTTCTTTTTAGCAGCATTTTCGAGTTTGCTTTTTGGCTCTTCAGCGAATTCAGTATCACCGTAACCTTGAGGAGTTACACTCGTTGCCTTCTTACCTTTATTGCTAGAAGATTCTTTCCCTCTGAAGTTTTTTTTGCTTTTACCCATTTAAAATTCACCTCCCACGAATCATGTTTAGATCAAATTAGTATTGCCAAAAGGATGAAATGCACTCATTTAAAAGGAAATATGGCATATGAAAATTAAAATCGACCATAGGGGCATAAATAATGTTTTGATATAACCTAATTAGTGAAAAAGGGTTAAATTCTACCCTTTGGTTCCAAAGGAATAAAGAGAAAGGTTTGCTGACGTCGTATATCGATAATGAACGGGAGAAAGTGTTTCATGAAATGAATGGAGAGTTGGTATTAGAATATATATTTCTGTACCTACGGTTTTTAGATGAAATATTATATTAATTAGCAAATTTAGTATAATGTAAATATGATGCAATAATAATCTCAAGAAAAGGGGGGGAAGAATATGGAACTTAAAGAAATTACAGAAAGAATGAATAATCAAAAGCTCTATTATTGCAACAACGAATCTTTAATGACAGAGCAGATGGGATATCTAGAAATGCTGTATGATTTTAATAGTACCCGTCCAAGCCAACAGGCTGAAAGAAATCGAATGCTAAAGAAGATGTTTGCTAAAATAGGAGAAAATTGTTACATCGAGCCACCTTTGCATGCCAATTGGGGAGGGAGAAATGTGCATTTTGGCAATGATGTGTATGCTAATTTCAATTTGACCTTGGTTGACGATTGCGATATTTTTGTTGGTGACAATGTTTTGTTTGGGCCAAATGTTACGGTTTCAGCTGGGACTCATCCTGTACACCCAAAGTTAAGGAGCAAACAGGCACAGTACAATGTTCCGATTCATATAGGAAATAATGTCTGGATAGGAGCAAACTCTGTCATACTCCCAGGTGTACATATTGGAGAAAATACAGTTATTGGTGCTGGCAGTGTGGTGACGAAGAATATACCTGCCAATGTCGTGGCAGTTGGCAGTCCATGCAGGGTAATTAGGGAAATTAATGACAAGGATATGAAATATTATTATAAAGACTTGGAAATAGATATAGAATAAGGACATAGAGGGAATTAAATAAGATACATACTATAGCTAGGGAGGCTTGAAAGTCTTTCTTTGCAACGAAAATAAAAATAGAAGAGGCAGTCTCATAAAAGTCATTATTTATATCATATGGGACTGCCTCTTTTATACGAATCTAGTTCATGAAAGATTAACCGCTTTTTCTCTGGAAAGCTATTAAGTCTGTAACCTGTGATACGACTTGTTTTCATACAAGTTAGTAATTTAGTTGTTAAAAACAGGGTTGACAGTAAATAGATGTAATGGTATTCTTCCAGTAATAAAAACGTTTTTATTATGGGGAAGGAGATCATAATTAATCATAAAGTTACGATAAAAGATGTAGCGAAGGAAGCGGGTGTTTCAATTTCGACCGTTTCTAATGCATTAAATGGTGTGGATGTGCTTCACCCAGATACGAAGGAACATATACTTAACGTAGCAAAACGAATGAATTATATCCCGAATATAAACGGGAGAAACCTGAAGTCGAACCGTACAAAGGTACTTGGTCTTTTTATTACCACTATGACAGGTCCATATTATGGTACACTCACAGATGCTATCTATAAGCAGTGTGAAAAGAATGGATATGAACTGAATATCTTCATTACTAAGAACGATCAAAATGCGCTTAGTAATATTTTAGGTAGAAGAGTAGATGGTGCCATTATTTCCAATGAATTTATTTCTGAAACACATGAAGATTTATTGGGAAAGGCAAATATTCCAATTGTCTTTTTAGATAGGGAAAAAACAGGCAAAGTAATGTCCAGTGTTGTTTTTAATTCGTATAAGGGTGGACAAGTTGTCGCAGAATATCTCATCCAACTTGGCCATGAAAAACTTGGTTATATAAAAGGTTTTGGTCATATATACGATGATATAGAAAGGTTTCGAGGATTTCAGGATACATTAAAGGATGCTGGTCTAGCATTCTCAACAGATCACCTTCTATATGGAGATTTTGAAGAGGAAGCAAGTTACGATGCTGTAAAAGCTTTTATTAATAGTGGTAAGGATTTACCGGATGCTTTTTTTGCTGGGAATGATTCAAGTGCAATAGGATGCATGAAAGCCTTACAATCTGAAGGTCTTTCGATACCAGAAGATATTAGTGTAATTGGCTTTGATGATATTGAGATTAGCGAATACTATAATCCGCCTATCACTACGGTAAACAATCCCATCTCAGAGCAAGGAATCCTGGCTGTAGATAGATTAATAAACTTGATACAAAATAATGGGGTAGGACAACTTGATAGATTGGAAGGTAATCTCGTTGTTAGAAATTCCTGTACAGCAAAAAAGAATGAAACTTCGTTATGAAAGCGCTATTCGTTAGAAGCGAAAATGAGATAATTTGAGTTGAAATAATACATTATAGAGAAGAGGAAGAAAAATGAGAACGATTCCAGTAGCAGTACAAATGTTTACTTTACGTGAAGAAAGTGAGAAAGATTTTGCAGGCACATTGAAAAAAGTTGCAGAGCTTGGCTATGATGGGGTGGAATTTGCAGGTTATGGCGGCTTACCTGTAACAGAAGTAAGGGCATTATTAGATGAACTTGGTCTTAAGGCTGCATCCAGTCATGTTCCGTTGGATGATTTGAAAAATGACTTAGCACGAGTGATTGAGGACCAAAAAGTATTAGGTAGCCAATATATCGTTTGCCCATATTTACTACCAGATCAACGAAGCGAAGAAGATTATCAAGCACTTATTCCATTTTTAGAAAAAGCAGGTGAAACATGTCGTACTGAAGGCATCACACTTTGCTATCACAACCATGATTTTGAATTAGAACGTCTATCTGATGGCAGAACGGCTTTAGAGTCTATCTTTGATGATACGAGTGCAAATAATGTGCAAGTGGAACCAGATGTTTACTGGTTGACAAAAGCTGGAGAAAACCCAGTGGAATGGATTAAACGTTATCAAGATCGTACACCGCTTATTCATTTAAAAGATATGACAGTAGATGAAGAGCAATTTTTCGCAGAACTGGGTACTGGCGGCGTTGATATTGAAGCAGTACTTGAAGCAGGAAAAGAAATCGGAGTATCCTGGTTTGTAGTTGAACAAGATGCAACACGTCGCACACCTTTTGAGAGCATTGAAATTAGCATAAACTATTTGAATAGCCTATAAGAAAAGCGGAAGGCGCTCACTTAGGGCGACGAGCATAAGACTAGCTGATGAGAAGGTGTTCTGGCAAACTTATGACCCGAGCCCTAGCGCCTGTAATTAGACATAAATTAGAAAAGGACCAAAGCAAACGAGTTAACTTGGCTGCTTTGGTCTTTTCTGGTGAGTAAAAGATTATTTTCTCAGATCAGCTTTATAAGACTTTATCTTTTTCCCAATCATAAGTCCAAAAACGCTCTTTGTGCCAACGGGCAATTAAATCCGGACTATTTTTAGTTAATTGTTCTTCTAACTCGACAAGCATCCAGGCAGTTTGAGAGATATGGGCTTTCAATGTATCTAGCTTCTGTTCCCAAGTAGCACTCACGTCATAGACAATGTCTGCTGGCCCAATCTCCGCTTCATGATTGTTTGAAAATGCCACGCAATGTAATTTTGGTCTGCTTTCTTTTGGCAATCTCCGAACGGCGCGGACAACTGCTCTAGCGGTTGCTTCATGATCAGGATGAACAGAATATCCTGGATAGAATGTGATAATAAGCGATGGATCCAGCTCTTCTATCAAACCAAATACCATATTTGCAAGTTCTTCATCATTTTCAAATTCAAGTGTTTTGTCTCGATAACCCATCATGCGTAAGTCTGTAAGCCCCATTGCTTTAGCGGCCGCTTCAAGCTCGGCTTTTCTAATTTTAGGTAGCGACTCTCTCGTAGCAAAGGGAGGATTACCAAGGTTTCTACCCATTTCACCAAGTGTCAGGCAAGCATATGTAACTGGCACTCCTTGTTGTATATAAGCGGCAATCGTGCCTGATACCCCAAAAGCCTCATCATCAGGGTGGGGAAACACGACTAACACGCGGCGCTCTTTTTCCATTGGTATCAGCTCCTTTTAATTATTCAAACGGTGTTTTACTTATTTCAAGAGCAACTGCTAGTTTTCCATCATTTCCGTGACCTGCTAGCAGTAATCTTCCTAAATGATCCACTTCAAAATGTGTAAGTCCTTCCGCGTAAATCCAGCCAATTTGTAGCTTCAATCCTACGCGATACGGACCGTTCCCAATAATCTTTCCGTGCTCATAACAAACTTCAGCATTACGAATATATGCACCAGCTGAAAAAAAAGATTCGTCTTGATGAGAAGCATAAGCACCATTTGTTGTTTCCAAATGGATATACACATTTTCACCCGCAAATTGATTGATTATATGTTGAACTTTTTCTATATTGATAACTTCCATCATAAAGACCTCCTTCTTATTGGAGCAATATTTTTATTCTACTAAAAATATGGGGGGAATACGAAAAATAAGTTTTCCCGAGGGTGAATAATTGCTAAAAATGAGGAGGAAGAGAATAAAAGATGGAGGCTTGGTTAGATGGACAAAGTGAAATACATATTAGAAAAAAATAATCCAGCCACCAAAGACTGGATTACTTTTATGAAAATTAGTCTCTTGCACTTCCGATAAATTGAGTATAAGCGCCATGCATAACTGGTCCCACATATTGATTCATCTTCCAGCCATGTTCAATAGCAGCCGTAACGAATTCTTTAGCGGCAGCAACTGCGTCTATTACTGATTTGCCTTTAGCAAGGTTCGCTGTTATAGCCGCAGCAAATGTGCAACCTGCACCATGATTATATGTTGTATCAAGTTTTGCCTTTTTCATAAGTGTGAAATCTTTCCCATCATAGAAAAGATCAACTGCTTTATCATGCTCAATGCCGACTCCGCCCTTAATAACAACGTTTTTCGCACCAAGATCATGAATTTTTGTAGCAGCTTCTTTCATATCATCAATCGTTTTAATTGGACCTGTTTTAGCAAGCTGCCATGCTTCAAAAAGGTTTGGCGTGACGATTGTAGCGCGAGGAATAAGTAATTCTCGCATTGCCTCTGTATTTTCTGGTTGTAGTACTTCATCTTCACCTTTACAAACCATAACAGGATCAATTACGATGTTATTTAGATTATGCTCGTCCATTTTTCTTGCACCAAGTTCAATGATATCTACTGAACCAAGCATGCCTGTTTTCATTGCATCAATGCCAACGGAAAGAATTGTATTTAATTGCTTTTCTACTGTACTAACCTCAATTGGAAATACACCGTGATTCCAGCCATTCTCTGGGTCCATCGTAACGATCGACGTTAATGCTGTCATTCCGTAGACTCCATTTTCCTGAAAGGTTTTCAAATCTGCTTGTATACCTGCGCCGCCACTTGAATCAGAACCAGCTAGCGTTAATGTTTTTTTCATTGTCATTCATCTTTCCTCCTAGCTTGCACTTTGATGTTTATTTTAGAATATAACAATTTATTGATAAAAGAAAGGGAGAGTAACTAAAAATTAAGTACGCTCCATTGATTTTGCCAGTTCAATCAGAATGTCAATATAATCATCCACACTTTGAAGTATCACATTTTCCTGGTCACCGTGCCAATCACTTCCAGACGGACCAAATTCAACTGCTGGTATACCATACTTAGCAAAATGCTTCCCGTCTGAAGAACCGTGTTGGCCAAAAACATTGATATCTTTCTCAGGTTTCATTTTTACGCAGGCAGATTCTAATGCTTGTACATACGGATCGTTTTTCTTCGTTGCGATTGCTTCGCCCATTCCAGTGATGACAATCTTTCCGTCGACAACACTTTCAATTTGTTTAATAATTTCCTCATGAGATTGTTCTGGCAAAAACCGAATATTAATTGATATTTTACAAACATCTGGAACTTGGTTCATGACAGTCCCACCTTCAATAATAGGTAAGTCGATAGAAGGAAATTCATACATATCAGAACTTTCAGAGGCAAAGGGTAGCTGTGTAATTTTCTCATATTGGTGAAAAGCCTTTATTATCGCATTTTCTCCTTCCCACGGCCTGCTTCCATGGGCGGGTTTTCCTTTTACGATCAAATCTAAATACAACACGCCCTTGGATTGTAGGCCAATTCCAAGTTGTGTTGGCTCGCCACAAATAACAAAATCACCGCGATATCCTTCATCAGACAAATAGCGTGAACAATTACTTCCCGTTTCTTCATCAGAAACAATTTGCAACATTATTTTACAATGAAGTTGTTCTTTTTCCAATAATGTCATGACCCATATCATCGCAGCAACTCCAGCCTTCATATCTGCTGTTCCGCGTCCATACATTTTTCCGTTTTTCATAAGGGGGGAAAATTGTTCTGATTTCCCTGGTACGACATCCACATGCCCATTTAAGACAATTGTCTTTTCACTTTCACCAATTTCTGCTAGTAACATTTTAGCGCCATCGATTTCAAATTTCTTTGTCCGCAAATTCTGTCCACTAAGCCATCCTTCACAATAATCAATGGCTTGATTCGCACCTTCTTGTGTGGAACTATCTATTTTTACGAGGTCGGATAGTAAGTCTAAGACATTCATCTTTTGTCCTCCTATAATAGGCTATCTTTCTCACATACCACTTAGTAGAAAAATAAAACGAAAAAATGAGTATGGAGTTGCAGTATAATTGAGATGGATTTAAAAATAGGAACTGCTCATTTTTGTTAATCACTTTATAGAATAGTGTGAATATAGTATACTGGAATTGGTAAAATAAAATGTAATTTCTAAGGGGGAATGCAGTATGGCGAGTGTAATCAGTAATAAATCTAATTTCATCATACAGCCCATGGAAACAGGTGTTAATGTATAGTAGTATATTTATACTTCATTGATTCCTCCATTTCCCATGGGCAAAAAAGTTAGCTCATGGTTTAAGTGATCGGGATACGTATGCCCGTTACACAAAATGATAAACCGCAGCTGGCGGTTATTTTTTATGGAAAAAATCAATTGGAGGATGGACATGGATTTACAAAAATTAGGTTGGAATCAATTTTTTGAAACTGAATTTGACATATACAAACAAGCGGGATATACAGTAGGTAGAATAGCTTTGGAACATAAGCGGATGTATAGAGTGTTGACTGAGAATGAAGAAGTCCTCGCTGAAGTCTCGGGAAAGTTCAGGTATAACGCGGGGGATCGTAGTGATTATCCAGCTGTCGGAGATTGGGTTGTAATGAAGGTTAGGAGAGAGGAAGAACGGGCAACGATTCATGGAATTTTGCCGAGAAAAAGTAAATTCTCTCGTAAAGTTGCAGGGGTTACGACGGAGGAGCAAATTGTAGCTACTAACGTCGACACTGTTTTTATCGTGGCGGCTTTAAATGCTGATTTTAATGTTCGAAGGTTGGAACGATATATTTTAATGGCTTGGGAGAGTGGAGCGAATCCGGTCATTGTTTTAAGCAAAGCCGACCTTTGCGATAATATAGATGAAAAGGTGAGTGCAACAGAGGAAGTGGCCTTTGGCGTCCCTATTCATGTAGTCAGCGCGGAACAGAAGATTGGTCTAGATCAATTAGGTGTATATATGGAAGAAGGTCGGACAGTGGCATTGCTGGGGTCCTCTGGAGTAGGGAAGTCGACACTTGTTAATGTCTTTACTGGAAAAGAAATATTGAAAACTGCTAAGATTCGAGAAGATGATGCGAAAGGTCGGCACACAACGACCCATCGCGAACTGGTAGTTCTTGAAAAAGGTGGTATTTTAATTGATACACCTGGAATGAGAGAATTGCAGCTCTGGGAAGCCGATTCAGGTTTAAGTCAAGGATTTACAGATATTGAAGAATTAGCAGCTCAATGTAAATTCAGAGATTGTCAACATAATGGAGAGCCAGGCTGTGCTGTTGGCAAAGCGATGGAAGAAGGAACTTTAGACTCAAAGCGTTACGACAGCTACCTTAAACTCCAAAAGGAACTTGCATATATAGAAAGAAAAGAAGATAAGCAACTTGCCCTAGCAGACAAAGAAAAATGGAAAAAAATCACGACCTGGCAGAAAAAACAGAAAAAATGATGAAAGAAAAGCGGAGGCGCGTGGTAACTGCGGTAAAATATTACTTTTAGGTAGTTTTATAACTTATATTTGGATCCAATAAAGGGCTGGCAGTTTCATTGCTGGCCTCTTTGTTTTATGCCTCTTTGTTAATATATACTATAAAGAAAGTGAACTTTTAAAAAAAGGGGGGGGAATTATGGCTAGTATATTATATATAGAAGATGACCGGGAGATTAGCAAATGGGTCATAGACGTGTTAAAAGAAAAAGGACATGACGTTTTCTGGCTGTCTTCTGGGGAAGGGGCAATGGAAAAGTTAAGTGGAGTGGATATTGCCATTTTAGATGTCATGCTTCCGGGATTGGATGGTTTCTCTGTGGGGAGACGTCTGAAAGCAGAAGTGCCTGATTTACCAATCTTGATGTTATCGGCACGCACGTCTGTTGAAGATCGGCTACAAGGGCTTGAGTTTGCAGATGATTATTTAACAAAGCCATTTTATCCCGAAGAATTAGCTGCTAGGATTGATGTTTTGCTTCGTAGAACGCAGCGTTATCGTCCGGAAAAAATTGAACTGGGACATCTTATCGTCTATCCGGCGGAAAATAGAATTGTTGATCATGAAAAAGAGAAAGAAATTTTTCTTACTGGTAAACAACATCAAATTTTTCACTTTTTATTGCAACATTCCAATCAAATCTTAACGAAAGAGCAGTTGTATGAAGGGATTTGGAAGGAATCATACTTAGACGGTGATAAAACATTAATGGTACATATTCGTTATTTGCGAGAGAAAATTGAAAAAGATCCTGCTAATCCAGTCATTATAGAGACGATCCGTGGTTTGGGATATAGGATAAGACTATGAAACTTGCCAAATTTCGACATTCCCTTTTAGCCAGGTACTTATTGCTAATCTTTGCAGCACTTATGTTTATTCCAATTGCATTTCCCACTTTTACTGTTATATGGTATTCGTTCGAAAAGGATAATGAAACAGCAACAATCAATGGAGAAGGTCTCGAAAAGTTATGGCACCAAGAGGCAAGAGGATTAAACAATGCGAGTGCTGAAGAAATAAAAAAACGTTTTTCTTTGATGAAAAACAGGTATCCAGAATCGACTATGTTTTGGGTTGATCATCTAGGGGATTTACAAACCTCTTTGCCAGAACGCTCAGATATACCGTCTAATTGGAGTGCTACATATACGGTTGAATTTATGAAAAAAAGTTATGGTGGAGATCCATTCACAACAGTAGCTTTTATTGGAGAAGATCAGAATAACGGTTTTATTGTTTTTCAAATCCCTCGGGATGAACTAGATTCTTCTGTAGATAGTTTGATGAGTAGGTATTATTATCTTTTTTATGCAGGATTATTGGTCTTATTTGCTTTGTTTATATTTATATCGTGGCTTTTATTTTACCGAATGAGAAAAAGACTATTGAGATTAGGAAAAACAATGGATCAACAGGAAGCAGATGGGATTCCTAAACAAATCGCTGTTAGCAAAATGGATGAAATAGGCCAGTTAGAACAATCTTTTAACAATATGATAGATAAGCTTGAAGAAAGTCGCGATCGTCAACAAGAGGAAGAAAGTTTGCGCCGTCAGTTAATTGCGAACTTATCACATGATTTAAGAACACCGCTAACAACCTTGAGGGGACATCTCTATACATTACAAAAGGAGTCATTAAGTAAACAAGGACAGGATTCATTGCAGTTAATTGATCATAAAATCACCTACCTGGGACAATTAATTGATAATTTATTGTCATACACGCTTCTGACAACTGGAAAATATCCGAATAAACCAGAAGCAATTTCTATTTTCCGTGCAGTCCGGATAACTGTCGCTTCTTGGTATCCGACATTTGAAAAAGGTGGATTTCATATGGATATTGAATTACCGGAAAAGGAAGACATTATATGGGAATTGGATGCAAGCTGGCTTGAACGTGTGCTAGATAATATTTTTCAAAATGTTGTTCGCCATGCAAAAGCAGGTGGTTATATTGGGATAAAAGGTAAGAGAACAAAACAGGGATTCGAATTGGATATCATTGATCATGGACCTGGTTTTACAAAGGAATCGGAAAATAAAGGAGCAGGTATTGGAATGGCAATCATTTCTCTTATGTTGAAGGAAATGAATCTACAATGGGAAATGGAAACGGACGAGGAGGGTACAATCATTCATATAAGCGGAAAAGGTGAACGAGGTTAAATGCCTCGTTCTTTTTTTAACCAAAATTTAAACTTCTCCATCCTCTCATTTAACCTTATGACGATAAGCTGATGAAGAGGTGAAAAAAGTGGATGAAATAATTATACAGACGAATAACTTAACGAAACGATTTAAAGGACGTAAAGCAGTGAATGGAGTGAATATGGAGATTAGAAAAGGGGAGATATATGGATTCTTAGGTCCAAATGGGGCAGGAAAAACGACAACGATCCGAATGCTACTTGGCTTAATGAAACCAACATATGGGTCGATCCGCATGTTTAATAAAGATTTGACGAAAGAAAAAATAGCAATTTTGCGAAAAGTTGGTTCTCTTGTTGAATCTCCATCTTATTACGGTCATTTAACAGCGAAGGAAAATCTGGAAGCACTACGGCTCATATTGGATGTACCAAAAGCGCGAATCGCAAAAGTATTAGAGATTGTTAGGCTTACAAAGGAAGCGGATCGGCCAGTGAAGGGATTCTCGCTTGGAATGAAACAGAGGCTAGGCATTGCCGCGTCTCTGCTCGCCAATCCAGAATTATTGATTTTGGATGAGCCAACTAATGGACTTGACCCATCTGGTATACATGAAATCAGAGAATTGATTAAAAAAATGCCTGAGGAACATGGTATTACAGTGATTGTTTCCAGTCATCTATTAAGCGAAATCGATCATATGGCAACGCAAGTCGGTATCATATCAAAAGGAGCGCTCATTTTCCAAGATTCAATTGAAATACTACGTCAACGAGCTACAAGTCATATTCGTATAGTAACGAACGAGGGCGAAGCAGCATGGAAACATCTATTATCGAAAGGGATAAAAGCGGAGTGGACAGATGGCGTCCTATCTCTCAATCAAACAGAGGATATGTTTGTCGCTAGAACCGTTGCTGAACTAATCAAGAGTGACTTTCCCATCTATCGGGTGGAAGAACAGAAAATGTCTCTCGAAGATATCTTCCTTGATTTGACACGGGAGGAGGCAAGTTTATGATTAGAATCTTAAAATCAGATTTGCTAAAGCTAAAACGAAAGTGGATTTGGTTTTTAGTCTTCCTTGGACCATTTGGTGTCATTGGTCTTCAAGGGGTTAATTATGGTTTGCGTTATGACTGGCTTGTTAGACCAGAAAATGATCATTGGAAGAATCTACTTAACGATGTAAATATGTTACTTCCACTCACATTAATGCTCGGGATCGCCATTATTTCATCAATGACAGCGGGTATCGAGCATCAGCAAAATGCTTGGAAGCAAGTGCTGGCGCTCCCGGTTACAAGGATGTCTATCTTTACATCAAAGTTCATACTTAATTTACTCCTTCTGGCTATCGCTAGTTTACTCGTATTAATTGAAACGATTATCCTTGGATTATTACTTAAGTTCGGCATCGATTTCCCGCTAATAGCGATCGCTAAAAATAGCTTTTATCCATTATTGACTGCTCTGCCATTTCTTGCCCTACAAACATGGTTGTCAATTACGATGAAAAATCAATCATTGCCGCTAACAACAGGTATATTATTGGCGCTATTTTCCATGTATTTACCACTTCTTCTTCCAGAGGGATATGAGCCACTCACGTTTGTGCAAGCTGGTGTAGGAGTTGGAACGATTATCTTTTTCCTTGGGGCAATAGATTTTATGAAACGGGATGTGAAATAGTATGTTTATGAAGATCATTCAATCGGAATGGTTAAAGTTCCGGAAATCAAATATATGGCTGCTCCTTTTTGTGAGCCCACTACTCGCAGCCCTTGTTGGTTTTTTAACGGATGTGCAGAAAATGGAAGGAATAGAGTGGTATTATCTTTTATCAGGAATGCTGTTTGTCCACGGACTCTTATTTTTACCGCTTTTGACAGGCATATTCTCGGCATTTGTTACTAGATATGAACATCAAGGAGGGGGCTGGAAGCAGTTACTTGCTCTTCCGGTTTCTAGATTACAAGTTTATTTGGCGAAAGGTACCGTTGTAATGATCTTTCTTGCAATCACTCAGTTCTTTTTCATTGTAGCCTGGTATGGTGTTGGTATGGCGAAAGGAATTATTGACCCGTTTCCATTAGTATCGGCATGTAAAATTGCGCTTGTAGGATGGCTTGCTTGTTTACCCCTTGCCGCTTTGCAGCTTTGGATATCAACCGCATGGGCCAGCTTTGCTGCACCGCTTGCGATCAATGTGATTTTCACGATGCCCAATATTCTCGTTGCCAATTCTGAGAAATACGCGCCATTTTATCCATGGGTTCAGCCATTTTTAACGATGCTTTCGGCTGGGAATGGAAAAGTAGATGAATTTTTCTATATTCCGATTGAAACATTGCTTTATGTTGTACTAGGTAGTTTTCTCGTCTTTTTATGTGGAGGTTTACTTTATTTTCAGCGAAAAGCAGTGTGAACAAGGAGCAAAGCAGTCGACTTTGCTCCTTGTTCTTATTTATCAAACTGTCGCTTGCCATATATGATAAAGGTTAATATTAATGAAGCAATTGCCCATATTAGTAGAATGACAATATGAGTACCAATATCGGCAAAACCTTTTCCACTGGCGATAGCACTCCAGGCTGCGCTAAAGCGTTCGCTTGGCAGAAAGTTGATGAGTTTTAATATCGCTTTATTTTCGATAATGGATACAAACATTGGGGTTAAGCCGAAAATAAGCATCACAGGCATTCCGATAATCGTCGTTTCCATTACTGTTCGTGAAAGCAATCCAAGTATCGTTCCCATGGAAATATAGAAAATAAGATTAATAATAATGAGTATAGCAAACCAAGCTACATTCTCAACTTGAAAATCACTTAATATGATAGAGCCGATAATAACTACGACCGTCATTAATAATGATAAAGCACTTTTTCCAATTAAAATCTCAGTCGTGGAGGCAGGTGAGAGCAATAGCCCACGTAATGTATTCTTTTCTTTTTCTTCAGCAATCATTGCCGCTTGAACAAAAACCCCAGCAATCACGAAAGCAAGTGTGATTGGCATGGATTGCATCGTAGAATCATCTTCTCCAATTCGTCCTAATAAAGCTGCAAAAGCCAAAGGTATTGCTAATGTAAATAAAATATATGAATTTTTGTACAGGTCTTTCCAATCTTTTTGGAAAATGGCGTTCATGCGTTTGAATGAAAATGTCATAGTAAAACCCTCCCAGTTAATTTCACAAAAATATCTCCTAATGTTGGCTCATTGGAATGGATGGAAAGCAATTCGCCTTTTTTCATCCATTGATAAATTTGTTCAGCCCCAATTTCATTTTTATCGATAGACATCGTCCGTCTATCTTTTAATAGCACAGTGATGGTTGAATCCGCATAGTGTAAACGCAGATTCTGCGGAGTGTCGAGAGCCTGAATTTCTCCATTATCCAAAAAGGCTACTCGGTCACATAATTGCTCTGCTTCATCCATATCATGTGTCGTTAAAAAGATCGTTGTTCCTTCTTTATTCAATTGGCGCAAGCCTTCATGAATATGCTTGGAATTAACAGGATCTAGAGCAGAAGTGGGTTCATCTAAAAAGAGCAATTCAGGTTTATGAATAATGGCCCGAGCTAATGTGACACGCTGTTTCATTCCTTTTGACAGTTCTTTGACAAGCGTTTTTTGCTCGCTTGCCAAATTGACCTGTTCCAATACCTCGCTAATTCTTTGTTCCTTTACCCCATATAGATTGCAATAGAGTAAGAGATTGTCATATACCGACAGTCTGTCATACAATCCGCTATTGTCAGTTAGAATGCCAATTCTTTGCATCATAGAAGGATTTTTCTTCTTTGCCAGGGGTTTGCCGAACATATTCACTTCACCTGACGTATGTAATAATTGAGAGGTTAAGATTTTAATTGTCGTTGTTTTTCCCGAGCCACTTGGACCAAGAAAGCCAAATGTTTCCCCTTTTTTCACTTCGAAAGAGACATTTTTTAAAGCTGTTTTATTGCCGAATGATTTCATTAAATGGTTTACTTCAATAATATTTTCCATGTATCCCCTACTCCTTTTCAATTTTCATCTTGTGATTTTGTTTTCTGACTCCATCATATGGTGAAAACAATAAAACCGCATTAGATCAACGTTAAAAAGAGCATATATAGGGTTGAATGGTGCATATATTTCGGTGAACGGAGCAGGGAAAATAGATAACGCCACCGACTAGGGCAAGTAAAGGAGCACTGACTAAGAACGCCACGTCCTGTGGCAACGTCTGTGTGACCTGCATCGTGCAGGCCTAAATTCCAATTATATCCTTTAATTCATCTAGCTTGCCTTTTGATAAAGGGATGGAGCTTTTCTTCTGATCATCGAGCACTAAACTATAACTATTTCGGGTCCATGTGATGACTTCTCGAACTTTTTGTAAATTTACAATATATGATCGATGGCAGCGGAAAAATCCAAAAGGCTGTAGTCGATCATGTAAAGCTTGTAATGTAAGTGAACAAGGAAATACTTCGCCCTGCGCATTTAAATTTGAAACCCCACTAATGCTTTCAATATAGTCAATCTCAGTAGGGTCAAATAAAATGATTTTATCCTCCACTTTTGCCGGAATTTTATCGAAGCGAATTTGCATACTTGTTTCTGGTACTGGCTCTTCTTGGATCATTTCTTCATTTTTACCTTCGTTAACAGGCTCTTCGTTTTCATCGGCTACATCCAATTGTTTAAGTCCGGAATCATCCAAACGATACACGTGATTCGTCAGAGAAATGGCATTTTCTATATTCGATGTTGTAATCAATATCGTTTTACCTTGGCTTTCCAAACTAGCAATCAATCGATATAAAATCATTGTACTTTCGATATCAAGATTTTGAGCAGGGTCTTCCATTATAATAACGTCAGGATTATGTAATATCGTTCGACCGAAGTGGAGTCGTTTTTTTTCTGAAAAAGAAAGCTTATCGGAACGAGTATGTTTCTTGTCAATCAGTCCAACTCTTTCAAGGATTTCATCTATATCTACCTTTACATCGTATAAATTTTTGAAAAAGGTTAAGTGTTCTTTCGGACTCAAACGTTCATATATAGCATCGGATTGTAATGATAGACCGATATGTTGAAAAAACTGTTGGCGATCAATGTACGATTGTTGAAAGCGAACTTCGCCATTGGAGGACGGAATTTCTCCGATAACAATTTGTATTAATTTAATTCCAAGTTCACTATTACAGTGAATCGCAGTTGTTTCACCTTTATTCACTTCTAAATCAAAAGGAGGGAATAGCAGAGTATTTTGGTCTCTTTTCTCAAGTTGATGTATCGTTAACATAGTCATTTTGCTCCTTATTTAAAATAACGGCTCTTTTTTAAAATCATCCAAAGGGGTGGAATTATTAGATAATTATAGGGGGTAGCAAGGAAGGAGTCAATTTAGCTTATTTACACATGTTACCAAAACTATTATGGTATATATAGCCAAAGAATAATAGGTTAGGAGGCGATTATAATCAAGAAACGGAAAGCGAAGACTGATTTTAAACGAATAGGATATCAACTGCTCGCATTTGTTGCCTTTATTTATTCATTCCATCTTCTATTTGTTAACTACGAAAGATATGAGCAATTGAAACAGGAGCATGCGGGTCAACAGGCAACTGCAATTATATATGATAAAACAGCATTTGAAGACTTATATACTGGTGAAATCTCTTATAAAGCCCTTCTAAAACCTGGCCTCCTTGGAAAAGCAACAACGAGTATAAGAGAAGGTGCTATAACCTATCTAACAGAAGAAGAATTCAACACATTGTCTATTGGAGATTCCATCGACGGTTTTCATGTTGATGGGGTATTTCACAGGCAAGCATATGTGAATGAAGAATATAGGGGTTATTATTTTGGCTTTGTATTCCTAAGTCTTTATCCAATTGGCTATATGTTATTTTGGTTGTTTAAAATAATACGGTTGCGCTTATTCTTTGACCGTATATTACAGATTAAATCGGTAGACCGTGGTTTAACTTACTTTTTTAATTTTTTGATTTTTGGTGGACTTATTGTTGGGATGTTCTACTTTCTTTTTTCTCCGGGAGTAGAGATGGTGAAGAATGTATACGGAAAATATAATGGCGAAGGTTATGTCGATACATATGCATTGGTGTCAGACAGTGACTATGATGAGACAGTCGGCTATAGATATTATGAAGACAATTACTTTTTAGCTCTCGCTTATAAAGATCAAGATGGTAAACCAATTTATCTCACTAAAGAAGTGACGAGACATACATACAATACATACAAAGATGCTGATTTGCCTATAAGGTACTCGAAAGAGAATCCATATAAAACATACACACAAGATACTAATGGGAAGGATGTGTGGAACATTTTATTATCCAAAACCTTACTTTTATATTATCTTGCGGTGTTGATAATCGCATTACTCATTTTTACAGTTTACTTATTATATAAACGCAAGAAAAAGGGATATTATTAAAGCGCCCGGTGCAAGCAGAGACGCTTTAATAATTACAGAATATCATTTTCCAAAAATAGATGTTTTTAATAATGCGAGCCGTTCTCGAGTAGTTAATTTAAATTCAACTACGTTAGGTGTTTTAGCGGAGACTACGTCCGATTGTAATTTAAGTGTATCGGCAAGTTTCTTTGCTCTTGCTAGGTGAAAGTCACTAGTGATAATGGTGATGCTCTGGACCGAAGTTGGTAATAATTCTTTTGAAAAAAGAATATTTTCATAAGTAGATGTAGATTTTTCCTCAAGAATTAATCTATCATCCGAGATCCCTTTCTCTACAAGGAATTTCTTCATTGCTTTTGCTTCTGTTATATTTTCACCAGGACCTTGACCACCTGATAAAATGAGCTTTACATGAGGATATGTATTGGCATATTTTAACGCGGCATCAAGGCGAAATTGTAAAGAAAGCGATGGGACATCTCCGTTCACTTTGGCACCAAGAATAACGGCGTATTCGTTTTTTCCATTTGCTTTTGGTTTTTTGCCTTCATTCATCCATTTTCCGGTCAGCATCCATAGGAAAATACTTAGACTTAGGATAAATAGGAAGGAAAGAGAAATTATTTTTTTAATCATGATCACCACACCATTCTTTTAGCTATTAGGAAAAGAATAACGAAGAAATAATTAATAGTAAATCTATTAATAAGGGAAAACAGTTGAATATGAATACGAAAAGCAGCAATAAAGTAGTAAAAAATAAAGGGCAAACGAACGGAAAGGAGAATAGATAAATGGTAAATACTTTAACAATAATTGCAATCATTATATCTCTCGCCATTTCAGTAGGAGCGCCAATTGTGTTAGTTGTTATCTTCAAAAGAAAACTAGGAATATCCATAAAGGTAGTTCTATTTGGTATGTTAACATTTTTCTTCTTCTCTCAAGTGTTGGAACAATTAGCACATGCCTATTTTCTTTTTGGTAATGAAACAACGGAGAAGCTATTTAAAAATCCATGGATGTATATGTTGTACGGAGGGTTAATGGCTGGCATATTTGAGGAGACGGGTAGATTCATCATCATGAAATATGTTTTAAAGCATTTCCGCCGATGGAGGGATGGGTTAGCTTTTGGGATAGGTCATGGAGGAATGGAAGCCATTATACTTGTCGGGTTAAATAGTGTAGTTATGATCATTTTTGCCATGATGATCAATAGCGGTAACATCGAATCATTGCTTGTTAACGCACAAGTGAGAGAAGTATTAGCTCCGATCAGTGATCAATTAACAAATAGCTCATCCTATTTCTTTTTACTTGGTGGAATAGAAAGGCTTAGTGCCATTGCGATCCATATTGGACTTTCTATTCTTGTGTTATATGCGATCAGAAACCAGAAAATGATATATTTGTTCTATGCGATTATCATTCATGCTATCTTTGACTTTCCCGTGGCGTTATACCAAGCAGATGTGATAGAAAATATTTTTGTAATAGAAGCATGGATCGCGATAATCGGTGTTGGGTCAGTCATATGGACGGTAAAATCAAGAAAAATATTTGTTGAATAATAATTGGGGCTGTCCCAATTATTGTGAGACAGCCCCTACTAAAATAATAATTAATTTGTGGCAACGATAACGACTTGCCCGCCGTCTAGCACTTCTTCGTATTTTTCAGCTTCCTGCTCTGTTAAGCCTACTGCTTCGAATTTAGCGCGAAGCTCATCGCCTCTTTTTCGGAATACATTACTTACTGTATTGAGGATACCTTGTTCGCCTACTCCTACATCTCCGGTATCTGTCGCATCCGTTAAATCTTTGGAGCGTTCTTCACCATGTGCGAACACATAGATATTGTCATTTTTAAAGCCTTCAGCTTCCAATTCATTAATAATTTTTGTTGCTTGTACGCCGTTCTCACAAATTTTTACAGTATTCATAAAAAGTATCCTCCTTCAAGACTAAGTTCATTGCATCTCCACTGATGCATTACTTTGTATATATCCTCCCTATAATTGATTTAAACATGTTGTTTTTAAAAAGAAGGAGGAATGGGTAAAGGTATTTACAAACAAAGAAAGGATGATCAGATTTGACAAGAGAGATATTGCATAATGATTGGGGAACTCTCCTTGAGGAAGAATTTCAGAAGCCGTATTATGAAAAACTGCGTTCCTTTTTAGAAAAGGAATATGAGAAAAAGGTAATTTATCCAGCCCAGAAAGATATTTTTAATGCACTGCACTACACGCCCTATGAAAATGTGAAAGTTGTCATCATTGGACAAGATCCATATCACGGACCTGGACAGGCACATGGACTTAGTTTTTCTGTGAAACCAGATGTGAAGATCCCGCCTTCGCTAAGAAATATTTTTAAAGAATTGCATGCTGATCTTGGTTTTACAGTTCCAAACAATGGCTATTTGGTGAAATGGGCGGAACAAGGTGTGTTGATGTTAAATACGGTTCTGACAGTAAGGGCAGGAGAGGCTCATTCTCATCGAGGAAAGGGATGGGAAACTTTTACTGATAAAATCATTTCCTTCATTAATGAACGAGAACAGCCGGTTGTGTTTATACTATGGGGACGGCCTGCCCAGGAAAAAATGAAATTAATTGATACGAAAAAACACAAAGTTATTATGTCGCCACATCCTAGTCCATTTGCTGCAAGAAAAGGGTTTTTCGGAAGTAAACCATTTTCGAAAGCGAATGAAATATTAGAAGAAATAGGAGCAACCGCGATTGACTGGGAAATTTCTAATATATAGTAGGCGCTGATCAAGAGGGAATCCTGTTTGATTTTTTTAAGGAAAATGCATATGCTGTAATAAGAAATTCATTTAAAAGGATGTACTTAGAACGACAGGAGTGTCATAAATGGATATATCGTATGAAAAGCTCCTTGAAAAAATGGAGTTTGAATTGAAGAAGGCGAGAGCGGCAAAAGATACAGTCCAAATCAAAGGACATATATACGCTTTAAAGGCGCTCGCAGAATTAATGTTAGAGGAAGAGAAAGTGGAGTATAAAGAACCAAGCCTGCCACTAAGGCAGCCTCTTGTTCCACCATCGAGTCCTGTTATTAGTGAACCGCTCCAAACTATTCATTCTAAACCATTAGAAACAGAAGATGGTGCAAATGGCAATTCACTATTTGATTTCTAAAGGAAAAAAGAGAGGAATGTCCATATAATATGAAGTTGTTTATAATTTTTGGTGCAATAAATGCATTTTTAGCAGTCGGTTTAGGAGCGTTTGGCGCCCATGCACTAGAAGGTAAATTGGAACCAAAGTACTTAGAAGTATGGAAAACGGGTGTCATGTATCAAATGTTTCATGCTTTAGGTCTTATAGCAATTTGTATTTTATCTGGAAATGTCTCAGCATCATCGTTGTTGACAACATCAGGATGGTTTATGTTAAGTGGTATTATTCTATTTTCAGGAAGTTTGTATGTATTGAGTACATCAGGAATAAAGATACTTGGTGCGATTACACCGCTCGGTGGCGTTGCGTTTCTTATCTCATGGGTATTATTAATTATTTTTGCAGTAAAACATTTGTAATAGATGAAACAGGCACCATCCGGTTTTAAACTGGATGGTGCCTGTTACTTTCTTGCCCTCGACTGAAACTTCCATGTCCTGTGGGCGCAGTTTGAACGTGCTAAACAAGCGTCTCTATTTTTCATTTTACCTCGGTGGGTAGTTAGCTAATGGACCTGCGCCGAAGGGGTATTCATACTCGATTGGTTCATCGAAAGTAACAAAGTCGACATAAATCATAGGGATTAGATATCGTTTTCCTGTCTGTGGGTCACTAAGTATCACGTGATCCCTTCCGGCTGCTTCAATGATTCCATTAAAGATTTTTGCATTCCATTCACTATTATGCTCGAATGTGGTATAAACATGAACAAGCTTACCTTTGTTCAGCCGGAGAATATTCTCAATATAGGATTCTTCTACTGGAAGCATCCCAGGTACATTTATACCACCACTCGGTGTAGAGACCGGAAAAGGGACTTGCATTTGTGGTGTCCCAGCTATTTGCTGATTCCCTAAATAAGGATTTTGTTGATTGTAAGGCATATAAGGTAGCTGACCTTGCGGGTAAAAACCAGCTGCATTTGGATTTTGCGCCAAAACATTCCCTCCTATTCAAAAAATAAAAACATGAATCAGTGCTATAAGTAATAGAAAAACAACTTTGTACTCTTCCATGTTTATGTAAAGTGAATGGATGATATGTCATAACTTCAAATTTAGTAAGGTGCTTTTAAATAATAAAAAGACCGAACGCATTTATGTTCGGTCTTTTTATTATTTTTATTGAAGCTAGGCTAAAGCATTCTTATTTTACGTATAGAAACTTGTTTATATCATCTAATAGGTTCCCAACGTAGAATGATCCAAATTCACCATAGCGGGCACTTACTTCATCAAAGCGCATTTCATAAACGATTTTCTTAAACTGAAGAACATCATCGGAGAATAAAGTGACTCCCCATTCCCAGTCATCAAATCCAACTGATCCACAGATAAGCTGTTTAATTTTCCCAGCATATTGACGCCCGATCATTCCATGGCTGTACATTAGCTTTTTACGCTCTTCCATGGATAACATATACCAGTTGTCATTGCCTTCACGACGCTTATCCATTGGGTAGAAGCATACATGCTTTGTTTTCGGTAAAATTGGGTACAAACGTCCGCGAACATACGGGTTTTGATATGGGTCTTCATCTGATTCGCCAGCAAGGTAATTGCTCAATTCAACGACAGATACGTAAGAATATGTAGGAATGGTATATTCTGCAATCGTTAATTTATTAAATTCGTTCTCTAATTCATTTAATTCTTCCATTGTCGGACGCAAAATCATCAGCATGAAATCTGCTTTTTGACCGACAATACTATAGAGGGCGTGGCTACCTTCTTTTTTGTCCTGTACATCATTTAGTTTTTCAAGGTATTGTGAAAATTCATGAATGGCAGCTTGGCGCTCATCGCTCGAAAGCATTTTCCATGATGCCCAATCCATTGTTCTAAAGTCTTGCAGTGTATACCAACCATCTAGTGTTAGTGCCGGTTCACTCATGTGGATCAACTCCTATTCAAAGTCATTCTAAAGTAACTATAACACAGTTTGTCCATCACAACATTTCGCAAACAAAAATGTTAATAAAAAGACAAGATTGTAGTCAAATCATTTTCAAAGATGGGGAAAAAGGGTATATAATGTCGTCTTAAACACTTTTATGTGAAAAATGTACTTTATCGGGTACACTAGAAATAATGAAGGAGGACGGATATAATGTCAGATTTATTTGAAGGTTTAAAAGCAAAATTAAATGAAGGGGATAGAAAAATTGTTTTCCCTGAAGCGTTAGATACAAGGGTGCTTGGTGCGGCGGGACGGCTTGCTGCAGATGGACTAATTACTCCAGTATTAATTGGTAACATCGAAGCAATCCAAGCAAAAGCGAAGGAACTTAATGTTTCACTAGATAAAATGGAACTTTATGATCCGGAGAAATATGCAGAGATCGATGCAATGGTTGCTGCATTTGTAGAGCGTCGTAAAGGAAAAGCAACAGAAGAAGATGCTCGCAAATTATTGCTTAATGAAAATTACTTTGGGACAATGCTCGTTTATATGAATAAAGCTCATGGTTTAGTAAGTGGTGCTGTGCATTCAACTGCAGATACAGTACGCCCTGCCTTGCAAATTGTTAAAATGAAACCAGGTCTTAGCAAAACATCAGGCGTTTTCATCATGGTGAAAGAAGATACAAAATATCTATTTGCTGATTGTGCAATAAATATTGCACCAAATAGTCAAGATTTAGCTGAAATTGCAGTGGAAAGTGCAAAAACAGCATCCATGTTTGATATTGAGCCAAGAGTAGCAATGCTTAGCTTTTCAACAAAAGGTTCTGCTGTTTCTGATGAGACGAAGCGAGTAGAAGAAGGCTTAAAATTAGCTCAGGAAATGGCACCTGAATTGATTATCGATGGAGAATTTCAGTTTGATACTGCAATCGTTCCCTCTGTTGCTAAACAAAAAGCTCCAAATTCTCCGATCCAAGGAGATGCAAATGTATTTGTATTCCCTAGCTTAGAAGCTGGAAATATTGGCTATAAAATTGCTCAACGCTTAGGTGGATACGAAGCAGTTGGTCCTATTTTACAAGGCTTAAATGCACCAGTTAACGACCTTTCTCGTGGTTGTAGCGAAGAGGATGTGTACAAGCTAGCTATTATCACAGCTGCACAATCAATGGAAATTGCATAGTCCGGAAACCAAATCAATGGGCAGGCTGAAAATCTATTCCTAATTTTCACCTAGTCCCATCGGTTTTTATGGAGGAGTCACATATGTCAGACGGGATAGTATTATTACGTCAGGAAGAATGGCGTTTGATTGATCAATCTGGGTTTAATCCCCATTTTCATGCGCTTCAATCATTTGCTATTGATGATACGCTTTGCATGTCGGTGGGACGGGGTTATTCACCGCCGACAGCCAGAGCGTGGGTTCATCCAAAAACGATTGTACTTGGTATACAAGATACGAAGTTGCTAGGATTGCATGAAGGCTTGGCATTTTTAGATGATATAAACTATCAATCGGTTGTTCGCAATTCAGGCGGTTTAGCAGTAGCACTTGATGAAGGGGTTTTGAATATCTCACTTATTTTTCCCGATACAGAAAAGGGAATAAATATAAACAGAGGCTATGATTCTATGTTGAGCCTTATTCGTCTTATGTTCCAAGACTTAGAAGGCGAAATTGTTGCACGGGAAATTGTTGGTTCCTATTGTCCAGGAAGCTATGATTTAAGTATAGGTGGGAAAAAATTCGCTGGTATTTCTCAGAGAAGAATTAGAAAAGGTATTGCTGTACAAATTTATTTATGTGTTACAGGAAGTGGCTATGAGCGTGCTGAAATTGTTCGGAATTTTTACCATCATGCCAAATATGATGCACCATCTAAATTTGTATTTCCAGACGTCCGACCTGAAGTAATGGCATCTTTGTCGGAATTATATGGCCTCGATTTAACAGTCCAAACAGTCATGCTTCGCTTTCTAAATACCCTAAAAACCTTAAGCGGAAAAATGTACGCAAGCCAACTACATGGCGAAGAACTAGAATGGTTCCAATCCTACTACGACCGCATGATAGAAAGAAATAATAAAATATATGGAAAAGCGTAAGGCGCTTGCTTAGGGGGGTACAAACTGCGCCCACATGATGTGGGTGCGTCGACGTTGTCGAGGAACCTTCGTAACGAGATAAAGGAAACACAATGAGTCACGAAAAATAGATAAAGCCGTGACAGAAACTTGTCACGGCCAAAAATAAAATGAGTTATATTTATTCTATTCGGCAAGTTTTTCTAGATTTCCGTTTCGATCCATTTTAAATGAGTTCGACTGTCGATCATCCTCTTCAAAAAGAACTAGTTTTCTTGCTCTATTTAGTATTTTCATTAATGTCTCATAGTCTTCTTGCATTGTTACAGAGTTATCTTCTAGTTTTGCAACCTTATCTTGTAATGTCTTGTTTTCACCTTGCAAGTCAGCCTTTTCTCGTTTTAATCTCGCATTCTCATTTCTCAAAATATCCAAATGAAACTCGGAATTCTGGAATTGCTGCAAATAAGCGATGATTTTATCCATATTCATCTCTCCAACTGCAGAGGTAGAGGCAGGTGCGGGTAAAAGATAGTTATTAAATGGAAGCGACTCCGCCATACTTTCCTCTTGACCTAATTCCTCTTGATAGAAATTATTTTGGTCTATTGTATCTGTTGGAACGTTCTCTGTTTCCTCCATTGCACTTAAAATAGCAGATTGAGATTCATTTATAAATGGTTGTGGTGGTTGATAAAGAAGTTTCTTCTTTCCACCTTGATCTTTACCTAACATACGTTGACGCTGTTTTCGTTGTTTCTTTGCTAAATCTAGTGCTTTTTCATATTGATGACGAACGACTGCATTCCATCTGAAGCCACATGCTGCAGATGTTCTATTTAATTTGTCGCCAACTTCTTCAAAAGCATTTAGCTGTGTACTTCCTTCGCGCACATGTCGCAATACTGTTTCCGCCAACAATAAATCATTTTCTTCTGTCCACGCATCCTGTCTAGTTTTCATTACTCATCAACTCCCATTATTCATCTATTTTTTAATGGCCAAGCCATCTTCCTGTAATCATAGGATGGACAATGAAATTAGTTTTTATACCAAATTGGTAAAATAATTACTAGATACTCATATGCTTTATTAAAAAAATCAAAACCTATATAATAAAAACAAGATAGATAGGAAGAGGGTTGCCAATGCATGATTCCAACTTGAAATTAAGCGAGGAAAAAGTCTTTAAAGACCCCGTCCATCGCTATGTACATGTGAGAGATAAAATTATTTGGGAACTAATTGGAACGAAGGAATTTCAACGGCTTCGTAGAATTAAACAACTTGGGACGACATATTTAACGTTCCATGGTGCTGAGCATAGTCGCTTTAATCATTCGCTTGGTGTGTATGAGATTGTAAGGCGAGTGGTTGATGATGTATTTAAAGGGCGACCTGAATGGAATGAAGACGAAAGGCTACTTTCACTTTGTGCTGCTTTATTGCATGATCTCGGTCATGGACCATTCTCTCATTCCTTTGAAAAAGTGTACCATCTAGACCATGAACAATTCACAAAAAGAATCATCCTTGGCGATACAGAAGTCAATAAAGTCCTAAAACGCGTGAGTGTTGATTTCCCACAAAAAGTGGCAGATGTTATTGGGAAAACATATCATGATAAGCTTGTTGTTAGCCTGATCTCCAGTCAAATTGATGCGGATAGAATGGACTATTTACAACGTGATGCTTATTTTACTGGGGTTAGTTATGGGCATTTTGATATGGAGCGGATTTTGCGGGTAATGAGGCCGCGTGAAGATCAAGTTGTTTTCAAATCGAGCGGAATGCATGCTGTTGAAGATTATATTATGAGCCGGTACCAAATGTATTGGCAAGTATACTTCCATCCAGTGACGCGGAGTGCGGAAGTGATTTTAACGAAGATTCTTCAACGAGCGAAAGCTTTGTATGAAAACTCTTATTCTTTCAAGTATGAACCATCACATTTTGTCTCATTGTTTGAGGAAAAGGTGACATTAGCTGATTATATAAAACTAGATGAGTCTGTTATTTTATACTATTTTCAAATGTGGGAAGAGGAAGATGATTTTATCCTTCGTGATTTATGTTATAGATTTATGAATCGTAATTTATTTAAATATGTAGAATTTGATCCGGCTAGGCAATATAAATTATTAAGTCGCCTAGATGAACTATTCCGACAGGCAGATATCGATCCTGACTATTATTTGGCAGTTGATTCTTCATCGGATTTGCCTTATGATTTTTACCGGCCAGGAGAAGAGGAAGAGCGTCTTCCTATTCAATTATTAATGCCGAACGGAGATGTGCGGGAATTATCGAGAGAATCGACTATCGTCGATGCTATTTCTGGCAAGCGTAGAACAGATCATAAATTATATTTTCCAGAGGATCTGCTCTTAGATCATTCCAAACATCAAAAAGTCAAACAGCAAATCTTATCCATTTTAAAAAAGCATTAGAAAATGGCTAGATATCATTACGCTGAAAAAAATTGTGCAGGAGTTGAAAAGTTGTCATGTTGAATGACCACCTTCGATTAATGAATGTTTTTGCTGTATCAGATGAGATTATTGGCCGAAAAAAATTACAAAAAATGATATATATTGCAAAAAAACTAGACTTTCCTTTTCAAGAGAAATTTGAATTTCACTTTTATGGTCCATATTCAGAAGAATTGACACTGCGTGTAGAAGAATTATGTAACTTTGGTTTTATCGAAGAAACAAAAGAAGATAAAGGGAGTTATTATCAATATAGATATATAATTACTGAAAGTGGGGAAGAGTTTTTAAATTCTTACCAAAAAGAAATACCTCATCTTCATGAATGTTTTACTAGTATGAATCAGGAAACCTCGCGTTTTTTAGAGTTAGTTTCAACGATTCTATATTTCGAAGAAGAACCGAAAACAGAAGTAGTGAAAAAAATACATACACTAAAAAATAAGCAGCAATATACACTAGAAGAAATGGACCAGGCATATATATACATAGAGCAATTGAAAAAGACAGCCGTTCCGCATTAAGATGTCGGATTTGCTGTCTTTTGGACTAGTGTTCTTTTATTCGTCGCTTAGTCTTTTCCCGCCTACAGCGTAATGGTTTTTGCTCATTTCTTCGATGAAGACAACAATCTTATCTTCGGCGGCCCCTGTTGTTTCGCTGACAGCAGTTGTTACCTTTTCTACGAGTGCCTTTTTTTGTTCTTCACTACGGCCTTCGATCATTTTAACGGTTACATATGGCATACTATTTTTCCTCCCTCAATATGTAGTATCATGAAAAGTGTATGCCTTTTTTAGGTTTGGAGCAAGAGATCGAACAATTTAAATGAGTATGCGTGATTTATTTTGTATAATATAGTTTAGAAGTATAGTTTGAAAAATGAAGGGGCTGTGTGTGTGGAACGATTTCTTAGGTTTCCATTGGAACAAATTCCGCTTATTGCCGGAGTATTACTGATCGCTTTTACTGTGCATGAATTTGCGCATGCCTATACAGCGAATAAATTAGGAGATCCAACTGCGAAGAAACAGGGACGGTTAACGTTAAATCCAATGCAGCATCTTGATCCTATCGGGACGTTGCTCATTTTTATCGTTGGATTTGGATGGGCACGACCTGTACCAGTTAATCGAAATTATTTCAAAAATCCTCGTCTAGGTGGCATACTTGTTTCCTTGATGGGACCTGTTAGTAACTTTGCCCTCGCTTTAATTGGAACAGGAATCATGTACGGCTTGGTTGTGACTGGGATTGCTGCTACATTACCATCTTTAGTGGTGCAATTTTTTAGTCTATTCGTTTATCTGAATGTATTGCTATTTGTCTTTAACTTAATACCACTGCCCCCTCTTGACGGGTACCGAATTGTGGAGGATCTTGTGCCACCTTCCGTTAGAGCAAAAATGATGCAATACGAGCAGTATGGATCCTTAATTTTTTTAATCCTTGTTATTACACCATTAGGTAGATATACAATATATCCAATCATCAACAATGGCGTACCATTTTTTATTAATAGTCTAAATAATTTTTTCGCCATGCTTTTTTAATTTATGAAAGAGTGATAGGAGGAATGTAGGATGGAAAAAGGTAAAAGAAAGCTGGAGTTTAATATTATTAAAAATGATCCAACTGATGGGCATAAAGGTTTTGGGATTGGCTCCCTCAATTTAGAAAATATTACTCCTTTAATGGTCGATCCTGAAGAAGGTGAAGCGTGGATCGAAGAACAAGCGATGCACGCACGCAGTAAAACAGAACGTGGCGTAAAATACTTAAAAGATCGAACTGAATTACCAGAAGAAGGAACAAAGACATTTTGGGTTATTTGGGTAGCTGTCGACCGAAAACCAGAGGGCCCTTATTATGCCGGAATTACAGCCTGTGAATTACTCATCAATCGTCCTGCTCGCCGAGGCTATAAGTCAATGCCTGAACATGTCAACCATCTAGATAAAGCAATGAAAGGACATGTGATCGTTCACAACATGGATGAAAAATCCAGAAACATCCTCTCAGACTTCCTAAAAGAATACGACGAAGGCATGTGGGAACGCGCAAACGAAGAATTAAAAAAAGAATTTTAATACAGAAAAGCGGAAGCGCCTGTTTAGCGACGTACAAACTGGAGGGATTCTGACGAGATAAAGGAAACACGATAAGCCTGCAAGGCGAACCGATGTTGACTTATCGTAGGAAGAATCGTGAAGTTTGCTAGTCGCTGGGCGCTGTAGCTAGACACCAAGAAAAGCGGAAGCGCCCGTTCAGCGACAAAAACTGCGCTCGCAGGAAGCGGGTGAGTCGACGTTGCCACAGGACGTGGCGGTTTAGTCGAGGAACCTTATTTTTCATGCGAGATAAAGGAAACACAATGTTGACCTATCGTAGGAAGAATCCTAAAGTTTTCTAGTCATTGGGTGCATTTAATTGTAATTCAAATGTAGTGCTCACCAAATTTTACAAAAATCAACAAAAGTATGAACAATCTATGACAGTTTCGGAAAACGAACAAAGGCTGCTTGCTGAATATCGTAAAAAAAAGTAAACTTGATATAGTTTGCACATGGCAGACTAGGACAATCAAAAGCCCGAGGCTGCACACCTCGGGTTTTTGGCATTTAATTAATCGTTTTCACAGACTTAGCGAAGATTTGGGGAATCCAGGTGATTAATTAAAATTAATGATGACATATTTCTTTAGGCTCCGTGCCGTTTGCAAAGTAGATGAGTCTAAAGGTTGGACAGGACTGAGTAGCGATTTTTCCAGTTACAGGATCTATCGGGATCGGCTCTACCCCTACAGGTGGCTTAAATGTATGGATGTCTTCAGGTTCTCCTTCGATTGCCCGCTCCATAAATTGAGACCAAATATTTTTTGCATATAATTTATCTGCAGTAAGTGTAATCTCTGACCCTTTGTCATACCCAGTCCATACTGTAGCTGCAAGAGCTGGTGTATAGCCTGCCATCCAACTATCTGAATTGGTTGAACCGGATTTTCCGGCATATAGTCGGTTCATATGTGGAGCTATTGAAGCACCTGTCACAGTAGCGTAGCCATTCAATTTCGTATCAAACATTCCCGTCATCATATGGCTCATCACGAACGCAAGTTGTGGTTTTAATAATTGCTCGTGATTTTGTGTTGCTTCGTATACTACTTTTCCTCGATAATCCTCTACCTTTTGAATAAAAACAGGCTCTACCTTATCTCCACCATTCGCAAGCATACTATAGGCATTTAATAATTCCATGACCTTTACACCAGAACTTCCAAGTGCAAGCGATGGGACCTGAGCAATGTCTGTAGTAATGCCGAAATTTTTCATCGTATCGACCAGTACTTCTTGTCCTAAAAATAAATGAGTTTTTACTGCGTACATATTGTCAGAAACAGCTAAGGCTTGGGCCATTGTAATTTCCCTGTTCGCATATTGGTTGTTGAAATTCTGTGGTGTGTATTCTGAATTATTATCGTTATATTTAAATGTAGTAGCCTCGCTACGCAATAAAGTAGAAGGAGTAAAGCCTCTCTCAAGTGCTGCGTAGTATAGAAGCGGCTTAATGGTAGACCCAGGTTGGCGAATTGCCTGAGTTGCCCGGTTGAAAGAACTTTCATCATAATCCCGACCACCAACCATGGCAGTGACAAAACCTGAACGCGGATCCATTGCGGCAAAGCCAACTTGTATGTCCGAAGAATCAGAAATAGTATCTGCTATAACTGATTCAGCAATTTCTTGTTGTTTAGGATCAAGTGTAGTGAAAACCTTTAATCCACCTAAAGTAACTATCCTTTCATCTAATCCAACCTTTGTTAGAAGTTCTTTTTTTACGGCATCATAAAAGTATGGTGCTGATTCTGCCCGATGATGTGGATGCTTACCAATGAATATAAGTTTTTCCTTTGCTGCTGCATCAGCTTGTTCGTTAGAGATAACACCTGTTTCTTTCATCGCATCCAGAATGAGTAACTGTCTATTTTTTGCTTTTTCAAAAGAAATAAGTGGTGAAAAAATACCTGGACCTTTGGGGATTCCCGAGAGCATTGCGCCTTCTGCAAGTGATAAATCCTTTGCACTTTTTCCAAAGTAATATTGGCTAGCTGCTTCAATTCCATAGGCACCATGTCCATATGAAATAGTGTTTAAATAGCCCTCTAGAATTTCATCTTTATCATAATTTATTTCTAGACGAATGGCATAAAAGGCCTCGGATATTTTCCTTTTCCAGGTTTTGTCTAAAGTTAAAAATAAATTCCGAGCATATTGTTGTGTAATTGTACTAGCACCTTGAACCTTTTTCATAGCTTTTGCATTCGCTAAAACAGCTCCCCCAATTCTTTTAATATCAAAGCCGTGATGACTGTAAAAGGTTCGGTCTTCAATCGCAATTATCGCGTCTATCGTAGTAGGGGAAATGTCATCTAGGGAAACCCAATAACGTTTTTGACCACTATTACTTTCTCCAATGATAGATCCATCATCTGCATAGTATAAATTGGATTGTGGAATAGATAATGGAGGTGGGCCGATTATTTTCATATATAAATAAAAGGAAAATAGAAGAACTGCAATAGCTGCAAAAGCTAGTATGCTGGTGAAAGTAAGTAATCTCACTGTTCTCCATTTTCTTCTTATTGCTTTTTCCGGTTCCAATGAATCCACCTCCCACATTCTATTAATCTTTTTCTCATCAGTATGAAAGTAAAACTGATTTTTTATTCATTTATTTTAAGTTTATTTCCTTTTCTCGTAATTTGTGTTGCCCTGTGGGAAGGCATACCGTGGAAGCCTGGAATATTATATAATAGTAAGTAACGACGATGATTTGTTGAAATGAATGGAACGGAAGGCTATAATAAAAGGATTATTTGATAAAAGGAGACGGAGTCATGGATGTTAAAGAGAAGAAAAAAGTGGCGAAAATAAAGCTTGTAACAGTAATCCGTCATCCGGATCAGGAAAATGAAACGTTTGAGCTATGGGTGGAAGGTTCCCTCTTTCGAAAACAAGATCATACTTATCTAACATTTGAAGAAGTCCAAGAAAATGGAAGTGTCAGGACAACCGTAAGAATGGGAGAGGAAGAAGCGCTTATTTTAAGAGGCGGATCGATCAAAATGAGATTACCTTTCATTTTAAATGAAAAACAACCTGGAAGTTATGACGGTGGATATGGTTCACTAGCAGTGACCGTTCATACCCATACATTACAATTTGAACATAATGAAGATCGCGGTCGTTTTATCGTCGACTATGATTTGCTTACAGGTGATCAGCTTGTTGGAGAATATAATTTAGAATTTACATATACGGAGGAGAAGCAATGAACGCAGTTGAAAAAATTCAAAGTGAACTAAAGACAGCTATTCGTGATGCGGCCGTTAATGCCGGATTAGCATCATTGGAAGAGATGCCTGAAGTAATTTTAGAAACACCAAAAGATAAAACGCATGGAGATTATTCAACAAACATGGCGATGCAACTTGCTCGTGTAGCGAAAAAAGCGCCGCGAATGATAGCTGAACAAATTCAAGCAAATATCGATAACTCAAAAGCTTCCATCGAGAAAATTGAAATAGCGGGACCAGGATTTATTAATTTTTACATGAACAATAATTACTTGACGGAGCTTGTACCAGCAATATTACAAGCCGGAGACGATTATGGTCGCTCTAATGCGGGAAATGGTTTAAAAGTGCAAGTCGAATTTGTATCAGCCAATCCAACAGGTGACCTTCACCTTGGGCATGCACGTGGCGCAGCTGTTGGAGATTCCCTTTGCAATGTGTTGGAAAAGGCCGGATATGATGTTTCGCGTGAATACTATATAAATGATGCTGGCAATCAAATTCATAACTTAGCACTTTCTGTTGAAGCACGTTACTATCAAGCATTAGGTCTTGATAAAGAGATGCCTGAGGATGGGTATCACGGGAAAGATATTATTGGTATCGGTGAGAAGTTAGCTAAAGAATTTGGCGATAAATATGTAAATGTCGATGAAAAAGAGCGTTTTGCATTTTTCCGTCGTTATGGCCTTGACTACGAAATGGAAAAGTTAAAGGCAGATCTTGCCCAGTTTCGTGTTCTTTTTGATGTCTGGTATTCAGAAACGTCTTTATACGAGAACGGGAAAATTGATGTAGCATTAGAAATGCTTCGCGAAAAAGGCCATATCTATGAAGAAGAAGGAGCTACATGGTTCCGTTCAACAACATTTGGTGATGACAAAGATCGCGTATTAATTAAAAATGACGGCACATACACATACTTAACACCTGATATCGCGTACCATCAAGATAAAATCGCCCGCGGCTTTGATAAATTAATCAATATTTGGGGAGCAGATCACCATGGCTATATTCCTCGTATGAAAGCAGCAGTTGAGGCACTTGGTTATGAAAGAGATCGTCTTGAAGTAGAAATCATTCAGCTTGTTAATTTATTTAAAGATGGCGAAAGAATGAAAATGAGTAAGCGTACTGGAAAAGCAGTCACGATGCGTGAGCTAATTGAAGAAGTTGGATTAGATGCCGTTCGTTACTTCTTTGCGATGAGAAGTGGGGACACTCATATGGACTTCGACCTTGATCTGGCTGTATCGGAATCAAATGAAAACCCAGTCTATTACTCGCAATATGCACATGCTAGAATTTGTAGCATTCTTCGCTCGGCACAGGAAAAAGGCTTTACAGTCGATGGTCAAGCAGACTTGGCAACATTAGATAGCGAAAAAGCAGTGGAACTGTTGAAAAAGCTTGGAGAGTTCCCACAAGTAGTAGCGGATGCAGCTGAAAAGCGTATCCCGCATCGTGTTACAAACTATATTTTTGAGCTAGCATCCACATTCCACAGTTTCTATAATGCGGAAAAAGTATTGAATGAAGATAATGTAGAGGAAACAAAAGCGAGACTAGCATTAGTTAAAGCAGTGCAAATTACATTAAAGAATGCATTAGCACTCGTCGGAGTATCTGCGCCAGAGAAAATGTAATAAAACGAACGAAAGCCACTATGAATGCAGTGGCTTTTTTCTTTTTTTTAAGCGTTTGGGGATTGAGAAAAGTGAAAATCAACTGTCAGCCGGGCGGTCGAAAGTGGCTATGGCCAGTAATCACGTTGCGACCGCCAGTAAATTGTTCGCTATGGATTGTAAAATCTCTCTGACGGCCAGTAACCTTCGCATGACGGCCGGTAAAAGTCCGACCATGGCCAGTAACAGCAAATAAGGAATCTTTTTGTATGAAGAGAAGGTGTATCCAATCAAAACACGTTTATTTTATAATAATCCTTGAAAAAGAATTCCGATCCATTCTTTTATCCGCACAAAAACTCGCACCTTTTGTAATTCATCCAAAGTTAGCACAGTTGAATGCTCGATATCCTCTGCTAGGGCATTTTCCACATCTGAAATAAACACCTTATCGTATATAAAGCAGTTAATTTCATGATTTAAAAGAATGCTTCTTCTGTCAAAGTTTGCTGTACCAATATCACAAATATTTCCGTCAATCACAATTACTTTTGCGTGGAAAAATCCTTTTTGAAACTGATAAACGTTACCTCCCCCAGCAAGCACTTTTCTTAAATAACGAAAAGACGCTTCTTTCACAATGGGGTGATCTGATTTTTCTGGAACAAGTATAGAGACAGATATACCTCTTGCTTGTGCGATTTCAATTGCAGAAAATAATTTTGCCGGGGGAATAAAGTATGGCGTGCCTATAATGATTTTTTCTTGCGCTTTTTCAATGAGCTGAATCAACTTAGCTTCTGCCTCTATTCCTTCCGATGGGTAAAGGTAATGCTCCATAGTCATTGCTTGATCAGAAAAAGACATTGAATCTATACGAATTTCTTGGTTTGTAGCACGTTTCCAATCTAATAGGAATTCTTGCTGAAGATCTGCAACGCTTTTCCCATCCATTCGAATATGGTAATCGCGCCAAGGTGATAATTCTGGGTCAAGATCAATATATTCTTTGCCAATATTGTATCCACCTAAAAAGCCAATCTTTCCATCGATAATCGTAATTTTTCGATGATTTCTTTTTTGTAAAGTAAAAAAGTAAAAAGGGAAATATGGTCTATGGCAAAAGACAATATCAATACCGATCTCTTTGGCTTCGGCAATCCAATTTTTGGGTACACTTCTGCTTCCAAACCAATCTAGAAGAAGTCGTACCTTTACACCTTTTAGAGCCTGCTCTTTTAATGCTTCAAAAAAGGCATGGCTAAAGCGGTCATTTTTTACGATATAAAAAAGAATGTGAATGGTTTTTTTTGCTTCTCTAAGATCATTAAAATAGCATCTATATAAATCAGCACCGTTTGTGATTAATTGTAATTGACCTTTTCTGAGTGGATAACTTCTTCTTGTCCACTGTTTTTTATGTATATAGCTGCCGAGAGTAAAGTCTATATAGGCCCATATCACAATGAAAACAATCAGTAAGCATATTCCTGTAATCCAGCCCATGTACATCACTCCCCGCTCAATATGTATCTATAGTATTGCCTGAAAGTCTTAAAAAAGATGTGATAAACAAAAAATACATGTATAATGATAGGAGATTTATCATTACATATTTCGGATATCGGTGCTTGTGTATGTTTGGCTATGGTCGTATAGAAGGGAAAAGCTGATTATCAGCCATCCCCACTGTAAGAGTCCACGCTATACACAAATAAAGCTGAAAAGGGAAGTTGGTTTAAGTCCAACGCGGTCCCGCCACTGTAAATGGGAGTGAGCTGTAAAAAAACCACTATACTTATAGTATGGGAAGGAACAGCAAACGATGATCCATGAGCCAGGAGACCTGCCGATGCCATTGTACCAGTGAACCTACGAGGATGGGGAAGGTGGATAAGCAGAGACTTTATTAAGTGCTGTCCGCTATTTTACATCTCCAACGTTGGGGGTGTTTTTTTATTTTAAAAGGAGGAATGTTTTATGAAAAAATTAAATGCGTTACTCGTAGCACTCATGCTTGTTTTTTTAGCAGCGTGTGGAACAGATACGGAGCCAAAATCGAATGAAAAGAATAATGAATCGGTATCTGAACAAAACAAGGAATCAGCAGAAGAAAGTTTCTCTGTAACGATTAAAGATGCATCAGATAAGGACGTAGTAATAGAGAAGAAACCAGAAAAAATTGTTTCACTTATACCGAGCAATACGGAAATTGTCTATGCTCTAGGTGATGGGGACGCAGTAGTAGGGGTTTCTGAATCTGATAATTATCCTGAAGAAGTCAATGAGATAGAAAAAGTAGCGGGCATGGAATTAAATATTGAAAAAATCATTTCCTTAAAGCCTGATGTGGTACTTGCTCATGCTTCAACCGTTTCTATGTGGGAATCTGGACTGAAACAACTGGAAGACAGCGGTGTAACTGTGCTCGTTGTTAATGAAGCACATAGCTTTGATGAGGTATACACTTCTATTGAGATGGTTGGAAAGGCAACAGGGCAGAATGAGGAAGCCGAGAAATTATTAGAAGATATGAAATCTAAGTTGGACGAATTAAAAGAAAAAGCGGAGGCTATTTCAGATAAGGATAGAAAATCAGTTTTCGTTGAATTAGGGCCAGAACCAGAAATATATACAACTGGAAATGATACATTTATGAATGAAATGCTCGAAGTAATTCATGCAGACAATGCTGTAACAGAGCAGGGTGACTGGATTGTAATGAACGAAGAAGCAATTATTAAGCTTAACCCAGATGTAATATTAATTACGTACGGCGGATATATTGAAAATGCAAAACAACAAGTATTGGATCGTACCGCTTGGCAGGAAGTAACGGCAATCAAAGATAAACAAGTGTCTGAAGTAAATGAAGACCTCGTTAGCCGTCCTGGACCACGGATTATTGAAGGAGTAGAGGAGCTTGCAAAAGCCATTTACCCGGACGTTTTCGGGAAATAAAAAAGTAATTTCATACGTAGTCGCAAGTGGGTTTTTATTGTTAGCGATGTTTTTAGGAATTTCGATTGGCTCTGTTCGTGTGCCGTTTGCTGATATAGCTGCTATTATCGGCACAAGAGTCCTTCACTTACCTTTGAGTGAGCAAATCGACTCTATGCACACAAACATCGTAATGAATATTCGCTTGCCCCGCGTTTTATTAGCCGGCCTAGTTGGGGCTTCTCTTGCGATGGCAGGAGGAGCTTTCCAAGGGCTGCTTCGTAATCCGCTCGCAGATCCATATACACTTGGCGTATCGTCAGGAGCTTCTGTCGGCGCTGTGTGTGTATTATTCTTTCACATTAGTATACCATTTGCAGGAATATTTACATTGCCTCTTGTCAGTATCATTGCTGCCTTCATTACTATATTCCTCGTATTAATATTTGCCAGAAGTATTGAGCCTTCTATGAAGGTTGAAACAATTATTTTAACGGGCATTATATTTAGTTCCTTTCTAGGTGCATTACTTTCCTTGATGATCGCACTTTCGGGTGAAGAGCTACGGCAAATTATTGGCTGGCTATTAGGAAGTGTATCGATGCGAGGATGGAGTTATATCCGCATCATATTGCCATTCTTTTTAATTGGTGGGCTCATTTTATTATTTAACGCTCGAGAACTAAATGCGATGTCATTTGGTGAAGAACGAGCCAAACATCTCGGAGTAAGTGTGGAGCGCCGTAAACTAGCGGTACTTGCAGCGGGTTCGCTATTGACAGGCGCTGCTGTAGCTGTATCAGGAACGATTGGTTTTGTGGGACTCGTCATTCCTCATTTAGTTCGAATAATATGGGGGCCAGACCATAAACAATTATTACCTTTATCCGTATTAATTGGCGCTGGATTTCTCATCCTAGCTGACTTGACTGCTAGAACAATTATTCAACCGGCTGAATTACCAATCGGTGTCATCACTGCATTAATCGGTGCACCAGCTTTTGCGCTCATTTTGGTAAGAAGACGAATGGAAAGAAGAGGATAAGATATGCTTGATGTAAAAGGAGTTTCGGGAGGGTATCCAGGTAATAGCGTGCTAAATGATGTGTCGTTTTCTGTTAAGGGCGGCGAGTTATTTGGCATACTTGGCCCAAACGGCAGCGGCAAAACGACTTTACTTAAAATGATTAGTGGGTTACTTGCACCACATGATGGAGAGGTGCTTATAAAAAATCGGGCTCTTTCTACATTCTCTGCAAAAGAGTTAGCAAAAAAAGTTGCTGTTTTACCGCAAGTTTCATCGGAGGTTTTCGCCTATACGGTGAAAGAAACGGTTTCTCTTGGCCGTTATGCACATCAAAGTGGCTGGTTTCATTCCCGGCATCATGATGATGAAGTATTAATCGAAGAGGCAATGGAGACAACTGGGGTAGCAAAGTTTCAGCATAAGCTTTTGCATGAACTTTCGGGAGGAGAGCGCCAACGAGTTTTCCTCGCCCAAGCCCTTGCACAGCAACCAGAGATTCTTTTATTGGATGAACCGACAAATCATTTGGACCTCGCATATCAGAAAGATCTCTTAGACCAATTAAAAAATTGGACACGAGAGAGGGGAATAGCTGTTGTCTCGATTTTTCATGATTTGAACTTAGCGGGGTTATATTGTGATAGACTCCTACTTTTGAATGAAGGGGAAGTCGAATTACTAGGCAAGCCTCCATTCGTTTTACAAGAAAGTAGCATCCGTCAAGTCTATCAAACAAAAGTGGTAAAACAATTTCATCCTCATGTTCCTCAACCGCAAATGCTATTGGTACCTGAAACGAAGCAAATCGACGAAAGCATAAGATTAGGTGAACTTTTTTTAAAGCGGACAGAGGCAAGTGTAGAATATCATTCCCCTGTCGCGTTAAAAATGATGGCTACTCAAGTTGGGATTGGATGGCATCGCTCTGTTATCGCTACGAATGTATTAGAGCATAAACAAAATGAAGCGATTTGTTTTTATATGGAGGAATCCATTCATAAGTTAAGAACTGGAACCTTGGAGGAAGATAGATGCTCTGCTTTCATTGTTACCAATTCTGAATTAACTTGGATTTTTGTGGATGGCTATCTTTCTGATGGAGCATTTATTGATATAATGACAAAAATAGCCGCAACAAAGGGAGCTATTAACTTAGTTATTGCCGCTACCCAAATTGGAAAATTAATAAATATCGATACCTTTACAGAAAAAATAATTACATATCTTCGCTATGAAGGAAGTTAACCAAATACTAATACCCTATGCAAGTCACTACTACGGTGGCTTGTATTTTTTCTACCTCATTTAAAAATCACTTGACTGAACGTTCATTCATTATATAATGATAGTAATAACATTCAGAATATAAACATAGTCTTGGGCAAAAGAAGGGAGTGCTTTACAAGATGAATATATTGCTTTGGGTGAACTGGCTTGCGTTTCTAGATGTAACCGCTTACGCGATTTTTTTATTCGTTTATGTTGTAAAAACCCGTATTACCTTTATTAAGCTAGGCAAAAAGGAAGCATTCGATCAAGACGTGAAAGCTCGTCTAAAAAAAATCGGCATTAATGTGTTTGGGCAGAAAAAACTACTTAAAGATAAAAAAAGTGGCATTATTCATGTCATGTTCTTTTACGGATTTATCCTCGTGCAATTTGGGGCAATTGATTATATTTGGAAAGGGCTTGCCCCGGGATCCCACCTGCCACTTGGTCCGCTCTATTCAGGATTTAAATTTTTCCAAGAGATTGTCACGCTTGTCATTCTCGTGGCTGTTATATGGGCCTTTTATCGGCGTTATGTAGAAAAGCTTGTGCGTTTAAAACGAGGGTTTTATGCAGGGCTTGTTTTGTTATTTATCGGTGGTTTAATGTTGACGGTTCTCTTGGGAAATGGGATGGCGCTGATTTGGCATAGCGAGCCTTCTTCATGGACTGAGCCGGTTGCTTCTGGGATTGCTGCAGCATTTAGTTGGCTGAGCCCAAGTACAGCGTCCGCCATTTTCTATGTAGCTTGGTGGATTCATCTCTTATTGCTATTAAGCTTTCTTGTGTATGTACCTCAGTCTAAACACGCGCACTTAATCGCGGGACCCGCGAATGCCTACTTGGAGCCGCTTGATGGAGGAAAGAAATTAAAAGCAATTGATTTTGAAGACGAATCTCAAGAAACATTTGGGGTCGGGAAAATAGATGAATTTACTGATCTTCAATTATTGGATCTATATGCATGTGTAGAATGTGGAAGATGTACGAATATGTGCCCGGCAACAGGTACAGGAAAGATGCTTTCACCAATGGATCTCATGATTAAGTTACGTGATCATTTAACCAATCACGGTGCTGCAGTAACGCAAAAACAGCCTTGGGTTCCAACTTATGCATTTGCAAACACGAAAGCAAATCAACTAGCGAAAGCAAGTGGCAGTGAAGGAGCAGTTGAAGCCGCTGCATCATTAGAATATCATCCGAGCATGATTGGCGAGGTAATCACAGAAGAGGAAATATGGGCATGTACGACATGTCGAAATTGTGAAGATCAGTGCCCAGTAATGAATAAGCATGTGAGTCAAATTATTGATATGCGTCGCTATCTTGTATTGACGGAAGGGAAGATCGATTCAGATGCCCAACGGGCGATGCAAAACATTGAGCGTCAAGGCAATCCATGGGGATTGAATCGTAAGGAAAAGGAGAACTGGCGTGATGCTAGGGAAGATGTCCATGTACCAACGGTAAAGGAATTAAAAAAAGCGGGCGAGGAATTCGACTATCTATTTTGGGTTGGGTCGATGGGAGCATTTGATAACCGTAGCCAAAAAATCGCCTTATCTTTTGCTAAGCTTCTTAATGAAGCTGACGTGAAGTTTGCGATCCTCGGTAACAAAGAAAAAAACTCTGGTGATACACCGCGTCGCTTAGGAAACGAATTTTTATTTCAGGAGTTAGCGACAGCAAATATCGCTGAATTCGAGAAAAACAATGTGAAAAAAATCGTGACGATCGATCCACATGCATATAATATATTTAAAAATGAATATCCTGATTTCGGTCTAGAAATTGAAGTTTTCCATCACACGGAGTTGCTCGATCAGCTAGTGAAGGCAGGCCGATTAAAGCCGCAGTATGCTGTAGATGAAAAGATTACCTTTCATGATTCCTGCTATCTTGGCCGCTACAATGATGTGTACGATCCACCTCGAGAAATTCTTTCAGCTATTGAAGGTGTGACGCTTATTGAAATGGAACGCAATCGAGAAACTGGCATGTGCTGTGGCGCTGGAGGGGGATTGATGTGGATGGAAGAAGATACTGGGCAGCGCGTGAACGTCGCGCGAACAGAGCAAGCTTTGGCTGTCGAGCCATCTGTCATAAGTTCAGGATGCCCATACTGTCTGACCATGCTCTCTGATGGAACAAAGGCAAAAGAAGTAGAAGAAACGGTTAAGACATATGATGTGGCTGAACTGCTTGAGAAAGCTGTGTGTGGCGATCAAGAGTCAGCGTAAATAACAAGGCGTTGCCCAATCGTGGCGCGCCTAAATCTTCACTGCTAATTGAGCGAGCGTTCAGTCAAACAAAGTCAAATTTACTGTGCTAAGGAGGAATGATCGAGATGGGAAAAACGGTAATCATTGATGGGGCACGCACACCTTTTGGCAAGTTTGGAGGCGGACTTAGCTTCTTCACAGCGGCCCAACTTGGTGGGATAGCAGTAAAGGAGGCGCTACAGCGGGCGGAGGTAGCACCGGAAGAAGTACAGGAAGTGATTCTTGGTACCGTTCTGCAAGGTGGTCAAGGTCAGCTTCCTTCTACGCAGGCTGCACGTGAGGCGGGTATCCCTTGGGGAGTTAAGACAGAAACGATTAATAAAGTATGTGCATCAGGAATGAGGGCTGTTACATTAGCAGATCAGATTATTCGTGCGGGTGATGAAGAAATAATTGTTGCAGGTGGAATGGAATCGATGTCGAACGCCCCATATTTGCTGCCAAAAGCGCGGTGGGGCTACAAAATGGGAGACGCAGCGGTGATCGATTTATTAACACAGGACGGGTTAACTTGTTCTTTTTCCGGCGTCCATATGGGTACGTATGGAAATGCAACTGCAAGAGAATACGAGATTACAAGGGAAGAACAAGATATTTGGGCGTTGCGGAGCCATACACTTGCAGTGGAGGCAATCGAAAATGGAAAGTTAGCTGAAGAGATCGTAGCAGTAGAAGTGCCACAGAGAAAAGGAGAGCCGATTTTAATTAAGAAAGACGAAGCTCCTAGAAAAGATACAACGATTGAAAAATTATCTACCCTTCCATCTGTTTTTGACAAAGATGGAACGATTACGGCAGGAAATGCGCCAGGAGTGAATGATGGGGCAGCGGCATTGGTATTGATGAATGAACAGCGGGCTAAGCAAGAGGGGAAGGTGCCACTTGCATATATACATGGCCATGCAGAAATTGCTGTAGAAGCAAAAGATTTTCCTCGGACACCAGGACTTGTCATTAATAAACTCCTGAAAAAAACCGGAAAGACAATAGACGAAGTGGATCTTTTTGAAATTAATGAGGCGTTTGCTGCAGTAGCACTTACAAGCAATAAAATTGCCGATCTTCATCCTAATAAAGTGAATGTTAATGGTGGTGCGGTTGCGCTTGGGCATCCAATCGGAGCAAGCGGAACAAGAATTATTTTGACGCTTGTATATGAGTTAAAGCGGCGAGGTGGGGGTCTGGGAATTGCCTCTATCTGTTCTGGCGGAGGTCAAGGGGACGCCATCCTAATAGAAGTTCCTAAACAATAGACTAGGAGGGATTGTATGGATGTTAAAACAGTAATGGTAGTTGGCGCTGGACAAATGGGATCAGGCATTGCTCAAGTATGTGCGCAAGCTGGCTATGAAGTGTATTTGCATGATTTGGATGAAGAATTGGTGAACAAAGGATTTGAAAGAATTTCTAAAAGTCTTAGCCGTCAAGTAGAAAAAGGGAGGATGACGGAAGGAGAAAAAACACTTGTCTTTGATCACTTGTTTAAATCTACGGATTTGCAACATGCTCAGTATGCAGATGTCGTCATTGAGGCTGCGATTGAAAATATGGATATGAAAAAGAATATTTTTGCGGAGTTAGACAAATACGCACCTGAACATGCAATTTTAGCAACGAATACTTCCTCTCTACCAATTACTGAAATTGCTGCGGCAACAGCACGCCCAGAAAAAGTAATTGGCATGCATTTTATGAATCCGGTTCCCGCTATGAAGCTCGTTGAAATTATTCGTGGACTTGCCACAGCGGAAGATGTATATAAGGAAATTGAGGCAATGGCTGTAAATCTTCATAAAACTCCAGTGGAAGTCAATGACTTTCCCGGTTTTGTTTCTAATCGAATATTAATGCCAATGATTAATGAGGCCGCTTACACATTATATGAAGGTGTTGCTACAAAGGAATCAGTTGATAGAGTACTGAAACTCGGTATGAATCATCCGATGGGACCGCTTGAGCTAGCTGATTTCATTGGACTTGATACATGCTTATACATTATGGAAACATTGCATGAAGGATTTGGTGACGATAAATATCGACCATGCCCACTATTAAGAAAGTATGTAAAAGCAGGTTGGCTCGGTAAAAAAAGCGGGCGAGGTTTCTATTTGTATGACTGAATAGGTAAGCGATGTCGGACTTTTTAGGAGGACAACGATGAATTTTCAGTTAACAGAAGAACAGCTAATGATGCGAAAGATGGTGCGGGATTTTGCGAAAAAAGAAATAACACCTTTCATTAATCGTATGGAAGCAGGTGAGTTTCCTAGAGAGATTTTAAAGAAAATGGCCGCTTTAGGGTTAATGGGCATTCCTATTCCGAAAAAATATGCTGGGGCGGAAATGGACTTTATGTCTTATGTTATTGCTATTCAGGAGCTTTCCAAGGCAAGTGCGACGATCGGAGTCATTTTGTCTGTGCATACATCAGTTGGGACGAATCCGATATTATATTTTGGAACGGAAGAACAGAAGCAAAAATATGTAACAAAACTAGCGAGTGGGGAATATTTGGGTGCCTTTTGCCTGACGGAACCGGGAGCAGGGTCAGATGCAGCAAATTTAAAAACACGAGCAGTTAGAACAGGAGAATATTTTGTTCTTAATGGCACGAAAGCTTTTATTACGAATGGTGGGGAAGCGGATGTTTATATTGTATTCGCAGTGACAGACCCTACAAAAGGTCAACGTGGTATCTCTGCATTTATCGTGGAAAAAACAATACCTGGATTAGTAATCGGAAAAGACGAGCGGAAAATGGGGCTGTGCGGTTCGAAAACGGTGCAGCTAACATTTGAAAATATGAAAATACCTGTAGAAAATTTATTAGGGGTAGAAGGAGAGGGCTTTAAGATTGCACTTGCTAATTTGAATGTTGGTCGTATTGGCATTGCTGCACAAGCATTAGGAATTGCTGAAGCGGCATACGAAGCCGCAGCAAATTATGCAAGGGAGCGAAAGCAATTTGGCAAAGCGATTGCTAAGCAACAAGGGATTGGATTTAAACTGGCAGATATGGCTACTGCGGTAGAAGCTGCAAAATTGCTTATATATCAAGCATCCGATTTGTGGGCGCGTGGGATCCCGTGTGCCCAGCAAACATCGATTGCCAAACTCTTCGCTTCAAAAACAGCGGTAGAAGTAGCGACGGAGGCTATTCAAGTGTTCGGCGGATATGGGTACATAAAAGAGTACCCAGTTGAACGCTATTTTCGCGACGCAAAAATCACAGAAATATACGAAGGCACAAGCGAAATCCAGCGAATCGTTATTACTAAAAATCTTCTAAAAAAATAAAGGGATAAGTTAAAACATACCTTTTCCCATAGCAGGGAGGATACGCAAAATGAATTTTAAGTTAAGTGAAGAGCATGAAATGATTAGGAAAATGGTTCGCGACTTTGCGGAAAAGGAAGTGGCGCCAACAGCGGCAGAACGAGATGAAGAAGAACGCTTTGATATGGAGCTATTTAAAAAGATGGCTGAACTTGGCCTAACGGGTGTTCCTTGGCCAGAAGAATATGGTGGGATTGGCTGTGATTATTTAGCGTACTGTATCGCAGTGGAGGAGTTATCTCGCGTATGTGCATCCACTGGGGTGACTCTATCTGCCCATACGTCACTAGCAAGTTGGCCTGTTTTTAAATTTGGGACGGAAGAACAAAAGCAAAAATATTTAAGACCAATGGCTGAAGGGACAAAGGTAGGTGCTTATGGATTAACGGAGCCCGCGTCAGGATCAGATGCGGGTGGGATGAAAACATCCGCGCGACTTGATAATGAGAACTATATCTTAAATGGGTCAAAAATATTTATAACAAATGGTGGTATCGCAGATATTTATATTGTTTTTGCTTTGGCCGATCCAAACGACAAGCAGAGTACAACTGCTTTTATTATTGAAAAGGAATTCGAAGGATTTTCCGTCGGGAAAAAGGAAAGAAAACTAGGAATCCGATCTTCACCGACAACGGAAATCATTTTTGAAGATTGTAAAGTCCCGCTGGTAAATATGCTTGGAAAGGTGGGAGAAGGTTTTAAAATCGCTATGATGACCCTAGATGGTGGCAGAAATGGAATCGCTGCTCAAGCAGTTGGTATTGCACAAGGGGCGCTCGATGCCGCAGTTGTTTATGCCAAAGGGCGAAAACAATTTGGTAAGCCAATTGTTGATAATCAAGGAATCTCCTTCAAGCTTGCTGACATGGCAACTAGTATAGAAGCTTCTCGTCTTCTCACATACCAAGCTGCATGGCTCGAATCGGCTGGTCTTCCATATGGAAAGGAATCAGCCATGTCTAAATTAATGGCCGGTGATACTGCTATGAAAGTGACAACCGAGGCAGTGCAAGTTTTCGGAGGTTACGGCTACACGAAGGACTATCCAGTAGAACGATATATGCGCGATGCGAAAATTACTCAAATTTATGAAGGCACACAAGAAATTCAAAGACTTGTTATTTCACGAATGCTGACCCAGTAGGTAAAACAGGAAAGTAGGTGGAAAATCGTGGAGATGAAAAGAGAAATTCCTGCCACGGTCAAAGATCAGGCGCTTATAAAAAAACGGCGTAACCAAATGATCCGAGGTGCAGTATCCCTTTTCAAACAAAAAGGTTTTCATCGGACAACGACGAGAGAAATAGCAAAAGCATCTGGTTTCAGCATTGGCACATTATATGAATATATTAGGACGAAAGAAGATGTGCTCTATTTAGTATGCGATAGTATTTATGATGAAGTCAGTGAACGCCTTAACACGATGGAACTTGGTCAGGGAACCATTGCTAGTCTCAAAATAGCAATTGATCATTATTTTAAAGTGATGGATGATATGCGGGATGAAGTACTTATCATGTATCAAGAAGCCAAGGCTTTATCAAATGAAGCATTACCCTATGTGTTAAAAAAAGAACTTGAAATGGTTCAAATGTTTGAACGCCTGATCAAACGGTGTGTGGAACATGATGGGCTAGATTTTAGTAAGGAACATCAATACTTGCTTGCTCAAAACATATTCGTACAAGGACAAATGTGGGGGTTTCGTCGCTGGGCTTTGAAAAAAACATTTACCATTGATGATTATATTTATCTGCAAACTGATTTGCTTTTGGCAGGAATGGAAGGCTATCAGTCTCAAGCCTAAAGGGGGAGAAGGATGAGTACTGTAGAAATTTACAAACCACTTCATCATATTCGTTTCATTACAGCATCTAGTTTATTTGATGGACATGATGCATCGATCAATATTATGCGCAGAATTTTACAAGCAAGTGGTGCGGAAGTGATTCACTTGGGTCATAACCGCTCCGTTGAGGAAATAGTGAACGCAGCCATTCAAGAAGATGTGCAAGGTATTGCCATTTCTTCCTATCAAGGTGGACATGTGGAATTCTTTAAATATATGTATGACTTGCTAGCTGAAAGAAATGCATCACATATTCGCATATATGGTGGCGGCGGTGGTGTAATTATTCCACGAGAGATAAAGGAATTGCATGAGTATGGGATTGCTAGAATATTTTCATCCCATGATGGACGCAAACAGGGTCTTCAAGGAATGATCAATTGGATGCTCAAGGAATGCGATGTGCCAGCAAGTCCATTGACAGACGAAATGGAGAGACTTTCCAAAGGCGACCTGCAAGCTGTGGCAAAATTAATTTCCTTCGTTGAGCGCCGGATAGAATCAGAAAAAGAATCTGAGCTTATTTTAACGCTGAAAAAAATCGCTAGAACAGTGCCAGTATTAGGTATTACAGGCACAGGAGGGGCTGGAAAAAGCTCATTAACAGATGAACTCATACGCAGATGTATCAATGAAATGCCGGAGAAAAAGATTGCTATATTGTCTGTAGACCCGACAAAACAAAAAACGGGTGGTGCCCTCTTAGGAGACCGGATCCGGATGAATGCCATTTTTTCGCCGCAAGTGTACATGAGAAGTCTAGCAACGCGAGGATCAAGAAGCGAGTTATCACTTGCGATTAAAGATGCGATACAAATTGTAAAAGCCGCAGGGTTCGATTTAATCATCGTAGAAACGAGTGGAATTGGGCAGGGAGACGCAGAAGTCACTGAAATTAGCGATATAAGCATGTATGTGATGACAAGTGAGTTTGGAGCACCGTCACAGCTTGAGAAAATTGACATGATAGATTATGCAGATGTAATCGTAATGAATAAATTTGAACGAAAGGGCTCTGAGGATGCGAGGAACCAAGTACGCAAGCAATACCAGCGAAGTCATTTGCTATTTGAAGCGGCGCTTGAAGATATGCCTGTTTATGGCACAATTGCAAGTCAGTTCAATGATCCAGGAACGAATGCACTCTACGCAGCACTTATTGAAATATTGAATGAAAAAACAGGTGAGAATTGGCCTGTTTCTGTTATGGAAAAGGAACGGGTGAAAAAACAAAATGTGATTATCCCAAATAGTCGACAGCATTATTTGCGAGAAATTGCAGATAGTGTTCGTCGTTATCATAAAGAAACAGAGGAACAAGTTCAGGTGGCTCGAAGGATATTTCAACTTGAAGGCGCATTGATTATTGCTAAAGAAACGGATGCCTCTATAGTAGATGAGCTACAATCGATGAAAGATAAAATCGAGGAAAAGCTTACATTTACTTCGAAAAAAGTGCTTGCTGAATGGAATGCCACGAAGGAAAAATATGCAGGTAAGCGCTTTGTGACAAAAGTTCGCGATCACGAAGTGTTGACCGAGCTGACTTCATTGAGTCTTTCTGGTATTGCAATTTCCAAAGTAGCACTGCCAAAATACGAAGATTATGGAGAAATTTTAAAATGGATTTATAAAGAGAATGTACCAGGCTCCTTCCCATATACCGCAGGAGTCTTTCCTTTTAAACGCCAAGGGGAGGATCCGAAACGCCAATTTGCCGGTGAAGGGACACCTGACCGAACAAATCGTCGCTTTCATTACCTATCTAAAGATGATGAGGCGAAGCGGCTGAGCACAGCCTTTGATTCAGTAACTTTATATGGGGAAGATCCTAATCACAGACCTGACATTTATGGGAAAGTCGGAGAAAGCGGTGTGAGTATTTGCACATTAGATGATATGGAGAAGCTCTTCGCTGGATTTGACCTATGTGCTCCATCTACATCTGTCTCCATGACAATTAATGGTCCAGCTCCGATTATTCTAGCAATGTTTCTGAACACGGCAATTGCCCAACAAGAGAGAGTGACAGCAGCAAAATTAGGGAGAAAACTAACTGCGGAAGAATATACAGAAGTAAAGGCACATACGTTAAAAACAGTTCGCGGCACGGTCCAAGCTGATATTTTAAAAGAGGATCAAGGGCAGAATACATGCATTTTCTCGACAGAGTTTGCACTAAGAATGATGGGCGATATTCAGCAGTATTTTATCGATCAACAAATCCGGAATTATTATTCTGTTTCTATTTCGGGCTACCATATTGCAGAGGCAGGGGCGAATCCTGTTTCCCAACTCGCGTTTACACTCGCCAATGGTTTTACCTATGTTGAGTATTATTTAAGCCGCGGTATGGATATAAATGAGTTTGCGCCAAATCTTTCGTTTTTCTTCTCAAATGGACTTGATCCAGAATATACGGTGATTGGCAGGGTAGCTCGAAGAATTTGGGCAACGACGATGCGCGATAAATACGGGGCGAATGAACGTAGTCAAAAGTTAAAATACCATGTACAAACTTCTGGCAGATCGTTACACGCACAAGAAATAAATTTTAATGATATTCGTACAACTCTTCAAGCTTTGATGGCGTTGCAGGATAATTGCAACTCACTCCATACGAATGCGTATGACGAAGCGATAACAACCCCAACAGAAGAATCTGTAAGACGAGCGATGGCGATTCAGATGATCATTATGAAAGAACAAGGCTTGTTAAAAAATGAAAATCCATTACAAGGATCATTCATTATTGAAGAGCTGACTGATCTAGTAGAAGAGGCTGTTTTACAAGAATTTGAACGGCTGGATGATCGTGGTGGTGTGTTAGGTTCAATGGAAAGCCAATATCAACGGGGGAAAATTCAAGAAGAATCGATGCATTATGAAATGCTCAAGCATTCTGGAAAGCTTCCAATTGTTGGAGTGAATACCTATTTGAATCAGAACCCGCCATCTGAGGAAAGCATGGATCATATTGAACTTGCTCGGGCAACAAAAGAGGAAAAGGATACACAGATAGATAATTTGCAGAAATTTCACAAACAGCACAAAGATCAAGTGGACAATGCATTACAGCAATTAAAGGAAACTGCAGTGAGCGGTGGAAATATTTTTGAAGAGTTGATGGAAACAACGAAAACCGCAAGTCTTGGTCAGATTACGCATTCGCTGTACGAAGTAGGTGGGCAATATCGCCGCAATATGTAAATGAAAGTACTTTTTTCTTCTTTCTGAGTTTACGCTTTTTTAATACATTGTATGTAGCCGAAACTATATCTTTTTTAGGTGTTGTATATTCCTAGTGGAAAATTTCCGCAGTGCAGTTTACAATGAAACAAAAGCGTGAAGACAGGAAGTGGACAAATGAAAATAATGCTTGTATTAATAAGCAGTTTTTTCGTGATCGCTGCTAGCCTTTTCTTATACCAGAAATCGCTCGGTTCTATCCCATTCTTACTGATTTCTTTTATGCTTTTTTATTTAGTACCCCGAAAACCCTCTAAATCTAACACCAAAACTGGTGAAAATGTGACTGAAAAAGCTTGCTCAGAAGAAATCAAATAATAAATGGCGGTAAACAGTAGCATAAATGAAACTAATTTGTTTATAATGTTGAAGATGGTTTTTAATAAGTAAGGGCCTATGCGAAAAGAGAGTATAATTTTTTATTGCTTTAATGCTCTGTCTAGCTCCAGCACCCGACGACTAGCAAACTTCAGAATTCTTCCTACGATAAGTCAACATCGGCTCGCCTTTCAGGCTTACCGTGTTTCCTATATCTCGTACGAAAGAATAAGGTTTCTCGACTAAAACCGCCACGTCCTGTGGCAACGTCGACGCACCCACTTCCTGCGGGCGCAGTTTGTACGTCGTTAAACGGGCGCTTATGCTTTTCTTAACGCCTTTTGATTATAAAGAATGAAGGGATGTGCGATTTTTGAAATTGCCGCAGCTGTCCAAAGAACAACGTAGTGAAATGTCTTTTATTGAAGTAGCAAAGTATATTTTTGATGAAAAAAGAGAAGCAATGCCATTTAATGAGTTAGTCGCTGAGATTGGGAAATTACTAGAACTTCCGGAGAAACAACTTCGTCAACGGATGCTCCAATTTTATACGGACATTAATATTGATGGCCAATTTATTTCGCTAGGAGAAAATCGCTGGGGATTACGTGATTGGTATCCGTTTGATCAAATCGAAGAAGAGATAATCATTCCCGTGAAGCCGAAGAAGAAAAAGGCGAAAAAAGCGGCAATTGTTGAAGATGATGATTTGGAATTAGACGATGAAGATTATGATCTTGAAGAAGACGATCTTGATGATGAGGATGAAGAGGAAGAAGATGAAAGCTTGGAGGCTTTACGTGAAGCGGAAGCCGAAGATGATGATTTAGTAGATGACGAATTCGAGATTGAAGAAGATGAAGTCGAAGAACTAGACATTGATGAAGAAGATGAAGAAGATGAGGAAGACGAAGAAGAGGAAGAGAAATAATCCCTCTTGACTTCCGTTCCATGAGTATGTAATATTTTATTTGGGCTCCTTGAAAAAGGACAAAGAAATAATATGCCACGCTCCCTTACATTTGGGAGCTTTTTTTATTTTTTTTATAGATTAGTACAGAATAAGGAAACATGGTTAATGCATGAAGGAGGAAGAAAATTTGTCAAAATATATTTTCGTAACAGGTGGAGTTGTATCATCACTCGGTAAAGGTATTACAGCTGCTTCATTAGGGCGCTTGCTGAAAAACCGTGGTTTAAGTGTAACGATTCAAAAATTCGATCCATATATTAACGTGGATCCAGGTACAATGAGTCCCTACCAACATGGTGAAGTTTTTGTAACAGATGATGGCGCTGAGACAGACTTAGACCTTGGTCATTATGAACGTTTTATCGACATTAATTTAAATAAATACAGCAATGTAACAACTGGAAAAGTTTACTCAGAAGTTCTTAAGAAAGAACGACGTGGTGATTATAACGGCGGAACAGTACAAGTTATCCCGCATATTACGAATGAAATCAAAGACCGGATTTACCGCGCTGCTGAAAAAACGCAAGCAGATGTCGTTATCACTGAAATAGGTGGAACAGTAGGGGATATCGAGTCACTTCCATTTTTAGAAGCGATTCGCCAAATGAAAAATGATGTTGGCCGTGACAACGTCATGTATATTCACTGTACACTCATCCCTTATTTGAAGGCTGCTGGCGAAATGAAAACAAAACCGACTCAGCATAGCGTAAAAGAGCTTCGCAGTTTAGGAATTCAACCAAATGTCATTGTTGTACGTACGGAAATGCCAGTTTCTCAAGATATGAAAGATAAAATTGCTTTATTTTGTGACATTGATAAAAATGCAGTCATTGAAGCTGGTGATGCAAGCACATTATATTCGATTCCTCTTTCATTACAGGATCAAAAGCTCGATCAAATTGTTTGTGAACATTTGAAATTAGATTGTGTTGAAGCAGATATGACTGAGTGGATTCAACTTGTTGAAAAAGTGCAAGGACTGACAAAAACAGTGAAAATTGCTTTAGTTGGAAAATATGTAGAGCTTCAAGATGCATATATTTCAGTCGTCGAAGCGTTGAAGCATGCAGGTTACTCTTTTGATTCTGATATTGAAGTCAAATGGTTGAATGCAGAACTTATTACAGAGGAAAATGTAGCAGAAGAGCTTGCTGATGTGGATGGCGTTCTTGTTCCAGGCGGATTTGGTGACAGAGGCGTCGATGGAAAAATAGCGGCTATTAAATATGCGCGAGAAAACAAAGTTCCTTTCTTCGGCATTTGTTTAGGTATGCAGCTTGCATCTGTGGAATATGCTCGAAATGTCGCTGGTCTTGAAACAGCACATTCTTCTGAGATCAACCCTGCAACAGAGTTTCCGATTATCGACCTATTGCCAGATCAAGAAGGTGTAGAAGAATTAGGCGGTACCCTTCGACTTGGCTTATATCCATGTAAGCTTGAGGAAGGTACGAAAGCATATGAGGCTTATAAAGTAGATTCAATTGAGGAACGTCATCGTCATCGCTACGAATTCAACAATCAATATCGCGAACAAATGGAGAAAGCTGGATTTATTTTCTCAGGAACAAGCCCAGATGGACGCTTTGTAGAGATTGTAGAGATTGCGGATCATCCGTGGTTTGTTGCGTGTCAATTTCACCCAGAATTTACATCACGCCCAACACGTCCACAACCATTATTCAACAGCTTTGTGGAAGCAGCATTAAATTCGAAAGCGTAAAGAAAAGCAGAAGTTTGGCTTCCCAGATAAGTAACTTTCAAAGAAACTTATAATTTTTTACGGATGTGAAAAGGACCAACTCCTCTTTTGGGAGTTGGTCCTTCTTTTTAATTATCACTCATATTCTTCTAAAATTTCCTCGAGTGTAAACTTTAATGCAAAATAAATATATAAAGCTGTCATAGAGGAAGGAAATCCGATCCGACTTCCGTCTTCGGTAGGAAGTAATGGTCTGAGTAAATGTGTGTTAATATGTACATCGGAGAGTTCGGCTAATCGTGATACTTCATCACTTTTCTCTCCGGAAACAACGACGAAAGGTACTCCTTTTTCTACAAGTGTCTCTCCAAGTTTTACCGCTTCATCATCCGTTGAGAACCTCGTGAATATAACAACCCTATCTGCTGGCGATAACGAGGTATCAGCCTCTAATCGCATCGCGTGTTTTAACGGTTCAGCACCATGCAACGCTTCATAAGATACACTTTCCATTTCGCGAAAACCTTTTATATAAATATAGCCATCTCCAACAGGAGCTTGTGCCAATAACCTAGCTCCATCCTCCATTTGAAACTGCTCTTTGTCGAAAACGCGTTTAAATAATCCAGTTAACTGTGTAGTAAACATTTTTAACATATGAATGCTCCTTTTTAATCCGATATAATCATTATACTTCTTGCTTCGTTTGAAAAAAAGAGATACCCATTTCAGGCTTGTTAAAAAAGATCGTCACTCAATTAAAGGAAATTTGATTAAATATGTGGAATGTATACTAAGAGATAGGACTATAAAATATAAATTTCGGCTAGAAAGGGTAGAATTTTTTAAAATGTAATATGTAGAGGGGGAAAACGATGTCCGAGAAAATTTTAGTTGTCGATGATCAACTAGGTATTCGAATTTTATTAAACGAGATTTTGCAAAAAGAAGGCTATCAAACTTTTCAAGCAGCTAATGGATTGCAAGCGCTCGACATACTCGAAAAACATGCACCAGACCTCGTATTACTTGATATGAAAATTCCGGGTATGGATGGACTGGAAATATTAAAAAGAATGAAAAAAAAGGAACCAGATATTCGAGTAATTATTATGACAGCTTATGGAGAGTTGGAAATGATTGAATCATCAAATAAATTGGGAGCGCTTGCTCACTTCCCGAAACCATTTGATATTGAGGAAATCCGCCAAGCTGTTAAAAAGTATTTACCGGTGAAGACAGATTTATAATAGTATACGTAAACCAACTAAATGAAAAATAAATGTAATCGTTCTATAAAACTACACATTTATTTTTCATTTAATGTGTGGATGTAATGTTTTTTTAAAATAATTTTTATATAAGAATTGCTTAAAAGTGAAAACGTTAACAAGTCTTTGGTTATACATAGTATAATAAGCGCTATTATTTCGACAAAAACTTTTTGTGAATAGTGAATGTATAATTAGTACATTCAGCTCGTTTATTTTTTGAAAAAAACTGACTTACATAATTGGTAATGCTAAGATGAATTTGATATGATAAGTAGGAAAAAGGTCCAAGACCAGAAATGGTGAAGGATATAGCAATGCACACATCTTTGTGCAGTCCATCTCGAAGGAGGAAAAAGTAATGCCTTTAGTTTCTATGACTGAAATGCTGAATAAAGCAAAAGAAGAAAAATATGCAGTTGGTCAGTTTAACTTGAACAACCTTGAGTTCACTCAAGCAATCCTACAAGCGGCGGAAGAAGAAAAATCGCCGGTGATTCTAGGTGTATCTGAAGGTGCTGCACGTTATATGGGCGGCTTCAAATTAGTCGTTAAAATGGTTGAAGCATTGATGGAGGAATATGGTACAACAGTTCCTGTCGCTATTCATCTAGACCACGGATCAAGCTTTGAAGCTTGTGCAAAAGCAATCGATGCTGGATTCACTTCAGTTATGATTGACGGATCTCATTATCCGCTTGACGAAAACATTGAGCTTACGAAGAAAGTAGTCGAACTTGCTCATATCCTTGGTGTTTCTGTTGAGGCCGAACTTGGACGCATTGGCGGACAAGAAGACGATCTATCTGTTGACGAAGCAGATGCTTCTTATGCAATTCCTGAAGAGTGTGATCGTTTAGTTCGAGAAACTGGCGTTGACTGCTTCGCACCTGCATTAGGTTCTGTACACGGTCCATATAAAGGAGAACCAAATCTTGGTTTCGATCGTATGGAAGAAGTAATGAACTTAACAGGGATTCCACTCGTTCTTCACGGTGGGACAGGCATTCCAACAAAAGATATCCAACGCGCTATCTCCCTTGGAACTGCAAAAATTAATGTAAATACAGAAAACCAAATCTCTTCTGCTAAACGTGTTCGTGAAGTGTTGGCAGATTTACCTGAAGAATATGATCCGCGTAAATACCTTGGACCTGCTCGCGATGCGATCAAAGAGACGGTTATTGGGAAAATGCGTGAATTTGGTTCATCTAACAAAGCTTAAACACTGAATATGTAGTTGTGGTAAAGAGTAAACCACTAGAACAGGAACCGTCCTAATAAATTTGGGCGGTTTCCCTTCATTCATTAGATCAAAGTCAAAAATCCTCACATTCATTTATAAAATGATATAAAACCTTACAATAAATTAAATAAACTTTAAGGATGTCTACATGTTTCGAGTGATTTCGTATATAATAATTGGTAAAATGCCATTCCTTTTATAAAAATTGGATTTTTTATCCAAGTGGGCAAGAAAGGAAGTCGAAAATGGAAAAGCTTAATATTGCGGGCGGTTACCCATTAAAAGGGACAATCAAAGTAAGCGGTGCAAAAAATAGTGCAGTTGCTTTGATCCCTGCTACAATCCTGGCTGAGTCTCCTGTAACGATAGAAGGTCTTCCAGATATATCTGATGTTCATACGCTACGTGGACTGCTTGAGGAAATCGGCGGAGATGTTTCTTTTGATAATGGAGAAATGGAAGTTGATCCGAGTAGAATGATCTCCATGCCTCTTCCAAATGGAAAGGTGAAGAAACTTCGTGCTTCCTATTATTTAATGGGTGCGATGCTTGGCCGATTTAAAAAAGCAGTGATTGGTCTGCCAGGAGGCTGCCATTTAGGACCTCGCCCGATTGACCAACATATAAAAGGGTTTGAAGCCCTTGGTGCAAAAGTTACGAATGAACAAGGTGCCATTTATTTACGTGCCGATGAATTACGAGGAGCTCGAATCTATTTAGATGTTGTTAGTGTAGGTGCTACGATTAATATTATGCTCGCGGCTGTTAGAGCAAAAGGTAGAACGATTATTGAGAATGCTGCCAAAGAACCTGAGATTATTGACGTTTCGACACTCCTTACAAATATGGGAGCAAAGATTAAAGGGGCAGGAACAGATGTCATTCGTATTGATGGAGTCGAATCATTAAACGGTTGCCGTCACACGATTATCCCTGACCGAATCGAAGCAGGAACGTTTATGATTTTAGCAGCTGCAGTAGGAGATGGAGTATTAATTGATAACGTTATCCCGCATCATATGGAATCCCTTATTGCAAAGTTAAGAGAGCTTGGTGTCCCTGTTGAAACGGGGGATGAACAAATCTTTATTGCTAAAAGCGAGCGATTAAATACGGTGGATGTGAAAACGCTGGTCTATCCCGGATTTCCAACGGATCTACAGCAACCATTTACAGTACTTTTAACGAAAGCAACAGGCTCTTCTGTTGTTACAGACACGATATATTCAGCCCGCTTTAAGCATATTGACGAGCTCCGAAGAATGAATGCAAACATTAAAGTAGAAGGTAGCACAGCGATTATTAATGGCCCGACACAACTTCAAGGTGCAAAAGTAAAAGCATCTGACTTAAGAGCAGGCGCCGCCCTTGTTATTGCGGGGTTGCTAGCAGAAGGGGTTACAGAAGTAACAGGACTGGAACATATTGATCGTGGTTATAGTGGATTAGTTGATAAATTAAACGGTCTCGGTGCAACAATTTGGCGAGAAAAAATGACCGAAGAAGAAATGGAGCAACTGAAAAGCTCTTAATACTTTTATAAATTGGACAGGCCCCGCTGTAAAGATACACAGGTTTTGAGCTGTATAAGTTGGGGCCCTAATATAAATGTTGTAATTTTTAGTCATTGTAACAAAGCACAAAAATTATATCTGAGGTAGTCTGAAGGGGACAGACCTACTTTACAAGAATCATATTATTCATATACACTGTTACATGGGATGAAGCTCCTTTACCAACCGCTTCTGATTCCTCTATTTAAAACTGTCAAAATTTATTCCTCATTTACAAGATCTCAACGAGAGTTTTAGTTTTATTGAAAACTCTTTTAAAAATAATAAAGAGTGGTGTCGAAATGGCTGAATTAACAATTTCGTTGCTAGAAGATATGAAACTGAAAGAACTTTACGAGTTAGCTCGTGAATACAAGGTTTCTTATTACAGCAAATTGACAAAAAAAGAATTGATTTTTGCTATCCTTAAGGCGAGAGCTGAACGGGAAGGCTTTTTCTTCATGGAAGGTGTTCTAGAAATTATCCAATCAGAAGGATTTGGCTTTTTAAGACCGATTAATTATACGGCCAGTTCTGAAGATATTTATATTTCTGCTTCCCAAATACGCCGCTTTGATTTGCGTAATGGAGATAAAGTTTCGGGTAAAGTCCGTCCTCCAAAGGAAAATGAGCGTTATTTTGGTTTATTACATGTGGAAGCAGTGAATGGCGATGATCCTGAAACGTCAAAAGACCGTGTTCACTTTCCAGCTTTAACACCGCTTTATCCTGACCGTCAAATTACTTTAGAAACCACACCAAGTAATTTATCTACGAGAATAATGGATTTAGTTTCGCCGGTTGGTTTTGGACAGCGTGGTTTAATCGTTGCTCCTCCAAAAGCAGGTAAAACGATGCTATTGAAGTCGATTGCTAACTCGATTACAACGAATCATCCCGAAGCAGAACTAATCGTACTTTTAATTGATGAGCGTCCAGAAGAAGTAACAGATATCGAACGTTCCGTAAATGCTGAAGTAGTTAGCTCTACCTTTGACGAAGTACCGGAAAACCATATTAAAGTAGCGGAGCTTGTGCTAGAGCGTGCAATGCGTCTTGTTGAACATAAGCGAGATGTTGTGATTTTAATGGATAGTATTACAAGGTTGGCACGTGCTTATAACTTAGTCATTCCGCCAAGTGGTCGTACATTATCCGGGGGTATTGACCCTGCAGCATTCCATCGTCCTAAGCGCTTTTTCGGAGCCGCTCGTAATATTGAAGAAGGTGGCAGCTTAACCATTTTAGCAACAGCACTTGTCGATACCGGTTCGCGGATGGATGATGTGATCTATGAAGAGTTTAAAGGAACTGGAAACTTAGAACTTCACTTGGATCGTGCCCTTGCTGAAAAAAGAATTTTCCCAGCTATCGATATTCGTCGCTCAGGAACGAGAAAAGAAGAACTACTCGTACCGAAGGCTAAGCTTGAGAAGCTATGGAAAATCCGTAAAGCGATGTCTGATTCCCATGACTTTGCTGAGAAATTTATGCGTAAGTTAAAACAATCGAAAACAAATGAAGAGTTTTTTAATACATTGTCGACTGAAATGAAAGGCAAGACAAATACTAAAAGCCTTTTATAATACTTGGTGCACTCATAAAAAATAAATGAAAAACATTGCAATTTTAATATGTACTTGTTATAATTAAAAATGTAATTTTTAAGATGAATGTGAGCAGATTTTGCTTCACATCGTTATAGATAACTCTGTTTCAGCAAATGATTCAGGGCAAAGGAGATGAAAGATAATGAAAGCAGGAATTCATCCGGAATATAAAACAGTTACAGTGAAATGTGCATGTGGTAACGAATTTGAAAGTGGTTCTGTCAAAGAAAACGTACGTGTTGAAATTTGCTCAGAATGCCACCCATTCTATACAGGCCGTCAGAAATTTGCTTCTGCAGACGGACGCGTGGATCGTTTCAACAAAAAATACGGTCTTAAGTAATCAAAAGTGTAATTTAAAAAACAGGCAAGAATACTTGCCTGTTTTTTTATTGCCAGAAATCATATTTTATAGTGAAAATATAATCAAATACGGCAAGGATTTGAATTTTCATTGTCCTCATACTTCTCGTATTCGTACACCCACAAACCCTTAAATTCCTCGCATCATGGTTAAGGTAGAGTTTTTTAATTGGATTGAAAGGCGGTCACCACAATGGATTTAATGAAACAATCGGGATGGATTGAAGTTATTTGCGGAAGCATGTTTTCGGGAAAATCGGAAGAACTCATCCGCCGAGTAAGACGAACACAATTTGCAAAGCAGAGTATCATGGTTTTTAAACCACAATTAGATGATCGCTATAGCGTGACAGAGGTTGTATCGCATAATGGCACATCAGTTATGGCGCAGCCGATAGCCGCATCAGCGGAGATTTTAAAGGAAGTTCAGGCCGATATAGATGTTGTCGCAATTGATGAAGCGCAATTTTTTGACGAAGGCATTATTGAAGTTGCTCAACAGCTCGCTGATAGTGGTCATAGAGTCATTATTGCCGGGCTTGATCAAGACTTCCGTGGTGAACCATTCGGGCCGATGCCGAGTTTAATGTCAATGGCAGAACAAGTGACAAAGCTTCATGCAGTATGTGCAGTATGCGGATCTCCTGCAAGCAGAACGCAACGTCTCATTAATGGCAAACCAGCATGCTACGGTGATCCAGTAATTCTAGTTGGGGCCGCCGAATCCTATGAAGCAAGATGTCGCCACCACCATGAAGTGCCAGCTGGAATTAGCGCAGACTTATGTAAACAATAAAAAATAGAATATATTATCTTACGAACCAGCCTCTATTTATTGAGAGCTGGTTTTTTTTGATTACCGAACGTTTCGTGAAATGGGGGTTCTTGGTCAGTGCTCATTAAAAAAAAGAACAGAAGAATAAAGAACGAAAACAAACACTTTGTACAGAGGAAATAAAAATCAAAAAAGAGATGAGGTATTCATTTCTAATAACACAATTTCGTGCGTTAAAACAAATTGATGTTACAGTTACATTACAATGAAAAATGGATTTTAGCCAAAAGGCTGAATTTTAAAGTATATAGAATAAAGACAGCCAAGCATGCTTCTCTGATATCAAGGAGTAATTTTAACAGGCTGTTTTTGGAAGTTTTAATATTACATTTATGTTACAGAGTTATGTTGATTTAGTAACTTCGTTTGAAAATCTTAACTTGCCTATTATTTCTTTCTGTGTTAAATTTCAAATTAATGATAAAAAATGGATAAAATAGGGTTGTAAGGAATTGAAAGGAGGAAAATAACGATTGAGCATTCTGCAAATGTAATTCCATATTTTTGTCATATGACAACTAGACAACTGTACTTAATGTGCAATTCCTGTAGAAGCTCGCTTTCCCTCTGTCACTTGAATAGATTATACGAAAGCATATAGGAGTCAAACATCGTAAGAAAAATGAAAGTGCTTTATGTTCCATAGGCGATGCAGAAAATATTGAAGCATTCCGGGGACTATTTATATTTATTAGTGATCGCATGATAGAAAGGATCCGTTTTATTCTAAACTAAAGTAGGAGGATATTGCTAAACTCGATATTTTTAAAATACTATATAAAATATTACCTATTAGTAAAATTCCCTTGGAAATGGTAGAAGATTTAGAAGGGAGTTGGAAAAAACGTGAATATCATGTTCCACAATTAGTGTATACGTCAATGTTATTTGGTGCAATTTCTTCAAGATTGGTAGTGGATATTTTGGCCGGTAAAAAGCTAACTGAAAATGCTACGATTGATTTGCAAGGTTTATTTTTGAATAACGGAGAAAAACTTAAATTATCAATCACAAAATATAAGAAAATAATCTCATTAATTAAAGAGCTATAGTTAGGGAAGGGAGAAAATATGCACTATTTTTTCAATATGATCAGTAATATGATATCAAAACTAAGGTGGGGAATCGTTACAATATGGATTGTTATAGTGATTGTAGCGAGCATATTTGCTGGTCAATTGACCCCTCTCTTAAGCGGAGGTGGTTGGACTGTTGGCGGATCCGACTCCCTAAAGACAAATGAGTTACTAGCTAAAGATTTTACCGGAAGATCGGAAACATCTTTAACATTAGTAGTGAGGGATAATCAGCATCAGGTTGAAACAGAAGAATATAAACAAAAACTTCAAGAGACCCTTGATTATATTGAAAACAATGAGAAGTTAAAAGTAGCAAGTATGTATACTTATCTCAATGCTCCTGAACAAGCTAAAGATGGGTTAATTGGTGATGATTATACAACGATTGCTTTTGTAGGTTTTAATGAAGATGAAGGTTTTGCAAGAAATGAGCTACCTTCATTACAAAAAGATATAAAGAAACACTTCGAAAATGAAAAACTTGAAGTATATTTAGTGGGTGCAGCTTCGTTCTGGGGTGAAATTAATGTATTAAGTCAAGAAGGTTTAGCTAAAGCGGAATTAATTACCTTACCGCTAGTTTTGATCATTTTATTGCTAGTATTTGGTTCATTAGTGGCTGCATTAACTCCACTACTAGTCGCTGTTGCGTCAGTAGTAACAACTTTAGGGATTATGACCTTAATTGCACAGCAAACGGAATTATCAATATTTGTTACAAATGCTGCTACGATGTTGGGTCTTGGAGTAGGTATCGATTATTCTTTATTTATAGTTAATCGATTTAGAGAAGAAATTGGGAAGTATGGTGATAAGAAAAAGGCATTGTCGGTAACAATGAAGACTGCCGGACACGCCGTTTTCTTTTCAGCGTTAACAATTATCGCTTGTATGTCTGTTTTATTTATGGTCGATCTAGGAGTAATTCAATCGATTGCATTAGGAGCCATGGCGATTGTAGCAGTCACGCTAGTAGTAAGTTTAACTTTATTACCTGCTTTCTTGTATATTTTGGGTAATAATATTAACAAAGGGAAAATACCATTCTTAAACAAATCTAAAAATAAACAATCAAATTTTTGGCATAGCTGGTCACATAAAATGATGAAAAGACCAATGCTATTTTTGATTATTTCATTAATTATTTTAGGTGTAATGGCATTCCCTTCGAAAGATCTAAATACCTTTACACCTGATGCCCGAATTTTACCTATTGAGTCAGATTCGAGAAAGGGCTATGAGATCATACAAGAGGATTTTGGTGAAGGGCATACATCTCCTATATATGTGACAGTAGAATCCAAGAATAAAGGATTTGTGGAGCAGAAAAATGTAGAGTATCTAAGTAAGCTAACGACACAGTTGAAGCAATTAGATAATGTAGAAACGATAAATTCCTTGCCAATACTATTTGGAGATGTAGATACGGAAATTTTGGTTCAAACTTTAAGTGATTGGGATAGTTTGCCTGAAGATTTAAAGGGTTTGGTAAATAGATATATAGATAGGGGGAAAATGGTATCTATTGTTGAAGTTATTCCGGCGAAGTCAGCAGCTTCAATGGAAACAAGAGAATTAGTTTCTGAAATAAATAATACAATGGATGAGCTTAATCTACCAAGGGATCTAGATGCTTTTGTAGGTGGAGAAACAGCTGAAGGAATAGATAGCAATAAAGTGATCGAAGGAAGTTTTACTAAAGTGCTAGTTGTTATGCTTGTGATAGGTTATTTCATACTTTTAATTACTTTTAAAAGTGTATGGTTACCACTAAAAGCAATCTTAATGAACTTGCTTTCCCTTGGAGCGACTTATGGGATTCTAATTTTTGTATTTCAATACGGATATGGTGCAGGTGTATTAGGCTTTACTCCAGCTGATTATGTACAAAATTTTGTCCCGATCCTACTACTGACTTTATTGTTTAGTTTAAGTACAGATTATGAAGTATTTTTAATAAGCAGGATAAAAGAAGAATACGAAAAGAGCGGAGATAATGAAGAAAGTGTTGCAACAGGGCTACAAGCTACTGCACCAATGATTTCAGGTGCTGCCATGCTTATGATTGCTGTATTTGGCGCTTTTACAATAACAAGCGTTCTACCTATTCAACAATTAGGGTTGGGAATGGCTGTTGCAATCGCGATTGATGCTACAATTATTCGTTTAATTCTTGTTCCGGTATCAATGAAATTATTAGGAAATTTAAACTGGTGGTTCCCAAATAAAAAGGTAAAGCAACAAAAAGTAATATCAAAATAATCGAATGAAACTCATTATTAAGAGAAAACGAGCAAGCTACTGGGGCGAAAAGTATAGGTGCAGGTGTCACCTGACCCATGTCAAACCATAGAAAAGAATATTGTATCATTTTCCGAACCAGCCCCTATTTCAGGAGCTGGTTTTTTAGACATGCGTGAAATTGGGATCCAAAAACCAAGTAGTTATCCACTATTAATGCGGCATTTGCTAAAATAAAAATGAAATAACTTTGCATTGAAATAAGCGCACGTTATACTATAGTAGTGCACGTATGCAAACTACAGAGGTGAATAAATTATGTTCGACAAATTGCAGTCCGTGGAAGAACGCTACGATAAATTGAATGAGCTTTTGAGTGATCCGAATATTGTCAGTGACGCTGAAAAATTAAGGGATTATTCAAAGGAGCAATCTGCCATTGCAGAGACAGTAGAAGTTTACCGCGAATATAAGGAAGTTAAATCTCAATATAAAGATGCGAAAGACATGCTTGATGATAAATTAGATGCAGATATGCGTGAAATGGTGAAAGAAGAAATTGGTGAGTTAGAGGATCAAGTAGAGGAATTAGAAGCCCGTTTGAAAGTTTTACTTGTTCCGAAAGATCCAAATGATGATAAAAACGTTATTATGGAAATTCGTGGTGCAGCTGGTGGAGATGAAGCGGCATTATTTGCTGGTGATTTATACCGGATGTATAACAGATTTGCCGAGACGCATGGTTGGAAAACAGATGTCATCGAGACGCACTCAACTGGTGTCGGCGGTTATAAAGAAATCATTTTCATGATTAATGGAAAAGGCGCTTTTTCGAAGCTGAAATATGAGAATGGCGCCCATCGCGTACAACGTGTACCTGAGACGGAATCAGGTGGCCGTATTCATACTTCGACAGCAACGGTTGCTGTTCTCCCGGAAGCACAAGAAGTAGAAATTGATTTACATGATAATGATATCCGTGTGGATACATTTGCTTCAAGCGGACCTGGTGGACAAAGTGTAAACACAACGATGTCAGCTGTGCGTTTGACGCATATGCCTACAGGTGTTGTTGTGTCATGTCAGGATGAAAAGTCGCAAATTAAAAATAAAGAGAAAGCAATGAAAGTATTGCGTGCGCGTGTATATGATAAATTTCAACAAGAGGCGCAAGCGGAATATGATGCGAACCGTAAATCAGCTGTCGGTACAGGTGATCGTTCAGAGCGAATCCGTACGTATAATTTCCCGCAAAATCGAGTGACGGATCACCGGATTGGCTTGACGATTCAAAAGCTTGATCAAATTTTAGAAGGTAAGCTAGATGAATTCATTGATGCGTTAATAATGGAAGAACAATCAAGTAGACTTGAGAGTGTGGAAGAATAAGATGAAGCACATGAAACTGTTTGAAGCCCTCAAATGGGCTTCTTCTTTATTAAAGGATCATCATCGTGATGAAAACGCCGGTGAACTATTATTAATGTGGATATTAAATATGAATAGATCACAATTTTACGCTGAGCAGCGGATGGAATTGTCTTATGAAAACTGGGTGCGATTTGAATCGGCAGTTAAAGAGCATGTATCAGGTCGTCCGATTCAACACATCATTGGTTTTGAAGAGTTTTACGGTCGAAGATTTTTGGTGAATGAAGATGTTCTCATACCCCGACCGGAAACGGAAGAATTAATCGTTGCTGTTCTAGACAGGCTTAAAACACACTTTGGATCAACGGATAATCTAAAAGCAATCGATATAGGTACTGGAAGTGGTGCGATTGCAGTAACGTTGAAATTAGAAGCGCCAAAACTATCAGTAGCTGCTTCTGATCTATCTGACAAAGCTTTAGTCATAGCGAAGAAAAATGCAGCTGATTTAGAGGCTGAAATTGATTTCAAGCATGGTGATTTACTGCAACCATTTATGAAGACTGGGGAAAAGTTCGATATCATCGTTTCAAACCCACCTTATATACCTACTATAGAAGAAAAAGATCTATCGGATGTCGTCCGCGATCATGAACCAAATAGCGCATTATTTGGTGGTATCGATGGATTGGATTTTTATCGAAGGTTTGCAAATGATTTACCGAAAGTAATAAGTGGGACCGCATTGGTAGGATTTGAAATTGGTGCAGGTCAAGGAGAGGCAGTTGCTGGTTTAATGCGCACTGCTTTTCCAAATGGTCAAACAGAAATTATCTACGATATTAATGGGAAAGATAGAATTGTTCTGACACGAATATAAATGGCTCATTGCCCTATCGCGTTATAAGGAAAGGGAAAAGTATTTTTCTTTCTGTTTAAAAAAATGATCCCTTGTCCATACTGCCTTATAAGAGGGGGCAGATGGATATGTTAAATGATATGAAACAAGGATTCTATCAAAAAAATATTGCGTGGTTATATATATTTGTTTTAGTAATAGGAACAGTTATTAGTGTTGTTACGCCGAAACAAGAAATTGCATCAGCTGACGAAGCGGTAGTCATCCCAGAAGAGGCGATTCGCTTAAGAATACTTGCGAATAGTGATAGCGAGCAAGACCAAGAGGTAAAGCGAGCCATTCGTGATGCTGTCAATGTGGAAATCACCAATTGGGTGCAAGATTTAACATCTATTGATACGGCGCGCGATGTGATTACTTCACAGTTACAGGAAGTAGAGGAAATAGCTAGACAAGAACTTGCGCAGATGGGATTGGATTATTCCGTAAAAGTTGAATTTGGGGATGTAGAATTTCCTGCTAAGTTATATGGTCAATTTCTTTATCCGGCAGGCACATACGAAGCAATATTAATTACACTAGGTGAAGGCAGTGGCGCTAATTGGTGGTGCGTATTATTTCCGCCCTTATGTTTTCTAGACTTTTCAAATGGCTTAGCTGTAGGACCAGGATTTGATGATTCGGAGGAATCGGTTGAAACGAAAGATACGGAAGAAACAAAAGATATAGGGGACGCAAAAGAGGAAAAAGGAAAAATAGAGACCGGTCAACCTAATGTGGATAAGGAAAGCGATACTGTGGAAAAACCAAAAAAGACGCAAACTGAAGAGCAATCCGCACCATTAGTCGTAGATGATGAACAAAAAGTAGAAGTCCGGTTTTTCTTATCAGATCTTTTAGCAAAGATTTTTTAATCAAGAAAAGTAAGAGCATCCATTCAACTGGGGTTACAGGAAGTGGTGGTTTTAGTCGAGGAGCCCATTCTAAAGTCGAAAGTTGCAAAATGGATGAACCTTTATCCACATTGGGGATATTATCTTTTTCACAAGACTGATTCTCGTTATATCCACAATATAGTCCATCTATTCACATAGAAGCTGTGATTAATGGAAAAGCTTTCAAGTTATACACAAAAAAACGAGAAGTTATTAACAAAAACAAGGTACTTATTAACAATTTGTGTATAACTAAGAAAGGTTTTTCTAGGGGGAAATGAAAAACGGATTGCGAAATTTGTAGAAACATAGTATTTATCATATATTATAAAATTATTAACAAGTAATAGGAACGAGGCATTTATAATGAAAACTATTCACTGGATTGTGGATAAGCTTGAGGATAACATATCCACTTATCCACAAATCACAGAAGCGGCACAGTTTTTGAGTGATAATGAAGTGATTGCCTTTCCGACGGAAACAGTTTATGGTCTCGGAGCAAATGCAAAATCAGATGAGGCAATTGCTAAAATATTTGCGGCCAAGGGTAGACCCTCTGATAATCCACTGATTGTCCACATATCAACAGTTACTCAGCTTCATGAGTTAACAGATCATATTTCTGAACAGGCTAAACTGTTAATAAAGATATTTTGGCCAGGGCCACTTACGATTATTTTTCCAAAAAAAGAGCATTCCGTTTCTAAACTTGTGACAGCTGGGTTGGAAACTGTAGCTGTCCGCATGCCGGATCATCCAATTGCTCTTGATTTAATTTCTGCGTCTGGCCTACCGATTGCGGCACCTAGTGCGAACCGATCGGGCAAACCTAGTCCGACCACTGCGGATCATGTATTTTCAGATTTAAACGGTAGAATTGCGGGAATTGTCGATGGAGGAATGACGGGGGTAGGAGTGGAGTCTACTGTCATTGATTGCACAGGGGAAATACCGGTTATACTTAGGCCTGGCGGTGTATCGCAGGAAGAAATAGAAGCTGTGATTGGGAAGGTAAGAGTTGATCAAGCGCTGATAAATCAAGATGAAAAACCAAAATCACCGGGAATGAAATATACACACTATGCACCGGCTGCACCATTGTACTTAGTGGATGGAGAGCAGAAGTGGGTTCAGGGATTGATTAATCAGAAACAGGCAACAGGTCAGAGAGTAGGTATGCTTACTACAAATGAATCTGCGTCCATATATAAAGCGGATTATGTGCTAGCTTGTGGAAGTAAAAATGATTTAAAAACAGTGGCGCATGAGCTATATAATACATTGCGTGCTTTTGATGAAAGGAAGCCAGACCTCATTTTTGCGGAAGTGTTTCCTAGAATTGGTTTAGGTACTGCGTTAATGAATCGCTTAGAAAAAGCAGCAGGGCATAAATGGATCAGACAAATAGATGCTGATGATCCGAATCATATTCAATATTAGATTAATATAGTATATTATTAGTCTAATATTAAATTCTCCCACATATATTCCCTAAAGGCATGTCCTAAGGGGAAGGGAGAAGGGTATTTGGTGCTTCCGAAATTAATCACACTGTTGATTATGGCTTTTGCAATTGCAATGGATGCATTTTCAGTGGCATTAGGCATAGGTACTTATAAGCTTAGAATCCGGCAAATCTTTTACATAGGGCTGACAGTGGGACTGTTTCATATGATCCTACCTTTAGTCGGAATTTTTGCTGGACATTTATTGTCTGAAACATTTGGACAAATTAGTGCTTATGTTGGTGGGGCCCTTTTAATTTGTATCGGTTTGCAAATGGTCATTGCCTGTTTTCTAAATGGAAAATCTTCTGTCCCACTCCCAGTTGGCTGGGGTCTATTGTTATTTTCGCTAATTATAAGTCTCGATAGTTTTTCAGCAGGATTAAGCCTTGGGATGTTTGGTGTCAGGGCGGCAGCGACCGTTATTTGTTTCGGGATAGTTGCTACTTTTTTAACGTGGTCTGGACTAGTAATTGGTCGTAAATTTCAAAATTTACTAGGGGTATATGGAGAATTATTAGGCGGTTTTATATTAGTCATTTTTGGATTAAAATTACTATTACCATTATAATGACAGACAGCGGGAGGTTTTTGCGACGCTGTCTTTTTTTGTACACACTTTTTTCAGAATATATCGAGGAATGGACTTTAGTCCTAATGAAACATGTATTATAATGGAAGAATGAGGAGGATTTTTACATTGAATATTTTATTTGTATGTACAGGAAATACGTGCCGAAGTCCAATGGCAGAGGCTATTTATAACCATTTACTTCCGGGTGATACAGCGAAATCCGCAGGAGTATTTGCTGATGAGGGGGCAAATGCCGCATCAAATACAGTGAAGATTTTACAGGAAAAAGGAATTATGATAGATCATATGTCCCGATCATTAGAAGAGGAACATGTTAATTGGGCGACGCTTATACTTACAATGACATCAGGACATAAAGCATTAGTGGTGAACAAATTCCCTTGGGCGGCAGATAAAATATTTACAATGAAAGAATACGTGAACGGCAATCATGAGGACCTTGATGTTAACGATCCATATGGTGGAGACATGGATGTGTACAGAGCAACTTATACAGAACTACATGGGTTAATAAAGAAAATGTCAGAGTAATTTACATGTAGGGGAAGGATCGATGAAGATGAAAAAGAGAAAGTATAAGTTTGGGCTTCAGAAAAAATTAGTCATTTTTACGATAATGCTCGCACTTATTACTTATTCAACAAGTGCGCTATTTCTTTATATTGTATATCCTTATGTCACCAATTACATAAGTCAACAAGCCTTTACCATTTTAACATTGTTAATGGGAATAATTTGGTCAGGTATTCTGGCCTATGCGGCAGCGAGTATGATTATCAGGCCGTTACAGCGCTTGGAGCAGGCGGTCGTGCAAGCAGGTGAAGGGGATATTGAAACAGATGTAGATGTAAAAGAAGTCGATGATGAAATAAATTCTCTGGGACGGGCTTTTAATGTAATGCTTGGAAATCTGAGAGAGATGATCCATCATATTGATGATAATTTTAATAAAACGAATGAAAATGTCATTGCTATTTCGCAAAAATCAAAGCAAGCTGCTGAGGAATCTGAAAATGCCTCGCATACGATGGGAGAAATTTCTTCCGGAGCGGAAAGTTCTGCTGCTGCAATTCAATCGACAGCTGAATCTGTGGAGGATATCAGTGGTCTGGCGTTAGAAGTACAAGAGAAAGCGAAGGAATCTGAAAAAATGTCAACGGCTATGGTAGACGAGCTGTTGGATAGTAAACAAATTGTTCAATCGCTTGTAGATGGAATTGAGCGGCTCGCAGCAGAAAATCATACATCGTTAAAATCAGTACGCAAACTTGAAGGACATGCAAAGGAAGTAGAGCAGATTATTAAGTTAGTAGGAGATATTGCTAATCAAACGAATCTCCTTGCATTAAATGCTTCTATTGAAGCGGCGAGAGCAGGTGAGCATGGGCAAGGCTTTGCTGTCGTGGCAGAAGAAGTAAGAAAATTGGCTGATGAAAGTGCGACAGCGGTACAAGGCATTTCGGGATTGATCCAAAACATTCAATTAGAAGTAGGGAATGTTGTTGTGCAAATGTCCAACCAAGCTCAATCGGCTAACGAGGAAGCGTTAAAAGGAACAAAAACAAATGGAGTCATTGAAGAAATGACGACTACGATCCACCAAGTTGCTTCCTCTGTTCAAAGTATTTCAGGATTGGTTGATAAGCAAATGGAGAGTGTGCAAAAAACGTCTATCCAGTCGCAGGAAGTCGCAGCCATCGCAGAAGAAACATCAGCGGGCGCAGAAGAGGTCGCTAGAAAGTCAATAGAACAAGCATCAGATATGGAAGAAATAGACGCCCTTGCAGAGCAACTTAAACATCAAGCTAGCATATTAAAAGACACAATCACAAGATTCCATATATAATGGGGACAAGGTATTTTGGGACCTAGTCCCATTTTTTAATTAGAGGAGGCATAAACATGAAGGTGGCATTGGCGTCTGACCATGGTGGCATACGGATTCGTGAGGAAATTAAAAGTTTATTAGAAGAAAAGGGAATAGAATATGAGGATTTTGGCTGTGACTGTGAAAGTTCAGTCGACTATCCTGACTACGCTGTTCCAGTTGCTGAAAAAGTAGCAAAAGGTGAATTTGATCGTGGAATTTTAATATGCGGAACAGGTATTGGTATGAGTATTTCAGCTAATAAGGTAAAAGGAATTCGTTGTGCACTTGCTCATGACGTATTTAGTGCAAGAATGACAAGGCTTCACAATAATACGAATGTGCTAGCGATGGGAGAACGTGTAATTGGGATTGGTCTTGCACTTGAAATTGCTAAGACATGGCTTGAAACAGAATTCGAAGGCGGTCGTCATCAAACGAGAATTGGAAAAATTAGCGAATACGAAGAATCAAAATAAACCTTTTAAAAATCGAGGCACAAGGCCAATCCTAATCTTTGGAATTGACTTGTGCCTCGAGTAGTAAAAGTATGGTTATATTTTCTGTTTTCTAGGATTTCATCTAAAAGATAGTTGCTTTTGAATAGTATGAAAAACTACTATATATGTACCGAGCTACAGGCTAAATAAAAATAATCTATATGAATTGAGCAGCCTTCAAAAGGAAGTGAGTATCATGCAAATGGAAAAATTACGTGAAGAAATGCGATCGATTATGAGGGGTTGTCAAGAGCAAATAAAGTTAGCACCTGGCAGTGTTCTTGTTGTTGGTTGTTCCACATCGGAAGTCGCAGGCGCGAAGATAGGTACATCTGGAACGTTAGAAGTAGCTGCATTGATTTATGAAGAATTAAAAAGGTATGCGGACAATGAACATATTCATCTCGCTTTTCAATGCTGTGAACACTTAAATCGAGCGTTAGTTTTGGAAAGGTCTGTAGCATTAAGGAAAGCATGGGAAGAAGTTTCAGTGATACCTGCAAGGAATGCTGGAGGAGCCATGGCAACATATGCGTTTAGCCAATTTTCAGATCCAGTAGTGGTAGAGTGGATCAAAGCAGATGCAGGGATTGATATAGGTGATACTTTTATTGGTATGCATATTAAGCATGTGGCGGTTCCGATTAGAATCGGGCAAAAAGTACTTGGCGATGCACATATTACTATTGCTGTAGCAAGACCAAAACTAATTGGTGGAGCAAGGGCAATATATGAATGAAATCGAACAACTGCTTAATATTAATTGATAATATCTGGTTGTGAGCGATAGATAATGCCTTAAAACTGAACAATCAACAATGCATTTAATGATAATGTTAAGATTTTGCTATTTATAAAGTGGAAATACATTGGCAAACATGTCTCTGCATGGTAGAATGAAAAAGAATTTTTAATTACGTAAAAAACGGACGATTTGATGAGGGGGAGCGAAATGAGTAAAATTGCACAACAAGATCCACAAGTATATGAAGCAATTCAAAATGAATTGAAACGCCAACGGACGAAAATTGAATTGATTGCATCAGAAAACTTTGTTAGTGAAGCTGTAATGGAAGCACAAGGTTCTGTATTGACGAACAAGTATGCAGAAGGATATCCAGGACGACGCTATTATGGTGGTTGTGAGCATGTGGATGTAGTGGAAGATCTAGCGCGTGACCGAGCGAAAGAAATTTTCGGAGCAGAACATGTCAACGTGCAGCCTCATTCCGGTGCTCAAGCAAATATGGCAGTATACTTTACTATTCTTGAACAAGGTGACACAGTACTTGGCATGAACTTATCTCATGGTGGTCATTTGACACATGGTAGTCCAGTTAACTTCAGTGGCGTACAATACAATTTTGTTGCTTACGGAGTAGATGAGGAAAACCAAAGAATCGATTATGAAGATGTTCGCCAAAAAGCGCTTGAACATAAACCGAAATTAATTGTTGCAGGTGCAAGTGCATATTCACGCGAAATTGATTTTAAGAAATTCCGTGAAATTGCAGATGAGGTTGGAGCTTACTTTATGGTTGATATGGCTCATATTGCAGGACTTGTTGCTGTAGGTCTTCATTCTAATCCAGTCCCACACGCACATTTCGTTACGACAACTACACATAAAACATTGCGTGGACCACGCGGCGGTATGGTTCTTTGTAAGGCGGAATTCGGAAAGAAAATCGACAGTGCTGTATTCCCGGGTTTACAAGGTGGTCCTTTAATGCATGTAATTGCGGGGAAAGCAATTGCGTTTAAAGAAGCATTGACTCCTGAATATAAAACATACATCGAAAACGTTGTCGCTAATGCAAAACGTTTAGGTGAATCTTTAGAAAAAGAAGGATTCAATATCGTTTCTGGTGGAACTGACAATCACTTAGTGTTACTTGACCTGCGCCCATTTGGATTAACAGGAAAAGTAGCAGAAAAGGTGCTTGACGATGTAGGAATTACAGTTAATAAAAATACAATTCCATTCGATCCGGAAGGTCCATTTACAACAAGTGGTATTCGAATTGGTACACCAGCGGTAACTTCACGCGGATTTGGCTTAGAAGAAATGGATGAAATTGCCTCGTTAATTGGCTTCATTTTGAAAAACCGTGAAGACGAAGCAAAACTAGACGAAGCACGCAATCGCATTGAAACACTAACAGCAAAATTTGCATTGTATGAATAAAGAAAAGCGAAAGCGCCCGGTTAGCGACGTACAAACTAGAGGGATTCTGACGAGATAAAGGAAACACGGTGAGCCTGTAAGGCAAACCGATGTTGACTTATCGTAGGAAGAAGCGTGAAGTTTGCAAGTTGTTGGGCGCTGTAGCTAGACAATAAAGAAAAGCGAAAGCGCCCGTATATTGGCGATGAGCATGAGAGAAGCAGGCAAGAAGGTCGCACTTAACCTTCTTGCCTGCTTTATTTATGACCTTTAGCCCCACGGCGCATGGACTGGCTGGCTTTTTGCGAAGGTGAAGTCGTGAGAAAATGAGTTGACTTATCCATTCCCAAATTCACGTATGAATCCATTGGAAATAATTCAAATTGTTCAGAGTATATCTTCTCCTTTTTTATTTCAGCGATCGCAATTAAAATAAACGGAAAATGCAACTTGTCACATTTATTTTCCTTGCTGATTGTGTTTCTTTTCGGTAGAATAATCAACGACAAGTCGTTAATAGCGAGTGAGCACATATAAGCTGATTAATTAAGCTTGACTGCAGCATCCGTATTTTCGGCATGAATCATACTGAAGGAGAGATATCACATGGCCAAAGTGTATGTGTTCGACCATCCTCTCATACAACATAAAATAACGTATATACGGGATAAAAACACAGGAACAAAAGAATTTCGTGAACTTGTCGATGAAGTAGCAACATTAATGATGTTTGAAATTACAAGAGATATGCCACTTGAAGAGGTAGATGTTGAAACACCGGTAAGGGTAGCAAAATCGAATGTTTTAGCAGGCAAAAAACTAGGTATCGTTCCAATTCTTCGTGCAGGAATTGGGATGGTTGATGGCATTTTAAATTTGATACCAGCAGCGAAAGTAGGTCATGTTGGATTATATCGCGATCCAAAAACATTACTTCCTGTTGAGTACTACGTAAAACTTCCGCCAGATGTAGAGAACAGGGATTTTATTGTAGTTGACCCAATGTTAGCAACTGGGGGATCTGCAGTAGCGGCTATTGATTCATTGAAAAAGCGTGGAGCTAAGCATATTAAATTTATGTGTCTGATTGCTGCACCTGAGGGTGTGGAGGCAATGCAAAAAGCTCATCCAGATGTGGATATGTTTATTGCAGGGCTCGATGAAAAATTAGATGAAAAAGGCTATATTGTACCTGGTCTTGGTGATGCAGGCGACCGTTTATTTGGAACGAAATAAGAAGGAAGATGCTTGAAATGACAAAACGTGTGAAGGTAATGTCTATTTTTGGGACAAGACCGGAAGCCATTAAAATGGCGCCGCTTGTCCTAGAGCTACAGAAACGACAGGAAGAATTTGATCCGATCGTTGCAGTAACTGCGCAACATCGTCAAATGCTTGATCAAGTTCTGGAAATTTTCAACATCGAGCCGGATTATGATTTAAATATAATGAAAGATAGACAAACATTAATTGATGTGACAACACGTGGCTTAGAGGGGCTTGATCGCGTAATGAAAGAAGTAAAGCCAGACATCGTTTTGGTGCACGGGGATACTTCCACCACATTTATTGCGAGTCTTGCTGCTTATTATAATCAAATCCCTGTAGGTCATGTGGAGGCAGGTTTGCGGACATGGAATAAATACTCTCCATTCCCTGAAGAGATGAATCGGCAATTAACAGGTGTTATTGCTGATTTACATTTTTCACCTACAGAGTCTTCTGCTCAAAATCTTTTAAATGAAGGTAAAAGCAAAGAAGTTATCTATATAACAGGTAACACAGCAATTGATGCTTTGAAAACGACTGTGAAAGCCAATTACAGTCATAAAATACTGGATAAACTCGGGGATGACCGACTCATTTTATTGACAGCACATCGTCGTGAAAATATTGGTGAGCCGATGCAAAATATGTTCAAGGCAATTAAACGAATTGTCACGGAACAGTCGGATGTTCAAGTCGTATACCCAGTCCATTTAAATCCAGTGGTTCGTGAATTGGCAGATAAAATACTTGGTAATGATGAGCGTATTCATTTGATCGAGCCTCTTGATGTAATCGACTTCCATAACTTTGCGAATCGCTCCTATTTAATCCTCACAGATTCTGGAGGGGTGCAGGAAGAAGCGCCATCATTGGCTATACCAGTTCTTGTACTCCGAGATACAACGGAGCGACCTGAAGGAATCGAGGCCGGTACTTTAAAGTTAGCAGGAACAGAAGAAGAAACGATTTATCGCTTGGCATCCGAATTGCTTAACGATGAAACAGAATATGAAAAAATGGCACATGCTGCTAATCCTTATGGTGACGGTGATGCGTCATCGCGGATAGCAGATGCAATTCTCTATTATTTCAGCGCCCGTTCAGAGCGACCGGCACCATTTATAGGGTAATAGCATAAACGCAAATGCTGGTTAAATGACGTGTCAATTATGACGATAGTTTTTAAAAAAGACGGAGAGAATTCTTCGTCTTTTTTATTATGCAAATCCGAGCGCTACATTCGTGAAAAATGATGGAAATATGGCGATAAACGTTAATTTGATACACCCGCACATGTTGTCTGCGAACAAACTTGAAAAAACTGTTGAATTTTGATTTTTGATGATTCTGTGAACAAACAATAAAACAGTGAAAACCTTTCCGTAAATTAACTAAAAACGCATTGACTTTAAATAGGTGCTATTGTATGCTAACAAAGGGTATGGGCCATCGATATATGTAATTTTTATATACTAATAGCTTGAGCGCTCACAGGCTTTTTATGTAAAAGGAAATATAAGCGATCCAACAAACTCACAGTTTTTCATCGGACTTCTTCACAGCACAGCAATTTTTATAGCTGCGCTCCACAAAGTTCGACATTTCTTTTCAGGAGCTTAAAAAGACATGCCGGAACTCCAGCAATTATTCTACAGACACTGTAAGTACATACTATATCTATTAGCGATTTACTTTTTGGGATGGGGATTTACTGACTATAAAACTATATTTATGGGCTTGATCCTCGGAACATCTGTTAGCCTTTATAATCATTGGCTGTTATTAAGAAGAACGGTCCGCCTCGGCGAAGCAGTAGCTGAAGGGAAGAAAGTGTATTCCATGGGCACGTTAATGAGGATGGTAGCAGCAATCGTGGCAGTGTATGTAGCGATGAAATTCCCGGATGTATTTCACCTGATAAGCGTAATCATTGGAATAGTGACAGTTTATGCTGTTATTATGATAGATTTTGTTGTTCAACAAATTTTCAAATCCCGGAAATAGCGGGAAGAGAGGTGAACTTGATTGGAGCATGGAGCACCATTAGTAAAAATAGCAGGGCTTTGGTTTAACTTGTCGAATGTATTGATGATTACCGTTTCAGCAGTTATCGTCATTCTTATTGCGGTTCTATCTACTAGGAAGTTAGCAATGAAGCCGACAGGTATGCAAAATGTCATGGAATGGATCATGGATTTTGTGAAAGGTATTATTAAAAGCAATATGGATTGGAAAACAGGTGGTAATTTCCATTTACTTGGAATAACTTTGCTTATGTTTATATTCGTATCTAACATGCTTGGGTTACCATTTGCACTCATCGTCGGTGACGATCTTTGGTGGAAATCACCAACAGCTGATCCAGTTGTTACGTTGACTCTATCCGTCATGGTTGTGGCCTTATCTCACTACTATGGGGTGAAAATGAAAGGAGCAAAAGAATACGGTCGCGATTTCTTTAGACCAGTAGGATTTATGTTCCCGTTCAAAATTATTGAAGAGCTAGCAAACTCACTCAGCCTTGGTTTGCGTTTATACGGTAACTTGTATGCGGGTGAAGTATTGATCGCTTTATTAGCTTCGTTAGCAGCAACTGGTTGGATTGGTGCAGTAGGTGGATTTATTCCGCTTATGGTATGGCAAGGATTTAGTATATTCGTAGGAGCACTACAAGCGTTTATATTTACAATGTTAACGATGGTTTATATCTCGCATAAAGTGAGTTCCGACCATTAATATATAACCGTTCAATGAGCGGAAATCATATTTTTTATAACCCAAGGAGGAAATTTATAATGTATGCAATCGCAGCAGCAATCGCAATTGGTCTATCAGCTTTAGCAGCAGGTATTGGTAACGGAATGGTTGTTTCTAAAACAGTTGAAGGTATGGCACGTCAACCAGAAGCACGTGGTATGCTTCAATCAACAATGTTTATCGGTGTAGGTATCATCGAGGCGATTCCTATTATGGGTGCGGTTATCGCGTTCATGCTTCAAGGTAGATAATTATATTAATTCGTCCAGGTTCAAGCGGCGATCTTCCAAGCGGCGAAAAAACTGCATGGACGAGCTACGTTTGAGCCGGTGACACGAAGAAAATGGCGAAGCTCACTAGCTGAGAAACTTCGCCATTCCTTTATGTAAAGAATGAAAAGCGTAGGAGCTACAAGTATAAAGGCGTTGTTGACAGAAGGCCGTTTTCCGCTTCGAAAGCGATGAATGTATGACTTGAGTTCCTAAGCTAAGTGCTAGATAAATTAAAATTTTAAGGTTTGTAAAAAAGAACAAAAGCTTATATACGCCATGTCTTGTGTGGCGACGCCATAGTAACCCGCATCGTGAGGGTCTCGTATACGGGCCGAATTTTCGAAAGGAGTGAAGCAAACATGCTAGCCAACTCATTTGCACTTGGAGTCCAATTTAACGGCGGCGATATTTTATATACTCTTGCAGCTTTTGCCGTATTATTAATTATACTGAAAAAACTTGCATGGGGACCGCTAATGGGAATCATGATCCAACGTGAAGAACATATAGCGAATGAAATCGAAGCCGCAGAAAAAAGCCGTGCAGAATCTAATACATTACTCGAAGAACAAAAATCCCTTTTGAAAGAAGCTCGACTAGAAGCACAATCAATGATTGAAAATTCTAAGGAGCATGGGGAAGTTCAACGTGAAGAAATTATCCAACTCGCTCGTCAAGAAGCAGATCGATTGAGAGAGTCAGCTCGTATAGAAATTAATGAGCAAAAAGAACAGGCAATTGTCGCATTGCGCGAGCAAGTAGCTTCATTATCTGTAATGATTGCATCTAAAGTTATTGAAAAAGAATTGAATGAAGAAGATCAACAAAAATTGATCAATGAATACATTCAAAGGGCGGGAGAATAGCGATGAGCCAAAATATTGTCGCGGAACGCTACGCTTTAGCTCTTTTTACATTAGCTAAAGAGCAAAATCTCGTTCAAGATTTATTGGCGGAAATGCAAACAGTGAAGAAGGTCATAACAGAAAATCCTTCGTTTATAACATTACTAGCATCTCCAAAATTGACATTACATGAGAAAAAAAATGTTTTGAAAGATGTATTTTCAAAAGTATCTCCAGTCGTTGCAAATACATTAATGCTTTTGCTTGATTCTCATCGTCAGGAAGAGATGGCAAACGTAGCTGAAGCCTATATTGATTTAGCGAATGAGGAAAATGGTATTGAGGATGCAATCGTCTATTCTGCACGTCCATTGACGTCAGATGAATCACAAGCTATTTCAGCATCGTTTGCTGCCAAAGTAGGCAAACGTTCTTTAAACATTGAAAACATCGTAGATTCAAATCTGCTTGGCGGATTGAAAATACGTATTGGTAATCGGATTTTTGACGGAAGCTTGCGAGGTAAGCTTGATCGTCTTGAACGTACATTGACTATTTAATGAAAGACTTGAAAAATGAGGGGTGAAATTCATGAGCATTAAAGCTGAAGAAATCAGTGCGCTGATAAAAAAGCAAATTGAAAATTATCAAGCTGAAATGGAAGTAAGTGATGTTGGAACAGTCATTCAAGTTGGGGATGGAACCGCTCGTGCCTACGGACTGGACAATGTTATGGCAGGGGAACTTGTCGAATTCTCGACGGGTGTACTTGGTATGGCGCAAAACCTTGAGGCAAATAACGTAGGTATCGTTATTCTTGGCCCTTATACAGATATTCGTGAAGGCGATGAAGTACGTCGTACTGGTCGAATCATGGAAGTACCTGTAGGAGAAGAGTTGATTGGCCGTGTCGTGAATCCACTTGGCCAGCCAGTCGATGGATTAGGACCGATCAATACAACGAAAGCACGTCCAATTGAAGGGGCGGCACCAGGTGTAATGGATCGTAAATCTGTTCATGAACCTTTGCAAACAGGAATTAAAGCGATTGATGCGCTTGTTCCAATCGGACGTGGACAACGTGAGTTGATTATTGGTGACCGACAAACAGGTAAAACAACTGTTGCTATCGACACAATCTTGAATCAACGTGATCAAGATATGATCTGTGTATACGTAGCAATTGGTCAAAAAGAGTCTACAGTGCGTGGAACGGTTGAAACACTTCGAAAACACGGTGCATTAGATTACACGATCGTTGTTACAGCTTCTGCTTCACAACCAGCACCACTTCTATACATTGCACCATATACAGGTGTAACAATGGGTGAAGAATTCATGTATAACGGCAAGCACGTTCTTGTTGTTTATGATGACTTAACAAAACAAGCTGCTGCATACCGTGAACTTTCTTTGCTACTTCGTCGTCCGCCAGGTCGTGAAGCATACCCAGGTGATGTTTTCTATCTACACTCTCGTCTTCTTGAGCGTGCAGCGAAATTGAGTGACGCAAAGGGTGGCGGTTCATTAACTGCACTTCCATTCGTTGAAACACAAGCAGGAGATATCTCCGCATATATTCCAACGAACGTTATTTCTATCACTGATGGGCAAATCTTCTTGCAATCTGACTTGTTCTTCTCGGGTGTACGTCCAGCGATTAACGCAGGTCTCTCGGTATCGCGTGTTGGTGGATCAGCTCAAGTGAAAGCGATGAAAAAAGTAGCTGGGACACTTCGTCTAGACCTTGCATCATTCCGTGAGCTTGAATCATTTGCTCAGTTTGGATCTGACCTAGACCAAGCAACACAAGCGAAACTAAATCGAGGACAACGAACAGTTGAAGTGTTGAAACAAGACTTGAATAAACCAATTAAAGTGGAAAAACAAGTTATGATTCTATATGCATTAACTAAAGGTTACCTTGATGATATTCCTATTAAAGACGTTTTACGTTTTGAAGATTCACTATATTCTTGGCTTGATCATAATCGTGCAGAGCTTCTTGAATCTATTCGCACAACAGGTGCACTTCCAGCAGAGGAAGATTTGAAAGATGCTTTGAACTCATTTAAAAAGACATTCGCTAAAAGTGAGTAATTTTGGCATACAGGTTTAATCGAAATGCCAATATGACCCACTTTAAGTTAATACTTATAAAAGAAACACATTAGGAACATCGGCTAACGGTCAAATGAGGAAGCATATTTTAATGCTAAATACTGGTATAAGGTCACAATACTTTCTAACCATATCTCTTGACCGTTTCGATGTGACCCACTTTGTGTGGGCCTAACCAACTTTTAATAAAAGGTGGTGAAATCAGTGGCATCCTTACGTGACATTGAAACCCGAATAAATTCGACCAAGAAAACAAGCCAGATAACAAAGGCAATGCAAATGGTATCTGCAGCAAAATTGAATCGTGCGGAAACAAATGCCAAGTCATTTGTGCCATATATGGAAAAAATCCAAGAAGTTGCTACTAGTATTGCAGCTGGCAGCAAGGATGTAGATCATCCAATGCTTGTTTCACGTCAGGTGGAAAGAACGGGATACTTAGTAATCACAGCGGATAAAGGCTTGGCAGGACCATATAATAGTAGTATTTTACGGTCTGTTTTTAACAAAATCAAAGAGCGTCATCAATCAGATGACGAATATGCGATTATTGCCATCGGCCGTATGGGACGCGACTTTTTCCTCAAAAGAAACATGAACGTAGTACTTGAAATAAATGGTCTTCCGGATCAACCCAACTTTGCAGACATTATGGAAATTACAAGCAAAGCGGTTGGGATGTTTTCAGACGGCACATTCGATGAATTATATATGTACTACAACCATTTTGTCAGCGCGATAACTCAAGAAGTGACAGAGAAAAAAGTACTGCCACTTACTGAGCTAGATACATCAAAAAAATTAATGTCTTATGAGTATGAACCTTCAGCAGAAGCCATTCTTGAAGTATTGCTTCCACAATATGCAGAGAGTCTAATATACGGCGCATTACTTGATGCAAAAGCAAGTGAGCACGCAGCACGAATGACAGCAATGAAGAGTGCAACAGATAACGCATCAGATTTGATTGATGACCTGACACTATCATTTAACCGAGCACGCCAAGCAAAAATCACTCAGGAAATTACTGAAATCGTTGGCGGCGTAGCAGCACTGGAATAAAGAAAAGCGGAAGCGCCTAGGTAAGCGGCGTACAAACTGCGCCCACAGGAAGTGGGTGCGTCGACGTTGCCACAGGACGTGGCGATCTTAGTCGAGGACCTTATTGATACGAGATAAAGGAAACACGGTAAGCCTGAAAGGCGAGCCGATGTTGACTTATCGTAGGAAGAAGCCCGAAGTTTGCTAGTCGCTTGGCGCTGTAGCCAGATAATAAAGAAAAGCTGAACCTTCCAAGTGCTATAATTAAATGAAAAACACAATTTTTAATATGAATGAGACCTTAACCCAGGTAGGAGGGGAAATGATGAACAAAGGACAGGTTTTACAAGTTATGGGTCCGGTTATTGACGTGAAATTCGCCAGTGGCCAGCTCCCTAATATATATAACGCACTTAAAGTTACATCTGCCGATAAAAATATTGAATTAACATTGGAAGTTGCTCTCCATCTTGGTGATGATACTGTTCGGACCATCGCAATGGCATCAACTGATGGTGTTCAACGCGGAATGGATGTTCTTGATACAGATGCACCAATTTCCGTACCAGTAGGAGATGTAACACTTGGACGGGTATTTAACGTTTTAGGTGAAAATATTGACCTTGATGCAAAGCTTGATGCAAGCGTACGCCGTGATTCGATTCACCGTGCAGCACCAAAATTTGATCAGCTTTCCACAGAGGTAGAAATTTTAGAAACAGGAATTAAAGTTGTTGACTTGCTTGCTCCTTATATTAAAGGTGGTAAGATTGGATTGTTTGGTGGTGCAGGAGTTGGTAAAACTGTACTCATTCAAGAATTGATTAACAACATCGCTCAAGAACACGGTGGTATTTCCGTATTTGCTGGTGTAGGAGAGCGTACACGTGAAGGTAATGACCTTTACTATGAGATGAAGGATTCCGGTGTTATCACTAAAACAGCGATGGTATTCGGACAGATGAACGAGCCGCCAGGAGCGCGTATGCGTGTTGCATTGACTGGTTTGACAATGGCTGAGTATTTCCGTGATGAGCAAGGACAGGACGTTCTGTTCTTTATCGACAATATTTTCCGTTTTACACAAGCAGGTTCTGAAGTTTCCGCGTTACTTGGCCGGATGCCTTCAGCGGTTGGTTACCAACCAACACTTGCTACAGAAATGGGTCAATTGCAAGAGCGTATCACATCAACAAACGTTGGTTCTGTTACTTCAATCCAAGCAATTTATGTTCCTGCGGATGACTATACAGACCCGGCTCCAGCAACAACATTTGCTCACTTGGATGCAACAACGAACCTTGATAGAAAGCTTTCCGAAATGGGTATTTACCCTGCGGTGGATCCATTAGCTTCTTCTTCAAGAGCACTTTCACCTGAAATCGTTGGTGAAGAACATTATCAAGTTGCAACTCAAGTACAGCAAACATTGCAACGCTATAAAGAATTACAAGATATTATTGCGATTCTAGGTATGGATGAGCTCGGAGATGAAGACAAATTAACAGTTGCTCGTGCGCGTCGAATTCAATTCTTCCTATCGCAAAACTTCCACGTTGCTGAACAATTCACAGGACAGCAAGGTTCTTACGTACAAGTATCGGAGACTGTAAAAGGCTTCAAAGACTTGCTTGCAGGTAAATATGACCATCTTCCTGAGGATGCTTTCCGTCTTGTTGGAACAATCGAAGATGCAATCAAAAAAGCGCAAGAAATGGGCGTAGAAGCATAATTTCGGACCAGGAGGGTTAAAGATGAACACATTACGAGTTAGTATTGTCACTCCCGATGGCCCGGTATTTGATTCTGATGTCGAAATGCTTAGCACAAAAGCTGAATCAGGTGAACTAGGTATACTTCCGGGTCACATTCCAACGGTTGCCCCGCTCCAAATTGGTGCTGTACGTATTACAAAAAGTAATAGTACAGAGTATGTAGCAATTAGCGGAGGATTACTCGAGGTCCGTCCCGATCAAGTCACCATTCTTGCCCAATCAGCAGAACTTGCGGAGAGCATTGATATCGGCCGTGCTAAAGAAGCAAAAAAACGCGCTGAAGCCCATTTACAGGGAGAAGCGGATGACAGTGATTTTAAACGTGCGGAATTAGCATTAAAACGCGCGATGAATCGTATCAATGTATACGATCATAAATAGAGAAAAAAAACAGAGCACCTTCTGATCCTAAGGTCAGAAGGTGTTATTTATGAGAACACTTTTTGTAGGAGGAGTCCAGATGGTTGAAGAGTTCGGGCAGCAATCTTTGCTTAACATCATTTCTCATTTGTTTTTTATTGCCATCACATTTTATGGACTACAAGCAGTACATTTTGATAAACTAATCAGAGTGAACCGTGTTTTTCAGGCAAGGTTATTGTATATATTAATAACAATTGCAATTGGTTCTATTGTCAGTAACTTTTTTCTAGATTATTTAAATTGGGCACGCCAACTTCGCTATTTATTTTGAAGTTAACGATGGAAAAATAAAAATGCGACTTTATACCTGTTTTCAATGACTGTGCTTTTGTTTATGATGTGATAGATATGATGAATTTTTTGTCGAATTAATATAGGTAAAAAAGGTCTGAAATTAGCGACTTTCCTTTAGTATTACTTCCCCAAGAGTGGAAACACTTTTAAGAGGGGGGGAGAACATGAAAAATAAAAAAATGCTAATAATATTTCATCTTATTGTCACAATTAGTTTCGTCATTATATTAATTGGGAATAACATCAGTGCAGCGCAAAATGATTTAGATATACAGATGTTGGCTCAAAATGTGGAAAAACAAAATGGGACGATCATTGAATGGTCTTTATATGCAAGAGAACTTGTCTATCTTTCCAATGAGAAAGAACGGTTAGAAAAAATACACTGGTTAAAAAAACTATATCCTGATATGGAATGGAACACCGTGAATGAATCAGGGTCGGATGTTGTTGTAGGACAACAACAATTTGAATTTTACAGTGAATCAATTAAATTAATATCGACCGATAAAAATAGACAATCCTCAACGTATTTATTATATGAAATACGAGGAGCAGGTTGGAATCAAAATACTGCGGAAAACTTGTCGAATGATGTCACATTGGCAATGAAGACGCTATTTGATAAAAAGCCCGTTATTTTCTCTTGTATAAAAGGCGAATTCAATAAAGGTTTTCAAGAATTTAAGTATCAATCTTTGGATGGATTACTTAAATCCTTTCAAGCGGAAGAGATAAAGACGCTTAAAGAAAGTGATTTTTACTCAATATCAGCAAAATCCTCTCTTTTTGCCCAGAACTTATCCTTTGCCGATACTGAAATGAATATGCAAGTTGGATTACGAAAAAGCAGATCGGGATCGAGTACAACATTTGTAATCGGCACACCCATCTTAACGATTGAATATTAATATAAAGAATATGTACGCGGAGGGGAATACTCTTGGAAAAAATCATCGTCCGCGGCGGAAAAAGGCTGAGCGGTACCGTTAAAGTTGAAGGGGCAAAAAATGCCGTATTGCCTGTGATCGCTGCATCATTATTAGCTAGTGAAGGAAAAAGCGTCATTCGGAATGTACCTAATCTTTCCGATGTATATACAATCGGTAAAGTGCTACGTCATGTAAACGCCGGCGTTGAATTTAATGATAAAACAATTACTGTTGATGCATCAAATGAACTAAAAATAGAAGCACCATTTGAATATGTTCGAAAAATGAGAGCGTCTGTACTTGTGATGGGTCCATTACTTGCTAGACAAGGAACAGCCCGTGTAGCATTACCTGGAGGCTGTGCAATCGGTTCGCGTCCAATAGACCTTCATTTAAAAGGTTTTGAAGCGATGGGAGCTAAAGTAAAGGTTGACAATGGTTTTATTGAAGCGACAGCAGATCGTTTAACAGGAGCTAAAATATATTTAGACTTCCCAAGTGTGGGAGCGACTCAAAATATTATGATGGCTGCAGCATTAGCGGATGGCTTTACTACATTAGAAAACTGTGCAAAAGAGCCAGAAATTGTTGATCTTGCCAATTATATTAATGAAATGGGCGGGATTATTCGCGGCGCTGGCACAGGAACTATTCGTATTGAAGGTGTAAAAGAATTACATGGCGCAGATCATACGATTATCCCTGACAGAATTGAAGCTGGGACATTTATGGTTGCAGCAGCTATTACGGGCGGTAATGTGCTTGTAGAAGGAGCAATTCCAGAACACATGACATCTGTAATCGCGAAAATGGAAGAGATGAATGTAACCATTATTGAAGAGGAAAATGGATTACGTGTAATTGGACCTGAAAAGTTAAAAGCTGTAGATATTAAAACAATGCCACATCCGGGTTTTCCAACAGACATGCAGTCACAAATGATGGCTTTACTCGTATGTGCAGATGGCACTAGTGTTATTACAGAAACAGTTTTTGAAAATCGTTATATGCATGCTGAAGAATTCCGTCGTATGAATAGCGAAATCAAAATTGAAGGTAGATCTGTTATTATCTCCGGTCCGAGTATGCTTCAAGGAGCAGAGGTCGCTGCAACTGATTTAAGAGCTGGAGCAGCCTTGATTATCGCCGGTTTAAGAGCAGATGGATACACACGTGTAACAGAGCTTAAGCATCTAGATCGTGGTTATCTCCATTTCCATGAAAAGCTTCGTGCATTAGGAGCCGACATTGAACGTGTGAATGAGGAAACAGAAGAAGCTGTCAAAGAAAATAACAGTGATCTTGTCGTTGATTTAGAAGGCTAGTAATAAGTCATAAAAAAACTCGCATTTGCGAGTTTTTTTTCATACAATTATTTTCAGTTAAATTAAAATATTCTCTGAATCAACTACCTTAATGAATGGTGGCATAAATGCTTGTCCCTTCCCATATATTTAACCAAGGGTGATGACTTTGGCATCGCCTTAATTTCGTAATGGAGGCATCGGCATGAAACAAATAAAGCCAGTTATAATCATAGTTGCACTATTAATTACGCTCACATTTACACTTCCATCTCTACTCGTGTTGCCTTTCTCCGGTGAAAAGCCTGTCGGAAAGCTGAATGAAGTGCAAGCCCCAGCTCCACAACAATCAACTTCAACTAAAGAATCTACAACAGAAGTAGCTGTTCTTAGATCAGCTACAAATAATATTGAAAAACTTCCAATAGAAGAATACGTAATTGGTGTGGTCGCTTCTGAGATGCCGGTGGAATTTGAGCCTGAAGCCCTTAAAGCTCAGGCATTAACGGCGAGAACATATATTACAAGCCATTTAATAAATCCGAACAATGGAAACTTACCTGAAGGTGTAGACGTATCTGATACAGTTAATCATCAAGTATTTAAAAACCAAGCTGAACTGAAAAAAAGTTGGGGGAAAAACTACGAAAAAAATTATAAAAAGATTGAACGTGCTGTAAAAGAAACACAAAACAAAATATTAACGTATAAAGAAAAGCCAATTACAGCTTCCTTTTTCTCTGCAAGCAATGGCTATACAGAAAATGCAGAAGACTATTGGGAAAATCAAGTACCATATTTAAAAAGTGTAAAAAGTCCATGGGATAGTAAAGAGTCCCCAGAATTTGAAAGCCAAATGACGTTAAGTACAAAAGAGTTTGAACAAAAACTTGGCGTTAAAATTGGCAAAGGGACAGATGTGGGAACTATTCTCGCAAGAACTCCTGGTAAAAAGGTTGCTGAAATAGAGATAAACGGGAAGAAATTTACAGGACGAGAAATACGAGAAAAACTTGAACTCCGCTCTACAGACTTCAGCTGGATTCATAAAGGTGACTCCATCATCATCACGACGAAAGGATACGGGCACGGGATAGGAATGAGCCAGTATGGTGCGAATGGTATGGCAAAGGAAGGAAAAGATTATCAAGAGATTGTCAATCATTATTATAAAGATGTAAAAATCTCAGATATCGAACCATTTTTTGATCAAAAGCTCGCATCGACTCAATAATATAGAGCGCGGATTCTCTTTATATAGGGAATCCGCGCTTTTTTATTGATATTATCTATCACGGAGCGAAGAAAAATGTAGATACTTTCTACTATTTAGATGAAACAATTATATGGACTTTCGATACTAGAGCGTGAAAAAAGTGAATATCAACTAGTAACCCCGTCAGCTCAACGGCTAAAGGTGGCCATGGCCAGTAAAATGGTTGTGACCGCCAGAAAGCTATTGGCTATGGCTTGTAAGAAAGCTTTGATGGCCAGTAACCCTCAAGCGACGGCCAGTAAAAGTCCGACAATAGCCAGTAAGCGCGATGATCATCACGTAAATGCTACGGGATAGTTGGTTTTATTCACCATAATTTTAAATGTTCTTCATCCATACAACAGTAATTGGTTGTTTAATCAGTAAATATGGTAATCACTACAAATTTTTCTCCGTTTACTATTTAAAAAACACCTGGAAAAGTAATCCACATAGCATTCTTTAGTATAATTTTCTGCGTTTGTCGAAAACTAAATGGCAAAATTTTTTTTGTGAAGTATATTATTCTGTAATTCTGTTCAGAATGGTGCTAGAGGTGATGAAAATGAGAGAGGAAGAAAAGAACCAATCTTCTCAAGTCAAAAAGTTTTTTAAAAAGCGGTGGGTATTTCCAGCAGTTTATTTAGTTAGTGCTGCATTGCTCATTTCCATGATCGTTTGGTACCAAACAGGTGGATTGAACATAGCAAAGGGACCAGAAGTAGCTGATCCAGGTAAGGAATTGATTGGCAATAAAAATGATGAACCATCTATTGAAGTCAATCAATCTTTTGAAAACTTTGCGATGCCAGTACAAAATCAAGATGAAGTAGAAGTAGTAACACAATTTTTTGATTCCGCTGCATCTGCCGAAGATCAAGAGAAAGCACTAATTGTTGATGGGGATATGTATCGACCTAATATGGGGCTGGATATCGCTCATAAAGAAGGCAAGGAATTTAAAGTAGTATCTGCGCTTAGCGGAAAAGTAGCAGCTGTCAGACAAGACAATTTGCTAGGAAATGTAATAGAGATTGAGCACGACAAAGGCATTATGACTGTTTATCAGGCGGTAAAAGACATTCAAGTAGAAGCTGGAGATATGGTTAAGCAAGGTGAAGTGCTAGCAACTTCAAGTACAAGCCAATTGAATAAAGCTGCTGAAAACCATGTTCATTTTGAAATACGTAAAGAAAGCAAAGCAGTAAACCCACTTAGTTTCTTTGGACAACCAGTAACGGCTCTTGAACAGGTTGATGCTGATAATACGACAAGCACTACACCTGAAGAAGATGAGTCTGACAGCGTGTCTGAAGACGATAAGTCAGAAAGCGTGTCTGAAGACGATAAGTCAGAAAGTGTGTCTGAAGACGATAAGTCAGAAAATGTATCTGAAGATAATAAGTCAGAAAGTGTATCTGAAGATGAAAATGCTGATGGCGCAACGGATGCAGAAACAACTGACGAGGAAACGACAGACTCAGCTGACAATGAACCAACTACAAATTAAGCGAGATTAATCGCTCTAGGCAGGCCACTATGGCTCTGTCTTTTTTTTTGCATTATTATTATCGTTACACAAGAATGGATGCTTATCATCCGTTTCTTCGCATTCATCTATGTATAAAAATATAAATCTCGACATATTTCTCGGGAAATAATAGCTGTATATATTCCTCAAAAGTTATTACCTCATGACAAAACTGCCTTATATTCATTCTGAATATGATATTTGGGCATATATTGGAACTAGGACAAATAAGTATATACAAACTGTATTAAAAAGAGAGTGTTTGAGGTGAGGAATCGTTGATCGAAATTGTATATTCAGTTATATATTTGTTCATTTCCTAAAAAGAAATCCAGTTGATATAAATATCTTTGCTACTTATAGCCCATGTTGTGAATGTTGCTAATGGACAATGATCTCAAGAGCATACCTAAATTTATTATAAAAGACGAGTCTCATTTCACACTCCTCACATCCAATTCAAGGAGGGCGAGTGGTGTGCACGATTACATCAAAGAGCGAACAATCAAGATAGGAAGGTATATCGTGGAGACAAGAAAGACGGTTCGCGTTATTGCAAAAGAATTTGGCGTATCTAAAAGTACAGTTCATAAGGATTTGACCGAAAGGTTGCCAGAGATCAACCCTGATTTGGCAAGTGAAGTAAAAGATATTTTGGATTACCATAAATCAATTAGGCACTTACGAGGAGGGGAAGCAACAAAACAAAAATATCAAAAAAAAGAGTTGGAAAGTGAACCAGTGAAATAAATATAATATAGGAAGGGGGCAACAATACCCTTCTTTTTTTCGCGAATAAATCCAGTACTGATATTAGAAAATATGTCAAACTTTTTTCCAGTTCTATTCCTTTTCATGGAATGTATATGGTAAAATAAACAATTAGGGAAATCAACAAATTATGACTTTTGACATATGAAAAATTGATGAACGATGATAATAGTGAAAGTAGGGGTTAGTGATGTTTGCAAAGGACATAGGGATAGATCTAGGGACAGCAAATGTGTTAATACATGTAAAAGGACAAGGAATAGTTCTAAATGAGCCATCTGTTGTAGCAATTGATCGCAATACGAATAAAGTATTAGCTGTTGGTGAGGAAGCAAGAAAAATGGTAGGACGGACTCCGGGAAACATCATAGCAATTCGGCCATTAAAAGACGGTGTAATTGCCGATTTCGACGTAACAGAAGCAATGCTAAAACATTTTATCAATAAATTAAATGTAAAAGGTTTCTTATCGAAGCCACGAATTTTGATTTGCTGCCCAACTAATATTACGAGTGTTGAACAAAAAGCGATTAGAGAAGCAGCTGAGAAAAGCGGTGGCAAGAAAATTTATCTTGAAGAAGAACCGAAAGTTGCTGCCATTGGTGCTGGGATGGATATATTTGAACCAAGCGGAAATATGGTAGTAGACATCGGAGGCGGTACTACAGATGTAGCTGTATTGTCCATGGGAGACATCGTTACTTCTTCATCCATTAAAATGGCTGGAGATAACTTTGATAATGAAATTTTAAACTATGTAAAAAAAGAGTACAAGCTATTAATTGGAGAAAGAACTTCCGAGAATATCAAAATCAACATTGGTACTGTTTTCCCAGGGGCGCGTGAGGAAGAAATGGAAATTCGCGGGCGAGATATGGTAAGTGGTCTGCCAAGAACGATCACAGTAAATTCTAAAGAAATCGAACAAGCACTTCGTGAATCTGTCGATGTTATTGTGCAAGCAGCCAAAAATGTCTTGGAAAAAACACCACCAGAATTATCTGCTGATATTATTGATCGAGGGGTTATTTTAACTGGTGGTGGAGCACTTCTACATGGTATAGATCAGTTACTTGCCGAAGAACTAAAAGTTCCAGTCTTAATCGCAGAAAACCCAATGGACTCTGTTGCTAGTGGAACTGGTATCATGCTTGAAAACATGGATAGAATTGCAAGACGCAATTTTGTATAAGCCATTCATCCAAAAGTTGAATCTGAATGAAAATAAAAATACCTATAAAACAGGCCGAACGAACCGATATATATAGTAAGTGTGCAATGCAGAAAAACTGTATTGCTAAAACGAACCAATTGTATTGAGGTGATTGAATGTTACGAGGCTTTCAAGCAGCAGCCTCCGGAATGTACGCTCAACAGCGCAAAACGGATATGCTGACAAATAATATGGCAAATGTGAATACTGCTGGTTTTAAAGAAGATCAAGCTGCGATTAGAGCATTTCCAGAGATGCTTCTACAGCGTTTGGATTCGTCGTCAAGAGCGAAAGAAGTTGGATCTATTAATACTGGTGTATATATGCAGGAAACGATTCCTCGCTTTGTCCAAGGAGATTTAAGACAAACCGATCGGCAAACAGACTTAGCACTTACGGATATAGCAGGAGGACCTGTTTTTTTTACAGTGGAAAGTGATGGGGAAACGAAGTATACGCGAAACGGAAGATTCACCATCGATGCGGATGGGGTACTAACGACAGGTAGCGGTTGGCCAGTTCTAGATGACAATGGTAATCGAATCACTTTAAATAGTGATCAATTTATCGTTGATCGCAACGGTAATATCGAAGAAAATGGTGAACTAATTGCCAGACTTGGTATTGCGTCAACAGAAACGCCGGAAATGTTAATCAAAGAAGGAAGTGGCCTATTTCGAACAGAGGATGGTACTCCTTTAGGCAATGCAGCTGAGAACGTTTCTTATAGCGTTACACAGGGTTTTATGGAAGCATCTACTGTTGACCCATCCCGTACGATGTCGGAGATGCTCACGGCTTACAGAGCATTTGAGGCGAATCAGAAAATACTTCAAGCATACGATCGCAGTATGGAAAAAACAGTGAATGAAGTTGGCAGAGTGAATGGATAACATGCTAAGAATCGTTGCTAACAAGGAGTTAGACATATGACAAGATCTATGACAACTGCAGTTAATACAATTAGTCAATTACAAAAGCAGTTTGATATTATTAGCCATAATATTTCCAATGTCCAAACAAATGGCTTTAAAAAAAGAGATGTATCTTTTTCTGATATGGTTTATCAGCAGTTAAATAACCAACCAATCGAAGAAAAAGAAGTTGGACGTCTTACTCCACAAGGTCTTCGCCAAGGAGTTGGGGCAAAAATCTCTAAATCAATGATGGTGCTGCAACAAGGTGCAATCCAAAATACTGATCGAGCGCTAGATATTGCTTTTACAGAAGAAAATCAGTTTCTGAAAGTACAGGTCCAAGAAAACGGGCAAACTGCTATTCGCTTTACTCGCAATGGCGCATTATATTTAACACCGTCTGGAAATAATGAAGTGATGTTAGTAACAGCAGAAGGACACCCTGTGCTTGATGATAATAATAATAGTATTGTCTTTTCTGATCAACTGAAGGAGTTTACCATATTTCAAAATGGTGTTTTTCAAGCACAATCTGAAAACGGCCAACAGTTGACAGCTAATTTAGGTGTGGTGGCTATCAATAAACCACAATATATGGAGCAAAAAGGGGATAATCTCCTTGGACTCCCTGAAAATTTACAGCCTGGGGTCAATCCTGCTCTTATTTATACTGAATTGACTGGTGCTGAACGAAATCAAGTTGCAGTTCAACAAAAAGCGCTTGAGGCTTCTAATGTAGATTTGAGTAAAGAAATGACTGAAATGATAAACGTACAACGTGCACTGCAATTTCAATCTCGCTCCATCTCTTTATCTGATCAAATGATGGGACTTGTAAACGGCATTCGCTAAAATGTGGTATGATATGATAAAATATCTTTAATGATGTGCATGACTCATCAATAGTTTCAATATCCTGATTTGACAATGAAGATAAATATGGTCAAAACTGGATTAAAGGGGTTTATTGTATGGCGGCTAAACAAATCAGCCAAGCGAAGGTTCAAACAAGGGAAGATATTAAAAAGAATAAGAAACAAGAGGTAAAGACAGAAACTCAAACGGATGAAGTGAGCCGAATTAGGATTAGGTTTCTGCCTATCTGGCTTCGTGTGTTTCTTGTTATTATATTAACTGCAGCAAGCCTTGTTGCAGGAGTAATGGTAGGTTACGGAGTGCTCGGTGATGGCAAGCCTACAGATGCCTTGCAAAAAAAGACGTGGACGCATATCATCGATATAGTTGTCGAGAAAAAATAAGGAAGCAGTTGTCTTCCTTATTTTTGTTATGATAATCATACATATGGGAGGTTTTAATGATGCTTGATATCCAACAAATTAAAGAAATCATTCCGCATCGTTATCCATTCTTATTAGTGGATAAGATTACTGAATTGGAAGAGGGAAAGAAAGCAGTAGGGCTAAAAAATGTAACGGCGAATGAAGAGTTTTTCAATGGTCATTTTCCGGATTATCCGGTTATGCCAGGAGTATTGATTGTTGAAGCTCTCGCTCAAGTGGGTGCTGTTGCGATGCTTATTAAAGAAGAAAATCGAGGCCGTTTGGCTTTTTTTGCAGGTATCGATAAATGCCGATTTAAGCGTCAAGTAAAGCCGGGCGATCAACTGCTACTGGAAGTGGAAATTATTCGTATTAAAGGACCAATCGGCAAAGGTAAAGCTGTAGCTTCAGTTGACGGAGAAGTTGTATGTGAAGCAGAAATTACATTTGCACTTGAAAAATAGTTGTAACAAAACCCACTATGGACAGTACAATCGTTCAAGTGGGTTTTTTATTTTATATATTGTAAGTGCGAAACGCTGCAACTAGCTAAAACAATATTGAAACGAAAAGTATTGGAAGATAGCGCCTTTACCTCTGTTTTAAAATAAATCTTTTGATATTATAAAAACTTTTTAGTGTATTTTGGGGAAATGGGGAAAGCTACTATCAGACCTAGAAAGGTCCAAAAAAAGGTTCATCGGTTAAAAGCCTTTCATATAAGGTAAAACAGCCGGTATAACCACTTCATGTGGGCCTAAAATCTGAAAGGAGCTTACAAAATGAATGCAAAAGTAACGAAATTAATTGGAGGAGCAGCCATTGCCTCTATGCTACTTGTAGGTTGTGCTAATAATGATAATGATCAGGAGCCACCACCACCAGCAAATGATAATGGAGTAGTAGAGGACAATAATAATGGTGTGAATGATAATAACGGTGTAAATGAAGATAATATGAATGACAATAATGGTGTGATGGATGACAATAATGGCATGGATAATAATGATGTGATCGATGGTGACAATGGCGTGGATAATAACGAATTAGACACTGATTTAAATGATGACAACAACAAAGACAAAGACAACAATAGATAAGAGCAGGGGATTCCCTGCTTTTTTTGTTTGCTCTAGCTGTTAGAAACGGGCTTTTTTTCTTTCATTCTTTTTTTAAATTCCTCAATCAATTGGTTTCCGCCATATCCGTCTTTAATTAAATCATCGAGGAGTAATTCGGAATATTCATTGCGACGCATGCTAAGTTTACCTTCAAATAAAACACTAATATGATCCTCAAAACGTCTTACCCTATGCACCTTAACTGTAAAAGGAGCCGGATCATTTCCTGCATGGGTAATAATTACACTAATTTCAAACTCTTCTTGGTCTTCTTGTTTATGTTGGAAAAATGACTCATACATTACATCAATATAAGCTTCTATAATCCACATGCCATCTTCGTTTTCTTTATTAATGATTAATCCATCTGTTAACGGAATATTCTTGGTCCTTGTTGGTTCAAGAACTTGCAGAGCAACAATTTTAAAAGTTTTCACTTTCGCATGCCTCCCAGTTCATTTACTCAGATTATAACATAATAACCTTAACTGGAAAATTCTATGTAAATAAGTTTTCTTTATAAAAAAAGCTTCAGAAACCTTTAAACCTTCTCCAGAAAGCAAATTTTCAGCGAAAAAAATCATTGGAATATAGTTTTCAGCTGTTTTACAGAAGAAAAATTCCATAATAAAATATAGATACCCGACTAGAAAGGAGTTGAAAAAATGATAAATCAAGTAACACTTGTCGGTAGAATGACGAAAAATCCCGAACTCCGGTATACAGTGGAAGGAAAGGCAGTATTAAATATCACATTAGCCTTGAATCGCCACTATCGTAATAGCCAAGGAGAGATCGATGCTGATTTTGTCTTATGTACTTTATGGAATAAGACTGCGGAAAACACAGCGAAGTTTTGTGAAAAAGGTTCCATTATTGGAGTCATTGGTAAAATTCAAACGAGAAATTATGAAGATCCAAATGGGAAGAAGGTGTATATTACAGAAGTCGTTGCGGATTCAGTCAAATTTATGGGTGGCCGACCTGCAGAAGAAAAAGAAGCACAACCAATTTAAAGTATATAAGGAGAGGGCTAATTGAAAGCAAATATGCGTAATGATTCAATGGAAATCCTTATAGGCGACCTCATATTCAAGCTTGGTAAGGCCAATCAACAAATGCACTCATTAAGTCAACGAGTAGCACAGCTTGAACAACATCTTCAAGGTTATACAACAGACCAATTCTCACTATCTCGTAATAAAAATTCAAAAAAACAAATGATCGCACAGTAATTCATTCCTCCAACTGTGCATCCCAAACGCATCCCCGTTTCATACCCCAAATTTAAATAGACCAGCTGTTCAGCTGGTCTATTTTTTAGAAGTAAGATCTATCAGTCGAATGAAATTCTCCGCTGTGTTTGGATCGATCTCAATGAAATTAGTATAATCCATATGCTGTTTCGCTTCAGAAAGGAGAATTGTTAATTGTTGTCCTTTCGTATGAAGGATCGATTCCCATCGCAGATGTCTCGGTAGCCATGTTGATGGGAAAAGTGATGGATCTTCAAGTAAACCATCCACTTCATTAACGCAAATACCTCTCATAAGAAAATCCATTTTCACGTTTTCATGTTCTTCATAAAACAAATCACTTTTTTCTTTCAATACTAGCAAAAATATTGCTAGTTCTTTATTAGTAGGCGAGGTTGCAATCAACTTTTTCAAAATAGAAGTGTTGCTCATTAAGCAGCCCTCCAGCATGGGGAAATGATCTGATTTAAGCAAGTGCTAATAAATTGTGTAAATCATCGTTTGATAACTCAGTCACCCATTGATCGCTTCTAATAATTTCTTCATTTAAAGCCTGCTTTTTCTCTAGCATTAAATCAATTTTTTCTTCTAATGTTCCTGTCGTAATAAATTTATGGACATGTACAAAACGGTTTTGGCCGATTCTATATGCGCGGTCTGTCGCTTGATTTTCAACTGCGGGATTCCACCAACGGTCATAATGAATAACATGGTTCGCTGCTGTTAAATTAAGACCTGTTCCGCCTGCTTTAAGTGAAAGTAAGAAGAAAGGGAATTCTCCATTTTGAAAGCGAGCAACGTAATCATCACGCTGAGCTTTGGGCATGCTGCCATTGAGAAAAGGTACCTGAATACCAAAGCGCTCTTGTAAGACAGAACGAATCATTTCTCCCATCCCAAGATATTGCGTAAAGATGATACAACCTTCTCCAGTTTCCATGATCGCATCCGCAAGTTCCAATAATGTACCCATTTTATTAGAGCGAGTAGCTACATTACTAGGCAATTCTTCTTTTAAATATAGGGCAGGATGGTTACATAGTTGTTTTAACTTATTCAACATTTGTAATATTAATCCCTTTCTTTCAAATGAAGAGAGAGCTTCTATCTTGCTAAAAGTATCTTGGACAAGGTCTTCATACAATGCAGCTTGCTCTGGAGTTAAAGCACAATACTCTTTCTGCTCAAGCTTATCAGGTAAGTTTAATTCCACTTCTGGATCCTTCTTCGTTCTTCTTAATAAAAAGGGCTTAATCAATTGTTGTAATTCACGAATCTTACCTTCATCATTATCTTTTTCAATTGGTACGATATATTTTTTTTGAAATTGCCCGAAGGTACCTAAATACCCATGATTAATAAAATCAAAAAGGGACCATAATTCAGAAAGTCGATTTTCCATTGGTGTACCAGTCAATGCGATATGGTGACGACCTTGTAATTTACGAATAGCACGTGATTGTTTTGTTTCAGCATTTTTAATATTTTGTGCTTCATCGAGAGCAATGGTACTCCATTCAATAGAAGAAAACTCATCAAAGTCAAGATGTGTAAGTCCATAACTTGTTAATATAACATCAGCTTCTTGAACTTCTTCCGTGAAATCTGCCCCTTTTGGTCGTGATCCACCATAATGTAAAGTAACCTTTAAGTCAGGTGCGAAACGCTCTAGCTCGCGTTGCCAATTCCCAAGTACGGAAGTGGGGCAAATAATTAGCGCAGGGGCTTTTTTCTTATCCGTCTTTTTCACATGTAATAAATAGGCAATGAGTTGAATCGTTTTTCCCAGTCCCATATCATCCGCGAGGCAGGCACCGAAACCAAATTGCCGTAAAAAGGTAAGCCAGTTCAATCCGAGCTGCTGATATGGACGCAGTTCCCCTTGTAATTTTTTAGGAACGGATGTTTCAGGGATTTCTGATACCCCATTTAACTGACGAAGCATTTTCTTCAAAGATTGATTTAGCTCAATTTTTATTTGAGCAAAGGCTCGTGGATCAAAGAAATCGTCTTCTGTAGGTTGTTCATCCTCTTCTTGACTAAGTGAAAAAATATCTTGGACACGTAAGCCTTCTTGTTTTGCTTGTTTCATTAATGCTTGAATATGAGCGATCATTTTAGGATCAAGCTTTACCCAACGACCGCGAATTTTAATAAGTCTTCGTTGATCGTTAACAAGCGTTTGAAATTCATCCTCAGAAAAATCTGTTCCATTCATGGAAAGCCGCCAATCAAAGTCGAGCATGGCATCCAGTCCTACGAATGAAGGACGATAATTTGTACCCGATTGTTTTACTTTTGCTTTCACTGCTAAATTCGCTTCACGCATTGCTTCCCACCATGATGGCAGTAATATTTCAATTCCTAATGCGATCAATTTCCCGCTTGCATCTGTGAGAAAGTCCCAAGCAGAGGCCTCATCTAATTCCTTCGTTAATCCACGTTCTGTTTTAAGCCATGGGAATAATTTTTGCCAGCGTTCTTGCTCTAATTCAATCATTGGCAAATAGTCAGCCCAGCGTTTTGGTAATTTGCTTAAGGAATATACTTTTTCTGGCTTTTTCACGTCGCGTAATACGGTTTCCAATATCCAAGGTTCATCGTCTTCATCTGGTTCCGTTAATCGAAGCCCTATGGAAAATGGCAGTATGTTATCTGACATCTCTGTCCATTCGCTCCAACGTGTTTCGTCAAAATAACTTTCTAACTCAGCAGCAGTGAGTGGACTTTCTTTTAATTGCTTTAACTTTTCTGCAAGCGTCTCCCCCTCCATTCCTTGTTGTAAATGGGAGGTTAGTGCTTGATGATAAAAAGTGGATACAAATTCTTGCATTGTTTCCCCATGAAAAGGTTGAGACCAAAAAGTGGGCGCAAACTCATCCCAAACTAATTCGGGAACTTTCCAAAGAAAAGATTCCTCTGTATCATCCGTAAAAGTCGGCAGCCACTTACCTTCATGTATAGCCTCTAGCATGGGGGGAGCTACTGCAACTAGTGCATCTCCTGGTTCACACCAATTCCATTCAATAAGAGAACTGAATTGCTCATGCCCTAAGAGTGTAAGCAATGTATAGCTATCGACTTGAATCCCAATAAGTTCTTTTGCTTTCATTTCCGTCTCTTCAATAAAAGCACCATGAAAACTTTCTTCATGCCATAAAAATAACTGTGTCTTCCAGTATTGTGGATGAACCGATTCACCATTGCTATCAAGTACATAGATGAAAAAATGACCTGGATAGGCAGGAATAATATGAAGATTAAATATTTCAAGATTCATCATGAATTAACTTTCCTTTCCTGCATTCTTCTTGAAATGCACGGAGTCGTCTCGTTCTTCGCTGAAGCTCAGTGAAATACAGTTCCCATTGCGTAAGTTTTTTCTCTTTTTTATACAACTTTTGCAGACGTTTTAAATAGCGGACAGCTTTTTTATATGAATCACGGCTGCGGTGTTTAAGAAGACCTGCAATCGTCTCATGATATAGTGGTCGTAAGGCACCTGGATCATGTTTTGCGATGAGATCCACCGTATGCCGATCAATATATTCTAAATTATTATCAGTATATACTTGTAACTCTGCCCATTTTCTATAATCTCGTTTGTCGAGTAAATAGGTAATATATTGAAAGCGACTATGTGGCAGCAGCTGAATATAAATTTTTTCGAGTAAGGTAGGGTCTAACTTCATAGCTGTATCACTATCTAATACCTGAAATAAAGCTCGAGTAAAGTGAGCCTGCTCATAATTTCGCGATAATGTTGAAATGTAGGCGATGATTTGCGAAATAAATGCAGGTAAGTAATTGGTAAGTCTTTTTTTTGTACGTTCGGTCTGTAGTAATTTTAACCAACGCAATGCGAATGGGGCAATATCAGCACCTAATTGTTTAATTTTATCTAAAGCCCATTGATCATTCTCGAGTAAAATGGCAAGGTGGATCGTCGCAATTTCCCCTCGCCATTCATTATTCTCCGAAGGTAGTACTTGTAGTCGTTCCCATTCAGTAAGGCGATCCTTTTTATTTTTAAACAAAAGTGTCCACAGCTTCATATACATATCTGTACATTCAGTTGGGAATTCCGTTTTTTCTTCTAATAATGTTGCACTCTCTTCACGTAAGTAATGGAAATACTCATCAAACGCAAAGGGGGAGGCGGTGGTTGCCAATTTATTCAGTGCTTCTTCCGCTTCTTCCAGCATTTGTTGAACAAAGGCCCCAACATATTTGTGCTTTCCAGACTCATTACCAAGCGCATTGATCACTTTTAATGATTCAAACGCAGCAAATAACTGAAAAAGCGGCTTCCATTCGCGCTCAACAGGAGCGAAACCGAGTAAGCGTCTATAACAAACACGTGCCCAGTCTTCTAGCTGATAAAAATTATTTGCTGAAACATGATGATAAGCATCACGGATCCGTTTTATCCATTGCTCTGGTCCAGTTTCTTCATTTAATTCTTCCTTATCCAGCAAATCTGAGCCACGTTGTAATGTGGATAATATATCATTCATTTTCCAGTGATCTTTCCATTCTTGCATCCATAAGAAAATGCTTTGCGTCCGGCTAAGTACATTGAAAAACAAAGCGAGTTGATGGCGGCATATTCCCGGTATAGGACAAGAACAATTACTATCAGCCAAATTTTCAAAAACAAGTTCAACCGATACTGGTGTAACGTCTCTCACTTTTGCTTCCACTTTGCCATTGGAAAATTTCACACCGTACACGAGCTGTTGACGAAATAGAATCATCCCTTTTTGCACAAGCTTTTGATGGGTATCTGTGCGCGGGTCAAGGGTGCTCTGGAGTTCTTCGCTATATAATTTTATATGGTCTAACAATTGTCTATTATACATATTTAAAAACCTCCAAAACATTATTATACCGCTAAATAGTACGGAATGCACTATCAGGAACAAATCAAATAAATTGGAGGGAGTGGAGCAGATAACATAACAAAAAGAGACATATTACAACGCATCGAATACGTTATAATATGTCTCTATTAAAATAGCTAAACTTAGTAAAATCTTTTGTAGCTATCGAATTTACTCTTCCAATAAGAGTTACTTAAACTACTAATCTCTACTCCATTAGAGCCTGCATGGATAAATTGATTGTTCCCAACATAAATACCTAGATGTGAGATCCCTTTTTTATAAGTATTTTCAAAGAATACAAGATCTCCAACTTCTGGTTTGTTCACGTAATAAGAGCGATTAAAATAACCTTCTGCACTTAATCTATTCATTTTCTTGCCACTTTGATTAAAGGCATAGTAAATAAATCCGCTGCAATCAAAGCCTGAAAGTGTTGAGCCACCCCAAACATATTTCGTCCCAACAGCACTTTTAGCTATTTCCACAACACTTGAAGTTCCGCTAACGTTATTTGAAGTATTATTGGACGTATTTGTATTGTTAGGCTTTGTAGTTGACGCAGGTGGAGTGGATGCTCCTGCCTTCAAGTTTAAAGTTTGTCCAACAAAGATCAAGTCAGAGGAAAGATTATTCCACTTTTTAATGTTTGCAACCGTTGTTCCATATTGTCTTGCAATTTTACCTAACGTATCTCCTGAAACGATTTTGTATGTGTCTGCATTTGTTTGCGGACTGCTCGTTTGATTACTATTAGGTGTCGATGGCTGTGTTGGAGCTGATGTGCTGCCACTTGCCGTTGCAGATACTTTGAATACTTGTCCTGGATAGATCAAGTCAGAAGAAAGATTATTCCACTTTCTTAAATTAGCTAGAGAAATATTGTGTCTAGCAGCAATTTTGCTTAAGCTATCCCCGGAGACAACCGTATATGTATTTGCGGTAGCCGGTTTTGTGTTTTGGACCGGTGGCGTTTCTTGTTTATTATCCGAGGGCTTTTGAGTAGTGGGCGTAGTTACAAATAGAACCTGTTTTGGATAGATTAAATCACTTGAAAGATTATTTAATGCTTTCACTTGTGAAACGCTTGTATTATATTTGGAAGCAATCTTCCATAATGAATCTCCACTTTTAACCTCATGTGTAGAAGCAGACGCTACCCCAGCAAAAGATGAAGCGATAATTACAGCTGTAGCTGCTCCAACGAACTTTTTACGCATAAAATTGTTACCCCAATTCCCTATCATACTACTGATAGTAACATAATAATGCTGCATAACATGCCAAAATAGGCAAAATGTAACAATACTTTAATATTAATTCCTTTTATTACCATATTCATGAAGATTCTTAAGAAAATATAGTGACTTTGTTAGAAAATGGAGACTTTTGGAATAGGAGAATGGTTTCGACGAGAAGTGTCTACTTAATTAATTCCCACTTATTGAAAAAAAATATTTATTTATCTGTAAGATTTTAAAAGATGTTTCATTCTATATTTGTCTTGTTCAAACAGGACATTTATAATGAAAGAGAAGAGTATGTAGAGAAAAGGCCAATATTGTCGGGAGAGGTGAATGGTTTTGAAGCGAAAAGTGCTAATCCACGCTACTATTTATACGGGAGAATCAGAAGAACCAATCAAAGACGGTTTTATTCGTTTTTCTGAGAAAATAGCCGAAGTAGGCGAAATGAAATTTTACAAAGAAGAACAAGATGAGGAAGTAATTGATGGGACGGGGCGAATTGTGATCCCCGGAATGATCGATGTTCATATTCATGGGGGACATGGTCTAGATGTCATGGACGCTAATCCAGATAAACTGCTGTATTTAAGTGAGAAGTTGTTGGAAGAGGGTGTGACATCTTATTTTGCAACGACTATTACCCAAGATCCAAATGATATTGAGGCAGCTCTGAAAGCGGTAAAAGTGGCGAAAGATAAAGGTGCTTCCATTGAAGGTGTTCACCTTGAAGGTCCTTATATTTCTGAAAAACGTGCTGGAGCACAACCATATGAATTTATCACGGACCCGAATATTGAGCAGTTTTTACAATGGTATGAGGCATCTGGGGATTTGATCAAGTTAGTTACATATGCACCGGAAAGACCAGGTGGCGCGGAATTTGAAAAAGTAATGCTCGAACGCGGAATTGTTCCTTCAGTTGGTCATTCAGATGCAGTTAGGGCGGAGCTATTAGATAGTAAAGCCTCCCATGCAACACATCTATATAATGGGATGCGCGGACTTCATCATCGCGAAGCAGGTGTTGCTGGTCACGCACTGCTAACAGATGGCTTGCAAGTGGAAGTAATTGCAGATGGTATTCATATTACACCTGATATGATTAACCTAGCTTATCGTTTAAAAGGGGCAGAAGGGATTACTTTGATTTCGGATGCAATGAGAGCGAAAGGTATGGTAGAAGGGGAGTATGAGCTTGGTGGTCAGAAAGTGTGGGTAAAAGATGGTCAAGCTCGTCTGGAGGATGACACGCTTGCAGGAAGTGTGCTGAAAATGGATGAAGCATTCCGAAATATCATCACTTACACAGGTTGTTCTGTCGGTGAGGCAGTGCAAATGACATCTGGGAACCAAGCGCGTGAATTTGGTTTGGACCAAAAGGGTATACTTGCTCCTGGAAAGGATGCAGATTTAGTAATCTTAAATAAGCAGTATGAAGTAGAAAAGACTTATCGACTTGGAAAAGGTAATATTTTGGAGGGAAAATAAATGAATATTGTTGTTGTGAAAAATCAAGAAGAAGCAGCAGAAAAAGCACTTGAACTTGTGAAAGCAGGTTTGGAAAAAGGGAGTATCAAAACGCTTGGACTAGCAACAGGTAGTACACCACTAAAGCTTTATGAAAAAATGCGTGGAGCAAATTTAGATTGTTCGGATGTGGCAACAGTAAATTTGGATGAATATGTTGGCCTCGCACCTAATGATCCACAGAGCTATAATCATTATATGAAAACAGAGCTTTTTGATCATGTGAAGTTTAAGGAAACTCATCTGCCTAATGGAGTTGCAGAAAACTTACAAGAAGAATGCGAAAGATATGAAGCCGTCTTGTCTGAAAATCCTGTAGATCTACAAGTACTTGGCATTGGAACGAATGCGCATATCGGATTCAATGAACCAGGAACATCTTTTGACACTAAAACACATGTTGTGGAATTAACAGAGTCCACGATTGAGTCAAACAAGGTTCATTTTGAAAAAGTAGAAGATGTACCAACACATGCCATTTCAATGGGAATTGCTTCGATTATGGAAGCAAAAGAAATTGTATTACTTGCCTTCGGTGAAGCAAAAGCGGAAGCTGTGAAACAAATGGTGAATGGCCCTGTCAATGAAGGATGCCCGGCATCTGTTCTCCAAAATCATGCGAACGTAACAATTATCATCGACGAAGCGGCGGCAAGCAAACTTTAATAGCTTTTGAAACAGACGATTTCTGCTAGATGCAGAAATCGTCTGTTTTTGTTTTTTTATAGGTTTAATAGGAGGGGGGAACAGGTATAGGGAAGAGAAGAAATCATTTATAGGAGGAATCATACATATGCCATTTTCAGATTTTGGTTGGGCTTCAATGTACATATCGAAATTACCTAGTTTATTATGGGCCCTGATTGTTTTAGTGATCGGCTGGATTATTGCTAAAGCAGTCGGCAAAGCTGTTGAAAAGTTATTAAGAAAAACAAAATGGGATGAAAAGTTATTTGGCGGTCGTCATCATTCCACAAATGCCCAAGCTAAAGATGGAGCGTCACCAAAAGGGAAGTCTTTAGACACGAATGAATTAATTGGAAAGATCATCTACTATATCCTACTAGTTTTTGTATTCATATTATTTTTCCAATTAATCAATTTAGGCGCTATCGCTTCACCATTCTTAGGTATGTTTGGAACATTACTTGGGTTTATACCAGCAGTATTAAAAGCAGGATTGATCCTTCTTCTTGCCTATGCAATTGCTAGCTTACTAAAAATGCTAATTATCAAAGGTGGAAAAAAGGCTCACTTCCAAACGTATTTGGAAAAAATGAAAGTGGCAGATTCAGGAGCAGAAGGGGAGAAATTCCTTCAAACCGCAGGTAATATTGTCTTTTACCTTGTGATGCTTCTCTTCATCCCTGGCGTGTTAAGCGCACTTAGTATTAACGGTGTTGCTGGACCATTCGGCAATATGCTAGATAACGTACTTGCATTTATTCCGAAACTACTAGCTGCAGCCCTTATTCTATTTGTTGGCTGGTTCGTAGCGAAAATTATTCGTGATCTTGTGACTGGGTTATTAAAAACAGTTGGAATAGAAAAATTCGCGCAACGTCTTGGATTACAAAAGATGCTTGGAGATTCCACTTTATCATCGATTATCGGTACGATTGTTTTCGTATTAATCATGATCCCGATTGTCATTTCAGCTATAGATCAACTTCAAATCCGTGCTATTACGGATCCAGCAGTCAGTATGTTGAACGACATCATGACAATGATCCCGAATATAATTATTGCTGTACTGTTAATTTTCCTTAGCGTTTGGCTTGGAAAATGGGCACGTCAACTGATCGCAGGATTTCTGCAACGCGTTGGATTTGATTCCATGACTCGTAATATTTCCTTGGGTAATTGGAAACCGGGTGCGGGCGGAATGCTAATGTCCGAAGTTGTCGGCTATATCGCACAAATTCTCATCATATTTTTCCTTACCATTGAGGCATTAAGACTTGTAAAACTTGATTTCCTAGTTGGTATGCTAACAGCTATTACCGCATATTTGCCAAATGTTTTAGCGGCAGTGATCATCTTGGCACTTGGTTTAATCATCGCCAATATTGTTGAGAAAGTGCTTTCGAGCATTCTAACAGGACCAAGCTTTAAGCTCATTACAGCTGTTGCTAAGTATGCGATCATTGCGCTATCATTATTTATGGCCCTTGACCAATTAGGAGTCGCAGCAACGATCGTTAATTCAGCGTTTATCCTCATTCTTGGCGGATTAGCATTAGCCTTTGGCCTAGCGTTCGGCTTAGGAGGAAAAGAATTCGCGAAGAACTACTTAGCGAAATTGGATAAAACAATTGAACAGACAGATGTAGACACTTCGAAAAAACCAAAAGTAGCAAATGATGAAAAAGATTCAAACAACAATGGTCCAGAGGGTCTTTTACCTCCACCACCAAATAAATAATAGATGATGTCAAAAGGCTACTGCTGATTCAGCAGTAGCCTTTTGTTATGGAGAATTTATCGTAGTTCAGTAAAAGCGAGCGAAAGGTGACCATCAACTAGTCACCCCTGCAGCTGAGCGTCTAAAAATGCTAAAGG
>NZ_BCVC01000005.1 GCF_001591545.1 Lederbergia lenta NBRC 16444
GCTTATAAAGATGCCGCAAATCTCTAAAAAGCCTGAGATCCATCGGATACAGGGTGAAACTATCAATTCAATCGAGCAAAAGTTGACCATCAACTAGTCACCCCTGCAGCTGAGCGGGCAAAAATACTGAAGGCCAGTAAATGTGTTGCGACAGCCAGAAAGTAGGAACCCACGGCTAGTAACTGCATCTTGACAGCCAGTATATCTCTGGCGATGGCTAGTATTATGACATGGACCGCCAGTAAACAGCAAGACAACCTAATATCATTCGAAAATATTGTAAAAAATTCTTCTAATTTGCAGGATTTTCGGGGAAAATGTTGAATTGTTATATAACTAAATAAAAGAGGTGATCCATTGTTAAAGAAAGAGAGGAAAATACCGATAAAAATACTTAAATTGGAGGCGTTATTGCGGCGGCTTCCCGCAAATCATGTGCGTAGAAAATATATTGAAGAGGAACTAGCGAGAAGTTACTCGGGATATCGAGGCGAACAGGCTTTAGATTACTACGTTGCTCAAATACCAGGAAAAGACCACCTCATTTTTCAAGATCTCCGTCTACCTTTTTCGAAAGATTATTTCTTTCAAATCGATCTTCTGCTTTTAACACAACGTCATTTTCTTATATTGGAAGCAAAAAATATTGCAGGTACTATTTTCATTGATCAGAATCAATTAGTGCGTACGATCGATGATGCGAAGGCTTCTTATCCCAATCCCATTCACCAAGCGGAAAATCAACAATATCATTTCGGAAATCTAATACAAAACCACACGAATTTAATCCTACCTAATACTTCATTTGTTGTGATGACAAACTCCAATTCGATTATCAAACCTAATCCTGACTACCGTGCAGTTGCACAAAAAGTAATTGGCCCTCCTGTCATCAGGCCAAGGGTTAGTAGATTCTACAGTGAATATCAAAAAGATATAATCGAAAAAAAGGAATTGCAGAAGCTTTCTCGGCAATTAATAAAGATGCATACACCATCTGATCCTCATATTATTGAGCAGTTTCAAATAGAGAAGAACGAGATTTTGCCAGGTGTTTTTTGCGAGGAATGTGAACAACGCACAATTATTCGTTTGCAAAGAAGATGGAGATGCACGCAATGTGGGAAGGTTGATGATATTCGTTTCATTCATGCTTTAGTCGATTACTGCTTACTAATGGGTCCATCCATCACAAATCAACAATGTAGAAGTTTCCTTCAACTTACCTCAAGTTCCATTTCATCAAAATTACTTCGATCATTACACTTACCGTATACAGGAGAATATAAAAATAGAGCATACCATTTATCCATCAAAGAATTGCAGAAGTGGTTGTGAACGTCAAAAAAATAATGCTAAAGCTGATTTTTAACGATCAACTCTAGCATCATTCATTCTAATTACTACTGTACAAACCTCTTAAAATGGGGGAGAAATTCTGCCGTTTTCGTCAGTGATTTTTCGTCAGCATACGTAAGTGTTTTGAGAAAATCAAACAACGGTCTATGTTTATAGATCATTTCGACTACACGCTGTAAGTCGGCATCATATGAATGTTCACGTAGCACCATAGGGGAATATTCTATCCCAACGTCCACCTGGAACAACATTTTCATCATGTGTTCTGCCGGGATTGAATAAGCTTTTTGAAATTGTATTAATGCTTCAATAGGTATTTGGCGTTTCCCCGATTCATATTGAGAAAGTGCTGGTTGGGTGATATGCAGACGCTTGCTGGCCTCTTCCTGACTTAAACATAATACTTCCTCACGATATTTTCGAATTGCTTCATGAAATAATAATGCCATTTGGCCTACATCCTCTTTTCGTAAAAATCAATACAGTTTAGACTTATAACATTTTGTTATAAACATTAATATAAATCTATAACTGGTATAGTTGAATATACATCGAGTTAATGGGTATATTTTACTATAATAGAAACATTATATACTAGGAGGGAATTTATTGGGGATCTATATTGAAATAGAAAGAGTCTATTCCTTTGGCAATGGTAGAAGTGACAAATATACTTTGATTTGTAACGGAAATTTGACAAGGAATAGGATTATCTCACTAAAACCTATTGCTCAGTATAAAGGGAAAGTTAATGGTAAGTCTATTAATCATTGTACCTCAACGGAAGTTTACTCCGCACCATTTAGCGCTAATACAAACATCATTGTCAGAGTCAGACATCAAGAAAATATATGGCTGCAAATGATTCAAATAGATATTTATAACTGGCGTTTTTCTGTTCAACCGTATAAAAAAGAATCAGCACCGTTGCCAAACGAATTGGCCTATTATCTTTTATCTTCATTTGGAATAAAAAGAGGAAAGGACGCAAGAAGTCTTTCATCATTGGCATCTTCCAACCTTCATCGCCATGTTGAATTTGAGCAGCTAGAAGGCCTCGATAATGAGGATTACTACGATTAGATATAAAAAGGAGGATGAGATACATCATCTCTTCCTCCACGGCTTACCTCTGCAAAAGGCCAATAAGCATATATTTGATTATTTTTCTTGTGCTCGCTTCTTTCCAAGTGGTCTTTGTGAGCTTATTCATTTTAAACGGTGTAATGAAACGAGCTTCGTAATCAACTTCCCGTTGATCAAGCACATAAAACTCGCCTAATGAAACACCATTTTTCACTTCATGCCGCTTCTTCACTTTTAATCCCGGCTCAATTGGGCGTTTTTCAGTCATACCGCGATCGTTCAACATCCACATATATTGATTTCCCTGTATGCTTTCCGTCTCGACAACAGGAACATCTCTCGCCTCTGCCGTTACAATTTCCGCTTCCACATGGTAGCCAATATTCAGCTCTTTCTCGTGGTCGCCAAGATCGACTAAGAACCGATAGGCACTATCTTTATCAATATGAGGCTGATCAATCGGCAAACGTTCAAGATGATGGATTTCCCCATTAATACGACCGTTGAACAAGCTCGAAGTAATATTCGCTTTCATGCCTTCTTGAACAACTTTCATTTGTTCCTCTGATACTTTACCTTCCATGACGGTTGTCTCCGAAATGATCGTGATCACCGGATTATCGAGCGCGAAAGAAATATCTTCCACAATTCCCGCATGCGAACTCAACACGGTTAAACCACTTCTCCCATTTTCAATCGCTCGTCGCTGATCTTCATACTTTTTAATATCCTGATCGACCTTGTCCTTTTCCAACTCTTTCTCCGCAATCGCCTGATCTATAGAGACGGAAAGGACCCGCATAGACATGGCTTCTTCATGCGCTTGTCTAGCCACATCTACCTGCTCATCACCGAAATAAGAGCTCGACACAGGGAGGGGCAAAGCGTATTTCATGCCTTCCAAATTTTGAATAAAAGCATTGATATGATCTTTTGATGTAAGTAAACTGGAGATTTCCGCATCAAGCAATGCTATTTGCTGCTCCAAATTATCACTCGCATACGCAAATAACGGAGTGCCCTTGTCCACCTGATCTCCCTTTTTGACGAAAAACTCACTGAATTCCGTATGAGGATCGATAAAAATCGGATGTCTTTCCATTGGCACAATCACACCTTCTGTAGCAGTTGTCTCCACGACATCTCCAGCGGTTACGCGCTTCCAATCCACCACATAATTTAAGCGATCCACCTTACTATTTTCTTTTTCCATTAAAAATATATTGAGTCCAATGATGACTATGAAAGAAGTCGTTCCAAGAAACCACATCCATCTCCGGTTCACAAACATTCACCACGTTTCATTTTATAAAAAAATCTGGAAGTTAATATAAGCAAAAAATGCTGTGATCACCCAAAAGATTAGATGAATCGAAATAATCATGGAGATAATAGCAACAGGAGATTTTGCTGTTAACGTCCGTAATCCTTTAAATTGAATTACCATCATCCATACTTTGAAAATCGATATACAACCAAATAGAAAAGAAAAATATGTATGGCTAAATATGTATTGTGCGATAATTCCAAGCGAAAGGGGAGAGGAGTACCAAGGAAGATCCAATCCAATCGCCAATAAAATAAATGACACTTGCTCCAACAATAAGATAGGTAAAACAAGGACCTGCATCACGACCAGTTTTGAATAATATGTATCAGTCATCATCCAAAACCAAAGAGCAGGGAAATAAAGGATGACACCTGCATAAAACAAACCTAAAAGAAAACGACCTACGATAAAAAAACTTTTTAATCCTTCATACTGTGCTTCTGTGTTCCCTGAAAACAAAGGTGAAATAACATGTGTGCCAAGGCCGAACCAACCACTAATCATAAAAACGATAGCGCTAACAATAAATAAAAAAGTAATTCTTCTACGCAAACCATATATCGTTTCCGCTTTTTCTAATTGAAAAAAACTTCTTAATGGACGGAATAACCCGGTAAATATTTTAGTTTGATAGATCATCTATATGTCACCTACTTTTAAGTTAACATCTTCATTTTATCTTAACATTCAGTAAAGAAGCTACAAATAGTTACTCAAAGTTTTAATAACGATGAAAAACAAACAAAAGTCCGCCAAATTTGCTATAATGATTAGTAAAAGTTAATGAGGGGAATTATCCTTACAGGAGATAAAAACATGCAGGAAAAAGTAAACATACTCGGTGTCGAGTTTGATAATAGAACAAAGCAAGCGACAATAGATGTTATTCATCAGAATATAAAAGAGGAAAAAAAGACATTTATTGTGACAGCCAATCCAGAGATTGTGATGTATGCATTGCAAGATCAAAATTATATGGACACAATGCGAAAAGCCGATCATATTATTGCCGATGGAGCTGGAATTATTTTAGCGGCAAAAATGTTAAAGGATCCACTTCCGGAAAGAGTAGCAGGCTTTGATTTAATGAAGGACTTGCTTCATATTGCCGATCAGGACAAACTCACTGTTTTTTTCCTTGGTTCAAAGGAGGAAGTGATCAAACAAACGGTTGCAAATGTCGCAAAGGATTATCCTAATCTAATCATTGGTGGGTATCACCATGGATTTTTTAAGGAAAACGATCATAGAGTAAGAGATATGGTCAAAAATGCAAAAGCCGATCTTATATTTGTTGCATTAGGATATCCAAGACAAGAAAATTGGATTATGCAGAACAAAGATCTATTTGAAAAGGGCATTTTCATGGGTGTAGGAGGAAGCTTTGACATTTTAGCAGGGACAGTAAAACGTGCACCGCTCATTTGGCAGAAGTTAAATATAGAATGGTTATACCGATTGATACAACAACCAACTAGATGGAAAAGAATGTTCGCTATACCATTATTCATAAAGAAAGTTATCCAATATAAAAAAAGGAAGAACTAGATTTTTACTGGAAGTTATCAAGATTAGTTGATAACGAACTCATATTTGTATACTATGGTAGATAGAGTGTTTTTAAAAAGATAGATAAACTTGCGATCTATGGGTCTTCATTCGATTAAAGGAGGTTGCAAAATGGAATATCTATACTTAATTCTATGTTTTGTCGCCTCTATACTCATTACGCCTGTAGTGAAGAAACTTGCGTTGAGATGGAAGATAACAGATAAGCCAAATCATAGAAAAGTACATGATAAAATTATGCCAAGACTTGGCGGTTTAGCCATTTATATAAGTTTTATGATAGGGATATTCGTATCACGACAAGATGATCCACATATGCCAGCTATCATGATCGGAAGTTTGATCATCGTAATTACAGGATTTCTGGACGATGCGTTTAACTTATCACCAAGATATAAATTGATTGGCCAATTATTTGCAGCAACAGTAGCTGTTGTTGGTGGTTTTAACTTAGAATATATCAATCTACCTTTTGGTGGGGAGCTAAGCTTTGGATTTTTAAGCGTACCGTTAACGATTCTATGGATTGTCGGTATTACGAATGCGATTAACTTTATCGATGGATTGGATGGCCTTGCTGCAGGAGTATCTTCGATTGCCTTAATTACATTGGGTATCATGTCATTTCTCCAAGGCGACATATTCGTATTTACAATTGCATTAATTCTATTAGGCAGCACGCTTGGATTTTTATTTTATAATTTTCATCCAGCTAAAATCTTTATGGGTGACACAGGTGCCATGTTTCTTGGTTATATGATAGCGATCCTTTCATTGCTTGGATTTAAAAATATTACTTTTTTCTCACTAGTCATCCCTGTTATTATACTCGGAGTACCGATTTCTGATACATTCTTTGCGATCATTCGTCGGATTGTGAATAAACAACCGATATCAGCAGCGGATAAACAACATTTTCATCATGTATTATTAAATGCAGGATTTACACATCGTCAATCCGTTTTAATCATATATGCAGTAGCAACAATGTTTAGTTTAGCAGCGGTCATCTTTTCGATGGCAACGATTTGGGGTTCACTGCTCGTAATGCTCGTGCTATTAGTAGTGATTGAGTTGTTTGTAGAGTCGGTAGGGTTAGTTAGTAAAGATTATAAACCGCTATTAAGGTTTATGAGACCAAGATCATCAGGTAGATATGATCGATAATAAAAGAAAAAGCAAGTGCATGGTGTAAAAGCCATGCACTTGCTTTTTTTTATGGGAAGAAAACTATAAAACGGAAAACCTCTTTGTTGCTAAATGGCTAACTTCATGAAAAAACCGCCTTTAGCGACTAAAGGCGGTTCAGTATTACTCTTCAGTGACGGGAATACCAGGATCCGCCGTTTTTATAGGTCCATCTTCCGAAGCAACATTTAAGTGTTGTTTCAAGCTCGCTTTTATTTCTTCAAGAGAAGTATCATCTAGTTGCCAGTAATAAACTCTCTGACCACTGCTGTTAGGAATATAAACATCTTCCCCAGCAATAGTCATTGTCTCAATATCAAGATTTCCAGAAACACCATAATCAATAAATGCTTTAATTTCATCGAAAGTCATATTTGTTCTCATATTAGAGCCGATTGCATCGATGACTTGTCCATATTTGAGTACGGATGTTCCAGAAGCTGCTTTTTTCATAATGGACTTCATAATTTCTTGTTGACGTTTGCCTCGCTCAATGTCACTGTCTAATTTACGCGTTCTAGCAAGTGCGAGAGCTTCTTCTCCATTTAGGCGTTGCATGCCTTCTTCTAAAGAAATCGCATTTGCTTTATCTTTTGAGTCTTGCTCAGAAAAGGCATAAGGAACTTCAATGTCAATTCCTCCAAGCGCATCCACAATTTCCATGAATGCTTCAAAATCCAAACGGACATAATAATCGACAGGTATATCAAGCAAATCTTCGACTGTTTCAATCGTTGCTCTTGGTCCACCAAAGCTATGAGCGTGATTGATCTTTGTTGAATATCCAACTTCACGGATAAACACATAAGAATCACGTGGAATCGTAACAAGCTTTACTGATTTTTCTTTCTCATTTAGAGTAGCAAGCATGAGCGCATCTGAACGAGTGTTATCGCCTTGACTACGCTTCGAGCTCTCATCAATACCAATAAATAAGATAGATACATCATCTATTTTTGGATTGACCTTTTTATCACGAAGATCTGATTTGCCATCCCGATCTTCATAATAGGAATCACCCATCATGGTCTCAGCTTTTTTAAATAAATAGGTTCCATAACTAAGACCAATACCAGCGACGAGCAAAATTGGAAAAACGATAAACCAAAATATTCGACCACGTCTTCTTTTCTTTTTGTTTATAGTAAACTGTTGTCGTCCCATAAGGGTAGTGCTCCTTTATAAGTAAATTATCCAATGTCATTTTTAAACGGGTGAAAAAATAATAAGCTATTCTTTATAATACTATGTTTTGTCGGAAACGTAAAATACATTTTGGTTACAAAAATGGCAATGTGTAGAACTAAAGGCGAAAGTATGCAAAATTGAATGTAATAAATGGAATAATTAAGTTTAAAGCATAGGAGAGAAAAAATGAATTCATTTTCGAACTCTCGTAAAAATAATTATGGCATCAAGTTCACCGTGCTTATTGTCATAATCTGTCTAAGCATCATGCCAGTGAAAGTCTCTGCGGCATTAAAAATGGAGCGCTCAAAGATGTTTGACATTTCGGCTCCGGCCTCCGAATTATTTAGGGAAAAGTCATTGAAAAACGATACGGTATTACAGTCTATAGCCTTTGATCATGTCAATAGACATGTATATATTGCCCAGCTAATGTCTGGAGGACAACAACTCCCAGATGAGAATAATCCAGTTAGTGGAGCGAAGAGAGCAATAGATGGGGATATAGCCTTGACACAACTTGATATGCAAGGAAATATATTAGGGCATATGTTCCTAAAAGGATTTGGCCACGGTGTGTCAATAGGGGTAGAAATAGAGGGTAGTACTCCATATATATGGATGGAAGTAGATGCTGTTGCTGAAGGGAAAAACGGATGGGGCACGAAGTTAACACGATTTCCTTTTAAACAAGGATCACATCTGTCATCTAACTCACCAAGATTGGACAAATATGAACTTATTTCTGATGCAGATAGAACAACGGTAAATATTGATATGGCTTATGGGTTATTAACCATGCGTTATCGAATAAGTGGGCAATATCGATTGGCAACTTATTCGCTACAACAGGTCAAAAAACATAATTACTCTGCGATTTCCGATATTGCACAACCGAAAATGGGCATATTCCAGGGATTTGCCTCCTATGGCCGCTATATATATTTGCTCGAAGGCGCACCATACGGAACGAAGGGCTCCGTAAAACCGATTGGTAACACATATATAACAGTAGTGGATTTAATAACAGGGAAGGTCATCAACAAAAAGCAAATAACAGCGGGTTCAGATCTATCCTTTAGGGAGCCAGAGGGGATGGGTGTGTATATACCAAATCCTGATGCACCAGAAAAAGCACGTCTTTATTTTGGGTTTGCTTCTACTATTTCAGAAGCGAACAAGTCAAAATTAGTGAGTATTTACGGATTTGAGGATTTTACATCATAAAAAAAGGACTGGAAAATATGATCCAGTCCTATAAAAATTAATAACTTCTTTCCACTTCCTGATATATATTTTTAACTAATTGTTCACTTGCGCGTCCAGTTGAATATTCATTCCATTGCTGTGCAAAAGTACGAATTTGCTCCATATGAAATTGCTCATTTTTCAAAACAGTAATTAGCTCATTTGTATTATATACAATAGGGCCAGGAGCAAGCTCTTCATACTTTTCCCAAAAGCCTCTTGATTGCGTATATTCTTCTAAGTCGTACGCGAAAAATACCATTGGCTTATCCAGTAGGGAAAATTCAAAAGGAATAGAAGAGTAATCCGTAATTAATATATCTGTCACAACCAATAAATGATTGACGTTATGATATGCCGAAACATCAAATACAAACCCAGGGTATAGATTTGTTAAATCCACTTTCACCGCTGGATGGAGACGTAAAAATAATACAAACTCGTCCTTTAGTTCCGTATACATTTTTTCAATATCTAATTGTAAAGCAGATACATTTAGTTCGTGATCGCGAAAAGTAGGGGCATATAAGATTACTTTTTTTTCATTCATCACTGGATATATAGATGTTAGTGAATGCTCCGCTTCATTTTGAGCGAGTGAATCGAAAAAGAAATCGGTTCGAGGGATGCCAGTACGTAAAATTCTATCATCTGATATATCAAAACTCTGTTGAAAAATAGTCGCCATCTTATCACAGCCAACAACGACATAATCAAATCGATCATACACTTGTCGAAAACGCTCGATTGCTCGAGGAGAACGATGCTGAATAGAAGGGTCTTTGAGACCGAACTGCTTGATAGCACCAGCAGCATGCCACAACTGAATACAAACGACATTAGTTTTGAATGGTGTGACAGCTAGAAAACCAAAATAATTATCAACGATGATCTTGGAAGAAGTTGCTAAGTGGTAAATAGAGCGAAACCAATGAATAACATTCCTGTTTTCAAAACCGATAACCATTCTATTTGGATCATCCGTAAAATTTACTTTGCATTGGGAAGTTTTAAGTATCACTATTTGCTCATTATCTATTTGTTTTTCCAGTTCTTTTACAGTATATAAAACATTATCCCCAAACGAAGCAACAAAAGTTGTTTTCTTCTTTTGGGGAAATAATGTAAAAATATGAAAGATTATACGGAAAACAAATAGATACATAGTTATAGCGAATTCTCTAGCCATTTTTAACTTTATTTAAATCTTGCTTAATTTTAGTTGTTGAAATACCAACAGTTCTTGGTAGATAAACAACATCACAATAGTCTTTTAAATGGTCAAATTTACCTTCCCAGTCATCGCCCATAACAAACACATCAACATTATGATCTTGCACATCAGTAACTTTTTGTTCCCAAGTATGTTCAGGAATAACTTCATCGACATAACGAATTGCTTCCAATATAGCTTTACGCTGCTCAAAGCTATAATAAGCTTTCTTACCTTTTCCGGCGTTGAACTCATCAGATGAAATAGCAACAATCAGATAGTCGCCGTATTCTTTAGCACGACGCAAAATGTTTATGTGACCAGTATGGAGCAAATCGAATGTTCCATACGTGATTACTTTTTTCATTCAGATAACCTCCATCATAAATTGAATATTTTATATTTATATTACAAGATTAAACAAGTCTTGTTCTGTTTCGATAAATTACATAACCTATTATATCAGTTTATGTCAAGAATAAAAACAAGTATTTATTTCTAGTAGATTTTTTTGCAAAAAAAACATCCTATAAGGGGTTAGCTTATAGGATGTAAAAATATTTATCTGATTTTTATATATTCAGTACCATTCTTGCCGCCACTGACCCATGCTTGATTGTTGTTAAAGTTAATTTGATACCAAACATGCCCATTAGCTGTTTTGGTAATTAGGTTATTTTTAGCATCTAGTTGGGCTGAAATTAAATTGCGACTTGTAACTGACCCAACAGATTTAAACGAAGTACCTGCGCCGTCACGAACGTTTACGCTAGTTGCAGTAACTTCCAGTAGGTTTAATAAATCTACATAACTACTGTGTACCCAGCCAGTTTTTCCACTGTATTTTACCTGATACCATGTTGCAGTGTTATTAACTGTTTGCCCATTGGCTTCAGAAATAATTTCAAGTTTAGAACCACCTGGGATACTTGCGACTATTGAAGTACTTGTATTGGATCCTTGGCGTAAGTTTAACGTACCTGAGGTATTTGTAATTCCATAAACACCGCTTGGGAAACCAGTATTAGTTTCCGGCTTTTTATCAGGGACAGTTGCATTTGGATCACCCGATGATGCAGGTTGATTAGCATATCTAGGGATATCATATATTAATACATAATTATCTAACAAGTTATAAATTTTGCTAATGTTAGCAGTTTGTTTAACTGCCCATGCCACATCTGTCGCATATTGTGGAAAGCCTGGGCTGATCGGATTCCACCGCATCTTATAAAGTGTATCTTGTCCTCTATCAATATAAGAATTAATAAACGCAGCGCCACCAACAATTGCGTCTTCCGGTGTGAACCAGCCTTCATCAAAAGCTCTCTTTGCACCGCCCTTTAGTGCGTTTGAATCGACGGCTCCTATACCATACATATTGTATACAGTATATACAGCTTTATTAGCATCTACCACATTACCTTTGCTATCAACAGGAACGCCACTTGCTAATGTGGAGCTTCCATTCCCTGTTTCTAGTAAAGCATGGGAGATTAAATAAGCTTCATTTATATTAAACTTTTCTCCTGCTTCTATAAACGATTTGGCTTTCCCGGTTAAAATTCCGTGTTTATTTAAAATTTTATTGTTCACTTCATTTGCATTTAACCTAGCGGGTTCAGATAAAACAAGAAACTGGAAGTAATCACTTGAGCTCTTGCTGAAATTAGATGAATTTACATAATATTCAACTTGTGCTCGTGATGCAAGAACATTTCCTGCGCCATCTGCTTTGGGATCTTTCGTCATCTGAATATCTACCACAGTTTTAAAGTTTGTAGGATATGAAGTCGTTGTAGATATGATTCTTTCTTGGCTCACATCATTTCGGTGTATATAACCAGATGTACGCTTTCCATTTATATATACCGTAGCTTCATACCAATTGGGTGAAAATGATTTGAAAATCAGAAAGCTTCCCTTTGGATAGCCCCTTAAAACATTTGCATTTTTAGAAGCTCTAGAATAAACATTTGTTGGAGATTTTAATGCAGCACCATTTAGAGAATTACTAGTATTGAGAAGGCCTTCAACATGGCTAGTATGAATGTATCCAGTCGTAGGTTTCCCACTAATATATACTTTTGCCTGATACCATTGGCTAGAAAAAGTTTGATAATTTAATACAGTGCCTTGTGCATATGTTTTAAGCTTTTTTGCTCCAGTAGAAGCTTGTGCATATACAGCGGTCGGATTTTGTAAACCGATACCTTTTAAGTTATCGGGCGACTTAACGGCATTCTCAACATGTGACTTATGGATATAACCTGTTCTTGGCTTTCCGCTTACATAAACTGTAGCTTCGTACCAATTGGTTGAAAAAGTTCGGTAACTTAAAATGGAACCTCCAGAATATGCTTTTAAAGCTGTTGAACCAGTAGAAGCATTTGTATATACCCTAGTCGGGTTTTGAAGTGCCACACCTTTAAGAGATTCTTGGCTTGTAACCACATTTTCAACATGTGATTTATGGATATAGCCGGTTTTAGGGCTTCCATTTACATATACCGTAGCCTCATACCAATCTGCGGAAAAGGTTCGATATACTAATATGGATCCAACTGAATATGATTTCCAAGCACCAGAACTTGTTGAAGCACTTTTATATACCCTTGTTGGGCTTTGAAGTGCCACACCTTTTACTTGTGTTTGGTTTTGTGTCGCTACATCCACATCACTTTTGTGAATATACCCATTTTGAGCTTTTCCATTTAAATAAACAACTGCACTATACCATTCAGCATTGTGAGAATTGAATTTTAAAATGGAGCCTTGAGCATAACCTTTTAGTACATTTGAACTTTTGGAAGTACTAGTATGTACGTTGGTAGGGGCTTTGAGTGCAACCCCATACAAAGGATTTGCTGCATAAGCTTTATTATTGTTAATCGGTAGGCTCGATATTATGAGAAATAATGCTAAAAAACAGCTAACAATTGCGAGTGCCCTAGGTTGAGATTTTCTCAATTAAGTATGTTCCTCCCTATAAAGTTATTTAATTTTCTACAAGCTTCTATTGTTCTAACCACCTCCAATAATATTTAAACAGTTTCATAGGTTTATTATCGCTAAATATGTCAAAAAGTTAAGTAGTTTTCAAGAAAAAAGAAGAATACTTTCATAAAACGTAACTAATTACCTATAATACTACAATTTTCTTGAAAAAATTATCGTTTTATAGCATTTCTTAGAGTTATAGATTAGTGAGTAGTAGAAGCTAATTAAATTAAAACTTATAATGGAGAAATGTCTAGAGTAGGTGTTCCAAGATAAATCAAATTATGAGAGAATATATAACACAATACATAAAAAAAACCTGCAAGATCAAGTCTTACTTCCACCCCTCGAAAAGGGGTTTCTTAGTGTAGTAAAGAAATATACTTTGCAAAAATCTTAGTTTTAAATGGAGTACAGTTATAGACTCAGAAGAGAAGGAGGTTTTTGTATTGAAGAGTAGTTATTCCGACAGATTTGAATTAATGATACTGATCCCGATATTTATACTGCTAATGATTAATACTTTTACACGCACGCAATTTGATGTTTTAAGAGATATTGGGGATATGGGAATTCATATTACGTTAATTTTAATGTTTATTTTGTTGGTAAAAGGATTTGTGGAGAAAAGATCATTTGATGTAAAGCTTTCAATGATCTATTTTTCAGCATGTTTATTTCTAACAATGTATAGTGCAAGTTTCTATTTAAGTAAAAATGTTGACGAATTGTATGTATTAAAACTTATGCTTTTCATCTCATTTATCGTAAGTTCTGTTAGAATGAAATGGGGTCCTTTACATATAAGAATATTAGCTCATTTAGTAGGAGCAGTAACTCTAATAATATTCTTTCATTGGATACTACTAAATTTTCCAGGATATCGTTTTAAAAGTATATTCAGCAATCCTAATTATTTGGCAATTTTATTATATACCTTATTGTATTATAAACTGCTAGCAACGAAATATGGAAATACCTTAGAAAGAATCTACTTTGGATTTCTAATCATTATTAATCTTATATTAATTTATAATACAAATTCTCGAGCAGTAATGTTAGCTATCGGAGTTACTGTGGGTGTATGGATATTATTCAAATTCGCAGAAAATGTAATTCCATATATTTTTCGCATGGTAATTATTATGAATATTGCCTTTATATTTACATACATACTTATGCAAAATTCGAATGTTGGTGTAATTTTAAATAACTTAAGTTTAAAGTTATTTGGAAAATCCCTATACTCGGGAAGAAGTGTTCTTTGGGATGAGATCATTCAAAAGATTACGGATAAACCAATTTTTGGTTATGGGATAGGTACCAATGCTAACGATATTACGTCAATAAATTTAACGGCACATAATCAATATTTACAAATGTTAATTGAATTTGGGGCCATTGGCTTTATTATTTTCTTCATTTTATTAAATAGCATTTGGAAGTTATACATGAAAAAAAGAGAAAATTATGCAGCAAGATTGTCAGCTAGTTTTTTTATAGGTATCTTGGTATATGAAAATTTGGAGTTAACTTTATTTCAAAACAATTATTCAATCGCGATGCTACAATGGTTAATTATTACAATGGGCATCAATTTTGGTAGCAAAGATAATAAGGAATAAATTCCATCGTATATTGGAATAGTTTTTACGAATTAATCGGCTAAAAACAACTTAATTGGAGAATGTAATATAAATAATATCTTTCTGGTAGGAGCTATGTATGAAAAGATTACTTTCTAGATTTAAAAACAAAAAACAGACGAAAAAATTAAAATATCAATTACTAGTAATGCAAAAAAATAATACGTTAACTATCTCTGGTGTATTTAATAAAGAAAAATACAGCGCTAAAGAACTGTGGCTTTTTTCACGTGAAACAAAGTCCAGATATAAAATAAGTGAAATATCTCCTTCAAACAAGTTTGAGTTTAGTGTTTCCCTTGATGATTTACTAACACTATTGAAGGAAGAGCAAGAGGAACGCTTTGATTGGTTCTTTAAAATAACTAGACCATTTTCCGAATTAAGTTTAACGGCACAAGAAAATGAAAATGTGGAGATAACCGAAGTAGATGGAGAAATGTATGCAGAATATTTTATCCGATGCGGAAGATTTCAGCATACAAAAATGGAGGGATTGACCTTTCATTTTCAAAAAGAAGATTCGATTATTAATTATATTACCGAAAAAGGAAATTTATCGGTAACTATCAATAATGAGATAGGGTCTCCAATAAAAAATCAAATTGATAAATTAAAGCGGTCAGATGGTAAATTGAAAATTGAAGGTAAGATATTTACAAAAAACGCTAGGATCAATAAAGGAGAAATCGTTGCAAGAGGGAGAGAAACAGGAATTGTCCTAAGCTCTTCAAGTATCAGTTTTAATATGAAAGAAGAAGAGGTAGAAAAAAGATTTGGATTAAATAGATATACTTATTCTACAGTAATTGATTTTGCTAACATTAATAACGGTCAATTGTTGGAAGAAGATATTTATGATTTATTCTTTAAATTAGATTTAAATGATAGTTTTGAGGAAAAGTATGTACGAATTGGAAGGCCGACGTTACGAGCGCGAATTTTTTTGAAAGATCTTTATGTGAAGAACACTGAAGAAGCAATCGTGATTAATCCTTATTTTACATTTAAATTGTTTAATTTATCATTCGAAGTATATAAATATCCTCTAGAAACTTACAAGTATCTACGGAAGATCATGCGCTGGTCATGGTTTATACAGTTAATGAACTATAAAAATAACACATGGCTTGTGGGAGAGAGAACTTATAAAGCGCAAGATACGGGATATGCGTTCTTTAAACATATGAGAATGAAATACCCTGAGAAGAATGTCTATTATGTAATAGAGAAGGATTCTCCTGAAAGAGAAAATGTTGAAAAATATGGGAATGTATTGGATTTTAAATCTAAAGAACATATATGGCATACGATAATAGCTAAAAAAGTTATATCATCACATCACCCTGATTATCTATATCCATTACGTACTAATTCATTTAAGAATAAAGTAAAGGCAGACAAAGTATTTTTGCAACATGGAGTAATGGGAACAAAAAACATGGTAGCTAACTATGGGAAATTTGCCCATGGATTTGATACTGATTTATTCATGGTAAGCTCTGATTTTGAAAAAGAAATGATTGTAAATGATTTTAGTTATTCACCGAAAAATGTATTTGTTACAGGGCTATCTAGATTTGATACATTGTTCATGGAAGATGTGAAAAAGAAAAGACAAATCCTAATTATACCAACTTGGCGCGATTGGATTGTATCTGATGAATTGTTTTTTGAAAGTGAATATTATGATCGTTATGAACAGCTTGTTAATGATCCACAATTGCATAGATTAGCGACTGAACATAATTTTAATATTTTATTATGTTTACATCCAAATATGCAAAGGTTTAGTAGTTATTTTGAGAATTCTTCTGTGAAGGTTATTAATCAAGGAGAAGTGGATGTACAGAACTTAATTAAAGAAAGTGCCTTAATGATAACCGATTATTCCAGTGTTGGTTTTGATTTCAGCTTCTTAAGTAAACCGGTTATTTATTATCAATTTGACCGTTCAAGATTTATAGGGAAGAGACCCTCACACTTAGATTTAGATAATGATTTACCCGGTGAGATATGTATAGAAGAAGGGCAAATTCTCCAATTAGTCGAGGAATACGCAAACGATAATTTTCAAATGAAGCCTGAATATGAACAACGTGCAAATAAGTTTATTAAATATAAGGACCAGCTATCATCTGAAAGAATTTATAATGTGATCAATGAAAGTAAAGTGAAGAAAAGTTTATTAGCTAAACCAAAAATAACGATGATTGCAAAAGAATTATTTAAAAGGTTTAGAAAAAGTAAGTATTATTTTCCGACTATGAAGCTTTTTTATAAGATCGGGAAGAAGCTCATTCCAATTGATAAAAAGCTTATTCTGTTTGAAAGTGGATTGGGAAAACAATATGGTGATAGTCCAAGAAATATATATGAAGAAATATTGAATCAAGATTTAGATTATAAAAAAGTATGGGTATATAATAAACAACATCGATTTAAAGATCCAAAAACAAAACGTGTTGCCCGTTTAAGTCCGCAATACTATTACTATTTAATAAAGGCAGGATACTGGGTGAACAATCAAAATTTCCCTACCTATATTAAGAAGCGGCCGCAAACAGTCTATCTTCAAACCTGGCATGGCACTCCATTAAAGAGAATGCTATATGATATCGAAGAAGTACATGGCAGAAATGACGAGTATGTTGAAAGGGTTGGAGAAGCAGTTAAAAATTGGGATTACCTCATTTCACCAAGTAGCTATGCCACAAAAGCATTTAAGAGTGCATTTCGGTATGATAAGGAAGTTTTAGAGGTAGGATATCCACGAAATGATATATTCTTTAAAGAAGAAAAAGATGAGCTAGCTTCCATCGTAAAAAATAAATTAAATCTTGTTCCTGAAAAAAAGATCATTCTATATGCTCCAACATTTAGGGATGACCAAACAACAAAGAAGAATAAATTTGTATTTGATATTAATATGGATTTGCATAAAATGAAAGAAAAGTTAGGCGAAGAGTATATAGTGTTGTTAAGGATGCATGTAGTGGTAAGTAATAAAATAAAGCTAGACGATGAATTGCGTGATTTTGTATATAATGTTTCTAGCTATCCTGACATACAGGAATTGTATTTAATTACAGATATTATGATTACAGATTATTCTTCTGTTATGTTTGATTTTGCGAATACGAGTAAGCCAATCTTGTTTTATACTTATGATTTGGGCAACTATCGTGATAATTTAAGAGGTTTTTATATGGACTTTGAGAATGAAGCACCTGGTCCACTTGTATTTAATACAGACGAGATTATTGAAAGTGTATTAAACATTCAAATGGTAAATAAAGATTACTTGCACAAATATACAGCCTTCAAACAAAAGTATTGCTCGTTAGAAGACGGCAATGCGAGCAAAAGAGTAGTGGATAAGGTTTTTTAACGAGTACGTTCAAAAGGGCTTTCCAATGATGTTTAGTTGGATAGCCCTTTAAAATAAAATGGATTATAAGGAGTTAAAGCGATGAGGAGGATCATATCAAGTTTGATACAAAGAATATTTAAGATAGCTTTCCTCATTTTAGGCAAACTGCCCGCAAATAAAAAGCTAGTAATATTTGAAAGTTTTCTTGGTAAACAATATAGCGATAGCCCTCGAGCTATTTATGAATACATGAAGAAACATCATCCAGAATATGACATGTATTGGAGTGTTGATCGTAGAAGCATCAAGCAGTTAGAACATAATGATATTAAATATGTATCGCGACTTTCTGTTAGGTGGCTTCTATTAATGGCTAAAGCAAAATATTGGGTAACAAATAGCAGATTGCCATTATGGATACCGAAGCCTAAGCGAACAATATATTTGCAAACTTGGCATGGAACCCCATTAAAGAGACTTGCTGCAGATATGGAGGAAGTTCATATGCCGGGTACCAATTCTAAGATGTATAAAGAAAATTTCTTGAAAGAAGCTAGTAAATGGGATTACTTAGTTTCCCCGAATGCCTATTCAACGGAGATTTTTAAACGGGCGTTTGGATTTAAGGAAAAGATGATTGAATCGGGATATCCACGGAATGACTTTTTAATTAATAATAATAATAGAACACGAGTGAATGATATAAAGAAGGCGTGCAAATTGCCTGTAGATAAAAAAATTATATTATACGCACCTACTTGGCGTGACAATCAATTCCATGCTATTGGGAAATACAAATTTGATTTACAAATGGATTTGAAGATGTTAAAAGCTGCTTTAGGTGATAATTACGTCATTGGGTTAAGGATGCATTACCTCGTAGCTGAAAACCTCGATTTAGAAGGATATGAAGATTTTGTTTTTGATTTTTCCTATCACGAAGACATTCGAGAGCTGTACCTTATTGCAGATATATTAATTACTGACTATTCATCTGTATTTTTTGATTATGCAAATTTAAAAAGACCGATGATTTTCTATGTTTATGATATTGAAGATTATAGAGACAATCTCCGAGGTTTTTACTTTGATTTTGAAAAGAAGGCACCAGGACCATTAGTAAAAAGAACGGATGAAATTATAGAAGAGGTTAAGAAACTTGAAAAAAGAAATTTTGTTCCATTTGAAACTACCGAAACTTTTTATAAACAGTTTTGTTATTTAGAAGATGGACATGCTAGTGAGCGCGTGGTGAAAGAAGTATTCAAATAAAAAGTAGGGGATGTTTATAAGTACTTAAACTGAAACATTCCCTACTCTTTGTTGTCTTTTATGTTTGATGACTGTATAATTTAATCACATATATTTATAATATAAAACGTGTTATATGATCTGAAAGGATATCTTTATGAACTCTGCGATTAAGGTTATTAAAGAACAAATAGAGCATTTTTATTTGATAAGAAGGCTTTCGGTATATGAATTAAAAAGTAAAAATAAGAGTAATTATTTAGGTATGGCATGGGAAGTTATTAACCCTCTTATTCAGATATTAATTTATTGGTTTGTATTTGGCAGTATCCGTCAACGTGCTAATATTGAGATTGCTCCAGGAGTCGACGTTCCCTTTATTTATTGGCTGTTAGGAGGATTTATTCTTTGGATTTTCTTTTATCAGTCAACCATCCAAGGTTCGAAGTCAATTTATAGTAGACTTAGGATGCTATCGAAAATGAATTTTCCGATGAGTGTGATCCCAAACATTGCAATTTTTTCACAATTCTACATTCATATAATTATGGTTATAGCTACAACCATTATCTTTTTGTTATCTGGATACTATTTCAATATTTACTTCTTACAATTATTTTATTTTATGTTTGCAGCTTTTTGTTTAATCTTTGCGATTTCACTTATTACTTCTACGTTGTCTACGATTATCAGGGATGTTCATATGTTTCTGAATGCAACTTTAAGAATGGTTTTATATTTATCACCAATATTATGGCAAATAACAATATTGGAGGAACCATTACCAACTATTATGAAACTCAATCCACTATATTATCTCATTGAAGGGTATCGGTCTGCGTTATTTGGTTTAGATTGGTACTTCATTGTACATTGGCAATATAGCCTTTACTTTTGGGGGTTAGTGATTGTATTGTTATTATTTGGGTCCATGCTCCATGTGAAATTTAGACGACATTTTATTGATTACTTATAAATGGTTGTGATGAGAATGAAAAAGGCAATTATTACTAAAAATATTACGAAAAAATATAAATTATATAATGGAACAAAAGAGCGCATTTTGGATTTGATTACGCCTAAAAGTTATGGTGAAGATTTTTATGCGTTAACAAATGTGAGCTTTGAAGCTGAAAAAGGAGATGTTATTGGTTTTATTGGAATCAATGGTTCCGGAAAATCAACGCTTTCCAATATCATTGCAGGAATTGTTCCGGAAACGTCAGGATTTGTTGAAATAAATGGACAAGCATCGCTCATTGCTGTTGCCTCAGGCTTGAAAGGTGATTTAACCGGTAGGGACAATATAGAATTAAAATTATTAATGTTAGGTTTTAACAAGGAAGAAATTAAGGCTTTGGAGCCTGAAATCATTGAATTCTCGGAACTAGATAAATTCATTGATCAACCGGTAAAATCTTACTCGAGCGGAATGAAGTCAAGATTAGGCTTTGCGATTTCTGTGAATGTGGACCCAGATATTCTAATTATTGATGAAGCCTTGTCAGTCGGTGATAAAGCATTTGCTGAAAAAAGTTTAAATAAAATGAAAGAATTTAAACAAAAAGGAAAAACAATGATTTTTGTTAGTCATTCAATCGGTCAAATGAAACAGTTTTGCGAAAAGATTTTATGGCTAGAGTATGGTATGGTAAAAGATTTTGGGACGGTTGAAGAAGTTATACCAAAATATGAGGCGTTTTTAAAGCAGTATCAAAAGATGTCGAAAAAGGAAAAGGAAACGTATAAAAGAGAGGCAATTGAGCTTCAGCAAAAAGTATTAGAGGTTTAAACATAGGGCAATTTTAACAAGATGTAACAGAATAAGATCTTTTATACGAAACAAGAAGAGACAGGGAGTGTATTGCACTCTCTGTTTTTTTGGGTGGAATCTGCAAATAAGTTGCGATATTTGAAAAAATACCGCGGAAATGTTCGAAAATTGGACAAAATACTTTAATCGCAATCTTTTTTAAGGTACTATGATTTATAGGTATAAATAACTAAATAATATAATTAGAAAGGAGAAAAGAATGTTTAGAAGAATAATAGTTTCGATGATTTGCATACTGCTCATTTTGCCTTCGGTGGAAGGTGCTGTTCTAGCGAGTGAAGTCATTGAATCTTCAGATCAACAAGATTATCAGAATACAGAAACACCACCAGTCAATAATGATGAGCAAAATAGTGTTTCTATAGACAAGGGAGAAGAAAGTGACTCCACAGAACACTTGGGAAATGAGGAAGATTCGTCTCAAGAGAATAATGGTACAACTGAGGGAAATCAATCGGATAGTCAAGAGGCATTGCCAGATAAAGAGATGGACTCTGGTGCTAATCTCGAAGAAAGTGAAAGTTCAGTAGAGGAACCGGCGGACGATAATAATCTTGCCGATCCTGAGAAAATAGAGATTGATGAAGAAACCTCTTCGGAAAATTCTAAAGATACTAATAATGATATGAACCTTGAGGCCCTTGTTTCTGAAGATGTGGTAGAAAAAGGGGATACGAAATTCTTTTTGAACGAACAAGGTGAGATTATTAATGCAGAGGTATACTCAGAAGGTCAGTTAATTAAGATTCAAGAATATTATCCAAACACAAAAGTAGAAAATGCAGAGAATAATATTAAAGATGTCTTTTTTGTTAATAATAAGCGAATCATTCAGTATGCACAACAGCACGATCAGAGTTCACAACAGATAACTGCATATTACGAATACTTTCCGAATACGACATATGGACAACATGGTAATAACATTCATTATGGGTATGTTGTGGTAAATGGATTTGTTGTTAGGTCTGTTGAAAGGGTAAAAAATTCACAAGAAATTATAAAACGCTATGAATACTACCCACAAACCAGATACGAGGATCAAAATAAGCAAGTTAAATATGAATATGAATTAAGTAATGGATACATAACTGAAGCATCCAAAATTAGCCAAGTAACTCAAAAGGTTACATCTAAATATCAGTATTACCCGCAAACTACTTATGGAAGTCATGGAACAAAAATATTATACGTTTTTGATGTTGATAGCGCAGGGTATGTTACAAAGGCTACTAAAAGGGAAAAAGGTACTGGAAGCATCATGTCCTGGTATCAATATTATCCGAATACAGCATATGGTCAACATGGCGATAATATTTTATATGTATTTGACGTAGACAACTCAGGTAATTTGACAAATGCAAGTAAGAGAGAAAAGGGCACGAAAAAAATCACATCTAGGTATCAATATTACCCGGGGACGAAATATGGTCAACATGGTAATAATATATTATATGTATTTGATCTAAACAACTCAGGTAATTTGACCAATGCTAGTAAGCGGGAGAAGGGCACGAAAAAGATTACTTCTAGATATCAATATTATCCTGGAACAAAATTTGGTCAGCATGGTAATAATATTTTGTATATATTTGATTTGAACAGTTCAGGCAATCTTATTAGTGCAAGTAAGAGAGAAAAGGGCACGAAAAAGTTCATTACCCGCTATGAATATTATCCAAATACTCGATATGGAAAACATGCTAAAGATATTAAATATCTTTATGAAATAAACAATGGAGGCTATGTTACCAGGGCAACACAAAGAGAAAAGGGTACCCAGAAGATTCAGAGTTGGTATCAGTATTACAGCAATACTCCCTTTAACAAGCGGGGGAATAATATTGAATATATTTTCAAACTAAATGCACAGTCCTATGTTACGAATGCTACGAAGCGAGCGAAGAACTCTAGAAGAACGATTGCTAGTTATACTTATTACGATAAAGCTATCTATGGGAAGCATGGATCAAAAATTAAATTTATTTTTTACTTTGATCATGCGGGTTATTTGACAAATTCAGTCACTCGTAAGGAAGGCACAGCCACCATTATTAGAGCGTATGAATATTATCCATATACAACAATGGCGAATCGCGCAAAAAATCTTAAATATAGCTTTAATATAAATAATAATGGTATTCTTTCAAGAGCAAACTTAAGGGAACAATCTTCGCAAACAGTTAAAGGCCAGTATAATTTTATATCTGGTACAAAGTATGTAAACCATTGGTTGCGAATTAAAGATATGCTACTTGATGTTCCTAGAATTAGACAAAATCCTGTTATGCCATGGGGATGTGCGGTTGTTTCCTTAACTCAATCGTTGAATTTTAAAGGGCATAAATTAGATAAAGTATCGATGGCAAATCAAATGACATACTCGAAAGATCCATACAAGGGGTACGTTGGTTCTCCTTTCAGAAGTCAGCAAGGGGATCCCAATTTAATTTATCCTGAAGGATTAATAGGATTAGCTAAAAAATACCAGCCAGGCAGCGAAGTGATAAATGGGATTAGTGAGGCTCAAATCAAATCAGAGCTTCAAAAAGGAAATTCAGTTTTAGTTTGGGTCGTTTGGAAATTCAAACCAGTCCAATGGAAATGGTATTATTCAGGTTCAAATAGATTATATGCTCCAACAGAATATCATGTAATCTCATTAACTGGCTATAACAATAATGAGTATTTTTATACAGATCCTGCTGGCGGCTTAGTCTCAAGTAAGGTTAGTAAGTCCACTTTTAATAAGGTATTTAATTCATTTGGAAGAAGAGCACTTGTAGTTAGATAAGAAATGGCCTTCAGAAATTATTCTTTCTGAAGGCCATTTTTTATACTAAGCGATTTATGTATGGAATTCTATGTAGAAACATGGTCAATAAAATACTGAAGATATATACGACCGAAAGAATAATGGCGATATATATAATAGGGTTCGTAGATAATTCCGATATGTCTGTAGCTTGAATAAACTCTTTACTTCTAAAAATATCTAATACAATTGGATGGATTAAGTATACTCCAAAACTGTATTTTGCAGCATAGGTTGTAAATCTTCCACAAAGGTTATTACCATGGTGTTTAAATAGGATAAATATAGAAATGGCAACAAAAGGTGTAGTGAGTGATAAGTATTCATAGAACCCTTGATTAAGTGTCCCATCTCGTAAACTAAACAACCATGTTCCCATAATAGTAACGAATAATGCAATTCCACCCATAATATAAAAGAAATAAGCCACCCTTTTACTTATATCCGTATTGGCCAAATAGTGCCCAAGAAGAAAATAACTTCCAAATCCAAGAAGGTATTCGAATCCGCCTGCTAGTTTGATTTGTAAGAAGGAAGAAAGGGATATGAAAATGGCACTAGTTAAAAAAGACAGACAAATAAAATAGCGTACGTCTACTTTTTTTCCATATTGAATGAGTGTTTTAAATAACGGCATGCAAAGATATAGACCTATTATGGTATAAAGATACCATAGATGATACTTTATGGTGCCATTAAAGAGATTTATGATAGATTGTTCCAAAGAATATGTATGAAGTTGATATCTTGATGCCCAAAGTGAATAAATAAAGGACCAAAAGAGAAGTGGCCATATTAATCTGGGAACTCTTTTTTTTATAACAACAGATTGTGCCTCTTTTTTTCCTAATAGGAGCATGCCGCTTAGCATAAAGAATATGGGGACTGCCCATCTTACACTACTGTCCACAATATTACCAATCCACCACTCAAAAGATCCTACTTCTTGCCGAACGAGCCTTGCTGATATATGAATGAGTAATACACCCACAATAGCCAAGGCTCTTAGTTTTGTTGCATAGAATATCAAATTAATCACCATCTCGACCAATATAATTATAACTTAATGTAACCTATTTAATGGATAAGCCTAAATTATTTGCTACTGACGTGTAAAATGAATAATTCCTTTTTGAATAAGATATTTGATTCTTTAAAATCCTTTTTATGTTAAGCAGTTGATAATCATTATACCTGATAAAAAAGGTGAATAGAGAATTCTCTATATCAGATAATGTCTGAATATCTACCTTGAATGTTAAGATATTTCCTGTTCTCTCAAAGTCAATTTTCACTTCATTGCCGACCCGAGTACGATCGCGGATCAATATATAATTTATATTGGCAATATCATCTCCAAAAACTTCGACGGATTGATAATAGGTATGATCAATGATATGGGAATCCAAGGCTCTAGCTAACATTGGTATCCTGATATATTGATACTTATCGTTAAAAAAGGGTACCTCATAATAAGGTAGATTATCTTTAATGATAATCTTCTTATTTTTATCCTTTTTCAGCCACTCAAAAAGTTTAATGAAATCTTCCATTCGATCTTCTACAAACAAGTCAATAGCAGCTCTATAAATAGGTGTTTTAAACTCAGACCTAAAATCATATCTCAGATTATGTGTTGTTTCCACAGCTTGCCTTAAAATATTCAGAAAATCCTCTTTCTTTTCAGATTTTACGAATAATTGACTATCGAATGTTTTTACAATGTCATATTCATATAAACGAGTGAGTGCTACTTTCTCTTGTTCAATAGGTAAATTTTTAGACTTAATATATTCAATAACTTGAATATCTGACTTCCTTTTTTCCAATACGTTTACTGTACGGGTTAAAGAATTTGAATTCTCTGCTGTCCGATTCACATAATAAATCGGTTTTGTAGTAGTTGAGACACTTGTAGCATGAAAGAATACATCACAGAAAAATAACTTATCCTCTGCAAATCTCATTTCTGGAAATCTAATTTCATGTTCTTTAAGTAAAGATAACTTCATCATCCTAGAAGTTGGGCCCATATGATAAAAGAAATGTGGAATGCTAAAAGGAGAAACCTTCCGTCTTTCCATAACAGATGCATATTCCCCAATAACGCTCTGAGAATCAGATTCCACTTTTATTGTTTTGCCAACAACATAGTCATCATTTGTTTCATCTAAAATTTCACATAGAGTCTCTAGTCCTTTATTGTGAAGCCAATCATCCGCGTCAAGGAAAGTTATATATTTGCTTAGTGCCATTTCAATACCAATGTTTCTGGGGGTCCCAGGAGAACCAATATTGTAAGGGAGACATACTAAACTAATATTTTTATATTTAGATGTATATTCTTGAATTATATCTCGTGTGCTGTCAGTAGAACAGTCATCTACAATAATATACTGTATCCGATCAAATCCAATTGTTTGACTAATAACAGATTCGATTGTTTTTCGAATGAAGTTTTCGCCATTATAAACGGCAGTAATGACAGTTACTTTCTTAGGTTTAGGTTTATTAAATAAACTTTTGAAAAAGCTAGAAGGATTATTAATAATGTGCAGGTTTTGATCAGCTAATAAATCTCTCGCTTTTTGGCCATTTGTTGCAATCATGAAGATAACTCTCCCTTTTGTGAATGATAATAAACCATTCTTTTTAATCAGACAAATAGGTTCGAATAAATAATATACATTCATAAATTGTTCCCATTCAACTGAATGGATAAACTCTTTTTTATTATATTCGAAAAGACGACGTAAGTCTCGATTAAACCTTAGCCTTACGGAAATAAAAGGAATTTACTTGAAGTTATAGTAACTGACAACGTTCTGACCATCATAAAATTAATTTATAAACGTAGATTAGATGCTTCTAAACTTTCTTTATGATTAACCGATAATAATTATGTAGTTTAGCGTAGGAGTGTGATTCAACTCAGTAATAGATAATAAACATTGAAGTTTACCTGTTAGCTTAATATTTACTCAAAATACTAGATGGAGGATATAAATGAACAAATCTGTACAAATAAGTGTTTATTTCATGCTACTAGCTTTACTTATTCAAGTTTTTCCGCAGTATGCTGCTGCAGAATTAAATGAACCTTCTATTCCGAATAAGGATAGAGAAGTTATATTATTTGCTACGCAACCCGAAAGCGAAATCGAACTATATCAAGATTTAACGGCAAAACAAGTAATGGCCAACATCCCAGATGAAACTGTAGTTGAATTGATGGAAGAAAAAGGTGAGTTTTCATTAATCAAATACACTTCCGAGGTGGACGATGAAGATTCGACAGGTGCAGAAACTGCTTTTCAAGGGTATGTTCGGTCTACCCATGTTATCGAATTATTCAATGTAGAAGAATTTAAGAAAAACCGCCAAGATAAAGTTCTTATAGAAAAGGAAGTAATAACAGAGTCTGTTGGAGAAGAAGAAAGCGAAGAATTGTTAGAGAATGAAGAGGGTAATGAAACACAGATACTTCCGGATACCAAAGAAACTATCAGTGATAGTGAACTTGAGTTAGATGAAACTGAATTAACAAACCAAGTAGATATTGAAGAGAATGCAGATGAAGATCTTAGTGAAGAAATAGCGCAATCTGAGGTAGAAGAAATGGACGAACAAAGCTCAAGACAGAATGATGAGTTGGAAGTGAACAAAGCAGAAGAAACTACCATTTCCAAACCAACACTATTTCGATCCTTTTCCATAGCCTCTACTTCAGTAAAACAATTGCGTGGAGTCGCGATTGAAAATTCAACGAACGTTTACTCACAAACTTCTAAAAGTTCATCCGTATTAAAAGCTTATAAACAAGGACATCTCCTTATTTATCGTGCACATTCTCCTGAATGGTATGAAGCAACAGTTTATATAAATGGAAAAGCCCAGACTGGTTATATATATGCGAATGATGTTGACGCAATTATTGATCAGCACCAACTTAAAGGATTTGCTCAAAAGCAGCCTGTAAATGTTTATACAACCCCGACACGACAGTCAGGTGTATTAAAAAGTTATCAGCAAGGTCATGCACTTTCATATAAATCATTTTCTTCTCAGTGGCATGAAGCGACTGTATATGTAAATGGCAAGGCCGAAAAAGGATATATTCATTCATCTGATGTAGGTGAAAAAGCTCCACTTGTTCAAACACCTTTAAAAGGAATTGCTTTAGTTCATTCAACAACTGTATACAATACACCATCCAAAAATAGCGGAAAGTTGAAAGCATACAATAAGGGACAGATTTTACAATATCGTTCGTATAATTCTGAATGGCATGAAGCGACGGTTTATTTAAATGGAAAAGCTCATACTGGATATATTCATGTAAATGACGTGGAAACAGCAAAAAACTCTCCGTCCACCTTACAAGGTTTAGCACTAAAGAGCATAACTCACATATATTCTTCTGCTTCAACTAATTCAAAAGTGCTCAAGAGTTATAATCATGGTAGTTTGCTAAAATATCGAGAGTTTACTTCGAATTGGTATGAGGCGACAGTTTATATAAATGGAAAAGCTCATACTGGATATATTTCTGCAGGAGATCTTGAAGAAATCATAAAGAAACAACAAACAATCAAAGGACTAGCCTTGAAAAATCCAACGAAGGTTTATGCTATGCCATCTAGTGGCTCAAAGGTTCTAAAAAGTTACAAAATGGGTCAGAACATGACATATCGAACATTCACGACAGATTGGTATGAAGCAACAGTGTATGTGAATGGAAAAGCAATAACTGGTTATATCCATAAAGATGATGTTGGTACTAATATAGGTAAGGTTGTTATTATAGATCCTGGTCATGGGGGATCAGATTCTGGAGCACTTGGTATAGGTCTAGTTGAAAAAACATTAAATTTAGATATTTCCATACGTGCCAAAAAGTTATTAGAAAGTGCCGGATTCACTGTAATTATGACAAGAACAACGGATGTCTTTATCTCTTTACAGGAGAGAGCTCGCATTGCTAATACATCGAATGCTGATATTTTTATTAGTATTCATGGAAATTCATTCAATGCTAATGCCAAAGGTGTGGAAACATTTTGGTATGGAAAGTATGAAAAAGCTAAAAGCATTCAGCTAGCAACTGCTTTGCAAAAAAATGTAGTTAACATAACGCAAAGTGACGATAGAAGTGTTAAAGAAGGTAATTTCCATGTAATTAGAGAAACAAAAATACCGAGTGCTCTTTTGGAAGTTGGTTTTGTAGATAACCCGATAGATGCAGCTAAATTGAGGCAAAATAGTTATAAACAACTTTTGGCGGAAGGTATTTTATCAGGAACATTAGAGTATTTTAAATAAGTGTGTGAAGGCAGTTTTGTAAGTTAGAGATACAACTTACAAAACTGCCTTTTTTTAATGTTGCTTCGCATCTATAATACTTTAATCAATTAACGTAGCAGGGGTCAGATCCCTTTAGACAAAAGGTAACGAATATCGACATAAACACCGCGTTATCTGTCGTACGTCTCTCAGTGACAGCTTGGGTTATTATCAGTACAATTATAAATAGAGAATTTGTAAAAAATGGGAGGTTTGACATGAAGGGGTATAGTTTAATTTTACTATCTGGTGGGATTGGCAAGCGGATGCAGTTGAATATTCCTAAACAGTTTTTATTGCTTGCGGGGAAGCCTATATTTATTCATGTTTTGGAAAAGGTTGATTTAATTAAAGAGATAAGAGAGATTATTATCCCATGTCCGGTAGAATTTATGGTTAAAACGCGAGAGATTATTGATGATTATGGATTTTCCACTCCGATTCGCTGTATAGAAGGAGGAACTACTAGACAGGAGTCAGTGTATAAGGGGCTAAAAGAAGCGGCATTTGAGAATGTGATTATTCATGAAGCTGTTCGTCCTTTTGTATCGAGTGAGGAATACGAGGCATTAATTCACACTAATAATGAAAGCGTTATCTTTGGTTTGGACATTCCATTTACGGTTCTTCGAGGAAATGAGACGGTAGAAGGGATTTTAGAACGTGATCAGTTAATCAACGTGCAGCTACCACATAAGTTTCATACGAAAAAACTTTTATATGCCCACGAATGTGCTCGTGAGGATGGTCGGGAATTCACTGAGGATGCCAGTCTCTATTTTTACTATTATCAGTCAGATATTGAGGTTCTACAAGGTAGTGAATATAATATTAAAATTACCAAACCTGTTGACCGAAAGATTGCTGAGGTTATTTATAAAGAATCTATATATATGGAGGGGTAATGAATGTCAAAAACTTGTATGATTACGGGGGCAAGTCGTGGGATAGGAAGAGCAATTGCCATTTCTTTAAGCGATCGAACGGATATTACTAACTTCATATTAATTTCTAGAACGGAAGCTGGGCTAGAGGATACAGCAAGCCAAATGAATGCTGATAAAAATATTGAAATTTCTGCGCTTGATCTCACTGATTATCTTGCAACTCAGGAGTTAGTTCAATCAGTAGGTCAAAAATACGAGACAATTGATATGCTTATTAACGTTGCCGGTTATGCGAATCCAAAATCATTACTAGAAACATCTATTGATGACTGGGAAGAAACTTATAGTGTAAATGTTCACTCGATTTTTAATATCACGAAAGAAACAGTAAAGTATATGAAAAAAACGGGTGGTCAAATACTTAATGTGGCTTCTACTGCAGGGACTTCCGCTCGTCCAGGGTGGTTGGCATATGCTTCGTCAAAGGCGGCAATTATTAGTATGTCGCAAACGTTATCAGAAGAACTTTCGGATTATGGAATACTTGTTTATTGTATTTCGCCTGGAAGATGTGCAACGGAATTAAGAAAAGTATTAGCTCCTGATGAGGATCCGAGCACGATCATGCAGCCTGAACATGTTGGGGAGGTAGTAAATCAACTATTGTCTAATGATGGGATCTGTTTGGATGGACAAAATATTGTTGTGCGTAAACAAACGGTAAAGGCATTTCAGCAGCAAGCAACAAAGCAAATTATATAATTATCACATATGGGGCGGTAATGTATGAACGGTAAACAACTAGACTTGTTACATACCATTTTATTAATCCTTATTTTGATTTCTGTAAACAGACCTTTATTAAAAAAATGCAGATTAATTGGTAAACGGACGCTTGTAGTTACGGTACACTTTTTATCAAGACTTGTGCCGAAATCTAGCAAACTAGTAGTTTTTGGAGGGGAGAATGGTCAGGGATTTAGAGGTAATACTAAATACTTGTTTTTAGAAATGGTGAAAAACCCCAATATAAAATGTGTGTGGATTTCACGTAATAACAAAGTGGTAGATTTGCTTACTAAGCAGGGGTATTTAGCTTACAAACATCACTCATTCAAGGGTATTTACCACCAGTTACGAGCGAAAGTAGTTATTCATTCGCATTCGATAAATGATGATTTTAGTAAGTCATTTTTAGGAGGAGCCATTTCTATTAACACATGGCATGGTGTAGGTCTAAAAAAAGTATGGGGGGCAAATAAAAATACATTTTCATATAAGGTTTTACATGATAAAAGTGCGATCAAACGCTTTTTTGGGACATTTGTTGTAAAGACGAATCAAGCAAAAGTCAGCTATGTCATTTCAACAAGCAGTGCAGTCACCTCTTATTATCCGGAAACATTTTTGGTAAGTAAGAAGAATGTTTTACAGTTAGGCCAAGTGAGAAACGACGTATTTTTTAAAGATACAGAAGAGGATTTAGCAATTCCTGATTGGATTAGAAATGAAAAAATCATCATGTACATGCCTACACATAGAAACTTCGGTAAGCTCGAAACGGATATAAACCTCGTATTTGATTTTCAAAAGTTAAATGATTTATGTGCAAAAACGGGGCATAAGTTCCTTGTTAAGCGGCATATGTATAGTAGTGGACAAGTTCCGACGACGTATGAGCATATTATCGATATTAGCGATGAGTCATATGATCCACAACTATTACTAAAATACACCGATATTTTAGTAACGGATTATTCTAGCTGTTATACCGATTATTTGCTGTTGGACAGGCCAGTGCTTTTTTATAGCTATGATTTAAATCTCTATTTGAAAAAATCGAATGAGATGTATTTTAACTATTTTGATGTAACGCCAGGACCGAAAGTAAATGACTTCTCAGGATTTATTCAGGAATTGGAAAAATCCATGGAGCAGCCAAGCCAATATGAAAAGGAAAGGAAAAGAGTGTTAGATATTTTTTATTCTGAGGATAATCAAAAAGAGGTTTTAGAGAAACAAGTAGACTATATATATAGCGAAATTCTAAAACTATAACGGAGAGGTAATTATGGGGAATCTCAGATTAATGCCTACTATAGTTGTGAAATATGTATTAAGGGGTTTTTATTCGCTGTTTAGCTTATTATTTAAAGTAGATCCGTATAAAGTTACATTCGCTTCCTATAGGTCTGATCAAATCAAAGATAACCTTGCATTTATCAATAAAGAATTACTTGAAAAATACCCAATGTATAAGAGACATTTTGTTTTCAAAAAGTTCGATAGTTCAGCAGTAGGAAAAGTTACTTATATTTTTCATATGATTCACGCATGCTTTCATATGGCGACTTCTCGTTATTTTATTGTGGATGATTATTATTTTCCAATCTATGTAATTAAGCCACGTAAAGAAGTGGATATCATTCAACTTTGGCATAGTGCGGGGGCATTGAAAAAATTTGGCTTTAGTACGGTAGGAAAATCATTTGGGCCAAGCAAAGAATATTTAAAACATGTGAGTATTCATAGTAATTATACGAAGGTATTTGTGAGCTCATCAGAAATAATCCCATACTTTTCAGAAGCCTTTAATATGCCGAAAGAGCAAATTCACCCACTCGGCGTGCCTAGAACTGATTATTTTTTCGCCGAAGACATGATCGAGGAATTACGGTCTAGGTTATATGAAACATACCCGGATCTAGCCAATAAAAAGATACTATTATATGCACCTACCTTTAGAGGGAAAAGTCATTATCAAGATCAGTTTGAATTGCCGTTTGATATAGAAGAAATGGAAGGCAGCTTGGGAGATGATTATGCACTGCTTATTCATTTACACCCATATATGCAAAAAGCGCTAGAAGTGAGTGGAGAAGGCTTTGCGTATCATATCAAGGATGCGTTTGTGATTCAGGAGCTCTTAGCTGTGTCAGACATTTTGATCACTGATTATTCAACTGTATTTTTTGATTATAGCCTGCTGAATCGACCAATGATCTTCTATCCATATGACTTGGAAGACTATAAAAGAAGCAGGGACTTTTATTATACTTACGAAGATATCATTCCGGGGCCAATGGCAATGGATACAGCAACATTAATAGAATTAATAAAAGAAGGCTTATATAATGTTGATCAAATTAGCCATTTTAGAGATCGCTTTTTTGACATCCAAGATGGAAAAGCAACAGAGAGAATTGTGGAGAACATATTTGGTTGAAGTTTTTAAGATGCCTGACCCCTGTTACGTTAAAGCTGTAACAGGGGTCAGGCCTTAACTCAATCAGAAGTTTCACTGAAGTGGGAGGGGAAGAGGTTGGTCGATATTCAATGTCATATATTACCTGAAGTTGATGATGGGGCTGGGAGTTTCACTGAAAGTCTATTGATGGCAAGACAGGCGGAAAAAGAAGGGGTTCGGACAATCATTGCGACTCCCCACCACAAAAATGGAAAATACAATAATCTGAAGGCCAATATTATAGAAAAAACAGCAGAGTTGAATGATTATTTAAAGGCTGAGAATGTACATATGGAGATTCTTCCAGGCCAAGAGACTCGAATTTATAGTGACATTTTAGCAGACTATGAAGCGGGTGAGATTATGACACTTGCGAATATATCAACTTATTTATTGATTGAATTACCATCGGATCATCTACCTCATTATCTTCATCAGCTTTGCTTTGATATTCAGATGAAAGGCTTAACACCTGTGGTCGTGCATCCAGAGCGAAATTCGGAAATAATGGAACAACCTGATAAGCTGTACCGGCTCGTAAAGAATGGTGTAGCTACACTAATAACAGCAGCAAGCTTCACTGGTTACCATGGCAAAAAGGCCCAAAGATTTACGAGCCATTTAATCGAGTCAAACCTTACGCATTTTATAGCTTCAGATGCGCATGATAGAAACAAACGCGGCTTTAAAATGGGAGAAGCATATGAACTAGTGAAAAAGAAATACGGAACAGATTCCTTAAATTACTTTATGGATAATGCAAAACTTATATTGGAAGGAAAGGACATACACCGAGAGGCTCCGCAAAGAATAAAAAAGAAAATACTAGGACTGTTTTAAGATGCTTGATCCCTGTAGTGAAAAGCCATGATTTCTCGAAATCATGGCTTTTTATGCTGTGTGACGCAATTAACATTGTAAGTGGTGCAATTAGTTGGCCAAGTGACGCAATTCGCCCGAGATCCAACGCAATTCACTCTTTTTACAGAATTTCTTAACCAAATTATCAATCATAAGTAAGAAAGTGGCAGGACTTTTATCACTTCTATCGAAGTTTATAGGCGTGACTCAATTAAAACACTAAATGGAGTGGATAAAATGATAAAAAAAGAGCGGAGCATTCCGTTAAAGTTACAAAAAGTGGAGGCGCTGGCAAGGAGGCTTCCTGTATCTCATCCGAAAAGAGCGCTTATCGAGCAAGAATTGTATAATCGTCGCTCGGGATATCGAGGAGAGCAATCGATCAACTACTATTTAACCTTTTTACCAGAGAAAGAATATTACATCCTCCATAGTCTCCGGCTTCCGAATCACGTCGGAACGTTTTTTCAAATAGACACAATGCTTATTTCTCCATATTTCATTACTATCATCGAAGTGAAAAATCACGGCGGCACTATCCGATTCGATGCTAAATTTAATCAATTAATCCAAACACATTCAAATGGTAATATGAAAGCATATGAAGATCCAATCTCTCAAGTCATGCGACATCAGTCTCAACTTAAAATCTGGCTACAAAATAATAAGTTTACTGGCATACCTATTCATCCACTGGTTGTTATCAGTAACCCCTCTACCATTATTGAAACGACTGGTAATTCGAATCACTTTAAGCAGATTATCCATCGCACTTACTTAACCTTTAAAATGAAAGAGTTAGAAAAACTTTATAAAGTAGAACGTTTTACCAAAAAAGAGATGACGAGACTTGCAAAGAAGCTGATCAAACAGCATGTACCAGAAAAGTATAATATATTACACCATTTTAACATCCGCCCAGAAGAAATATTAACTGGCGTACACTGTCCAAAATGTTCATTTCTGCCGATGACAAGATGTTACGGGAAATGGATATGTCCCTCTTGTAAATACTCCTCCAAAAAGGCTTATGAAGACTCCATTATGGATTACACTTTTTTACTTAGAACGACAATTACGAACAAACAATTTTGTGATTTTCTCGAAGTTACATCACGTACCGTAGCTACGAAATTATTACGATCTATGAACCTACCTCATTCAGGGAATACGAAAGGTAGGGTGTACTATCTAGAAATGCAATAAAGTAGGAAAGTGGTGCAATTAATCCTCAAAGTGACGCAATTACTGGCGAGTTGACGCAAATAATCTTCAAAGTGGTGCAAATAATATATAGTATGTTGTTTTGCTCCCGCTCCGCACCCCAAAATTCCGCACCCTCAACTAAAATTTAAGTGCTTACATTGGTAGGTGTATTTTACTACTATGAAGTAGAGAGATGTCAGTTGTGGGGGATGAGGTGGTAGCGATATGAAGGAACAGGTGGAACTAGAAAAACGACCGCAACATCATGTGGTACAGGTAAGTAAGAAAGATAAGATGAAAAAAGTGATGAAAGATATTATCTCGCAAAAGCAATTGCAAGTGATGGCGATATTAGGGGTCGCGTGGATGATTGTGTTCAATTATATCCCTATGTATGGATTGATTATTGCGTTTAAGGAATATAGTGTGATTCGAACGATAGCGGAAGCGCCATGGGTTGGGCTCATGCATTTCCGGGAATTTGTTCAGGATGATAATTTTTGGATCGTGATTAAGAACACTTTAGGGATAAGTTTGATTAAATTAATCATTGGTTTCCCATTACCAATTATTTTCGCGCTACTTATGAATGAATTAACATCATTGAAATTTAAAAAGGCTGTTCAGACGATCACGTATTTACCGCATTTCTTATCATGGGTTGTTTTGGGCGGTATTTTAACGACGTGGTTAGCGGATGTTGGCATTATGAATGATATTTTAATAGGTTTAGGCATTTCTAATGAACGTTTGAACTTTTTAGCGGAACCCGATTACTTTTGGGGGATTGTGATTATCTCAGACATTTGGAAAGAGTTAGGTTGGTCGGCGATTATTTATTTAGCTGCGATTGCTGGTGTTTCAACTGAATTATATGAAGCCGCTACCATTGATGGAGCGAATAAGTTTCAACGGATGTGGCATGTCACATTACCAGCTATCAGACCGACGATTACGATCTTATTTATTTTAGCTGTCAGTGGTATTTTAAATACGAACTTTGATCAAATCCTAGTGTTGAAAAACGCGTTAAATGAGAGTGCTAGTAGTGTGATTGATATTTATGTGTACCAAGTAGGTATCCAAAACGCTAGATATTCTTATGCTACAGCGGTTGGATTGTTAAAATCAATTATTGCTTTCATTCTTTTATTATCGGCCAATAAAATAACGAAAAAACTAGATGGCACATCTTTGTTTTAAGGAGGCACATGCATGTTCAATCTGCTAAAACGGAACAGACGAACGACTAGTGAATATATTTTTGATAATCTGAACTTGTTCATTATGTTAGTGATCTGTTTTCTCACACTTTATCCGATTTGGTACGTCATCGTTAATTCTTTAAACGAAGGCATGGATGCCATGAAAGGCGGCATCTATTGGTGGCCAAGGGAATTTACACTTTCTAATTATAAGGCTGTTTTTGCAAACCAAGGTATTTTAACTTCCTTTGGGGTTACGATTGCCAAAACGGTGATTGGTACGCTTACCCATGTATTATTCACAGCAATGGTGGCTTACGCCTTGTCTCGTAGAGAATTGCGTGGAAGAAATATCTATATGTTCGTGGGCATCGTCACGATGTTCTTCAGCGGCGGATTGATTCCCTATTTCCTCTTGCTAAGAGACATCGGATTACTAGATAATTTTCTCGTCTATATCGTACCGGCGTTATTTAACTTCTTTCATTTAATCATATTTGTTTCTTTCTTCAGAGAAATACCGACTTCACTTGAAGAGGCAGCGAAAATGGATGGTGCGAGTGATATAAAGATATTCTTGAAAGTAATTATCCCATTATCGATGCCGGTTATTGCAACGATTGCATTATTCCAGGGAGTCTATCAGTGGAATGACTATTTTGCCGGCATTATATTTGTGAATGATCCAGAATTGCAACCGATACAAACGTATTTATATAAAGTTGTAGCGGAATCGAGTTCTAATCAAATGATGGTCAATGCACCAGGCGGGGTAGCAAATAAATCGGTGACCTCGCAATCTATTAAATTAGCAACCATGGTTGTCACTACATTACCAATCGTCCTTGTTTATCCATTCTTACAAAAGTATTTTGTAAAGGGCATGTTGATTGGTTCTGTAAAAGGTTAATAAATATAAAAAAAGAGAGGGGTTAGAAAATGAACAGAAAAAGTTTGTATCTCATGTTTGTCATCGCCATCATGGCGGTATTGATGGTAGCTTGTTCATCGAAAGGGGAAAAAGAAAAGGCATCTTCTAATGAAAAGCCACAAACAGAATTAACGGCAGATGATCCAGGTTGGAAAGAGGATACTTCCCCAATTACTTTTGACTGGTATGTAAATTTCTCTTGGTTTGCAAATAAGTGGGGAAATGATGCAACATCTAAATATATTACGGAAAAAACAGGAGTAACACTTAATTTGATTGCTCCAGCAGGTAATGAAGCAGAAAAAATGAATACGATGATCGCATCAGGTAAACTGCCTGACTTCGTTACATTGGGTTGGGGAGAAGATGCGGTAAAACAAATGATTGAAGGGGAGCTGGTTCTTCCCCTAAATGAGCTTGCTGACAAATATGATCCATACTTTTTCAAAGTGTCTGATCAAGGAAAACTAGAATGGTACAGACAGGAAAATGGGAATGTGTATGGTTATCCAAACGCATCTTCGTCTCCAGCTAATTTCGATAAATACAAAGATCAAAAGCCATCTAACCAAACGTTTTTAGTGAGAAAAGATATGTATGAAGCAATTGGTAGCCCAGATATGCGTACACCTGAAGGATTTTTAGGCGCATTAGAGGCAGCGCAAGAAAAATTCCCTGATGTAAATGGTGTTCCACTTATTCCGCTTGGATTACATGAATTTGGTGATACAGGCAACTATTCATTGGAAGGCTATTTACAAAACTTCTTAGCCATCCCAATGGAAAAAGACGGTGAATTATATGATCGCTCCACAGATCCTGAATATTTAAGATGGTTAAAAGTATTTAGACAAGCGAATGAAGATGGGCTGCTTGCTAAAGATGTCTTTATTGATAAGCGTCCACAAATGGAAGAGAAAATTGCGCAAGGTCGTTACTTCGCTATGCTTTATCAACGCAGTGACATGGCTGCACAGCAATTAGCACTATACCAAAATGACCCGGATTCCATCTATGTCGCAGTCGATGGGCCAAATAATGAGAACCTAGATACGCCAACTCTATCTGGTGACGGGCTATCTGGCTGGACGATTACATTAATTTCAAAAGACGTGAAAGACCCAGAAAGAGCGATTCGCTTCATGAGCTACCTTATAAGCGAAGAAGGACAAAAGGATATCTACCTAGGACCTGAAGGGGTCACATATGACAATATTGATGGAAAAGATCAATGGAAACCAGAAGTATTTGAATTACTAAATAGTGATAGAACAGCATTTGACCAAAAATATGGTGCATCCCATACCTTCTGGATGCTCATGGATACGGATATGCAGCTGCAATGGCAGCCACCTACGGAAGAGCCAATCAAACAATTGGAAGAATGGACAAAAGGAAAAACACATAGCTTTGCAGTCTTTGATGATATTAACCCGCAAGGTACGTCATCAGAAGGTGTCGCAAACAGTAAGATTGCACAAGAATGGGGTAAAACCTTACCGAAACTTGTCTTAGCAAAATCCGATAGTGAATTTGATAAAATTCATAAAGAATTCTTAGATAAACGGGAAAAGCTCGGACAAGAAAAAGTCCGTGAATATCAGCAAAAACGCTATGAAGAAAACAAAGAGAAAATTGATAAAGCGATGCAAGAGTAATTTTTAGTGGGGTCTGACCCCTAGCGCGTTAAAGTGTTAAAGGGGAAGTCTGCGGCCTGTATGGGGTTGTGGATTTCCTCTTTTAAAATTGTTGGGGTCTGACCCTCGAATATGTGGGATAATGAGATGGAAGGAGCGGGAGTTTGTACTCAGTAGGATGTGGTGGAAATGTTTATTAAAAAGATATATATGAGATTCAGTCAGCTATCATTGCAGAATAAATTAATCGTGTTATATATTACCTTGTTTATGATTCCAGTTATTATCATTGTTATTAATTATTCTAATATATTTTATAAAAACGCAATCAAGGATATAACGAGAAATAATGAGTACTTAATGGAAATGGAAAGAATTCATATTGATAAAAATATCGAGACGATGCGCGAATCCGCTCAGATCATTGCATCTGATTATGACATCATTGAATTCGTAAGTAATAAGAGAGAAAAAAGCATTGAGGAATTAATGGCATTTCAAACGAATCATATGAATAAGATGGTCAAAGTGCAGACAGTGAATCCGAGTATTGCCGATTTTAGATTTTTTATTGATCATCCTGCTTTAAATGAAATGTGGCCAATATTATTCCGTGAAAGTCGAATAAAGGAAACGCCTTGGTATGAACAAGTAATCCAGAGAAATGGAACTGAATTATGGTGGCTGAAGCAAGAGGATTATCATTTACTATCTAATATCAGAAAGGATAGTCCTAAAATCTCCTTATTAAGAAAAGTAAATGAACCATATACGGAGCATTTAGGTATTATCGAGATTTCCATGCTACAACAAAACTTTTTTCCGAAAATGTACAGCCCTATTCCAGATGGTTCATCTGAAATAATCGTCATAAATAATCAAAATAATATTTACAGAAATCCTGCCAATTCATTTTTAGATGATCAACAGTTCGTCCGTGCTGATTATGAGAAAATCCTCAGCCATTTAGATCATCAGGAGAAGACTGATAGTTTTCTTTTGACGAATCGAAAAATACCTTACTTAGTTGTTTCTTCCTATATTAAAGGGATTGAAGCCTATATGGTAAATATCATTTCCCTTGAGGATATTTATTCGGAAACGAGAAAAGCTCGAAATCTCACATTAGGTATGGCGTTCGTTTTTTTATTATTACTTTCTATCATAACGTATGTAATGATCTCGTTTTTGCTAAAAAGAATGTACAGATTAATAGATAATATGAAGCAAGTGGAGAAAGGTGATTTCTCTACAAAGATTGATATAGACGGACATGGTGAATTTGCCGTACTCGCATTTCACTTTCGAAACATGCTTAATAAAATTAATAAGTTAATTGCCGACGCAGTGTATAAACAAGCGGTGACAAAGGATACCGAGTTAAAGGCATTGAAAAATCAAATTGACTCTCACTTCCTATATAATACATTGGAAAATATTAAAATGATGGCAGAAATCGATGGTAAATATGAAATTTCCGATTCACTCACATCTCTAGGAGAAATGATGCGCTATAATATTAAATGGAAAAATGAGTTCGTCGTATTAAGTGAAGAAGTCAGTCATATTAATAATTATATCGACATAATGAATCTACGCTTGGACGAGCCTATTTTATTTCAAGTAGATATTCCAGAGGAACTATTGGAACAGGAAATTTTAAAATTATCACTGCAACCAATTGTTGAAAATGCCATCAAGTATGGGATAGAGCCTCATGGGGCAAACGGGCAAGGAATCATACATGTAAAAGTATATTTGGAGAATCAAATTGTTTATATTGAAGTGAAAGACAATGGAGTGGGGATGAGTAAGGAAAAGGTAGATTCTTTAAATGAAAACATTCAAAAGGCAACCAATAAAAATGAGCTCCAGTCGGAAACGGGACAAGGGATTGGTTTAAGGAATGTAAATGAACGAATTGCCATATTCTATGGGAAAGAATATGGCATCCATGTAATGAGTGAAAGGGAAGCGTTCACAACTGTTGTGATTAAACTACCTTATTTAGTCATAAGGGGGGCTAGAAAAAATGTATAAGCTATTAATTGTAGATGATGAGCGAAATATACGCTTAGGAATTCAGGCAATGATTACGAGAGAATATCCACATACATTTGAATTTCTATTAGCCAATAATGGGGTTAGCGCGCTTCAAATATTAAAAACAGAAGAAATTGATATGATGCTAACAGATATTAAAATGCCAGAAATGGATGGCATTCGTTTAGTACAAGCAATGCAAAAGCTGGAACACAAACCTGAAGTAATTATCATTAGTGGGTATGATGATTTTGAATATGCGAAAGAGGCCATTAAGTTTCAAGTAAAGGATTATTTATTAAAACCGATTAATCGAAAAGAACTCCATCAAACAATAGAAAGAGTGACCGCAGATCTTAAAGAGGTTCATCATAAGATGAATCAATTTGATGAGTATTTAGCCAATCAATTAAATTATATATTTATTCATCCCGTTATAAAAAAGGAAGAGATAGAGAAAATCTGTGTGAATGTGTTAGCGGATCATTATTCTGGAGGTTATTATGTAGGACTGCTCAAAGGAAAGGATGCAGAAAAAGTTACCCGTGTAAAAGCGATAGTGACTAAATATGCTAAGGAAGAAGTACTTTGTTTTGCTGATAAAGATGGAAACGTAGTTATCATTACATCAACATATACAATTTTTGAAGAAATCAGTTCTCATTCTCACGAAAATATTGGAGCAATTGCTGTAAGTGATAAGCAAGATCAATATAATAAATTAAAAATAGCATACGAACAATCTAGTTTCGCGCTAAAAAGTCACTTTTTATTTTCAGAGAAAACAATCATCTCTTATTCAGATGTAAAGCATGATAACGCTGCTGATCATAGCCTACCACTAGATAAATTGAAAAGAATCGCTAATATGATTGGTACGAATAGGGACCAAGAGATAAGGGCACATCTATTAGAAGTATTAAATCTAGGGGAAATATCGAAGCGTGGAATTAAGTATATGGAAGGGCTCCATGCGTCCATTCATAGAATTATTCTAGACTCTGCAATTGGTAGGCTCGGAGAAGAAGCGAATGAAATTGTGAGGCGACATGACAAAGTAGGGAATATGTATAACTATGCTAGTTTCATTGAATATTATTATGCTATTGAAGAGTTGGTCTTACTTTTACATGAGTATAATAAACAGTTGAAATCCATCTATTCAGAGCAGAAGAATATGGAGAGGGCCATTAGATATATACATGAGAATTACCATAAAGACTTAAACTTAGCCGTTGTTTCTAATTATGTATCACTTAATTATTCCTATTTTAGCCATATGTTCAAAGAATACACAGGACATAATTTCGTTGATTATATAAAAAAAGTCCGGGTAGACCAATCGAAAATTCTACTCGCAAGCCCAGACTTAAAGATATTCGAAATCAGCCATATGGTCGGCTATAAAAACCCAAAACAATTCACGAGGGTCTTTCGAGAGTTAGAAGGAGTATCGCCGAAGGAATTTAAAGGGGTCTGAGTATAAGAAAGAGGGGATCCACAGTCTACTGTGGATCCCCTCTTTCTTATACAACTAATCAAACATTTGATTAGCTTGTCTTCACTCAGCAATAAAGTATTCTTTTAAATATTCAAACCAAAGTTGATGGCCTTTTTCATTAGGTGCACTTGCTGGATCTAGCACAAAATCATATAACTCATCGTCATCTGTATCCGGCCAGACAGACCAGTGATCTAGGTAGACAAGGTCTTGCTCTTCAGCAAATTCCTTCAGTTCCTCTATTTGACCTGGATAAATAGTAGAAACAACTGGATGTGGCGGTTGCAAAATAATAACGGCATCCTCATTTTCCTTTTCTACCGTTGAGATAAAGGACATAATATTATCGTGATTATCTTCCGTTTCAATATTTCCATTGTCATTTAATGCAAAAGGTTCAAACAATACAAGATCAGGTTTAAACTTTGCTACCTCTTCATCGTAACCTTCTGCGATAAATTGATCAGATCTAACTGGATATTCGAAAATAGTTACTTCGAGATTATCTTCTCCATATGTATGCACTAACTTTTCCTTTAATAATTCAGACCAACCATTATCCTCTTGCCCAAGTGCTGCAGAACCGACAATCGCTAATTTATAAGCCCGTCCATCTTCGAGTGCTTTTGCAAAAGTCTCTTGTGCTTGTTTCGGCCAATTTTCTGTTAGCGAAAGTAAGGCTGGATCAGCAGGTTCCTTCTTTTCTTCTTTATTGTTCTTCTCGGTGTCCGAAACAACAGGTGCTTGCTTCTCGGTAGTTTCTACTGAATTATTCGTTTTATCTTTCCAGTATACATACCCACTAACTAGAAAGATTCCACAAACTATGACGGCTAAATACGTTAATGCCGTACGCATAAAATTCCCCCCCTGAACATGACTCATCTTAGTAAAATAGCAAAAAAATTGGAAAAACACCTTCCTTTTCCAAATGAAACGACATATAATTACTTCTAGTGCTCTTTTCCTACAAGAAAACCTATGTTACAATAATACATAAATTAATATGAGTCGTCCAGGGAGGATAACATGGAAGAAACAATCAGTTTGAAGGAGCTTATGCAGACATTGCGCAAGCGAATGAATTTAATTGTACTTATTACATTGGCAGCGGTAGTCATTAGTGGAGCTGTCAGTTTTTTTGTGCTGACTCCAATCTATCAATCTTCTACTCAGTTACTAGTAAATCAGGAGAAAAGTGATCAGCCAGTATATAATCCAGCCGAGATTCAAACCAATTTACAATTAATTAATACGTATAATGTCATTATGAAAAGTCCGGCTATTCTGGATAAAGTCATTGATGATCTTGGCTTAGATATGTCTGTAGGCCAGTTAAATGAAAAAATTACTGTACAAAGTGAAAAAGATTCACAAGTTGTGAATGTAACAGTTCAAGACCCAAGTCCAAACCAAGCAGCGGATATAGCGAATAAGATTGCCGAAGTATTCCAAGCGGAGATTGGAAACATTATGAATGTAAATAATGTTAGTATTCTAACAAAAGCAGAAGTGGGCGAAAATGCTTCACCTGTCAAACCCCAGCCAGTGTTGAATATCACAATTGCATTAGTTGTTGGCGTGATGGTAGGTGTTGGTGTAGCGTTCTTACTTGAATACTTAGATAACACAATTAAAACTGAGCAAGATATAGAAAAACTTCTTGAACTCCCAGTACTTGGAGCGATTGCTACGTTTGAGGATCAAGAAATTAGACGTTCAGCAAGAACGCCACAGAAGACGAGGGTAAGGAGTGAATCCGTTGGCTAAGAACAAACAAAATGCGATTCAGACAGGAAAGCGTAAGTTAATCACAAAATTAAATCCAAAGTCACCAGTTTCTGAACAATACCGGACAATTCGGACAAATATCCAATTCTCCGCGATTGATGAAGCAATCCGCACATTAATGGTTACTTCATCTGGTCCAGGAGAAGGTAAATCAACGACGACAGCTAACTTAGCAATTGTGTTTGCCCAGCAAGGTAAACGAGTATTGCTAGTTGATGCAGATATGAGAAAACCAACCGTTCATTATACTTTTGGAATGACGAATGCATCTGGCTTAACAAATGTATTAACTCGCCAAACAGCACTTTCAGAGGCAGTGAAGTCTACAGATATGCAAACTTTAGATGTACTAACGTCAGGACCAATTCCGCCGAACCCATCAGAATTATTAAACTCTCGTGGAATGCAGGACTTTTTGAAAACGGCAAAAGAAGAGTATGATATGGTCATCTTTGATACACCTCCAGTGCTTGCTGTGACAGATGCGCAAATATTAGCCAACCAATGTAATGGTACCATTATAGTTGTTTCAAGTGGGAAAGCAGAAGTGGAAAATGTTCAAAAGACGAAGGAACTACTGCATGCGACACAGGCTAAAATACTTGGTGTGGTGCTGAATAATAAAAAAATGGGGAAAAACGATAACTATTATTATTATGGAACAGAGTAATAGTTTCCTAGTGTTTTCTATTGCTGGAAAAATAGTTGTATAGTACTATTGCTCTTGTTGTTGTGGAGCGGTTACGATAATAAAAAAGGAGGTTTTGTAAATGATTGATATTCATTGTCATATATTGCCCGGTATTGATGACGGATCGGATAATTTTACTGAGAGTTTGCTTATGGCGAGACAGGCGGAGAAAGAAGGGATTTCAACAATCATTGCAACACCTCATCACCAAAATGGCAGGTATAATAATTATAAAGCGGATATTATAGAAAAGACAGCTGAATTAAATGAGTATTTGCAAACTGAGAATATAAACGTCGAAATCTTACCAGGCCAAGAAACTCGCATTTACGGTGAGCTTCTGGAAGACTATGAAGCTGGTGAGATTTTGACATTAGCGAATATATCAAGCTATTTATTCATCGAATTGCCTTCCAATCATGTTCCGGGATATACAGAGCAGCTTTGCTTTGATACTCAAATGCAGGGGTTAACGCCAGTAATTGTCCATCCAGAGCGCAATTCAGAGCTAATTGAACATCCCGATAAGTTGTATAAACTTGTCAAAAACGGTGTGGCGACGCAGATTACTGCTGGAAGCTTTACTGGCTATTTCGGAAAGAAAATTCAAAAGTTTACATTTGATTTGATTGAATCGAACTTGACGCATTTTCTCGCCTCAGATGCACATAACACGACTAAGCGTTGCTTTAAAATGGAAGAAGCATATGAACTGCTTAAAAAGAAATACGGAACCGATTCCCTATATTATTTTATGGACAATGCGGAATTGATTACAGAAGGAAAAGATATAGATAGAGAAATTCCAACACCGATCAAAAGAAAGAAGATATTAGGAATCTTCTGATACACTCAACATGACGACACACTACATAGATGTGAAATAAATGTTTCGGTTATGTCTCCTACCCGTTATCATCGGAGGTACTCGGCTGTACTGTGGGTGGATGATTCTACCTTAGATGCATTTGTTATCAATAGTATGGCGTGAGGGTGGGTTAGATGCCTGTCATTTCAAAATATAAAACTAGATGTCTAATGAAAGTGCATAGTGAATGTGTGCGTTTTCTTTAGACATTTACTTTTTTTGAAGAAAAATCAAACTTAATAAAATCTATTTAGAAAAGAAGGGATATATGTTGACTTATCAAAAGCGTGTTCCGCTCTTGATGCTGCTTGATTCGATTATTGTAATGTTTTCTATCTATGTAGGATACTTCATATTGCATCCGTATTCGGATTTTTACACATCAAAATTATTGTTACTGAGTTCAATTATACTACTTATCAGTCACCATGTGTTTGCATTCATATACAGGTTATATCACAAGGCTTGGGAATACGCGAGTGTTGGAGAGTTATGGATGATTGCAAAGGCAATTACTTTCTCAATTCTTACAGCAGGTATAGCACAGGCAATTGGTGTTGGACATATCTACGTTAGGGTATTATTAATAACGTGGATGCTACATATGTTACTGATTGGCGGTTCAAGGTTCTCGTGGAGAATGTATCGGGATCGCTATATTAAGTCGAAAAATGTGAAAAGTAGAACGCTAATCGTTGGGGCCGGTTCAGCTGGTACGACAGTTGCTAGACAATTATTAGCTAATCATGATGTAGATTTACAACCAGTCTCTTTTGTAGACGATGATCCTAGAAAATATAAGCTTGAGATGTACGGTTTGACAGTGTGTGGAAATATCGATGACATTCCCGAAATTGTGAAAGAGCAAAAAATCAAAGATGTTATTATTGCAATTCCATCTCTACCCAAAAAAGAAGTAAGGCGTATTTATGAAATATGCGCACAAACAGAGGCTAATGTGAAGATTATGCCGATGATAGAAGACGTTATGACGGGTAAAGTATCTGTAAGTGCATTACGAAATGTCGAAGTAGAAGATTTACTCGGTCGTGAACCGGTAGAACTGGATATTAGCGCCATATCGGAGACAATTACAGGATCAACTGTAATGGTGACAGGTGCAGGGGGATCGATTGGTTCAGAAATTTGTCGGCAAATATGTAAATTTAATCCAAGCAGAATGGTACTCTTAGGTCACAGTGAATATAGTATTTATAATATCGATATGGAATTAAGACCAAAATACAAAGATAAAATTGAAATCATTCCAGTGATTGCTGATGTTCAGGATCGGAATCGAATGTTTGAAGTGATGGAAAAATACAAACCGGATGTTGTTTACCATGCAGCTGCACATAAGCATGTTCCTTTAATGGAAGGAAATCCAAGGGAAGCAGTTAAGAATAATATTTTTGGAACAAAAAATGTGGCGGAAGCGGCTGAGACTTTTAGTGTGAAATCTTTTGTTCTAGTATCTACAGATAAAGCTGTTAATCCTCCAAATGTGATGGGAGCAACAAAACGGGTAGCAGAAATGATTATTCAAAACTTGGCGAAGGAAAGTAATACGAAATTTGTTGCGGTGCGTTTTGGGAATGTGCTTGGGAGCCGTGGAAGTGTTATTCCGTTATTTAAGAAACAGATTGAAGCTGGGGGACCTGTTACTGTAACTCATGAGGATATGACGCGATATTTTATGACAATTCCAGAAGCATCGAGGCTCGTCATTCAAGCTGGAACACTTGCAAGAGGTGGAGAAGTTTTCGTGCTTGATATGGGTGAACCAGTGAAAATATCTGACTTGGCTAAAAACCTTATCACTCTGTCCGGATATACAATAGAAGAGATTGGAATTCAATACAGTGGTATCCGTCCAGGAGAGAAGATGTATGAGGAACTATTGAATGAGAATGAAGTGCAAAAAGAGCAAATATTTCCGAAGATTCATATTGGAAAGGCGCAGCCGATGGAAAGAGGCGAGTTGCATCAAATGATAGAAAAGCTAAATTCTATTGAACTAAAAGAGATGAAGGACCTGTTAATTAACTCAGCAAATAAGAAGAATTCAAAGGTTTTAGTTAGTAAAAGCAGCTAAGGAGTTCTTTGTAAGTCAAGATATGAAGTAATAAAAGGTACATTATACTAATAACTGATATAAGGAATGATAATTGATAAGGTCCTTAAAGAAGATGCTTGAAGAAATGTTGTTGATTGCCGGTGAAGTTACAGTTCTATATTTAGTAGTAAAGCAATTGCTTCTGAGAGGTATCGATGATAGCGCCTTTGATAAAGGCAAACGAAATATATAAGGTTATCTTGTAAAAAGGAGTAGTTCGATCAACTTAATAGAGTGAAGCGATAATCAAGAGGAAAGATTTAGGATATCCTTTAAAATACCTAAAGGGTTCAAACTATGGTATGGGGACGATTATTGGAAACGAGTATCTGTTTTTCTTTTATAATACTTATTCAAATTTAAATATTTTGCTCGCGAGAGTTAATAGAATAATTGAATGATGCAGAGAACGGTAGTGGGTTTATAACTAGTGTTAGAAAGAGATGAATCGTTAGAATTTTGGATTTATGATTCTAAAACAGTTGAATACCGTCGGTGTTAGGAAATGAACTTTGTTGAGAAGCAGAATAAGAAACTACCCTTCTAATAGATAATATAGGTTGACACACAATTACTTTGGACCACATATTCATTCTAATGTATAAGAGGGTATTTCTTAAGATTAGCGAATTAATTGTTAATTTAATTCTAAATACAGCAAAATAATAATTCACTAATAAATTGCTTAAGGAGTGTTAGTATATGTATATGAAAATCAAAAGATTAATTGATATAGTCTTAACTTTAGTAGGGTTGATTATATTATCACCTCTTTTTCTGGTATTGGTTATAGCTATTAAGTTAGAGTCAAAAGGGCCTGTATTATTTAAGCAAAAGAGGGTTGGTATTTATAAAAGACATTTTTATATTTTGAAATTTAGAACAATGCGTATTGATACACCTAAAGATACACCGACACACCTTTTAGAAAATCCAGATAAATATATTACTAAGATTGGTAAACTTTTAAGGAAAACTTCATTAGATGAGATACCACAAATATGGAATATTTTTATTGGTGAAATGAGTATTATTGGTCCAAGACCGGCATTATGGAATCAATATGATCTTATCGCAGAACGGGATAAATATAGAGCTAATGATATTCCACCAGGGCTTAGTGGGTGGGCACAAATTAATGGAAGGGACGAACTTCCAATTGAAATAAAAGCTAAGCTTGATGGGGAATACGTTGAAAATCTGAGTTTTTTGATGGATGTTAAGTGCTTTATAGGAACAATCGTTAGTGTTTTGAAAAGCGATGGAGTGGTTGAAGGTCCTGGGAAAGAGAAAGAGGTTGCTAGTCATAAGGAGTCAATTACAAGATGAAAAAAATACTAATCACGGGTGCTAGTAGCTACATTGGTACAAACTTTAAAAAGTGGTTAGCTAACTTTCCGAATCAATATTTAGTAGAGTCAATGAGTTTAAGGAACGATTCTTGGAAGGAAAAGGATTTTTCTTTATATCATACCGTTTTTCATGTTGCAGGAATAGCGCATATTAAAGAAACTAAAGAAAACGAAGATCTTTATTATAAGGTGAATCGTGATTTAGCATATGAAACTGCTAAAAAAGCAAAACATGATGGTGTTAAACATTTTATATTTGTAAGTTCGATGAGTGTTTATGGAATTGATAATGGTGTGATTAATAAAAATACAGATTTAACACCTAAAAGTAATTATGGAAAGTCTAAGTTACAAGCGGAAAATTTAATTTTAACGTTAGCTGAAAGAAATTTCAAAATTTCAATTTTGCGTCCACCTATGATTTATGGTAAGGGTTGTAAAGGAAATTACCCTAGATTAGCAAAGCTAGCTGTTAAAATACCGATTTTCCCCAAAGTTAAGAATAAGAGAAGTATGATTTATATTGGTAATTTATGTGAGTTTGTAAGGCTCTTAATTGATGACTGTAGTGAAGGTATATTTTTCCCCCAAAATAAAGAATACGTAAATACTAGTAAGATGGTGCAACTTATAGCTCAAAAACATAAAAAGGAAGTAAAACTTAGTAAGATATTTAACCTGTTATTGATTATTAAAAAGGTTTCCGTGGTAAATAAAGTGTTTGGTAACCTAGTATATTCAAAGGATATGTCAAAATATAACAGAGATTATCAAATTTACAGTTTTAATGAATCAATAGAAAAAACTGAGCTAAAGTTATAAAAAGGATGGGTATCATGAATGAAAAATTAATAAATAAAAATATTTGGATTTTCCACCATTATGCTACTCCTCCTACTATGAACGGGTTTATTAGGCCCTTCAACTTCGGATTAAATTTAAAAAATAGTGGTTATAAAGTAACAGTTTTTTCTGCATCCTACCTTCATTTTTCTGATATTAATTTAATTGAAGATGGAAGTTTGTTTACACTTAATAATGAAACTGAAATACCTTTTGTATTTGTAAATACACCGACTTCAGCGAATAAAGGAATCAAAAGAGTATTAAATATGCTTCAGTATTATAAGAATCTATTTAAGACTGTAAAAAAATACTCGAAAAACAGAGGAAAGCCAGATTTGATTATTGCTTCTTCACCACATCCATTAGCGATGGTCGCAGGGATAAAAATTGCAAAAAAGTATGGGGTCCCATGTATATGTGAGATACGAGATTTTTGGCCAGAAGTATTTTTTATGGGTGGAAGTCTCAAAGAAAAAAGTTTTTTGGGAAAACTACTACTTAAGGGAGAATATTGGATCTATAAGAAAGCAGACGCCCTAATTTTTTTAAAAGAAGGCGATACCGACTACTTAAAGGATCGAATGTGGACTAAAGAAAAAGGTGGGGATCTTGATTTAAAAAAATGTCATTACATCAATAATGGTGTTGATATCCAAGCTTTTAAGCAGGAGATTAATAATCAAGTTATAGAAGACCAAGACTTAATAAATAGCAAATTTAAGGTCGTTTATACGGGAGCAATACGTCCAGTTAACAATGTCGGAAATATTCTTGATGCAGCGAAGATATTGAAAGGGCATAATAATATTCAGTTTTTAATCTATGGAGACGGAAATCAATTAGAGATATTAAAAAAACGTGTTCATGATGAAGGGTTAAGAAATGTGAAATTTAAAGGATATGTTGATAAACAATATATACCCTATGTCCTAAGTAAATCGTCAGTTAATATATTAAATTATTCACAATCAAAATATAATTGGTCAAGAGGAAATAGCTCAAATAAGATGTTTGAATACATGGCATCTGGAAAGCCTATTATATCAACAGTTATTATGGGATATTGCCCACTAAAAAAATATAATTGCGGTATCTCAGTAGAAACCGATAAACCGGAAGATCTAGCTAAAGCGATCATGCAAATTTATGACATGCCAAAAGAATCGTATATTCAGATGAGTGAAAATGCAAAGCTTGGTGCGGAAGATTTTGATTACAAAAAGTTAACCAAAAAACTGATTACTGTAATGGAGAATGTAATTTCATGAAAAAAATAATAAAGTCATTATTAACTGAATATGGAATAAACTGGACAATCAACCGTGCGTTATACTCTACAAAAATAAAAATGATGTCACTAATGCCTTTATCCGATATTGTTTTTGAAAAGAATGTGAATATCAAAAGAATTAATATATTCGATTTTGATGTTACAAAGATCAAAAAGTTTCTAAGGGGACTATCGGAAGAGAAAAAGGAGGAGATAGTTTCAATCGCAGATAAAGCAATTGCCGGTATTATTTGTGGCTTTTCTTCAATTGAATTAGATTATGGAGCCCCGATTAATTGGCATTTAAATCCGATGACAGGTGTGGAGAGTAGAAAAGATATTAAGTGGTATCAAATACCCGATTTTGATGATGAACGAGGAGATATAAAAGTTGTTTGGGAAGCATCGCGATTAACTCATTTTTACTATTTTGTTAGAGCATATTTATTAACTGATGATAAAAAATATTATGATGCATTTTCTAGTCAACTCGAAAATTGGTTGAAGAACAACCCATACCCATATGGGGCGAATTTTAAGTGTGGACAAGAATGTACCCTTCGGATGATAAATGCACTTATAGCCTATACTGTATTTGAAAAATGTGGTATTACAACTGATGATGATAAAAATAATGTTATTAGACTAGTAGAATTATGTTATAAGAAGGTTTTATCAAACTTTTTCTATGCTCATAAGTGTATTAAAAATAATCATACGTTTTCTGAGATATGTGGTTTAATTGTGGGGGCTTGGTGTTGTGATGATATGCCAGGGGTTAAAAAGGCATATAAACTTCTTGATAAGGAAATAATAAATCAGTTTCAAGCAGATGGTGGTTTTACACAATACTCATTTAATTATCATAGATTTACGTTACAGATTATTGAGTGTGTTTTTAAAATAAGCGAGAAAACCAAGCTAAAAGTCACTGAAATCGAGCGAATAAAAAATAGTGTGCTTTTATTATATCAAGTTCAAAATGATAATGGTGATGTACCAAACTATGGTTCAAATGATGGTGCACTTATTTTTCCCGTAACTTCATGTAGTTATCGGGATTTTCGTCCAGTTTTGAATACAGTATATGCATTGATTGAAGGTAAAAGGCTTTATGAGTCAGGAGTGTATGATGAAGAATTATTATGGTTTGGAGAAGGGAAAGTTCTTTCACGGGAAAGTGTAGAAAGAAAACCATCAGCTTTTGATGACACCGGATTTTATACCCTTCGCCATGATGAGGGCTTTTTAATGACTTGCTTGCAAAATTATAATTCAAGACCAGCACATATGGACCAACTTCATTTTGATTTATGGCATAAAGGAATAAATGTTTTTTGTGATAATGGCACCTACTCGTATGCCAGTAGATTAGGAAAAATGCTATCTTCCACTGCTGCTCATAATACTGTGAAATTTCAAGAGATCGAGCAAATGAATAAAAATGGTGCATTTTTGGTAACTGATTGGACTAAACGTAAAAATGTAATCATTGATAATTCAAGTTTTAGAGGAACCATGATTTCAAAAAATGGTTATGAGCATACGAGGTTTATAAAACGAACTGATCAAGGTTATTTGATCAATGATGAAATAACTGGAGATGGAGATTACTGTGAATTTTATTTTCATACGCCTTGTGATGTGAAGATAGATAACTCGGGATTTAAACTGTATAAAAATGATCAATATATATGTAGTGTTGAAACCAGTGGAGTCATAGAGAATAAGAATGCATTTAGAAGTATATATTATCTCAAAAAAGATGAGATTAATTGTGTAACAATAAAAGGTTTTTTAGTGGAAAAGAAATGCATTATGGAATTTAATGTGATTTTCAGTAGTGACTAAACATAAACGAAATATAAGTATGAATATAAATAATTAAGTTTGTTGAAGAGCAGATATCTTTTAATAACTGAGGGGAAATAGGCTAGTTAAACATACAAATATATTATTTAAACTCTAGTATTTAGATATTTTCCTCAATTACAGATATTATTTTAAGGAGTTAATTTATGAATAATAACAAAGATAAGATTTTATTGTTATTTCCCCATATACCTAATCCTAGAATGCTTAAAAGGATTAATGCGTTGAAAGAAAATTACAAGTTAGAAGTAATTTATTGGGATCGAGGAATTAATTTTGATAGGAGAAATCATATTTTACCTACCATTAAAGAAAATGTGATTCTAAGAAATGCCAACGAAGGTAATCCTTTGAAACGCGTGGGAACAACTATAAAAGTTATGATAGATGCATTAAAACTTATTCGAAGAGCAAAGCCAATGTATTTGTATATATCTAAAACAGATATGTTATTGATAGGTTATATCTATAAACGCTTTTTTAATAATAATGTAGAAATAGTGTATGAGGTAAGCGATATACATTCATTAATGATTGATGAACAAAAGATAATTTCTAGAAAAATAATATCAAAGATTCTTAATAAAATAGAAAAGTTTCTATGCAAAAATATTAAATTGCTTATTGTGACTTCTGAATATTTTTATAAATATTATTATCAAAACTTTATTGAAGCAAAAAAGACTCTATTCATCCCTAACACTCCAGATCCTACGATATTTAAAAATTTAAAACGTAAAGAAAATAAACGTCTAACTATCGGGTTTATTGGAATTGTTAGGTATGCTGAACAAATAGAAATGCTTATTGATGCAGCTGAGCTCACTGATGTAGAAGTATTTATTGCGGGAAAAGGAATAGATTACGAAAGAGTTAAAAAATACGCAAGAGGAAAAGAATATGTTCAAATATACGGAGAATATGAATATGATAAAGAGATAAAATTACTATATGAAAAAGTAGACTGTATTTATTCAGTGTATAATGCAAGTATGAAAAATGTGCAAATAGCTCTTCCAAATAGATTATATGAAGCTATTTATACGCAAACTCCAATTATTGTAGCAAAAGATACATACTTAGGGGAGTTAGTTGAGGAATATAATATTGGAGAAACGATCCAATACAATGACATTAAAGATTTAGTAGAAGTTATTAATAGTTTGAAAGATGATGAAAGAAAAATTAAAGGGATTAAGAATAATATGTCGCATTTAAGTAATAAATGGATTTTAGAGAATTTTAATAAAGAATTAATAAATGCAATTGAATCATAAATGATAAATAATCACCCACTTGTAAGATTTAACTTTATTTTGTATGGATAATTGTACTGTTATATTATTTTAGAACTGAATGAATCTGATAATAGGTGATATATTTAAAGTTAAAACTTGGATAGAGACATAATAGTGAAATTTTATAAATTTCTTATAATCTTAGTTGGAAGATAATTATTTAGGAAGGTGAAAAAATGAAATTTCTTATAGTGAAATTATCACCAATAGAAGGATTAAATTCATCGATGATCAGAACCTTATCTTTAACAAAAGGTTTGATTTCCTTAGGACATAATATTGATTTTTTAACAATTCCAATAAGTGATACACATGTTAAGGCAAGTGGTTACACTTTTTTAGATAAAATCAATATTATAAGAACTAGCGCTAATACAAATTATGATTCAGTTATTTCGAAAAGAAAAAAAGGGAGAATAGCAAAACTATCAGTTGGAATGCTGAGGAAAATTTACCATAAACTATCTCTTTATAATTATACTTATTCAATTGCTAAAAGGGTTAATATATCACTTTTAAAGAATGATCATTATGATGTTATTATTTCTGTTTCTGATCCAAAGACTTCACATATTGCGATACAAAGGTTGATTGCCCAAGGTTTAAAATATGGGAAATGGATACAGTATTGGGGGGACCCTATGACTTATGACATCACAAATAAATCGGTTTATCCCAGTTGGTTTATTGCGAAAAAGGAGTTAGCTTTATTAGATGAAGCTGATAAGATTGTCTATGTTTCACCATTTACTTTAAATAAGCAAAAAAAAACATTTCCCAACATTGCGAATAAAATGCATTTTCTCCCTGTTCCTTATCTTGAAAAGAAGTATTACCCGAGATCACAAAATAAGAAGTTTGTAATTGGTTATTATGGAGCCTATAGTAGTAGAGTTAGAAATATTATGCCTTTGTATAATAGTTGTTTAGAATTAGGGGGACAAATTCACTTAGATATAATTGGGGATTCGGATATCACTTTAACAGAAACTAATAATGTAAATATCCAGCCTAGAGGGAACGTATCGAGTTATGAAGAAAAAGTAGATCTGTTGGTTTGTATGCTAAATAGTAGAGGTACTCAAATTCCAGGAAAAGTTTATCATTATGCTGCAACAAATAAACCTATACTAGTGATCTTAGATGGAGATCAAAAGGAAGAAATGAAAGAGTATCTAGAATCATTTAACAGATATTATATGTGTGAGAATAATGTTAATAGTATATCTAATAAAATTAAAGAGATAATGTCCAGTAATAAAGAATTTATGCCTTGTAAGGAATTTGAACCAAAGTATATAGCACAGAAATTTATTGATTTAATTTAATTAGATAGAATCTAGATAGCTATTACGAATAAACATTCCGTTTGATTGCTTCAAATTTATTCTCTGTGAATTTCGAACGTTTTCTCTACTTCAGATTAGTTCCCTAAAAAACATGCGAAAAGGTAATTTAATAACAGATGGTGACAAAATAAAAAGTCAGACATAAACAAGAACATATCGATTTAAAAGACCTTTAATAACATTTGGAGTTGGAAATACATGTATTTAATACTATTTCTTTATATAATAATTGGGTGCATTGTAATTCGCTATTTATATAAAAAAAATAAAAGATTAGGATTTGTAGGTGGATATGCTGGATTTACCTTTAGTATGTTAGTTTATTATGTATTCATACCTATAATCATTATACTTTGTGAAGATGCCTATAAAACAAATACCGGATATGGTTTTGACAAGTTAATCCAGTTTATTTTTACTAAGGGTTCAGAAAGCTTTCTTTTTTTAATCCTGATAGTGGTAATTGGTTTTATAAGTTTCAACTTTGGATATAGTATTGTATTTTTAAAAAAATATAAAACTATAGTTAAAGATAGAGTTTCAAGAGGAAAGATTAATAATAATCGTAATTTTAATAATACTTTATTAAAGATTATTAATTTTGGAGCTCATTCAACTCTTATTATTGGCGGATCTGCTTTGATTTTATTCTTTATCTTTGTAGGTGGTATTGGAAATGCCCTAAAATTAGCAGAAACCACTAGAGGGTTTGAAGTATCCGTAGCTGAGTTTAATTATTTAGCAGGGATAAGTAAAATTATAGCCCGTATTGTTACAATAGCACCAATTATGTACTTTTACTTAATCCTAAATAGAAAGAAATTCTCAGATAAATTTTTATTTAGTATTTCATTTATTTTATCAGTTTTATTATATTTATCTTTTGCAGGACGAACTCCTTTAATGACCTTTTTAATTATATTTTTATATTTTATTGCGAAAAAATTTTTTAATAGAGTTTGGCTTAAGATTATTTTTGTGGGGATTGCTTGCTTTCCGCTCTTAGATATTTTTAATTATATTTTTATCTTTTTTCAAACCCAGGTTTGGGTAACCACAGAAATCAATTATTTGCAATATCTTAGGCAATTTTCATTTCCTATGAGTTTAGGTTTAAATATTAGAGAATTAGTCAGCTTTTATGATTTTAGATATTATAAAGATGTGTTTAATGATATAGTAGGACTTTTACCTGGTATAGGATTTGAGGTTTCATATGAGAATACGTCAGAATTTTTTAATGGGAGTAATTGGAGATTAATGGGTGGAGTTCCGAATGATGTGATTTCATATGGTTATATCCAATTAGGAATGTTGGGAGTATTTATTACCCTGAGTACCTGGGGATTTTTAATGGGCTGTTTAGATAAGATTATTAAAACTTTACCTAGAAATAGCGGGAGGGATTTGATCTCTGTAACCCTAGCAACACAAGTTTATCAAATTGTTTTTTCGGCCGACCTCGCCCCCATATTACAGAGTCACCTTATATTTTTGTTATTAGTAATTATATTAGTAATTTACAAAAGATATATAAGGAATAACAAAACTGATTTTAATTTAGTTGATGTGGTTGATTATAAATAGTTATTAAAAATGCTTTTTTGTATCTAATATAATAGTCTAAAAGCTAATAAATTTCTATCCGATATGTAGTGTATGTATAAGTAATATTTTAGTTATTTTAGAATTTATAAATATTAATATTTAATTAAAGGAAATTAATAAATGAAACTTATATTTAATAATACATTTTTAAGAGCTATTTCTACTCTGATTTCAGGGTCTATTATTGCTCAAATTATTTCGTTAGTTGTAGCCCCGATAATGACTAGACTATATACAACAGAAGAAATAGGAGTATATACACTTGTTTTAACAGGAATTACTATGTTTGGTAGTGTTATCTGTGGAAGATATGATATGGCCATTGTTTCGGAGCGAAATGAAGATAACGTTTTTTCACTAATTAAATTATCTTTTTTTATTAGTTTAGTAGCTAGTATTTTAATCAGTTTAGGGTATGTAATCTTTTATAAAATTGAAGGTATATCCCCTTTAACCACTGTTATTACGATGTTCATATTATTGTTAAGTACTGGTATAAGGAATATTTTAGTGTCCTATAATAATAGAAAAAGAGAATATTCACTTATGACTTCTGTGTACGTAATTAGAACTTTATTTAAAGATATTACTCTAGTTCTCTTAGGACTTATAAAAGCAGGAGCTATAGGATTAATACTCTCACAAATTATTGGTGAAATATTGGGGTTAAATAGACAAGCAAAGTCGTTAAAGCATCAATTTAAAAAAATTATTACTACCAGTAAGGATAGGGTAATCTATGTATCAAAGTTACACTATAAACAACCGTTGTATTCGGTTCCAGCATTATTTGCAAATAACTTTTCATACGCATCGATAAATTTGTTTGTAGAAAATTTATTCGGTTTAGCTACTCTTGGTCATTATTATATGACATATAAAATTTTAGGATTGCCTTTATCAGTTATTAGTGGTAATATCTCAAAAGTTTTTTTTCAAGAAGCTTCTAGAGAGTATGATAAATCCGATCATTATAGTAAAACATTTTTAAAGACAACATTTATATTATTAATAATCGCAATACCCATGGCGTTCTTTATGTTCTTTTTGGCTCCATCGATATTTAAATTTATTTTTGGACTGGGATGGGAAAGATCTGGAGATTATGTAAAAATATTAGCTCCAATGTTTGCAATTCGTTTTATAGTAACAGCTTTATCACCAGGAATGATGATTTCTAAAAAGCAAAACTTAGAATTAGTCATAAATTTTTTATTTATTATTATGTCTGTAATAGCATTTATAAGTTCCAAAATGCTAAGTTTAGACATTGTTCAATTCTTAACAATCATAAGTATTTCTTATTCGTTTATTTATGCTTTTGCATTTCTAATATTAATTAGAAATGCGTTTAAGAAGAAAGGATATGCTAAGAGCTAAAAGTTTTAAAACTTAAAATTATAATCTTGGTATAATAATATTGATATCCATGAATCTATTAAACTAGATAAAGTAAATTCTTAAGAAATTAAACTCATGATTATCAATATAGAAGAATAAACGCGTTACTAGTGATGGGGTGAAAGTAATAATGAAAAAAAAGTTCATCAAAAAAATTTATATTGCCTTTTCGAAATTAATAATTCCTTTATTTTATGATAAGAAGTACTTGAAAGGAAGACATTTTGATAATAATATTAAAGGATGGTATTGGTGTTGGCGTAATTTATTTATGCAAAAAATTATTGGATATAATAGAACATGCCCATTTCCGGTGTCATTTAGGAATGAGATAGGTCAGTGGAAAAATATTAAGTTTGACATTGATGATTTAAACAATTTTCAGCATTACGGTGTTTACTTTCAATCATGGCATTGTGACATTACTATTGGTAAAGGGACATACATTGCACCAAACGTTGGTTTAATAACAGAGAATCATGATATAAATAATCTGGATCAACACAATGAACCCGAGCCGATAAAAATTGGAAAATCTTGTTGGATTGGGATGAATGCTGTTATATTACCAGGCGTATGTTTGGGTGACAATACAATAGTAGGTGCTGGGGCGGTCGTAACACGTAGTTTTCCTGAAGGAAACTGTGTAGTTGGTGGCGTTCCTGCAAAAAAAATAAAAAGTTTAGAAACTATTAATGATAATAATGATTGATTATATTCTAATTGGGTTGAATGAAAAATGAAGGATGTTAACTGACGGAAAGTATTAGTTAAAAGACTATTACTTAGAAAAGAAGAATAATTACATTGTCTATCATATATTTGGAGGTATTAAAATGAAAGTTTGTACTATTGGATTAGGTTATATAGGACTCCCCACTTCCATAATGTTTGCAAAACATGATATAGAGGTAATAGGAGTCGATGTTAAAGAAGATGCTGTAGATTCATTAAATAATGGAAAGATTCATATTGAGGAACCAGGTCTGCAAGAGGCATTGGAGGAAGTTCTTGAAAATGGTAAATTCAAGGCTTCTTTACATCCAGAAATAGCAGATGCTTTTATTATATCGGTACCTACACCAAACTTGAATGACGAATATAGATCTTGTGATTTATCACATGTAATTAGTGCGGTAAATTCTGTATTACCCTATGTAAAAAAAGGAAATGTAATTATTGTCGAATCAACAATTGGACCACGGAGCATGGACGACGTTGTAAAACCATTATTGGAGAAAGCGGGTTTTGTTATTGGGGAAGATATATATCTAGTTCATTGCCCAGAAAGAGTATTACCAGGTCAGATAATGCATGAGTTAATTTATAATAATCGTATTGTTGGTGGAATTACATCCGCATGTGCTGATGCTGGTGCAATGGTATACAATACTTTTGTTAAAGGAGAAATAATAAAAACTGATGCTAAAACTGCTGAAATGTCTAAGTTAATGGAAAACACATTTCGCGATGTTAATATTGCATTAGCGAATGAACTGACAAAGGTATGTAATGAGTTAAATATTAACACATTAGATGTTATTGAAATGGCTAATAAACATCCGAGAGTTAATTTACATACTCCGGGGCCTGGAGTCGGTGGACATTGTTTGGCAGTTGATCCTTATTTCATTATTTCAAAAGCTCCGGAAACTGCACAATTAATGGATTTATCCCGTGGGATAAACAATTCAATGCCTTACTATGTAGTAGAAAACGTTAATAAATTGATGAAACAGGTTGATGGGAAAATAATAACTATTTTTGGTCTAACTTATAAAGGAAATGTTGATGATATACGTGAGAGCCCGGCTATGGAAATATATAATATTTTAATAGAACAAAACCAATTTGAAGTTAGAGCATACGACCCCCATGTTAAACTTGATTGGGTAGAGGATTGTTTAGAGGAAGCAGTGAAGGATTCTGATTTAGTTGTTATTTTATCTGATCATAATCAATTTAAAAGTTTTGAGAGTAATGAGTTGAACATGATGGCGCATAAACGAATATTTGATACCAAAAATGTAGTTAAACAAGTAACGAAAGATATTAATTATATAAATTATGGAAATTTATATAATGCAATTAAAAAGGAAGCAATCCTTTTATAGGTTTAAAAGATGTTTAGTTTTTTTCTTAATATAAAAGTTTGCCGTTATAAAAATATATCCTAAAATAGAGGGCATTTGTATAAAGCGATTTTTCGATATACAAATGTCCTCTAGTATTAGAAGATATTGTATAAATAATAGGAAAGTATCTCTGAGTTGTTAAAAAGTTAAGATTAATATAAATAAAAGTTACTTTTATTTTGTTTCATCGAAAGGAATGTGAGTTAACTAATGAAAAAGGTACTAGTAGTTTTTGGAACAAGACCTGAAGCAATTAAGATGTGTCCTTTAGTTAAAGAACTTAAAACACGAAAAAAAATAGAGACTATTGTATGTGTCACTGGTCAGCACAGGGAGATGTTAGATCAGGTTCTCGAAGCCTTTAATGTGACACCGAATTATGATCTATCTATTATGAAATCAAAACAAACATTGTTTGATGTGACCATCAATATTTTGGAAAGAATGAAAGCTGTTTTAGAAGAAGTAAGACCAGATGTAGTGTTAGTCCATGGAGATACTTCCACTACTTTTGTGACGGCTTTAGCATGTTTTTATTTACAAATTCCTGTAGGACATGTAGAGGCAGGATTAAGAACTTATAATATTTACTCGCCTTATCCAGAAGAATTTAATCGTCAAGCCGTTGGGATTGTTGCTAATTATCATTTTTCTCCAACTGAAATGTCCAAAGATAATTTAATAAAAGAAGGTAAAGAAGCAACTTCAATTTATATTACAGGGAATACAGCTATTGATGCATTAAATACTACAGTAAGAGAAGACTATTTTCATGAAGAACTAGATTGGGTTGAAGGTAGTAGATTAATTATGATTACGGCTCATAGAAGGGAAAACCTAGGTGCACCTATGAGAAATATGTTTAAGGCGATTAAAAGAATTATTGATGAACATCCTGATATAAAAGCAATCTATCCAATTCATATGAATCCGGTTGTAAGAGAAGCGGCTAACGAGATACTAGGAGACTGTGACCGAATTAGAATCATAGAGCCTTTAGAGGTAATTGACTTTCACAATTTTCTATCAAGATCATACATGATTTTAACTGATAGCGGTGGTATTCAGGAGGAAGCTCCAAGTTTAGGAAAGCCAGTTTTGGTAATGCGTGATACGACAGAGCGACCGGAAGGTATTGCAGCAGGTACATTAAAGTTAGTTGGTACAGATGAAGAGGTTATTTATCAAACTTTTAAATTATTACTTGAGGATAAATCGGAGTACGAAAAGATGAGCCGTGCAAGTAATCCATATGGTGATGGACACGCCAGTAAGAGGATAGCAGATATACTCGAGCATTGAAATTTAGGGAGTTATTTCTTTCCAAAGGGATAGGAGAGCAGTGAAGAATAACTGCTCTCCTAATTTGTAATAAGACAATAAATTGAAGTGATACTTACTGTTCTAAATCAAGTAAAAGCCTGTTCATAAGATTAAATGTTCCAAAGCGCTTAAAGTTTGAATATGTTTTAAAAATTGTCTAGCTTGTACAGTTTACAAAATAAATGAACGAAGTTGACCTTTAACGATAAATTCGTTTTTTATATTAACTTTAATAACATTTATTAAGTTCATCTTAACTTCTATTTTACTGTAGTAATTTTTAATCGATTCTTAATTCCTTTTCTTTTCCGGCGCAATAAATACAAACATTGCTTTCTGATCCGTACATGGATTCTTTGACTGCCAAACGCTGATCCCTTGCTCGTCAAGCTCTTGTAGTAATTCATTAATCGCTACTTTTGTTGCCTTTTTTAGTGAAGCCTTCACACCAGCTTCTTTTATGTCATGTGTGCCTATCCCTACAATGCTTTCTTCGTCCCAAAAATAGTAACTCGCTGAGACCCATGTATACGTTTGATATACATTGAAAAAGATTTCGATATCCAGTTCTTTGTGCTTTATCCAATAGGCGTGTCCATCAACAGGTACTTCATTGGAATTATACATATCCATATCTCCTCCTAGTTTTATTCATGAGAGTTAGACGATCATTCACTTCTTATTTTTCACCGTTCCATTAAATTCAACTTCTTAAGGTTGTGTCAAATTACCTACATACTTATATACTATTCTATTTAGTTTGACTTTTCTAGTGATTTTCAAAATATTTTTATAAAGTGGTATGATCGTTATTGCTACCAATTTCACTTTACTGGGTATCGGGTATTTCACAGTGTTTCCACTGAATTAATTGAGTTTGTTTCTAGTACAGATTGCTATCCCTTTGCCTCTCCAAACTTACCATATTCTTTATCGAAAGCTAATTTAATTGTACCAATTGGTCCATTTCGCTGTTTGGCGAGGATGACTTCGACGATGTTTTGCTCGTCTGTTTCTTTTTGGTAATAGTCTTCACGGTAAAGGAAGGCGATGACATCTGCATCTTGCTCGATTTGGCCACTTTCGCGTAGATCGGATAAGATCGGGTGTTTGTCTTGACGACTTTCGACTCCGCGACTTAGTTGGGAGAGGGCCATGACAACGACATTTAACTCCCTAGCCATAATTTTAAGCATGCGGCTGATTTCACTAATCTCTGCCTGTCTATTTGCGCGGTGTTTGGGGTCGCCCATGATTAATTGTAAATAGTCAATCACTACGAGCATTTTTTTCTCCTCTCCATATTGACTGCGTAGCTTCCTAACCCGCGACCAAATATAGACTATATCCATGCCACCTTTGTCAAAAATATGGAGCTGTGTCTTTGAGATTCTGCCCATTGCCTTCGTAAATTTCCGCCAATCTTCATCAGCAAAATTGCGTCGTGGATTGCGCATTTTTACAGAACTAATCCCTCCAGTGTTGCATAATGCCCTTTTCAATAGCTGTTTCTTGGACATTTCTAAAGAGAACATGATAGCCACATGTTGCACAGCGGCATGTAAGGCTAGGTTTATAGCAAAAGCTGTTTTTCCCACGCTTGGCCTTGCGCCGACAACAATGAAGTCCGAGTCTTGGAAGCCGCCAGTCAAATAGTCAAGTTGTTTAAATCCCGATCCAATCCCAGTTATCTCACCAAGGTCTATTTCGCAATCATCATAGAGGCTGACTAGACTAGGTGAAATATGACCATCTTCCTCATCTACCAAACTATTTTCCAGCATGATCAATTCTTGAATGCCGTCTCTTAAGGTTGTATGAACATTTCCATTCTGTACTTCATTTTGGATTTTCCCAGTCACCTTTAACATCTGGCGTTTTTGTGCATACTTTTTTACGATATCTTCGTAGTAATCGAAGTTGACCGTAGAAGGGACGCTAGTGGAAATTTCTGTGATATAGCTAATCCCCCCAACAACCTCGAGATGATCCGGTCCTATTTCTTCTACAATTGAAATGATATCAAGTGGCTTTCCTTGCTCATTCAATTTAGTGATGGCTGTAAATAGAATTTGTAACCTTTTCATATAAAATTGTTTGGAAGTAATCGTACATTCCTCGACTAGTTTCGGTTCTAAAAATAGTGTTCCAATGAGTGCTTCCTCTGCTGCCTGATTGAAGAGGGGATGTTGTCCCATTACAGTTCTTCCCCCCGATTTATCCCTAAGATAGCGCGCATTTTCTTTAGCTCATTTTGAATAACTTGTTCCTGTGCCGGCTTGGAGTTTTGTTGGGCACATTTGCTTGTCTCCTCGATGCTCGGAATCATACGCGATGTAGCTGTCTGCTTACGTACTAATCGAGCAATTCTTGGTGGATAGGGGGATTCTGCTACATGTACAAGTAAGTTTTCCTCAAGCTGCTTATACATGAAAGGTTTTAATGCTTTATGCCATGTATCTACTTTTTTTTGGTCTATTTCAAACTGGTCGTAATAATTAGCAATCAAAGTAAGTAGGGTAAACGTCTCACTCTTCTTCATTTAAATTAAAATCTTCCTCTCGCCATTGTCTTTTCTTCGGCTGTTGATTTACATAGGATTCAAATTTTGTTCCAAACAATGTCTCAGGCCGTAAGTATTTATTCCAATAAGCATCATGCTGCCATTCAGCTGTTTTAATATCGATTACCTTTTTAAAATCAGGCAGTGTAAATCCTTCTTTCCATCTGGCTTTGATTAAATTTTGCGTTTTCTTAGTACTCGGTTTGTATGCTGCATTTGTTTTGCTATTTAAGTATTCGATTACCTCAGAATAGGGGATATTATATATATCTTTTGTAGTCTCTGTAGTAATCTCTGGTATTGCTTTGTCCAATCTGCACCCTTCAATAGGGCAGTCTGTATCGTCTAATAGATCAGGTTGAATGGTGACATGATCAATAAGAGCAGCTTTTTCCCACTCATTTATTTTTGCATAATTAATCGTGTACCATTTTGTCTGATCCATCCGAAATTTATTAAAATTAGCGGTAAAAATATACCCCTCTTTTTCAAGTAGCCTAAGGGCACGCTTTATCGTCGCCTCTGACCAAAACGGCAGCTGTTCATGCCAATCCTTGTACGTGTTATACACCCATTTGCTTCCGTCCTTCGTCGTCGAACAAGTTTGAAGCCAATAATGAATTTGTTGCAATAAAATCGCTCCATTCACTCCCAATTCCTGTGCAAAAGATGGTTGAAACATAACTGGATATTCCTTCACTAATAATTTACTCATGTCCATTCCTCCTACAAATTTTTATGTTGAAGCAATCGAATCTGCACGAGTTGTCTCTCGCTTCGGTCAACGCTTCTATTATTGATATATATAGAAAGGAGAATTTTGGACACCTACGCCAATAAAAATTGGATAAAATGATCACAATGAGTATCTCATAGGAAGTCAAAACGTATGATTTTCTCCTAGCTAGTTTGATAGATTTAGTAGAAATTCTATCCATAATAATTTGTTTTGAAATTGAATTAAAAGTCACTTTTCTCCTAGGGGAAAAGTGACTTTTTGGGCATTTATTTTAAACTAATTCTATTTTATCTACTCCTTTTTAATATTCTGCTCGTTCGTATACGAAGACGCTTTTTACTATGGTATGGGTACCCGGGAATACAAATGAAAAGCGCGCTTTCCAGGAAGGAATAAGAATGGAAAGGTTTGAGGATGTGGTGGAGGATTATCGGCCAATGATTTACCATATTATTAAATCGCTGCAAATTTATAAAGATGTAGAGGAGTACTTTCAAACAGGTATGATTGCTCTATGGGATGCACAACAGCGTTTTGATCCAAATAAAGGGGCGATCTTTAGTACGTACGCCTTTTCCTATATAAAAGGGCGGATCATGACAGACTTAAAGAACAGCAGAAAGTTGGAAGATAGAAATGTTTATCCTGAAGAGTCGTATTGGGAAATGGAAGTTGATAATGGGGAGCAGCGATTGCAGCTAGCCAATCTGCTATTTTATTGCACGGACCTGACGGAGAAGCAGAAGCAATGGGTCATCTATACCTTTTATTATGGCATGACGATCCAAGAAATTGCTAAGCATGAAAGAGTATCACCCTCTGCCGTCAAGAAGTGGCGTGTTGGTGCTATTCCTAAGTTAAAGAAGAATATCCTTTTGGCTCAATGTTAATTTATACTTAAAAAGAGAAAGGACGGGAAGAAGCAAATCATCGTCCTTTCTCTATACATATGTTATTTTTTCTTTTTCTGGGCTGTTTGATCGAATTGATATGAGTTGGGGTTATGTTCTTTTATTATGAGTACATCTTCATGAGGTTTATGTAAAATGTATGATGTTCCTGTCGTTCTCGTCTCTATCTTTTTTCGATAGTCTCGTGCACGATGTAGTTTAAGATCAAAGTGTTTTTTAGAACCTTCCATGATAATTTCATGACCAAGCGGTAATATAATTTTTGTTTTTTTACGAGATAGAAATATAGTATCATCGATATGATCCTCGCAAAACCAAATGCATTCATCTCTCGATGGTGACATGCTCGGGAACCAGTAGATACCTAAACTACCACTTATTTTTATAGGGGGCATATCAATATTCCCTAATGCCTGTTTCGCGGCTACTCTGGCTCCTTTGTAGTCGTTACCAAAATAGATAATACTCTCCTCGATTATTTGTAACGGACTCATACTAACGAGAAAAGAAGTATCACCTTCAATCACTCGTGTGAATAAATGCCCGTACGAATCGAATGTTGGTATTAAAGCGAATGTCTTACGGTTGATCACATAATACTGGATTAACTTCATGCCCATCTTCCTTTCTGCCTATCAGTTTTTAATAGTGGTATAGAACACTGGAGCTCCAGTAGGTACATTGTCTCATATAAAATGTGAAAATCCAATAGGTTATGGTTAAATTGTTTAAAAATACTGATAAGTTAGTTTTCGTGTCTTAAAGAGGCTACACTTCTCATAGAAACGAGTAGCTAAAGATGCGCCAATGTTTATTATGAGGAAGTTATAACATTATATTTTATCTATATATGTATAAAAATAAAATAATATATCAAAATATATTGAACTTTGAAAATGTGTGTGTTAATATCACCTTAATAAAGACAGTGGAGAAAGAAACTATAAATAATAGAATGGAATGAAGGTATGCGGAAAAGAACTGGGGACTTGAAGCTTATTAAAGAATTAAATAAAACCTTAATTTTAGATAAGATTCGTAGAGAAGGACCTATTTCTCGTGCTGAGATTGCAAAAATAATGCAAATTAGTGCGACAACTGTCACCTCTGCAGTTAGTGAATTAATCCGTGATTCCTATGTGTATGAAGATGGGAGAGGGACTTCTATAGGTGGAAGGAGACCTATACTCCTTAAGGTAAATCCTAATACGTTTTTCTTAATAGGAATTGCTATAGATGCTTCGAAGCTTACTATAGCTGAACTAAACTTAAATGCTCAAGTAAAATTAAAAGAAGTATATCCCTTAGAGAAAAATTTGTATGATAGCTTTAGTTCTTTCGTTATTGGTGTGATAGGGAATTTTTTGGAGAGGTATCCAGATCTAGATTATTGTTTAGGGATTTCTATAACGACCCAAGGTATTGTAGATTCTGTTAATGGAATCATACTTTACAATCCGAAATTAAACATAGAGAACTTGCATTTAAAAAGTTTGGTTGAAAGGCAATTTAACATTAAAACATATATTGATAACGATACGAACGGAGATATTTTAGCTGAAAAAGGCTTTGGCTTTTATCAACAGTCAAGAAATTTAATTTATGTCACTATCGGCGATGGAGTTGGAGCGGGCATCCTCATAAATGATTCTGTGTTTCGAGGGTTTCATGGTGGAGCAGGAGAGTTCGGACATACAACGATAGACTATAATGGGAAACCTTGTAGTTGTGGAAATAAGGGCTGTTTAGAAAACTATGTTAGTTGGAAAGCGATCCATACCAAAATATTAACTGAGATTAATAATGGAACTAGTACAGTTATATTGGAAAAGACAAAGGGAGACTTAATGAAAATTACTCCAGGGATCTTCCGTTATGCACTTAATGAAGGAGATGCACTTTCAATTTCTATTTTAGACGAAGTTGCTGTTTATCTCGCAACTGGGCTTGTTAATATAGTCAGCTTATTCAATCCCGAAAAAATAATTATTGGCGGTGATTTGGCCTTTGACAATCCATACTTAATTAAAAAAGTAAATGAGCATTTATTAACCCACTCTTTGAAAACGCTTACTAATGGATTTGAAGTAGTTCCAACTTCTTTTGGAAGTGATTATGATGTGGTTGGATCAGGGGCATTGTTACTACATGAATTGTTTAACTTTACCCTCCATTGATTGAAACAGTAATGTAGGATGTCCAACTGAAGGGGGGTGCATAGTAATCAATGCATATAAAACTATTTACTAAATTAAGAGATTTGTATGTGAACCGATTTAAAAAATGATAGGAGGAAAAATGATTATGAAGAAGAATATATTTCTTTCGTTGATGATCTTTCTAATCGCAGGAATATTAATCGCATGTGGAGGTAACGAAAAAGCCTCTAAGGATGGAAATACAATTGATGTTGCCCTATGGGATGAAAATGTTAAGCCGATTGTAAATGAATCTATCAAGAGATTTAACGAAAAACATCCGGATGTAAAAGTCAACGTCACTTATACACCTTTTAAAGATTATTGGACAAAGCTTAGAACGGGATTAAATGGTGGAAGCGGTCCTGATATATTTTGGATGAATGGTCCAAACTTCTATGATTATGTTGATAATGGCCTGATTAATGATGTAGAAGATGCACTAGTTAAAGGGGATATTTCAAAAGATGACATTACTCCAGCTATTTTAGATTTATATTCCAAAGATGATAAGTTATATGGGCTGCCGTTTTTCTCAGATATGGTAGCGCTTTACTATAACAAAGCCATTTTTGATGAAAAAAACATACCTTATCCTGATGATACATGGGATTGGTCGAAAATTGAGGAAGTAGGAAAAGAGCTAACGGATAAATCAAAAGGTATTTATGGTTTTGGGTCCGCTTTCTCAGACCAACAAGGATTTTATAATTATATTCCACAAAACGGTGGATTTATTATGAGTGAAGATAAAACAGAATCTGGATATGATACACCTGAGGCTATTGAGGCACTAGAGTGGCAGTATAAAATGATGAAAGAGGGAATTTCCCCGACTGCTCAAGAACAAGTTGAAACGGAGTTAATCCAATCATTCTCTTCTGGGAAAATTGCTGTATGGCCTGCTTTATCCGTTAGAGCTGGACAATTATTTGAAACGCTGGGTGAGGACTTAGGAGTTACAGTGCTACCGACTGGAAAACAAAGAGCAACTACTGTTCATGGAATTAGTTGGGCAGTTAATGCGAAAAAGCAAGATGATGAAGTGATTCAAGACTTAGCTCTAGAACTGTCTGGAAAAGATGCGCAGAAACAATTAGCTGAAGCAGGTTTCGGTATACCTACGTTTCTTGATCAACAAGATATTTGGACTGAATCAATTGAAGAATTAGATTTAGCTCCTTTAATTGAATCGATGAAAAATGACGGAGTGCCATACCCTGTAAGTAAAAATACTTCTGAATGGCAAAAAGTACAAAATGATGAGATTCAAAAAGCATTTTTCGGCGAACAAACGGTGGAAGAAGCAGTCAAAAAAATTGCAACAGAAATGAATGAAATTTTAACGAAAAAATAAAAGTCTTTATCTTTCTCGATAGTAGAGATTGTTATTGGAATTAAGCTGAGGATAAAGTGTTCTCGAAATCAAATGTATGCGTTTTCCTTCTTGGAGGTAAAGCTAAGATTATTAAAAAGAGAATAGGCTTTCTATCAGCTTATTCTCCTTTTATTAAGGTGGGATATCATGAAGGTTGTGACTGAAAAACAAAAAGGTAATCTACAGCTTAAAGTATCGAAGTATGAGAAAAAAGAAGTTTTTTGGGCATATCTGCTTATTGCACCGACTTTTTTAGGGTTAATGGCCTTTTACATGTTGCCTGCATTGTCTTCTTTTTATCTATCATTTACGGACTGGAATGGCTTGACGGCTCCTGTTTTTAATGGGGTAGCTAATTTCGTAGAGTTATTCAGTAATGCGGAATACAAACGGACAGTCATTAATACGATTGTGTTTACTTTCGTCTCTGTTCCCTTAATGATCATTTTAGCGACATTGATTGCCACATTATTAAACCAGAAGGTCCGCGGGATGGCTATTTATCGAACATTATTCTTTTTACCTGTTGTTACAATGCCAATAGCTGTTGGGATGGTTTGGAGATGGTTATATAACTCACAATACGGTTTGATTAATTACGTTTTAAGTATTGTTGGTATTGAAGGTCCTGCTTGGCTACTAGATTCAAAGTTTGCTTTATTTTCAATTATCCTAGCGAGTATATGGATGGGGATGGGTCAATCTATTATTATCTTACTAGCTGGGCTTCAAGGTATTCCTGAATCACTTTATGAAGCTGCTGATCTTGATGGTGCAAATGCTTTTCGGAAGTTCATGAATGTGTCACTACCATTGTTAACTCCTAGTTTATTCTTTGTTTTAGTTATATCGTTAATCGGTTCACTTCAAGTGTTCGATTTAGTTTTTATTATGATTGGAGAAAACTCTGTCATTTTAAATGCAACAAGGACAGTAGTATACGGTATTTATGAGCAAGGATTTGTGTTATCTAATATGGGATATGCATCAGCGCAAGCACTATTACTCTTTATCATTATTCTACTCATAACTATCGTTCAATTTATCTTGCAAAAGAAATGGGTTCATTATGAATAAAAGGGGTGAAATCTATGCATAGATCTACGGTTATGAAGAGAATTTCTATACACACATTATTGATTATCGGATCATTCATTATGGTACTACCATTTATTTGGATGATCATTACATCTTTAAAGACTTTCAATGAATCGATGATTGTGCCACCTACGATTTTACCAGAAACTATGGAGTGGGGGAATTATATCAAGGTATTTACTCAAATGGATTACCTTAAGTATTTCTCTAATACATTTTTCATGACGGTGGGTAGAACTGTCGGACAGCTATTTTTATGTTCCATGGCAGCATATGCCTTTGCTAGGCTTAAATTTCCATTGAAAAATCTATTATTCATTTTGATTATAGCTGTATTGATGGTTCCGTCTCAAATTGTTCTTATACCTACTTTTGCGGTAATGAGAACTTTCGGATGGATTGATACATTTTACGCATTAATTGTACCAGGAGTTTTCAGTGCATTCGGTGTATTTTTGTTAAGGCAGTTTTTCATGACAATACCAAGGGAATTAGATGAAGCGGCAAAAATCGATGGATGTTCCTTTTTCGGTATTTATTGGAGAATCATTTTGCCATTATCTCGTCCAGCATTGGTTGCGTTGGCGATTTTTACAGCTTTAGCTTCATGGAATGACTTTTTATATCCATTGATTATGACTAACTCCGATAATATGAGGGTTCTCTCTGTAGGAATAGCGAATTTTCAAGGTCAATATAAAACGGATTATCCATTATTAATGGCTGGATCCGTCTTATCTGCCATGCCAATGATTTTAGTTTTCTTATTTTTGCAAAGGTATTTTATTCAGGGGATTGCACTGACTGGAAGCAAAGGTTGAATTATAAACTTCATTTAAGTGAAGGGAAAGTGGGCGAGCATATGATACGCGTATTGTTAATAGGATTGGGGACAATGGGAAGAACTCATTTATCCTGTTATGCAAAGATGGAAAATGTAAAGATGATGGGCGTAATAGATACGAATAAAATAATAAGAAATGATATGAGTGAAAAATACCAAGTAGAGGGCTTTGAGACATTGGAAGAGGCAATGGAGGTTATTGGGAATGTAGATGTAATTGATGTTGCATTACCTACCTATTTACATGAAGAATATGTGAAAAAAGCAGCCAATTACGTGAAGAATATTATCTGTGAAAAACCAATTACCTTATCAATTGATGCTGCTAAAGAAATGATAGAATACTGCGACCGTAATGGAGTTAATTTGTATCTAGGACATGTAGTAAGGTTTTTCAATGAATATAAAAAGTTAAAGGAGGCAGTTGAGAAAGGGGCAATTGGGAAGGTAGGGGTTGTCCGAACATTTAGGGGTGGTCCATTTCCTAAAACACCACTTGGATGGTATAACGAACAAAAAAAGAGTGGAGGAGTGATCCTCGATTTAATTATTCATGATTTTGATTTTTTGAGATGGACATTCGGTGAAGTTGAACGTGTCTTCGCTAAAGGTGTAAAAGACATGACAGGGTTAGGATATGATTATGCCCTTGTTACTTTAAGATTTAAATCAGGCGTTATTGCTCACGTAGAAGGTAGTTGGGCACATGAAAGCTTTAAAATGTCCATGGAAATATCAGGGGAAGACGGGATTTTAGAATTTGATAGTTCAAAAAATAAATCAATTCATTCATTTGTTCGAGCAGATGATTTGAATGAGGGCGTCAAGGGTGTTGCTGTTCCAGAAAGCCCACTAAAAAATAGTCCATACTTTGTTGAATTGGAGCATTTCATTGATTGTATACAAAATAAAAAGGAACCTATTATAACTCCGTTTGATGCATTGAAGGCGGTTGAAATATCTCTTGCAGCAAGAGAGTCAATCAGGACTGGACAACCAGTATTTATAAATTAAAGGAGTGAAAAGCATGAAGGTAGGCATTATAAGTTGTGCACATTCACATGCATATAGTTATGCAAGCGGTCTTCAATCGATAGAAGGCGTAGAAATTGTCGGTATAGCTGACAATGATATGGTTAAAGGAAAAGAATTTGCTGAAACATTCAATATTCCTTATTACTCATCCTATCAAGCGTTTTTAGAGATCGAAATGGATGCTGTTATTGTCACTTCAGAAAATGTACACCATAAAGAGCATGTCAAAGCAGCAGCTAAAGCCCAAAAACATATTTTATGCGAAAAGCCTTTAGCTACTACTATAGAGGATGCGCAAGAAATGATCGATATTTGCCGTGAGAATAATGTTATATTGCAAACTGCATTTCCTGTACGCTTCAATTCAAACATTGTACGTGCCAAAGAAATACTAGACTCGGGGAGAATAGGTGAAATTATTGGCATAAGCGGAACAAATCGTGGTACTAATCCACAAGGCTGGTTTGTCGATAAAGAACTTTCTGGTGGTGGTGCTGTTATGGACCATACAGTGCACGTAGTCGATATTATAAGATGGTTTACAAATTCAGAAATAAAAGAGGTTTATTGTGAAAGTGATCAATTATTTTCTAACACTCCAATTGATGACGCAGGGATATTGACGATGGAATTGGATAATGAAATTTTTGCCACATTAGATTGCAGTTGGTCAAGAAATCAAGCATATCCAACATGGGGTGACGTAACATTGGATATTGTTGGCACTAAGGGAACATTAAAGATTGATGCTTTTGATCAAAACGTACGTCTCTATTCTGAAAAGCAAGGCGTAAAAAGAATTTTTATTGGTGACGATATGAATCTAGGGTTAGTGGAAGATTTTATAGATAGTGTTCGTAACGGGACTCCGCCATCTATAACCGGGTTAGATGGGCTTCGAGCTGTAGAAGTGGCGCTTGCTGCCTATCAATCATCAGAGAGAAAAGAAGCGGTGAAAGTGTAATAAAGTCGTTTGTGAACTATTGGTTTGGAGCGTTGAAGTTAGTAGATGGATAGTGTGAATAGCCACGAAGAAATCAATGTAGACTGATTTCTTTGTGGCTGTTTCTGTTTGGATTCTGTTAGTGATGTGGTGGCGAAACTATTGCTTTAATGATTTACTTAAGCATTTATTATTTTTTCGATAATCCATTGGAGTATAATTAGTTTCCTTCTTGAAAATTCGCGTGAAATAAGAATAATTTCCATACCCTACTTTATCTGAAATCAGATGAACAGGGTGGTCTGTATTGCTTAGTAAATCTTTCGCAACTTCAATCCTTTTCTTGATCAAGTAATTAATCAGTGAGATTCCCATTTCCTTTTTAAAGATTCGCGCGATATAGTCAGGGCTTAAGTATAGAGTACTTGCTAAGTTGCTTCTGGTAACATTCTCATGGTAATTTTGATCAATGTAGTCACAAATCTTATGAACAACTGACTTTTGAGAATTGGTAAATTTCATATAATCTAAAGAAACGTCAACTAGGTAAGACAGGTAGTTCATTAAATCCTCTATTGATCTCATCGATTGTTCATGTAAGAAATCAAATGTTTTTCCTTGAAACAAGTGATGTGCGAGGATTTCTTTCTTTTTTAAATGAGTATAGATCAATTGGGTAATATCAATTTTAAAATTACTAATTACGTGTTGGTTTGCTTCACTTTTATCTACTAAATTATGTAGGTAGCGTTGACATCGATTGATAAAACTATCACGATTTTCTGTTAGTAGATACTCCTCTAACAACTTTAAATTAGGCTCTATATATTTAGCTGTTTTGTTTTGATGATTATCGAGCAAAATCGTTCTGTTTCTGTAGTTAATATTTTCATTTCTAGCAGCTTGGAGCTTCGTTACTCTGGATTTAAATTGAGCTAATGATTCCACTGTTCCTAAGTAACATTGGATATCACAATGTAATTGATGATTAACCGTTTCAATCAGTTCATTACAAGCAGCTGACAATGATGACAAATCAGGAGTTTGCATCAATTTAAAGATAGCTAAATATTCTTCGTTATTCATCTGTAAGGGTAGTAATCCATCTAATTGAATCGTATAATTTTGAAAAACCGTTTCAATGATAGAATTTAATTTATTTCTAAGATTGCCTTCGTGGTTGAATAAATATAATATTTCTTTATTGTCTACCAATTCATAAGGGAAAAATTCTATTAATAATGGTAAGAAATGATCGTCAACAGAATAATCAATATGTTTGGTTTCTAACTCTACTTGTAACTCCTCCAATGTAAATCGAAAATCACTTCTTTTAATATGTGAACTCCAAAAGTGTTCTTTAATTTCCTCTTTATTTTCTTGCCAGTATTGCCCAACCTTTAAAACGTTTTCATTTTGTTGACCTACTCTTACTTTTTTGATCGCCTTTTTAATGATTAATTCTAGTTTCTCAAACTCAATCGGTTTTAAATAATATTCAAAGCTTTGTAGTTCAATTGCTTTCTGAGCGTAGTGAAAGTCAGCGTAATTGGTTAAAAAAATTGTTTGAACTTTATATCCTTCTGACCTGATCCAAGCTAATAATTCCAGTCCATTTCCTTGAGGCATTTCAATATCAGAAATAAGAATGTCGATCGGATGTTCCGCAAAGAGTTTCATCGCTTGCCGAATATTGTAAGCGCAGTAAATATTTTTAACACCTAGTGAAATCCAATCGATTTTTTGTTCAAGTGCAGAAATAACAAAGCGGTCATCATCCGCGATTAATACATTCATCTTTCTACTCTCTCCTCCTTGGCCAGATAAGGAATCATGATTTCAACCTTTGCCCCGCCACCTGGAATATTTGAAAAATTAATACTAAAATCTTCTTCAAATAATAAACGTAATCTTTGGATCACATTGTTAATGCCAATATGATTTCCGTTAATCGTGGTTATAAGCATATCGCTTTGGAGATTTTCCAATATATCAGCAGGAAACCCTGGTCCATTATCAAGTAAAGTGAGGATAATGGATTTTCTGTTCTCAACTATTTTTGAATAAATATTTAACTGAATGTTTATTTGCTCATCTAAAGAAACAGCATGCTTTACAATATTTTCAATAAACGTTTGAATCATTAGTGGAGGAATCATTGCCTTCTCAATTGAAGGTTCTGTTTGGATATCAAACTTAAATGAATGGGCATGCAATAATTTTTGGATTGCTAGATAATCTTGAATATGAGTTAATTCTTTTTCAAGCTTTACATAGTTTTGGTTTGTTTGAAATAAGTACCTAAAATAGTTAGATGTAGAAATAGTCATTTTTTTAATTTCTTTATACATTCCCATTTCAGCCATACTGTGAATGGTTGTTAAACAGCTTAAATAGAAATGAGGTTTTATTTGTAATTTCATAAAGTCCATCTGTATTTGTTTCTTTTCAAATTCCTGTTCATAATAATCGATTTTCAACTTTTTAATTTCGTTCATTAAACCTTTGAATTGTTCATTCGCTTGCTCAAGTTCAATAATACTACTGCTAAAGTCAACTTTCTCATTATTTTTATTAATATCTAAGAGAGTTTGAGAGAAGTCTTGTATGGGTGATAGAATCTTATTCCTAAAATAACCTAAAAAGAAGAATAAGATTAAACCAATGATTATGGTTGCTAAAACAAGAACAAATTGAGCAATTGCAACTTTTTTATATGCACTAAAATGATCTACTGATACATGTAGGGAGAACGGCAGTCCAGTATCATTTTGATGGAAGGTAAGATAACTGGTAAAGATGAACTTTAACTTTCTATTACTTATGTTTTCTTTTGATCCGGATAAAAAACCGTTTTCATTATTTGCAATCGTGAGTGTTCCTTTATCACCAAGATTAATTTCATTTAGTGGAAAGAGGATATCATCAACTGCAATCACAGAAATAAACATGCGATTTTCGTATTCTAGTAAGTGGTATAAATAGTACTTTTCATCCATTTTCAAAGATTGCCATGTATAGATATCTTCATACTTATTAACGGATCGTTTTTTTGATAAAAAATAATCCTTTATCTTTAAGTACTCGGAATAGTTCATTTGAATGGGAGAACTGCTAAAGAAATAGTTCTCTTTTTTTAATGCTAAAAAGAACTGATATTCTTTACCTGTCGAGTACTGAAAGTCGTTCACTCTTGTTCTGAAGTTGTGAATGCTTTTAGGTAACTCTGACATATCCTTTGCCTTTTCCATATCTTTGATCAAGGGCTCGTTTTTTACTGTCCAGATCATAAAGTGTTCAACAGCATTAAGCCTTAACATGGTGTCGTCTAAATAAAGATTAATCGTATTTTTGACGTATTCGATACTTTGTTGTCTTGTAATGGTAATAGTAAAAAAAGAAACAATCATATTGATTAATAGGATTGAGATTAATATGACGAATAACACTTTAGAATAATAGTTTACAGATCGCGAGGTATGTTTCCCAAAATGTGACTTCAATATGATTTCTCCCCTTTATCGACTCCTTATTATTAATTATAAAGATTCTAATTTCATTTTATAGCACAAAATTGTGTGAAATGAGTAAAAAGTATTAGTCAGGACTGAATAGTGCTATTTGGTCAGTTAGATTTTTAGATTCTCCTCCATAAAAGCCGGAATCATATTAATAGTCGACGGTTTACTTATATTAAATGATGGATGCGCTATCATACAATAAAGACAGTTCTTACGGTTTACTATTTTGATAGGTAGAAAGAAATATGTAAGGGCTCTTTTAAGTGAGAGTATGCAGAAATGCGGGATACTCTCTAGTCTATCAAGAATGAATATAGGGGGAGGAAGCTTGGAAAGTAAAATAGGTTCACCAATGATCGCAAATCCGGCTATTATACCAAGAGAACAAAAGAAAAAGAGGGCGATAAAACAATTTAAGAAAAGTGTTCCATTGTATGTATTATTACTTCCATCTATTGTTTTATTGATCTGTTTTACATATATACCAATGTATGGAGTAATTATATCTTTTAAAGACTACTCTCCAGTATTAGGGATATGGGGGAGCCCTTGGGTAGGATTTAAGCATTTTATTCAATTTTTTAATTCCTACCAATTTGAACTAACAATTAAAAATACATTGAGCATTAGTTTATATAGTATTTTGATAGGGTTTCCATTACCGATAGCACTTGCCATCCTTTGTAATCAAATGCGTGATGGGATGTTTAAAAAGACATTCCAAGTGACAACATATTTACCGCATTTTATTTCAACGATGGTCATGTGTGGGATGATTTTAATATTCTTATCACCTAGTAGTGGAATGATCGCAAATTTATTAGAATTAATTGGGATTGAAATGCCTAATGTTCTAGCAAAGCCATTGTTCTTTAGCAGTATATATGTTTGGAGTGACGTGTGGCAACATGTTGGATGGGATAGCATTATCTATTTAGCCGCATTATCAGCAATAAATCCAACCTTTTATGAAGCTGCAACGATGGATGGCGCAAGTAAAATGCAAAAGATTTGGAATATCGATATTCCATTGCTTTTACCTACTGCGATGATTTTATTGATATTACGAGCTGGCGGTATTTTAAGTGTAGGTTTTGAAAAAGTTCTATTATTGCAAAATTCTTTAAACTTACCTGGAAGTGAGGTCATTTCCACGTATGTATATAAAATGGGACTGCAAAATTTCCAGTTCAGCTTATCAACTGCAATTGGTTTATTTAATACTGTTGTGAATGTGATTGTCTTACTCTTTGTGAATTGGTTGTCTAAGAGATTGACGAAAACGAGTTTATTATAGAAGGGAGGAAGCAAATTGGAAGCTGTAATCAAAAATAAGGGGCGTAAACAAGCAAGAGTACAAATGAACTGGAAAGACCGACTATTTGATATTTCTATATACGGCGTCGCCATTATGATGATTATTATGATTGTGTATCCCCTTTGGTTCATTATCATAGCTTCTTTCAGTAATCCGGGTGATGTATCAAGTGGAAATGTCTGGTTTTGGCCGAAGGAGTGGAAATTAGCTGGATATATTGAATTGTTGAAGAATGAATCAATTTGGCGAGGTTATTTAAATACAATTATCTATACTCTTGTAGGGACCGTGATTGGTTTATGTGTGAACATTCCTGCTGGTTTTGCTCTATCAAGACCTAATTTACCCGGAAAGAATTGGATTACTACATTTTATATCATTCCAATGTTTTTTACTGGGGGCTTAATTCCAACCTATTTAGTTGTAAAGAATTTTGGGATGCTTGATACATTCTGGGTATTAGTTTTACCTTTTTCCGTTTCTGCTTTTAATATTATTATAGCTCGAACATTTTTTAAAAATAGTATTCCGGAGGAGTTATGGGAAGCGGCACAAATGGACGGTTGTGGCACTATTCGTTACTTTTTCACAATGGTCTTGCCGTTGTCTAAAGCGATTCTTGCGGTCATTGGTCTATGGACTGCAGTAGGAATTTGGAATTCTTGGTTTGATGCTATGATATATATTTCAAATGAAAATTTGCAACCGCTGCAGCTAATTCTTCGAAGGCTTTTAATTATGAATGAGTCACTCTTTGAAATGGCATCAGGGGATCTTGCATCAGAGTTGAGACAATTATCAGATATGATGAAGTATGCAGCAATCGTTGTGTCAACATTGCCAATTATGATGTTGTATCCATTTTTACAAAAGTATTTTAATCAAGGGATTATGATTGGATCCGTTAAGGAATAGGGGGAATTGGAATGTTGAAAAATAAAATAAAAGCGTTTGCGAGTTTAGCGTTAGCTTCAAGTTTAATAGTTGGGTGTAGCAGTGGTTCTTCTACCGAAACGAAATCTACACCAGATGGCTCATATAAGATTGCAACCGTTCGTTGGTCTGATTGGGGAGATGACTTTACAAAGGGATTTGTAGAAGAAACGGAGAAGGAAGCAGGTATTAAGGTTGATTGGGATATTTACTTGAATTCGGATTGGGGAGATAAAAAATCAATTCTTTTATCAGGCGGGGAGTGGCCAGATGCATTTTTTGGCTCACTTGCTCTATCTGATTCAGATATCGCTAAAAACCCTGGCGTATTTATTCCGCTAGAAGATATGATTGAAGAACATATGCCAAACTTAGTAAATGCCTTTGCAGATGACCCTACTTTACGAGCAATGGTTACTTCGCCAGATGGTCATATTTATAGTTTGCCCAAAAAATTACCGCTTCGCCCATTAGCAGGAAATGCTTTATTTATTAACCAAGAATGGTTGGATAATTTAAATCTATCCATGCCTGAAACATATGAAGAATTCTATGATGTATTAAAAGCTTTCAAAGAACAAGATGCAAATGGAAATGGTGACCCTAATGATGAAATTCCATACCAAGGTTCACCCATTAACTTTATTTTACCGTTTGGTTTACCCCTTGGTGCATACTCAACAACAATGACTGTCAAAAATGGAGAGCCAGTCTTCATGCCTGCAACGGATGAGTATCGTGAAGGAATTGAGTGGATGCATAAGGCATATGCAGAAGGCTTAATTGATCAAGAATTATTTACACAAGATGAATCAATGGCTGAAGCAAAAAGGAAAAATCCAGATCAAGCTTTAGTTGGAGTATCTCATGGTTGGACACCAGACGCTGTATTTGGACCAAATTCTGATCAATATACTCCATTATCAGCACTAGAAGGGCCGGATGGTGAGCGCTATGTTATGACAGATGCACCTACTTATGAAAGACGTGAGTTTCTGATCACAACAAAAGCAAAGAATCCTGAAAAGTTATTGCAATGGATTGATCAGTTCTATACTGAAGATGCAAGTATTCAAACATTTTACGGGTCCTTCGATGTAGGAGTTGAGAAAAATGATGATGGAACATACACCGTATTAGATGCCCCTGAAGGTGAATCAGCTGATATTTTTGCTTGGGTACATTCATTCCGAGATTTCGGACCAAAATATATCGGTGAAGGATTTAATGACAAAGTAAAATTACCAACTACTGGTGGGGACGGCTTAAAGCTTGAATTAGATAAAGAAATTAATCAATATGTGAAAGAGCAATTTCCGAATGTTGTTTACTCAGAAGAAGAAATGAATCGTTTAAGTGCCTTAACTACCGATATTGATTCGTATATAGGATCCATGCAATCGAAATGGGTTGTCGATGGTGGCGCTAAAGAAGAGTGGAATACCTATATGGATCAACTGGAAAAAATGGGCTTTGAAGAATTTATGGATATTCAAAAACAAGCATTTGAAAGATATCAAAATTCACTTAAATAAAATGTGAAGACAGTCGGTTATAAAATAGAATGCCGACTGTCCTTTTTAAAATGAGGGGGGATTATAATGGGGCAACTTTTTAGTCTGGAAAGTCCCATTTCTCACGTATTGGCCAGAATAGTAGATATCTTTATTTTAAATCTAGTATTTATTATTTCGTGTCTTCCTATCATTACGATAGGGGCATCGACGACCGCCCTTTATTCAGTTTTAATGAAAATGATCAAAAATGAAGAAAAGAGTATTGTAAAAAGCTTTTTCATTTCTTTTAAGGCTAACTTTTTCAAAAGTACAATAATCTGGATGATAACAGTCTTGATTGGGGCAATTATTTTACTGGATTTTTTATTTTTGGGTCATCTTTCAGGACTTATTCGGTTTCTGTTTACGGGCATGGCTATTATATTTGGATTTGTGTTTTTGTGTGTCACGGCTTTTATTTTTCCATATACAGCAAGATATGAGGACACGATAAAAAAATCAATCTTAAATTCATTGCTAATTGGGACTTCTAATGTACCTAGTCTTTTAGCAATATTATTGATGAATAGCATTTTCGTTTTTATCATCTTATCTTCAAACTTAGGGTTTCTATCAGGGCTGTATTTCGTAACATTTGGGGGATTTGCACTCCTTGCCTATTTAAATGCCCTTATAATTAGCAAGGTTTTTAGTAAATATGAAGTTTTTAATCGATGATGAAGGGAGTAGTAAAATGGGAACAAATAAGATACTGAATATCGGGTTAATTGGACTCGGTGGGATGTCTAATTATTACAAAAATCTCATTTCCACTATCGAAACCATTCGTTTGGGAGCAATTTGCGATGTTAATCAGGAGTTAGTTGACAAAGTAGGTGAAGAGGAAGGAATTGGGCAAGAGAGACGTTTCATTCAGATTGAAGATATTATTGCGTCTTCAGATATTGATGCAATCGTTGCGGTTGTGCCAAATAATATGCATGCCAAAATTGTAGAATTATGTATTAAAAATAAGATGCCTATCATGTCGGAAAAACCATTTGCAATGAATATGGAAGAAGCGGATCATTTGAAAAAATTATACGAAGAAAGCCCTATTCCTTTTTCAATTGGTTTTATTCATCGCTATACACCATCTTTTCAATATGCCAAGCAGCTGATAGATGAAAATGCGATTGGTAAGATTCGGTATATTGATGTGAAATATCAGCAATCATTCGGCGCACCATTCTATGAAACTCCTTATTTATGGCGTTATGATCAAAAGATTTCTGGTACAGGTGCTTTAGGAGATTTAGGAGCCCATATGATTGATAGTGCGCGCTTTTTCGTTGGGGAATTTGAGTCAGTCACCGCTTTAATGAAGACCTTTATTGAAAATAGAGTCGATCCAGCAACAGGTGAGGAAAGAGAAGTCTTGGTAGATGATTTTACAAGCATTCAGGCTGAACTTAAAAATCATGTAGTCGGGAATTTTATAACTACAAGGAATGCGGTCGGGTCAGCAAATCAGCTGGAGGTAACGATATACGGTGATGCTGGAACGTTAAATGTGAATATTGAACGACCAGATGAAGTTAGATTGTGTATAAAAGATTCGGATGAAGAGCCTGTGTGGAAAACAGTGGAAGTACCTGAAGAACACCGAAACAAATCGGTATTACGCGATTTTGCAAGTTTAATAATCGATGGAGAACATTCAAATGTCCCATCTTTTGTTGACGGATATAATAGTCAGCTTGTCATTGAAAGTGTGATTCAATCTGTGGAAAATGGGCAGTTAGTAAAACTTGATAGGGAGGAAAAATAATGATTAAGGTAACAGTATGGAATGAAAATCGACATGAACAAAAAAATCCTTTAGTGGGAGAAATCTATCCCAATGGTATTCATGGCGCAATTGCAGCTTTTCTAAATGAAGAAGGATTTGATGCTGGAACAGCGACATTAGATGAGCCGGAGCATGGTTTGACAGATGAAGTATTAAATAGCACAGATGTATTGATTTGGTGGGGACATCTTGCACATCATGAGGTGAAGGATGATATTGTTCAGAAAGTTCAACAAAGAGTATTAGATGGAATGGGCTTAATTGTGCTTCATTCTGGCCATTTTTCAAAAGTTTTTAAAACGCTTATGGGAACAAGCTGTGACTTGAAGTGGCGAGAAGCAGATGACAAAGAAATCCTTTGGGTTGTCGCACCTCACCATCCAATTGTGGAAGGAGTTGGCGAAAATATCCAACTAGAGAAAGAAGAAATGTATGGGGAACATTTTGATATTCCAGCTCCTGATGAGTTGATTTTCACAAGTTGGTTTGAAGGCGGGGAAGTGTTCCGTAGTGGCTGTACATACTCTCGAGGAAACGGAAAGATCTTCTACTTTAGACCAGGACATGAAACATATCCAACTTACCACAATAAAGAAATTCAAAAGGTTATTATTAATGCAGTGAACTGGGCGGCTCCTGTTCATCGTAAACGTCCGATCTATGGAAATGCAAAGCCGATTGAAAACATTAAAGTGAAAAGTTAATAGAAAAATAGTTTGATGGGAAAACAACTGGTAGAGAGGAATTTCGCCAGTTGTTTCATAATATCATTGATACTCTATTTCTAAACTTTACGCATAAGAGCAAATGATAGTGCTTTATAAACACTGAATGGTTATTCCTGTCTAAGATACGGTGAAAAAATTCGCATAGGTCAAATCTCCCTATTTGGAATATAATACCATAAAGTCGCCTGGAGTATGATACAATAAAAAAATCAATAGAATAGGGTTTCTCAAGGGTGGTCGGCATACCTCGATAGAAAGGGGGAGTGCCTGTGTCGGTCTTTGAAGCGTTGATGTTCTCGTGTACCTTTGCAGGTTTACTCGTGGCAATGCTATCATTTGGTCAAAAAAAATAACCCACCCTTGAGCCTCCAAGCATAGGGCGAGTTAATTTCTTTCTCATAGCAGATTGCCCAAGGAGGGAACCTTCTATTGTATGGACCGCGTAGTGCTTCAACGTAAGCGCAGTGTTCCAACACCAGCGGTCTTTTGCTAAAATACATCACTATTTACTTATATAATACCTCACATTATGTAGGGTTACCATTAAAAGTGTTACATTTTAATGAAATCTAAAAAATGTAATATAAATGTTCATTTAATCTATATGAAAATTTGATTACTTAAAAATGATTAATTAAAAGAATAAATGTTTTATCAAAAATCCTATCATCAAATATGGGATTTTTTTAATCTTCTAGTAAAGTAAAAAGTTTTCTTGGAGTGAAAATATTATGGGGGCTTTTTTCGTTATGTCTCATAAAAAGGCTAGCGTAGAATTTAACGATTCGCACGCTAGTTTTTTTATATGGTATAATTCGCCAGTGGTTATTTGAGGATGTGATTAAAAATCTGTATAACCATCCAATTGTCTGACTAGCGCACGATAGTCGTAGTTCTTTAGGATCTATATTTCTGACTCTATCAAAGGGGGATAAAATAAAAGGATCTTGGATTTTCCTTACATGTTGCTAGCAAATTGTAAAGCCCATGTGAACAATTTAGAATAAGCGATATTAAAGACTATTACAGATAATAACAAACCTCTTTCACTACCCCTTGCATTACATCCCTATATAAAGATATTATTATTACAACAGAATATAGAATAAAGAGGCGACCGCAGTGAGAACCTTACAATTAACTTTACATGAAGCAATTGAAATTACGAAGGCACTATCGAATGAGCATCGGATGGAGATCTTGAATCAGTTAACGGGTGGTCCAAAAAATGTGAATGATCTTTCTGAGTTATTAGCTATTCCATTTTCCACAGCTGCTGCCCATATAAAAAAACTAGAAGAAACCGATTTGATTAAGACGGAGATTGTTCCTGGACGAGGGAATCAGAAGGTTAGTTCTAAGCGTTATGATCGGATTATTATTGATTTAGAAGAAAAAGAGCCGATTATGGAAGACGAAATTACGTTTGAATTGAATATTGGGGAATATGTTCATTGTCAGGTGGAACCTACTTGTGGGCTTCTTAGTGAGAAGGGAATTATCCATATTCTTGATGACCCTCGTTCGTTCTTTGAACCGGAGCGGAAAAATGCTCAACTTATCTGGTTTCGTTCGGGTCATATTGAATATCATTTTCCTAATCGCATTCCTTACGGGACTGAAGTGGAGGAACTAAGTTTTTCAGTAGAACTGTGCTCAGAGGCTCCTTATCATAATTTAGATTGGCCTTCAGACATTACTTGTCTCATCAATGATCATGAGATTGGCGATTGGACAAGTCCTGGTGATTTCGGTGGAGAAAGAGGGTTTTTAACACCGAGTTGGTGGGAAACCCATAATACGCAATACGGACTATTAAAATATTGGAATATTAATAAAGAAGGAAGCTTTATTGATGGAATGAAAATTTCATCTGTTACGATTGATCAACTACAGCTTCAGGACCATCCTTATATTTCACTAAAACTTGGAATAAAAAAAGAGGCGAATAATCTTGGGGGGATTAATATATTCGGCACGAAGTTCGGAAATTATGAGCAGGGTTTAATTATGAAGGTTAAGTATGCCCATGTATAATAGGATGTTGCTTGTTTTTATATAAAAATAAAAGGTAAGTGATATTTTTGGAAAAACGACTAGTTATGGACTAGTCGTTTTTTTTATTACATAAATACTTGATCTATTACATGTATTTATGTAATAATAAATTCAAGGAAATGAAAGCGTTTATTAAAAAGGGGGAGTTACTGTGAAATCTAGTAAATGGTTACTTTTAGTTTTCTCACTTATTCTTGTTTTGAGTGGATGTGGGGACAAGGGTGCTACATCTAAGGACGGGCGTATCGAAATTTCATTTATTAATGGATTTACGGGTGGCGATGGCGCCTATATGAAGGAAATCACGAATGGTTTTAACGAATCTCAAGATAAATACCGCATTGTTGAAAGTCAGGAAAAAGAACATTACACAAAATTTAAATCTGGTAATTACGATTTAGTTGTTATTCATGGGAATAACCTTGAAACTTATCGACTAGATGGATTGATTACTGATGTGGAATCTCTCTATGAAAAAGCTGGAATCAATGAATCTGATTTTCACCAAGCAGGTATTGATTTAGCTAAGTTAGATGGGAAGTTGTATGGTTTCCCATTAGATATCCATCCACTTACTATGTTTTACAATAAAGAATTAGTTGCAGAGGCACCACAAACATATGAAGATCTGAAACAATTAAATACTGATCTACAAGCGGAAAGTAAAGATCTATATGCGCTTGGAGTCCCATCTTCAGGATTAGTTGAATTTTACATGTTGATGATTGCATCACAAAATGGAATCGATTTAAAAGATGGAGATAGCTTGAATTTTGCTCAACCGGAATTCGCAGATGCGCTAATGACATTCCACGATATGGTTTGGGAGGATAAAATCTCACCTGCTAACTTAGGATTGGATGGAGAATTTAAAGCGTTTATGAAAGAAGCGGAGTCAGGGACATCTGTACAAACAGCGGTTGCCTTAACTGGTCCATGGTATTACGGAGCTGCAAAAGAAAAGTACGGTGATCAATTAGGTATTGCGCCGATCCCTCAGATTGGAAACCAACAAGCGGCGTATGGGAATGCTCATTTGATTTCTCTATCAGAGAAAGTAAAAGATGAAGAGAAACTAGCAGGTATTGCTGAGTTTATGAAATATATGTTTACTCCTGATAATCTTATCCATTGGGCAGAAGGTGGGCAAGCACCAGTTCATTTATCAACGATTGAGAAAATCAAGAGCGAACCAGAAAAGTATGAAATTGCTTTTCAAAACGAAAAGCAATTCGATAATTATGTGAAACCTCCACAAGTATATCAATACGGAGAACAAATCCGTTATATGAATGAAAAAGTATTTAGCCAATTGGTGACGAAAAAGGATTTAACGAAAGAGCAATTGATGAAAGAATTAGAAACAGCTACGAAACAAGCGAAACAAATTGTTGAAACAAAACCAGAATAATAGATAAAGAGTGACGGTTCACCTTGTCGTCACTCTTCTTTATAAGTTTTAGAATTAGCCTTATCTAAAAAGGTTCATGGAGGTTGGAAAAATATGAATAAAGGAATCGCATCCAAAACCTCGGCATTTATGATGGTATTCCCCTTTGTTTTATGCTTTCTCTTATTTTGGGCCATACCGGTGGTTGTAGGTATATATGCGAGCTTGCATAACTGGAATTTATCTTCCGGGAATAATGGATTTGTAGGCTTGCAAAATTACATTGATATTTTGACACCAGGATCACTTTATAATGAATATTTTATTGTAGCATTGAAAAATACGCTGCTATTTGTTGTGATCAGTGTTCCGCCATTGGTGATTATTGCTTTGATATTGGCTTTGATTATTGATCAATTGCCAAAGAGATTAAAGCCATTGTTTAGAACGATTTATTTTGTCTCGTATTCCATTTCAGTTACGGCTGTATCTGCGATCTTCTTATGGTTGTTCAATGAAAATGGTGGATTTTTTAATAATTTACTCGTTTCGAGTGGCATTTTGAAAGAGCCAATTAGCTGGTTAAGTCAACAGCCGTATGCGTGGGTATCGGTATTGATCGCAACCGTTTGGTGGACAATTGGTTTTAATATGATGTTGTTTATTAATGCGATTGATGAAGTGGACCCTAGCTTATATGAAGCGGCAGATCTTGATGGGGCTAATTTTTTCGCGAAATTCTTCTATATTATTTTGCCGCAAATTCGCAATGTCGCTCTTTTCATTGTCATTATGACGGTCATTGCTTCCTTTAATTTATATGGTCAATCAAAGCTTATTACAGCGGGTGGGCCTGAGCAATCAACGACATCTTTGACGATGAATATACAAAACACTGTAATGAATATGAACCAACTTGGTGCTGGGTCAGCGATGGCAATGCTAATGGGCTTTATTATGTTGTTCATCACAGCGGCACAGTATTTCATGGGACGTACGAAAGAAAAGGGAGGGGCATAATGATGCATCGGACAAAAAGAAAAAATTTCATTGTTGTTACGCTTGCTAGTCTCATTGCGATATTATTTCTTCTCCCGCTTGTTTGGATGGTTTTTACATCTTTTAAAACATTAAGTGAGTCGATGTCCAGTGCAGCAATTTTACCGAAAACTTGGACACTCGAAAATTATATAGATATTTTTTCTTCGACGAGTGATGCGCCGATTATTCGCTGGATTTTTAATACGGCACTTATCACGGCGATTGGCACTATTTTAGTTGTAGCTATTGATATATTAGCTGCCTATGCTCTCGCTAGATTGCGAGTACCTGGCAAAAAAGTCATTATGGGAATGATCGTTGCTGCTTTGACGATTCCTGGAATTGTTACATTATTCCCTGCTTTTTATTTATTTAAAAGCATGAATTTACTCGATACCTTTTTTCCGTTAATTTTGCCTTATACAGCAAGTACGATGGGTGTTTTTCTCGTCTATAACTTTCTACTTTCTTTTCCAAGAGATTTGGAAGAAGCAGCTTATATTGATGGGGCGACACAATGGCAGATTTTACGCCATGTCATTTTTCCATCTATTAAGCCGGTTGCAACTACTTTAGGGATAATTACCTTTATGGCAATATACAATGATTATTTATGGCCATCCCTTGTTGTAAATACGAATGAGATGAAGACCATTAGTTTAGGAATTGCCACACTTATTCAAGGAGCGAATTTTGTCAATCCGGCAAAAATGATGGCTTCTACCGTTATTGCGACGATTCCAGCTATCATTGTGTTCTTGTTTGCAAATAAATATTTTGTCCAAAGCATTACAAATTCAGGCATTAAATAAAGGAGACAGATAACGTGAGACGTCCAGAATATCCTAGACCACAACTTGTAAGAGACGAGTGGGTTAATTTAAATGGTGCATGGAAATTTTCTTTTGATGATAAAAATATTGGTTTGGAGCAGGGATGGCATAAGGATCCTTCCTCTTTGAAAGAAACAATCGAAGTTCCTTTCGCATACCAGACAGAATTAAGCGGGATTCATGATCCTTCTTTCCATGATTGGGTTTGGTATAGCCGCCAATTTACGGTACCAGCCGATTGGAAAGAAAAACAGATCAAGCTGCATTTTGGAGCGGTAGATTATCGCGCATGGGTATATGTGAATGGGGAATATGTCGGTTTTCATGAAGGTGGCGGAACTTCTTTTTCCTTTGATGTTACCCATTGTTTAACAGGTGGAGAAGAAACTGTAACGGTACGGGTGCATGATCCATCTACAGATGAAACGATTCCACGTGGAAAACAATTTTGGGAAGAGAAGCCAGCGTCGATTTGGTACACGCGGACAACCGGTATCTGGCAAACGGTTTGGTTGGAAGCTGTTCACCCGACACATCTCTCGTCTATAAAATTCACGCCGGATATTGAAGCGGGTGATGTGCAGCTTGAATGGGAAGTAAACGGGGATTATATAGGCAAGCAAGTGGAGATCGAAATTTCTTTTAAAAATGAAATCGTAACAAAGGATACGGTGACGTTACAGGAAGAATATACGAAACGTTCTTTAAATGTATTTAATCATAAAATCTTTCGAACAGGTTACCATCATGATGGTTGGTGCTGGACACCGGAAAATCCGAATCTATTCGATTGTGTGATTACATTAAAAGAAGAGGATCAAGTATTAGATAAAATCGATTCCTATTTTGGTATGCGCAAAGTCCATACAGAAAACGGGATGGTGTATCTTAATAATAGACCGTATTATCAAAAACTTGTATTAGACCAAGGATATTGGCCAGAAGGATTGCTTACAGCACCAACAGATGATGCATTTGTAAAAGACATTGAGATTGCGAAGGAAATGGGCTTCAATGGCTGTCGAAAACATCAAAAAATAGAAGATCCTCGCTTCTTTTATTGGGCAGATCAATTAGGTTTCCTTGTTTGGAGTGAATGTGCTGCATCTGCATCTTATAGTGAAAAAGCCGCGTCCCGTTTAACTAGAGAGTGGCTAGAAGCGATCGAAAGAGACTATAACCACCCATCGATTATTACGTGGGTTCCTTTAAATGAAAGTTGGGGCATTCCAAATGTGAGAAGTGATAAACAACAGCAAAACCATTCGCTGGCGATGTATCATTTAGTTAAATCATTGGATACAACGAGACTTGTCATTTCTAATGATGGGTGGGAATTAACGAGAACCGATATTTGTGCTGTTCATAATTACAATCATGGTGGAAAAGATGAACTGGCGAAACAAGAAGCATTTAAACAATCCTTATCAACAAAAGAAGATATTCTACAATCCATGCCTGCAAAACGTTCCATCTATGCGCAAGGATTCCAATATGAAGGTGAACCAATTCTATTAACGGAGTTTGGTGGCATCGGCTACAAAGTTGGCGAAGAAAGTGGCTGGGGGTATACGTCCGTATCTGGCAGTGAAGAATTCCTCGAAGATTATGCACGTATTATGGAGCATGTGTATCGATCAAAAGTATTGCATGGCTATTGCTATACGCAATTAACGGATGTCGAGCAAGAAATTAACGGACTTGTCACATATGATAGAAAGCCGAAATGCGACCTTGAAGAAATTAAAAAAATCAATGATCAGTGGCATAATGACATCATTAAAAAGGGGGAATAACGCATGATTACAGGGTTTCGGACGATTAAAAAGGTGACAACAGAAGAAATCCATATGAGAGATCCCTTTGTGTTTACTGATCACCAAGCGAAAAAATATTACTTGTTTGGGACGAGTTTTGCGGATGGATGCGGGGATGAAGAACCAATATTTGAAGTATATGTGGGGAGCGATTTACAACATTGGGAAGGCCCTTATGTCGCCTTCCAACCACCGAAAGGATTTTGGGGTGTTCGTCATTACTGGGCCCCAGAAGTATTTAAAATCGATGAGAAATATTATATGTTCGCAACATGTAAAGGTGGGATTGGTGAACACCGGGGAACCGGAATTTTAGTGTCCGATCATCCAGCGGGCCCTTATACACCACATAGTGAACAAGCTATTACTCCAGAGAACTGGGAATGCCTAGATGGAACGTATTATGAAGATCGAGATGGACAACGTTGGATGGTCTTTTGCCATGAATGGACCCAAGAATACGAAGGGAAAATAAAAGCGATTCGCCTGACGTCCGATTTAAAAAACTCTTTCGGTGAACCGGTCGAGATTTTAAATGCCATTGATATGCCTTGGATTCGCCCATTCGGCGATCCACGCATTGAAAAAGAAGGATATCTCACAGATGCACCTTTTATGTACGAAGCAGGAAATGGTGATCTACTATTACTGTGGTCAAGCTATTCCATCCCGAATTACGGAGACCAAGGTTTAGGTGGCTATACCGTTGCTATTGCTCGCTCGCGTTCTGGAAAAATCGAAGGACCTTGGGAGCATGATCCCGACTTACTAATGGATCGAAATGCTGGACACTCCAGCCTCTTCCATACACTAGACGGACAACTCCATCTAGCCACCCATTATCCTGACACCCCACACGGCCATGAACGTCCGCTGTTTTTACGCGTGACGGAGAAGAATGATGGGTTGGGGATTGAGAGAATTGAGTGAGAATTGTGTGAGTGCCTGGCACCCGCGCAATTATGAGAGAATTGTGTGAGTGCCTGGCACCCGCGCAATTATGAGAGAATTGTGTAAGTGCCTGGCACCCGCGCAATTATAAGAGAATTGTGTAAGTGCCTGGCACCCACGCAATTAATATGAAAAAACGCGAATGTTTGGCATTCGCGTTTTTTTGTTATTGGGGGGACTTTTCTTTAGGGAGATGATCACTAGTAAATAGCTTAGTAATATAACCTTCTATAGATATCTATAAATTGAAAATGTGACTAGCATGGTATTGTTGCTATAACAAAAGCGAATAATCTGCCTAATGCTGAAAAGACCCCAGTATCATCATCTTCCATGAAACGTATTATTCATAGATCGACAATTTGGAGTGAGAAATCATTTGTGGTTGAATCATATCGTTTTATATATAGGTAGTGAAATAAAGAAGACGCCCAACAATGTTGAATGTCTAAGTAGTTGTCTTTTATTTATATTTTTGATCGTTACTGGTTTTAAATATTTTATTAATTATTGTATGGCTAATTATATAGACTGGTATGATTAGTAAATATACATAAATATTGTGTGGCATATACTCGGTGAAATAGTAAATGAATATGCTTAACCATATAATTAAGACTACATATTTCAATATAACCTTCATTTAACTATCCCCTTTGAGTAATTCGATTAGTATATGTCTACATATCCATTATTTGGTTTTTTTGTCTAACTTGTCAAGTCTTTTAGCTATTGCATTACCAGGATCAAGATAAGCTACAGCAAAAAGCACAGCTCCTCCAACTATAAGAGCTAACTTAGAGGCTCCCCATGCGATTAATTTTGTTTTAAGTGTTTTAGTAAATATTAGAGCGGCAGCCTTTTGACCTTTTTGCTTGATATATGCTGTGATTACACCAAGTCCACCAGCAACTACAAGTCCAAGCACAACATTAAATATAGCCCCTACTACCTTATTTGTAACTCTAACTTTTCCTTTAAGGGAAGCGGCACTTGCTGTTTGTACAGTTAGGGTTTCCACGCACTAGAAACTTATGTATCTTCTTGCATATAGGTTGTATCAAGCAACTCTTCAGCTATCTCCGTTTCTACTAATAATTTTTCAAAATTATCATACGTCTCGGATTCTTCATCAAAGAAATCAATTAGTAAGTTTTCTATTGTTACTTCATCTCGTTCACTTTCAAGTCCCATTAATTGAACTTGCTCATCAATTATTTGATTAAATAATTCCTTTTCTTTATTAGTCATTTCTTGAATAGAAGGAAGGTTCATTGAAGCTTCTTCAAAGTTGAAATTGTTTGAGTGCCTGGCACCCGCGCAATTAATTAATAATTATGTCCTTGTTTTTATATGTATTTTAGTAATAAATGAAGTAATTCAATAGTGCAAATCTATAAATTTCATGTGAAAATTGTCCAAGTTTACATCGAACTTTTTAAAGTTATAATGCCCCATATGAATGACAGAAGAGCAAAGAGTAGTTATTCTAGGATAAGTTTTTGTCATATAGTACTGACAGAAAAGGTAAATTTTTGAACTTTGTTTAACCAGTGGACAAAGTCCGGTTTTAGTGTTAAACTTTTTACATAATAGTAATGGTATCGCTGACAAATATTAAGCTTTGAAGAAATGGAAAGCGCTATACATTACTAAGTTAGAGTGTCCTCAAAGAGGTGAAGAATAATGAAAACAAATTTTGATAAAATAGTAAATCGTTTCCATACAAACTCTGCTAAATGGGATGGAATCGCGATGGATTATGGAGAAGATGTAATCGCTCTATCAGTTGCAGATATGGATCTACAAGCACCTCCAGTTCTAATTAATAAGATGGTTGAAATGGCTGAGCATGGTATTTATGGATATACAGACCCATTTCCTCCTTATTATGAAGCGATCCTAAATTGGTTTAAACGTATGTATGATTGGGAGATTCAGCGCGAGTGGGTCGTATTTTGTCCGCGCATTGTACAGGCAGTTTCTCTTATCATACAGAATTTTATTCGCGAAGGTGAAAAAGTGCTCGTCCATACTCCTTCTTATATGCCAATTACAAATGCAGTAACGGTAAATAATAGGACCTTGGTGGAAAGTCCGCTATTACTAAAAAATGGACGATATGAGATAGATTTTGAGGATACTGAAAAAAAGATGCAAGAGGGCGTAAAAATACTATTATTATGTTCTCCGCACAACCCAACTGGCCGTGTATGGACCAAGGAAGAACTTCTAAGATTGGGAGAATTATGCGTGAAATATCATGTCCTATTAGTTTCGGATGACATACATGCGGATTTCATCCATGGGGATCATACTCATACGTTTATAGCTAGTCTATCAGAGCAATTGAAAGAGATAAGTATTATTTGCACATCTCCGGCTAAGACGTTTAACTTAGCAAGCTTAGAGATTGCAAACATAATTATTCCAAATGAAAAACTACGAACAAAGTTTAAAGAAACGATGATTCAAGCAGGGATTCATAATCCAACTTTTTTTGCTGTACCTGCTTTGGAAGTCGCTTACACAGCATGCGATGATTGGTTATTAGATGTAAAAGCTTATATACAAGATAATATTGCTTTTACAAAGGCATTTTGTCGTTCATATTTGCCTGAAATCCAGATAATAGAACCAGAAGGTACCTTTTTATTGTGGATGGATTGTAGAAATTGGAGTGCTAGAGAAACGGAGTTAAAGCGCTTAATTTTAGAAGAGGCAAAGGTAAGTATCAGCTTTGGTACTTCCTTTGGTTTAGCGTATGAAGGCTTTATACGAGTGAATGTTGCTACATCTCGAGAGCTTTTAGAGGAAGGCTTACGGCGAATCGCACACATGTATAAGCTTAACAACTAGATTTTTACACATTCAACGAGGTGAAAACAGATGACAAAGACAAGAAAAGTGAAACAACCAACGATGTTTTTAGCATTATTGCCTATTCTTACAATGGTTTTATCTTTATCCTTTGGTTATGTATTTTTTGAATTGCCACCGGAACCATTAATCATTTTATCAACGATTGTTGCCGGGATAGTCGCGATTTACTTGGGTTATTCTTATCAAGATATATTAGATTCGGTTTCTGGTAAAATTGCAAAAACGATGCCGGCGATTATGATTTTAATTATTGTAGGACTTATGATTGGCGCATGGATGGTTGGCGGTACGATTCCGATGATGATTTATTACGGTTTAAAAATTATTAATCCCCAATTTTTATTAATAACTGCTTTCATTGTTACTGCTATTGTTTCAGTATGTACAGGAACTTCCTGGGGTTCAGCTGGAACAATTGGGGTTGCTTTTATGGGAGTAGGCGCAGGTATGGATGCTAATTTGGCAGCTGTAGCCGGTGCAGTTGTTGCAGGTGCTTATTTTGGCGATAAGTTATCTCCGTTATCAGATACGACGAATATAGCGGCTTTGGCAACAGGTGTAAACTTATATGAACATATTGCTCATCTACTTTATACAACGCTTCCTTCTTTCATTGTTGCGGCAGTTGTATATGTGATCGCGGGTTTGAATTCAAGTGGGGCCAATGTGGAAATTCCTGAGAAGGTAGGGGTAATTACAGATACGTTACATTCTGTTTTTCAATGGAATATACTATTGATTGTTCCAATCCTTATTGTATTGATTGGCTCTATTTGGAAGAAGCCGACGATACCGGTGATGCTTTTTTCCGCCATCTTTGCGATGGGTAACGCACTCGTTTTCCAAGGATTTTCTTTGAATGATGTTGTGACATCCGTTGTAAACGGTTTTAATTTATCCATGATCAATGTGGCAGGTTTTGATCCAAATACCGTGATTGAGGACATTCCCAAATTATTAAATCGTGGTGGTATGAACTCAATGATGGGTACACTATTAATTTGCTTTTGTGCGATTACGTTTGCGGGAACGATTTCTGTGACTAAATCACTGGATTTAATTATCAATAAAATGTTAAAGTTTGCACGCTCAACAGGCAGTTTAATTGTCACAACGATTGTAACAGGATTAACGATGATTGGTGTAACAAGTAACGGTCAAATTTCAATCCTTATGCCTGGTGAAATGTTGAGAGAAAGCTATATTAAAAGAGGTGTCCATCCGAAAACCCTTGGTCGAACAATAGAAGATTCAGCTACGATCATTGAGCCGATCTTGCCTTGGACTGCAGCAGGTGCTTATATGGCGGGTACGCTTGGGGTAGCTACAGTAGATTATTTACCTTGGGCTGTATTATGTTGGACAGGTATTATATTCGCTACACTATGGGGCTTTACTGGTTTTGGTATTGCGAAATTAACTCCGGCAGAGCAACAGCAGATGAGTGATGAATTGGAAGAAACTGAAGATCATCCAAATAAGATTGCTAATTAACAGTTATAAAAATCAAACAGGTGGTCAACAACTCCGTTGATAACTTGAATTGCATGTAAAAAGTTATCTAAATAATAATGCAAATCCCCATTCGGTGAACTTAGCCGGGTGGGGATTATTTTTGTTCCTACATTGCTCGGGATTTTAGAAGATGACAAGGGAGACTGGATTTAATAATTTTGTCAAGTCATATATTTATTAAAATAATATAGAGAAAAGGACTGAGGGATGTCAACATGTTGCAGATTACGCAGCTCGATTTAACATTACTACAGCTGGTGGGAATTATTCAGTCTGCGTCCAGGGAAGGGAGCGAGTTCAAAGTGTATAGATGAGCTACCACTAGTAGGTGTGAAAAACTTACCGTATGCTTCAATCAGTTCATTTTAAAGATTTCTATATCCGTCCATATTATAAGGATCCTTGGATGTGGGATTGGTATAAAGCTACAAATGGGCATTTCTTGAGAGGTTCTATTTTGGATTAAGGATAAGCATAGATGCACGTTAATTGTAAATTTACAAACCTATCATTTTTTCATTCTATACTGACTGGTCGTCTATCGAAGTTTTTAATGGTGAGAAAGTGATTACAGACTTAATCTTTCCGGCGTATCAAGGACAAAAAATAGTGAAAAATGGCTTGAGACAGTATGTGGGAATGGGGGGAGATGTTTGAAAACTCATTATAACTTGAAGTCCTTTAAAGGATATTCATCATGTATTTGGATTAGTGAGTAATATTAAATAAATGTGTGTGTCACGTGAATTGTACGTATAAAGGACAAAGTGGGATGGTGGAATTAGTAGTTATACGTTATAAATCATATGTTCAATCGGTGTTTCCTGACCTTGTGATCAATCTGAAAGATTAGTATTATTATAATAGAATTGGATTCATTCATAATGCGTCGTGTAATCCATCTATAATTAGCTGCTACATAGATGAGGGAGAGTGTCAGTTGAAGGCTAAACATAAGTTATACTTATTGCTTTTTATTTCCACCCTATTATTAATAATGATGATAGATAATGACAGTGTCTCGGCGAAACATTCTGATTCGGCGAGATTAATTAATGTTAGTGATATTAATGAATTTCAGTCGAAAGGATTCTATGCAGATCTGGATGGCGAATGGAACTTCTTCGAGAAAATGTTGTTAAAGCCCAATGAGGTGAAAGAACAATTAGGCCGAGGAATAGGAAAAGTGGTCTCCCTGCCGAGCTCATTTCAGGCGCAAACAGGAGACATAAATTCATTTGGAACATATAGCACAACAATCAAAATCCCTGATGAATATGTAGGGGAAACATTAGCAATTCATATTCCTTTTCAATATAGTGCATACAAACTTTATATAGATCAAACAGAAGTCGCTAAAAATGGTGAAGTGGGGCAAGAATCAGCTTTACATACTGCTGAAATGTCTCCGGAAACAGTTTATTTTAATACGCAATCGAATGAAGTTTTGCTTACTATTCAAGTTTCTAGCTTTGACCATATTCGAGGGGGATTTGAGAACTCCATTTATTTAGGTGAAGCATCGATTGTAGCCCAAAAATTTAATTCAAATATGATAGGAACTCTTTTTATAAATGGTTGTATTTTTATCATCGGGCTGTTTATGATTTTATTTGCTTGGTATCGCAGACAGGAGCATGTGTTTTTTATATTCGGGCTGTTTGCTATGCTAATATCTGTTCGCTCTTTATTTTCTGTTCCCTTTTACTATACACTCATATTTTTAGATATGTCTTGGCTTTGGGGCACTAGATTAGAATATATTTTGACAGAGGCAACTTCAATGATTTATGTTATTTTATTGTGGAAATGGCATGAAGAGGAGTTTTCCAAAAAGATAATGTATGGGCTAGTAACTATACATTTAGCACTTATTGTTACGACTTTATTTACACAACCTGTATTTTTCCAAGATCTTTTTTTCAATGTATTTTACTTAGCCATCCCTACCTTTTTCTACTTAATTTATGTTATCTTCAAGAGCATTCGCAATAACAACAAAAATGCAAAAATAAATCTAATCGGAATGGGGCTCATATTTCTAGCGTTTTTTAATGATTTTGCAATCGGGCAAAATTGGTATCAGGCATGGACGTTGATGTTGCCAGCAGTGGCCGTCTACGTAATGATCCATGTTATCCTGATGAGTAAAAGTTTTGCAGAATCAGTTCGGAAAACAGAACAGCAAAATAAGCAACTATTAGCTTTAAATGCCTCAAACGAAGAGCTTGCTGTTCAACTTCAAAAAGAAATGAAACAAAAGGATGATTTTCTTGCAAATACATCCCATGAACTTAGGAATCCATTACATGGCATTATTAATATCGCACAGTCTATTTTGTATAACAGACCTAACCACCTGGATGAAAAGACTCGAAATAACTTGAAACTTCAACTGACAATTGGGCATCATATGTCACGGACTTTGGAAGATTTGCTAGATGTTACCCGACTGAAAGAACATAGGATTCATCTACAAAGGGAGTATCTTGACATACAAGCTGTCACTACAGGCGTTGTTGATATGCTCGAAGTTCTTATTGAAAATAAAAATATCCAAATAGAAGTTCGTATCCCAAGTGACTTTCCTAGTGTGGAAGCGGATAAGAACCGACTGATTCAAATTTTGTTTAATCTTCTTCATAATGCGGTGAAATATACGAATGAGGGCACCATTACGCTTACTGCCAATGTAGAAGACGGAATGGCCCATATTCATATTAATGATACGGGCATAGGAATGAATGAAAAAACACTACGGACGATTTTTGAACCATATGAACAAGGCGATTCTAGTATTACTGCAATTGGAGGTGGCCTCGGTCTAGGTCTAAGTATCTGCCGTCAGTTAGTGGAACTGCATGGCGGAATTATTAAAGCGAGTTCTTCCTTTGGTGAAGGTTCGGTGTTTACATTTACCTTACCACTAGCAGGAGGATCTTTTGACGGGCAAATAACGGCAACAACCCCATCAACTATGGATATAAGTGAACTTTCTATAAAGGAAACACCGATTGCTATCCATCATGCGATGATTGAAGCATTTACTAAGAATACGTCTTCATCATACAGACCGAGAATTTTGGCTATCGATGATGATCCAGTGAATTTGAGAGTGTTGAGCAATGTTCTTTCAGAAGAACAGTATGAGGTGGAAACCGTCATTAGCGGAAAAGAAGCATTAAAACAACTTGAATGGAAAGAATGGGATTTAATTATTTCAGATGTTATGATGCCGGGCATGTCTGGCTATGAATTAACCCGTTCTATCCGAAAGAGTTTTTCGATATCTGAGCTCCCGATTCTCCTTTTAACAGCGCGAAGCAACCCAGATGATATCTATGCTGGTTTTTTAGCAGGCGCAAATGATTACATCACAAAACCAGTCGATGCGATGGAATTAAATGTTCGGGTACATGCTTTAACCAATTTACAAGCGTCAATTAATGAACGATTAAGAATGGAGGCTGCATGGCTTCAGGCGCAAATTCGTCCTCACTTTTTGTTAAATACGCTGAATACGATTGTTTCATTAAGTGATATGGACACGTCAAGAATGGCTCTTCTTATTGAAAAGTTTGCACATTATTTGCAGAGTAGTTTTTATTTGAAAAACTTAGACAAGGTCGTCACGCTTAAAGAGGAACTTGATTTAGTCGAATCTTATTTATATATAGAAAAAGAGCGATTTGGGGACCGCCTACAAATAAAATGGGAAATAGATGAAGTGAATGATGTAATGGTGCCACCTTTATCTATCCAGACGTTAGCGGAAAATGCGGTTAATCACGGAGTATTGAAGCGAATCGCTGGAGGCTTAATTACAATACGTATACGCAAGGAAGGCGGCTATGCTGAGATTTCTGTTAGCGATAATGGGATCGGTATGGATGAAGAAAGAGCGAAAAAAGTTCTTACTGCCTTACCCGATCAAAAAAGGGGCATTGGACTGGTCAATACGGAACAACGTTTGAAAAGATTATACGGTAAAGGCCTTCAAGTTATAAGTACACCTAGTGTTGGAACTACAATCACCTTTACCGTTCCTAACTAGTTGGTAGGCTTAAGTATCATATGAACTAGTCAGAAGTACCTAAGTGAAAATCAAAAAAATGAAAGTAGCCGTATATTCTAAATCAGAATCTACGGCTTTTTATGATGCCTATCGAAAGGAGATACTAATTTTTTATCATTCGGTCTTCATTTATCCGTATCATTCCACTAGCTAGTTTTATCTAGTCATCTTTATCTAATAAAATATATTGATTATTATAATTTAGATGCAAAAGAAGTAAAAATGTTCAAAAAGTGTTCAGATTCATAGAGTATAATGTCGAATAGTTAATAATTTTCCTTAAAATATATTAAAAATGAGAGATAGATAGATTTATCACTCAGCTATTCTATTATAGTCTTGATGTTCAAATGTACTTAGACCTAATGAAAGGTGGCACATTTGTTAATTAACAAATATTTATCACTGATGAGATGTATGAAGAAATAGAGAGTTAATGCTTAATAAAATGTCAAAAAGTATCCTGTTATTATTTGAATATTGCTTATTAATTAGATTTAAACTAGAAATCGTCCTTTTCTCCCATTTTTCTACAATATATTGAATATTGAATCGGGCTTGTTATACTTTAATTACCTACATTTCATTTTTGTTACAAAATTTACAGAGTCATTAAAATATTAAATGGAAAGGGGGCGGTTAAACAAATACTTATTGCAAACAGGATAATTTGTAAAGGAGGCATATTTTTGAAAAAAACTTTTCTAGTAATCTTAGTCTTTCTTTTAACTTTTCAAGGTATCCTGCCTGCAGTTGGTGCAACAATTAATACAGATAAGGATTTATTTCATATCGACGTTGAACCAAACGCTTCAAGTGAGCAGGCGATTATTAACATTTCGGCAATGAATGATTCTATAGAAAGCATGGAAGTGGCGCTGCCAAAGGAAAGTAATTTCAGTAAAGAGATACTTGTGTCTGAAACAATCGAGCTGAAATATGATGGAAACAGTCATAAAGTTACTATTAAGCGGTTGGATGATCAAACAAACTTAACTGCGAAAATAGTTTTAACAAATTTGACTGAGACAAATATTCTGCAGGTTCAAGGTATCGTAAAGGGTGAGGAGACCAGTCGCGAAGAATTTCAATTTAATATTCCGCAGGTTACAGCCACTAAAGAAACCGATCAACAAGCAGAAGAAAAACAGGCAAGAGATGAAGAACTAGGCAATGAAGAGAACAGTTCTGAATCTAGAAGTGATAGTTTATCAAAATCCGAAAGTGAAGAAACATTAATAGAAGATATAGAGGAAGAAGAAACAAAGGCGAACAAAGAAGTAAAGACATCCATACATACTGCTCAATTAATAACACCTTATTCTGGAAATCTCAATGTTGATATTGATATTACTCCACAAAATAATATTGTTCTGTCAGGCAATGCTGCTGGATATAATCTTGTATTAAAAGTGACAGGATCACGCACTGAATATACAAACGCAAGGGTTGTCGTAGATTTACCGATTACGGATTTTACAAGTTTTACACAAGATGTAAGCGAACTGATAATTGATGGGGTTACACCGATCTATAATGAATCGACAAAACAACTAATCTATGAATTTGATTCTATAAGGTCGGGAAGATCATATGAAACACTCATTAAAGTCAATACAGAAAATGGTATTTCACCGCAAGGAGCTGAATTGACTGCGCAAGCATCTTTTGAAGCGAATAACCAGCCGAAAATAACTGAGGATGCTGTAGTGAAAATAGACGCATCAAGTTCGATTAGCGTATCAAAAAAATTTAAAGAAACTCGTCTAAGTGGCAAGGTACAGAAGGCTCCTTTCCCAGGAAGCTATACCATTTGGGATATAAAGGTAAGCATCCCGAAAAAGGATATCGGCCAAATGTATCTCAAAGAAGGTTCCAAGATTGTCATTAAAGATACGTTTAGTAACGGATTGACGTTTTATGATGTCATGGACGATACACCTACACCCACGCTTTCAGGGCGCACATTAACATGGGAGTTTGACGCTCCGACACTTGCAGAACAAATGCAAGCTGATGGAGAATTCTTTATTGTAGATTTACGAGTGCGCTTACAAGTAACGAACAATAACACTCTTGTAGGAACTACTCAAGAAAATAGTGTAAATGTAAGTGGGACATTTATAGACAATAAAACGATAACAGCGGATGCCAAAGATAGTATATACATTAGCAGCAAACCAGAGGACACAGGTGAGGTTAAAGGGAATGTATATATTCCTTCGTTTATCGGGCCTTCAAATAATAATGGTGAATTTGGCGATAACGATATAAAAGATCCCAATCCAGCTGTCTATGATGATGCTTATCTTGGCTTTAGGCATGGAATTAATAGTTTGCAAGCTGGAAAAGTACATGATTTTACGGCATATGCAACAATAATAAGAATTGATCAAAATTTAATCTTTCAAGTACTGAGGACGCCAGGCGATTGGAGATACATGCCGACAACGGCATTTAATGTGACTCCGCCCATTCCGTTAGAGCGAGAACCTGAATTTAAAATCGTTGCAAAAGTGAATGGTGCAGAAAGAACATTGGTAGAAAATGCTAAATCCGCTGCTACTTATACAAGGGAAAACTTAGGTCTTTCACCTTCGGATCAAGTATCGGAAATTAAATTTGACTTTACGTATGCACCAGCAGGGTTGAGTGCCGGCAGTTGGGCACAATACTTTTTTAATGTGAAACCAGGTACGATTGGTCAAGTGGAAAATACATTTAATATTTTCGGAAAAGATTATGAAGGAAAAGCCTTTAGTTATGAAAATTCAGATGATCATGCTAGGGTAGCAAGTCCACGTCATGCAACGATTGTGCCAAGGCCTGTTGATCAACCGCCAATTGGAAAAGTAGGTGTTGAACTTTTAGCTCATGATGGTGGGGAGATCACACATGGTGAAAATAGAGTGAAAGTGACTCTTTCGAATATGGGTAGTTCCGTTCTTACGATGAGTGGACCTTTAGAAGCAGTTATTTTAATGCCTAGTGGAGTTACGCTGAATCAAAATCCCAATGCAGAATATACAAATACGGACGGAGCCCCATCAAATGGCCAATATGAGATCTTGGATATGGATTACAATGGCAGCGGTCGTCAACTAGTTAAAATTAATTGGGATGATGATCGAATACGAATAGGCAAAGATCTCACTGCGGAACTAGATATTACAGTTTCTAAAGGAGCTCCAAATACTCTGCAGTTTGATGTATACGGTTTTTCAGGTGATGAAGTGCTCGGTGCACCCACAACATCTGGTGGAACTGTAACGGACACAATCCTTCAACAAGACAGTGAAGATCTAAATAGAAATGGGAACACGGAACAACCCCGGTTAAAGTCTGGTAACATCTATATGATTCGTGGACAATATGATATTCAGACAGAAAAGTTAGTAAAAGGCGAATTGGATGATGATTTTACGCATTTCGGTCATACGACACCAGGCGGTTCGATCGAATATCTAATGAAATTAACAAATACGACCGGTGTAGATATTACAAAAATGGTCCTAATTGATGTATTACCTTCAGTGGGTGATTTAGGGATTACAGATAATGTTGATCGCGGAAGTAAATTTACACCGAAAATGACGAATTCGATTGTGTTGCCTGAGGAATGGAAAAATAAAGTAAATGTATTATACAGTACAGCAAAAAATCCAAAACGGGATGATTTGACGAAGAACACTTCCTATCCTGATTCGACAACTAAGTTGATCAATCCAGCGGGTGCCGAAAACCCTAATTGGATGACAGAAGATGAAGTCATCGATTGGTCAGCCATCCACTCTTTTAAAATTGAATTAAAAGAGGGTATTGAATGGGTTAAAGGCCACGATATGCAGATTCAATTTAGGATGCAAGCTCCGTCTGAATTTGAGGTGGACAGAGAAGTGCTAGATGCCGCGATTGAAAAGACAGAAAGAGCAGCATGGAACTCCTTTGCAGTTGCCACAGATCATGGACAACCTGTAGAACCACTGCGTGTAGGCGTTTATATGGATTATGAGATCGAAGACCCGACAGTGGACAAAACAATTAACGATCAGAAAGAAACGGTGGAGCTTGCCAATCGCAACGAACACTTTACTTGGAAAGTAGCGTATGACTTTGGGAACTATACAACTAATTGGCAATCCGTTGTATTAAGCGACCAAATTCATGAACTGCTAGACATTGAATCCGTGCAAGTGATTGACCAAGATGGACAAGATGTCACGGCAAATGGTGAACTTGATCAAACTGATAACCTAGTGAAGTTCACATTAAATCAGAAGAATGGTAGCTTTGCTTATTTAAAGGATCAGACTTATACACTTGTCATTGATTCCAAGATAAAGAGTACTGCGACTGATGAAGAGTTGGAGCCTTTTATCCAATCAGATGGTATTCCTAATAAAGGATTGTTATCTATTGACGACAAGCCGACAGAGTCTAATGAAGTGAAAGTAAAACCACCTGTGCTTGGAGATGTCAAAATTATCAAAGTAGATGAAGACACAGGAGAAGTACTTCAAGGGGCAGAATTTGAGCTAAGAAAATGTTCGGCAGCAGATAGTGTCGCTGAAGAATGCCAAGTGGTTAAAAGTGGAATTACTGGTGCAACCGGTGAGTTGGCGTTTAACGAACTTGAAAAAGGACATTATAAACTCATTGAAACAAAGGCGCCTGACGGATATCGCTTATTAACGAACCCAAAGGATATAGAAATAACAGATTCAAATAGAGTTATAGAATTAAAAATTGAAAACAAAAAGTCAGGGTGGGAACTCCCGAATACTGGTGGAATCGGAGCATTTATCTTCTATCTAGTAGGAGGATTGCTCATGGCTGGTTCATTACTCTATTTATTAAAGAGAAAAAAAGTAAACAACTAAAAACTTTTGGGGGAAAACAATGAAACTATTGAAAAAAAGATCTATCAATCTAGTCCTAATCGCAACGTTATTTCTGTCATTCTTTTTACCGAATTTCGCAAGTGCTTATGTTATAACAGGAGACGCAGCAAATCCAAGTTTAACAATTTATAAATATGAGCAGGAATCGGGCGATTCCCAAAGTGAAGGGACAGGCCAGTCTGGTCAAAGTCCTGTTGGGGAACCTTTGCAAGGTGTTGAGTTTTCTATAACGAAAACAGATGCCTATGATCCTGATACGGATAAGTGGACAGAAGTAGTCGATGCAACCCCACTTACAGCAACAACGGATGAAACAGGAAAGATCGTTTTTAACAGTGCAAATGGCTTGGAAATGGGACGTTATGCGGTAAAAGAAACTGCTGGTCCAGCTCATGTCAACCTAAATCCGGACACGTTTTATGTAGATATTCCGATGACAAGCAAAGATGGGAACACGCTTAATTATGAAGTGGTTATTTATCCAAAGAACGAAACCATACGCGGTGCCGTCGAACTCGAGAAGCTTGATGGGGATACAGGTTTAGCATTGCCAGGTGTCACATTTGACTTATACAATTCAAACGATGAAAAATTACAAGAAGGACTAACCACTGATAGTAACGGATTCATCCGTGTAAATGGATTAGCCTATGGAAATTATTATTTTATAGAAGTATCAGCACCTGGGGATTATGTGCTTAAAGGGGATAAAATTCCTTTTTCGATTACTAAAAGTGGAACAGTGGCAACTGATGGGACAAAGACAGGAACTGTAGAAACGATCACAATTGAAAACTATAAAGCACCTAATATCGAAAAGACTATAAACGGTTCAACTGAAAAATATGAAACGAATCGTGAAACAGAGTTCACGTATAACTTGAAAATTTCCTTGCCAGAAGATATTAAGGATTACAAGGAATTTATCGTAACGGATAATTTGGATGATAGACTTAATTACACTGGACAATGGTCTGTTGATGGTGTTGATGATTCTGTCTTTACTTTTAATCAAAACGAGCAATTATTAACATGGACTGTAAATAACTTTGCAGCATTAGATGGGATTAAATCTGTAACGATTAATTTCACGGCTGAAATAAAGGCTGGTGTAGAAGTAGCAGAGATTCCAAACGATGCAAATATTGATTTTACAAATGATTCAGGAACAAACGGGAAAAAGACCCCAGAACCAGCGATCGTCATTCCAACAGAAGGATCAATGAAAATTATTAAACAAGACGGAAAAACGTCTACCAAATTAGCTGGTGCTGAATTTGAACTTCGTGATAAGGATGGGAATGTAATTGAATCGGGCACTACTGACAGTAATGGTGAACTAGCTTGGGCAGGGCTTGATTACGGAAACTATCAACTGGTGGAGACCAAAGCCCCAGAAGGCTATCGAATCTTAAAGAATCCAATTGATATTAAGATTAATAAAGAAAATAGTGAAATTACCTTAACAGTGGATAACTACCAAAACGGCTGGGAATTGCCGGTTACTGGTGGTATAGGAACAACGTTATTTACAATCATCGGATTATTATTCATGGGACTGGCAGTCTTTTTGTATATTCGACGAAAAAAAGCAATAGTGTAATTAACGTATAATGTTTACAATGAAGATAAATGGAAGCAATAATTCTTCCATTTATCTTTTTTTACAATTAGGAAGTGACGAAAGATGAAGAAAATAATTATTTTAACTGTATTTATCATCGGTCTAGGCATATTCTCCTATCCGATTATTAGTAACTTTTTTTCCTCTAAGGAGCATCACACAATTGTAAGTGAATACAATCAAACGATAAAGAAAATGGAAGATGAACAGTTAGAAAAGGAAAAAGAGAAGGTTGAGAAACATAATGAAAGTTTAGCGCAATCAGAAGTGGATTTCGTAGATCCATTTTCTAACAATAACCTTGATGAAATTGAATCCGGACAACACAGTTATTATGATGCTTTGAATATAGGTCCTGCAATAGGAAGTGTGATGATTCCTAAAATTGATGTGGAGTTGCCCATTTATCATGGAACAGATGAAAAAGTGTTATCAAGAGGGGTGGGGCATTTAGAAAACTCATCCTTGCCTTCTGCAAAGCTTGGAACTCACACTGTATTAACAGCCCACAGAGGTTTATCAAGTGCAAAAATGTTTCGGAACTTGGATGAATTAACTATTGGTGATCAATTTTATGTACAAGTTTTAAATGAAACTTTACTTTATGAGATTCACGATATAAATGTTGTATTACCTCATGAAACCGATTGGCTTCAAATGGATGAAGATAAAAATATTGTTACTCTATTAACATGTGACCCCTATATGTTTAATACTCATAGACTACTTGTTACCGGTCATTTAATTCCTCATGACCAAGCGAAAGAACAACAAGCGAATGTAATAAATCATAGCGACAATGATGTATATTGGATAGGAGCAGCCATTTTAGCTACTATTGCTTTTGGTATCTGGTTTAGAAGGCGGCATAAAAAAGATAAGGGGGAAAATCGATGAGAAAGAATGGTTGGATCATACTTTTATTCATCGTTGGTCTATCTGTTTTGGTCTATCCCTATGCCGCACAGTGGCTCAATGATTATTTTCAAAAACAGCAGGTGCATGAATTTATGCAAAACGCCTCGGAAAAGAGCAATGAAGATATTGATGAAATGATGGCTGAGGCAAAAGCGTGCAATGAAGAGATCTATTACAATAGTGCGGGTTTTCAGGATCCTTTTAGTGACCGTGAAGAAAAATTTCAAAGTTTTAAAAAATGTTTGGGAATCCATGATGAAGCAATATTTGGAGCGATTGAAATCCCCAAATTAAAGCTTTTAATTCCTATCTACTTAGGTGCGACTGATGAAATTTTAAATAACGGAATTGGTCAGGTGGAAGGTTCCTCGATTCCAATAGGTGGAAAGAGCAGCCATACTGTTTTGGCAGGACATCGAGGAATGGGAACGAAGGAAATGTTTCGTAATATAGATGAATTGCATAACGGTGATGTTTTTTATGTACATACAATGAGCGAAACTTTGACTTATAGGGTTAAAAATCAGCAAATCATATACCCTCATGAAACGGAGTCTTTGGAAATTGAGGAAGGCAAAGATTTGGCTACTTTATTAACATGTCATCCTTATAGGCACGATTATCAAAGATTGTTAATTCAAGGTGAACGAGATAAGTAATATATATATGAAGCTTAATCCATTAGAACTCATTGTCTTAAGTCCAGGTAGATTTAAGAAAATCCATAGGTAAAATATACACCAACTATCCCTAATGGCAGGAAGGCTATCCTCAAAGTTTATTTAGAGGATGGTCTATTTGACTACAAAAGCATTATAATTAATAAATGATAAACATTTACCAAAGGGGAAATTCACCATGAAGGTCATTTTAGTTGACGATGAACCGATTTTGCTAACTCATTTAGAAAAATTATTTAAGGATATCGATGGGATACAGTTGATCGGAATGTACAGCAATCCTTATCAGGCGATAGAAGCTGTTCTGAGGGATAAACCTGACGTTGTTTTCCTTGATATTGAAATGCCAGAAATAAACGGAATCGAAGTAGCAGAGAAAATTCAAAATAACTTGCCATTAATTAACATTGTATTTGTTACAGCTTACAGCGAATATGCTGTAAAGGCATTTGAAATCAATGCCGTTGATTATTTATTGAAACCATTGAATCGTAACCGGTTACTCAAAACTGTACAGCGCTTTCAGGTGAACAATAATAGCAAGGAGTTGCCTGTTCAAACACCGATGGTCTGCTGCTTTCAATCTTTTCAATTTATAGATGCTCAGTCTCAAAAGCTTCAAGTTCGTTGGAGAACAAACAAGGCTGAGGAGCTGTTTCTTTTTCTGCTCCACAATCGTCAGAAGCCCATTCGCAAAGAAATGATACTTGATTTATTTTGGCCTGAAACCGAATGGGATAGAGCGTACACCCATATGTATACTACGATTTATCAAATTCGCAAGGCCCTTAAATCTGCTAACCTCCATATTAAGATAAAAAGCCTTGGAGAAAGTTATATTCTTGATTTGAATGGAGTGAAGTTAGATGTTGACGAGTTAGAAAAAGGAATCAATCAATATCCTTTCGTTAACAGCAAAACTTTAACCTATCACCAAAATATCATGGCCTTGTATCAAGGCGACTATTTAGCTGAATCCTAATATACTTGGGCTGAGGGTGAAAGAGAGAAACTCAGAAATCTTTGGTTCAATCATGTGAAGAAACTGGCAGACTATTTCATAATAAATGGACAATATAATGAAGCTATTATCTTATATAGCAGGGTTCAGGAAATATACCCTTATGCAGAAGATAGTTATTTTAGGTTAATGCAGTTATATGGTGAAACTTCAAACCGTTTTCAAGTTGAACAGCAGTATGAGAAGTTGACAAAGATGTTATTAAACCAATTTTGTGCTAAACCTAACCAGGATGTGCAAATCTGGTATGAATGCTGGAAAAATAAAATAGGATCAGAAAAATTATTAACGCTCAGTTCATTCGACTAAAACATGTTTTAAGCAATTTTACCTTACTAGAATATTAATTTAAATTAATCCTTGTGATTTGTGTTGATTTTATGAATGTTTATAGGAAGGGCTCACATGAAAAGCTTAGAGCGTGAATTAGCTCTCATTATTTTCAAAACGTTCATCGAATTGGGATTACGTTCACAGGACAATCTTCCTGACTTAATAATTTATGAGGCTTTTCCAAATGATGTAGCAGGAGATCCCATTTTTAAGCATATGAGGATGTTCAGAGCGCTATATTCTCGCTTCTACTTACCGTATTTAAAGTTGTGTTTTCCTATGTAATAACTTGGACGAATAAGTAAAGAGGGATGGTGAACTAACTATTAGTAGGTTAATAAGAAAGCTTTTATTTAGAGTATGTTGGTAACAGTATTAGCAATATACAAGTTAGCTTGGGCATTCATCTCTATTTATATTTTGTCCGACGATAGGAATGGTATACAGATCCAGTATCATATCGCCATTCTCTAATCAACAAACCAACAATTACCTCCAATATAAAATATGCGGTGCCAAGGGCACCGCACACATGTCAATCTGCTTCTAGCATATCTTCTGCCATTTTTGATAGATGCTGGGCAGTTTTACTGATTTCCTGTATGGTGGAGGAAATTTCTTGAACGGTGGCGGCTTGGTTTACTGAGAATTGATTTACTCCGGTAAACGCTACGTTCAAATCTTGAATTGCATTTTGAATACCTTTAGTAATCTCATCAATCTGTGTCACATTATCTTTAGAATTAGTCGCAAGCTTTCTAATTTCCTCTGCCACAACAGAAAAACCTCTTCCAGCATCTCCTGCTCTTGCTGCCTCAATGGCCGCATTCAATCCTAGTAAATTACTTTGATCAGACACGGCTTTTACAACTGTAGAGATTTCCCCAATTTCATTTGCACCTACACTTACTTCTTGTACACGAGTGGAAATGGCGCCAACACGATCGGCTAACTCGGTCACGGAGGAAGTAATTTCTTCAATTGCTGCCGCTGTTTGTTCCGTGATGGCTGATAAATTTTCAGCAGCCATATAGAGTGCGTTCGCTTTTTCTAAGCTTGTTCCAAGGCCCACTCCGCCGATAACCTTTCCGTTTGAATCATGTAATGGAATTGCCCTAGCATTGAGTGGAAATCCAAATAACTCCTTTGGAACAATCATGGATTTGCCCCGATTTTCTCTTATCGCATTCGTAATAATATCGCCTTCTGCTAAAGGATCACCAGCATTTACATTTAAAGAAAACGTCTTGCCAGGAACATTCATGATTAATTTTTCTGTATCATAAATGCCTATTGTTATATCATCTTGTACAAGCTCATTTAAGTACGGGGCTACTTTTATGAAAGCATTAATCAGTTCGTTCTCCTGATCTACTTTATTTTCAGCATTTATCATATTTTACAATCTCTCATTTCTTTTTAGTATGGGAATACGCGTTGGCCATAGTTTACAGAAATCCATTTCAACGTAGTGAATTCTTCCAAACTCCATTCGCCATTTAAACGACCGATTCCTGAATGTTTTTCGCCTCCAAATGCAACGATAGGCTCATCATTGATCGTAATATCATTGACGTGTATCATGCCCGTGTGAATCTGTTTTGCCATCTCGACACCACGCTCTAGATTTTTTGTATGAAGCGCACCACTTAAACCAAATTTCGTGTCGTTTGCAATGGCAATTGCTTCTTCCTCCGTTTCAAAAGGAATGATACAAATGACTGGGCCAAATAGTTCTTCTTGTGCAACATCCATGTCAGGCGTAACATCTGTTAATATTGTTGGAGCAACCATATTCCCTTCGATATTCCCCAGCAGCACTGCCTTAGCGCCTTGTTCAATACCTTTATCAATCATTGCTTGTAAGTTTTCCGCTTGACGTTCGTTAACTACAGGGCCAATGATTGTTTCCGGATCGCGAGGGTCTCCCACTTTCAATGAAGCTGCTTTTTCCTTATATTTTGCAATAAATTCTTCGTAAACTGGCTTTTGCACAAGAATGCGGTTGGCAGACATACAAATTTGCCCTTGGTGTGTAAAGCGGCTGAATGTAGCAGCATTGACAGCATAATCAAGATCGGCATCATCCATCACGATAAACGCACTGTTCCCACCTAATTCAAGAATTGGCTTTTTAAAATGCTTCATTGCAAGTTGTCCAATATAGCTGCCCACTTTTGTCGAGCCCGTGAAAGAAATCACTCTCGGAATTGGATGTTCAACGAATGAATCGCCAATTTCCTTAATGTCCGTCACAATCACGTTTAATAAACCTTTAGGAATTCCAGCTTCTTCAAAAATTTTAGCAATAAGCGTACCGCCTGTAACTGGTGTTTCCTCATGAGGTTTAAGCACTACACCATTGCCGGCGCCAAGTGCTGGTGCAACAGATTTCATCGATAAGAAGAACGGGAAATTAAATGGACTAATGACGCCAACCACACCAATTGGCAAACGGTATAGTCTGTTTTCCTTCCCGTCTTCAATGGAAGGAAGAATTTTGCCTTCCATTCTTAATGGAAAAGTGGCCGCTTCTTTAATCATATTTTTTACAAGTCCAATTTCAAAAGCAGCTTTCAACCGCGTTCCACCAAGTTCATCCATGATAATATTCGTAATTTCTTCTTCGTGTTCATCTATATAATGAACAGCTTTTTCCAAAATATCGCGCTTTTTATATGGGTTCACTTTCGCCCATTCGTCTTGCGCCCTTAAAGAAGCTTTATAAGCAGCATCCACATCTGCCTCAGTCGCCATCTTATACGACAAAAGTACTTCCTTATTATAAGGGTTTACATTATGTAAAATATTCTCACTTTGTCCTTCTCTCCACTCACCGTCAATATACTGATTACCTAAAGACTTTAATTGTAACATTCATATTTCCTCCCTAAACTATTTTCTCTATAACCTTTTATATCGGCTATATTACCTGTTTCTTTAGGACCAGAATTGTTTGGGTGCCTGGCACCCAAACAATTCTGGGATTATAAGAGAGACTTATATACTCCTATTTCTTATGTTTTTATCATTATTATTACATCGCCATTCTAGCTGTACTGCCTATACTGATAGTAATTACCTATCCGGTAAATTGTGTGGGTGCCTGGCACCCGCGCAATGACTTAATACCTATAATATACTAAAATGTTAAAAACTGTTTTTTAAACGTTTATAACTGTTATTTTAATTCTAATAATTGTGAATATTTGTATAGAATGTAGATGTAAGCGTTTTCTGTATAAAGATTAATAGGGGGGAGATTTTTTCATTTTGGTCCGGAAGATAAACAAACACCATGAATCTTCTTACATTTTCACTGAAAAAAATAGAAAGGTCAGGTGTATCGGATGTCGAAAAGAGTAGTATGGGGGAAAAGATATTTTTCTTCTTTTCTTGTTTGCATGTTGATGATTTCAAGTTTTCCTTTTATGGGAAAAGCGGAGACCGCTTCTGAAATATGGAGATTTGATTTTGGGACAGAGGATAGCCCGGTTAAGAAGGATTATACACAAGTACATCCTGGTACTGGATATACAGAAGAACAAGGATATGGATTTGCGGATCCTTCGAAGGTGACAGCAGTGGCACGTGAGGGAGAAGATGAATTAAAAGAGGATTTTGCCGTTTTTACAGAAACTACTTTTCAAGTAGATCTCCCGAATGGTGATTATGCGGTTAAGGTCATCGCCGGGGATTCTGCTGAAGCAACCGAGTTTGGTGTGAAGGGGAATTCCATCCAAAAGGTCCAAAATACGTCTGTTTCAAGGGGAGAATTTGTGGAACGCGAATTTGATATTGCGGTGATTAATGATCAATTAGCAATACAATTGACTGGCGATCATTCGAAAATAAATGCAATGGAAATTAAAGCGTTGCCTGAACGTTCTGCCACAGATGATCCTGCGGTTTACATCGTCAGTGATTCAACTGCTCAAACATTTGATCCATATTGGAAGCCAGAAGCAGGGTGGGGGCAGATGCTGCCGAAGTTTTTCGATGAAAAGGTCAAGATAAACAATCATGCTATTGGTGGTAGAAGCACGAAAACCTTCTATAATGAAGGACGTTTAGATACGGTATTACGAGAAATAAAACCAAATGATTATTTACTTATTCAATTTGGTCATAACGATGCAACCGTCAGTGTGCCGGATCGTTATACCCCAGTTGAGGATTACAAAGAATATTTAAAAACATATGTAAATGGAACACGTCAACGCGGCGCGATCCCAATTTTAATTACACCTGTAAATAGAAGAGATTTTAATAAAGATACAGGTAAATTCAATGTAAGTTTTCCAGAATATAAGCAAGCAGCAGAAGAGGTTGCGAAAGATTTGGATGTGTTATTAGTTGATTTCAACTCATTAAGTCGTGAGTATTTTGATCAAATTGGACCTGAGGGAACACGTTCTGTTTTTTTACATGCTGATCCAGGCATTTATGAGGCTTATCCAAATGGTATAGCTGATGATACTCATTTCCAAGAATATGGAGCAATTCAAGTCGCTGGCATTCTCGCCTCAGCCATTGCAGAGCTTAATACGCCATTGGCGAATTACGTGGTGGATGGTGGACAAGCGGGTGAAGTTCCAGCTATTCCGAAAAATATCGTTGTATCGAATATAGGTAATGCGGGCGCATCCTTATCATGGGAGCCTTCAGAAGGTGCAGATATTTACCGTATTTATCGTAAGCTTGCGGAAGAAAAAGAATATCAGTTGGTCAATACTTCAACTGTTCCACAGTTAAACTTGAGTGGGATGGAGGAAGGAAAGACATACGATATCGTGATCACTGCACTGAATGGAAAAGGGGAGTCCGAACGATCAGAAGCCGTGCAAATTTTTACAAAAACGGCTGTTTGGAAATTTGATTTCGGGCAAGAGCAAAATGGCGGGAAGTCTCCTGTTGCCAAGGGGTATACGGAAGTAAATTTATCGACCCTTTATACGGAGGAATTAGGATACGGCATTGTCGATAATAAGGGAATGATCGCACGTGATCGAGGCGATGGTGGAGATTTACTTCGTGATTGGCTTGGGTATTTTGATGTTGGTTGGGATTTTCAAGTCGATTTGCCGAATGGTCTATATGCGGCAAAAGTTCATGTGGCAGATTTCCTTGGTAGTGCACGTACGAATGTAGCGATTGAAGGCCAAGATTATGGAGCAGTGAACGCCCCGAAAAACGGTTCGATCGAACGGGTGATTTCAGACATCTCGATTACGGATGGGCAAATGAATATCCATTTTGGAGGGTCCACGGGAATCGCCAATGGTCTTGAAATTACACCTATTTTTCAGGCGCCAGGTGGATTAAAATTGGACGAGAAAAATGTTGATCCAACCTCCCCTTCTGTAAAAATATCGTGGGATGCTGCAGATGATGCGAAGCATTATCGAGTGTACCGCAAAGTAGTTGGATCAAATGAAGCGGAGCAAATAGCTGAAACGAGTGACCCGACATTTACAGATACAAAGGTTGGAGTTGGGGTTGTGTATGAATACACTGTTACGATGGTAAACCAAAATGGAAAGGAAACGGTACATTCTTTACCATTGGTGGTAGAAATGGTGGATTCAGAGCAAACAGTTCTTGATGCGCCGGAAAATCTTAAAGAGCTGTCCGTTCATAAAAATGATGTAACGATTACTTGGGATGCTGTAGAAGGTGCCCTTTCCTATAATGTATACCGAGCAACAAAAGCAGATGGGGAATTCCATTTAATTGGTCAGACAGATAAGGAAAAATACACAGATACATCTGTTTTAACAACGACGCCTTATTATTATAAAGTCGCAGCAGTTAATGCAGGAGGAGTATCCAAACAGTCTAAAGCACTAAAGACATCAGTACCAACTATTTTAAAGAAACAAATGGAAGATCTTGATCGCGGCCCAGTAGCGGTAAAAACAGATGATGGCGTGTATGTAAGTTGGAGAATGCTTGGAACTGATCCAAAGAATATAGCATTCCACGTCTATCGTGATGGTAAAAAGATTTCTGAAAAGGAAATAACAACAAGCACAAATTATTTGGACAAAGGTGGAAAAGTAGATTCAGTTTATGAGATTAGTACGATCATAGATGGAAAAGAGCAAAAACAAAAGGAAAAAATAACGATATTGGAAAATAACTTTTTCGATATTCCATTGCAAAAACCAGCGGATGGTGTGACACCACTTGGTGATCCGTACACATATCGGGCGAACGATGTGAGTGTTGGTGATTTAGATGGGGATGGAAATTATGATTTAGTCGTCAAGTGGGATCCATCTAATGCAAAAGACAATTCGCAGTCTGGTTATACGGGCAATGTCTATGTAGATGGGTACAAAATGGATGGAACGCTCCTTTGGAGAATTGATCTCGGTGTGAATATTCGTGCCGGTGCGCATTACACTCAATTTTTGACATATGATTTTGATGGTGATGGACATGCGGAAATTGTCATGAAAACAGCGGATGGTACGAAGGATGGACAAGGAAAAGTGATTGGACGGGCGGACGCCGATCATCGTAATAGCGGTGGCTATATTCTCCAAGGAGATGAATATTTAACGATTTTTGATGGGAAAACGGGAGCCGCAATCGATACGGTTGACTATGATCCGCCACGAGGAAAGGTGGATGACTGGGGAGATGGGTACGGAAATCGCGTAGACCGTTTCTTAGCCGGCGTTGCCTATTTAGATGGGGAAACACCAAGTATTGTGATGACGAGGGGCTATTATACTCGTTCCGTATTAGTGGCATATGACTTTACTGAAGGGAAATTAAAAAAACGATGGAAGTTTGATTCCAATGATAAAGGCAATGGCGCTTATGCTGGACAAGGCTACCATTCATTGAGTGTCGCTGATGTGGATGGGGATCAAAAGGATGAAATTATTTTCGGGCAAGCGGTGATTGATGATGATGGATCAGGATTATACAGTACAGGATTAGGACACGGGGATGCCCTACATGTGGGTGACTTCATCCCAGATCGGGAAGGATTGGAAGTTTTCTCTGTGCAAGAAAATAAAAGTGCGGAATATGGATACGTGATGCGAGATGCAGAAACTGGCGAGATATTATGGGGGGAACACACAGGACAAGACACAGGGCGTGGATTAGTTGCTGATATTGATCCTACTCATGATGGTGCGGAAGCTTGGGCTATTAATGGAGCATGGAACAGTCAGGCTGGTGGATTGCATGCTGCAGATGGAAAAAAGATAGCAGATAATATCCCTTCTTCCAACTTTGCTATATGGTGGGATGGTGACTTGCTGCGTGAACTGCTTGATCATGATTTCGATGAGGAACTTGGCGCAGGAGTCGGTAAAATTGATAAATGGGATTATGAAAATAAAAAGCTTGTTAATTTATTAACGGCTGAAGGAACTTTATCGAACAATCATACGAAGGGAACGCCAGCGTTACAAGCCGATTTATTTGGTGACTGGCGTGAAGAGGTGATCTGGAGAACAGAGGATAGTAGTGCACTTCGTGTGTTTACAACAACGGATGTAACAGACCATAAAATTTTTACCTTAATGCATGATCCACAATATCGTGTGGCGATTGCTTGGCAGAATGTCGCCTATAACCAGCCGCCGCATCCTAGCTTCTTTATCGGAGCAGGTATGGAAGAACCGCCAATGCCAAATATTGAGGTTGTAAAAGTAGATAAAGAGGATCCAGATCCGGAACTAGATGTTTCCGAATTAGAATCCTTGTTGAAGGAAGCAAAATCAATCAAGAATGAAGGGAAGTATACAGAATTCACGTTTACGGCCTTACAACATGCAATTTTAATAGCAGAAAAGGCTCTTGGAGAGGTAGAAACGGAGGATGAATTGAAAGCCGCAGTTGCAGCTCTTCAATCAGCAATGGATGGGCTGTTAACGCTAGAAGCATTCAATACATCTTATATGCTTTCCACCCTTGAAACGTATCAAGGAGATTTAGCTGAAAAAGATTATCGTACTCTAAATACTCATTTGACAGCAGTGGGCCAATTTGAGAAAAAAGAAGCGGCTGAGAAGATAATCAAACATATGGAAAGTCTCAAGAAATTACTTGACCATCAGTTGGAAAATAAGTTGATACCTCAAGAGCTATACGAAATGCTCAAAGCAGATACCAATTCACTTATCCAAAAATGGGACGGTAAGTAGGAGTTTCTAAAGGGAATTCCCCATGATCTCGGGCGTGGGGGATTTCCAAATGAAATCACTACATGAGCATTATTGCGAAACGGGAGATGGAAATGAGGCATTACCGCGGAGTTAAACAGACCCGTAAAGGTGGGACAATGAAACCTTTGCAGCTGCTTATTCTATTATACTGGTTATTTTTAATCGGCTCGGTGTTAACGTCGCCAACAAGTGCTTCTTTTCAAGATGTTACGGCGTTGAAAGGGACACTATCTGCGAATCAAGATTTTGAGTATCAAAGCGAAAATCAGGTTGTAGAAGATAAAAAAGAGGAACAAAAGGAGGAGAATCTTGAGAAGGTCCCCTTAAAAGAGGAACAGGAGCCTAATCAAGAGGAAATTTTAGTAGAAAAAGAGGAGATTCAAGTAGAGAAAGAACAAGTTAGTCCAAAGGAGACAACTAATAAATCTACTGATGTCACAGGAATTCAGGAAGAGAAGGATATGGACATCGAAGCCGAAGAAGTGGTGGAAAATGAAGATGGGCTAGATTCCGATGAGGAGTTAGGAGAGTCAGATGTACAAATATTAGATCTAGCGGAGTGAGGCGAATATGAAAGGGAAAGTCATCCTAAAATGGCTGGGCAATTGTATCTCAACGATGTTCATTATTTTGTTAGTCTGTGCGGTATTTATCGTTATTGCGTCTCGAGCAGCAGGAGGAGAGACGAGCCTTTTTGGTTATCAATTAAAAACAGTTATATCTGGTTCCATGGAGCCGGAAATGCAAGTTGGTTCGGTTATTTTGGTCAAGCAAACAGAAGGAGACGATACGTTTGAAAGCGGTGATGTCATAACATTTATGACAAAGGATGCAATTCTTGTTACCCACCGAATTATCGGGGTTGAAAATGATGGTCAGCGCTTTATTACCAAAGGCGATAATAATAATGGACCTGATGTAGAGCCGGTCTTAGCACACAATATCGTCGGGAAATATTCGGGGTGGACACTCCCGTACGTAGGATATGCCTTCCATTATGTCCATACGAAGCAAGGAGCTATCCTGTTTATGTTCATACCTGGCTTGCTGTTTCTTGGGCATGCCATCATTACTATTTGGCGTGCGTTACGTTTTATTGAAGTACCTAATCTAAAAGAAGAATAGAAAAAATGGGGGAAAAACAAATGAATATCAAAAAGCAATTAAGTACAGGATTACTGTCAGCATTCCTTGGGATTTCATTAATTGGAGGCGGAACTTACGCTTATTTTAGTAATAGTGCGGAAACGACTAATACATTTGCGGCAGGAACATTGGATCTCGCCGTGAACCCTACACAGATTATTGATGTGAACGATATGAAACCAGGTGACACTTTTATACGTGATTTTGAACTTCAAAATAGTGGTTCATTGGATATTGGAAAAGTATTACTAACGACTGCTTATACAGTGACAGATGCAAAGGGGGACAACACAGAAGACTTTGGTGAGCATATTGAAGTGGAGTTTCTTTATAATATGGACAAGCTTGACGAAGTCATTTACAAAACAACTTTAGCGCAACTAAAAAACATGAATCCAGAGGTTCTAAATGAAAGGGTTTTCGAACCGATATTCAACGAAAAAGGCCTGCCAACAGGCAAAGTGAATGATCTCGTCGTAAAATTTAACTTTATCGATAACGGCAAAGACCAAAACCAATTCCAAGGAGATTCATTAGACCTCACCTGGACATTCAACGCCCATCAAACAGATGGAAAACAAAGATAAACCTAAATTGTTTGGGTGCCAGGCACCCACACAATTCCCTGTTCGTCCTTAACAAGAGGGAAGTTGTGTCGGTGCCTGGCACTGAAACAACTTTCGAACACAAACAGTGAACGCCCTTGGAAAAATCCAAGTGGCGTTCATATAATAAAAAATTCTTCGAGAGATAAATACTCGAAGAATTTTTTTATTAACCTTTTAAAATGCCATCAATCTTTGTTAACTCTTCTGAACTAAATGCTAAGTTATTTAATGCTGCTACATTATCTTCGATTTGACTGACGCGGCTCGCCCCAATTAGTGCTGAAGTAACTCGTCCCTCACGGAGAACCCATGCTAAAGACATTTGGGCAAGTGTTTGTTCTCTTTCTGCCGCCATGTCATTTAATTGTTTCACTTTTTGAATGACTTCTTCTGTTACTTGATTTGTATCAAGGGCACCGGTTGATTTGGCGGCTCGCGAATCCTCAGGTACTCCACCTAAGTATTTATTCGTTAATAAGCCTTGTTGTAAAGGGCAGAATGCAATTGATCCTATGCCATTTTTTTCAAGAACATCTTGTAACCCATCTTCGATCCAACGGTTTAACATGGAGTAGCTTGGTTGGTGGATGAGCATCGGCGTTCCTAAATCATTTAAAATTCTAGTTGCTTCTGCTGTTTGCTCTGCAGAGTAGCTTGAAATCCCAACATATAAGGCTTTACCTTGACGAACGATTTGATCCAGTGCACCCATTGTTTCTTCCAATGGTGTGTTTGGATCTGGACGATGGGAGTAGAAAATATCCACATAATCTAATCCCATTCGTTTTAAGCTCTGGTCAAGACTAGCAATCAAGTACTTTTTTGATCCCCATTCACCATAAGGTCCATTCCACATATGATAACCGGCCTTTGAAGAGATAACCATTTCATCGCGATACGGTTTAAAGTCGGTGGCGAGCATTTGACCAAACATTGTTTCGGCAGATCCTGGTGGTGGTCCATAATTGTTTGCAAGGTCAAAGTGTGTGATTCCTAAATCAAAGGCTCTTCTGAGCATTGCGCGGCCATTTTCGTATGTGTCCACACCGCCAAAATTATGCCATAATCCTAGTGAAATAGCTGGTAATAACAGCCCAGAATCACCAGTTCGATTGTATTTCATTGTATCGTATCGTTTGTCACTCGCTAAATAAGCCATCGTTTAATCTCCTTTAATGTATGTTGGTGTTAAGGTTAGGCGATTTCTACATCAATTCATTGTTTAATAGTAATTCAAAACAGCTAATTTCTTTCTTAAACTCTTTGACTTTCGGAAAAACCATGCCCTATCAACTGTCCGCTTTCTATATACATGCGGCCGCTTATGTAAAGCGCTTTCTTATATTGAAGTATAAGTTTTTACGTCATTTAATACAAGTACGAAATTGTTTGGGTGCCAGGCACCCAAACAATTCACTTAGAAATCCAATGTACTAGTTTTTTAACTAATGAAGCTATCCAGGATAAGAATACTACAAGTAAAGCAAATGGTATTATAATTGTTTCTATGATTTCTGTAATAAATATGCCAACCCTATCCCAAAAGGTCATTTTTTCAGCAGACTGATTCTTTTTCTTGGTAGTATGCTTTCTTTTATGTATGGAAGTGCTTCTTCTCCGCTCAGGATTAAAAGGAATCACATTCTTTTTCCTCTCCAAATTCATACACTCCTTACCTATTTTATGTATCATAATCATATTATCGAAAACTTTAAATATATCTAATGATACTCATGAATGAGAAAAATCTACTAGGTCTTTTTCCAGAAAAAACACTACAATATGTGTAAAAAATGGTAACATAGTAATGAATGATGGGTATGGATTGAAATAAAAGAAAAAATTAAAGTAATAATTTTTTGGTCGGTGCAGTTTTATTTATTCGCTGTCGACGGCACATAAATAGCAGTAGTTTGATATTACAGGAAGTTGAAAAGATGGAGGTGATATTATTGCGTGAGAAAAAAGGGACTATAGCTATGCTACTCACAAGTGTATTAGTCATCACATTTATCGTGGGTGGCTATATTTATTGGGAAAAGCATCTGCTTGGTAAAGCAAGTCATTCTGGATCAGTGAGTGATAGAAACGTTGAAAACCATAAGGGAAAGAACTTGTCTGCGGCATTATTATTTAATAAACAAGTTCCTGAGCTAAATGAAGATGATGAGGACGAAGAGGAAGAGATTGAGGAAAATGTAGAAGAGGACCTCGATGAAATCAACGAAAGCATGGAAGAATCTGTAGTTGATCACTATTCGGAGCAATCAGGTACTAATGAAGTGTACAATCGAAATCCGATATATCGAAATAATGACCAATCCACTACTACGTGGTCAAACAATTCCAATGGACAAGCATCAACCAATAAAAATACAAATAAAACGCCAGAAAAAAATAGTCAATCTAAAAATTCTAGTAATACTACCAAACCGGCCGCTCCTCCAAAGAAGCCAAGTGAGCCAGAGAAACCTAACAATGATAAAAAACCTGAAACTGATTCAGAAGAGCCAAAGGAAACCCCAAATATTCCGGTAACCCCCGTAGAACCTAAACCTGATCAGGAAACACCAAAGGAACCTGAAGTACCAGAGTACGAAGAGGATGTAGGAGGTACGACGGACCCGGAAGTGCCTGAAGATCTAGGGGAACAATCAAAAGTGCTATTGCCAAAGTAAAACCTGGCAATAGCACTTTTATTTTAAATGAGGATAATATCTATTAATCAAACGTTTGATTAATGAAAACATGAGCTAGTTCATTCTTTTTCTCTCAGGAATTGTGTGGGTGCCTGGCACCCACACAATTCCAATGAAAATATTACTCTTTATTAGAATATGTGTGTATAGACCCACATAAATTATGATAAGGCTTGTATTTTGCTTTAAAGGAGTTCAGTGGTGAAGGTTTCATTTCTAACTTGTAATAGATAAAAAGTTTGTGAGTGCCAGGCACCCAAACAATTCCCAGGTTGAAAGAGTGTGAGTGCCAGGCACTCAAACAATTTTAGTCATCGATACATTTAGGGGGAGGTCAGTCAATGAGGAAGGTTTTGAGTTTGTTGGTTTTGTTTGCATTGTTTATGGTTTTAGGTGCGTGTGGTGGGGCGACGGAACCAAAGGAAAAGGTGGATGAGGCAGAAAAGGATTCAGTTGCGAAAAAGCATAAGATTGGGATTCTTGCTCCGGCTGTGACACATGGTTGGGTTGCTGCGGTTGCTTATCATGCGGAAGCTCGTGCGAAGGAATTGGCTGATGAGATTGATTACCAGGTTCAAACAAGTACGAATGCGGAAGAAATGACTTCACAATTAGATGATTTGATGACGTGGGGAGCGGAATCGATTGTTGCATTTCCGCAGTGGGAAGGTATGGAAGTTCCTATACAGACAGCGCTTGATGCTGGGATTGAGGTTGTAAACTTTGATATTGAGATTGATGCGGAAGGTGTTTATCGTGTTTCTGGGGACAACGAAGATATGGGAATTCAGGGAGCCAATTATATCGTAGATAAGATTGGTAAGGAAGGAAATGTGGTTGTGCTCGAAGTTCCTTCATCTGGTTCCGTTTCTGAGTTAAGGAAGAAAGGTTTTGTTGAGACGATGGAAAAGATCGCACCTGATATGAATCTTCTTACCTATGCTACGAAGTTTACGCGCGAGGATGGTTTGAAGGATTTTGCAGATATTTTAACGAGCAACGATAAGATTGACGCAGTTTTCTCGATGGATGATGAGACTTCTATCGGCGTACTACAAGCAATTAGTGAAGCTGGTAGGACGGATATCCAGGTAGTAACTGGTGGTGGCGGTATGCAGGAATATTTTCAAATGATGCCAGAAAATGAGGATATATGGATACAGTCAGCCCTCTACAGCCCAGCTATGGTCAAAGATGCTGTAGACGTAGCATTTAAGCTTTTAAATGATGAAGAAGCGGAAGAGGTGACGGTTATTCCGACAACCGTTGTAGATAGAGACAATCATGAGGAGTTCCTAGACGATAAATCTCCGTATTAGTTCTAACTTTTACTATAGAAAAGATAAAAGAGAGATGATGGCTAGGCTATTGTCTCTCTTTTCAAAAGTGTGGAGATGATTGCATGATAATTGAAATGAAAAACATCCAAAAATCCTTTGGCAGCAACGATGTACTTAAAGACGTTTCCTTTACATTAAGAGGCGGTGAAATTTGCGCATTACTTGGCGAAAATGGAGCAGGTAAGTCAACGCTGATGAATATACTTGGTGGAGTTCATCAAATGGATGCAGGCTTGATAAGCGTAGATGGAAAGCAAGTGGAATTCAGTACCCCAGCACAATCTCAAGAAGCGGGAATCGCATTCATCCATCAGGAACTGAATTTAATCAATGATTTGCCGATTTATGAAAATATGTTTCTAGGGAGAGAGGTTAAAACCAAAAGTGGCAGCCTTGATCTAGAAAGAATGTGTCAAGAAACAGAAGAGATATTTAGGAAAATGAATGTGGACCTAGATCCTAAAATGATGGTTGGTGATCTAGATGCTTCTTATAAACAGATCGTAGAAATATGCAGAGCAATGATGACGGATGCATCAATTATCATCATGGATGAGCCTACCACTTCATTAACAGATCAGGAAATCAAACGTGTATTTCATATGATGCAATCATTAAAAGAACACCATGTAGGAATTATTTTTATCTCCCATAAATTGAATGAGGTTACGCAAATTTGCAGTAGATACGTCGTGCTTCGAGATGGAAACTTGGTGGCAGAAGGAAATGTCAAAGAGGTGACTACGAACGATCTTGCGCATTTTATGGTTGGTCATGACGTTCGAACGGAGCCGTTAATAAGGGAAAAAAATCTGGGCAAAGAGATTTTACGCGTGGAGGGACTAGGACGTAATCATGTTTTCAAAGATATTCATTTTTCTATAAAGGCGGGTGAAATCGTTGGAGTTACTGGGCTTCTTGGTGATGGTCGCAGTGAACTCTTTCAATCTATTTTTGGAACAGACAAGATATCGTCTGGAAAAATATTTTTGAATGGAAAAGAAGTGAGAATAAATAGTACGACTGAGGCGATAAAAAAAGGAATGGCCTATCTTCCAAGAAATAGGAAGGAAAATGCAATCATTAAAGATATGGATATCATTGAGAACGCATCCATTGTTACTTGGCCTCAATTTTCAAAGCGGGGCATTATTAACGTACAAAAACATCAGAAAACATTTGCAGCACAACGCAAAGAATTAAGATTAAAGATGGGGAAACTAACGGATAGCATTAATAGTCTTTCCGGTGGAAACCAACAAAAGGTAATCTTGGCGAAATGGTTAGCGGCTGATCCTAAATTACTTATTTTGGATAACCCTACACAAGGTGTTGATGTCGGAGCGAAAGAAGATATTTATGATATTATTTTGCAACTTGCCGATGAAAACATTGCGATAGTTGTGCTTTCCAGTGAGGCGCATGAAATCATACGCATTTGTGATCGGGCATTGGTTATGTATCACGGCGTTATTCAAGGAGAAGTTTCTGGAGAGGCAATGAATGAGCATCATATCATGAATCTTGCTACGGGTGGGCAACTGACGTAGGCAAGGGGAGGAAGCCAATGATGAATAATGCCAGTGTAAAAAGTAGTCAAAACTTTTTTAGATGGTTCAAATATAAATGGACGAGCGAACCATTGTTTAGCATAGGTATTGCACTCGTAATCATGATTATATTACAAACATTGGTTTTAGGATTTGAATATGATTCATTCGGCAGTTGGTTTCAATCCTGGACCAATAATTGGATTAATATTTTAAGGAATAATGCGAGTATAGGAATCATTGCCTTAGGGATGACCTTTGTCATTATGACGGGTGGGATTGATTTAGCGGTAGGTTCTACATTAGTTGTCACAGGTGCTTTTGCGATGGTTCTTCTTGATACAGGAAGCAAAGGGATTTTGGGTATATTGGGAATAGCAGGGATCCCGGCATTTATTATTACAGTCGCTTTGGTGCTGCTATTTGGATATTTACTTGGATTGCTAATAGGAGCAACAGTCACAAGGGGGAAAGTGCCTCCATTCATTGCTACGCTGGGTGCGATGATGATCTTTAGAAGTGTTACACAGCATTTCATGCAAGGCTATAACACGAAGGTGCCGGGGGAATTTTTACAGATTGCTAGTTTTAAAATTGGCAACTATATGATGATGCCGATTATTTATTGGGCCATCATTGCTTTTATACTTTACTATGTGTCTAAGAGAACCACTTTTGGCAGACAGATTATTGCCGTTGGATCAAATGAAAGAGCCGCAAAATTTTCCGGTGTGAACGTGGATAAAATTAAAATCCGTGTATATGCTTTGATGGGCTTCCTCGTTTCGATCGCCGCTATTATTCAAGTATCTCGTATTGGTTCGATGGACTTTTCCAACGCAGGAAGAGGGATGGAAATGGATGCCATCGCCGCGGCCGTAGTAGGCGGAACGAGTATGATGGGCGGAAGAGGATTCATTCTAGGAACTGTGTATGGCATGTTAATCATCGCCGTCATGAACAATCTATTAAATCTATTTGGTGTCCCACCATTCCTAAGAGAAGCCTTTAAAGGATTAATCGTCATCGGCGCAGTACTACTGCAAAAAAAGGAGAGAGTGATTTGAGAATTGTTTGGGTGCCTGGCACCCAAACAATTCCCTGGCACCCAAACAATTCTCTTTGGCACCCAACTTTTTTTATTTTCAAATAAGTCGTTGACAATGATAATCGTTATCAGTAGAATGAGTGATATTGAGAATGATTATCATTATTATGTAGGAGAGTGGAAAATGAAAAAGGTGTCATTGTTATTTATGTCTGTACTGCTGTTGTTTGTTTTAGCAGCATGCGGTGCAAAGAGCGATCAAACAGCAGGGAAAGAAGCGTCAGCAAAAGATGGCGAAATAAGTGAGGATAAAACATCATCTATCGACGTGACTGATGCATCAGGCGAAAGTATTACGTTTGAAAATATCCCAGAATCTGTTGCGGCTCTAAACTCAGGAGATACAGATATATTACTAGCATTAGGTGTCAATGTGACAGGTCGTCCAACAGCGAGTGGCCCTGTTGCCAAAGAGTTAGAAGACATTACGGAAATTGGTAATCCACATCAGCCAAACTTTGAAAAAATAGCAGAAGTTCATCCAGATGTTTTAGCCGCCGCAACGAGCTTTAAGCAGCATGCTGAAAATATAGAGCGACAAGGAACGAAAGTTATTTATACAAAAGCAAATTCAGTCGCTGATATTCAAGAAACGATTCTTATGTTTGGGCAATTGTTCGAAAAAGAAGCAGAAGCGGAAGATATGAATAAAACAATTACGGAAAAAGTAGAAAGCATCGAAAAAGATAAATCAGAACCAGTGAAAACATTATTAGTTTATGGTGCACCAGGTACATATTTAGCAGCTCTTCCAAACTCACTTACGGGAGACTTACTAGAAAAAGCAGGTGGAGAAAATATCGCTTCAGATTTCCCACAAGAAGAAAATTATCCGCAATATGCGAGTTTAAGTGTGGAAAAGATTATTGAAAGAAACCCAGAAGTCGTAATGCTTATCACTCATGGCGATCCTGAAGCGGTAAAAGAAGCATTTGCAAAAGAAATGGAAAAGAATGCAGCTTGGAAAAATCTTGATGCTGTAAAAAATGGTAATGTTATGGTGTTACCTTCCCATTTATTTGGGTCAAATCCTGGAACAAAAGTGGTAGAAGCACTTGAAGTGATGAAAGAAAGTCTGGCAGAGATTAAATAAATGGAAGCAGTAGAAGCTCCAGTATCTAAACATGCTCATCCTCTCGCTAAGAAGCGAACAATTATAGTCACTGCTTTTAGTATCATGTTAATGCTTGCGATTACAGCAAGTTTAATGATTGGTCCTGTTTCTTTTTCATTAAGTGAAATTTGGAGTGGTCTTTTTAACCCTGATGAGTCGTTGGCGAGACGAATTGTCTGGGAGTTAAGATTCCCTAGGGTCTTAATTGGCATGATTGTCGGGATGTGTCTTGCTTCTTCTGGTGCTATTTTGCAAGGAGTGATGAAAAACCCACTAGCCGACCCAGGAATCATCGGTGTTTCATCGGGTGCAGGACTTGCAGCAACCACTATTATGATTATTTTCCCGGCGTATATTATGTTTTTACCGTTAGCAGCTTTTATCGGTGCCCTCGTTACTGCGCTCATTATCTATGCATTATCTTGGAAAGGTGGTACTTCCCCTGTTCGCATTATCTTAGTAGGGGTAGCGATTAATGCTGTCATTGGCGCATTTATGAGCGCACTCATGCTTTTATATAGTGATCGTGTGCAGTCCGTTTTGCCATGGCTGGCGGGTGGTATTGCCGGTGTTGGTTGGGTTCAATTTAAAATGATCATCTACTATGCGCTCGCAGCGCTCGTATTAGCACTGTTCGCTATCAGGCATATTCGTATTTTAAGGCTTGGGGATGAAGTGGCAAAGCTACTTGGCCACAACGTGGAGAAGAGTAGATTTTTCCTCATCGTTCTTAGTACACTTCTCGCTGGGATTGCAGTAAGTGTGTCTGGATTGATCGGTTTTGTTGGTCTTGTGGTGCCACATATATTAAGAATTATGATCGGCGGAGATTATCGATATTTATTACCTGCATCAGCACTTGGAGGCGGTCTGCTCGTTATATTAGCTGACACAGTTGCCCGAAGTGCGTTTGATCCAATCGAGTTGCCAGTTGGAATTTTGTTATCGTTTTTAGGAGGACCGTTTTTCTTGTATATGATTCAGAGAAGGAGGGATTCGTTTGCTTCTCACTAAAAATATGTCGTTTGAACACTCCTCTTCCTTTCAATTAGAAGGAATTGATTTACACATAAATGAAGGAGAGATTGTTAGTTTAATAGGTCCAAATGGATCTGGAAAATCGACCTTGCTCCGGCTCGTCTCTCGTCTCATTACTCCGAAAAGTGGGGAAGTCATCCTCGATGGAAGAATGATTGGAACGATGAAAAGCCTAGATGTTGCGAAGAAACTTGCGATGTTGCCCCAAATGCAAGATCATCAACTCGATTTAACTGTGCAAGAATTGATTGAATTCGGGAGATATCCTCATCGAGGAGCCTATAGTAAGTTAACGAAAGAAGATGAGGACATCATTCAATGGGCCATAGATGTTACAAGATTAAACGGTTATGAAAATAGGGTGTTACAATCACTTTCTGGTGGGGAAAGACAGCGAGCGTGGATTGCGATGGCGATTGCACAGCGACCAAAGATTTTATTATTAGACGAACCGACAACTTTTCTTGATATATCACATCAATTGGAAGTGATGGAACTTGTTAAGGAGTTAAATGCACAATTTGGTATGACGGTCGTAATGGTGCTGCATGACATTAATCAAGCAGCACGTTATAGTGATCGGCTCATCGTTTTAAAACGCGGGAAGATCCAGTATGACGGCATACCACAATGCGTGTTATGTAGGGAAATGTTTCAATCTATTTTTGAGATAGATGCAGATATATATATGGAAAACGGAAAAACATTTTTCACTCCAATCAGGTTACGAAAGGAAGAATACGTATGAAAAATTCGCCGTTAGATATTGAGTTGGTAAGAGAGTTTATTATTGCTGCACATGGAGATTTTGAAATGGTAAAAAAGCTAATAACGAAAGAGCCTGCACTCATTCACTCCGTTATGAATTGGGGAGCAAATGATTGGGAGAGTGGTATTGGAGCGGCGGCACATACAGGGAGTCGTGACATTGCCAAATGGTTACTTGAGCATGGAGCGCGAATGGATATATTTGCAGCAGCGATGCTTGGAGAACTGAAAATTGTTCAAGCAATGATTGATAGTCAACCAGATGTAATACATGCAACGGGACCACATGGCATTCCATTAATTCGTCATGCACAAATGGGTGGAGAACCTGCAGTGCCAGTATACGAATATTTAGAGTCTTTAACAATGAAGGAGGAAGTATGATAATGATGATGAAAGCCGTAAACACCATTCGTATAAAAAAAGGAAGAGTAGATGAGATCCTAGCTCGCTTCAAAACACCGAAATCTGTTCATACATTTGAAGGCTTTATTTTAATGGAAGTATTGAAAAAAGAAAACAGTCCAGAATACGATGAGTTGAAAATTTGTACGACATGGGAAGATAGAAAATATTTTGATCATTGGTTAGAAAGCAGAGCTTCTCAAAAAGCCCATGGAAAGAAAGAAGAACAAAAATCAGAAGAAAATCCAATCATCGGCTCACAACTAACCACATTTGAAGTAGCCATCCAGCATAAACCAGCTGCGCAAGAAGTATGAGCGAATTGTTTGGGTGCCTGGCACCCAAACAATTTCCCATTATGAAAAGGCCACTCTGATTATATCAGGGTGGCCTTTTCATAATGGGGAGTTGGTTTCAGGAAATATAGACTCATTTTTATGATATAATATTGCTAGTCGAAAGAAAGCGTATTCTTGTAAATGTGGTTCCTTGTATTTGCTTGACCGGAGGACGAAATCTATTCTTATCAAGCTTCTTTTTTTGCCTATTTTTGGTGTTTTACATTGCGAGGGCTAACGTGCCTGATTTGAAATGGCTATAAATTAAAATAGGATAAGGGGAATGGAAATTCGTCTGTAATTAATAGAATTAAATCCCGACTTTTATATAAATACATCGTCTCCTATCTACTCGTTTTTCTTGTTCCATTTATGATCATGAGTGCTATTATCTATTATAATTCTGTCTCCAGTTTGCGTCAGGAGATTGAACAATCTAATCTAAATAAACTAGAGCAAGTGGAAAAGATAACCGCTGAACGTATGAAGGAATTAGAAACGCTAGCAGCTAGAATATCATATGATCCTCGATTAACACCTTATATGATCAGTCATGATTATTACAGTGGAGAGGCAATAGATGAATTAAAGAAGTATAAAGCGAATAGCTCTATCATTGAGTTAAAACTTGACTACTATTTACATTCGGTTAATTTAGCGGAATGAACTTTACATCTAAATAGGTAGAGCCATGAAAGTATACAATACGTGCAAAGGCAATCGATCCCGATAACGGCTCTGGAATGGCAACCGTTGAGTTTAATTCAACACCATTAGTAATTTCCGGGGTTTTAAACACACACTTGATTGGCAAGCTATTCACGACACTGCTGGTCATGGCGACAATCAGTTCTTTGCGGGTGGAATTTTTAAAACTAAACAGATCATCCTATTGATACAGTGGATGTTACTTTTAATGGTAGACAAGTGAACGGGAACGATATGCAATTAACCCGTACCATGAATGTAACACCACATCCTAAATATGAAACTGATGTGTATTGATGAAGCAATGGGAGTTTTGGAAACAGTATTATCAGATGCTTTAGTCCATTTTCTATTTACAGCTAAATGGAAGAATGGTGTAACTAAACAAGAGATCATTAGAGTAAATATCGTTAATGATGTCTTCCAAGCATTCGATTTTTACCGTTCCAATTAACTTAGAAGCAATCTTGCATATTATTGCAGGGTTGTTTTTTAATTAAGCTAAAGAGGAGATCTAAAACAGCAATTGACTATAGGTAATAGAAACCGCTAATTACATACATAAGCTATAAATATTACAAATACATTGACAAAACACTCATCTGTATGACATTGCTATAAAAAGTAAAATAATATAGGGTGTGATTCTACATAAATTGGAAGGGATACCGTCTTATGTAGAAACTATTCCTCCAGCACTCATACAACTAAAAATTTTACAAAGTACCTTATCTAAGTCTAAGCTATTAGAAGAGACTAAAATTGATGTAATAGTTCTATATGTTTACGGAATATACAACTCCGCCTCTTAAATAGGTGGTTACTTTTTGTATGAAATATATAGTTATTTATCTTTGTTTTTTAGCGGTCGCATTGCGTACCAGCGTTGTAACGAATACTTAAAGTCTTTTGGGCATGTTTGTAGATTAGCATTTTGCTATTCTTTTCAAACTTGCCAAAGGGCTTTTTTCATTGACTAAAGAAAAATATATGTTAAAAAGCTTGGGAAAGGATGTTAATCATGCTAATTCGGTAAAACAATTATTTATCTGTCAATATGAGAGGAATCAAACAAAAACAATATCTGTTCAATAATCATCAGTATGAAGGGAGTATGGCATCACTCCTATTAGAGTGGTACCATATCAGAATTGGTCTAGTAAGTAGTGCCCAGCTGTTATACTAAAAAGAGATGGAAGTTTTCATCCTTTTAAGAAGAGAATTCAGGCTGAATGTGAGAGTATCTCTGAGTACAAGTGCTGAAATAAGATAAATTAGTTTGAGGGAAAATTGCATAAACTATTAATCTATCAAATAAAATAACTGATAATAAATATGAAAACTAAAAACGATCAATCCTTATTTGTGGAGTGATCGTTTTTTTGTTTGAGGGAAAATTTAGTTGTATATTATGATGATTCTCCGTTCATTTAAGCTCTTCTTTATAAATATCACTACAATATTCCTTAATTTTGTTTGCAGATATAGAAGTATATTGAATAAGTTCAATTAAGAAATCTCGATCATTAGAAGTTAATTCTTCTTTATTTAGTATTTTTTCGTAGGTTGCTTGTACTTCTCTATTTTTACAAAAACAAGCCATAATATTTTCAATTCTCAAGAGAAACACTCCTTCACTTAACATTAGAAATGTTTTTTATTACCTCGGATAAGTGCAATATTACCGTTTCAAGCTTTTCCAGTTTCCTTTCAAAGCGGACAAATAAATATATAGTAATAGCAATTGGAAATCCAAAGTTACCTATTATAGATATCCATAATGTAGGATCATCTGTTAACATGGTTACCTACTTCCTTCCCTAAATGAACAGAAATAAATTATATAAAACTATGAGCTGTAATTAATATTTTCAAATTAGCTTAAAAAGAGTATGGCTATTTACTTTATTCTAATAAAGTTCTAGTTATTTCTTAGAGTATTTTTTAATTTGATTGTTTCAGGTAAATACTAACTCTGAATATTTGGTTGTTTTTTGTAGAAACTCTCTAATATTTCAAGTTATTTGATTGAGAGTTAAACACCATATTTCACCAACTCCCCTTTCTGCATAAGAGATGATACTCAGATTCGAATCTAGGATAAAGATTTTGCAGACCTTTGCCTTACCTCTTGGCTATATCACAAGGGATATATATATAAAGTGAGTAATATCAATAATAAACAATTAATTATTTAAGTTTATTAGTTATTAAATTGAAGTTAAAATTTTTTATTACTAGTTTAGATTTTATCGACAATTTCACTTTGATATAGAGTACATAAAAGGGGGGATTTAAAAGTGGAGAAAGAATTAATCGTGTATTCAAATGGTAGTTGTAATTTCTGCATAAAAATAATAGAATGGATAGTTAAAAAGAAGGTTGCCAATGTAGCTGTTTTGAAAAAAATAAAAAATTATAACGTAGAAGGAATTCCTTTCACCTTATCCATTGATAAGAAAAGTGGAAATAAAGAAGAGATCGTTGGAATTCAAATTGATAAAATCGAGAATTTATTATTCAAAAGTTAAATGAAAAATTTCACCTTACATCATGATCGAATCTACAGAGTATATAATTAAAAGTATTTTATTTTCTGACAATTTAACAAAAATTTTTAGTTTTAAATAAGTATCAAATATATAAATGATTACCAATTTGGTAATATTTTTTTATTGTAGTTTTTTTTTTTTTTTTGCGAACATAGGTTCCTTGGTTTATTATTAAGATACCTAATTCACTTTAAATTATAAGGCAAAAGGAGGAAATTTTACATAAAGAGGTGGATGTCGGTGATAATTGATAAAAACGATTGTAAAGTAGCGGAATTTTTCGACAAAAATAGCGAAAATTTAGAAAATCCAATAATTAAAAGCTTTATGTCAGATAAACGGCATTTTGAATTAGTTAAAGAGGCTGTTCTTATGCCGACTAATAGTAATAAAGAGCGTGTTGATAATGCATTTAAAAAACATTACACAAAAATTAAGAAGACAAAATACGTCAGTAGTCTTATCTATTTCTTTAGCATAGATTTTGATAAGAAAAATCGTAAACTAAACAAGCAGCAACAATTAATACTAGATAAAAGCATATCAAATGATAACAATACTACTACACCTAAAGAACTTATTCAGGATGAAAGTGCGGTTATTAGTGGTGTTTTTAGTACGAGATTAATAGATCATATTGAAAATGAAAAACTCTATTCAGGCTTGATCAATCTATCTTAAAAACAACTTCAAATTTTAGAGTTGATCTACTTAAAAGAACTAAAATTAATAGAAATAGCTCACATATTAAAATCTACTCCCCAAAATGTTTCAAATCTCCATAGGAAAGCATTAAAAACGTTACTTAAAGAGATGGGGTGAAAATTCCAGGAGGTGATCACATGTTTCACAAAAAAGACGAAAGTACAAAAGAAATCATAGAAATTATTGATGATTTTAATTCAAAGATTAAGAAAAGTCTAAGCAATACTACCTACCAAGATAGAGATGATTTAGAACAGGAAATAAAATTGAAGATAATTGAAAAATTATACACAGTTGAATTCAATGATCCACCCAGTTTTTGGAAATTAACTAACTTATAAGGGGAAAATAGACAAATTCTATTCTATGTAGAAGGTAGATTAACGAAAACAGTGGTTTCTGCAACTCCTAGTCTATAAATTTACGTGGAGGACTTAATGGTTATGCGGATGGATTTGTAAAAAGAATGATGAATTATCATAATAAACAGCATATAAGTACAAGTCTCTGGCGTTCTGCTTAATGATAATTATGATGAAATAATTGAGATATAATAGAAATTTACTATTCCTTTTATGGGGTATTGGATCAGTTGGTTTATAGGGGAGAAATATTTTCCCCTATAAAAATATCAAATTCTTAAGCCTTTTTGATCAAACCTTTTTATAAAACTACATCATTTTCTTTGCCCGATTCCTTTGATTCCCTTAACGCTATAATTACTATATTTAAAATGAATATAGTAATTATAAATAGATTTTAGTTTTGTTGGAGTTGAAGTAATAAACTGCAACCGATATAATATATTTATATTTGCGACATTATATTAGTCTGCGGCCTTAAGATTATAAAATTCTTTGGAGCCACACATCTCATTCGTGCGGATTCAAAGGGCTTTTAATATTTTTAGAAAGAATGGAGTAGTAAAAAGTATACAAAATCAACTGACTATTATTTAAAGGTGGAGGAATTGTTACAATTTAATTTCGGATTTCTATATACTGAGGAAAACATTGAGATTGTGGCTATTAATTATGAAACATCTCAAGTATGTACTCTAGGGTTTCTAGTTATACAGTCGTTGCTGAGAATATGCTCGAAACATGTATTCAGTATGGCTTTAATGTAAAAGGTATGTATTTTAATGCAGTGCCTGGATATGAACTGGAAATAATTCTAAAAACTATTGAGGCGTAGTGGTATTTTGCTGTATTAACCGTTATAATTATACATACTTTACTTCTTTCTTTTTATTTGCGACACATTTTTTTGTGTCTGTGGTGACTATTAGATATCAGCCTTTGGGCAATTGAGATGGAGTAGCATTTTATTATTTTTGGCTACTATGCTATCAATCTGCCTAAAGGATTTTTTGCGTTCTCCGTAAAAGTAGAGAAGTAAAAACTTTGGGAAGGGTATTGATATTGGCTAATAAAACGTATAAACGTCGGATAGCTGTAAAACAAAAAGCAGGTGTAGCAAATTACCTTAATCAAGCAACTTTAACAGCGAACGACACAAGGAGAAGCGACTTTTAATCAAAGAGTACGTCAAGTTGTAGACGAAATAAATAAAGAATTGAATTTGGTGTGATCTAATAGTAAATATGAAAGAAATTTAAGGAGTAGTGGTATGATAAAGAAGAATTTAATTGGTGCATATAGCATCCTTTTCTTAATATTTGCCTATTATTATATTAATACAGTGAAGGAAGTAGATCCCTTCACTCAAATAACTTGGCTTTTTATCCTATTAATTATAGCAATTATGTTCAGTTTTCTTAGATGGATAATTAAGAGAAGAAAATATTGATTAGTATATGGTGTGAATGGCGGTGTTAAAATCCTCGATAATAACGATTTAAAATCCCCCAGTTTTTATTTCCAATCTATTAGAAAAACTATACGGAAATATTTAGAGGCAGAAACTACTCCTCAATCGAAAAAACGTACACAAAGAGGAAGTAAGCAGGATTCTTAAAAGCAGTAGTTACTTGAGCGAATTAAGGAAGTTGAAAAAATGTTTAATAAAAGTTGATTTTTTATTACTTACTTCCTCTTTATTAAATAGATGCGTTTCGTATCTAATTTAATAAAAGGGAGAGAAATTTTATGCCAACACTTTACCAAACATTTCAGAGGCGACAACATGGTGGAGGTGCTATGAAACCTGTCAGTACTGCTATTACTTATGGGGTGGCTTCGCACAATAACATCCCTGTATCTGTTTATAGCTGTATGCCTTGTATCGCGACTTGTATGAAAGTAAGCATTCGATTACAACGTGTGGTAACATCAGCTGTTTATGAAACGATTGGTACTTATTTAAACAGAGATTTATGTGATTCTAGAGTAGGACCAGGGCGTGTAGACCATACTTTTACTAATGTTCGTAAGTCTGGTGCAGCTATGCGTGTTTTATGGCAATTAGATGGTTCAACTGATCCATCCTCACCATTTTACCATGACTAATTATAGTAAGTTTAAACACTTGGTATATTAAGGTTACTAAAAATATTTATCAGGAGGGGAAAGTAATGGTTACTTTCAAAAAGGAAAATAATAAACATATTATTTCAATTGAAAACAATGAGGTTGTGGTTGATCCGCAAAGGATAGAAGAAGGTCATTTCTTAGCGATTATTAATTATGTAGATGAAGATGGTAAGTTCCTGGAAGCAGAGTTATTTTATCATCCTGAAGAGAAAGAAGTAGATGCTTTTCTGGAATCTCTTAAACTAGAGAATTTTCAAAAGCATAAACTAACAGAAGGTCTATTTGCTAAAAAATAAGAATATAATATAAAAAGATGGTCGTTATTATTCACTGACCATCTTTTTATATTTTAGTTTAATCTCCTGGCAATACTTGGCTCATTCGATCAATGTTAATGGTTGCTGCTACAATGTACTGGTAAGCCCTTTCGTAATCTTGATAACCAATTGAATTTGCAACTTGTAAATATTGACGTGTTTCAGCTGACCAAGTGTGTAACTCTTGATACTCTTTTAAGTAAGGTTCAATGTACTCTAGTTTCAACTGAATACTATCAATAACACCTTGAAGCGCGCCCCAACCTTTAGGTAATTTATTACCTTCTTGCTGGGTGGCATGAAACAATTCATCGTCCAAATATTTTTTTTCCTCCGTAGACAGTGTAGTATACTCACTGACAATTTCACCTGTTGGAGACAAGTAACCTCTATCGTTAATCTCTTCAATTATACTCATAAATAAACCGACAGCCTGTGTTTCAAAAGGCTTAATAGGATCAAAGGTATTAGAATCATACCCCCAAATGTTTGTGCTTAAAGCCATATTTGTATTGGTATCAAATACAAGATAGTTTTTGTAATATACTTCGTCATCTGAAAAGTTATAAGAAGAATTACTTTCAACATCTTGAGGGAAATATTCTTTAGCGTCTTCAGGTGTTAAACGACCTTCTTCTGGTAATGTAAATGTATTAAAAAATGTTTTTATATTACTATAATCTTCTTCGTTAAGTTGAGAATCTAAACTAAATAAGTCTCGTTCAATATTATCCCACTTATATTCATACCCAATTGTGATACCTTCCATATTAATATTTTGATTGTCTTCAATTTCTTTTCCAATGGGTTGTTCATTTGCTTTGTCACTACAAGCAGTAAGAAGCAGGATAGAACTAATCCCCAATATATAAATGCCTTTCATAAATTATCCACTCCCGATTATAAATATATGTAAATTATAACATATTAGAAAAAAATTTTTCTTTAGCAGAGGAGAACATACTTATTATTTGGACACTCCCCCTCCAAATTTTTTCTCAATATCGTTGTTTTTTCATCGATTACTTCCTCTTTATAGATAGTTGCGTAATACTTTATTCGCAACAACCAAATAAAGGTAAGGGGGAAGACAGATGGATGAAATGGTATTAGCGGTACAGGAATGGGTTAATGAAAAGTATGGCGATCATCCCGGATCAGGTAGAATTCCTGAGAATGGAAAAACTGGTTGGTCTACAGTATACGCTTTAACACGGGCATTACAAATTGAATTAGGAATAATAAATACTGCAAATAGTTTTGGTCCTTCTACTGAAGCTGCATATAGAGCATTTGGCGAAATGTCCTTCGACAACATACCAGGTACAGAGCAAGGAAGAAATATCGTTAAAATTCTTCAAGGAGCATGTTGGTGTAAAGGTTATAATCCAGGAGCATTTAATGGCATTTTTGGTCCAGCCACTGAACGAGCAGTTATAAAACTACAACTTGATGCGGGGCTACCACAACAAGATGGAGTCGTATATGTACATGTCTTTAAAGCCTTCTTAACTATGGATGCTTATGTATTAACTCTAGGCGGGGATCCCCAAATTAGGGAAATTCAGCGAACATTAAATAACAATTATTATAAAAATTCAGGGGTTCAGCCATGTGATGGGCATTATCAAAGACAAACAAATAAAGCTTTGATTTATGCTATACAAACCGAAATTGACATCCCTGCAAACCAACAGACAGGTACAGTGGGACCTGCGACGAGAGCTGGTTTACCTAATTTGAGTGTGGGTTCAAGTCAAAGTAACTTTGTGAGGTTGTTAAAGTATGCGATTGTTTTTAACGGGTATACATTGAACAACATTAATGGAACTTTTGATAATGAGTTGAGTAATGTTTTACGTGAATTTCAATTATTTACTCTTTTGAGCCAAAATGGTAATGCCGATTATCAAACTTGGATGTCCTTATTAGTTAGCACAGGTGATCCTAACCGACGAGGTACAGCTAGTGATGGGATAACAGAAGTTACACCTGCAAGGGCGCAAACACTAGTTAATGAAGGATATGTAATTATTGGACGATATTTAACAAACGTTCCTGGTGGCTTAAATAAACGTATACAACCGGGTGAACTTCAGACTATTTTTAATGCCGGGCTGTCTGTGTACCCGATTTTTCAAGAAAGTCATGCAAATGCAAATAACTTTTCTCGTAACCAAGGATATGTTGACTATGAGAAAGCTTTTAGGGCAGCCGCATCTTATGGTTTACCGAAAGGAACGACAATCTATTTTGCAGTTGACTTTGATGTACTAGGTCACGAAATTTCTAATGCCTTAATCCCTCACTTTATTGGATTAAATGAAGCTAAAAATGATATGGGGAACCAATACAATATTGGCATATACGGACCCCGTAATGCGTGCATCCAAGTATATAATAGAGGCTTAGCTGATTATAGTTTTGTTAGTGGCCTTTCTACAGGATTTAGTGGAAACTTAGGCTATCCTTTACCAAACAATTGGTCTTTTGATCAAATTTCAACCATTACGATTGGTTCAGGCTCAGGTATGATAAATATCGATAATAATATAAACTCCGGCAGGGATTCAGGTGCTTCTTTTATTGACGATAGTGTTGAAGTACCAGGAGAATTACCAGATGACCCCAATAAATTATCTTTTGGCCAGTTTACAATTATTGCACTTGGTGCTTCTAGTCTGGCTAACATTGAAGGTAACACTGATGTTACTGACCTAAATTATAATTTAAGTGGTTATTATAGGAAGGGCGTATATATTGGTACTAGATGGGCCGCTTTGGCAGGTTTTTACCCAAAATACTTCGAAGTATATTTGGAGACCAATGTAACGCAACCGATAGGTGAATTCGTGGACATAATTGATCCAGTTGAAAATCATGTCATTGGCGTTCAGCATATGTTTGCTGTTATGAATGGTTTATACGGTCGCTTTAAAGATTCTGTTGAAATTACTGATATATTGGGATGGGCCGGGGATTTAATTACAGTGGCAAAAAATGTAGTTATGTATAGAGATCATTATGAAGGGGACTTAAACGATCGAACATATGCAGCAGCATATGATTTAATCGGTATGGTCGAAAATAAACCTTTTCCCGATTTGCTATTTGATTTGGATGACTTATTAGGCGATATTGATGCCTATAATATGGCTCATGAAGCCAGAAGATTAAATGTGAGTATTGCGGAAATTTTCCCAAGTTACTACACATTAGGGCAGGTGAATACTCGTTTTACTAGGTTCTTCAATCATCGTTTTAATGGTGATAGGGCAAAATTATTAGTTGATTCCCTTGAAGTCATGAAAGGCGGCATAGAATATTCAATTGTAAGAGAAGAACTTATTGGACATTTAAACCTTAGTGTCGGGGAATTAGAGGCAATCGCAATCGCTTGGTATAATAAAATCCTATATTATGTTGACCAGGGTAAATAATCGAGTAGGAGGGGATGATTAACTCCCGTCCTCTCACACCACCGTACGTACCGTTCGGTATACGGCGGTTCAATTAAGATATTTGACGCAAAGTTTCATAACGATTTTGCAGACTTTTAAGACCTCGGTGGCTCCAATAGGAGTTACCGAGGTTTCTGTGTAATATGGGACTATTAGAAATACGCCAGTAACCTTTATGACTATTTGCCCACTCCCAAGCTTTGCTTGGCGGGGTTCCAAGTTTAATAAGGTTTGTATATTTCGTTTTAGGTTTCTTCCAATTCTTCCATAGACACATACGCAATTGTCTTCTAATCCAACTATCTAGTTGTTTGAAGGTAGATATAGTATCTGCCAAGGCAAAATAGCTACACCACCCCATTAGATATTGGTTCAGTTTCTCTATTCGATAGTCCATGGTGTATGACATCTTTCTTGAGGCACGTATTTTCTTGTGTAGACGTCTAATACTTTCCTTCGCAATTCGAACCTTCGGTTCTTTGTGGAATGTAAAGCTAAAGCCTAGAATTTTCCTTTTCCCAGGTCGGTCAACAGCTGAATTTTCTTCATTCACTTTCAAACGAGGTTTGTGTTCAATGAAATCTTGGATACCTTTCATTGTGCGTTCATCTGCTCAACGGCTCATCACATACAGATTCTGCGTTGTCACAGACACCCTTGCGTTAAGGTAACACAGTTCGCGGGACTCCCACCTTATAGATTACACCCATATCGGGCACACATAATAAAAGAAACACCTTCAATAAGGCGTTTCTTTTTTATAAGCATCAATTAATCTTAACAGCACTAAAATTAGTACAAGTATAAAAATCGGTATTATTGCTATCAAAGATAAATAACCCGAAAAAATAAAATTATCTCCCACGTTTATAGAAAGCATTTGAGTATTCCCCCCGGTTGCCAGTCGATACTCGAATTCCTCTAGGTTTACTTTTTTTCCATGAACTAAAAGTAACCTGCCAATAATACCCAATAAGAGTGGATATAAAAACATTAAAAATGATAAAAGATAATGTTTATTTTTAAATAGTTTTTTATACGTAAAAATAACGAAACCCGAAAGAAGTATTAAAACGCAAATTGGTAGAAGAATAAACAAAATTAATGTGAAAGCAGCATCAATTGTGAAACACCTCACTTTAATTCTAACTGTACATACTTGGTAAAACACGTTACATTTAAAAACCAGAAATGTCAAGATGACTTCATAGAGGAAAAGTGATTGTCGTTCAACTAGATATTGAGGAACCTATGAATTATTAATTCGTCCTGTACATATTACTATTTTATGATTCAAACATTCGATATTTTTAAGCTAATTTATTTTTATAAGGGTACAAATTAATAGTGTAATAATGCAGAGTTATGCATCAGAAATTATATAACTTTATAATTTGCAATCACTTCGTTATATATAAATTAATTTCAACTTTAGCTTTTCTTCAACTGCCAAAATATATAGAGTATGTATTTGAGTGTGGAAGATGATGATCGCTTGCATGGCGATCTCAATTTTTGACGGTTGTAAAGTAATCCTTATGTACGATCGCGATTTCAATAAACTTTTACTTAGAATAGATTATGTTTTTACTAATACTATCTTCACTTTATTCCATGTACCAAAATAATTTGCAAAGGTTCCAGCCCAAGGTAAACCGTTTTTCATTGCAAAATCGTTCCAAACTTTAATCGTAGTAAAAAATTCTATATTTTCCTTTGCGATAGTCATTAAATCATATTTGGTAAAGTGAGATCGATTTTTATGATTTTTATTTGTTTCCCTAACTAAGGATGGAGATTCAGAACCAAAAATTGTGATCTTAGCCTGATTCCAAGTTCCAAAATACGTATAAAACATTTTTACTGAAGGATAGTTATGTTCTCTTGCAAGACTATTCCATTCAGTATTTGTTGTAAAATGTTTCTTATTTTCTTTTGCAATATGATATAAGTTTTCTTTAATAATTGAAATTTTCTTTGCTCTGTCTAGACCAAAAATCTTAAACTTTGCATTCTCCCAGCTGTTATAAAAATGTATATATACACCTGCCAGTGGTAGCTTAAATTCTTTGGCGTATTTATTCCATGATGAGATGGTAGTAAAATATAATGCATGCTTTTCTCCTATATCTATTAATTGATCATCTGAATAAGTAGCAGTAAATGGCTCATCCCCGAATATAACTTCTTTCGCCTTATTCCAACTACCAAAATAATGAAAGTAAGATCTTACTTATGGAAAGTCAAAATTAATGACCATACAATTCCATGTAGCAGCTGAAGTAAAATAGTTTCTTTTTGCTATTGCTATTCTAATTAACTTTTCTTTTGTATATCTGATGGTAACTACCTCACATTTAATATGTTGGAGCTAATTAATATAATTACTTAAATATTAAAAATGTATCAAAGGAAAAAATCTATTGAATACATTAGATATTACATTTGAACCGTTAGTAACTTGAACTCTTATAAACCACAAGAACATTGTACATCTCACTTAAAACCTCTTAACTCAAGATTTTTTATAAAGTCATATTGAAACATAGGAATTTTAAGGAGACTTAGTTATGACCATTGTAACTACAATAATAGGAGGTTATAATATACAAATTTTAGAGTTTACGTTTGCGAGATTTACAAATCAAAGTCCAATACTGCCCGAAACCTATACAGTAAATTTAGCAGTTACATGGGAGGAAAGTATTTACCCTTACCAGGGGAGGTTTTGTGAGGGCTTTGTGGGAGTTGGAATAACGAACCTAGGCAATCTTTATGGTGACATAAAGATGAATCGCAAGAAGTCAGCAGACGTCATAGTGCGTGCGTGGCAGCACGTTCATCGGGTGGGTTAAAGTCCCACTGAATCTCGGACTAGGAGATTTATATCCAAACTTGGGAGTAATGTCTCAAGGGCTGATGATATATCATCAGAGGGCAGGGCGTCCACCGTGAGGTGGAGTCTGAAGGGCTTGAGGAGAAATACCAGGCCGTAGTAAAACGGGGCTACCCGAAATGCGAACCGGTCGGCCAAAGATGGAGCAAGGTCGAGCCTGCACTATGGAGGCGAAGGCGCCACTAGTCCACCCATCGCACCAAGGTGTGTGCGGGCGGCATGGTATGGAAGATGAGCGTAGCGACCCATGGAGATCTCGTAGTGTCTGGAACATATGCACTTATAAAGGGTGAGTGGTTAAAATAAAGCCGGGATGATTGCTTCTGTGTCAGTCATCCTCTAAAGAAATACACAGAATTCCAGTAATGTGGACTATAAGGAAACCCCGAAATGGACACAGATGCGCTGCGAAAAGTCGGAGAGCTGAATAGTACTTAAACAGACGAACAACAAAAACGTCTGGAGCATCTTTAGAGATGTCATTTATTTATTCAAAAGATAAGTAAATGGGGAAGGCAGCTTGCTTTATGGAGCCAAAATTCGGAATTAGTTTTGTGAGTAAAACGAACAAGAACGGAAAGTTCCCTTTGTGAAAGACCCTAAACTTGTAAGTGGAGGATACGAAACCAATGACGGATAATGGTACAACAAGAAAGATTCATTCTTTAATAGATAAGATTTATCACCCAACAAATCTATTGACGGCTTGGGAAAAAGTTAAGGAAAACAAAGGCAGTGGGGAATCGACAATATTAGTATTAATGATTTTGAAATGGTGATGTATAAAGAATTAGACACACTACACCAGAATCTGAAAAATGATTCATATAAACCACTACCGGTAAGTAGAGTTAATATTCCTAAAAGAAACAACCCCAATGAAAAGAGACCTCTTGGAATCCCGGCTATTCGGGATAGAGTTTGTCAACAGGATTTGAAGAATCGGCTGGAACCAATATTTGAACCAACTTTTAGTGACTGCAGTTTTGGTTATAGACCTGGAAAGTCAACCCATCAAGCGATGAGGAAGATATATCGTGAGATTATTAATGGTTACGAATGGGTTCTAGATGCAGATTTGAGGGATTTCTTTGGGAATGTCCAACATGAATTGTTAATAAACAAAATTGCAGAAAGAGTAAGTGATGGACGAGTCTTACGACTCATTAGGCAAATGCTTAAAGCAGGATATATGGAAAAAGGAAAGAAACATGAGACCACACAAGGTACACCGCAAGGTGGGGTAATCAGCCCGCTATTCAGTAACATATATCTGGATTCATTCGACCATGAAATGGTTAATAAAGGGTATCGACTTACAAGGTTCGCCGATGATTGGGTAGTACTTTGTAAAACAAGAAATGAAGCTGTAAAAGCATTAAATGATGCGAAGCGAATACTATCTAAAATTGGCTTAATAATCCACCCTGTGAAAACCAGAATTACTCATATTAAATGGGGATTTGAATTTTTAGGATATAAGGTTAAACAGGGAAAAGGACTCAAACTTCCTCGCCATAAAATTAAAAAGCAACCTAATATCATGAACATCTATGCAATTCCAACGGAAAAATCTGTGAAGCGATTCATAGGAACTATACGTAACCGCACAAAACGAAGAATTCCTTTGAATTTATTTAAGCTAATAGAGAGTATTAATCCTGTCATCAGAGGATGGGGTAATTACTATCGCAAAGCCCATGTTAGGAAACTCTTTAATAAACTTCAACATTGGATTGTAAGACGAATATGGAGCCATAGATTCAAAAGATGGCGAAACATGGGTTGGAAGAAATTTCACGAATCCAAACTTTATTCGGAGTACCAACTTGTGAACCTTATCTCATTAATTCCAGATATAGAATCTAAAGTTGCATCCAAAGGATGACATAAAGGAAAGCGGATTACGGGAAAACCGTACGATCCGTTTGATTGAGCGGAAGGAGGAAGGCTTTTGCCGACCTCCTTCGAATCTACAGCGTTCACTGACAGAGCGTGAAGGACCGAACAATAATAATTCTGAGGACACATGGAAGTGTGGAAATTGCGAAAACTGCAGAAAACAAGGGAACTTGGCTACCGCCAAAGAGATAATGTGGAACATGAAGGGTATGACGGAGCGCATAGTGGTTTCCATGGCGAAATGGATAATCAAAATGGTGTACATCTGTTTGAGAAGATTATTTTTAGGAATAATCTCAACCAAGCTTATCTTCAAGTGGTCAGAAATGGAGGAACAGCAGGCGTCGATGGTATGACATACGACCAACTGCTTCCATACTTGAGAGAGTACAAGGAGGAACTATTAAAGAGCTTACGCAACGGAACATTCCGTCCGCAACCTGTACTACGGAGTTGAAATCCCAAAGCCAAATGGGGGCGTAAGAAAATTAGGAATCCCTACGGTTGTCGACCGAATGATTCAACAAGCAGTCAATCAAGTCTTACAACCAATATTTGACGCGACATTCTCTAATAATAGTTTCGGCTTTCGCCCAAAACGTAGTGCGCATCAAGCGATTACACGAGCGAAAACTTACTATGAACAAGGATATAAATATGTCGTAGATATCGATATGAAAGCTTATTTTGATACAGTGAACCACGATAAACTCATGTACTATATCGAACAAAAGGTGCAGGATAAAAGGGTACTATGCCTTACTCGCTTATACCTTAAAAGTGGCATCATGGTTAATGGGTTATTCGAACCCTCGGAAGAAGGGACACGACAGGGAGGGAATTTATCACCATTACTCAGTAACATTTATTTAAATGAATTTGATAAACTCCTCCCAAAACGTGGCTATAAATTTGTCCGATATGCCGATGACTGTAATATTTACGTTAAAAGTATGCGTGCGGGTTATCGCGTAATGGAGAAATCTATTAAATTCCTCGAAGAGGAGCTAAAGTTAACTGTAAACCGTGAGAAGAGTGCAGTAGGAAGCCCAATGAAACGAAAATTTCTAGGCTTCTGTATAATGCCGATGCGAAACGGTGTCAAAATTCGACCACATCAACAAGCGAAACTCTCTGTTAAACAGAAGTTAAGGAAACTTACGAAACGAAATAGAGGGAAAAGCACCGAAGTAATACTCAAACAAATTAAGCAACTAATGACCGGATGGTTAAACTACTACGGCATTAGTGTAATGAAAAGATTTATAAACGAGTTAAATGGTTGGTTGAAGCACAGGTTAAGGCAATATATATGGAAACAATGGAAGAAACCTAAGACCAGATATAGAAACCTTGTCCAACTCGGTATCGACAAACAAAAAGCCTATGAATGGTCAAATACCCGAAAGGGTTACTGGAGAATATCCGCTAGCTATATCCTTCATAGGCCATTAACAGACAAAGAACTGGCACGACTTGGCTATATAGACATATCCAAGAAGTACCAGTTCGTACACTCAAATTATTGAACCGCCGTATACGGATCCGTTTGTACGGTGGTGTGAGAGGGTCGAACGAATCGAATCACGATTCGTTCACTCTACTCGATTGTTTTATTATCCCTAGCTTTGCATTAAGCGAGTTATTAGCATCATTTTTATCAAACTTTATTACAAAGCTACAATATCTTCTTCATAGTTTTTTAATATTTCTTCCAAAATTTCACTCTAATGATTTGTTCTTCATTCCATAATATGCTCCTTAAGTATTCCTCTTAAATTCAAATAGTTTAATTTCATAAAGTAATAGGTTTAAAAAAATAAAGATAAATCTCTTTATAATATAGAAACAAAAATTAATAAATTTGAATGGAGGAATAATTATGGCAACAATTCGAATCAATCTTAGTGGAAAAGGAATTAAGGTGTATGATGGTAGATCAATACCTCCCAATGTGGGCGCACAAATCGGAACTATCACAAATCGCGAATTATATACTTGGATTGAGTGTAATCCTAATGCACAAGGATACTGTTTGGTCAAACTTTACACTCCTAGTGGATGGAAAGAAGGATGGGCTAAAGGTAGTGATTTATCGGCAACTAATGCAAATTTACTTGCTTATCGACAATCATACGGACAATTAACGGGGTTCGGCATAAGATTTAAAGTTCTTCATAGACAGTCACGTATTTTTACAGGGAAAACAAAACAGACCGCTGTTCAGGCTGGTGGATTTGTCTATACTGATGGCAAATCAACAGCTGGAAGCGACTTTCCTGAGAGATTATCTATTAAAGCATACCAACACAGCGGATCAAGCTCAGTTGTCCCAGTTGTTAATGGCTGGTGTGATACAGATATAGACTTAGGACATAGTATGTACAATACTGTAACAATTGATGGGAATTGGGTTTAAAAAATAGAGGCTAGGACAAAAGAACTTTAACAAATCAAAAAACCGAACTAATTTACGAAATGACGGTTAGATTTTCGTAATAGTTCGGTTTTCTTTGTATTTTTGTACTTGCTTACTAAAACATCATTCGGCTTTGTGTAGGGGTATTTTAGGTTTGTCCCAGCCTCTTCTAATTTAAAAGTTTGTTTAAGATCTTTTCGATTATCAGGTTATAGTAAAATTTATAATCAAGTTTAAACAAATCAGACCTATCTCCCTGAAAAATTATCTAATTATTTTATGTTTTCCCCATTCGGCTTGTGCGAGTATCGTTTAGTTTACCCTTTTATGATTAAGTTCGACATTAAGGTCATTTAATAATTGCTGTAAATATGAGATGGCTTTTTTCCATCTCATCTAATGGTTCATGCCAATATTCCTTAGCATCAAATTTGCTAATTCCTTCTAAGTTGACTCCATCTAGACTTTCACTATATTAATCAAAAATAATCTAATTCACATTACTTGTGTTATCTAAGTATTCATACATTATTCATCTGCACCAGTAGCGTAAACCAAACTGTTTTCTAAAGTCAAAGATTCAAGATATTGATGATAATCAATTCCAAATCCTGCATCGAGCAATTTAGTAGTAGGTTTTACATTCAAAGTTCCATTGGTACATCGAAATAAACCAAAACGCCTACAACCGTTGGGCTGAAAGTAAATAAAAATGCTTGAAATTGATTTGTTTCGGTGCCCTGGTTTGTCTGGGTGCCTGGCACCCAAACAATTCTGAATTGTTCTTGAGTTGAGTGAGTGCCTGGCACCGGAGCAATTCCTGGCACCGGAGCAATTCCGAAGCAATTTTCGGAAACAGAGTAACCCAGGTAATAAGCCCTCGAGTCCATTGTGGATTTGGGGCTTGTTTTGGTTGGTGCTCTTTTATATATTTAGCTATAGGTATTCCTTTATAGACTTTGGCGGATTGATTGTTGATCTCTTTTCCATCAGTCGGTAGGAAGGTAGGATTGACTTTAGTAAAAATAGTGGTAAAATAAAGGTAAAATATTTTACTTATAAGTGGCGATTGTTGATGGAGGTAATCGGAATGGCGAAAATAAAAGATGTGGCAGAAGCGGCGGGGTTCTCAATTTCTACTGTTTCCCGAGTTTTAAATAATGATCCAAACCTTACTGTTCCGCAGGAAACGCGGGAAAAGATTTACATGGTTGCCGAAAGGTTGAATTATCGGAAGAAGACAGTGAAGCAAATGGTTAAAAACATTGCTTTCTTATACTGGTTAACAGATAAAGAGGAACTAGAAGATGTGTATTTTAAGTCAATGAGATTAGAAATAGAAAAGCTTGCGGAAGCGGCTAATGTTGAATTAACCACATATAAAATCTCTAATGGAATTGAGGCAATACCTGAAAATATTGAGGGGTTCCTAGCAGTAGGTACATTTTCAGATAAAGAATTGGCCCACTTGAGAAGTATTACTTCTAACGGTGTTTTTCTGGATACGACACCTGATCCTTACCATTTTGACTCAGTTAGACCTGACTTAGTGCAAATTACAAAAAAGGCGATTGATTATCATATGGAAAGAGGGCATAAGAGCATTGGTTTTATTGGTGGGACATATCATAATCCCAACACAGATGAGGAAGATATGGATTTGCGCGAAGAGACTTTTCGGAGTTACATGCAAGAGAAGGGTTTACTGCATGATGAATATGTTTTTTCTCGCAGAGGTTTTTCGGTAGATAATGGGTATCATATTATGACAAATGCTATTGAAAAGCTAGGAGATCAGCTGCCTACTGCCTTCTTTATTGCAGCTGATCCGATAGCCGTCGGTTGCCTACAAGCATTGAATGAAAAAGGGATTGCGATTCCAAATAGAGTAAGTGTAATTAGTATTAATAATATTAGTGTGGCTAAATACGTATCGCCACCTCTCACGACTTTTCATATAGATACAAGGGAAATATGCAAAAATGCACTTATTCTATTGCTTGAGAGAATCCAAGAAAAACGCAAGTATGTTAAAACATTGTATCTTGGTTCAGAACTTATTGTTAGAAAGAGTACAAATGAAATAGCATATTAGAACAAAACGAAGACAAGAAATAATCATTTCTTGTCTTTTTCGTAAACTATTTTACCTAAACTAGTAAAATAGTTGTTTACTTATTTTCCTTGTAGTGATATATTACTTTTATAAAGCGCTTTATTGATAGGTAGAATCATTAGAAATATAAGTGAAAGGAAGTTATCAATGAAAAGTTATAAAAGATATTTAGGTATTTTTACTGGTGTTGCTCTAACTTTAGCCCTAGTTGCATGTGGTCCAAAGGAAAGTAGTGGAGATGATAAAGGAGCGAAGGATGCACCTAAATCGAAAGAATTAGTTGTTTGGGAAGATATTGAGAAATCGCCTGGTATCAAAGATGCCATTGCTAAGTTTGAAGAAGAGCATGATGTAACGGTCAAGATTGTTGAAAAGCCTTACGCGAAGCAAATTGAAGATTTACGTCTTGATGGACCTGCTGGAACTGGACCTGATGTGCTAACAATGGCGGGGGATCAAATTGGTACAGCGGTAACGGAAGGCTTAATTAAAGATTTAAATATAGCGGATGATGTTACATCTATTTATACAGATGCAGCAATGCAATCACAAACGATTGATGGGAAAATTTATGGTTTACCAAAAGCTGTAGAAACTACGATACTTTATTACAATAAAGATCTCATTTCAGAGGAAGAATTACCAGAAACTTTGGAAGATTGGTATGAATACTCTAAGGAAGTAACAGATGGGAAAAAGTTTGGTTTTCTAGCATTATTTGATCAAATTTATTATGCGCAAAGTGTGATGGGCGGTTATGATGGATATATTTTTGGAACAGATGAAAGTGGGAATTATGATCCTACTGATATCGGTATAAATAGTGATGGCGCTAAAGAAGGCGCGAAATTGATTGAGAAGTTTTATCAAGACAAGCTATTCCCAGCTGGGATAGTCGGGGAACAAGGCATTAATGTTTTAGAATCGTTATTTACAGAAGGTAAAGCTGCGGCGATCATCTCTGGTCCGTGGAACTTAGAGCCATTTACAAAAGCAGGTATTGATTATGGAGTAACGAAGCTACCGGCATTGGCTAACGGGGAAAACATGAGTGCATTTGTTGGAGTGAAAAGTTACAACGTCAGCTCTTATTCTAAAAATGCGGAGTTAGCGCAAGAATTAGTCACTTTCCTCTCAAATGAAGAGAATTCTAGAACAAGATATGAAATTACACAAGAAGTTCCTGCTGTACAAGCTTTGGCAGATGATCCTGTTGTTACAGAAAGCCCAGCTGCTCAAGCGGTTGCAGAGCAATCTATTTTTTCTGAATTAACACCGAATATTCCTGAAATGAATGAAGTGTGGACACCTGTAGATGCGGCGTTACAAACAATCGCAACAGGAAAAGCAAAACCTGAAGAAGCATTAGACCAGGCTGCTGAAACGATTAAGGGACAAATTGCAGCAAAACATGGCGAGAAATAAGTAGTTGTAAATGGTGTCAAACGCGTGATGTGTTTGACTCCATTTATTATCTGGTGAAAGACGTTATCAAAAGAGGTGAAAAAGATGCAACATCGAAAGTTAGCCTTATTATTATCGATCATTCCTGGTCTCGGCCAGTTATATAATAAACAGTGGGTAAAAGGACTTGTATTTCTTCTTATGGGTGGATCGTTTTTTGTTGTGTTTGGGGATCTATTTAATATGGGTTTTTGGGGACTTTTCACACTAGGAACGGAAGTACCAAGGGATAATTCTGTTTTCCTTCTAGCAGAAGGGATTATAGCTGTGATTGTGCTTTGTTTTGGCTTAGGTATATATTATTTTAATTTACGTGATGCTTATAAGACTGGCCAATTACGAGATGAAAATAGAGAACTAAGCTCTTTGAAGGATCAATATCAAAACTTGATATCACAAGGTTATCCATATGTTGTTAGTGGACCTTCGTTATTTATCTTGATTTTCGCGGTGATTTTCCCCATTTTATTTAGTTTTGCGTTAGCTTTTACCAATTATGATTTATATCATTCTCCACCTGCTAATTTGGCAGATTGGGTTGGATTAAAGACATTTAAAGAAATTTTTACAGTTGATATTTGGCGTTCTACCTTTTTTGATGTTTTAGGATGGACCGTGATATGGACGCTTGTGGCTACTACACTTCAAGTTTCTCTAGGAATTTTCTTAGCTACGGTTGTAAACCAAAAAGACATCAAATGTAAAAAACTAATCCGTACGGTTCTTGTTTTACCATGGGCTGTGCCGGGGTTTGTTACAATCTTGATTTTTGCTGGTCTATTCAATGATAGTTTTGGTGCAATTAATAATGATATTTTAGCAGCGTTTGGAATTGACGCGATCCCTTGGCTGACAAATGCTAATTGGTCAAGATTGGCATTGATTCTTATGCAAGGATGGCTAGGATTTCCATACATATTCATCGTTACGACGGGTGTTTTGCAATCTATTCCTGATGATTTGTATGAAGCGGCAACCATTGATGGCGCCTCTATTTTTGCTAAGTTCAAGCATATAACGATGCCGATGATCTTGATCGCAATGGCCCCAATTATTATTACTCAGTTTACCTTTAACTTTAATAATTTTAATATTATTTATCTTTTCAACGGCGGTGGTCCTGCAATGCCTGGATCAACAGCTGGAGGTACAGATATATTAGTATCTTGGATTTATAAATTGACAATGCAATCAAGTCAATATTCTCTAGCAGCAGCATTAACTATTTTGTTATCTGTCTTTGTTATCGCTATTGCGCTATGGCAATTCAGACGAACAAACTCATTTAAAGAGGGGGCTTAAGGATGCTGACAGATATGAAGGGAAAAAAATTCATTCGACTCCTTGGCTCTTATGCGGTTTTGCTGTTTATGATGGTCATCATTATTTATCCCTTGTTGTGGACAGTTGGAGCAAGCTTTAACCCAGGAAATAGTCTAGTAAGTACATCGATTATCCCGAAAAATCCAACGTTTGAGCATTATAAAGAGTTATTTGCAGGAAAGGAAAGTCTGCAATACGGCAAATGGTATATGAACTCACTTAAGATTAGTGTGTTTACGATGATTGGAACGATATTAAGTGTTTCTTTTACGGCTTATGCTTTTTCACGCTTTCGTTTTAAAGGAAGAAAGAATGCTCTAACGATTTTCTTGCTGCTACAAATGATTCCACAGTTTTCCGCCTTGATCGCATTATTTGTACTAGCTCAAATCCTTGGCTTGATGAATAGCCATTGGCTACTTATTGTGCTATACATCGGCGGACAAATTCCCATGAATACGTACTTAATGAAAGGATATATGGATTCCATTCCGATGGATTTGGATGAAAGTGCGAAAATAGATGGAGCAAGTAACACGAGAATATTTTGGCAAATCATTATGCCTTTATCGAGACCAATGATCGCCGTAGTAGCGATGAATGGATTTACAGGGCCACTAGGAGATTTCATCCTGGCATCTACTATTCTAAGATCACCTGAATCTTATACACTGCCAATTGGATTATATAACTTAGTGAATCAAGCAATGGGAGCTAGCTATACAACATTTGCAGCTGGCGCAATTTTAATAAGTATCCCAATTGCCATTATCTTTATTATGCTGCAAAAGAACTTTGTATCCGGATTAACATCTGGCGGAACGAAAGGCTAGCAGTATTGTCGGTGCCTGGCACCCACACAATTCAGAATTGTTTTAGAGTTGTTTGAGTGCCTGGCACCCAAACAACAACAATAGTAGGAGGAGAGTATTATGTCGAAATATCAGAAAAAAAGTGTCACATCAGCTAATTTTATGCTTCATGGAGGAGATTATAATCCAGATCAATGGTTAGATCGCCCTGATATTTTAGCGGATGATATTAAATTGATGAAACTTTCACATACAAATGCTTTTTCGGTAGGAATTTTTGCTTGGAGTGCGCTTGAACCAGAAGAAGGAGTTTTTACCATTGAGTGGCTTGATGACATTATCGAAAATATTTATAAAAATGGTGGCCGTGTTGTATTAGCTACTCCGAGTGGGGCGCGTCCTGCATGGTTATCCGAGAAATATCCTGAAGTTCTCCGTGTAAATGGGAGCAGAATGAAAGAATTGCATGGTGGAAGACATAATCATTGTTTTAGTTCAGGGGTTTATCGTGAAAAAACACAACGTATTAATCGCTTATTGGCTGAAAGATATGGGAACCACCCTGCATTAATTATGTGGCATGTTTCGAATGAATATAGTGGAGAATGTCATTGTGATAGCTGTCAACAGGCATTTAGAGAGTGGTTGAAAGATAGATATAACAACGATCTTAAGCAATTAAATGATTCTTGGTGGACAGCCTTTTGGAGTCACACGTATAGTGATTGGTCACAAATCGAGTCTCCATCACCAATCGGTGAAAATGCAGTTCATGGATTAAACTTAGACTGGCGCCGTTTTGTTACGGATCAAACGATTTCTTTTTATAAAGATGAAATTGTACCTTTAAGGGAATTAACGCCTAATATTCCGATCACAACAAACTTCATGGCGGACACACCTGATTTAATCCCATTTCAGTCACTAGATTATAGTAAATTCGCTAAACATGTAGATGTAATTAGTTGGGATGCATATCCTGCGTGGCATAATGATTGGGAAACGACAGAGGATTTGGCTATCAAAGTTGCCTTTATTGATGATTTATATCGTAGTTTAAAACAACAACCATTCTTATTATTGGAGTCCACTCCAAGTGGTGTAAACTGGCATGATATTAATAAAGCGAAACGCCCAGGTATGCATTTACTTTCCGCCATGCAAATGGTTGCCCATGGATCTGATAGTATCATGTATTTCCAATGGCGAAAATCACGAGGCTCGTCGGAAAAATTCCATGGTGCCGTTGTCGATCATGATAATAGTTCAAATAATCGCGTGTTTCAAGATGTAGCTGAGGTTGGTAGAACATTAGAGAAATTATCCGATGTAGTGGGAACCAATCGTCCAGCTGATGTTGGTATACTCTATGATTGGGAGAATAATTGGGCTTTAAATGATGCCCAAGGCTTTGGGATGAAAACGAAGCAGTATCCACAAACTTTGCAGCAACATTATCGGACTTTTTGGAAGAATGATATACCAGTAGACGTTATCACAAAAGAACATGACTTTTCTAACTATAAATTATTGATTGTGCCTATGCTTTATTTAATGAGTGAGGATACGATCTCGCGCTTAAAGACGTTTGTTGCTAATGGTGGAAGATTAGTAATGACATATATAAGTGGAATCGTGAACGAACAGGATTTAACGTATTTAAGCGGATGGCATCAAGATTTGCAGGAGGTGTTTGGGATGAAACCAATTGAAACAGATACATTATATCCAAAAGATATTAATTATGTAACTTATCAAAATGAAACCTACCCACTGCATGATTATGCCACAGTCATAGAGACGAATACGGCAACGGCAGAAGGAGTTTATCAGGAAGACTTTTATGCCAACACACCTGCGGTTACGAGCCATGCGTATAAAAAAGGGAAAGCCTATTATATTGGGGCACGTTTAGATGAAGCATTTCATCGTGATTTCTATCAAGATTTGATTGAAGAGTTATCGTTAGAGCCTGTGCTTCCTATAAAACACGGGGAAGGCGTCTCCGTACAAGCTAGACAAGACGAAAACAATGATTATATCTTTGCGATGAACTTTATGGAAGAAAGCCAACCTATTACATTCCTCTCACCAGTTATAGACATGATCACCGGAGAAGAGCTAACAGGCGACCTTACACTAGAAAAATACGAAGTAAGAGTAGTGAAGAAAGCAAAATAAACCAGTGCTTGGAAGATGTAATTGTTTGGGTGCCTGGCACCCAAACAATTAAAAGTTGAGTCAGTGCCAGGCACCGACACAATTCAGAAATGTTTTGGAGTTGTTTGAGTGCCTGGCACTCAAACACTTTTTCTGTTTTACATAACCCTCATTGAAAGCGATTACTGTGGATAAGGATGTGGAAAAGGTGAAAATTTTTAAACTGGTTTTATCGGTATTAATAGCATTGATGATCATAATAAGTCCGTTTAGTGTACATAAAAGTGTTGGGATGGCGGCAGTCCAGGAAAATTACATTATAAATGGAGGTTTTGAGTCGAATTTTTGGGATGATGGTACATGGCAAGTGGATAACTTAAATGCAGATGTGCAATATTTTGCCTATTCTGCAGATACGTGGATAGACGTTGATGAGGGTGAACATGCTATCAATTATTGGATGAAAGAGGAGGGAAGTGAAAGCAAATCATTTACTATCAGTCAGACAATTGCAGCACTTCCTGCAGGATCCTATGAATTATCAATCAAAACGATGGGCGGAGAAGGTAATGAGACTGGTCATGTGAAACTATTTGCAGGTGAAAAGACAATCGATGCAGTTGCCACGTCAGGTTATAATGCGTGGGATACAATTAATTTGAGTTTTACATTAGAGGAAGAGACAACAAATTTGCAAGTCGGGGCAACTGTTACAGGAGCGGCAAATGCATGGGGTTATCTAGATAGCTTTAATTTAACGGCTAAAAATACTGATATTTCAGAACCGGTAGAAGCTGAAATTTTTGTAAAAAAAGTATCGGGTTTGAGTGAGGATTTTATTAAAGGTGTAGATGTATCGAGTATTATCTCCTTAGAAGATAGTGGGGTGAAATTTTATAATACGAGTGGAATAGAACAGGACATTTTTACAACTTTAAGTGAATCTGGGGTCAATTATATACGTGTACGTGTTTGGGATGATCCATATGATTCAAAAGGAAATGGGTATGGCGGTGGTAATAATGATTTGGAGAAGGCAATTAAAATTGGAAAAAGAGCCACTGCAAATGGGATGAAATTGTTAGTTGACTATCATTATTCTGATTTTTGGGCTGACCCAGCTAAGCAGGCTGCACCAAAGGCGTGGGAGCATTTAAGTTTTGAGGATAAGAAAACGGCAGTCTATCAATATACGAAAGAAAGTTTGCAAACCCTTTTGGATGCAGGTGTTGATATTGGGATGGTGCAAGTTGGAAATGAAACAAATGGCAAGTTTGTTGGAGAAAGTGATTGGACGAAGATGAGTGAGCTATTTAACGCGGGAAGTAAAGCGATTAGAGAAGTAGACGCAAATATTGCTGTCGCATTACATTTTACTAATCCCGAAACAGGTGGGAGGTATGAAACAATTGCGGAAACGTTAAATAAAAATAAGGTTGATTATGATGTGTTTGCTAGTTCCTATTATCCTTTTTGGCACGGTACTTTAGACAATTTAACATCCGTTCTTAAAAATATAGCAGATACTTATGGAAAAAAAGTAATGGTCGCTGAAACATCTTATACGTATACATACGAAGATGGCGATGGACATGGCAATACGGCACCTAAAGAGACTGGGCAAACCTTGAATTATCCGATTACTGTACAAGGACAAGCAAATGCTGTAAGAGATGTGATGGAAGCGGTTGTGAATGTAGGGGATGCAGGCATTGGTGTGTTTTATTGGGAGCCTGCATGGATTCCAGTTGGACCGGCTAATCAATTAGAGGGAAATAAAGGCATGTGGGAAAAGTTTGGTTCAGGTTGGGCGACCAGTTTTGCTGCTGAATATGATTCTGAAGACGCAGGAGCATGGTATGGTGGAAGTGCAGTAGACAATCAAGCATTGTTCGATTTTAATGGACATCCATTACCTTCTTTAAATGTATTTAACTATGTCCATACAGGAGCTGTGGCGCGATTAGAGATTAATGAAATAAAAGACATATCACTAAGTGTTGTTTTAGGGGAAAAAGTTGAATTACCTGAGACCGTAACCGTCACTTATAATGATGGGAGCAGCGGATTCGCTTCAGTAACATGGGATACCGCTGCGCTTGAACAAGCGATCAAGGATGGTGTAGGAACATATTTAATAGAAGGGATTGTTGACGGGGGAGCAAAGATAAAAGCAAACCTACAAATAAAACCAGAAAATTATGTGCTCAACCCAAGCTTTGAAGAGCTGGATAGAAGCATGTGGAAAATTGAGTATGGAAATGATGATGCACCCCATACTGACTATCAACAGAAGGCTTCAGATGCCAAGTCAGGGGAATATTCATTGCATTTTCATTCAGCAGATGCGATTGATTTTACAATAGAGCAGACAATCAATGGATTAAAACCAGGCTATTACAATCTTTCGATGTTTTTGCAAGGTGGCGATGCGGAAGATTCGGATATGGCCATCTACGCGATTGCGAATAATGTGGAATATAGAACGAAAACTTCTGTAAATGGTTGGGTTAATTGGAGTAATCCGGAGATTGATAATATTCTAGTTGTGGATGGAATGGTTACCATTGGTGCAAGTATCAAAGCTGCTGGTGGCGCATGGGGAAGTCTAGATGACTTTTATTTATACCGTGTAGGAGATTACGAGGAAGAGATAAAAGAGGAAGAAATCAAGGAAGAGGAAGCGCCAAAAGAAAGTGAAAGTGATGGAAACCAGACAGGGGATGGAAAGGGAAATGAGAAGAATCAAGCATCTAATAATGTCGAAAAGGACAATAAACCAGCCCCATCAGATTTAAAAAATACGAGTAAAAGCCCTGTAATCGAAACTAAAAAAGGCAAGTCTTTACCGAACACCGCAACCAACACATATAACATGCTATTAATAGGACTATTTTTAATAGCTACAGGCGGACTAACGATATTATGGAAAAAGAAATACAATCGTAGAAGTGAGAAATAGTTTGGGTGCCAGGCACTCAAACTATTCTATGATTGATTTGTATTCGGAATTATGCAAATATTAAATGGGGACAATTTAATATAGGGAAACTACTAGGGGTGCTATAAAAGCTGAGAAAGACGTCTGTCTTAACCCTTGAACCTGCACTAGGTAATACTAGCGAAGGAAAGTGGTATATGAGATTTGTTATGGTTATATCTATTATTAGGTATGCCCATAAAACATTTTGTAAACAGCGGAACCACTTCCAAATTCGGAAGTGGTATTTTTATTTTTATGGGAGGTTGGAAGATGGAAAATAAATTACAGTATTTGATTAATCAAGTGGAAGGCCGACAGGATGAGCTCATTCAATTGCTCAAACATTTGATTCGATTTAAAACGCCGGCACCACCTGCGAGGAACACGGAGGAAGCACAACAATTTATCGCTTCATTTTTAGAGGAAAAAGGATTTGCTATCGATAAATGGGATATTTACCCGGGTGATCCAAATGTTGTTGGGGTGCTTAAAGGTATTCATTCTAATGATTATAAAAGCTTGATTATCAATGGTCATATAGATGTAGCTGAGGTGAGTGAGGAAGAAGAGTGGATAGCGGATCCATTTACGCCAATCGTTCAAGAGGGTTCAGTGATTGGTAGAGGTGCGGCTGATATGAAAGGTGGTCTTGCTGGTGCTTTATTTGCCACCCAGTTATTGCATGAGGCAGGGATCCAATTACCAGGTGATTTAATATTTCAGTCAGTGATTGGTGAAGAAGTTGGCGAAGCAGGTACATTGGAATGCTGCAAGCGCGGGTATACAGCTGATTTTGCGGTTGTTGTTGATACGAGTGATTTAGAAATACGAGGGCAAGGAGGAGTGATAACAGGTTGGATCACAATAAAAAGTAAAAAGACTTTTCATGATGCGACACGTAGGGAGATGATTCATGCAGGTGGGAAGCTGTTTGGAGCAAGCGCCATTGAAAAAATGATGAAGATCATGCAAGGATTGCAAGAGCTTGAGAGGTATTGGGCAGTAATGAAAAGTTATCGGGGGTATCAACCAGGTACAAATACGATTAACCCAGCTGTTATTGAAGGGGGCAGGCATGCTGCATTTATCGCTGATGAATGTCGATTATGGATCACTGTTCATTTTTACCCCGATGAAACATATGAGCAAGTGTCAAAAGAAATCGAGGAACATATTCTGTCCATTGCTCAAGCAGATCCTTGGTTAAGGGAAAATCCACCTATATTTGAATGGGGAGGCTCATCGATGATTGAAGATCGAGGCGAGATATTTCCATCTTTGGAAGTAGATGCTGAGCACCCAGCTGTACATACTTTAATGCTTGCGCATGAAAGTATACTGAAGGATAACGCAGTCGTCGGTGTTTCCCCTAGCGTAACAGATGGAGGTTGGTTTGGAGAAACAGGAATTCCAGCTGCTATATATGGTCCAGGTAAGCTTCACCAAGCACATGCAGTAAACGAACAAGTTTCGATTGAACAATTAATAAAGTACACAAAGGTGATACTAACATTCATCTATAAATGGTGTCATTCGAAAAATAGTCAATAGTAAGAAATTGTTTTGTTTGGGTGCCAGGCACCCAAACGATTCGGTCTATTCACATTTGTTTCGGTGCCTGGCACTCAAGCAATTCCGAAGCTGGATTTTCCACTGGTTTATATTGAATGCAATATTGTGTGTAGGCTTTTAGTTTCTGTTTTTCAACAGGCATTAGGCGAGGGAGTAGATGAAGGTTGAGAAATGGAAAGGGTGAGGGGATATCGTGGTAATAGTATTGATAGGAACTATAAAGGTATTGTTCCATCGCCTGCACAATTGGAATTTTTGTTTCAAGTGGATTTTGGTGAATATAGGCACTCACATTTAATAGTCCAGTAGGTGGACCAATTTCTTTAGAAAAGTATCTGCTTTCATAAATTTGGCCAGTGTAGTTATACTTTTTCCGAAAATAATCACTGTATCTCTTGTTAACAATCGCCATGAGCTTTCCTAGTGGGGCTTCATAAGAGCGAAGCAGAAGATGGTTATGATTGTTCATGATGCAAAATGCATAAATCTCAAACTGATATTTCCCATAAACATACGTAAGAATACGATAATATTCATTAACATCAGATGCTCCGTGGAAGATGTTCTGACGGTTATTTCCACGAATAGTAATATGGTAATAACCAGCAGAATGCCACGTGCGTATAGGTCTAGCCATTATACTTAGTCTTCAACTCCCTCTTTGTTTTGTTGTTGTTTGGGTGCCAGGCACTCAGACAATTAGGCACTCAAACACTTTTCCTTATCATAATCAATCCAATCTCCTTAGACAAATCGGTAAAAAAGCAAAACGTCACCATATTACATAGCGGAATTGGAAATTCCACATGTAGAAAGAAGAAAGTAAAGTGTTTAAGTGCCAGGCACCTGCACAATTCAAGTGTGTGAGTGCCAGGCACCCACACAACTCCCAGGCACCACGCAATATCAGGCGCTCACACATTTTATGACAACTCTTGTAAAAATGTATCGATTTTTCTAGAATATAGGTTATAATAGGAATTATGAGTTTTCTCGAGCGTGGGACTTTAGACAGTGTCACCTTTATAAAGGAGATGGAACCAATTAAGGATTTAAACTTAAACCAAGAACAATTAAAACAGGTTTTACATGTTGCTTATGATAAAGGTTATGATGAGGATACTTCATTAAATGAATTGTTATATGAAATGACGGAGTTACTGGAGTCTTTTGTGAATGTCCAAGCCCGTTAATTAGAATGCAAGTTTTTTAGAAAAGGAGAATTATAAGATGGCGCGACATAAAACGAAAAAGAAAAGAAAAGGGTTAAAGATATTTTTAATAGTATTGCTTCTACTTGTAGTTGGAGTGGTTGCTTATGGCTATTCTATATATCATAACTTAAATAAAGCTGCAAATACGGTTCATAGTCCGATTAACCGGACACCGGAGGTAAAAAGGCCAACAGAACTAGCTCTAAATAAACAAGATCCGTTTTCGGTATTAATGCTAGGTGTGGATGAGCGACCAGGGGATAAAGGACGTTCTGATACAATGATCGTAATGACAGTGAATCCGGAGAAGCAATCAATGGAAATGCTAAGTATTCCTCGTGATACACGTGTGGAAATTGTTGGAAGAGGAACAGAAGATAAAATTAACCACTCCTACGCATTTGGTGGCGTAGAAATGTCGATGAATACAGTTGAGAAATTCCTTGATATTCCAATAGATTATTATGTGAAGATGAACATGGATGGATTTAAGGAAATTGTCGATGCAGTAGGTGGTATCACAGTGAATAATGACCTCGATTTTTCACAAGGTGGCCATCATTTTGCAAAAGGTCAGTTGAATTTGAATGGTAAAGAGGCGTTAAGCTATGCTCGTATGCGTAAGAGTGATTCACGTGGTGATTTTGGACGACAAATGCGTCAACGTCAAGTTATTCAAGGTGTAATGAATAAGGGTGCTAATGTCTCAGCCCTTTGGAAATATGACGATGTGCTTAAGGCTTTGAGCAATAATGTTGAAACGAATATTTCCTTCGACGAAATGAAAGACATCCAAAAAAATTATAGCTCAGCCCGACATAATATTGAGCAAATGCAAATCGAAGGTAGTGGCTCGACGATTGGTGGGGTTTGGTATTATATTGTTTCACAAGATGAACGTGATAAAATTCAAACTCGATTGAAAGAACATTTGAAGTTACAATAAATTAATATGCCCGGGGCCGATTTGGCAACGGGCTATTTTTTTATCAAAAAAATAATAAAAGTCATTTGCTAAAAATATAATCTGTATAATAGAAACATAAAGATAAAGGAGTTCAATTTGAAAACAATTATTAAAGTATTTTTGTTACCGGTCGTTGCAATCTCGATATTTATCTTTTCATCACAAACATATGAGCAACAATCCCTCGTACCAATGCTATATAAAATACTGCCAGGGGAACCGTTGATAGGCCTCCTATCTCATATAGAAATTCCCTATTGGGGATCGATTATATCGGTAGAAACGAAAGGTTATTATTATTTTCTGGAATTTTTAATACGCAAGTTTGCCCATTTATTTTTATTTGGAATGTTTGCTTTGACAATGTTTAGTTTACTAATGTTTATAAAGAGGATGAAAGTGCCGCAAGCAGTGTTTATTGCCCTAATAGGAACCGGGATATATGCTGCTGTAGATGAATACCATCAGTTAATAACGGGTGGGAGGACGCCCTTGGTTGCAGATGTATTATTAGATATGACTGGCGCTGTAATTGCACTCGTAATCTATGTCCCCATTTATATGATAAGGAAAAGAATCAATAATTAGGAAAAATAGTTAATAAATCCAGATGAATCGTGTCATCTGATTTATTAACTATTTTTGTATTCTTTTTTTCGCCCCTTACTATTGAATAAAAAAATTTGTAAAGCATCTCTAATCTTCTTAGCTTTTAACTTTAAAAATCAAAATATATACCGATATAATACAAGACCAAAGAACTAGGTCTTTATATTCACTGATCGGATTAAAGTTAATTGAGGGGAAAACTCACTATACTTTGTATGGCAGACAAACTTAAGGACCGATTTTAAATATAATTAAGGTTATCTTGTCCGTTTTCCTAGAAAAAGGGAGATAGATTACTGTGAAGAAAAAGCTTAGTAAAAATGAGAAAATTAGTCTTTCAATGAAAGGAAGGACTCTTTCCAAGGAACATAAACTTAAATTATCTAAAGCGAAATTAGGTAAAAAGCGAACAGATACGACAAGGGCTAAAATTAAATCAACAGCATTAGGAGACAGAGTTAAATTAAAAGTCAATCATCCATTGATACCTAAATCTAGCAAAAGTCGATCACATTTAACGGCAATAGATGTGAAACAAATTCGGGACCGTTATAGCAATGAAGAAGCAGTTTCGATTCGACAACTAGCAGAGGAATACAGGGTTAGCAGGCATACTATTCATTCTATCGTTACTTACAGAGTATGGAAGTAAACTTTAATCTACCATTTATTTAATCTGAAAATTCTCTACTAAATTAGACAATAAAAGTGAGTTCAAGTAGAATGTGGAAATGCGATGATTAGAAGTGTCAATAAAGGGCCATTGCGCTTAGATGAAAAATACATCAATCATTATTTAAAATATAATTCTACTAATCGCTTTCCATTTCTTAAAAAGATGTATGAAAATAAGCAGGTATATATATTTCTAACGTTAAGTGCGTTTGGAATTGTACAACGGGGAATTAACTAATAGAATTAGAAAAACAACTAATATTAAAAATGAAATAGCATCACTCATAGAAAAATCAACTTACTATTTAGTCAATCAGCTAAAACCAAGCGGACAATTTGAATATGGTTATTTTTCTGCTTTTGCAAAAAGAATAGTGACCTATAATATTGTGCGTCATGCTAGTTCATTATATTCCATGGCTGAGGGGTATGAATTAGTGAAGGATGAGAAGATACTTGATGCCATTGAAAGAGGTATTGAATATTTAATTGGTGAAGCCATTGTTTATAAGAATGAGGGAAATCAAAAATTGCATATGTTGTGGATGATGCAAATAACAATGAAATAAAAATAGGATCCAATGCTACTGCCATTTTAGCCATTACTAAATATATGGAAATGAAAAAACAGATAAGTATCTTTCTATTGCGCAAGCACTAGCTAAAGGAATTATTAAAATGAAAACAATTAGTGGAGGATTCATCCATGTTTTAAGTTATCCATCTTTTGCAATAAAGGATATCTACCGCATTATTTATTATGAAGGAGAAGCCATCTTTTCGTTATTACGGTTGTATGCAATTGACAGGGATGAAACTTGGCTGAATGAAGTAAAAAGCTCTTTCGATTATTTCATTACGAATGATTACTGGAGGCATCATGATCATAGGCTCAGCTACTCGGCGAATGAATTGACGATTTACGCTCCGGAAGATCGATATTTTATTTTCGGACTAAAGAACTGTCAAGGCAGACTTGACTTTATTTATCATTGTGTGACAACGTATCCTACTTTCTTAGAGTTAACGATGGCGGCCTATAAAATGATTGATCGATTAAACGTATAGATAAAAGTTATTTACTTGATCATATTGACAAGCAATACCTTGAAAAGACGGTAGATAGACGAGCGGAATATCAAAGAGTCGGATTTTTCTATCTAGAACTGGCCATGTATCAAAAAGATCCTTCGTTAATTTTGAATGGGTTCTTTATACGCCATCATTCTTTTCGAGTAAGAATAAACGATGTAGAGCATTATTTATCTAGTTATTGTCAATATTTACAATACCGTGCTCCTAAACTAGACGAAAATATAGAATGGACGCTAACAAATATATAATAGTAGATAATACCAAAGATATTAGGCCTTATAATAGCCGACTTTTTGTATGAAAGTTGGCTATTATAAGGTCTTTTTTTATTTAATCCAAATTTATATACAGTAGTCAGAAACTTTAGGAAAATAGGTTTGTATGTCTAGTTGTGTACCTGCGGTCTAACGTCATCCGAATTTTCAACAAAATTACTATTAATTTAGCAACATAACATACAAAGGAACCAATTTTTGGCCGATAATGTGGATTTTATTGACAATTTGTGACGCGGTAGCTAGAATCGGCTGTATATTAAAATTGTCGAAATCTTTATAAAAGTATAGTTAAAGGGAAGTGAGGAGATAAATAATATCGATAAATTAAAGAGACAATCTATGAATGTAAAAAGTTATTATTTGAGGGGGAATTTACTTGAGTAAACGAAACTTTGATTATAAAAAAAGATTAAATGCAAAAAGCAAATTATATAAAAAAAGAACGATTGCACTCGCCACATCGTTCGTATTGGTAGCTGGGCCAATCGCTATGTCAGGGAGTTTACCTGGTCTTTCAATCAATTCAGTTCAGGCTGCGACACTTGCAGATGTAAATCTTTTGACTAATACAACAGTGTCTGCAACGCTAGGGGGGGAACCGACCCTTACAGCTTAAGCTTAGGATTAACTGGACAAGGAGTTGCGGATGCAGGGGTACTTGCACCTGAAAAAGTAGCCGTTTTCTATGCGCCAGAGTTAGCTGGTAAAATGACTGCGGCGGGACCGGCAGATGTTCGTGTGGAAATATTGCCGATTACGATGGATGACCTTGGTACTCTAAATGAAACTTTAAATGGAGTAACCACTGTATTAACAGGTACTGTTACCGAAGTTTTAAGTGTAGTTGACCAACTGCAAAGCAGTCTAATACCAAACGAATTACTAACAATAAATGGTATCTCCGAGCTAGAGTCGGCGGTCGATGCATTGAATAATATTGATGATGCACTGACAGATTTGCTTGCCTATGAGGATACAATTGAGACCACGATTGCAGAAGACGGTTCAATAACTGTAGATTTTTCCGATGGCCTTGGAAATCATCTAGAGACAGCTATTAATGAAGTTGTTGTTACTCTGCTTGAAGATGTTGTAACGGCATTAAATGGAGTAGAACTTGCTATTTTGCCTGGTGCTGAAGAGATACCTGGTGTTGGTCTGATTATTGGTGGCCTTAATGATTTGGTTAATGGTGTATTAGGAACCGTTACTGGGACAGTTGACGAAGTAGTAGGACTGATTGATGATATTACAGACGGAACTATCGATTTAACTAATGATTTAGTTGGGCTTCAAGTTATAGGTCAAACTTCTGTTAACCTAAATGTAAATGTTGATAAACCAATTGGAATCATTGGTGACGTCGAAGTCACAGGTGCTGCTGTAAACACAGGTGTAATAGATCTTGAGTTGTTAGGTAGTTTAACAGATTCAACAACAGTAACTTTTAACGATCCAGATGAAGGAGACGGCGACGCAGACGCCGATGATCTGATTCTAGATATTCCATCTGTTAATGATGTATATAATGGGGACACGGAAATTACAGGAACTGGCGAATCAGGATCGACTGTTCAAGTCGAAGATGGAGCAGGTAATGAA
>NZ_BCVC01000006.1 GCF_001591545.1 Lederbergia lenta NBRC 16444
AAAAGTCTTTTTGCTTTCCCAACAGCAACTTTACTATCATAACACATTTGATATAAACTAGTCAAATGTTTTATAAAATATTTTTTGTTTTAATTATCTGCTGTGTCGCTCTCTTGCAGCGACGTTTATTAATATATCAAGTTTCACCTCATCTTGCAATAGTTTTTTACAAAAAAATTCTTTTTTTATTTGTAGGTCTATCTAAACGTCTATATGCAACACGTATCAACTTTAAAATATTTATCTAATTCTATCGGAATGACCATTCAATACAACTATTATAAAGCTAAACTTAAAATGGATAAGCAATAATCCCCTCCTAATTAACGTGTATGTATTTATAGGAAAGGATTATTTACTTTTAATTAATTACTTGCTCTATATACAAATGTCTGTTTTTTTCTAAATCAACCATATTGCCATTATTCTTTATTTTTATTAATGGACGTGTTAGCGCCTCAGGTTTGATATAAACAATTTTTGCCTTTTCTCCATTTGATAGTTTCACGTTGCTGCCTACTGATAAAGATGCTACTCCGGTAGCTAAAACTTTTAAAATTGCAATATCAAATTGACCAAATAGATCTTCCTCCATAATTTGCAATATTTTAAATGGTGACCTTTTGTTTTTAAAAGGACGTTCCGTTGTCATTGCATGGTATACATCGGCAATTGCCACTATCTGCGATAATTGATGGATTCGGATACCTTTTTCTCCTCTTGGATAGCCAGAACCATCTAATCGCTCATGATGTTGGTAAATAGCTAGTTTCACCTCTGGTTTTAATAAAGTGAGCATTTTTACCATCTGATAGCTATATGTAGGATGCTTCTTAATCTCAATCCAATCATTTTCATTAAGAGCACCTATTTTATTTAAAGTACTTAAAGCTACTCTTGCCATTCCACAGTCGGCAAGACATCCTGCAATGGCTGCCTGTAGTGATTGCCCCTTATCATATCCTAGACCTTTTGCTAAAAAGTGAGAAATCATAGCAATACCTATTGCGTGATGATATAAGTATTCATCCTTATTCGAATATAAATGAATACTCTTAATCCAATCCTTATTTTTCTCACATTCTTCTATTAAGGGTATAAGCAATTTTCTCATATTGCTCATATTTACCCCAAGACCCGACTGCCAAGATTGAAACTCCTTTTTATATTGTTCAACTGCTTGTCTATATTGTTCTGTAAAGGATAATTCCTGTGATGGATTATCCGTATTAAAATCAAATACTTTTTTATCCATTTTCGTTTCTGTTTTTTTAAAAAAGTCGCCATTTGCCATTTTAACTTGAATATCTACCTCTTTAATTAAAAATGCTCTTAATATATGTATATGTTTCTTATCTAGAACCGTATTCGCAGCAATAATGGGATTTTTCGTTTTCCCCATTACATCTTTTTCTAAAATACAGTCCGCCTGTATTTCTTCGATTCGTACTCTCACACACTCACCCCATTAAATTCACACTTTTCTTTTAATTGTAACAAAAAAGGACACCAATTGGTGTCCTTTTTCACAATACTATTTATTCATCTACCATTTCATCCGATTCATTAACAGTTGCATCTTCTACATGTTGTCTCTCTTTATCTTCTGCTTCAGTTTCATCTTCCACTTCTTTTTCCACTTTTGCTACGGTAGCTACAGATTCCTCATCGCCAAGCCTTATTAATGTCACACCTTGCGTATTCCGTCCCAACACCGAAATATCTGCAACGTCCATTCGAATCAAGATACCTCCGCCAGTAATGATCATTAAATCTTCATCACCATCGACAGTCTCTACTGCTACAATCGTTCCTGTTCTATCAGTAATATTACTAGTGATTAATCCTTTTCCTCCACGGGTTTGGATTCTATACTCCGCTGCCGGCGTTCGCTTTCCAAATCCATTCTTCGTCACCACTAGCACATCATGACTTTCTTCCAATATTTCCATTCCGACTACTTCATCATCACCTGATAAAGTAATACCCTTCACTCCTGTAGCAGTCCGTCCCATTGACCTTACATCTGTTTCATTAAATCGAATTAACAATCCATTTTTTGTTCCCATAATAATATGTTTGTTGTTGTCCGTTAATTGAACAGAAATCAACTCATCATTTTCTCGAAGACCAAGTGCAATCAACCCGTTATTTCTTATATTCGCAAAGGCAGAAACTGGCGTTCGTTTCACAATCCCTTGTTTCGTAGCGAAGAATAAATACCAATCTTCGAGGAATTCCTCCACACGTATAATGGTATTAATCCACTCACCTTTTTCTATACCTAATAAATTGATTATCGGTAAGCCTTTAGCCGTTCTATTGTACTCAGGAATTTCATAGCCTTTAGCACGGTACACTTTCCCTTTATTCGTAAAGAACAGGATCGTGTCATGTGTCGAGGTTGTAATTAAATGCTCAACAAAATCATCATCATTCGTCCCCATCCCTTGTACCCCACGACCACCTCGTTTTTGACTACGATAAGTGGAAATAGGTAGGCGTTTGATATACCCATTATGTGTTAATGTCACGACGATTTGTTCTCTTGGAATTAAATCTTCATCTTCAATTTGTCCTAAACCGCCAGCTATAATCTCTGTTCGGCGTCCATCATCAAAGCGTTCTTTGATCTCAAGCAATTCTTCTCTTATAATTTCAAGCACCTTTTCTTCATCTGCAAGTATTGCTTTTAATTCAGCAATTACTTTGAGTAGTTCCTGATATTCCTCTTCAATTTTTTCCCGTTCTAAACCAGTTAAACGTTGAAGTCTCATATCAAGAATTGCCTGTGCTTGTTTCTCACTTAATTGAAATTGTTCCATTAACCCATTGCGTGCAATCTCAGTTGTTGCTGAACCTCTAATTAAACTAATGATTGCATCAATATGATCTAATGCTATTCTTAACCCTTCAAGTATATGAGCTCGCGCTTCAGCCTTCCGTAACTCGAATTCAGTTCTACGTCTAATGACAACTTTTTGATGCTCCAAATAATGATAGAGACATTGCTTTAAATTTAATACTTTAGGCTGTCCATCTACTAAAGCAAGCATGTTAATCCCAAAACTCGTCTGTAGAGCAGTCATTTTATATAAATTATTTAAGATTACATTGGCGTTTGCATCTCTACGAACTTCCATCACGATTCTCATACCCGTACGGTCCGACTCATCACGCAGATCAGTTAATCCTTCAATTTTCTTATCGCGTACAAGCTCGGCTATCCGTTCAATTAATCTCGCTTTATTTACTTGGAAAGGTAGTTCATTAACAATAATTGTTTCTCTTCCATTTGCCTTTGTTTCAATTTCTACTTGGGCTCGCATAATAATAGATCCACGCCCAGTTTCATAAGCTCTTCTGATTCCACTGCGGCCAACAATCAAGCCGGCTGTTGGAAAATCAGGCCCATGAATATACTCCATTAATTCAGGAATTGTAATATCTGCATCTTCGCTAAGTGCAATCAATGCATTAATTACTTCTCCAAGTTGATGTGGCGGAATATTTGTTGCCATTCCGACAGCAATCCCCGAAGAACCATTTACAAGCAAGTTTGGAAAACGTGCCGGTAATACGGCGGGCTCTCTCTCTGATCCGTCATAGTTATCTTTATAATCTATCGTATCTTTATTTAAATCACGAACAAGTTCCATTGAAATTTTGGACATCCTTGCTTCTGTATAACGCATTGCAGCAGCAGAATCCCCATCAACCGATCCAAAGTTTCCGTGTCCTTCTACAAGCATATTACGATAGCTAAAGTCTTGCGCCATCCGGACCATTGTTTCATAGACAGCCGAGTCACCATGCGGATGATACTTACCGATTACTTCACCAACAATACGAGCTGACTTTTTAAATGCTTTATCACTTGTCATTCCTAAATCATTCATTGCATATAAAATACGACGGTGAACTGGCTTCAATCCATCTCTCACATCAGGTAAAGCACGTGCAACAATAACACTCATTGCGTAGTCAAGAAAAGATGATCGCATTTCTTGACTCAGATTAATTTCTTTTATATTCGAATTTGGTAAGTCTGCCATACCTCTGGGAGCCTCCCTTTCCTTGGCAAAAAACAGAATGAAGCAATATCTTTATTAAGCTTCAAATCTGTTTATATTTGCTACGTTTCTAAATATCTAAATTCTTAACATAAAGAGCATTTTCTTCAATGAAAATTCTTCGGGGTTCTACCTTTTCACCCATTAACATATCAAAAGTTTCATCCGCTTCAATTGCATCTTCTAAGCTTACTTGTAGAAGTGTCCGACTATCAGGATTCATTGTTGTCTCCCATAATTGCTCTGGGTTCATCTCTCCAAGACCTTTATAGCGCTGAATACCTGGTTTTGGTGTTTCCGGGATTCCAGCTAAAAAGTCTTCTAACTCTTTATCAGAATAGACATAATTGTCTTTTTTGCCTTGACTAATTTTATATAAAGGTGGCTGAGCAACATAAACAAAGCCTGCTTCAAGCAATGGTCTCATATAACGGTAAAAGAATGTTAAAAGCAATGTTCGAATATGTGCACCATCCACGTCGGCATCCGTCATAATTACCATTTTATGATAACGGGCTTTAGCGATATCAAATTCCTCACCAATTCCTGTTCCTAATGCAGTAATAATCATTCGAATTTCGTTATTAGAGAGAATCTTATCGAGTCGAGCCTTTTCAACATTAATAATTTTTCCTCTTAAAGGTAAGATAGCTTGAAAATGTCTATCTCTTCCTTGCTTAGCCGAGCCACCAGCTGAGTCACCTTCAACGACGAATACTTCACTGATCTCGGGATCACGTGATGAGCAGTCTGCTAATTTCCCTGGTAAATTAGAGATTTCCAAAGCACTTTTACGGCGTGTCAATTCACGAGCTTTTTTTGCAGCAAGACGTGCCCTTGCCGCCATTAACCCTTTATCAACGATTTGTCTAGCAAGCACGGGGTTTTCCATTAAAACTTTATCTAAATGCTCTGAGAACAATGAATCTGTAATTGTGCGTGCTTCTGAATTACCCAGTTTCGTTTTTGTTTGTCCTTCAAATTGTGGATCTGGATGCTTAATAGAAATGATTGCTGTCATTCCTTCGCGAACATCCTCACCGGATAAATTACTGTCGCTTTCTTTGAATATATTATTTTTACGTGCGTAATCATTGATGACACGAGTTAATGCCGTTTTGAATCCGGACTCGTGTGTACCACCCTCATATGTGTTGATATTATTTGCAAATGAATAAAGATTGCTTGCAAAACCATCGTTATATTGAATAGCTACCTCTACTGAAATTCCATCACGTTCACCCTCGATATAAATAGGTTCTTCGTGTACAACTTCTTTTGTGCGATTCAAGTGTTCAACATATGACTTTATTCCGCCCTCATAATAAAACTCACTTTTTTTCGGTTCTTCACGCTTATCCTCGATGATTAATGTGAGACCCTTATTTAAAAAAGCCAATTCGCGCGTTCGCGCCGCTAGTGTATCAAAATCAAATTCCGTTGTTTCTGTGAAAATTTCTGGATCAGGCTTAAAGCGAATCGTTGTACCTGTATGATCTGTTTCACCAATCACTTTTAAATCAGAAACAGGAACACCACGCTCATATTTTTGATAATGTATTTCTCCGTTTAAATGCACGTATACCTCTAATGTCTCAGACAGTGCGTTTACAACAGAAGCACCAACGCCATGCAAACCACCGGAAACTTTATAACCGCCGCCGCCGAATTTACCTCCTGCGTGTAAAACAGTCAAAATAACCTCTACTGCAGGTCTCCCCATCTTTTCTTGTATTCCAACAGGGATACCGCGTCCATTATCTGTTACTGTAATACTGTTATCTTCCTCGATCGTAAGGTTAATCTTATCACAATAACCTGCTAGTGCTTCGTCAATACTATTATCGACGATTTCCCATACAAGGTGATGTAAACCCTTCGCACTCGTCGATCCAATATACATACCTGGACGTTTACGAACCGCCTCTAAACCTTCGAGAACCTGTATTTGATTTTCATCATATAATTGTTCTTGCAATTCTTTTTGATCCATTGTCAAAAAGTTCACCTGCACTTTCCTATTTGTAGAACAAAAAAACGTAAGGAGACTACCGAACAAGAGCTAAGCCCTTTTGAAAAAAATTTATTACGGGGTGAAAGTTATACCTTTTGAAGTAAGTTTATAACTCTGTACGCCTGGACATGGACATGATTAATACTAACCTGCCAATTTTGTGTAAAAACTTTTTATATTTAAAACTATATGATCAGCTCATAGCTGGTTGATTTTATCAATCTCTTTTTCAATGTACCAACAGCGATTGGTGAGAGATAAATTTGCGTTCCAGTAAAAATAATTGATTTATATGAACCGCTCGTTAATTTGACCAATCGGTCTTTTTTTTCAGTGAAAATTTTTTGCATGTCCTCCGATATCTGGACTGTATCTTTTTCAAGCATTGCAATAATTTCACGAGAGCGAATCATGATATCATCACCTATATGCACATACATGCACTCACCTCACTCTACTCTAACCATCACGCCATTCTCTACTGAAAAGGTTGTTGCTTCTCTTAAAGTTTGATGATCAATACCATCAATTGTTGTTGTAGTAACAAAGGTCTGAACTTTTCCTTTAATCGTATTTAATAAATGCGATTGGCGATAATCATCTAATTCCGAGAGCACATCATCAAGTAACAGAATGGGATATTCTCCAATTTCTGAATGGATTAATTCGATTTCAGCAAGTTTTACAGACAATGCGGTTGTACGCTGCTGCCCCTGTGAACCGAATGTCTGAACATCTCGTCCATTGACAAAGAAAAGTATTTCATCACGATGTGGTCCCACCAAGGTTACCCCACGTTCAATTTCTCTATTTTGAAGAGAAGAGATTTTATCTGTTAGTACTTCTACCATCTTTGACCAGTCTGTGCTTCCCGATACCTCAATTGAAGGTTTATAGTGAATTTCGAGTTCTTCCAAACCACGAGATATACCAGAATGGATTGGTTTAGCCCAATTCTCTAGCATTTGAATAAACTCAAAGCGTTTTTTTATAACTCTTATTGCAACTTCAATATATTGTTCAGTCAATACATGGAGAAACGTAAAATCAGTTTGCCTTTTTATTTGCAACTGCTTTAAATAATGATTACGCTGCTGGAGAATTTTTTGGAATTGACTCATATCATACAAATAGACCGGGGAAACTTGGCCAATTTCCATATCAATAAAACGACGCCTTACTTGAGGGCTCCCTTTTACGAGGTGGAGATCTTCTGGCGCAAACATGACAACGTTCATATTGCCAACATATTGACTTAATTTTTGTTGCTCGATGTGATTAAACTTTGCTTTTTTCCCTTTTTTGGAAATCGTTAGTTCAAGTGGAATTGTGCCCCTAGATTTTTGCACCCTACCCTTTATTTTAGCATACTCTTCATCCCAGCGTATTAAATCTTTGTCGTTTGACGTTCGATGAGATTTTGCCATGCCTAAAACATAGATGGATTCCATCACATTTGTTTTGCCTTGAGCATTTTCACCTAAAATAACATTTACGTTATTTTCAAATGAAATAGTCAGATCCTTATAATTTCTGTAATTCTCTAACTCCAAATCTTCAATATACATGAAGTCGACATCCTTTAACGGGTAACAATGTAATTTCCAATTCCCGGTATTTCTATTTTGTCATTAGCTTGTAATTTACGGCCTCTTCTTTGATCCTGTTCACCATTTATAAACACTTCATGTTCACTAAGAAACCACTTTGCCATACCACCAGATTGAATAATATCTGCTAGTTTTAAAAATTGTCCTAATGTTATTGTATCAGTATTAATTGTGATTTTATTTTTCACATTTTCACTCTTTTCCATGAGAAGTCATTCCTTTATTTTACTAAACTTTAAATTAATTTACAAAGATCTAATGGTCCATGTTCATTATTATAAAGTGTCATTTGTTATTGTTTGAATAAAAAATCCTACCTCAAGAGGCAGGATTTTTTATCACTAAATATATTAAAATGTTCGAACTGGTAGGATAAGTTGAAGTATGGAGCTATCTTCCACGGAACGAATAATAAATGGCCTCATTGCTCCAGTAAAACTGATTGTAATGTTTGTGCCTTCCAAAGCCTTCAAGGCATCCATCATATATTTTGCACTAAAAGATATTTTTAGTTCTTCTCCCTCAATCGATTGGCTTTGAATTTCTTCAATGACATTTCCAATTTCAGGTGTATGGGAAGATATTTCTATTATTTTCTCTTCAAGAGTAGCTAATTTGACGACATTATTTCTTTCGCCTCGAGCTAACAATGAAGCACGATCAATTGCATGTAAGAAATCACGAGCATGAAGAACAAGCTCTGTTTTGCTTTCTGTTGGAATCAATCTAGATGTATCAGGATAATTCCCTTCAAGCCTTCTAGAAAAGAATAAGATGTTTTTGGATTTAAATAAAATTTGATTTTCAGTGAAAACAATTTCTACGGGCTCATTAGAATCATCCAATATTTTACTTAATTCTATTAAGCTTTTCCCTGGAATCACCGCGATATACGAAACAGTAGGATCTATATCTATCGGTGCTGTTCTCATAGCAAGTCTGTGACTATCTGTAGCTGTACAAGTAAGAACACTGTCCGCAATTTGCCAGTTTACACCTGTCAAGATAGGCCGTGTTTCTGAGGTGGACACTGCGAATACGGTTTGTCTGATCAAGGTTTTTAGTAAATCAGTTGGTATTGAAAATACATGTTCCTCAGATATTTGTGGTAAATGAGGGTATTCATCATGATCTTGGCCATTTAAATTAAATTCAGCTTTTCCAGATCTAATAATAGTCTGATGATGGTTTAACACTTCGATTTCAACTGTATCCATCGGCAATTTTCGAACAATTTCTCCGAAAAATTTAGCATTTAAAACAATTCCACCAGATTGTTTTATGTCAATTATTTCATTTCCATCTTCTTCTTTAGGGATGAATGATTCAATTGATATATCAGAGTCACTTCCTGTAAAAGTAACACCATCTTCGGATGCAATAATTTTAATCCCAGTTAATATTGGAATTGTTGTTCTTGAAGAGATTGCTTTCATCACGTCTTGTACAGTATCTATAAGACGATCACGCTGAATGATGAATTTCATGCTATTTTCCTCCATAACTTAAAAATTTGGCTAAATGCCTATATATATACTTATTTTTAAAAGAAAAGATAGTAGTAATAGTAATAGGGCCTGTGAATATGTGGATAACCCTGTGAATCGTTTGGAAACACAGCTTATCCACATGTGGACAGGCTGTGCGCAATGTAGTCACAGTTATACACATTATCCCCATTATTGTTTTTTAAGAGATTCACGTATTTCATCTATTTTATTTTGAAATTCAGGATCTGACGCTAACATTTTTGAAATTTTTTCATGGGCATGAATAACTGTAGTATGATCACGACCTCCAAATTCCTCCCCAATTTTAGGAAGAGAGAAATCTGTCATTTCGCGAGATAAATACATGGCAATTTGCCGTGGAAAGGCGATAGATTGTGTACGTTTTTTAGCTTTAAAATCTTCAAGCTTTACATTATATTCAGCACCAATCATTTTTTGGATATCTAAGATAGTGATGACCTTTGGTTTGGAGCTTGGAATAATATTTTTTAATGCTTCCGCTGCTAAATCTGCATTAATATCTTTATTTATGAGTGATGAATAAGCGACAACTCTAATGAGAGCACCTTCTAATTCTCTGATATTCGAATCAATTTGATTAGCTATATACAACATGACTTCATTCGGAATATCGAGACCGTCAGCCTTTGCCTTTTTGCGTAAAATGGCAATTCGAGTTTCAAGGTCTGGAGGTGTAATATCAGTAATTAATCCCCATTCAAAACGTGACCTTAACCGATCTTCAAGGGTTGGGATTTCTTTTGGAGGACGGTCGCTAGAAATAACAATTTGTTTACTTTCCTCATGCAACGTATTAAATGTATGAAAAAATTCCTCTTGTGTTTGTTCTTTTCCAGCTAAAAATTGAATATCATCAATTAATAAGACATCAGCAGTGCGGTATTTATTTCGAAAATCAACAGCTTTATTATCTCGAATAGAATTAATAAATTCATTTGTAAACTTTTCAGAAGATAAATAGACTACCTTTGCTGCTGGATTATGTTCCACTACATAGTGACCAATTGCATGCATTAAATGGGTTTTTCCCATACCGACTCCCCCGTAAATAAAAAGAGGATTATATGCATTTGCAGGTGCTTCGGCTACTGCAAGTGAAGCAGCGTGAGCAAAACGATTTCCAGACCCAATCACAAATGTGTCAAATGTATATTTTGGGTTCAACATACTTTGATAAATGTCTGATGATTCGTTATGACTGACTTCTTTTTGAACTGAAGAAATACTCTCACCTTCTTCCTCTTGAGGAGGAATGATGAATTTAACATTTAGTTCCTCGCCAATAATCTCATAAAGTAATCCGGAGATTAATTGAGAATACCTGCCTTCAAGCCAATCCCTGGCAAATTCATTTGGCGCTGTAATGATCATTGTATCGCCTTGCAATACATGTGCTTTCGTAAATTTCAACCAAGTATCGAAACTAGGCTTACTGACCTTTTTTTCAATATTCATTAGGACCTGATCCCAAAGATCAGTTATATTCTCCAATGCGATACCTCCTTTACTAAAGAGTTTTAACCTCTGTTATATAACTGTTTCTCATATAAATTACGCGTATCAATAATTATACAATTATATGAATGTGGAAAATGTATAATAAGGAAGAAAAACGGTTTTCGACATCATCCACGTATTGTGGACAAGATTATCCAAAGGAAGTGAATTAATTATCCACACCTTATCCACAAACTGTGGATAAACTTAATATCCACAAAAAGTATCCAGAGTGAAAACATCATAATCATAACAAATAAATCCAAGCTTAGCAATGTACAATGTAAATTATCCACATAGCTAATCAGCAGTGAATTTAAATTGTCCACAAGCACTTAATTTGTGAAAAAGCTGTCGATATGTGTTGTGGATAAAATAAAACTGTCGAAAAACTATCCACAATCAAGATTAGAGTAAAAGAATGATACTATTTTTTGAAAATAAATAGAGGGAAAAACTAATGAAGGGTTGACAATCAATTGGCTAGGTCTTTATAATTGATTAGTATGTCTGATATTGAATTTTTTTAGCCCTCGAGGAGGTGTCATAGCATGAAAAGAACTTTCCAACCAAATAAACGTAAAAGAAGCAAAGTACACGGTTTCCGTGCGCGCATGAGTTCAAAAACTGGCCGTAATATTTTGGCTGCTCGTCGCCGTAAAGGAAGAAAAGTGTTATCAGCGTAGACCACTGAAACATCTCAGTGGTCTTTTTTCTAATAAATGATAAGAAATATGCAAACAATAAAGGAATCAGTTGCATTCGCCACTTTTTGTGGCGATCTTCGACAAATAAAGAGTAATTATTAGAGATAGATACCTAAGCTAGTAAATGAGGTTTAGGTATCGCTCTTAATATATTTAAATGATTTCCATAATGCAGGTGAATGTATGAAAAAGGCGTTTAGAATCAAAAAAAATGATGACTTTCAAACAGTTTTTAAAAAAGGAAAGTCAGTTGCAAACAGACAATTTGTCGTATATGTATTGAACAGAGAGGATCAAAGTAATTTTAGAATTGGTTTATCTGTCAGTAAAAAAATAGGAAATGCAGTCGTCAGAAACCATATTAAACGCTATATTCGTCAAGCCTTCCATGAATTATCAGAGCGAGTGGATCAGGGGAAGGATTATGTGATAATCGCAAGGAAGCCTGTGTCTGTTATGGACTATCATACGGTGAAAAAAAGCCTAGAGCATGTGCTTAAATTAGGGAAATGTCTAAAAAAGGAACAAAATTAAAAAAGGTTTTTTTCATCACTTATATTAGAAAAAGATGTTAAAATATGCGGTAGAAGATAATAAACCAATCGTAATTGAAAGTAGGGAGGAAAACAGGCTTGAAAAAGAGAATATTATTGTTATCAGTTATGTTGGTAGTAGTGCTGGTAGCAACAGGTTGTTCAACGATTGATAATCCTGACTACATAACTGCTGAAAGTACAGGGTTTTGGAGCAAATATATTGTTTATCCGCTATCTTGGCTCATCACTACAGTTGCTGAATTATTTGGTAATAGTTATGGATTAGCTATAATTATCGTTACCATTTTAATTAGATTAGCAATTTTACCCCTTATGATTAAGCAAACTAGAAATTCTAAAGCTATGCAAGCTCTACAGCCTGAAATGCAAAAGTTAAAAGAAAAGTACAGTTCCAAAGATCAAAAAACACAGCAACAACTTCAACAGGAAACGATGCAGTTATTCCAAACACATAAAGTTAATCCGCTTGCTGGTTGTTTTCCGTTACTCGTTCAGATGCCAATTTTAATTGGATTTTATCAAGCTATCATCAGAACAGAAGGGATTAGTAAAGCTGGAGATTTTCTTTGGTTCGATTTAGGTGCACCGGATCCAATATATCTTTTACCAATCATTGCTGGATTAACGACATTTTTACAGCAAAAAATTATGATGGCTGGTACACCGGCAAATCCACAAATGCAAATGATGCTTTATATTATGCCTGCTATGATCTTAATATTCGCAGTGAATTTCCCTGCAGCACTTGCCCTTTATTGGGTAGTCGGGAACATATTCATGATTGTTCAAACATATTTTATTAAATCTCCGGTTGTACAAAACGAGAAAGTAAAAGATGGAGGAGCGGGGGGAGCTAAAAAGTGAGAGAAATCACTGCTACGGGACAAAACGTCGATAAAGCAGTAGAATCCGCACTGGCTCAACTAAACACCACTAGAGAATGTATAGACATCAATATAGTAGATGAAGGAAAAAGAGGACTTTTTGGTATATTTGGTTCTCGCCCAGCTGTAGTAGAAGTTACGATGAAGCCGGATGCAATAGAATCTGCTAAGGAATTTCTAAAAGTTGTGCTAAAAAATATGGAAATTAAAGCTAACATTGAAATAGCAAAAGAAGATGAAAGAAATGTTGTTTTTAATATATCTGGGGAAAAAATGGGATTATTGATTGGAAAAAGGGGACAAACTGTTAATTCGTTGCAATATTTAACGCAATTAGCAGCAAATCGTCATTCCAAACATTATATCACGATTATTTTGAATCCAGAAGATTATCGTGAACGCCGTAAAGACACATTGATTCAGTTGGCAGAGCGCCTTGCTTCTAAAGCACATCATCTGGGCAAGCCGGTATCACTAGAACCGATGCCAAATTACGAAAGAAAGGTTGTCCATACAGCGCTTTCGAATAATAAAAATATCCAAACTCTTTCAAAAGGGGAAGAACCGAAACGTTATGTTGTCATCGAACCTCGAAAGAAAGAAAATAATAAGTGATTTTGTTGAAAAGTAGAACCTTCCTAAATTTAGGAAAGGTTCTTTTTTTGTTCTTGAAACTTTAACTAACTTTCAATCGTCTATAATTAAGAGTCATGGTATTATTTAGTGATTGTTACAATAATAATGTTAAAATGAAGGAAGAATGATTATTTAGGAAGTGGATAAATATGAGAAGTAGGTTTTTAAGTTTTCTTGAAGAAAGGCAAAACCAAGATATATCTATCTATATATCTACTATTTTTTTCCTAAGTCTCAAAATGGGTGCGCTATATATATGGGTATTTCATATAAACATCCAGTCTTGGATGGAGGGCGTCGTTTTAGGCTTGACTTCAATTGGTTCGGCTGTTTTCCTACTAGGAATCGGTTTTATTTTTCCTAAAAAAATTCGGATTGCAGCACTATTTACGATACATTTTCTACTTACTCTCTTATTATTTGGAAATGTACTCTATTATCGTTTTTATATTGACTTTATTACTGTTCCTGTATTATTGCAGTTCCAAAATGTTGGTGGACTCAGCCAAAGTACGTTTGAATTGATCAGTTATTTTGATATATTGTTATTTCTTGACTTCTTTATCCTTGGTTTATTATTAAGAAAAAATTGGCTTCCAGACTTATCAATGAAAAGAAAGGTCTGGCCTAAAGTTGCTATTTTGGCGATAGTAGTGCCTCTCGCTTTAAGTTTAGTTATTAATACTGGATTTTGGAAAAAATCCTATGATAAGGAATTGATTGTAAAGTCACTTGGTCTTTATCATTATCATTTATATGATTTATTTGTATACTCCAAAACCTCTGTAAATAGTGTTTTTGCTGATGAGACGGAAATAATGGAAATAAATAAGTACACAAAAGGCAAACAAAAGCAGGCAAATCAATCTGAGTTACATGGAATGGCTAAAAATAAAAATGTCGTTTTGGTTTTCTTAGAGTCTACCCAATCTTTTGTGATAGATAAACAAATTGATAATCAGGAAGTCACTCCATTTTTAAACAAACTTAAAAATGAAAGTTTATATTTCTCGAATTTTTACCATCAGACGGCTCAAGGCAAAACATCAGACGCTGAATTTATTATTGATAATAGTTTATATCCGCTACCAGGTGGATCTGTATTTGTTCGAAGGCCACAAAATGAATATTATAGTTTACCTCATATATTAAAAGAGCAAGGTTATTATTCCGCTTCCTTTCATGGGAATGATGCACAGTTTTGGAACCGCTCTGTTATGTATGAAACTCTTGGGTATGACCAATTTTTTTCAAAGGAGTATTTTGAGGTAAATGAAGATAATTCTGTAAATTACGGAATAAAGGATATACCCTTTTTAGAACAGTCTATCCCTTATTTACAAACTTTACCTCAACCGTTTTATTCTAAAATGTTAACATTAACGAATCACTTTCCTTATTTATTGGATCCAGAGGATCAATTTATAGAAGAAGCCAATACATCTCAAGGCGTAGTGAACAGATATTTTACAACAGTCCGTTATGAAGATGAAGCTATAAAAACATTTTTTGAGCAAATAAAAGACACTGATTTATATAAAGATTCTATGTTTGTTTTAATTGGTGATCATTATGGCATTTCAAGAAATTATTACGATGCATTGGAAGAAGTTCTTGAAATGCCAATTACACAGACAGGACATGTTGAATTACAAAAGGTACCACTGATTATTCATATCCCAGGGATGGAAGGACAAGTGATCAATAAGGTTGGAGGTCAAGTTGACTTAAGAACAACTATTCTTGATTTGCTTGGTATAGAAGAGGAGAAAGAAACAGTTGCGTTTGGCACAAGCTTACTCTCTGAAAATCATAAGAATCTTGTAATATTTCGCGATGGCAGCTTTGCTACTGCCCATCATATCTTTAGTGAAGGCGAGTGCCTTAGTAAAAGTACGGGTGAAAAGGTAAAAAGAAATAAATGTACCCCTTATTTTGATCAAGTTCAACGTGAATTAAACTATTCGGATAAGGTAGTTTTTGGTGATTTACTTAAATTTTTAACCAACGATAGAAAATAATATATGTAAATAATGAAAAAGAGAACTGAAAGTGAAGACAATATAAGCGAAAATAAATATGGAGTAATCATTTCATAGAAACCTGAGCGAAAGCCGGGTTTTTTGTTTTGTATAGATAAAGGTAAAAAAAGAATGACTTATTGTTATTCACATGTGGATAAGTTAAAATGAAGAGTGCGACCGATTAAGGTTGTGGATAAATTTCAACAACAGAAAAACAATCTTTTATATAAACAGTAATTTTGTTATTCTATTATATTGGGGATAATTAACCTTTATCTTAAAATTTTCGTGATAGCACACGATGATATAAATGTCGTAATAAGAAAGAGAGGTGGAGAAAATGGAATATGGAACGATAGCTGCCATTTCTACTCCAATGGGTGAGGGCGCAATTGCTATTGTACGATTAAGTGGAGAAGAAGCGATCGAGATTGCTGATCGAATTTTTCGTAGTGCTGGAGGCAGTAAACTTGCTGAAGTACCGTCACATACAATTCACTATGGGCGAATTATTGATCCTAAATCAAAAGAAATAGCTGAAGAAGTTATGGTTAGTGTGATGAAAGGACCTCGTACTTTTACAAGAGAAAATGTCGTAGAGATTAATTGCCATGGCGGTATTGTCTCTGTTAACCGTGTTTTGCAGCTTGCATTGAATGCTGGAGCAGAGTTAGCGGAACCAGGTGAATTCACAAAGCGGGCGTTTCTTAATGGTCGAATTGATTTATCACAAGCAGAGGCGGTTATGGATTTAATTAGAGCGAAGACAGATCGAGCAATGGGAGTTGCCCTTGGCCAAATGGAAGGGCGTTTATCTAAGCTGATTAGAGGTCTTAGGCAAGACATTATTGAAACAGTAGCACATGTAGAAGTGAATATAGATTATCCAGAATATGATGATGTAGAAGAAATGACACATCGGTTACTAGTAGAAAAGGCAACACATATAAAGGCCGAGCTACAAAAATTGCTTCAAACATCGGAGCAAGGGAAGATTTTACGTGAAGGTCTCTCTACTGTAATTATCGGAAGACCTAATGTTGGTAAATCATCTTTATTGAATAGTTTAGTACAAGAAAATAAAGCAATTGTCACAGATATTCCTGGTACAACCAGAGATGTCATTGAAGAATATGTTAATGTACGAGGCGTTCCACTTAGATTAGTTGATACTGCAGGTATTAGAGAAACTGAAGATATCGTGGAGCGAATAGGCGTAGAGCGTTCGCGACAAGTGTTAAAAGAGGCGGATTTAATATTACTTGTTCTTAATTCTGCAGATGAACTGACAAAAGAAGATGAGCAACTTTTTGTTGCTGTGGAAGGTATGGATGTTATTGTTATTTCTAACAAGACTGATTTACCGCAAAAGGTAGACATGGATCGCGTACGAGAAATTGCAGGAAATCATCAAATCGTCACGACTTCTTTGTTGGAAGAAGAGGGAATAGATGATCTTGAACAAGCTATAGCAGGTATGTTCTTTCAAGGACAGCTTGAAGCGGCAGATATGACCTATGTATCTAATAACCGCCACATTGCTTTATTGCACCAAGCATTACAAGCAATTGATGATGTGCTCTCTGGAATAGACATGGGAACTCCTATAGATATTATTCAAATTGACTTAACTCGAACATGGGAACTTCTTGGGGAAATAATTGGCGATACAGTCCAAGAAAGCCTAATCGACCAGCTATTCTCCCAATTCTGCTTAGGGAAATAAGAGTCGAGGACCTTCTACTTCAAAGGAAACACGGTGAGCCTGAAAGGTGAATCGATGTTGACTTATCGTAGGAAGACTCCTGAAGTTTGCTAGTCGTTGGGCACCTGAAGCTAGACAAAAATAAGAGGAACAACGGCTAGGAGCACGCCACGTCTTGTGGCAAATTTGATAGGACTTACATTGTGTGGGATTAAAATAAATACTTTTTACTTTAGAACTTTAAGGAGGTTCAATTTAACTATGAAACAATACGAGGCAGGCCAATATGATGTTATTGTAATAGGTGCAGGCCATGCCGGGTGTGAAGCGGGCTTAGCAGCGGCTAGAATGGGCGCAGATACATTAATGCTGACGCTTAATCTTGATATGGTCGCTTTTATGCCATGTAATCCATCGGTTGGTGGACCGGCTAAGGGAGTCGTCGTTAGAGAAATTGATGCCCTTGGTGGGGAAATGGCAAAAAATCTAGATAAAACATATATTCAAATGCGTATGCTTAATACTGGAAAAGGGCCAGCTGTACAAGCATTACGTGCACAGGCAGATAAATTCCAATACCAACATGAAATGAAAAACACATTGGAAAATGAACCAAACCTTACTTTACTTCAAGGAATGGTGGATGAATTAATAGTAGAGGAAAATGAGTGTAAAGGTGTAATTGCGAAAACAGGTGCGGTCTATCGGGCGAAGTCGGTTATCATTACAACTGGTACTTTTCTTCGTGGTGAAATCATTTTAGGAGAACTGAAATACTCAAGCGGACCTAATAATCAACAACCATCGATAAAATTATCAGAACATCTGGCACAGTTAGGTTTTCAAATGGAACGCTTCAAAACAGGTACGCCGCCAAGGATTAACAGTAAAACGATTGATTACAGTAAAACGGAAATTCAACCCGGTGATGACCAACCGTTGGCATTTAGTTATGAAACAACGGAATTCATTACAGATCAATTACCATGCTGGCTCACGTATACGACTGCTCGGACACACCAGCTTATCGATGAAAACTTGCATCGTTCGCCGATGTTTTCAGGTATGGTTAAAGGAACTGGCGCCCGCTATTGTCCTTCTATTGAAGACAAAGTTGTTCGTTTTCATGATAAACCACGTCATCAAGTTTTTCTTGAACCTGAAGGCCGTAATACGAATGAAGTGTACGTACAAGGACTTTCTACGAGTATGCCAGAAGAAATCCAGCATGAGTTAATCACTTCTGTTCCAGGTTTGGAAAATGCTCGGATGATGAGACCAGGCTATGCGATTGAATATGATGCGATTATTCCTACTCAGCTATGGCCTACATTAGAAACAAAGAAAATTAAAAACTTATACACAGCTGGGCAAATTAACGGAACATCAGGATATGAAGAAGCTGCTGCGCAGGGGATTATGGCTGGTATTAATGCAGCGAGGAATGTAATGGGCAAGAAAGAGGTTATTTTAAGTCGTTCCGATGGTTATATTGGTGTATTAATAGATGATCTTGTAACAAAAGGTACGAACGAACCGTATCGTTTGCTTACATCAAGAGCAGAATATCGATTGTTACTTCGCCATGATAATGCAGATTTACGTTTGACTGAACTCGGCCATGAAATAGGACTTATTTCAGAAGAACGTTATAATAAATATGTAGTGAAAAAGTCGGCAATAGAAGGGGAAATTAATCGTCTTCGTTCAACCATAATAAAACCGAATGAACATGCCCAAGAAGTTATTCGCCGAGAAGGCGGAAGTGAATTAAAAGATGGCATTCGAGCATCGGATTTATTGAAAAGGACAGAAATGTCGTATAAACATATTCATGAAATAATACCAGCTGAAAAGATTTTACCTAAAGATGTAACGGAACAAGTGGAAATTCAAGTTAAATATGAGGGGTATATTACTAAATCTCTACAGCAAGTGGAAAGACTAAAAAAACTAGAAGATAAAAAGATCCCTGAAAATATCGATTATGATGCTATTAATGGGATTGCTACTGAGGCACGTCATAAGCTTAATGAAGTACGCCCGCTTTCGATTGCTCAGGCTTCAAGAATTGCAGGAGTAAATCCTGCAGATATTTCAATCTTGCTTGTTTATATAGAACAAGGAAAAATAGCCCGCGTATCTGGAGATGATTAAGAAGGAATGAGTTGAAGATGAATAAAGATTTATTTATAGGCAAATTAAAAGAAAAGGGAATTGCCCTCGACTCTCAACAGCTTGAACAATTTGAGCGATATTTTGAATTGCTCGTTGAATGGAACCAAAAAATGAACTTGACGGCAATTACAGAAAAGGAAGAAGTATATTTAAAGCACTTTTTTGATTCGGTGAGTGCAGCCTTTTTTGTAGATTTCAACCAACCAATCAAACTTTGTGATGTAGGGGCAGGAGCAGGATTTCCTAGTATACCATTGAAAATATGCTATCCCAATTTGGATATTACTATTGTGGATTCATTGAATAAGAGAATTACTTTTTTAGAACATTTATCTAAAGAGCTTCGTTTAAAAAATACACATTTTTATCATGATAGGGCAGAAACGTTTGCCAAAAAGCAAGAGTTTCGTGAAAAATATGACATTGTAACGGCGCGAGCCGTTGCAAGAATGTCCGTATTAAGCGAGCTCTGTTTACCATTAGTAAAACAAGGGGGCCAGTTTGTTGCTATGAAAGCAGCTAATGCTGAAGAGGAATTGACAGCAGCAGACCATGCGATCAAGCAACTTGGGGGACAATTATCTACTGTTCATTCTTTTACACTGCCGATAGAAGATAGTGATCGTAATATCGTCGTGATTAAGAAAGTCAAAAAAACACCTAATAAATATCCCCGAAAACCTGGAACGCCAAATAAAATGCCTCTAGAGTAAGCTGGTTAGCTCAATTATGAGGAATTAGCAGTTGTTTTGCAGGATAATGCTAAATAAAATAGAATGATGTATTAAAGGGAGTTTCTATTAAGGTGGTGTAGAAGGATGAAGCATCCTTTCTCTCGTTTATTTGGTTTGGGTGATAAGGAATTGCCGATAGAAAATGAAATGGCAGACGAGCGGGAAGAAGTAAGAAAAATACCTGTATCTGAAATTGTTCCAAACCAATTCCAACCAAGAACGATTTTTGATGAAACAAAAATTGAGGAACTGGCTAGAACTATTCATACACATGGAATTATTCAACCGATTGTAGTGAGAGAATCAGCCGGTAGTCAATTTGAAATAATTGCGGGAGAACGTCGTTTTCGTGCTGTCCAATTACTTGGATGGGTAGAAGTACCAGTAATTATTAAAAATTTAAGTGATGCAGAGACGGCTTCTGTTGCATTGATAGAAAATCTTCAACGTGAAGAGTTAACGCCGATTGAGGAAGCGAAGGCATATGGAAAACTATTAGAAATTCATGATTTAACTCAAGAGGCTTTGGCACAACGTCTTGGAAAAGGTCAATCAACCGTAGCGAATAAACTGCGGCTCTTAAAGTTGCCAGAAGAGGTACAAGCGGAATTACTACAAAAGAGAATAACCGAGCGCCATGCTCGCGCATTGATTCCTTTAAAAGATCCGGCAAAACAAATTCAGGTAATGGAACTCATTATCGAAAAGAATTTAAATGTGAAACAAACGGAAGAGCAGGTAGTTAAGCTTCTTTCTACAGAAACACCAAAACGCAAGCCGAGAAGAAAAGCTGTCAGTAAGGATATGCGTATTGCTGTGAATACAATTCGCCAGTCACTTTCTATGGTATCCGATAGTGGGATTAATCTTGATTCCGAAGAGGAAGAATTTGAGGACTTTTATCAAATTACAATTAAAATACCGAAGAAAAAGGCATAAGTCCTACTTTTAAAGCATAGTACAAGTAGGACAAATTTAGAAAAAAGTGAGAAACTTGTTCTGCAAGTTTCTCACTTTTCTATATAAAAACATATATTAGTAAACTTTTTTTTCTTTAAACAGTAATTAAAGGAAATAGTTTGCTAAAATAGAGGAAGATAAGATTGTTATTTTTAAAGGAAGTAAAAGGTAGGTGACTTTGTTGGGAAAAGTTATTTCCATAGCCAACCAAAAAGGGGGGGTCGGAAAAACGACCACCTCTGTTAATTTGGGGGCCTGTTTATCATATATTGGAAAGAAAGTGCTACTAATTGATATTGATCCGCAAGGAAATGCGACTAGCGGGGCTGGGATCGATAAAGGAGACGTCCACCAATGTATTTATGATGTATTGGTAGATGACGTCGATATGAAAGATGTAATTAAAAAGACGGCCTTAGAAAATTTTTTTGTCGTTCCAGCAACGATTCAACTTGCAGGGGCTGAAATTGAATTAGTTCCAACAATATCAAGAGAAGTGCGGCTAAAGCGCGCAGTGGACCAAGTCAAAGATGAGTATGATTATATTTTAATAGATTGTCCTCCATCCCTTGGATTGCTCACACTTAACTCATTAACTGCATCTGACTCGGTTTTAATTCCTGTTCAATGCGAATATTATGCGTTAGAAGGTTTAAGCCAATTATTAAATACAGTTCGTTTAGTTCAGAAACATTTAAATAATGAATTGATGATTGAAGGCGTATTATTAACGATGCTTGATGCACGAACTAATTTAGGTCTTCAAGTTATTCAAGAAGTGAAAAAATATTTTCAAAATAAAGTATTCCAGACAATCATACCTCGTAATATTCGACTAAGTGAAGCTCCCAGTCATGGCGAACCGATTATTGTATATGATCCAAAGTCTAGAGGTGCAGAAGTTTATTTAGATCTTGCAAAGGAAGTGGCTGAACATGGCTAAAGGTCTCGGAAAAGGGATTAATGCTTTATTTGCAAATATGGATGTTAGTAAAGAAGAAACCGTTCGTGAAGTGGATATAGTTGAAATTAACCCTAATCCATATCAACCAAGAAAGGTCTTCGAAGCGGAAGCAATTGAGGAATTAAAGAAATCAATTTTAGAACATGGAATTTTACAACCAATTATTATTAGAAAAAATATTAAAGGCTACGAAATTGTAGTGGGGGAACGGCGATATCGAGCTGCTAAAGCCGCTAAGCTAGAAACAATTCCCGCAGTTATTCGTGAATTAAACGATCGCCAAATGATGGAACTTGCTGTTTTAGAAAATCTTCAAAGGGAAGACTTAACTCCAATTGAAGAAGCTACAGCTTATCAAACTCTATTGGACAAGCTACATATAACGCAAGAAGAATTGGCGAAAAGATTAGGTAAAAGCCGCCCACATATCGCTAATTATGTTCGTTTATTATCATTACCAAAAGATATTCAACTGTATATAACGGAAGGAAAGCTTTCCATGGGGCATGGCCGTACATTGCTCGGTTTAAAACAGAAAGAAAAGTTAGAATCTGTTGCTGAGAAAAGTGTGAAAGAAGGTTTAAATGTTCGGCAATTAGAAAAACTGATACAGAATTTGAATGAAAATGTTCCACGTGAAACAAAAGCGGCTCCCCCTAAAAAGGATGTTTTTATAAAAGGATATGAAGATAGTTTAAGGGAGAAATTTGGCACGACAGTAAAAATTAAACGTTCTAGTAAAAAAGGAAAGATAGAAATAGAATTTTTATCTAACGAGGATCTCGAACGTATATTAGAAATCCTTGAGTAATATGAATAAGCTGACCCACAATTATGTGGGTCACTTCGATGTTTTTAAAGGAGAGGTAGACGACACAGGGGTATTAGGTATTGCTCGATGCAGAATATGTAATAATGACGAACCCTTTTTCATCATAATTAGTCGGAAATGCTCTTTTAGATATGTAATTTGTATAAATAGGTGAGATAATGGTGCTTCTAGGTACGATAATAAATGGATTATGTATTGTTATAGGAACAATATTAGGGAAGTTTCTCCATCGGATTCCGGATAAAATGAAATGGACAGCAATGCAAGGAATAGGCTTAGTAGTAATGGTTTTAGGTTTACAAATGGGATTTAAAAGTGAGAATTTTTTGATTGTAATTCTAAGTATTGTAATTGGAGCGGTGCTTGGTGAATGGTGGCAATTAGAAGATAAATTAAATACCCTTGGATTGTGGTTAGAGAGAAAAGTTGGTCCTTCAGAAAAAGGTAGTATTGCACAAGGGTTTGTTACTGCGACTTTGATCTTTGTAATTGGAGCAATGGCAATTATCGGGGCGCTTGATAGCGGCATTAGGGGCGATCATCAAGTTCTATATACAAAGGCAGTTATAGATGGCTTTACAGCATTAATTTTAACAACAACTCTAGGAATTGGTGTCATTTTTTCTGCCATCCCGGTGTTATTATACCAAGGCTTGATTGCCATTTTTGCAACGCAAATTGACCGCCTTATACCTAAGGTATTAATGGATATGTTTATCCTAGAATTGACAGCGACAGGTGGAATCATGATTGTTGCTATCGGTTTGAATTTAATAGGGGTGACTAAAATTAGGGTAGCCAACTTATTGCCCGGACTATTGGTTGTAACTATACTTGTTGGGATTAAATATACATATCATTTAATCTTATAATATAAACGCTAGATTCATGCGACCTAGCGTTTAAGCAGTTCCATCTCAGTAATTGTGCTTTTCTTCTCACTACCTTCTACCTTTTTCCTTTAAGAAATCTTTGAATCGTATTTAAATCTAAATCTATTCCAGCTTTGTTCTGGATCACATCAGAACACCACTTATCTATTTGCTGCGTTTCACTCTCTGTTATTAATTCATTTGCTACTTTCTTATGAACAATTCGATTAACTAAGGCTACTCGATTTTGATGGTATGGTATTTGTTGCATATAGCGATCTAGAATATCTGGATTAAATAATTTACCTAATTCAATCACTCCGTTGTTAATATGTTCTTCCGCATAAATAGTGGAGGCAGCGATAGCTATCTTCTCATCAAAGGATGCTTCAGATGAAAGGTTACATATATACTCTTTCATAAGTGAGCGTGTTGTTTTCAGTACGGCCTGAGTTACTTCCACATCTGCTTCTGAAATCTTTTTTGTTTGAGTAAAGTCTGTTTCAATCTTTCCTAATGTATCAAGGAGGGAAATAAGATTGTTCATTTTTTCAGCATTATCGTTTGTTTGTGTTAGTAAGGAGTGGACTTTCTCAAAAACAAATAAACGTTGCACATAGCCATTCAGTAAAACAATGCCATTGTATTGTAGAATAGGGTTCAATTCTAAAACCTCACCTTCCAAAATAGACGTTCATTATTCAATTATAAACGATGGTGAGGAAGAGTGACGTTCTAATGGAGAAAAAAATCCTATTAAGTTCTGTCTTTTATATGAGGTTGATTCATTATCATTTAATGTGCGATTCTCGTTCCATATCCCATTCTAATTGCAAATATGATTTTTTATTTTCATAGTAAGCTTTATCGGCTTCAATTATGGCAGCGGCAATTTGCTTTGCCATACTCATTACTAAACTAAGACGTGTATTTTGAAGAACAAATAACTCCATATAACCGCCAACATTCACAATACCTGTTATATGAATATCCCCGACTGGAGTAAGGTCTTTATTAACGGCTGATCCAGGTTTGACAGGACCTATACCAACTTTTATTGAACCAATACTATTTAACTTACCAAGACAAGCGTCAATTCCAATAATGAAAGGTCGAAAATGAGTATCATGGATAAGTTGTAGCTTTTCTTCAAGATTGACAGCGTGAACCGGGTCCTCTAAAGTGCCATATACTTGAAAACGTTTTAAACCAGCTTCCTTAAGAAAGGTCCCTACTAAAGGACCTAGAGAATCACCAGTAGATCGATCTGTTCCTATACAGACGATTCCAATAGTGCGATGTTTACTAAAAGGAAGTAATGTTCCGATACCTTCAGAGATAGTCCCTTTCGACCCTTTATCATCAAATTTTACCCTGATTTCATTTTGATCTTGTGCACCAAAAAGAGGATGTGATTTCATTTCTTTCGCCCCTTTCTATACTATTAGTCAGTATACGGAGAAATTTTCCATTCTATACACAGTAAAGAAGATTTTAAGCATCGGTCTATGCATTTCAAAACAAAGTTGTTAAAATAGATAAACATTGGATTTCTCGGAATAAAGAAGGTAGGTGGCAATTCATTGGATAAGAACGTCAAAGAGGCAGCTTCAACTTTTGGGGATAAATTGTTTGATCAAAAAATGTGGATTGAATTGGGCTCAACAGGTCTAAAAATCATTCTCATTTTTGTCATAGCTTCTGTGGTTATCAAAGTAGGAAAAGCTGCAGTCGGAAATATGTTAAAAATTAAAACAAAATCGCGGTTGAGGATATCCGAAAGGCGAGAAAACACACTCGTAAAATTATTACAGAATATCATTACCTATTCTATATATTTTATCGCCTTTGTTACCATACTTTCGACAGTGGGGATAGATATTAAAGGGATACTTGCAGGTGCAGGGATTCTAGGTGTGGCTGTTGGTTTTGGATCGCAGAATCTTGTAAAGGATGTTATTGCCGGTTTCTTTGTTATTTTTGAGGATCAGTTTTCTGTTGGTGATGAAGTAAAGATAAATAGTTTTGAAGGTAAAGTAGAGGAAATTGGTCTACGTACGACGAAGGTTCTTAATTGGACAGGGGAATTGTATATTATTCCAAATGGAAGCATTACTGAAGTTACGAACTACTCCATTTATAATAGCACTGCGGTAGTGGACTTTACTATTAACTATGAAGGTGATCTAGATAAAGTAGAGAGGGCGATTGAGTTGCTTTTAACTACTCTGCCAAAAAAATATGAAGAAATTATTGATACTCCGAAGCTACTTGGTATTGAACAATTTAATGGTGAAGAAGTGGTCTTTCGAATTACTGCGGAAACCATTCCGTTGAAAAATTGGTATATAGCTCGTCAAATTCGTCGTGAGTTGAAAGTAGAGCTTGACAGACAGCTACCTGAAATAAAAAATACGGAAAGTCATCAGGAGGAATAGGAATTGGAAAAAAAGGAATTCAATCTTCATGATGTTGTAGAAATGAAAAAGGCACATCCTTGTGGGACAAATCGCTGGAAGATTATTAGAATGGGGATGGATATTCGGATAAAATGCGAAGGTTGTGACCATAGTGTCATGTTACCGCGTAAAGAATTTGCTAGAAAAATAAAAAAGATTTTACAAAAACAAGAGGAATAGTCGAGACACCTCATGTTTAGTTCTACGTTCGAGGCTATAAGTCAATCTGCCAAGAAAGGGAAAGACTGACCTTCTAGCTATCTTTTCTTATACTTGTCGTTGGTCCGTACGTGGTGAGTGAGGGGCGGTGTTGCCGCATTACGTGGCGAACTTAGCCGTTCCTTCTCCTAACGAGCGCCTTGCGCTTTTCGTATTGACTCACTATAATTATGAAAGGATGAACAAGGGGACAGGTACGATTTTTAGACCCCAAAGAAGAGGAGTGACCGAAATGGCTCTTACAGCAGGTATTGTGGGTTTGCCGAACGTTGGTAAATCTACATTATTTAATGCAATAACAAAGGCGGGCGCAGAGGCTGCTAACTATCCATTCTGTACAATCGACCCAAATGTCGGCATTGTGGAAGTACCGGATCATAGACTGCAAAAATTAACAGAGCTTGTTAAACCGAAAAAAACGGTACCAACAGCTTTTGAGTTTACAGATATAGCGGGAATCGTAAAAGGTGCTAGTAAAGGTGAAGGGCTTGGGAATAAGTTTCTATCCCATATCCGTCAAGTCGATGCTATTTGTCATGTCGTTCGTTGTTTTGATGATGGGAATATTACACATGTATCAGGCAAAGTAGACCCATTAGATGATATTGATACAATTAATCTTGAACTTATTCTTGCTGATCTTGAGTCTGTTGAGAAACGGATTGGTCGAGTCGAAAAGATGGCTAAGCAAAAAGATAAGGAAGCTATGTATGAGTTTGAAGTATTAGATAAATTAAGAACTGCATTTGAAGCAGACCAACCTGCACGTACATTGGAATTTAGTGAAGATCAGATGAAATATGTTAAAGGATTGCATCTTTTAACAAGCAAGCCAGTATTGTATGCGGCTAATGTTAGTGAGGATGATATCGCAGATCCTTCAGATAATGAATATGTGCAAAAGGTTCGTCAATTTGCTCAGGAAGACAATGCTGAAGTAATTGTCGTATGTGCAAAAATTGAAGAAGAAATCGCGGAACTAGATGATGAAGAAAAAGCAATGTTTCTTGAAGAACTTGGTATAGAGGAATCTGGTCTTGATCTACTTATTCGTGCCACATACAACCTTCTTGGACTAGCTACTTATTTCACCGCTGGTGTGCAAGAAGTACGTGCATGGACATTCATTCAAGGAATGAAGGCACCCCAATGTGCGGGTATCATTCATACTGACTTTGAAAAAGGGTTTATTCGGGCGGAAACAGTTTCCTATGATGATTTACTTGCAGGCGGATCAATGGCTGCTGCACGTGAAGCAGGAAAAGTACGTCTGGAAGGAAAAGAATACTTAGTGAAAGATGGAGACGTCATCCATTTTCGCTTTAACGTATAAGGCACCTAAGAGGTGTCTTTTTTTTTACGTAAATAATCATCTAAGATTTAAACAATCCAACCTAGGACTTGGCATCATGCCGAGAAAGATGATGAAAAGTGTGAAGAAAAAACCAAATATTGTAGTCATAAGAAGCGATCTAATAAGGCTAGGAGTTTATCTGTAATGAAGTTTGGCACCCAATCACTCCAGATTTAAAATGGCTTTTGAAGAATAACCACTATATGAAAGTTTTAAATGAATATTTAAGCTGCTACCTATTTACCTAATTGAAGAACAATAGGTAGTTTTTACTTATAATAAAAATAAATATGGCATTAGATTTTAGGTCGGTATGCACTTTGCTAATGATAAAAAAGGAAAAACGAAAAAGCAAAAAGAATGATAACTAAGAGGTTTGAATATTCATCATACAAATAGATAGCGTTTATTTTGAGGATAGGAGAGGAGTAAAATGGCAGAAGTCGTGATTATTGAAGCCGTAAGAACGCCAATTGGAAGAAAGAATGGAGCATTAAGTAGTATACGGCCGGATGAGCTACTTGCATTAGTTTTAAAAGAAATCATTAACAGAACTGGAATGGACCCATCTATAATCGATGATGTCATCGCCGGATGCGTAACACAAGTAAAAGAACAAGCAGGGGATATTGCTCGAATTGCTTCTCTTATTGCAGGTTTCCCACAGGAAGTACCTGGCATAACTCTTGATAGACAATGTGGATCAAGTCAGCAAGCAGTTCACTTTGCCTCCCAAGCAATATTAAGTGGAGATATGGATGTAGTGATTGCATGTGGTGTAGAAAGTATGTCACAAGTACCAATGTTTTCAAATGTACAAGGAGCGAAGCATAGTGAGATATTAACAAAAAAATACGAGATAATTAATCAAGGTTTATCAGCAGAAAGAATCGCAGAAAAATGGGGCTTTACAAGAAAAGAGTTAGACCAATTTTCTTTACAAAGTCATAAAAAGGCGATTGCAGCCATGAAAGAAGGAAGATTTGATCGGGAGATTATGCCTGTTATGATTGGGAATTCCAACATACAAAAGGATGAGGGGCCGAGAGAGAATACATCAATGGAGATACTTGCTGGGCTAGAACCTCCCTTTTTAAAGAATGGAAATGTAACTGCAGGGAATGCAAGTCAAATTAGTGATGGAGCTTCGGCGATCCTTCTGATGTCAAAGGAGAAAGCGGAAAAGTTAAATTTGAAGGCACGTTTTCGAGTGGTCGCCCGTTCTGTAGTTGGTTCAGATCCAACGCTTATGTTAACAGGCCCCGTTTCGGCTACTGAAAAGGTGCTTAAAAAAGCAAATATGGATTTATCTGCTATTGATTTATTTGAAATAAATGAAGCATTTGCTTCAGTTCCGTTGTTCTGGCTAAAAGAAACTGGAGCTGACCCGAAGAAGTTAAATGTTAATGGTGGGGCTATAGCATTGGGACATCCGCTAGGAGCGACTGGAGCACGGGTCATGACGACACTTTTACACGAATTGGAAAGGACGGAAAAGCGATTTGGTTTACAAGCCATTTGCGAGGGTTTTGGTATGGCGAATGCAACGATTATAGAGAGGTTAAACTAAGTGAGACAATTTTATGGGATTGGGATTTATAAATTTATCTTAGGCAACAAAAAATAAAAAGTAGGTTGGAAGTTATTTCATGTTATAAATTTCCTCTTTCTTCGAAAACTAAAGCGGAATCATTAGTAAGTTATGCTTTTGATTTGATTAAAAAGAAAGAGGTGTTTGTTTGAAAACTTTAAGGAGAATTGCGTTAGCTTTGGTAATTATTGGTGCAATTAACTGGGGTTTAATTGGATTATTTCAATTTGATCTAGTTGGATCTATATTTGGAGGCACTACTTCCGGCTTTGCCAGATTTATTTACACTCTAGTCGGAATTAGCGGCATTATTTGCCTGGGACTCCTGTTTAATTCTGACACAGCAGATGTTCCTGATAGGGAAGAAAGTAGGAACTTAAGTAACACAAGTTATGCCACAGAATTTGCAGAAGATCCTGATCTTGATAAGCTCTATAATCCTTCAATGGAAGCTTATGAAGATATGGAAGATGGAGACGAAGACGAAGAATTTAAGTAAGCGAAAACCCGGCGAGAGTTTCTCAGCCGGGTTTTCGCTTACTTAAATAAAAATACTAAACAGATGAAGAAGAAAAGAAAAGTATACATAGACATTGCTAATACTGGGTGTATATGCTATAATTACTCATTGTGAGTAATGAAAATTGCTCCTTGCTCTTTTACACCAAAAAGAGCCGCATAGTCCATAAGGAGGTGACAAACGATGAGAAAGTACGAGATCATGTACATTATCCGCCCAAACATTGAAGAAGAAGCAAAAACAGCGGTTATTGAGCGTTTCGATAATATTCTAACTTCTGAAGGTGCGGAAATCATCGAATCAAAAGATTGGGGTAAGCGTCGACTTGCATATGAAATCAACGATTTCCGTGATGGATATTACCGTTTAATCCATACGAATGCAAAGCCTGAAGCTATTCAGGAATTCGACCGTCTTGCGAAGATCAATGGCGATATCATTCGTCATATTGTTGTTAAAGACGAAAAATAAACTTAAATGTTTCACGTGAAACATTTTATAAGAAGTATATAGAGAAGAGGTTGATTCTGATGATGAACCGAGTTGTATTAGTAGGACGATTAACAAAAGACCCGGATTTGCGCTATACACCAAATGGTGTAGCAGTAGCAAATTTTACGTTAGCAGTTAACCGCACCTTTACAAATCAACAGGGGGAGCGGGAAGCTGACTTCATAAATTGTGTGATTTGGCGTAAACCGGCAGAAAACGTTGCTAACTATTTGAAAAAGGGTAGTCTTGCAGGTGTTGACGGTCGTATCCAAACGCGTAACTTTGAAGGCCAGGACGGTAAACGTGTGTATATCACGGAAGTAATGGCAGATAGTGTTCAATTTCTTGAACCTAGAAGCGCGGCTGGATCGCAAGAACGCGGTGGTAACTTTGGAGGAAACCAATATGGTGGAGAACAAAGAGGCCAAGAGAACCCTTATGGGCAAAATCAGAATCAACGTAGTAATCAAAGTTTTACTAGAACGAATGAAGATCCTTTCTCAAATGATGGACAACCAATTGACATCTCTGATGACGATCTTCCATTCTAAATTTGACACATATATGACAGTTCGACAATTATAAAACAATTTATTGTCTGGTAAGGTTTTTAGTACTGAGATAAACTGTCTTGTAATTTCGAAGGACTTAAGTAAAAGATAAAGGGAGGTTATTTCTATGGCAGGTGGACGCAGAGGTGGACGTAAACGCCGTAAAGTGTGTTTTTTCACATCAAACGGTATTACACACATCGACTATAAAGATATTGATTTATTAAAGAAATTTGTTTCAGAGCGCGGGAAAATTCTTCCACGTCGTGTAACTGGAACAAGTGCAAAATATCAACGTAAATTGACTGCAGCAATTAAACGCTCTCGTCAAATGGCACTTTTACCATTTGTTACAGGCGAATAATAATGCTTTCGAAAGCACAACATGGTCTCATACAACCTGTTGTGCTTTTTTGTTTACAAAAAGTTATGTAGGGGGAAACAGGCATAGTAGTTTTATGGGTGTAATTGAAAAAAATGGTTTTGTTTACACTTAGTTAAACATTCATTAATTTTTGCCGAAACATATATTGTGAGTGAATATATGGGAGGGGCAAAAATGTCCATGTTTAAGTCAGTTAAGACAAAAATTATTGTTACGGTGTTTATTTTGATGATACTAATGGCAACAACCATTATTATGATTAGTGGCCAACAGAATAAAAAAAGTACAGAGGCGAATTTGATTAAACAAAGTGAAGAAATGGTAGGAGAACTAAATAACTCTATTCAATACTTCCTTGGTCAATATGAGCGAAGTTTAGAACAGGCATCTAACTCGGCAACATTAAGAGAATATGCTGTAAACACTTTAAATGATCCGAAGCAAGAGAAGTTATTTATAGGAGAATTGGAAGATATGTTTAGTCAGTATATTGATACATATAAAGAATCATCCTCTGTATTTTTATCACTGCCTAATAAGCATACGAGGATTATCCCATATGCAGATATGAGTGATCTTGATCCACTGACTAGAACGTGGTATCAAATAGCAATGGAAAATACAGCACAAGTTAATTGGACTAGCCCCTACATTGATAAGGCAACGGGGGATTTCGTAATTACTGCGTCGAAAGCAGTAGTAGCTGATGACAAAGTTGTTGGTGTTACTGGTGTGGATATTAACCTAAACACATTGACGGAGAAAATTTCTGCTAATAATCTTGCTTATGGCGGATATCCGTTTATATTTGATGCGGAAGGAATGGCTGTCGCCTATCCGGTAAATAAAGGGGAAAACTTGACTAATCTACGTTTTATTGCAGATATGTACGGTGAACAAGAATCGGGTGAAATTGAGTATGAACTTGATGGTCAGAATAGAATAAATATTTTTCAAACCACACCGGATTTTGGTTGGAAAATTGGTGCCTCATACGATAAAAAAGAAATTGATAAAATAGTGACTGCAACTCAAACAAAATTAATCTGGGTTATGCTTATTTCTGAAATCATTACTTTTTTCGTATTATATATTTTAATATCTAGGCTTATTAAACCATTAGACAAATTAAAGGCATCGATGGATATTGTATCTGAAGGAGATTTAACAGTCCGTTCAGATATCAAATCAAAAGATGAATTTGGCCAATTGGCAAATAACTTTAATTTAATGATGGATAATATGAAGAGCTTAATTACTATGGTTAATCATTCGGTTGGGAATGTCAGGGAGTCTGCTGAAAGTTTAAGTGCGGCATCAGAAGAAACAAATGCTGCTAGTGAAGAAATGGCAATTGCAGTGAATGAAATAGCGCAAGGTGCTTCAAGGTCCGCGGAAGATGCAGAACAGGTTAGTGAGAATTCTCATTTATTAGGCGCTCAACTTAATGAAATTAATGAGAAAACAACAAATATGGCAGAAACAGCTAATCAAGTGAATGAAATGAATACGATTGGCCAAGAACAAATGCAACAGTTAAAAGCATCTTTCAATGATTGGAAAGGTAATTTACAGACAATGTCGACTGCGGTTGGTCAGTTGAATCATAAGGTACATGCCATTGGCATTGTAATGGAAACGATAACTGAAATATCATCACAAACAAACTTACTTGCTTTGAATGCTAGTATTGAGGCTGCCAGAGCAGGGGAGCAAGGAAAAGGGTTTGCTGTAGTCGCAGAAGAAGTGCGCAAATTAGCTGAGCAATCAGCTCGCTCAACTGAAGAAGTTAAAAATACAGTTCAAGAACTACAATCTGGTTCACAACAAGTTTCCAAGCAAATGCTTGAAACAAGTGAGAATTTCCAACAACAAGAAACTGTAGTGGAAAATACAGAGGTGACTTTTGGAGAGATTTCTAAATTACTTCAGGAAATGCAAACATCCATTGATTTAGTATTTAGTGAAGTCCAAAGAGTAAATTCATACAAAGAAGAAGTAGATAATACAATTCAAACAATGGCTGCTACTTCTGAGGAAACAGCGGCTGCTTGTGAACAAGTTAGTGCTTCAACAGATGAACAATTACGTGCCATCCAATCAGTTGCTAAATCCGCGGAGCAGCTTACAGATCTGAGTCATGAATTGCATGATTCGATCAATCACTTTAAAATATAAACGATACAATGAGAGATGTTTCTACTTTTGAAACATCTCTTTTGTTTTATCTTAGATAATCGTACTGCGGTAAAGTTGAACGTTGGGCAAATCATCGGTAAAATAGAAAAGGTATATATAAGCTAGAAGAGGTGTAAAAGTGAAAAATACCCGAATGTTAACAGAAGGGGCATTGATGCTGGCAATATTTGCCGTGTTACTGTTTATCTCCTTATTTGTGCCGATAGTAATGATTGTCACTCAGTTTTTTTTAATCCTACCATTTCTATTGTACAGCGCTAAGTATCCTTTGAAAAATACAGCGATTCTAGTGATTGGGGCGGTGTTCATTACCCTTTTGATTGGAAATATTATAATGGTGCCAATTGCCATTATATTTGGTACGACTGGTATGGTTATGGGATATGGAATCAGAACTGGTAAAAGTAAATTAATTATTTATTTAGCTTCGAGCATAACATTTCTCATAAATATAGTGCTGTTGTTTGTGATAGCCTCTGTATTCTTTTCTGTGAACTTTATCGATGAGATTGCTCAAATATTTAAATCGTCTTTGGATCAATATACAGCCGCCTTGCAATCATTTGGACAAAATCCACCAGAAAAGTTGCAAGAACAAATGAACGAAATGCTTAGCTTAATGAGTTCGATGGCTCCAATATTCTTTATTGCTATGGCCTTCTCCACAGTAATACTATTGATTATTATTAATTTTCCAATTGCTAAACGATTAGGTATACCGGTACCTAAATTTGGCCCATTTCGAGAATTGAAAGTATCAAAAAGTATTTTGTGGTATTATTTAGCCGCTTTGATTTTGACGCTTCTCGTTAACCCAGAGCCTGGAACATATATGTATATGGTATTAATAAACGGCGCCTTTATTTTACAAGTGTTATTAGTTATTCAAGGCCTGGCTTTTATCTTTTTCTATAGCCATTTGAAAAAATGGCCAATAGTATTACCTGTGTTAGCAGTGATTTTCACCTTTATTCTGCCGATCTTCCTTTCTATCGTAAGAATGTTAGGTATAATTGATATAGGATTTAATCTAAGAGGTTACCTTGAAAAAAAATGATGAAGGAGTTGAAAGTATGCCTTCTTATGTAAAATCGCGAAGGATGCGCTATCCTTTATATATCATATTGACGGTGTCAGCTGCTCTTCTCGTCTATGTTGGCTTTAAATATTGGTGGCTAGCTATAATTGGAGCTTTCATACTTATAGCATTAACCATTGCCGCTATTAAAATTGAGAACGATATGGTTAAATCTGTAGAAGAGCATATCTCGACTTTATCGTATAGAGTAAAAAAGGTCGGCGAAGAAGCACTGATGGAAATGCCAATTGGAATTATGCTCATTAATGATGATTATTATATTGAATGGACAAATCCATTTATGGCGTCGTGTTTTAATGAAAATACCCTCGTTGGTCGGTCTTTATATGATGTAGGAGAACCAATTCTTCCGATTATAAAACAGGAAATTGAATCTGAAACTGTTACTTTAAATGAAAGAAAGTTCCGGGTATATTTTAAACCGGAAGAACGTCTTTTATATTTCTTTGATGTAACAGAGCAAATTGAAACAGTAAGGCGTTATGAAATGGAACGCAATGTCATTGCGATTATTTATTTAGACAATTATGATGATGCTACACAAGGGATGGATGATCAATCAAGAAGTGAATTAAATAGTACTGTAACCTCCATTTTAAATAACTGGGCACTAGATCATGGCATTTTCCTGAAAAGGACATCATCAGATCGGTTTGTTACATTATTTAATGAGCAAATCTTGCGTGAGCTAGAAAAAGATAAGTTTTCTATTTTGGATGTAGTCCGTGAAAATACAGTGAAACAGAATATCTCGTTAACATTAAGTATAGGAGTAGGATTAGGGGTTTCCTCACTTCCAGAACTCGGTACATTAGCTCAATCAAGCCTGGATCTAGCTTTAGGGCGTGGAGGAGACCAGGTTGCAATGAAACTGCCTAATGGAAAGCTGAAATTTTATGGTGGTAAAACAAACCCAATGGAAAAGCGTACGAGGGTTAGAGCACGAGTGATTTCTCATGCTTTAAAAGAATTAATGATTGAGAGCGATAAGGTAATCGTGATGGGTCATAAATTCCCTGATATGGATGCTATTGGAGCATCTATTGGTATTCGAAAAGCAGCTGAGATGAATCAACGTGAAGGCTATATTGTGGTTGATTTCTCGGAACTTGATATTAGCGTGAAGAGGCTAATTGAAGAAATGAAAGGTTATCCCGAGCTATACTCTTGGTTAATTACACCAGAGGAGGCAATGGAATTGATGACGGATAATACACTTCTAGTTGTGGTAGATACGCATAAACCATCACTCGTGATTGAAGAAAAGCTTTTGGGTAAAACGGACCGGATTGTCGTCATCGATCACCATCGTCGAAGTGAAGACTTTATAAAAAAACCACTGCTCGTTTATATGGAACCATATGCTTCATCAACAGCTGAACTTGTAACAGAGTTACTTGAATATCAACCAAAAGGCGAGAAAATAAATACGCTTGAAGCAACAGCGTTATTATCGGGTATTATTGTAGATACAAAGAGTTTTACATTGAGAACAGGATCTAGAACATTTGATGCAGCATCTTATTTACGAGCGCTTGGTGCTGATACGGTAATGGTACAAAGATTCTTAAAAGAAGACGTTGAGACATATATAAAGCGCTCTAAGTTAATTGAAACAGTAGAGTTTTACAATGTAGGCATCGCTATTGCAACTGGGACAGAGGATGAAGTTTATAACCCTGTTGTTACTGCACAAGCCGCTGATGCGTTGCTGACAATGGATGGAGTTTCCGCATCATTTGTTATTTCTAAGCGGGAAGATGATATAGTAGGTATTAGTGCTCGATCGCTAGGAGAGGTTAATGTTCAAGTGATTATGGAAGCACTTGGAGGTGGCGGACATTTATCTAATGCCGCTGTCCAAATACAAGGAATGAAAGTAATTGAAGTAGAGTTAAAATTAAAACAAACATTAGATGATTATTTGGAAGGGAGTCAGGAATCATGAAAGTTATTTTCTTAAAAGATGTTAAAGGTAGAGGAAAAAAAGGGGAAGTAAAAGATGTAGCTGTAGGTTATGCACAGAACTTTTTGATTAAACAAGGGCTTGCGGTAGAGGCGACGCCTGGAAATATGAAATCTTTAGATAATCAAAAGAAAAAAGAGCAACAGGCAGCAGCAGAAGAAGTAACAGAAGCGAAGCAATTGAAGGAAAAGATTGAAAGTCTGACAGTAGAATTAACAGCTAAATCTGGTGAAGGTGGGCGTTTATTCGGCTCAATTACAAGTAAGCAAATCGCAGATGAGCTCAAAAAAACACATAAAATTAAAGTAGATAAAAGAAAAATTGTTCTAGATGACGCTATCCGTTCATTGGGTGTTACGAAGGTTCCTCTAAAACTTCATCAAGATGTTACTGCAACAGTAGATGTACATGTAAAAGAAGGAAACTAAAGATTTTATAACTTAATAAGCAGATTCCATGATAGAATAGAGTTAACAAATGAAATGTGATACGGTTCAGGCCGGTCACATTTTTTATATGGGGCTCGTAAAATGCGGGTCACATCGGCAAGCTAATACGATGTATGCCCCTTTAGCCGATGTTCCTTGAGCAATAGCGGAGGTGGAATAGTATGAGTGATATGCTGGATCGAACACCGCCTCAAAATATAGAAGCGGAACAAGCAGTTATAGGTGCGATTTTTTTAGAACCAGCTGCTTTAATCCTTGCATCTGAGATACTTATACCGGAAGATTTTTATCGTAGTGCACATCAAAAGATATACGAAGTGATGTTAAGGCTGAATGAGATGGGAAAAGCTGTGGATTTAGTTACGGTCACAGAAGAACTATCAGCAGCCAAAATGCTAGAAGACGTTGGTGGAGTTTCTTATTTAAGTGAAATTTCAGTTTCTGTTCCAACAGCAGCCAATATTGGTTATTATGCTAGAATAGTTGAAGAAAAATCATTATTGCGCCGATTAATTAGAACGGCTACTAATATAGCAACAGATGGCTTTACTCGAGAAGACGAGGTAAATGAACTTCTTGATGAAGCGGAAAAGCAAATCATGGAAGTCGCTCAACGTAAAAACTCAGGAGCCTTTCATAATATTAAAGATGTACTTGTTCGTGCATATGATAATATAGAACTTTTGCATAATCAAAAGGGAGACGTAACCGGTATTCCAACTGGATTTAGCGAACTTGACCGAATGACAGCTGGTTTTCAGCGAAACGACTTAATTATCGTTGCTGCACGTCCATCTGTTGGTAAAACGGCATTTGCGCTTAATATTGCACAAAACGTTGGGACGAAAACGGGAGAAAACGTTGCGATTTTCAGTTTGGAAATGGGGGCAGAGCAGCTTGTGATGAGGATGCTTTGCGCCGAAGGTAATATCGATGCCCAAAACCTAAGAACTGGGTCCTTGACAGATGATGACTGGAAAAAGTTAACGATGGCAATGGGAAGTCTATCTAATTCGGGTATTTTCATAGATGATACACCAGGTATTAGAATTGGAGAAATTCGTTCTAAGTGTAGACGTTTGAAGCAAGAGCACGGTCTTGGAATGATTCTAATCGATTATTTACAACTCATCCAAGGTAGTGGAAATTCTAAAGAGAACCGTCAACAAGAGGTTTCAGAAATTTCCCGTATGTTAAAAGGATTAGCTCGTGAATTAGAAGTGCCTGTTATCGCGCTCTCTCAGCTTTCCCGTGGTGTGGAGCAACGCCAGGATAAACGGCCAATGATGTCGGATATTCGTGAGTCAGGAAGTATTGAGCAGGATGCGGATATCGTTGCGTTTCTTTATCGTGACGACTATTACGACCAGGAATCAGAGAATAAAAACATTATTGAAATCATTATTGCGAAACAGCGTAATGGTCCAGTTGGCACTGTGTCGCTCGCATTCGTAAAAGAATATAATAAATTCGTTAATCTTGAATATAGATATGATGATTCTGCCGTTCCTTCGGGGGCTTAAAGAATGGAAATATCTTAAACATTGAGGACCATGAAAATTCCTCCTTACGCTTCAATCAACTTGGTTTTCTTTTTGCCATAGTTGAGTTATCTTCTTACGAATTAGGATTAGCTAATTGATAATCTAGATGATACTGTGTGGAATAAGGCGAAAAGAGCAATTTTCATCCTATTCACATATGCAATTATCGCAACCTTATGATGCTTACTCTGAGGTTGCTTTTTTAATTGTTTTTTTGCACGCGGTGTATTCATTGACATCACCATGAAATAAAGGATTTCCTCCATCTTCTGTTGTGTTACGATAATTCCCACTGACATGGTTTTTCAATTCTTCGAAACGACACAAGTACTTGAAAGTCCCCATATTCCTTTGTTAAATCGATTATTTTTCAATAAATTCTTTTTAAATAAACAGTTCCACCATGTGCTTTGCATTATGTCCCAAGTGCTGTCACCGCACAACCCTAGCAATCTATCGGTGAATTTTAAAAAGCAGGGTGTTTTTCTAATCGTAAGACATCAAAAAGAGTATAAGTATTAACGATATGCATTATAAATACAGAAATACAAAAGTAATTTAAAATTTTTCACATAGATAAGTAGTAAACAAACACAGTAAAACGCTTTGTTTGTTTTTCTTTGTGTTGTTTTGTGTTGACTTAAAAGATAAATAGATTTAAAGTATATACTAACAACTTTGATGTAAACGATAACATTCGAGTTATCCATATAATACAAATAGGAAGGTTGGATGTAGATGATTAGAAAAGCTTTTGTTATGACAGTTTATCCAGATAAACATGAGGAATATGAGAAACGTCATAATGAGATTTGGCCTGAGATGGTTGATGCATTACATCATCATGGGGCAAGTAATTATTCCATTTTTTTAGACAAAGAGACGAATCAACTTTTTGGTTATGTGGAGATCGAGAATGAAGAAAAGTGGAATAAGATGTCTGCTACAGATATTAATCAAAAGTGGTGGGACTTCATGAAGCCTGTAATGAAAACGAATACAGATAATAGTCCGGTTTCTAAGAGCTTAAAGCAAGTTTTTCATATGGATTAACAGCGGTTGTGCTAGCAGGGGGGAACAGAAATGACAAAGAAGAAATTTGGTGCAAAAAACGTAACTGGTTGGAAAGCAACGATTGCTATAGCGATGGCAAATTATATTGAAGCAGGTTCGATTATTGCTGCCGCAAGTAGTTTAACTCTTTGGCAGGCATATCTTAATATTGATAATATGGGCGTCGGTTTATTAAGCGCTCTAAGTGCAAACGCCTTTGGTGCTGCTATTGGAGCTTTAATAGGTGGTCCATTAACGGATAAGTATGGGAGAAAGGTTATTTTTAACTATGATTTATTGGTTTATATGATTGGTGTTCTCTTAATTGCCCTTTCATTTAATTTTCCAATGCTATTAATTGGAACTGTTATTACGGGAATTGCAGTTGGAGCGGGAGTGCCTGTTTCCTGGACATTTATTGCTGAGGAATCGCCAGAAGGAAAACGTGCCGCACATGTTGGTACGGCGCAGTTAGCTTGGTCAATTGGCCCAATGATTACATTCTTCTTAGCGGTATTATTAGCACCACTTGGATTACTGGGATCTAGAATTATCTTCCTTCATTTACTCATTATTGCCTTCATTACTTGGTATATAAGAAGAGGGATCGGCGAATCAAAAATGTGGGAAGAACAAAAGGAACAAGAGAAAAAAGAGCTTGCACAAGGTAAAATACAAGTAAGTGTATTAAAAGAACTATTTAAACTTAGACCTAACCGTCAATCTTTATTTTTACTTATCGGTATTTACTTATTTTGGAATCTGACTTCAGGAGCTATGGGTTATTTCATGCCTTATATCTACGAAAATGTGGGTGGTATAAGTACACTACAAGCAAATTTACTTCAGGCATTTTTATGGATGTTCACAGTAATAGCAACTTACTTTATTTTCATGAAGTTAGGAGATAAATACAGTAGGCGAATGATGTTTGGTATAGGAGCAGTGATGGGGGTCGTAGCTTGGATTATCTTAACCTTTATGCCAATGACCTGGCCAACACTCATTGCATTTGTTATTTTATGGGGATCAGCTGCCGGTATCGGAGCCCAAGCCTTTTATGCGTTATGGACAAGTGAATTATTCCCAACTCGCTATCGAGCTAGTGCACAAGGACTAATGTTTTTCTTGGTACGCACTGGTATTGCAATCTGGTCTTTCGTATTGCCAACAATAATGATGACTTTAGGATTTAAAATAGCAGGAATCGTCATGATTACCTTTTTAGTCATTCATGCAATTATTGGAATTGCCCTAGCACCTAAAACACAAGGTAAATCACTAAAAGAAATCGAAGAAGAACGTTATGGTACTGAACAAGATACAGATGATGTACTAATAAGCCATTCTAATTAGAGTAACCAATATGAATGTCTACAGTCTTGATGAAGTATAACAATGATATTTAGTAATAAAATGTTTTTGGGGGCTATTACGATGAGTAAATGTAGCTTAGCAGTGGATATAGGGGCATCTAGTGGCAGGGTGATTGCCGGGTACATGGAAAATGGTCAATTAAAACTTGATGTGATCCATCGATTTGAAAATAAAATAACTCAAAAGGGACATTACTTTTGCTGGGACTTGGACTCCCTTTTTACAGAGATGAAGAGGGGTATTCACAAGACGAAAGAAAGTGGGCTAAAACCAGTAAGTATTGGTATCGATACTTGGGCTGTGGATTTCGTATTGTTAGATGAAAATGATGAATTGCTGACTGACGCCGTCGCCTATCGTGATCCAAGAACAGATGGAATGATGGAAGAAGTTTTCTCTATTATTAGTAAAGAGCGACTGTATTTAGAAACTGGGATTCAATTTCAAAAGTTTAATACCATTTATCAACTGTATGCGCTGAAAAAAAGTAACCCAGAGATTTTAGAAAAGGCTCGGTCTTTTCTTATGGTTCCAGACTATCTTAATTATTTATTAACTGGAAGGAAAGTAAATGAATACACCAATGCAACGACAACGCAATTAGTGAATGCGTTTACGAAGAAATGGGATGGAGAATTAATAGAACAAATTGGTATTAATCAAGATATGTTTCTAGAAATGTTGCCCCCTAAATCATCAATAGGAAATTTAAAACGAGAGCTTGTTAGTGAACTCGGTTTTGATATGGAAGTTTTACTGCCAGCAACACATGATACAGGCTCGGCAGTAGTAGCTGTCCCAGAGTTGAATGACACGATCTATATTAGCTCTGGTACATGGTCTTTAATTGGTGTGGAAAATGGTTTTCCCATTTGTATTACAAAAGCATTGGATTATAATTTCACAAATGAAGGTGGATTTGATTATCGGTATAGATTCTTGAAAAATATTATGGGGCTATGGATGATTCAAGAAGTAAAACGAAATTATAATGATGAGTATTCTTTTGCAGAGTTTTCCGAATTGGCTAAACAAGAAACGACTTTTAACTCGAAAGTGAATGTGGATGAGGATCGATTCCTTAAGCCAAAAAATATGATTGAAGAAATTCAAAAGTATTGTGAGGAAACGGATCAAGCTGTTCCAAGAACTCCGGGACAAGTAGCAAAATGTGTGTTTACTAGTTTGGTTGATAGCTATCAGGGTGCGATACAGGAAATAGAAGAAATATATGAAAGGGAATTTAAAACCATAAATATTATTGGTGGCGGTTCACAAAATAATATGTTAAACCAGCTCATTGCTGATGCGACTAAAAAGAAAGTGTTAGCTGGGCCTATCGAGGCTACGGCAATAGGAAATATTGTCTCGCAATTAATAGCTCTTGGTGAGATCGCTGATTTAAGTGATGCTAGAAAGATAGTGAAGCAATCTTTTGAAATGAATGCATTTACAAAAAAGGATTAATTGGAGGGATTAGTATGATGAGCAAAGAAAATTATGAATATGCAAAGACACTATATGAAAAATGGGGAATAGATGTTGAAGAGGTGCTAGGAAAGCTTCGGAATATTCCTATCTCCATTCATTGTTGGCAGGGAGATGATATTGGAGGATTTGAAGTCAATCGTCAGGAATTATCAGGTGGAATTGATGTTACAGGAAACTATCCGGGGAAAGCAACTACGCCTGAGGAGCTGAGAAGTGACTTAGAAAAGGCCTTGTCACTTATTCCTGGCCAACATCGTGTCAACTTACATGCGATTTATGCAGAGACAGATGGAGAAGTTGTAGATAGAGATGAAATTGAACCAAAGCATTTTGCAAACTGGGTGAATTGGGCAAAGGAACAAGGTTTGGGGTTAGATTTTAATCCGACGCTGTTTTCCCATGAAAAAGCGGAGGATGGCTTAACTTTGTCTCATCCAAATAAGGATATTAGAGATTTTTGGATTAGACATACGATTGCAAGCCGAAAAATTGCCGAATACATGGGGAAAGAATTAGGTTCACCGACATTAACCAATGTTTGGATTCCTGATGGTTATAAAGATATTCCAAGTGATAGATTAACGCCGAGAAAACGATTAAAAGAGTCATTAGATGAGGTTTTTTCTGTTGAAATTGATGAAAAATATAATGTTGATGCGGTGGAAAGTAAGTTATTTGGTATCGGATCAGAAGCTTATGTTGTTGGGTCACATGAATTCTATATGGGATATGCATTAAAAAATAATAAATTATGTTTATTAGATAGCGGTCATTATCATCCAACTGAAGTTATTTCTAATAAAATCTCATCGATGCTTCTATATAGTGACCAATTGGCCTTGCATGTATCCAGACCAGTTAGATGGGATAGCGACCATGTTGTTATTTTAGATGATGAGTTACGTGAAATAGGCTTGGAAATTGTACGAAATGATGCAATAGATAAAGTAAGGATTGGACTCGATTTTTTTGATGCAAGTATTAATCGAGTGGCGGCTTGGACAATAGGGACACGTAATATGATAAAAGCGTTATTATATGCGATGCTTACGCCAAATGAGTATTTAAAGCAATTACAAGAAGAAGGAAACTTTACAGAAAGACTAGCCCTAATGGAAGAATTAAAAACATATCCATTTGGCGCAATTTGGGATCACTACTGTGATGAAATGGGAGTACCTGTAAGGGAAAATTGGTTAGATGAGGTCAAAGAATATGAAGAAACAGTACTATCTAAGAGAAAATAAAAATGAATAGTTTTATATAATCAAATAGCGAGTGAGTCAATGAAAACAATGATGATTCACTTGCTTTTTGGTGATTTATAATTTGTAAAACAATAAATTCAAACATAAACAAAAGTTTTTGTGTTGTTTTATGTTGTTTTTAATTTGTATTCAATGTATACTAAAAACAAATGAAAGCCCTTTTTCAATACTACATGCTCGATTTATTAATAATGGGTGGTTGAAGTACTAGCGAAAACTAAATATAGAGCAAGAGATTGATAGAACAAAGATTTAGAAATAGAGGAGGAAATAGAATGGTGAAAAATCGTTGGAGTGATGAGGGAACAAAGGTTGAAAGTGGTTTGGGAGAATTGGTATATCGTTCAAATATATTAGGTCAAGATCGTTCAGTCGCCAATTGGGGTGGAGGAAATACTTCCACTAAAACCACAGTAACCGACTTTCGAGGTAATGAAATAGAAGTGATGTGGGTCAAAGGGAGTGGCTCTGACCTTGCGACCATGAAAGATAAGAATTTTACTGGGTTGAAGATGGAAGATATTAAGCCATTAATAGAAAAAGATGATATGACAGATGAAGAAATGGTAGATTATTTAGCTCACTGTATGATTGATGCTAAGCATCCCCGTTCTTCGATAGAAACGCTGCTACATGCATTTTTACCTTACAAGCATGTTGACCATACGCATCCAGACGCTATTATTAGCATTGCTTGTGCTGATAATGGAAAAGAAATCGCAAAAGAAATCTATGGCGATCGTTTTGTATGGGTTCCATATATTAGACCGGGGTTTAAACTTTCGAAAATGATTGCTGAGGGGGTACAAAGCAATCCGAAAGCAGAGCTAGTTATTATGGAAAAACATGGGCTTGTTACTTGGGGAGAGACATCAAAGGAAAGCTATAATAAAACAATTTCCATCATTCAAGAAGCGGAAGATTATATAGAAAATAAAGCGGAAGGAAAGGACCTTTTTGGTGGTTCAAAATATAAATCATTAGAGGCTACTGAAAGGAAAGAAATTCTTTCACAAGTACTTTCTATTGTACGCGGACAAGTAAGCGACGAGAAAAAGATGATCGTAACTTATGATGATAGTGAAAATATATTATCTTTCGTGAATAGTAGAGAAGCGAAAGAATTATCTCAAATTGGAGCAGCGTGTCCTGATCATTTAGTGCATACAAAGCGTACGCCATTATTTATTGAATGGGATCCTAATAGCGAAGATGTTGGGCATTTAATTGAATTGGTGAAATCAGGTATTGCTTCCTTCAAGGATGAATATATCGCCTACTTTAATCGGAATAAATCAGATGGAGATGAAATTGTAGAAGCAGTCCCGCGTGTTATACTTATACCTGGTCTTGGAATGCTTAATACAGGTAAAAGTTGGTCAGCAGCAAAGGTAAGCGAATCATTATACCATCGTGCTGTGTCAGTAATGAAAGGTTCCACAACGCTTGGAAACTTTGTGTCATTAAATGAGGAAGAATCATTTGCGATTGAATACTGGCCATTAGAGCTTTACAAGCTAAGCTTAGCTCCACCTGAAGCAGAGTTCTCACGTCAAATTGCATTTGTAACTGGAGGAGCTGGAGGAATTGGTAGTGCAACATGTTATCGTTTAGTATCCGAAGGTGCACATGTAGTGGTTGCAGATATTAACTTAGAAGGTGCCGAGCAACTTGCATTGGAGATTAATGAGCGATTTGGTGAAGGCCGTGCACTGGCTGTAAAGATGGACGTAACGAAAGAAGAGGAAGTCATTGCAGCCATCCAAGCATCTGTTTTAACATATGGCGGTCTAGATATTATCGTTAACAACGCAGGATTAGCGAGCTCAAGTCCATTTGAAGAAACAACACTTGAGAAATGGAATTTAAATATGAATGTATTGGTTACAGGATATTTCCTTGTAGCTAGAGAGGCATTTAAGTTAATGAAGGATCAAGCAATCGGTGGTAGTATGGTATTCGTTGGATCGAAAAACTCTATCTATGCTGGTAAAAATGCTGCTGCATACAGTACGGCAAAAGCGGCAGAAGTCCATCTAGCTAGAACAATAGCTGCAGATGGCGGTCAATATGGTATTCGTGTAAACTCTGTACTGCCTGATGCTGTTATTCGCGGATCTAAAATATGGGATTCGGAATGGAAGGAAGAAAGAGCTTCCTCTTATGGAATCGGTGCAAATGATTTGGAAGAACATTACCGTAAACGAACTATTTTGAATGTAAACATTTTACCACAAGATATTGCTGAATCCATCGCTTTCTTATCATCGTCCAAAGCAGCCAAAACTACTGGATGTATGGTAACTGTGGATGGAGGGGTAGCAGCAGCCTTTACTAGATAATAATGAACCATATAGATTCCCTGTTTCTAACAGGGAATCTATATTATAATAGGCTGAGATAATGGAAAGAAGGGAAGTATATGCTTGTTGCTGAGAGACAACAGAAGATTGTTGGACTTGTAAATGAACGGAAAAGTATTCGTGTAACAGAATTAAGCCAGATTTTTTCCGTCACAGAAGAGACCATCCGTAGAGATTTGGAAAAGTTGGAAGGAGAAAAGAAACTCTCTAGAAGTCATGGGGGAGCGATAAGCATTAGCCCTACAGATTCCTTGGAGATTCCTTATACTGAAAGAGAAATAATGAATGTAAAAGAGAAGAAGGAAATTGCTCTTGAGGCAGTGAAACATGTTAATGAAGGAGATAAAATAATCCTAGATGCAAGCACAACTGCATGGTATATGGCTAAAGCAATGCGAGATAAACCAATAACTGTATTAACGAATTCAATTAAAGTAGCAATGGAATTAAGCCAAAAGAAACAAATTACGGTTATATCGACAGGAGGGACATTACTCTCTAAATCACTATCCTATGTAGGGCCTTTGGCAGAATCATCGTTGGATACATACCACGTAAATAAAGCGTTTATATCGTGTAAGGGGTTACATATGGAGAATGGGATTAGTGAGTCAAATGAAGAACAATCTCGACTGAAGAAAATGATGATTGATAGAGCAGATCTTATTTATATTATGTTGGATCATACAAAATTTGGTGTCCAAGCTTTTTCTCGGATTAATAATTTGAATGTAATTGATCACATTATAACGGATAGCAAAGTCGATGATCAAACGGTCCAACAATTAACTGATCGATCGATTCCTTTAATAAAGGTATAATTGCATCATAAATCACTTGAAGTAATGATAAGAGAGGAGTCTCCAAGAAGTCGTAGAAGTTCAACTTTTTGGATACTCCTCTTTTTTTATTGGGTCGTAATAACATTATCTATACATAATGGGAAATGAATCACCGTTGATTTCCGCTTCAGTCGCTTTGCTCCTTGCAGGGTCTTACCTGTCACGCTTGATTCTCTCAGAGTCGCCACCTTACGCTTCCATCAATTTGGTTTTCATTTTCTCATAGTGATTTTGTTCCAATCATATAAATATAGTAAGAATTGTATACCTTCTGTAGAATCTGTATTAATGAAGGAATTGCATTAAACAAGCAAACCCTATTAGTTTTTAAAGCTTTGGAATGTGAAAGCTTACTGTGGTACCTTGATTAGGAGCACTTATTATTTGTAATCCCTCTCCATTTAATTGCTTTAATCGCCTAATAGTGTTGGTTAAACCAATACCACTTAATTTATTACGTTGGCCATTAAGAATATCCGCTACTTTACTTTGGCTCATTCCGACGCCATCATCCACTATTGCAATTTTAAAGAAAGTAAGATGATCAGTAATTTGAATACATATTGTGCCCCCATTTGGGCGCTTAAGAACACCGTGTCTAACAGCATTTTCAACGATAGGCTGAATGGATAGTGGAGGGATTTTTAAAGAAAGTTGTTCATCAACCTCCCACTCTACTTGTAGCCTTTCTCTAAAGCGTTCTTTTTCAATAAATAAATAAGAACGTGTAAGGGCAAGCTCATCCTTAATTGGGATCACTGTTCTTGTATTGTCTATAGCAAAGCTTCTCCGCAGGTAATTTCCAAATTCCTCAAGCAGAATAACCATTCTCTCTGAATCAATTTCACTTAGAGCAGCAATCGTATTTAATGTATTAAATAAAAAATGTGGTTGAATTTGAGCTTGCAGCCATGCAGCCTCCATCCCCAGTTGATCCTTGACCGCTCTTTTTAAATCGATTAACGCTTTAACACGGGATTTCAATTCTAATGCTTCGACTGGCTTTACAACATAATCATTAGCGCCCATGCTGAAGGCGGTATATACATCCTCCACTTGTCCACGAGCAGTTAGCAGTAAAATCGGCAATTCAGAGATAGAAAATTGCTTGCGAAGTGTTTGGGTTAATTCATACCCGGATATATGAGGCATCATCACATCAGAGATAATCAAATCCCATTCACCTTTGTTTATGTGAATCAATGCGTCTTTTCCACTTGTTGTAGTGGTAATATCATATTCTGAAGAAAGGATATTATTTAATACAATTAAGTTAACCGGATCATCATCAACAACAAAAATCTTAGCCTTTGGTTCGTCACTACTAATAGCTAATAGGGGTGGATCGATTAGTTCTGACTCTTTTACTTTAGGTAATACCTTATTAATACTAATAGAAGCAGCGACTTCTGATTGAGCTGCCTTTTCAATAGTAGGTGATTCGGCTAATAGAAGTGTGAAGGAGAAAACGGATCCTTGGCCTGGCGATGAATCTACGTTAAGCTCCCCACCGTGTAGTTCGACTAACTGTTTGCAAATACTAAGCCCTAAACCAATGCCACCACCAATAGATGTCATGCTAGCATTTTCTTGTATGTACGGATCAAATATCTTCTTTTGCGTTTCGGTATCGATCCCAATACCGGTATCACGTATATAAAATATTGCGATCTTTTCGTTATAGTCACCATATAGCGTGATAGTACCTTCATTTGTATATTTAACCGCATTATGAAGGAGGTTAAATAAGATTTGAATTAGTCGATTTTCATCTGCTATCACTTTAGGAAAATCAACTGGAATGTCGAGATGTAAATGAATATTCTTTCCCTCTGTCATAAAACGGATCATATCGAATACACCAGAAGCAATCGCGTGAATACTAATACTTTCTTTGTGAAGGTGAATATTTTTTTCTTTTAAATGCGTAATATCGAGAAGGTCATTGAGTGTATATGTCATCCTCCGTCCTACTTTAATAAGTAGTTCCAAATTTCTCCTATTCTTATTCGTTAAAAAATCGGTTTTATCATCCAAAATACTTTGGGCAATGTTAATTACACTATGGAGAGGATTTCGCAATTCATGCGACGTGTTTGCTAAAAACTCATCCCGCATTTTATCAGCTTTCTGAAGTATCTTCGTTTGTTCTCGATTTTGATTGAAAATTTGAATATGACGTTTAAATAGAAAAAAGGTAAAAACCATAATCGCAATAATAAAGTCATATGGATAATAAGGGATTTTTATCAAGTTAGCATTTATAGCAATTCCCCATAAAATATTGACAAAATTACCTGTATTGGACAAAAGGATAAAAATTGCATCTGAATCTCCCTTTCGAATAATATGGATTAATAGTATAAACATAAGTAGATAGGTCATAAAGTTTAAAAGCATCGTAATAGGGCCTATAAACATCATGTATGGAAAAGGAATGAATAAAATGACGACCCCTAAAATACTATACAGTGTTAAAAATACTTGAATAATCCGGCTCTTTAAGCTAAAGGCAGATGCGATAAATGCGAGCATAAAAAATAGGACACCAGCAAAGGATAAATACATTAATTTCAGTGACCACTTGATATCAATCGGTAACCAAGAAAATAATATTCTATCTTCATCTACTAAAATGGAGAAAATGGCAAAAACGAGTAATAAGCTAAAGTAAATGAGTTCTTTTTGTTGTTTGCCAATGATGTATAAACCGAGAGCATACATTCCATGTAATAATAAAATAACACATACGATCATTTGCATTGATCTTGATGAATTTGCCTCTTTACTTATAGCCGGTTCTGTTCCAAATTTTATTGATTTAGGAATTCCACCGGTATAAGTGGTTTCATAGTTCGCTACATGAATGATGACTTCCATTTGATCGCGCTCTGTTTGAAAGATGGCTGAATATGGGCCGAGTTTCCCAGTGTATTGGCTAGCGGACTTCGCTGGTTGGCCAGACTCAGCTATTAATGAGCCATTTATAAAAACTTTTGATGCTGTCGAAATATCTCGTACATAGATGCCATATAATCGCTGCTTATTTTCAGGAAGTAAGATTTTTAAGCGATAAGTGGCGAACCCTTGAGGTGAAATAATCACATTATCAGATATCGTTTTGTTCCAGTTATTAGGTATAGAAACTAGGTGTTTATCTAGCGCTGTACTCTGATAATGATCTGAGTTAGGGGGAAGAAATTGATTGGGATAAAACTCCCACTCTCCATCTAGACTAATCGTTTGCTCACTATTAAACTCCCAATCTTGCAAATCTATTATTCCATTCTTTGCTTGAGGGTGATCTGGAGTGGAGTGAAATTTAATCCATGTAATACGAAAACTAGTTAGCACAAATATAAATAGACCAATAATAAGAAAAATTCTTCGCTTAGACATGTATTGATTTGTTAACATCGTCTCTTTTCCATCCCTTTATATAGTTATGAATAAAGTATTTTAATTTTCTCCCCTTTGAATAGGAGGGACTCAAAGAAGAATGAGTCGATATACTGACCTATTATATTTATACCAGAAATTTACCTAATGGGTACCATTTTCCAAAAAATAATAAAGGAAGTTGAGAGAGGATGACAGAGTCTAATTTCTATAGCAACTTTTCTAGGTTATTATGGTGGCTAATCAATTAGTATGAGTAATGAGTGGAATCATGATCTTTCTATAAAATAAAACGTTTAAATGATTGATAATATGTAATAAAACTATGTGTAAGGAGAATTTATAAAAGAATGAATATTTTATAAATATAAATAAGTTGCAAATATGCCCATTTACCAATATTTATATGCAATTTTATAGGAATTTACCTTGCATTTTCTATGAATATTGATTACACTAAGATGCATAATTATTCTTAAATAATCTTAAAAATACATGGGTAAATATATAAAAGGAGTATACATCATGAGTAATGCAACGAGCAAAAAAGTTACGAAGAAGCCCCAAGGTAGAAACATTAACGCCTTCGTGTTAATTTTCTGTGTGATGGTAGTAGCGGCAATATTAACATATGTTGTCCCAGCTGGGGAATATGAAAGAGTAGAAGTAGACGGACGAACAATTGTAAATCCTGATTCATTCCAGTTTACAGAGCAATCCCCAGTTGGATTTTTTCAAATTTTCACCAGTATTCATTCAGGAATGATATCTGCCGCCGGTATTATCTTTTTTGTTTTAATTATTGGTGGAGCGTTTGGAGTATTGAAGGCAACAGGGGCAATGGATGCTTTTATCGTTACAATTACGAAGAAATTAGCCAATAAGGAATTGTTTCTTATCCCGGCATTAATGCTATTTTTTGCTGTTGGTGGCACATTAATGGGGATGTCAGAAGAAACGATCGTCTATGTGGCCATTATCACACCACTTGCTATCGCACTTGGATTTGACTCTATTGTTGGATTTGCCATCGTTTCATTGGCCGCGAATATTGGATTCCTTAGTGCTGTGCTCAATCCATTTAACGTCGGAGTCGCACAGGGTATAGCGGAGTTGCCGACATTTTCCGGTATTGGACTTAGACTCATCATGCTCGTTACATTTTATTTAGCTGGTGTTATCTATGTATACCGTTATGCTAAAAAAATTAAGGAACAACCTGAACTGCGCTTTATAGGAAATACGAAACAAAGCAAGAACGAATTGAATAAGAAAGATATCAAGTTGGAAACTCGTCATAAATGGGTATTAAGTGTCTTTTTACTAAACTTTGTGATTTTAATTATTGGTGTATTAAAATTCGACTGGTACATTACGGAAATTGCTGGATTATTCCTTTTATTTGGTATCCTAATGGGCTTTATTGGTAAGTTAACGCCAAGTAGCATCGCAGATAACTTTATGGATGGTGCGAAAGATGTTATTGGTGGAGCATTAATTATTGGATTTGCTCAATCGATTCTAGTTATAGTCCAAGACGGTAAGTTAATGGATTCTGTTTTATTCTATGCATCTACATTGCTTAACCAATTATCACCAGCTTTTAATGCCGTTGGTATGTTTTTTGTGCAGCTATTTTTAAACTTTCTCGTTCCATCAGGAAGTGGACAGGCCGCACTTACAATGCCAATCATGGCGCCGCTTGCTGATTTAGTCGGTGTAACAAGACAAACAGCAGTGCTTGCATTCCAACTTGGTGATGGAATTACGAACTCAATTTTCCCGACATCGGGCGTACTAATTGCAGGCCTTGCAGTTGCTGGGATTCCTTATACAAAATGGTTCAGATGGGTACTTCCCTTTATTTTAATCGAAGTCGCACTCGGCATTATTTTCTTACTTATTGCCCAAGCCATCAAATACGGACCATTTTAACAAGAAAAGCGCAAGGCGCCCGTTAAACGACGTACAAACCGCGCTCACAAGACGTGGGTGCGTCGAAGTTGCCGCAGGATGGCGGTATTCTTAGTTGAGGGATCTTATGTTATTTGTTTCATACTTAGACGTTTTCAAAATTGCAAAACATGGTCACGAAAAGAAAAAGGAGAATCATCATGTTACCAACTAAATTAGTAGACTCGGCTTTAAAAGCTTGGACAATAGAACAACGCAGACATTTTCACATGAATCCTGAATTATCAGGACAGGAATTTGAAACAGCTGCTTATGTACGAAAAACATTAACAGCATTCGGTATTTCGATTGATGAAAACTACTCAGCACCAAACGTTGTAGCCTATTTGCAAGGTACAGAAGGTAAAAAAACCATCGCGCTTCGTGCTGATATGGATGCATTACCAATCGAAGAAGAAGGGGAGAACAAGCCATATATTTCCCGGAATCCAGGTGTATCACATGCATGTGGTCATGATGGTCATACAGCTATTTTATTAGCTGTTGCTAAATGGATGAGTAGCAATCAAGATCAAGTGAAAAATAATATAAAATTTATTTTCCAAAGCTCAGAAGAAGCGTCACCAAGTGGAGCGGAGCAACTAGTAAAAGAAGGAGTTCTAGATGGAGTAGACTCTATTTTTGGTATTCATCTGATGCAAAATCTTCCAATAGGGAAGATTGGATTTGCAACAGGTCCAGCTATGGCATCGTGCAATGATTTTGATATTAAGATTAAAGGAATTGGTGGACATGGCGGTCAGCCACAAGATGCGATCGATCCCATTTATATTGCATCTCATTTAATTCAAGCATTCCAATCGGTTGTAAGCAGAAGTCTGCATCCACTTCATGCCGGTGTTATTTCATTTGGTGGCATACAAGCGGGAAATTCGTTTAATGTTATTCCTTCTGAAGCAAGATTAACTGGAACAATTCGCGCGATGACTTATGAGGCTGCTGATTTAATGCACACAAGAACGAAACAACTGACGGAATCCATTTGTGCCAGCTTTGGGGCCACAGGTGACTACGAATATATTATAGGTACACCACCACTATATAATCATCCTGAAGCTTGTGAATATGCGGAAAAAATCATTGCCCAAACATTTGGAGCTGATACTTTTTCCGTAATGGATCCATCTATGGGTGCGGAGGATTATTCTTACTATTTGAAAGAAAAGATGGGTGCGTTCATAAATGTAGGGATGCAAAGTAATAAAAGCGAATACCCTCACCATCATCCGAAATTTGATATTGATGAAGATGCCATTCCAACAGCGATTGAATTGATGATTCAACTTGCACTAAATAAATAAAGTCGAAGCACACTCATTTAATGGGTGTGCTTTTTTTGATGCACTCCTGTTAAAGGGTAAAATGAAGCATTTGGTTTGTTTCTACATTTTGGAAAAGGAGGTAGCGTAGAGTGCTAGGATAAAAGCAAAATGGCTGAACGGAAAAGTCCCGTTCAGCCATTGAAATATATATTGAATTATGTTATTCTTAATTTTGTTTGACCTTTTAATGCGTGTGTATATTTGTATCCAATTTAAATTATAGCACAAGGGTAATTGGGGTGTCAAACATTTTTTTCGAAAAAAGAGGGAGTGTGAGTTGCCGAATGAATAAGGAGCGAGAAAAAGAGCAGCAAAGAGTCGATTTTATTCAGGATGTACTTGATAAAAAAATGAAGCAGCTTCATGGAAATATGGGCGGGCTTAAAGAAGGAATTATTGAACTTCGAAAGAATTTTTGGGAAGATGTTACGGTCAATCTAGATGAGCCGGATGATGTAATTGAGACCTTTACAAGTATTAAACAACAAGCTGAACTTCTCGCTGAACGGGAAAGAACTCACGGACATTCGAATACACAACTCAAACAGATCGATAAACTGAAAAAGTCTCCTTATTTTGGTCGGATCGATTTTCATGAAGATGGTGAGAGAGAAACGGATCGCACATATATAGGTGTGGCTTCCTTGATGGATGAGAATGACGAAGAGTTTCTAATTTACGATTGGCGTGCACCAATTTCCAGTCTGTATTATGATTACTCGCCAGGCCGCGCTATCTATAAAACTCCGTCGGGCATGATTGAAGGAACGATGGAATTAAAACGGCAATTTATTATAAAGGAAGGTCAGCTAAAAAGTATGTTTGATACAGGTGTTACGATTGGTGACAGCTTGTTGCAAGAAGTGCTTGGGGGAAACGCAAACACGCAGATGAAGAGCATCGTATCTACCATTCAGCGAGAACAAAATGATATTATTCGTAATGAGCGAAGTAAGTTCCTAATTGTTCAAGGAGTTGCTGGAAGTGGAAAAACGTCGGCAGCTCTTCAAAGGGTTGCTTATTTGCTCTACCGGTATCGAAATACGCTATCAGCTGATAATATTATGCTTTTTTCACCCAATCCTCTTTTTAATAGTTACGTGGCAACCGTGCTTCCGGAGCTAGGGGAAGATAACATGGAGCAAACAACATATCAACAATATTTGCTTACGAGACTCGGAGGAAGATTTGATATAGAAGATCCTTTTTCTCAATTGGAATATACGCTGACTGCAATAAATGAGCCGGGATATGATAGTAGGATGAAAGCCATTCAATATAAATCGAGTATCGGCTTTAAGACACTTATTGATGAATATATAAACGATCTTTCTGAGCAGGGACTCATTTTTAAAAACATTACTTTCCGTGATCGCACAATTCTTTCCGCACAGGATATATCTAATATTTTCTACTCTCAAGAGAAATCTATCTCTATCCCAAATCGTTTAAAGTTAACAATGGAGCAAATAATAAGGGAACTTGCTAGAGAAGAAAAAGTAGAAAGGTTGAAGGATTGGGTTATCGAGGAAGCGGAGTTATTAGATAAAGCCGATTATTTAAAGGTATTCAGGCAGGTACAAACAGAACAGGAAAACGTGGAAGATGTTTTTGGAGATACGGAACGAGAATTGCAGCTTATGGCAAAAGCAATTGTAAGTAAGCATTTTACACCTATTAAGAGAGCCGTAAAGCGATTTGGATTTTTAAATGTGCCGGCTTTATATCGTCAATTGTTTAAACTAAAAGGATCATTTAAACAGCCAGATGGTTGGGATGCTATTTGCTCTGACACAATAGATCGATTGAACTCTAATTATATGACTTATGAAGACGCAACTCCGTATTTGTATTTACAAGATCAACTAGAAGGCAGAAAATCCAATACACTCATTCGTCATTTATTCATTGATGAAGCACAGGACTATTCGTCTTTTCAATTGGAGTATCTCAGGCAGCTTTTCCCGAATAGTAAAATGACCATTCTGGGTGATATTAATCAGGCAATTTATGCACATACAAATAATGCGCCTACTTTATTGGAAGCAGAGATGGATCATACGGAAAGAATTGTATTGAAAAAAAGTTACCGTTCGACAAAACAGATTGTAGAATTTACAAAAGGGCTGGTATCTGGAGGAGAAATGATTGAGCCGTTCAATCGCGAGGGGAAAAAACCAGTTTTAATGCATGTAGATAATACTCACTCTTTACATATAAATATAGAGGCTTGTGTAAAGGGTTTAAAAGAAAATGGCCATGAAACAATAGCTATTATTTGCAAGACACTGGAAGAAAGCCTCCATGCATATGCCATATTAGGAAAAATGCTACATATCCGTCATATGGATAAAAACGCAAACTCCTATAATAAAGGGGTCGTCATTCTTCCAGTATATTTGGCAAAAGGAATCGAATATGATGCTGTTATTATTTATAATGCGTCTAAAGAGCAATATAATAGGGAGAATGAGCGTAAGCTTTTTTATACTGCGTGTACAAGAGCGATGCATGAGCTCTATCTTTTTTATATGGATGAAAAAACTCCGTTTATTGATGAGATTTCAGAGGAAACATATATAATGGAAAAAATGTAGATAGATTCTAATTATAACGACTATAAGCTCTGTAGAGTAATTCTCTATGGGGCTTTTTCCTCTTCTATTCTACCTGCATTATCATACAAATAGTTCTTTGTATTGTTGAGATAGTTAGGGATTTTAGGTACTAAGTAACCTTTTTTCATAACCTATGGAAAATTTACACAATAATACTATTATAAGAATTGACTAAAAAATATGGAGTGGAAGTCAAATGAAGAAACGTCTATTTATTATTTTTGCCTTATTACTTTTATTTGCTGGTTGTAGCGACAATAATGGAAAAATCGAGCACTGAAAATATACACGCCGATGACTTATTGGATGAATTAAGAAATAAAGAAATAATTTCTCTTGATATGAGGACTGAAATATGGAGAGAACTTGATGCTCGAAGATTAGATATTTGGAGATATGGTTACGAGACAAAAACAGATAAATGGCGAGAATCATATGATAATGGAAATGAAGAATGGCGAAGAATTTATGAAGAAGGTAATAATAAGTGGCAAGAATATTATTATAAATGATCATTATTTTGGGGGAAAACGGATATCGCTGTTGCAATATCCGCTTTTTGTAATGAAATTGTAATATTAAAGAGATGTAATGGTAATAAAATATAAGCAGTAGAAACAGAGTCTTATATCTCTTATAAATCCCTCTATATTAATAATATAGAACCATTATTAAAGCATGATAGATAAAGATAGTGATACAGTTATATTACATTCTGTGGAATCATCTCAAAATCAAAGTATTCTATGCTAAAGTAAAACACGTGAAAATACGAAACATCAATAATCTAATTATATAAATGGGAAGCAATCTTAGGGGGATTTACAGAATGGATTTGCAAGGAAAGCGGTTAAAAGGCATCAAGCCAGCCGGGTTTTTAATAAAGATGTTCGTTTTTATGATGGTATTCACAACTGTATCAATTACTGCGACAGCTAATACGAAACTGGATACAGTGTATCATGTATACCTTGACGATCAATATCTTGGACCTATTTCTGATCAAAAGATTACGGATCAGGTAGTGGACGAGGCAGTTGAAGCAAAACAGAAGGATTATAAAGACTACCAATTAGAATTAGGAAATGAACTTACATATATTTCGGAACAAGTTTTTCGTCCGAATGCAGCAGACAATACTGTTGTTGATAAATTGAAGGACCAGCTGACGATCAAAACAGAAGCAATTGGGTTAACACTGAATAATAAAGTGATCGCATATGTGAAGGACGAGGCGGAAGCCGAGTTGGCTCTGAAAAAATTCAAGTTACTATTTGTTTCTGAAGAGGAATTAGAGCAAGCTGAATCAGAAGAAAATAAAGTGACATCATTACCATCACTTAAAAGTGGAGAAAGTCGGATAAAAGATGTCCACATGGAAGAAGAGATAACTTTTTCTTCTGATTTAATTCTTCCTAATGAAATGCTTACTGCAGATGAAGCGGTAAAATTGTTTCAAAAAGGTACATTAGAAGAAAAGACACATGAAGTAAAACAAGGAGATGTGTTGGGAACGATTGCTGATACCTATCAGTTAACAAGTGAGCAGCTTATACAATTAAATGAAGACTTGACGGAAAAATCCGTTTTGCAAATTGGGCAAGAATTGAACGTACTTGTGACGAAGCCTCTTCTCCATGTAATGGTAGAAAAAGAAGCTTACCAGGAAGATACTGTAGACTATGAAAAAGAATTTATTGAAAATAGTGAGATGCCAAAAGGCGAAACAAAAGTGACACAAACGGGCAAGAAGGGTAAAACTGCTTTCACCTATAAAGTGATTGAGGAAAATGGGAAACAGGATAGTAAGGAAATAATGGATGAAAACATAATAGAAAAACCGATTAACGAAATGATCGAAAAAGGTACGAAAGTTATTCCTTCACGTGGAACTGGGAAATTTACTTGGCCTGCTTCTGGAGGGTATGTATCTAGTGAAACGGGACAGCGTTGGGGTAAATTGCACAAGGGAATTGATATTGCTCGTCCAAGCAATCTTACTATTAAGGCTGCAGATAATGGGATTGTTAGTTCCGCTGGTTGGAATAATGGTGGATATGGAAATAAAATTGTTATCGACCATCAAAATGGGTATCGAACAGTGTATGCACATTTAGACTCCATTAGTGTTTCGGCGGGACAAAAGGTTGAAAAAGGCTCTTCGATTGGAATAATGGGTGCCACGGGAGATGCTCACGGAGTACACCTTCATTTTGAAATGTATCAGAACGGACAGCTGAAAAATCCTCTAAGTTACTTTTAACAAAGAGACAGGTCAATGAAGCCACAGCGCTTTTGGACCTGTCTCTTTCAATGTGTTAAAATAAAGAGATTAAGAGTACACATACTTTTACGTTTATATAGATGATAAATATTTTTAAAGGAGATAAATGCCATGGAGAAGAAGATACTTGTTGTGGATGATGAAAAGCCAATTGCTGATATTCTTCAATTCAATTTACAAAAGGAAGGCTTTACCGTGCAATGTGCTTATGATGGAGATGAAGCACTTCGACTTGTGGAAGAAATGAAACCAGATATGATCTTGCTAGATATTATGCTACCGATACGTGACGGCATGGAGGTGTGTAGAGAAATACGCAAGAAATATGACATGCCGATTATTATGCTAACAGCAAAAGATTCAGAAATAGATAAAGTGCTAGGACTTGAACTTGGTGCAGATGACTATGTAACAAAGCCATTTAGCACGAGAGAATTAATTGCACGAGTGAAGGCAAATTTACGTCGACATTCTCAAATTTCTCAGCAAATAGAAGAAGAGGAAAATAATGAAATTACAATTGGGACGCTCACTGTTCATCCGAATGCCTATGTCGTTTCAAAAAATGGTGAAACAATTGAATTAACACATAGAGAGTTTGAGCTTCTCCATTATCTGGCCAAACATATTGGACAAGTAATGACAAGAGAACATTTGTTACAAACCGTTTGGGGATATGATTATTTTGGAGATGTTCGAACAGTTGACGTAACGGTAAGACGTCTCAGGGAAAAGATTGAGGATAGTCCAAGTCATCCGACATGGATTGTGACAAGAAGAGGCGTGGGTTATTATCTACGCGCACCTGAACAGGAGTAATCTGCATGCAAAAAGTAAGCTTCTTCCGTTCTATTCATCTTAAATTTGTCCTTATTTATCTTTTGTTAATTATTATTGCTATGCAGATTATTGGTGTTTACTTCGTTGGAAAATTAGAAGACCGGCTCGTTAAAAATTTTCAAACAGCGGTCGAGGGGAGACTCCCACTTTTAGAATATAATATTAGGGAAGAATTAATTAAAGATAGATCAGGGGCAGATATACCACCTCTTGAAACAGAAGTCCATAATTTACTTTTGGACTTCTCTGCGTCAGATATATCAGAAGTACGTATCATTAATAATCGCAGTTTGATTATTGGCACGTCTGATCCAAGCAATCAAAAGATTGTTGGACAGAAAATGACAGATGTGATGGTGAAGCGGACGCTGACATACGGTGAAAAGGAAGATAGGCTTTTTCTTGATAAGCAATCTGATGGTAGAGTGTGGATTTTAACCTACCCGATTAAATCTGGTGACGAAATAATTGGTGCTATATATGTTGTTGCAAAGATTGAAACCGTGTTTGAGCAAATGGACGAAATTAATAATATATTTATCACTGGGACAGCTATTGCTATGCTTATCACTGCCATTCTAGGTATTGTATTAGCAAGGATGATTACCCGGCCAATTGCTGATATGAAACGTCAGGCAACGGCAATGGCAAAAGGGAACTTCTCTCGTAAAGTGAAAGTATACGGTCCAGATGAAATTGGACAATTAGCACAATCCTTTAATCATTTGACAAAAAAATTACAAGAAGCTCAGGCGATGACAGATGGAGAACGTAGAAAGCTTTCTTCTGTTTTAACCTTCATGACAGATGGAGTAATAGCGACTGACCGAAAAGGTCGTATTATTTTAATCAACGAAAGAGCGGTGGAAATGCTAAATGTTTCACGTGAAACAGTTGATGGTCAGCCTGTAATTGAAGTATTGCAATTAGAAGAGGAATATAGCTATGAAGACCTGCTTGAAGAGCGGGAATCACTTATATTAGACTATAGTACGGATAAATATCCATATATATTACGTGCCAATATTTCTGTGATTCAGCGTGAAACTGGGTTTGTAAATGGTTTGATTGCTGTGTTGCATGATATTACAGAACAGGAAAAACTAGATGCAGAGCGTAGAGAATTTGTTGCGAATGTTTCCCATGAATTAAGAACACCACTAACCACTATGCGCAGTTATTTAGAGGCTTTGTCTGAAGGTGCATTACATGACAAAGAATTAGCGCCACGCTTTTTAAGTGTGACTCAATATGAGACAGAGCGAATGATTCGACTTGTGAATGATTTACTGAACCTATCAAAAATGGACAGTAGAAACTATGAAATCAATGCTAATTGGATTGATTTTGTTAAGTTTTTCAATCATATTATTGATCGCTTTGACATGATGAAAGAGCGTGACATTACATTTAAAAGATTGTTGCCAAATAAAGTGATATTTGTAGAAGTAGATGAAGATAAAATTACTCAAGTAATTGATAATATTATTTCTAATGCATTGAAGTACTCTCCAGATGGTGGTCAGATTACATTTCGTCTGAAAGAACTTGATGGAAAAGTAGAAATAAGCATTAGTGACCAAGGAATAGGTATACCTAAAGATAATATTGATAGAGTCTTTCAGCGTTTTTATAGGGTGGATAGAGCAAGAACTAGGCAATTAGGTGGAACAGGACTGGGGCTTGCTATTGCGAAAGAAATGATCAGTGCACAAGGTGGAGAGATTTGGGCAAAAAGTAAAGAGGGTAAGGGTACGACCATATTGTTTACTTTGCCTTATGACCCTGTACAAGAGGATGATTGGTCTTGAGATATGAAACTATAAAATCAGTAGTACTCCTGTTACTTGTAGTTGCAAGTGCTGCTCTTACATGGAGCTTATGGACTTATCAACCACAGCTTGAATCTAGTGATAAAAAGAACGTACATGAGGTGTCTATTTCTAATCAAGAGGAACCTGATGGCTTGATTAAACCAAATCGTGTTCTTTTCCATCTCGACAATGTTCATTATGGAACTGTTAAGGATAAAGATATCGATCCACTTATTAATGAAATAAGAGGATGGAATTTTTATGATATTAGCCAAGCAAAAGTTTTAAGTGACGCTCGGATTCATGATATTTCCCATACGAATAATAATGTTGAAATTTACTTTCCTGATTTAGTCCCATTTGAACTGTACAAAGGGGTACTGCACGTAGAAACAAATAATGTGCCAAATGCTGCTTTCAACAGGATTGTCATTAATTTAGCTAGCGATTCACAAGATGGTGCCACCATTTACTTTGTTAATACGAAGGAAAATCGAGTGTTTGAAAGCCATGTCAATCCGGAACGAATATCAGCTTTAATCACAAAAATTAATGACGACAAGAAAAAGTATGAGAAATATGGAGAATATACTTTACCTAGCAATCAGACGATATTTTTGCCTGAAAATAAAACGAAGTTAGATGAATACAAATACTACGCAGATTATATTGATCCAGAGAAGTTTAAGAATGCTCTTTTCAAAGATCCAAGTGCTGTTAGAAGAGATATATTGGCTAATGGAGAAAAATTCACAGATATTTCTAGTATGATGAACGTAGATTACAACACAAATATGATTTTTTATATTAATCCTGGACAAGACCCAGGAACATTAAATCTACAAGAAAGTGATAAACATGTGTTAAATAGAAGTATTGATTTTGTTAATGAACATTCAGGTTGGACAGATAAATATCGATATTTTTCGCTTGGATCTTATCAACAGACAACCGTTTTTCAACTGTTTATACAAGGACGACCTGTTTTTAATGAGGATGGTATGACAGAGATTCGCCAGGTATGGGGAGCGGAGGAGATTTATAAATATAGACGGCCTTATTTCTCTTTAGACATTTCTATCCCTCTTACTGATAAGAAGTCAATAGAATTACCTTCTGGTGAAGAGGTGCTAAATTACTTAAAGGAAAGCTCTGATATCCAAGAGGATATAGATCTACTTGAAGATATAATGATCGGATATAAGCTTGCCATTGATCCTGAAAATCCTAAGGTATTTGTACTCGAGCCTTCTTGGTTTTACCTATATGGAGGATCTTGGCTTCGTCTCACAATAGATGATACAGGAGGGGATTTCCTTGGATTGGAGTAGGATAAAAAGTATATTTATTATCGCCTTTCTGATCCTCGATCTCTTCCTATTTAGCCAGCTGTTAACAAAACATCAAACAAATCAATTAGAAGTAAAAGGCGATGTCTCACTGAAGGAAAACATGAAAGACGATGGTATTGTGTATGATGACCTTCCAATGGAAATAGTTAGCGACCAGTATATGAGCGCTAATACGAAGGTTTTTTCAGAAGATGATATAGAAGATTCGAAACATCAAGTGATTACGCTAGAAGGTAATACACTTATCCGTGCAGAGTTGAAAAAGCCAATTAAACTGACGGAAAAAGCCGATTTATCAGAGCTAAATGCATTTATTAAAGCTAATGTGTTAGAGGGAAGTCAATACGACTTCTGGAACTATGATAAAGAAGTCGGAACCATTACCTATTATCAAACATTCCATAATAAATTCATGTTCTTGAATCGAAGCGCGTATCTTACTTTTTATGTGAATGAATCAAATGAAGTGTATGCATATGATCAAACAATGCTAGAAACAATTGAACCCATAAATGAACAAGAAGAAGTGCTAACGGCTTTTCGGGCTTTAGAGGCTTTATATCTAAAAGGAGCCCTAAATCCGAATAGTGAAATCATAAGTGCGAAGCTCGGCTACTACACGCTCGTAAGTATGGAAGCGACACAGGTTCTTACACCTACATGGCATTTCGTGGTGGAGCATGAAGGTGAGCAAGAAAACATGCTTGTGAATGCATTTGATGGTCAAGTCATTCAAATGAATACAAGCCCAGATAAAAACATATTGGAGTGAAAGGAATGGCAATGAAATTTAGCGTGCTTGCAAGTGGCAGCTCTGGAAATGCTATTTATGTAGAGACAGATGAGCATTCCTTTTTAGTGGATGCCGGTTTGAGTTGCAAGCAAATAGGCAATTTATTTCAGCAAATAGGACGCGATCCTGCTAAGTTAGACGGCTTACTTGTCACACATGAACATAGCGACCATATTAAAGGAATTGGCGTAATGGCGAGAAAGTATAAGCTGCCTGTGTTTGCAAATGAACGAACATGGCAAGCGATGGATGGGCTTATCGGTGAAATTGCAACAGAACAAAAATTTGTTTTTGGCATGGAAACAGTTCAATCATATGGCGGTTTAGATATTGAATCCTTTGGTGTTTCTCACGATGCGGCAGAGCCAATGTTTTATATATTCCGTTCTGGAGGAAAAAAGCTTGTCATCGTAACAGATACAGGTTATGTCAGTGACCGTATGAAAGGCATTATCTCTGATGCAGACATGTATGTATTTGAGAGCAATCATGATATTGATATGTTGCGGATGGGTAGATATCCGTGGAATATAAAACGCAGAATTTTAAGTGATGTTGGTCACGTCTCTAACGAAGACGCAGCACTAGCAATGAGTGAAGTAATTGGTGACAATACGAAGCGAATTTACTTGGCCCACTTAAGCCGCGATAATAATATGAAAGATTTAGCAAGAATGAGCGTCCAACAAACACTCGAGGCACAAGGAATGGCTGTCGGATCACAGTTTGAACTGTTTGATACAGATCCTAGCATACCAACAGATTTAACTGCAGTATAATCAATGTTTCATCCAAGTCCCAATAAGGGAATAGAGAATGAAAACTTACGGAAAAGTTACCGTTTGTTTTCATTCTTTTTATTTTGGATTTTTGATGTTAGTGATACAGTTAATTGTCGCAATATAGGCTATAATTTAAGTTATTACTAGTTATAAGTAAAAAACAGCTTTTTTCATGTAATACATTTTGGAAATTCATCTTTGACTATTATAATAATGGCAAGGAAAGGCAAACTAAGCATATGCAAAGAAAGGAATGGTTGAAGTGGGGTTTTATGATGATCACAGCCCAAACCGTTACAAAACAAGAAAAGGCGGCAAATTTGGGTTCTTTTCAGGTTTAATTGGTGGAATCATTGGTGCTTTGCTCGTTGCCATGATTTATCCAGGAATATTTGGTGGAGGTACGAATCAGACATCCATTGAAACGAATAAAGGAAGTAATAATCAAACAATCACAAAAAATCTATCACTTGATGTCACTACAGATGTTACAAAAGCAGTTGGTAAAGCAAGTAAGGGAGTTGTTGGGATTACCAATCTCCAATCAGCTAACTTCTGGTCAAATGGAAATGGCGAAACGGAAGAAGCTGGAGTTGGTTCAGGGGTTATTTATAAAAAGGCAGGAGATATTATTTATATCGTAACCAATCATCACGTTGTGGAGGGAGCAACAGAACTAGAAGTCACATTGGCAGATAGTACAAAAGTGGCTGCTAAAGTTCGAGGAAGTGATGTGTGGACAGATTTAGCAGTAGTTGAAATGAGCGCTAAAGGAATCGATGATGATTTAATTTCGGAATTTGGCGATTCCGAAGCGTTGAAAATTGGTGAACCTGTTATGGCAATTGGAAATCCGTTAGGGTTACAATTTTCTGGGTCGGTTACTCAAGGTATCGTTTCAGGTGTGAATAGAACAGTGCCAGTAGATATTAATAAGGATGGAATACCAGATTGGCATGCAGAAGTTATTCAGACAGATGCTGCAATTAATCCTGGTAACAGTGGAGGCGCTCTTATCAATATCGCTGGACAAGTGATTGGCATTAACTCGATGAAAATCGCTCAAAGTGCTGTAGAAGGTATTGGTTTTTCTATTCCAATTAACTATGTGATACCAATCATTGATGATCTTGAAAAGTATGGAGAGGTAAAACGGCCAGCAATGGGAGTTTCACTTAGAAATGTGAGTGAAGTTGCCGCATACCATCAGCAGCAAACATTAAAGCTGCCAAATAATGTGTCAGAAGGTATCATGGTCGAGCAAGTTGTTCCAAATTCATCGGCAGATAAAGCAGGACTACAGGAGTTAGATGTTATTACAGAACTTGATGGAGAAAAGGTTGCGGACGTACTTGAGTTACGTAAATACTTATATAACCATAAAAAGGTTGGCGACTCAATGAAAGTGAAATATTACAGAGCTGGTAAAGTAAATGAAATAACACTTACATTAAGTGATGAAACAAGAATGTAAATGTGGATAAATAAAAGCGGGGAGGCTATCAACAGCTTTCCCGCCTTTTTGTTTAGTGTTAAAATAGGTTGTGGATAAGTGTTATGGAAAATGAGTAAAATTGCAAGGTAAAATGGCGAAATAAAAGATGGACGAATCTGAATATTGTACCAGATTCAAATACACACTAAAAACCAATAAGGAAGAGGGTTTCAGATGATTTTTTGTTGTAAAGAACACGTAGAATTAGCACTTGATATTATGGTCGACGAACATGAGTTAGCACCGATTTTAGAAGAGGTAAAAAGGGAGATCGAGTTATCCACACCCTGTGAATATTGTTCGAATCCAGCAGCTTATATTGTGGCGAACAAAAATTCGGGCACATAATGTGGATTGATTTTGTGGATATGTGGATAACTATTGTGGATAGCTTGTTTGCAACCTGTGTGTAACATATCCGCAATGAAGGGAGAATGCAAGGTTGAATATTTCAATTATTTCCATTGGTAAATTAAAAGAAAAATATTTAAAACAGGGAATCGAAGAATACCTAAAGCGTCTTACAGCCTATGCCAAGGTAGATATCATAGAACTCCCCGATGAAAAAGCCCCAGAAGTATTAAGTGAAAATGAAATGGAACAAGTTAAGAAAAAAGAAGGCGAGCGCATCCTTGCTAAAATCAGCCCTGATGCCCATGTCATCGCACTCGCAATCGAAGGAAAAATGAAAACCTCCGAGCAACTAGCCGATCGAATAGATCACTTAGCTACATATGGAAAAAGTAAAATAGTCTTTGTGATCGGCGGCTCACTCGGATTGAGCTCCGACGTGATGAGTAGAGCTGATGAAAGCTTGTCTTTTTCTAAAATGACATTTCCGCATCAATTGATGAGATTGATATTGGTGGAGCAGGTGTATCGGGCGTTTAGGATTATTCGGGGGGAACCGTACCACAAATAGAGGCAAAAAAAGTTGTAGATAAGGTGGTATTTTGTTGTCGGAAGCGGGCAATGGTTGTGAAAATCCAACATCTTTATCCGTTTTACGATACAACAAATGAATTAGAGTAAAAGTCTTTGATATATTGACCTCTGAAAAATCAAAGTCAAGTTCAACCTGTTGAATGGTTCTTGAGCGATTCTCCAGTTGTCTAATTGAAATTTTACCTATAAGTAATTGGAGTAATTGCTTTTTCCCATCTCTTGAAGAAACGTTGTAGATTTCTATGAACTTTTCTAATAGAATACGAACCAATTCATGCGGAATGAATTTTGCATCTGATGAGCTTAGTTGTATGCTGAGTTCATTTTTCTTTTGTTCCAAGTGTGTTTTGTCCTTGTCTACTTGTTGTAATCGTTCCTGTAAGATTGTGATAGGGAAAAGGTTTTGTTCGAATGCTTCTAAATATTTCTCTTGAAGCTGTTGTATGTCTATCAGTTCCTGTTCTGTTTGCTTTAATTCTCTTTTTAGCTCAGAAATAGAGTGTAGAGATTCCTTATTTAAGTATTGTATTGTTGAGATGAATCGTTCTTTATTAGCAAGGAAGTTTTCAATTCGCTCAAGCACTTTATTTTCTGCTTCATAAGCCTTGATCCCGTTAGATCTACATGCTGTCGATCCCTTGTTTTGAAAGTCGGAGCAAACATAATAACGATGTTTACGTTTTGTGCCGTCTTTTCTTGTGTAAGTGGTGATAGCAGGAACCATCCCTTGACCACAGACAGGGCAACGAAGAAGTGAGTTTAATAAAAATGGTTTATTAGATTGGCGTTGTTTAAAGGATCTGCTCTTTCTTCTTGCCTGCACTAAATGCCAAATGTCATCTGAAATAATTGCCTGATGCTTTCCCTCTACAAGGATGGGATTAGGGTTTTTACCTTTCCTTCGTTTTGTATCCCAATCCTCCACTTTAAGCCAACTTATTTTTCCATTATAGACGGGATTATCCAAAATTTGAGCTACCCCATTGATAGAAAATAAACGATTTCTTTTTGTTCGATGACCAGATTTGTTTAATAGGTTAGCAATTGCCTTTAGACCCTTTCCTGATAAATATTGTTCATAAATTAGCTGTACTACTTTAGCTTCTTGTTCATTGATTACAAGTTCTTTTTTTATCGAATCATAACCGAATACAATACCTCCGTTCCAAGAACCCTCTAAAGCCCTTTGTTTCATTCCCAATTTGACGTTTTCAGAGAGTGTGTTACGCTCCATTTCCGCAATAGATGCCATTAACTGGACAACAAGCCGACCAATTGGACTTCCGGTATCAAAGTTCTCACTGTAGGAAATAAACTTAACGTCGTTTTCCTCAAATTTATCCAGCATGACAAGCGTATCAAGCATATTGCGTGATAATCGGGAAATTTTCCATACAATTACGGCATCAAATTTATTCAATTCTACATCCGCCATTAATCGTTGCATTGCAGGACGACCTTTAATATTTTTCCCGCTTATCCCTTCGTCAACATATTCATTTGATACTTGCCAATTGTAGAGGTTTGCATAGTTACGTATGGTTTGTAATTGAGCTTGAATACTATATCCTTCGCTCGCTTGTTCTTCGGTACTCACCCTACAATAGATTGCAACCTTTCTAATTTTATCCATAGTATCTTCTCCTTTCAAATTAATATTAGGCTGCAAATAGAAAAAAGGAAAGGATGTTCCCTTTCCCTATGATGCAGACTGATACAATTGTGAAATATGTCTTAAATCAAACTTGAATTTAATTTCCTTTATGGTTCTTTCCTTTGTTGAATTCCCCGGATTTACATTGATACTATCAATAAAGGAATGTAGAATTTTTTTCTTATCTTCATCCGCCATAATTGCAAAGAAAGATTCTATCTCATTGACTGCCATTGCAATATTTTCACATAAATTTGGCTTTTTTCGTTGTTTTAGCTGAGCCTCCAGTACATCAAGAAATTGTGTTTGCTCACTTTCCTCCTGTTGAATGATTTTCATTTCTTGTCTGAAAGTTTCTTCATCGAGAGTACCTTCGCTTGTCCATGAGATAATCTTGCTTTTTTTCCTTGATAGATGCTGAAGGTTTTTTTTCATCATTATAATTTTATCTTCAATGGGTTCTACTTCGCTTGAAATAGTAGAAACTGTGGAGTTTATAATGGGGGAGGTGAGGTTTAAAGTTTTTAATGTATTGAAAAAGTGATTGAATACGTATTGTTCAGCGTATTCCTTGGCGACAAGGTTAGAATGGCAGGCACTCCTACCACTGCTTTTATTTCTGTTGCATTGATAGTACTTATATTTCTTGCCACTGTTTCCTTGAACCATTGGGGAATCGCATTCTGGACACTTGATAAGGCCGGATAATGGATATGTACCAGGATGGAGCTTTCGGGGTAAATAACTTTTTATTTGAAGCATTTTTTGGGTTTTGTTCCAAAGTATATCGTCAATAATTCTTATGTGCTTTCCTTTTCGATAGTTACCCCTCCATTTAACTTCGCCAATATAAATCCTATTATTTAAAATTGTTCTTACGGCAGTAATTGACCAAAATTTTCCTAATCTTGTCCTAAATCCTTGTTCATTAAGATTCGCAGCGATTTTTCGGTATCCCCATTGATCAATGGCATATTTCTTGAAGATATACTTCACCACTTTTGCCTCATTGGCATCCATTTTTAGTTCTTTATTCTCAGTATAGTAGCCGTATACTCTTCCGCCGTTGAAATTACCCTTTTCATAGTTTTTTTCCATTCCAGTTGAGGTTCGGAATTTAATTGTATCCCTTTCAAGCTCTGCAACTAAGGACATGAATTGATATAGCAGCTTTGCATTTCTGTCTCTAGTATCAATGTTATCTGCTATACAAATAAGGTGTTTGTTTGCCTCTGTCAATCGTTTGTAAATGTACAAAGCATCGAGATTATCTCTTGAAATACGATCAGACTTAAATGCTACTACATAATCAATATTTTCCTCCTTATCAAAAGCATGATTATACATCTGCTTAAACTGTTTTCTATCCCTGATGTTTTCTGCGGAATAAGCTCCCTCATCATAAATATGAACGAGAGTAATTTGGTTGTTTTTACAGTACTTTTCTATTTCCTCCTTTTGTTTCTCAATGGATGTGTTATCTAATTGTTTGTCTGTGCTTACACGTACATACCCGATCGCTCTTGCCATGGATAGTTCACTCCTTAGTTAGAAATTATAGTATTTTCAATCTCAGTTTCATATTTAATGAACATTTCTGACATGAGGTTGATAAACGATTTTGCTTTAACCTTATCAAATTCCTCTTCCGTCAATAATTGTTGTTCAAATTCTTCATTGTAATCAAATGTTGGGGGTGTCTTCATAAGTAATGCTTCCTTTCGTAGTGAGGTTTTATTCGTGGGATGTTCATTTGGATAATGTGGGAAAGGGTTTGATTGTTACCCTATGTATATTACCTTACAAGACTATCAAAATGATGTCCAAAAAATTCAGTTCTACCAAGCATAATATTTGCTCTACCTTTTTGAAACACTCATTCACCTATAAAAAAGCTAGAACTGTTTGCAATAGAATAATTCATATCCTCCTGCATGGCATGCCACTGTAAATCCACACTATAAAAGTCATTATATTAGCTAGCCCTTTGATACCGCTCGATAGTACATGCTCGAACAGGCATAAAATTATATTATGTGATTCATTTTTATAGGATAACTATGAAAAATATCCAAGGAGTGATGCAATTGACAGCAAAATATTTAACTTTGCAAAACGTTGAAAAACTACGAGCACTACAATTATCTATCGAATTGTTGAAGGAAATTGGTATGATTGTTGAGGTACTACCGTTTGAGGAATCTCAAATGAAAGATCAGCTACAGAGATCTGCAACAAGCATTGTTCAGAACATTGCTAAAGGTGAACAGCTTTACCTGAGACAAAAGTTTAATCTTTATTCAGACGCTATAGGAAGTGCACAGGAGACGAAGTCTTGGCTAATGACTTGTAATGGTAAAGGACTGATTTCGGAAGGAGAATTTCTGACATTAGATAGCATGATTGATAGTATTATCAAAATGCTGAACAGAATCCTTGAAAATTTAAAAATAAACAACAGCAGTGTGAGTTTACCAATTCCAGTTGTTCAGAATGTAAGAACACTGCCTTGCGTTCAAACTGCACAAAGATTGGTAAAAGAACTGTATGAGTTGCAATGTATTAGCCACGGTGAGTGGTATAGTTACATTCTAAAACAAATGGTCACTTCTGCTAGTAATATTGCTTCCCATGCTTCGGAATCAGAGCAATTATATCCTAAAAAGAAACTAGCGTTTTTGAACTTGGCTATCCAGGAAAGTAACGTAGTTAAAGCATACCTTAATTTAATGATGTCAAAAGGTATTTATGATAGGGAAAAGTACGAGGAGATAAAGGAAATGATCGAAGAGATTCAGTACTTATTGATTCAAGGAATGAAACAAATCGACACAGAAATTAAGGTGTTAATGTAGGAATGATATGTTAATCCCTGCTAGTTGGAACCCAATCAATCACGGTTAGGTTCCTTTTTTAACGCCATGTCTCCCATCCCACAGTTCAGACTAAGGGAATATTCGGTAATTACTTGATTACTGCATTACAGTCAACTATAATTGGGTCAACATAATACTTTGATAAAGTGGGAATTAAAATGATCTGGGTAAATAAAACTCAAAACATATCAATAGATAAAAAAAGCTCGCATTCTGATTAAGAGGAATGCGGGCTTTTTTATTTTGACTATAGTCAATGGAAGAAGGAGGAGAGGAACACTTGGTAAAGCGGAATTACCATTCAAAAGGTAACTACAGACAACAACTGATGAGGTGGCAGAAAAAGCCAACGAAAGGGGCCAGAGAGCGTTTTGAAAGTTGGTTATGGGATAGTGAGGTATTGCGTGTCTTTACCGATGCTTCCGAATTGCAACATCAAGGAATATTTGGGCTTGGGATCATTTTTGTTGGACAAGGGACTACATTGGTGAAATCAAAAAAACATTACAACCATGCAATGAGAAAAATGAATGTTTATGCCGAAATATTAGCGGTTGATTTTGCTTTGTCAAACGTAGAAGAAGTCCTGAACAACGAGTTTTATTTACCTTCAAAGGTACTAATATACAGTGATTGGAATGAAGTGGATAAATTAAACGATTCGCCAATGATTACAAAAGGAAATACTGCTATCAATGCTGTTGCAGAAAGAATATATGAAAAGAAGTCGCTGTTTTCAATCTCTAATCCAACCGTTGAATTAGAAATCCTATCCATGGATAAAGAGGAGAAAGTATTTAATCCGTTTTATAAGGGCTCACACAATGCAGCGAGGAGAGTAATTGGAATATAAATTACTAAATTATACAAGGCAATGAGGGTGAATTTTATGGGAGTTTACATTGGATTGGACATTGTGCCAAATGAAATAAATCAAGAAGATTGGCAAGAGGTTTTGAGGAGACATTACTATTGATCCAGGCGTATCCATTCGCCACTTATTACGTGGATAATCTTGATGGCTTTAAAAGATTAGTTTTAGACCGTACTGAAGAGCAATACGTTGATAAATATGGCTTAAAGGAAAAGTATTGGAATATAATTGGCGACTTAGAAAGTAAAGAAACAGGAGAGAGTTTCACCTTGTTTTCCAGTATAGCTAAATATAGTGAAGTGAAAGAAGAAAGATTAAAGGAAGATATTTTATTGGGTTTCCTAAATAAGGATGACTGGGGAGCAAGAGAGGTTTTCTATTCAAAGACTCAGGGCAAGAATTATCACAATTTCATTCTAGCTATCGCTGCATTGATTGAGAACAGGTTTCCAATGTTTGCATGTTGCTATGGGAATATTTCCATCGAGCAGGCACAAAAGGCAGTAGATTGGGCTAACTCTCTTTTAGATAGGCCGATTGATTTACCTGTCCGTGTTAACCCTTCTAAGCTCTTAAAGCGTTTAGAAGTAATTGAGATAGAAGAAAAACGTCTTGAGGCACTATACGAATTATCCATTGGTGTTAATGCAGAATTGGATGGTCTTATTGCTGAACAATTTACTATAAATACGGTTCGGAACTATTTCTCGAGAGAATTACAAAGATTCAAGAGTGCTGCACAACTCGGGGCTAGGCTAATTATCATCAGATACCTAAATACGGGACTTCCTTTAGAAATTCTTGTTGACATTTGTTGCTTTGATAACAAAGGCCCAAGGTTTAAATCAGTAGACTTTATCAAGGCAATCTGTTCGTCTTGGGTATTTTTAGATCCGGAAATAAGAGAAGATATGGGGATTGCCAAGAGATGGGCCGATCTCCCTGACTCCATTGAGTCGCAATTTGGAAGTATATTCTTAGATTTAGGTTTTATAGGTAGGCATACAAGCAGATATATTGAAAAAAATGATCTTTTGTCAATATTTAAAGGAAAATTTTATAAGGAAAAGACTGAACAAATTGTAAATAAAGAATACCAAAAGTTAATTGAACGGTTAAAGATTAAAAGACAGGAATTGAAAAAGATAGAAGAATACACGGCTAATAGGGAAAAAAATGTCATAGACACCCTGGATTTGTTGGTGTTTTGGGATAACACATACATGATAAGTGAAAGCATCATGAATGTTATTGCAACCATAAAAGAGGCGGTTGAAGAAGACATGGCTAATAAGAGCAATTTAATTCAAATGATTGGGAATGCAGAAGAGCAAGGGCAATTAATCAAAGTGTTAAGCCAGCTAATCCAGGAACACCATAATCTGGTTTTAACAAGGGAGGCATGGGACTGGATTGAAAATGAAGCTAATGATGTCATAAAACGCATGGTGATAATGTTACTGACTTTCGAGAGCGACGTTAATTTACGGAAACTCTACAAAGCACTCTTTGAAAATAAAGATTTGTTTTATACGTATTTAAAATAGCTGAAATGGCTTTGAAACTTTCCACATTAATGTAGTGGCAAAGGAGACAGAGGACATGGAAAAGTCTATTTTAGATGAAAATCAATGTTCTACGTTGAAGATGTTGAATTTTTTTACAGGATATAGTTGAGAAATAAATCTTGGAAGGAGTCAATAAAGTGGATCAATTGGAGAAGGAAAACCGTGAGTTTTGGGAGATTATCCTGCAACAGATTGAAAAACGTCTATCAAAGCCAATGTACCAAACGTGGATTGCTCCATTATCGGGGAAAATAGTAGAAGGTAATACTATTATAATTAAAGCGAAAACTGAATTTGCCAAAGAGTGGATAATACAAAGATACTTGCATCATTTTACTGAAGTACTAAAAGAGTTGACAGGTCAAGAATTTAATTTGCAGGTTATCTATTTGCATACTAAAGAAGAAAGAAAGGAAAGCGATTCTTATTCTGCAATCGAGAAAAAAGTCATTGATGACGATAGTAGCCAACAAAAATATAAAAAAGTAAGCGTTGAAATTCCTATAATTACTCCATCTAATCATTCAATCAGATTAAGAAGGGAAAATGAAAGGATTATAAGAAGTTTAAATCTCCCGTTAGCCGATGTAGATTTGTCGAATATGCAAAAAAGAATATATGCTAAAAATGAAAGAATTCGTGAAAAGCGTAAATGTCGGGAGAATGGAATATTTGGTTCGCTTTTTAGAAGTAAATAATTGTAATGAAAGTGGGGGGCATCAATGTGAGTAAATTGAATCAAACAAGAACATTTAAGGAAACTGGGAATTCTATTCCTATTAGAGTAAACGGTACATCAACAAAACAAGTAAAAGTGACTTTTGGTAAAGTAACAGAATCCATTGTAACAAGAAAAGTCCGGGAAAAAAACGAGCGGATTATTGAATGGTATCAATTTATTAAAAGTGGACCATTTCATGGGTAAAAAAAGATGCTATAAAAAAACAATCGCCAGAAGATTGGGTGTGGGCTGGGGCGACTACTGAAGCATTGATTTGATGCACCCTAATTTGGAAAAGGAAAATGGAAAAAGAGGGACAATTGGGAGGTGCAAAAAAGTATGAGTAACTATGAGAAGTTTTATACAAAAGCATGGCATGGAATGGCACCTGAGACAAGAGGATTTGTTGTTTGTTCAGTGAGTGAAGCGACACATGTAGTGTTTTCAGAAACAGATTTGAGGTTAGCTGGAAAAGATGGAGAAAATCTTTCTAATAACCGTGTCTACCCGATTACAAAGAGTGTGGAATCGACCGACTATTTAATAATTGACGATAATGGTCAAGTGATTATTGGTTTTGATTTGTTTATTCCTTGTGAATATTTAAAGGAAAACCACGGGAGAAATGTTGATAAAAGGAAAGAAGAATATACAACTAAAATCGTTTCACTGTTGGAGTACAAAATAAAAAGGAAATAGCAAAACGTTGGGGTGAAAAGATGTCACAGACAATTACTGTACAAATTAAAATATTACCTACAAAAGATCAGGCCTCTATTTTGGAACGTATGAGTAAGACATATATTCAGACGATTAATACCCTTGTATCTGAAATGATAACAGAAAAGAAGAGTACAATGAAATCAAGCAAAGATATTCATGCCCTTCTGCCAAGTGCTGTGAAAAACCAAGCAATAAGAGATGCAAAAAGTGTATACAAGAAAGCCGAGAAAAATAAATATAAGAATGTCCCTGTTCTAAAAAGGCCCGTGTGTGTGTGGAACAATCAGAACTATTGTTTCAACAATACCCATATTTCTATGCCCATTATGGTTAATGGCAAAGCATCTAAAACACCTATTCGGGCTTTAGTAGTTGATAAAGATCATCGAACTCTTGAGTTATTAAAGCATAAATTAGGTACGCTTCGGATTACAAAAAAGGCAAATAAATGGATTGCTCAAATTTCCGTCACGATTTCTACCGTTCAAGATATTGGAACGAAAGTTATGGGGGTAGATTTAGGGTTAAAAGTACCTGCGGTTGCTGTAACAGATGATGAAAAGGTATGTTTTTTTGGAAATGGAAGAAAGAATAAATATATGAGGAAAAAATTTCTTTCTAAACGGAAAGAGTTAGGCAAAAAGAAAAAGTTAAATGCTATAAAGCGTTTAAAGGATAAGGAACGGCGTTGGATGCGAGATCAAGACCATAAGATAAGCCGTTCAATTGTTAATTTTGCCAAGGAAAATAAAATTTCTGTCATTCATTTAGAGAGATTAGCGAATATTAGACAGACGACAGGAACCAGTCGTAAAAACGAAAAGAATTTGCATACATGGACATTATATCGTCTTTCACAATTCATTGAATATAAAGCGAAATTAGAAGGTATTAAAGTTGAATATGTGAATCCTGCCTACACAAGTCAAACATGTCCTAAATGTGCTAAAAGGAACACAGCCCAAGACCGTAAATATAAATGTAAATGTGGGTTTGAAAAACATCGTGATTTTGTAGGTGCTATGAATATTCGATATGCACCTGTGGTTGATGGTAAAAGTTAATCAGCCTAAGATGCTATATGCACTGTCTTAGGAGGGGCAATGGGATGCCCTCACCTTGAGGACTGTTCAAAACAGAAATGGACTGCGAACGATAAGTCATTCAAGAATCCCACAGGCGTTATCCTGCTTTCCCGTTTAGGGGGGAATCTCAACGAATCATATACCTATTTAAGATATGCCGTAAATAGGATGTTGGTCTTCTTATTAAGAGTCTTTTTTTGAATGATGAAGACAAGAAGTCAAATGGAAAAGTAAGCAAATAGTTGTCGGGTTCATGGATGAAAAAACAGATATATTAACCGTGAGGCATTTATGCTTTGCGGTTTTTTGTTCGTTAGTTTTCTAGCACCAGCCATGCAATACATTACCTTTACCGCTGTAATACTAAATGGGCTTGTAGAACGGACAAGTGTGAATATATTTCTTTAGAACAACATAGCATGCCTTACTTCATCATCACAACAGTAATAATCAATGTGTTGGGTAGTCATATAAATTAGTTTGGGATGGGAAAAGTTAACCCCTTTAAACGCATGATAGTAAAGGGATTGCTTATTCCACACGATAAATACAAAGGAGATGGTTTAATTGATTCACACGTTCGAATTGTTTATACCGGTAATATCCGAAGACTTACAACACCTATTTTCCTTATACGGTGTTAAGCTAAACAATTACCGTTACATCCGTGCAGCTGTTAAAAAGCTAAATAGTAAAATGAAGAAAGTTTATCCTGCTTATGCCATAGTTCGTACATGGGAGCATGTAGATGGTGTATGGTATTTACAAATGAAGGTTGATGCCATAAAGATGTTGAACAGAGGAACAATAACAGAAGAGGATTACGTTTTGGTAGAGTGTGATATTCGTAAATTTCTTAACCGACATTTTGGGGATTCAGATTACTTTGATTTCCACACACTCACTAGAATTGACTATAAACTAGATGCAAAGCTGCTGGAACCAAGAGACCGGGAGCTGTTGTTCAAGTTACTGGAGAAATATACAGTAAGGTTTGCATACAAAGAGAAAATTAAGTGGGGAAAAGATGAAACTGGTAATCCCCTAAAATATGAAACATCCCAATATCACAAATGTAAAAGTACGGAATTGATAATATATGATAAGGAAGAAGAACGGATTTCAAATGGTGAAGAAATCCAACCATACGATATTGGGCGACTCAGATACGAGTTGAGATTGAAAAACAGCCACTTGAATAGTATGAAAAGGGAAGACAAAGGGGGAAAAGGTAGACCAAAGAAATTGAAAACATACTTTTCAAAAAAGCTATGGAAAGAATACATGGAAAAGCACGTAATACCGATTGTCCATACTGGTGATTATTATAAAATCACCGAGGCTGAAAAAAAAATTTCAAATAGTTCCCTCTCGCAACGAAAAAAAGAAAGCCTTCGAAAGTTCCTCGTTATGATCTCCAAAGGTAACATTGATACCCCTCTTAAAAAGTCAAAGGAAGAGGGGGGTATATCTAAACCCACTCATCGACAATATCTACGAGATCTTGCTAATCTCGGGATTAACCCAATTCTTATCCCCAAAAACATCTCCACTGAAAACTACACTTCTTTTCCAAGTTTCCTAGGAAACCCATTCAAAATCTAAGAAGTATACAGAGATTACACTGAGGGTGCCTAAAGTTGTTGTACCTAACATTATAGGCACCTTTCTTCCGCAGGAAATTTATACATGAAAAAACGAGAGCTGTTCATTGCTCCCGCTCGTTCTCTGGTTTATATCTGTTCATTGCGTCAATTAGTGCTTGTGCAATAAGATCTTGGGTTTTTAGATGAGGATAGAAATCCTCGCAAAATCCAGTAAATTGTCCGTAAACGTCATTGTTCATACGGATGCTTTTATTGACAAACTTTGCATCCTTACTATAGATGCGTTTATCAAGCAGTAAAAGCCCTTGTTCTTCAAACTGCTTAACAACCTTTTTCAATGTATCTACATTTTGTTTGATAAAGGCTATTTCATCGTCGTCCCCACTCTGTAACTTTTTTACCGCTCGTTCACCTTCGGAACGGATAAACGGATAGTATTTCTTATCAGCCTTATGATAAATATAATCCCCTTCCCGCATAATTTTACTGAAACTACTTGAGGGTATTTTTACGAGATTGCTGATTTCCTTTAAATCATGATTCTTTAATAGTTTATTGACTACTTGTACTCTTTCTGCTGGTGACATTTCGATGAATTTTTCTTTGTCCATCATTAGCACAACCCCTTTCATTTTGTAAAGCTAATATATGATAGGCAGTTAGACGAAAATTATTCTGCCAATGTAACAGATAGGGTTATATTTTGAAGACCCAGGTCTACTATATGATAGTAGAAAAAACTGGGACCAGGAAAAGCTGGTTATATTAGGAGGATGCACAATGGGAGCGGGAGAAGGAATAGTAATGGATCAACAAACATTAGAAAGAATTAGGAAAGCAGTCGATGATTTTGGAAGTGTGATAAAAGAATATCGTAATAAGGAAGCATTGACATATGATTCTATTGCAAGCCGAATAGGATGCAGTGCATCATTTATATTCCGTGCTGAAAGAGGGTCAAGGGAAATCCCTGTACATATGAAAATTAGGATTCTTAGGGAAGGCCTGAATTGGAATATTAATGAGATTGAACAGCTCTTGGTTGAAATAGGTAATCGGTATGAAAAAAAGAGTAGATAAAATTGATGAAGCTATTGCAAAAGTGTATTTGCGATAGCTTTTGTCATCTCATGATATGTAATTAAAAATATGTTCATTGAAGTACACCCTGTCTTAACAGATAAAAATGTAGTAATAAAGCATGTAATATTGTTTAAACAGACTTGTTCAGATGCTATAAAGTTAGTTTCATCACCACATAGGATTGACTACAAGCTGAATGTGTTATATATTGTATTTAACAACATTTGTTCAAATGTCATATTTGACAATTAAACAGGAGGTGTAAAATGCAACTTGGAGACATTGCTAAGATAAGTACAGGTCTTGTATTAAGTAGAAAAAAGGCTCAGGGGGATCATGATGCAAAGGCTACATATAAACTTCTCACCCTAAAGAACATCTCCGAAGATGGTATTATTAATAATGAGCCTTTAGATGAATTTATCAGCGATGATGTGTTAGAAGATCATTACTTTACAATTGAAGGCGATGTATTAATTCGATTAAGTCATCCCTATACTTCTGTTTTTATTGATAAGAAACATAGAGGGCTATTAGTACCATCATATTTTGCGATAATTAAAGTGGATCAAATGAAGTATCTTCCACAGTATATTGCTTGGTACTTAAATACATCTGAAGTAAAAAAGGAATTGGAACGATCACAATCAGGGAGTCGTATTCCGAGTACAAATCAAAATATACTTAAAACAATACCTGTAGCTAAAACAACAATGGAAAACCAAAAGGCCTTTATAGAGCTACTACGACTTCATCTACAAGAACAACATCTTTATAAAAAGTTAATAGAAGAAAAAGAACGTTGGTTTCAAGGAATCTCTAATCAATTATTACAGGGGAGACAATAGGAGGAGTTTAAATGAAAGAAATAGTAACGCAACAACATATTAATGGTGTGCTTTGGCGTGCGGCCGACACATTTAGGGGAAAAATTGATTCCAGTACGTATAAGGACTACATTTTAACAATGCTATTTATCAAATATTTAAGTGATACGTATAAAGAGCATGTGGAAGAATATACGAAACGTTATGATGGGGATGAAAGACGTATTGAGCGTGCTCTATCAAGAGAACGTTTCATATTAGAAGAGCATTCGACATTTGAGTATCTATATAGTAAACGTAATGATCCAGAAATTGGAGAGATCATTAATAAGGCATTAGAAAAAATTGAAAATGAGAACACTGGTAAACTTCGTGGTGTATTTCGAAACATTGATTTTAATAGTGAAGCAATTCTTGGCAGGGCATCAGAGAGAAATGCAATGTTACGTTCCTTATTAGAAGATTTTAATAACCTTTCATTAAGACCATCACAAATAGGAAATGAAGATATTGTTGGAAATGCGTATCAGTACATGATTGGGCAATTTGCATCCGATGCTGGTAAAAAGGGTGGGGAATTTTACACACCCGCAGAAGTGTCAGAACTATTAGCCCGTTTAATTAAACCGGAAGAGAATGATAGAATCTATGACCCAACATGTGGCTCAGGTTCATTGCTTATCAAGGTTGCAGAACAAGTGCCCAGTAGGAAAGTAGCGATTTATGGTCAGGAGAGAAATGGAGCAACACACTCATTGGCTCTTATGAACATGTATTTGCATGGAATTGATGATGCGAAAATCGAATGGGGCGATACATTAGCAAACCCATTACACTTAGAAGATGGAAAACTAATGAAGTTCCAAGCAATCGTAGCAAATCCACCGTTCTCATTGGATAAATGGGCAATGGGGTTTGCAGGCGAAGGAACAAACGATAAAAAGTTTAAAATGGAAGCAGGACTTGATTCACACAGACGGTTTGAATGGGGAGTACCACCAGCTTCGAGAGGTGATTATGCTTTTGTTCAACATATGTTGTATTCATTAGCAGAAAATGGCCGTATGGCAACAATCTTACCGCATGGTGTGTTGTTCAGAGGTGCAAGCGAAGGAAAAATTCGCAAACAAATGATTGATATGAACTTACTTGATGCGGTAATTGGATTACCGGAGAGTTTGTTCTTTGGTACAGGAATTCCTGCTTGTATTATGGTGTTTAAGAAGGATAGAAAGAGAAATGATGTCTTATTTATTGATGCCTCTGGAGAGGGTCACTATGAAAAAAGTAAAAATCAAAACCAATTAAGAGAACAGGATATTGAGAAAATTGTAGAGGCATATGAAAAACGTGAAACTATTGATAAATATGCGTATGTTGCTAGTTTGGATGAAATAAAGGAGAACGATTATAACCTTAATATTCCCCGTTATGTCGATATCTTTGAAGAAGAAGAACCAGTGGATATGGCACAGGTGAAAGATAATATTACGAATATAAAGCTAGAACTTCAAGAAGTTGAATCCCAGATGAAAAAATATTTGCAAGAGCTAGGATTGTAGGTGGAAGAATGCTGAAAAAGGAAATTAAAAGGAACTATCCAATAGATTGGAAAGAGTATACGTTTGATACATTATTTGATTTTGACGGGGGATTACCTGTTTCAAGAGCTAATTTATCAAATAAAGGTATATGTTATTTGCATTATGGAGATATTCACAAATTGAAAGAAAATTATATTGATGTGGAAAGGGACGCAGATATTATACCAAAGTACGATGTCCCATTGGAAAATTTAAGCGAAAACTACATTTTAAATGATGGAGATATTGCCTTTGCAGATGCTTCTGAAGATTATGAGGGAATTGGAAAATCAGTTGTAGTATTAAATAAGGGAAATATTCCGTTTATTAGTGGTTTACATGTAATAGTTGCGAGAGATAAAACTGATCTATTAAACCGGGAATTTAAAAGGTTTTTTTTATCAAATTGGAATATACGTAAGCAAATGAAGAGGATTGCAACTGGAATTTCAGTTTTAGGTATTAATAGACCCAACTTGAGAAAGATAGATGCAGTTTTACCACCATTAAAAGAACAACAAAAAATTGCCTCCATCCTATCCACCTGGGACAAAGCAATAGAACTAAAAGAAAAGTTAATTGAGCAGAAAAAAGAACAGAAAAAAGGGTTAATACAGAACTTGTTGACGGGTGAGGTGAGATTGCCAGGGTTTGATGGCGATTGGATGAAGAAAAAAATAGGGGACTGTATTATTGAAAGTAGGGAAATTGCAACAGACCCTATTTTAGAAAAAAGGTTGACGGTAAGATTGAATTTGAAGGGGATAGAGCAGCGAGAGGTAAACCCTATTGAAAAGGTTGGTGCAACGACGCAATATGTTAGAAAGGCTGGACAATTTATATACGGTAAGCAAAATCTTCATAAGGGTGCATTTGGCTTAATTCCTGAAAAATTTGACGGCTATCAGACTTCTTCAGATATTCCTTCTTTTAATTTCAAAAGGGGTATTGATTCAAAGTGGTTTTTCTATTACATGTCAAGAGAAGGGTTTTACAGAAACTTGGAAAGAATATCAACAGGTACAGGATCTAAAAGAATTAACCCTAAAGATTTATATATCTTAAACATAAAGGTACCGGGAATAAATGAGCAAAGGGAAATTGCTAATGTACTTTCTACAATAGATAAGGAATTAGAACTATTAAATAAAGAACTTAATAATATTAAACATCAAAAAAAAGGTCTCATGCAATTACTTCTGACAGGTAAAGTACGAGTAAAGGCTTAACTCCTTTACTTTTCCTACAATGTTTGAAACGGAGGTGTGGAAGTGATTAAATCAAATAGTTATGATGAAAGGTATATCAGTCAACAGCCCGCCTTAGACGTATTACAGGAATTAGGTTATACCAAAATAACTCCCGAAAAGGCAGAGGCATTACGTGGGAATCTGTATGAAGTGTTGTTAAAGTCCATTTTAGAAAGAAGATTAAAAGATTTTAACTCTTACGAATATCAAGGTATTAAACATAAATTTAGTGATGCAAATATTCAGCAAGCAATTCGTGATTTGGATGAACCACTCACAGATGGACTTGTTAAAACAAATGAGAAAATCTATGAAACACTTATGTTAGGTCGGACCTATACTGAGTTTCTACCAGATGGATCAAAAAAGTCTTTTACCATTCAATATATTGACTGGGAAAACTTTGAGAATAATGAATTCCATGTAGTAGAGGAATTTTCAGTGGAACGGATGGATGGGCGAGGAACGATTCGCCCTGATATTGCATTGTTTGTAAATGGGATTCCATTTGTCGTAATTGAGTGTAAAAAAGCATCTATTTCTATGGAACAGGGCATAAGTCAAATGGTTCGTAATCAAGGAAAAGACTATGCTCCACAGTTATTTAAGTTTGTACAGATTGTTATGTCTACTAATAAGAATGAAACAAAATACGCAACAACTTATACACCGAAAAAGTTCTGGTCGATTTGGAAGGAAGAAAAGGAAGATTGGCTACAGTCTTGGTTAGATAAAACAGTTATAGACCGTTTGCCGACTATGCAGGATAAAAATATAATCTCCTTGTTCTACCCTGAAAGATTACTAGAACTCACTCGTTTCTTCACACTTTTTGACAAGGATCAAAAGAAAGTCACTCGTTATCAGCAGTATTTTGCGATAAAGGAGATTTTAAAAACAATTGAAGAGCGTGACGAAAACGGTAATCGTCAGTCGGGTGTAATCTGGCATACACAAGGGTCAGGAAAGAGTTTAACAATGGTGATGCTTGCTAAATACATTATGTCTGAGTTAGGCGATTACCACCCTAAAGTAGTTGTCGTAACAGACAGAGTAGAATTAGATAAACAAATACACAAGACATTCAATCATACGAGGTTAAAAGCAAGTAGAGCAACGACAGGTAGCCATTTGATAGATTTAATTAATGACAACAATGCAGATATCGTAACAACTTTAGTTCATAAATTTGATACAGCATCTGTTAAGCAAAAACCAGTCGAAACCAGAGATATCTTTGTCTTAGTAGATGAAAGTCATCGTACGCAATATGGTGAACTTCATATCAAAATGAAAAAGGTATTTCCGAACGCATGTTATCTTGGGTTTACTGGAACACCCTTAATGAAAAAAGAAAAAAGTACTATGGTTAAGTTCGGTAAACTAATTCATGCTTATACAATTGCTGATGGTGTAAGGGATAAGACGATTGTTCCCCTTTTATATGAAGGTAAAATGGTTGACCAAACTGTAAATCAGAAGGCCATTGACAATCGACTTGAAATGATTACCCGTCATCTAAATGACGAACAAAAAAATGAAGTGATGAAAAAATGGAGTTTATTTGAACGAATTGCATCGTCTAACCAAAGAATAAGTATGGTTGCTTTTGATATTAACCAACACTTTTTTGATAATTACAAGACTCAAGGTAGTCAATTCAAAGCAATGCTTGCAACAAATAGTAAGATAGAGGCCATTCGGTATTTGGAAGCATTTGAAGAACTTGGTGATCTGAATTGTGCTGTAGTTGTTTCTCCACCAGACCAGAGAGAAGGACATGAAGCAGTAGACGAAGAATCCAAGGACAAAGTACAGCATTTTTGGAAGCGAATGATGAATCGTTACGGTACACCTGAAGCCTATGAAGATGGTATTAAGGATGAATTTATTTATGGAGATGAAATTGATTTACTAATCGTAGTTGATAAGTTGCTTACTGGATTCGACGCACCTAGAGCGACCATCTTATATGTAGATAAACCAATGAAAGAGCATACCCTACTTCAGGCTATTGCCAGAGTGAACCGGCTTTATGAAGGAAAAGACTATGGTTTTATCGTGGATTATCGTGGGCTATTAGAAAAACTTGATGAAGCAATGCAAATGTACTCGGGTGCAGGGTTGGAAAACTTTGATCCAAAAGATCTGGAAGGTGCAATACATGATGTAATTAGTGTAATTGGGCTATTACGTCAATACCATTCAGATTTATTACAAATCTTTTCGTCAATTAAAAATAAGCAGGATACAGAAGAATATGAAGTATGGCTTGAAGACGAGGAAAGACGCAATGAGTTTTATGATATATTGAGCAAGTTCGGTCGCAATCTTGGCATTGCATTAGAATCTGAAAAGATATATAATGCAATGCCACCAGAGGAGTTACAGAAATACAAGAAGGATTTAAAGTTTTATCAAGAACTTCGTAAAAGTGTGAAATTACGTTATTCTGACAGCATAGATCACAAAGAATACGAAGCAAAGATGCAGAAATTGATGGATAACTATATTTCGGCAGAAGAAGTTATTCGCATTACAAATCCTGTTGATATTTTAAATGAAAAGGCATTTGAAGAGGAAATGGACCGCCTAGGATCAAAACGTGCAAAAGCAGATGCGATTCGTACACGTTTGTCAAAGAGTGTAAGCACAAAATGGGATGAAAACCCTGCTTTTTACAAGAAGTTTTCTGAACGAATACAGGAAGCTCTCCAGGAATACAAGGATAAGCGTATATCCGAAGCGGAATATTTAAACCGTATGCAAGACATCATGGCGGATTATCGTAAAGGTCAATCCAATGATGATTTTCCTGATGTGATTAGGGATAACCGAAATGCTCAGGCTTTTTATGGAGTAACGCAAGACATAATGAGAGGAAAAGATCCTAAGGCTGAATACAATCTAGGTGATTTAGCTTTAAAAATGGATGATGTGGTAAAAGAACATCAGAAAGTAGACTGGCATGATAACTTGGAAATCCATAATCGTATCGCCCAAGAGTTAGATGATTTGTTATATGAATTCTCAAAGAAATACCATATAGAATTAGATTTCGATACGATAGATAAAATCATTGAGCAAATTAAAACTGTTGCTTTAAGGCGTTATTAAGGTGTGAACAACATGGAGATACATCAGATTCAATATGGCAATAAAATCATTGAATTTACGATAGAAAGAAAGAAAGTAAAGAATGTAAACCTTAATATCAAGCCTGATACGACGATAGAAGTTTCAGCTGCAAATAATGTTCCTATAAACTTCATTTATGATTTCGTGCGAAAAAAAGGAGCATGGATCACAAAGCATGTAAAAAACTTTGAAAGTGTGCAACCTTATAAGCAAAGTGAACGGGAATATGTCAGTGGTGAGTCGTACAAGTATTTAGGCAAACAATATCGACTACGTGTCCAAGAAGCAGAGGATGTAGAAGAAGTTAAATACTTCAGAGGGTTTATTTATATGTACGTGAAAGATGTAGACAATGTAAGGCGTAAAGCAAAGCTGATGGAAGAATGGTATCGAAATAAAGCCCAAACTACATTCCAAGAATCATTGAATAAAATTTACCCATTAGTTGAAAAGTATGGAGTCGAGAAGCCAATTATTGATATAAGGATAATGAAGGCACGTTGGGGTTCAGCATTGCTAGATACCAATACCATTTTGTTGAACTTTAACTTAATAAAAGCACCAAAGCATTGCATTGATTATGTCATTCTACATGAGTTGATCCACTTTAAGTACAATGACCATGGTGAAAGTTTTTATAACATGCTTTATTCTTTAATGCCGGATTGGGAGAAGAGAAAGGCAATATTGGATGAAGAAGTTGTAAAGGATTTATAAAGATGAAAACTCGAATATCAAAAGACGGTTCCTCAAAGGAGACGTAAATTGCTTATAAGCAGATTGAATAGTACTGGTTATTTCGGTTCTTATTTTATTGGTTTGACAACCTGCAATCGCTGCCGTAATGTTATATATAGTATTTGACAAATGGGGTAAGTGCAGGTATTATAGTATCAACAAAGCGAACTACTTAGTGATGAACACAACAGGATAAAACAACAGGTGGCGGTTCAAGATTATTTGGACTGCCTTTTTCATTACATTTGCAAGGTATTGAAACTATTAATCTATAAAAACGGAGGATAAGATAAGAATGAAATTTACAGAGGATAGGCTGAAATCATTTGCGGCACCATTGAGTGATACCGAGGATCAAAAATGCAAAAACGCTATTGGGATGGTCAGAGATGCTTTAAAGAATATTGGATTTAGTGATGAAGGTAAAAATATTGAAAAAATGTATCTTGATACTTATTCCTATTCGATAGAAATGAGGAATGCAGCAAGAAATAGAAAGGTTAAATTATTTGTTCAAGGCTCTTATGCAAATAATACCAATGTAAGAACTGAAAGTGATGTAGATATTGCTGTAGTGTTAGAGTCAACTTTTAGAACTAAGTATCGACCGACAACAAGTGATAGCACGTATGGTTTTAGTAGTTCCAATGATAATGTGCAGACGTTTAAGGATGAAGTTGAAATTGCTTTAAGAGAAAAATTTGGTAGCGATGTAGAACGTAAAAATAAGTCAATAAAGATTCATGGAAATACATATCGTGTAGATGCTGATGGTGTTCCATGTATGAGACATAGAGACTACAGTAATGACTATTCGTCAAACCCTGATAACTATATTGGTGGAATTCTCATACGTTCCGATGAAGGACAAACAATAATCAATTATCCAGAACAACACATTAGAAATGGAAGAGAAAAAAACAATCAAACTAGAACTTACTACAAGAAGATGGTCAGGATTGTTAAAAAGATGAGATACATCATGAAAGACGAAGGCTATGAATCCGCAGACATTATAAGTTCTTTTGGATTGGAATCTTTATTATGGAATTTACCAAACGAGATTTTTACAAAATATTCAACTTACCGTTATGCCTTTGGTGAGATAACAAATTACCTTCATAGAAATGTTGGTATGATACCCGATTACAAAGAAGCAAACGGAATAAAGCCGCTATGTAGTTCTTCCACTGAAATCGAAAGCTACAAAAGGTTTATAAATGATTTGTATTACTTTTATGAGTACGATATATAGGAGGTGGCCTATGTCAGATTCAGTTAAAAGATATTTGAAAGTTGCTATCTATATCGCTATTGCTATATTTGTGATTTGTTCATTGATATCAATGCCAAACTCATTTAAAGACTTTTCAAGATATACAGGCTTATCAGTTTCTATAACAATAGTAATTTCAATATTGTACGAAAAATGGGTTTGGAAACTAAATCCATTGGAGAAGACCCCTAAACTATATAAGCGGTACAAAGGGATTTTAGAGTACAATTATAAAGGGAAAATTGGGAATAAGACCATAGAAGTGAATGTTAAGCAAAGTTTATTTCACTTGAATATTCAATTAGTATCGGATGAAACAATAAGTTCAACAATTACAAGTAAGATTGTCAAAGAAAATGGTTATTATGTATTGTATTATACATATATTACAAACCCAAAAAGTAAGTTTAGTGACAAAAATCCAGTCCAATATGGAACTTGTAGGTTCATAATAGATAACCCAAAGAAATTAAGTGGTATTTATTGGACAAGCAGGAAAACAAAAGGCGACATTTACCTTGATCTTTCTGTTGTGGGCGAGGGGAAAATGGATGGAGAAATAGTTAGTGCATACTCACGGCAGAAAAATAAAGAAAAGGTTTTGTAAAAAGTAAATTAAGCAGATGAGGTAATTTTACAGAAAGCTATGAGGTCAATACTTTAGCTGCATTTTTATCGCACATATATATATAAATAGTAGTTTGTTTGTAATAATCCTAAAAAAACAGCATTGGAATTTACATCCCAATGCTGTTTTTTTGCCTCTTAAATCACTACGGTGAACCGTATCATAAATAGAGGAAAAAAAAGTTGTAGATAAGGTGGTATTTTGTTGTCGGAAGCGGGTAATGGTTGTGAAAATGCAACCTTATTTTCCGTTTCATGTCACTTTAGGAGATAAATTGCGCTTATTTTAAGTGTTATTTTGCGCATAGATACATTTCAGGTTATTCCTAATAAGCTGAGCTATAGATGAGAAAATAAATGTAAAAAAACCGAACTTATAAAAGTTCGGTTTTTTGAGTCATTTAAAATCTATTTTTAGCGTATCTAATTTTATTTCTTTTGTACCGATTTTATAGATAGGTTCTACTGATACAAAGTCTGTTTTTTTACGATCGATTTCAAAGATTACTTTTGAATCAGTTATTGAATTTGTCGAAATAGATAATCCTTTACTATCTAAGATGTTGAGCTCTAGTTGTTCACCTTCTATATCAGCTGCATCCAAAACTTCATACGATAAGGTAGCATTTGTTTGCCCCACGACTATTTTGTCAAAATGGATACGATATGCTTCACTCATGGACGATACTGATTGCGCAATGTGAATTTCCTTTGCAGGTAATTTTTCAACCGAAAGATTAAATGACCATTCCCCCTGAACCCCTGCAATGTTTGTAAATGTAATAGGGAGTGTCAGGGAATCTACTGAATCCGTATTTGGATTTTCCAATATCATTGCACCTGTATATCCATTATCCTGTTTTGTTAAAGCACCCATAGAACCTCCCCACCAAGTTGTTTCATCTTTTCGGTCAAACATTTCATACGCATAGCCAGATTCGGGAGCTACTTCCCCACCAATGGAATCGGCTAGATTTTCTCCAATAGCTTTAAATGTTAACCCGATATATTGACCATCATAAAATATTGACGTAATACTCATACTTACACCTTGATCCTCAACCGTTTCGTTGATTTCTGTAAGGAGATGATCTGAGGCTAATTCTTGGCCAATTGGCATTTGATATTTTTCATAGATGCTACCAAGTATCGGAACTTGCGCTAAAACGTTCGCAACGGGAGAAAAAATAAACCCTGAAGCAATTATCATTGCTGCTGCTGCCGAAGTGAAGAATGACGTTCTTTTAAAAACACCCCTATGCTTATTGTTCTTATGCCGGGCTTTTTCTCCACGTTCAATTCCTTTATCAATTGCGAGAAGAACTTCCTCATTAGGTACTTCAATATCTTTAAATAAGTTTTTTTGCATAATAATCATCTCCTAACATTTTTTTTAATTCCATCTTAGCTCGGCGCAAATAGGTTTTCACAGTTGATTGAGGCTTATTTAGTACAGTTGCAATGGTACGAATCGGTAAATCATAGTAATAGAAAAGGGTAATTACATTACGATAATCAGTGTTTAGCTCAGAAAGGGCCTCTGACAAATCAAAAGACGGGGCTTCGATTTGATTTGACTCTAAAAGAAATTGAATTGTTTCTTCAGGCAATTGAATCGTTTTCTTTTTACGTTCCAATTCTTTATAAGCTGTTCGTATTAATATTTTGACTAACCAAGTACTAAAATAAACCGGAGATTTGAGTTGATGGATTGAAATATACGCTTTATATGTAGCTTCTTGTAGTACATCGAGTGCATCCTCTTTATTGTGCATGTGCAGGTAAGCAATTTTGTACAATTTTTCACTTTCAATTTTTACTAATTGTTCAAATGCTTCTTTATCACCTGCCCTAGCTAACTCGACTAATTGAATAGAATATGACATGTAGCAACCTCCTTTCACTTATTAGAGGCAAATAGATTAGAAAAAAGTTTCAAATTTAAAGAATTTACGTCCATTTAAGTATGACAAGGCACTTACTGAGCAATTCAACTATACAATAGCGAAGAAAATAGTAGAAACTAATATAGGAAATATAAATGGTTATTTCTTAGATACTGTTAAAAATTGTATTGATTGTATTCTCGAGAATATGATTTTTATAGAATTCTATTATGAGTATAGTGATATGCCAATTTTTGATAGGAGAACGAATTGTTTTGAGGGTAGGATTTGTGAAGAAGACTATTCAGAAAAAATAGTGAAGCTATTAAATTTTATGAATCGTGATAATCATGTCAGAGCACATTCGAAAAGTAGATGTTAAGTACTTGACGTGTTTCAGACATTACATTTCCCACTTGGAAGAAGCCAAAGATACAATGTTGTCTTTGGCTTCTTCCAAGTGATATATTTCATTTAGTTTCAATTAGACAATTTTACATATTTAATTTCCTCCAATTAGCTAAAAGTTTCCAACGTATTTATTAAATTCATGTTTTAATTCTTGTAGTGTTAACTCATATAGCTGACGATCATCAGGTGATTTATAAAATTCCATGTTTAGTAATTGTCGAATAATTTGCTGCTTTTCATTATCTATCATTCTGTCTGAGATACCTTTCATTTCAATCAACCCTTCAGATATGATTATTGTGAGTAATAATTCCCGACTTCGTTATTTATAAAGTGCTCAATCTGCATTTTCAGTGCATTTGATTCTTTTAATTGCTTTGTACTTTTTAAAAATAGCTCTTCGTCCCTTTTCTCAAGAGCCTTATCTATTTGAAGTTGCAAATAATTTAAATTCAATTCTAAGTCAATGGTAGTTATAAGCCTTCCTTGATAAAAATATTGATCTAAATCTTCAAGGGCTATATAGAAACATCCATGATTATTAATTATAGCTTGTACAAACCATCCATTATGGAAAGTGAAGCTTTGTTCACGGACTTCGAGTATGTCCATTTTGTTAATAGTTAAAGTAGTTGAGTGTATGTTGCCTGGACAAAAACATTCGATTTGATGTGTAAATGTTTCTTTTGCAATGAAATGCTGAATCATCATTTTACCTCCTCTAAATGTAATGCAATGTTTCTGTGATTCGAAAGGGATCTTTTATAGCTCTCCAATTGAAAGTCTCCTTTTTTATTTGTTTTACGCTATATCTCTTGGATTTCTAAAATATCTGAGCCACAACAAGGACAGGTAGTATGATGACTGTCATCATCATTTTCTATAAAATTTTTTTCGTTGATATACTTGCACCAGTCACATATCTCAATCATTGTCACTTCCATTATTGCACCTCCCATTTACTTGCCTTTTTGATATGTAAATAAAGATAAGTAAAAATAACTGATAGTGATAATGATTATCACTATCAATTATATATTATTGGAGAAGATTGTCCAATAAGAGATGTGAGGGGGATTGCTGAATAAAGTTGTATTGGAACTGCAACACAGGCACATATAAGTATTTTAGATATTCAATTTAATTTGGAGAAGGTTAGGGGAATGAGAAAAAATACAAAGTAATTGGAGAGGAGACAAGAATATTTACTACTTTATTAAATCTTGAAAAGGAAAACTCCTGCTACAAATAAAGCTTGAAAGTTTTATTAAAAATTGTTTGACAGCGCTATCCTATTCTGGTATTCTCGAACTAACGGAACGTAACTGATAATTCAGGCGTAACCAAGGAGCTTAAACACAATTTTCCTTTTTTTTGTGTGCCGCTTTTTTAGGTTATGTCTTTTTGTGTTGCATAAATGCCTAAAAGAGAGGAACTTTAAAATGAAAGTCGTTAAAGTTTTTAACAATAATGTCGTTTTAGTAAAAAATGGTAATAATGTTGAAGAGATAGTGACGGGAAAGGGCCTCGGGTTTGGAATTAAAGAAGGGAACATTCTTAAAGACGTAAAAATAAGTCAAAAGTTTGTATTAGAAAGCAAAGATTCCATGGTTGAACTCGAATCACTTTTAAAACGAATAGATGTCAAGGATCTCGAATTAGCAAGTGATATATTGCAGTTATATGAAAAAGAAATAGGAAATAAAGTAAATGAAACATCCCTATTAGCATTAGCAGATCATATTAGTTTTGCTATTACCCGCGCAAAAGAAGGAATGAGTTTCCGTTCAGCTTTAGAGTGGGAAATTAAACAGTTGTATGCTAAAGAATACTCGATAGCACTTAAGGCTGTTGGAATGATGCAAGAAAAAACGGGAATTGAAATTCCGGAACAAGAAGCAGCATTTATAACACTGCACTTTGTAAATGCTTTAGGAAAAGATGACAGAGTAGAAGAGACTATCTTTATCACGAAAGTCATTCAAAGCATTTCGAACATTATTAAATATCACTATGGGTTTGAATTTAATGAGAAATCATTCTATTTTACTCGATTTATTACGCACATTCGATATTTTATTAAGCGTCAATTAAATAATGAAGTGGTATCAGGGGATACCTCTACATTATTAAATGTAGTGAAATTGCAGTATGAAAACCACTATAGCTGTGCTGTTAAAATCAAAGAGTTTTTAGAAAAACAACAACATTGGAAGATTTCTACTGAGGAAGTAGTGTATCTAACGTTACATTTGTATAAATTAGCATCTGAAAAATAGGATCGTAACTGGTAAAACAGGCGTAACCTAAAGGATTGATAAATGATTAGCTGTTAGCGGCTATATTTATTGATTTATTGGTTACGCCTTTTATTTTGAAAAAAGGAAGGAACTTCATTATGAAATATGAAAATGAGTCCAATCAAATTATTGAATTAGTTGGTGGAAAGAAGAATATTACGAATCTAGTTCATTGTGCAACAAGATTGCGGTTTAGCCTAAAAAATCCTGACAAAGCTAAAAAAGAAGAAATTGAAAAATTGCCTTTTGTTTTGTCAGTCGTAAATAGCGGCGGACAATACCAAATTGTAATTGGCAGTGCAGTCCCGGATTACTTTGCAACAATCCAGCAATTGACGGGTCATATGGATGGTGCTGCTGGAGTGAAAAAAGGAAAGTGGTCAATTAATTCTATTTTTGAAATCATATCTGGCGCATTCTCGCCTCTCATTCCTGCAATGGCAGGCTCGGGTATGATAAAAGCTTTACTAACAGTTTTAGTTCAATTTAATTTATTGTCTGATTCTAGTTCTACTTATGCGGTTTTAAGTGCTGCTAGTAATGCTGTGTTTTACTTTTTGCCAATATTCTTAGGTATTACCCTTGCTAAAAAAATGGGTGGAAATATGTATGTTGGTGGAACAATTGGTGCTGCTCTATTAGAGCCATCGTTTACGGGGCTCATTGAACTAGGGAAAACTGATTTTATTGGAATACCGCTTGAAGCAGTTAGTTATGCAACAACAATTTTCCCAATTTTTATCGCTATGGCTATTTATGTTTATGTTGATAAAATCTTGAAGAGAATCATATTTAAAGATATTCAACTTTTCGCAGTACCAATGTTTGCCTTGATAATCATGGTTCCGTTAACTGCAATTTTCTTTGGACCTTTTGGTACAGATGTGGGGAACGCATTAGCATCAGGTGTGACGTGGTTAATTGCCAGTAGTAAATTAGTATCTGGTTTTGTGCTTGGCGGGGGCATGACATTTATGGTAATGTTCGGACTGCACTGGGGATTTACGCCAATTACTTTAGATAATCTCACTAATTTAGGTGGAGACCCAGTTGAAGGTATGGCAGTAGCGGCAGTATTTGCTCAAATTGGTATTGCAATTGGATTCTTCCTTAGAGCAAAGAAACATTCAAAGATGCGAGCTTTAGCTGGCCCCACTGCGCTTACAGGACTTCTTGCTGGCGTGACTGAACCAATCGTTTACGGGATTATTTTACGCTATAAACGTCTATTACCGATTGTAGCGATCTCTGGTGGTGTTGGTGGGGCAATTTGTGGAGTTACAAATGTAACAATGAATGCTTATGTTTTTCATAATGTTTTCTCAATACCGGTTTACACGCCGACATTAGGATATTTGGCTGGTATCTTAACGGCTTTAATATCCGGTGCTGTACTGGCTTATTATTTTGGAGTAAAACAAGAGGAAATGACGGATTTTTATCCAGAAAATCAACAAAGCGATGGGGCACATGAGGGAGTTGAAACTAGCGTAACATTAGTTTGTTCACCTGTAACTGGTAAAGTAATTCCCTTAGAACAAGTTGAAGATGATGTTTTTTCAAGTGGTATTGCAGGTAAAGGTGTAGCCGTGATTCCAGAAGACGGAAAAATAGTCGCACCATTTGATGGAACGGTTGTTGTTGCTTTCCCTTCAAAACATGCAATTGGACTAAGATCAACCGCCGGAAGTGAGTGCTTAATTCATGTAGGCATAGACACGGTTAATTTAGAAGGAAAATACTTTAAGGCATTAGTTTCTGCAGGTGATGAAGTAAAAAAAGGTCAAATCATCCTAACTTTTGATAAAGAGAAAATCTTAGCTGAAGGATATAAAATAACCACGCCTGTTATTGTTACGGATCCTGAAAGTATAGAACGTATTAGCTATAAAGAGACGAGTGGGAATATTACACCAAAAAGTATTTTATTCTCTATTGGCGAATAATTAAAGGGGGCTTTTAAAAATGAGAGACAACTTCTTATGGGGTGGCGCGATCGCCGCCCATCAGGTTGAAGGAGCATGGAATGTAGGCGGAAAGGGCGTAAGCATCGCTGATGTTATGACCGCGGGAACAAAGGATAAAGCGCGTAAGATTACTGATGGAATATTACCTAGTGAATATTATCCTAACCACGATGGAATTGACTTTTACGGACATTATAAAGAAGATGTGAAATTGTTTGCTGAGATGGGATTTAAGTGCTTGCGTACGAGCATTGCTTGGACGCGCATTTTTCCGAATGGTGATGAAGTTGAACCAAATGAAGAAGGGTTGAAATTTTATGATGAGTTGTTTGATGAACTGTTACGTTATGGAATTGAACCTGTTATTACTTTAGCACATTTTGAAATGCCATATCATTTAGTAAAAGAATATGGTGGATGGAGAAACCGTCGTCTGATAGATTTTTTCAAACGATTTGCTATCACAGTAATGGAACGGTATAAAGATAAAGTGAAGTATTGGCTGACATTCAATGAAATCAACAACCAAAGAATTTTGGATAATCCAATTTACTCCTGGACAAATTCTGGAATCATCTACACTGACAATGAAACTAAACTTGAAACAATGTATCAGGCAGTACATTATCAGTTCGTTGCAAGTGCGTGGGTCGTAAAAGAAGGGAAGAAAATTAATCCTGACTTTCAAATTGGCTGTGTGTTAGCAGCAACACCGAATTATCCATTAACTAGTGATCCAGCAGATATATTATTAGCACAAAAAGAAGATGACCAACAGTTATTCTTTACTGATGTTCATGTTCGTGGTCATTATCCAAAACGCTTTGTGAAAGAGTGGGAGAATAAAGGCTATCATTTAGATATGACTGAGGAAGATCTGAAAATTTTGAGTGAAGGTACTGTTGATTATATTGGTATCACGTATTACTTGAGTAATACGGTTTCGGTAAGACCTGAAGCAAAGTGCTTAAACGATGTTCTGCTTGGAAACGATACACTTGTAGAAAATCCATATGTTCAGGCAACTGAATGGGGCTGGTCAATCGACCCAATTGGTTTACGCTACTATTTAAATTTGCTAAATAACCGATATGAATTACCGATTTTTATTGTAGAAAATGGTTTTGGCTACGCTGATACATTTGAAAATGGCCATGTTTATGACAAAGAACGGATAGAGTATTTACAACAGCACATTGCTCAAATGAAAACAGCAATCGTTGAAGACGGTGTGGATGTCATTGGTTATACCGTTTGGGGCTGCATTGATCCAATTTCATTTACAACAGGAGAAATGAAAAAACGCTATGGCTTTATTTATGTAGACCGTGATAACCAAGGTAATGGGACTCTTAAACGCTATAAAAAGGATTCTTTCGAATGGTACCAACAAGTAATAAAAACAAACGGATCAAATATTATCTAACTTGAAAAATGCTTTAAATGTAAAAACAGCTTAGTTATTTGCCTCTCAAATAACTAAGCTGAACCGTATATAGCATACCACTTGCCTTCTCTAAAGCACATATGGCGGTGTAGCTGTGCTCATCCAGAGTGCCTGATGGTGCCGCTTTATCTTTTAAGTTTTCTAATTAGCTTATAGCTTCATTTCTATTTTTACCGCTCATTTTATGGTTATAGGTGATATTAGGAGCGACCAATTGAACAGCAAAAAGGAAAAGCTAGATCAAATGCCCGTGGAGGAAGAAATTAAAGTCCATAGATTAAGAGTAAAAAGCCCCCACAGATGTCGACATATCAACATCTGTGGGTTTTTTTTGATTGTAAATGGCTGAATCCTAAATTAAAGATGAAACGGTCATTTACCTGTATTTTTTCTTCTTTTTCCTAAAACTTTTTAAACAGGGTGTCCGATGATCGACCTACTTAGTCAATTGACTTAAAAAGTTCATAAGCAAAGAGAGAAATGATGGCAAAAGAACGGGATAGCTATATATGCAATTACTGCAGTTTGGTGATACGATGGATCATAAAATGCCCAAATCAAAAAGGGGATTTAGCACACCAAGTACTAGTTCGTGCTAGTTTTAAATGTAAGCGAAATAAGAAAGACATAAGGCATGAAGAGTATGCAGATATGGTCGTAGTATCCAAATAATAGCCGAACTAACACAAGTAAAAAGGGATTGATATTTAGTGAGAAGAGTATTAGTAAACAAGGTTCGTTGTAAAATCTGCGACGATATAATCGAATCAATACATACCTATGATTTTAAGAAATGTAAACGTGAATCTATATTCATAGATGGCGGGAAGGATTACCAGCGATATGGCTGGGGGATGAGGCAAGAAAAAAATGCAAGACTGGAAGATTTTATTGATTTTAGTTATTCAGTTTATGAAGCGGATTAAAGATAGATTATTAGATGAAAGTGAACAAGGGATTTGTTTTTTTGAAAACTATGATTACAGTTATAACAGCAGGCTTCTTAATGAAAGCAGGCAATCGATATGTCAGTAAGATTGGGTAGTCAAATAGTGTTACGGAAGCGATTACCGAACCTAGATGAAAATTTAAAAATATTACCGAGAAAATAGGTTTGATGGAGAATTTTCCTTTGTAGATTCGCATTAAACCAAAGATATTAAAAAAGCTAGACGAAATAAAATTTTTGAGGTTAAAAGTTGCAACTAAAAAAATCAATAAAATTGCAGTCGAATATCAATGGAGCATAGAAGTTTATATTGACGATCTTAAAGCTGACATATACAATGTTAAACAAAAAACTTATTGTATATATGGGAATCTTGGCATAAAAATTTACCGCGACTCTTTAAGCACAACTTCGAAGATAAAAAGCACGATAAATATGACTTCGGCAGATGCAATATCTTTTCGGAAAAACTAAACCATAACGGTAAGTAAAATAATAAAAAAGCGAAAACTAACCTTCAAGGAGCTTCTTCACGAAAGGTGATTAATAAAAGCAAAGTAGTTACTTGAACATACAAAAAATATCCGTAACTATGAGTGACAGAAGAAATAGGCTATGATAATATCAGCTATTTTTATCATCTTTGAACAAAAAATATGGTGTAGCACCAAAAAGATATCGGAAGGAATTATAAAGATAGCATTTATTCGCATTACTTAGGGGGATACACGCTTTGGATAAAAAGTACTTAGAATTGCTGGCCGAAAAGTATGATAGTGAAGACAAAGTGGTTACGGAAATTATTAATTTGGAAGCTATTCTGAATCTACCAAAGGGAACGGAACATTTTGTCAGTGATTTACATGGGGAATATCAATCTTTTCAACATGTACTAAGAAATGGTTCTGGGAGAGTAAAAGAGAAAATAGAAGAACTTTTTAAGGATGTATTATCTGAGAAAAATGTTAATGAATTGACGACATTAGTTTATTATCCTGAGGATAAATTACAGTTAATTAAGAATAATCTTGATAATCAGCGGGATTTAAACAGGTGGTATGCTGAAACCATTAATCATATGATTAAGCTTATTTCTTTTGCTTCTTCAAAATATACACGCTCGAAATTACGTAAAGCATTACCTGAACAGTTTGTTTATATTATAGAAGAGTTATTATACAAAACGGAAGAAGAGTCCCAAAATAAGAAACCTTATTACACTAAAGTTGTTCAGCAAATTATCTCTCTTAATCAGGCTGATAAACTTATTATTGGTCTTGCATATTGCACGCAAAGATTGGTTGTTGACCATCTTCATGTAGTGGGGGACATTTATGACCGTGGACCTGAGCCTGATAAAATTATGGATACACTCATTAATTATCATTCTGTTGATATTCAGTGGGGGAATCATGATGTATTATGGCTAGGGGCGTATGCCGGTTCAAAAGTTTGCCTAGCCAATATTATCCGAATCTGTGCTAGGTATAATAATTTGGATATTATTGAAGATGTGTATGGAATCAATCTTAGACCACTACTAAATTTAGCTGAGAAATACTATAAGGATAATTCAGCTTTTAGACCAAAGAAAACTTCTGGGAATAACCTATCAGAGGAAGAAGAATTACAAATCACAAAAATTCATCAAGCAATTGCCATAATCCAGTTCAAGCTTGAAAGTCCTATCATTAAGAGACGACCATTTTTTAATATGTCAGGAAGGTTAATGCTTGAGAAAATTGATTATGATAAGAACGAAATAGTGATTCATGGAAAGAATTATCTGCTCGAAAACACTTGTTTTGCAACTGTTGACCCAGAAAACCCCAGTCAATTGTTAATCGAGGAACAGCAGGTAATAGATAAATTATTATTTTCTGTACAGCATTCGGAAAAATTGGCTAGACATATGAATTTTCTGATGAAGAAAGGCAGCCTATATTTGAAATACAATGAGAACCTATTACTGCATGGCTGTATTCCTTTAGATGATAAAGGACATATGGAAAAAATGGTGATTGATAATATAGAGTATGAAGGTCGAGATTTATTGGATGTTTTTGAACTTCATTTACGAAACGCTTTTGGACATCCTGAAGAAACCGATGATCTTTCGACAGATATGGTCTGGTATTTATGGACAGGCGAATATTCATCCCTCTTTGGCAAAAGGGAAATGACAACCTTTGAAAGGTATTTTATTAAAGATAAAGAGGCTCATAAAGAGAATAAGAATCCATATTACTATTTACGGGAAAGGGAAGAAATCTGCCGTGACATTTTGACAGAATTTAATCTAAATCCCGACCATGGTCATATCATAAATGGGCATACTCCTGTTAAAGAAATAGAAGGGGAGGACCCAATTAAAGCAAATGGAAAAATGATTGTTATTGACGGAGGCTTCTCAAAGGCTTATCAATCAACTACAGGGATTGCGGGGTATACCCTGTTATATAATTCATTTGGTATGAAATTGGTTGCCCATAAACACTTTAATTCCAAAGAAAATGTCTTGCATAATGGCATGGATGTTTTATCCGTGAAGAGATTAGTGGACAAGGTCGTAGAAAGAAAAATGGTGCTAGAAACAAACGTTGGGAAGGAATTATTAAAGGAAGTCTCTGCTTTAAAGAGTTTGATGGAGTATCGTTATATGAAGTAAATTTAATTATTTGAACCAAGGGGTTAAAAAGTTGATAGCACATTAATGATAAAAAATGAGAGCTTTGGATTTATAGAAATCTCCTCATTTTTTTGTAATTCATCTTTTGCAAATAAGGATAATAATTTAGTTGAATCACGTTATAGATTATTGTATTTTTATTAGTATGATAGATTATGGTGGGCGATTACATTAGATGGTGTAATAAATGGAAAGATACAGTATTGTTGTTGATATTGGTGCTTCCAGTGGGGACTGATTTTAGGATATGTTGAAAATGGCTTATTAATGTTTACTATGTTTTCTTGGAACTCACAGTGAAAGGGAAAAAAATATGTAAATTAAGTTTCAATGAAGTCGCTGTGTTTTGCCGACATTAGCAAAATAGACCAATCAATTTAAGCCTTTGTCCCTTATTCTATTAAATTTATATAAAGAAAGGGCAGTTACTAAAATAGATGACTGCCTCTTTTTAGAATCGTGCTATTCAAAGGTATGACTCAATAACTTTCTTGAAATCTTGATTGACAATGGAGTTAAATGCCTTATTAATTAACACTTTGTTTTGATCGTTTAATATAAGTACTGGATAATAATTCACGACCGGACTTCTTCTAACTTTTATTTTTTGATATTCGATATGGCTAATCTGCTCTTTTGGAATGGAAAGTTCTTGCCCATTTAAAGTCAAAACAATCTTATTTTCATAGATTGAAAATTCTTCACTTCGTTTAAATAGAAGTAGGTATAATCCGATGAGTGTAAACACGCCTCCAATAACCATTAACATCATCTTAGCATAGATAAAATTTGCGCCAACAAAGGACAGAATCCCCAAAAGAACAAATACAAAACCATTTTTGTTGTTGTCGGTTTTACCAGCATACAAAAGTTCACCAAAATTATTCAAATTTATTCCCCCTAATTATTTACATAGATATAACATTTTAATTCTATCTGGTGAATTATACCAGTACCGATAGTACCATTATCGGTCAAAGAGACGAAACCAAAGCCCTTCCTCCAATGCTTTTATCTGCATCGTGACGTTGGAGGGACATTTCGTAGATAGTTTAAGTATGATCTAGAAAGTTCTAAAAGTAAGACAGTTAGATACTTAGCCTGATAGAGATTATTTGCCTTTGTATGTCGAAAAAGGGAGGATAAACTATGTCTGCTATCTCGAAAGTCCTATTGGAATTAACTTTTTTCCTAGAGAATCGACAATATTTGGTGTAAACTAATTTGATATGGAGCCTTCTTTTCCTTTGATATGAGTTAATTTAGAGTATAAGTTAAAATGGAAGGATGTAGCTAGGCTTAATAAATTGCCATGAGAAAACGATTTGGGCTCTAGTTTATTTTTCATTCCAAGTCTATAAACATAGCTTTGAAATTGTAATCGGTTACGACTCTCTCCTATCAAAGATAATGAGTAAGAGTAATATAGCTTTAATGACTTTTTGGAAAATGACATCAGTGAAGGTGACAATTTATGTTTCATAACTCATCATTTTGGAATTCACTTATTGTAAAGTTATTTTTAAGTATTTGTTTCATTCTAGTTCCCCTTATCGTAATACTTATCATTAATAGTTTTTATTCTGTTGATGTCATAAGGAATCAAGTTGCCCAATCCAATAAAAAAATGTTAAATCTGCATAAGAATGAAATCGAAAAACAATTGAAAAGTATAGGTGATTTTGTATATCAACTTTCCAATCAAGCAGATCTTTTATTGCTTCAGGAAAATAAAGATACTGAATACAATGATTATGTAGAAGCAAAGCTTCGACTGTATAGATTGATTTCCAATCAGGCGAATTTTTCTCATCCAGTTGATTCTTTGTTTATTCATGCCCCATATTACGATGATATGATTTACACACAAAAATTTGGTAATAGCTATACGGAAAGATTAGAGATATCGAATGAAATAAAGCAATTATTAAACAAAGAGAGTGGAAGAATTCCTAACGGAAAATGGAAACTTTGGCAAGGGAAACATAAAAATTATTTACTTTACATTATTCAAAATGAAGATATTTCTGTTGGAGCATGGATACATGTTGATAAATTAATCACACCTTTCAAGCATATTAATTATGGTGAGTTAGGGAGAACAATTTTAACTACATCTGATTTTAGCCCAATCAATCATACAAAGTTTCTTCAAACGGAAGGGATCAAATTAGAGGATAAATTACACCCTTACTTGATTAAAGGAAAAAATGATCGGTTTATTGTGTTGAGTGAGCCATCATCATATGCGGATTTTAATATCGTGGCTTTAATACCTGAACAAGTTATTCTTCAAGAATTGCCCTTTATTCAACGTATTTCAATATATATTTCAATTGGATCCATCTTATTGTTAATTTTATTTGTTGTACTGATGAGAAATATAATTCTTACTCCTGTTTTGCAAATAGTTCGAGCAATGAAAAAGCTGCGTAAAGGTGATTTAAAAGTACGTCTTCCTAAGACAAAAAGTTCAACGGAATTTGAGATGATGAACGACTCTTTTAATCGTATGATTTCGGATATCCATCATTTGAAAATCGATGGATATGAGCAGAAAATAAACTTACAAAAGTCAGAATTAAAACATCTGCAGTTGCAAATTAATCCGCATTTCTTTCTGAATTCTTTAAACATTATATATAATTTAGCGACATTAAAAGATTTTGCTTTAATTCAACAGATGTCACAATCGTTATCGAATTATTTCCGTTTTATGTTTAAAAGTAATTCTTATTTCGTAGGATTGGAAGATGAAATGAAACATACATTAAATTATTTGAAAATACAGGAGTTAAGATTTCCTCATGCGTTTACCTATCATGTGGATATTCACCCTAAGTGGTATAGGGTTAAAGTGCCACCGTTAATCATACAATCACTCGTAGAAAATACAATCAAATACGGACTGAACTTAGATGATTCGATAAAAATTATGATTAAAGTTTGGCAAAGAGAACCTGAGGATGATTATATTATTATACAAATTTCTGATACTGGCGAAGGTTTTTCAGATGAGGTCTTATCATTACTAAATAAAGACAAGTCCTATATTACAGAAGATGGTGATCGCGTTGGCATTTGGAATATACGAAGAAGATTAGAATTACTATATGAAAAAAATAAAGCGAGTATTGATTTTGAAAATCAAATAGGTGCAACAATAACAATCAAATTACCCTTAAATCCAAGAGATTTAGATAGTGTAAAAAATCATATGAAAAATACGATGCAGGACTAATATGCTAGGTCAAAAGCCGAAAAATTATCAACCCTTCACATAGCAAAGTTTAATATACGGAATGGATGGGAGGATAAGCAAATGAAAGACTTTAATGTGCTTATTGTGGATGATGAAATCCATGCTGTAAGAGGAATTGTGGCAGGGATTGATTGGAAAGGGTTAGGGATTTCTTCTTTATATACTGCCCATAATAAAAAGCAAGCACAGTCTGTGTTTATGAATCATCATATTGATTTGTTATTAAGTGATATTGATATGCCAAAGGGGTCAGGTATTGAGTTGTTGTCATGGGTCAGGGAGAATTATTCTGAAACTGAAGCCATTTTTATTTCCTGTCACTCTGATTTTACATTTGCAAAAGAGGCTATAAAATTAAAAACGTTAAATTACTTTTTAAAACCAATTGATTATAATGAATTGGAATTAGAAATAAAGCAAGCTCTTAATAAAATTCAGTCTAATCGAGATATGAATCAAGTAGAAGAATCATATTTGAATCTCCAAAAAGTACATCGGTCAAATCAGGAAACAACATTTTGGAAAAACTTAATTGATGGAGTGATCCCTTCATCAAATGAAGATTTGAAAGAATACTTAGGAAGTTATGATATGAGTTTTGATGAGCATGCACTTTTTTTACCTGTTATGGCGCATATACGCTTTTCGAGTAATGATAAGTACCTAAATAGGGCAAAAGATGAGAAAAATTTTATCCGTTTTATCCGAAGAGAAGTAACTAAATGTGAACTAGCTACGACAATAATTAAATTATCACCAAGCCATTTGTTATTTATTATACAAAAGACTAAAATGATGAAAGATGAAGAGCATATGACGAGCTTATTTGATCACATCGTCTCACAATCCCAGAAATACCCAAACCATAATGTGTGTTTTTATGTAGGAAGACAGTCTCCTTTATATAAACTTGTTTCGGTTATTAACGAGTTAAAAGATCTGGATAAAAATAATGTAATCTATAAAAATAAAACAATCAAATTAGATAATTATAATGAGGGGGATTTTATACCTCAGTTTCCGAAATCCGTATGGATGGAACGAATGAAGACAGGCTCTAAGGAAAAGCTATTAGCTGACATTCATGAGTATATTACATCATGGGAAACTCAAGACCTAAATGTAACATGGAAATCCTTTCATTTATTTTATCAGGATTTTTTGCAAATCATTTTTTATTTATTACAGAAAAAAGGATTGGAAGCGAATAAAGTTTTCTCCAATAATTTATTGCTGAATGGACTTGAAAATATAGATAGTGTAGAAGAATTTAAAGAGCATATTCTATTTATATTAAAATTGACAATGGAACAGACTCATCCACAACTAGATAATAGTAATTCAGTCATTGACCAAGTAAAGAAATTTATGGAAGAGCATATGAGTAATCATAAATTAACGAGAGATGATATTGCAAACTATGTATATTTAAATCCAGATTACTTAACAAGAATTTTTAAAAAGAAAACTGGATTTTCCATCTCAGCGTATTTGCAACAAGTTCGAATGGAAAAGGCTAAACAACTACTTATCCACACGGAACTTTCAATTAGCACGATATCATTAGAATGTGGTTATACTAATTTCTCTTACTTTTCCACATTATTCAAAAACTCAACTAGCCTGAATCCGAAGGAATTTCGAAAAAAATGTACTGGAAGAGTTGTGTAATTTAAATTGTGCGTACCAATCTATGTGGGCGCACTTTTTTTTGTTGTGCCAGAATATCCCTACTTGTTAGGTGTAAATGCCTACACGATGAAGATGCTAGTATCATTGGTTAGTCTAAGACAAGGGGATCAATGGAGAATCCCTGTTTATATTTTTCAGTTTTTACGTAATTTAGTCAAAAGTCTGAAAAACGAAAGAAGATTGTCGGATTATGAAAAGTGTATTGTTAGAAAATTTGTTATTGTTGAACGAAAGATAATAACATCGAAGCTAGGAGGAATATTAAATGGCTAAACATAAGTTAGTGAAAGTATTATTTGCGGCTTTTATTATGTCAATAATGGTTATGTCGGGATGTGGGACAAAAAAGGAGTCTGAGACTTCGGGATCAAAAGAAAATGGTGAAAAACCATATGAAATAACAATGGCCTATATAGCATCTTCGAATATAGAAGATGTGGAGAATGTTCAAGAAGAAATTAATAAAATTACGAGAGAAAAAATTAATGCAAATGTTACGTTATTACCTATCAGTGGAGGTGCATGGACGCAACAAACAAACCTCATGCTCACAGGTACAGAAAAGCTTGATCTAATTGTTTCATCATCATTTTATAATTACGGTAGTCAAGCGGTAAAGGGACAGCTACTTCCATTAGATGAATTGCTTGAATCACATGGGAAGGGAATATTAAAAGAGATGCCTGAACATATGATTAATGCAACAAAAATCGATGGAAAGATTTATGGAGTACCAAGTGTAAGAGACTGGGCCTCAGATCACGGATTTATTATGAGAAAGGATTTAGTGGATAAATATAATATCGATCTTTCTAAAGTGAAAACAATCGAAGATATGGGGGAAATCTTTAAGATTATAAAAGATAATGAACCAGGCGTAGATCCGATTGTAAATACGGGTGATTTACTATCAACTGTAGAAACATATATTTATCCACATTTTGACCGATTGGGCGATAATATTGGTGTACTAGAAATGAAAGAGGATAACTGGAAAGTTGAAAATTTATATGAACACCCAATTTACAAAGATGCTGTCAATTTAGCAAGAGAGTGGTATAAAGCTGACTATATTATAAAAGATGCTGCTACCTCTGACGAAGTTGGCTATAATATCGTGAAATCCGGTAAAGGATTTGGTTATTTTACAAATATGAAGCCTGGATTGGAAACTCAAGAGACAATTCGTTCTGGACGTGAAATGGTTGCTGTAAGGGTTACGGCACCTTATCAATTCACTACTTCAGCTACAAGCTTTATGATGTCTTTAGCAAAAAATAGTGAAAATCCCGAAAAAGCAATGGATTTCATGAATCTTTTATACACTGATGCAGATATTATGAATTTATTGACATTAGGTATTGAAGATAAACATTATGAGCTAAATGAGGAAGAATTTGCTGTACAACTGGAAGAAGGAAGTAAGTACGTATTTAATCAATGGTTAATTGGAAACAACTTTCTTACTCATATTTGGGAAGGAAATGACAAAGAGTACTGGGAAGAATTATCAGTATTTAATGAAAGTGCGGAAATTTCCCCAGCATTTGGATTTAGCTTTAATGCAACACCAGTAAAAACGGAGATAGCAGCAACGGCTAATGTTTTAGAACAATACCGTAAAGGATTGGAAACAGGAACATTAGATCCAGAAAAGGCCTTGCCAGAATTTAATAAAAAATTAAAAGCTGCTGGTTCAGACAAGATTCTAGAAGAGAAGCAAAAACAACTTGATGAATGGAGAAAGAACCAGTAACCAAATAATAAAGTTATAGATTAACCAAAAAAATAGAGAACTAATTTAAGTTCTCTATTTTATCTAAATATACAAATGTCAATTATTCTTTTTGAAGAGGGGGGATACACAATGGGACAAGTTTCAGTAATAAATCCTAAAAATCAAAAACTATCAAAAACAAAGTATAGAAAAAGAAAAGCGGAATTTATCCGGTATCTACCACTGTTTATTATGATGTTACCAGGATTAATTTATCTTCTTCTAAACAATTATTTACCAATGCTGGGTTTAATTATTGCATTTAAAGATGTAAATTATTCTGTTGGAATATTAGGTAGTGATTGGGTTGGTTTTGATAATTTTAAATACTTATTTAGTACGAGAGACGCTTTTATTATTACTCGTAATACGATTCTGTATAATGGTTTATTTATTATTCTCAATACAATATTTGCTGTAGCTGCAGCGATTATGTTAAATGAGATTAAAAATAAATTTGCAGCTCGCTTTTATCAAAGTGCGATTTTATTACCATTCCTAATTTCTATGGTCATTGTTAGTTATTTAGCAAATGCATTTCTAAGTACAGAAGTAGGCTTTTTAAATAATACAATACTGCCATTGTTAGGGAGAGAGGAAGTCTCCTGGTATACTGAGGCATCTTATTGGCCTTATATCCTAACTTTTGTAAGTACTTGGAAAGGTGTAGGTTTTCTCTGTGTCATTTATTTAGCAGCCATAGTTGGAATTGATGGAGAATATTATGAAGCAGCAACATTAGACGGTGCTAATAAGTGGCAACAGATTCGTTTTATTACGATTCCATTGATTTTGCCAATTATTATTATGATGACATTGCTTGCAATTGGACGGATCTTTTATTCGGACTTCGGATTGTTTTTCCAAGTGCCAATGAATTCAGGAGCTATATATGATACGACAAACGTTATTGACACATATGTTTATCGTGGTCTGATACAGCTTGGAGATATTGGAATGTCTGCAGCTGCCGGACTCTATCAATCGATTGTAGGTTTTATACTTGTATTGTTATCAAACTGGGCTGTTAGAGTAAGAGATAAGGATAGTGCATTATTTTAATGAGAAGGTGATAAAAGAATGGTAACATCAAACCGCATTACCCAGATGGTTTCACATATTTTTTTGGCTTTTCTTGCAATTATTAGTATCATTCCTTTTATTATCTTAATATCCTCATCTTTTACTACGGAAGAATTTATTTTAAGAGAAGGATATAATTTTATTCCAGCCGAATTTAGTTTATCAGCATATGAATATTTGATGAATAATTCAGGGAATATTTTAAGAGCTTATGGAATTACTATTCTTGTTACGATCGTGGGAACGACTGCAAGTTTAGCTATTACGGCAATGCTTGCTTACTCACTTTCAAGAAAGGATTTGCCATATCGTAATGCTTTAGCTTTTTTCGTTTTCTTTACAATATTATTTAATGGTGGACTTGTTCCAACGTACTTAGTTTATACTCAAGTATTTGATGTTAAAAATACTATTTGGGCATTAATTGTTCCAGGTTTATTAGTAAATGGTTTCAATGTATTACTGATGAGATCCTTTTTTATAACATCCATTCCAGAACCTGTTATAGAGTCAGCTAGAATAGATGGGGCAGGAGAGTTCAGGACCTTTTTTTCTATTGTTCTCCCCTTATCTTTACCCATTCTTGCAACAATTGGTTTATTGCAAACAATTGTATACTGGAATGATTGGTTTAACGGGCTTATATATATTACAGATTCAAAAATGTTTAGTATCCAAAATATGCTAAACAGGATGCTCAGTGACATACAGTTTCTATCGGAAGGCAGCTTAGGTACGAATGCAAGTGAGGCAGCATCTCAAGTTCCAAGCACTTCTGTAAGAATGGCCATTGCTGTAGTTGGTATATTACCTATCATCGTAGCATACCCATTTTTCCAAAAATATCTTGTAAAAGGAATTGCACTGGGTGCGGTTAAAGGATAAGCAACATAAAAACATTTGATATTACAGGTATCCATCGTCAAGTTTTTGTTTTAAGAAAATTCAAAATCAGATCAAAATATTTAGAATATTGGGGGGGTAACATGTTATGGGTTTAGAGTTTGGTTTGCAATTATTCTCAGTGAGAGATGAACTAGAAAAAGATTTTACTGGGACTTTAGAAAAGTTAGCTTTAATCGGATATAAAAATGTAGAATTATTTTTTCATGGTGATGATCTTAAGGCTACTATTGGTAATTTGGAACCAGCAAGTTTGAAAAAGGAACTTGACCGACTAGAGTTAAAGGCAGTTTCTGCCCATATAGCAGAAGAACACTTAGAAGTAGATAAAGTAAAAGAAGTAATTGAATATGCGAAATTGCTAGGGGTTCAATCGTTAGTTATTGCAATTGCATATTTTAAAAATAAAGAAGACGTCCTTTCCTTTTCGGAAAAATTAAATAAATATGGAGCATTACTTAAAACGCATAATTTACAACTTTATTATCATAATCATTTCCATGAATTTCAAAAATTTGATGGTGACTATGTGTTAGATCTAATTCTTAAAAATACAAATGAAGACCTCTTGAAAATAGAATTCGATACCTATTGGGCGCTAAGAGGGGGAGTAGACCCCGTTGAATATTTAAAGAAAATGGGTGGAAGATGCGATCTTATCCATCAAAAGGATTTATCCACTGATGTGGATACAATTAATTTATTTCAGAAAATCGAAAATGATACTCCTCTTAACAGAGACTCTATGATTAAGGTACGCAATATCGCTGATTTTACGGAAGCGGGGCAAGGAATCATGGATATTCCAAGTATCATAGAAACGTTTAGAAACAACCCTGAATCAAAGTATATTTTTATTGAACAGGATTGGACGAAGAGAAATCAAATAGAAAGTGTAGAGATTAGTTATAGGTATCTTTCAAAGTTTTTTAGTGTATAAAACATGTCTATAATCAACGTGAAGAAGGATCTTTACACTTCTTTTAATTATTAGGTTGCATCAATCATTTAAGCCTATAAAAAAGCGTCTCAGTTTAAACCGGGACGCTTTTTTATATAATCTAAGTTAAATTTTGCTTAAAGGGAGCTATTTAAAGTGTCCTCTAAGTTTCGCTGCACACGTTCCTTCTCTAATTTTAATACTTTTTGCTTAACGGATTCCTCAGCTTCCTCTTGCTCATTTAATGCAAGTGAAGCAACATCCGATTCTCTAGCGTATAAATCGAATAAGTTAGATTTCTCTCCCAATACTTCTAACATAGTAACGTCAATGCTGTCCTCCGTTAGTAATCGATAAACGATAACGTTTCTAGATTGTCCCATTCGATAGGCCCGGCTAATGGCTTGTTCTTCTGTAGAGGGTTTCCACTGAGGTTCACATAAAATGACGATATTTGCCGCTTGAATATTTAATCCGACTCCTCCAGCGGTAATTTGACTAATTAAAACCGACCCTGGTTGTGCTTTTGTAAACTCATCGATGATCTCTTGTCTTCTTACATTTGGGACATCCCCCGTAATGGCTTCAAATGTTCTTCCTTTTAAATACGGTTGGATTGTTTTTATTACATCTTTAAAAAAGGAAAACACTAATACCTTATGCTCGTTTTCAGCAGCTACTTCACATATGTCTAACAGCTTTTCTAATTTTGGGGAAGTTTCCGGTGAACCACCTTGCCATCCCGCGCGTCGCATTGCCATTAACTTTCCTTCCATGACAGCTTGATGGTAGTACCTTTTTTCTTTTTCGCCAAAATTCATCCACTGTGGTATGATTTCTAGTTCAGGCAACTCGCTCAGCACATCTTTACGATTTCTTCTTAAATATACGGGTGCCACAACCTGCTTAAATTTATTTGGTTGTAATAAATGTAATTCTTGCGATAACTTTTCAGCGATTTCAGGTTGTAAAATGGACATTAACTGCTTCATTTCTTCTAATCTATTTTCAATTGGTGTTCCACTCATGAATAATACATACTCCGTCATACCTGCTAGTTTATATATACTTTGTGAACGCTTTGCCTCTGGATTTTTGACATAGTGTGCTTCGTCCACAATCATTATATCTAAATGGTGTTCCTCCTCAAATGTCATTCGTAATGTCTGTTCATAAGTTGTAATAATAACTCCAGTATTTGATTGCCATTTTGTAAATTCGGCATCACGGTTATTGCCGTGGAAGATAAATGTTTTTAATTTAGAACGCTGATTAATTTCTCTCTTCCAGTTAGTTACCACACTTAAAGGACAAACAACCATAGCATATTTCTGATTGTTTTGAGATAAGTGATTTATCATAGCTAGTCCTTGAATTGTTTTACCTAATCCCATCTCATCTCCAAGTAAAGTCCGTTTGTGATATAACGCATATTTCGCTCCAAACTCTTGATAACGTCTTAATGTAACATCTAGATCTTTCGTATCTAAAATATAATTATTTACCGCCTCAACGATTTCCGTAGGTAAATCTTGGTGGGAGTCCACTGGCCGAGAGTCTGTAACCTTTTCGATTTCAGTGTAATAAGAGGCATTTTCGTTAACAAAATGTTGTATTAGTTCTTCTTTATTTACTGAAAAATGAAGGATATAATCTAGCTTTTCTTTTATGTCATCTAAGTTCTCTTTATACTTCTCTTGGTTCAGATGCTCAAATGCTGACTTAATTTTTTCCTTTTCAGATTTAGATTGAAATAGGGATCCGATAAAACCTTTCTGTCTTTTGATCGTTTCAATATCCGGCCTAATCGACTCATTTAATTGTTCAAAGTCTACTGTCAACGCTTCAATGAACTTCAAAAGCTCCCACTTCTTATAAATAGATTCTAGAAGCTTTATATCATCTATCGATAAGTTATCCGGATTGATCCTCGGAATGGCTTGTTGATAAACCGATTCTTTTATTTTTAAGACAGCCTCATAAATCGGATAAGCACTTTTCTCCCCAATGCCATCTATTCGCATCAGCTCGTTAGGTTCCTGATTTACTATATCAAAAACGGTTCGAAAGCCGTTATTGACTAATAGATTGATAGGCATCCCTTTTTCCAAAGTAGAAATAACATCCATTGGCATTGTCTTTAATTTCTCTTTGCCCTCAATTATCTTCATTCTTTCCCATATATCTTTAATTCCTTGATTTAAATATTCTTCTGAAAATGGATTCATACTTTTTTGAATGTGATTTAATTCAGATTCTAAGCGCCTCACATCCTTTTTATTCCTAATCATCGTTAATCCCCCTGAAAGTATATATAAATATATATTTTTAGCTTTCTTTATTGTTTTAATCAGACTTAACAATAGCAAGCAGAATGGAGTGGTACGGTTAAGGGCAAATAGAGAATATAAATACTTCTACTGCCACAGATGCCAGATATTGAAGCTATTCTCAAGCGTTCCAGTGCGTGGCATAAAATAATGAACATAAAGTATTACATGATTTGGGTCTCCGCCTCAGTAAGTCTTTCATAAAAGTGCTGGTTAGCTATCAAGTTCTATTGGAGGTAGTGTATTGTCCTTTACAATTTTTCAATGGAAGAGAGGATATCCGCATCGAATTCCTTTGTGATTTAAGAGGTGTGGTGGTAAATATTGGAGACCCCTACCGCTGGGAGATCACTTACAATGATAATCTTTACTTTATAATAGGACATAATGATTACCTATATGTCTATAAATTGGGGATATAATATTTTGCATTACTTTTGAAGGGTTCAAATATATATTTACAATAATACCTGAATTAGCAAGTCTATTCTATATAGAGAGTGATTCAAATGGTCTGGGAAATCCTTATAACCGTGGAAGAATATTTTTGAAGATTTATAGCGCTAGCAAGGTTGGAGAAATAAGGGAAGTTAGTTAAAAATAAAGTAATGATTGGAAGGAAGTTCTTATAAAAGTACCTCCTTAAATGGATCCATGTAAGGAGGTACTTTTGTATACAACAATAGAAATCAACTACCGTCCCCGTAACTGTACATGCTGGAATTACAAATACTTCTACAGCAAATCTACTGTGCCTTACCTCAGACCCTACATGATCAAAACGAGCAGGCGTGATTACACAGGTGTTAAGAAAGTTACATCACTTGCGGTAAGGAATTGGTGGAATAGTAACGCTGATTCAAGATTCCTTAGAAATGTTGCTTATGGTTAACTATCTCCTTATTTCCTAACCACCGGAATCCACATTTCACCAAAAACTAAGCCGTTTCGCTGCCCCATCACAACCGCTGCATTTGGCCCTCCAACATAGGCAACATTATCGGCTTCTGGTAAGGCTTGACCAAAAGCAGTGCCAGTAACTATATTACTCAATTCTTCCGTAGTCTTTCCTTCTCCTTTAACAACTAAGTACTCCCCTTTAGGAAATTGAATAACTCGGGTTTCTCTTGATTCTTTTACTGCGGGTGCGGGTGCCTCTGTCATCACTCCAGCATAATGCATCATCTTGTTATTCACTGCCTCATTTACAACAAAAACATAGTCATTTGTTGCTAGTGCTTTTAAAGTGTCAAGTGTTCCATCTTGGCTGAGGGTCTGCCAAAAGTCTGACTTTTCCTTGTTTATGCCAGCAAAGTCTGTGTAATCACTCTTAAGCTCGGTTCCAATACCTAAGACGGTAAAGCCATCTTTTTCTTCTATCATATAATCTGCCATATTTAAAACCTTCCTTTTTTAAAAGTTTATCAAATGATTTGTCTTTCCACTTGATGGGTTTATAATAACCTTAAATCATGTCAAAAAGTGATACTGTTTAGGAGGCCACGATGAAAAAAGTTGAGCGAATTAATATCATCATGCGTTATATCAACAATCGCGCCCATTTTACAATCTCTGAAATCATGAGAGAATTTAACATCTCCCGTTCGACAGCTATGAGAGATATTAGAGAAATTGAAGCCATGGGAATGCCTCTTGTCGCGGAGGTTGGAAGGGATGGGGGTTATTCTGTTATGAATAACTCTGTCCTGCCAACTGTTCGCTTTACCGATAATGAGATTAAAGCTCTTTTTATTGCCTTTATGGCCACAAGAAATCAACAACTCCCTTATCTAAAGAGTCGTCAGTCTTTAGCTGAGAAATTACTAGGACTTATCTCAGAAAACCAGCAAGATGATCTTGTTCTTTTAAATCAAATCTTGCTTTTTGAAGGAACCAATCCCAAGAATCCCGACCTACTTGATCTTTCGGACCTTCCCCATCCCATGTTAGAAAAACTTATCCAAATCCTTCTTTTGGATAGCTATTTATTGATTACCATCAAAGAAGAGAAGGTAATAAAGTCTTATCCAATTTTTCTCTTGCACCTTTATCATGAAAAAGGCCTTTGGTTGTTTGAGGGCTATGACTTAAAGGATGAAAAGAGGCGGATTTTTCCTGTAGACAATCTCACCGACGTCAAAACATACCCTACGAAAAAAAGATTAAGTAAGAAAAAGATTTTAGAAAAACTAAGTAAGCAGGAAGAAGTAATGAACCTTATCCTTGAACTTGGTCCAAAGGCAATTGCCCAGTTCAAAAAATATCATCCTTTAAAAGTGTCCATTTCCTATACGAATCCTTACCAAACAACAGCCAATCTAAAGACATTTATCAATGTTCATAATCCCGAAGAATTGACTGAAATAACAAATTGGCTACTTTTCCTAGGCGGGGATATCAAGGTCAGGGAAGTACCAGAAGAAGTATTACAAGGTTTACAAGAGAGATTATGCTTATTCTGCCCATAAGCATTGTCAGTTAAAACCAAAATAATTTTAGATTTACTAAGCTTACTATTCATAAAGGGAAGGATGGTTATAGAATGAATATCTCTAGAATAACGGAGGTTGAACAATTAAAAAAAGGGAAGAGAGCATTATTTGATCAAGATGTACTGAACATATTAAACGGTCAAGTAATGTATGAGGAATTTAAAAATAAAAAGCTTATGGGAGATTCTGATTATGTACCGTTTAATGAAGCAATGTGCGTAAATGAGACTACGACATCTATTTTCGATCATGCGTTCATTCAAACGAGAGCATCAGGACATGATGAGACTGTGGAAAATTACAACAGCAAGGTAATAAAGCCCTTAAATAATCTATTTAAGAAAAATTATAACTATATTGTTTTGTGGTTTGGGGAAGACATGTTTTGTCAGATGAATCTTCTAACTATCCTTGCCTATCTTGAACAGTCTCAGTATAAAGGTAAAGTGTTTTTTAACAGCTTTAGAGAGGATGAATTTAAAGTAAGCCAAACGGAGCTTACTTTAGGTAGCTATTATTCTATCTATGAAGAAGTATTGGTCAATCATATGAAACCGACAAATGAACTACTTCCAGTGATGTACCAGGCAATTGAGTTATTTTTGGATATGCAGACAGAAAATAATATGGTCATAAAATACATTTTAAAAAATAAACATTTACCTACAACTGAGTTGCTTAAGCGATTATTCGAGGTTTTCCCAACAATAGGATATGGGGATTCACAATATATAGAGCTGATTGATAAAACAAAGTGAATGGAAATACCAGATTATTCTTGGAAAGTTATTACATCCGCTCATTTGGAAGATAACGATTAATAAAGGTAGAAAAATGGAAAGAATACAATTACAGATAAATATCGAAGATTTAATAGAATGGAAAAAAGAAGAGAATAGCTTATCTATAAACTGAACCCCGAATAGGTCCACTTTTTTAAGTGCCCACTATTCGGGGTTTGGTTTTAACGAAAACAAGCAAAGTATACTATTAACGCTGTTTTTACATCATGTTAATACTAGCTCAATAATGTGGTTTTATAATGTATTTATAAATACATTTTGCTACAAAGGAACAAAAGCCAAGAGAGATAATATTAAGCATCTATCTTTGTTTTATCAAGTGCTATGTTACTAGCATGCTGACAAGAAAATGATAGTAATCCTGTTTGGAACGGTAAGCTTGGGTTTTGTCATTGTCCAACGTGATGAGTTATTCAAATGTAAAAGAAATGTCCATGCTTTTTTGCTAGATTTATACGATTAGTACGATAGCAAGTGGAAATATCCTGATTCGAATGATCGGCAAAACTCATCTGAGATGTAATGGAAGATTACTAGAAGCAAACTATTCAACTGTATATTTAATAGGAGGAATGAGAGCATGAAGGTATTTTGTTTAGGTGGAGCAGGGAAGATTTGCCGTGAAGCGATATTTGATTTAGTCCAACATTCTGAGTTTGAACAGATTTCTGTTGCCGATTTTAACGAGGAAGAAGGAAAAAAGGTCGTCGAGTGGTTGAATGATCCACGGGTGGATTTTGTAAAAGTGAATGTGTTTGATCATGAAGAAACAGTGGAAAAGATGCGCGGTTACGATATTGTCATGGATGGAACAACCATTACATTAAACGGATTATCAACTGCTTGTATCGCTGAAGCAGGCTGCCATGGTATTAATTTAAACGGTTTTGGCGAGGAAGATAGTTCTAATGATCTCTTTGTACAAAACGGAAAAACATGTTTACCGGGATTTGGGATGACGCCTGGTTTGACGCAAATGATGGCCATGCATGCAGCAAACCAATTGGATACGGTTGAGACAGTACGCGTGAGTCACGGCTCATTCCGTCCAATTGCCTTCTCAAAATCGATCACTGAAACGACAACATATGAATACGATCCAAACTTGCCAACACGTGTCGTGTATGAAAACGGCAAATTTATTCAAGTAGCTCCATTTGCTCGTCCAAGAGAAATTCAGCTACCAGAGCCATATGGTAAAACCACTCAATATATTATTCCTCATTCAGAAACGAAAACGCTGGAAAAGGCGCTGAGGGAAAAAGACGTGAAACTGATTGAAGTCCGTGGTACATGGCCGAAAGAAAACATGGAGCTTGTTCGTGCTCTTTATAACTATGGGTTCTTAACAAATGAAAAAATTACAATGAACGAACAAGAGGTAGGGATTTTAGACTGCATCAGCGAGTATTTATATCAGTCTGAAAAGGGGAATAAAACGGAACTATACGGTTATGCACTCCATGTTGAAGTAACAGGTATGAAGGATGGCAAACACTATGAATATACGTTAACTCACACACATCCTGCCTCCGATGGGTCAGTAGAAGGGTTACGTGCTTATACAAGAAACGTTGGAATCCCAATGGCAATTGCGACTGAACTTATTGCAAAAGGAATGGTTAAAAAGAAAGGTGTCATTATTCCGGAGGAAGCGTTCCTTCATCCACAAGTTATTTTTACGGAACTGGAAAAACGCGGAATAACTATTCAAGAAGAGGTAAAGGAACTGGAATCTATAGATGAGATAATCTTTGCTTAATACAGGAAGTAAGGTATATGTCTTTACTAGCTAAAGAAAGAAATAGAATGATTGACTTGTTGGTAAAGTTAAAAGTGAATTAGGAGATCTTCTGTAAAAGGGCGCTATACCAAAGAGGATGAAAATAGCACAAATATTAAAGTTGAGTCGACGATTACCGTCGATCAACCGAAGAGTATTGTTGAATAAGTTATGGTGATAAGAAAGATTTCATACGTTTATACGAAGCATAAAAATATGAACAGTAGCTAACCACTTGTAACAAAGTATATTTTGAGATAAGAAACTACACCATCACATTATTAGCGGTGTAGTTTCTTTATGCTTTTTATTTAAGAATCCATGTAGGCAGGAACTGGTCCTATTCGATACTTTTGATGGAAAAGGATTATTAGATAATTCTTGAAAAGGACTCCTGTTTATGCGATATTGGATTTCACTTGTCTGAATTTAAATAACAATGAAATATCAAAGCTGAGATAAATTTGCTAGAAAGGGCTTTTCTTATGTTCAAAAAATAACAAAAGGTGAAGCAATGAACTAAAATGTTACAATGAAGTATTTTTTAATATATATAGTATTAGATCAGCTACAAACGCTGTTTCCGAATTTCGGATACTTAGTTTAATAAGGAGTACTGGAATTAATAGTCTTATTTATAATACAGAGTTATAAAGGGTGGAATAGATTAACTTGAACAAGGATAATTTTTTGAAATTTCTTGAAAGTGGTTTAAAATTTATGATTGCAAAAGAAAAAAGGGATATAGTAGATGAATATATTTTGCACTTTGCTGAGGAAGGACATAAGTATAAAAGTGAAGAGGAAATATCTAAAGAATTAGGAAATCCTGAAGAGATTGCTAAAGAATTAAACGCTGTTTATGCAATTAATAAGGTGGAAGAGAATAAAAGCATTAGAAGTATGTTTACAGCACTGTTGTCAATTATGGGATTAAATATGATGAATTGTATTATCATTATAGTGAGTTTCTTTGTGTTGCTAATCCTTTTACCATTTATATTAGCTTATATCATCGGTGTACCTTTCATGATATTATCTCCACTGATTTTAATTGTAATGGGATTTATTAATGGATTTAATACTATAGGATTTGGTGAAATTTCCGAGTCCATTAAAGGGATTATGATAGGTACAATTTTAGCATTCCTAGGATATTTTATTGGGAAATTTATTGTTCGATTGATGATTAAATACTTAAGATGGAACATGTTAATTGCAAGGGGGAAGTAATTGTATGAGAAAATTGTTTTTTAGCTTTTTAATTCTTTTTATATTAAGCGCATGTTCGCGGGGGGAAATGGACATTACAGAAGATGATGATGAAGATGAAGTTCTTTCTATACAGGATGTGGAGGTTCCTGATCATATCTTTACCTCCGAAAAACAAAATAATGTGATAAATGAAGAAGAAATAAAATTAAGCATAAAAAGTTATCTAGATAGCTCGGAAGAGTTATTAAATGCGGGTGAACCATTTCAAGAGGCTATATATGATGAAAAGGAATTAACGAAAGAAGAGCTAGAGAAGTTGGATAAAATTAATAAACTTACAAAAGAAAATGATGAGAATTTCTCTAACTATATTTCAAACAATACATTGCCTGAAGGTTATCAAGAGGAATCTAAGAGAATAAGTCGGTACATTACAGGCGTTAATGAGACACTTCATGCAATAGATGAAATGTTTGATAATGTAACAAACCCCGCAAGTGAAGAAGCTCTTCCAAAAGTAAACATTAAATCAATAATGGATAAATTTGATGGAGTAAATGGAAAAGAACAGAAGAAAATAGAAGACTTTCTTAATAAGAAAAACATTGATACTAAGGCATTTGGACGGGAACAAAAAGAAGGGTAAAAGAATTACCCAAGGTCATTTTTATCATATGTCTGAATAAAACATGCAGTGCCTCCATTTTGGGAGGTGCTGCATGTTTGTATACATCGTTTAATTGGAGTTAATTGGCGATGGCTTTTACAACATCAATCGTAAACTCTGCGCCATAATGGCCCGCTTTTTCCAAATCCTCAATATTGTCATCTGTTACTTCAGAATTGGAAATCGTTCGTAAGGATAGGTATGGAACATCTAGTAAATGAGCAACTTGGGCAACAGCGAAAGCTTCCATCTCTTCTCCACTTGTTCCAAAGTTCTCATGAAACCATTGGATACGATCGATTTCCCGATTCCACCAATCACCACTACCTATAACTCCCTCCACGACTTTTCCATGCTTATACTGGTCAGCTACACTTTTTGCAACTTCTACGAGTTTTGGGTCACTTGGTAATGATGCATAATCTTGCTTTTCACCATTCTTATCTCTAAGCTCTGTTGACATATGGATCCATTTCTCGGGTTTCATTCCTTGGCCATCCTCCATACGTTCAGAGCGGAAGCTGCCGATATTAATGACCTCAGTGCCAATTACCGTGTCGAACACATGAATATTTGGATCATGCCCACCAGCTGTTCCTTGATTGATTACCGCTTTAGGCTTGTACTTTTCAATTAATAGAGTTGTCGATGCCGCTGCATTCACCATTCCGACTTCTGTTCGGGACACTACAATCGGAATGCCCTCCAATTCCCCTACATAAAAGGAGTAATTCCCATGTTTCTCCTCTTTATAATCGCCCATGGCCTTTAGAAATTCTGAAACCTCCACATCCATCGCGCCTTGGACGGCAATTGGTTGTTCCTTCTTCGGTTGCTGGTCTGTTTCAGGTGACTTTTCCGCATTTGTTGAACATCCCACCAACAATAAAAGTAAAATAACAATATTCGTAAATAGCTTAAAATAATTGTTCATTTTTTATCTATCCTTTCAGTATATATGTAAACACGAACATTAAATGCAAATCATCACGTAATAATTTGCATTTAGGAGTATACTATATCAAAAGGAATTTGACAAGAGAGATTAATGACTCGGCTTGTATACACGAACATTATAATTGTCAAAACATATAAACATTCGTGATTGGATTGACCGCTATAGAGCTTTTATGCTATTAATAGAAGAGGAAAAGATAATTTAATTAAATGTATATGCTTGTGAATATGGCACAAGCGTCTCTACCTGGTAACCGTAAACTACCGGACTACATGAAAAGTGACTGGAAATGGAAACTTGTATTCTCTATTTCTGTTACTTTTGAATGTAATTCCGCAGCCTGGGTAGAATATATACCCGGTTTTTTTGCGTTTTACTAGCCTTGAATATTCTCCTTTGAAAATGAGGGGCCATAAGAAGATTAGGTAGAGACTGGTGACGTGTTCATATAAACAATTTTTGAAAAGGGTGAATGTGAAATGGCAAAGAAACAAATTTATTTTAATCATGACGGCGGTGTGGATGATCTTGTATCGTTGTTTTTATTATTACAAATGGACAATATTGAATTAACAGGTGTATCGGTCATTCCGGCTGATTGTTATTTAGAGCCAGCGGTATTCGCAAGTCGAAAAATTATGGATCGCTTTGGAAAAGCTGGTCTTGATGTTGCTGAGTCAAATTCACGTGGAAAGAACCCATTTCCAAAAGATTGGAGAATGCATGCGTTTCTTGTAGATGCACTGCCGATTTTAAACGAATCTGGGGAAATTATTACACCAGTGGCAGAAAAACCAGCACATCTTCATATGATCGATGCAATTCGCAATAATCCAGAAAAAACAACTTTATTATTCACGGGCCCTCTAACTGATCTTGCTCGTGCTTTAGATGAAGCTCCAGATATTGAAGAAAAAATTGAGAGACTTGTATGGATGGGCGGCACTTTCCGTGAGGACGGCAATGTTCATGAACCTGAACATGATGGGACAGCGGAATGGAATGTATTTTGGGATCCAGAAGCTGCAGGTCGAGTATGGGAAACAAATATAGAAATTGATTTAGTGGCACTTGAAAGTACGAATCAAGTACCTTTGACTTTAGATGTGCGTGAACGTTGGGCAAGAGAGCGTAAATATATTGGGGTTGATTTCCTTGGCCAATGTTATGCAATGGTACCACCGCTCGTTCATTTTAAAACAAATTCCACCTATTATTTATGGGATGTGTTAACGACTGCATTCATTGGCAATACCGATCTTGTTAAAGTACAAAAGGTTAATAGTACTGTTATCACAGATGGACCAAGCCAGGGGCGAACAGTTGAAACACCTAATGGTCGTCCTGTTAATGTCGTTTATGATGTTAATCGCGATGCTTTCTTCGATTATATGACCGAATTAGCTAAGCAAGTTAGTGGGGAGAATTCGAAATGATAGAGAAAAAAAGAGTTATTATTGATACGGATACAGCTGGAGACGACACGATTGCAATATTAACTGCCCTTCATTATTTTCAAGTGGAGGGAATTACGATCACAGGTGGGAACGTCCAATTTGATCAGCAAGTAGAAAATGCCCTTTACACGATTGAGGTTGCTGGTAAAGGTGGACAAGTACCTGTGTATAAAGGTTATGAGCGTCCACTAATGGGGCTTGGAGAAAAAGAACATCGCACGGTAGAGGATGTTCACGGAAAAGATGGGATGGGGGATTCATTTTTTGACAAGGCTATCCAGCGTCCAGCTGAGGGACATGCGGTTGATTTTCTTATTGAAACGGTTCATAAATATCCGGGGGATATTCATTTAATTGCTATTGCTCCTTTAACAAATATCGCAATGGCAATTAAAAAGGATCCGACAATTGTTCCGAAAATTCCTCATCTCTACATTATGGGCGGAACGAATAATGCCCTTGGAAACATTACACCAAGTGCGGAATATAACTTCTGGGTTGACCCTGAAGCAGCAAAAATTGTTCTTCATTCAGCGATTCCAATCACAATGGTTGGTTGGGAAATGTGTACGGAATATTCAATTATGGATGACACTGACCATGAAGCTATTGCAGCATTAGCGACAAAAGGGTCAAAGTTTTTCACAGATATTAACCAAGTTGTGATGAAGTTTAATAAAAGTGTCCACAAATTAAATGGTACAACACACCCAGATACACTTTTAGCTGCTGTTGCAGCAAAGGAAGAAATAATGACCAAGTCTAATCTTTATCATGTAGATATTGAATTAACTGGCGAACTCACAAGAGGGTACAGCTTAGTGGATATAAACAATCGCTTAGAACGCAAAAAAAATGTTCGTGTATGTGAAGGTATTGATCGTGATGCTTTTGAAGCAATGCTATTTGATGTACTGCGTTCCATCCAATAGACGATTTATTAAATATGAATACCATTTACTTAATTTCACCATGACGGGGGAGCAGCTATGCAATACATCTGGGGAATCATTGGGATCATCGGTATATTATCAATTGCATTTGCCTTATCAACAGCACGTAAATCTATTAATTTAAGAACTGTAATTGGCGCGTTAGCCATTCAACTTATCTTTGCATTTATCGTCTTGAAATGGGATTTCGGAAGAAAAATACTGCAAGTCATTTCAGGCATTGTGCAAAAAGTGATTGACTCATCTGATGCTGGAGTTCAGTTCATGTTCGGCGGGATTTTAAGCGCAGAAAACGCGGGATTTACTTTTGCATTACAAGTGCTGCCTATTATTATTTTCTTTGCTTCATTAATTTCGGTTCTATATTATTTGGGAGTTATGCAGTTTGCTACAAAAATCATCGGTGGGCTTTTGGCAAAGGCTCTTAAGACAAGTGAGCCCGAATCGATGTCAGCTGCTGCCAATATTTTTCTAGGACCGACAGAAGCTCCATTAGTTATAAAACCTTATATTGATAAAATGACAAAATCGGAGTTATTTGCCGTCATGGTAGGTGGAATGGCCTGCGTATCAGGGGCTGTTTTAGGTGGATATGCTACGCTTGGTGTTCCGCTTGATTATCTGTTAGCTGCTGCATTTATGGGTGCTCCGGCCGGATTGTTATTTGCAAAAATAATTGTTCCCCAAACAGAAAAAATAGACTCAAACAATCGTATTCAAATGGTCAAAGATGAGGAATCGAGAAATGTTATCGATGCGGCATCCCGTGGGGCTATGGACGGATTAAAAATAGCCGTGAGTGTAGGGGCATTGTTAATTGCATTTATATCACTTATCTTTTTAGTTAATATGATTATTGGAGCAATCGGTGGAATCTTTGGTTACGACTCTTTAACGCTTGAACAAATATTAGGTTATCTATTCTTTCCATTTGCCTTCCTCATTGGAATTCCATGGGATGAAGCATTAAAGGCTGCCTCTTTTATTGGGCAAAAGTTTGTATTAAACGAATTTGTTGCCTATACTTCATTTGCTCCGGAAATAGCTAACCTATCACCTAAAAGTGTAGTAATGATTAGTTTTGCACTTTGTGGTTTTGCCAACCTTGCAGCCATTGCATTGTTAATTGGTGGATTAGGAGGAATGGCACCGTCAAGAAGACAGGATATTGCCGAGATGGGATTACGAGCAATTATAGCGGCAACACTTGCTAATCTGATGAGCGCAGCCATTGCAGGGATGTTGGTTTAGCTGAGCTCCGAGAATATGAGAATATTATTAGAAACTACTTGGGAATAGCCCAAGTAGTTTCTTTTTTTGCAGTAATCCGCCTAGCAAAAGTCGGTAAGAATAGTGCTGCCCATTATTATTTCACTTTTGTATTAGTCCAATACATTCGCCTTTTGTCACCATTCAAATGGTAAATCAGATTTTTCTACTACATATTTTCTTAATGAATGGGCAGTTTCTCAGGATTCATAGTCATATATATTTCGTTAATTTTTTCATTAATAATATAAAAGCTAAGGATGCTATGAACCGTGCCATTCATATATACCACGATTGCTGGCTGACTATTAACATTTTTAATTTCAAAATAAAAGTCTTTTTCGGCTTTTTTCATTATACCGTATAGTAATGCCAAGACGTTGGATATAGCTACGATTGGGCGAACAGCAGCCTTAACTTTTCCTCCGCCATCCGAGTATAGGGTGACATTTTCAGATACAAGTTTTAATAAGGCATCTATATTTTGCATTTGAAAGGCCTGGATAAAGCGATTAATAATAGATTTATTCTCCTCAAAGTTTAAGCTTTCGCCTTCTATGAGAGAGATCTTTTGCTTAGCACGACTGAAGATCTTCCTACAGTTTTCTTCTTTCTTCTCCATGATGTTAGCAATCTCCGAATATGGGAAGTCAAATACCTCCCTTAATAGCAGGACTGCTCGTTCATCTGGTGCCAAATGCTCCATCATCCGTAAAAAGGCAATACTCAATCCTTCTTTTTGCAAGACAATTTCAGATGGGTCAGAGTCCTCTGTTTTCTCGATTAACAATGGCTCAGGATTCCATGGCCCTATATATTGTTCTCTTTTGTACCGTGCTGACTTTAAAACATCCAGACAGCGGTTTGTCACCATTTTGCAGAGATACGCTTTCTTATTATCTATCTTCTGTTCCTTCATTTGGTACGCTCTTAAAAAGGTTTCTTGTACAATATCTTCTGCTTCCGAGATTGTACCTAACATACGATAACCTATTGAAAACAACAATGGTTTAAATTGTTGATAATCCTCATTACTAATTTGCACGATATCAACTCTTTTCCTTTTTAATAATTTCTTCCGCTGCTTGTTTTCCACTGCTGACTGCTCCTTCTGACAATATAGAATCGAGAGAAGCCCAATCTCCTGCTATATATAATCCTGGAAATTCTGTTTTAAAACGGTTTAGCCTTTGCTCATCTCCTATTCGAGGCAAGCGCTGATTCACGTTAATTTGAGGAATAAAACGACTTGTAATTACATAATTTTTCCACCCTGGCTGCATCTTTTCTAAGAATTGTTCAAGCTCGTTTTTTACCGTTATTCCGTCTATTTGTTCATCTGGATGATAATATCTAAACACATGAAGTACAGCGCTCTTAGCATCTTCAGAAAGTCGGGCATAACTTGAATGTACGGAGAAATAGAGCGGGTCCGTTAGACCCATAGCGAACAATTGCTTAGGATTAGGAAGCTGCGTTAAAGCAACATCGATCGTAGCTCCCTTTACTGCTGTCATTTTGGAAAAGGCGTCAATTTGAGAGAGGGTAGCCTTTTCACCTAACATGTGATTAAGTTCATGAGGGGCTGTTGTACATAACACATACTTTCCGGAAAATTCCTCGTTATTAGATAGAACTAATTTAAAATGATCATTTTCAATGGGGTCAATTTGTTTGATAGCTTTATGTGTTTGAATCTGTACACCCGAGATAACTGCTTTATTGTGGAGTTGGTCTATAATTGTCTGCCAACCGTTATCTAAATAAAGTACTCCGCTCAGAACAGCCTTCAAATGCGATACAATGATTTTTGCACTTGCCTTTTCAGAGGCATGGCAATACGTCCCAAGTCTACCTAGTAAATAAAATAATGATTGAACTTTTTCTGAATCTGATGTTTGCTGAACCCATTCTTCGAACGTCTGCTGTGCTAACGTTTCGGTATTAATTAAAATCACTTTTATCAAAACTCTAGCCCATTCAATACGTTCTTTCCAATTTAAAAGACTTGTTGAAAAAATCCCCAACAGAGTAAAAGGTGCAGTGTATTCCATATTTTTTTCAACTAAAATGCCACCTAATTTAGGGGATTTTCCATTAAGTTCAACATCTAATTCTTCGAGAATCAACTTGGCTTTTCCTTTTTTGTAAAGGGCATGGGGACCTAAATTTAAATACTGTTGACGTATGCAATCCGTTCTAGCCCTTCCACCAATCTTTTTCCCTTTTTCTAGAACTAATATAGACAAATCGGTTTTAGCTAAATAATTAGCTGCCACTAAACCAGCTAGCCCACCACCGACAATAATAACATCCCATTTTTTAGTCATAATCAAACCTCCCAAAGTTTTTTCATAACTCATGACGTGTATAGGAGGATAAATGTGACACATCTCATGGAAATTTGTGCATAAGGGAGATCAAATTACTGGCTTTGAAGTGATCGGGAATTTTGTTAGAAGTTCACTTAAGACAAAGGAATAGTAAAATATCTTAATGAGGTTTTGAAGATTTGCTGGAGAATTATTGGAAATTTTCCCCTCCCTTATTGTTGGATTGATATAAAATTTAAATTAAAAAATGGTAAGGAGATTGAACGCACAATTTCCTTGTTTTTTCTGTAGCCAATTTGTTTATAACGGATGGGGAATATAATACTACATGAAGATGATAAAATCCGAAAATAGTAAATGAATTTGAGACGTATAGAATGTGGCAACTAGAGGTTGCGCCTTGATGCGCCTAGAACTAGCTTTACTTCATTTACTTATTCTTTAATAATGGAATTGTAAGGAAAGGAGATGAGATGATGAATTTTAGTGATCGATTAAAAAGAGAAAGAGAAAAAAAGGGGTGGTCACAAGCAGAGCTTGCTGACAAGATTCATGTTAGTCGTCAGTCTGTTTCAAAATGGGAGACTGGAAAAAACTATCCTAATATCGAGATAATCATCGATCTGAGTGATTTATTCGGTATTACGATAGATGAACTATTAAGGAGTGATGAAGAGTTGAAGGAGAAAGTAATCCAGGATAGTAAGCAATTGGCGTACCCAAAGTGGAAAGATTTGTTCGATAGTATTTTTTTATTAGGTGTTTTCTTATTAGTATTTAAAATCATCATTCTCGCATTAAACCATTTTTTCGGTACAAATATTCTTATACTAGAGGGTTTACCAAAAGTTGTTACCAATTTTTTACCACTAATTTTAATGGTGATTGGTGGCATCGGCAGTGATCAATTGAAAAATAAATATATTTAATTAAACAAATACTAATATATTCAATTTGTATTTAAATACGTCATTTCGTGCTAATTCAACACAGTTTTGTCCTCATAAAAATATTAAATTAAAAAATAAAAACCTCATTTTGCTTTATCACGCTAAGCCTATCACAGGTAAATGAGGTTTTTTAGTACAAATGTAAGAAAAATTATTATTGCTAATCGAGCACAAAAGTAAAGAAAGTAAGCTGAGCACTACACTCCATAGTCAGGGATTTGTTTCACCTTTCATTTCTTCGACTTTGATAATCGTCTTTGTTGCATCTAAGTAAGTAAAACGATATTTCTCTCCTTTATATATTAGAAAGTCCTCAAAATAGAGTGTCATTTCACCTTTATCAGTTTCAATTAGTACACTCTTAGTACGAAGAGATCCTTTATGTGCATGAGATCCTCTATAAACATCTGTAACTACTAAGTCTTTGACTTGCCATTCGCCATTTTTATAATCTTTCATACTCTGAATAGACTTTTTGGCTTCAGTAACACCGAAAATTAATAAAAAAATGGTAATTATTAAGGTGAATATCCCACCAATTGCGAATTTGATGACCGATGATTTTATAATCCTCTGGGGATTATAAATGATGATTACAAAGATGTGATACAGAAAAAAGAAACAGAATGTCAAAGCAGCGGCAAACACAAAGGACATTCCAATAAAGTTAAAGACGAACGCTTTATAAAGATCCGTCATAAACCCATTCGATTCAATAAAAGTGCCTCCTATTAGAAGCAAAACAATCATGATCATTAAAAAGCCATAAATGATTCGTAGTCGCTTTTTGTTCTGTTCTTTATTTACTTTTATTGGTTTTTTCCTCATAAACATAAACCTCTCATTCGCCTATTTCATTCAGGTGCGGTATATTGCCAATGAATATTTTACCTATTCTCCTAGTGATTACGAATGAAAGTGTTATAAAGTTTCATTATGAACGCTATATGAAGATCAAACCAAGCTAAGTCACCTTTTTTAATCCTTTGTATTCTCGAGAATGAATATTCTTACATAATATACTCATTTTTTACAAAGACTACGTCAAGGGAATGAACACCAAAAAGGAGTGAGGTTTGACTGTGAAAGATGAGAAAATTATTAAAAACAAAAAAAATGAACAACTAGATCAATTTCGAAGTGATGATAATCAGAATAAAGATTTGACGACCAATCAAGGATTGAAAGTATCAGAAGATGGGCTGTCTCTAACAGCGGGAGAACGTGGACCAACATTACTAGAGGATTTTCATTTTCGTGAAAAGATGACTCATTTTGATCATGAGCGTATTCCAGAACGAGTAGTCCATGCGCGAGGTTTTGGCGCACATGGAGAATTTCAAGTATATAATGACTCGATGAAACCTTTTACTAAAGCTAAGTTTTTGCAAGATCCCAGTATAAAAACATCTGTTTTTGTCCGCTTCTCTACTGTTGTTGGTTTTAGAGGATCAATGGATACGCCAAGAGATGTTAGAGGATTTGCAACCAAGTTTTATACAGAGGAAGGCAACTTCGATTTAGTTGCAAATAATATGCCCGTCTTTTTCATCCAAGATGGTATTAAGTTTCCTGATGTTATCCATGCAATTAAACCTGAACCCCACAATGAAATGCCGCAAGCAGCTTCCGCCCATGATACGTTTTGGGATTGGGTTTCGCAAAATCAAGAAAGTGCCCATATGGTTATGTGGCTAATGAGTGATCGCGCGATTCCGCGAAGCTACCGAATGATGGAAGGGTTCGGTGTGCATACGTTTCGTTTGATAAATGAAGAAGGCAAAGCACATTTCGTAAAATTCCATTGGAAGCCGGTTTTAGGTACACACTCACTTGTGTGGGATGAGGCACAAAAAATAGGTGGAAAAGACCCAGATTTTAATCGTCGTGATTTATGGGAATCTATTAATATGGGCAATTATGCAGAATTTGAGCTTGGCGTTCAAATCCTTGAAGAAAAAGATGAATTTGCTTTTGATTTTGATATTCTCGATTCGACAAAGCTTTGGCCAGAGGAAGATATTCCCGTACAACTTATAGGGAAAATGACGCTAAATCGAAATGTTGACAATGTCTTTGCTGAAACAGAACAAGTGGCTTTTCATGTCGGAAATGTCGTTCCTGGCATAGACTTTACCAATGATCCATTGCTTCAAACACGTCTTTTTTCTTATACAGATACACAGTTGATCCGTCTTGGTGGACCGAACTTTCATGAAATTCCAATCAATCGTCCAATTTGCCCATTTAATAATAATCAACGCGATGGGTATCATCGCCAAACGATTAACATAGGTCAAGTTGCATACCGTAACAATGCATTAGCCAATAATTCTCCACATAGTGTAAGTGAAGAAAACGGTGGATATGCACATTATCAAGAGAAAGTGGAAGGGAGAAAAATACGGGCAAGAAGTAAAAGCTTTGATGATCACTTCAGCCAAGCGACATTGTTTTGGAACAGTATGAGTAATGCTGAAAAGGATCATATTATCAATGCTTTCCGATTTGAACTTAGTAAAGTGAAAAATAAAGAAATACAACAAAGAATTGTTGATATGTTTAGCAATGTCGATTTAGGATTAGCGAATGCTTTTGCTGTGACACTTGGCGCTGTTACTCCTTCATCAGGAGGGACAGGGGTGACCAAATCTTCACCTGCACTCAGTCAAGAGAATACACCGAAATTGGCAAAAACGCGAAAAGTAGCAGTAGTTGTTGCTGATGGATTTAATGGTAAAACCGTTAAATCCGTAGTAGAAAATTTACTATTATCCGGTGTACAAGCAGTTATTTTAAGTGATAAATTAGGTCCAATTAAAGCAGATGATGGCAGTGTACATATGTCGAAACATACATTTGCCACCGATGCTTCTGTTGTTTTTGATGGGGTCTACATTGCTGGAGGAACATCTGCGAGTAAACAATTCGAACATGATGCGAAAATGTTTATGAAAGAGGCCTTTATTCATTATAAACCGATCGCAGCAACAGATATAGGAGAGCAGTGGTTTAAAGATCAGCAATTACCTAGTAAATTAGGTGTCATACTTGGTAGTGAACAAGCAAATATCTTCACAGATCAACTAGTTAACGCAATTGCAGCTCACCGATTCTGGGATAGGCTGATTGTATAAGAAAAGGAAAAATTAGTTAGTTTATATATGATTTAATTTCATCATTACTTAATCACTAAAATCCGAAGCTTTACACGAAAGTGCACTCAATAATTTGCGAATAGGGTCTCAACCTAATTGAATGGAGCGGAAATCAACTTTGTTCGGGTTCCTGTGTGAGTCTGTCTATGATGAAATTCATTCAAATAACTAGATAATAGGAAAATTTTTTGAGCTTGTAAAAAAGAAAGTCACCTTGCTATGAGAGCAAGGTGACTTTCTTCGTATACTTATATAGGTATACTTGAACTAATCATATTCGTTCATTAATTTCTAACTAGATAATCGAAAGCCCCTAAGGATGCTGTCGCACCTGATCCCATAGAAATAATGATCTGTTTATATGGATTAGTCGTGCAGTCTCCAGCAGCAAATACGCCAGGTACGTTTGTTGCTCCTCGGTTATCAATAACAATCTCGCCAAAACGATTACGTTCCACTGAGTCGCCTAACCAATCTGTATTCGGTACAAGACCGATTTGAACAAATACACCTGATAGTTCAATATGTTGTTCTATTTCTGTATCACGTTCAATGTAGCTAATTCCATTTACGCTATCTGTACCAGTAATTTCTTTTGTTTGAACATTTTTAAGTACAGTAACATTTGGTAGGCTATAAAGACGATCTTGTAATACAGAATCAGCTTTCAACTCTGGCATAAATTCAAGAACTGTTACATGCTTAACAATGCCGGCGAGATCAATTGCTGCTTCCACACCTGAATTACCTCCACCAATAACAGCTACATGTTTACCTTCAAACAATGGGCCATCACAATGCGGACAGTACGCCACACCTTTATTTCTGAATTCAGCTTCTCCAGGAACGCCAACATCACGCCAGCGAGCACCTGTTGAAAGAATAACGGTTTTGCTCTTAAGTACAGCGCCGTTTTCAAGTTCAATTTCAATGAGATCCTTTTTCTCCAAACGTTTAGCACGTTGTAGATTCATCACATCAATATTGTACTCTTTCACATGTTCCTCAAGACTTGCTGCAAGCTTAGGGCCTTCTGTGTGTTTAACACTAATAAAGTTCTCAATAGAAGCTGTATCAAGGATTTGGCCACCAAAACGTTCAGCAGCGATACCTGTGCGAATACCTTTACGTGCTGCATAGATTGCTGCACTTGCACCCGCTGGTCCACCACCGACAACAAGTACATCGAATGGTTCCTTATCAGCAAATTCAGATGCATCTGGTGCACTACCTAATTTAGCAAGGATTTCTTCCACAGTCATTCGGCCGCTACCAAATGATTCTCCATTAAGGAACACTGTTGGCACCGCCATGATGTTTTTGCTTTCTACTTCTTCTTTGTATGCTGCACCATCAATCATGGTATGAGTAATATTAGGGTTTAGAATACTCATTAAGTTAAGTGCCTGTACTACCTCTGGGCAGTTTTGACAACTTAGACTGATATACGATTCAAAGTGGTACTCTTCTTTAATATTTTTAATTTGGTCAATTACCTTTTGATCGACTTTAGGAGCTCTGCCGCTGACTTGCAAAAGAGCTAGTACGAGAGAAGTGAATTCATGACCAAGAGGGATACCAGCGAAAGTAACTCCTGTATCTTCGCCAATACGATTCACACTGAAGCTCGGAGTTCGCTTCAACTCCGTGTTATCCACTTTAATTTGTGATGACATAGTGGCTAATTCGTCCACTAGTGACATCATATCGCGTGAAACCTCATCTGTTCCCGCACTTACTTTGAGAAGCACTCCGCCCTCCATCATTTGAAGATATTGGGCTAATTGTGCTTTTATATCTGCATCAAGTAACATGGAATGCACTCCTTAAATTTTTCCTACAAGGTCAAGACTTGGTTTAAGTGTTTCGCCGCCTTCTTGCCATTTTGCTGGGCAAACTTCGCCTGGGTTATTACGAACATATTGTGCTGCTTTAATTTTGTCAATAAGCGTACTTGCATCACGGCCGATACCGTCTGCATTGATTTCAGCTGCTTGTACAATACCGTCTGGATCAATAATGAATGTACCACGTTGTGCCAGACCTGCTTCCTCATCAAGTACATCGAAGTTGCGGGAAATTGTTTGTGAAGGGTCGCCGATCATAATATATTCAAGTTTGCTAATCGCATCTGAATGATCGTGCCATGCTTTATGAGTGAAGTGAGTATCCGTTGAAACGGAATAAACTTCAACACCAAGGTCTTTAAGAGTTGCGTATTGATTTTGAAGATCTTCAAGTTCTGTTGGGCAAACAAATGTAAAGTCTGCTGGGTAAAAGCAAACAACACTCCATTGACCTTTCATATTTTCATCAGTAATGTCGATAAACTCACCATTACCACTATTGTAAGCTGTTGCTTTAAATGTTTGAATTTCTTTACCAATTAGAGACATAATATATATTCCTCCTAGTATGTTTTTAGAATTAATAGTTGTTCGTTTAGGAGTAACTTAAACCTTAAACAACCAATCATGTATTTTGATGGTTAACTATAATAATTCTAATTCGATATTCATTATCGTATATTACTTCACATTTGTCAAGAATAGACTACCTTCATCTTGAACTACATTAATTTGCTCTTTCTAATCAATAATGGCAGTTGGTGAATCCAATGGGATGAATGAGTATATATCGTGGTTTAAATTATTATTTGAATTTGATTGCAAAAGATTTATTCTCAATTAACATTAGAACTTCCCAATTGTAGATATTAGAGATACCATAGCCGAAGTTTATGTGATAACGAAAATAAGCGCATCTAGTAAACGGTCTATTTGGATTAGATATGTTCCATGACTAAATGATAAGAGGTGTTTGGTTTGACAGTAGATTACCTTCAATTAAAACGCTATTTGCCTTCTATCAATCGTTTGCCTAATCCTACTAAGATTGATAAAGGAGATCTAATAAACGAAAAATTTTTAATAGAAAAAGCCAGTGACATTGAAATATATTATGCACCACATAATGAGTATATAAACCGTGATGCTAAAATTGTTATAGTTGGGATCACCCCGGGATGGACACAAATGAAAGCTGCCTTCCAGGAGGCCAAAGTATGTTTACAACAAGACGCTACACTCATACAGTTGATGAAAAGCTCTAAGAGAGCGGCAGGTTTTGCAGGTACGATGAGAACCAATCTAATAGAAATGCTAGATGCATGTGGAGTGAATGATGCTTTGCAACTAAGTACCAGTCAACTACTATTTAGCCCAATGCCAAAACTTGATGCATACGACTTCTCTAATTAAATATCCTGTCTTTATTAAAGGAAAGAATTATACAGGACATACCCCGAAAATAACTCAATCCTCATTGCTGACAGAATTTGCATATCAAGTATTTCCTAAAGAAATAGAAGAAATGAAAAATGACATTTTACTTATTCCGCTTGGAAAGGCGGTAAGTGAAGTAGTCAAAAAGTTAGTAAATCAAGGGAATATTACGGAATACAGTTGTCTTTTTGGGTTCCCACATCCTTCTGGTGCTAATGGTCATAGAAAAAGACAGTTTGAAATGGTTAAGCCAGAGCTTCAACGTATTGTTAAGAAATACGCAAATCAATTTGATCAAAGCAAAACTAAATCGTAGAAAATGATTATCCAATAATTTGAAATGATCGATGTTATTTTACAGTGGAAATTTGGATGTACACCCGTAAATTCCCACAAATTTAGTAGTAAAAATATACACATATCTTCCTATATAAATAGTGTGTGAATACTATTACTTTCGGTGCCAAATGTTTAGTTGCAATGATTGCGCTCAAACTAAAATGATTATAAATAATAATATCTTCTCGTTGCATTTGTTCTATCATTTTGGTACTATTTAGGTGCTGAATGGTTCGACGTCTAACTATTTTAAGTGAAAAGATATATTAGAACTAAAATTACGGTTTGTAGTAAACAGGAACTCGTAACGAGAATTTCTGCAAAGGCCTGTTATATAGAAAACTTTATATGTAAATTATTTTAATCATTCTTTAAGGGAATGCTTATTACGACAAGGTGTGAATATCGAGTTTTGAAAATCAGATGTTTCTTAGAGAGGGGTTACTCAGATCATGGGTAGAGTAAATGGTAAGGTAGCATTATTGACTGGAAGCGCTTCGGGAATTGGCTTATCAACCGCAAAGTTATTAGCGAAAGAAGGCTGCAAAGTAGTGATTGCTGACTTTAACCTTGAAGGGGCGAAGCAAGCAGCGGAAGATATTAAAGCTCAAGGCGGAGAGGCTATTGGTATTTTTATAGATGCGGGAGATGGCAAGTCTATTGAGGAAGCGGTTGAATTAACTGTTAACCACTATGGAAAGATTAATGTCCTTTTTAACAATGTTGGCTTAACAAATCTGAAGAAGGATTTAGATGTGGTCAATATGGATCTGGATGAGTGGGATCGCCTCTTAAATGTAAATTTAAAAAGTGTATTAATGGGTAGTAAATATGCGATTCCACATATGATCAAAGCTGGTGGTGGATCGATTATTAATACTGCTTCTATGGCGGGTTTTCATGGAGATGCCATTCGTGCGGCATATGGTGCTTCGAAAGCGGGTGTTGTAAATCTTACGAAGTATATTGCAACGCAATACGGGAAAGATAAAATTCGCTGTAACGCAGTGGCACCTGGATTGATTTTAACTCCAGCGGCTAAAAATAATATGGCACCTGAAGTATTGGATATCTTCGAAAAATATAATGCATTGCCATATCATGGTGAAGCCGATGACATTGGTTATACGGTGTTATTCCTAGCTTCAGATGAGTCTAAGTTCATTACTGGGCAGACGATTCAAGTGGAAGGTGGACATTATATTGGGAATCCTAGCATTCCGGACTTCAGAGATTATATGAATAAAGCACAAGGCTAAAAACGCAATTTCCAATAGAATCAGAAATGCATCCCATATATGTTGTGGTATGAAAGAATTGAAAGTATACGAGGAAGTAGGGAAACTTCGTGAGTCAGAATAAAAATAGATTTCATTATGCTTGGTGGATTTTAATTGCACTTTGTATCATCGTCGGGTTAGGAAAAGGTGCATTAAATAATTCATCTGGTCTGTTCTTAACACCTGTAACAAAAGATCTTGGAATTGGAATGGGTAATTTATCATTATATTTTAGTGTATCAGCGATTGTGACAATGCTCTTTTTACCTATAGGTGGTAAACTGATGGCGAAATATGATACGCGTTTGATCTTAATTGTTGGAATCATCCTTCAAGCTGGTGCATTTGCGATGTTTGGTTTAATGAGTTCCGTATGGGGATGGTATATTTTCGCTGTTCCATTAGCTGTTGGTGGTGTGTTTATTACAGTGATTGCTGGGCCCGTCATTGTGAACCAATGGTTTAAAAAAGGGAATGGTTTGGCGCTTGGAATTATGAGTGCTGCTGGTGGAGCGCTTGGCGCAGTTGCTCAACCGATAGTTGGTAAACTGATTGGGGGACAAGGCTGGAGAGCGGCTTATATTTCTGTTGGTATTGCAGTCATTATCATTATTATTCCAATCGTATTACTTCTGATCAAGAGGTCGCCACAAGCGAAGGGATTGCTTCCATATGGGATGGAAGAAAAGCAACAAGTACAAGAAGGGATTAACACGGAAGCAGATGCAGGAAATAAAGGTGTCACTTTGTCTGTTGCGAGGAAATCATCGTCATTTTATGCATTGGTGCTCTTTTTCTTCCTAATTACATCGATAGCCAGCTTTTCGATGCATATTCCGACCTATTTAATGGATAAGGGCTTTGATGTTACTTTTGCTGGGAATGTGATGGGGACGTACATGATTGGTGTATTGGTAGGTTCATTAGTCATTGGCTTCTTGAGCGATAAAATCGGTTCTAAGCTAACAGCGATCATAGCAATGGGTGCTGGTTTGATTGCGATCTGTCTTTTAACATTCTCTAGTAATAGTACAGGCATGATTACGTTTGCTGTTGGGCTTTTCGGTGTCATTTCATCTTCCATTGGAACATTAGGGCCATCCCTAACGTCGAGCTTGTTTGGGAATAGAGAGTATAGCCAAATTTATTCAACTGCATCTATGGGATTAGCGATCTCTTCCGTCGTTGCGTTGCCGCTCTATGGTTATGCGTTTGACTTTACTGGTAGTTACACGATAGTACTTTACGCAATTATAGCGATGTTGATTATTAATATATTCTGTGTATTTGTTGCTTATAAAGGAAAGAAGAAATTGGTGGAAGATGGATCTTGGAATTAACCATATTTTGGAGAAATAAGTTTTAACACGTTATATTTAGCTATCAAAGATATCAGGGAAAGAGGTAATCGTAATGAAGTTAAAAGGTAAAGTAGGGATTGTAACAGGAAGTGCATCAGGTATTGGAAAAGGAATCGCTCTTGCAATGGCTAAGGAAGGTGCCCACATCGTAATCGTTGACGTAAATGAAAAAAAAGGAAAAGAAACACTTGCCCAAGTGAATGAGCATGCAGAAGGATTACTTTTTATTAAAGATATTTCGAAAAAGGAAAATGTATATGAGATTGTTTCCAGTGTAGTCGAAAAGTTCGGAAAGATAGATATCCTTGTGAATAATGCACACGTATCTAAACAAGCTCCATTTAGCGAAACAACAGAAGAATTATTAGATTTATCTTTTGGTACAGGCTTCTATCCTACATTCCATTTCATGCAAGCGGCATATCCAGAATTGAAGAAGTCTCAAGGTAAGGTGATTAACTTTGCATCAGGTGCTGGGCTTGATGGACAAGTAACACAAACTTCTTATGCTGCTGCTAAGGAAGCGATTCGTGCCATTTCACGTGTTGCAGCAAACGAGTGGGGGCCAGAAGGCATTAATGTAAACTTAATTTCTCCGATTGCACTTACTCCTGGTGTAGAGCAATGGCGTGAAAATGCTCCAGAGATGTATGATGCAATGATAAACCGAATCCCATTACGTCGTCTTGGCGATCCTGAACAAGATATCGGTCAAGTTGCTGTATTCCTAGCAAGCAAGGATTCAGATTATATTACTGGTCAAACAATTATGGTAGATGGTGGTTCCATTAAATTACGTTAAGGAGTGTTTAATCATGGGAAGATTAGATAATAAAGTTGCAATTATTACAGGTGGAGCTTCAGGCATTGGTTTAGGAATGGTTGAATTATTCAGCAAAGAAGGTGCAATCGTAATCGCGGCAGACATAAATGATGAAGCACTTGAAAAAGTAAGCCAGATGGATAATGTGCATGGCATGAAATTAAACGTTGCTTCAGACGAAGGATGGGCAACATTTGCTAAAGAAGTAAATGACCGCTTCGGTAAAATTGATATCCTTGTGAACAATGCAGGAATTTCATCAGAAAAACCTTACCAAGATATTAACCTAGATGATTGGCAAAAAATGCTATCCATCAATGGATTTGGCCCATTTGCAGGGATGAAACATGTGGCGCCATATATGACAGCTCAAAATAAAGGCTCTATCGTGAATATTTCATCTTATACAGCACAAATTGGTCAAGGATTTAACCATTACTCTGCTTCTAAAGGTGCGGTACGTGCTATTTCTAAGGCAGCCGCAACAACTTTTGGTAAACAAGGTGTACGTGTAAATACATTATTTCCAGGGATTATTGAAACACCTATGACACAAACTTTAAGTACCTCAAAGGAATTGCTTGGTCATTTAATCCAGGCAACACCTTTACAAAGATTAGGGCAGCCAGCAGATATTGCAAATGCAGCTTTATTCTTTGCATCTGATGAATCGTCTTATATCACAGGCTCTGAATTGGTGATTGATGGTGGATTCTCAGCTCAATAACATGCTAAGATAAAAAGAGCCTCTAGGGAATAGGGGCTCTTATCTTTGGAAAGCAGGGATTGAATTTTATGAAAGAACAGACTATTTTCGAGATCATTCATAATATGGACAAAGTAACAAATAACCTTATTATCCAGTGGAATAAAATATTTTATGAAAACCTAGGTGTTTCTCACATTTTAGTACTTGGTCATATAATGGAAAATGGAAAAAGCCGTCCATCAGATATCGCAAGAGTACTGGGACTAACACCGCCGACTTTAACACATTTATCAGAGAAGCTCGTACAAAAAGAATTAGCTATTAGACTAGAAGATAAATCCGATCGAAGAATTATTTATTTGGGAATTACGGATAAAGGTATCGAAATAGTGAAGAGAGCTAATATAGAAGGCCAAATACTCCGCAAAAATTTATTTGAAAAGCTAACGGATGAGGAAAGGCTACAATTGTTAAATATTTATAAGAAACTAAATGATAATAGAAACTAAACTTTTCATTCATAGCATGATAAAGAAGCTTAACGAAATTTCAATTTAGCAGTGATTTACCCTTGGATATGGCTCCTCCTGCTGTTAATTCCCTTCGAGGGAGAATTTTATTTACTATTAGAATCACCACATTTTGTATTAATTTATAAAAGCTAAGAATTTTTGCATGACGGCTTTATAAGCAGTCATGCAGTAGTGAGAATAGATGTAGCCTATTCAAAGGAAACCATTTTAGGGATTTTTGAGGTAGCATTTGCATTTATAATGACATACTCCACAAACGACCTCCTTCCGTTTAAAGTGGTGTCAATTTACAAAAATTACAACTTCAAAGTTAACCGTACCATGCCATGTTTTACTAACCCTCACTTAAAGATCTACTCCTGTAATATCGGATACTCCGACAGGGATGTTTGATTCAATCATTTAATAAACATTGGGTTGAGAGCGGTGCTCATTGGTTTAACCATTAAGCAGCATGAACATCTTGTATATTTCCCATGATTTCCTTCGTAAGTTTTTATTTTAAGGATAGATAAAAATAATAGAGATCTTTCAACGCCATAAAGAAAGAATATAGAAGAGGGAGTAATCACTCCCTTTTGGTTTTGAATATAGCGTTTTAGCGAGTCATAACAAGGTTATTACTATCTTATTTTAGAGGAGTATAAAAAGAAAAGCATAAAAGTTAATTTAAGAAAATGAGGAACTACTTTTGACTTCTTGACGTCTTTTAGAAGTCTATGGAAAAGGAAGGAGGGATTCGTCAGAATGTTGTTGTTTAACTTATTCTGACGAATCATTGAATTGCTATGTAAAATGAAATTACTAAGAGTACCAGTTATGATGTCACTAATCGTTTCTATATTTGTATTCCCGGGTATGTTATCCTTTGCAGAATCAGAGGATTTAAAATCTAATGATTCAGAGGTTGTAAGAGCAATATTAGTAGAGGATGGTGTCGAAAAGGAGATCAATCCTAAAGAATATGATCGTATATTGGAGGGAAGTGAAGAAAAATTACAACAAATAGAGGGGTTCAAGGAAAAAGAGATTGCTAATAATAACGGGCTTATAAGTGCGCCTGAAAATAATTCAGTGACTCCATTTGCAATCATAAATCAAAGTCGCTATGTACAAGCTGGTTTAATTTCCTCTGTATATCGAACTGATTTAAAGAAAAGAGTCTCGGTTCCTGTATATAATGGTACAACTCAGAAAATTACCCGGACCATCAGCTATTCAGTTTCTAGAGGCTATACAAGTAATGTTTCTCTTTCATCAAGTTATGCGAAAAGTGCAGTTCAAGCTACTGTAGGAGCTTCTTGGAATAAATCTTACTCTAGCTCAGATTCAATTAGTCAGCCAATCCCACTAAAGATATATTCTTGGGTAGAATATACACCTAACATGAAAAGCTCATATGGAACTACGTATGAGGAGGTATGGAATTATTATGCTGGTAGCAATGTGAAAATAATTGATAAGAAATACTTCCTTGATTTATATATCGCTAAAAAAGGTAATGCGGGACTGCCAGATGGAATCTATGCCGTCAAAGAAGCAAGTAAAGCACCTAAATAACAACTAGACAATATGGAAGAATAAAGGTGACTTTATGAATAAACGAGCTGCAGGAATTTCTTTGTTGATTGTTTCAGCCACATTGTTTATTTTTAGAAATACTTCACATTTAATGGTTGCTGCGATCATGGGACGAAAAGAAGGGAATTTGGGTGAAGGAATGTTCGACTATGCTCTAGAAGTTACTCATTCTTAATCTAAAATTCCGGAAATAGTAGTATTTGTTATTGCTATAATATACTTAGTATATGTAGAAATAACAAGGGGAAAATAAGGAACTATGTAGTGTGATTTTAGAATTTAGGTAATTACATTTACCTGCTAGTTATTTAATGTCTTATTAGATCGTATCATCTTGGATACGATCTTTTTTATTGGAAAAATGGCCCAGTACATAAAGGAACACCTTGAAACTGTTCGGTCCCTTGTATCCCGAAAACCTAAATTAAAACAGTAGTACCAGGGATTATAGCTATTTACCTAGATCTAATGGAATGACGTGATAATGAATTTATCCATTATTTTTGCCTTTTTCATATTCAATTAGGAGGTTAACTAAAATCCATGTTATGGTTTTGTGATGACCACTTACGATGTTCACTTCTATAAAGATTTGGCCTTCTTTATCCCAAATCAATATCTAGGGAAAAGAAAATTCCTTATTTTTGAATTTCCCTTTCGTCAGGTAGCATTCCTACTACCCATAGCCATTCAAACTTTATTAATATCACTCGTATTATCAGCAAATGTTAATTCATGAGAAGGAATTTTACGGCTTTTTCTAAGTCCAATATGTGAAAATGGCCGTGGATATCATGTTATCTTTCTTTTTTGATTGTTAAAAATAGCATAATGTGCTAGTATCCATTTGAAAAGTAGTACTTCTTTGTATCTAAGTACCCATTTAATCAATTAAAGCTAAAATTTAGTATATGAAATTGTATCAATCAAAAGACATTCACTTTTAATTACAAAAGCTTTGAACATGAATTTTAAATGGAGAAGGGCTCATTTATACTAAAATAAACATAAGGTTATCGTGGAAAGGTTGATGTATCTTTTGCGTAGAATAGCTATCGTTATAACCATTTTAGTTTGCATTCTCCTTTTCTATTTTACTATTGTTTCTGGAGTTAAAGTCTTTGAATCAGATTGGGAGTTGCCCAAAGCTGTAGAACAAATAGATGGGAATCATCGACTGGTACTAATTACACAAGAACTTGAAACGCCTTTTTGGGACAAAGTAGCAAAGGGTGCAATGGAACAGGCCGCACAAGAATCAGCAAGTCTTGAAGTTTGGGGAAGCTATGGCAATAACCGAGAGGATTTTTTAAAAAAGCTTGAAATCGCTATATATTCGCAAATGGATGGAATTATTGTTCAAGGGCTAGATACTGATGAGTTTAAAGCGTTAACAAAAATAAAGGCAGCTTCTTATGGAATTCCCATTATTACTGTAGCGAATGATGTTCCTATGGGGGATAGTCTTAGAAAATCGTATGTAGGATCAGATCAATACTTAGCTGGAAAAATGATTGGTGAACAATTAGTTGCTGATATGGGTAACGAAGGAGAAGTAGTGATCATGATTGATATACAACAACAATACTTTCAAAAGCTACGCCTTAAAGGTATTAAAGATGTTTTGCGAAAATACCCAGATATACAAATAATTAATATAGAGACCCCTGATGCAAGGGATCAAGTCATTGCAAAAACAAAAGAGGTACTGAACCATCACCCGAATATTGATGCTTTCATTGCCATTAATGCTGATATATTGGCGGGAATGATCCAAGAAGTTGAGAGTAGATCACAAATTGAGCCATATTATATTTATTCATTTGATGATGATTATGAATCTATCACATTGCTTAATCAGGGGAAGATTGATGGAATCATAGAGCAGTCTCCAGAAGAGATGGGGACGATGAGTGTGAAACTAATATTAGAATGGCTTAATAATAAAAGTGTTCCTTTAGATTTAAATGGATATCAAACGGAAATTCGGATTGTAGAGGCGATGGATGAAAGATGAATAGCATTCAGAAAAAAATATTGGTACTCGTCCTAACTGTTTTATTTATTATGGCTGCTATTTGGATTTCATTGACCCACTATAATCAAAAAATGCAAAATCAGTACAATGAAATATTAGAGCGCTATTTAATCATGAATGAAGTGACAAGTGATAGCCAACAAATTGTCACTACTCTTAATAATTATTTAATTGAACCGACAGAAGCAAATTTAAAGGCACTCCATTTAGGTGAAATTAAAATTCAGAGAACAACAGATGAAGTTTCCAAATTTAGAAATGTGGATAATGATTATGCATTAACTAATTACGAAAACTTAATCGACAGCCTTCTTGAAACAATGAATCAATCTGTACTAGCCCGCACAGAACAACAAACAGAAGATTATTTGAGTGCATTTTCTGAAGCGAGCCGAATTTCGAAGTATATTTCGGAAATGACACTTACATTAATTGACACAGAGATTAAAACATATGAACGATTCTACCGTAGCATTATTGAACGTTCGGAAAAATTACGAATATTGGGATTCTGGCTCTTACTTTTGATTACCTTATTGTTGTTGCTATTGGCCCATTGGTTTTCAAAAAGGATTACTCGGCCTGTCATAAAGCTAACGGAAGCAGCACAAGAGTTATCTATGGGGAGATTTGATTTGAAAATTGAAGTGGATTCGGATGATGAAATTTCCTTTCTTGCAAAAATGTTTGATAAGATGCGAATCAATATTAATAACTATTTATCTGAAATTAAACAGAAGGCACAGCTGGAGCATGAACTCCAACAAAGTAAACTGCTATTGCAAGAAAGCCAGCTTCATAGCCTGCAAAGCCAGATTAACCCCCATTTTCTGTATAACACTTTGGATATATTATCAAAAAAGGCCTATTTAGAAGGGTCGGAAGAAACAAGTGATCTTTTAGTAAGTGTTGCGGGGCTTTTACGCTATAACCTTAATAAGTTAGAAAACTCAGCCGCCTTATTCGAAGAAGTGCAGGTCCTTAAACAATATATAGATATTCAATATGCAAGGTTCACAGACCGGTTGCACTTTCATATGGAGATTGATGAATCCTGTTTAGGTGTAAAAATTCCACGGTTAACCTTGCAGCCAATCATAGAAAATGCCGTTATCCATGCAATAGAGCCAAATGAGGATGGAGGAATAATCAGCTTTTGCGTTAAAGATGGAATTGACCACGTAAGAATAGAGATGGAGGATAATGGTCCAGGCATGACGGAAGAAAAGATTAAACAAATACTTCAAGTAAATAATAATAAAGGGGAAGGTCATTTTACAGGAATTGGGATTAACAACGTCGTAAAGCGTTTAAATTTATTTTACAATCGCAATGATGTATTTGATATGGAGAGCTCACCAGGGAAAGGTACAAAGGTAATTTTAAAAATACCGAAAACAAGGAGAGTGGACGGCAATGAAGCGACTCCTCATCGTGGATGATGAACAGATAGTAAGAGAAGGCCTAAAAGCGATACTATCTAATAACTTTCCAGAGCTTGAAATAAAAGAAGCGAAAAATGGGAAGGTTGCCTTAGAGATGGCTGAGTTATTTATGCCTGATTTGGTATTAATGGATATAAAGATGCCTAAAATGTCTGGTCTTGAAGCGATCCGCCTTATGAACGAGAAAAATCCTCATATCAAGTTTATTATGATTACAGCATATGCCGAGTTTGAATATGCAAAGTCCGCGATAATGCTAGGTGTAAAAGATTATCTCCTTAAGCCAAGTAAAGCAACAGAGGTTGTACAAACCGTAAGTAGGGTAATAAGTCAAATCAATGAGGAAAAACTGTCTAGGAAAGAAAATCTATTTCAGCAAAATACCTTGCAAAAGGCATTAACTATTGTAGAAACAGATGTTGTAACACAGTTATTATTTGACCATGTTCACGAGATACATTTGGATGAGTTAGTTGAGCTATTGGATACTCCCATGACTAGTGAAAAGTTTGTAATGAGTATTTTATTACCACAGGATTCGGAAAGCCTATATGCGGAAATTAAACAAAAAGTTAGAAAAATAGGGAGTACATGGGTTGGTGCTTTATATGGACGACAGATTCCAATGATTGTATTTAGGCAGCCTGGTCAATCATTTCGTTCCCAAGCTATAACTTTGGCTAGAAGTATTTTATCCGTATCCAGTACCCACGATAGAGCTGGTTGGTTTATTGGGATTGGTAATATTTGCGACTCGTTGGATAAAATTAGGCAGTCTTATCAAGAATCGCTTATTACTACCAAAGATATTTCTCTGCCTGTTAAGTATCGCTTTTATGCCGATATGCCACTAGCTGATACAAAAATAGCTGGATATAATTCAAGGGTATTGGAAAGTAAATTTTTTGATCAGATTCGAAATGGTCAGTGGCGGGAAATTATAATAGAAGCAGCTGAATTAATTGGTTTTTTTGAGAATAAAGGTGTTAGTCTTATTGAGACCCAGCAACGTATTTTAGAGCTGCTTTGGATTGCCTCTCGGGTGTTAAATGAAATGGGAGTGGAAACTGATACTCCTTTGTATTCCATTCAAATAAAAGACTTTAGGCAATTGCGCACCGAAACGAATCATCTAATGAACCAAATGTGGCAGTCTTATATCGAGTATTATAATGAAATAGAAGATGATACAATTCAGCGGATTAAGCAGTATATAGTTGAACATTCTCATGAGGAAATTTCCCTAGATGGGATAGCACATAAATTTGAATTAAGCCCTATTTATATTAGCAAACTTTTTAAAGAACAATTAGGCGTGAACTATATAACCTTTTTGACTGAATGTAGATTAAAAAGAGCTAGGAAATTAATGATGATTCCAGAAAAGAGCTTGAAAGAAATTACTTTCGATGTTGGATACCAAGATCCAAACTATTTCAGTAAGGTTTTTAAAAAGATGTATGGTGCATCACCAACAGAGTATAGAAGATCATTAATCGGCACGAAAGGATAGCTAAGGGGGGTTGAAACTGAAAAAGGTATATATTCTATTACTTATGTTTCTTGTAATCTATACTGCTACTGGTTGTCAACAAAAGTCGAACCGTTCTGAAAAACAAGTTTTAGACGGGGAAGCCTCATTAAACAAAGAAACTAATGAGGGTCAAGTAGAAAAGACCAGCAAGATAGTTATTGGTTTTTCTATGGACACATTAGCCGAGGAAAGATGGCTAAGGGACCGCGAGTTGTTTAAGGAGGCTGTGGAAGACTTAGGGGCAGAGGTAAAGATACTGGCATCAAAGGGGGATGATGCACAGCAAATTTTGCAGGCCGAAACATTAATCAATGAGGGTATCGATATACTAGTCATTGTGCCACATAACGCCGAGTCAACAGCTATGATTGTTAAAAAGGCACATGCATCAGGGATTAAAGTACTATCATATGATCGATTAGTAAGAAATTCTGAAATTGATCTTTATATTTCTTATGACAATGAAATGGTAGGCGAACTCCAAGCAAAGGCAATAACAAAATTAGTTCCGAAAGGAAATTATGTGTATATAGGTGGAGCAGAAACAGATTACAATGCACATTTGTTTAAAAAAGGCGTCTTTAATATTCTCCAACCTCTTATTGACAAAGGAGATATTACCATTGTTTATGACCAATGGACAAAGGATTGGATTCCTGAATATGCTCTGTCCAATATGGAAGAGGCTTTATTAGCAAACAATAATAAGGTAGATGCTGTGATCTCAGCAAATGATGCTACAGCTGGTAAGGTAATTCAAGCACTGGCTAAACAAGGTCTTGCAGGAAAAGTACCTGTTGCTGGGCAGGATGCTGACCTTGCTGCTGCACAAAGAATCGTTCTAGGCACGCAAACCATGACAGTATATAAGCCATTGAAAGAACTTGCAGGCCAAGCCGCTGAGCTTGCCGTAAAACTTGCCAGAGGGGAAGAAGTAGAGGGAGAAAGAATTATAAACAATGGGAAAGCTGAAGTCCCATCCGTGCTATACTCTCCAATTGCTGTTGATAAAAAAAACATTGATGAAACAATAATTGCAGATGGTTTCCATACAAAACAAGAAGTCTATGGAAAAAAGCATGAATAGTTTAACTGCTAAAGTCACCAGGAATTATCCTGGTGACTTTATTTTAATGTATTAGTTCTTAAGACCTATAGGTTGGACTCGTCATCTTGTAGCTTACTGCATCCTTGATTCTAGAACATTTAAAAAATACAGACGATAATAAAATAATGCTATAAGAAAGCGTTTTACAGGAAAGTGAAGCTGATATATTTGAATTGTAGTTAAAAATTATAGATGAGAGTGGGGTTTCAATATGAAGCATTTTAAATTGGTTTCTGTCTTGCTCGTTGTAATGATAATGGCAATTATCGCAGTTGGCTGTAGTAATAATAGTACAAAGAGTAGCGGAGAAAGTAATAATGGGAAAAAACCTGGAGGTAAAGTAAATGTTGGAATTGTTTTACCAACGAAAGATGAACCGAGATGGGTCCAAGATGAGACGCGATTTCATGATGCGTTAAAGGATTCCGATTATACAACTGAAATTTTATTTAGCCAAGGATCATCCGCTAAAGAAAAGGAAAATGTAGAAATCCTCATTAGTAAAGGGATTGATGTTTTAATTATTGCTCCACATGATGGTCCGGCGGCGGGTGCGGCTGTAGAAGCTGCGAAAAAGGAAGGTATTACAGTCATTGCGTATGATCGTTTAATTACGGATACAGAAGCAGTTGATTATTATGTAACATTTGACAGTGTTGCGGTAGGTGAAGCACAGGGACAATTCTTAATTGATCACGCAGGTGAAGGCAAAGATATCCCATTGTATCTTTATGCTGGAGCAGCTTCTGATAATAATGCCTTTTTATTTTTTGAAGGAGCATGGAAAGCGCTGCAACCGAAGATTGCGGATGGAACTTTCGTTGTTGCTAACTCGAGTACAGCTGAGGGGTTAAAAGATAAAGCAGAACTTTCACGTGATGAATTAGGCAAGATACTTGGTCAAGTTACAACAAATTGGGATCCAAATGAAGCAAAAAATAAAGCTCAAACTCACCTGACAGCAGCTACTGCGGACTTAAAGGGAGATATTGCAATACTTGCTCCAAATGACGGTACTTCACGTTCTATTGCAGATGTATTTGCCGGAGACCCAGACGTTTCAAACTATGTAATAACTGGTCAAGATGCCGAAAAGGCCTCTATTCAATATATTATCGATGGAAAACAGTCAATGACAGTATTTAAAGACGTTCGTACACTCGTTCAGGACGCTATGGGAATGGCTGTTGACATTCTTGATGGCAAAGAGCCTGAAACTACTGGCTCATACGACAATGGAAGTAAGGAGATATCTGCAAAACAGACAGATGTTATCGTTGTTGAGCAAGAGAACGTTAAAGCTGAACTCATTGATTCGGACTACTATAAAGAGAGTGAGTTTACTGGACTATAAAAATATGAATACCTAGAGCAATCTTTAGGGATAGTGATGGATAAAAAAATCTGTCACTATCTCCTGCTTGTCATATTGTTTGTTGAGGAGGTAAAACAGTGAGCGAATATATTCTGGAAATGAGACAGATTACGAAGGAATTTACAGGAGTCAAAGCGCTCAGTAATGTCAATTTTAAAGTGAAAAAGGGAGAGATTCACTGCCTAGTTGGTGAAAATGGGGCCGGTAAATCTACTTTAATGAAAATACTTAGTGGTGTTTATCCATATGGTTCGTACACGGGGGACATCATTTTCAATGATAAAGTGCAACAATTTAACAAAATTAATGACAGTGTTGAAACGGGGGTCGTTATTATCTATCAAGAACTTGCTTTATTTCCGGACCTCTCTGTTTATGAAAATATCTTTATAGGCAATGAAGTTAATCATAGCGGGATATTGGATTTTAACAAAACCATTGTTGAATCGAAAAAGCTGCTTGATAAGGTCAAACTGAAAGTAACTCCTGAAACTCTAATTAAAGATTTAGGAGTAGGAAAACAACAGTTGATCGAAATTGCAAAAGCTTTAAGCAAAGATGTAAAGTTGCTTATTTTAGATGAACCGACAGCAGCGCTGAATGAAGACGATAGTGAAAACCTATTAGAGTTATTGCGGGAATTAAAGAAGCAGGGGATTACCTGTATTATGATTTCCCATAAATTGAAGGAAGTAATATCTATTGCAGATAAGGCAACCGTTATCCGTGATGGAGAAACGATCTGCACACTGGACGCTTCTAAGGGAGAGATAAATGAAGGTGCAATTATCAAGAATATGGTCGGTCGAGAAATTGAGGATATTTACCCGAAAAGAGAGAAAAAGGTTTTGGGTGAAAAAGTTATTGAGTTATCTAAATGGACTGCCTATGATCCTCAACTGGGACGCAATGTTTCTAAGGATATCGACTTACATGTGCGAAAAGGAGAAATTGTTGGTATAGCCGGATTAATGGGCTCAGGACGAACAGAACTTGCCCTTAGTATTTTTGGTAATTCAAAGTCATATAAGTTACAAGGGAGTCTATTGGTGGAAGGGATTCCTGTCAACTTTAAACATACTAGCCAGGCCATAAAATCAGGAATTGCTTATGTGACGGAAGATCGAAAAGGTGATGGTCTGTTTTTATTACAGGATATTAAGAATAATATTACTGCAGCAAATTTAAAGGGAATCTCTTCAAATGGGATTATTAATGTAAATGAAGAAATTAATATTGCTGATCATTATAAAGGCTCATTAGGTATTAAAACATCATCTTTGCAACAACTAGTAGGTAATTTGAGCGGTGGCAATCAACAAAAAGTTTCATTAGGTAAATGGCTGTTTGTAGGTCCTAAATTACTTATATTAGACGAACCAACAAGGGGGATTGATGTTGGTGCGAAATTTGAAATTTATTCAGTTATGAATGAACTAATAGATCAAGGTATGAGTATTATTATGATTTCTTCAGAACTTGGTGAGGTTCTTGGGATGAGCGACCGCATTTATGTAATGGCAGAAGGAGAAATCAAAGGTGAGTTGTCATCTGAGGAAGCTGATCAGGAAAAAATTATACAACTTGCTACGCAATAGGAGGACAATAATATGAAACTATTAAATGAAGCGAAGCATTTAATTAAGGATAATATTCGTGATTATGGGATGTACATTGCTTTAATTGTTATTATGGTAACATTTTCAATTCTAACAGATGGCCTATTTATGTCCTCAAGGAATATAAGTAATTTACTAGATTCTGCAGGGTATATTGCGGTTTTAGCTGTAGGTGTCATGCTAGTTATAGTGATTAGACATATTGACTTATCCATAGGGTTTTTAGCTGGATTCCTTGGTGCTCTTGCAGCAATATTACTTATGCAATTGGGATGGCCAATTTATATTGTCATTCCTATTATCCTCATTCTCGGAATAGCCGCTGGATCGATTACAGGTTTTTTAGTAGCTAAAGTTGGGATTCCTGCATTCGTTGCTACACTTGCCGGATGGCTTATTTATAGAGGGGCTATTCTGATGGCAACAGAGAAGACTGGAACAATTATCATTAATAATGATGCATTCAACGCTATTGGCAATGGGTATATTCCATCCATTTTAGTAATTAATGGTGTACATCTTTTATCCATAATAATCGGTGCACTGGCGATTATCTTTTATATTTTTAGTACAGTAAAAAATAGGAAAAATAAAATAAAATATAGTTTTGAAGTTGTATCTAAAGAAATATTTATTCTACAATTAATTTTTGTATCAGCCATTATTGGTTATATTACCTGGGTTCTAGCTAGCTACAACGGCTTATCATGGACAGTTATTATTATCCTTCTTGTCGTTATTGTCTATCATTTTATTACAACAAAGACTGTAATAGGAAGGCATATTTATGCGGTAGGGAGCAACCCGGAAGCAGCCCATCTTAGTGGAATTAATGTAAGTAAAATTACATTCCTTGTATTTGGTTCCATGGGAATGTTATCTGCACTATCCGGTATCTTGTTTACTTCTCGTTTACAATCCGCTACAACGACTGCCGGGACGCTTTTTGAACTTGATGCAATAGCAGCGGCGTTTGTTGGTGGTGTTTCTGCAGCAGGTGGAGTTGGTAAAGTAACTGGAGCAATTATTGGTGCCCTCGTTATGGCTACACTAACAAACGGTATGAACTTGATGGGTGTAGGAATTGCACCTCAATATATTATCCGTGGTGGCGTATTGGCCTTGGCGGTTATCTTTGACGTATTTACTCGTAAACAAAGGGCATAACCGCCTATTTTGAATGATGAAGAAAAGGAGCCAGCTATATTTAATAGTTGGCATTTTATTTTTTTAATTAAAGTATACAGATACAATTTAAGACAACAAATGATAAGTCATACTGATACATGCTGTAGAGGATTTGTATTCGATCGTTATGGCGGATAGGAGTGGTCATATGCTAAGTAAGATCAGATGGAATAATATCAAAATAGGAGGAAAATATACGATCATTTTTTTAATTATAGTTGTTGCATTCCTTCTATCTATTTTGATTACCTATTCATTTTTAAATAATTCGAGTAAATATATGGATTCTACTATCATCAAAAATAAAATATCATCCGAGGCGGAAGACATAGTGGCTCTATATCATGAGAAGTATCTTCTAATTCCGGAATATATCATATTATCAGATGACGGTAAGTTAAATGATTATTTATATTATAGTAAAGAGTTTACGGTAAAGGCAAAAAGCCTAAAACAACAATTGCCTAAAGAGCAACTTACCATTTTTAATAAGATTATTAAAAATAACAATCAGCTAGATCAATATTTCTTTAGTATGGTCGTTCCAAATGTACAGCAAATAAACGTAAATGAATTTGAGCGGTTACAAAAAGAGACAAACGCTCTAAAAGTCGAAACAGTGGCATTAGGAAAAGAGTTAAAGGAGTGGGCGACTAGCTCTAGTAATTCAGCGCTTAATAGCACTCAAAAAGACCTAAAGAAGATTAATTTAGTTTTAGTTTTTTCAGCGGCTGCTTCCATTTTTATTTCACTCTTTTTCATATTTTTCATGAGTAGGAAGATAAGGAATCATTTAAATAAAATTGTAGAAAGAAGTGAAGAAATTGCTAGTGGTAAGTTAAATGTGGATGAGCTTACGTATGTAGGAACGGATGAAATTGGTCAACTTTCAAAATCAATAAATCATATGGGAAAAAGCCTTCGTGATATGATTGCTCAGGTTTCCGGCCTGTCGACTGAGGTTGATAATCAAAGCAAATTGTTGTTTACAGCATCGAGAGCGGTTAACAGTGGTAGTGAACAAGTGGCTATTACGATTGAGGATTTGGCGACTGGAGTGGGCTCTCAATCAGAAAATGCTGTAAATATATCCCAGAATACACAAGGGTTAACTGATCAAATTTTAGCTGTAAATGCGCATAGTGAAGAATTGGTTCAATTCTCTAACCAAGTTCTGAATGTCTCCACCAATGGTAACAGACAGATGAGAGAGTCTTTAAAACAAATGAAGTTGATCAATAATGTCTTCCAAATTTCAGTCATCAATGTGAAGACATTAGAAGAGAGGACTCAGTCTATAACGGAAATTGTGAGTGTTATAAAATCTATAGCTGACCAAACGAATCTTCTTGCCTTAAATGCGTCTATTGAAGCAGCAAGAGCTGGTGATGCCGGTAAGGGATTTGCTGTAGTCGCTTTAGAAGTTAGAAAGTTGGCAGAAGAGGTAACGAATTCTATAGAAAATATCGCTTCTATTACATTTAGTATAAAAAAAGAAACGACAAATATTGCTAGTGAATTGAACAGTGGCTATCTGGAGGTAAATAAGGGAACAAAGCAAATTGAATTATCAGGTACACAATTCATGAATATTAATGACAAAGTTGAAGAAATGTCGAATAGAATTAAAAATATTTCAGCTGTGTTCATAGAAATTCAACAGTCGAGCCAAGAAATTAATGAAGCAATAGAATATGTTGCAGCTGCTTCAGAAGAAGCCGCGGCAGGCACTGAGGAGATTACTGCAACGATGCATGAGCAAAGTCAAGCGGTCAATCATATTTCATCAAGTGCTAAAAAATTAACGGATATGGTAGAACGTATGAATGCTATGATCAATAAATTTCAACTTTAAAATATAGGAAAGGGGGAGAATTGCATGTTTAATAAAAGTAAAATAATCATCGGATTTTTTATAGGATTAACATTATTAGTAAATACTGCTTGTTCTAATGCTAGTCTGATTGAAAAATCTACAGCAAGTACGAATGTTAAGTTGACATCGGATGAAAAAAAGATTTATGTTGGTTTTTTGCTAGATACGCTAAAGGATGAACGGTGGTACAAAGACAAAGCATTATTTGAAGAACACATCGTTAGTCTAGGTGGAAACGTGAAGACCTTGGCAGCAAATGGACTAGACGATGTCCAAATTAAACAAGCCGAATTATTGATTGACGAAGGAGCAGACGTTTTAGTTGTCGTTCCACATGACGCTGAAGTATCTGCGACCATAGTCAAACTAGCACATAAAGCTGGAATTAAGGTTATATCTTACGATCGATTAATCAGAAATGCAGAATTAGATTATTATATTTCCTTTGATAATGAAAAAGTGGGGGAAATACAAGCAACGGAAGTATTGAATCAAGTAACTAAAGGAAGCTTTGCATATATTGGTGGGGCTGAGTCCGACAATAACGCTATATTGTTTCGTCAAGGGGCAATGAATGTGTTGCAGCCTTTTATTGATAAAGGGGAAATCAATCTAGTATATGATCAATATACGAAGGAATGGGAACCTAAAATTGCAGAAAAAAATATGCTTGAGGCGTTGAAAAAAGGCAAAAACCAAATTGATGCGGTGATCGCTGCGAATGATGGGACAGCTGGTGGTGTTATTCAGTCATTATCTACTATTGGCTTAGCTGGAAAAATACCTGTTTCAGGACAGGATGCTGAATTGGCTGGAATTCATAGAATAATAGAAGGTACTCAAACAATGACTGTCTATAAGCCTATTCCAGTTTTAGCAGCCGAAGCGGCTGAAATGGCTATCAAGGTAGGGAAGGGCGAACAGATCGATACCAACAATAAAGTTAATAATGGTCAAATAGATGTCCCTTCTGTATTGCTTGAACCTGTTGCTGTGACAAAAGATAATATAGTGGACACAGTGATAAAGGATGGATATTTAACTGAGGAGGAAGTATATAAATAAAAAAGGCTTCTATGATAATGTTTGAAACAGGAACTTCAAGTTTATTGAAGTTCTTTTTATTTTTTGAAATGCTAGCATAGGGAAAGCTTTTACCTATACCTACCCAAAAAGCATCGTATGCTCTCCCTTTCATTTTACTGAAGCGTTGAATGTTTCCTTATGATCCATCATACCTCCCTATCCAGTTTTAATTTAAATTCCTTAGGTGTGCATCCCTTTTGTTTCTTAAATAACCGAATGAAATAACTCTGGTTTGTAAAACCGACATCTAAGGCAATATCTAACATCTTACGATTAGTTTTTTCTATTAATATACAAGCCTTGCTAATTCTAATGTTATTAATGTATTCCATTGGCGTCATTCGCACTAAGGATTTAAAAAACCGACTAAAATGTCCTTCACTCATCTGAATTTGAGAAGCGAGTTCTAACACGGTTATTTTTTGTTTGTAGTGCTTTTCAATATACTGTAGAACCCTTTTTAATAATTCTGTTTTCGTTATATCTCGTTTGGAAATTTGCTCATTATTTTTCCATGCCTTTTTTCTAAAAATCTCTGAGAATAGTAAAAATAAGTATCCTTTTAGCTTAAGTTCAAAGCTAGGGGTTTTAGATGAATGGGTCTCTACTATATTCCTCAGTATGTGTAACATATCCCTGTCATCTTTATTGTCAGGCGTCAAGAGGGTGGAGTGAAAGACAGAGAAATTTCTAACAGCTTCTAAATAATTACTTTCAATTAAGTCATAGCCAAAGCTCCGTAATAGATCAATATGAAAAACAATTGCGTGGAGTTTGAATGAAGAATTACCGGAAGGGTAGGCTCCGTGTAATTGTTCACTAGGAATAAAAAAACCACTACCTTCAGCAAGCGTGTATTGCTTAGTGCCGATTTGAAAATGAATAGGTCCCTTCTCGACATAAATGAACTCAATCTCATGATGCCAATGCATATTAAATATGACATTTCCATCTAGGTAGTCAACCATATATAGACGGAACGGAAACATAGAATCTCCGTGTACTCTTGCCTCCAATAACGTTTCTTTTTCCACAATGATCATCACCTTTTTATTAATATATCAGAATTGTGTTACTTAATGTCGTGATTGTGCAAGAAAAGCATAATTAATGTCGTTATCATATTAATTAGTAAATAATTTAGAACCGTTAAATAATAAAAACTATAATGATTGCGCTGCCAATCTAGACAATGAGGAGTGATTTAAATGAAATTTACTGATGGGTTTTGGCTTACTAGGGAAGGATTTGATATTCATCATGCGCATAATGTTCGTGATGTATCTATAAAAGATAAAATGGTAACGCTTTATGCACCATGTAAGGAAATTCGGCATAGAGGTGATACATTAAATACTCCCTCACTAACTATCCAACTATCTTCTTCGATGGAAAATGTTATTCGAGTACGGGCGTGGCATCATAAAGGCGGAGTGAGTCAAACACCTAATTTTGATGTGAAGCAAGGATTAATTCCACTAGGAGCTGTTAACACAAAGGGAGAAACAAACTTTAAGAGTGGGGATGTTCGGGTAGAAGTTTCACACGAACCATTTAAAATCACCTTTTATCACGATGATCAAGTTCTAACAAAGGTCGATCCAAAGGGAGTGGCTTGGATTCAAGGGCCTGAAAAAGAGAGTTATATGCGTAGTCAATTAAACTTAGGTGTCGGTGAGAATATTTACGGTCTTGGCGAACGTTTTACTCCTTATGTTAAAAATGGCCAATTGGTTGAAAGTTGGAACGAGGATGGTGGGACAAGCTCCGAGCAATCATATAAAAATATACCATTTTACTTAAGTAATAAAGGGTACGGTGTATTAGTTAATCATCCGGAGAATGTAAGCTTTGAGATAGGATCGGAAGCAGTCTCTAAAACCCAGTTCAGTGTAGAAGGGGAAATGATCGAGTACTACATTATTGGTGGATCAAGCTTAAAGGAAGTATTAAGTAATTATACACAATTAACTGGCACACCTGCTCTCCCACCAGCATGGTCTTATGGATTGTGGCTAACCACTTCATTTACTACTGACTACAATGAAGAAACAGTCAATCATTTTATTGATGGTATGGCTGAGCGAGATATTCCACTAAGTGTGTTCCATTTTGATTGTTTTTGGATGAAAGAGTTTGAATGGTGTAATTTTGCATGGGATCGAGATGCCTTCCCTGAACCGGAAGCGATGATAAAGAGGTTGAAAGAAAAAGGATTGAAAATTAGTTTATGGATCAATCCGTATATTGCAGAAAAGTCTCCCTTATTTGAAGAGGCTGCGAATAAAGGCTATTTATTGAAAAAGGCAAATGGTGATGTTTGGCAGTGGGACCTCTGGCAGGCAGGAATGGGCATTGTTGATTTTACTAACCCTAGTGCATGTGATTGGTATCGCTCAAAATTAAAAACCTTGCTAGATATGGGGGTAGACAGTTTTAAAACGGACTTCGGCGAAAGAATACCAACTGACGTAGTTTATCATGATGGCTCGAATCCGAAGCGTATGCACAACTTCTATGCTTACCAATATAATCAAGTTGTTTTTGATTTATTGGAGGAAGAGAGAGGAAAACGTGAAGCAGTTGTGTTTGCCAGATCCGCATCGGTCGGTGGACAGAAATTCCCAGTTCATTGGGGCGGTGATTGTAATGCGACATACGAATCCATGGCAGAGAGCTTACGAGGGGGTCTATCGTTATCATTGTCTGGTTTTGGTTATTGGAGTCATGATATTGGTGGATTTGAAAGTACAGCTACCCCAGACTTATTTAAACGTTGGATTGCCTTTGGTTTGTTATCAAGCCATAGTCGCTTGCATGGCAGTTCGTCCTATCGTGTTCCGTGGCTATTTGATGAAGAAGCGGTAGAAGTAACCAAGCACTTTTCTAAATTAAAAAACAGTTTAATGCCCTATCTATATGGTACATCTGTTGAAAATAATCAGACGGGCATCCCGGTTATGCGACCAATGATTTTGGAGTTTGCGGATGACCCAAATGCGCATGTATTGGATCGACAGTATATGTTGGGTGGTAGTTTGTTAGTTGCACCCATTATGAATGAGGATGGCTTGGGCACTTATTATTTGCCACATGGAAGATGGACGCACTTACTGACGAAAGAAGTCGTTGAAGGTGGGTCTTGGAAAAAGGAAAACTATGATTATATGAGTCTCCCATTATATGTAAGAGAAAATTCTATTTTAGCTATAGGAGACCAAAATAGTCGGTCGGATTATGACTTTTCAAAAAATGTTACTTTTGAAATCTATGAATTACAGGATGGGCAAGAAGCAAGCACTTTTGTTACCGATGTAGATGGTAATTATAAAGGAGATATTAAAGCAATAAAAAAGGACAACAAAATAACGATTGAAACAAATATGGAAGATCTCGCTTATTCGATTTTGCTAAACTGTTATAAAGCGATCAGTTCAGCATCTGCGGGGGAGATAGAAACGAGTTCGAACGGAGCGAGAATTAGACTTCAAGGATCACAAAAATTAGAGATTGTTTTGTAGATTGAACAAGGATTGGCTACTTGTATAGTAGCCAATCTAGTACCAATAAAATATCGGAGGTAAGAAACAATGAAAAAAGGCTTAATTAAAAGATTAGGTGTTGTTTTTTTAGTTATTGGGCTATTAGCAGGATGTTCCTCTGGTGGGAGTAGCGGTGGTGGAAAAAAGGTAGTTGTTGATGTATTTAATATTAAAGTAGAAACGAAGGATCAGTTAGATGCATTGATTAAAAAATATGAAAGCGAAAATGAAGGCGTTGACATTAAGTTAACTACTGTTGGTGGTGGACAAGATGCATCATCTGCTTTACAGGCAAAGTTTTCTTCCAATGAGGAACCATCAATATTTTTATTAGGTGGCCTATCGGATGTGGAGAAGTACCAAAAGTATTTACTAGACGTATCTGATATGGAGTCGGCAAAAACAGCAATTGAAGGCACATTACAAGGGGCAACAATCGAGGATACACCATATGGAATTCCATTAAATATTGAAGGTTTTGGTTGGATGATTAACAAAGAAATCTTTAAAGCTGCTGGAGTAGACCCATCTACTATTGCTAGCTACAGTGATTTTGTTAATGCCGTTGAAACAATTGATAGCAAAAAAGAAGAACTTGGGTTACAAGCTGTATTCGGATTTAGTGGGAAAGAGGATTGGGTCGTTAGTCAATTTTCAAATCACTTTACCGCTCCTGAGTTTGAGAATGATTTAAAGATCGCCTATGAAGCTAGCGAATTAAACTTTAAATATGGAAGTCGCTTGAAAGAATATACAGATTTAGTGAATCAGTATAATGTTCAACCGATTTTGTCGCTCGACTACAGTACGTCTGTTGAGGAGCTATTCACGAATGATAAAGTAGCAATTATTCACCAAGGAAACTGGATCGTTCCTTCTCTTGATAGCATAGATCCAGACTTTTCTAAGGAGAAACTAGGGATCTTACCGCTATTTGTAAAGAGTGATGAGGAAGGATTTATTAGTGCTGGTCCTTCTTGGTTCTGGGGTATAAATAAAGAAAAGGACGAAGAAGTAGTAAAAGCTTCTAAGGACTTCGTCGACTGGATGTACACCTCTGATTATGGAAAACAACAAATAGTAGATGAATTCAAATATATACCTGCACATGATGGCTATGATATTGAAAGCATGCAGGATCCTGTATCAAAAGAAGTGTATCAAATGTTACTCGATGGAAAATCAAGCGTTTGGGCACATAATCAATATCCAAATGGATTCTCTTCAACTGCATTATTCCCAGAGTACCAAAAGTATTTAAATGGTGATATTAAATGGGATGAACTTGAAAAAACAACGATTAAGCAATATACAGAAATGCGTTAATAATTATTACAATAAATGGAGTTATGGAGTCAATCTTAACTCCATTTAGCTATTTCTTAATTTGGGGTGTGAGTAAAGATGAAAATGAAAAGTCTCACCTATTGGGTATTTCTAGCACCATGTCTATTAGCATTAACAATCGTATTAGTCATTCCCTTTATACAAGGTGTGTATTATTCTTTTACAGAATATAATGGTTTTCAAGTAAATGGATTTGTTGGTTTTGACAACTATATCAAATTATTGAAGGATGACCAGTTTCTTTATAGTCTTTGGTTTACTGGAGGATTCTCCGTTGTGTCCGTTATTGGAATTAATATTGTAGGGTTACTTTTGGCATTATTTGTTACGCAGAAAATGGGGAGACTTAACACCCTTTTTAGAACAATATTTTTTATGCCTAACTTAATTGGTGGTATTATCTTGGGATTTATTTGGCAGTTTATTTATCTGAAGGCATTTGAGGGAATAGCTGATCTAACTGGTTTAGAGTTCTTTAAGGGTTGGTTATCTGATACTGCTACAGGTTTCTGGGGATTGGTCATTCTTTTCATATGGCAAATGGGTGGATATATTATGATCATTTATATCTCCTTTTTAAATAGTATCCCAGATGAATTATTAGAAGCATCTACAATTGACGGTGCCAATGGTTGGCAAAAATTTTGGAAGATTAAATTTCCGTTACTGGCACCAGCATTTACGGTGAGTTTGTTTCTTACTTTATCTAACGCCTTCAAGGTATATGATCAGAATATGGCATTGACAGCTGGTGGGCCATTTAACTCGACACAAATGGTAACGATGAATATATATGATACCGCATTCAAAGTACAGGAAATGGGCTATGCTCAAGCAAAAGCAATTATCTTCTTAATTATTATTACCGTGATTTCAGTAGTCCAACTTTACTTCACGAGAAAAAGGGAGACTGACTTATGATTACACAAAATAAAACCAAAACATACGGATATATAGTGCTTGGGTTGGTATTATCACTTTTTTGGTTTTACCCTTTTTATTTAGTTATAGTGAATTCTTTTAAAACGAAGGCGGAAATTTTTGTTAATACACTTGGTTTACCCTCCGAAGGGACGGTTGAAAATTATCCTCAAGCGTTTGGAGCATTGGACTTTGTATCAAGCTTTTTTAATTCCTTAATTATCACAGTATCAAGTATTTTTCTCATTTGCATTTGCGCGTCTATGGCGGCATATGCATTGTCCCGTAGAAAAGGAAGAACAAGCTCGCTCATTTATTTTATCTTTGCTATTTGTATGTTAATCCCATTTCAATCGATTATGATTCCCCTTATATCTATCTTTGGAAGTTTTGACATGCTAAATCGTTTCGGGTTGATGATTATGTATTTAGGTTTAGCTTCGAGTTTATCCATCTTTTTATACTTTGGTGCGCTCAGAGGGATACCAATCGCATTAGATGAGGCAGCTATCATTGATGGATGTAATAGATTCCAAGTATTTAGGTATATCATTTTGCCAATTCTGAAGCCAACGACGGTAACAGTTATTGTGTTAAATGCCATTTGGTTCTGGAATGATTATTTACTACCATCTTTAGTTATCAATAAAGATGGGATGTACACAATACCTCTAAAAATGTTCTATTTCTTTGGGGAGTATTCCAAACAATGGCACTTAGCGCTAGCTGCATTGATCATAGCGATTATCCCTATTGTCGTTGTATATATGTTTTTACAAAAATACATTATAAAAGGAATCTCAGATGGTGCAGTGAAATAGGAGTTGGCAATATTTTATGATTGAAAGACACCTCTTGAGGTGTCTTTTCTTAGGTAATAGACAAAGTCATCAGTATCACTCTTATCAATCTGATTATGAAAAACATTTCGATTACATTTTTTGTAAAATATTAGATATTTAAGATTCCTTGACAAGATTTTTCCACTTTTCTCTACGACTGAAGATTAGCCCAGTGGAGCCATTTAACCTCATTTTAATAAATCACCGGGTAACATTATATTAAAGTTTGATGCAATAATTTCATCGGTGTTCTCGTATATGCCTTTTCATTATCATCATTAATGTATACATAGGTTGTTTGTGTATGCTAAAAAGAGGGACATTCCTGTGAAACGTAAAATACAAAATTATTCGCTATGGCTGTGTAAAACACCTAGTCAATCATGGTGATTCAACACACGTCCTTCTCAAGGGTTTTGCATAATATGTTACATGTAACTTTACACACTTGAGAAAGGGGTTATGTTTTGGAAAGGACAAAGCTTACAGGGCGAATCGTTACTCCTGATGATAAGGAATATGAACGTGCAAGAATAAATAATAATTTAAGCATCTCAAAATTTCCTAGTAAAATTGTTTTTTGTCAAAAAACAGAAGATATATTAAATGCATTAAGGTGGGCAAAAGAAAATAAGGTACCTTTTCGATTAAGAAGCGGCAGGCATAGTTATGAAAATTTCTCATTAATCACTGGTGGCTTGGTCATTGATGTTAGTGAAATGAACAAGATTTTAATTAACTCCAAGAAGATGACCGCAAAAATTGAAGCAGGAGCTAACTTAGGGAAAGTATATAATAAATTATGGAAATATGGTATGACCATTCCAGCAGGTACCGAAAGTAGTGTAGGTATAGTTGGTCTTACACTCGGTGGGGGAATTGGTATGTTATCACGGCCATTCGGACTTACTAGTGATAATTTGATTGAAATTGAAATGGTAAGTGCAAATGGAGAACTTATTAAAGCAAATAAAAGTGAAAATAGTGATCTATTTTGGGCTTGTTGCGGGGGGGGGGGGGGGGA
>NZ_BCVC01000007.1 GCF_001591545.1 Lederbergia lenta NBRC 16444
AAACTTACTTGTTGCTCTTTTTTCAGCAACTTTACTATCATAACTCTTTCTCGTGAGTTAGTCAAGCGTTTTTTTGTTTTCTTTTTTTTACTTAGCGCCAACTTCAAACTCAGTTTGCAGCGACATCTATTAATATAACACGCACACATCAAATCGTCAACTCTTTTTTTAAAATGTTTTTAATAGAGTTTTAATATTTAACGGTAAAGCTATTCTACCATCTTCACATACATAGGTCAATAGTTTATTTTAATTCGGTATAGTGATTTCACCACTCCCTCTTTTTTCATATAACCCGCAGCAGAACACACCATTTCAAATAGAAGATTAATAGAAAAATAGATCCATTGGCTTTTGCCAACAGATCTATTTGGGATTTTTTTTAAAGGATAAATATAAAATACAAAACAAATATGACAAAAAATGCATACATAATCGGATGAATCTCTTTTCCACGACCCTTTATTAGCATTGTAATTGGATAGAAGATAAATCCGATACCAATCCCGGTGGCAATGGAATAAGTTAAAGGCATAAAAATAATCGTGAAAAACGCTGGAACAGCAATCTCAAACTTTTTCCAATCTATTTTGCCAATGACTGACACCATCAATACTCCAACAATGATTAAAGCTGGCGCTGTAACTGGTGCTGTAATCACACCAAGGACAGGAAAGAAAAACAAGGACAATAGAAATAACACTGCGGTAACTACACTTGCAAAACCAGTACGTGCGCCCGCCGCAACTCCTGCAGTTGATTCGACATAAGATGTTGTTGTCGATGTTCCAAGGATCGCACCAAATACAGTTGCTGTTGAATCTGCCAACAATGCTTTTCCTGTCCGTGGTAGTTTGTCTCCCTTCATTAAGCCTGCTTGTTGAGCAACTGCCACAAGTGTACCAGCAGTATCAAAGAAATCAACAAACAGGAAGGTTAAAATCACCACGAGCATTTGCAATGTAAATAATTCAGCTGGCGAATTGAAAATTGGATCTAAAGCAGCGCCGAATGTTGGTGCAATGCTAGGCACGGCCCCGACAATCTGTTTTGGAACTTCCACAACACCTGCAAACATTCCTATAACTGCAGTTATTAACATTCCATAGAAGATTCCACCCTTTATACCACGAGTCATTAATATAACTGTGATTACGATACCGACAACTGCAAGCAAGACATTCCCATCGGTCAGGTTACCTAAACCAACAAGTGTTGCTTCATTATCAACAATAATTTTCGCATTTTGCAAACCAACAAATGTAATGAATAACCCAATCCCAGCTCCCACTGCTATTTTTAATTCTGCAGGTATAGAGTTAATTATTTTCTCTCGTATACCCGATAATGTTAGAAGTATAAAAATCAATCCTGAACATAATACTCCTGCTAATGCATTCTGCCAGGGTATTCCCATACCTAAAATAACAGAGTAAGCAAAGAATGCGTTTAATCCCATTCCTGGTGCAAGAGCAATCGGATATTTTGCTAACAATCCCATTGTGAGTGTTCCGATCGCCGCAGCCAATGCTGTTGCAACAAAAACTGCATCATAATTCATTCTCAGTGAATCATCTAATCCTTCAACGGTTTGTAACGATAATGTAATTGGATTCAATACAAGTATATAAGCCATAGATAAAAACGTCGTTAACCCACCGATGATTTCTCGGCGGTAATTCGTTCCAAGCTCATCAAATTTAAAATAATTCTTCACTATGCTTCCTCCACCTAACTTCTATTTTAAAAATAAAAAAGCTCTGAGCGGCTATCGCTCAGAGCATGACAAAAAGGTAGAGAACCGAGAAGTAAAACAAGCTTTATGCCCGCTTCACTTTTCAACATTATTCCCATAACCTCGTAGTCAAGCTATTTACGGCAGCTCGGTAGAAACTTACGGGCCATATTCCCGTTATTATACGATATAAAGCTATTTATTTTTTAGGATATCTATTTACTCCCACTCAATAGTTGCTGGCGGCTTACTTGTAATATCGTAGACAACCCTATTGATATGTTGCACTTCATTAACTATTCGTACAGAAATCTTCTCTAGCACATCCCATGGGATTCTTGCCCAGTCTGAAGTCATCCCATCGACTGATGTAACGGCACGAATACCAATTGTATGATCATATGTCCGTGCATCGCCCATCACACCAACACTTCGAATGTCAGGTAGCACTGTGAAATACTGCCAGATTTCTCGTTCTAATCCAGCTTTTCTAATTTCATCACGTAAAATGAAATCTGATTCACGAACGATTTCTAGTTTTTCTTCAGTTATTTCTCCTAAGATCCGAATTCCAAGCCCTGGACCTGGAAACGGTTGACGCCAAACAATTTCGTCTGGGATACCTAATTCAGTTCCAACAGCACGTACTTCATCTTTAAATAATGCATTAAGTGGCTCAATTAAAGAGAATTGCATATCTTCAGGAAGTCCACCAACATTATGATGTGATTTAATCGTCTGTGCAGTGGCTGTCCCACTTTCAATAATATCTGTGTACAGCGTTCCTTGTGCTAGGAATTCAATGCCTTCAAGTTTTGTTGCTTCATCATCAAACACATAAATAAATTCATTTCCTATAATTTTACGTTTTTTCTCAGGATCTGAAACACCTTTAAGCTTATTAAGGAAGCGATCTTGTGCATCTACTTTAATGACATTCATATGGAAGCCTTCAGTGAATGTCTTCATCACACTTTCAGCCTCACCTTTGCGTAGTAGGCCATGATCAACGAAAATACATGTTAACTGATCTCCAATTGCTTTATGAATTAATACAGCTACTACTGAAGAGTCGACCCCACCGCTTAATGCACATAAAACTTTCTTATCTCCTACCTCTTGGCGGATCTTTTCCATCTCAATTTCAATAAAATTCTCCATTGACCAATCGCCTTTGCTTTCGCATATTTCAAACACAAAGTTTTTCAACATTTCATTTCCATGAACGGAATGTTGAACCTCAGGATGAAACTGCACAGCATACAAATGTTTGTCTGGATTACTGATAGCTGCAATCGGGCAAGAAGGGCTTGTCGCATTTACAACAAAACCCGCTGGCGCCGTTTGTACTAAATCGCCATGGCTCATCCAAACAACTTGTTCGCTCGGTAGTTCTGTAAATAAAGCCGAATCTTCAACAACCTGAATCAACGCTTTTCCGTACTCACGGTTACTAGCTCTCTCGACTTTACCGCCAAAATGAGTAGTCATCAATTGCATTCCATAACAAATACCGAGTACAGGGATTCCTAATTCAAATAAACGCTCATCACATCGAAATGTATTTTCATCATACACACTGTTTGGTCCACCTGATAAAATAATCCCTTTTGGATTAATTTCTTTAATTTCTTCAACTGTAATAGTATGTGGATGCAATTCGCTGTAAACACCAAATTCACGTATTCTTCTCGTAATTAATTGATTGTATTGACTTCCAAAATCAAGCACAATAATCATTTCTTGATTTTGTAATTCTATTTTTCCTGGCATACTAGACCCTCCATTACTATATTAAATATAAAAAAAACCGGAAAGCTCCCTCTCATTGCTAAGAAGGCAGGATTCCAGCATACATCGGACAAAAAGTCGTCATTATATGCGCAAAAACATCACATATCGACGCAACAACTTTTTATCGTTTTGGAAAAACTGCCTTCATAGCCGAGCCTTTTATGGTGGCTACGTAGAGACTTCCGCACCTTATTTGCGGAATTATATGAAGGGTCGCCAGCTTCCACTTTTCACTGGCACCGTATCATCTTTAATTAATTTTTATTTTATACCTGTTTCATACCATGGTCAACCTGTTCTCTTTCTAATTAAATTTTCCCATAATTCCAAGACATATTCTGTTATAAACAAATAATGACCTTGGCAAATTGCCAAAGTCATCATTTATTACGTATTTTAACTCTAACTAAATATTATTTCCCTCCGGTTAGAGCAACTCCTTCTATTATATGCTTCTGAGCAAATATATAAATGATGAGTACAGGAATAACAGATATTGTCGAACCTGCCATCATAAGTGCCCAGTCTGTTACGTACAAGCCTTTAAAATAGTTTAACAGTAAAGGTACAGTGAATAGATCAGGAGTACTTAAATAAATCAATGGTTCCAAGAAGTTATTCCACGTTCCCATAAATATGAAAATACCTACTGCAGCCATAGCTGGTCTAATTAATGGCAAAATGACATTCCAATAAATACGCAATGGATTTGCTCCATCAATTATTGCTGCTTCTTCTAGTTCCTTCGGTATTCCCATTACAAATTGCCTTAATAAGAAAACAGCAAACGCGTTAAATAAAGCGCCAGGAACAATTAATGGTAAATGAGTATCTAACCAACCGATTTTCTCCATAATCATAAAGGTTGGAATCATTGTTACCTGCTTCGGGATCATCATCGTCGCTAAAAAGAATATGAATAGAAAATTCGAACCCGGAAAGCGTATTTTCGCAAAAGCATACGCCGCCATAGAAGCGGTTATCAATTGAATCCCTACTACTAGCACCGTAATATAGAAACTATTCCAATAAGCTTTACCGAAAGGCATAGCCTGTAAGGATGCGGGATAGTTTGACCAAACGAAAGGATTTGGAATAAATTCAGGAGGCACCAAAAATATTTGAGAAATATCTTTTAAGGAACTACTGATGGACCACAAAAATGGGAAAATCATAATAAGTGAACCAATAATAATGAAAAAGTGGATAAGTAAACCAGAGAATTTCATTTTTTTCCGGACCTTAGCTGTTGAAACTACTGGGCTGTTGTCTTTATTTAGAATATTACTCTTCATAATGAACCCACCTTTTTGACACTCTAAATTGAATTAAAGTGAAGATCAAAATGATGACAAATAATATCATCGCTGCTGCCGAACTCTCACCCATTCTAAAGTTTATAAACGCATTTTCGTATACATGGTAAACAATCGTGTAACTTGATTTTGCTGGACCACCATTCGTCATAACAAATGCTTGGTCAAATACTTGAAAGGAACTAATGATAGACATAATTGTTACGAAAAACGTTGTAGGAGATAATAATGGCAATGTGATATGCATAAACTTTTGAAAGCCTGTTGCACCATCAATTTCAGCAGCTTCATAATAACTATTTGAAATCCCCTGTAAACCTGCAAGGAAGATAACCATATTATAACCAAGCTGCCACCATATGCTTAGCATAGCAATGGAAATCATTACCCACTTAGTATCGGTTAACCATTGCGGTCCCGCGATTCCTATATAACTAAGTGCTTGATTTAATATCCCAAAATCCCCATTTAAGATCCACATCCAAATAACACCTACGGATACAGAACTTGTGATAACAGGCATAAAGAAAAATATGCGATATAACTCTTTTCCTTTTATTTTATTTAATGCTATGGCTAATACTAAAGAAATGGTTATTCCGATAGGAATATAAAGTACGGTGTAATATGCTGTATTTCCTAAGGCTTTCCAAAAAACTGGATTAGAAAATTGACCAATAAAGTTACTTAAACCAACAAATGTTTTTTCGCCAAATCCGTCCCATTTCATAAAGCTTAAAACAAAAGCAAAGCCAAGTGGAATCAAAGCAAAAGCGAGTAATCCTACTAATTGAGGAGCTAAAAATATATAACCCCAAACCGTATTATTTTTTTTCATGGACTCACCCTTTCAAACTATTGAAAGAAAGGAATGGTTCTCCTTTCTTTCAATTTGATAATCTACTATTATTGCTGTCTATAATCTTCAATCATGTCCTTCGCTTTTTTGGATACAGCTTCAATTGTTTTTGGAGCATCTTGCTTTCCAAGATACATAAGGTCCATAATGTCACTTATTTCTTTATCTAAACCTGGAATAACGGATTGTTTGTCATCTACAAACCCAGATTCACGAGCATCAATCAGATAGCTAGCATGTTCTGGTATTTCTGCATCTGTAATAATTTCATCAATACCACTTACTGAAGGAACAGCATTACCATTGCCTGTTAAACGTGCTTCCTGCCCTACTGTCGAAGTATAAAACGATAGAAATTTCTTTGCTTCTTCTAAATTTTTAGAATCTACGCTAGTGGCAATATAAGCTGTCGCGATCGCACCTGGCTCTGTTTTTTCACCTGTATTAGTTGGCCATGGAATATAGTCAAACTCCAATGATTTATTTTCACTAAACATTGGTGTTAACCAACGACCAGCAGCAACAAATCCAACTTGGTTCGACATAAACATAGCATCGGCACCTTGCCCTTTCGGTAAAGACCCAGCGTAAGTAACATTTTTATCTTTTACTAATTTTGCAAGGTATTCAAATGTTTCTTTAGCTTTTTCATTTTCTTCTAAAATTATATTTCCTTCTTCATCATACATTTCGCCACCATTAGACCAAATCCACGAGAATAAATGTCCACTGTTGTTTTCAGCAACAAAACCTCTTTTTCCTGCAGCATTTAGCTTCCCTGTCATTTCCGCAAATGTATCCCAATTCCACTGACCTTCATCAAAATATTCTTGCGGTGTTTTTTCAACCCCAGCTTCTTTAAGTAGTTTTTTATTGTAATACATTAGGAATGGATTATTATCCACCGCTACTCCGTATATTTCGTCATCTTTCTTTGCAGCTCCCCATAATCCTTCCGCAAACTCATCTGGCTTTACATAGCTATCAGGACCTTCGAGGAATTCCGATAGTTCAGCAAGTTTCCCAGTAGAAATTAACTTAGAAATATACTCTGAGCCCGCATAGAAAACATCTGACGCTTGTCCTCCTGATAATTGAGTCATAAGTTTCTGTTCATAATTATCACCGGGAACCGGTAATAATTTCACTTCCACATTCGGGTTTTCTTTTTGATATTCATCAATTGCTTTTTGATATACTTTAATTTCTGCAGGGTTCCCCCATGCAGACATTGTTAGCTTTACTTTCCCACCAGATTTTCCATCTGAACCTTTACTAGCACCTGAACTACATCCCGAAATAATGAGCAACAATACTAGTAACATTGGTATAACTTTGATGAGCGACCATTTCTTTTTCATTTAGAAATCCTCCTCTATTTTTAACTTGAGTCTCGCACGACTAATTTTAAGGGTAGCTCATAAATCAGTCGTTTTTTCATTTTCTCTTTGTTTGTTAATAGTTCCAGCATCACTTTAATTGTCATATCGCCAATTTCTTCAATGGGTTGCCGAATCGTAGTCAATTGTGGCTCTACCACTCTTGCAATTGGTTGATCATCGAATCCAATTACAGCCATATCTTCTGGAACGCTAAGACCTAGTTTTTTAGCTTCGGAGATAATACCTGCTGCAACTTCATCACTTCCCGTAAAGAGAGCTGTTGGTTTGTCTTCCATTGTCATTATTTCATTCATTACTCTTCTACCATCTTCAATATCGAAAGTTTTCTCGAATAACCAACTTTTTTTTATGGGTAACCTTTGCTCTGTCATCGCTGATTGATAGCCTTCCCAACGGTCTTTAGAAAGACTTCTATCATCTCCACCCCAACAATATCCTATTTTCGTATGTCCCCTTTGAATTAAATGTCGCGTGCCAATGTATCCACCTTCTACATTATTCAAACGAATAGATGGAACATTTACTCCCGTAACATACTCGTTGCAAAATAAAATCGGTCCATCCAACGGGATCGCATTAATCTTCTCCCATGCGTTTTCGATAGTCGTCATAATAATTCCATCCACTTGCTTTTTCTTCAATAATTCCAAAAACTCAATTTCACGTTTTTTATCGTATAATGTATTGCAAATTAAGATTTGAAATCCTTTTCTAGAAGCTTGCCTTTCCAAACTTTCAACTAGATAAGCAAAATACGGATTAGTCAGCTTAGGCACTAAAACGGCAATAATATTTGTTTTTTGTTTTCTTAGAAACTGTGCATGGGAATTAGGAATATACCCTAAGTGATCCATCGCCTCTTCAACAAGCCTTTTCTTTTCCTCCGTGACATATGGATGATTATTAATTACTCGAGATACAGTTGCCCTAGATAGTCCAGCCAATTTGGCTACATCAGAGATAGTCGGCATGTCCCTCCCTCATTTCATTTTCTATGAACTATACATGATATCGATTTCAGAAATCGCTTACATTTAGAATGTTAAAATACTTCATCGGACTTTTCAATAGGTATAAATACCTGTTATTTTTATAAAATTCATAAACTTGAAATATTGCCTTCTTCCACATATTGTGATAATTTTATTACAACATATCCTTTCAAGAAAGAGAGTAGGGTGAAAAAACATTGAATATATTTAGTCTTGATAGTGGCTTCTATCGTTTCTTGGAAAAGTTTACTAACTTCATATTATTAAACTTATTATGGATTATTATGTGTATACCAATTATCACTATTTTCCCGGCCACAACAGCGATGTTTGGCGTCGTTAGACAATGGGTCCAAAAAAAGGATAATGGTGTTTTCCGGAACTTTTTTGTTTTCTTCAAAGAAAATTTTTTACAAAGCTTTATTGTAGGGCTTGTTTGGCTACTATTAGCTTTTTCCCTTTACTATAATATCAACGTGAGCTTGCATATGTCTGGAGTATTAAAGATTGTTATGGTCTCTACCTTTATGTTTTTTAGTATATTTTTTATTATGACAAGCATTTTTCTGTTTCCTGTTATGGTTCATTATAAATTGCGTTGGACATTATTAATAAAAAATTCCTTCTTAATATCTATAAGCCAACTTTGGGTGACAGTTCTCTGTGGAATAATACTAGTATTGGCTGCATTTTTAAGTGTTTTCATTCCTATTACTTCTATTATTGTTTGGAGTATTGCAGTCTACTTTCTTTACTTATTATGCGAAAGATCATTTAGAAAAATTGAGAATATAACTCAGGCACAAGCATGATTTTCTCTACTAACTTTCAGTTTATAAAAAAAGCTGTCCTAGTATTTATCTAGGACAGCTTTTTCGTTGTTTTTCTTAGTAGACTTTCCCATATGTCTTGAAGATGCTCCCAATCTTCATCTGCTGGATCGCCACGATAAATCATTCGCTCGTAATATTCAGTAAGCCTTGTCATATCGTTTGTATCAAAATGCTTATCAATTTCAAGTGCATATTCACGAAGTGTTTGTCCCGGCTCGCGTTTGATACCAAAACGGTTCAGTTGTCTTAATAAATCATTATAAGCATGGACGAATATATCCTCGTTGTTTTTCTTTTTATACAATTTAATTAAAACATATGGAATCCACCTACTTTTGTTCCACACCATCCAAACACAGCCAACAATGATGACTATTAGAAGAACCACAAATATAAACCAATTTTCTGCTGAGAAAGCTTTTAGCTTAGGCCATATGGAGATAGAGTTTCGATATTTCTTTGGTTCATCCTTTTTTGTTTCTTTCTGCTCTTTTATTTTAGGAGCTTCTACTTTATTTTCCTCTTTTTTAGGCTGAACAGGTTCAACCTCTGTCTTTTCCTCGTCTTGTTCATACGAAGCAAAATTATCAAAACCTTTTGTCGGCTCAAAAGGAACCCAACCCTCAGTTGGAAAATACACTTCTACCCATGAGTGGGCCTCATTGTTTGTCACTTGGTAAATGCTATTCTCTTGAGCCGCGTTTCCAATATAATTTCCCGCTGTGTATCCCTTCACCCACCTAGCTGGAATATCGACTGCTCGGAGCAATGTAACCATGGATGTAGAATAATTATCACAATATCCACGAAATGTTTCAAAAAGAAATTGATCTACATAATCCTGATCTTCCTCGGGAATGGCAACATTCTTTTGATCATATATAAAATCGCCTGATTGAAAATAATTTTCAATTGCTATCGCTTGATCATACCAATTATCATGCTCAGCTGTTATCTCATCAGCCAGTTCCCTTACTCTGTCCGGCAATGATTCAGGTAACTGCGTGAAATACTTAAACAGATCATCATATTGTTGCTCATTTGGAACCATTGTGGTTTTGCGCATTTCTTTCATACTAAAAGCCGTGTTTTTATATTGCACGATATATTCTTCTAATTGGACAGGTTGATCATCATCAGAGTAAGAAGTAATTTTATCCAAACTGCCATTATACTGAAAGTAACCTTGTTCATTTCCTTTTACAGATAAGAATGCATAGGGTCTTACAATATGTGGATAGGCTAACTTCACATCAACAATCGCTTCTTTTATCGGCTCATCTTTCCTCGAAGCGATCTCAACGGGAAAAACTTCGCCTGATTCCATTCTAAATCCTGAATCTGGCTCAATCGTAGATATCCAACCTTTCCCTGTATAATAATCCTTTATCTCCACTTTCCAATATTGTTTTGATGGAGTTTCAACCTCAAAAACTACTCGGTCATTTCCTTCAAAAGGTCCACCCAATTGAGAATCATCTGGCCCGTATCCAATTGTAGAAATAGAAGATTGGGACTGGACATTTTCGGCAGTTGATTGAATAAACGGAACAGGATCCGGCCATATCGGATCAGCTTTAGGTAATAGATAGCCAAGGCATACACTTACAGTAATCATGATTACTAATGGAAATGCCCATTTGATAATTATATATGGACGATTCTCAAATTGCTCCTTGCCCAATAACCTTTGGAAAAACAACAATCCTAGCAAGGCAAACCCAATAGCTACAATTCTAACCATTGCCCAATCTCCAACATATCCAGTAAATGTATCAAGCACAGCAATATATATAATTGTCATCACATAAAAAATAAAAATACTCTTCCTAATCATAAGCCAATAGCGAAGTAGATATGTCATCAACCATAATAAAATAAAAAGCAATAAACTTCTCGATAAATCAGACAGGTCATACCAATCTCCTACTAATAAACTTTTCATACCATCCATCAGATCGGAAATTAAAATTTGCATCCACGAGTGATCCCTTAGAAGTCCTCCCCCAAAAATACGATAAAGAAAATATAATATTATCCCAAATTTAATGGGGATTCTTAACCACCATGGAAATTGGAAAAAGTATAATATAAGTGAAATGGCGATAAATAAATTAAAATAACGAAGTTCTCCAGTTTGCGTAATAATAGGAACAGGCAGCATCCACTCCAAGAGTAAAAAAAATCCGAATAAATATAATATAAAAGTATATATAATTCGACTTTTTTTCATGCTAGTCTCACCTCCGAAAAAGCTGTTCGAAAATCAGACTCGTAAATCGTTGCTATGTTAATGCCACTATTGAAAGCAAGTATTCTTAGCTCCTCTTCTTCCCGCGAAAGAATTTCTCCATCTTTTTTAATCAAATAGATGGCTCCTTTACGTCTTATTGAGGAACCAATATTTTCGATTAGCTCTCTCTTTAAACTAGAGGTCACTACTAGTAAATTAGCAGATTGCTGATAAAGAGTTACCTCTTCCAAAAGTAGCTTTGTAAAGTGAATATCTCTAATAACGTCCACACTAGCCAAATAATGTAGTAGTTTATGTAACTGTTGCTCTCCTCCATTAATTGGAATAAACATCATTTTTTCTCCTGCAGAAAATAAGCCAACTTGGCCACCTTGTTTTAAATTACTTCTTACAGTAGATGCAACAAATTTCACAAGCAACTCAAAATTATTAGATTGAGTTCTATCAAGGACAATAAGTAAATCATTCGATTGTCTAATCTCAAATTCTTTAGACATCATATCATTCGTTCTAGCTGTTGCTTTCCAGTCAATCCAAGCAAATCGGTCACCTGGCTGATATTGCCTGACACCAGCAACAAGAGAGGTGTTTTTTTGAAATTGCATCGCAGAGACAGTTCCACCTTGCTCAAATTGACTTTCCAATGGTTTGTAAACCATTTCTACCATTTCTGGATATACAAGTATCGTATCCTGACAATCCAAATAGCTTTCCTTCTCAACAAGTCCAAGTGCATCAGCTGTTTTTAAGCGAATCGCCTCAAATGTATACTCTCCTCTTTGTACTTGTTCTATATGATAAGTTAATTTATATTTGCGCCTAAACCCGAGAAATATAATTTGTTTACTCTTTTGAGTATTAAACTCCTTAGGAGTGATATCCTCTATAATTAAAAATAACAATGGAAATGGCATTTTTCTTTTTAGCTCAAGCTTTACAATAAGTTGATCACCTGCACTAATCCTTTGGGGGCTAATCACTCTTGTTACCTTAAATTCCCGCAACGGATAGATAAATATAAGAGCGGCATAAACCGCAAATGGAAGAAAACAATAAAACAAAAACCAACTTACAAACCCGCCTTGAAACATAGCATATGCATAGGTAAGCATAAGTAAGATAAGTAATAATAATGTACTAAACAATGATTTAAGCATCCTGAATCGACGTCTTTTCCGCCATTTATGCAACATGTTTATTTAACAGCCCTTTTAATTGGAACACGAGTTTCGGATATAATATTCTCGATCACCGTTTCAGCAATAATACCTTGATACCTCGCTTCTGATTTCAATATAATGCGGTGTGAAAAAACAAAAGGTGCTAAATATTGAATATCATCTGGTATTACATAATCTCTCCCAGAACAGAAAGCAAAAGCTTGTGAAGCTTTCATTAATGCAATGGATGCTCTTGGACTGGCCCCCAAATATATATGTCGATGGTTTCTTGTTTTACTAGCCAACTCAACAATATATTGTTTTATATTTTCTTCTACAAATATTTCCTTCACTTGCTGTTGCATATCCCTTAATTCATCAAGTGTAATAACAGGTTGAAGTTCTTCGATCGGAGATATCCTTTGCGAGCTTGTTAATACTTCTATTTCATCATTTATAGAAGGATATCCCATTTTCATTTTTATTAAGAAGCGATCTAGCTGTGCTTCCGGTAATGGGTATGTTCCTTCGTATTCAATCGGATTTTGAGTCGCCATGACAAAAAATGGCTTGTCTAATTTTAAAGTGACACCATCAACAGTTACGCTTTTTTCCTCCATCCCTTCTAGCAAAGCTGACTGGGTTTTAGGAGATGTCCGATTAATTTCATCAGCGAGAATAATATTGCCTACAATTGGTCCCGGACGGAAAGTGAATTCCATTTCTTTTGGGTTATATATAGATACACCTAATACATCTGAGGGCAATAAGTCTGGGGTAAATTGTATTCGTTTAAATGATGCATTAACAGACTTCGCTAAAGCACGGACCATCATGGTTTTTCCAACACCCGGTACATCCTCAAGCAATACATGACCCTCTGCCAAAAGTGCCACTAGGCTCAACTTGGCCACATCATTCTTGCCAATCATTACCTTCTCAATATTTTGTATAATTTTCTTTACTTGCTGTTGCAACATATCATTATTCATGTTTTGCACCTACCATCTATTTTTTCTTTTATATGTTTCACTTTGAGGAATTGTTAATGTCTAATGGTGATTATTACATCCTTCTCTTATTATACATGGAGAAAAAACTAGGCGGGGAAATATTCCTTGTGTTTTGAAACTTCTTGCAATTTAATTCATCATTCATAAGTATAGTTGGGAGAACATATGAAAAGGGATTTCTGTATTTGAGGCGTACAGGTGAATTTGCGTTAGGACGTACTGGGGATTATTCTATGCGGTGTAATGGACTTTGGTGGTTTCAGGATCTCAAAGTAGATAAAGAAGACATGTATGTCATCGACTACATCCTTTAAAGAGAAGTTGCTGATGTGGACCTGATATTTGCAAATATGTCGTCTATTGGAATCGCACTTATTAGCATAGGTTTATTTTTGGGAGTTATCGGTGTAATGAATATTAGTCGCAATAATAATCCAAAACTCGCAGGGATGATGTTTTTATTAGTCGGTTTTATTTCAGTCGATATAGCCTTCCTTCCTGGATTGCTATATTTAGCTGTATTATGTGTTTTGCTAGAAAAATCCACAAACACTTTCTATCAAGGGAGGAACTCACATTGATTAGCGGCAAGGGGTGTTGTCACAAGGGGCTATCACTCCTGGAGGCAAACTACGCCTTCTGTCAGTGATAGCCTTCTGCTTATCGCCCTTGATCGTCCACTTTTTACTTTTTCCTTCATTTCCAAAAATCATCAAACACGTTAACAGGTAAATGCCGCTTATGTTGTGATTTTCGATAAAGTGCTTCTATCGTATTTTTAGCTGTTTCATGCACTTGCTTTCCTTCTAAGTAATCATCTATCGATTCATAAGAGACTCCCAACGCTACTTCATCAGGAAGCATCGGTCGATCATCTTCTAAATCTGCAGTTGGAATTTTCATATACAGATGTTCAGGACAATCAAGTTCTTTCAACAATTGTCTTCCTTGTCTTTTATTTAGTCGGAAAATCGGTACCATATCAGAGGCACCATCTCCGTGTTTTGTGTAAAATCCTGTTAAGGCCTCTGCTGCTTGATCTGTTCCAAGAACAACACAATTATATGTTGCCGCGATACTATATTGAGCTTTCATACGTTCGCGAGCTTTTTCATTTCCTTTCGTAAAATCAGAAATCTCCACTCCAGCAGCTTTTAGCGCCGCAGCACTTGCATCAACTGCTTGTTTAATATTGATCTCATACGTTTTACTTGGTTGGATAAACGCCAGTGCGTCTTCTACATCACTTACGTCCGCCTGAGCCCCATATGGTAGTCTCACTGCAATAAAAGTATACTTATCTTGGTCCTGACTCTCATTCAATTCATCTACTGCAATTTGAGCTAATTTACCAACAAGCGTGGAATCCTGTCCCCCTGAAATTCCCAATACAAATCCATGAAAAAATCCATGTTTCTTCAAGTAATCTTTTAGAAAATCAACACTTCTGCGAATTTCAACTTTTGGATCTATAGACGGTTGAACTTTTAACTCTTCAATAATCTGACGTTGGAGTTCATCCAATGCAATTCCTCCTACTCATTCATTTTATTTTTCAACAGTTTTACTTTCTCTTTCACTGCCTCTATATTTGCCATTTTATTATCCCAACACTCTTGACTTAAATCGACTGGATATTCCTCTGGATTAAGTGATCTTTTATATTCCTCCCACAACAAACTAAGACCTTCTTTAGCATACGCTTGAATTTCGTGCAATGTTGGCAACTTATAGACAAGTTCACCATTTTCAAAAATTGGATGATGTAAGTTTCTTGCTTCAAAGTTAGTCACAAATTTACTAATGTATGTGTGGATAGGATGAAACATCTTCAATCGGGATTCATTCTCTGGAGTTTCCTCCCACAAGGCAATATAATCACCCTCTGATTTATCATTTAACCGATTTATGATTCGATAAACTTTTTTCCTACCAGGAGTAGTTACTTTTTCAGCATTTGCTGAAATCTTGATCGTATCTTCCATTTCACCATTTTCACCTTCAATGGAAACAAGTTTGTATACGGCACCCAAGGCAGGTTGATCGTATGCTGTAATCAACTTTGTCCCTACACCCCAAGCATCGATTTTTGCCCCTTGTGCTTTTAAATGTAAGATTGTGTATTCATCCAAATCACTTGACGCAAATATTTTTGTATCTACAAACCCAGCTGCATCAAGCAATTTCCGAGCCTCTTTTGATAAAAATGCCATATCTCCGCTATCTAGTCTTATGCCTTTGAATTGAATCTTTTCCCCAAACTCTTTAGCTACTTTAATAGCCGCTGGGACACCGGATCTTAATGTGTCATACGTGTCAACCAAAAATACACATTCCTGATGACTTTCCGCATATTTTTTAAATGCCGTATAATCGTCTTGATAAGCTTGAACCATCGCATGGGCATGTGTTCCAGCAACTGGCATGCCAAATAATTTTCCCGCACGCACATTACTTGTCGCATCAAATCCGCCTATAAATGTTGCTCTTGCCCCCCAAAGTGCTGCATCCATTTCCTGTGCCCTTCTTGTTCCAAATTCCAATGTTACTTCTTCACCAGCGACTTGTTTAATACGAGAAGCTTTTGTCGCTATTAATGTTTGATAGTTCACAATGTTAAGCAAGGCTGTTTCAATTAACTGGGCTTCTGCGAGCGGTGCTTCTACTTCTAGAATTGGCTCATTACTAAAAACACTTTCTCCCTCTTTCATCGAACGAATGGAACCAGTGAACCTTAGATTACGCAAATACTCAAGAAAATCTTCTTCATAATTAAGTTCGTTTTGTAGGTAAGCGATATCTGTTTCACTAAAACGGAAATCAGAAAGATACTCAATTATTTTTTCCAGACCAGCAAAAATGGCATATCCATTAGCAAATGGAAGCTTTCGAAAATAAAGGTCAAAGATAGCTTTTCTATTATGAATACCATCCTGCCAATACGATTTCGCCATATTGATTTGATACAAATCTGTATGTAGTGTTAAACTATCATCTTCATAACGCTTATTCATTTTCTACACTCCTTAGTTTCCGGTTCTTTTCACTTTTGCACCGAGTGTATTGGCAAAATGCCCTAGAGCCCACTCATGGCCATCTGCATTAAAGCTTGCCACCGCATCTGCGTGTACAACAATATCAAAGCCTTTATTATATGCGTCAACTGCAGTATGTAGAACGCATATATCCGTGCAAACACCACAAATATGGACTTCTTCAATCCCACGTTCACGCAGCCTGATCTCAAGATCCGTTCCCGCAAAAGCACTGTATCTAGTTTTATCCATATAATATATGTTTGGATTATCTTTATGTAAACTATACAACTCAGCAAGCTCCCCATATAGTTCACGGCCTGCTGTTCCTTCAATATTATGAGGGGGAAACAATTTCATTTCTGGATGTAATTCGTCAATGACTTTATGTTTATCAATCGCAAAAACGATGAAATCTCCCCCTTCTAAAAACGCCTTTGTCAAATGAACAATTGCACTTTCAATTTTCTGTCCAGGCTCTCCACAAGTCAACTTCCCGTCTTCCGCAACAAAATCATATGTATAATCAACATTTAATAGAGCTCTTTTTGACAATTTACTTACCTCCAGTTGATTTCATTGTTTCTATTAATGAATCTGCGTATGCATCAATATGAAGATCTGCTTCAATATCAGGGTTTTGAAATGCACATGTTTTCATCCCTACCGCTTTAGCTGGCATTAAATCCAAGGCGCGATCGCCAATTGCCCAGTCTAACTCATACTTATCATGCAAGTACTGATAAGCCTCGGTATCAGGTTTCCGTGGATAACCATCATCATCAGGACTGACAATTTCATCAAAATACTGAAACAAGCCCCATTTTTCCAATAGCTCTTTTGTGGAAGCTTTCGTACGATGTGTCACAATTACATTTACTTCTGCAATTGCTAAAATGTCTTTAATACCTTCAAATGGTGGGCTCCCTGCTTCGGCCTTGGCGTGATCCAATTCTTTAAATCTGTCGCGGAAATCCTCAGAAATTCCGTAATGGGAAAACGCCTCCTTTGATGTTCTTTTCAGCCAGCGAAGTGCTTCCACTCTGTCAACTGCTTTTCCATGGGCTTCTTCATGAACCTTGCAAAAGCTATCCAATATTGCTGGATATGTATCAAAAATTGTGCCATCTAAATCCCATAACAATCTCACTACTTCACCTCATTGTTTTTCTAAATCTTAACTTAAATATTATCATAATTTTTATATACTTCGTTATTTTTCTATATGTTTTAAACCTTCTCTTTTTGCCAAATTAGATAACTCATGCGTTTCAATAAAATGAATAACAGCTTCACTATTCGTTTTCGAATATTCTCTTAAGGACCAACCGATTGCTTTTTGGATAAAAAACTCTTTTTTATGGGCAATTTTCTCAATGATAGAAAACAACAGTTCTGCATCTGTTTTGTCCTTATATTTTAATTGAAAAAGAACCATTGATCGCTGTAGCCATATACTTTCAGAGTGTAGCCACTTATCACCTCGTTCAATAATTAAATGAGGATGTCTAAAAAACAAAGCCCCCACCAGATGACTAGCAATCGTATCAACAGTATCCCACCATGATTTTGTCATAATTAAGTATTCCAACAAATCGGCATGGTTTTCTCTAAGCATCTTTTTATTCCTTACAAGCGCATCCGCTGCGACATATTGAAATTCTCTTTCCGGCATTTCCCATAATTCTTTTATAATAAGCTCTGCATCCTCAGATTGGAAATTAAATTGTTTAATAAATTGCTTGGACAGTTCTCTTCTTTCAGGAGTTCTAATTCCTACAAAGGGGAAAAGCCCTTTCATATATTTTTCCATAGGTACAGCATTTTCTGGGTTACGACGTACAATAAAAGTTTTCTTAAGTAATACTAAGCAATCACGATTATCCATCTTTCCCTCCCATGACTTACAAGTATTCTTTAATCATACCAGTAGTCAGATAGAACTTGAAGGTTTGCGTGATTTCTGGATCCCTTGCCAACTTATTATCTAGAGAATAAATCTCTACTTCCTTATATTTGAAATAGAATCACACTTCATTCATGTTCCCTCTTTCTCTTCCTCGTAAAACATATTGAATCTTGACACTTAATACTATTCTTATTTTGGATTACGTAAATGAGCAAGGATATCTACCGCATTTTCTTCCTCTTCTAGTGGCAACTGCCCCTTTAACAGTATCGCTCTTGTTTCTTCCAGTTCTACTATTTGATTACTCGTTAACATTTTTCTCTGGTAAGGCTTGAATTTTAGATACAGGCTCCACATCTTTAGATGAACCAGCCCTTTTTTAGAAGATAGATAGTTAAAAACATTCATTCTTTCTATTTCCGTATTAATTTGCAATTCATTTTGTTTGAACTGGATTTGTGCTAACTTAAAACGATTATTTCTCATTTCTTTCTGATCTTCTTTTGTTACAAGTTCTGTTTTCTTCATTGTGTCCCACGCGGAAATCATAATTTTCACCAAATCAACCGTTTGATGATGATACTCTATAATTTTAGATACTGTAGTCTTTAAAATAAGAATATCCTCTCTTAAAATACTTAGATCGGCAGGCAACGTCACTTCTATTTCATTAAGTATCTTTTGAAACCTTACGTAATTATCTAAAAACGAAATATTCGCCCATTTACTGCCAATATTCAACAAGAATTCAATTGAATAATTATAGTCAGTAGCAAGTAAATTAATATGTTTTATTTCACTATACTTTGAAACACTTCCATCTTCCTTCATAATAAGTTGTTCCGCAGCTGGGGCAAAGGTGAAAAAATAATACATACCTCCCTCTATACTAAATTTGGCTGGAAAAACATCGGGTGTTTCATCTTTTTGATAGTATGGTTTTAAAGATTCTAAGATATGCTCTTGCAAATGCTGCATTCTAATCATTCCGAACCTCCTTTAAATAGCTTAATTCAATAGCAAAAAGACCGATTGACATACTTAGACTGAAATCGGTCTTTCAATGAGTTAGTTACTTTTCCTACTTTGCTGTATTTTTTTAATGACTTCTTCTCATGAACAGTAGTGCAACTCCGACTATAATAGGGAATCTTTCATCTTCAGCTAGCCACCCTATTATCGAACAGGTGTATAAATTCCGTAAAAGAATATCCTCAAAAACAAATAAAGGCTTCTCCATTTCTTTTCACTTTTCATCAAATTCACACCTTCCCGATACATCGCTTATGGGTAAGATGAAATAAGAATTGGCACAACTGTAAAGTATATCAAGGCGAATAAACCGCTAAATATAATACCCATTATAGAAAATTTACGTTTCTTCTCTCTTTTTACGAGACTAGCGATGCCCAAACCAATACTTGTCAAACTAAAAACTACATTTCCAACGACAACAAGGATGAGGAATATCATGAGTAACACTTGTGCAACTGCTGATGGAAGGATCGAAGTATTAATAATAACTACGCTCGTTATTACTAATAAAAAAAGCAGTGACCAGACGAGTATGGATAGATAAAAGGAGACTAGATTCAATCTTTTATACCATTTCCCCTTATCACCATCATCCACTATAGAAGTGTCTGAGATATGATGTTTATGATATGTAAAAGTGCCTTGCATTCCTTTGAATAAAAAATACCCTAATATTAAAGTGACCGGGGCTGAAGCTCCTGATTTAATAGTAGTAAGTAAAATTAATTGATTAAGAGTAAACCAGGCAAATAAAAGAACAGCACAAGCACGACTCTTTTTATGTACACCATAAGCTAAAGAAAGAAAAATAATTACATCAATTAATGACCACCAATTTAATGGCAACTCTATTACCGTTGCTGATAATATAATGCCTATAAATGTTAACCCTGCTAAAACACATGCGATCACTACCATACTTTTAATTGATTGCTCAGCTTTTTCCAAGTTCATCTCTTTCCACTCCTTTCCGTAGCATTTTGTAAAAGTTAGATGAAATTATTCTTCCTTTTCTCTTTTGAATTTTTTCAAAAGAGAAGGCTTTTTAGTAACCATCCACTTCTTCCCAACAAATTGTTCTGCTTCCAATCTTATATAATCGTCCGGAATTTGTTGCAACTTTTTTATATATCCTTTAGGGGTAAAAAGAACCATATCATGTGTGCTATAAACAATTTGTTGATATTCTATTTCATCACCGATCTTTTTAATCATTCTTTTAGCTTTTTCTTTTTGATCCGGGTCCAAATACTTATTTGCTAGGTCATCTTGTAACAAGGTTCTAACCATTCGCAGTCGATGCTGATTTTGCATTAATAAAATACCTTTTTGTCTTGCATTTTTTTTGAATTGGGACGTTGCAGTAAGTAAAGCATCAAGTACGTCTTTATTCATCTTAGTTTCATCTTGTATATCAGCTTCACATTTTCTTATTTGCTTAGCATATTCATGCATTTTCGTTTCTAGTCCCTCAACCATTTCTAGATAAACGAGCATCTCATCCATATCTTTAAACAATTTATGACGTTTTCCATGATCTTGAATATAACCTTCATCAACCGATTCCTTTATATCGAGAAGATTATCTCTAAGCTCGACATTATCTTTCTCACTAATTAGTAATGAGTATTCTATATCCTTATTACTAATCATCAGTTTATAAAAAGTTACGTACACTTTTATGCAATATAATGCAATTGTCTCATCATCAACTACTTTTCCTTCTTCGTTTAAAATATGAAACTTATGAAAATGTTCAGCAGCAACTTTACCAGAACTACCACTATATATCCCTAATAGTCGATACACCCCTTGCCCAATAAATATGTCGGGACTAATAAACGCTAGCTCCCATGCCCCCACATAAGGTTCTGCCATTGTGCTATTTTTCCCTTCAGCTAAGCTCATCAGAGGAGGTGGCTTTACTGTATAACTCATGAGCATCAAATCCCTTCTTAATTACTAAGATCAACCCTGCTGTTTTTCCATCTAAAAAGCTCCACATTGTATTCACCCAAAAACCCCGTATTCATAGATGAAGTCTTCGAATGATATCTTAAAAACCTTCAATACTTCTTGCAATCTACAAGAATTGAAAGATTGGTGCTGGAATATATCGATTTGCCTAATAAGTGATATTTCAATTGCACAAACACCGGGTTGGCTACTTCTCTTTCGCTTCCCAACTATATTTTCTATCCTGCTTCTTTAGTAAAACAAGAAAGGACCGATACGTTAGTTTCTAATAATATCGGTCCCATAATATATTCACTTCTACCATTTTGTTATTTATAGACGAGTAAGTACAAGGTAACCAATTATGACCAAAATAATAGCAAGTGTAATTCCTATTGTTTTTACATTCACGATCTCTACTCTTTTGCGAACTTCAGAGAAAACCATAATAAATACTCCCAGCATACAATAAAGAATAATAGAAAACTTAATTAATCTACTTTCCATTATCATACCTAATTGATTTCTTTCACCGAAGTAGGCTAATGTTAACCCTCCAATGATAATCGTAATTGTAAAAAATAGACCTAAATAGCCCCATATTCGATCACTCAAAGAAACACTCCCTTAGGTCCCCGTATAACATGTACACTAAACTTTCCTATAACAGTTCTATGTCTCTATCTCTTTTTTGTGATATATCATAATCGAGTAAGTGCGAAAAAACCAAATACTACAAGAATAATCACAATAGTAACGATTATAGTTTTAACACTTTCAACTTCCACCCTTTTACGTATCTCAGAGTATACAATAAAGAAAACACCTACTAAAAGGTAAAGTATAATGGAATATTTGATCAACGGGTTATCCATTACTATACCTAATTGATTTCTTTCTCCAAAATAGGCTGATGTTAAAACCCCAATAGCAATTGTAAGTGCAAAAAACCACCATATTATATTCCACATCTGATCACTCAATAAAAACACTCCTCATTCATGGATTAGGCGAATGATATTTTAAGGGATATATATTCTAAAAACCTTCCACATCCAATTCTTATAACCTGTAGTAAATTCAAACTTAAAGTTATTTATAAAGTCTCCCCATGAATGGTAATAATCTTTTAAATTGTTGTCTGGATGCGCATCTGGGTTGTTCCAATAAATAATATCTTTATATAAGCCCGACAAGAATTTACTCGGAAATTTCTCTGCGAAATCGATTATTTTAAACTTATCCATCGTTTCCGAAATATTTAAACCCGCTGTCCATCGGCTTAATGGAATTAGGGTTCCAAAGACCAAAGCAGTTATTCCTACATCTATCCAATTAATTCCGTCACCAGCTACCCATTGTTTAAGTAATTCTAAGCCTGTTCCAACAGCTCCACCATAGGATATCCAACCAAGTCGACTCCACCCCGTAACTCCGCGTACTCTAGTCCATAATCCTGCACCGAGAACGGCTCCGAAAAAGCCAAAGGCGGCATTTAACAAGATTGCCTTCATATCCCATTCTCCGGTCATAAATCCCATTACACCATCAAATGCTAATGAAACTAAGGAACCGCTCATCCCAGTCTTCAGTAGGCCCATCCATCCATTATTTGCTGCTAGCAAGCCCCTGAACCCAGTTGCGATCATACGGAACGCTGGGACAAGTCCATGTGTCCATGTGAATTGTAAAAACAAACGTATACCTTGAAATACTGGGACCAGCCCTTTGCTCCATGTAAATTGCAAAAACAAACGTATACCTTGAAATGCTGGGACCAAGACTTTGTTCCATGTGAATTGCCAACCTAACCGTAAGCCTAGTAACAACTTTCCTCCTAAAAATCTTATCCCGTTCCACGTAGAAGAAAGGAATACTGCCATTGCTCCTGTTTCAATTGCAAAAGCTAATAATCCACCTGCTAATGCCGAGCCAAATATCCATGCTGCAGCATGTAATGGATTAAAGGAATCTGTTCCACCGTGTATGGCAAAATAAATACCGCCTGCGATAATCGCTGCAATCGCGGCAACGATGCCAACGATAACTGTAACGACACCGGCTACTACCAACAACGCGATTACAACCACAGCTGCTACGACAATCCCAATTGTGATAATTAAGTCTTGAGCCCAGTCAGGCATCGATTCCCAGATGTCTCCTATCATACCTCCAACATCAGATAAAAAATCCACGAATCCATCCCAAGCATCTACTGCGCCATCCCATAATTCTTTTAAACCATCCAATGCGATTTCGCCTATTTGACCCCAATCCCAGTCAAGGGGATTTAAGTTTATACCATTGCTACTGCCACCTTGCTGCTCTGTAGGCGTCAAACCATTATTATCATATTCAATGTCTCCAACTGTACTCGCCGCCGTACTTGCACCTGGATTAAACAGTAAGAAAACAAGCAGCATTACAGTCTTAATCATATGGCTTGTTGTTCGATAATAGCTACTGTCAGCCATGCTGAATCCTCCTCGATACTAGGGTATCAATCTTTTATCTATCTATTTCTTCATGCATTCTTCATTCCATTTAGCTTGTTTTCATTGCTATCTGAGTTAAGTGAAGCGGGAGTTTGATTGATATACTTGCTGCTAGAAGCATGTAATCTTTAACTGTGAATAAGCATAGTTAATACGTCGAAAATACCTATCTATTCACGATTTAACTTGTGCTTTAACTCTAATTGTCTTGCTTGTATTTTTCATTAATTTCTTTTTCCATTTCTCGGTAGCTTTCTTGTGCTAATTTTAATAGATCATTATAAACTTGATTTTCACTATTATTTGCTAGATCATAACGTGCATTTCGTTGCTTTTTTAGCAACTCTCTTTGTTCCGTTGATATTTGATCATTTTTATATAAAAAGAAAATCGCTTCATCTAAATTTCGAATTTCTAGCGAGCTTTTTTCAGCCCATTCGTTTTTAAACTCCAAGATAGAACTTTCTCTATTTAGAACTGTATTAATATTTTCTGTTTCTGCACCCAGCTTCCAGTCCATCCATTTACTTGCCATTTCCTGTGATCGATTAAATTCGTCTTGTAATTGATCCATATTCCTAACCGTCGAATATGTTCCATTAGCGGCCTCAGCAACCTGCTTTAATTGACTTTGTCCTTCACTATCTACATTAAAACCAATGACATTGACTAAAGGAGTAATTGCTGATTCCGCTAATTTTTTCGCAGCTTCTACAGGATCACCATCACAAGTCTCTACACCATCACTAACTAAGAAAATAATATTCGTATTATTTTCTCCTTTTAATTCGGCAAAATCTTCTTGTGCTTTTATTAGAGATTCCGCAACAGGTGTCCAGCCACTTGGTTCAAATTTATTTAATGCATCGTTTAATTTCGTTTCATCATACGGCTGCATATCATACATTAATTCATTGCTGGCACATGAAAGATTCTTATCTTTCTCATCACCTGTTCCTTCATGCCCGTAAACACGCAAAGCAACATTCGCTTCACTAGGTAAATTGGCTGCAAATGTTTGAATGGACTCCTTCGCCAACTCCATCATCGATTTCCCATCCATTTCAGCTGCCATACTTCCACTCGCATCTAATATTATTTCCACATTATAATTCTCTTTAAATGCAAGCCGCGGATCTCCTAATTCTGGATTACCGAAATCATCTTTTTTCCAGTCTTCTATTAATCTTTCCGGATTCGGATAATCTTCAGCAAATAAGGATAGTAACTTTGCCCAATACTTCTCAATCTCTACTTCATTAGCTTCTTCTTTTAATGCCGGTAATTTTTTTAGTTCTTCCTCAATCGCTTCTTGATTATCATCATAAAATACTTCTGAGAAAGCACCGGAAGGATAAGCAAGAAATGATTGTGTATCCTCTGGTGGAAGTGGGGCTTCAAGCAGTGAGTCTATATTTTCTTTTCCATTTTTCCCTTGATCGGAATTAGCAGCTTTCTCTTCCTTTTTTAGTTCATCTTTTGATGGGCCAGTATCCTGTTTGGAGGAACATGCAACCAATGTTAGACAAATAATTAAGAATATAATAGATACGAGACCATATTTTCGTTGCTTACTCAATAACATACAACCTCCTAGAAAACATAAGATGCGCTTCTTATATTTTCTTCTAAGTACTAATTACACTTTATGTCAATATCTTTTGGAGTTTTTATACTTGCCTCCGCTTCTGCATAGACATCTCGCTGCCCATTACCAAAGGTCTCATCTTCTACTGTGATGAAGGATGCCTCCTTTTTCACTCTTGCCTTCACCTTAAATTCCTGACCTTTAAAAATCAACTCAAAATCTTCCTCTGCCCCATTTTTTGTTGCAAAGTATTTAGCTGCCTCGGTCCATTCGGACTCTGCATTTCTAATTGCTTCACAAGCTACATCATTGATTTCTTTTACTTCACTACTAAACCATTCTTTATACCAAACATTTTTAAAAAAGTATTTCAATGCAATGTTTGCATTTACTTCTTCATATTCATATCTAACCGCTTTTCTTAATTCATTAGGTATTTCCATTTTATCTAACACTTTTTTCCATATTGCATCCATTTCTCGATCTGTAAATTCTCTTTTCTCTTCTACTTCTTCCTTCTTGTTCTTTCCTTTATCTTTGTTTTTCTCTTTTTCCTTTTCTTTCTCTTTTTCTTCCTCTTCCTCTATGTCGCCCACTTCTTTTTCGACAAGTTCTTTTGCCACTTCTCGTAATCGATCCATTCTAGACCCGATTTCTGATTTAAGTTCCTCATCATATACTTTTTGAATTTCATTAGCCGCGGCTAAAACTGCTGCATCGGCACTTGTTTGACTGATTCGTTTACTAGCATAAGTTGTAAAAAAGTCAAAAAAGACGAAACTAATGAAGATTGCCCCTACCAGTAAACCCAAAATAACGAGAAGGGTATTTCCTTTTTCGTTATTTAAGTAGCGGTTCCCCATTAGTCTTCCTCCTCCTCTTTAGGCATAGATGCATCTGCCGTTAGTTCATGTTCAAATCTACCGATCAAAGGTATCTTTATTGTTGGAACAATAGCTTTAACTGTCACTGTTACCTCTTCGCCATATGAAGTCATTCCTTCAGATACTGAACTGCTTACTTGTAATCCATGAGCAGCTCGATCGACTGCGGAACCGTAATCTCCGCCAACCGCAGCTACTCGCGCGCCATCTCGTGCAGCGGATTCAGCAACTACAACCGTGTATGCTACTAAAGCAACCTGCCAAATAAATAGCAAAGCCATGATAATCATAGGGAACACAGCCATAAATTCGATTAGCTGTGATCCCCGCTCATTTCTCATATATCCTTTCAAGCTTTTCATCTATCATTCACGCCCTTACAGATCGATTCCCAGCCAAATTTCGATGGTTAAGTTAGATTAATCAACCACCTAAGCTATTAATCATTTTCGCCAATTGAGTTTTTACAGCCTGCCCCATAGATGTATCGCCTTCCATTGTTGCAGCAATTGCTCCCATGATAGCTAAAACAAGCATTCCTAAAGCAATCCATTCAAGCGCTTGGGCACCCTTCTCATTTTTACCTACATAATGATCCCACTTTGACTTAATAGAAACATAATATTTTGTTAACATTTTTATTCCTCCCAATAATTTATATTTATTTATTAACTCCCAAAGCATGAACCTTAAAACCAAACATCAAGGCCAAAAGCTCCGGGATTGTATAACATATTTAAAAATAATAATCCAATGATTAAAAGAAAGACTGCTGGCGCTACAAGAAAAGTAGTTACGAGCGTAACCTGTGGGCTAGCCTTCGCAGCCTTTTCTTTCGCTTTAAAGCCTCGCATTGCACGTAAATCTTCCGCTTGAACCCGGAATGTAGTTGATACTGGAACCCCTAAATCGGCACCTTGTACTAATGAATTGACGAGCATTTCTAATTCCTTCGACGTATTCCTATCCAATAAACTTTGAAAAGCTTGACGCCGTTGAACCCCTAAATCTATCTCTCTATTAAATCTTTGAATTTCCTCACTAAGTGGTCCGTCCATTTGGTTCGTTACTTGACGTAACGCCGCATCCATCGAAACCCCAGCCTGTAAAGTAATACTAACAGTGTCTAAAAAGTCTGGCATAGAGGTACTGATTATTTCCTGACGTTCCTTTGCTTGGTACATAATCCACAGTGAAGGAAACATAAAACCCGATACAGGTAAAATAACTAATAGTAGCAAGGCAAATGGCATACCAAGAAAGGAATATAGAATGGCAATAAATAACGATCCCATCCCAAGAACAAATCGTAGGCCATGAAGGCTCTCCATGCGTAATCCATGTGGATTTCCAGCTTGCACCAATGTTAGCTCATCCTTTTGAAAATCGAACATCAGTGGATACTTCTTCGCTGTGGGTCCGATATATTCACTTGCTTTAATAAGCGGCCCCCAAATAATATCTTGCATTTTCTTCTGATTTCTTCGCTTTTCTTCCGGATGTATATGCTTGATTAGCTTTTCTTTTTTAGCGATATAAAACCATATATACATAAACCCTATACCAATCATGATGATCGTAAAGATCACAAGCAATTTTACAATAATGTCAAAATAAGGACTCATCTGCTACACCCTTATCTGTGTAATTTTTCTTATAACTAAATAGGCTAGAAATTGCATTCCTAAAAATATGATAAAAAGGACAAGACCCCATTTTGTAAATAATGGATTCAAAAAGCCATCGATAAATAAGTTCATCATTAATGCCATCATTAACGGCATGATTGGAAGTATTAATGCAACAAACTTTGATTCCGCTGTTACGGTATCTACTTCCTTATTAACCCTTGCCCGTTCTTCTAATGTTTCAGCCATTAGTCCTAACACTTCAGCTAAGTTTCCACCTACCCGGTGTTGAATTAATACGGTGCTTACAAAAATATTAAGTTCCTTACTTGCAAATCGGTCACGTAAATGGTCCATTACCTCTTCAAAACTATTACCTAGTCGCAGTTGCTGAACCATCGCTTTAAATTCTGGTCCCGCTGGTGCCTTCATTTCCCTACCGACCAATTCTACTCCTTGTGGGATCGTTAAACCTGCTTTCATCGTATTGCTCATCGTACGGCAAATTTCTGGCAATTGTTGATTTAATCTTTCTGTCAATTTATCTTGTCTGGATTTCAGATACATTTTCGAACCAAACCAAATAACGAAGTAAGCCAATGTCAGGTTGACGATAAAAATTAGTTTAAATAAGAAATGTCCAGCAAAGAGAAATGCCGCAAACATAAGAAAACAAATACCTATATATTCAGATGGTTTAAGTTGTATGTCCGACTGAATAAGCTTACGTTGTAAATCTTCAGCTGCCTCAGACTTATCATATTTATCTCCAATTAAAAGGATGGCACTTTTTCTCTCATTATCAGTATCATTACCAAACCATTCTTCCACTTTTTTATTTGTTTGCTTTGTATTTCGATAGATAAAAAAGTAGTAAAAGGAGATACATAGAGTAAATAAGGTTGCTCCACTACTTAGGAAAACATTATTCACACTAACACCCCTTCTTGGAATAACGTCTCAGGCACATCAACACCAAAAGATTTCATTCGTTCGAATACCCGAGGTATATATCCTGTTGAGACAAATGAACCATGAACATTCCCCTGCTGATCTACACCATGTCTTTTATATTTAAATATATCTTTAATTTCTATCACACCTGCGTTATCAACAATTTCTGCGACGCTGACTAACTTTCTTTTCCCATCTGGAAGGCGCTCACTTTGAACAATTAAATCTAAAGCACCGACAAAGTATTGCCGAACAACATCTACACTTAAGGACAAACCTGACATAATAACCATTGCTTCCAAACGCCCTAGGGCATCCTTCGGGGAGTTAGCATGAACAGTTGTCAATGACCCTTCATGTCCTGTGTTCATCGCTTGAAGCATATCAATTGCTTCAGATCCCCTCACTTCTCCAACAATAATTCGGTCAGGTCTCATTCGTAATGCATTCCTAACGAGCATACGAATATTTATTTCTCCCTTTCCCTCCATATTGTTTGGTCGGGCTTCCATTCGCACGAGATTATCATGCTCAAATTTAAGCTCGGCCATATCCTCAATAATGACAACCCGTTCTCCTATAGGAATAGAACTGGATAAAACATTAAGTAATGTCGTTTTCCCACTGCCAGTTCCACCGGATACTAATATATTACATTTTGCTTTTACAGCCGCCTGTAAAAATTCACTTATATCATCTGTAAAAGTACCAAATCCAATTAAATCATCTGGTGTAAAAGGATTTTTATTAAACTTACGAATCGATAAAATGGGACCATTTAAACTAATAGGTGGTATGACAGCATTCACCCTACTACCATCATGCAATCGAGCATCTACCATTGGCGAACTTTCATCAATTCTTCTACCGATAGGAGCAATAATTCGATCAATAATATGGCGAATATGCTGATCATCTTTAAATCTAACATCGGTTTTAAATAACTTACCTTTTTGTTCTATATAAATTTCTTTTGGACCATTAACCATTATTTCTGTAATACTGTCCTCTTTAAGAAGAGCTTCCAAAGGGCCATATCCTACAGATTCATTAATAATTTGCTTTACAAGGTCTTCCATTTCTTTTTTTGGAATAATAGCCCGTTCTTCTTCGATCATTCGATAGACTAAACGCTCAATTGTTTGACGCATTTCTGTAGGAGGAAGGGCGGTAATTGTTTCTAGATCAGACTCTTTTAATAACCGTGATCTATAATGTTTTGCTCTCTTTTCTAACTGCATATCTGTTACATTCCACTGATCACGGATATTTAAAGTTTGTTCTTTCATTCTTCCTGACCACGATGGCATAATACCTAACCTCCTTTAACGATGGACTTCTTCACCATCGTTTTCACATCTTGAGCTGTCTTCGATGCCCCTTTATCATTCCTTTTCTGATAAAAAGGTTTTCCCATATTTAAATATGGTTGTACCCCATAGAAATCTGCTCTAATACTGCCTGCAATCGGCAAATCCGTTAAATGTTCAATATTTTTTTCCGTTAATTCACTTTTAATATTTTTTCGATTGATAATTAAAAATAGGTTATCCCTATTACCAATCTGATAACGGCGGAATTGATTGATCGTATGCTTAAGACTGCGAACCGACAAGCTATCTGGATTTAAAAGATAATATATGTGTGTTGCTTCATTTAAAGCTGTAAAGGTAATAGATGTAAATCCACTTGGTAAATCCAACACTACTTCATCAAAATAATTTCTACATGTCCGTATAATTCTGGTAATTAATTGGTCTGTCACCATTTCCGTTTGTTCTGGATTAGAGGGACTTAATAACACATGTATACCAGTGTTTTCTTCCTTTACAGCCACGTTATGGACATGACTGACAGAGAGCTCTTCAATAACAGGTAATAGATCTATATAAGACCTTTGTGGCTCAATCCCAAAAACAACTTCAACCCCACCGAATTGGACATTCAAATCTATTAAAATAACACTCTTATTACATTGAATTTGCAGGTTTTGAGAAACCATCGACGCAATGAGCGTTTTTCCTGTTCCCCCTTTAGCGCTATAAAAGGCTCTTACTTTACCAGCACCTTCAAATGCAAGATAATCATCTGCTGAGTCATGATCTTGTCCTAATAAGTGCGGAGTATTTTTCTGTAAAGCGGCATTCAATTGTTCTATCTCATCAGGGACAATAATAATCTCTTTTGCCCCTAACTTCATCCATTGTCTGGCACTTTCAAATGATCGCTTTCGTACTAACCCAATAAGGGCGCTTGTCTGTGGTATACGAATATCATTTGCGGTTTCAAGAATTGATTCATCTATAATAAAGTATGAGATATTCTCTTCTCCCAAATAAGGGCCTTCCCATTCTTCACTTTCATTTATTTCAATATTATGTTCTGTAAGTATTTGTCTGATCCCCATTAGCAGAGATTCATCATCTGTTATTACAAGTGCAGTGGAACTTCTCATTAATTGACCTCTTTTCGTGCGCTAATTTATCTCTTCCCTCAGCCGAATTGCGAGGCTGCAATCATTCGATTATCATTTTTATTTCTTTTCTTCTTTATTCGCTTTTTCTTTTTGTTCCTTTTCTTTTTGCTGCTTAGCTTTTTCTTGCTCTTCTTTCTTTATCGCTTCTTGCTTAGCAGCAGCTTCTTTTTCAGCTTGTTTTGCTTCTGCTTCTGCTTTTTCTTGTTCTTCATTTTGAGTTGTAATGCCGGCCTCTTCTACTTCTAGCTGATTAACTCTAAGTACGCGAATTTGCTCCGCTGTATTTTGTAAATGAATGAGTTGCTCAGCTTGTGGTAATGTTAAGGAAACCTTTAGCGCGGTTCCGCTTGTTTGTTCTTTAGGCATTGTCACTTCTTCACTTTGGATCACATCGATATTGTTTAAAATACGTTTCGTTTCAACTCCAGCACCTTCTGTTGCTTTATATGAAGCGATGATATCAATCTTGTCACCTATAAATATTTCCTGATCCATAAGTACATTTTGCGTGGGGTTTAACCAAACAATTCGATGATCTTCTGGAATATCTACCCGTGATCTTACGATGTTTTTTGTAATTAAATCGCCTTTACTTAAATTCACAATAGATAGGTGATCTTCCAATTCTTTTTTATTCGTAATAAAAGAGGATAAGCCACTTGATTTAGGGATATTTATCCAATCAACCATATCTTCACTAATTTCCGTATATGCTGGTACCTTCTTTTTAGCAACAGCCACTTTTACTGACTGGCCCATACTCTCTTTAGCTAAAGTTACCTGGTTGCTAATAAACCAACCTGTCACAATGGCTAAAATAAATGCAATAATTAAAAAAATAAATGCTTTTCTTTTTGCGTCGATCATACATGTTCCCCCACCAATGATTATTCATTTTTTGCTGATACAACTGGTAATAGTTTGGTATATTGCATGGTCATGATACTATTTATCTTTATTGATTGTTAATATTTGTATATAAGGAATCCCAACTGGTAAAGTAGGTTCTTCCAATTTTACGTGTTTATGTAAAGCAGGCAACTCACTTGTTATTCCTTTGCTCACTGCCCATATCTCATCAATTTGTTTTTTTTCTCTTAAATAGCTCCATAATGCATTTACTTCACCTGATTGATGGGTTTTCACTCTATTTTTTGATAATACTTCCGTCAGTAGAAAAATATTTCTCTCTTTCTTCTTATAAATTGCATTGTATTTATTTGGCGAAAAAACCAACATAGGGCTTGGAGACATAATCCAATATGTCATATTAGAGCGTAGCGTATTTATACGAGCCATCAAATCTGTATAAGATGTAGATGCGTCATTATATTGCATCACCTCATCTAGCAAAAATAAAAATTCTGCCTTATTCCCATTAACAATAGGAATGGGCCAGAGTATTTTATCAGGTAGTAACCAGTTTTGAATTCGATCTAATATTTCTCCTGACTGATACCGAGCATCATAAAAATATACAATCTTGTCTTCCTCCTGAAATAACTTACTAAAATACTCCAATTCATCATTTAAAGATGGCAGTTGTATTTTTAATTTTCTTGCTACTAAGCGCGGATTTATTAAACGAATCGCATCTTGTAATTGATAAAATTTGCCTTTAAGTTTAATTTTTTTTATTCTTTCTGTTTGATCGAGAGCTAAAAATTCATCTACTAATACCAGCATAAAGTACCCCTCATATTTTCTAGATAATTAATCTATTTATCTGTTAAAATCTCATCCTTTAAATATTGGTTTATCTTTCCTTCACATGTTTTTCATAATGTAAGTAATATCATTTGTTCATATTTTGGTCAATTTGTGATAAAATACGTCCTAATTTTCAACTAGTATATTTTCCCTAGCATTACTTTGAATCCGAGATTATAATTAGGCAATAGGTTGTGGTTTATTTTCCTTTCCGCTGGGTAACCCCTCTTTTGAATTCCAATATCTTCATATTTTTTTTTCCTACCGCAAAAAAATGGGTATATCTGTTCATTTTCTATATTTATATCTTTCACCCTGAAATAGACAAAAACGCAAGCGCCTGTAGCGACGCACCCACAAGAAGTGAGTGTATCGAAAACTAAGGCGATTGCGCTTTAATATGTGAATGATATAAACTTTGTACATATTTTTCTCAAAGTGAAACTTTGATACTTATTGTAGTTAGATTCAAGATTTATTTAAACCTTTTTAAATAAATAATGATCCATTAGCTATACAGTCATTTTCATGCCAAATATCCCTATAACAACAAAGCTTAAAAACAACCATTGTACCCTATTATATTTCTCTTTAAATACAAATCTTCCTAATAAGACGATACCAACTGTTCCAACTCCTGCCCAAACCCCATAAGCTACACCTGCCGGGATCTCTTGCATCGCTACGGACAAACAATAAAAGGTTAATATAAACCCGACTGTCATGCCAATTAATGGCCACTTCTTTTTAAAGCCATCTACATGCTTCATAAAAAACACAGCAACTACTTCTTCGATCCCTGCGATAACTAACAATAGCCAAGCCATTTATGCCACTTCCTTCTCTTCCGTTGTCAATTTAAGACCGAGTATTCCAGTCATTAGGATGAACAAAAAGAAGATTTGCTTCATATTATATGGCTCTCCTAAATAGATCCCAACAAAATAGGTGCCAATTGTCCCAATACCGACGAATACAGTATATGCAACAGCAACTGGAATTGTTTTATATGATCTGATGAGTAAAATAAAACTTCCTGCAACCATCGCTGCAATGATAGCCCAATCTGTCACACTATCTGCATACTTTAAAAAGCTCGCCCAAAAAATTTCTCCTATACCTGCAATAATTAATAATAGCCAACCCATATAGATTTCCCCTTATTTTTTCTTAATATTAAGCGCCTGAGTCAAAAAAGTGATGATTTGACGCTCAAGTAATACTTTATCTTCTGTTTGCTCATTTTCCATCGAAAACAAATAATTTTCCGTAATGCTTTCAATAGAAGAAATAATCATTTTCGGTAGCATCTTTGCTTCCGGATATGCGGATAAATCAATTTCTTTTTTAATTTGCGCATCAAGTAAAAGACTACCAAGCCACTCATAGTAATCACTATATATTTCTTCCCACTTTTCAAAGGAGGAATGTAATGCCATCCCTGAATAACAGAAAATCAACATTTCCTTATACTCACTTGTCTTTTGTAAAGTAACAGATACAAGGCACTCCATTTTTTCAGAGAAATGCATGGATGAATCTACTCTCGTTTGTGCTGTGGTAAGTAAATCCTCAAATATCAGTTCGGCAATCGCCGGGATAATTTCATTTTTACTTTTGAAATAACGATAAAATGTACCATGAGCTACTCCAGCCTTTTTAGTGATCGCTGAAATTGATGTCTTTTCAAATCCCTTTTCCTTAATAAGCTCAATAGCTGCCTGTAAAATTAAATAATCCTTTTTCAACATCATCACCTCTTTGAAAATCAAAAATTAGAAAATCTTAAATTGAATCTATATAAAGAAATATAGTAATTACTGGCAAATTGTGATTGTAAATCATTATTATGTGACTAATAGTCATTTTACTATATTTTATACTTTTGTCAATGCCAAAAAGAGGCTTTGCCATTTTCTGCAAAGCCTCTCTTTCTTTTATTCAATCCACGGAAATAGTCACTGTCGTCTTAACTGTTTCCCCTGGAGCTACTAAATATAATTCTTTTTTTCTATTGAACTCATTCGTCATTGCCATCCATGGTTCTACACAAATAAAATCTTGATCTTGCTCTGTCCATAAATAAACGTATTTAAATTCATCTCCGTATGTCATTCGTACTTTCTTATTCAAATCTGGTAGCTCAAAAGCGATTTCTTTCTTCTTTGCATCTAATAATACGAAAGCTTCCTTTTTATTTGATAGATCAAGTCCATCAATAACTTTCTTCACTTGCAACTCATCGTTATCTAGATAAGTGATAGCATCTGTATCATACGAAATATTTTTCTTTGTACTTTTGAAGTAAGGATGAAAGCCTGCATATATTGGCATATCATCGACAGATTTATTTGTATATGCTTGATCGATCGTTAACATATTCCCTTTTAAAATATATGTAAATATTACTTCAAAATCAAAAGGATACGATTCTTTCGTTTCTTTATTACTGTTTAGACGAATAGTAATTGCTGCATGCCCGTCTGTATTCGTCTCAATGACTTCCCACGGATTATTTCTAGCAAATCCATGGTTTCTCATCTTATATGGAATACCTTCCCATTCGTATTTCCCTTGCTCCAGTTGACCAGATATTGGGAATAAAATCGGAATTCCCCCTCTAACATTTACCGCTTCATCTTGAAAAGTTTCTTTATTAAGAAACAGAATCTCTTCGCCATGTACAGTAAATCCAGTAATGATTCCACCCCTTTCAGGAGCTACTTTCAAACAAGCATTCGCCACTGAATCTGTTAATTCATATATTTGATAATTTCCATCATTTCCCTTTGAAATTTGGTGCATTTTCCACTGACCTTTCCCATTCCAATAATTTTTATAATGGCGATAAGAACATCTGCTGTTCTTTAAAATATGCCCATTCTTTAAAGCCAATTTCCTTCAGTCTCTTGCCTACTACTTCGAATTCATCGCCGACTCTTTCGGGATCATGCGCATCAGAACCAAAGGTTACTTTTACTCCATAACGAAGCGCCCTCTCAAGTATATCATCGGCAGGATACCAGCCACCACAGTCTTTCATTTTTCCTGATGTATTTATTTCAATCGCCACATTACATTCTCCGATTACTTGTAAAGCGCGGTCTACCGCATCCGTTTGAACAGAGCTGAAGGAGGGATAAAATGCCTTCAGTGCGTCTATATGTCCTAGAATCTGAAACAATCCACTTTTTGCCGATTCAGCAATAAGTGTGTAATAGGATTCTTTTGTTTCTATTTTTTCTGAAACAGATAGGTTTTCCCAATGATTTTTGTTAAATATACTAATACCATTTACTTGATGAACCGATCCAATAATATAGTCAAATGCGTATTTTTTGTATTGCTCACGATAAATATGTATATATTCTGGAAAAAAATCGGATTCAACACCTAATAGCACATCAATTTTTCCTTTGTATTCTTCCTTTAGCTTTAACACCTCGGAAATATAATGGTCAAACTCACTTTTTCCCATGGCGATAGATGGATAAGCTTGCTCTTCCTCCCTAGCAAAATATGGCGAGTGATCTGATATACCTATCATATCCAATCCTTTATCAATTGCTGCTTCAATGTAATTCCTGATATCCCCTCGCGCATGTCCACAACGATAATGATGCGTATGAAAATCAAACTTTAATTGAGCATTCATTTTATTCCCGCCTTTTCTTTATTATCTAGCCAATTAATTAAGGTCATGAGTTAAACAGTTGAAGAACGCAAATCCCTTATCTTACTTTTGATCGGTCTATACTTCTAAAAATAATGTCTATTATTTATACATTACGTCATGAAGAAGGTATTTACCTTTATTTATATGAAACTACTTGCTCGAAAACTATTTCCACAATCCTACTTTTAACATTATATTCTTACCAGGTTCTAAAAATGATTTACCTAATCCACTATTTTCAGTCCTACAGCGCCGGCAATAATAAAGACTAAAAATAGCATACGTTTCCATCCAGCTGATTCACTGAAAAAGATAATACCCATTATGACCGCTCCAGCTGCCCCAAGCCCTGTCCAAATCGCATATGCAGTTCCCAATGGAATTTCTTGCATCGCAAGCGATAAGAATATAAAACCTGTACCAAAAGTTAGCACAATAAGTAGCAATCTACCCCATGTTTTTTTACGCAAATATATATTAATACTCATCACACCAAATATTTCTCCTAAGCTTGCTATAACCAAATATATCCAAGCCATTTTACTTTCCTCCCCGTTTCATAGATTGATCAGAATCCTGTTGATTTTCTGTTGTCATTTTAATACCAACAACCCCAGTAATGATTAAACCTATCAAGAAAATCTTAGAAATAGAAAAATCTGCTTCAAAAATTAAAAAGTCAATGAATACAATTGCCACTGCCCCCGACCCAGTGAAAATGGCATAAACCGTTCCTGCCGGAAGCTGCTCACACGCCTTTATAATGAAATAAAAACTTAATACAATCATGATAATGGTGCCGCTCCACTCTAATAATGAATCGGAATATCGTAAACCAATTACCCAAAACACTTCAACTATGGCAGCAAAAAGTACATACAGCCAGGCCAATTAAATTACCCCTTTTCCATATATATCTGATTATCATGATATTTTATCACATTAATGACATGTCCCTTCTTTATTAATAATGATAATGAAAAAGACTGTCTAAAATCAGCTTTTCACACAGATTTTAGACAGTCCTATTAAAAAGATGTATTTGCTAATCTCTTGTCTCCAAATAGGATAAAGTAACTTTCAAATTCGCATTTTTATCTCTAATTAAATTTAAAAGATCTTGATCCTTCGTCTCAGTTTTGCTACGAATAGAGTAAGTGTACATAATCATTGTTCCTAGATTTGTCGTTTCGACTTGACGTAATTCATAATGAACCGTCTTTTCATCTAGCACATCGTCAAACAAATTTTCATGATTAAGGTTTTCAGGTACAGTAACTTTTAAAATCTGTGTGTCACGACCTTGCCCATAGTTAAATTTATATAAGAGATAAAAGACAAGACTTGCAAACAATGTAAGTGCAATTGCTAGTTTAAACTGAAACAGGCCACTTGTCATCCCGACACACAGACCAAAAAAGATATAAGCAATATCTTTTGCATTTGTGACTGCGCTTCTAAAACGAATAAGTGAGAAGACTGCAAACAGACCAAACGCGACACCCGCATTACCACTCACGACATTCATGACGACTGAGACAACGACACTCATCATAATAATCGTATGAACAAAAGCCTGTGAATAACGCTCTCCCGTGAAAGTAATCTGGTATAGCTTGGTAATGATTAAACTAAGTACAGTTGCGAGGAGCATGGCGAGAAGACTCATCCAAACAGAAGATTCTCCAGCCGCTCCATTAAAGTTAAAAAAATCATTCAATTGTCCCATATTCCATTCCTCCGATTGCTGTATTTTCCATCCATTCACCTTGTGGTAATTCATGTTTCCTCAGTAATTCTTTACTAGTACAAAACTTCGAAGCACTTTTTTGCTCACAATCTAAGTTTTGTAGTATTCTTGCGAGCCATAGAGGTACACTATCATTCACCTTCACTTCTAAAACAACATAGCTCGGATCGATGAAATGTTCTCCGTATGGTCCTGCTTCAATGGATAATTCCTCATTTCTACATCTCAATTCCAAGTCAAACGTTATTCTGAGCTCTGGATCGTTTACTCCGTGAAACGCGTGCCGATCATAACTAACAACCATTTCCGGCTCTAATTGATAAAAGCGTATGAAATGATCAATTTCCCTTAGCACTTGCGGATTAGACGTTTGATAACTTGATAGCCCCTGTTCTGAACCTTCTTCTAAATACCGGTAAGCTTCAGAAAGTGGCATAGTCATCCGCCTTTTATTCACCACATTTTTATGCTTTTGCTTCACCTCGAAAAATGCAATGCCTTCCCTATTCGTTTTGTCATACACTCGCAGTCTAAGCTTTTGGCGATACTTTAATTTATTTTTCGTCTCAAAGTAGATTTGATGATCTTGATTATCAAAGTACAAACTTGTAACCGTGTACTTTCCATCCCGACCATATTTATCTGGCCTCATATAAAGTGCTATTTCTTTCACTATCTGCTCATATTGCTCGCGAGTAATTAAATATTTCTGTTCTCGGCGACTAAATATTTCAATTGCCACTAAACACGTCACCCCTTTCTTTTCCGCTACATTCATTTTCTGTTATAGAGCTTACTATTATCATAGTTTTGTAATATGTGAATGGACTGTGAGCCACATTAGAACTCTATGAGAAAGTATATTATTTCGCCTTACGAAATTAGTTCTATCTCCTTTACCCTTTTCTTATACTTGATTGCTAAATAGAAAAAAAGTTGAAAAATAATTCCAGTGCCCACCTAACTAAAATGTACGACGGCCAGTATCTGGCTACAATGGCCTGTAAGTTGTTAGCTAGGCCAGTAAGTTCACTTCATTGGCTAGTATCTTACATGTGACCGCCAGTAAATCCCTATTAACCGCTAATAAAAGCAAAAAGGCATCTATTTTTTTCTTATAGATGCCTTTCGATGTCCACCTGAGCCAATAAACGTAAAATAACTATATGAACCTGTCCGTAATTTTGGATAATAAACAGTAAGTGGCAACTATCTACAATCAAAATGGTCTGTATTTTAAAATAACTGACGGTCATTCGATGTCTGTTCGCCGCCACTGAAAAATGACTTCATACTCACAAGCTGAAGAGAATGACGTAAAACATCAATCTCTCGCTTATTTACTATTGAAGTCAATATAGCACTTATAATATCGTTGACGTATTCCAGTGTTTCCTTAAAATAACTTTCGCAGACTATTTCCTCTATTATTAAAATACTTTTAATATTTCATCGAAATTGCTTTTTAGCATTTTTAAGATCGTTGTTTAATAGCTGGCTTAAGTCATACGCTGGATATAAACCCTTTTTATACATATAGTTAAAAATCTTCTCATGGCATATGATCGCCCTTAACATTTGCTCTGTCAATGTCTTCCTTAGAATAGGAGTTGCCGTTTCTGTTATTGCTATTGCTATTGCTATTGCTATTGCTATTGTTATTGCTATTGCATAATTTCGAACTAATATTTTAGACAAAGCAAGTAAGTCTCCTGCATAGAAGCCTAGTAAATCCTTGTTAGATTCCGCTCTTTCACCTGAAGGCATAGAGGAATAAAAACTTATTAACTCATTTAAATTCAATTCTAGATCTTGAATAGCTTGTTTATAAATCTTGCTGAGTTCAGGATCATCTATTTTTCCGATTGACATTTTAAGCTTCATTAATCCATTCGATTGAGCAGCAACCAGCTCATGAATTTCAAGAGTTTCATGCCATGCTAGTCTTTTTCGATCTTCCTTAGTCGTCTTGATACCCCCGTTTACTTTTCTCAGCCAACATACTTTATTCATGCCTAAATGAAGTGTGCTTAAAATAAGCTGTCTTAAAATTATTCTGATAAATTAGATATTCCATTGTACAGGAATGTTTGTTATAATTAATAACGTCTTTGAATACCATTACTTTACAGCGTTAAAGCAGAAAAGGAGAGGCTGAATTGGTTAAAGTAGAAGAATCACCTACTGAATTAATGGAGAAAGCGGATAGTGAATTTCGTACAAAGGAATATGTCGGAAAATTCGCTAAGGTCGTAACAGGCATTGCTGTGATTTGGTCTACTTTTCAAATATTTTCTGCAGGTGCAGGAGTGTTTGATGCGATGACATTAAGGGGCTGGCATTTATTATTCCTCTTAGTTATGACCTTTCTGTTATATCCAGCAACAAAAAAAGCGAAAAGAAAAATCGGCTATCCATCCCTATTCGATGCGATTTGTATATTATTAAGCATTATATCGATAGGTTACTTGCTATTTAATTACAAGGCAATTGTCCTACGGGGCGGTTTTTTATTAACGCCTGATTATATTTTTGGAGCGATAGGTATTTTAATTATTTTTGAAGCGGCTCGACGTGTCGTTGGAAATCTTGCAATTTTAGCGCTAATCTTTCTTTTATATAATTTTATCGGCCCTTGGATCCCTGGTATATTCGGACATAGTGGTTTTAGCATTACAAGAATAGTAGATTACATATTTTGGGGTAGTGAAGGTGTATTCGGAATTGCAATTGGTGTTTCTGCCACATTTGTTTTCCTCTTTATTTTATTTGGCGCCTTTTTAAACAGAAGCGGCTTTAGTCAGTTTATTAATGATCTGGCTTTAACGATCGCAGGGCGTTCTCCGGGTGGACCAGCCAAAGTGGCGGTCATCGCAAGTGCTTTAATGGGAATGATTAATGGTAGTGCGATAGCAAACGTGGCGACTACTGGCACATTGACGATTCCATTAATGAAAAAGAATGGATATAAAGCCCACTTTGCCGCTGCTGTTGAAGCTGTTGCATCTACCGGCGGACAATTCGCACCTCCTATTATGGGGGCAGCTGGATTTGTAATGGCCGAGTATTTAGGTGTACCTTATACGACTGTTATGATCGCGGTAATAATTCCAGCCATACTCTATTATTTAGCTTTAATTATGGTCGTCCATTTTGAAGCGAAGCAACTAGGCTTAAAAGGACTTTCTCGAGAAAATATTCCAAAAGCAATGGAAGTAATAAAAAAACAAGGTCATTTGTCTCTTCCTTTATTTGTTTTATTAGGACTTTTATTTACTGGATTTACTCCTTTATATGCCGCAGTATTTTCTATAATTGCGTGTGTAGTTGCTAGTTGGTTCCGCAAAGAAACAAGGATGCGCTTAAAAGATATTATATTAGCGCTTGAAGAAGGAGCAAAAGGAGCAGTTGGAGTTGCTGTTGCCTGTGCAATTATTGGTGTGATTATAGGTACCGTTTCTTTAACTGGACTTGGGCTTAATTTTGGCTATACAGTAATGAATTACACGAATGACAATATTTTCTTCGCTGCTTTCCTTGTTATGCTAATGAGTATTATCTTAGGCATGGGTGTTCCTGGTGTTGCAGCTTATGTGATTGTGGCAACCGTTGGAACTCCCGTTTTAATCGATCTAGGTGTTGCGCCGCTTGCGGCACATATGTTTGTACTTTTTTATGCTTGCTTATCAAATATTACACCGCCGGTAGCACTTGCTTCTTACGTCGCAGCAGGGATCGCCGGGACAAATCAGCACAAAGTATCCATGACAGCTGTTAAGCTGGGAATTACCGGGTTTATTTTACCATTTTTCTTTATATTTGAACCAGCATTACTAATTGGTGAAGCTAGTTATGCAAAAAGTATTATGCCTGGGCTCACAGCCGCAGTTGGGGTCGTTTCCCTGGCAGCTGGATTACAAGGATGGCTTCTCATGCGAGCATCCATGTTACAAAGAGTTCTTCTAGTAATAGTAGGTCTATTAATGATCGCACCTGACTTTATGACTGATTATATAGGTATCGCCTTATTCATAGTCGTTTTCGTTTGGCAAAGCGTAATGAAAAAGAAAACAGTGAGCGAAATTGCAGTCAATCAATAAAATTAAAGTTGAGTAGAGCACTTACCCTTGCATGGAAGATAGATTAGGATTAAGCAAATACAAAATAAAGGTGAAACTACTTCATTTGAAATCTGAATATTAATGAAAGATTAATTACTATCTATTTGTTGTTCTATTCGATTTAAGTAGCTCTGCCCCTTTTCAATAGAAAAATGGAGGTAAATAAAATTGTTAAATAGAAGATGGAAAAGCATTTTATGCTTAGGTTTATTATCTATGATTCTTATACTAAGTGGCTGTGGAAATAACAATTCTGATGGTGGAAAGGGTAAACAAAAAACGGTGAATTTGAATTTCCCGACTGCTGCGACGACGGGTACCATTTATCCATTAGGTTCTGCAATGGCAAATTTATGGGGAAATGAAGTAGATGGACTCCGGGTGAATACGCAAGCTTCAAATGGTGGAGTGAATAACTTAAACTTGATGAAAGAAGGAGAAGCGGAGATTTCATTCGCAACTGCCGGAATCATTTGGGAAGCTTTTAACGGTGAAAGAGGTTTTAAAGACCGTAAGTATGATAATGTTCGCATCGTAGCTGGGCTATATTATAATCCGAATCAATTTGTTGTGCGAAAAGGTGCAGATATCGGTTCATTAGGAGATTTAAAAGGAAAACGTTTCGCTCCGGGATCTGTAGGAAGTACTCCAGAAGTAGAGTCTAGTATCATTCTTCCAGCTTACGGAATAGCTTATCCAGATGATATTAAAGAAAACTTTGTTGGATTCACGGAAGCAATTGATTTAATGAGAAATAAACAAATCGATGGTGCGTTAATCCAAGCGGGATTACCTACTGCCGCTGTAACTGAAATGATCTCTACTGCTGACGGAGAGTTAATAGGTATTGAGCCTGAGATTCGCAAACAACTAATGGATGAGTATCCATGGTATTCTGAAATGACCATACCTACAGGAACATATGAAAAACAAGAGAAAGATATTGACACATTAGCAATCAAAATGATGCTCATTGCCGACGCATCTGTAGACGACGATATCATTTATGAAATGACTAAGAGCTTTTGGGACAACTTAGATCAATTGGAGTCAACTCATGCCATCGTCAAACAAATGGAATTAGAGAATGCAACAACAGACCTTGCAGGAATACCATTGCACGAAGGTGCTAAGAAATACTACGAAGAAAAAGGCTTAACGATAGAATAACAAGGAAAAGCGAAAGCGCAAGATTTTCATATAGAAAAAGCTCAATTTATTTCTTGAGCTTTTTCTATATTTGTAGCTTAATATGAAATGAATAATTAAGCTTCTTTTCTATGTTTTTCGCTAATCACCGGTTGAACTTTTTCTTCTTTTTCAGTAATGCCGTACCAATATGCGGCCCCAATAAAAATGGTTCCACCAATGATGTTACCAATAGATACCGGAATTAGATTTGCTGCCATACCAGCTAACGAAATTGTTTCGGGATGTGGGATCATTAGGGAAATGGATAGCAAGGTCATGTTTGCGACACTATGCTCAAAACCGGATGTGATAAAAGCGAATAAACACCAGAAAATCATAATTAATTTTGCTGTTTCATCTTTGAGCTTTACAGAACACCAGACGGCTAAACATACAAGAATATTACATAGTATCCCGCGAACAAGTAATTCCATAAAAGGCGCGTTCATTTTAGCGCTTGCTGTTCCTGTAATGAATTCCGCTGTATCGCCCACAGCCAATCCCGAATAGAAAAAAAGGACGGCAACGAGAACGGACCCAGCAAAATTACCAAAATAGCTAAAAATCCATACCTTTATCGTTTCATACCATGTCGTCCTTTTCATCATTGTACCAATTGTCATGATCATGTTATTTCCTGTAAATAGATCTGCTCCAGCCATAATTACTAAACTTAGCGCTATTCCAAATGAAACTCCCATGACAATCTTTGTTCCAGCAAAATTAGCCGGCGCTAGTAAACCGCCAATTGTAAAAATAAGAATAATTCCTAAACCAACGAAAAATCCAGCTAACATTGCTAACGTAATATATTTACTTTTACTACTTTTTAATTGGTTTACCTTTGTAACAGCGGTGTTGGCAAATATATCGATCGTTTCTTTCATCTTTTTTCTCTCCTCCTTTCATAGTCTTCGAGCATTTCCACCATATGATCATCGTATCGTTCTTCCAACTCTTTTTTTATTTTTTTAGCAAGAATTGGGCTTGCCCCCGATGTGGATACAGAGAGGACGAACTTTTCTCTTCTTACAACTGCTGGAGTTATAAAGTTAGAGTTCTCACTATTACTCGTATCGTTTATCCATTGACTCTCTGTAGCACATTGACAAACGTATTCATTCACTGTTTTAATATTAGTTGCAGCAAAGATAAGTTGTGCCTCTTTTATATCTTCTGCTTCAAACTCCTTTTTTTCCCATTTTATATTAGGTAGCTGCAGTAATTCCTTGTGAATATTAGGACTGATAATCGTAATATCAGCACCTGATTCTTCCAACCCCTTCGCTTTACGTAGAGCAATTTGACCACCACCAACAATTACTACCCTTTTCCCTTTCATTTTCATCATTACGGGATACAGATTATCCATCGTATTTCTCCTCGATTCGCTCAATTAAAGTTTGCTTCATTAATTCATCAAATTCTAGATTTTTACAGAGTATAATATTTTGTGAATAAGCGGCAATTGTCCTTTCTATTTTCTTAAGTAATAATCCAGTAAATAATAAATATGGCATTACATAGATTTTTTTATATTTATTCTGAATATCTAAGATAGCCGTGTTCATTTTCGGAGCAAAGGATGTTAGAAATGCGGTATATACTGGCAAGCCTAGTATTTGTTCCACATTCCGACTAATTTGATAAAGCTTTTCAATCGGCTCTGGATCGCTGCTTCCTCTCCCAACTAGTAAAATGGCCGCATTCCTTTCACTTATCTCAGCCTCCACTCGTTTTACCACAAGTTTAATCATATTGTCATGAACACCAAATGGCTCTGTCATCATAAAAGTAACATGAGGATGCCTATTTTGGACAGCTTGTAATGCTTCGGGAATATCTTGCTTATGGTGGATTGCTGCAAATAATAGAACGGGAACAACTAGAATTCGCTTAGCCCCTGCTGCAATAAGCTTCGTTAGCGTATCAGCAATCGTTGGAGTTGTTAATTCTAAGAAGGCTACTTCCTGTTTCTTATAAGGAATTTCCTTCATGACTGATTCTACAAATCTAATAAATTGGGCATTCCCTTCCTCACGCCGACTACCGTGACCGATATAAACAACGGCATCCATCATTGACTTCGCCTCCATTCATTACAATCTAATTGACACTGAATCTCTTCATCGATTGTTGAGAATCCAAACCTATTAGCATACTCCTTTACTGATTCCCCGATATATGCAAAATTGATGTTTTGCATATGCTCGATATTCAGGTTAACCAGTTCATTTACATATGAATCAACGGCAGCTTTATTTGGAAATATGACAGTAGCCCATTCATCCTCCTTTAACATCCGCTCATTGATCTCATTAAAACGCTGATCAACAAGTATTTCGTGAGAAAAATATAAATCTACATTTAGCCCAATTACTTTATCATTCGTTGGAGCAATCATTACCATCGATTCGTCACTGCCTTTTAGTTTGTCAGCGATGATTCCCCTTTCGGCTAGTACCTTCTTTGTTTTGTCTGAACGACATGCTATGTTTCTAGGCAGATCCCGAATATCATAGCCCGCTTCCATTAATTGCTCAAGCAAAATTACTACACTATCTGGAGTAGCAAAAGCGAGCCGTTTACTGTTCACTATCATTGTTAATTCATTCTCTGTAAATTTTCTCTCTTTCTTTTGTAAAATCGGGAATGAATAAGCCTCTGCCCCTTGTGCTGAAAAATAACTTTCTAATTCAAAATCACCTGCAGTTGATTTTGCAATGATTACTCGCTTTCCATTGAGTCTTTTCTTGTCAAACCAAGCAAGTGACTCTCTTAATGAAACAACATCCCCAACAATCATCATGGCAGGATTTTCAATATTTTCTTCGTTGACAATATCAGCGATTGTCTCTAGTGTACCTTCTACCACTTTTTGTTTGCCCAGTGTAGCCCATTGAATAATTGCTACTTTTGTTTTACTCGGCTTCCCTTGTTCTATCAATCTTTTACAATTGATATTCAGATTTTTAATCCCCATATAATAGGCAATCGTATCACCCATTTGTTGTCCCTTAGAATCGGCTCTTTCATTATTCGCACAATAATGTCCAGTTCTGAGCGTAAAACTATTACTATAATCACGGTGGGTAATAGGAATCCCCGCATAGGTCGCAGCCGCAATACTCGATGTAATCCCAGGAACAATATCATATAATATACCATGCTTTCCAAGTTCCTCTGCCTCTTCACCAACTCTGCCAAATACGGATGGGTCACCACCTTTTAAGCGAACCACATATTGCCCCTGTTCTGCTAGTTGAACGAGCATTTCATTGATCTTTTCTTGTCTCATTATATGATTTTTCGGTAATTTCCCACAGTACACAAATTCACATGTAGCCTTTGCAGATCGTAATAATCTGGGATTAACGAGGCGGTCGTATAAAATAACGTCCGCCCTTTCTATACATTGCATACCTTTTTGCGTTATTAACCCAATATCTCCTGGTCCAGCCCCGACAAATGAAACAAAGCCTTTTTGATTTTTCATTCTCTACACCTCAATATATACGAAGCCATCATGGATTTCTGTTTTGTACGTCTCCACAATGCCATCATCTGGTTTTTGTACCTCTCCAGTAATCAGTGAAACCTTCCAATTCTTCAATGGACAAAAAACATATTCTCCTGAAACGATCCCTTCTGCTAGTGGTCCATTTGTATGTGGACACGTACTTCCGATTGCCCGTATAGCTCCATTTTCTAAGTGAAAAAGGGCAATGGATTTTCCATTTACATGCACTTCTTTCCCGATTTGTTTCGGTAAATGATCCAGTTCAGCGATTTTTACTTTCCGTTTCTCTGCTTTCATTGAACATCCCCCTATTTTTTTATAATTTCAAACATATCTTTTTTCTGCTTATTATGAAGCGCGTTACTCCAAGCTTCTTCATACGTATTTTTTGCTTTGTCAAAGCTTGCAGCTAATTCAGTGCTCATTTTTTCATTTAGTAATACTTCTTTTATATTTTCGGCACCTATACGTTCTATCCATGGAGCTGTTCTCTCGTTATAAATCCCTGTCTCACGATAATATTGTGTATAAGCTTTTGCCATAGCAACTACTTCTTCTTCTGTCTTTACAGTAATAAAAGAATCACATTCACGAACTTCCGTCCCACCATTGCCGCCCAAATATAATTGAAAGCCATTTTCTACACATATTACCCCAAAGTCCTTCGTCAAAGCTTCAGCACAATTTCGTGGACAGCCTGACACACCCATTTTCATTTTATGTGGCGTATCGACCATTTCAATCGCTTTCTCTAACTTGATGCCTAATCCTAAAGCATCTTGAGTTCCGAAGCGACAGAAACGTGATCCGACACATGATTTTACATTTCGTAATGATTTAGAATAGGCGTATCCTGAGCGCATTCCAAGTTCTTCCCACACTTGCGGGACATCTTCCTTCTTCACCCCATAAAGCCCAACTCGGCTCGCACCTGTAATCTTCACTAACGGTACATTATATTTTTTGGCAACCTCCCCGAGTCGAATTAGCTCTTCTCCTGTTGTCGTTCCACCATACATCCGAGGAATGACGGAGAATGTCCCATCTTTTTGAATATTTCCTTCCATCCGTTCGTTGACAAACCTTGAGGCTTTATCATCTTCATATTCTTCTGGTCGTAGCATTCTCATATAGTAATTGAGTGCTGGACGACAAGTTGGACAACCTTCCTCATTTATAAATCCAAGTACATTGCGCACTTCTTTTGGTGTTTGCAATCCTTTTGCTTTTATTTCCGCAACCACTTCATCACGTGTGAATGTTGTACAAACACACATACCTGTTTTCTCTGCTGCAGCATCAAAGCTATCACCCAATGTATGAGCAAGAATACCTTCAACAACACCACGACATTTTCCGCAAGACGCCCCTGCCTTTGTGCAAGTCTTTACTTCTTCATACGTATTTAATTCCTGTTCCAATATAGCTTGAACAATGGTACCTTTTGTTACACCGTTACAGCCGCACACTGTTTCCTCAGCGCTCATCTCTGCAATCATTTCTCCTACTGCATCTTCACCTGCTTTTTGAAGAACCGCTGCGCTCGTAAATGCACTTATATCTGTCCCTTTTTTTAGCATAGAAAACAAACGGGTACCATCTGATGAATCTCCGTAAAGAACAACCCCAACAACTTTGTTATCTTTTACAAGCACCTTTTTATAAAGCCCTGCAAATTGATCTTGTACAATGATTGCCTGTGTATCATCATCTTCATGAATTTGTCCCCCTGAAAACAAGTCACATCCGGCTACTTTTAATTGGGTGGATAAAATGCTTCCTCGGTAACCATTTGTTTTAATTTCGGTAATATGGTCAGCAAGCGCAATGCCTTGCTCATAAAGTGGTGCAACCAATCCATAAGTAATGCCATTATGCTCAGAGCATTCACCCACGGCATATATAGTAGGAATAGAAGTTTGCATAAAGTCGTTCACGATGATGCCTCGATTGATATTTAAGCCTGCATTCTTTGCCAAATCGATATTCGGTCGGATCCCTACAGCCATGACGACAAGATCACATTCAATAGACGTACCATCCGAGAAAGTAATTCCCTCTACTCGTCCGTCTCCGTGTATTTCTGTCGTTTGTTTTTCCATTAAAAACTTCATTCCTTGTGCTTCTAAGTCCTTTTTCAACATTTTTGCCGCGGTAGCATCCAATTGTTGCTCCATTAAACTCGGTAGGAGATGCACGACATAGACATCCATTCCTCGATCGATTAATCCTCTTGCGGCTTCAAGTCCAAGTAGACCACCACCAATTACAACTGCTTTTTTATACTGTTTCGCCGTTTCGATCATGTACTCCGTATCCTGTATTGTCCGGAAACCAATAACTCCTTCAAGTTGATGTCCTTGTATTGGTAAAATAAATGCACTTGAGCCTGTAGCGATGATAAGTTCATCATAGTCAATCCTTTTCCCTTTATCCGTTTTAATCTCCTTTTTTTCAGGCACAATCTCAATGACTTTTTCATCTGTATACAGTGTAATTTGATTATTTTTGTACCAATCCCATTCATTCATATTGATATCTTTCATCTCAGTTTTTCCTTGTAAAACATTAGAGAGCATAATTCTGTTATAGTTCGGATGTGGTTCATCACCAATAATAGTGATCTCAAACGCTTCTCGATTCCTTTTCAGTATTTCTTCCATACAACGAACTCCAGCCATGCCATTTCCAATCATTACTAGCTTCCTTTTCATATTTTGTTCCTCCATTATCCCCATGTGAATATTTTCACAAGTTATTTTAAAAATTTACTATGTGAGGCATACAAATAAAGTATTGCTATCAACTTGTGAATAATTTCACAAGTGAGTGTAAAAAAAGATTTAGCTTGTTACAAATATATTCTATACACATAGTATACCTAATTTTTTTCACTATGTTCTATGTAACTATTACAAATTATTGAACAAATGATGAAAAAGATCTACTAAAGAAGAAAAAGCCACTCTTGTTGTTGATAATCAAGAATGGCTTTCTCTCTATTACATAAAAAGAATAACGAGCAATGGCGTAATGATAGAAACAATGATTGCACTTAGTACCATTGCAACTGTACTTACAGCTCCCGCTTTTATATCACTCTCCATTGCTTTTGCCGTTCCAATCGCATGTGATGCGCTTCCCATACCAACACCTTTTGCTAAATAATGATGAACACGTGCCCACTTCAGCAAAGATGGACCCATTACGGCTCCACTTATACCTGCAAACATCACTAAGACTGCAGCCAATGCAGGAGAACCGCCTATTGTGTGAGCAATATCCATTGCCACCGGAGAAGTGACTGATTTAGGCAGAAGCGATGTAATAATCAGACGATCTAAACCTAGCCATCTTCCCATGATCAATCCGCTTAATACACCAATAAAGGAACCACAAATGACCCCGATGATTATAGGTATGGCATTCTTTTTCAAGATAATTCTTTGTTGATAAAGTGGGTAGGCAAGTGCTACTACCGCTGGCCCTAGAAAGCGGTCAATCCATTGACCACCGATAAAGTATGTATCATACGATATATGGAAGAAAAGCAATCCCGCAACAATAACAATAGTAGAAATTAATATCGGTATTGTTAAAGGGTGTGGGTATCTTATACTTAACCACTTGGAAGAGAAAAAAACAATTAGTGTACAAATGATGGCGAGCATACCAATTAATACATCATTCATGTTCTTGTACCTTTTCTTTCAACAGAAATTGACTAATCAACCCGGAACTAACCATTACGAGGGTAGTACTGATTAACACAATAACAATAATGAAAAAACCTTTCCCTATAAATACATCAAAAAACGTAATAACTCCTACTGTGATGGGGAGAAATAGCAATGGAAGATATTTAATTAATAATAATGCTCCCTTTTCTATCCACTCCACTTTTACAATTTTCATTGATAATAAAAGGAATAAAAGGAGCATACCAATGATGCTTCCAGGAACACTCAAGTGAAATGTTTCTTGAATTGATATACCAGCTCGATACAAAATGAATAAAAAGGTAATTTGAATTACGACTTTTAAAATTCCCAACGTCCGTTCTCCTATCTATGTAACATTTTCCCCCTTTCATTATACACAAATCAGATTATCCTTTCGCAGACTGTGAATTGCCGAACTACTTGTCCGCTGCAAAGCAATTTTGACCTTGAATAATCGTTAAACCCCTGTCCATAATAAAGCCAGCGTCATTTTGACACTGGCTTTATTTGCTTGATTAGATAGTCCTTTTTATTGACCAATTTCTCCACATACTATGCGATCACCTGAGTCGCCAGATGGCTGAGATTTTCCGTCATCTTCCGTAGCATGTATTACTAAAGCTGTTCCCTCGGGACCTAATAATGAATTTGGTTCATTACTTAATAAAGTAACATTCTCCGCTATCACTTCTAAATCTACTTTCCCATCTTCTCCTACTTCAAGATTAGGTAAATCTCCTGCATGTGGACCTTCCGTTTCGTCCATACCATGCTTGGCATTTGTTGGATTAAAATGTCCTCCTGCTGATTCAAAAGTCGGAGCTTCACACTTCCCAATTTCATGAATATGAAAACCATGCAATCCTGGTGGTAAATCAGTAACGCTTAGATCGATCAAAACTCCTTCTGATCCTTGGTTTATTTCAGCAGTGCCCACTTTTTCATCTTTCGTGTTTTTCAACTCTACCATCAATGTATCTGTCGTCTGATCAGCCTTATCTAAATCTTCCTGTTTATTATTTTCATTTATTAATGAAGTTTCTTCATTTAATTTCTTCTGATCTTCTACTTCCATATCCTTAGTCCCACAGGCTCCTAAAAGAAAAACGATAATAAATGATAAAAAGACCTTAGTTTTCAATATCTCTCCCTCTTTCTACTTTGTGTCTTTATATCATCTATTTTCTCAATAAACGTTTATTTAAACATTAATTACCCATTATCGTTCCTAGGTCCTGGTTAAGTTTTAGGGAAATCTATTCAAAAAACATGGTTATTTATGGAGAAAATAGAACCTTATAAAGAGGGATGAATATCATTACTAATATTAGCAAGATGAATGGGGGCCTTTGAATAAATATGTTTAACAGATATGCACAAAGCCAGCAAGCAATTTCAACATCTTGTCCTAATCCGCACTGTGATAACTTTCATTGCCGGTGTGGAGAGCATTGTAAATGTACATCCGATCATTCATGCACGAGCCTACTAAATAGTGCTCATTCTTTATGTGACCAATTTGCCACTATCCTTAATGGCATAAGTTCGATAGACAAAGGGGTTTGTTCTGTATCTCTACACCGTAATATGAAGGTAACTGTTCAAGGGCGTCCAAGTACAACTGTTGTACCAGCTGATGTTTTATTTGAATCACTAGATCAAAATGGTAATGCTTTAAATTTAGCGGAAATTGCCATTTTACAAGAAGAGATTCCAGGTTTCACGCACTCTATTGTCCAACAAGGAATTATTGTTAGTGCCTTACATAATCATTGGTTATACATGAACCCATTGATTATGTACATTCATCTTCAATCTATTGAACCTCCATTGCAATTTGCCAAAAAGTTAGCTCATTCCTTTTCATTTTTAAATAGCTATCCAGTGAAATAATATCGCTTTTCAATTTCTACAATCGCTGAAAATGCTCATTGGGGACTTCATATGTATTTCAGCCGCTTAAAAATTTAATTTATCGCAACTTTTTAAGCGGCCAAGCGAAGACTTGTTTTTTTGTAGAATAGTGTACAAGTGGCTGACTTTCAATATAATGTTCTGGTAGAAAGGGAGCCATAGAATTGGCGTACAAAGATATTTCCGCATCACTTACTCGCCAGCGATCATGATGTATGTCACCACGATATAGATGCTTTCCTTTAGCTGTGAAGAAACAATAGCGTTCAAATAGCCAATATTCCAGACTATCGAAGTTTGGTAAATAGACGTCAGAGGTAGGTCGATAGGTGAGGTTTAAAATTATCTTCGGATTTGTGGAATACTTTCGTTCACTATGAAAGTGAACTGTATGATCTTCTACTTTCATATCCATTGTGGCATATCGATAAGGAAGCAATGCACCTATTTTTGCTCCAATTACATTCATCCATTTATTGGCATCAAGACTAAAAAAATAAACGCCTGGTATTCCTTTATAGGTAACATAGGTGCGTACATTTAACTCCAAATAGGAGTGTAAATAAGGTATGTTAGGCAATCCACGAAACCTCATATGATTTACATAGAAGGGAATAATCCCTATCCAAGCAGTCTCATTATAAAGGTCAACTTCTAAAGAAGATGGAACAAGATCTTTTATTAGAACTGAGGGCACAGGCCAATGACTGAATAATAAATTATTCCAAGTTTGTGTCATCACCCATGGTTTATGTGGCAATGGAAATGGGCGCTGTTCTGTTTCATAAAATTCTTTATGCATGAAGTCTCCCCCCCTTTTTCTTTCTTTTCCCCTCCTTCACTCAATTTTATACTTGTGTAAAAAGGGCGGAGCTATGCAAAATGAATATTCATTGTATTTTTATAAAAATCTAGCTAATGATAAATGATCGATTGGATAATCCGTTTTTCCAGTTGTGGCAAGATCTGCGGCTATTTGGCCAAAAATTGGCGCCATTTTAAAACCATGCCCCGAAAAGCCACCTAGTACAACCGTATTATTAAATTGGGGATGAATACCAACAATAGCATCATTATCAGGTGTATATGCATCCATATAAGCACTTACACGGCTCGGTGCCGGATGTAAACCTGACATTAATTGACTCACTGCACAATTTACCTTTTGTAGACTTTGGACGTCTACACTTCGATCAAGTGCGCTAGCATCATCTACTTGTCCATAAAAAGTTCCAAGTGCCACCTTTACCATGCTACCGTCTAACGTTGGTGCCCCAAAAAAAGTGATATCACGGCTCATCCTGATAAATGTAGGGAATTGATCAATATCAAACTTCTTTTCTGTTAATATAGGGTACCATGTCATCACTAATCTCTGAACTGTTAGTTGCTTTTGAAGCTCTGGAAGTAAAGTCCCAGTCCAAGGACCGGCTGTTATGATGACTTTCTTCACTCGATAATACGCATCATTGGCTTTGATGTTCACACCGTGTTCATCGGGGATGATCTCTTGAACTTGCGCATGTTTTTGTACAGTTGCTCCGAGTTTTTCAGCGGATTGAACCGCCGCCAAAACAGAAAGCTCTGGACGTAGAAATCCAGCTTGCTTGTCTAAAACCATCACTTCTCCTGGTAGTAAACGATGTTGCGGGAAATGTTCTTTCGCTGCTTTTTCATCGAGCACTTCATGGTCAAGCTGATGCATTTGAATACTATTCATCACCGACTTTATGAAGTCACTTTCAGGGTCACCAATCATCAGACCACCATTAATAGTAAGTAGGTTAAAGCCAGATTCTTGTTCAAGTTCTCTCCATTGACTAAATGCTTCTTGAAGCAATGGCACATATTCAGCACCTTCAAAATATGCGGTCCTAAAAAGTCGTGATTCCCCTCCGGCAGCTGACTGATCATGTCCAATCCCAAACTGCTCAAAGCCTAAAACGGAAACACCTCTTCGAGCAAGTTGCCACATTGCCATACTACCCATTGTCCCAAGACCAATTACCGCTACTTCTGCATCCATATAATACACACCTCTTTACTAATAAAATATTTCCAAAATACTTATCTCTTCTAATTTTACTGCATGAGTTCGATACACCCAAAGTTTTCAAGTATTTTTTTGTGTGCCTCCTTCTAATTGAAGTAAATATCGCTTCATTTCTGTGCCTCCGCGATAACCAGTTATTGCCCCATTTTTTCCAATCACACGATGACATGGCACCGTTATAAGTACTGGGTTTGCACCAATCGCCGATCCAACCGCACGGACTGCTTTCGGCCTTTTAATCATTTCCGCTATATCTGAATAGGAGTATGTTTTTCCGTAAGGAATCTGCTTTAATGCTTCCCAAATTTCTTCTTGAAACGGCGTACCTTTTATATCTACAGGCAAGGAGAATGACTGTCGATCTCCCTCAAAGTATTCACGTAGTTCAGATAAATATGGTTTCAATGTTTCCTGCTTTTCAATAAGGATTGCTTTCGGAAAATGCTTCTGTATCCATGCTTCAAACTCTTCATACAACTGCCCAGGTGAACCGATATAGCAAAGTCCCTTTTCAGTCTTGGCTATATATAATTGTCCTAGGTCATATTCTAAAATGGACCATTCAATGACTTGTTCTTTTTTAACCATCAGCGCTCTCCCACTCCTTTATCTATATGTCTTTCAATAGCCTGCTAGTGCGAATCCCAACTTCTCTTCAAATAGAATTAGGCATGTACCTTTACTTACTCATCTAGTCTTTAATTATACACCGTACTTGTCAATACATTGAGACCATTTACCGTTATTCATGAGTCTATTTGATGTTATGTTAATCATTTGATTTACGGATAATAGATTTAAATCAATAGAACAGTACGGTATAATCAATGGTGATTATATTTATACTGGCGATCATAAAATTAGCATGATATTTACTTTAATTAAATCGGTAAAAGAACTGGAGGGTATTTCATTGTCAGCTGCTTATTTGTTTATGTTTGGTTCTGTTCTTGCTGTTATTTCTATTTTAATAGTTTTTAAGATGTTCATTGATAAGGTGAAGCGAGCACCCGAGGACCGTAATGCCTTACAATCGAAGTTTTTTGTTGGAGTGGCAATTGCCGAGGTTATTCCGATTATACTAATTGTCTTTGGATTTATTATGAGTCAACCTGTCGCATTAATGGGTGATTTATTATTACCTGCTATCATCATTATATTATCCATGGCTTTCGCTCCTTTCTTTATATTTCTGCAAACAAAGGTGGATGTAACTAAAGAAACAAAGGGCATCGTTACTACATTGGCTTTCATAGGAGTTATGTTGACACTTAGCCTTCCTATCGTTTCACTTATAGGTCTTTTATTGTTACTTCCGAAATAAAGTAGGGTTGGAGTTTATCTCTCTCCCTATTTTATTTGATTAGAAAAGAGGGTATTTATGAAAATTTGGCAATATGCAATCATCGTTTTTTTAGGTGGATGTTGTTACGGTGTTTTATCGACTTTCGTTAAGCTAGCTTATGCTGCTGGTTTTTCTATGGCAGAAGTAACAGGAGGGCAATTTTTATTCGGGACCCTTTTCATATGGTTGGTCTTTCTTTTTACTAGGAAAAACAAGATTTTGATAGATAAAATTCAAATACTAAAGATTATTGTTTCTGGTTTCCCAATGGGTTTAACAGGCATATTTTACTATAAATCATTACAAACAGTAGATGCTTCTCTTGCTATTATTTTTTTATTTCAATTTGTTTGGATTGGGACAGTTATTGAATGGGTTTTTTATAAAAAGAGGCCTGACCGAAGCAAAATCATTGCTATTATTGTTCTTCTCTTCGGTTCCGTGTTAGCAGCTGGTTTTATTGGAAATGGCTCGGGACAATTCTCTTTAGTCGGCATAGTGTGGGGACTGCTTTCTGCTTGCACATTTTCAGTTTTTATTTTGGTAAGCGGAGCAGTTGGGAACAATACTCCTCCCATTCTTAAAAGTGCGCTTCTTTCGACAGGGGCTTTATTTATCGTGATGATACTGTTTCCACCATTGTTTATATTTCACTTCTCTACACTACTTGAATTAGCACCGTATGCTTCATTACTTGGTTTATTTGGAGTCATATTACCACCTTTGTTATTTTCAATTGGCATGCCATATGTAGGACCAGGACTAGGAACGATCTTATCAGCATCAGAGCTGCCAATCGCCGTAATCATGTCTGCTACCATTTTAAGGGAGCAAGTGGCTATTTCCCAATGGTGTGGAGTGGTCTTCATTTTAGTAGGAATTGCTTTCGGCAATGCCGCATTACTTAGAATAAAAAAGGTTACTTAAACCAATAGGTCTCTCTTTTAAAAATAATGAGAGACCTAGTACTATGTAAACATTAGTATCGGTTGGTGAATATGGATTAAACTAAGGACATTATTCCATATTACTGTGTTTCAAAAATGCTTGTTCATTACTAATTTCCTTTGAATTCGCATATGTTAGGCAAATATGATCAAAGAGAATATGAGCACATTGATCAAATAATGAACCAAGCGGTTGGATGGTTGCTTGTTCCCCTTCTTTTCGATATTTGGTCGCAGCCGGGACATGAAGGATCAAGGAAGCATATGAAGCTAGTTCAGATTCCGTATCTGTAGTAACTGCAATAACTGGGCAGCCAATAGACTGTGCCTTTTCTGCAGTCCAGATAACAGATTTTGTATTTCCTGAACCAGATACAGCAATAAGTACGTCCCCTGCTGATATTGCTGGTGTAATGGTTTCACCTATCACATATACTTCAGCATCTAGATGCATAAGTCTCATAGCAAATGATTTTGACATTAAGCCTGAACGTCCTTCTCCGATCACAAATATTCTATTTCCATTCCCCAACTCTTTAACAATCATATCTACGTCCTGGGTATTACTCTCCTTGAGTACAGAAGAGATTTCTGTAAGAATTGTTTCTATTTGATCCATTACATCTAGCCTTCCTTCATCCTATTATTTCCTTGAATATTTTTGCCACTTCTTCTGGCTGTTCAGCTTTTGTAATCGCAGAACCTATAATCAAAATATCAGGTTTTCGTTCTTCCATTCCTTTAAGGGAATCTGTTGTAATTCCTCCAGCGACTGCCCATTTTAGTGAATCATTAAAGCTCACTTCATTTACCTTTTTCCCTGCCAGTTCTTGTTCGTCTTTGCTAATATGATCACAAAATATCGCTTCTTTGTACTCGTATAGAGCTTCTTTTTGCTCATCCGTTGTATTTAATAAATCAATCATTACGGTTTTTCCATGCCTTTTTGCTCGATCCAAACATGCCTCTATTGTAGATAATGGAGCCACCCCCATCACTGTAGCTATATCTGCTCCAGCTTCAAAACATAAATCGAATTCATAAGTAGCATTATCCATTGTTTTTATGTCACCTACAATGGTTTTATGAGGAAATACTTCTTTTAATGCAGATATACTTGTTACGCCATACTCTTTTATTAATGATGTGCCTACTTCAATCATATCAATGTATAATTCGGTACTTTTGGCTATCTGGATAGCTTCTCTAATTGTTAGGCGGTCTAAGGCTAGTTGAATCTTCATTGTATCACCCTAACTAAATCGATTTAGTAACATTTAATTCAATGCCTTTCAACTTCAGATTGAAAGGCATTGATGATTTATTTGTTTTCTGATTGGGAAGATTCCCTAATAATTAATTCACATGGAAAAACATAATCATTAAAGTCTTGTACCTTTTTTTCACTATTAATTTTCTTAATTAATAGGTCTGCAGCCTTTTGTCCCATTTCATATCCCGGCTGAGCAATCGTTGTTACGGGAGTCTCTGTTAGATGGGCAAATGGAAGATTATCAAAAACAATTAATGCCGTATCTATTCCGACCTTTATTTGTTTTTCTTTGAAAAACTCCAGAATTTCAAGAAATACAAGATCGTTCCCCGCTAATAAAGCGGTTGGTGGCTCTGGAAGATTAAAAAGTTTTTCGAGTTCATTTTTCATTTTTTTTATCTCGGAATGAACCATATATTCTTTTTCGAGAGGAATACCAGCTTCATGCAATGCCTGCTTATAACCATTCAGTCTGTCAATCCGAGGGCTAATATTCAATGGTGGTGTTGCTATAGCAATCTTGTTATGACCGTTTTCTAAAAAGTGGTTAATAGCTTCATAAGTAGCTTCCTTATTTCCAGCTATTACTACATTTGCTTGTAATCCTTCTATCTTTCTGTCCATGAAAACTACGGGATAATCTTCATTTATCATTTTTTCATATAGTTCAATATTTTTTCCAGTAGGAAAAATAATTAAACCATCTACTTGCTTTGCACGAAGTACTTCTATATATTTCTTTTCTTTTTCTGGATCATCATCTGCATTACATAAGATTGCGTGCATATTATGCTTATGACAAAAATCCTCAATGGAACGGCTTACTTCCGTTGAAAAACGGTGCATAATATTTGCTATAATTACGCCTATCATGGACGTGCGTTTCTGTTTTAAGCTTCTCGCAAGGTAGTTAGGCTGGTAGCCTAGTTCCTTTATAGCTTTATCAATTTTTTTCTTTGTATTTTCTCCCATATATTCATAACGTTTATTAATAAATTGTGAAACGGTGCTCTTAGAAACCCCTGCTTCATTAGCCACGTCAGCCATTGTTACTCTTGACATATTATCTTCCTCTTTCCACTTGCTTTGTAACTCTATATTATAGGCTGCAAACGTATTAATCCACTATTTCTCAGAATAGAGAGGTACAAGTTTGTGAAAAAGAGTAGGAATTATAATCATGGTTAACGCTTTGTTGCTATTCTCTCGCCTTCTTTACTTCTTCAATAAACCGTGCCGCTTTATTCTTTATAGTTAGCAGATATTCTTCTGTTAATTTAGATTCTGTATTAACTAGTGTACTTCCCACTCCCACCGCAACTGCTCCGGCTTTAATAAAATCCCCTGTATTATCTAAATCAACTCCACCTGTCGGCATTAGTGGAATATGAGGTAATGGTCCTTTAATATTTTTTATGTAATCCGGACCGCCTGTTCCAGCTGGAAAAACTTTAATTAAATCAGCACCATACTCATAGGCTGTTAATATTTCCGTAGGGGTAAATGCCCCAGGTACACTGATCACCCCATAGCGTTTAGCCATTGTGATCGTTTCTTTATTTACAGTTGGAGAGAAGATAAATTTTGCACCTGCTAAGATCGCTACCCTTGTTGTCTCAGCATCAAGAACAGTTCCAGCCCCTACAAGAACATCTTGATTAAAATAAACAGTGGCTGCTTCAATGACCGCTGCGGCTTGCGGAGTTTCCATCGTGATCTCTATTGCTGTAACACCGCCTTCTTTCAACGCATTTCCTATCTGTATAATGGAATCTGGTGTTGCTCCTCTAATAACTGCCACGACACCTCTATTTTTAATCTCGGTTACTCCCATTATTATCTCCCTTTCTTTAATCGTTTTTTGCAATGGATAAAAAATCCTATTCCTTTTAAAACGATTACTTTTTATAATGCGCTAGCTCGTAGTTTACTTGGTGATTCTATATTTTCTTTCCGTTTATTCTTAGTTGCGATAATAGTTAAAATAGCAGATATCAGTAAGGAACCGGCCATAAATACATAGGAAGCACCAAAGCCTCCAGTAGCTCCATTCAAATAACCAACTAGATATGCTCCGGCAAATGAACCTAATGCGCCCATTGAATTAATTAATGCCATTGCTCCTCCTGCAACATTTCTAGGTAAAATTTCTGGAATAATGGCAAAGAATGGACCATACGGTGCATACATTGCTCCACCCGCTATAACAAGCAAAACAAAACTTAGCCAGAAATTACTCGTACCAATTAAATAGGAACCATAAAATGCAATAGCTCCAATAAGAAGAAATGGCCATACAAATAATCTTCTATTTTGCATCTTATCTGAGAAATGCGAAGCTGTTAGCATTAGAACAACTGCTAGTATATATGGGACAGAAGATAACCATCCTGTTTTAACGATGTCCATATTTGGCGCGGCTTTTATAATGGAAGGAAGCCACATGACGAACCCATAAACACCTACACTCCATAATGCATATTGCAACGACAACAGTATGACGGTTGGTGATCTAAATGCTTCACCATAATTTTTCACTGGTTTAATTCCTTGCTGTTCCTTTTCTAGTTCAGCATAAAGATCAGCTTTATCTCGAGCACTTAACCACTTTGCATCTTTCGGCTCATCAATAACAAGCTTCCACCAGATAAATGCCCAAATGATTGCTGGTAGTCCTTCAATGATGAACATCCATCTCCAACCATATGCTTCAAGTAAATATCCAGAGACAATAGACATCCAAAGAACGGTTACTGGATTGCCGAGTATTAAAAAAGTATTTGCGCGAGAGCGTTCTGCTTTTGTGAACCAATGACTTAAGAATACGAGCATCGCTGGCATGACAGCACTTTCAACAACACCAAGCATAAAGCGAATGACAATCAATAAGTTGATATTTGAAACCATCCCTGTCGCAGTCGCAAGAGCGCCCCACCCAATCAGGGACCAGAAAATTAGCACTTTAGCGCTTTTTTTCTCCGCGTAATGCGCACCGGGAACTTGGAAAAAGAAGTAACCAAGAAAGAATAAAGAGCCAAGCAAAGATGATATGCCCGGTGTAACACCTAAATCTTCAGCCATGCCTCCGGCTGCACCAAATGCATAGTTAGCCCGATCAAGATATGCGAGACTATATGTAATAAAAACGATTGGTATAAGACGAATCCACCTTTGTTTCGCAATTGTTTGCTTCATATTAATTCACCTCTTGTATTGGTATTTTCATATACTCAATTAATTGTTGACGGTTAGGGTATCCATCGTTATCTCCTGCTGATTGTACAGCCAATGCCCCGATTGCATTTCCACGTAGAACTGCTTCCTGCAATGAAAGATTTTCAAGAAGCCCGCTGACTAGACCAACAGCAAAACCATCACCCGCACCGACTGTGTCAATAACCTCCTTTACCTCGTAGGGTTTCACTACGCCTTCTTCTATGCCACTCTTATAAAAAGCACCTTTATCGCCAAGTTTAATTACTACAAGTTTCACCCCTTTATCTAAATAAAAAGAGGCAATATCTTGCGGAGTGTTAAATCCTGTTAAAATCTCCCCTTCAGAAATACCTGGTAAAACATAATCAGCCTTTTGCGCAATTTTATTCGTTATTTCAATCATTTCCTGTTTCGACGTCCATAAAGTCGGTCTTAAATTCGGGTCAAAACTAACTGTTCTCCCAATTTCCTTCATATGTGAAAGAGCAGCATATGCAAATGCTCGTGTGTGACTTGAAATAGCCAATGGGATACCAGTCATATGTAAGTGCCGAGCATTACTAAAATATTCTTTTTGAAAATCTTCTACTCCCATAAAACTTGCTGCAGATCCTCTTCTGAAATATTGCACCTCAGGATCCCCTGTTAAGACTTTGGATTTTATCTGGAAACCGCTAGGAAATCGCTCATCCGTATACACATGTTCTAAATCTACATTTTCTTCAGTAAGCCTCTTCATAATAAATTGACCAAATGCGTCTGATCCTACTTTACTTGCCCAACCAGCCTTTAACCCCAGCCTAGAAAGACCAATTGCTACATTTGTTTCAGCTCCTGCGAGTTCCCTTGTAAAGTGCTCAATTTCATGAAGAGGTCCAGGAGTTTCTGCCATAAACATTGCCATTGCTTCTCCAAATGTCACCACATCTAACTTTTGCATATCAAATCACCTTCCTCGTAATCTTTATTATTTCCCACCATCTTGATATATTCATTTAATTGTTTTGAAGACTCTATCGGAAACTCGAGCGCTTTAGGAAGATCCCACGAAAAATGCTGAACGATCTTCCGCCATTCGGCATCTAAATCATGTGACAGTGGGAGAGTTATAAGTCTTTTATTCTTTTGGACGACACTTTTAAGATGTATGTACACTATATAATCTTTTAATTCAGCCAAGGCTTCATATACATTTTCATTCGTAAATACCCAGTTTCCCATATCAAAAGTTATATTTACAGGAACTCCCATACGGAAAGCCTTTTCAATAAATACTTTTACATTCCTTATACTTCCACCATAAGGTGTCTGATCATTTTCAACGAGTAACTTTAATTGATCTTTAGTATTAAGAAATTGTTTTAGTTCATCTAAATTTGAAATTTTATCTATATAATGTCCCAAGGAGACTTTTACCCAACTCGCTCCCAATCGGCTAGCTTCCTGAAAGATTTGTTCTAGCCCTTCCCTATTCAAAGTACCATCCTGTTTCCATAGTTCAATGGGGGCCGAATAGACAGTGAATAATAAATGGTTTTCAATCTCTTTCCTTAGCAGCTCTAATGGGTAGTTACCATTAGAAAATAGCTCCCTTCTAACTTCCACCCCATATGCCCCAGATTCAGCAATTAACTTAATAAAGGATATTTGACCATTCTTTAATACTGCATTTATATCAAATGCATTTAATGGAATAATGACACTCTTCATTTTTAACTCCTCTCTTTAAATAAACCGGTTTAGTAAATCGATTTAGTAAAAGTATAAACTCTTTGGAAGCGCTTTTCAATAATATATTAAAAGATAGGTGTTTTTTCCTAACTTTAATCGACTAAAGTTAATGAGATTGTGTTTACATTGTAAACTTTGCATTCGAAAAGAAGGGTTAGTTTTTTCATACTAGTAAAATAGACTTTAGGTCCATAACTCATTTGAAGTAAAAAAACAAAGATTCTATGAGTCTTTTGATAGAATCTTTGTTTTTATATTATACATGCTCTTATTATATCGCTCCGCTAGGATTTTCTTCTTGTTTATCTGCAACATGTACACCAGGCAATTTGCTCGCTTTATTTCTAAAGTAGAAGATAACTATCATTAAGCTCAATAATATGAATGCACATAGAACAAGAGACCATAAAGTAACTGTGATCGAATAGCGATCAATTAATTCTCCTGCAACTCTCGGTAAAAATGCGCCACCTAATCCACCCATGGCAACGAGCAAGCTTGTCGTCCATTCTTCTAAACCTGATGAAGTTTCATTTACAAGCAATAATCCGATCGAGAATATTCCTCCCATTAACAAGCCTGTTAAAAAGATGGAAATAAAACTAAAGGCAACGGATGTTGAATTTGCGAACATAAAAAGACTGATAAATTGTCCGATACAGCAAATAATAAAAAGTTTAGTATAGCCTATTTTATCAATAATGAACGTCATAGCAACCCGCCCAACTGTCATCGCTGCCCAAAATACAGTAATACTTAAGGCCAAAGATGAAGCATCTAAATCTGTTGTTTTACTCAATATTGTTGGCAAATAGTTGGGTAGAGTCATTTCCGTTCCAACATACATAAAGAAAAAGAAGGCACCAAATGCAACAATCGGAATTTGTTTACGGGAATAACGCCTTTTTACAGATTTTTCTCCATCGACCGTTCGTATTTTTGGTTGTTTTTTTAAAATAGAGTCAAACTCACCGAATGACATAAATAGCCATAATAACATTGTCATTGTAGTTAACACAGCTACTATTGTAAACGAAGCATTCCACATACCTTTTGTAATGAGAATAGCTGAAATAATAGGAATGACTAACGCACCTACTCCAAAAAAGACCTCAGCAAGTATAAGCGTCGTTGCCTTTTTCTCTTTAAAATAGCCGATGATAAGAGCTGCTACAACAGTTTCAGCAATCCCAATCCCTGCCCCTCCGAGCGGAGCGGTAATTAACAACACATCCCAATTTGGGAGAAAGCTAAGTACAAATTGAGAAATAGCGAAACTAAGTAAAGCAATAAATATTGTCATCCTGCGACCAATTGAATTTACAATCAGTGGAGCAATTAAAACCCCTCCTAGAAATCCTAAAAATTGGTTCATAATCAACTGCCCACCGTCTCGATAATCAATGCCATAAGAGTGAACCATAGGCTCTAAAACGGTTCCAATAATTATATGGCCAAAACCATTTAAGCAATAAATAAGACAAGCAATCCAAATAAGTTTTTTCATCATTATTCTCCTATGTAGGCGTACGCTTTCCACCATTATGTGAATTTTCATACAGACCTACACTATACTATCAGTATTAATATACTTCGTCTAGCATTTTCGATCTCCTAATTTATTGTCCTATTTGCATGGATAAATTCCGAATTGTTTATAGAAAAACTGTAGACAAAGTCTATTCCTCACTTGTCTACAGCCATTTTAATATTATTTAACTTCCCTATGCAACGTAACTCTTTTTAATCTTGGCGAATACTTTTACAGTTCCAACCTCTCTGGGTTATTACGCTTATTCTTTGTAGTTATATAATTGCGATCTCCTGTTTCCACACATGCCAAAGTAATATTCACTCTCATCTTATCTCAACTCCAAAACTCTTAATGTATACTTTCCGCTTCCATTGAAGGAAACGTATCAATGAACTTGGACCAATCTTGTTCCATTTCTTTATCAGTTAGTAAGCAAGAATCAAGTGATTGAATGATCTCTTCCTGATTCAAGTTTAAACCGATCATAACCAGTTCTGTCTTTCTGTCCCCATATTTTTCATCCCACTCTACCATTAGTTCAGGTTCTCGGCTTAGTATTTCATCTCTTATTTTTTCAGGATAGGAGGCAACCCACTCACCTACCATTTGAACGCTAACAGATGGACCTGCCTGTGATACTAATCCAACCATGTTATTTCTCGTCGCAACCCAGAAAAACCCTTTTCCACGTACAATATCTTCTGGCCAATCATTCAACCAATTAGTCCATCTTTCTGTGTGAAATGGACGATTTCTTTTATAAACAAAAGAAGTAATACCATACTCTTCCGTCTCAGGTATATGTTCCTCATTTAGCTCTTTTATCCAGCCCGCTCCTTGGCTCGCAGATTCAAAATCAAACAAATGTGTATTCAATACCTTGTCTAATGAGATTTCCCCATGCGAAGTTACATATAGTTTGGCGCGTGGATTCAACTTTTTTATAATGGAAATTAGTTCTTGAGTCGCTTCTTCATCGATCAAATCAGTTTTATTTAGTAATATTACATCTGCAAATTCAATTTGATCAATGAGTAGATCTACCACTTCCCTTGTATCTACTTCATCCATTGCTTGTTTACGATCCAAAAGAGTTTCTCCAGAGGCAAAATCAGCCCAAAAACGATTGCCATCCACGACCGTCACCATTGTATCCAACCTACAGATTTCTGCCAAATGAACCCCAATCGTTTCGTCCTCCAACGTAAATGTTTGTGCTACGGGAATCGGTTCTGATATACCTGTTGATTCAATCACAATATAATCAATATTTCCTGCTCTCACTAGTTTCTCAACTTCAATCATTAAATCTTCCCGAAGTGTACAACATATGCAGCCATTTTGTAGTTCTATCATTTTCTCTTCCGTACGGGAAAATCCACCTTGTTTAATCAATTCCGCATCGATATTTATTTCACTCATATCATTTACAATGATAGCAATCTTTTTATCTTCTTTATTTGCTAATATATGATTTAGAAGTGTTGTCTTCCCTGATCCTAAATATCCACTTAATACTGTCACAGGTATCCTTTTTCCCATTAGTATCCCACCTTATTATTAAACCTATTGAATATTATTCATCTGAATTTTCTCTATCCATTTGCATCTGTTGCAATCCTTCATGTTTCCAACTACAAATAATAACCATTACGATTTAAAACCTAAAAAAAAGCTAGTATTATTTAATTTAGTGCCTTTTCTAATACTTCAATATTTCTTTTCATCAGAGTTATATAATCATCCTGATTTTTCAAATCATCCTCTGTTAAAACGGCAAGATTGTGAATATGCAAAGCTTTCACACCTGTTTCTTCAAGTACTACATCAGCAAGTTTGGATTGAATATTTTGCTCATATAAAATATATGGAACTTCTTCTTGTTTAATGGTATCAATGATACTCTGTAACTTTTTCTGTGTAGGCTCACTAGTAGATGAGATGCCAGAGATTGCGATTTGTTCAATGCCATATCTAAGTTCCCAATACCCATAGGCTGCATGGGGCACAATTATTTTTTTACGTTTTGCCTTCTCAGCTACCTCACTAATTTGGAGATCAATTTCATCTAATTCTTTTACAAGATCTTGGTAATTTTTTTCAAAGGTCTGTTTCTGATCGGGCATTTTTTCAGTCATAGCACCTAATACGTTCATAGCAAGCTCTTTCATTAGCTTTGGATCCATCCATACATGAGGGTCAATATCTCCGTGATCATGATGATCATGATCATCGTTTTCATTTTCCTCATGCTCATGCTCTTCATCACTACCATCCACATGTTCATGTTCTCCCGCTTCTTCCTCATGACTATGATCAGCTTCTGTATGAGCATGTTCATTTTCGTTCAGATCCATAATAGGAAGGTTTTCCCCCGCAGCAACCATTGTTACATGTTCATTCTTTAGTATAGATTCTGATTTTTCCACAAAACCTTCCAGACCGAGACCGATGTATAAAAATAAGTCTGAATCCGCTAGCTTCATCATATCTTTTTGGGTTGGCTCATATGTATGCTCATCAGCTCCTGGAGGGTAAATAGATTTAACATCTACACTGTTACCTCCAATTTGTTTTGTAATGTATTCTAGTGGGTAGACGGTTGTGAATACATCCAGTTTTTCTTTCTTGCTTTCTTTCCCTACTTTTTCTGTTTGGTTATTTTGACAACCAGCAAGAATAAGTATAAAAACGGTGAATAATAAATAAAGCTTATTTTTCATATATAATACCTCCTTAAACTAAATCGTAATGATTACGATTTGAACTATGAAAAAATCTTACATTATTTCTATAAAAAAAGCAATAGTATTTCTATACTTTTTTAATGTCCTGCATTGTTTATTAACTGTAAAGTTGAAAAGACTGTATTTCTTTCTAGCGAACAGAATAACATTTAAATTTATTTTCTAAACGCTCCAAAAATAAAACTTACATGTTAATATATTAACTAGCTAACTATTTTATGAGTTCTGATAACTAAATTTCAACAAGGTGGAAGATAGCTATATTTTAGAACTTCATCAACAAGACCGAACAGGGAGCGAAAATATTTTGTATAAGATGATTATTATTACCGGAATTATCTTTGGAATAATTTCAATAGTTACTGACAGTTTCATTAGAAAGAATTGGATAGTTCAAGAACCAAAAGGGCGTTATTATCAATATCGTCATAATTTACACTTGGTGCTGGAAGCTATAATTACCCTCGCCTTCTTTCTTTTGTTAAAGAATAAAAATGCGATTCTTTTTGGTGACGGGAGATGGATGTTTACCATACTTAGCTATTTTTTTATCATTTCATTGTTACGAACTTTCGTGGAATGGAAGGTCGCCCGCAAAGATAATTTGTGGATCGTAAAGTTGGTAAATACTACTATAATCCTGCTCTATATCGGGGTCAGTGCCATTGTCTACAATATCTATTGGTGAGTTTGTCCCTGCGTCTTCTTCAAGGATTCACTAGGGTGATTTGTTTATTGCTAACGTAAATATCGAAAAGACTGTGAAACTTGTAAGAACACCCGCTATAAAGGAAATAGTTATGATACACTACATTTGTAGATTATATAATATTTTCATGGAGCGTATAGAATGTTAAATAATAGTAGCAATGCAGTATTTGGTAATAAAAAACGTAATTATAAACCAGCAATCATAACGATCTCTATCATCCTAATTGGTGCGATCGGTGTTCTTTCTGGCATGCAGGGTGTTGATGACTTTGATGCATTCGATGTGACGATCCTTCCTCTCATTAATGCGATTCTCAATAGCTTTACATTTTTATTTTTAGTCGGAGCATTGATTGCCATTCTAAAGCGAAACGTAAAGATTCATCGTCGTTTTATTTATGCGGCATTTGTAACAACATCACTATTTCTCGTAACATATGTCGCTTTTCATTATTTAGCCCCTTCTACTCCGTATGGTGGTGAAGGTTTTATGGCAGGCTTTTACTATTTTATTTTGATTACACATATCTTACTAGCAGCAGCAATCGTTCCACTTGCACTTACAAGTGTTGCACGGGCTTGGAATATGGAAAATGAACGCCATAAAAAAATCGCTCGCTGGACAATGCCAATTTGGCTATATGTCAGCTTAACCGGTGTTTTGGTTTATATTTTGATCTCGCCTTACTATTAAATTTAATACTTTAGGATTCTTTGTATTTTATGGGTTAAGCAAGTGGAACAAAAGTATAAACAGAAAAAGCTCCCATCTTAGCATCATTTGCTGAGATGGGAGCTTTTTAATAAGTTTGATAGAAATTACCTCTATTACGCATGAAGTGACAATACTAATGCAAAGAATTTAGGAAATATACGCTAAGATGATCAAAATTTCACAAAAAGACCATTCATAAGTTCAGTAAGCTTACGAATGGTCTTTTCTAAAGAATGGCTAAATAAAAATTAAACTAAAACTGCTGATAATTCTTTTGCTACAGCTTTCACTTTCTCTAACCCTTCAGCAATAATTGCTTCTGCTTGATCTGGTGCTGCTGCATGGCCTTCAATAATAACTTCATTGATGATTTCCATACCGAATACACCGCCGGCAACGTTTTTAATATAGTTAGCAGCCATTTCCATCGGCGCTGCTTCTGGTGTTGAATAAATACCACCACGTGCATTTAGGATGACAGCCTTTTTGTCAGTCATCAATTGAACTGCTTGACCATTTTCGTCATATTTGAATGTGAAACCTGCTTGATACACATAGTCGATGAATGTTTGTAATTTAGCTGGAATTGTTAGGTTCCATAATGGGAATGCGAATACAACGATGTCTGCTGCTGTTAATGCATCCATTGCTTTTTGTTTTGCAGCTAAAATGCGTTGTTCCATGTCTGTCATTTCCTCGCCTGATTCTACTTTACCGAAAGCATTAAATAAATCTTGGCCAAGGTAAGGCATATCTTCAGCAAAAACATCATAAGTTGTGACATTTACACCTTCTATATTTTCCATAAATGTTTCATACATTTTACTTGATACAGCTTCTGAAGCTGGACGGTTATTTGCCTTTACTACTAATACGTTCATATATGTGAATCTCCTTTAGTAATCATTTATTTAATTATCCTTAATTCATACTATATTAATTGATGATTAATGTCAACTACTCTTCTATTATTTTTCTATCCATTTAAAAACGTTGTATATTCTTTCTTTAGATAGACGGAGAGATTGGATCATTTCTCGATAACAATCATTATTTTTAACATCGCGATGTCTGCTTCACTTGATAACATGCTATTGAAGGCTTTCCATTAGGAATTTATCATTAAAAAGAGAAGGCAGCTGTTCTATTTATATACGTTGATTAGTATACAGATAGAAAGATGCCTTCCCTTACCTACGATTATAGTTTATTGTTGCTTACATGCTATCAATGCATCAGCAAATCTTGAAATCCCTTCCCGAATGAACTTCATTTCACCTCTTCCATAAGTAAAACGAACATAGCCTTTTCCAGATCCATAGACACTCCCAGGAACGAATGAAACGCCCCTTCTCATTGATTCTTCCAGAAGCTGTTTTTCATTAAACACTGATTTAAATCTGCACCATATATGTATCCCGCCTTTAGGTCGATTAAATTCTACTTCTCCATGTAAATATTCGTCTAAACTTTTGACAATTTCATCACACCGTTTTTCCAGTTCGCCTCTAAGCATAGATATATGCGCATCAAAATATGGATCCTTTAAAAACTCATTGGCAGCCCACTGTGGAAAAATGCTATGACCGAAATCCACTTGTTGTTTTGCATCTGCCAGACGATCTATTACTTTTGACGGGCCGATTACCCAGCCAATCCGCAGGCCCGAAGTAACAATCTTCGACAAAGAGCTAATATAAAGGACATTACCGTTTTCATCCATTGATTTTAGTGTCGTACCATTGTCCCCATTAAATGATATAAGTGAATATGGGTCATCTTCTACAATAGGAATACCAAGTTCTGATGATATATCAAGTATTTTTTTCCGACGTGATGGATGCAGACTTGCACCTGTAGGATTCTGATAAGATGGATTCAAAAAAATCATTCTAATTCTATGTTTCCTATATAGTTCAACTACATCGTCGGGATTAACACCATCTTGATCAACTCGTAGATAATATACTTTTAAACCGGCCGATTGAAAAAGCGGTAATGAATAAAAATAAGAAGGGTCTTCGATCGCAATCGAATCACCAGACTTTAATAAACATTGGACAATGAGATGAAGTGCTTGTTGAGCACCAGACGTAATTAATATCGATGAAGATGGAATATCTATATTTCTGTATTCTCTTACATGTTCAGAGATTGTTTCTCGAAGTGACGCATTTCCTTTTGGATGATCATACCCAAGAGGCTCCGTAAATGGGTGTTTTGTAAAGATCGTGCGGAATTGTTCACTTGGCCATAGAGTGGGTGATAATTCACCGCTTGATAAATTGATCACATCGTTTCTTCTAATTTCAGTACGAATGCGTTGTACAAACGGCAAATTAGGCAAGAAAGAGCCGTCTTCCATGTAACGCCCCCAGTTCGGAATACGCTTGTGAGAAACTCCCCAAATGTCCGTGCTTATACGGGTCCCGCTTCCTTTCTTTCGCTCAACGATACCGAGTGACTGAAGCTCATCATATGCGGCCACAATCGTACTTCGGTTCACACCTAATTCTTTCGCAAGTATGCGCTCCGATGGCAGCATACTTTCCTGTGAAAACGCCCCTGTAGAAATTCCCTGCTCAATAAAATCTGCGATCTGTTTATATATAGGTTTCTTTATTGTTCGGTCCAACTTCCACTCCATTTCAACATTCCCTCCGATATTTCCAGAATACAACGATACTTTTATCAACCACTTTTCAATAAAAAACGGAAGTGGATGGTGAAAAAAAGAATGGAATGGATGGTGAAAAAGATTAAATTTATATTATGATGGAAAGAAGATCTGTTACCACCATAATTATTATCAAGGGTTAAGCATCCTGATTCTTCCATTCAGATGTATATTAATTATACACTTTTTTCAAAAGCAAGTATAAAGCCACAAATAGTTGGCTCGAAAACCTGTAATCTTTTACTTTAGGAGTGAATATTATGACTGCATTTTTAATTCTCGCCGCAGTTTTGGTAAGTATTTTAGCACTAGTTGGAACATTATTAGTCGGAAAAGATATTAGTTCTCAACTCAAAGATTATGAAGAAAAAAAGGATACAGCTGAAAACGAGCTAAAGAGATCTCATGAATATGAAACTAGTTCGATGCGCGTGAACATTAAATCATTATCATGGATTTATGTAGGTTTAGCCCTAGTCACAATTTTAGTTTGTCTTGGAATTTTCTTTTACTAGATCAGCGAAAATAAATATTTTGGTGAAGAACCCCTGTCATTTCTCACCTTTTTTCAATAAGGTCTAATAATAAAAAAAGAAGAGTCAGTGATATAAATCACTGACTCTTCTTCAAGTTTCCGTTATTCTCCTAAGTAAGCAGATAGCATCCAAATATGTGTGTCGAGTTTAACTAATAACCCAACAGCGAGATCATTAATTACATCGTCACCGTGTTGATCTGCAAGTTCTGCTAATACCTTTAATTCTTCTTTTAGATGCTTGTAATCATCTACAAGGTTTGAGACCATCTCATTGGCATTGCTTTCTTCTTTTGTCTCATCTAAAGTGGCAATGGTCAAATACTCCTTCATCGTTGCAACAGGTGTTCCACCACTTGCGAGAAGTCTTTCTGCTACCTCATCAACAGCGCTAGCTGCTTCATTATATAATTCCTCGAATTTTTCATGAAGGGTGAAGAATTGCGGCCCTTTAACAAACCAATGATAACGGTGAAGTTTCGTGTAAAGAACACTCCAATTTGCAATTTGAACATTTAATGCTGTATGTAACTTTTCCATAAAAAAACCCCCTCTATTGATCTTACACTTATTATAACACATATAACATGATAATCAATACCAAATGATAATTATTATAATTTGGATTTTATCCTATTTATAAGTTAAGAAAAACACAAATGAAACAGCAAAAACTCCAGACTCCTTACACTAGGGCTAGAAAAAAGCCTCTCAACAATTCAGTGAATCAATCAAAGACCTTCACTGGCGTTTTAGTTTGATAAAAGTTGTTCTACATACACGAGTGTGAAAGAGACAGCAACAACGCTTTGAGGGGAAGATCTTTTGATAATAGGTGGTTCATCTAATCTGTGGAAACTGCTGACTTTTGTTTAATGTTTTCAATCATAGGAAATGATAGTCATGAACCATATTTAGATTCACCTTTCTCAACAATTTGTTTGTATTTAATATTACTAAGAATGAAATGAGGATTGATTAAAATGACAAAATCCGTAAAATCAATTACATCACCAAAGAAATTTATTGTAGGTAAAAATTTATTAGAAGACTTATCTACGTATACTAAAATATATGGAGATCACCCTTATGTCATCTGTGATGAGTTTATTCTAGAGCGAGCAACGGATGAAGCTGGTAAGTCCTTTGAAGCTGCTGGACAAAAAAGTGAATTTGTTAAATTTAATAATCAAATTACTCAAGAAGAAATTGATAGACACCAAGAGGGAGCTAGAAAATCGGATGCAAATGTTATTGTTGGTATTGGTGGCGGAAAAACTTTAGATACTGCAAAAGCAACAGCCTACTACCTACACTTACCTGTTGTCATTTTTCCTACTATCGCTTCAACAGATGCACCTTGTACTGCACTTGCTGTTATTTATAAAGAAGATGGCTCCTTTGATAAATATCTATTCTTACCAGAAAATCCAGACGTTGTAATAGCCGATTCGAATATTTTAGCAGCAGCACCAGTTCGTTTCTTTGTAGCTGGAATTGGTGACGCTCTTGCTACTTACTTCGAAGCACGCGCATGTTATCGCAAAAACGGGGATAATCTAGTTAACTTAAAACCATCTCTTGCTGGATTAGGTTTGGCAAAGATGTGTTATGAAACAATTTTAGAATATGGTCCTCAAGCTAAAGTTGCTGTTGAAAAAGGAATCTCTACTCCAGCTGTTGAACATACAATTGAAGCTACCATTTACTTAAGTGGTGTTGGTGCTGAGGCTGGCGGTTTAGCTGCCGCCCATGCTATTCATAATGGAATGACTGCTGTCCCTTCACTCCATCAAGCACAACATGGAGAAAAAGTAGTATTCGGTTTGCTTACACAGCTTGTTTTGGAAAGTGCACCAAAAGAGGAAATCAAAACGGTCATTCATTTTATCAAAGAAGTTGGACTACCGTTAACATTAAATGATCTTGGGCTTGATGAATTTAGAGAAAAGGAATGGAGAAAAGTAGCACAAGACGCTTGTGCTGAAGGAGACACGATGGGGAATATGCCACACCCAGTTACTCCTGATGATGTGTATCAAGCTATTATTGCCGCAAATGCATTAGCAGAATATTATCATGATTAAATAATTACAGGAAAACATACTAAAATTTGAAAGCTACTTCTATTTTCTATTCTATAAATGAAAAATCTCTATACAGGATGTCAGTATTATTCTGTAACTAAACACTCAGAGAACCACAGGTGTCTAAAAAGGTCACTCAACACTTAAAGTTATTAAATATATAAAAGCAGGTGAAGTAAAACGACTCGTTTTTCTTCACCTGCTTTATCTATTAAGTATTTCCTAATTATTTTTCGCCACTTAATTCAACAAGAATTTTCGCTTGTGTTTTATCGTTTGTTAAAGCTTCGAAGCCTTTTTCGACGATGTCATCCAATTGAATTTGAGATGTGATAATCCCTTGTGGTTGTAGTTGACCTGTCCCCATTAAATCTACAGTTTGTTGGAAAGTAGTTGGTGTATATGCAATGGATGATGTTATTTTAACACCCGTATTTGTCAATTGTATTGGGTTCCATTCGATTGGTCTTGCAAAGATAGATACAATGACCATCGTGCCGCGAGCTTTTGTCGCATCGATAGCTTGTTTGAATGTTGGTGCAACGCCTGCAACTTCAAATGTTACATCCACCCCATCCGGAACAATTGCGCGAATAGCTTCTACTGCATTTTCGTTACCAGAGTTAACGATGTGTGTAGCGCCTAATTCTTTCGCTTTTTCAAGACGTGTTTCCGATAAATCCAACACAATGATTTTACTTGCACCAGCTGCTTTTGCAGCAATTACATTTAATAAGCCGATTGGCCCCGCACCAAATACGGCTACAGTATCCCCAAACTGAAGTTGACCTTCCTTAACAGCTTGTACAGCAACAGCCATTGGTTCTACTAATGCGCCATCCTGTAAACTTAACGTTTCTGGAAGAAGGTATACGTTAGATTCTGGAGCATTTGCAAAACTCGTAAACCCACCATCTCCGTGTAAGCCAATGAAACTGAAGCCGTCATAAGCATCGATATCTTCTGGTTTGTTGCCGTATGTTAATGTAGGGTTGATCGCAACGCGATCACCTACTTTAAATTTAGTTACTTGTGAGCCAACTTTTTCAATTACACCCGCGAATTCATGCCCCATGATAATAGGTGCAATTTCACCTGTTAATGGATCTGCTTTTTCAGCCGGTACAAAGACAGGCCCTTCTTGATATTCATGTAGATCGCTACCGCAAATACCAGCCCACGCAACACGTACTGTTACTTCATTTTCTTTTAATGTCTTTAATTCTTTTTCTTCTATTCTAATATCTTTTTCTCCATACCATACTGCTGACTTCATAATGAAACTCCTCCTGATTTTCTTATGATTTGAGGTATCTAGAAGTGGATATCTCTTAATATTCATTATACTCCTATTATTATAGGAGTATAATAATTTGCCTGAGGTAATTTTATAATTCGTGTTCTAAAGGTTTGCGTAAAAAGTAAAGAGTACTAACTTGTTGTCTGCATAAATGAAACTGCATTTGTATGTTTTTTAATTATCTTTAATTTCCACCACTATAGGTGATAATTAAAGATAATTATGTCCAAGAAGCTTGGTGTGCAAGGGATAGAAATAATGAAATTGATTCTTTAAAAAGGCTTCATTACATCATGTCGCTTAGTTTCTCTTGCTTCATAAGAATGTTTCACACGAAATTTTAATAAATAATTTCTACTGTTGCAGTTATCCCATATACATAAGAGTAAAAGATCACAGGAGTAGAAATCATTGGATAAACAAAATAGCAGATTTAGGTGGATTGTATTTATTGCTGTTGCATTTACTTATTTATTAATGTCGAGTCAGCGAACGGCCCCGGGGTTGATTACAGACCAATTGATGAGGGACTTTTCTGTAACTGCATCGACGATTGGAATACTGGCAAGTATACAATTTTTTGTTTATACTGGTTTGCAAATTCCGATGGGGATTTTAACTGATCGTTTTGGGCCCAATTTTTTTCTGATTATTGGTGCCATCCTGACAGGTGCCGGCACGATTATTTATAGTCTTGGTACCCATGAATTTATCCTGCTCTTCGCGAGAATATTGACGGGGATAGGGGATGCAACAATCTGGGTCAATCTGGTGTTAATTTTGAGCCAGTGGTTTAATGCAAAGGAATTTGTAAAATTAATTGGTTTGGCGGGAATGACAGGGAGCCTTGGCTTCGTTTTAGCGACAGTACCTTTTTCCTTATGGATTGACTTGCTAGGCTGGAGGATAGCATTTTTTACAGCGGGACTGTTATTATGCATTTGCGGGATTATTCTTTATTTTGTACTTGTAAAAAAGCCCAAGCAAACGGTAATTTTTAAAAATAAAGTACAGCACGAAAAAACAGTTGTCTTACTGAAAAGAATCTGTTCGAGTCGGCAAGCATGGGCTTTGTTCTTTTGTCACTTTGGGGTTGTTGGTGCGTATGTTGGATTTATCGGTTCGTGGGCAGTGCCCTATGGGATGAATGTGTTTGAGATGACGCGTTCAGGTGCAAGCCAGCTTATTATGGTTGGCCTTATCGGGGCACTTATTGGTGCACCGCTATCCAGTTGGGTTTCAAGTCGGTTAGAAATGGTGAAACGACCATATGTTGTGGTTCATATAACCATGTTATTGAACTGGTCTGCCTTTTTGATCTATTATGGGAAGCCGCCGATTTTCATGGTTATGACATTTTTCTTTATTATTGGCCTTTGTTATGGGGCAAGTATGCTAACCTTTGCTCTCATCCGCCAATCCTATCCAATATCAGAATCTGGCCTTATCTCCGGGTTTGCAAATACAGGTGGCTTTCTGAGTGCTGTATTGCTTCCAACCCTTTTCGGAAATATATTGGACCAGTTTCAGGCTTCAGGAAATATAAATGCTGGCTACTACTACGGTTTCATTATTCCAGTAATTTTTTCAATCATCGGCTTGATAGGTGTGCTATGTATCAAAGAAAAAGGGCAGTCAGCAGCCGAAAAAACGATAATAGCTCAAAGTAAGTAGTTAGCGGTAGATTATAATTTTCATAAGGGTATGCAGGCCATTCCCCTTCATTTGAAGGGGAATACCTACAATTTTCTATGTAGATTATGGTGATCGCACTCTCGTCTTACATAAACCCTTGTATATATCAATGGTTGAGGAACAAATTACATCATGCTACTTCCCTTACTCTTAATCAATACCTCAACCCATGCCAGAGTTTATAAACATTACCATCACTATCCTTATATGCATAGGATAATCCTTCAGGCATATACTTGTCCTTGTCGTAGCCAGGTACATCATTTCTAGATACACACTCACCATTCTGATAAACTGCAATGACTTGATCGCTCGCTGGTAATGTCAATGGTAGAACACCCACAGGTTGGCTATTTCCTGCAATCACTTCAAACTGCGCGTTATAGAAGGTATCATATCCCGCAATCAATGCATCCGCCAATGGTTCAACATTCCCAAGAATCCATGGCAATGTCACGTTTACACTAATGACCACCTTCCCACCACGATTTTTAATGTTGTCTGCCACTTCTTTTAGATGATTCATACCAGTTAAAGTCGTTTCTTGATATAATGATCCATCCAAGGCTGATAATACTTTATCTTCACAGATATCAAGTTCTAATAATCCTGGTGTCGCATTGAAATAAGATCCTGATTTTGGATGTAAGAATAGAATCGCTACATCAGCTTCTTCATGGTTATCAGTTAACGTAAATTGGCCAAGCTCTTGGCATTCTTTTCTTGCTTTTTCAGTGTAGGCAGTAGCCCGTTCTGCTTCCTTGTGGAAAACTTCCACATATACTTTCTTACCTTCAAGCTTTTCAGTTGTCAAAGGTAATGTCTGATTTTGGTTTTTAAGTACGGTTACAGATTTTTTATGTCCACCATAAGCTGCATCCCAATGTTCTTGGGTGCTAACAACAGATGTAGCCAATTCTGGTGAATTATACGTACGGTCATCGAAAAGACCCAGCGCAAACATTTCTGTCAAAAGTCTTACATTCGCTTCATCGATACGCTTTTCACTAATCCACCCTTTGCTGACAGCCAGTTTAAGATTTTCAATATCACCTGTATCAGCAACTATATCTGTTCCTGCGTTGACTGCTTTAGCAAAACGTTCAGCCTCACTTAACTCTTCAACGCCCCAGCACATATTATTCACAATGCCACTATCACTATTTATATAGCCTTTAAATCCAAGCTTTCCTCTTAGAATATGATTGATGAAATAATGATTAAAAGTGAAACCTACCTCTTCAAATGGAATGTCTTCACCTTCAAATTCTTGAACCACACTCTTCTTGATACTTGGGATAGAATAATACGGCATGATAGACGATGTGCCATGTTCTACTGCTGCTCTAAATGGAGGCAAGTGATACTTTTCTAAACTTCCCGGCGTTGGGTAAAGATTCCACTTTCCTTCTGCATAATGGGGATCAAATCCATTTTCTCTTGCTCCACCACCTGGAAAATGCTTCGTTGTCATCGCAATACTATCTTTCCCTAACTCCTCACCTTGGAACCCGTCGATAAGGCGGCCAATCGCATCAGAAATAAATTCTGGATCTTCTCCAAACGTACCATATGTCCGTTGCCATCTTGGATCTGTAACGGTATCCGCCATATACATATAGCCTTTTCTTATACCAGTTGCATTCCACTCTTTATGAGCGATTTTAGCAAATTCGCTCATAAGTGACGCATCTCCGCCATTTTTAATCTCTCCTTGTGCTGCCGCTGCAAGTCCTAAGGTTCCAGGCCATGTAGAAAAAATACCTGCCGCATCATTCATACCAAAAATAGGTTCAGCGTTTTCATTTCTTGAATTAGACGTTACGATGACTGGTATACCTAGACGCGTTCCCTCAGCAACTTCATTCAGTTTATTAATCCACTCCGCCATTTCAGCTGGACTAAAGTTATCTCTTAAAATGAAGTGTCTTAAATGCCTATTCTCAATCGTATGTGTTGATCCATATACTTTTGATGACGCGAAAATATTTGTCCCTTTTTCTATAATAGCCTCATCCAGCACCCCATCATGACTAGTCTTCTCTTTATCTTCTTGAGAAAGCCCCATCCTCCGGGTATTGATCAGCATCATACCAACCTTCTCGTCGATATTCATTAATGAAACTAAATTCTCTGCCCGTTCTTGCGGACTTAAACGCCAATCCTTATACGGTTCTAACTTTCCACTGTTATTCAAATCTTTAAATTTTAATCCATCCACCTCAATGATGTGCTTGACTCTGGTTTCTAATTCTGGTTGTTTATCGTTAAACTCCATTTTAATCTAATGCCTCCTAAAGTTGCTCTTCTCTTAGTTCTACTTTCGAGATGACATGTATAGTGAATTTGTTATTACTTTTTATAATGTTATAATAACAACAAAAAGTTAAAATTAAATAGCATTTATTGCTTGAAATATTGTAATTCTTGCTAAAGAAGAGGATGTCAGTAAATGAAGCAATCTAATCTTATTCCAGTAATAGATAAAGGTTTTGAAATTAATTACCTTAGCAAAAAAAATAAATCTCATGGCTGGCTCAAGAAGTATAATGATTCAGACGAAAAGTTTTCCCAATTAGAGTCTCTATTCCAATTGCATAGGCATGATGTTCTTGAAGTTCTTGTATTTTTAGATGGGGAATGCGAATTCTTTTGCGAAGGAAAAACATATTTCTTAAGGAGTGGCGATGTAGTTGTGATCCCTCCTTATGCTGTTCATAAAGCTACTGTTAAAAATATGGATAACTATGAGCGCATCATTGTTAGCGTTAGTGAGCATCTAATGGATGATTACCTGTCTAGTTCAGCATCTTTGCAGGAAAATATTGTTTATCAAAAAACACAAAGTTCCCACGTAATACATCTGCATCCAAAGCATTCGCAGGAGGTCCATTCTTTACTTCATGATATGAATCATAGAATAAAAAATAATGAAGATAATTTTTCCTTTACATTGCATTACTTATTATTTCAGGTACTTCAAATTATCTTCGATCCCGCAAGTAGTATGCCCAACCTTAACAACAAGGAAAAGTTAGACCAAAGGTTCGTATCCATACTTGAATATATTGAATCACATTTGACTGAGCCGAATTTAAGTTTAGACAATATATCGAGGTATTTTCATTTGAATAAATACTATTTTTCCCATTATTTTAAAAAGAATATGCACCTACCATTTTACCGTTACGTATCATTAAAGCGTTTATCTTTTGCTGTCACTATGATTAAGCAAAATCAGCACTCCATAGAAGATATTGCCTTAAATTGTGGTTTTCCTGACTATTCTAGTTTTTACAGACTTTTTAAAAAGGAATACAATATTTCCCCAAAAAAGCTCCAAATGGAATACAAAAATTTATATTGAGATGACTCTGTCGTTGCTTACACGTGTAGATAGTAAAAAGTACAACAGACCTCATGTCACAAGGTCTGTTGCACTTTTCAATTATCCTCTACCTCAAAAAAGTGATAGAATGGTTCCTCCTCTAATTCTTGCAACATCAATTCGAAATCAAACCACTCTCGCTCTTTTTCGCTCATCTGCTCTACTTCAAATGTGATTTGCTCTTTAGAAGCAATTCCCTTGATCTGAAGGGCGCTATCTAGAACATTTTTAGATAGTCCTCGATATGAATATATAATATTTTCACCATTTTTGTTTGTAAAAATTAATTTCCACATAAATTGTGTTTCATCAGATGGGTCACTTAATTTTCCAATATGGAGGTTTGGTTGTACATAGATTCTCTCCATCTCGTTGAATGATTGAATATGCTTCTGACCATTCCACTTTTGCGTAATCAAGCCCTGTTCCGCGTGAACGCCCCGATAATCAGACCACATCATGTATTGAAAACCACCATATATGAAAATAATCCCTATAATAATGATACTCATAAGTCTTTTTCTCTTTAATTCGGGACTAAAGAGACGTATGGGTATTAATAAAAGGAGCACTAGTAAGAATCCAAGTGAAAGTTGACCTAAATTACCAGAGCTTGCTTCATAAAGTATGAGTTTTCCATCCGAAATGGTATTCCACTTCATATCTTCATATTTTTCATATGTGTAAAATATCAAAGGAAGAATAATGACACAAAAGACATAGATTGCTAACCAATGCTTGCCTTTTCGTTTCATTTCCATTTTGGACGTTCGCAGGAATTGACCGAGTATGTAAAGTGGAAGACTTACGCAAAATAAAGTGAAGATGGAGAAGGCCATATCTTCCTCGAATTCTATTAAACTGCCAAGAGCAAGCAATAAACTAAAGACGATAAGAAATATGCCTATCTTTTTTCTCATTTAACCACCTCTTACAGAATACTACGTGTTCCTAGCCAAAAAGATTCAAAGGTTAAATATAGTATCCTATATATAGCGTTGGTTGAAGCGGAAAGCAACAAGAACATTCACAGAATGCCAAAGGAGCCCTCAAGGAGCAGAAATTAACAACACTACATTAACCTCCATCCTAAAAAGGACTCTTTCAATGCCAACCTTTAAACTAACGTATCCACAAATCTCTGCATCCGTTTCATTGCCTCTTGCAACTGCTCCATCGATGTTGCATAGGAGCATCTTACATACCCTTCTCCACATTGACCAAATGCATTTCCAGGAACAACAGCTACTTTTTCTTGTTTCAATAACTGTTCTGCAAATTCATCAGAGGTCAGACCTGTACTTTTAATCGAAGGAAAGACATAAAAAGCACCGCCTGGTGTATGGCAATTTAATCCGATCATATTTAATGATTGGACGATATAGTTTCTTCTCCTTCGATAATTATTTTTCATATTCTCTACATTGTCAGCACTATTGCGCAATGCTTCGATTGCACCATGTTGCAACATATGTGGTGCACACATCGTAGTAAATTGGTGAATTTTTAGCATCACTTGTGTAAATTCTCTAGGAGCCGCTACAAAGCCTAGTCTCCACCCAGTCATCGCAAAACCTTTGGAAAAACCATTGATAACAATCGTTCTTTCATACATACCTTCAATCGAGGTGATGCTAGAATACACCTCATCATAGGTTAATTCAGCATAAATTTCGTCTGAAACGACGATTAAATCATGTTTTTTTACTACTTGTGCAATTTTCGTTAGCTCTTCTTCGTTTAAATAAGTCCCTGTGGGATTATTTGGGGAACATAATAAAATCGCCTTCGTTTTATCCGTAATTCCTTTTTCAATTTGTTCTACTGTTACTTTGAAGCCATTGTCCGCATTTGTTGAAATTGGGATCGGTGTTCCGCCAGCCATTGTAACGAGCGAGGCATAGGAAACAAATGCTGGTTCTACAATTAACACTTCGTCACCTGTGTTTAATAACATACGAAAAGCTAAATCTAATGCTTGACTCGCTCCAACGGTCACGATAATTTCGTCCTCTGCAGCGTAACTAGCATGAAAGCGTCTTTCTAAGTAAGCAGAAATCTCCTGTCTTAATTCCATTAATCCAGCATTAGCTGTATAGGAAGTATAGCCTTCTTCCAAGGAGGCGATCGTTGTCTCCCTTATATTCCAGGGAGTAATGAAATCAGGTTCGCCGACCCCTAAAGAAATAACATCCTTCATACTAGACGCTAGATCAAAGAATTTTCTTATTCCTGATGGTTGAATCTGCTTCGCTGTTTTTGATAAATAAACTTGATAATTCACGGAGATACCACCATTCTGCGGTCAGTATCATCTTTATCTTCCAGTATTACGCCATCATGCTTATACCTTTTTAACATAAAGTGAGTTGTTGTTGATACAACATTATCAATTGTCGATAATTTATTCGAAACGAATTTAGCTACTTCTGTCATCGTCCTACCTTCAATCGTGATCGATAAATCATATGTACCTGACATGAGATACAATGAAGTTACTTCGGGGAAACGATAGATCCTTTCCGCTACTTCATCAAATCCGACACCACGCTTAGGTGTTACTTTTACATCAATCATTGCTTCAATAACTTCTTTTCCTTCTACCTTGCTCCAATTAATTAATGCTGGATAACTAACAATAATTTTTTCTGCTTCTAATTTTTTAATCGTATTTTCCACATTTTCCACACTTGTATTCATCATCATTGCAATATCTTGCACTGGAAGTTTATGATTCTCTTCCAGTATAGATAAAATTTCAATTTCAACGTTATTTAGTTTCATCTGTATGCTCCTCTAATCAAAAAATCAAGTCTACCTCTGTTAATTATACTGCTTTTCATATTTTTTAAAATATATCAGCCGTAAAAAGTTGTCCGAATCATAGTAATCTTCGAGCTTAGGTTAGAAGTCCTCATACATTCTACTTCTATTTCATCGGTAAAAAATAACCATCTTGATCAAATCTCATTTCCTGCAGTTCTTCTAATACTTCTATATTCTTTTCGTTTTTCAACTCTTGAAAAAGTACTTCTGAAACATATAATTCACCGATATATAAGGTATTAGGAATTCGAAGTACTTTCGCTTCTTTAGGATTTATTCCCCAGCTTGCGCGAAAGGCTGTTTTCAAGGCATCTATATCGTTATCAAGAACAATTGGAATTTTAGCTCTATCCAAAAATGTACTTGTAATCACATTTTCATTCATCACTTTTATATCAATCTTTTCAAATAATCGTTTTGTCGTTAAATCCGCAAGCCCTATCCCCAGTGCATTCCCATGGCTCGCCTCACTTAAATTAGAAGCAATTAAATAGTTGATCTGAGGAGTTTCAGGTTCATCTACTCCTAATACGCGAAGGCGACCAATAATATTTGTGTCTAATCCCGTGCCACTATAATCCTTTCCCATTTCATCAACTATTAAGATATCTAATTCCTTTACCGGCAAGCTTGGCATTAATTCATAAGCTATATTAATCAGTTTTCTTTCCCGCTGTTCAATGTTCTTGGTTTCAATAGCTTCTATTATTGCGGTTTCTTCGTGAGCATTTTCCACAATTGCGATGCCGAATAAAACTTTCGATTTTTCAAGTACTATATTCCCAACTGCTGGCATCATGTCGCGTATCCCTTTAATCCCGTGTGAATGAAGTGCTAATGCCTGTTTATGCTTTCCCATCCCAATAGATGCCATTTTTAAGAGCCCACTTTCAATCTTACTACTGAAATCTGTATGTGGTTTTATCCGTCCCATTATAATAATTCCGTCAGCATCATATGCATATTGATCAATATATACAGGAATTCCTTCTTTCGTTTTCCCTAATTCGACAACATCCATCGACGAACGAATTTCACACCCCGTGAAATCCTCTGTTACTCCTAGGCTCTCTAATACTTTTATTTGACCTTCAGCAGAAGCGCCACCATGACTCCCCATTGCGGGAATGATGAAGGGAATCGCCCCTCTTCTTTTCACCTCATCTGCAACACTTTTGACAATGAGCGGAATATTGGCGATTCCGCGACTCCCTACTGTAATCGCAATCTCCATATTCGCTTTAATCTTCTCATCGATTTGGACGCGGATTACTTCTTCCGCTATTTTCCCTGCTATGTCATCTATGCTCTCAACTACTACATGCTGTTTTATTTTTGCCATTTTTGGAAATAACATTTAAATCACTCCCCACCTTTTGAAAAGATCATCTATTACTTAATAGAAAAATTATACCACTCTATGCATTCATCTATTTAAGAACATACTTGCAATAAATCAGATTTTATCACTCTTTAATCTTGTATTTTATACTATAATTTCAAGATCACTTATAAGTATCGGCAATCAATATAACCGCATTCTTCATACAGTTATGGGTTTACAAAAATGAGTTGTTGGATATATGGATGTTGATAGTTAAGTAGAACACGATACAGAGTCTATCGCTTACATAATAAGCTCAGCATCCACCATTACTCTCAGGAGATGTAATAAAAACATTCGTGCAATCATGAGTCTTTGCTTCGAGAAAAGGACTTTTTCAAATACTTCCCCTCTGTAAGCAACATCTGGACCAAAAATGTTGCCAACAATTTATAAAGACAATCATGTAGGTCCTAATCATAAAAGTATTGGTTAATACTTTTAAACTAACTTTATGTTTGTATTTATATCTCCCAATTCAATAAGTCTTTGCACGAGCAGGTTTTCTATATCTTCACTTAATAACATTTGCTCAGATGAATACGGGGCTAGTTGTTGACTTTCACCAATCATAATTGAATACATGGCATGTTGAAACATTGTAATATCATTCGCATCATTACCAAACGCTATATATTCTCCTTCTTGTACACCTAATTTTTGCAACCCACTCCACTTGTCTATGCCACTCGGACTTATATCTAAAACTCTCTCATTTCCATGAGAGTGAATAACAACATCAAGCTTGCTAAGCTGTTTGTGGATAGCTTTCATATTATCTGAAGTAAGCATTAAAATTTTTAAGATTGACTCTAATTCATCCAATTTAACGTTTTTAGCGCGTCTTTGTGGATCAAGATTATTCAAAATAGGATGGGTACTTGGTCCTGTATAGGCATAATCCCAATCCCCATCTATCAAATACGAAACATTATTACCTTTTACTAAATCGATAATATTCGCGAGTGTCTCCTCATCAAAGCTGACTGTTGATATGGTTTGCCCCTTTATTGCAACCATGGAGCCATTTCCCCCGATCATTGGGTATGGATGAAAACGCTCATGTAAGATGGGGAGTAAATCGCGTATTGGTCTAGCTGAAGCAAATATGATTTCATGCCCCTGTCCTACTAATTTTTCTAATGCAATTAATAATTTTTCAGAAACTGGCTGACCTTTAAAACATATTGTCCCATCTAAATCAAATACAAATTTCATTCTACGCCACTCCCACATCTTTTTATTTTTCTTATCATATCAATTTATTTTATAATGAAAAGGACATATGTCCCAAGAGGAGTTTTTATATGAAATATATTCTCGATTCAAAGCTACTTGCATTAAAACTACACGAATTTAATATGGAGAAAATATTTGACCAAGCAAAACAACTTCCGTTTACTTTGCAGAAATATGAACCAGATGAAATTATTCTATTTGAAGGGATGGAGGCGAAATCACTGTTATTTTTAGTGGAAGGGAAGGTGAAAATAACATCAAGTGTTGAAACCGGAAAGTCACTTTTACTGAGATTTGTTCAACCGTTTTCTATTATTGGTGATGTCGAATTAATTCGTGACGTTCCCGTCCAATCACAAGTCAAAGCAGTTGATCCATGCTTGTTGATTGGACTACATTTTAATTATATAAAACATCATGAGATGGATAACGCAAAGTTTTTACATACACTTTTAGAACATGTTAGCTATAAACTTCAAACTTGTACAACAGCTTCTCGTGTAAATTTATTAGCATCTGTGGAAAACAAATTTGCGAGTTATCTTATGTCTACATTATCACCAGATTCTGAAAATAACTTTGGAATAGAGATAAGAACTTCAAATATGAAAGAAATTGCTGATTTACTTGGCACAACATATCGCCATCTAAATCGAGTTATTCATTCTCTTTCCCAAAAAAATATTATTGAAAGAGATAATAGTTTTATTCGTATATTAAATTGGACTAAACTAGAAGAATTGTCCAACGGAATCCGTTATAAATAGCACTAGGATAACCCTTATTTCCTTTAGTGCTTAATACTTAAAATATGTTATCTTTATATTTCTAATAACTCTAATATATCCTTTATCGACTTCAAGCTTTCCGCAGACTCATTAAACCAATTTAATCATCGATAGAAGAGAAGCTCAACGTTTTAAAATTACATTTTCCTGACACTACTATTCTAATAAAAAAAGCCCACCTTAGTACGCATTGTTAAGAGGCTCGGTGGGTTTCTGTTACTTTTACTAAATCATAATGCGCATTCTTTACACTTTCAGGCCATTTTTCACCTGCGAAAAATGGTTAGGAATATTCCTAAAAAGGACTTTCTCTTTTCCCTTTTCGAGGCTATATTACGACGCGCCAGTTCATATTGTCTTGCTTCCTTCTGTAAGTCCATCATACGTTGTTGGATAACTTCTTTATCTATCCTAATCATTATAACCCTTGCTCCTTTAGAAGGAGCCTTTAATAACATTGTCAGGGAATGACACACACCATTCTTACTAGCCATCTATCCCTTATATATACTACTGAAGACTCCATTTTTTCTTGTACTGTTGATTCTTTGAATTGCTCATTTGCATTTTGCGTAATCATATTTTTTCCTCCTTTGCTACGTATTTTTACTGCTTCGTACATGTTGTCAATCGCCTTATCCGTTTTTCTCCTTCACACTACCCACCTTCGAGAGATTCCTTTTTCAATAGTTTTCTTTGCTGTTTCATCATTACCATCATCAGCACTCCTTCTCTTGTATTTATGCAACACGCAATGCGTGAAAACATCCATTTCATTAAAAATGAACACAAAAAAGCACACGCCTTTTTACATAAGCGTGTGCTCATAGAAAAGAACGGCTGACCATGCCATCCCCTTTTATTTATTCACATAAAAATAAAGATCGGTTAGGCACGAAATTACTATGCAATTATGATGGTTATTGTTAAAGTTAGTCATTTTCTTCGTACCTCCATTCCTCTTTATATTATCTAACTTCTTGAGGATATCATTTCCATTTCCGCATTGTCAATACTTTTCTAAATATTTTAAATTGATGATTTACATATGTGAAGTATCTCCAATTCAAATCAGAGGTATGTAATGATCTCCGTCCTTTTCTCCAGACACTGTAGATGGCGTATTTCTTTTAAATACTTTCATAAATCTTTTTCCTATAGTCTAATGCCAAACAAGTTTTCTTGTCGTATAATAGATGGAAAGGCATGTCTACTTTATAAAGGAAAGTTTTATAGATTGAAAAACTCAAGATCTTACGGATCTATTGAGAGAAGAACCTTCTTCGGTTCCTCTCTCGTTTTTATTTGGCTATTATTATGTTTTTAAAAGAAAGGTGCATTGAATTTGAATAGATTAAAAGATAATAAACGATTAAGATTGGCTTTAATACTTGGTATGCTTGCAGCACTTGGCCCTCTCACAATCGACATGTATTTACCTTCCTTTCCAACGATTGCAAATGAATACGGCACAAATGCTTCCCTTGTCCAATTTAGTTTAACGGCTTGCTTACTCGGACTTGGTATCGGTCAATTAATTATTGGACCAATGAGTGATGTTCGTGGTAGACGCTTACCACTAATCATTTTTCTGACATTGTATTTTGTCGCGTCTATCGCTTGTGCTTTTGCACCAAATATTTACCTTTTTATCGTTGCCCGCTTTACACAAGGTTTTGCTGCAGCAGCCGGTATCGTAATTTCACGCGCTGTTGTCCGCGATGTATACAGTGGCCGAGAGCTAACGAAGTTCTTCGCATTGCTCATGCTCATTAATAATCTTGCGCCGATTTTAGCACCAGTTGCTGGAGGAGGCATTCTTAAGTTTACAAAATGGAACGGTGTATTTATCGTATTAGGTATGATTGGTATTCTTCTTGTGATCATAGTGTCCTCAAGGCTGAAAGAAACACTACCACCCCAAGATCGAGTGCCTAGCAATATAGGGCAAACATTGAAAAATTTCCTATCGCTAATTAAGGATCGCCAATTTACTGGATATGCACTAACACAAGGCTTTATCACCGCAGGTATCTTTGCTTATGTATCTGGTACGCCATTTGTATACCAAAATATTTACGGAGTATCTCCACAAGTATTCAGTATTTTATTCGGAATGAACGGGATTGGCATTATGCTTGGTACACATCTTGTTGGACGACTTGCAGATGTCGTTTCAGAAACACGCTTCTTAAAGATTGGCCTACTTATGTCAAGCTTAGCAAGTATCTCTTTATTACTTGTTGTCCTATTTAATGGCCCACTTTTTGCAGTCGTTATTTCTATTTTCTTTTTTGTTTCTTCCATCGGGATTATTTCCACATCATCGTTTTCGCTCGCGATGGACTCACAAGCGCATATGGCTGGTAGTGCGGCTGCACTATTAGGCTTACTTCCATTTATATTGGGATCCATTTCTGCACCGCTTGTCGGGGTCGCTGGCGAAAGTACTGCTGTCCCAATGGGTGTTATTATATTTTCAGCTAGTACACTGGCCCTCCTGTCTTTTTATGGATTGGCTAGAAAAAGACAAAAAAGTGTTAGTTACTAACTATATTTAAGCACAAAAGAAGGACAGATAAAGCATATATTTTGCTTCATCCGTCCTTTTTTTCGTTATGATGGGCATTATCATAGCCTGATATTTTCCTGTCTTAATGAAACAGCCCAGATTCTTTAGATTTTTTCAAGAGTTTATTTGTTTGTTTATTAACCGTCTCTTTTAAAAAGGCACCAAATAGTTGAAACGCTATGCCCACACATGCTAAGTATAGGATATCAGTACCCACTCTTCGCCATACAATCCCACCTACTGCTTCACGCATTAAATCAATCGCATACGTAAATGGAAGTACAGGATTAATCCATTGGAAGAACTCCGGTAATAATGCAACTGGGTAAGTACCGCCAGATCCAGCTATCTGCAAAACAAGCATGATAATAGCAAGTGCCTTCCCAACATCCCCAAATACGGAAACCAGTGTATAGACAATAGACATAAAAATGAGACTGATGAATAATCCAAAAACGATAAACCAGAATGGCTCTTGGACTTTCACACCTAGGAGGACCATATCACCGCTTGTAACTATAAGCGTTTGTAGAATGCCAATTGTTATAAAAGTAAATAATCGTCCAAAATAAACTTCCCTCGCGAAGTAGTTGTCTTCATGCTTCACATCGACTGCAAGTAAAGAAATCAATAGCAGGCAACCAACCCAAATCGCAAGCACCGTATAGAATGGTGTCATTCCTGTTCCATAGTTTTCAATCGGAAACAGTTTGTTTTCTTTCAAAACAATCGGTTCCTCGAAGAAGGAGCGCTCCGCTTCTGGGTCGTTTTGCAGTAGCTCAATTATATCGCCGATGTCCATCTCTCCCTGTACTTTCCTGATTCTATCAGCAAGTTGTCGCACCTTATCGTTCACATAAGGAAACTCTCCAAGGATTTTCTCGATCACTTCTGTTCCATCACTTACATGCCCATCTGTATTATTTATGATTCGTTCTACTTCAGGAATAGTGGATTGTATCCCAACTAATACTTCTTTCGCGTCTAGTAATGTTTTCTTTGCATTTGCCACTTCACTAAACACCTTAGGTTCAATCGTTTCTTTATAATCTTTGATGAACGTATCCAATTTAATAGAAGTGCCAGCTGCAATTTGTTGCATGTCGTCAATCGCTTGCTTCAATTGCTGTTGTTTCCCTTCTACTAATCCATTGACATTTTCCACATTGTTTTGAACTTCCACTAAGGTCACCTTTAATGCTGCTGTTTTTTCGATTGCATCATCAAGCTCAGCTCCTCCGATTGGAGCAGAAGGTACCTCATTCTCCTCTTCTTCGGCTGGTGTGGAAGGCTGTGCATTATTTATATCTCTTAAATGTTTAAGATCAGCCTCAATTGTTTCAACTGTACTAATCGCACTATTCATTCTTTCGTTCATTTGTTTTTTCACATTTTCTAGTTCGGTAAAATCAAGGTCAACAGACTGAATTTCTTTTAAAAATTCATTTGATTCCTTAGATATACTTTGTACCTTCTGCAAATCCTCATTAATTTTCGGTGCCATTTCATTCAGCCTATTCTCCGCTTTTGTAAGAAACTCTGTTGTACTATTGATCGTTCCAAGTCCCTCATTTGTTAAGCGCTGAGCCTCTGGCATTAGATTCTGGGCTTTTCGTAAAATATTTTGTGCGGATGTTGCATCTGTTAATGATTCCTTTAGCTTCTGATTAATTTCTGGCAGGTTTGCTTCTACATCAAAAATATACTGTTCAAACCTTTTAATATCTGGTAAGTCGTTTTCAATTTCAATACCGAGATCATTAAACAAGTCAAAAATGACACCGTTAACTGTGGAAACAAACTGTCCACTCATTTTTTCCACAATGACACTTGCACCTTTTCCAGTAATTTTTGGCGCGATGGAATTGATTTTTTCATTCACATAATATTCCATTGTCGCCTTCTCAGGTTTGTCCGAGATAACAGAGGCAAGCTTTTCAGAAAAGTCCTTAGGAATAATAATCACGGAAAAGTAATCACCGTATTCCAGTTTCTCCATCGCCTTTTTCCGATTTGTAAACTCCCAACCCATGTCCTTATTCGTCTTTAACGTCTTTACGAGCTCTTTTCCAGCATCAATTTGATTATCTCGCACTGTTGCTCCAACATCTTCATTTACGACCGCCACCGGCATTTGATCAGTCTGCGAATAAGGATCCCACGAAGCGATGATATTGAGCCATGCATAAAGGGAGGGGAGAAAAATTAATCCGCCAATCAGAACGGCAGCAACCCAATTTTTACTTATGTTTTTAACATCAGAGGTAAATATTTTCCATATATTTCTCATGCAATCTTCCTTTGCTATTATGTCACAATAATGTACATCCAATAAATTCTAGATGTCACTATTTATCGGTTATCGTATAGAGTAACATAATTAGACATAATAAAAAAATAGACGAGAACTTTCTTTTTCTAACTGAATACGCCTAGGCATAATTAATGAGACAAACTGTTATCGTGCGGGTTATCTAAGATAAAAGAGAGGATACGCTCGTTTAAGAGTGAAGAAGCGTAGATTAATGTTTAATAAGCTTCACCTCAGCCCGCCCATTCTTAGCATCCGTTCCGACTAATTTCAATACTGGACGACCTGTATTAAACGTCATCAGCCGAGAACCCTCTGAGCAAGACGTTGTTTCTTCAAAAAGTTGATTATCAAGTGACATAGAAAGTTTACCTTGCTCAGTTTCTAACTTGTAAACTACTTCATATGTCTGATTCCGTTGAACTAGGAAATTCCGCCCAATGTACGTATTAAACAATTTAAATGAGATACTTACTTTTTTTACACCTAAGTATTTAGTGCCAAGAAATAACTTTTTGGGGGATTTTGCTATTTTAATAGCTAGAGTTGCAAAGCCTATTATTACAACTAAAAAAATAATAATAACCATTGTATAGTACATAATATCTTTCATGTTGTTAAAACTCCTTTTTAATTTTCAGATCAATATTATAAAGATAATTTTTACATAACTGCTAGTTTATTCAATTATAAGTGCTTTACAATCTCTTTCAACTAAAGTCAATGCCATTATGAGGCCTCTTCTAAGCAATCTCAAATTCTAGAAAAGCAAGGGTTCAAAGTTTTCTCAGTCTTAGCTATCAATTTCTTCCCACATATACAGGAGTTTTTGTGAGATAATTGTGCATTTCTAATTTCCATATGAAAAAGCCCTTCCCAGATATTTTTAGGAAAGGGCTGTAAACTTAGATAGGAATACAAGATAAATACCTAAGATTTATGCTGAATGACATTTGGATTATTTCACTTTCTTTCCTTACCCCAATTTATAATAATTCCCGCGCTAATAATCGATAAACATTGAGACGTTTCTCTTGTGAATGGGGAATGCTAATAATCATCGCTTCGTCAAATCCGTATTGCTTCTGTTCTTTTTGTAGCATCGTTGCAATTTCTTTCGCATCTCCAACTAAATGGATTTTCCGATTTTCTTTAATGGTCATACGATCCATTTCCGTTAATGGATATTCATTGGCCTCCTCAGGGGTCATGATTGGAGCGATCCTTCCCTTCATAAATAATAAACGCCAAATATCTTGAGGCATTGCTTCGAATTCAGCTTCCTCTTTTGTTTCCGCTGTTGTTACCATATAAGAAACATTGATTTCTGGTTTCTCCATAAAAACAGAAGGTTGAAAGTTCTTTTTATAAGCATCCAAAATTTGTTTAGATAGCTCGCCATTGAAAAACTGTGCAAATGAATATCCGACGCCTCTTATCCCTGCCTGAATGGCGCTATTGCCAGTAGAACCTAACAGCCAAGCCTTTGGTAAAACGACTTGAGATGGGGTAGCGATGGTTTGATTATACAAGTCATCTATAGGTACTTCATCATTAATGAACTGTAATGCCGTATCAAATTTTTCATACATATTATGCAGTAGCGGCTGACGTCCTTCAGATAAGGCATAGATAGAACGCTGATCCCCGCCCGGAGCTCGACCAACACCAAAATCAATTCTGCCTGGAGAAAAGGCGCTTAACGTTTTAAATACCTCAGCTAATTTTAATGGGGAATAATGCATCATCATTACTCCTCCAGTGCCGATTCGTATTTTACTCGTTTTAGCAGCCAAATGAGCTGCTATCACTTCCGGAGCTGAACTTGCAAAACCGTTGGTTCCATGATGTTCTGCCATCCACATTCGATAATAACCTAATTCTTCTCCTAAAATAGCCAACTCTTCTGCCTTTTTCAAAGCATCTACAGCCTTATTTCCCTTCGTAATAGGGGCTTGGTCCAAAATACTTAATCTCATTTGTCCATATCCTTTCCGTCATTTTATTCCTATTGTAAGTCGAGTTTCTTTAATCACTCTTAATTGTTAAATCTTATTCAATGCATCTGAGATTAAATCTTCACCAGATACAAGATCAAATGAGCGGTTAAAAGTATTTTCCATCGTTAAAGCAGTAATAATTGTTTGTGCTACATCCTCACGTGGAATCGAGGCAGCATCTAAATCTTCCGCAATTGAAACCTTTCCAGTACCTGGCTCATTTAGTAATCCACCAGGGCGAATGATTGTATAAGTTAAGCCGCTTTGTTCAAGGATTTTGTCCGCGTGATGTTTGGCAACCATATAAGGTTTAATACTGTTCCACTTTTCTCTCCTATGGGCATGAATCGCACTCACCATCATAAAGCGCTTGATGCCTATTTTCTGAGCAGCTTCTACCGTTTTAGCTGCACCGTCCAAATCGATTAAAAGCGTTTTATCAGCACCTGTATGTCCGCCAGATCCCGCAGTGAAGATAATAGCATCGCAGCCTTTTGCAGCTTTTGCAATATCGTCCATAGTTCCTTCCAAGTCTGCTAATCTCGTTTCTATACCTAACTTTTCAAAAGCTTCCGCTTGTTCTTTCTTTCTAACCATCGCTCTCACTGTATGTTCCTTACTCTTTTTTAATAGATTGACTAGATGTTCTCCAATCTGTCCGTTTGCTCCAACAATGAAAACTTTCATAAATGATCAAGCTCCCTCACTTTTATATTAGATATCTTTTACTTCATTGGAATTACGTAAAAAACCTTACTTTTCTTATCACCAAAAATTCATTAGCATGCTAACGTTCTTAGGAAAAAGAGGAGCTTATGATATGTTCTCAGCCATTTTTTTCAACAGTTTCTTTAATATTAAAAGCTCATCCGATGACAGTCCATCCAATAATTTACCCTGTTGCTTTTTCCACAATTTTTCTATCGGCTCTTTTAAGTCTTGACCTTTAGCTGTTAAATAAACTCTGTTGACCCTAGCGTCTAATTCATCCCGTTGTCGGTAGATTAAATCGTAGTTTTCTAATGCTTTTACCATATTTGCAACAGTGGAAGGTTCACAATTTAAACGTTCGCTTAACTGATTCTGTGTAATTCCTTCTTCTTTCCATAATCGGCATAACAACTGATCTTGACCTATATGAAGATCTAGCTGACGCAACATTTCCGCATAATACCTGCGCTTTCTGGTCGATATTTCATCAAGTATTTCTCGAATCTCATCCTCAATCAATGGTTCACCTTCTTTCAATTATAATTAGTTAGTATGCTAACTATATCAATAGATTGTTTTTATTTCGAGCAATTTGTTCTATTCACAAATTATATCTATTGCATTACATCCCTAATAAGTGAGATTCGTTGCTAAACGGCGTACTATCGTCCTATATTATTTAAAATTTCCATGGGGCTGAAGTATTTATGAGTTTATCTATTGCCTTATATCTTCTCTAGTCAAACAACAAATAGGCATGTAGTAATCTAAAAAGAAGACACTCAACCATAATAGTTAAGTGCCTTGTAGTATTGATATACTCACATTTTAATATTTACCTAAAACATTAGATAGTCTAGATCTTCTTAAATCTCTAAACCGTTAAAACCAAAGCAAGATGATCGAGTTCATTTATTATTAATATGATATCGGCCTATTGGTACTACTGAAGGGGATCCTGAAATTGGGTCCTCGACCACAATACACTCCAGTTCAAAAATGTCCTTAATCAATGTGCTTGTAATCACCTTTGATGGCTCCCCCTCTGCCATAAGTTTTCCTTTATGAAGCGCAAAAATATTGTCCGCATAACGCGCAGACAAATTTATATCATGAAGAACCATTACAATCGTTGTTCCATATTTTCGGTTAAGATCTGTGAGCAGATCAAGAATCTCAACTTGATATGTAATATCTAAAAAGGTGGTCGGTTCATCAAGAAATAAAATATCAGTTTGTTGCGCCAGGGCCATTGCAATCCAGACACGCTGTCTTTGGCCGCCTGAAAGTTCGTCAATATTATGGTTTGCAAGCTCAGTTATATCCATAATCCTCATAGCTTCAGCCACTGCCTCGTAATCCTTTCTTGTCCATCCACTAAGCAATGATTGATGCGGAAACCTGCCTCTTCCAACCAAATCCGCGACAGAAATTCCTTCTGGGACAATTGGAGATTGCGGTAGCAACCCTAAAACGCGAGCCAATTGTTTTGGAGGAATTTTTACGATTGGCTTTCCATCAAGCGTAATTTTGCCTGATGCGGGTTTTAATAGCCTTGCTAGTGTTTTAAGAAGCGTAGACTTTCCGGAAGCGTTCGCTCCAATAATAACACTTATTTTATTACTGGGAATAACAAGGCTTACTCCTTGGATAACCGTTTTATTATCATAGCCTGCTACTATTTGTTCGGCTTGAAAAACATGTTTTGGCTTCATCATAATTCTCCCTTTCTATTCATTCGGATTAGCAAGTAAATCAGATACGGCGCTCCGATTATTCCCGTTATGATGCCCACGGGAAATCTGACCACAAAGGCAAATTGTCCGATTAGATCTGCAGCCAAAACTAAATTAACGCCAACAAGACCTGCTGGAATTACATTTGAGTAGCCAACTCCAACTAGTCTTTTCGCGATTGGTCCAGAAAGGAAAGAGACAAAGGCTATTGGACCTGTCGTAGATGTAGCAAGAGATATCATACAGACAGAACTCAATATAAGTATCATTCTCGTCTTGTCCGTATCCACTCCGAGAGAAGTGGCAGACTGTTCTCCAAGTTCCAATATATTTAGATGCCTTCCTAGCATCATAACGATAGGCGCTAGGAGAATAACTGATATTACTAAAGGTGGAAGCTCATGCATTTGAGAGCCGTTGAGGCTGCCACTTAGCCATCTAAGCGCTGCCGGAATGTCTCGTTCTGCCCCAATGAGTAGAAGATAGGACACCACAGCGTTAAGCATAGCCTGTATACCTATTCCGATAAGAATTAATCGGCCAATTGAAAATGACTTCCCCCTAGATAATATGTAAATTAATGTTACTGTGGCAAGGCCAGCAATCACCGAAACAATGGAAACGACCGCTCCGCTCGCATGAAGTATAACGATACAAAAAACAGCTGCCGCGCTCGATCCGGTGGTAATACCGATTACATTTGGGTTCGCAAGGGGATTACGCAACATAGTCTGGAAGGTGTTACCGGCAATTCCGAAAGCAAATCCAGCAAAAAGACCTGCCAGCATTCTCGGCAGACGTAGCTTATTAACCGCAAAAGAGACACCTTGGATTTGCTCACCGGAAAGCGCACGGATCACATCTTTCATCGGATAAATGGTGTTGCCCAGTATAAGCATAGCACTACATAGAATGCATGAAATTACCGCAAGAATGCTCGTAACAAGTATCCATCGGCGGTGTCTATGGCGTCTGCCGTCCATGATAAACTCAACAGATTTGTTTTTCATAATGAACTCACTTTCGATCTCATAGCTAATATTATTAGTAACGGAGCCCCAATAAATGCTGTTACAACGCCGACCTCAAGCTCTCCTGGACTACCGATGAGCCTGCCGCTTATATCTGATACAGTCAAAATGATTGCTCCTGAAATAGCTGACATTGGTATAACAAAACGCAGGTCGGGACCAAGGAGAAGCCGCATGACGTGAGTCGATAATAGCCCGACAAAACCAATCGGGCCTGCCAATGCAGTAGCCGCACCGCATAAAAAAACAGCACCAAGAGCAGCAATAAGCCTCAGCACTCCTGTTCGAACACCCAGTCCGGTCGCAACATCATCCCCTAATGCCAGTGCATTTAGTGCTGAAGCAGAAAGAATAGCTATTAGTATCCCAATAATCAGGAAGGGGGAGAACGTAGCAATACCGTCCCAAGTTGCCGATCCGACGCTTCCCACTTGCCAAAACCTAAATTGGTCCATGACATGGGAGCGCGGAATCATTATCGCAACAACCAAAGAAGAAAGGGCTGCACTTGTAGCTGCTCCCGCCAGAACAAGCTTAATGGGCGTCGCACCACTACGCCCCATAGAGCCAATTCCAAATACGAAAGTAGCAGTAATTGCAGCACCTGCTAAAGCTAGCCATATATATTGATTTGCACTACTTATATTCAAAAACGCCATTCCACAAACAACAAACAATGATGCCCCTGTGTTAACCCCGAGTATACTCGGGTCCGCAATCGGATTACGAGTGACCGCTTGCATCAATGCTCCTGAAACTCCTAGTGCCCCACCGCAAAACAAACTGAATATCGTTCGAGAAATCCTCTTGCGAACCACGTTTGCTTCGTAAGAATCTATACTTTGGTGAAATAGACCGTCCATTACTCCATTAAATCCTACCATTCGAGAACCTAAAACCAAGGAAGCAAACACGCATACGATGAGCAAGATAAAACTAATCACCAAGACTATCGCGAAATGCTTTGGAATATGTGAACTTAGCTGTTTACCCTTTGAAGCCAATAAACTATTCATCTAACTTGTCAATAGCTCCTCCTATTAATTTCAGATACTCGTCGATCGTATAAGAAATTGAAAGTGGATTAGGGGTTCCCGCAGCTACTAAAGGCGTATCGCTCTCAATAAACGCAACAGAACCTCGCTCGATCGCCGGAATTTTACCTAACAGTGGATCTGCTTTAAGGGCTTGATACAACTCGTCATTTCCATATCCAATTAATAGATCCGCATCGTAAAGGGCCTCAGCATTCTCAGCACTTAAATTCAAGGAGTAACTAGTAGGGTCCGTAATTTTCTCCGTAACACTTTCAGGATAAATCATTCCCAACTCATATAGGAAAGAGACCCGAGAATCTGCAGGAGTATAAATATGCAATTTAGACATATCATCAGCTGAGAAGTTGACCCAAACTACTTTCTTACCATTAATCTGAGGATATTGACTTAGCTTTTCATTAACTAGGCCTTCGATGTCCTCTATGAGTTGCTCCCCTTCCGCTTTCATGCCCATCCCCGTTGCATTAAAGCTAACTTGTTCACGCCAAGTAGTAGCCCAAGGTGCGGTTGGATATGCCACAACTGGAGCGATTTGACTTAGTAGATCATAGTCTTCCTCTGTTATACCCGAGTAGGCTGCAAGAATGACGTCTGGTTTAGCATCTGAAATAGCCTCAAAGTCCAGACCGTCCGTATCTTGGAAAACATTGGGATTGGTTACGTCGAGTTCCTCAAGTTTTTCAGCTGTCCAAGGCAAAAGTCCACTGTCATCCTGCACGCCGAAATTCGCTGCCGAAAAACCTACAGGTACAACTCCAAGAGCAAGAGCAACATCATGATTCCCCCATTGAACTGTAACAACTCGTTTAGGCTTGCTTGGTATTACAGATTCGCCAAAAGCATGCTCGATCACGATCTCTGAATTTGTATCTTTAGAAGAAGGTGTTTCTGTCAAAGTTGACCCAGGTTTTGAACTAGATTTGGCTGAACAACCAACCATAAATATAGCCAAAATAATAAATGTTATTAATAAATTTTTTCGTTTTGCGATCATTACATACCCTACCTTATTAATAAATGTATTTTTAAATTAGTGCTAATTAACATTGTGGAGCAACTCCACAATGTTAATTTTTAGAACCATTCAGTAAAGAATGTTTTACTTTCTACAATGAATAAACAGCAGTAATTGGATGAATCTTAATATATCAAACTCCTTTTCTACTTAATATTGATAATCATTATCAATTAGTTTACATTTCCTTTCATTTATTGTCAATTAGAATCTTTTGATTTTTTCGAGATGTATGGGTGTTTTATCTGGTTCATTCATGAGTTTCGTAAGCACAATCGAAATAAAGTTAACAAATTATAATAGATAATAAAAATAAAGTTAGACACAGGATTGATCAAATATCTATGCAAAGATTATTTTCACAGAAAAAAAGCCCTTATCTAGTGATCGCGATAAGAGCTTTTCAGTAATTGTTATATTCATGTTAGTGTTTTGTGGACTGTGTGACACCTTCTTTTGCATCTAATCCATGAAAGAAAATTTCCTACCGCCATTTTTTTATTCTAATGTGAAGGTCTCAATCACTTCTCGAAGATCTTCATTTAACATATGAGTGAATTCATTTTGAAGTTCGTGTAATTCTCCACCTTCCCAAAATTCTGGTGGAACCTCCATAATAGAATTCCATACAAAGGTTTTTCCATTTTGGCTGGCAATAAAATTCATCGGTCCAAATTCCTCGTCTCCATCCGATTCCGTATCTAGTACACTTACACTAAAAATATTGCTTATTTCTTTCCCGTTATGCATGAATTGAAAGTCATAGCTGGTTTCTGCTGCAACATTCCAATCACCTTCTTTGACAATGAACCTCCCTTCCCAAGATGAAGGGAGACGAAGGGTGAAATGGTAATCATCGTTTTTATACACAATGTCATTCTTTTTCTCCTCTGTTGCCTTATCGATTTTTTCCCAGCTCACTTCCACCCCAACTACCCCTGCCGCATTCGGAAAGAGGCTATAAAATTGCTTATAAAGGATGATCGAGTCCTCCGTCAATGAAAAAGCATAGTAATTTTCAACAGTTGGCTCGGTTTCTCCTTTCACACTCGTTTTGTAAGTAAATGGAGCAGGATCCTCACGATATTCCGCAAACTGGTCACCATGAATTAGCTCGTCGGCTACTAATTTTGATACTATTTGGAGATTTGTATCTCTCCTCTTTAATACTTCTTCGAGGTCAAGCAGTTGCTGATTCTTTAAGTCATAGTTAAAGGCATAACTTTGTGACATTCCACTGGCTCCACCCATATAGATACGTATATTAAAATAAATGGAGACAAAGTCGTCTGTGATCACCGGCTTCTCAAAGAATACATGATAAGAGTATTTAAGATTCGTACCCAATCCATCCTCATAGATATCTTCTATAATCTCTTTTGCTGCCTTTTGACTATTTTTAAACTGGGATTGCATTTCCTTTGACAAAAGCTCATCTACTGGAGCATAGGAGAAAGAGGGGTACTCAATCTCGATTTCGAATTCTTCTTGTTTATCTTCCAATTTAACTGTCTCATATTTGCTTAAATTTGGAGACTGTTGTTCCAACTTATCTTTGACTTTTCCCTTCGCAGCAGTCTTTTCTACTTTCGTGTCTTCATTATCCACGGATTCACTTGCCTGTTGCTTATTGCCTTGAGGGCTACACCCAACTAGTAAAAACAATAACAGGATCCAAGTTGTCATTTTCTCCATTTTGTCATAACTCCATTTCAATTGATCTATCATTATTATCGGTAGTTTAGATAAACCTTTCAAGAAACGCTTAGAAAGTTTGTCGAAGAGTAAAGAATCTATATCTTTTTCGCATCCTTCCAACTCTTTTTTCATCCATGTAGAAAAGACACTTTTATTCCAAATTACCCCAATTTACCAATTATTTTGGATACCTTATTCTATTTGCTCAAAATCCAATTTCTTCTCTTTTAAATCTATGTCAATGTTATAATTTTCTTAAGACCGACCAAGAGAAGTTGATAGCAAAGGAGTCATAAATTATTGCAAAAATCAATCGAGAGTAAATTAGGAACCTTTATACATAATGAGCATTTAAAGTCTTTTAAACTAGAAAGTGGTCCTATCCATTGGTCATTGAATGAAAATCATGTCAGCTTGGAAGAAACGATTAAAAGAGCCGAAACACTATTTTCAGTTTTAGAGGAGTTTAATATAGAAGCAAAAATAGCCATTGCAAAGGAATTAATCGTTTATAAAAATGAGTTTTGGCCTGAATATGACGAAGATGATGAAACATTAGATTGGGATGCTGTAGACGCTGGAGCATACGATACAACCTTAGAGGAGTTTTGCCACGCTATCACCCTTTTGGATATCGAGATAAACGAAAAGAGCATCTATTTGGAATATGATGATGGGGATTTATTTGGTGGGCATAGAATCCATGCTACCTTTGATTACGATTACAAACTTCTAAAGGCTGCTATTTAAAGGACAAAAGGAGAGGTATAGATGATTGAAAATATACAAGAAACAAAATACGGGATAGAGGGAACGACATATTCCAAGCTATTTGATAAACACATTCGAGTTTGGCTTGAAGATGGAGTAGATTTAGAGTATGGACGTTTTTGTGTAGATGCTTTAAATCACTTGAATGATAAGCTCATAGATGAGATATGCAGAGCTGCCATTGCCTATTGCGAAGATTTTTGCGATGCTATAGGACAAGAGCCACCTAAAATTGAAAAAGCGAGAGACATTTTGAATTATATAGATCCAACAGGATTAATCGTGGATGAACCAAGAGATCCGCATAAACCCGTTATCCATTTAGAAGGAAATTGTGAATGGGAAGTGGAGCATGGCATCGAATTCATTATTCGTGAAGATCAATTGCTTTATCTTTCCTCCTTTAATGGGATGGGCGCTTGGGATGAACCAGAATCGTACAAAGACTCCTATAATTATGCGTATAAAGCGATTTGAATTGATCTTTTACGTGTCTACTTGCTTATTGTATTAAACCTTAGTTCAAATCCAGAATTAGGCATTTCTTCCGTTGATTTTTAATTGATTAATAGGAATTGTATATTCCCAGTAAGATTAGAAATCCTTTTAAAAAAATAGGGTACGAAATGATAGACATTTCTATCCCCTATTTCCTTTGCTAATTTAACGTTTTATTTATTAAAAATCGATCAAAATATGGACACGAACTTTTCGCCCCCCTCTTAAATCTTGATGAGATAGGGTTTCTATCGAAAAATTACATCATGCCACCTGTAAATCATTTTCTTCTATATTCTATGAGAATTAATTACTTCTTTTCTGTTTTTCAATAAACTCATCTTTCGTTAGCCCATATAATATAAAATCTAAATATTGCCCATTTAAATACACAACTTGTCGACGAACACCTTCTTGGACACAGCCAAGTTTTTTCATCATTTTTGCAGAACCTTCATTTCCTTCAAGAACATAGTCATTAAATTTATTAAGCCTTCTTTCAAGGAATGCATACTTTAAAAGAATTTTCATCGCACTTGTTCCATACCCGCTACCACGGTACTCTTTATCAATCACTATTCCAATACTAAACGTGCCATTTCTCTCGTCAATACTATTTAAATTAATACCACCTATACTTTTACACTCTAAATTTTCAATAGTAAACATTATTCGTCCATTAGTTGAAGTGAAATCGGCATTTTCCTCAGTGAATTTTTTTGAGCCTGCAATAGTAGGCGGTAACTCAATCGTACATTCTAAAAAACGACGTGCAGGAGTATCAAAGTTACTAATATAGTCCCCTTCCCAATCTTCCGGCTGAATTGCACGCAATCTAACTTTATCATCTTGCCAAAAATAATTGCTATAATCTATTTCTCGTATTGGATTTTTCATAGCCATAAAACTCCTTATTTTTACGATAGGTTACACATATTGGTTCTTGGTATTTACCTATTTCTATAGGGCAAATGAAATGTGGTTTGTTCCATCCCCGGATGGAAACCAAGATTGAAATATAAAGATTCTGCTGGGTTTCCAGCGGTAACAAAAAGGCGCACAACATCATACTCCTCAAACAATACAGTTAATGCCTTTTTTAATAACTTAGTTGCGATTTGTTTGCCACGGTATTGGGGAATTACTGAAATATTCGATATTAAAGGCAGATCTTCCCATAAAGATACTAAGCAAACTGCAATAATGTTTCCATTAGATTCATCAAATACGATGCTGGATGAAGCCCGCAAGATTTCCTCTTTATTATGTGTAAAATAATATTCCAGATCTTGTTTCTGTTGTTCAAGCGTATTCTTTTCTGGATAGCCAATACTATCCGCGCCTGAATAAGCATTAAAACAAGAATGAGCCATTTTATCTAAATGCTCTAAAGTTGGTAGTTCAACAATAAATTCATCTCCTACATCTTGTGATTCAAATATTTCAGTCGGCCTTATCATCACGCGCCTCGTTTCAGTAGGTAAAAAACCTAATCGCAAAAAATGTTCCGTTTGATAGGGTAATATCCCATATACACGGATGGGTTCATTCAAATTAGAATATTGTATTAAAAGCTGTTTTAATTTCAGCAATACTTGATTTATGTCAGTAAAGGGAGGTTCTAAGAAAAAGAACGATAATGAATTTGGTTCAATGCAAATCCCGCCAATTCTTTGCTCCCTTAGTGTAATCCAGTAACAAGGGTCATTCTCCTCAACAATAGCTACTCTTCTCTCCCAGCTTTGTCTGAAAAAGATATTTTCTCCATATGTTGTATAATGTACTGCGAATTCCCGGTGATCAGCCTTTACTATCGCAAACTCTTCATTTATTAAATAATAAGAACCAAACATCGATATATACCCCTCCCATGCCGAGAACTTACATTCATATTACCCAATAAATTGGTACCTAGATTTCACTAAAGATAAGCGCCAGATTGTTTTAGCAAAATCCTCCACTATCTTATTAACGGCGGCCACCAAATTAGCTGTAAAAGTAAAAGTTATAGTGTGAATGCTGTTCAAAACCCACTGACCTATAAAAGGGGTCATCTGAGATAACGTACGATTTTTTTGCACCTAAGGAATAACTTCTTTTCAACGCCTCTAACAGCACTGCTCTCCCAAGTCCCGTATGACGGTAATCTGGAATCGCACATACTGGTTCTACATAGGAATAATCAGTATTCGGGCTATACCAGCAACCACAGTAGGCGACATACTCACCTTTTTCATTTTCTGCTACAGTATGTAGGTATGAATTTAAATGTGGCGCAGACAGCATTCTTTTTTGTCTATTAATAGTTATTTCATCATTAGGCATATTTCCTTCGTTTTCAAATCCTTTCCATAACAATTGCTGATGTTTATACAAATCCGTTTTAGCATTAAGATTCTTTATTACGATGCCTTTAGGAAAAGAGTAATTAAAATCAAACCCCTCAAATGTGCACGCAAGTATGTTTTCAGTATTGGCATTCTTTATAAACCCTTGCCCCAATAAGAAATCTCTTGTATCGCTATCAGCATCATTAACTGCAATGCCAAGCCCATTCTCATCACTGAAATTATCAATCGCATAGTCTAATATTTCCTTTTCAAGTTCTTCATAGCCTTTTTTAACCGCATAAAATGCCTCTCCAAAATAATGATCGTACGTCGTCATCCCGATCAACTCATTATTACTACTAAACCATAAGCCTATTTTATTCGCTAAATCATGATTAAACTCAGGATGAAACACCATCCATTCCCATCTTGCCCAATTCTAATTTATATGTTTGCGATCATCTCGTGATAATTCAATCAGGAAATTACAGACTGTGTCATAGTAAGAGCTATTAAAATTGCTAAATACAGTTTTCATTAAAATCCTCCTAAAATACTGCCTCTGAAAATGGAAGCTGACAGTATGTTACCTTTGATTGCTATCACTTTCTCACTTCAACCTAATTGTAAAGTAATCAATATTCCACCTATATATATAAAATAGTTTATAATTGTTTTTTGCACAAAAAGGCTCGTGAGTTTTATATCTCACGAGCCTTTAAACTATTTTTTTGAGTAGACAATTTTTTTAATGCTATCATATGAAAGAAAATATAGTTCCATAAGTTCGTTAATTGTTGCACCATCACGGAACTTTCGGTAAATTTCATCGTTTCTGCGGCTCAAAGTTTCTTTATACCCTGACTTTTCTCCCCACTTCTTGCGATCACCTTCTGCCTTTGGAATATACACCAGTTCTCCCTGAACATGCTTTTGTATTTCCTTAAGAAGATCTTCTGGAAAAATAGAATGTGCTTTTATAGGTTTCATTTTCGCTCCGCTCCTTAAAATAATTGTGAATTTTAAGGTAGCAAAGCCTATACTATCAACAATATCGACTATTTAATTCAGAAAGAAGTCCAACGGTGGTAACAAACTAGCTCCATACAAACAACCGCTGTTGTTTATAATATAGACTTTGCATGGAGCTTTAAATACACGAAACCAAAAAGGGAATATCTACTATTCATTTTAATCCTCCTTGTAAAAGATCCTAGACATATAACAACTCTTCACTTCATATGTTAACACACTTTTCTGCAAATTAATGAAAGCCCTTTCCATGAACAAAATTTTAATTTATGTCCAAAGGCTTTGCTTTTTATAATAGAGGGATTCTCCTTTTAATTTATCTTTTTTAGGTTACATAACATTCAAATAAGGGTTGCTTAAATAAGTCTATGACATGAATATAGCCAAGCCTACTTAAAATTATTGATAAAAGAACCCACAACGGGGCGTCTAATTTTTTCTATTTGCGGATTTTTTTAAAATTTGATGCGGACAAAGATAATTAAAAAATACTGCCAAGTAATTTCATACTCTTCTCTAAATTAAAGGATTATAAAATTGATTCAATTCTATTACTTTTTCCTACAATTCATTATATCGTCCACTAAAAAGTTTAAGTAAGGAATCGTCGGCCATAAACCTTCTAACAAAGACCTGACAATGATTATAGTAAAAAACACAGCTTCTTCAAAGCTGTGAATGGTGAGCTCTTCTTTTAAAAATATAATAAAATGAGATATTTAATAATGCACCAACTATACCAGATAGCAAGATACCGTAAATGGTTAATGTTCCGTACATTTCCTTTGAATTATTGACAATTTCACCAAGCTCTAATGAGAATAGTTGCATTTTTACGTTCATCGTTATATTCATAAAATCTAAGAGCATTGGAATAAAAATAACTAATAACGCATAAAGAAGAACAAATATAAAAAAACCTGTAGATACTTTTTTAAATACTTTCATGCTTTTTTCGACTCCTTATTATATTTTTTAGTATATTTTCACCATCTTGCAATGTTGGATAATAATTCACGATATGAAAGCAGTAGACAAGCCCGATTAGTAGATTGGCTTTTATGACAGCAACTCCTACGAATAAACAAATTGCTGGCCCTGAAAAGGCAATAATTATATTTTGCAACCTCGAAATTTCCTTTGTCACAATCGACAATTCAAAAAGACTTGACTTAATAATGAAAAATTGCCTACATTTTGTAAACAGAAGATATGGAATGAGATGTCCAAACTCATGTAAAACCATACTTAATATAAAGTTCCCGTAAATCATTAAGAATAAGTTTCCTAAAAAAGAATTTGCGAATAGAACTAAAATCATAAATACCGCCAAACAAAATAACATATGGAAAACTAAAAAATTTCTCATTCCATAAAGAACGTTAGTGACTAGAATAATGTTGAATTTCCTTGGGTTTACCTCCGTAATCATCTTATTTATGAACTCCCACTGAAACTCTTTTAATGACAATGGGGGAAAGGATGAAAAGAAAGAAACAAAGCATTACTAAATATTTAATTTCGTAAATTCCCAAAGAGTTCATTGTATAGGTTAAGGTGAAATATAGAATGAATAGAAGGATTAACCCTAGCCCCTCTTGCAGTCCAGAGTTTTTGTCAGAAGGTAAAAATGTTCCAACAAGAAAAGCAAGTATTGTAAAGAGCGAAATTTCAATAAACAATACTAAATGAATCGCAGATTGATCTAAACCAAATAATGAATGGAGAATAAAGTACGTACCCGCTAAAAGGAGCGATAAAACAAGATAGAATGTCATTTTTATAATGATAAAATAATCATATTTAGTTGGTAATAAATAAATTAGATTTTCCTTCTTATAATCCCTTGAATTAGCGACTAATGGAAGCAAAATGACAATTTCAATCACAAACATAGGTATAAACTGCGAAATCATTAGCAATTCATTATTCTCCGGGTTTTTTAGAGCGACCCAATTGAGTAGTAAAAGACATAAAAATAAAAAGTAAATAGTCAGAATTCGGTGATAATCTCGAACAACTCTTTTAAACTCTAATACAACAACATTTAAAGGAAAGAATTTCGAAAACGGAATGAATAGAAATGCAGTGGATCCATTTTGTAATGGTTTCTTTTGAATAAAACTAATAATATAAAATAGGAATAAAATAATAACAGATAATAGAATAATCGGTAAGCAATTAAATAATGTTGCAAGAGTATCTCCTTCTACAAAAATATTTTTTGTCGCTATTCCGTAGAAATTGGTTTCTTTTAAAATCTGATAGTATATATAGCCACATCCAATTATCATCGAAAAAAATAATGGTTCATGTAGATACTCTTTTCTAAGTTTATGCGCAATAAATTCTGACATATTATTAAAAAAGTAAACATTTATAAATGAAAAGAAAATCGCATTACAATTCATTAATAGAAAGATGGTCAGAAAAAGAAAATCTAGTAAAATATATTCATTCATGGATTGAATAAATAGATAGATATATGTTGGCGTATATACTGCGCAAACAAACCCCATTATTAAGCAGATAAATGGTATTAACTCAATCATTAGCAGTTGGTAATTAGCCATCGGCAAAATCCGCAATAAATTTGACCGATTAAAATTATTCTTAAAGATAAAGAACAATAGTAAAGCTATCATTAGCGAAAATAAATTTGAAGCAAGCAGGCTTTGAGATAGTATTTGGTTCACAACCAGATTATCTCCTACCTCTTTAATCATTAGAATATTTTCATTTGTAATTTTAATAGATGCAATGGTAATAATGGTAATAAATAAAATAGGAAAAACGATAAAAATAGGATTTTTCCTTAGTTGGTGTATTAATTTATTTTTCCATATTTTTAAATATAGAGTGTTAAGCATAATTGAATACATTCCTTATACTTTGTAATTTTTGTGAATCCAAGTTAACTTTTATATAGGCTTCTTCAAGATTTTTCACCTGGAGTTCTTTAAGCATATGCTGTTTAAGTCCACTAATTTTTATCTCACCTTTTTTTATAATTGTAATGCTATCACTTATATTTTCAGCAAACTCTAAGTTATGTGTACTTAACAAGATTGCTGTTCCTAAATCACGCAGCGTCTTAATTAATTCTTTAAAGGTGATAATCATATCCGGGTCCAAACCATTTGTAGGTTCATCAATAATGAGTATTTCTGGATTATGGATAATTCCAGAAATAATTTGTACCTTCCGTCTCATTCCATGCGAATAGGTTTTTAGTAGATTATTTCTAAATGAATATAAATCTAGTATATCCATTAGATGGTTTGTTATATTATCGAAGTCCTTTTTGGGGATTTTCCTCACCTTACCTAAAAAGTTTAAATACTCCATTGCTGTAAGATCATCAAACAACTCATCATCATCTGGTATAAACCCTAGCTTACTTTTATAGTAATTGTAATCTTCCTTAATATTCTTTCCTTTAAATAAAATTTCTCCATTAATCTTTTCCTCTAGACCAAGGATTGTTCTTATTGCAGTAGTTTTTCCAGCACCATTATGACCTAGTAATGTGCTAATGTGTGCATTTTTTAATGTAATCGAAAAATCCTTGAGTATTGGTTTGCCATGATAAGCCTTGTTCAAATCTACTACTTGTAATATTTCATTCATCTTTTCTCATCCACCTTTTGATCCTGCACAAGCCGTATTTTTTTTGGCTTGTGCAGAATATTGCTATTTCCAACAACCAATTTTGTAGGAAGTACCTGTCTTCGTCACATTTTGATTCCCTGCGAAGTTAAACCCTTTTGATGTACAATAAAAAGCATAGGCAAAAACTAATAAAATGATTAAAACAATGATAAATACGAGAGCACCCTTATTTTCTTGCAGTTTATAAAATTGATTCATCATTTTATACGCTGCTAAGTCTAGCATGTTAGTCATTTTTTCACCCCCCCCTTCAAAGTTCTTAACATACAGCAGCAGGATAACTTTAACTAAATATGGGAAATCCTACTAATTCCAGTGTACAGGCTACTTCTATTACCTTAAAGGGGGGAAAATTTACCCCTGTTCAAATCGTAGGGGAATATGTATAATTGTAATTTTCTGAATACAGACTTCGAGTTAATTCAATCCTTTTAAAGTACGCTAAGGGATTCACACACAATTTCTTACTTTATTTTACTTTTAATAGTTCTAATCTGTTTTTTTACAGTTTCCGTAGATTTGTATAGTTTTTGGGATATTTGTCGATTGTTAAATCCCTGTTCTTTTAAAGAATAAACTTCACGTTCTGCTGGTGATAACACTTTTACTTTTCTTTCTCTCCTGAGTTCGTCAATCAGCACGGTTGATATATCTGATCGTATACAAATCTTATCTTGATATGCTTCTCTAATCACTTTAGGTATGTCTCTGTATGATTCCTTTGTAACATAATTCGCCGCTCCAATATCAAATGATCTAAGAATGATTTCTTTTTCTACTAAGGAAGTAACAAAGATAATTTTCTGTATTCCACTGTGTAATAGCTTACTAGCAATCTCAAGACCACATACCTTATCCCCATTTTCTACAAGTGTCACATCCATTAGGACAATATCAATCTCCTTGCATAGGTCTTTTAATACGCCCGCTTTTGTACTAATCTGCTCGATAACTTCCATATCATTTTCTTTACCAATACAGTTTGATAGAACTTTCATCCAACTCTGGTCATTTTCAACTATCATAACCCTAATTTTCCCCATTATCTGATCACCCCCATTAGATTGGAATAACTATTGAGTGTTGATTAAAATTATTCTACCCTCTTTATAGTAATGTCGTAATATGTATGGACATCAAAATTCTCCCATCATCTTTATAAGGGGATTTTACCAAATATAGGAACATTTAAATATCATACAAAGGTCATGAAATCGGTAAACTTAGAAGTTTAGAGGGATAAGGGGATGTTCTTTTCCAGTAAAATACGAATCGACTATTAGTCCCGAAAATAGTACGAGAATGTCATTCGATTCAATGAAATTTTAATTTATTTTGGTTTATGTCTATGCTTTTGAAATGTGCTAGTAATTTACTAATACATTTTCCTATTAGGCTGATTAAAGGGCAGCAATTTGTGTCCTGTCGGAATTTTACCGAATGAAGAGTCGAAAGGAGCATAAAAAAGTTTATTACGAGGTAATAAAGCGAATAGGTGATATTTACTTTAACTAAGATTTTATTTTTGCCAAAATGGAACGACAATACGCCTATCCTATTGTGATTAAGAACGTTCGAGACCGAATAAAAAGGCTACTTGCTATCCGCGGGTTTAAAGATGGTGATTCTAACTTTTAATGCAGGGATGGGCAAGGCTGATGAGTTTACAGACAGCCACTGATTGCCCGGCTACCCTCTATATTTCCACGTAACTTACCTTTACCGTTGGCGAACTGGTAAATCATGTTTTGGAACTCATGCGATGCGGCTTGTCCGATGTATTGGTGTCATCCAAAATTAACGGGAAGGCATTTAAAAAACCTGCAAGACGTTCTATCCCTACTTTAGTTGCGGACAGGGTACCCATATACTCTTTTGGCACTCCCCAGACACTAGCACACGCCTTCTGAACGGTTGTCTTGCCGTTCGTAGAGGAACCCGGATACCGGATATGTCTACAACTATTGGTGACAGGTTGAACTCTTTGAACAGTATAGACGCAAAGGAAGAGGCTATTGCAAAGGCTGCACCTGTATTATGCCGAAACGGTGTAAAGATTGAATCCACCCATCGCTGAGCCGTGCCGAGTTCCTTAAAGGCATTCAATCTTTCTTGCTCTCCTTCTCCTGGCGCAACTACACGGTATTTTCTTTCTAATAAAGGATGGATTAAATGGTCTCCCAAATATCCTAGACGACTCACCACCATTGATTTTCTTACCTGATTAATTGTCAGGAACAAATCAAAATACTCGATGAGATGCCGCCCATAAAATGAGAGTGTGTAATATCGTGTAGGTACTTTCTCTACAAGCGGAGCAAGGTGTCCTTCACCTTCCTATTTATCACTGTAAATATTATAGATGACGCCTTGAATATCCAGCTGATATGCCTGAGTGTGATTGGAATCTCTCTTAACTAGTTCTTATTAATTTCGCGTTTGTTTAAATGCAGAACAGGACGATGGTTATCGGGAAAAATTTGCTGAAATGCTTGAATTTGTTCTTTTGACATTTCAATCGGCTTTTCAAAAACAACCCATTTTACTTCTTCTGTACAAGGTGGCGTCGTTAATGAACCATTGTATTGGAAAAATGTTTGATCTGAAGGGAGTAAGGTTTGTAAATTAACAGGTTCTTTTATTAAAGTATCTTTTTCTGTTTCAACCTTCGGTAATACATCCCAAACAGGTGCTAGTTTTTCATTTTCTTTTCCTTCTTGAATCATCACACCAAGGACAGCAAGCTTGCCGGTCGCATCTTGGTGTACAAGATGCAGTTCCATATCAAAGTTTTGATTATTAAATTGATGCTCGCTTGGTGTATGGAAATGAAATTGAACAAGTTTGTATTCCTTTCCTTCAACGACAATGCTGTTACTTGGTGTTACGGCGTTAGCCAGCACTGTATGACCATTATTGACTATTGAAAATGGTGTTGGTTTATATTGAATTTCGATGTTTTCTAATTTTTCACTTGTTTTCACCTGAGAGAATTCGATATTGATGGGTGATTGTTCATTTCCTTGGATACAGGCTGAGAATAAAGGATCCAATTCCCCCCAATGTTCAGGTCCTGTTTCTCCTTCGTAAGACCATTGAGCAGTGGGTTTCTCAGATGACTCTGCTGCATTGTTTTCTTTAGTGTCAGTTACTTCTTCTTTTTTTGATGTAGTTGTTGTTTCCTTCGTCTGTTCGGAGCAAGCCCCCAGTAAAAAGATTAAAGATACAACTAGAAATGGATACACAAGATACTTTTTCAATTTGATAAATTCACTACTCCTTATTTTTTATATCACTTGCATATAAAACACTACTAAAACTCTCAAAAAACACAAAACAATATTTTCCAAAAACCCCCTATCCCCCCTAATATCGTTAATTTATACTATATGTTTACAGAAAAGGAGGCTAAAAATGTGAATTATCTCTCGGTACTTAATGACTAGTTTTTATTTTAATAAAAAGCATTTTTTGTTTCTAGATTCATAGGGGAAAGATAAATACATGGAATTGAAAACCACTTTTTAATCCCCCTTTTTAAAATATAATTTTTGTTTTTCCAGCTTCTAGCCATGTCTTTTTCGCACTATATAGATTGACTTTGTTGTTGGATCCAAATTTTGTCGTAGTATGAGGACTAGAAAAAAGGCCTCTCAACAATTCAGTGAATTGATGAAAGACCTTCATATTTAGAGTGATTTACTGGCGACCACGGTATGATAAAAGTTGATCTAACCCTTAGTATATCAGGGGTTTAGAGTTTTCCTTACATCATGCCGCCCATTCCGCCCATGCCACCCATTCCGCTCATATCAGGCATGCCAGCGCCGCCTTCTTCTGGTTTATCAGCTACTACTGCTTCAGTTGTAAGAAGCATAGCTGCAACAGAAGCTGCATGTTGTAGTGCATAGCGTGTTACTTTAGTTGGGTCAACGATACCAGCATCAATCATATTAACCCACTCACCAATAGCTGCGTCAAAGCCGATGCCGATTTGTTCTTTCTTCAGACGCTCAACAACAACTGAACCTTCTAGTCCTGCGTTGTGTGCAATTTGACGTACAGGCTCTTCAAGTGCGCGAAGAACGATGTTGATACCTGTTGCTACGTCGCCAGTAGCTTCAAGTTCTGCTACTTTCTTGTATACATTTACTAGTGCAGTTCCTCCACCAGATACAATACCTTCTTCAACAGCTGCACGAGTTGCGTTCAATGCATCTTCAATACGAAGTTTACGCTCTTTCAACTCTGTTTCAGTTGCTGCACCTACTTTAATAACTGCAACACCGCCAGCTAGTTTAGCAAGACGCTCTTGAAGTTTCTCTCCGTCAAATTCAGAAGTTGTTTCTTCCAATTGAACACGGATTTGGTTCACACGTGCAGAAATATTAGCTGGCTCGCCAGCACCTTCTACGATCGTTGTATGTTCTTTTGTAACGACTACTTTTGCAGCGCGTCCAAGAGATTCTAGTGTAGCAGCTTTCAGGTCAAGGCCAAGCTCTTCTGTGATCACTTCTCCACCTGTAAGGATAGCGATGTCTTCAAGCATTGCTTTACGACGGTCACCAAATCCTGGAGCTTTAACAGCTACTGCGTTGAATGTTCCGCGAAGTTTGTTTACTACAAGTGTAGCAAGTGCTTCACCTTCTACATCTTCAGCAATCATCAACAATGGTTTACCTTGTTGAACAACTTGCTCAAGAACAGGTAGTACTTCTTGGATGTTTGTAATTTTCTTATCTGTGATCAAGATATATGGATTTTCAAGCACAGCTTCCATTTTATCAGAATCTGTTACCATATAAGGAGATGCATAACCACGGTCGAACTGCATTCCTTCTACAACTTCAAGCTCTGTAGTGAAACCACGAGACTCTTCAATTGTAATAACGCCATCATTACCAACACGTTCCATTGCTTCAGCTATTAATTGGCCAACTTCTTCGTCACCAGAAGAAATAGATGCAACTTGAGCAATTGATTCTTTATCTTCAATTTGTTTTGAGATAGTTTGTAGCTCAGTTACTGCTGTTGCAACTGCTTTTTCCATCCCTTTTTTAACGCCAACAGGATTAGCTCCAGCAGTTACGTTTTTCAAGCCTTCACGGATCATTGCTTGTGCAAGAACAGTTGCTGTAGTAGTACCGTCACCAGCTACATCATTTGTTTTGCTTGCTACTTCAGATACAAGCTTTGCACCCATGTTTTCAAAAGCATCTTCAAGTTCGATTTCTTTAGCAATTGTTACACCGTCATTTGTAATGAGTGGTGAACCAAATTTTTTCTCAAGAACCACATTGCGCCCTTTTGGTCCTAGAGTTACTTTAACTGCATCTGCTAGCTGATCTACACCATGTAGTAGCGCACGACGTGCATCTTCTGAGAACTTAATATCTTTTGCCATTTAAAATGACCTCCTCATCGTTTTTGAAATGAATAATTATTATCCAATAACAGCCAATATGTCAGATTCACGTAGAATCAAGTATTCTGTTCCTTCGTATTTCACTTCAGTTCCACTGTATTTAGAGAAGATAATATTATCGCCTTCTGATACCTCAAGAGCAACACGTTCGCCATTGTCTAAAACTCTGCCAGTACCAACAGCAACGATTTTACCTTCTTGCGGTTTTTCTTTTGCTGAATCTGGTAGTACGATACCGCTTGCTGTTTTTTCTTCTGTTTCTACAAGCTCAATAATGACGCGATCACCTAATGGTTTTAACAAGTGAAACAACCTCCCTAAATATATATGTAGTTATTTTTTATTAGCACTCTATCACATTGAGTGCTAACACAATTATTATAATAGTAAATTCGGTAAAATATTGCAAGTCTCCTGCATTATTTTCAATAATATTCTTTCGGCAAATTTCTACATAATCTATTTTCTGGATGCGCTATCTTCATTCTCCCAAAGCACTCTTATTAGAAACGACGCATACATGCACAGTTTTATTAGGCCTTTATTCATTGAGTAAAAGTCTTCCCGATTGAATGCTCTCTTGATTATTAGTAATATAAAGATTGTCTTACTTTATATATGTCAGGAAGGAACATATTACCTTATGAGAAAAAAATATATATATATCGTCATCACTTTTATTGCGATGCATCTGTCCACATTCATTGGGTTTCCACTGCTTTATGTTGCAGGGATAAAGTTTTATCATGTGGATCCTAAAAAAATGGAGTTTTTAGCTGCTGGAATGTGGGTTGTTATTAGTTTTGTGATCGGATTATTAGTTGTGCTTCTCCTCTTAAGGAAAGCAATGCCATATACGAAAATAGAAAAGTCTGAACCAATGTCCGTTAGCTCCTCAATTAATTGGGCAATTGGTGGTATTTTCCTTGCCTTTATTTCACAAATTATTGCTGTATTAGTGGAAAACTTAATAGGAATTGATCCTGGTTCACAAAACACAGCACATATTATGGAATTAATTAGGATGGTTCCATTAGTCGTCCTCTCAAGTTCCGTATTAGGCCCTATATTAGAAGAAATCGTATTCCGTAAAGTAATCTTCGGAACCCTTTATAATCGTTTTCCTTTCTGGGTGTCAGCTTTAATTAGCTCCATTATCTTTTCATTAGCACATCAAGAACCTAAACATTTGATTTTATACGCAGCAATGGGTTTTACATTTTCATTTTTATATGTAAAAACGAAGCGAATTATTGTCCCTATCGTCTCCCATGTAGCTATGAATACAATTGTGACTATTGCTCAGTTTAACGTACCAGATAAACAGCCAGAGGCATTAGGTTTGCTGAAAAGTTGGATGGGAGGTTTGTTCTGAATGAGATCACCATTATTTTCTGGGCTTCTATATTTCTTACTCGGGGGAGTTTTCACCTATTTTGCAGTTCAACAAGTCATCCTCGATGATTGGAACTTCTTTGTGTATCTATTGATTATTCTAGCTACTTTTGACTTTGGGGCAGGGTTTCGCCTAATCTCTATTCACTTCAAAATAAAAAAGGCAAAAAAATAATCAACTTTCATTATTATAGTCCGCAAAAAAGGTACTGACATATTTTCAGTGCCTTTTTTGTCTATCTTCTAGGGTAATTCAGCGCAGCGACAAGGAAGCTCACCGCATGCCCCCGGAAAGCGACATCCTGAATCTGAAATCAACGGTGATTCACTTCACATTGTGCGTAGATAATTTACTCATTTAAAAAATATTTGAGGAGCCCACTTAACTGCAAGTAAGAAAGCTTCCGGCCAAAGCGAAAATCAAAATTCTCAATTAATTTGACTTTTAAAAAAAGAGGGTCTGTCCAAGAAGTAAACTACTGCGACTTCTTAGACAGACCCTTTTTTAAAATCCTATGAAGTAAAACATATCATATTGCTTCTTTCAAACATATTTAATTCTGTTTTTCTTGATGCTCTTTTTCAGCTGCTTGCGCCTTTCTATATCCTATCTTCGAGATCCAAATACTAATCTCATATAAAATAAAGAGCGGTACAGTTACCAATAAATGCGATACGATATCTGGCGGTGTAATAAATGCAGCAATAACAAACAAAACAAAATATGCGTACTTTCTTATTTTCGATAAAAATGCTGGTGTAACCAGCCCAAGTCTTGCTAAAAAAAGTAAGACCACTGGCAATTGAAAGAGCAAACCGAACGGGATCGTAATTTGAAATAAAAACTGAAAATACTCATTAATTCCGATCGTTGTTTGGATATCCATATTTCCTGAAAGCATGAACATGAATTTAATAACAAACGGGAATAAAATGAAGTATGCAAAAGAAATACCTAATAAAAACAAAAATACGGAAACTGGAATATATCCCAGTGTCACTCTTCGTTCTTTTTCGAGAAGTCCTGGACTGATAAACGCCCATAATTGATACAAAATAAGTGGTGATGTAATAATGAATGCGAGTAAAATTGCCATTTGCATATACACTTTAAATGGATCAGTAATCCTAAATGCATTCATTGTTAAATCTTGGACAATAGCTGCATTCTGTATGAGCTTAATGAGTGGCTGTGCAAGGAAAAAGCCGCCAATCACTGCAAACATTAAGAAAACGACTACGATAATCAGTCGTTTTCTTAATTCTTCTATATGGTCATAAATCGTCATATCATTTTGACTCATAGTTGTTTCATCCTATCATTGGTCGGCGTCTTGCTTTTTATTATCCTTCTCTTCTTCATCAGCAAGTCCCTTTGTTGCATTTTTAAACTCACGTAATGTGTTACCTGCTGCTTTCCCAAGCTCTGGTAACTTCTTAGGTCCAAAAATCAATAATGCTACTAGTGCAATCAAAATCCAACTACCTGGTCCTGGCACTGCGCCCACCTCCTTATATGTATATTTTAACGGATTACACATCGTTTGGCTATTACTACAGTTTTAATCCTGTGAATTTTCCGTGTCGTCTCCGGAGTAATTTTTCAAGAAGTAAATGAGCGACTGAAGCTCTACAGCAAGATCAATATGGTGAACACGGACGGAAGGGGGAACGGTAAGTCTAGCTGGCGTGAAGTTTAAAATTCCTTTCACATTAGCTTTTTCTAGTTCATCGGTAATTTGCTGTGCCGCATTTGCTGGTACGGTTAAAATCACAACTGTAATATCTTCTTCTTGCAAACGTTCTTTCAGCTCACCCATATCATATATAGGTACTTCTCCCATCATTGTACCTACTTTTTCTTTGTCTACTTCAAAGGCCATTGCAATAATTGTATTATTGTTTTTCAGGAAATTATAATTTAGAAAAGCAGTTCCTAAATTACCTACACCTATTAATGCAACCTTTGTTAGCTCATCTTGATCTAACGTTTTCGTAAAAAAATTCAGTAAGTAGTTAACATTATATCCATATCCTTTTTTTCCAAGTGCTCCAAAATAAGAAAAATCTCTGCGAATCGTTGCAGAATCCACTTTTACTGCTTCACTTAACTCAGCTGAAGATACTCGTTGTTTTCCGGAGGCATGAAGGTTTTTAATAAATCTATAATATAGTGGTAACCGTTTTGCTGTAGCATGTGGTATTTTAACCGTTTCGTCATTCATTCGTTTTCCTCCTTACAACTTTCGCTTTGACACTAAAAATCATTACTTAATACCCCACCTGTTTTTTCAATAAGCATAATGGGACCAATGATCATCCCTTCATCAACCGATTTGCACATATCATACACAGTAACCGCAGTAGCAGATACAGCCGTAAGAGCTTCCATTTCCACTCCAGTGTTACTTTAGTCTTTACAGCAGCCGTAATTTCAAGCACTTTATCCGTGCCTGTCCATCGCTCCAGCTGAAAGTAATATCAATCCCTTTTTAACGGACTGGGATGACACGTTGGGATGATACCCCAAGTCTTTTTTGCTGCCATTATTCCTGCACCTTGGGCAACAGCAAGAACATCCCCTCTAATTATCCGATTCATTTGTATTAGTTCAAAAATCCTGTTGTTTACTTCCATTTTAGACTAGGCCACCGCAGTCTGTACAGTTTCAAGTTTTTCACTAACATTCGCCATTTCACACGGCCTTCTTCGTTAAAATGCGTCCATTTCTTCACAACTAACACTTCTATACTATAATACACTATTTAATCCGAACTGTCTTTTTCCAAAACAAAATGGAGGAAGATTGAAGTAAGCACTGAATATGCGTTAATATAAGAAGTACTTGGGGTGAATATATATGATGTTATTACAAATACAACAATTGACAAAATATTTTGGTGCAGAATTAATTTTATCGAATATAAAATTAGAAATACAAACAAAAGATCGAATTGCGCTTGTAGGTCGAAACGGTGCTGGTAAATCAACACTTCTAAAAATGATTGCTGGACATCTATCTTATGATTCCGGTCAGATAGTAAGACCTAAAGATGTATCGATTGGTTATTTAGCGCAAAATACAGGACTCGAATCTACGTTAACTATTTGGGATGAAATGCTCACTGTTTTTACTGAATTAATGAAAATGGAAAAAGAAATTAGAAAAATAGAGCTCGAATTATCAAATCCTTCTATCTATGAAGAGCAAGAAAAATCTGAACGTCTTTTACAAGAATATGACAAGCTACAAGTTGCTTTTAAAGATAAAGGCGGATATCAGTATGAGTCAGACATTCGTTCAGTATTGCATGGATTACGATTTTATGAACAGGATTACGGTACATTCATTGCCACGTTAAGTGGAGGCCAAAAGACACGTCTCGCTTTAGCAAAGCTATTACTTACAAAACCAGATATTCTAATTCTAGACGAACCAACGAATCATCTGGACATTGAAACATTATCTTGGCTAGAGCAATATTTACAAAGCTATACAGGTGCTATATTAATCGTATCGCATGACCGTTATTTTCTAGATAAAGTCGTGAACCAAGTGTATGAGCTCTCCAGACATGAAATGAAAAAATTTCATGGTAATTATAGCAAATATTTAGATCATAAAGCGGAAATATACGAGCGTGAAATGAAACAATTTGAAAAGCAACAAGGTGAAGTAGCAAAACTTCAAGATTTCATTCAGCGGAATTTGGCTCGTGCATCCACAACGAAAAGGGCGCAAAGCCGGCGCAAACAGCTCGATAAAATGCAGCTTTTAGACAAACCTACTAGTGGAGAAAAGTCGGCTACTTTTTCATTCGGGGTTGAACGTCCCAGTGGAAATGATGTACTGAAAATATCAGATGCAGCAATTGGCTACGAAGGTAATATTCTTTCCGAAAACATTCATATCGATATTTCCAAACAAGATAGCATCGCATTAGTTGGACCAAATGGTGTTGGGAAATCCACTTTATTAAAAACGATTATAAAAAAAATAAATTTGCTGAAAGGATCCCTACATTTTGGTACGAACGTTGTAATTGGTTATTATGATCAAGAACAAGCCGAACTCTCATCGAATAAAACAGTTCTACAAGAACTCTGGGACCTTTATCCACATAAAGAAGAGAGAGAAATAAGAACTGTTCTTGGTAATTTTCTATTTAGCGGTGACGATGTACAAAAAACAGTTTCTATGCTAAGTGGTGGAGAAAAGGCCCGAGTTGCATTAGCTATTTTAATGTTAGAAGAAGCTAATTTTTTGATTCTTGATGAACCGACAAACCATTTAGATTTAGATAGCAAGGAAGTACTTGAAAACGCACTTGTAGATTATCCAGGGACTATTTTATTCGTCTCGCATGACCGGTATTTCATTAATAGATTGGCCACGAAGGTAATCGAACTTTCGCCAAGCGGAACGAAAGAATATCTCGGGGATTATAATTATTACGTCGATAAAAAAGAAGAAATACTCGAGCTTGCTAGACTCGATGCGGAAGAAAAATCAATTCATATCGAAACAGTAACTAATTCAAACAAGGATTCTTATCAACAAGATAAAGAATTACAAAAATTAGTAAGACAACGAAAACGACGGGTCGAAGAAATTGAAGGTTTACTCGCAGATTTGGAAGAGCAAGTAACCATGAAAGAAGAGCTATTATGCCAGCCAGATGTATTTGAAAACCATGAGCAAGTATTGGAAATCAATCACAGTTTAGAAGATTTACAAACACAGATCAGTCATCTTTTAGAAGAGTGGTCTGAATTGTCAGAATTACTACAGATATAGAAAAATGTTACCCATTGTTCAATGCCTATATTGAATTTTTCCACATTCTTTTCTGGGATAGCAAGTCTAAATGCCAAGGTAAGAACTATAGCACCCCATTGAGGGTGTTTTTCTTTTCCACAACTTTACACACATTACTAACAGCGTTTTAATCACATTTCGCTAAGTTATCAACATAACCCACAGAAACCATATTAGTTATGTACATTATCCACAAACTTATAAACATAGTGATATCAATAAAAAAACTGGACGTTTGATCTTATGCACAATTTTATCCACAAGTTGCAATTCCCCATCAAAAAACTCCGGAATTCCGGAGCCCTATATTCTTTCAATATCTAGACCTGGATTGGCATTCATATCTAAATTACTTCTTTTCCCTAACTTATATAACATACTTCCGGCAGCCGCAATCATTGCAGCATTATCCGTACATAGATGTAATGGTGGGATGTGGAGCTCTATATCAGGTAATGAATCAAATGCAGCTGTTAAAGATGAACGAAGCCCTTTATTGGCAGCTACTCCACCCGCAAGTAAAACCTGATTTACTCCATATTCTTTAGCTGCACGTATTGTTTTTTCTGTTAAAACCTCTATTACACTCGCTTGAAAACTTGCAGCTAAGTTTTCAGGTGAGATCTTTTCTCCACGCTGTTCTGCATTATGAAGCGTATTGATGACAGCTGACTTCAACCCACTAAAACTAAAATCATAAGATCCCTCTTCTAGCCATGCCCTTGGTAGTTTTAATATTGGCTCTCCTTCATGAGCTAATCTGTCAATATGTGGCCCACCTGGATATGGAAGTTGCAATGTACGCGCAACTTTGTCGTAAGCCTCCCCAGCTGCATCATCTCGCGTTTCTCCAATTACTTTAAATGAACCATGCTTTTCCATTAATACTAATTCAGTATGTCCCCCAGAAACGACAAGGGAAAGCAGTGGAAATTTCATTTCTGTAATTAACCTATTTGCATAAATATGTCCTGCTATATGATGAACTCCTACTAAAGGTATTTGCTGAGCAAAAGCGATTGCTTTTGCAGCACTAACTCCAACTAGTAATGCTCCTACAAGACCAGGACCTTCAGTCACAGCAATAGCATCTATATCCTTAAATGTTACATTTGCTTCCTCTAAAGCTCTTTCGACCACATTTGTAATTTGCTCTACGTGATGCCTAGAAGCAAGCTCTGGTACCACTCCGCCAAATCGCTTATGACTCTCTATTTGCGATGCAACTACATTTGATAGAATATCTTTCCCATCCTTCACAATGGATGCAGCAGTTTCATCACAGCTAGTTTCAATCCCTAATACGATTAAATCTTTCTCCATCATAAATTCACCCACATCACTAAAGCATCTTCATAGTTATCGGTATAATAATTTTTACGTATACCGCCTTCTTGAAAGCCTAGTTTTTTATAAAGCGACTTTGCTGACTTATTACTAACTCTCACTTCTAAGGTCATTGTCAATGCCCCTGCTTCTTTAGCAAGCGACATAACCTTCCGTAATAATGTTTCTCCAAGTTTTCGACCGCGGAACTGTGGAAGAAGAGCAATATTAGTAATATGTGCTTCATCCATTACAAGCCACACCCCACAATAACCTGCTACTTCCAAATTACATTCAATCATTATATAAACAGCAAAACGATTATGAACGATATCATTATAAAAAGCTTCTGGAGGCCAAGGAACAGTAAATGCTTGTTGCTCAATTTCAACAAGACGTTTAATATCAAACTCAGTTGCACGTCTAAATGAAATATCACAAGTGTTCGGAATCTTATTCATCATTTTTTTTGCTCCTGCTCTTCCAACCATTTCGCCTCAGCTTCTACGAGGCGTATATAATTTGGAGTAAATGAATGTATATCTGCAGGTGGCAAATTCATCCCTAGTTTTCCTAATTCACCTGGACGGGGATTGCACTCAGTTATATTGGCAAAAGTCGCAAATCCCTTGAGCTCCGTTTGGAAAACTTCTCGATGAATAGACACATCATTTCCTATGAAAAGAATCGGCTGTTCCAGTAACTTTAGCTCCTTCGCCCAATCTGCCGCTAAAATATTTTTATCTGAGCGTATCTCTTCTAGACTTCCTTGTTTATAGTGATAAAGGCCTGTATATATTAATCCTCGCCTTGCATCAAACAAAGGTACAATATAACCTTCAAAATAGCGTGGGGCTGCAGCTAAGACCGCTAGACTTGATACCCCTGTTAATGGGATGTCAAGACTCCAAGCAAGTGACTTTGCCACCGTCACGCCCATACGTACGCCAGTGTAGGAACCTGGTCCTTGAGCAACGACAATTTTGTCAAGTTCAGCTGGATTCGTTTCACAATCGGCAAGAAATCGTTCAATGGCAGGCATAAGTCTAACACTGTGATTCTTTTTCAAATTCGTAATATATTCTCCAATAACAACATTCTCATTTAACAGGGCGATGCCGAGTACCTCATTGGACGTATCAATCGCTAGTATTTTCATCCCTTAACTCCTTACATAAGACTTCGTATCTCTCTCCTACCGGCTCGAATTTAAACTTTCTTTGATCGTCTCCTGCATGATATAAATAGATTGTCAAATACTCCGTAGGAAGCTGCTCTTTAATTAAGTGGGCCCATTCAACCACTGTTACTCCACCACCATAAAAATATTCATCGAATCCTAGATCTTCATATGAATCTGCTACTCGATATACATCCATATGATAAAGAGGTAATCTACCCATGTATTCTTTTATAATTGTAAAAGTTGGACTGTTTACATTTCTAATTATATCTAATCCATCTGCAATACCTTTTGTAAAAGTTGTTTTGCCCGCACCAAGATCACCCTCAAGCAAAACAACATCACCTTTTTGTAGCAATTTACCAAGACTTCTAGCTATGGTATGTGTTTCTGCAGTATTGCTGGACAATATCTCAAATGTTTGCATGAAAATCTCCTTCTTATTAAGCATAATACCAAGTTTACATGATATGAAAAAAATGAGCAAAAAGAAAAAGTCTTCCCATGCTTACTAATGTACCTGCTTAACAAAAAACATCGAGATCTTGTGCCAGAAGGCGCGATGGGAAGTTATTTACGTTTGTTCTCTTTATAGGATGGTATTTCCAAATATTTGTGCTTTATGTAGAATAAAAAAAAACGAAACTAGGTTTCGTTTTGAGTTTATTATATAATGGCGGTCCCGACGGGAATCGAACCCGCGATCTCCTGCGTGACAGGCAGGCATGTTAACCGCTACACCACGGGACCAAA
>NZ_BCVC01000008.1 GCF_001591545.1 Lederbergia lenta NBRC 16444
GTTTTCAAGGCTAGGAAAAAAGAACTTTAACAAATTTAAAAACCAAACTATTTTACGAAGCGACGGTTAGTTTTCGTAAAGGTTTGGTTTTTTTTGTATTTTTTTACTAGTTTACTAAAACATCATTCGGCTTTGTGTAGGGGTATTCTATGTTTGTCCCGGCTTCTTTTCTAGTTTTGTAAGTACGATCTGCTTCATACAGGTTTCATGTTTCAAAACTATGGATACAATAATGATAATTCTATCTAATTGCATACATAAGAAAATTTCTTTATAATTAAGTCAAATATAGTCAAAGTCAAGTAAGGAGTTAGGGAGGCGCCTTAGTGATGCGGAATATCTCCGATATTATTGAAAGTTATTTAAAAAAGGTGCTCGAAATGAGCGAAAGTGAGATTGTAGAAATCAAAAGAAGTGAGGTGGCAGATAAGTTTCAGTGTGTTCCCTCACAAATTAATTACGTAATTAATACAAGATTTACCATGGAAAGAGGCTATATGGTAGAGAGTAAACGAGGTGGGGGCGGGTATATAAGGATTACGAGAGTAAGGATACATGATAAAGCACATTTAATTGATCAGTTAAAAGTATTGATTGGCCAAAGTATAAGCCAAGCAAATGCTCAAGATGTAATTATTCGGTTACTTGATGAAGGGTTAGTCTCCGAGAAAGAAGCTAAGTTAATGTTAAGTGTGATGGATAGGTCCGTTATTTATCTTGAACTGCCTGATCGAGATCATTTAAGGGCACGGTTGCTAATGGCATTACTTCAAGCAATTAAATATGAATAAAAAGGGTGAGGACGATGATATGCCAGGAGTGTAATGAAAGGCCGGCAACCTTGCATTTTACAAAAATAGTGAATGGGGAGAAAGCGGCAATACAATTATGTGAAAAGTGTGCACATGAAAAAGGAGAGCTTTTCATGATGGATGGATCTGCTGGCTTCTCCATCAATGATTTGCTTGCGGGAATATTAAATTTAGATAATGTGATGCAACAAACAACTTCAAAACCTACTCCAACTGCGCATGTCATCCAATGTGATGAATGCAAAATGACTTTTCAGCAATTTATTAAGGTGGGAAGATTCGGGTGTGCCAACTGCTACAATGCCTTCAAGGAACGTTTGACTCCGATTTTAAAAAGATTACACAGTGGTAATATTATACATGGTGGAAAAGTTCCTGAAAGGATCGGAGGCTCTATCCATTTAAAAAAGAAAGTGCAGCAATTACGAGCTGAATTACGTGTACTCATTGAACAGGAGGAGTTTGAAAAAGCTGCTAATGTACGTGATCAAATTCGTTCCCTCGAAAATAATTTAGTAAATGGGGAGGGAAAAGACTCATGAGTCTCGAAAAGTTTCTTAATAAGGCTGTAAGTTCTTGGATGTGCGCAGAAGGACCAGATTCAGATATTATTCTTAGTTCGCGCATTAGGTTAGCTAGAAATTTACGCAATTATAAATTTCCTACATTGTTTAGTAATGATGATGCCAGAGAAATAATTGGTAACATTCAGGGCTATTTGCAACAGGGAGTTTTTAAGGAATATGGTCCGATGGAATTATTATTAGTAGATGATTTAAAATCACTACAAAAAAGGGTACTTGTTGAAAAACATTTGATTAGTCCCCATCTTACAGAACATGAATCTCATGGTGCTGTAATTTTATCTGATAATGAGGATATCAGTATCATGATAAATGAAGAGGACCATATTAGAATTCAATGTCTATACCCCGGATTACAAATAAAAGAGGCTTTAGAAAAAGCTAATGCAATCGATGATATGTTAGAGGCTAAAGTAGACTTTGCTTTTGATGAAGACCTTGGATATCTAACGAGTTGCCCAACAAACGTTGGTACAGGACTAAGAGCTTCTGTCATGCTTCATTTACCAGCCTTGATTTTAACAAGGCAGATGAACCGAATCATTCCAGCGATTAATCAATTAGGTCTCGTTGTTAGAGGTATTTATGGGGAAGGTAGCGAGGCGTTGGGAAATATATTCCAAATATCTAATCAAATTACATTAGGAAAGTCGGAAGCAGATATTGTCGGAGATTTAACAAGCGTTGTACAACAAATCATTGCACAGGAAAGATCGGCTAGGGAAGCATTAGTGAAAACATCAAACATACAATTAGAAGATAAGGTTTTCCGATCATTGGGTATACTTGCTAATAGTAGAATTATTGAAACAAAAGAGGCAACAGAATGTTTATCTGATGTGCGACTAGGTATAGATACAGGATTTATTAAACATTTATCGAAAAACATATTAAATGAACTGATGATTTTAACGCAACCGGGTTTTTTACAGCAATATGCAGGTGGACCTCTTCGTCCTGCTGAACGAGATATAAAAAGGGCAGCTTTTATTCGAGAACGTTTAAAACTGGAAGAAAGAGACTGATAGGAGGAGATTGTATGATGTTTGGTCGATTTACAGAGAGAGCACAGAAGGTATTGGCATTATCACAAGAAGAGGCAATTCGATTAGGGCATAATAATATCGGTACAGAACATATATTGCTAGGACTCGTCAAAGAAGGCGATGGAATTGCTGCAAAAGCTTTGTATGGTCTTGCGCTTGATCCAGAAATGATTCAAAAAGAGGTAGAAGCACTTATTGGACGTGGGCAGGATAAAGCAGAATCTGTTAATTATACTCCTCGTGCAAAAAAGGTGATTGAACTTTCAATGGACGAAGCAAGGAAGTTAGGGCATTCCTATGTGGGGACAGAACATATTTTATTAGGATTAATCCGTGAAGGTGAAGGGGTTGCGGCACGCGTTTTAAATAATCTTGGTGTAAGTTTAAATAAAGCGCGTCAGCAAGTACTTCAATTACTTGGGAGCAACGAAGCAAATAATAATTCTAATGGTGGTTCATCAGGTGCAAGTACGCCTACATTAGATAGCCTAGCCAGGGATCTAACGGTAGTTGCAAAAGAGGGCAGCTTAGATCCAGTAATAGGTCGTAATAAAGAAATTCAAAGAGTGATTGAAGTCCTGAGCAGACGTACCAAAAACAATCCAGTACTGATTGGGGAACCAGGAGTTGGGAAAACAGCCATTGCAGAAGGATTAGCACAACAAGTCATTAACAATGAAGTTCCTGAGACTTTACGTGGCAAACGAGTAATGACCTTAGATATGGGTACGGTTGTGGCCGGAACGAAGTATCGAGGCGAATTTGAGGATCGTTTAAAGAAAGTGATGGATGAAATTAGACAGGCGGGTAATATTATCCTGTTTATTGATGAACTTCATACTTTGATTGGTGCTGGTGGAGCTGAAGGGGCGATTGATGCTTCAAACATTTTAAAACCGTCACTTGCACGTGGAGAGTTACAGTGTATAGGGGCTACTACTCTTGATGAGTACCGCAAGTATATCGAGAAGGACGCAGCGCTAGAACGTCGTTTCCAGCCTGTTCAGGTAGATGAACCAACAGAAGAAGAATCAATTCAAATTTTAAAAGGGTTGCGAGATCGGTATGAAGCACATCACCGTGTGTCAATTACAGATGATGCGATTGATGCGTCTGTAAAATTATCTAATCGGTATATTTCTGATCGGTTTTTACCAGATAAAGCGATTGATTTAATTGATGAAGCAGGTTCTAAAGTAAGATTACGCTCGTATACAACACCGCCAAATTTAAAAGAGCTAGAAGTAAAGCTAGATTCTATTCGTAAAGAGAAAGATGCTGCTGTACAAAGCCAAGAATTTGAAAAGGCAGCTTCATTACGAGATTCCGAACAGCGTCTTCGTGAAGAATTAGAAGAAACGAAGAAAACATGGAAAGAAAAGCAGGGTCAAGAAAATACAGAGGTGACCGTTGAGGATATCGCTGCTGTCGTATCAAGTTGGACTGGAATTCCAGTATCGAAACTTGCTTCTACTTAAACGGAAAGATTATTGAAACTGGAAGAAATTTTACATTCAAGAGTAATAGGTCAAGAAGAAGCAGTGAAGTCAATTGCTAAGGCAGTAAGACGCGCGAGAGCAGGCTTGAAGGATCCGAAACGTCCGATTGGTTCATTTATTTTCCTTGGACCAACTGGGGTAGGTAAAACAGAATTAGGAAGAGCATTAGCTGAATCTATGTTTGGTGATGAAGATGCGATGATTCGAATTGATATGTCAGAGTATATGGAGAAACACTCGACATCAAGATTAGTTGGTTCACCTCCTGGTTATGTAGGATTTGAAGAGGGCGGACAGCTTACAGAAAAGGTAAGACGTAAACCATATTCAGTTATCTTACTTGATGAAATTGAAAAGGCACATCCAGATGTATTTAATATATTGTTGCAAGTTTTAGAGGATGGGCGTTTGACTGATTCTAAAGGAAGAACTGTTGATTTCCGTAACACAGTATTGATTCTTACATCAAATGTGGGGGCGCAAGCTTTACAGCGAAATAAATATGTAGGATTTAGTATTCAAGATGGGGAACAAGATTATAAAGATATGAAAAACAAAGTGATGGAAGAATTGAAAAAGGCATTCCGTCCAGAGTTTTTAAACCGTATTGATGAAATTATTGTTTTCCATGCGCTTGAAAAGCCTCATTTAAAAGAAATTGTTACTTTAATGGCGGACCAATTAATAAAGCGTCTGAAAGAGCAGGAAATGGGGCTTGAACTAACAGAAGCCGCGAAAGAAAAAATAACAGAAGAGGGTTATGATCCAGAGTACGGAGCGAGACCTTTAAGAAGATCACTTCAGAAATTTGTCGAAGATCGTTTATCAGAGGAATTATTGAAAGGAACGATCTCTTCAGGACAAAATATTGTTATTGATGTAGAAGATGGAGAATTTACTGTAAAAGCGGTAGAACCATCCGTTTCTTGATAATAGTATTAAGTTATTTTGAATAAAACCTAGTGGATCCTCGGCTAAGACCTATTCAACTGGTCAAGCCGAGGCAACCTACTTTATGGCCATATTCTAATTAAATTGTCCAAAGAAAGGGCGTTGGGGATTGTCTAAGAAGAAAACAAAGTTTATGTGTCAAGCGTGTGGTTATGAATCTCCGAAATGGATGGGGCGCTGTCCAGGATGTGGAGAGTGGAATAAGATGGTAGAGGAAACCGAGGTTATCGGTAAACAGCCAAAACGGTCTTTTCAGCATTCAGCTCCAGGTACATCCGCAAAGGCGGCTGCTATTACAACGATTGAAACAGAACAAGAACCTCGAGTGACTACAAGAATGCAAGAGTTAAATAGAGTACTCGGCGGTGGTGTGGTACCAGGCTCTTTAATTTTAATTGGTGGCGACCCTGGTATTGGAAAGTCAACATTACTTTTGCAAGTATCTGCTCAATTAGCCGTCACGAATCAAAAGGTTCTATACATATCTGGAGAAGAATCAATAAAACAAACAAAACTAAGGGCAGACCGACTTCACGTTTCTTCTCCTGAGTTATACATTTATGCGGAAACGAATTTGGAATCTATTCATCAAACCATTGAAGATATATCGCCAGATTTTGTAGTAGTTGATTCCATACAAACGGTTTATCATCCAGAGGTCACCTCTGCCCCTGGCAGTGTTTCGCAAGTACGTGAATGTACGGCTGAATTAATGCGGATTGCTAAAACTAAAGGTATCGCTATTTTTATTGTCGGTCATGTTACGAAGGAAGGAGCCATTGCAGGACCACGTTTGCTTGAACATATGGTGGATACAGTCCTTTATTTTGAAGGCGAACGACACCATACTTATCGAATTCTTCGAGCAGTCAAAAATCGATTTGGTTCTACAAATGAAATGGGCATCTTTGAAATGAAAGAAGCTGGCCTTGAAGAGGTAGCAAATCCTTCAGAAATATTCCTCGAAGAAAGATCAAAAGGAGCTTCCGGCTCGACTGTCGTAGCATCCATGGAAGGAACAAGGCCTGTCCTTGTAGAAATCCAAGCGTTGATATCACCTACAAGCTACGGAAATCCTCGCAGAATGGCTACAGGAATCGACCATAATCGAGTTTCTTTATTGATGGCTGTTTTGGAAAAGCGAGTAGGGTTATTACTACAAAATCAGGATGCCTATTTAAAAGTTGCAGGAGGCGTCAAATTGGATGAGCCGGCAATTGATTTAGCGATTTCTGTAAGTATTGCTTCGAGTTTTCGTGACCAACAGACAAAGGCGACGGATTGTATTATAGGTGAGGTAGGTCTTACTGGAGAAGTACGTCGAGTTTCTAGAATTGAACAACGTGTCCAAGAAGCTGCTAAGCTTGGATTTGAAAGGGTACTAATCCCTGCGAATAATATTGGTGGATGGAAGATCCCTAAAGGAATCGAAGTCATAGGAGTCGGGACAGTGGGAGAGGCACTTAAACAAGCATTCTCAACATAATTTTATAAGGGTGGCATTCATTCTTCTTTGCTAAAATTGACATTGGCAAATAATATTGCTACCTTTTTGAGAAGGAATAAGTTTCAAATAGAAAGTCTTAAATATAAAGAATTATCATTAGCATGTTTTAAAGTTGATTAAATGTTTATAATTAATATAAGGGGGTGACTGGATAAATGTTAAAGCGTATTGTTCAAGCTTGTTTCCTATTACTTGGGGGAACATTGGGAATTTTTCTGATTCCTGAATTACTAAAGTTATTAAAACTTGATGGTGTGGCTCTGATCAATAATCCGTACATTTCTGCAATTATAGGTGCTATTATTTTTTATCTTATTACTTTTTGGGCTGTTGATTATATTGTAAATACTGTGAAATGGTTGGAAGATCGTCTCCTTAAAGCGCCCATAACAGATATTATTTTTGGAAGTTTAGGCCTTACGTTTGGCTTGATTTTGGCCTTTTTGGCAGGTCTCGCGATCAATCAAATGGAAATACCGATTTTAAACAACTTTGTACCAATATTGCTCACTTTACTACTCGGTTATCTTGGTTTTCAAGTTGGCTTCAAGAAAAGAGATGAACTTATTAATCTGTTTTCAATTAATCGTTCTGGTAAAAAGCGTGGTGAGAGTGTGGAAGAGGAACAACAAAAACCGGTTAAAAGCTTGAAAATCCTTGATACAAGTGTAATTATTGATGGGAGAATTGCTGATATTTGTCAGACTGGTTTTTTAGATGGGGTAATCGTTATACCTCAATTTGTTCTTGAAGAACTTCAACATATCGCCGATTCCTCTGATGCATTAAAGAGAAATCGAGGAAGGCGTGGTTTGGATATTTTGAATCGTATCCAAAAAGAAATTGATATTGAAGTAGAAATGTATGAAGGTGATTTTGAAGATATACAAGAAGTCGATTCAAAGCTTGTGAAGCTAGCGAAGCTTACCGACGGGATCGTTGTGACAAATGATTATAACTTAAATAAGGTCTGTGAGTTCCAAAATGTGAGTGTTCTCAATATCAACGATCTTGCAAATGCAGTCAAACCGATTGTGCTTCCAGGAGAAGAACTCAATGTACAAGTGATTAAAGATGGTAAAGAATATAACCAAGGTGTCGCTTATCTAGACGATGGTACGATGATTGTTGTAGAAGAAGGAAGAAACTTTATTGGTAAAAGAATTGATGTTATTGTAACAAGTGTACTTCAAACATCAGCCGGTAGAATGATATTTGCGAAGCCGAAGTTACTCGAAAAAGCTTTATAACATAAGGAGATTAATGAAATGGATTATCAGGTAATTATCCCAGCGGCCGGATCTGGAAAACGAATGGGAGCCGGCTATAATAAATTATTTTTAAAACTGGATAAACGCCCTATTATTCTCCATACTTTAGATGTGTTTGGGTCGGATCAGCACTGTAATAAAATTATCCTAGTTATCCAACAAGATGAAAAAGATATTTTTACTGAACTACTTTTGAAGAGTCGTTACGCATCAAAGATCGAAATAGTCTATGGCGGGGATGAGCGGCAATATAGCGTTTATAATGGATTAAATTCAGCGTTAAATAGTGGGATCATTCTTGTTCATGACGGTGCACGTCCATTTATCCGATTAAAAACGATTGGACGTTTAGTAGAAGTAGCGGCAGAAAGTGGTGCTGCTATTGCTGCTGTTCCTGTAAAAGATACGATAAAGAAAGCGATCGATCTTGAAGTAGTTGAAACAGTAGAAAGATCCAGCTTGTGGCAGGTGCAAACCCCACAAGCTTTTCGTTTTTCCGTCTTGATGGATGCACATAATATGGCATCCAAGGAGGATTTTTTCGGCACAGACGAGGCATCTCTTGTAGAAAGAACTGGGCAATCGGTAAAGATAGTAGAGAGTGATTATGACAATATTAAATTAACCACTCCAGAAGATATTTACTTTGCAGAAGCAATTATGGCAAAACGGAAACGTTCAAGTTAGGTGAATAAAGGAGCATAGATAATGATAAAAATTGGTCAAGGATTTGATGTACATACATTTGCAGAGGATCGCCCACTAATTATCGGGGGGATTCAGATTCCATATGAAAAAGGTTTGACAGGACATTCTGATGCAGACGTTTTATTACATACAGTTGCAGATGCTTGTCTCGGAGCAATTGGTGAAGGTGATATTGGACGTCATTTTCCAGATACAGACCCGAACTTTAAAGATGCCGATTCTGCAGAATTATTAAGTCATGTATGGAAAATTGTTAGAGAAAAAGGATATAAACTTGGAAATATTGATTGTACCATTATGGCTGAAAAACCAAAGATGGCTCCCCATGTTGGGGCAATGTGTAAGCGAATTTCGCAGTTATTAGAAGCGAACGAGGACCAGGTCAATGTGAAGGCAACTACAACTGAGCGGCTTGGTTTTGTAGGCCGAGAGGAAGGAATTGCTGCATTGGCTGTTGTCCTACTAAAAAAAGAAGGTTAATAGTGCGAGCTTTCATCATTTAATGAACTAATGTAAAATAGAGAGATGGAACAGAGATACTTGAGGAGGCATTAACATGTCAAAAGACATTCGTGTGCGTTATGCACCTAGTCCTACTGGGCATTTGCATATAGGAAATGCAAGAACAGCGCTTTTTAATTATTTGTTTGCTCGTAATATGGGTGGGACATTTCTAATTAGGATAGAAGATACGGATCAAAAGAGAAATATTGAAGGCGGAGAAGAGAGTCAGCTAGCTTACTTGAAATGGCTTGGAATCGATTGGGATGAGAGTGTCGATAAGGATGGTGGGTATGGTCCATATCGTCAGTCTGAACGCCTTGATATATATAAAAAGTATTATAATGAATTGCTAGAACGTGGACTTGCTTATAAATGCTATTGTACGGAAGAGGAGCTAGAAGCAGAGCGCGAGGCTCAGTCGGCTCGTGGTGAAATGCCGCGATATTCGGGGAGATGTGCGAATCTTTCAAGTGAAGAGCGCGCTAAGCTTGAAGCAGAAGGAAGAAAGCCGAGCATTCGTTTTAAGGTTCCACGTGGGAAAGTATATGCTTTTAATGATATCGTTAAAGACGAGGTTTCTTTTGAATCCGATGGTATTGGCGATTATGTAATTGTGAAGAAAGATGGCGTTCCAACGTATAACTTCGCTGTAGCGATTGATGATCATTTGATGGAAATTAGTCATGTTCTACGTGGGGATGATCATATTTCCAATACACCTAAACAACTTATGATATTTGAAGCTTTTGAATGGGAACCACCGGTATTTGGACATATGACGCTTATTGTCAATGATAGCCGTAAAAAGTTAAGTAAACGTGATGAATCAATCATTCAATTTATCGAACAATATGCAGACCTTGGTTACTTACCAGAGGCGCTTCTTAACTTTATTACATTGTTAGGATGGTCTCCTGAAGGAGAAGAAGAAATCTTTTCAAAAGAGGAATTCATCAATATATTTGATGCAGACCGATTATCCAAATCACCTGCTGTGTTTGATAAGCAGAAGCTAGCGTGGATGAATAACCAATACATGAAGAAGCTTGATTTAGATAAAATAGTTGAGTTATCCTTACCTCATCTTGTTAAGGCGGGTCTCGTGGATGCAGATAATCCTGAGGAAAAAGTATGGGCAAGAAATTTAATTTCACTTTATCAAGAACAAATGAGCTTTGGTGCTGAAATTATTGAGTTATCCGATATGTTTTTTAAAGATATAATAGATTATAATGAAGAGGCAAAAGCTGTCTTAGAAGAAGATCAAGTGCCAGAAGTGCTTCAAGCTTTTTATGATGAAGTGACTGCACTTGAGCCATTTGAAGCTGGCGGTATAAAAAAAGCGATCAAATCGGTTCAAAAAGTAACTGGCCAAAAAGGGAAAAAACTTTTTATGCCCATTAGAGTTGCAGTTACGGGACAAACCCAAGGACCTGAATTGCCGAATGCGATTGAATTGCTAGGAAAAGAAAAAGTGAAAAATCGACTTGAGCGAATAAAAGGTTAACAATTAGAACGAAATGTAATATATTAGAGTAATAATTAAAAGCGTTGAAGAGGGAGAGTAGAAAAATGATGCTAATCAGAGAGAATCGCCACTGGCTGAGAGCGATTCAAGCCACTCATTTTTTGAAGTGCACCTTGGAGTCCTGAACCGAACGGTTAATAAACCAAATAGGTACGGGCGGGAACCTTACCGTTATGAAGGATAAGCCGGGATGTTGCTTTTTTAGCATCATCCAACCAGAGTGGAACCGCGCCAAAGGCGTCTCTGATTTTCAGAGACGTTTTTTTGTTGCCTTTTTTAAGGGTTTGTCGGTTCCTGCTTTGGTGACAGCTGTCATATATGTCAAAGGCAATGCACTTTCGCTCTTCTTAGGGACCATGTACTAACATCGCCGCCTTTTGCATTTGCATCATAAGGACCTGAGTAACGCTGCTAGAAGGGGGAGAAACTGTGTTTAAACGAATGAAAGAAGATATTGAAACGGTATTTGACCAAGACCCTGCAGCACGTAGTAGTCTAGAAGTTATTTTGACATACTCTGGTCTACATGCGATTTGGGCACATCGTATTGCTCATCTATTTTTCAATAGAAAAATGTTCTTTATGGCTAGACTCATTTCACAAGTAAACCGATTTTTCACTGGGATTGAAATCCATCCAGGAGCAAAAATAGGGCATCGCTTTTTCATTGATCACGGTATGGGTGTAGTAATTGGAGAAACATGCGAAATTGGAAATAATGTAACTGTCTTTCAGGGAGTTACACTTGGCGGGACAGGAAAGGAAAAGGGCAAACGGCATCCGACGATCGAAGATAATGCATTAATTGCCACAGGCGCTAAAGTGCTTGGGAATATTATTGTCGGGGAAAATTCTAAGGTCGGAGCAGGATCCGTTGTATTGAAAGATGTGCCTGCTAACTCAACGGTAGTAGGAATCCCGGGGCGAGTGGTCATTCAAAATGGTATCAAACTGAAAAGAAAACTAGATCATAACGATCTTCCTGATCCTATTTCTGATAGATGTTCAGAAATGGAGCAAGAAATACACAGGTTACAAACGGAAGTCAAACGCTTAAATATGAAAGGAGAACATGAAGATGTCAATAAAGATTTATAATACATTGTCTCGAAAGAAAGAAGATTTTGTTCCGCTAGAAGAAGGAAAGGTCAAAATGTATGTATGTGGCCCAACCGTTTATAACTATATTCATATTGGCAATGCTCGACCTGCTATCGTGTTTGACACGGTTCGCCGATACTTGGAGTATAGGGGATACGAAGTGAACTATGTATCTAATTTTACAGACGTCGACGATAAGTTAATTCATGCTGCTCAGAAGCTTGGTGAGGAAGTACCAGCTGTTGCGGAGAGATTTATTCACGCCTTTTTCGATGATGTATCAGCACTTGGATGCAAGAAAGCAGATCTCCATCCTCGTGTTACAGAGAATATGGATATTATTATTGAGTTTATTGAGACATTAATACAAAAAGGGTTTGCATATGAGTCGGCAGGTGATGTTTATTATAGAACGAGAAAATTCACTGGATATGGAAAGCTTTCACAGCAGTCAATTGATGATTTGAAAGTAGGGGCACGTATTCAGGCTGGCGAGAAAAAAGAGGATGAGCTTGACTTCACCTTGTGGAAAGCAGCAAAAAAAGATGAAATCTCATGGGATAGTCCTTGGGGTGAGGGAAGACCAGGTTGGCATATTGAATGCTCGGCAATGGCGCGAAAATATTTGGGCGATACAATAGATATTCATGCGGGGGGACAGGATTTAACTTTCCCACATCATGAAAATGAAATTGCACAATCAGAAGCTTTAACTGGAAAAACCTTTTCTAGGTATTGGATGCATAACGGTTATATTAATATTGATAATGAAAAAATGTCTAAGTCGTTAGGGAATTTTGTGCTTGTACATGACATTATTAAACATCATGATCCGCAAGTGTTACGATTCTTTATGCTAGCAGTCCATTATCGCAACCCAATCAACTATACAGAAGAATTGCTAACACATGCTGGTGCTAGTCTAGAGAGACTTAAAACATCCTATCAAAACTTAAAGTATCGTTTGAAAGCAAGTACCAATCTAACGGAGCATAATGACAAGTGGGAAAAGATAATAGCTGAACTGAAAGAAGACTTTGTCCGAGGAATGGATGATGACTTCAATACAGCTGATGGTATTTCGGTGCTGTTCGAAATGTCTAAACAGGCTAATTATTATTTGATGGAAAAAAACACTTCAGATACGATCATTCATTTATTTTTACGGACATTCGAGGAGCTATTTTCCGTTCTCGGTTTGCAACTTGAAGAAGAAGATTTGCTAGACGAGGAGATTGATCAGTTAATTGAGCAACGTTTAGATGCAAGAAAAAATCGTGACTTTAAACTAGCGGACCAAATTAGAGATCAATTGAAAGAATTAAATATCCTTTTGGAAGACACACCGCAAGGTACGAGATGGAAGCGGGGGTGACCATATGAACTTTCAAAAGAAACAAGTGGATTATAAGCAATTAAACAGTTTAGCGCTGGCTTATATGGGTGATGCCATTTACGATGTTCAGATTAGGCATCACCTGCTACAAAGTGGAAAAACAAAGCCGAATCGACTTCATCGTGAAGCAACGCGTTATGTTTCTGCAAAAGCGCAAGCAGCAATTCTGAAAAAGATGGTAAATGAAAACTTTTTAAGTGAAGAAGAACTTGCTATTATGAAGCGTGGTCGGAATGCTAAATCTGGAACGATTCCTAAAAATACAGATGTACAAACTTATAGATACAGTACGGCATTTGAAGCTGTACTTGGGTCGTTATATTTAGATAATGACTTAGAACGAGTGCAGGAAATAATAGACACGGCAATCAAAATTATTGATGAAAAAGGAGTGGAAAAAGCGTGAGCGAAGAATGGATAGCAGGAAAAAATCCTGTAATTGAAGCGTTGAAAGCAGATCGCGATATGAATAAAATTTGGATCTCTGAGGGATCGCAGAAAGGGCAAATGCAGGTTATTATCAAACTCGCTAAAGAGCGCAAGATTCAAGTTCAATTTGTACCAAAACAAAAAATTGATCAGGTAAGTAAAGAGAATCATCAAGGAGTTGTAGCTCAGGTTGCTGCTTATCAATATGCAGAAATAGACGATCTATTTCAGCGCGCTGCTGACAAAGGAGAGGATCCTTTCTTTCTTATCCTAGATGAATTGGAAGACCCCCACAATCTAGGTTCTATTCTAAGGACAGCAGATGCGGCAGGTGTTCACGGGATCATTATACCAAAGCGTCGTGCGGTGGGACTTACTGCAACAGTTGCAAAGTTATCAACGGGGGCGATTGAATATGTACCTGTTGCAAGGGTGACCAATATCGCGAGAACAATTGATGAAATAAAAGAGCGTGGTGTATGGGTGTTTGGTACGGATGCAAAGAAAAGTCATGACTATCGAACGATGGATAGCACACTTCCACTTGCAATTGTGATCGGAAGTGAAGGAAAAGGCATAGGACGCTTAATTAAAGATAAATGTGATTTTCTTATTCATTTACCAATGGTAGGCCATGTTACATCATTGAATGCTTCTGTTGCCGCTGCACTACTCATGTATGAGGTTCATCGCAAACGCCGACCGTTAGAGGATTAATGAAATGAATATCCTCTTAGTCGATGGTTATAACATCATTGGCGCGTGGCCGGAACTTATTCATTTAAAAAGAAAAGATCTTGCTGCTGCTCGCGACCGACTAATCGCGATCATGAGCGAGTATCAAGGTTATACCGGATACAAAGTAATTATTGTTTTTGATGCGTACGATGTTAAAGGGTTGGAAAAAAAATATAATAATCATAAAGTAGAAGTAATCTTTACAAAGGTAGAAGAAACTGCGGATGAGCGGATTGAAAAACTAGCCATTGAGTTGAATAATATTAAAACGCAAATTTATGTAGCTACTTCTGATTTTACAGAACAATGGGCTATCTTTGGACAAGGAGCCTTAAGAGTATCGGCTCGAGAGTTATTAATTGAAACGGCAAACGTAGAAAGAAAAATAATTGGGCGGGTAGAAAAAACACGAGAAAATACACCAACAGTCAAAATTCCATTAAGTGAAGAAGTTGCTGAAATTTTTGAAAAATGGCGTCGTGGACAAAAATGAGCAGTTGACGTTTGAAAATTCAGTCATGTATAATGAGCTTTATCTATTGCTTTTAAGGGCGGGGATTACAGTGATCTCAAATATCAAGTTAGAGGATGACATCAGGTACGAACTAATCGAAGATGAAAAGCTAGTTGAACTGGTCCATAAAGGAGAAAGCGATGCACTAGACTATCTTATTAAAAAATACCGTAATTTTGTCAGGGCTAAAGCACGATCATATTTTTTGATCGGAGCAGATAGAGAAGATATTGTACAAGAAGGCATGATTGGACTTTACAAAGCAATTCGTGATTATAAAGGAGACAAGCTTGCATCTTTCAAGGCTTTTGCAGAACTCTGTATCACAAGGCAAATCATTACCGCAATCAAAACAGCCACCCGTCAAAAGCATATTCCGCTCAATTCTTATGTTTCCCTAGACAAGCCTATTTATGATGAAGAATCCGATCGAACACTAATGGATGTCATCTCAGGTGCCAAAGTTTTAAATCCAGAAGAATTATTGATAAATCGTGAGAAATTCTCCAGTATTGAAGGGAAAATGGTAGAATTATTAAGTGACTTAGAAAGAGAAGTTCTTTCCCTCTATCTAGACGGACGGTCCTATCAGGAAATTTCAGAAATGCTAAATCGTCATGTGAAGTCGATTGACAACGCTCTACAAAGAGTGAAGAGGAAGCTCGAACGTTATTTAGAAATAAAGGAATTCACGCATTGATTATAACCTTATATTGACAGAAGGAAGGTTACGTGATACTTTTTATAAGATATTCTATATAAAAGTAAGTGCTAGAAGAAATAAAGTAAGCAGGTGCACTAAATTGAAGAAAAAGACTACTTTGGCCTGTGCAAGTTGTGGCTCACGTAATTATACAACTGAAGGTAAATCAGCGGCAACACTGGAGAGGTTGGAAGTAAACAAGTATTGCAAACGCTGCAACGCTCACACAGTGCATAAAGAAACAAAATAACTCATTTCATTATAGATTTTCAATTGTTGGAGGTACATTTATGACAAGCTTAACTCAATTTTTTCGCAACGTAAATTCGGAAATGAGAAAAGTAAGTTGGCCGAAACGAAAAGAACTTACTAATTATACTATTACAGTTATCACTACAGTTGTCATACTAGCTTTATTTTTTGCGGTAGCTGATTTAGGTATTTCCAAACTTATCCGTTTAATATTAAATTTATAGTTAAAACATCTTATTTTAACCCCTAGGCTTGTATAATATGCATCTTTACATGGTATAATAAAAAATAAATAAAATTTTCAAAAGCCCGGTCACCGGGTTTTTTCATTTGGCTAAACTAGTGAAAAAATAGGGAGGGAAGGACGAATAGTCCTATTAAATGGAGAAAAATTGGTATGTCGTCCATACGTATTCTGGATACGAAAATAAAGTAAAAGCAAACCTCGAAAAACGTGTAGAGTCGATGGGGATGCAAGATAAAATATTTCGCGTAATTGTTCCAGAAGATGAAGAGACTGATATTAAAAATGGTAAGAAGAAAACAATAAAAAGAAAAGTTTTTCCTGGGTATGTACTGGTAGAAATTATTATGACGGATGACTCTTGGTATGTGGTGCGTAACACACCAGGTGTTACAGGATTTGTCGGTTCCTCAGGTTCGGGCTCCAAGCCTACTCCGATGCTTCCGGAAGAAGCTGATTTCATATTGAAGCGTATGGGAATGGAAGAAAAGCGCGCCGAGGTTAATTTTGAAATGGGCGAAACAGTAACGGTGAAAGAAGGACCGTTTGCTAACTTCACAGGAAAAATAGAGGATATGGATCTTGACAAAGGAAAAGCAAAAGTCATGGTTAATATGTTTGGTCGAGAAACGCCAGTTGAACTCGATTTTACACAAATTGATAAAATATAATTTGAAACAACTTGAAATCTCTTGTTAATAATGTTAATATTTTTAGGTCAGTACGTCTCAATTTGAGTAACTGCACAATATATAAGATTTTCTATTCATAAGTTGAGTGGGAGGGGACAACCCTATTACCACATCACGGACTTAAGGAGGTGTGTCTCGTGGCTAAAAAAGTAATTAAACTTGTAAAATTGCAAATTCCTGCTGGTAAAGCGAACCCGGCTCCCCCAGTTGGACCGGCGCTAGGTCAAGCGGGTGTAAATATCATGGGATTCTGTAAGGAGTTTAACGCTCGTACAGCAGACCAAGCAGGATTAATCATTCCTGTTGAAATCACTGTATTTGAAGACCGTTCTTTTACATTCATCACAAAAACTCCGCCTGCAGCTGTTCTTCTTAAAAAAGCAGCTGGTATTGAGTCGGGTTCTGGTGAACCGAATAAAAAGGCAGTTGCAGTTGTTAAACGCGACAAAGTACGTGAAATCGCTGAAACAAAAATGCCTGACCTAAACGCAGCAAGCGTTGAAGCAGCAATGCAAATGGTAGAAGGCACTGCGCGCAGCATGGGTATCACAATCGAAGACTGATCCCTTTGTGCACAAAAGAAAGTTGTTTGTTGAAGGGAGGCTGCGATAGTATCAGCCTTCCTTTATTGGTTAAAGAACTAGGTAATACCACATTGTGGAAGTTTTAAGTCGGATAATATCCGTCTAGCTACAGCGCCTGTCGGCTAGTGGAATTAAATTTTTTCTACTAGGTTAACAAGATTTGCCTAAATGGCTCATCGTTTTGACTTAATCGATGGATAAAGCGCCTATGCTTTTGTTTTTCGTGGGAGGTTATTCCGCTAAAACCACATTACAGGAGGAAATAAAAATGGCTAAAAAAGGTAAGAAATACACAGAAGCTTTAAAGCTTGTTGACCGTTCAAAAGCATACGGTGTAAATGAAGCAATTGAACTTGTAAAGAAAACAGACTACGCGAAATTCGATGCAACTGTTGAAGTAGCGGTTCGTCTAGGCGTAGATCCTAAAAAAGCTGATCAACAAATTCGCGGTGCAGTTGTACTGCCAAATGGTACAGGTAAAACTCAGCGTGTACTAGTATTTGCAAAAGGTGAAAAACTAAAAGAAGCTGAAGCTGCTGGTGCTGACTATGTTGGAGATGCAGAATACATCAACAAGATCAATCAAGGTTGGTTTGATTTTGATGTTATCGTAGCTACTCCAGACATGATGGGTGAAGTTGGTAAACTCGGTCGTACACTTGGACCAAAAGGCTTAATGCCAAACCCTAAAACTGGCACAGTTACTTTTGACGTAGCGAAAGCTGTGAATGAAATTAAAGCTGGTAAAGTTGAGTATCGTTTAGATAAAGCTGGAATCATTCATGTGCCTATCGGAAAAGTTTCTTTTGATGAAGCTAAGCTAGTTGAAAACTTTGACACAATTTTAGATACATTGCAAAAAGCGAAACCATCTGCAGCGAAAGGGACTTATATGAAGAGCGTTACAGTTACTTCAACAATGGGCCCTGGCGTGAAAGTGGATCCTTCTTCAAGTATTGATAAAAAATAAATTGACAGTTTGTAATATCATTTGATATACTACTATCTGTTGTAAAATAAATTATACATTTGTACCGTAGACAGCAGGGGCGTAAAGCTTAATAGCCTGCCGAGGTCATTGCGATATAAATCATCTGATTTAATAGATGAGCGCATGAAACCTCCATGTCTGTAAATGTGGAGGTTTTTTGCTGGTATAAATGTCGAATTTAGATTTTAGGAGGTGTAAGGATGAGCCAAGTGATTGAAACAAAAAAACAAGTTGTAAGTGAGATCGCTGAAAAATTGAAAACGAGCGTTTCTACTGTAGTTGTAGACTACAGAGGGCTGAACGTTGCTCAATTAACAGAGCTTCGTAAACAACTTAGAGAAGCAGGAATCGAATTTAAAGTTTATAAAAACTCGATGACTCGTCGTGCGGCAGATGAAGCTGAACTGTCCGGACTTAACGAAGCATTGACTGGACCGAATGCGATTGCGTTCAGTACAGAAGATGTAGTAGCTCCAGCCAAAATTTTGAATAACTTCGCGAAAGCGAATGAAGCACTTGAAATCAAAGCTGGTGTCATCGAAGGAAATATTGCAACAGTTGAAGAAGTGAAAGCATTAGCTGAACTTCCGTCACGCGAAGGATTGCTTTCTATGTTGCTTAGCGTTCTTCAAGCTCCTGTTCGTAATCTTGCTCTTGCTACTAAAGCAGTTGCAGATCAGAAGGAAGAAAGTGCTTAATCACAGTTTCTAAATAAAAAATAATAATAATACGGAGGAAACAAATCATGACTAAAGAACAAATCATCGAAGCTGTCAAAGAAATGACAGTTCTTGAATTAAACGACCTTGTTAAAGCAATTGAAGAAGAATTTGGTGTAACTGCTGCTGCTCCTGTAGCTGTTGCTGGTGGCGCTGGTGCAGGTGAAGCTGCTGCAGAACAAACTGAATTTGATGTAGTACTAGCTAGCGCTGGTTCTTCAAAAATTAAAGTTATCAAAGTTGTACGTGAAATCACAGGTCTTGGCTTGAAAGAAGCAAAAGAGCTAGTTGATAACGCACCGAAAGCAGTTAAAGAAGGCGCGTCTAAAGACGAAGCTGAAGAAATCAAAGCGAAACTTGAAGAAGTTGGCGCTGGTGTAGAAGTTAAGTAATTATGATGTGAATTAAAAGCTCGCTGTTTATCAGGCGGGCTTTTTTTCGCTCACTCATATAAATTAGGATTAACTCTTGTGCTTTTTTACACGAGGAGGTGCGTCTCTTGGCGGATCATTATTATGCAAAGTCTCCTAAGGTTGCTAGTGAACCGAAATATTGGGATGCTGAATTAAAAGGAAACGCCTTTCGTTTTAAGACTGACCAAGGTGTATTTTCAAAAAAAGAAGTAGATTTCGGTTCTCGCTTTTTAATTGAAAAGTTTGAGATTGCGAATGTTGAAGGACCAGTTCTTGATGTGGGTTGTGGATACGGTCCAATTGGTCTTAGTCTTGCTAAAGTTTATTCAGACAGATCCTTTCATTTGGTGGATGTAAACGAAAGGGCAATCGCGCTTGCAAAAGAGAACGCAATGCTTAACCAAGTTGAAAACATTGATGTATATGAAAGTGATCGCTTTAATGGAATAGGTTTAAAAAACTTTGCTGCGATTTTAACAAATCCTCCAATACGTGCGGGGAAGCAAGTAGTTCATGATATTTTAGAACGAAGCTACCATCACTTAGTACCAGGAGGAGAGCTGTGGGTTGTCATTCAGAAAAAACAAGGGGCCCCTTCAGCGCAAGTGAAATTAGAGGAAGTTTTTGATAATGTGGAAGTTGTAGCTAAAAGAAAAGGTTACTACATTATTAAAGCATCAAAATATTGACTCTTTATAAACCTTGTGATAGCATTGTAAGATGCGAATATAGTGTTTTTTAACTTGATCCTAAACTATTTATAATGAAGTATGGAATATGGATAAGTTGGAAAAGATTATACAATATATAGTTCTTATTGTGAGAAATGTGGTTTTTAAAGAGAAAACCATTTTTCTTTTTGTCTTATGTTTTCACAGTTTTCTAGCTAGTCTAGGAAAGTTGATGACAATAAAACGTTTGATTTGAGGGGTGAATCAGTTGACAGGTCAACTAGTTCAGTACGGACGGCACCGCCAGCGCAGAAGCTTTGCGCGTATTAGTGAAGTATTGGAGCTGCCGAACCTTATCGAAATCCAATCTTCTTCTTACCAATGGTTTCTTGATGAGGGCTTAAAGGAAATGTTCCAAGATATCTCCCCAATTGAAGATTTTGCCGGAAATCTTTCATTGGAATTTATTGATTATAGTCTCGGCGAACCTAAGTATTCCGTTGATGAATCAAAAGAGCGTGACGCTACTTATTCCGCTCCACTTCGTGTGAAATTGCGCCTTGTGAATAAAGAAACTGGGGAAGTAAAAGACCAGGATGTATTTATGGGTGATTTTCCGTTGATGACAGAAATGGGTACTTTTATCATTAATGGAGCTGAACGTGTCATTGTATCCCAGCTCGTTCGATCACCGAGCGTCTATTACAGCGGAAAACTCGATAAAAACGGAAGGAAAGGCTTTACTGCTACAGTTATTCCTAACCGTGGAGCTTGGCTGGAATATGAAACGGATGCCAAAGACGTGGTTTACGTTCGGATTGATCGTACACGGAAACTGCCGGTAACGGTTCTTTTGCGTGCACTCGGTTTTGGCTCTGATCAAGAAATCATCGATTTGATAGGTGATAACGAATATCTCCAAAACACACTAGAAAAAGATAATACAGAAAGTGTCGAAAAAGCTTTGTTGGAGATCTATGAGCGACTTCGCCCAGGTGAACCTCCAACAGTAGAAAACGCTAAAAGTTTGCTAGTATCTAGATTCTTTGATCCGAAACGTTACGATCTAGCAAATGTGGGTCGTTATAAGCTTAATAAAAAGCTTCATATTAAAAATCGTCTATTCGGTCAACGGATCGCTGAAACATTAGCTGATCCTGAAACAGGCGAAATCATTGTAGAAAAAGGTACATTACTTGATCGTCGTACACTGGATAAAATACTTCCAAATCTCGAAAATGGAGCTGGCTTTAAAAGCTTTGACCAACAAGGTGGATTATTGGAAGAGGATGTAATTGTCCAATCCATTAAAATTTATGCTCCTTATGACGAAGATGAAAATGTAATTAATGTTATTGGCAATGCATACGTGGATGATCTTACAAAAAATATCACTCCAGCCGATATCATTTCATCTATTAGTTACTTCTTCGACTTATTATATGGTGTCGGAGATACTGATGATATAGACCACTTAGGTAATCGTCGTCTTCGTTCTGTTGGGGAATTGTTGCAAAATCAATTTAGAATTGGTTTATCGCGAATGGAACGTGTAGTGCGAGAGCGTATGTCTATTCAAGACATTAACACGATCACACCACAACAGTTAATTAATATTCGTCCCGTAATTGCATCTATTAAAGAGTTTTTTGGTAGTTCTCAGCTATCACAGTTCATGGACCAAACCAACCCGCTAGCAGAATTGACTCATAAACGTCGTTTGTCAGCACTAGGGCCAGGAGGGTTAACTCGTGAACGTGCAGGGATGGAAGTTCGTGACGTTCATTATTCTCACTATGGACGTATGTGTCCGATTGAAACTCCTGAGGGTCCGAACATTGGGTTGATCAACTCATTATCATCATTTGCCAAGGTGAATCGCTTTGGTTTTATTGAAACGCCGTATCGCCGAGTCGATCCTGAGACTGGATTAGTAACGTCTCAAATTGACTATTTGACAGCAGATGAAGAAGATAATTATGTTGTTGCTCAAGCGAATGCTCCACTTTCTGATGAAGGTGCATTTATAAATGATGAAGTAATATCACGTTTTCGTGGTGAAAACACTGTTGTTAAAAGAGATCGAATTGATTATATGGATGTATCTCCAAAGCAAGTTGTCTCAGCTGCGACAGCATGTATTCCATTTTTAGAAAACGATGACTCCAACCGTGCACTAATGGGAGCGAACATGCAGAGGCAAGCAGTTCCCCTTATGCAACCAGAAGCTCCACTTGTTGGAACTGGGATGGAACATGTGTCAGCGAAGGATTCCGGTGCAGCAGTAATATGTAAGCATGATGGAATCGTTGAGCATGTTGAATCACGGGAAGTTTGGGTAAGACGTATTCAAGCTATTGATGGCCAAGAGATAAAAGGCGATTTAGATAAATATCGCATGCAGAAATTTATCCGTTCAAACCAAGGGACATGCTATAATCAACGTCCAATTGTTGATATAGGAGATCGAGTCACTAAAGGCGAAATTATCGGTGACGGTCCTTCTATGGATAAAGGGGAACTTGCATTAGGTAGAAATGTGCTTATCGCGTTTATGACATGGGAAGGCTATAACTATGAGGATGCAATCATCATGAGTGAACGCCTTGTCAAGGATGATGTGTATACATCGATTCATATTGAAGAGTACGAATCGGAAGCGCGTGATACGAAACTTGGACCGGAAGAAATGACTCGTGATATTCCGAACGTTGGTGAAGATGCACTTCGTAATCTTGATGATCGTGGAATTATCCGTATTGGTGCTGAAGTTAGAGATGGTGATTTACTTGTAGGAAAGGTAACTCCTAAAGGTGTTACTGAATTGACTGCAGAAGAACGTCTATTGCATGCTATCTTTGGTGAGAAAGCGCGCGAAGTCCGTGATACATCATTGCGTGTCCCTCATGGCGGCGGCGGGATTGTCCTAGATGTGAAAGTCTTTAACCGTGAAGATGGCGATGAGCTTCCACCGGGTGTAAACCAATTAGTTCGTGTTTATATTGTTCAAAAAAGAAAGATCTCCGAGGGAGACAAAATGGCAGGTCGCCACGGTAACAAAGGTGTAATTTCCAAAATCCTTCCAGAAGAGGATATGCCTTATATGCCAGATGGCACTCCAGTGGATGTCATGTTAAACCCACTAGGTGTACCATCTCGGATGAACATTGGTCAAGTGTTGGAAATGCACTTAGGTATGGCTGCTAGACATCTCGGTCTTCATATGGCATCACCTGTATTTGATGGTGCAACAGAAGAAGATGTGTGGGAAACCATTGAAGAGGCAGGTATGGCTCGTGATGCAAAAACTGTACTTTATGATGGTCGTACTGGTGAAGCCTTTGACAACCGTGTATCTGTAGGTATTATGTATCTAATTAAGCTTGCGCATATGGTCGATGATAAGCTTCATGCGAGATCGACTGGACCTTACTCGCTCGTTACGCAACAACCACTTGGAGGAAAAGCCCAATTTGGTGGACAGCGTTTTGGAGAGATGGAAGTGTGGGCGCTTGAAGCATATGGAGCAGCTTACACACTTCAAGAGATTCTTACTGTTAAATCGGATGACGTCGTTGGTCGTGTGAAAACATATGAAGCGATTGTAAAAGGCGAAAACGTGCCTGAGCCAGGTGTGCCTGAATCGTTTAAAGTATTAATTAAAGAATTACAAAGTTTAGGCTTAGATGTCAAAATACTTTCAGGTGATGAACAAGAAATTGAAATGCGTGATCTGGAAGATGAAGATGATGCTCATCAAGCTGACACATTAAATATTGCACCGGATACGAAAGTGGAAGAAACTGCTGCATCTAAAGAATAATGTTGAATGCAAGCAATAAGGGTAGAACCTGTAGACGAAAAGGGAGGTAGGCCCCTTGCTGGATGTAAACAATTTTGAGTATATGAAAATCGGCCTTGCTTCACCGGATAAAATCCGATCCTGGTCTTTTGGAGAAGTGAAAAAGCCGGAAACAATCAACTATCGTACTTTAAAACCAGAAAAAGATGGCTTATTCTGTGAACGAATATTCGGTCCTACAAAGGATTGGGAATGTCATTGCGGAAAGTATAAGCGAGTCCGTTATAAAGGTGTTGTCTGTGACCGTTGTGGAGTAGAAGTAACTAGAGCAAAGGTTCGTCGTGAGAGAATGGGGCATATTGAATTAGCTGCCCCTGTTTCCCACATATGGTATTTCAAAGGGATTCCTAGTCGGATGGGACTTATTCTAGATATGTCACCTAGGGCTCTTGAAGAGATTATTTACTTTGCTTCTTATGTTGTTACAGATGTTGGTGATACAACTTTAGATAAGAAACAGTTGTTATCTGAAAGAGAGTATCGAGCATACCGTGAGAAATACGGTGCGACATTCCAAGCAGCAATGGGTGCTGAAGCTATTAAGAAGCTTTTGCAAGACATTGATTTGGAAAAAGAAGTGGCTCAATTAAAAGAAGAATTGAAAACTGCACAAGGGCAACGACGCACAAGAGCTATTAAAAGACTTGAGGTGCTCGAAGCTTTCCGTCATTCTGGGAATTTCCCGGATTGGATGATTCTAGATGTTTTACCGGTTATTCCTCCAGAATTGCGACCAATGGTTCAATTAGAAGGTGGCCGATTCGCGACATCTGACCTAAATGATCTATATCGTAGGGTTATCAACCGGAATAATCGATTGAAAAGATTATTGGATCTTGGTGCTCCAGGGATTATTGTGCAAAACGAAAAACGTATGCTCCAAGAAGCAGTGGATGCTTTGATTGATAATGGTAGAAGAGGCCGTCCTGTTACAGGACCGGGAAATCGACCGTTAAAATCACTTTCACACATGCTGAAAGGAAAACAAGGTCGTTTCCGTCAAAACTTACTTGGAAAACGTGTGGATTATTCAGGTCGATCTGTAATTGTCGTTGGACCGAACTTGAAAATGTACCAATGTGGACTTCCAAAGGAAATGGCTCTTGAACTATTCAAACCTTTTGTTATGAAGGAGCTAGTTGAAAAAGGCCTTGCACATAATATTAAAAGCGCCAAAAGAAAAATTGAACGAATTCATCCTGAGGTTTGGGACGTACTTGAAGAAGTTATTCGCGAGCACCCAGTATTATTAAACAGGGCACCGACACTTCATAGACTTGGTATTCAAGCATTTGAACCAACGCTTGTTGAAGGAAGAGCAATCCGTCTTCACCCACTAGTATGTACGGCTTATAATGCGGACTTTGACGGTGACCAAATGGCAGTGCATGTGCCTTTGTCTGCGGAAGCACAAGCAGAAGCACGTATTCTTATGCTAGCTGCCCAAAACATTTTGAACCCAAGAGATGGTAAGCCGGTCGTTACACCGTCACAAGATATGGTGTTGGGTAACTACTATCTAACGCTCGAACGTAAAAATGCGGACGGCGAAGGGATGATTTTTAAAGATACGAATGAAGCTCTGATTGCATACCAAAACGGATATGTTCATCTTCACTCACGGATAGCTGTCCGTGCGGATTCGTTAATCAATGAGAGATTTACGGAAGAACAGAGAAAGCAATTACTTGTTACAACTGTGGGCAAACTTGTTTTCAATGAAATATTGCCGCCGTCATTCCCGTTCATTAACGAACCAACAAACGAGAATTTGGAAGGAAATACACCAGATAAATACTTTATAGAACCGTCAACCAATGTTGCGGAGTTTATTAAACAACAACCGCTTATTGAACCGTTCAAAAAGAAAATTTTAGGTAATATTATTGCGGAAATTTTTAAGAGATTCCATATCACAGAGACATCAAAAATGCTTGATCGTATGAAAAACCTTGGATTTAAGTACTCGACAAAAGCTGGTATTACTGTTGGAGTATCTGACATTGTAGTTTTAGCTGAAAAAGAGACACTCTTAAACGATGCGCAAGAGAAAGTTGATAATGTACTAAAACAATTTAAACGGGGTCTTATTACTGACGAAGAGCGTTATGATCGTGTCATTTCTATTTGGAGTGCTGTCAAAGATACGATTCAGAATAAATTAATGAAAACATTAGACAACTTGAATCCTATTTATATGATGAGTGATTCTGGAGCAAGGGGTAACGCATCAAACTTTACGCAGCTAGCTGGTATGCGGGGCTTGATGGCTAACCCGGCTGGACGAATCATCGAATTACCGATCAAATCAAGTTTTAGAGAAGGATTAACAGTCCTTGAGTACTTTATCTCTACACATGGTGCTCGTAAAGGGTTAGCTGATACTGCTCTTAAAACTGCGGACTCTGGTTATTTAACTAGAAGACTTGTTGATGTAGCTCAAGATGTAATCATTCGGGAAGATGATTGTGGTACAGATAAAGGATTACTTGTTGCGTCGTTGAAAGATGGAACAGAGATAATCGAGCCGCTGGAAGAGCGACTAATTGGACGTCATGCACGGAAGAAAATCATTCATCCAGAAACAGGCGCTGTACTTGTTACAGAGAACGAATTGATTCATGAAGACTTAGCTAAAGAAGTAGTTAACGCTGGAATCGAAGAAGTATGGATTAGATCTGCATTTACATGTAATACTCGTCATGGCGTATGTAAAAAATGTTACGGACGTAACTTGGCAACTGGAACAGTAGTTGATGTAGGAGAAGCTGTAGGTATTATTGCTGCACAATCCATTGGTGAACCAGGAACTCAGTTGACGATGCGTACATTCCATACGGGAGGCGTAGCTGGAGACGATATTACTCAAGGTCTTCCGAGAATCCAAGAGTTGTTCGAAGCGCGTAACCCGAAAGGTCAAGCAGTCATTACTGAAATTAGTGGGGTAGTTACCGCTATTACAGAAGGACGAGATCGCCAGCAAGAAATTGTTGTTCAAAGCGAAATAGATAGCCGGACATACACAGCTCCTTACACAGCTCGCTTAAAAGTAGCGGTCAATGATGAAGTAGAGCGAGGTCAAGTATTGACGGAAGGTTCGATAGATCCAAAAGAGCTTCTGCAAGTTCGGGATGTCTCGGCAGTACAAGAATACTTGTTACTGGAAGTTCAAAAGGTATATCGTATGCAAGGTGTTGAAATTGGTGATAAACACGTAGAAGTAATGGTTCGCCAAATGCTTCGAAAAGTGCGGGTCGCTGATGCTGGGAATACAGATGTATTGCCAGGAACACTTCTCGATGTACATCAATTTACTGATGCCAACGAAAAGGCATTGCTTGAAGGAAAGCAACCTGCAACAGGTCGTCCAGTACTTCTTGGAATTACAAAGGCGTCACTTGAGACAGATTCATTCTTGTCCGCCGCATCCTTCCAAGAGACGACAAGAGTATTAACAGATGCAGCTATCAAAGGCAAGCGCGACGAACTATTAGGACTAAAAGAAAATGTTATTATTGGTAAGTTAGTTCCTGCTGGAACGGGTATGCAACGTTATAGAAAAGCTGTCTCGATTATGGCGGGAGAAGAAGTACCAAACGCTGAGTAATATTAAATGCATAAGCGCCGGCTTTATGCCGGCGCATCATTTTAGAGAATAACCTTTGAAAAGAATGTAATATCTATTGACTTTAAAAAATTCAGATGTTACTATATTCAAGGTGCTCCTATCATTAACCTGTTACTTTGGAGGATATGCAAATTGTCTTATGAAAAAGTGGTGCAGGCATCAAATCTAATTGTAGGAACGAAACAAACAGTAAGAGCTCTTAAATCAGGACATGTTGTGGAAGTTTATGTGGCTCTGGATGCAGATCCGCGTATTACTGATAGCATTATCTTTACAGCGAATGAATTGAATGTACCTGTAATTAAGGTGGATTCTATGAAGAAGTTAGGAAGAGCATGCGGTATTGATGTAGGAGCAACAACTGTTGCCATTATCCAATAGAGGTGTTTTTGCAGTGACATAAACTGTAGAAACTTGTTTTTTTGCCCTAAAAAGAACCACCTGGATGTGTGGGCTTATAAGAAAAGATGAAAGGAGGAACAAACATGCCTACTATTAATCAATTAGTACGTAAACCAAGAAAGACAAAAGTAACTACTTCTGACTCACCTGCACTTAACAAAGGCTATAACAGCTTTAAGAAAGCAAACACGAATGTATCTTCACCACAAAAACGCGGTGTATGTACTCGTGTTGGTACAATGACTCCGAAGAAGCCAAACTCGGCACTTCGTAAATATGCTCGTGTTCGTTTAACTAACGGAATTGAGGTAACGGCTTATATCCCTGGTATCGGTCATAACCTACAAGAACATAGTGTTGTACTTATTCGCGGCGGCCGTGTAAAAGACTTACCGGGTGTACGTTATCACATCGTACGTGGTGCACTTGATACTGCTGGTGTTGAAAACCGTAAACAAAGCCGTTCTAAATATGGCGCTAAGCGTCCGAAAGAAAAAAAGTAAATCATTAAAACTTATAGTTTTGTTTGAAAGGAGGAAATCTAATGCCACGAAAAGGACCTGTTGCAAAAAGAGATGTATTGCCTGATCCGATTTATAATTCTAAGATTGTTACACGTTTAATCAACAAGCTTATGGTAGATGGAAAAAGAGGTAAAGCTCAATCTATTATTTACTCTGCATTCGATACTATCCAAGAACGTTCAGGTAAGGATCCAATGGAAGTATTTGACCAAGCTCTTAAAAACATCATGCCAGTATTAGAGGTAAAAGCACGCCGTGTTGGTGGAGCAAACTATCAAGTACCGGTTGAAGTACGTCCTGAAAGACGTTCAACGCTTGGACTTCGTTGGTTAGTAAACTACTCTCGCCAACGTGGAGAAAAAACGATGGAAGAGCGTCTTGCTAATGAAATTCTTGATGCTACTAATAGCACTGGTGCAGCTGTTAAAAAACGTGAGGAAACTCATAAAATGGCGGAAGCAAACAAAGCATTTGCTCATTATCGCTGGTAAGTTGAATTTAAGGGATATCACTATATACTCATCCTAGGAAGGAGAAATACGAAATGGCTAGAGAGTTCTCCTTAGAAAAGACTCGTAATATCGGGATTATGGCTCATATTGATGCCGGAAAAACAACAACAACCGAACGTATTCTTTTCTATACAGGACGTATCCATAAAATTGGGGAAACTCATGAAGGTGCGTCACAAATGGACTGGATGGAACAGGAACAGGAACGCGGTATCACTATTACATCTGCAGCAACAACTGCACAATGGAAAGGTCACCGTGTTAACATCATTGACACACCTGGACACGTAGACTTCACTGTTGAAGTTGAACGTTCATTGCGTGTTCTTGATGGAGCTGTAACTGTACTTGACGCTCAATCAGGCGTTGAGCCCCAAACTGAAACAGTTTGGCGCCAGGCTACTACTTATGGTGTTCCACGTATTGTATTTGTTAATAAAATGGATAAAACAGGTGCGGACTTCCTTTATTCTGTAGGTACTCTTCGTGATCGTTTAATGGCAAACGCTCATCCAATCCAACTTCCGATTGGTGCAGAAGACACTTTCAGAGGGATGGTTGACCTTGTAGAAATGAAAGCTTGGTTCTATGAAGGAGATACAGCTCTTGATGCTGTTGAAGGAGAAATTCCTGAAGACCTTCAAGAACAAGCCGAAGAGCTTCGAGGAAACTTAGTTGAAGCCGTGGCTGATTTTGACGAAGAATTAATGATGAAATACCTCGAAGGAGAAGAAATCTCCAACGAAGAACTGAAAAATGCAATCCGTGAAGCAACACTGAAAGTAGAATTTTACCCAGTGTTATGTGGAACAGCATTTAAAAACAAAGGTGTTCAAAAGGTGCTTGACGCAGTAATTGATTACTTGCCAGCTCCGACTGACATCGCTGAAATGAAGGGAATTGTTCCAGGTACAGACGAGGAAGTACTTCGTCCAGCTGACGACAACGCACCATTCTCAGCACTTGCATTTAAAGTAATGACTGATCCGTTTGTTGGACGCCTTACGTTCTTCCGTGTATATTCTGGAACATTGGACTCAGGTTCATATGTTCAGAACTCAACTAAAGGTAAACGTGAGCGTGTCGGTCGTATCCTACAAATGCATGCCAACCACCGTGAAGAAATCTCTATTGTTCATAGTGGAGACATCGCAGCTGCGGTTGGATTGAAAGACACAGGTACAGGTGACACTTTATGTGATGAAAAGAATCTTGTTATTCTTGAATCAATGGAATTCCCTGAGCCAGTTATCTCGGTTGCAATTGAACCGAAATCAAAAGCGGATCAAGATAAAATGGGAACTGCTCTTGGTAAACTTCAGGAAGAGGATCCGACTTTCCGTGCGGAAACGAACCCTGAAACAGGTCAAGTAGTTATCTCAGGAATGGGTGAACTTCACCTTGATATTCTTGTTGACCGTATGAAACGTGAGTTTAAAGTTGAAGCAAACGTAGGAGCTCCACAAGTATCTTACCGTGAAACTTTCCGCACAACTGCTGAAGTTGAAGGTAAATTCATCCGTCAATCTGGTGGACGTGGACAATTCGGGCACGTTTGGATTGAATTCTCTCCAAACGAAGAAGGAAAAGGCTTCGAGTTTGAAAATGGTATTGTCGGTGGGGTTGTTCCGCGTGAATATGTACCTGCTGTAGAAGCTGGACTTAAAGATTCTATGGCTAACGGCGTTATTGCTGGTTATCCATTAATCGACGTGAAAGCAAAACTATTTGATGGTTCATACCATGATGTTGACTCAAACGAAATGGCGTTTAAAATTGCCGCTTCTATGGCACTTAAAAATGCAGCGAAAAAATGTGACCCTGTTCTGCTTGAACCTCTAGTTAAAGTAGAAATTACAATGCCTGAGGAATATCTTGGAGATATTATGGGAGACGTTACATCTCGCCGCGGTCGTGTAGAAGGAATGGAAGCACGCGGTAATGCGCAAGTTGTAAAAGCATTTGTTCCACTTGCTGAAATGTTCGGATATGCTACATCACTTCGTTCTAATACGCAAGGACGTGGAACATATTCTATGCATTTCGATCATTATGAAGAAGTGCCAAAATCAATTGCTGCAGAAATTATTAAAAAGAATACTGGTGAATAATTGATTTTATGCAATTAATCAAGTATAACTACTATTAGATATGCAAAGTGCGGCTTTAGAGTTAAGTGAATTAACTTTAAGGCGCACTGGCATACTTATTATTTTTTCAATTTAAAGGAGGATTTTCAAATGGGTAAGGAAAAATTTGATCGTTCCAAGGAACATGCGAATATCGGTACTCTAGGTCACGTTGACCATGGTAAAACTACATTAACAGCTGCAATCACTACGGTTCTTGCAAAACGTTCAGGCGGAGATGCAAAAGGATACGACATGATTGATAACGCTCCAGAAGAGCGCGAGCGTGGAATTACAATTTCCACTTCTCACGTAGAATATGAAACTGGAAAGCGTCACTATGCACACGTTGACTGCCCAGGTCACGCTGACTATGTTAAAAACATGATCACTGGTGCTGCACAAATGGACGGAGCTATCCTTGTAGTATCTGCTGCAGATGGCCCAATGCCACAAACTCGTGAACATATTCTTTTATCTCGTCAAGTAGGTGTGCCTTACTTCGTAGTTTTCATGAACAAATGTGACATGGTTGACGACGAAGAGCTTCTTGAATTAGTAGAAATGGAGATCCGTGATCTTCTTTCAGAATATGACTTCCCTGGTGACGACATTCCTGTTGTTAAAGGTTCTGCTCTTAAAGCTCTTGAAGGAGAAGCTGACTGGGAAGAAAAAATTATTGAATTAATGGATGCAGTTGATGAGTACATTCCAACTCCAACACGTGATACTGACAAGCCATTCATGATGCCAGTTGAGGACGTATTCTCAATCACTGGTCGTGGTACAGTTGCTACAGGACGTGTTGAGCGTGGACAAGTTAAAGTCGGTGAAGAAGTAGAAATCATCGGTCTTCAAGAAGAAAACAAAAAAGTTGTTGTTACTGGAGTAGAAATGTTCCGTAAGCTTCTTGATTATGCAGAAGCTGGAGACAACATCGGTGCACTACTTCGTGGTGTAGCTCGTGAAGATATCCAACGTGGTCAAGTATTGGCTAAGCCTGGTACAATTACACCACATACAAAGTTTAAAGCGGAAGTTTACGTTCTTTCAAAAGATGAAGGTGGACGTCACACTCCTTTCTTCACTAACTACCGCCCACAATTCTACTTCCGTACTACAGACGTTACAGGAATCTGTAACCTTCCAGAAGGAGTAGAAATGGTAATGCCTGGAGACAACGTTGAAATGACAGTTGAACTTATTTCTCCTATCGCGATTGAAGAAGGAACTAAATTCTCAATCCGTGAAGGTGGACGTACAGTTGGAGCTGGCGTTGTAGCAACAATCCAAGCATAATAACTGTTTTAAAAAAAGAGCAAATGGACTACAATCCATTTGCTCTTTTTTGTTTAAGAAATATATATGATGATTTTATTGAACTATAAGATTATAAAGCTAATCTTCTGCCCTTGTATTTTATTAGTAATAACTTAGGTTGCCATTAAGGTTACTGTAGCAAATAACTTAAGTTTCTTATTTATTTTCGCTCCTATGAAATAAAAGATTCCACTAAAAGTAAATGTCATACAAGATTTTCAAATAAAACAAGTGCGTATTTTGAAAGAGTATATAACTAAGTTATTCATTTTTTTCTTCTATATAAATAGATTTAAATTTCTCCTTGATTTTACTCGTTTAACTCTGTATAATCGTAGGGGTGTGAAAAACTAAAGTAATGTTGAGAAAAACATTGCATCTGCTTTATGTTTTCTGTATAATAGACAACGTTGGTCTTTGACTGCAATGAAATGGAAGGTTGCTGACACACCCGGCCGCTTTGCCATGGCGAGTGTGTGGGAAATTTCCATGGAGTATGTCTATTTTAAAAATAGACGAAAAGGAGGGAAAGTAATGGCAAAACAAAAGATTCGTATCAGATTAAAGGCGTATGATCACAGGATTTTAGATCAATCAGCTGAAAAGATTGTTGAAACAGCAAAACGTTCAGGTGCAAATGTCTCGGGGCCGATTCCATTGCCGACTGAGAAAACTGTATATACAATCCTTCGTGCGGTGCACAAATATAAGGATTCTCGTGAACAGTTTGAAATGCGCACACATAAACGTCTAATCGATATCATCAATCCTACACCACAAACAGTAGATTCATTGATGAGATTGGACTTGCCGTCAGGCGTTGACATTGAAATTAAACTTTAATAAATAAATGATAAACATTAACAGGAGGTGTGACTCATGACCAAAGGAATCTTAGGAAGAAAAATTGGAATGACGCAGGTATTTGCTGAAAACGGTGAATTAATCCCAGTTACAGTAATTGAAGCTGCTCCAAACGTTGTTCTTCAAAAGAAAACAATTGAAACTGATGGATATGAAGCAGTTCAGCTTGGTTTTGAAGATAAGCGTGAAAAGCTTGCTAACAAACCAGCTAAAGGACATTTTGCAAAAGCAAATTCTACTCCTAAGCGCTTCATCCGTGAATTTAACGGAGTAAACGTAGATGAGTACGAAGTTGGTCAAGAAGTCAAAGTTGATATTTTCGCTGAAGGCGATCTAGTAGACGTATCAGGAGTATCAAAAGGTAAAGGATTCCAAGGTGTTATTAAACGCCACGGACAATCTCGCGGACCTATGACACATGGTTCTCGTTTCCATCGTCGACCAGGTTCAATGGGACCTGTAGACCCAGCGCGCGTTTTCAAACAAAAGTTGTTACCAGGACGCATGGGTGGAGAAAGAATCACTATTCAAAATCTGCCAATTGTTAAGGTTGATACAGACCGCAATGTAATTTTAGTTAAAGGGAACGTTCCTGGACCTAAAAAGGCATTGATTGAAATTAAAACTGGAATTAAAACGAAATAAGAAAAGTTAAAGAAAGGAGGAAATAAGAATGCCGAAAGTAGCATTATATAATCAAGCAGGCTCAAAGGTTGGCGATATCGACCTAAATGAATCTGTATTTGGTATTGAACCTAACAACGCAGTGTTGTTTGAAGCAATTGTTATGCAAAGAGCTTCATTAAGACAAGGGACATCTAAAGTGAAAACTCGTGCAGAAGTACGTGGTGGTGGACGCAAACCATGGCGTCAAAAAGGAACAGGCCGTGCACGTCAAGGCTCTATCCGATCTCCACAATGGCGCGGTGGTGGAACAGTCTTTGGACCAGTTCCAAGAAGCTATAGCTATAAACTTCCTAAAAAGGTTCGTCGCTTAGCAATTAAATCAGCTCTTTCTACAAAAATTTCAGAAGAAAGTCTACTAGTATTAGAAGCATTATCTTTTGACACACCAAAGACAAAAGAATTTGCTAGTGTCCTTGCTAACTTACCTGTTGGTAAAAAAGCATTGATTGTAACTGATACACTCGATGAGAACGTAGCACTTTCAGCAAGAAATATCCCAGGAGTGACAGTGGTTGATGCTAACAACATTAGCGTATTAGATGTTGTTGGACATAATACATTGATCATGACGAAAGCCGCAGTTGAAAAAGTAGAGGAGGTGCTTGGATAATGGATGTACGTGATGTTCTAAAGCGCCCCGTTATCACAGAACGTTCTATGGAGCTGACGGCTGAAAAGAAATATACGTTCGAAGTAGACGTTAAGGCGAATAAAACACAAGTAAAAGATGCAGTTGAAAGCATCTTTGGCGTAAAAGTAGCCAAGGTTAACGTATTGAATTACAAAGGCAAGTTTAAGCGTATGGGCCGTTTCGGTGGTTATACAAATAAACGTCGTAAGGCAGTCGTTACTTTAACTCAAGATAGCAAAGAAATTGAATTCTTTGAAGTTTAATATAAGCTACAACTAAAAAAGTAGAGGAGGGAAAAAAATGGCGATCAAAAAATACAAACCTACCTCCAACGGACGTCGTAATATGACAAGTTTAGATTTCTCGGAACTTACTACAGATAAGCCCGAAAAAACTTTACTAGAACCGATTCATAGAAAAGGCGGCCGAAACAACCAAGGTAGGACTACAATTCGTCATCGCGGCGGCGGCCACAAACGTCAATACAGAGTAATTGACTTTAAACGTGTGAAAGATGGTATACCAGGACGCGTTGCTACAATCGAATACGATCCTAACCGTTCTGCAAACATCGCACTTATCCATTATTTGGATGGTGAAAAGAGATATATTATAGCACCGAAAAACTTGAAGGTGGGCATGGAAATAATGTCTGGCCCAGAAGCTGACATTAAAGTAGGGAATGCACTTCCTCTTGCAAACATTCCAGTTGGTACGGTAGTTCATAATATCGAATTAAAACCAGGTAAAGGTGGACAATTAGTTCGCTCTGCAGGAACATCTGCACAAGTACTTGGTAAAGAAGGAACTAAATACGTTCTTGTCCGTTTGAACTCTGGTGAAGTACGCATGATTCTTGCAACTTGCCGTGCAACTGTAGGTCAAGTTGGTAATGAACAGCACGAACTAGTTACGATCGGTAAAGCAGGTCGTTCTCGTTGGTTGGGCAAACGTCCACACGTTCGTGGATCTGTTATGAACCCGAATGATCACCCACACGGTGGTGGGGAAGGACGTACGCCAATTGGCCGTAAGTCACCTGTTTCACCATGGGGTAAACCAACACTTGGTTATAAAACACGCAAGAAAACGAACAAATCAGATAAATTTATTGTACGTAGTCGGAAAAAATAACGTGTTTGTTCTACGGTTCACTGGGACCGTAGTACAGTCACGAAGGGAGGTTCAACCATGGGACGTAGCCTAAAAAAAGGGCCTTTTGTAGATGATCATTTAATGAACAAAATCGAAAAGTTGAATGAGGCAGACAAGAAACAAGTTGTAAAAACTTGGTCACGCCGTTCAACGGTTTTCCCGACATTTATCGGACATACGATTGCAGTCTATGATGGCCGCAAACATGTACCTGTATATATCAGTGAAGATATGGTAGGGCATAAACTCGGTGAATTTGCACCAACACGCACTTACAGAGGTCATGCCGCAGATGATAGAAAAACAAGACGCTAATGAGAGGAGGGCATCCCAATGCAAGCAAAAGCTGTTGTAAGAACAGTTAGAATTGCTCCTCGTAAAGCACGCTTAGTAGTTGATCTTATTCGAGGAAAGCAAGTGGGCGAAGCAGTCGCTATTTTAAAATTAACACCAAGAGCTGCATCCCCGATCGTAGAAAAATTATTGAACTCTGCTATTGCTAATGCAGAACATAATTATGATATGGATATTAATAATTTAGTGGTGGCAGAAGCATTTGTTGATGAAGGTCCAACAATGAAACGTTTCCGTCCACGTGCACAGGGCCGTGCTAGCCAGATTAACAAGCGCACAAGCCACATTACAATCGTGGTATCAGAAAAGAAGGAGGGATAATTCGTGGGTCAAAAAATTAATCCAATCGGTATGCGTATCGGTATTATTCGCGACTGGGAATCTAAATGGTACGCTGAAAAAGATTATGCAACTTTACTACACGAAGACATCAAGGTTCGTGAGTATATTACAAAGCGTTTAGCTGAAGCATCTGTTTCACGTGTTGAAATTGAGCGTGCAGCAAATCGCATCAACATTTCAATCCACACAGCGAAGCCTGGTATGGTAATCGGTAAAGGTGGAAGTGAAGTTGAAGCACTTCGTAAAGCATTGAACCAATTAACAAACAAACGTGTTCACATTAACATTATTGAAATTAAAAGAGCAGACCTTGATGCGAAATTGGTTGCTGAAAACATTGCACGTCAATTGGAAAATCGAGTATCTTTCCGTCGTGCGCAAAAACAAGCAATCCAACGTACAATGCGTTCTGGAGCTCAAGGAATTAAAACACAAGTATCCGGCCGTCTAGGTGGAGCGGATATTGCTCGTGCTGAACATTACAGCGAAGGAACAGTTCCACTTCATACACTTCGCGCTGACATAGACTATGCACATGCTGAAGCAGATACAACTTACGGCAAACTCGGCGTCAAAGTATGGATTTATCGTGGAGAGGTCCTTCCAGAAAAGAAAAAATCTGTGGAAGGAGGAAAATAATCATGTTAATGCCTAAACGCGTTAAGTATCGCCGCGAACATCGCGGAAAAATGCGAGGCCGTGCAAAAGGCGGCACTGAAGTATCATTTGGTGAATATGGACTACAAGCTCTTGAGGCTGAGTGGATTACAAGTCGCCAAATTGAAGCTGCAAGGATTGCAATGACTCGTTTCATGAAACGTGGCGGTAAAGTTTGGATTAAAATTTTCCCTCACAAACCATATACAGCTAAACCCCTAGAAGTACGGATGGGTTCCGGTAAAGGTGCTCCAGAAGGATGGGTTGCAGTAGTTAAACCTGGGAAAATTATGTTTGAAATTGCTGGCGTATCAGAAGAGGTAGCACGTGAAGCGCTTCGTCTTGCTGCGCACAAACTTCCAATTAAATGTAAGTTTGTAAAACGAGAAGAAATTGGTGGTGACCGTAATGAAGGCTAAAGAAATCCGTGATTTGACCACTGCCGAAATCGAGCAAAATGTAAAATCTTTGAAGGAAGAACTCTTCAACCTTCGTTTCCAATTAGCAACAGGGCAACTTGAAAACACTGCTCGCCTTCGCGAAGTTCGCAAAGGAATTGCTCGTGGGAAAACAGTGATTCGTGAGAGAGAACTCGAAGTTAACAATCGATAATTGAGAGGAGGTTTGCGAAAATGAGTGAACGCAACCAGCGTAAAGTATATACAGGACGCGTTGTTTCCGACAAAATGGATAAAACCGTTACTGTTATGGTTGAAACGCAGAAGAAACATTCATTGTATGGCAAACGTGTAAAGTACTCTAAAAAATTTAAAGCTCATGATGAGCAAAACGAAGCAAAAATTGGTGATGTTGTACGTATCATGGAGACACGTCCTCTATCAGCAACTAAACGCTTCCGTTTATTAGAGGTCGTTGAGAAGGCAGTTATTATCTAATTATAGTTTCGGATACATGCTTTCCGAAGGGAGGTAAACTAGATGATTCAACAAGAATCTCGTTTAAAAGTAGCAGATAACTCTGGTGCACGTGAAGTTTTAACGATCAAAGTCCTCGGTGGTTCAGGCCGTAAGACTGCGAATATCGGCGATGTAATCGTCTGTACAGTGAAACAAGCAACACCAGGTGGCGTTGTCAAAAAAGGTGAAATTGTTAAAGCTGTTATCGTTCGAACAAAAACAGGTGCTCGCCGTGTTGATGGTTCTTACATTAAGTTCGATGAAAATGCATGTGTTATCATTCGTGATGATAAAGCACCTCGAGGAACTCGTATTTTCGGACCTGTTGCACGCGAACTTCGTGATAATAATTTCATGAAAATCGTATCTTTAGCTCCAGAAGTTCTTTAATAAATTAAGATTCATCCATTCAAGGAGGTGCGATTCAATGCATGTCAAAAAAGGTGACAAGGTAATGGTTATCACCGGTAAAGATAAAGGTAAAACTGGTACAGTATTAGCTGCATTCCCCAAAAAGGAACGTGTCTTAGTTGAAGGTGTAAACATTGTGAAAAAACATTCTAAGCCTTCACAAGCTAACCCTCAAGGTGGAATTAATGATCAAGAAGCAGCAGTTCATGTGTCTAACGTGATGTTACTGGATCCTAAAACAAATGAACCAACTCGTGTTGGTTATAAAGAAGTAAATGGTAAAAAAGTGCGTGTAGCTAAAAAATCAGGTGAAGCATTAGATAAATAGTTCTTAGATGAAGGGAGGTACACGACATGAACCGCCTTAAGGAAAAATTTCAAAAAGAAGTTACTCCTGCTCTTATGAGCAAGTTCAATTATAAATCCGTAATGGAAGTACCTAAAATAGATAAAATTGTTATTAACATGGGTGTTGGCGATGCAGTACAAAACGCTAAAGTTTTGGATAATGCTGTAGAAGAGCTAATGATGATTACTGGTCAAAAGCCAGTTGTAACTAAAGCGAAAAATTCAATTGCGGGATTCCGCCTACGTGAAGGTATGCCAATCGGCGCTAAAGTTACTCTTCGCGGAGAGCGTATGTATGAGTTCTTTGACAAGCTAGTTTCCGTATCACTACCACGTGTACGTGACTTCCGTGGAATTTCTAAAAAAGCATTCGACGGGCGTGGAAACTACACACTTGGCATTAAAGAACAACTCATCTTCCCTGAGATTGATTATGATAAAGTGAGCAAAGTGCGCGGCATGGATATTGTCATCGTGACAACTGCTAACACTGATGAAGAAGCTCGTGAACTACTGACTGCATTTGGAATGCCGTTCCAAAAGTAATCGCTAAATAAGGGAGGCGAAAACGTGGCTAAAAAATCAATGATCGTGAAACAAAAACGCACTCCAAAGTTTAAAGTACAGGGATATACACGCTGCGAACGTTGTGGTCGTCCACATTCCGTTATTCGTAAATTTAAACTTTGTCGTATCTGTTTCCGAGAACTGGCATATAAGGGTCAAATTCCTGGCGTTAAAAAAGCCAGCTGGTAAGACCGAAATTGGGAAGGAGGTAAATATAAATGGTTATGACTGATCCAATTGCAGATCTACTTACTCGCATTCGTAATGCGAACATGGTTCGTCACGAAAAGTTGGAGATCCCAGCTTCCAATATCAAAAAAGAGATTGCTGAAATCCTCAAACGTGAAGGTTTCATTCGTGATGTAGAATATATTGAAGATAATAAACAAGGCATCATTCGTATTTTCCTTAAATATGGTGGAAATAACGAACGTGTTATTACAGGCCTTAAAAGAATCAGTAAACCTGGTTTACGTGTATATGCAAAAGCTAATGAGGTACCAAAAGTACTTAACGGCCTTGGTATCGCACTAGTTTCTACTTCTCAAGGCGTAGTGTCTGATAAAGAAGCAAGAGCGAAACAAGTTGGCGGAGAAGTATTGGCATACGTTTGGTAATATTCTTCTGAAGAACGGAGGTGCAATAAAATGTCTCGTATAGGGAAAAAACCAATTGAAATACCTGCAGGTGTAACAGTTACATTGAACGATCAAACAGTAACCGTTAAAGGACCTAAAGGTGAATTGACTAACACATTTAACCCAGATATGGCTATCAATATTGAGGACAATATCATTACTGTTACTCGTCCTTCTGATGCAAAAGAACATCGCTCTATTCATGGAACAACTCGTTCTCTAATTGCTAATATGGTCGATGGCGTGTCTAAAGGCTTCGAAAAAACGTTGGAACTTGTTGGTGTTGGATATCGTGCGCAAAAACAAGGTAATAAACTTGTTCTAAACGTAGGCTACTCACATCCAGTTGAGTTCGATCCGGATGAAGGCGTTGAAGTTGAGGTTCCAGTAAACACAAAGGTTATCGTTAAAGGTTACAACAAAGAAAAAGTTGGTGCTTTGGCATCTAATATTCGCGCTGTACGCCCACCTGAACCTTATAAAGGTAAAGGAATTCGCTACGAAGGCGAAATCGTACGTCGTAAAGAAGGTAAAACAGGTAAATAATGCCGCCTAGGCACGAAAGGAGTGACTCGTAAATGATCACTAAGCAAGATAGGAACAAAGTACGCAAAAAAAGACATGCTCGCGTTCGTTCAAAGCTAAGCGGCACTGAGCTTCGCCCACGTCTAAATGTGTACCGTTCGAATAAAAACATCTACGCTCAATTGATCGATGATGAAAATGGTGTAACATTAGCCAATGCATCAACATTAGATAAAGAGTTAAGCATCGAGTCTGCTGGAAATGTTGAAGCGGCTCAAAAAGTTGGCGAACTAATCGCAAAACGTGCAGTTGAAAAAGGTCTTAAATCTGTTGTGTTTGACCGCGGCGGATACTTATATCACGGACGTGTAAAAGCTCTTGCTGAAGCAGCTCGTGAACACGGCCTTGAATTTTAATCAAAAAAGGAGGGACAAATTAGATGCTTCAAATTGATCCTAACAAACTAGAACTTGAAGAACGCGTTGTTACTGTCAATCGTGTAGCCAAAGTTGTAAAAGGTGGACGTCGTTTTCGCTTTACTGCACTTGTAGTTGTCGGTGATAAAAACGGTCACGTTGGCTTTGGTACTGGAAAAGCGCAAGAAGTTCCTGACGCTATTCGTAAAGCGATTGAAGATGCTAAGAAAAACTTAGTTGCTGTACCTATCGTAAATACTACTATCCCACATCAAATCATTGGTCGTTTCGGCGGTGGACAGATCTTATTGAAACCAGCTAGTGCGGGTGCCGGTGTTATTGCAGGTGGTCCTGTCCGTGCGGTTCTTGAACTTGCAGGTATTGCGGATATCACTTCAAAATCACTTGGTTCAAGCACTCCAATTAATATGGTACGTGCTACAATCGAAGGTATTAAGAACTTAAAACGTGCTGAGGATGTAGCAAAATTACGTAATAAAACAGTAGAAGAACTGTTAGGTTAAGGAGGGAAACATAATGGCGAATAAATTAGCAATTACCCTCACTCGCAGCTTGATTGGTCGTACGGAAGTTCAACGTGAAACTGTAAAAGCACTTGGACTACGTAAATTGCATCAAACTGTTGAACATGATGATAACGTAGCGATTCGGGGAATGATTAATAGAGTTTCCCATCTCATCTCTGTTAAAGAGCAATAATCCATATAAAAATTAAGGAGGTGCCAACAATGAAACTTCATGAGCTAAAACCTGCTGAAGGTTCTCGCAAAGAGCGTAACCGTGTTGGCCGAGGTATCGGTTCAGGCAACGGAAAGACGTCTGGAAAAGGCCATAAAGGTCAAAATGCCCGTTCTGGCGGCGGTGTTCGTCTCGGATTCGAAGGTGGTCAAACTCCTCTGTTCCAACGTTTACCAAAGCGTGGATTTACGAACATTCATCGCAAAGAGCTTGCGGTAGTAAATCTAGATGCTTTAAATCGCTTTGAAGACGGTACGGAAGTTACACCAGAACTTCTAATCGAAACAGGTGTTGTTCGTAAAGAGAAACACGGAATTAAAATCCTTGCTAACGGCAACATCGAGAAAAAGCTTACAGTAAAAGCTAACAAATTTTCCTCTGCTGCTAAAGAGGCAATTGAAGCTGCCGGCGGTAAAACTGAGGTGATTTAATGTTTCGGACAATCTCCAACTTTATGCGCGTGGGTGATATAAGAAGAAAAATTATTTTCACCCTGTTAATGTTAATTGTATTTCGTATCGGAGCTTTTATTCCAGTTCCAAGTGTAGATGCAAACGTACTTAAAATGCAGGATCAGGCGAGCTTGTTTGGATTCATGAATATCTTTGGTGGCGGTGCATTGCAAAACTTTTCTATATTTGCAATGGGTATCATGCCTTATATTACAGCATCCATCATTGTCCAACTATTGCAGATGGACGTTGTACCAAAGTTTACTGAGTGGGCTAAGCAAGGTGAAGTGGGGCGTCGTAAGCTAGCACAGTTTACAAGGTATTTCACTATCATATTGGCTTTGATTCAAGCGATGGGTATGTCATATGGTTTTAACCAAATGACAGGTTTGGAACTCATAAAGAACCCGGGTATTGCTACGTATCTCACTATTGCAATCGTGCTTACAGCAGGAACAGCTTTCCTTATGTGGCTCGGTGAAGAGATTACATCAAAAGGTGTAGGCAACGGTATTTCGATTATCATTTTTGCTGGAATTGTCGCAGGCATTCCTAATGCAGTGAATTTGATTTATGCTGAAAAATTTCAAGGTGCAGGTGACCAACTATTTTTAAGAATTGTTGTAATGCTACTTGTACTCCTTGCGATTGTCGCACTTGTTGTCGGTGTAGTTTTCGTGCAACAAGCTTTACGTAAGATTCCGATCCAATATGCGAAGCGCATGGATGGACGTAGTCCGGTTGGTGGGCAATCCACACATTTGCCATTAAAAGTGAATGCGGCTGGAGTTATTCCGGTCATTTTCGCAAGTGCATTTATGGTGACTCCGCAGACGATCACAACTTTTTTTGGCTCTAGTAAAATTGCAGGTACCATTCAACAAATTTTTGACCATACACAGCCAATTGGGATGGTTATATTTGTTGCTTTAATACTTGCATTTACTTACTTTTATGCATTCGTACAAGTAAACCCTGAAAAGGTAGCAGAAAATTTAAAGAAACAAGGTGGATATATACCTGGGATTCGTCCTGGAAGAAATACTCAAGATTATTTAACTCGGGTATTATACCGGTTAACGTTTGTAGGAGCACTTTTCTTAGCTGCTATTTCTATCCTTCCAGTCTTTTTCATTAAATTTGCGGGACTACCTCAAGCAGCACAAATTGGGGGAACCGGTTTGTTAATTGTAGTAGGGGTTGCACTTAATACAATGAAGCAATTAGAAGCCCAGCTAGTGAAGCGACACTACAAAGGCTTCATTAAATAATTGAGATGGTTTTAGGAACAATTAGCTTGTTCCTGAATCCATTTAGATGCTTGGGGGCGTTGCGGATGAACTTAGTATTAATGGGCCTTCCGGGTGCCGGAAAAGGCACGCAGGCAGATAAAATTGTAGATAAATATGGTGTTCCCCACATTTCTACTGGGGATATGTTTCGACTTGCTATGAAAGAAGGAACAGAACTTGGCCTTAAGGCTAAGTCTTTTATAGATAAAGGTGAACTTGTTCCAGACGAAGTAACGATCGGTATTGTCCGAGAACGACTAAGTATGAAAGATTGTGAACAAGGTTTTTTGCTTGACGGTTTTCCAAGAACAGTTGCCCAAGCAGAAGCACTCGAAGTAATACTTGCTGATTTAGGTAAGAAGATTGATTATGTCATCAATATCGATGTTGATCAAAGTATTTTGATGGAACGCTTAACAGGTCGCCGTATTTGTAAGAATTGTGGTGCTACTTATCATCTCGTTTTCAATCCACCAGCGGAAGCCGGAGTGTGCGATCGTTGCAATGGTGAGTTGTATCAACGTGCTGATGACAATGCAGAAACGGTTCAAAATCGACTTGATGTGAATGTAAAGCAGACACAGCCATTACTTGATTATTATAACGAAAAAGGTTATTTGAAAAATATCAACGGACAGCAGCATATAGATCAAGTATTTTCTAATCTTGATGAACTGCTTAAGGGATTGAAGTAATGATCATTTCAAAGACGCCTCGAGAAATAGAAATCATGCGTGATGCTGGTAAAATTGTTGCTTTAACTCATCAAGAACTTGAAAAGTATATACAACCAGGAATTTCGACATTAGAACTGGATGCAATTGCTGAAAAGTTCATCAAAAAGCATAATGCTTCTCCATCTTTTAAAGGATATAATGGTTTTACTGGCAGTGTGTGTGCTTCAGTTAACGAAGAACTAGTGCATGGCATACCAGGAAGCCGTATTCTCAAAGATGGTGATATTATCAGTCTTGATATCGGGGCTTATTACAATGGCTACCATGGAGACTCAGCTTGGACGTATCCAGTCGGGACCATTGATGAAGATACTCAAAAACTTTTGGACGTCACAGAAAAATCTCTCTATCTCGGCTTGGAAGAAGCAAAACCAGGCGAACGTCTTTCTAATATATCTCATGCGATTCAAACATTTGTTGAATCACATGGCTTGTCTATTGTCCGTGAATATGTAGGACATGGCATTGGTCAGGATTTGCATGAAGATCCGCAAATTCCTCATTATGGTCCGCCTAATAAAGGACCTCGTTTAAGACCCGGCATGGTACTTTGCATAGAACCAATGGTGAATGCGGGAAGTCGCTATGTAAGAACATTAGCGGATAATTGGACTGTCGTTACAGTCGATGGTAAAATGTGCGCACACTTCGAACATACAGTGGCTATTACTGAAACAGGTTATGAGATATTAACAAGAATTTGAGTGCAGGTGATCTACTTGAATGAGTCTAAATCGGCTCCGTGTATAGGTCAAATCGTGCTTGTGAAAAAAGGACGAGATGCTAGTCAGTTTGCAGTTATTATCCAAAACATTGATGGACGATTTGTTCTTATTGCGGATGGACATAAAAGAAAATTTGATAGTCCGAAGAAAAAGAACATTCAACATCTTATATGTTACGACTATGTTTCTCCGGTCATCCAAGACAGCATAGTAGAAACCGGTCGAGTCACAAACGGGAAATTACGGTGGGCACTTGAGAAGTTTGTAGAAGAAGTAGTTGATGTTTTTGAGAAGGGAGACGAATTTGATGGCTAAAGAAGATGTAATTGAAGTAGAAGGTAAAGTAGTTGACACTTTGCCCAATGCAACGTTTAAGGTAGAATTAGAAAATGGTCATACGGTACTTGCTCACGTTTCGGGTAAAATCCGCATGCACTTTATTCGTATTCTTCCTGGAGACAGAGTTACTGTAGAATTATCTCCGTATGATTTAACACGCGGAAGAATCACATATCGATTTAAATAAACATTGCACTCCGGACTACTAAGGAGGTTATAAAAAATGAAAGTAAGACCATCAGTAAAGCCAATCTGTGAGAAATGCAAAATCATTCGCAGAAAAGGTAAAGTTATGGTTATCTGCGAAAACCCAAAACATAAACAAAAACAAGGATAAGAAGGAGGTGCGTTTATACAATGGCACGTATTGCTGGTGTAGACATTCCACGTGAAAAACGTGTAGTAATAGCTTTAACTTACATTTTTGGAATCGGAAAAAGCACGGCTACAAAGATTTTATCTGAAGCAGGTGTTTCCGAAGATACACGCGTTCGTGATCTTACAGATGACGAGCTTGCTAAGATTCGTGAAAATATTGACAAGTTGAAAGTTGAAGGAGATCTTCGCCGTGATGTTTCACTTAATATTAAACGTCTAATGGAGATTGGATCTTATCGCGGACTACGTCATCGTCGTGGGCTTCCTGTGCGCGGGCAAAACACAAAAAACAATGCTCGTACACGCAAAGGTCCTCGTAGAGCTATAGCAGGTAAGAAAAAATAATTTGTAAAGGAGGTTGCTTTCTAACATGGCACGTAAAACTAATACTCGTAAACGTCGTGTGAAAAAGAATATTGAAACTGGTATTGCACACATTCGTTCTACATTTAATAATACAATCGTAACGATCACTGATTCACAAGGTAATGCACTTTCTTGGTCTTCAGCTGGTGCGCTTGGATTCAGAGGTTCACGTAAATCAACTCCATTCGCTGCTCAAATGGCTGCTGAAACAGCTGCTAAAACGGGAATGGAACATGGCTTGAAATCACTAGAAGTAACAGTTAAAGGACCGGGTGCTGGTCGTGAAGCTGCAATTCGTGCTTTACAGGCTGCAGGACTTGAAGTTACAGCAATCAGAGACGTAACTCCTGTTCCTCATAACGGATGTCGTCCTCCAAAACGTCGTCGTGTTTAATGGTTCTGTATAAATTCTGTATTACTAGGGTATAATTGGGTATTATGTGAATTTATGTTCGTATGAATCAATTCTTCAACCAGTTGTTGCACAAGTGGGAATGAACATGGGGAATTTCGGAGAGTATATTTCCATTAGGAAATAAACACCGAGGTTTCGACGTTTTGAAGGAGGTATAATTGAATGATCGAAATTGAAAAGCCGAAAATTGAAACGATTGAGATCAGCGATGATGCTAAATACGGGAAATTCGTTGTAGAGCCACTTGAGCGTGGGTATGGTACAACGTTGGGTAACTCCTTACGTCGTATTTTATTATCTTCCCTTCCTGGGGCTGCTGTCACATCCATTCAGTTGGAAGGTGTTCAGCATGAATTTTCAACAGTTGAAGGTGTCGTTGAAGATGTGACTAATATCATCCTCAACATCAAAAAATTAGCTTTGAAAGTTTATTCTGATGAAGAAAAAACTTTAGAGATCGATGTACAAGGTGATGGCGTTGTTAAGGCTTCTGATATTATGCATGATAGTGATGTAGAAATACTTAATCCTGATTTGCACATTGCAACATTAGGGGAGAATGCTAACTTCCGAGTGCGTATGTCAGCAAGACGTGGCCGCGGCTATACTCCGGCAGATCAAAACAAACGTGATGACTTGCCAATTGGTGTTGTACCAATCGATTCTATCTATACCCCTGTTTCACGTGTAAACTATCAAGTTGAAAATACACGTGTAGGTCAGATGACTAACTATGATAAGCTTTCTTTAGATGTATGGACAGATGGAAGTATCGGACCGAAAGAAGCAATTTCTTTAGGTGCCAAAATTCTTACCGAGCATTTGAATATTTTTGTTGGTTTAACTGATGAAGCTCAAAATGCAGAAATAATGGTAGAAAAAGAAGAAGACCAGAAGGAAAAAGTTCTTGAAATGACAATTGAAGAGCTGGATCTTTCAGTACGTTCATACAACTGCCTAAAACGAGCAGGAATCAATACTGTCCAAGAGCTGGCTAATAAGACAGAAGAGGACATGATGAAAGTTCGAAACTTAGGAAGAAAATCTCTAGAAGAAGTTAAAGCCAAATTGGATGATCTTGGACTTGGACTTCGTAAAGATGACTGACTTTATCTCCTGAAAGAATATGTTCAAATGATTGGATGAAAAAGGCATTGAATTTTAAGTAACGATTCAAGATGGGGACGAGCGAATTTTATTTGTTTGTTAGAACCCAAGAAATGGATAGTGAAAAAGTTCGACAGCCAATTTATTTAGCTTATTTGAACAACCTCTGAATTGGATGATGACATATAACTAATATCAACAAAGGAGGGAAACTTGATGTCTTATAGAAAACTAGGACGTACGAGCTCTCAACGTAAAGCTATGCTTCGCGATTTAACAACTGATTTAATTATCAGCGAACGCATTGAAACGACTGAAGCACGAGCAAAAGAACTTCGCTCAGTGGTGGAAAAAATGATTACACTTGGGAAGCGTGGCGATTTGCATGCGCGTCGTCAAGCAGGTGCATTCATCCGCAATGAAGTTGCAAATGCTGAAACGAATCAAGATGCACTTCAAAAGCTGTTTGCTGACATCGCTCCACGTTATTCAGAGCGCCAAGGCGGTTATACTCGTATCATGAAACTTGGACCGCGCCGTGGTGACGGAGCTCCAATGGTTATCATCGAATTGGTATAATAGCTACAAGTTTTAAAGGGCGGGGCAGTTGCTTTGCCCTTTTTTTAAACAAATTGTGAGCATAACATTGATTGCTATCAGCTTAATATTGCTCGCAGTACGAGATACTGACTTTTTATATTTATCTAAAGCTAAAAAAGAGCGTTACGATAGGCACTTTTTCTTTGAAGTGATCCTGTCTAGCTCGATGCGCCTCCTCCCTCAATTCTGAGTAGATTCATTAATGGATCGGAAACTAGCAGTGGTTTCTTGGATTGAGGCGCAGGCTTTTTTCTATTTACGGACTTTTTTGAATAAAGAAGTTTCACTTTGTTGAAAAAAGGGAGGGAAAAGCAGTGACAGCTCCGGTAATCTCCATAGACAATATTTCATTTCGTTATGATGAACAAGATGCCTATGCACTTAAAGATGTTTCATTCTCTGTAAAAGATGGAGAATGGCTAGCAATAGTTGGCCATAATGGATCAGGAAAATCTACATTAGCAAAAATTTTAAACGGACTACAATTTCCGGAAGATGGATCTATCATGGTTCAAGGAATAACAGTATCTGAAGAAACTGTATGGGATATTCGTGGTATGGTAGGAATGGTATTTCAAAGTCCCGATAATCAGTTTGTTGGATCGACAGTACAAGATGATGTGGCTTTTGGTTTAGAAAACAATGGGATCCCACATGAAGAAATGGAAAAACGTGTAAAAGATGCGCTTGACCGCGTACATATGACTGACTTTCTCAATCAAGAGCCACACCATCTTTCTGGAGGTCAAAAGCAACGTGTAGCAATTGCTGGTGTTATTGCTTTAAGGCCTAAAGTGATTATTTTGGATGAAGCCACTTCTATGCTCGATCCACTGGGTAGAGAGGAAGTCCTACAGACAGTGAGAGAGCTAAAAGATGAGCAAGATTTAACTGTCATTTCTATTACTCATGATTTAGAGGAAGCAGCTAAAGCAGACCGAATTATTGTAATGAATAAAGGGCAGGTATATACAGAAGGCAGTCCAGATGACATCTTTAAAATGGAAGAGGAACTGATAGCATTAGGACTTGATATCCCATTTCAAATAAAAATGGCAAAAGCTTTAAGGGAAAAAGGATTAGATGTTTCAAAAAGTTATTTGACAGATGAAGAGTTGGTGAATGAGCTATGGACATTGCACTTCAGCAAGTAGAATATAAATACCAAGCGAACACGCCATTTGAGCGGCTTGCCATTCAAGATGTTGATATATCGATACCTGAAGGGATGTTTTTAGCCTTAATTGGCCACACAGGATCAGGGAAATCTACGGTAATTCAGCATTTAAATGCGCTTCTTAAACCAACAAAAGGTCAGGTTATAATTGGCGATCGTACTATTTCGTCTGACAAAAAAGAAAAGAACCTCAGACCAATCCGGCAAAAGGTAGGGATCGTTTTTCAGTTTCCTGAGCATCAACTATTCGATGAGACTGTAGAGAAGGATATTTGTTTTGGACCAATGAATTTTGGTGTGTCAGAGGAAGAGGCAAAAGAGCGTGCGAGAAGACTGATTGTAGAGGTAGGATTAACAGAAGAAGTTTTACAAAAATCGCCTTTTGATTTATCTGGTGGACAAATGCGACGAGTTGCAATTGCTGGTGTATTGGCGATGGAGCCTGAAGTTCTCGTGTTAGATGAACCGACAGCTGGCTTGGATCCGAGAGGGCAAACAGAGATCATGGACATGTTCCATCGTTTGCATCAACAAAAAGGGTTATCAACTATACTTGTTACACACAGCATGGAAGATGCCGCAACATATGCTGATGAAATTGTCATTATGCACAGAGGGAAAGTAAAAGAAACTGGTGATCCACGGACGATTTTTTCAAAGCCTGAACAGTTACTTTCTTTAGGTTTGGACGTACCGAAAGTTGTGAATTTCCAATACAAGCTCGAAAGAAGATTAAATAGAAAGCTAGGAAAAACTTGTTTATCGATTGATGAATTATCTTCAGCATTACAAGAGCTAAAAGAGCGAGGTGACTCGCTATGATGGAAAAAATGATATTCGGAAGGTATATCCCGGGTGACTCCATACTGCATCGTCTTGATCCCCGTGCAAAATTATTATTTGTTTTTGGTTTTATTTGTATTGTTTTCCTTGCTAACAATCTATACACGTATGGCTTGTTATTATTATTTGTAGGTATCATTATTTTATTATCAAAAATGAATATAAAATTTTTAATCAATGGATTAAAGCCAGTTTTATATTTAGTTATATTTACTTTTTTTCTTCAACTTTTTTTCAATAAAGAAGGAGAAATTATTTTGTCTGTTGGCGTTATTAACATATATGAAGAGGGTCTTAGACAGGGGATCTTTATTTCTATGCGATTTATGTTACTAGTATTTGTCACTTCGCTTTTAACATTAACGACGACACCAATTACGTTAACAGATGGATTAGAAAGTATCTTGCATCCTTTAAATAAGGTGCGTTTTCCTGTTCATGAGCTTGCTTTAATGATGTCTATCTCACTACGATTTATTCCAACATTAATGGATGAGACAGATAAAATCATGAAGGCGCAAATGGCAAGGGGAGTAGAGTTTTCTAGTGGGCCAATTAAAGAAAGAGTTAAAGCTATTATTCCATTATTAATACCTCTATTTGTTAGTTCTTTTAAGAGGGCAGAGGAGCTTGCAACCGCAATGGAAGCAAGAGGTTACCGTGGTGGAGAAGGGCGAACGAAATACCGCATTCTTGAATGGAAGATACGTGATACTGCCGCAGTGGGCTCGCTGATAGTGCTTGTAGTACTGTTAATCTTATTCAGATCCTAAAGATGAGGGTTGAAAAATGCAACGTTATAAAGGAATTATTGCTTACGATGGCTCAGGGTATTCTGGGTATCAAATTCAGATAAACGGCAAGACTGTTCAAGAGGTACTTGAAAAGGCATTGAAGAAAATGCATAAAGGCATAGAGATCAAGACGGTGAGTTCCGGCCGGACGGATGCAGGTGTGCACGCATACGGTCAAGTCTTTCATTTTGATTCGTCACTTATTCTCTCATCAGATAGATGGGTAAATGCAATGAATGGTTTGCTTCCAACAGACGTGGCATTACAAAGCGTGGAAAAGGTAAGTCAAGATTTCCATGCACGCTACGATGTTGAGGGGAAAACATACAAATACTTTCTGTATACCGGAAAGATAAGAAATCCATTCGAACGAAATTTTACATCTTATTACCCATATAAGTTAAATATAGATCGCATTAGGGAAGCAGCGCCTTATTTTGTTGGAACACATGACTTCACGAGTTTCTGTTCCGCAAAAACGACAAAGGAGAATAAGATTAGAACCATCTCTATACTCGATATAGAAGAACGAGAAAATAAAATTATTTTTACGTTTACAGGAAATGGATTTCTTTATAATATGGTAAGGATTATTGTAGGAACGCTTCTCCATGTAGGTAACGGGAAAATTGATCCGGAGGATATCCCTGCAATTTTTGCTGCCCATGATCGGCAGCTTGCGGGAAAAACGGCACCGGCAGAAGGACTTTATTTATGGGATGTGTATTATAAGTAATACAAGAAAGCGTAAGTTCACGATACAAGTAAAGGATTTAGAGAAATTACTTCATGAGCCAATAGAGATATTTAATTATTGAACTTCAATATGATCTTCACTTGCGCTAGAAAAGATAAAAAAGTTGAAACAACTTCACCTGGTGTATAAAATAAAGTTGACTTTTCTTGTAAAAAATGATAAGATATCCAATGGTATTGTTTTTAATCCCACGATAAGCCCCGGAAACTTATTGTGATCAAAATAAATACGAAAATGAATTATTTAACTTTTGGGAGGGTAACAAATGCGTACTACGTATATGGCTAAAGCCAGCGAAATCGACCGTAAATGGTACGTTGTAGACGCTGAAGGCAAAACGCTTGGTCGTCTTGCAACTGAAGTCGCGTCTATCTTGCGCGGTAAACATAAACCAACATTCACACCGCATGTTGATACAGGCGATCACGTGATTATTGTTAACGCTGAAAAAATTGAATTAACAGGTAAAAAACTAACTGATAAAATTTACTATCGTCACACTGGATTTGCAGGCGGTATTAAATCTAGAACAGCATATGAAATGCGTACAAAATATCCAGAAAAAATGCTTGAGCTTGCTGTTAAAGGCATGCTTCCTAAAGGTTCTTTAGGACGTCAAATGTATAAAAAGCTTCATGTTTATGCAGGCGCTGAGCATCAACATCAAGCACAAAAACCGGAAGTATACGAGCTTCGCGGATAATAAAAGGGAGGGCATTATATTGGCACAAGTTCAATACTATGGTACAGGTCGCCGTAAAAGCTCTGTTGCCCGCGTACGTTTAGTACCAGGCGAAGGCCGTATCATCATTAACGATCGTGATGTAGAAGAATATATTCCATTCGCGGCTTTACGCGAAGTTATTAAACAGCCACTAACAGCAACTGAAACAGTAGGTAGCTACAATGTATTAGTTTCTGTAAAAGGCGGCGGCTATACAGGACAAGCAGGAGCAATCCGTCACGGAATCGCTCGCGCATTGCTTGAAGTAGATCCTGAAAACCGCGGTACACTTAAACGTGCAGGACTGTTAACTCGTGACTCACGCATGAAAGAACGTAAAAAATACGGTCTTAAAGGCGCACGTAGAGCACCACAGTTCTCAAAACGTTAATCAATTCCTTATTGCATCAACGTTTACAAAGGTTATTTGGTTCAAGTTGGTTCAAATCAGCTTAAACCTCATAAAGAACTTAACAGACTTAAAGCATCGGCATCTTGCTGGTGCTTTTTTTCTGGCATTAATTCCAGATAATAATTCTGTGTGGTTTGAATATTTATGTGTCCTAATCGTTTGGAAACATAAGCAATATCTATATCTTGAGCAAATAAAAACGATGCATGGGTATCTCTTAGACCGTGAAAAGTCGTTTTTTTAATGTTTAATTCCGTTAATAAATCAGCCAATTGTTCGGATTGTTTAAAGCCACCAAAGCCGAAAATATAACCATTCTCTTTAACAGGCATTTTACGAATAAGCTCATACACTTCTTTGTTGATAGAAACATCACGTTTCGCATTTTGTGTCTTTAATGAAGTGTCATCAGAAGTGGGACTGATAGAATGTCTAACTTCTATTCCGTATTCATAAAGGCTCTCAGGTCTTATTGCTAGTAGCTCTCCACGTCGCATACCCGTTTCTAATGCGAGTAGTACAAGTAGGTTGAATTCATCTTCTGGACGCTGCAAAACGTAATTACGAAGCTTTTTGAAGTCAGTAATCGATAATGCCTTATTCCGCTTAGGTGGATTTTCACCACGTGTTTTTACTAAACGAGCAAAATCATTAGCAATATAACCACGAGCATATGCATCGCGTAAAGCTGTTTTAATCTTCAATAGTATTTCATGTGTAGTTTTTCGAGAATGTGTCTTGGCATACTTATCTATCTTCTTCTGAACAACAATATCGTTTAAATCTTTTAATTGGATGTCTTGAAATAAGTTTCGAATAACCCCTAAAGTACGAACATAATTTTGAAACGTCGTTTCTTTAACATCGTTTACTTTTACAAGATAAATCCAGTTCTCAAAGAAGTCTGCAAACGTAGTTGTTCTATAAGCGAGTTCTTTGCCTTCTCCTTTCGCCAATTCCATTTCTAAAGCCCAAAGTTCTGCTTCTCTCTTTGTCGGAAAAGTTTTAGAAAGTTTTTTATGTTCTCCTCGTTTGTATAAAGAAACTTGCGCCCGGTATGATTTTCCCCTTTTAATAATACTAGCCATGCTATCAATCCCCTTCATAAAAATAGTTGATAGATGCTAGTTGAATACAACTGTATTGTATTCCGAACCTAACATCTTATCAACTATCAATAAATTAAACCGAGTGTTTTTCAATAAATTGTATTAAAGATTTCATTGTGTATCGTTCATGCCGACCAATCATGAAACGTCCAAGCCCTTTATGCGGTCGTATATATTTATCAAATGACTTTGGGTCTACACCTAGAAAACGAGCAGCTTGTTCTCTAGTTAAAAGATATGGAAAGTCTTGTGAAGTCATATCAATGCTCATGAAGACATCATCTCCTTGTGAATTTCTTATTTAAACGGATAACCTTGTTTTGTATATAATGGTGAATACTTTTTTAACCAAGCTATGACATCATCATTAGGTTCATAGTTTTCAAATTCATCGTAAAGAAATGCTAAACACTTCTTTAGCCCCTCATCTCCCCAAATACGCCAAACTTTAAATAAGTAGGGAAATAATCCTGACCCATTTAAAATATGCTTCTGTGATTGTTCTAACAGGTTCAATCGTGGCGAAGGGGAACTAAACATAAAATTTCTCTGATTAAGCAAATTAAGCATTTTTCTAGTGTAATTCGTTAATCTTTTAGATTTGTCATAATAAAATTGGTAACGATCAGTCAGAGCTGAAACTAATAAATCTTTTAACTCTGTATCATTACTTATATCTTCTAGCTTGTCTGATAGGTCATGAGCATAAGCGCCCTTATAAACTGCTTCAAAGCGTACCCAATCATCATAATGAATAGCCTCTTCATATCGAACGCCCATTGTCTCAACTTGTTCAATCTTCTTATCATAGACCCTTAGTAAAGCTTTTATATTTTTGCCTTTCGAACCCAGATAAAAAGTTGAGGTGATATTATTTTTAGTTAATCCCGATAAAACTGAATGGTTTTTTCGACCAGTTGCAGTTTTAACGATTTGATTTTTATTAGAAAGCTGATTATAAATTGTGTTTACATTCACTTTTTCATTGATGAAATCAATTGCAATGTCAATTCTCGATAGTCTGGAAGAATATAAGGTGCTGTTGTTTATTTTCGTGAAAAACTGATGTATCTGTATCGGACTAGTGAATAATGATTCATATTGCTTTCTGTATTGCATCCATGCGTGCGCAGAAAATTTTATACAAATTCCCATCTGAATAAAATCAGTATGATAAGCGATTGCGAAATAATATGGAGCATCGTCGCAAACAAAACCATTTGAATAACCTTGAGGTAATGAATATGTCGTTTCTTTTAGTTTGCCTAATACGGTTTCTAATTTGGACAGTCTAACAAATTCATTAATGATATTGATTGCCATGCCTTCCCAGCCTTCAATTTGGCTAGGTCTCTTCGTTGATTGTAGGACTAGTGTAAATTCATCGACTTGAACATCTAACAAAATTATCACTCCTTTCAAGTCGTGAAACATTGATACATCCGCACTAGCTGTGATTTTCTTGTTTTGTGGAGCGGGGGTTATTACATAACCCCCGCTTACTCATTTAAATCATTCACAGCTTCTAGTATATTAAAATCCAAATAACTAAAATGACAAAGTTTCGGTTGGTTTGCCACTAAAGGACATACGAAAAGCCCTTCCCCTAATTGAAAATCTTTCTCTTTTGTATCAACTCCTGCACCAAATGCTGTTATATTTGTTTGTCTTTCAGCATTTCCAATCACGAACTTTACTGGAAGATTCTCACGTATATATGTTGGTATTAAGTTTGAATCTGATTTCTGCATAACAAACCAGATAAAGAAACCCAATTGCCTTCCTTGTAAAACTACTTGTGAAATTAAAGACATTACTTCATCACGTCTTTTCTTCTCCATTGACTGTAACTCTGTTTGAAAACTTGCAAATTCATCAAAGATTAAAACATGTGCTGGATATCCAAAATCTGCATAGGTAGCTTCAAGTTTTGTGCCTAGCTTCTCTTTCAATTCGAATTTATATTGATTCATTAAGTCGTTAAAACCTTTTAATAAATTTACAATTTCATTGAAATTTGAAGCTGAGTTATGAGCAGTTATTTTTTCGCCTATTACAGATAAACTCGAGTTTTTAGGATCTGCAAAATAAAGATTATATAATTCTTTCTTGAGTAGCATTTGAAGAATTAAGGAATACAGGGCATATGTTTTGCCTGACCCTGTTTGCCCAACAAATAATGAGCTATGCAAAGGTATTTTTGTGAATTTATCTATGAATAGATGCTGTTCATCTGTTTTTAATGCATACTTTTGAAAGTCCTCTAAACTTTCAAAAGTAAGCTGACGGTTAATGTGACTATCATAAATTTCAAATATATAATATTTTTCATCTCTAGATAAATAAGATCTCTCTACAACATATCTATTTAAAGCAATAGATATATTGCTAGAACTAAGATCTTTTTCCATATGAATATTTTCTATATATAACTTACCGATGGATAATCCTTTTTCAAATTCTATTTTGATTTTTGGTAACTGTGCTATTTTTTTATTCAGGTGAAATCTAATGTTATAGTATTTTGAATCTAAAAATGCTTTCCTTAAATTCAGTACAGTAGAATAGTGGATAAAAGCATACTTTATCCCTTTATAACCTTTATTCCTTATCACCCAAATAAGGGCTTGAACTATAATTATTGAAACGATAATAGTTATTAAAAAGGGGTTACTGTATTTTGCAACCCCTATACTTAATAGATTATCAGTAATCGAAATAATTAATGTAAATATTGTAAGGCAGATAAGTGTAGTGTATACGTAGATGCCATTTTGGATTCTAACTGTACTAATTGTCCTATTTCTTATTGACATTTACTTTCTCCACATCTTCAAATCTAAGAATTAAATCAAATTCTATAACAAAAGATTTTTCTGGTATGAAATTAATAAGACGTACATATTCACCTTTTTGTACTTCAATTGACGTTTTATTATTTAGAACTGTTACATCAAATGTGTTTAAAGTGTTATTGTCTCTTTTCAAACCGCTTTTTTTATCGATTCCATATTCAGTATCATCTTTTGTAATTAACAATGTTAAAGTTACTCCACTTTCATTAAGATCTTTCTTACTTGTAAACGGTCGTTGTGATACTAATCGATAAAGATTATGTGTGTTTGTTAAAAATTCATCTGCTTTGAATTTGGTTTCTGTAAAAACCCAAGTGTTAGCGATTGGCATTCTGATTCCTCCTATTAAATGAGCTTGTAACAACAATTAGTGAGAACATAGCTTTTTGTCTTAACACCTCCAGGACTAAATGATAATAATAGATCATGCGTTTTTTATCGCCCTCTTTCTTTACGTTATGACTCTATTTTATTTGTTTTTTTATTATTAGAGGTGGTACATTTGAGGTGGCAACTAAGCTGAGTTTGCTACCACAAAAAAGGGGTGCGAGTATTGTTAAATTTTGAAACCTTTTTATATAAAAATATAGGAGCAAAAATAAAAAAGTATAGGGATAGCTTAGATATGACCCAAGATCAATTTGCTGCTAAATTAAATTCAGATTATTATATAAGTCTTGACAGATATAGATTGTCTTCTATTGAGAATGGAAGAGCTAATAAAAAGAAAAACCCTTACTTACTAACAGCTGAACTAATAAAAGTATTTTCAAACTGTATGAAATGTGAAACGAAAGAATTAATATTTGGAAATTATATTGAAAGGGAAGAAAACGTAAGACTATTTTTATTAGCAATAATAATGAATAGTGAAAAAGATGAGGAAGAAGAATATATTATCCCTTTTATGGACTTTTTATTTAGGAACAAAAATAGAACGATAACTTTAAAAGAAAATGAAGAAAGGTATATAAGTGCTTCGGGGATTATGAAGGGATTAAATAAAGTTGAAGAAAAATATCCATTTTTTACCAGTGGAAAAATATATAAAAAGTATCAAAATCTTTTAGGAGTGCCTAGTTTAAGAATAGAGTTAATATCTAATTTATTAATTAAATTGTTGATGGGTGATTTTGAATTTGCAAATTATTATATTTTGAGGATGAGTAGTCTATGTAAAATAAATGGATCTAATGAAATCGTATATTCTTTCATTGAAAATAAAGGGATGATTGGTGGGGCGTTAATAGAAAATAAACACAACTTTTATGTCTTTGCAAATGCGTTTGAAAAAATGTGGAAACGGCATAAAGGATTATTTATGGAATATTTTGAAGGGTATTTATTCAACAAAAGAATAAAGCCCGAACTTAAATATAAAGAGATAAATAACAAATTATTTTATGATATAATCATAGATCCTGAATTTTCAAGACTTATATTTTCAGTTATAGAAAAAGATAGATTTTCTATAAAGACAATGGATGGACATTATCTATTTTATCAACATTTGCTTAATAGGTATGTGGATAAGGAAATTGAGAATTCTATTGAACATCCTTATTGAATATAAACTAATTATTCATTGGTATGTACAATCTATAAATGATTAAAATCGTTTTATATATGAAATGAAAAATGGAGATTTTTCTGAGTTTACACATTAAAGCATTAACAGTATTTGTATCATGTCATAATTATTCTTGGCTATTTTTATAATTCCTTTCAGCTCCCCTAATTGTAATCTCCTAATGTGTCCATAAAGCAAGGACTCATTATCGATTATATAAAGGGTCTTTGTTCTTCGGATGTTATGAGTCAGCCAAGTAGGATAAGTGTGCGTAAGAAAGCATTTAGCGCTTTTAACGCACACTAATTCATTGGGCTTCCCCAAAACATATACGAATCACTCGATAGCTTTGCTACTTACGCCACTTGACATTAATCGATGCAAAGATTCTCTCTATGGTGACCAAAAAGTCATAAAAAATTATAGAGAGGTTGATCTAAATGGAAATCATTTTAGAAGTAGTTCGCATTGAACAAATTATTCGAGAGGCAGAACCAGGTGTTTATTATATCATTCGTAGTCCGGAAGACGGAGCGAAGATAGCGTCTCGCTTTATTAGTCGTGATGATCGTGAAGTGTTTTTTGTTATGTGTTTAAATACGAAAAATAATGTTATCGCGGTACATCGTTGTCATGTTGGTTCATTGAATGCCTCACTCGTTCATCCACGCGAGGTGTTTAAATCAGCAATACTTAATAACGCAGCAAGTGTAATTGTTGCGCATCAGCATCCAAGTGGTGACATAACATCATCGATGGAAGACATTAACGTTACAAAGAGATTAGTCGATGCTGGAAAGCTACTAGGCATCGAACTACTCGATCACCTAGTAGTAAATAGTGACAACAGTTTTACTAGCCTTAAAGAAAGAGGCTATATTTAAAAGGGAGAAATAGCTTTCTTTTTTTCTTCAAGATGCTACATGTAATAGCTAATGAATGAAAATGATGAGCTGTTTTATGGTAGAATATAGGGAGAAAGTATGAGAATAAAGGATCTAAACTATAAATAATTCAAAAGATAAATGAGATATTAGAATAAACTGTAGGGAGAGTTTTCATTGAATCAGGAATTGAATGACTTAAAGAAAAATTTATGGGAAGTAGCCGATGAATTACGTGCAAATTCAGGTTTAAAAGCATCTGCATATTCGACTCCTATATTGGGGTTAATATTTTTAAAGTTCGCGGATGCTAAATACGGACAATTCAAAGATGAGATTGTAAAAGAATATGAAGCATTAAAAGGTGGAAGACGTGAAAAGAAAATAGAAGAAATTGCAATTGAAAAATGTGGGTTTTATTTACCAGAACAGTCGCGTTACTCCTATTTACTAAATTTAAGTGAAGAAGAGGATATTGCTAATAAAATAAAAGAAGCAATGGAAGGTATAGAAAAGTTTTCGCCCGAATTTGCTGGCGTATTACCAAAGGATAATTACCATGATTTAGGTGCCGATGTTAATAATAAAATTTTAAATAGACTATTGAGAAACTTTAACGATATTCCGACAGATTTAAAAAACGATATTTTTGGTGAAGTATATGAATACTTTTTAGGGAATTTCGCATTAGCCGAAGGTCAAGGTGGAGGAGAGTTCTACACACCAAGAACGGTTGTACGCTATATGGTTGAAGTATTGCAACCATCAGAAGGTAAAGTTTTAGATCCTGCTTGCGGATCTGGAGGAATGTTCGTTCAAACAGCACATTATGCACAAGCACATAAAGAGAAAAATGGTGGACAACCTTTAAATTTAAGAGCTTACGGTGTCGAAAGAACTGGTGAGACTGTTAAATTAGCAAAAATGAACTTATTTTTAAACAATATACGTGGTGAAATAACAGAGGCAAACTCATATTATACTGACCCGTATGATTCCTATGGAAATTTTGATTATGTGTTAGCAAACCCACCTTTTAATGTAGATAATGTGGAATTAGATTTGGTGAAGGATCAGAAGAGGTTTAATAAATACGGTGTACCACAAACAAAAGGAAAAAAGTCCAAAGTACCAAATGCAAACTATTTATGGATTAACCAATTTGCGACTGCTTTAAATAAAACAGGAAAAGCAGCACTTGTTATGGCAAACTCGGCTTCAGACGCAGGGCATAGCGAAAAAGAAATCCGTAAAGCATTAATAGAAGATGGTATTGTTTCGCAAATGGTTGCACTTCCTTCAAATATGTTCAGTACAGTTACATTACCGGCAACACTATGGTTCTTTGATAAGCAAAAGAAAAAGGAAGATGAAATACTATTTATAGATGCACGAACTATATTTACGCAAGTAGATCGCACTTTAAGAAAGTTTTCTGATGAACAAATAAAAAACTTAGCAATTATTAATCGCTTATATGAAGAAGATAGCGAAAGTTTCTATGCACTTATTAAAGATTATGAGGGAAATAGAGATATTGCAACTTCAGAAAAGGATAAAAAGTACTTCCAAAAACAAATTGATTGGTTATTGGAACGTTTTCCAGATGGTAAATATCAAGATGTAATTGGCTTGTGTAAGGTAGCTACACTTGATGGTGAAGCTGGCATTATTGAACAAGATTATTCATTAAACCCTGGAAGGTATGTTGGAGTTGTTATAGAAGATGATGGCATGACAGCAGAGCAATTTAAACAAAATTTATCTAGTTTAAATGATGAGTTTAAACAATTAAATGAAGAAGTAAAAGAACTGGAAGTGCAAATCCAAAAGAATTTATCTAGTTTGGTGATTGAGTATGAATAAATGGGAAACTATCAAATTCAAAGACTTTGTCGCCTTGAAAAGGGGATATGATTTACCACACCATAAAAGTAAAGATGGAAATTATCCAGTTATTGCCTCGACTAATATACGAGGGTATCATGACGAATATAAAGTGGAACCGCCTGTAGTAACGGTTGGGCGCTCAGGTTCCATAGGACAAGTACAAATCATCTACGATAAAGCATGGCCATTAAACACTACTTTATATGTAACTGATTCTAAAGGGAATAATATTAATTTTATATATTATTTTTTGCAGACAATGGGATTGGAACAGTTTAATTCAGGGGCGGGAGTCCCGACATTAAACAGAAATCATATTAACTTATTGAAAATAAAAATTCCCGATATAAAAACACAGGAAAAAATAGCAAACGTTCTTTCAACATACGATAAATTAATCGAAAACAATAATCGTAGGATTGAAATCTTAGAACAAACAGCAGAAGAAATCTATAAAGAATGGTTTGTACGAATGAGATTTCCAGGGTATGAAAATGCGGAGTTTGATAAAGGAATACCAAAGGAATGGGATGTAAAAAAGGTTGGTGAAATAATATCATTTGATATTGGTGGTGGTTGGGGTACAGAATCACCAGAAGAAGATTCTACGAAAGAGGCCTATGTTATAAGAGGTACAGATATACCTAACATGAAGTATGGTGAAATTAATTATGAACTATTAAGATTTCATAAAGATAGCCAACTAACAAACAGAAGATTACGATCTTCAGATATAATATTCGAGGCTTCAGGGGGAAGTAAAGATCAAAGGCTAGGAAGAACATACTATATTACTAATGAAACATTATCAATGTATGATGAAGATGTAATTTGTGCAAGTTTTTGTAAGGTAATTAGAATAGATGAAAAATACCTATCATGGTATTTTAATCATTATTTAAATTATGCATATAAAACTGAAACCTTGTCAATCTTCGAGGTACAGTCAACTGGAATATCTAACTTTGGTTTTACTAACTTTAAAAAACATCATCAAGTTTTATTACCAACAGTAGACATAATGAAGCAATTTTTTGAATTAACATATAATATGTACATTGAAAAACAAAAATTAGGAAGGAAAAACGAAAACCTAAAAAAACAGCGTGATCTTCTTTTACCACGTTTGATGAATGGTACGATTGAGGTGAAGTAAAGGAGGGGAATAGTGTGAGGAAGATAATCACTGAATTTATGATAGAACAAGCTTGTATAAAAGTATTATCTGAAAATAATTACTATGAATTTATTAATGCAAATATTAGTGCGGATAAAGTGTTTGCTTCATTAAATGTTTTAGAACATGAAAATGATGGAACAGGTCGTTCCAACATACAAGAAGTAGTATTATCACAAGTGCTCTATGAAAGTTTGCAAAGATTAAATCCACATATACCTGACCGCTTTTTTAAACAAATTGTAGAGGATTTTAAACTTCCTTTTACAGATAAAGAACTAGAAGTTGTTAACTATGAAAGATATAAACAATTAAAAAATGGTATTAAAGTAGAGTTCGAAAAAGACGGTAAGAAGCAATATGAAACAGTTCGTATTATTGACTTTAATAATGCATCAAAAAATACGTTTACAATTGTTTCTCAAATGTGGATTAAAGGGGAAACCCAACATCGTAGACCAGATTTACTTTTATTCGTAAATGGATTACCACTTGTGTTTAATGAGCTGAAAAATTCAGATGTTAAATTAAAAACGGCATACGATAAAAATTTACAAGATTATATTCGTGATATCCCTCAATTATTTCACTTTAACCAATTATGTGTGCTATCAAACGCATCTGAAACAAGAGTAGGAAGTTTTACAGCGAACTACAGTCACTTTTTTGAATGGCTACGTTCAACAGAGGACGATAAATTAAATCGATCACAAATACGTTCAGAAGGCACAAGTATTCAGTATTTGTTAGATAATCTCTTGAAGCGTGAAACTTTACTAGACTATGTTGAAAATTTTATTCTTTTTGAAAATAAACGAATAAAAATTTTAGCTAAAAACCATCAGTTCCTGGGTGTTAATAATGGTATTGAATCATTTAAAAATCGTAAAAAGTTAAATGGTAAACTAGGTGTGTTTTGGCATACACAAGGTAGCGGCAAGTCTTATTCAATGGCAATGTTTATTAATAAGATTAATAGAAAAATGACAGGAAATTTCACGTTTTTAATAGTTACAGACAGGCAAGACTTGGACGATCAGCTTTACAAAAACTTCTTAAGAACAGAAACAGTAACAGAAGAAGAGTCGGCTAACCCTAAAAATGGTGCAGCTTTAAGAAAAGATTTACAAACGAATAAAGCCTTCCTATTTACTCTGATACAAAAGTTTCGCTATGACAAGGGAAAAAAATATCCAGTGTTATCCGATCGAGATGACATTGTTGTTATTGTAGACGAAGCACATCGTACACAATATAAATCATTAGCGGAAAATATGAGAACAGCTCTACCGAATGCTCAATATATGGCTTTTACAGGAACGCCATTACTAGGATCTAAAAGGTTCACAAATCAATGGTTTGGTGATTATGTTAGTGAATATAACTTTGCACAATCCATTGAAGATGGTTCAACTGTTCCTTTATATTACTCAAGAAGAGTCCCTGAAGTATGGCTAACAAATAATTTTTTAGAAGATGATTATCTAGAAATAATCGAAAATGAAAACTTGTCACCAGAGGAAGAAAAAAGGTTATCAGATTATTATTCTAAAACAAATGAAGTACTGAAGCGTGATGATCGTTTAAATATAGTTGCACAAGATATTGTTGAACACTTCCCTAACAGGGGATATTTAGGAAAAGCAATGGTAGTATCAGTAGATAAATTTACTACTGTCAGAATGTATAACAAAGTACAATATTATTGGAATGAGAAGTTAAAAGAGTTATATCAAGAACGTTCTAACGCTCGTTCAAAAGAAGATAGAGAACGAATTAATCGCCAAATTAAATACATGCAACAAATAGAGATGGCTGTTGTTGTTAGTGAAGATGGTGATGAAGATCAAAGGTTTAAAAATGAAGGATTAGAGATTAAAAAACATCGTGAACGGATGAATCATATCGATGAAAATGGCCATGACATTGAGGATAACTTCAAAGATCCGAACAATCCATTATCTTTAGTCTTTGTTTGTGCGATGTGGTTAACAGGCTTTGATGCGCCAAGTGTGTCAACAATTTATTTAGATAAACCTATGAAAAGTCATACGTTGATGCAGACTATTGCACGAATTAATAGAGTATTTCCTGGCAAGAATTCAGGGTTAATAGTTGATTATTTGAACTTATTTAAATATATGCAACAAGCGCTTGGTGATTATGCAAACCCAGATAATGCTGACGAGATGCCTGTGAAAAATATTCAAGCACAAATTGAATTGCTAGATAATGTCATTGAAGAAACAAGAGTTTTTTGTAGGGAATTAAACATCCATTTAGATAGAATCCTGCATAGAAATGAAACCTTTGATCAAATTGAACTTTTTCAGCAATATACAGATATATTACTAGAAAAGGATGAATACTTTGAAGAGTTTAATATCTATGTAAATCTATGTAAAAATATCTATGAAGCTTGTAAGCCAGAAATATTTGAGTTTGATTGGGAAAATAAATATTTATCTGTCATATTGTATCTGGGTGACATGATTAAAGCATCCGCTAGAGAAGAAAGTATCGAAAGTGCAAAAGTAGCATTGAGTAGAACATTAGATTTGAGTGTTAAATCAACATATGTTCATGAAGATGCAGGAGACAACAAATATGAAGTTACAAAAATGAAGACATTAAATTTATCTGAGATAAATACAGAAGATGTTAGAAAAACAATAAAAGAATCTCAATACAAAAATATTGAAATTCAGGAATTAAGAATATTTATTGAAGATAAATTAGACAAGCTCTTACAAGATAATAAAACACGAATTAACTTTGTAGAAAGATACCAAGAGTTGATAAATCGGTATAATGCTGGGAATTCAACAAATGAAGATTATTACGAGGACTTAGTTGATTTTGTAGATAATTTGAAACAAGAAGATGAACGTCATGTAAGAGAAGGTTTGATTGAAGAAGAGCTAGAAATCTATGATCTTTTAAAAAAGGATAAATTAACGAAGAAAGAAGAAGAAAAAGTTAAATTATCTGCGAAAAAGTTATATGAATCAATTAGAAATGAACAAAGCAAAACTAACGTTATTGATTGGTACAAAGATGAACAACCGAGGAAGGCTGTTAAATTTGAAATTGAAAAAATATTAGATGAAACATTACCAGATAGTTATGATAAGGATATGTTTAATTTAAAAACAGAAGTTATTATGACTCATTTAATGGAAGAAGCTATGATGGAAAGTGCCTTCTCTTAGTGAGTAATTAAAGTGAATCTATATATATAGAGAATATTATTTTATTATTTTAAATGTATTCAACTAACATCTTTCATTTTGATTTACCTCAGTTAAATTATCAAAAATTAATGAAATTCAAGCATCGGCAGAAATGTTGATGCCTTTTTTATAGTTTCAATTTGGGATATTAAAAAATCTGTGAAGCAATTCTAAATACAGACAAAATAATTAGATGGGAGTATGAGGATGAGCAAGGATATTGTAAAACAATTAAGAAACCTAGCAATCACAAAACAACTTAATTTTCTTTTAGGGTCTGGAGTATCAGTACCTGCTATTCCGTTAATGGGATCGTTTCATGATATATTCGGAAAGTCGGCTAATGAGCAGTTATTTGAACGAGTTCAGGAAGTTAGTAAAAAGTTATTAACAAAAAATAACTGTGAATTAGCTGATGAAAATATTAATACTGTTTTGTGTAGTTATCAAAAATTTATAGAGAGCGTTGTTTCAATATTAAATTTATCTAACTCGCGACAGGTGCCGAAAAATGTAAATATTTTTACAACTAATTATGATTTGTATATTGAAAAAGCAACTGATCAGATTTTAAAAAAGTATAAGTTGGTATTTAATGATGGGGCTAGTGGATATTTTGATCGCTATTTAGACAGCTCAAATTATAATCGAACAGTTTCCTATAAGGGATTAAATGATAATTATATTAATGAAATCCCATCGATAACATTGATAAAGCCACATGGATCAATGAATTGGGAAAAACATAATGAAAACATTTTAATAAAAAATGAAGTAGTTGATGAACCCGTTATTGTTATACCTGATGGATATGAAGCATCAACCACTTTTGAAAGTAATCATTTTCATGAAATGTTGCGTATTTTTCAAATGGAGTTAGATAAACCGCAATCAGTTTTATTTGTTATAGGATTCTCTTTTCAAGATAAACATATTGCAAAAATGGTTAAACGCGCAGTACAGAATCCTGAACTAATGGTGTATGTATTTGGATTCACCGATAGTGACAGTGAAATTTTCTTAAATAATTTAAATTTTGAAAGCGAAAGATCGAATTTTATAATTTTGACACCTGAAAATTTCGATGAAGCTTATGTTAATAAAAATATTGACAATGAACACGATATAGAATGGCTTAGTTTTACTTTATCTAACCTAACAAATATATTAAATGGTATGAAATTGGAGGAATCCAAGGATGATAAAGCATAGTAAAAGATTAGGTGTGATTGTAGGAGTTGAAGGGGATGTATCACAGGTCGGTATGTACCATATGTCTAATGACGCTGATTTCATATGGTATGGAGATGTTTTGACAGGCCCTAAAATAGGTGCATTTCTAACTATTAATCAAAATGAAGTTAAAATTATTGCAACAGTTTCGACTGAAAAGATTATAGATCAACAAAATACGATTAGAAGTACTGAATTCGATAATCGATATACTAAGAATTCTATTAATCGTATAATAACCCTAAAAGTTAAAGGAGTAATATGCGGAGATAAATTTGAAGTTACTAGTCAGTATGTTCCGATGATTGGTAATGAAGTAACTTTAACTACGAAGGAAGAACTTAGAATTATTTATGCAATTGATAGTACCGAATCAACGCTCACTATTGGAGAATCAATCCTAGAAAGGCAACCAATAAAACTATCTATCAATAATTTTTTCGCATCACATATAGGGATTTTTGGTAATACTGGTAGTGGGAAATCAAATACGTTACATAAATTATATTTAGAACTTTTTAGATCTGAATATTTTCAGCAAATTACTCAAAAGTCACAATTTTTTATTATAGACTTTAACGGGGAATATACAGGTTCAGATATGTTTGGTGTGAAAAATGAACATAAAGAAATTTTTGAAATTAATACTAGAAATGAGGGGCAAGGTCGGAAATTGCCAGTGAAAAAAGATTATTTATTTGATGCTGACATTTTAGCAATATTATTTGATGCTCGACCAGCAACTCAGGTACCATTTTTACGAACAGCGCTAAAGACTTATAAAGAGAAAGTACAGGATGTAGATAGCTTTGCAAAACTAGAGATTGGGTTATTAATATCAATCATTAGGGGTACTAAAAGTGTGGCTGGTGACGCACTTGATAATTGGATATCAGCAGCTGAAAGTCTAGGTGTTGAAAAAAGTTACTTTCAAGGGCTTGAAGATAATCTTATAAAAAATCATTTTGGTAATTTGGAGATAAAGTCAGCAACGGGAGTAATGATTCTTGAAAATGGGCAAATTACTCAACAAGGAAAAGAAGAACTTAAACTTGATGATTTGAATAGAGAACTCACTGCTTTATTTAATAGTGCTACTCCAATTCAAAGGCTTAACTACTTTCTTCAGTTTCAAAAAGTTTATGTTTCTGCATGGAAGTCTGCAAATATTGAACATATAAATCCATTATTTAATCGGATAAGAACATCATTTGATAGTCTAGAAAAGGTTATTGAAGTTTATGATGATATTTCAGGGAAATACAAGACAATGAATATAATCTCACTTGTGCATGCAAATCAAGAAATCACTCGTTTAATACCTATGCTGATATCAAAAATGATTTATGATGAACATAGATTTAAGGTTGCGGGTCAAAGTATCAATCAAACAAGACATTTGATTATCGATGAAGCTCATAATATTTTAAATGCTGAGTATAGAAACAATGGTGATGATTGGCAAGATTATCGTTTATCAGTGTTTGAAGAGATTATTAAAGAAGGTAGAAAGTTTGGCTGTTTTTTGACGCTTGCAAGTCAACGTCCTGCGGATATTTCACCAACTATTTTATCACAAACACATAATTATCTTATACATCGTCTTGTAAATGAGAAAGATTTGCGTATGCTAGAGAATACTATGCCAACGCTTGATAAAAGTTCTTATCAAATGATTCCTAGTTTAGGTAAAGGTGAAGTAATTATAACGGGCAATGCCATGCAAGTTCCAGTCTTTGTCAAAATACCAAAAGAGGAAAATATACGTCCTAACAGTGACGATGTATTGCTTACAAATTTATGGGGGGATTTATCTGACTTTACAGAAACTATTGAGGAATCCGTTAAGATTTCAATCTAGTACCGTCTTTATCAGTGACAGATTTGAAGGGGAGGAGTGAATGAACATTACTGGAAATGAAAATCAGAAAGGTTACACATTTTACTATGATGAATCTGAGCATAGTAGGAAAATTAATCAAAAAACGATCCAAGCTGGTAACTACTCTAATAATTTTATAGCTGTAATTATTGGTTACGCGAATGGGCGAAAAAGCGATATTGAGCAAGAGTTTAATAAATTCAAGGATAAATACCAATCAAGGTTAATTAATAATGAATTTAAAAGTACATCTATAAAATTGAAAAATGGCTTTGCTTCTATTAACAAGCATAATATTTCGTTTTTAAATGATTTCTTAGATTTGATAAATGAAGATATTTTACTTTATTTTTCTGTGCTTAATAAGATTGAATACGTAACTAATCAAATTTTTAAAGATTATAAGAATAGTTTATTGATAGATATGGATAAATTGAGATATTCGATTTCTAAATCGGTTTCCCTTTACAATCCGTAAAACGTAATTGAAGCAATTTATAATGATGGAGATATTATAGGAGAGCTAAAAAAATTTTTTCAGGAGCGAATAAAAGTAAATAACTCCAATATTATTCTCAAAGAAAAAGAAAATAGCATGTTCAATGATTTGGTAGTTATTTTAGATGATTGCAATAAAGATTTTAAGATTGATTGGGAATATACAATTTCTTTTGATGGTTTTAAGAAATATATAGATGAGAACGGAATCAAAAAATATCAACTTATTTTAGATAAAGAAGGAAATAAAAATGAAGATAGCAAAACTTTAGTTGCCGCAAGGAAAATGAACATTAAGAATGTCATTGAAGATGATTCACAAAATCACATTGGTATACAAATAGCTGATATGCTAGCTGGTATTATCTCCAAGTTTATTAAAATGCTAGAAGAAGACTTAGCTTATAAAAATATAAAAGAAGCTACATCTAAGAAGTTATTGTCAAAAGAGTGGTTTAGTATAAATAGCAATCAATTTGTACTGTATAAAAAAATGTATAAAATAATAACACAAATGAATAATTCTTGGTTTAAGTCTTACTCAGGGATATATGCAGACAACCTCGTACAATTTTTATCCTTGTTAAACTATTTTAACAGATATGAGAGCTTTCAAGATTATAGAGAAACTAGTTTAGAAAGGCATCCTGAGTTTTATAATACATTAGTAATTACTACCTTAGAAGATTACTTTTCTACTATGAGTTTTAAACTGCCAATAAATCCGATAACTGAAAATGATGGAATCTTTTATAATCAAAGAGGCGCAAAATGCTATATAGATTGGACTAAACATGATTTTTTGGAAATACCTAGTACGGAATCTGGAAGAATATATAATGTTCTATCGGTGGGTTTTTTTGGCAAAATGGAACAACCTAATATAACAGTAGAAGATAATAATCAAGTAGAATGTTATCTGTTGCCCTTAGAATTATTAAATTGGACTATTGATTGTGTAGGTTTTTCAAGTATAGGTAGTAATGTATTTCCTTCACAAGTAAAGTTTGGTGTCATAAATAATCAATATTATGCTGAAATAATATAAAGTATAGTTTATTAATACACTATTTTATACAAGGAAGTATATCGAAGTTATTTGATTTACAGAAAATATACTACCATTCCATGTGTGAAAAAAGTGGAAAATAAAATATAGTGTAAGTTAAAAAGAATATTTAGTAAATATTTTATAGGAGTAACTAAATAAAATGTGAATGTTTTAAACTAGAAATAAGGATAAATTTTTATTAGTAAAGTGTATTCAACTAACATCCATTATTTTTGGTTCAAATTGGTTCTAGTAACATCAAATCGAATCCTTTTTCATACATTTTCATGCATATAACAAATCCCGAAATGTTGATATAAAAGGATTTTAACGGATTAGGTACGCTTAGACTTCACCTGTATATTTCTCAAAACGTTAATCTTAATAAAAATATTGATATATCAACAAAAACAGGCTATTTTAAAATAGCCTGTTTTTGTGTGTAGGAAAGTTAGTGAAGGTAAATTGATTGTAATTATTTTCTGAGAATGACTAATTGTGATCATCTGCAATAATACATTGTTGTAAAAATACTATAAAGAAGTGTGGTAAGTAATTTCATTTTTTTTATTTAATTTATCGGTCCCTTATTGATCGCAGTAAGTTTAGAATTGATAGCAAAGATTTTTGCGTTTAAGTCTGTAACTCCAAAGCCAGATAATCTTTTAGAGTGCATATTTAAATATTTTTCAGCTGTTTCTTTTGTTTCGAACATGTAAATTCCACCGGCTTCATTTGTTTCGGGATTTTCCGTCCAAACTTTCCACATAAATCCATCTTCTTCATTAATACTCTTTGCTAAATCAGTAAAGGCCTCCGCCATTTCATCGCCGAATGGTCCATTCATTTTAAAATCTACCTGTAATAGGTATGTCATGGTCTTCCTCCCTTGTTTATTTAGTAGTTGTAAAGTAAAATTCCCCTAGGATTTCCTTCGCCTGATAACGATCTTGTGAAAGTTCCTTTTCAATAAAAGAGTGAACATCTGTTTGTTCAACATCGTACATTACTTCAATTTCTTTGGAAAATAGAAGTTTTTCTTTTTCAAGCAAGGTAGTAAGAGATGGTTGTTGTTTTGGTTGTAGTTCTTCCAAATTTAAAACTTGTTTTAATCCGTCAACATAGTATTCAAACGGACGGCCACCAACAATTTTCACACCTTTATTTTCCGCATTAATCATAATAATGGTAGGAAAACCTCTGGCACCTAAGCTTCTAGTAAGATTAAAATCTTCATTCAATAATTGTTGTCCGATTGGTTTTTCAGCTTCATTAACAATGGTTTCTCCATCAAGACCAAGTTTATTTACGATTTCAATCATAACGGATTTATCTGCAATATTTTGATTAAATGCGAAAAGGGCTTCCCTTGCACGGCGCAAATATTCAAATGCTGTAGCATCATTATGATTTTTTTGAATTACTTTAAACACACGGGAGGGTGGATAGGACGATTGAACTGGATTATCAATCATTAAAGTACCGTCAATTGGCATCCTTGAATATTCTCCAACTTCTCTCCAGTGGCCAGCGACATCAGCTGGTTTATAAATGCCATTTGCAGGGTCGATTGGTCCGTCATGCCATTTCTCTAACAAACCACCCATAACCGTATGAAAATTAAAATAATCACCATACTGCTCTACAAAACGACGGAGCACAGGTTCAATTGCCCAGCAATGAGAACAAATCGGATCAGTCACATAATAAAGATTAATCGTTTTTTTTGGTTGATTAAAATCAATCACCTCTATTTCCTCTTCTCCAGCTACTCCACAGACACCTGTTTCTAAATCACAAATCATATTATTATTGTTATTCAATTCAATGTTCCTCCTCTATAAAATAAGCGAAGAAAAAGAAGAAAGCCTCTATATCTCGCTTAGATTATTTTTTAAGATAGTTATCTGATTGTTTTCAATGCTGTAGACCAATCTATGACCTCATTCAACATTGTTTGAACAGTTTCTTCATGAAACGGTGCTGGTTTAAAGGTTCTCATTTCTTCAAAATCAGTAAAAAGACTGAGTGCAGGTTGAGTGGCTACTGTCGCAACCTTTGGTACAGTTAGAATTAATCGCAAATTGTTAGCTGCTGTAACACCAAGTGTAGAACCATAACTTACAATTCCTGCGGCTTTATTATTCCACTCAACATATAAATAATCGATAGCATCTTTTAGCCCCGACGTGATGGCTTTGTTGTATTCTGGGGTTACAAAAATAAAACCATCTAGTTCACTAATTTTTTTAGACCAAACTTTCGCTTCTGGTACTTGATAGTCCTGGGACATAATTGCAGGAATGGGTTCATTAAATTTTGGTAGGCTGTAATCTTTAATATCTACCAACTCAAATTCAGCATCCGTTCTTTGATCTGCAATTGATTTTACCCATTCTGCCACTTGTATATTTACCCTTGAATCTCTTATACTTCCAGTGATGATACCAATTTTAACCATGTCTTTTCCTCCTAAGATTGTTTCGTCTTATTTTTGCTTTATTTTTCAAAGAGACAATACAATATTTGCTTTATAATTGAATTTTAAGCCATAATGAACTTAATCAACACCAATAGTTCTGTGGATTTGTCGTTTATACAACACATTTAAGAAATTGTTTAAAAAGTAGGAGTGGTAACAAATGACTCAATCAAAGATCGACCCCCGAGTTCAACGTACTCGCAAATTAATCATGGATTCTTTTATGGAACTTTCAAGTAAAAAAGAATTTAAGGATATTACCGTTAAGGATATTACAGCTGAGGCTATAATTAATCGTGCCACATTCTATTATCATTTTGAGGATATATATGACTTATTGGAAAAGGTGTTATCAGAAGTATTATTAGTTAATTTAGATTCTGATTACTACCAAAGTAACGAATTAAATGAAGAAGCGTTGGTTAACATTTTCAAAGCGATCACAAATTTTCAAAAGTCATTATCCAATCGTTGTCACAGAGGCTACGAAGATACCATTGCGCGTATTATTAGAGAACAGCTTGAAATCATTTTTTATAAAAGGTTGTTAAAACAATATCCAACTGAAGATGAGCAAGCTCTAAAAGTTACTGCTGTCATGTTAAGTTGGGCAATTTACGGGGCTTCTGTCGAATGGAGAAGAAATAGTAAGGAGATATCACCAGAAGAATTTATTAAATCAGTAATTCCTTATATCATTTCTGGGATTGATTTTGGGTCTACTAACTCACATAATATATGATTGAATTTTACAACCCCATCTTGTGTTGTGAAACCAAGACTGAATCATCTACTTGAAATTGTCGATAAAGCCTTATCATAGAAAGGCTTTGAAAGTGAAGGTGATCAGACTTTAATAATTAAAAAAATTATAGAACTTAGTATAAAAGGAATTCTGAAAAAACAATCAGGTCATGGACTAATTCTCTTATATATCAATCTATAGAAACCTAGATTAATGAGAACAAAAAGGTAAGGTCATAAAGGCGTTCGTCGTGCTCAACAGTTCTCCAAACGTTCATATTTTTGTTATATTAACGTTTCCAGCTTCTTTCTAAGTTGATCAGGAAGGGGTATTTTATTGCGAAAAATTGAATTGAATATTGCATTAGGTTTGAATTATAAAGCGCAGTACATTCCTGTATTCACTCGTTTTGAGAAGGGGAAGATACATGAGAAATTGTAAGATTGGATTTTTGAGAAGTTAGATGATTAAGAGAAAATTATTGTATAAACAGGGGGATATCTTCAACATCGAATAGACGAAGGAGGAAATGAATCCCTTCGTCTTTTGAGTCATTATTCTTCTTTATTTTTGGATGTTTGTTCACTATTGAGTCCTTTTCTAAAAGGCTCTGTTCCTTCCATAGCTTCGCGCCCAAATGGTCCTCCGTTCATCATACCATTCGGAATTCCTTCTGTAGCACCATCTTCGTTCAGGTAAGTTATGACAGTGGATAATGGAAATTCAACTAATAATGGACCTTTTTCATAACTTGCATTTTGATATAGGCCATTCTCATGCTCGCCAGTTAAGACTCCACCCGAATGGAAGGTATAGGTTTGATTTAATTTCAACTTAGGTGTACTAATGATGATTGATTGGAATTATTTTTCTGGAGCGATGGCTATGACTTCTTCCCCTTTTTCGTCCGTTACATATGTATTTGCTTCTTTCAAGACCGTCACCATTGGCATTGATGAGCAAGTAGCCACCTTTTATTAATAATAAACCCTCGCCTTTTAACTACTATTACACTTTAAATTTGTACTATCCCCATACCTTTTTCCTATTTATACATGAAAAGCTTTAAGCGAATTCAAATAGTGCTACAATATTCAATAATACATTCTAAATTGCTGAAATAAGGAGATATTATGAAATTAAAACCCTTTTTATTATGGACTGTTTTCGTTTTCATTCTTACTGCTTGTGGTGAAAAAGCAGATGATGAAAAAAAATTAGTCCCAAATGAGCCCATTGCCCTAGATGATGTAAAGGTATCTGAGAAAGAAAAGGAATCGGAAGGAGAAGCTGAGAGTGGAAATGGAGTCGAGGAAGAGACTGAAAAACACACGATACCTCAAGACATTGAGCCTGCCCCACTTCCGCAAACGTTAGCTGAATTAGCTGCTTTACCACCCGGTTATACAGGTCCGCAGCTCTTTGGAATTCATGAGGATGACCATCCGAAGTTGGATGAATTGACAGCGCACCTGCCTGATATTTCGGGTGAACCAACAGAGGCACAGCTTAATCATTATTATAATGAAATACTGGCAGTTTTTCAGCATGATTTTAACGGTCCAGAGGAGCTGCTTGCCAAAATGCGCTTTCAAGCAATTGGAAACCCTGATATTGAAGATCCTCGGATGCAGTTTAAAGAAAATTTAAATGTCCTTGTTTTACTTGATGCTTCAGGAAGTATGAGAAAGGATCTTGGTGGAGAAACGCAAATGGGAGCAGCGAAAAAGGCAATTACTAATTTCGTGGAAGGCTTGCCTGCCGAAGCCAATGTTGGGCTTCGAATATACGGTCATAAAGGTACAGGCAGTGATGCTGATAAAGCCCGTTCATGTGCAAGCAGTGACCTTATCTACCCAATAGGAAAATACAATAAAGCTGGCTTTCAAACTTCTTTAGAAAAGGCTCAGCCAGCGGGATGGACGCCGATTCAACTGGCGATCAACGAGGCTCAAAAAGATTTATTAGAATTCAAAGGAGACCAAAACACGAATATTATTTACTTGGTTAGTGACGGGGTTTCCACCTGTGATGATGATCCTGTTACAGCCGCAAAACAGCTGTACGAATCCGATATTACTCCTATTGTCAACGTCATCGGATTTAATGTGGACAATGAAGGACAAAAACAATTAAAAGAAGTAGCAAAAGTAACAGAAGGTACTTACGAAGACGTACAAAATGCGGAAAGTCTGCAAAACGAGTTAGATCAAATGAAGGAAATAGCGAAAAACTGGGAGAAGTGGAAGACACAGAAAGAAACGAGCTTAGAACATGACAAATTAAGTAATTCACTCGATATTTTCGGATATGGAACAGATGAGTACAGAAAAAGGTTAGATGAGGGTGGGCAAGTTGGCACGGCCTTACAATATTTATATCAACAACGAAAGTTGATGTCGGGTGCAAGCCACGACTATTTAAGGAAAAGAAATAATGAATACCACAACTGGATTGAAGAAGAATATAATAAATTAAAGAAAGAGTTAAGAAAGCTTAATGAAAAGAAAATTGATGAAGCATTACAATTACTCGAAGAAAAGTTTAAACAAAATGTACCGGAAGATCGTAATAAAAGCTAACGAACATAAAAGAGGATAATGCCCTAATTTGAAGGGGATTTTCCTTTTTTCCTATTTATGTTTGAAAAACCTTTAATCAAATTCCAATAGTGCTACAATCTTTTATAATACTTTCTATTTTATGAGATAAGGAGATATTATGAAACTAAAACCCTTTTTATTATGGACTGTTTTCATTTTCATCCTTACTGCCTGTAGTGAAAAAACAGATGATGAAAAAAAACTAGTCTCAAATGAGCCCATCACCCTGGATGACGTAAAGAAGTCTGAAAAAGAAAAGGAATCCGAAGGAGAAGATGAGAGTGAAAATGGAGTCGAGGAAGAGACTGAAAAACACACGATACCTCAAGACATTGAGCCTGCTCCACTTCCGCAAACATTAGCTGAATTAGCTGCTTTACCTCCTGGTTATACAGGTCGCCAGTTATTTGGCATTCAAAAGGAAGACCATCAAAAGCTGGATGAATTGACAGCGAATCTGCCTGATATTTCGGGTGAGCCTACAGAGGCACAGCTTACTCACTATTATAATGAAATATTGGCGGTTTTTCAGCATGATTTTATTGGTCCTGAGGAACTGCTCGCCAAAATGCGCTTTCAAGCGATAGGTAATCCTGATATTGAAGATCCGCGTATGCAATTTAAAGAAAACTTAAATGTACTTGTTCTGCTAGATGCTTCTGGAAGTATGAGAAAGGATCTTGGTGGAGAAACACAAATGGCAGCAGCGAAAAAGGCAATTACTAATTTCGTGGAAGGCCTGCCTGCCGAAGCCAATGTTGGGCTTCGAATATACGGTCATGAAGGTACAGGCAGTGATGCTGATAAAGCCCGTTCATGCGCAAGCAGTGACCTTATCTATTCAATAGGAAAATATAATAAAGCTGGCTTTCAAACTTCTTTAGAAAAGGCTCAGCCAGCGGGATGGACGCCGATTCAATTGGCGATCAACGAGGCTCAAAAAGATTTAGCAGAATTCAAAGGAGACCAAAACACGAATATTATTTATTTGGTCAGTGATGGGGTTTCTACTTGTGATGATGATCCAGTAGCCGCTGCCAAACAGCTTTACAAGTCTGATATTACGCCTATTGTCAACGTCATCGGATTTAATGTCGATAACGAAGGACAAAAACAATTAAAAGAAGTAGCGAAAGTAACAGAGGGTACTTACGAAGACGTACAAAATGCGGAAAGTCTGCAAAACGAGTTAGATCAAATGAAGGAAATTGCAAAAGGCTGGGAAGAATGGAAAAAGCAAAAAGAAACAGATGTAAAACATAATTTGGTTAGAAACGATCTTGATATCTTTGTCTATGAATCAAAGGAATACAGAAAAAGAGTGGATGAAGGCAGTCAAATTGGAACAGCATTACAATATTTATATCAGGATAGAAAACTAATGACTAGTGAAAGCTATAACTATTTAAGAGAAAAAAATTCTGAATACCATAAATGGATGGATGAAGAATATAAAATATTGAAAAAGGAATTAGAAGATCTTAACGAAATGAAGATAGGAGAAGCTCTTCAATTAATCGAAGAAAAGTTTAATCAAAATGTGCAGGGAGATTCCTAATATAGGAATCTCTTTTTTACATTGGAATGGAAGGACCCTATCTTAGATGATATATAACGAGCTCTCCAGAGGCATCTGCCACAGGGGTGCTCGTTATCCGTCACTAATGTTAGTTACGGTTGAAGCCTCGCTTTAATTTGTTACCTGGCATGAAGGTGTCCACTTCGGCATTATTCAATCATTGCACTAAAGGAAAAGTAGATTTACTTAAGGTTTTCGTTAAAGCAAATCAATGCCGGTTAATTTGTATGATGCAACTAACAGGTACTTTTATGCAACTAACCTTCAAAATATGACGGGTCATCGATAAACAGCAGACCTGCTTGGGTTTTACGAATATAGTAAGTGTACAAAGCAAAACACGGAGGGAAGACAAATGGAAATTGTACACGTCAAAAATTTACAAAAGGCATATGGAGCGAATCAAGTATTGCGGGGCATTAATTTTAAAGCAGAGGGCGGTGAAATCATCGGTGTCATCGGCAAAAATGGGGCAGGCAAATCAACGTTTTTAGAAATACTGATGACGTTAAAGCCTTATAACGATGGAAATGTTTTATTATTCGATAAAGAGCTTCGATCCTTATCCCCCAACGATCTCGAATCCGTACGAAAAGATATCTCAGCCGTTCTGCAGCCAACACAGTTTTACAAAACGCTGAAGGTCATCGAGTTGCTAAAGCTGTTCAAAGCCTATTATAAATCGTCTATCGATATTGAACAGATCATCAACGACTTTAAATTGCAACCGCATCGAAAAAAGTATTTTGATAAATTGTCGGGTGGATGGAAACAAATTGTCAGTCTGGCAATCGCCTTTTTATCCGAGCCGAAAATGCTCATTTTAGATGAGCCGACGACAGGCCTAGATCCTCATATGCGGAATATGCTTTGGACTTATATCACCGATTATAATAAGCGAACGGGAGGAACGGTCATTTTGACGACACATAATATGGACGAAGTTGAACTGTATTGCGATAAGGTGATGCTCTTGAATGAAGGGGTAAGCGAAGTATTTGATACAACTAATGGCATATTAGCTTCAGGCTATCAATCGATCCATGAATTTTATCTTACGAAAGTATCAGTATAAGGGGGAATTTTTATGTTAGCGACTCAATTAAAGTACGACCTACTCATGTTTTCACGAGAATTGTTTTACCTGGTATTTACAATTATAGTTCCGCCAGTCACGTATCTGTTTATGGGAGAGTTATTCGGCGGGGCCACCTATGCGGGTAACTTAAGTTATGCGGAAACATACACACCATCTTTCATCTTATTGATCACTTTCGGCGTCGTCTTTTTTGCCTTCGGGTTTGACCAAGTGATGAACCGTACGATTGGCGTGGAAAAGCGCATCAGCTTATCACCCGTTCCTAAGAGAACATTATTGCTCTCAAACATTTTAAAATCAATCATCATTACGAGCTTCGGTTATTTTTTAGTGTTTTTCATCGGTATGATCGCCTATGACCTTTCATTTCAACTATTTAATTTTGTGCTGTCTTTTGCGACTTTCATGTTGCTGAATGCTACATTGCTCATCTTGTCATCAGCTATCTATTCCATGTTCACGAGCATGAATGGTGCATTGGTATTTTCCATCATTATCTTCCAGGTCGGTATGATTACAGGCGGTTTTACAATGCCAATTGATCGAATGCCGAAGTTTGTGCAACTAATAGCTAACGTCAATCCGCTCTATCATATGAATCAATTATTCATCACCGTATGGAATGGCAAGTTGCAAATGGATAATAGTTCACTTCTTTCAATCGGTTATATTATTGGCTGTGTAATGATTTCACTATTGGTCACTCGTTTCGTGAATAAAGTGAGAAAATAAGCTCTCAAATGGTACTATATAGAAAGTACCGATTCAGGGGGAATGTACAAAATGAAAGTTTCATTAGACATTGATAGCGATTATGAAGAAACGAAAGTGACTATCCATTGCTGTGAAATGGATGATTCGATAAAAGAAATTCTTGATTTTCTAAAGGGGAAGAAGATCGAATTCCTCGTCGGAAAAAATGGGGAGATGCAACATATTTTAAAGCCAGATGGAATTCATTATTTCCACACGGAGAATGAAGGCGTTGTTGCAGTCACTGCAGAAGGTTCCTTTATGTTGAAAGAGAAATTGTATGAGCTTGAGAAAATGCTCCCTTCCACGAAATTCATCAGGCTATCAAAGTCAGTCATCGCTAATCTCCATGAGTTAAGCCGTTTCGAAGCCTCTTTTAACGGCACGCTTTGTGTACACTTCAAATCTGGAGCGAAGGAATATGTCTCACGAACTTACGTAAGTGGCATTAAGGAAGTACTGAAAATGAATAGGAGGAAAAATGGATGAAAACATTTTTGGTGAGAAGCATATTGGGCATATTTTTCGGTGCGTTCCTAGCACTTGTTACAATTTTCGCGGTTATTTATTTAGGAGAAAAAGATATGCTAGACTCGGCTGTCCTTGTGAAAAATGCTCTTGGAACTGTTTTTTGCGGCTGGTTCTTTACAGTGACACCTTTGCTATTTGAAAATGAAAAGTTGACTCTGCCGATACAAACAGCTTTGCATTTCCTATGTGTAGCGGCGCTCTATTTCATTGCCGCTTTCGTAATTGGCTGGATTCCATTTACGGTAAAGGGCTTTATCGGCATGCTCGGCATATTTATCGTAATCTATGCCATCATTTGGTTCGCCTTCTTTACTTATTTTAGACAACAAGCGGCTAAATTGAATGAGGGGTTGAATGATTTATAATAAATTAACTGCCATTCGCACAATGATGAAATCACAAGGTGGCAGTTTGCTAATGAATACTAAGGGAAAAGAAATATAGGTTGATAGGTATATATAAGGGAATTAATTTAAAATATAATGTGTTAATTTTGTGTTTATAATGAAGGATTCTTCTTGTAAGAGAGGATATCAACAAATTTTTACATCGGATGGTTATTCATATTATTTGTGATTCTGGCGATATGGGATTTAGATTTTGCAATCATTGAGATACGATGTTACTTGGAGCATTTCTAGTACTAGAAGCTCTCTCTATACGCCAAATGGTGTGGAACTTAGTAGAGGAGAAAGAATTGTAATTGGATTCTATCTTGTCTACTTTTTATGATACTCATTTTAAGACCATGTATAAGGCTGACTTTTCTTCCATAAATAAGAATAATTATTTAACTTAGAGAATATAGTGCGCATAAATTTACAAAAATTGTATATAAAGATGTATTGTCTATTTTTAAATAGAAGATAATCCCATATAAGTAATGCAAAAGTTTCCTTTTGATAACCCAGGAACGGGAAAGTTTATTCTAGATTAATATAAATAGGAATTTTGTCGAATGGTAAATTTGGCTAAATAGATTGATAATAATCATAGACATATATAAGGGAGGATTGTATGAACAAAATTACCATTAATACGACTTTATTTTTGGCAGTTATTCTAATTTGCTTCTCTTATTCTTCTCAAAAAACTTTTGCAAATCAAGCATCTTATAAGGTAGGTGCCAGCTCACTTAATGTGAGGATAAAACCGGCTATAGACGCGGAGGTCATTGGTTCATTATCCAATGGAACACTTGTAAAAGTATTAGATGTCGAATATGATTGGGCAAAAATTGAGTATAATGGACAAACTGGCTGGATTGCATCTCACTTTTTATTTCAATCTTCCTCATTTGAAGGAACAACCATTCAAGACAGTTCATCTACATCTGTGACAGTAGCGGCTGATGGGGTTCGCTTAAGAAGTGGTCCAGGAACAGGATTTTCAATAATTGGCTATACTACATACGGAGATAAATTCAAATTAATAGAATCAAATGGCGAATGGCAACGAGTTCGTTTAGATAATGGAAAATCGGCGTGGATTGCAGGATGGCTCGTTACTACATCGGCCCAGGCTACTTCACAGGAAAGTACTCCACAACAAGTAGCAGCTAAAATAAATGAGGCCCTTACCGGACAGACTATCATTATTGATGCAGGTCATGGGGGACAGGATCCTGGTGCAATTGGAATAGGGGGAGTGTTTGAGAAAGAGTATACACTTCGCACAGCCCAATTAGTTGTAGAAAAGCTTAAAAACGCTGGGGCGCATGTAATTATGACGAGGTCCAGTGATGAATACATAAATGTAAATAAAAGGGTGGATATCAGTCGATCATACCCCTCGAGTGTTTTTATTAGTATCCATTATAATGCTCATGAAAACGCAACTGCTAAAGGTATCGGTACCTATTATTATCATCACTCTGATAAGGAGATTTCATCGGCAATACAGAATCAATTAATTTCACAAACTTTATTACAAGATGATGGTGTCCAATTTGGAGACTTCTATGTATTGCGAAATAACCATCAGCATTCTCTGTTATTAGAACTTGGCTTTATTACAAATCAACACGACTTATCAGCAATTAAAACACAGAACTATCAACATCAAGTGGCTAATGCAATTACTGAAGGCCTTATAAACTATTTCAATTAATTATACAAAGATAATAACGAAAGAAGCTAACGCCGTATTACACCAAGGCCGTTAGCTTCTTTTAATATTGTGATATATAAAATACTTTCATATAAATAGGAAAAGGATTCAAGATTGATCTATACATCTATTCAACTAGTGTGCTACAATAGGCACTAATAACCACATCCAAGGTACTGGATTATGTGTATATAATCTAGTATGTCCTTGAAGAGGGGGGAGAAGATGAGTGTAAAGAAAAGATTGAATAATTTAATAATCATTATAAGAGAGAGAAGAAAACTAAGAAAAAGGGGTTCTAAAAATACGAGTAAAGAAACATCCTCAATCGTAACTAGTATGAAGAAAAGTAAGATAGTGAAAAGAGTAAATAATATTGGTATTGCTTATAAAATAGGCTTGGCTTTTTTAATAACAATTGCTATTTTCGCTAGTTCTTTAATCCTTGCCTTTAGTCAGGCTTCAGATGTAAGAAATGATTTAGGAAACTTAACAATGGAAAGAAAAAAAGCAGATTCGATTGCTGATCTAACCAATTTATTTCGTGCGAAAAATATTGAGATTGCCAACTTTATTTTACAAGATCAAAAGATTCCACTAAAGGAATATAATTATCTTGTCGAGCAGTTTGAAGAAAGAACAAATGAAGTGAAAGCGCTCGTTGACAGTGAAACAATGGAAACGCTATATAAAAACCTCGTATACTATAACGAGCGTATGGACCTTATCTTTTTTTCAGAGATTGTTCCGTTAATTGAAGCAGGGGAACATCAAGAAGCCAATAAAAGCCTAGCAAAGACGAATAATATTACTTCGAATGCCGTAGTGTCTACAGAACAAATGAATAGGATCATGGAACAAGAGAATAGCAAAATCATGGATAGTGCAATCAGCAGCCTCAAACAAAGTATTCATTTGATTACTATATTTTTAGTATTATCTATGGTCATAAGTGTGCTTGTGACGATTATACTTAGTAAAAATATTAAATGGAGTTTGTTGAATGTAACAAACACGGCAAACGCTATTGCTGATGGTCAGTTACGAGGTGAATCAAACGTTGTATATGGCAATGATGAGATTGGAAAAGTTCAAACTGCAATCGCATACATGAGAGAAGAGATTCGTACGGCCATTAAAGCAATTGCTTCTGTATCTCATATTGTCCAAATAAATAGTAACACTCTTACGGAAGCTACAGAAAATGTTCAAAACGATACGATGTACTTATCCACTACACTAAATCAGTTGGCATTAGGATCAGAATCTCAAGTTTCATCCACAGATAATCTGAGGAAATTTGTGAATCAATTAAATGAGAAGGTAGAAGTGTCTAATACCGAGGGACAGATGATTAAAGAAATTTCTAGAGATGCCGTGACTTTGACAGATAAGGGTTATGAATATATGAAAGAGTCAGTAGGACAGATGGGGCAAATTCATGATTCTGTACATAATGCTGTATTCAAAGTGGAAAATTTGAATACCCAGACAAAACAAATTACAAGTTTAATTACAATTATTCAAGAAATAGCGAGCCAGACAAATTTATTATCTTTAAATGCATCTATTGAGGCGGCTAGAGCGGGTGAATATGGAAAGGGTTTTGCAGTTGTTGCTACGGAAGTTGGAAAGTTGGCGAAAAGGGTAACGGAATCCCTTGATGATATTAAGGAAGTTGTAGATACCATTCAAATCGACTCAGCAGATGCGACAAGGACTTTAAAGTTAAGTTATGATCAAGTCCAAATGGGTACAGAACAAATCAAGGTAACTGGTAACACTTTTAATGATATTAGACAAACGTTCAACGAAATGGAAAGCCGAATTCAAAGGATAATTTCTTCTGTTGGTGAGGTCAATGAAGAATCGAAGACAATGGAACGTGCAATAGAAAGTATTTCTACAATATCGCTCCAATCTGCCGCTGGAGTAGAAAACTCTTCTTATGCTATCCAACAAACCCAATCAACGATGGAAAGTTTGACTGAAGCTGCAAAGGAATTAAAACAATTTGCAAATAAATTAGAAGGAATTATTGATAGATTTAAAATTTAATAAAAAAGGGACAAAAACAATTGACCTTTGTTATAAATTGGTATACTATCTGTATAGACAACTGTACATAATTGTCGAGTTTTAAAAAATAAGGGGGATTTATAATGAAAGAGAAAAAGTTTGGTTTTTTAGTGCTTATCATGTCACTGATGCTTGTGCTCCTAGCTGCTTGTGGTGGAGATAAAACAGGTGGAGACAAAAATAATTCAAATGGAAGCGGTGACACATCCTCGAAAAAGGATGAGATTAATATCCGCGTTGTTACAACGATGGCTGGAACAGATCCAGCTGGCGAAGTATTTGAAGAGGTATTAAAAGAGTTCCAAAATGAGAATAAGCATATAAAAATTACGAATGAGTCCCAATCAGCTGATGGTGGAACGATTCGTACAAAAGTTAATACCGACTTTTCTTCCGATAATGAACCAGAGCTTATGTTTTATTTCAACACAGTTGATGCAGAAGGAATAATTAAAGAGGGCAAGGTTATTGATCTTGAAAACTCTGAAGGTATAAATCTTGATGGCTATAATTCGATGTTAGAACAACAAAGAAATGAAGATGGTAAGCTTTATGCAGCTCCACAAACAGGTTTCTATGAAGCATTGTTCGTAAATAAAAAGCTTTTTGAAGAGCATGGTATTGAACTTCCTACTACTTGGGAATTATACGAAAAGGCGATTGAGGAATTTGCAAAAACTGATATTATCCCAGTTGCTGCTTCAACAGAGGATTCTTATTATGTAGTTGAGCATTATGCATTAGCTGCAGGTGGAATGGACAATTATGGCGCTGAATTAGCTGATAAAAATCCTAAATGGGCTGAAGGACTAGATGTGATAGCTAAGCATGAAAAATTAGGTGCCTTCCCTAAAGATGCGGCTACAATCGATCTTACAATGGCACAGAACTTATTCCACCAAGAACAAGCGGCCATGATGTTTGAAGGTTCATGGGCGTGGGGTGGAATTAAGGAAGCAGAAATTGCTGATAATGTAACTGTTTTACCAATGCCGATTTTTGGTGACGGGGAAACTGGTGAATTAGTAGGTGGTGCTTCACAAGGCTGGTTTATCAGCACGAAAGCATTTAACGATGATAAGAAACGCGAAGCTACTGTAGATTTATTTAATTTTTTAACATCGGAGGAAACAATATTGCGTATTGCGGAAGCGACAGGTCAAATTCCGGCTAAAGGTCAATTGACAGATGTTGACCCAAATATTGCTGCTGGCCATGAACTAGTTGCAAAAGCACCAGCTGCAGTTTCTCCAATAAATGACCGTATTAATCCTGAGGCGTTTACTCATATTCGTACAAGTGTACCTGAAATCGTAAGTGGTGCAAAAACAGGTGAACAGGTAATTGAAGAAGCAGCTGCAATGGAATAATCGAGTCTACTAAACTAACACAATGATTATTGTTTTATTGCTTTGCCGCTGTCATAGCGGTGAAGCAATTTCTAATATGAAGTAAGAGAAGGAGTTTCCCATGAAAGGTGACAAACTGTTTATATTTCTTTTTCTAACACCAGCCTTTTTAATTGCAGGGGTATTTCTATACTATCCCTTTTTTGAAAATATTGTACAAAGTTTTTATAAGACCGATGGATTTTTTAACTCTACCTTTACTGGACTAGATAACTATCGTAGGTTGTTGTCAGATGAAATAGCTAGAGGGGCAACTTTAAACTCACTACAATTAATGCTATATGTTGCGATCTTCCAGGTCGGGATCGCTTTAATTCTAGCTGTAATGGTAGATTCAATAAAACATGGTGCACGTTTTTTCAGAACGACATTTTTCTTTCCAGTCGTTATCTCAGGCGCAGCAATCGGCTTGTTGTTCACATTAATTTATAATTACCGGAATGGTTTGTTAAATGAAATTTTAGTAAGTCTTGGATTAGAACGTGTGTTATGGCTAACGGAACAGTCTTCCCTATATATGGTTGCAATTCCCACTATATGGAGCTACGTAGGGTTTTACTTCGTTATTTTTTTAACAGCGATTGGTAAGATCCCAGATGATTTTTATGAAGCTGCTACACTTGAAGGCATTACAGGTTTTCAAAAATTAACTAAGATTACAATTCCGCTCATAGTGGGTGATATAAAAACATGTTTGATTTTGGCGATCACAGGATCACTAAAAATATTTGAGCTTGTATATATCATTACAAGAGGAGGTCCTGCGAGATCTTCGGAAGTGTTAGGTACCTATATGTATCAAAAGGCATTTGTGGATTCAAATGTTGGTTACGGGGCAACGTTAGCAGTTCTTATGGTAGTTATTGGTCTATTGCTAGCGTTTGTTACGAATAAACTATTAAAGTCTGAAGAAGTCACATACTAAGTAAAAAGAGCGGTGAAAAGCTTTGAATGAAAACTTGAACATGAATAAGAAGATGAACCAACTTACTTATTGGGAGAAATTTCAGGAGAAATACTTAATCAAATCTAAATTCGGAAAATTATTTGTTTACATTCTATTATCAATATGGGCAGTATCAACTATTTTCCCTTTACTATGGGTTATTCTTAACTCCTTTAAACAATCTAGGGAGATCATAAATAACACTTTTGGTATACCAGCTGATCCCACATTTCAGAATTATATTAATGCCTTTAATACAGTTAATATAGGTAAGAGTTACTTAAATAGTATTATAATTTCGGGGTCAGTAGTATTTTTAGTACTATTTTTTGGCGGATTAGCATCTTTTGTTATGGCTAGAATGAATTTTAAATTAAGAGCATTTCTCCAAACTATTTTAATAGCTAGTTTACTGATCCCAGCATTTGCTACCATTGTTCCTGTTTACAGAATGATGATTGACTTTGGTTTAGTTAATACATATTTGGGATTAATTATTCCACAGACTGCTGGAAATTTACCATTTGCTATTCTCGTGATTAGTGGATACATGGCTACCATACCTAGAGAATTGGAAGAAGCATCTGTAATAGATGGATGTAATCGCTGGCAGATGTTTTTCAAGGTGTTTTTGCCAATATCGTTACCGGCATTCGGTACAGTAGCAACATTTGTATTTCTATGGTCATATAATGATTTGTTCTCATCGCTAGTATTTGTAGAGCATGAAAGTGTGCGTCCAATAGTAGTATTACTATCCTATGTAAGCTCACAGTACGGTACAGATTATGGCTTAATGACGGCTGCGATTACAATGACAGTAATCCCTGTTGTTATATTTTATTTATTTGCTCAAAACACATTTGAAAAAGGGGCAACTGCTGGATCTGTTAAAGGGTGAATTAATTAGTAAAAATTCATGTTTAAAGGGGACAGGTTAAATTGAATATTACATTTACAGGTGAATTTTCTCCATTAATTAAAAGTGTAGAAGAGTATCAAAAGGAATTAGGGTTTACTATTTCAAAAGATGGTATTCCGATAACAGTAGAACAGCAGGATGAGATAGGTTTAGATGTTTCATTAGAAGCAGGAGAAGGTAAAATTATCTATAGTGAAAAGGTTCACTTTTTTAGAGCATTTGGTTTGCTATTAGAGCATTTGCAGAAAAAGAAGGCTTCATTTCACTTGAAAGAAGAGCCGCAATTTTCATCAGTTGGTCCTATGTTTGACCTATCAAGAAATGCGGTAATGAACATTGATAGTTTTAAAGGGATTATACGAAAGCTTGCCCTTATGGGTTTCAACTCTACCATGCTTTATATGGAAGATACGTTTGAAATGAAGAGTGAACCATATTTTGGTTATATGCGTGGAAGATACTCTCAAGAGGAACTAAAGGATCTTGATGATTATGCTGATCAGTATGGGATAGAACTAATTCCGTGTATTCAAACTTTAGCCCATTTAGAGGAATTTTTGAAATGGAGTGCTGTGTCCCATTACAAAGATACAAGAGGGGCCTTGCTATTAGAAAGCGAAAAAACATATACATTTATTGAAAATATGATTGCTTCTGCATCCGCTCCGTTTCGAAGTAATAGAATACATATTGGTATGGATGAAGCAGAAGAGGTTGGCCGAGGGATTTATTTAAATAAAAATGGATATAAGCCACGTTTTGAGCTAATGTCAGAACACCTAGGGAGAGTTCTGGACATAACCGAAAAGCAAGGATTAGAAGTAATGATGTGGAGCGATATGTTTCTTAAACTAGCATCCACCACAGGTGACCAATATAGCGCCGAAACGGAAATACCGGATTATATTATTGAGAACACACCTAAAAATGTTCAATTAATGTATTGGAGATACAATGAAACAAATAAAGATCATTATACGGAGATTCTCCGTAAGCATAAAGCATTTGGAAGGACTCCTGCTTTTGCTGGTGGTATTTGGGTCTGGAATACATTTGCAACCAATTATGGTTTATCGTTAAATGCAAGTGATGCAGCCTTGGCAGCCTGCAAGGAAGAAGGAGTACAAGATGTTTTTGTGACCCTTTGGGGTGATGATGGATATGAGAATAATTTCTATTCTGCTTTATTAGGACTACAAATGTATGCAGAGCATGCCTATTCGAAGGAATTAAATAAAGATAAGTTGCGGGACAGAGTCAAATTCTGTACAGGTATTGATGAAGAAACATATTTATTGCTTAATGAACTTGATGATACGCCTGGGGTAGAGTCAGGGAATAAGGATCAAACTAATCCCTCCAAATTTCTTCTGTGGCAGGATATTTTGTTAGGCTTATTTGATAAGCATATAGAAGGCTTGGATTTAAAAACGCATTATGAACGATTAGAAGATAAGATAAAAGAAAAAAGAAATCCTGATCATGCATTAGATTATATTTTTGAGGTGCCTGAAAAGCTGTCAGCAGTGTTAGCACTAAAGGCAGGGGTTGGTGTAAAATTAAAACAAGCGTATGATAATCAAGATATCGAAGAATTAAAAAATATAACAGGAGTAGAATTACCTGAGATTGCGAAGAGAGTGGAGGCATTGCGCCACGCACATCGAAATCAATGGTTTAAGATGAATAAACCTTTTGGATGGGAAGTCATCGATATTCGTTATGGAGGCTTATTATCACGTATCGATACTGCCATACATAGAGTGAGTGACTTTATTGAGCAGCGCGTTAAAAGTATTGAAGAACTGGAGCAGAAACGTTTATACTTTACTCAAGACACCGCCGAGTCAACCGGTCTAGGATGGTGTAGTTACTATTACCGTATTGCTTCACCAAACGTATTCTTCCATGTGTTACCAATTTATTAATCTACAATTAATAGGTTTTTAGAAAGGGATTAATATATATGACAATGAATCAATATGATGTGTTTGTTGGAAGTTATGGAAAAGCAACAGAGGAATCGATACATTGGCTCCGCTTTAATGCAGCGGACGGGAAACTAAGCAAAGTTGCCTCCATATCAGGTGTAGAGAATCCTTCCTTTGTTACATTGAATCATACGCAAAATCGTCTGTATTCAGTTAGTGAAGTAGAAAATGGTAAAATTGTTAGTTTTGATATAGATTATGTGACTGGGAAATTGACAGAACTAAATAGACAGTCAACAAAGGGAAGCTCACCATGCTTTGTAGAAGTACATGAAAGTGATCAATATATATTCACCGCTAATTATGGTGGGGAGAATATAACCGTTCATCCTTTAGGGCTGAGCGGTCACATTGATCCTGTGAGTGAAATAAAGGTTCATTCCAACAGAGGAGCGGAGGTAAATGCAACTTCGCATCCCCACTGTATTAGAAATGTACCTAATACTAATGTGTACACTGTGGCTGATCTAGGGTTAAATCGTTTGTTTTTATATGAATTTAATGAGGCATCAAGTGAATTAGTGCTAATTAATGAAGTGGAGGTTCCGGTTAATTCTGGCCCTAGACATATATCATTCCACCCACATTTACACCGGCTATATATTGTTAATGAATTGAACTCTACTATTTTGGTATATTCATATGATGGAAAGGTAGAGAATTTAAAATGGTTGCAAACAATAGATACGATTCCTTGGAATTATGAGGGATCAAATTATTGTGCGGATATTCATGTTTCTCCTTCTGGTTCTTATTTATATGCTTCTAATCGAGGACATCATTCGATTACAGCATATAAAATATTGGAAGATGGAAAGTTAGATTGTCTAGAGCAAACTTCAACTCTAGGGGAGTGGCCGCGTAATTTTGCTATTGTTCCAGATGAAAGATATATACTTGTAGCAAATGAACATACAAATTCTATTGTTGTGATGCAGATAAGGGAAAATGGAAGTCTGCAAGAAACAGAACAAATATATTCTGTAAGTAAACCCGTATGTTTACAAATTTTGCGAAGAAAAGAATAGATTGCCCATAACAAAAGGAAGTGGATTAGGAATCAGTCCACTTCCTTTTGTTATGAGCAATAAGAAATAATCAAGCTTTTTTCTTATCAAATTTATCTTTAGCCAAGGCATATGATGCTTTAAGCTATAGTATTAACATACAGCGCCTTTTAAGCAAAGCGATAATAAACTAAGACAAATGTTGAAATAACCAAAAGAAAGTTACAGAAGATAAATATACATTGCTCTGTTACAGTCTGGCATCTTTTAAGAGATGTTTTATAAAGTGGTTTTCCTTCAAGAATAAAAGTAATTAGTATGACATGGATCATAAAATGGCCAATAAATTCTGCATATCCGAAAAGCATGGTTGTTAGGATTAAGATTATTGTAAAAATAATTCCCAATGAGCGGTTTAAAATTCCAGCAATCCATGAATAACCAATAATAAATTCGATGAAAGCAGCCATAACGATGAATATAGTTGGTTCAAAACCGAAGGTAGGAACATTATATGCCTCGATAATGTTGACTGTCATATTGGGGTATACCCACTTTTCTACAGCTACCCAACATAACGATATTCCGGTTATAATATACAAAAGTGGAAAGCCTGCTTTTTCCCATCTTGTTTTGATCAATAAGAAAAATAGAATTAGAGCGAAATAAAAGGAGTAATCCAACATATGGAAAAGTCCATTCTCTATTATATATTGAATGAATAAACATAGTAAGATAAGGGAGCTAGCTTTCGTCGCATAGTGGGATGGTATGAGTAAACAAATAATTGCGATCCAAATTAAAATGATAGAGAATGATTGCTGTAGATGGAATTCAGGGGCGAACAATGTCCCGTTTGTGACTTGAATGATTAAAGCTAATGCTGTTCCATATCTTAATAAGGATTGCGAATGTTTAAAGTTAGAATACTTTTGTTCCCATAATTTAATTCTAGCTGAATCTTCAGTTTTACGTATCAATATCGTTAAAAGTGCTAGGAAAATCGCGGTTAAGAAGGTTAGTATAATAAATAAAGGAGAAAGGATCGTATCAAGCGTTTCTTTTTCCGGATTCACCTTTGTAAACCATTTGACATGTGCATTTGCGAAGAGCGGGGAAGTCAGTAATCCAAACACAAACAGTGAGATAAAAAACCTTTTCATGTCTTGCTCCTTTGCTATTCCGATATATCTTAAATTCATCAAATTTTAGTTCAATTGTTTTTGAAAATGAGATATTAATATAATAGGGCAACCCCTACTAAAATAGTAAGGGCAAGCCACTATTGTGAATTTTATAACTAGTTGACTATACTGCTAACCATGCGCTGTTAGAACCAGGTTGATCACCTTGAGTCCACCACAGTGCTTGATAAAGGATGCCGTTATAAATCACCTTATCACCGCCCAAGTATGCTTTACTAGCGTCCCAAGTATTAACTGGATTGTCATTTTCCTCTCCATTATCGTCATCATTATTAACTAGTTTCCAAACAGACGACTCTCCTGGAACTTCGTTTTGAGTCCACCATTGTGCCTCGTAAGTAGAACCGTTATAGCTCACTTTATTACCCTTTAAGTAAACTGCAGCTGCATCCCATGCAGGAACAGTATTGTCATTATCTTCGCCCTCTCCAGGCTCACTAGGGATTTCTGGTTCTTTGGGTTCTTCCGGCTCAACAAAGTCACCATCGAAATTAGCATCAATTACGTTATAGAAAGCATTGGCCGTATCATACACTTCCCAATATGCTAAAATTACATGATATCCAGTACGCTCTGGAACTACACAATCATGGCTGACTTGAAAAGGAGGGCGCTTCCCACCATCATCAATTGTACAGAATAGTTCAAGATCTGAGCGTTTCAATGGAGAATTTGGATCCCAATTTTCTTTTGTAATATAGTATTGCCATTTATCTGTTGCATGAGCAGCTGTTAAATTCCAGCTAAAAGTATTTGCACCACTTGTCATTGGAACCTTTGCCCAACGATTAGTTGATTGTTCATCTAGTTTAGGAAAAACACCGCCTGCACTAGCTATTTGCCCATCAGCAGGTCCTGCGTTAGGAAAATTACCTGGAGCTTCTAAACTTTGTGGTTCATAAACTACTGCTCCGCAATCCTTGTTTACTCCTTGTTTACAAAGTAAAGCTCTGCTCGCTGGGGAATCTACATATCCGTGGGCAGAAGCTTTACCAACAAATGCCATTGTCAGCGCTAACATAATAAGTGTACCAATTACAATAAATATAGGTTTTATATTTATAGAACGAATCTCCATTTCAACTCTCCCTTTATAAATTTATTTTATAGTGAATAGGTTTGAATATTTATAGAGTACTGGATGTCTATACCTCCCTTCTCGCAGTTTTATTCAATCTCTATTCTCTTCAAGATAAACATACAAGAAAATAATTAGCAACAATATTTCTGAAGATTTAATAAATTGGGTAAAAGGGCTTGGTTATTTTTACTTATTAATTGAGGTGACTATTGGCATGTTTAGTAATAAAGTAATCTCATTAGATGAATAATGAAGAAGAAATCTTGGGTTTAAATCGTCATTAATAAATTATAAATGTAAATTTTAAAAATGTATTGAATATTCTTATGATAATTGGTATAGTTATCTCGACAACGAGAGGAACTTAAGACTGGAAGTGCTGATAGCGATTACAAAGGGAAGGAGGGGGAATATTTGCCACAACTAAAAGCAGAAAAGACATTGAGTCCTATATTAGAGAAAAAGAAGAAAAAACTCTTTACACGTATTTTTAAACAGTGGGAACTTCAGATGATGGTTATCCCGGGATTGTTATTTATTTTAGTTTTTAACTACTTTCCTATGTATGGTGTATTGATGGCCTTCCAAGACTTTAATATTTTTAAAGGGATGTCAGATAGTGAATGGGTAGGTATTAAGCATTTTGTAATGTTTTTTAATGATTCTCGATTCTTTGAAATTATGAGAAACACAATCGCTATAAGTGGTTTAAAAATATTAATTGGCTTTCCGGCACCTATCATTCTAGCTTTAATGCTGAATGAGGTCAGAAACATGATGTTTAAACGAACAGTACAAACAATTACCTATTTACCACACTTTTTGTCTTGGGTTATTGTTGCAGGGTTTGCAACATCTATATTAGCGACGGAGAGTGGTAGCTTAAATATTCTATTGGAGAAAATAGGATTAATAAATGAGCCTATTAACTTCTTATCAATTCCGGAGTATTTTTGGACTATTCTAATATCCACAAATTTGTGGAAATCAATTGGATTTGCTTCGATTGTTTATATCGCGGCTATTTCTGGGGTAGATCCACAATTGTATGAGGCTGCAGCGTTAGATGGGGCGAGTAAATTAAAACAGATTTTCTTAATTACGATTCCATCTATTATGCCGATTATTGTGATCTTCTTGATTTTGGAGATAGGTAACCTACTGAATGCTGGATTTGAAGATCTTTTATTATTAGGTTCTAACGCAGTGCTAAGACCTGTGTCAGATGTTATTGATACATATGTTTATCGAGTAGGTATTAGTAATTCGTTATATTCATATGCGACAGCAATCGGACTATTTAAGGCAGTGATCAGTGTTGGATTACTTACAATAGCCAACCAGATTGCTCGGAGAAGTGATAACAGCCTATGGTAAGTGCTAAGAGGAATTGGGGTGAGACACGTTGTTAAAGTTAAGTTTTGGCGATAAAGTGATGTCGATAATTATACATGTGCTGCTATTACTTTTGGCCTTTGTAACATTTTATCCATTTTGGAATTCTCTTGTTATATCCTTTAACAGTGGACAAGACACAATGCTAGGAGGTATCACCTTTTGGCCACGGGAATTTACGCTTGCAAACTATGAGCTTGTTTTTAAGGATAAAAGACTTGTTAATGCCTTCGTTATTTCAATATTAAGAACTGGAATTGGTACCGTTCTATCAGTTCTAGCTACAGCTCTTTTAGCTTATGGGTTATCAAAAAAGGAACTGATTGGCCGTAAATATTATATGATATTTTGTTTAATTACAATGTTTTTTAGTGGAGGTTTAATACCGACATTCTTATTAGTACGTGGGCTTGGTTTAATGGATTCATTTTGGGTAATGATTATTCCTACACTCATAATGGTTTGGAATATGATTATTTTTAGAACATTTTTTCAACAATTACCTGCAGGTCTAGAAGAGTCTGCAAAAATGGATGGTTGTGGTTATTGGTCTACCTTCTTTAGAATTGTACTTCCGCTTTCTGGACCTGTTATTGCAACTTTATCTTTATTTACTGCTGTTTATCATTGGAACGACTGGTTTTTTCCAAGTATTTATATAACTTCTGAAAATTTAATACCAATTCAAACCTTGTTACAAAAAGTATTAAAGGCCAATACGGTAAGCCAATCAATGAGCCAAATTGATGCGGGAGCTGCTGCTCATATGGCGAAACTTACAACGGTAACCGGAAAATCACTATCGATGGCTATTATGGTAGTTGCTACACTACCTATTATTATGGTTTATCCATTTGTACAGAAGTATTTTGTAAAAGGTGTATTAATTGGATCATTGAAAGAGTAGGCCTAACTATGATTTAAAGTGAAAGCTTTAAATATATAACTCTATATAAGAGGGGGAAGGGAAATTGAAAAAGACAAGCAAATATTGGTTATTGCTTACGTCAATGCTTTTGGTACTCGCTGTAATGGTTGGTTGTACGAAAGGGGCATCCAATGAAGAAGACGGGGATGGGAAAAGCTCAGAAACAGAAAAGTCCAGTGAAAATAATGATAAGCCATTTGTGTTAGGAGAAGAACAATTAGATATTACGATGTTTGGAAATTATGACTGGTATACAATGCCACCCTGGGGCGAAGATATATCATCAGAATGGATTAAAGAGAACAAAAAAGTAAACATTACCGCTATTGATGGCGGTGGGGAAGCCGCTCAAAGATTAAGTACTTTGATAGCAGGCCAAGATTTACCTGATTTCATCTGGACCGATAAAGGGGCAGATGTAGAGAGATTACGTCAAGGCGATGTGTTAGTTCCTTTAGATGATTATTTAGATAAGTATACGAATTTAAGAGACTGGTTTGGTGAAGCGGGTATTAATATGCTTCGTTCTGATGACGGAAAACTATACCAATTCCCAAACTGGTATAATTCACAACCATTTGGTAACGCTGGCTATGTCGTCCATAAAGGTATTTATGAAGAATTGGGTTCACCTAAACTTGAAACAACAGATGATTTATACGAGTATCTAAAAACTGTGAAAGAAAAATTTCCAGATGTAACACCATTTGAAACTCATATAGACGGACAAGGTGTTAGTGTCTTATATTCTGCATTTACAGAAGACAGCTCTCCAGGGGATATCCGAAGACATGCAGTAACGGATGGGGAGAAGCTATCATCAATTTTCACCAGTCCAGAATATATTGAGTCACAGCAATATGCAAGTAAATTATTCCGAGAGAAATTAATTACACAAGATGCCTTGTCCCAAGATATAGACATGGTTACAGCAAAAGTAACGGGTGGTAAAGTTGCTGTTTATGCTGCAGCAAGTCCAACCGAATTTGCAAGTGTCGGTCACTATAATATGTTGAAGGAAGATCCCGACAGTGGCTATTTTTATATTTGGCCTATCGCCAAAGAAGGATTGGACAAGAATAAAATCTATCCAGGTGATTACAGCATGATGGGTTGGAATGTTAGTGTTATTACTAAAGATGCAAAAGATCCTGAAAAAGTTTTTGCTTTTCTAGATTGGTTAACAGGTCCTGAGGGGCAAACTTCCTTGATCTTTGGACCAGAAGGTAAGTATTGGGATGGTTTTGATGAGGAAGGTCTTCCACAATTTACGGATGAATATGTAAATGACCCAGAAGGTCTTGCAAAAATTGATGTTGATACAGGTAACTTTCAGTGGAACGGAAACTCGAATTTCCTAGATACTGCCAAGGCAAAGTTCACAGCTTCGCTACCTGAGGAAGAACGTAGATGGGATACGCATTGGCAATCGGAAGTAACATGGAAAACACAATTAAATGGAACAGAATTTGAAAACATAAATCCACTTCCAGATTCGGAAGAAGGTAGAATCTTACAAAGTATTGATGAAATTGCCGAAGAAGCAAGAGCACAAGCGTTATTTGCAAAAAGTGATGAAGAAGTAGCTGAAATCTTTGCAAAGGCTGCCGAAAATGCCAATAATCTTGGTCATGATCAGCTACTTGAATATCAAACAGAAAAATGGCAAGAGAATTTGAAGAAGTTAGGAAAAAAATAATAACAAATTAAAATAAAAGGGTGACCTAGAAAAAAATTATGGTCACTCTTTTTATACGGCAGGCATATAATGCTTTTTTAAGATATTTTTTTGGGAAAGCTTCATTATATTTTATTTAGCCGCTTAGAATGATTGAATTTCTCTTTTTATGAAAAGGAACATTAATTAGATTGCACTCTATCAAAAGTAAAGCAGATAATATTTCTTCCTGTCTTTTCATGACAACGATAGACTCCCAATCGTACTATGCTAGAGAGCATGTTTTGAATTGAGCTCTGAATGTTCCCTTACATCTTTTTCATGAAATGTAATTAAAATATTTATAACTTAGTTTAGCCTACATCTATAAATAAGTATCTCTTTATTTAGATCATCTATCGAGCCAAGTCTCTGCATAAGTAATGGATAGAATAAGGTTATAATTATATCGGGAAAGTAATGGGTGCGGGGATTTCTGGGGCAATAAAAAGTAAGAGGAAGCATACAATTACATATATAGACAACTATACTATTGAATGATAAGATAAGTATGTAAGCTCATCTTTCTTTTATGTTATAATATTCTTAAAAGTGTGTATAGAGCAAGATTCGTTTGAGAGGAGAAATTATATGATTGACAAGTCTTCCCCGATCCCTATTTATTATCAATTGGAAGAGCATATTAAAAAGCTAATTGAAAAGGGGGATTTAAATCCTGGGGATTCTCTTCCCTCTGAAAGAGAATATGGAGAGATATATGGTATTAGTAGAATGACAGTCCGACAAGCGATAACAAACCTTGTGAATGAACGCATTCTATATAGAGTTAAAGGTAAGGGTACATTTGTAATGGAGCAAAAGCTGGAGCAAAAATTACAAGGTTTAACTAGCTTTTCCGAAGATATGAAGGTTAGGGGAATGAAAGCGGGAGTAAAGTTACTTAGTTTTGATATCATTCCTGCTGATAATGATATAGCAGAACAGCTTGGTATAAATGAACAAGATCTTATATATGAAATAAAGCGGATACGTTTAGCAGAAGGAATTCCGATGGCATTGGAGCGAACATATATCTCTGCAGACAGGGTTCAAGGATTAAATGAGGAAATTGTAAAACATTCTCTATATGAATTTATTGAAAATACCTTAAAGCTAAAGATTTCGGGTGGAGTCCAAATTATTGAAGCTGCGATTGCTAATGAAGAAGAAGTTGAACATCTTCAAATACCAAAAAACTCACCAATTCTATTAATGCAACGGACTACTACTTTGGAAAACAAAGTGAGTTTTGAAGTGGTAAAATCCTCCTATCGCGCTGATAGATATAAATTTATGATTGACCTGAAACGATTTTGATTATCGAGGTGAAGGCGATGAGTAATAACGTAACAGAGCTAGTTAATAAAAATAGCATGAACATTGACGAGTTGTCATCAGCAGATATTGTTTCTTTAATGGTGGAAGAAGATAGGGTAATATATCAAGGAGTAAAGCAGGCAATGCCTGATATTGCTAGGTCGATAGATCTTATTGTTGAGCAATGGAAGAAAGGCGGAAGGGTATTTGTAGTTGGGGCCGGTACAAGTGGTAGATTAGGGGTACTTGATGCAGCAGAATTAGGTCCGACCTATTCCATTGATGAATCTCGATGGATTGGAATAATTGCTGGTGGTTACGAAGCAATGTGGAAGCCTTTAGAAGAACATGAAGATGATGAAAATCTAATTGATTTACTAGGGGCATATAACTTTTGCGAGTTAGACGTAGTAATTGGTGTAACTGCTAGCGGATCAACACCATATGTATTATCTGCTATTAAATTTGCTAACGACATAGGTGGAACTACTATTTCAATTAGTTGTAACGAGGGCACCATTTCATCAGAACTAAGTGATTGTGGAATTGAAGTCGTTGTAGGACCAGAAGTAATTCGAGGTTCCACGAGATTAAAGGCGGGTACAGCACAAAAAACGGCCTTAAATATTATTTCTACGGGCACGATGGTTCGTTTAGGAAAAGTATATAAAAATCAGATGGTAGATATGCAATTAATCAATAAAAAGTTGCATAAACGCGCTGAAAGAACTTTGATCGAATTGGCCGGAGTAACAGAAGTTGAAGCAAAGACATTACTTCAAAAGGCTAACTATGATTTAAAGACCGCGATTTTTATAGGAATGACAAAGTCGGATGTCGCTGAGGCGCATACATATATAGCGAATGAAAGTGGGCATTTAAAGTCTGCTATTTATAAATACATGGAACAATATAAATGAAAAGACCTTGCTAGCATCACTTTGCTAGCAAGGTCTTTTCGTCATGATATTTTCATAAATAATGAATTCTTCCTCCTTCATCTTAAGCTCCATGATTGCAGAAAGGAAGAATCCTGCTATCCCTATAATGTCTTTATAGAAAAAAGCTCTAGAGTAACGGCTCTTATAGATCTTGTGTGCAAATAAGGGAGGCTTATAACTAAACTTGCTACCTCATCAATATCAGGAGATCTCCTTGGTTCTCACTCTCGTATTGTTTAACACCCTGCTTGTGCTCTTTTTAATTTAAGTCTTTTCTTCTATGAAAAATAAATAAACCAATTCCTAGTAATAGAAGGAGGCCCCCTATTAAAAATAGATTATATGTGTTTGTTGCTGTATTAGGGAGTTTCTTTCCGTCTTCCAATTTACCTGGCTTAGGATCTTTTATTTCATTTGGTTTTTTAGTTTCATTCGGTTTTATGGATTGACC
>NZ_BCVC01000009.1 GCF_001591545.1 Lederbergia lenta NBRC 16444
AAACTTACTCACCGCTTTCTGACAGCGACTTTATTAATATAACATTTACCAATCATACTGTCAACACTTTTTTTAAAAGTTTTTTGACGCCACTGCTTTTTTCTTACGTCAGCAGCGACGTCTATTAATATACCAAGTTTAAATCAATCGGTCAACCCTTTTTTCAAATTAATTTTCTTTTCTCTTATAGAGCCGTTCGCACAATCCATGACTATCTACCTGCATTTCTACAACTTGAATAAAATCTTTATCAATTAAATACTCCAACATAATACTTAAATCTACTCCATAATATTCCGCTTCTTGATTCGAAGTAATTTCATCTATACTCCACAGTTCTTTATTTTCCATCACCTCTAAAAGGTGAGCCGCTCCAATTGAAGCTCTATTATTAATTAGAAATTCACTCGCTAAAAATAATAACTCCAATCTTTTTTCAAGTGATTCATCACTTTTCACTAATTCCTCGTACAGTTTAAATATTTCAGGTTCAATTTTCTTCACTTGATCCCAAACAGTGAGTTCCGGATGAAAACCATTTTCAATGAGCGAAAGCCTTCCAAGATGGTGTAGCGAATGAACAATATGATTATAAGCATCTAAGTAATGAGCATTTTCAAAAAAAGTCTTCCCATCATAATACCTTCTAATCAACTTAGCAAATTCCAAACCCATCTTTATCTTTCTTCCATAGAAGGGGAAGTCTCTTAGTTCAACTCTAAGCTTTTCCATGTAGTCATTTCTATCAAATAGTATTTCTCCTTCGTCAATCCACTCAATTATTTTTCGGTTTGTACCAAGCAAAATCCAGTTTCTTAATTGCGCTTCTTCTATTATATGAAGCGCAGCTTTCTCTCCTTCGTAAATATAATGTTTCATCATTATTGATTTACGTTCTTCCTGTTCCTTTACAATAATTAATAAAATAACATCAAACATATCTGTTAATGTATGAACCTTATATTTCTTATTAATCTTCAAAATCCCTAAAGTATTAATTTGACTAGCCTTTTCTTGATATATAGATCTCAGCATATCTTCCATCATATTTCCTCCAAATGGATTTATCTTTAATGATTCTTCTTCGACATGTTCAGACGATTTTCCTCCTTGTTCAAAAAATCGTTTTATTTATACTAAGAAGTTATCGTTAATTATGTTATAGTTATCTTTTAGGAGGCTTTGTAAATGGCAAAAAAATACTCTAATAAAATTAACAAAATACGTTCTTTCGCGTTAAGCTTAATTTTTATCGGTTTTATTATTATGTATGGCGGAATTTTCTTTAGAACAAACCCATTGGTTATGACTATTTTTATGATATTAGGTTTGTTAGCTATAATCGCGAGTACTCTTGTCTATTTTTGGATTGGTATGTTATCAACAAAAGCTGTGCAAGTAGTTTGCCCTAATTGTGATAAACCAACAAAAATATTGGGCCGTGTCGATATGTGCATGCACTGTCGTGAACCATTGACAGTTGATCCCGAACTTGAAGGAAAAGAATTTGATCAAAACTATAATCGTAAAACTAAATAAAAAAAAGGATTGCCAGCAATGGCAATCCTTTTAATGTGTTCCTTTACTACAATCCGGACAAACTCCATATATCTCCATTCGATGATGTGTTACCTGAAATCCTGTAACCTGTGAAGCAAATTGTTCCACTTCATCTAAACCAGGATAATGAAAATCAACTATTTTCCCGCAATCTTCGCAAATAATATGGTAATGATCAGACGTTACGAAGTCAAATCTGCTTGATGCATCTCCATAAGTTAATTCTTTTACAAGTCCTACTTCTCGAAAAACGCGTAAGTTATTATATACAGTAGCGACACTCATATTTGGAAACTTACCTTCAAGTGATTTGTAAATATCATCAGCAGTCGGATGGGTCATTGACTGGATTAAATATTCTAAAATCGCATGACGCTGAGGTGTTATTCGTACTCCGGTATCTTTCAAAGTATGAATTGCTTCCTTCAATTGTGTATCTGGCATCGCCATGCACCTCTTTTCTAATTAAAAATTAATTCTCTGTTTATAATCCTTATAAATAGTGTACTAAGGATGCAGCTGCTTTGTCAATGATTTACTTACTTCAGCGATCATGAAGTTTGTTTTCTTCTACTCCTAATTTATTATTAACAAATCGAGCTGCTACGAACAGTAAATCAGATAAACGATTCAAATATGATAGCACTAACGGGTTAGCATGTCCGATTTCGACAGCATTTCTCTCAGCTCTTCTGATCACGGTTCTCGCTGTATGAAATGTCGCTCCCGATGGATGCCCACCTGGAAGTATGAAGTTTTTCAAAACTGGAAGTTCTGCATCCCATTTATCTATCATTTCTTCAAGATTTTTCACGTACTTTTCTTCTAATTTCCATTTTACTTCTCTTCCAACTGGTGTTGCTAATTCAGCACCTACATGAAATAGTATTGTTTGAACTTCATGAAAAAAGTTACGGACCTCTTGTAATTCCGCTACTCCCTCATCAGCAAAATGACTAAGCGCTAGTCCGATCATCGAATTTGCTTCATCGCATGTTCCATATGCCTCAACCCGAATATCGTTTTTAGCAATCCTTTCACCATATATTAATGAAGTCATTCCTTTATCTCCTGTTTTCGTATAAATTTTCAACATAACTCCCCCTCGTATATTAAATGTTATATGAATTCGTTTATGTCTTTCTATATCATTATATATTACACCGAATAGCGTTAAATAATAAAAATTGAATTTGCATAAAAACAGTATTCTTAATTGACGTATTATCAATAAAAAAAGGACTGCATAAAAACAGTCCCAATCAAGTATCTTCCTGAGGAGGTATGCCTTATGTAGTATATGCTGTTATGACATTTTCAACATGGACAACAGCCGGCATATAAATAAATAGGCTCAAAAAGATCATTTAATTCATGCGAGTTCTTTTTTTATAAAATGTAATGCGTCTTCCACATGCCCTTTTACCCTTAGATTTCGCCATTCTTGAACAATTTCACCGTCTTTATTAATAATAAAAGTAGATCGAACAATCCCCATATACTCTTTACCGAAATTCTTCTTTAATTGCCAAACACCATATTTTTCTGCGACCTCGTGATTTTCATCGACAAGTAATAAAAATGGCAGGCCATGCTTATCAACAAATTTCTCATGTCTTTCAAGCGGATCTGGGCTAACTCCGAGAATTACCGCATCTAAATCAGAAAACTCAGCATGCATATCTCGAAAATCACAGGCTTGTGTTGTGCAACCAGGCGTCATATCTTTCGGATAAAAGTAGAGAACAACATGTTTTTTCCCTTTAAAGTCAGAAAGTGAAACCTTTTCCCCATTACTTGCTTGTAAACGAAAATTTGGAGCAATTTCATTAATTTCAGTCATAATCTATGCCTCCTATACATATTACTCCCTCTAGCGTATAGAAAATCTAACTAAAATTCAAAGAAGTTCATTTTCTTTTCTCAATTGTAGGGTCGTAATCGATAAATGATCTTACAACAAAAGCAGCTGGAATCGTATAGCCTAGCAATGCTTCAATTATAACAAGCAGTCTGCCTATACCTACTGGAACGACATCTCCGTAACCAACGGAAAATAATGTGATAGCACTGAGGTATATTGAAGTACTAAGCTGTTCCTTCCAATCTTCCCGTCCAGTAACATGTGTTTCAGCCATCACTTCCAAGCCCTGCATTTCTAACATTAGAAATAACAAACCAAATCCAATCATGATTACAGCATAGGTGCAACCGAGGAATACAAAATTCTCAAATGAAACTTGTTTATAACTAAACCTTGCGGGGAAAAACAATGTTTTGAGTGCCATTAAAATACACAAAATGATAGCAATAAAGATGATATACCACAATGAAGAAATCACCTCTTTATATCTTGTCCAATTATTTTACGCTGATCTGCAACTTTCTAGACCTCATCACCATATTTCTAACAATCTATTTATGCATTGTTTGCGCTGAAACGGCGGCTGGATTACAATATAGAATGGACTGCAAGTTTAGGAGGTACTAAAATGAATTTTACAAAATCTGAATCTCTTCATATGGAAGCACTAGAACATATAGTCGGAGGTGTTAATAGCCCCTCCCGATCTTACAAAGCCGTTGGTGGAGGTGCACCAATTGCAATCGAAAAAGCAAAAGGTGCCTATCTTTATGATGTGGATGGTAATCGATATATCGATTACTTAGCCGCGTATGGCCCTATTATTACTGGTCATGCACATCCGCATATTGCTGAAGCGATAAAAATAGCAGCAGAAACGGGTGTTTTATACGGTACAGCTACGAAGCACGAAGTGAAGTTTGCTAAAATGATCAAAGACGCTATTCCATCCCTCGACAAAGTCCGCTTTGTGAATTCAGGAACGGAAGCTGTTATGACAACCATTCGAGTTGCTCGCGCATATACAGGTCGAACAAAAATCTTAAAATTCGCGGGCTGCTATCACGGGCATTCCGACTTAGTACTCGTTGCAGCTGGGTCTGGACCTTCTCAACTTGGCATGCCTGATTCTGCTGGTGTCCCTCAAAGTATTGCCCAAGAGGTCATTACAATCCCCTTTAATGATATAGAAGCTTATCATGATGCAATGAATAAATGGGGTAAAGAAATTGCAGCCGTTCTAGCAGAACCGATAGTTGGTAACTTTGGAATTGTTGAACCTCAACCGGGTTTCTTCGAAGAAGTAAAGAAAGTAGCACATGATAATGGCGCCCTTCTCATTTTTGATGAAGTTATTACAGCTTTTCGCTTCACCTATGGTGCTGCACAAGATATGTTAGGAGTCATTCCTGATTTAACAGCTATCGGGAAGATTATTGGTGGGGGGCTGCCAATTGGTGCCTATGGTGGCCGCAAAGAGATTATGGAAACAGTCGCACCACTTGGTCCAGCTTATCAAGCAGGTACGATGGCAGGAAATCCTGCTTCAATGCTATCGGGGATTGCTTGCTTAGAAGTATTACAAGAAGAAGGGCTATACGAACGCCTTGATAAACTTGGTGCTATGCTTGAAAAAGGGATTCTCGAAGCCGCAAAAAAATACGATGCTCCTATTACAATCAATCGCTTAAAAGGTGCATTAACCATTTATTTTACTCGCGAAAACGTGGTAAATTACGAACAAGCAGAAGCAACAGATGGGGAATTATTCGCAAGATTCTTCAAAAAAATGCTTCATCAAGGTATAAATCTTGCTCCATCTAAATACGAGGCTTGGTTCATAACATCCGCACATACAGAAGATGATATACTAGAAACAATCAAAGCAGTCGAAAACGCGTTTAAATAAGAAATATGGAAAACACTCGTTTAGCGTAGTACGAACTGTATTCCAAAAATGTGGATGCATCAAAATTTCCACAGGACCTAGCGGTTTCAAGCGAGGTAACTTGTGATAAAGGAAACACGGCGAGCCTGATGGTGAGCCGATGTTGACTTTGTATTTACACATTCTATAGACACATTTTTTTAAAAAATAATATATTTAAATACAGACGTTAGAAAGGAATAATCAAATATGAAGCTTGGTGCCCGCATGCTAAAAACGGGAATAGCCATTACATTGGCGCTTTATATTGCACAGCTTCTCGGAATACCAGCACCTTTGTTTGCGGGAATAGCTGCTATTTTCGCCATACAACCAACTATTTATCGATCTTATTTAACAGTCCTTGAACAAATACAAGGTAATATAATTGGAGCTATTATCGCCGTCATTTTCGTTATGGCATTCGGCAACCATATTTTAATTATTGGTTTTGCTGCAATCATCGCTATTATTTTTATGGTAAATCTGAAACTAGAAAATTCAATTCGCCTTGCACTAGTAACCATTATCGCTATTATGGAAGCACCCGCAGATGACTTTCTTCAGTTTGCACTTTTGCGGTCCTCAGCCATCTTTTTAGGAATTATTTCTTCATTTGCGGTAAATCTTATCTTTATTCCACCAAAATATGAAACCAAACTTTTTCAAAGTATATCTGGCGTAACAGAAGATATCATTCAATGGATAAGATTAACTACCAGATTCGCCTCTGAAGACAGATTACTTAAAAAGGATATTGGGAATATAAAAGATAAAATCCGCAACATTAACCTATTATATTCTATGTATAAGGAAGAACGACGTTATTTCAAAAAACATAAATTCTCGGATAAAAGAAAGCTTGTCATTTATCATCAAATGATACAGGTAACACAAAAAAGCTTTGACATTTTAAAATTGCAGCATCGCTATGAGAATATTCTATACCAATTACCTGAATCACTCCAACTCCATACAAGGGAACGACTTGATTATTTATTGAGCTACCATGAGCAACTTCATTTAAAATTTCTTGGACGTGTACGTGCAGAGGTGGAACTCGATACATTAAACCAAGCCACTTTTAATCGCGATCAATTAATGGATGCATTTATTAAAGAAATAAAAAATAGTGAAATAGAAAATGAGTTTCAGCCTTATCACTTAATGCATATCCTTTCAGCTACAATAGAATACGAAGAACAACTTGAGCACCTTGAATTGCTTATTCGCACTTTCCAAACTTATCATAAAAAAGATAGTATAGTTAGCGAAGAAACGCAAAAACTCTAGCGGAAAATATCCGCTAGAGTTTTTTACATATCCAATTGTTGAACTTGGAACAACTGATAGTAATTCCCGCGTTTTTTCATTAACTCTTCATGTGTACCCGTTTCAACTATTTCACCATGCTCAATCAGAACGATTTTATCCGCATGGGTAATGGTTGATAATCGATGTGCGATAATTAATGTTGTCCGATCTTTTGCTAATTTTTCTAGCGACTCTTGAATTAGCTGCTCACTTTCAAGGTCTAAGGCAGACGTCGCTTCATCTAAAATTAAAATAGGTGGGTTCTTCAAGAAAACTCGCGCAATTGCTACCCGTTGCTTTTGTCCTCCTGATAATTTTACGCCTCGTTCCCCCACTTTGGTATCATACCCTGAACTCAAGTTCATAATAAATTCATGTGCATTTGCTTGCTTTGCTGCTCTGTACACTTCTTCATCAGTAGCTTCTGGTTTCCCGAGTAAAATATTACTTTTTACTGACTCGCTAAACAGAATATTATCTTGTAAGACCATACCAATTTTATCACGTAAACTACGAACTTTATATTTTCGAATATCCGTCCCATCCAGAAGAACTCTTCCTTCAGTTACATCATAAAATCGAGGAATTAGACTAACAAGCGAAGATTTTCCCCCTCCACTCATTCCAACTAATGCGATTGTCTCACCTTGCTTAACCTCCAGATTTATTGCGTGTAAAATTGGATTTTCTTTTTTATCATAAGCAAAAGTAACATTTTCCAAATGAATATTACCATGTACCTCACTTAATTTAACAGCATCTGGTGCATCATCTATATCATATTTCTCATCAAGTAATTCAAACACTCTGTCCATTGATGCAATTGATTGAGTGAGCGTCGTTGATGAGTTAACTAATCTTCGTAGTGGATTATATAGCCTTTCCACAAATCCCATGAAGGCAACCATTGTTCCTATTGAAAGATCACCATGAATAACTTGGTAACCTGCATAAGTGATGACAATAAGTGGCGCAATGTCCGTTATTGTATTTACAACAGAAAAAGCCTTAGCTGTCCAACTAGTATGTACTAACGCCTTCTCAAGAAAATTAGCATTATTTTTATCAAAGCGTTTTTGTTCATGATCTTCTATTGCAAAACTTTTAATTAATGACATACCAGCAACTCGTTCGTGTAAATAACTTTGAACTTCCGCAAGAGCTTGTGAGCGCGCACGTGTCAACTTTCGTAAATTTCCGAAGAAGTAGCGAACCGCAATAATATAAAGTGGAAAAACAGCTAAGGATACGAGGGTTAATGGTACATCCATCGTAACCATAATAATGATGGCGATAATTACAGTAGCTGCATCAAGCCAGAGATTCATTAAACCTGTAATGACAAAATCCTTTGTTTGCTCTACATCATTAATTACCCTTGATATTACTTCGCCCGCTCTTGTATTAGAATAAAATTTAAAGCTTAATTTTTGAATATGAGTAAATAATCTATCACGTATATCGTATAAAATATTACTTGCTGTCCATTGAGCGAAATATTGTCGATAATACTCAACAGGCGGTCTAATAACAACGAAAATCAGTAACATAACCCCCATTGTTAGCATTAATCTCATTGTTTTTTCGTCCGGCGACAATGCGTCTGCACCAACTACATCATCAATGACATATTTCATTAAAATGGGGATTAATAATGGGATGGTAAACTTTATGATTCCAATTGCTAAAGTCCATACAATTTTCCAACGATACGGCTTTACAAATTGCAAATATCTCTTTATAACTCCCAAGCATTGATCCTCCTCTGTAATCCAAAAAAGTGAATTTTTCTACTCACTTACTAGCTCCTATACATCAAAAATCGCTCATACCAAATATCAATAAAATCTGGTGAAAACGGTCCTTTCCTTTGTCTAATCCAATAAACAAGTTTGTCCACATTCCTTTTTAAAATATGATCGATTACATCAGGATATTTCATTTGCATTCTATGAAATTCATACTCATCTTCATCCAAAAGTGAATACGTCATGTCAGGAAAAACTTTGATATCTAGGTCATAATCTATATATTTTATTGCACCTTGATCATAGACATATGGAGAACCTAGATTGCAATAATAATAAATCCCATCTTCCCTGATCATAGAAATAATATTGAACCATAAATCTGTATGGAAATAACAAATTGCCGGCTCTCGTGTTATCCAAGTTCTACCATCAGATTCCGTTACGAGCGTTCGATCATTTCCACCAATAACAAGATGTCTCGTCGCTTTTAATATTTTTGTTTCATCCCAAACACGATGTATATTTCCATCATGTTTATAACTATGGATTTGGATATTTTCTCCTTCCACGGGAATAACCATCGTCTCCCTACTTTCTGATCCAAAGGGCAAGCATGCAATTCGTGATCATTAATATTTTTCAATAAAAACTAAATAATTTAGCTTAATAAAGAAATATCTAGCTACAAAGCCCGGTGTCTAGCGGGATTCCTTCGATAAGTCAACATTCATTCGGTACTTGAGACTCACCGAGTTTCCGTTATTTCACCATAAAAATATTCCTCGATTAAAAACGTTACGTCCTATGGCAAGCTATCTTATAGGCGCAGTCCGTCGTCGCTAAACGAACACTTGCGCTTTTCGTTTATAATAGTTATTATTATACCGTTTTACCCTAGTTTTTAAAACAAATGCGATTCTGCGCCGAATAAAACTAAGATTTATTTCATTAATTCAATAACAAATGTCCCTACTTCCTAATGAATGTATAAAAACGAAGCAAAACTAAGTAATCAATTTCAAACAAAATTATTTCTTCAAAAAAAGAACGATCGTCCCAATATGGACGATCGTTCGATTACTACTATTAGCTATTATTGCTGGCCAAAATTACCAGAGTTTTTAGCTTTTTTAGATTCAGCTTGTTGATTTTGCTTTTTTACTTGTTGAGCGTCTGTTTCGCTTCCGAACTCAGCTCCGAAGTTACCTTGTGCACCTGCACCACCTGCAGATTGTGCATTTTGTTGTCTTACTTCTTCAATGTTTGTACCACTTTGTGTTTTATTTGATTTTTTCATTCATCTCACCTCCACGTTTGTTATAATAACCAAACATGAAGATTGTTATCCAAGTTTTTATAAAAAAATTTATACGAGAATAGATCGGCCTCCATCAACGATAATTGTCTGGCCTCTAATCATAGAAGCGTCGTCTGAAATAAGGAATAAAATTGTTTTGACGAGATCATCTATTTCTACCATACGACCTGCAGGTGTATTTTTTCTAGCATCTTCAAGTAATTCTTCACGGTTTGGAAAATGTTTTAAAGCATCAGTATCAATTGCCCCACCTGAAACTGCATTAACAATAATATTTCTCGCAGACAATTCAACAGCCAAATAGCGTGTTAGTGATTCAACGGCTGCTTTTGAAACGCCAACTGTCGTATAATTTTCTAAATAGCGGATAGAACCAAGCGAACTTAAGCTGACAATTTTCCCGCCGCCATTACGTTCCATTAGTTTAGCTGCCTCTTGCGCACAGAATAGCAATGCCTTGCTGTTTATGTTCATTGTCCAATCCCAATGTGACTCTTCTAACTCCATAACCGGACGCAAGACACCGGATGCTGCATTATTGATCAATACATCAAGCCTGCCAAATTCTTCATCAATTTGCTGAAACATCGTTTTAATTTTAGCAACATCACCGACATTAGCCTTAATAAGCAAAGCTTTTCTACCAAGTTTTTCAATTTCTTCTACCGTTTCAAGTGCAGCTGTTTTACTCCGCGCATAATTTACTACAATATCATATCCCTTTCTTGCAAGGGCAATGGCTGCTGCTTTCCCGACACCCTTACTACTCCCTGTTACTAGTGCAACTTTATTCGACATAAAAATCCACCTTTCTTTTATACCTGTATATTTTACACTTCACATGATTAATCGGCAATTAGGATATAATCTAGTCGAAAACTCCGATATTTCTATTATGTAAAATGTATTAAGCAAATTGTTTTTTATATGCTTGCCATATTTTTTGATGTGAAACTGGGAATGCATATTCTTCCAATGCATCCTTTGTTACCAATTTATACTCCTGACCAATTTCAATATTAGGATTTAATTCCCCTGCGAAAGCATCAATCGTCCAAGTAAGATGTGTGAAGACATGATCTACCCTAACAAACGCTCCATTTTCCAGTTTTGTCTCAAGTTGTAAATCTTGTATTAAATAAGCTTGAAGAGCTGCTTTCGATTGTTCGAAATGGATATTTCTTTCTACATTAGGAAATTCCCACAAACCAGCAAGCAACCCTTTATTAGGACGCTTCCTAATTAAAAATTCTTCCTTATTATTTTTCAATACTGTAGCAATTAAATCTACATGACGTGTTTTCTTTTTTCTCGACTTAATCGGAAGCTCTGATTGCACTCCATCTTCAAATGCTAAACAATGATCCCTTACAGGGCAGAGCAAACATGCCGGTGAAGTTGGGGTACAAATCAACGCTCCTAATTCCATTAATGCTTGATTAAAAAAGGATGGATGTTCATGATCAATTAGTTCCCTAACTGCAGCTTCAAATACTTTTCGAGTCGACGCTTTTGCGATATCTTCTCTGATTAGCATAATCCGTGACAATACTCGCATTACATTTCCATCCACAGCAGGTTCCGGTTTACCGTAGGCTATACTTAAAACCGCCCCAGCTGTATATGGTCCTACACCTTTAAGTTTGGAAATTTCTTCTTGTGTATCTGGAACTACACCACCATAATTTCCTACAACTTCTTTTACAGCTGAGTGTAAATTCCGTACCCTTGAATAGTAACCTAATCCTTCCCATATTTTTAAAACAGCTTCATCATCAGCAGCAGCGAACGATTCAATGGTTGGGAACTTTTTTAGAAAACGGTCAAAATATGGGATAACCGTATCAACCTTTGTTTGTTGAAGCATAATTTCAGAAACCCACACTTTATAAGGATCAGCATCTTTTCTCCATGGTAGATCCCTTTGTTCCTCAATAAACCAGCTGATCAAATCATGCTGGAATTGCTTTATATCTATTTGGCTCAATGTATTTTTCAAAGAATCTTTCATATTTATATCACCTGAATGTTATTCCTTCATTGATTTAGGGAATAATTAATTATAAGATTTTGCAATGCACTTCATTGCTTTTTATTCTTCTTTAAAATATGATGGTTTGGAATGCAACTTAGAGTAACAGATATCCCTTCCCGGAGGAGGACTTAGTTTGGATACAGCTACACATGTTGTTATGGGTATCGCAATCGGAGGCTTGGCCACTTTGGATCCAGTAGTAGCAGATACTGCTGTAAATACGCAAAGTGTTCTAGCAGCAGCCATAATCGGATCCCAAATACCAGATATAGATACATTTTTAAAATTAAGAAATAATGCAGTGTATATACGTAATCATAGAGGAATCACACATTCCATCCCTGCTGTTTTACTTTGGCCCGTCCTTGTAACAGCGCTAGTTACGATGTTTTATCCAGATTCCAATATGCTTCATTTATGGTTATGGTCATTTTTAGCAGTCTTTTTACACGTTTTTGTTGATATTTTCAATGCTTATGGCACACAAGCTCTGAGACCATTTTCTGCAAAATGGGTAGCCTTAGGAACAATTAACACATTCGATCCTATTATATTTGGACTACATGTAATAGGTATTATTTTGTGGATATGCGGGACACCACCTGGCCCTACTTTTCTGTGTATGTATGTAATAATTATTTTTTATTACATACTAAGATATATCATGCAACAAACTGTTCGTTCGGCAGTGCTTAAAACTATTACAGACGCTGATGAGATCATTATTGCACCTACTATGCGCTTTAATCAATGGAGATTGGCAGTTATCTCAGATGATTGTTTCTATGTTGGTCGGGCTTTTAAACGCTCCATTACTATTTTCGACAAATTCCAACGTGTCCCTGTCCCAGAAACACCATTAATAAAAGCTGCGAAAAACGATAGAAACATATCGGCTTTCTTATCATTTTCCCCTATCTACCGTTGGGAAATTGTAGAATATGACGATTATTTTGAAGTGCGCTTTATAGATCTTAGATATCGAAGTAACGGACATTACCCTTTTGTCGCGATCGTACAACTCGATTTAGACTTAGAAATTATTTCATCCTATACTGGATGGATTTTCAGTGAAGAAAAACTCCGAAAAAAGTTAAATATCGTCGTTAATCAATAAGCACACATTATAACATCCCGGCGCGAGCTTTATAGCACCGGGATGTATTTAGTTATTTAACCTCTTCATCATGTAACATATGCGCATATTTCGGATTTTTTCCCGCAAACTCATGTAGTTTACTACCGTGTTGATCAATTAGTGAACGGACGATTCGTTCTGCCATCTCATGGCCGCGATATTTTCTTCCTGCTTTTGCATAAGTTGTTTCAAAATCTTCCCATAGTAATTCTACCCATGTTCTTGCTTTAGCTTCTGTTAAATCTGGATTTTTCTCAAGCAAATAGGCGGTTAACCGCTCGTAATAATCATTCATTAATATCTACTCCTCTTTTAATAAAATCAGTCGATTATACTCATAATAGAGATATGCGGACCTCTTAATACCGCAGGCCTTTGAAGTCTATTTAGATCTAAACTAATTTTCGTTTAGACAACAATAAGGAGGGTGTCCGAATGCGCAACAAGGCTAAAGATTTCCCATACGGCAACGACAATAAATTCGAAGGCGAACCTCGGGCAAAAGCGGAATATGCCTCAAAACGCGCTGATGGGACTATTAACACAGCCCCACAGGATAGAATGCGTGCTTCAGGTGCCAGAGAAGATGGAGAACTTAATCAATAAGGAGGAAAACACAATATGGCTAACAACGAGAATTCTCATTTAAATCGCCAGTTAACCCCTTTTAATCGAGCATGGTTTTCTCCAAAAAATATGAGCTCACAAGTAAATGGACATACACAACTAACTCAGGATGACATTATTAGGCAAAGAGCTGCAGTTACAAAATACAAGAAGTAAATATAAAATTAAAATGCAAGTATCGACACAGCTATATTTTGCTGTGTCTCTTTTTTATGCTATTCTCTAAAATCAAAATGGAGTAATATTCAAAATACGATCCGCTCAAGGAAAGCGAGTACCTATAAAAGAAATCACACTCTATTCAATAATCGTAATGAAAACAGGAATATTTTCGCCCATTTTTTCTTTATCCTGCTATCCATTTCGTTGTATAGCAAGATGTTTTTTCAGTGCTCATAAGGTACGAGCGGACGCTCACCTGTTACTAAATTCGTCTATTCTAATCGCGGAAAAATAACCACAATGTTTAAGAAAGCAACTTCATTTTAATACAGAAATAGGTAGCGCCTCTTGCTTACCATTTCCATTTAATCTGTAACCCCAAGCAAATACACCATTCATATAATCAATTTTAAAATAAACACCGGGATCTCCATCAAGCGCGTAAATTTCACCTGGTTTGAAATCCGCTGGATCAAGCAAATAAGCTTTAGCCATCAGTGCTTTTCTCTCCAACACTGCAAACTCGTTAACAATCCCGAGTTGCTCCGCTTTACGAGCTCTTTCTTTAACTTGTGCAATCTCCGCTTTTAATTCCGCTACCGTCATTTGACTATATCTTTTTTCATTTTCCATTGTCTCTATCCACCTTATCTACTATTCCTTGTCTTTTTCTTGAAGAAATCGATCAATTATTTCAATAGCAAATCCTTTTCGAAACAACACTTGCTTCATTTTTTGTTTATATTCATAACCAGAAAGGCTTTTATATCTTCTATGAGCTTTTTCGCCTTGTACTAGTAGGGCTTCCCATTCTGCATCATCTTCTTTCTCAAACTCAATTTCTTCCATTGCAATGGAAATGATATTGGAGGGAAAACCTTTAGTCATTAAGTGCTGTTGGATTTTTTGTTTGAGGGATCTTTCAGACAAACTGCTATTTTGCTTCGTTAATTTATTTCCCAACTGAATTGCATGTTCTATTTGTTGCTCTCCATCATATTTAGTTAACGCTTCTTCGATATAATGATCCGCGACGCCTTTTTGTTTCAACTCTTGCTTAATCGTCCCCGGTCCTTTTTTTCCCCCGTTTACTTGAGTTCTCACATAAGCAGAAGCAAATTCAAGATCATCAATATATTGACGCTCATTTAATTTCAGCAAAACCGCTTGAATGACAGGCTCTTCCCATTCCTTTTTCTTTAGGTGGGTACGAATTTCCGATTCCGATCTCATCCGAAACGATAAGAAGTTGATGGCAGTATTAAACGCTTTACGAATTTCATCTTCATATTGAATTTGTGTAATTTCTAATTCTGATAATTCCTTTCCTTTACCAAGCTGGAATCGCATCAATACTTCTTCATCAACACCGAAAGCAAATTTTTCATCTAGAAAAATATTATAACGATCGGTTGCATTTTTTTGCGTGGAAATTTTTGTAATAATCGGCATACTCATCTTCCTTCGTGAAGACATAATGATTCTATTTTATCACAAAAACATCTGTGTATGTTTTCGAACTTGCTGGGTCAAAATGAAAGTAAAGATGAAGGGGTGGTAATGATGGTTAAACGAAAAGATTTAGATCAAAAAAGTAATTTGACGACTACTCAGGAAGTGCTTTATTCTAGCGAATTCAAACGTGCGGATAAAGCAGGAGGATATACTGATGGCAACCGTAGACGGAAATAAGATCGGGACCAACAACATAGAAATTCTATATATAAGTGGTATGTAATTCTGATTATCGCAAATAATAAATTTGTGATAATTTAAATCACTAAAATACCTAAAGGAGGTTTGCGCTATGGGACGTGACGATCGACGTAAAGCACGTGATAAAAATAAACAAAAACTTCCCCAAGTACCTAAAAATATGAAATCTGATGGTATGGACGTAGAATTTTCTACCGAAATGGCCGACAACAATGACAGAGAAGCAATGGCTCGATCTAAAGCTGCAGATAATCGTGCAAAGAAAAAATAAATAATAACGAGAGAGCTACAATATGCTCTCTCATTATTTTATTGGTCACTATTGAATTATAGCTGCACGCATTTTTTTAAAAATTCCTTTTCCCCTTAGATTGTTCATTGTTGCAGGTACCAGGATCCTGTCTACTCCATAGTACGCTGTTCCTTTTGCGACAAACAGTAGGATAACTGCAACGATTAAAAGAATTGGATTTGTGCTGATTGTACCTGCTAATAAAAAGTTTAAGTTCATAAACGCTCCAGCAATTAATGCAGGAATTGTGAGTGCTCCGATGATTAAACCGACACCAACTAGGATTTCTCCCCATGGAATTAATATATTTATCAATTTAACATTTGGTATTGCAAATGTTTCAACAAATCCAGCGTACCATCCTTGAACGATCGGTGCCTCTCCACCTGCTTTGGCAATTGTACCAGTGAGGAATCCTGTGGCATCAAACGTACCAACCTTTCCTAAGCCCGCTTGGAGCCACTGAACACCTAACCAAATTCTTAATGCTCCCCATATCATTGCTACCCAGCGATTTTCATACCATTTTGTCATTTCACTCACTCCTTCTTCTACCTTCAATAACTTGTGAAATAATTCACATTTATAGCTAAAAAAATATAAGTGCTTAAAGTTAATTGTGATTAATTTCACAATGTATCTACATTCTTAATATACTATGTTTTTTACCTTTTGACAAGACATTTAAGATTGTTTCACATCTTTGCCTTATACATTTTTATATGCAAAAACTCCCCACCACTACTAATGTAGGTAAGGAGTTTTCATCATACACTAAAATTTATTTCTATCTTCGTCAAATAATCCAGCCAATGCTGCATTTCTTCAAATCTTTCCTTGTCTTTATGCCATTGGATCGATGTTAATGTATGAGCTATTACATACCATTTCATACGTATTTCTAGGTTTTCGGATAGCTCTCGGCCATACATTGCTAACCAGCGAGCCCACTCATTGCGAGGGATATACCAATACAGCAATAAACCAAGATCTAAGGCAGGATCTGCAATTGTTGCCCCATCCCAATCGATCAAATAAAGATCATCCGTGTCAGTCAATAACCAATTATTGTGATTCACATCGCCATGGCAAACCGCCCATTCATCACAGGTAATATTCCCTATTTCTTTTTCTAAAAAATCTAGCGATGATTGAACAACTATTTTTGACTTTAATTCATCGTCTAAACTTGAGTTCACGTCCTCCAACATGTGAGCTGGAAAAGTTGGAGCTTTCCCCATTCTTTTTAACATCTTTAATAAAGGCAAGGATTCATGGATCTTTTTTAATAACGTTGCTGCCCTTTCCTCTGCCATATCTTTCGGTTTAAACTCTCGGCCATTTACACATTGCTGAGCAGTGATTACATCGCCATTTTCCATTCGTTTCGTCCATATTAATTTTGGAACGATTCCTTCCGCTGATAAAACTGCAAGAAAAGGAGATGAATTTCGCTTCAAAAATAACTTTTCATTATCATTTGTTGCAAAAAAAGCTTCTCCTGTCGCTCCGCCAGCAGGAATGATATCCCATTCCTGCCCAAATAAATGTTTCACCGTTATTCACCTTCATTATGTCAACGGAGACAGCACTCCGAATCATCATCTTAAAAGAAAAAAAGACAGCTATTGATACAAAGTAAATAACAATAGCCACCCTTCGTTAAATTTTATCTCTAATCTACTTTTTCCGTCAAGTCAGATTTAAAGAAATTATTGTTTTTTCGAAGAAACTTGTAGAATTATGTTATTTTCCCTCAGAAACTGCTACTGAGCTTTGAATTAATTTCCATTTTCTCGCACTCATTTTTACATGTATCGGTGTGTGACCAATATTTTCTCCATCTGCATGTAACAGAATGGGGCGGTCAACATCGATTTTAATATCTGTTCCTTTATATTCAGTTACTTCCTTAAAATTTAAATGCTTTCCGGAAAAAACACTCATAAAAACAAACAGTAACTTCCACCTTGATAATTGATGAACAACAACAATACTAAATGCCCCATCTTTTGGGTCTGCAAGGGGAGCAATTTGCATACCTCCCCCGTAGTAAGGTTGGTTTGATATAGTGATAAACCATGTTTTTTCAAAAGTATATTTCTTCTGATCAATAGTAAGCTCAAGCATATTTGGCTTATAATGAAATAATTCTGCTATTAAATATATGGCATATATTATATTACCGAGTGAGAAGTAGTTCAACCACTTCTTTAAAGGAGACTTATTAGCTTTATAAACAATAGAAGCGTCAAACCCTGCTCCTAAACTATTTACAAAATATCCATTTTGTTCGTCATTCCCTTGATAAAAGCCAATATCAAATTGATGACTAATATTATTTACTTCACGTAGAATTATTTCTAGACAAGCTTCTGGATTTCTTGGAAGCTCAAAGCCTTTTGCAAAATCATTACCAGAACCTGTAGGAATATATCCAAATGTAATATGACTATATTGTAACGCGCCATTCAATACTTCATGAATAGTACCATCACCACCTACCGCAATAATGATGAGTGGATCGTTTGTACTTTCTGCAGCTTGCTTTGCAAGTAAAGTGGCGTGTCCTTTTTTTTCAGTAAAATAAACATCGTGGGGTATATCATCTAATTTCCTCTCGATATTATACCAAATTTTTCGGCTAAAGCCATTTTTTGCTTCGCGATTTACGATAAATATTAATTTTTTTACTATTTCAAAACTATTAATCTTATTCACTTGTTAATCTCTATTCCAATCTGGTCGTCGAAAAGACGTAGTTTGACAGTATTCCAATAATGCTTTAGCAGCACGGAGTTGCATCATCTTTAATGGCGAGCCTGATGTTCTCATTTTCTGAAACCATTCTTCATATGAACGTTTATCTAGCATCGTTAAATCATTTGGCGCATCGGGGTAGTCCAAATAACCATTGCGGGAGATTACTGCTTTTCGAATCGGCAATTCCACTTCATACAAAGAAAATATCTGTTTAATTATTTTTTCCGTTCGGCTCGCTGATAATCCAGGATTCAATATTTTAGCTTCTTTGCCACCAGATCGTTTTATCCAAAAATGATCTGGTGAACCTGTATAAGCCGCATTTTCCTCCATTTCTATAAAAGCACAACACCAAATTTCGGTTGGAGTCAGTATAAGTACCTCCACCTCGACTGGAGCTTTTTTCAATAGAAATATTGGTTCGTACAGAAGAAAATATGTATCTGGAAAACGTTGCAAGAAATGGCTTAGTCGTTCATCATTATAATATGTGGAATCTACGAATGATTTTTCGGCTATTGTGGAGCTTGCCCAATTAATTTGAAAGCGTAGAAGTTGATCTAGAAATGCTTGCTTTAATTCTGTTTCAGTTTTTGCTTGTAATGGTAATGTATATGAAAATGCAAATTGCCCCTCTTCTTCAGCTCCAGCTTCAACTTTTTGAATGGGTACTGCTAGTTCTTCAGACAAATTTTCAGCTTCAGGCTGAAATAAACCTTTCATTTTCTCGATAAAACTTTGTTTGGTTTGGTTCTCTTCTTCAACATGATTGATTGCTAGGAATGCTGGATTTTCCCAAGTATTTCTCATCTTTTCCCATTGCTGTTTTTTTAAGCGAACAAATTGTGTGGGATATCGCGTTAAGTCATTCTCATAGCGAGAGATATAATCTTGTAATTTTATTAACTGTGCCATAGGCCGTGACCTTCCTTTATATTCATGGTAGAAACTTGAACGATTTTACTTTTTCATATTTAGGTGTGTTATGTGGATGTGTTCGAAATAATGCTACTTCTGAAGCCTCATACTCTATGTTAAAAAGATCCTTTTTAAGTACCGTATTTTCTAGAGTAAAATCGTCAGATCCTATCCATTTTCGCGCTAGTGTAATATGGGGGATAAAAGGTCGCTCATCAAGCTTAAACTTCGCCTGTGTACAAGCGAGCGATACTCGTTTTTGTACCTCATCGAGAGGATTAGACTCCTTTGTTCCCATCCATAATATCCTTGGAGTTTTAGGGAGACCAAAAACGCCTACTTTACTTAACTCAAATGAAAATGTAAAAATACTTGCCAATGCATTTTCACTTAATTTACAAGCTTCATGAAGTTGTTCTTCATTTGCCTGACCAAGGAAAGCCAGTGTAATATGATAGTCTTTAGGGTGCACCCAATTTTTGAATGCTAAATTAACTCTCATTTCTTTGCTTACGTCTTGTAATTTTCCCTTCAAGTCATTCGAAAGGGAGAGTGCAAAAAAGTAATGGGACATAATTCATATACTCCTTACATTAATGTATTATAATGTACCGATGAAATGTTTGCTATCACTAAAACGCTAACGGTGTAAAGAGAGTATACTTGCTGTGGATTCAGTGCAGGTAGTACTAACCTATGTTTTATAATGTTCCTTACATTCTTAAAAAGCTTCAATAGGTTTTATAATTCCCTACTGAAGCCAAATAAACACAGGTTATTTGCTGAATGCTGATCATTTTTCCATCTTTTTAATTTCCTCTAAAAATAATGATTGGAGTTTCCTTGTAATTTGTCCTGGCTTTCCATCGCTAAACAATTTACCATCCACACGAATGACAGGCATTACCTCAGAAGTAGTACTTGAAATAAACACTTCATCCGCCGCAAGCAATTCATCAACTGTAAATACTTCTTCATAAAACGGAATTTGATTTTCATCGCACAAACGTGCAATGACTTGACGTGTAATTCCATTTAATATTAAGTTTGTCGCAGGATGTGTTTTCACTTTACCATCTTTGATGATATAAGCATTGGAGGAAGAACCTTCAGTTACTGTGCCATCACGATGAAGAATGGATTCATAACATCCTTTCTCTGTTGCTTGCTGCTTAGCTAGTAAATTGGGCAATAAATTTAAGCTTTTAATATCACAACGAAGCCAACGGATATCGTCAGCAACGATTGCTTCTACGCCATTTTCAAGTGCAGATTCCGGTCTTTCTACTACCTTCGTATAAGCGGTTAACACAGGTTTAGTCTCGGCGCTCGGGAAAACATGATTTCTTGGCGAGGCTCCTCTTGTGATCTGCATATAGATAGAGCCATTATTTACTTTATTTTCGTTGATTAACTGTTTAATTAATCTAAGTAATTGCTCTTTTGGGAATGGTACAACGATCTTTATTTTTTCTGCACTACTAAAAAATCGAGTTAGATGTTCCTCTGCTGTAAATAATTGCCCATCGTAAATACGAATCACTTCATATACGCCATCACCGAATTGATAACCACGATCTTCAATATCAATTTGCACTTTATTTTTATCCATAATTTGATCATTGTAAATAATTTTCACCATATTACTATCCCCTTAGTTGAGATTTTACTTATCATTTCCTCGTGCGAGTTCATAAATAGCCTGGGCGTAAATTGCTGTTGCTCTAAATAAATCATCTAGCTCCATATATTCGTCCTTTTGATGGGCCACATCTGGTCTCCCTGGAAACAAGGCACCGAATGCTACTCCAGATTTTAATGAACGTGCATATGTGCCTCCTCCAATCGATAAGAGCTTTGCTTCCTTGTGTGTTTGTTGTTCATACACATTTTGGAGAATTTGAATAAGCTCGTTATCCTTTGACACATGATGGGGCTGCGAATTGGTGAAATTAGCTATCGTAAATTCTGCTTGATTAGCTACTTCCGTTAATGTTTTCATTCCATCATTCAGTTTAAAAGTGACAGGATAACGCATATTCAAACCAAACCGGCCACCATCTTGTTCATTATAAGACATAACACCAACATTAATTGTGAGTTCTCCTGTAATGTCATCCTCATACTGCACACCTAATTTGCGGCCACGAGAATCTCCGAAAAAGAAGTCTACTGCACTACTTACAAATAATTTCCCTAATGAATCTAGTTCAAAACTAGATAGAAAATTCGCTAGTAAAAGGCCAGCATTTTTTCCTTTATCAGGCTCCATGCCATGCGCTGACACACCTTCAAGCTCCAGAATCATATAACCACTTTCAATATAATATCTCCCTTTTAATTCTTGGGCCTCTATAAAATCATTAAAATGTTGCATTAATTCGGTATGATCCTTTTGTACATCCATAACTGCTTTAGCATAATCAGGGACCATATTGTATCGTCTGCCTGCATTAAACGATAATAATGTAATACTCGTATTATTCCCTTCCTTTTTACTCACTGTTTGCACGAGGTCAAAGTCGGCAATCCCTTTCTCTGCATTAATGATAGGAAAATCTGCATCAGGTGCGAAACCCATCTCTGGCATTTCTTCCTCTTGAAAATATCGATCAACACAACGCCATTCACTCTCTTCGTCCGTGCCGATAATCATCCTAATTCTTTTTTCTAGTGGAAGCCCAAGCTCTTGCACAATTTTCATTGCATAATACGCGGCCAAAGTAGGACCTTTATCATCAATTGCACCTCTTGCATAAATTCTTCCATCTTTAATCTCTCCACCATATGGGTCAACAGTCCATCCATCTCCTTCGGGCACAACATCTACATGGCATAAAACACCAATAAGCTCTTCCCCTGTTCCCATTTCAACATGTCCTGCTATATTAGCTACATTTTTAGTAGTAAAACCATCCTTTTCACCTAGCTCTAAAAGGTAATCTAGTGCCGCTCTTACTTCTAAACCAAGCGGTGCTTCTTCGGTACCGTGTTGATCATCAAGCACGCTTCTAATTTTCAACAACCCTTTTAAATCTGCAATTAAATTATCTTTTCTTTTTTCCACTTCTGCTTTCCAATCAATGTTAGCCATCATCTCTAGCTCCTTTGACTAATAAACTTATTCAAGGTTGTTCAAAAAGCCGGTAAAAATAACACATCGAATTTCTTAGTCCTTTTTATCCTACTTTTTGGACATGCACTATTTGTTTCTATTGTACCGCTTTTACCTCATTCATAAAAAGGAAAAAAGACTCGAAATCCATATTCTAATAATAAGAGCACAAATAATAACAACGATAAACGGAATAGAGAGTATTATTGTTACAGCTCTTTTCCCATGTAAATAACCATCATCTCCCACATATTTTTTTGTGAATGGATGCTCACCAATCAACTTATTCCATACATTACCAATCCAACTAATTAAAAATATATAGCCGAAACAAATAATCGTAATTTTAAACCAAATTGGCGGAATCGCGATAATAGCTGCAGCCGTTATACCTGTTATTTTTAAAAAACCAAGAATATATTCTGAGTTTCTTGTCGTTGCTTTTATAAATAATTCAAGAAATCCTTTTGTAGATGTTCTTTCTTTAAATATTCGATTTGATCTTGAGTAAAGACGTGGTTTTCTCCTTGTCAAGGTGGGTTTAGACAATTTCTCCATGTCCATTGACATCCCTAATATTAGGGTTATATATTTTATTTTTTCCATTTCATCAATGACTAGATCCCGCTCAAACGTTCTAATGGATGTGAAGCGCTTTTTAATTAACTTCAAGGTAACAAGCACGTTTAACATGATTATACTCATCATAAAGAAAGTATTTTCCATAGTAAATGCTCTATAACTTACATACCAAATAATAAATGCCATGATGGCGAGTGGCATACTTCTAAATATATTCCTCCAACCTTTTACAAGAATATTCATCTTTCCTTTTACAGCCATGACGAGCCATTTTAACGAGACCCACATTAAATGAAAAAGAATGAGACCTACAATACTCATTTCAAAATGTTTTATCCAAAAGGGAGAAATGACAAAAGCCAGAAACATCGCTGATAGTAATTCAAGTATGGAAGTATAAATAATACCACCTTGTTTTAATCCTAGTAGCAAGCTCTCATTTTTCATTAAGAAGATGCCATCAGCTTCCCTTACAAAAGTATGAAAATGTCCGTTCCATAAAAAGAAAAAGAAAAGAACAAACAATATTTCATATGGGATCCCTTCTATCCAATAAGGTATATCCACCCACCATGAACGATAAACGGCAGCCCCAATCACAATTGCAGGAATGACGAGATAAACCATGATTGTCCAATCACTTACCGCTTTAAAAAGTCCGTATTGAAACCTCCAATTTTGTTGTATCCTTGCAAATAGTAAACTAAAACTATTCATCTCTGCCATCCTCATCAGCAATACAGGAATATAGACTTCCGTCTTCTGCATTACATGATGTTAATACCTCTGATAAAGTCCCTTTTGCTTTCATCGTGCCTTTTTCAATAATCACAAACGAATCGCATATTCGTTGTGCCGTATCCAAAATATGCGTACACATTAATATTCCTGTTCCTTTAGCTTTCTCTTCCTCAAGCATTTCAAGGAGTAGTCGTGTCGCTCCTGGATCAAGACCCATGAATGGCTCATCAATAATTAATAGATCCGGCTTCGTAAACAAAGCGAGCGCTATCATGCCTTTTTGCTGCATTCCTTTAGAAAAAGTACTAGGAAATTCATGAATATTTTTTAACAAACGAATTTTTTTTAATATGTCCTTTGCGTAGAGCAAGCTTGATTCATTTAATTTTTCCACAGCTGCCACAAACTCAAAATGCTCCCATAGCGTCAACTCATGATAATAGACTGGACGTTCGGGTATGTATGAATATGTACTCCCTTTCTTTCTCTTTACTTTGCCTTCAACAAATGGCAGTTGGCTGAGGATCGCTTTAATTGTTGTACTTTTACCAGCTCCATTTGAACCGATCATGCCTACAAGCTCTGATGAATGAATAAAAAAATGAACATCAGACACTGCCGCTTTTCCCAATTCATAACCAGCATTTTTTAAATCAACATCAAGTAAAGTCAATGGCACATCTCCATTTCTATATTTAATTAACATTTATACGTTTATTATTCATGAAAGTTCCATTCAAGAGGCTAATTATGATCATTTAGCGAACATTAATAAAGTTGTCATTCGGAATCACACGCTATTGATTCACTTTACATGCTGTAAGTGCTTTAATAGATGAGTATCTATTTATTGATAAGGAGATGTCCGCAGGCTGTGTTGCACTATCGACAATATAAATCTGATCCTGCTAATCCATGGGTTACATTAATCCACGGAGCTGGCGGAAGCTCAAGTATTTGGTATAAACAAATAAAAGAATACCGTAAAAGTTTTAACGTATTAAGCATTGACCTTAGAGGTCATGGACGATCTAGAAAAGGATTATGGAAAAAGGATGATTCCTTTGTAGAAGTAACCGCTGATGTCATCCGCGTATTGGATTATTTGCAAATTAAAAAAAGTCACTTTATCGGCATATCCCTTGGTACAATTGTTATTCAAACCCTTGTTCAAGAATACCCCGATCGAGTAACCTCTCAAATTTTGGGTGGAGCAGTGATCAAGCTAGATATCCGTACTAAATTGCTTATCGGAATAGCTAATGCTGTTAAACATATCGTACCATATATGTATTTATATAAGCTGTATGCTTGGATTTTGATGCCTCATTCTAATCATAATGAATCAAGATTAGCTTTTATTAATCAAGCAAAGAAAATGTGCCAGAAAGAATTTATCAAATGGTTTGCTTTAACAAAATCTATAAATCCCTACTTACGTTCGCTTCAGTTACAAGCAAACAATGTACCTACGTTGTTTGTTATGGGAGAAGAGGATTATTTATTTCTCTCACCTGTGAAAGAACTTGTACATAAGCAGCCCGATTTAAACCTAATTACGATTAAAGATTCTGGCCATGTGTGTAATATTGACCAGCCGGAAACTTTTAATGAAGTTACCATACAGTTTATTCATCAAATTCATGAATTACTATTAGGTCAAGAAAAAGTACAAGTGTCTAGCTAATTTAGATTAATTGAAGAATACAGATCAGCCAATCGGATTGAATACCGATTGGCCTTTTTCCATTTAAATATCCGAATATTTCCTATTTCCTTTTAATCATAAATACGTTATAATGGAATTGTCTGTTAATTCACATTTAAATATTGAAAAGGAGTTGTCCTCAGGGAAGAAAAACGAACTGGAAAGGCCATCAAGATTTATAGGCCTCAAAGCCGTCTGCAGCCTCTGCCAAAGGAATTAAAGATGAGGGAGTGGTTTTTTGAAACCTTCAACAAATAGAATGCTTACCCGAATTAAAGATATTTATATATTCATCAAAGATAATGGCACCGTTACAACTCGGGAGCTTGCAGATGAATTCGGAAGCACTCCTCGCACCATTCAACGAGACTTGAATGTGTTAGAATACAATGACCTAATCAGCAGCCCACGTCGTGGGAAATGGACAACAACTCAGAAAAAAGTCAAGTTAACATCATAAAATTAGTAAAAGAGCTATCCAAAAGGATAGCTCTTTTACTGTAGACAAACTCGAAACGGGACGTCTACAGCTTTTTATTTTCTCGTTGGATAGAACAGTTTTTCCGAAGCTTACCGCTTTCCGCAGGGCAAGCGGTAAGCTTCTTCAATTTTTTTCTAATTACTTATTCATTTTTTACTTAAGTTAGACTAATCTTAAGGTGATAGAGAATAGCTCATCGTGTTTCCTTTATCGCGTACACATAAAGGTTCCCCAACTAAAACCGCCACTTCCTGTGGCAACGTAAAGGCACCCACATCCTATGGGCGCAGTTTGTACGTCGATGAACGGGTGCCTTTCGCTTTTGTTGTTGTCTAGCTACAGCGCCTATCGACTAGCAGACTTCAGGGCTTCTCCCTACGATAAGTCAACATCGATTCGCCTGCGGCTTATCGTGTTTCCTTTATCTCGTACGAGCGCCCTTCCACTCTGTACGTCGATGAACAAGGCGCTTTCGCTTTTCTTCTTGTCTAGCTACTGGCACCAACGACTAGCAAACTTCACGATTATTCCTACGATAAGTCAACATCGATTCGCCTGCGGCTTATCGTGTTTCCTTTATCTCGTCAGATTCCTTCCAGTTTTTACGTCGCTGAACGGGTGCCTTCGCTTTTCTTGTTACACTGGTTTGATTTTCCATATGTCTGTTGCGTATTCTTGAATTGTTCTGTCGCTTGAGAATTTTCCGGAATAGGCGATATTTGTTACACTCATGTTTAGCCAGGTTAATCGATCTCTATATGCACGTTCCACTAGTTCATGAGTTTCCAAATAAGGTTCAAAGTCTTTTAGTACGAAATATGGATCATTATGGTACAGTATATTATAATAAATATCTTTGAACTCTATTTCATGTGAGCCGAATTCACCTTGATTTAATTGATCCAATATCCGTTTCACTCTGTCATCCGTATTATAAATATCAGTCGCATTATAACCACCATGGTGATAATAATCTAATACTTCATCTGCGGTTAAGCCAAAAATAAACATGTTTTGGTCACCGACTAAATCATTAATTTCAATATTTGCTCCATCTAACGTACCAACAGTAATAGCCCCATTCATCATCATTTTCATATTTCCTGTACCTGATGCTTCTTTACTAGCAGTTGAAATCTGCTCACTAATATCGGCAGCTGGGATAATCTTTTCTGCGAGGCTGACATTATAATTTTCTAAAAAAATTACTTTTAATTTCCCTTGAATATCCGAATCATAATTCACAATCGATGCAACCGTGTGGATAAGTTTAATGACTTCTTTAGCTAAATGATAACTCGGAGCAGCTTTGGCTGCAAAAATAAATGTGCGAGGTGTAATATCCAGGTTGGGATGTTCCTTCAGTTCATTGTACAGATAAATAATGTGAAAAATATTTAGCAATTGTCGTTTGTATTCATGAAGCCGTTTAATTTGTACATCAAAAATGGATTGATCATCAACTAAAATACCAGTCCGTTCATGAATGATATTTGCTAATCGTATCTTATTTTCACGTTTCACTTGATCGACTTTTTCTAAAAATGATGTATCCTTCGAATATTTTAATAAACTAATGAGTTGTTTCGGGCGCTGCACCCACTTTGGTCCAATTACATCTGTGATTAGGTTAGATAGTTTGGGATTTACTTGCAATAACCAACGTCGATGGGTAATCCCATTTGTTTTATTATTAAAACGATCAGGAAAAAGTGTATAAAAATGTTTCATCTCTTTTTTCTTTAAAATCTCAGTATGAATGCGTGCGACACCATTTACGCTAAAGCTGCCAACTATTGAAAGACGCGCCATGTGAATTTGTTCATGAGCAATAATCGCTAACTCAGGAATTTGCTCTCTTAACTCCTCATGATCAAACCAAATCCCTTTACAAAATCGTTCGTTTATCTCATCTATAATCATATAAATGCGCGGAAGCAGATGTTGCATCATGCCTTTTGGCCATGTTTCAAGTGCTTCGCTTAATGTAGTATGATTTGTGTAGGCTATAACCTTTGTCGTCACTTCCCATGCGCTTTCCCAACTAAAGTGCTCCTCATCCAAGAGGATACGCATAAGTTCTGGAATCGCAAGACTTGGATGCGTGTCATTAATTTGAATTACAACTTTTTCCGATAAATGACTTAATGATAATTTTTGATTCCGCTTAAAGTTTTTTATAATGTTTTGAATACTTGATGAAACAAGAAAATATTGCTGTTTTAAACGTAGTTCTTTTCCTTCATGACTTGAATCGTCCGGATATAAAAATCCAGTAATTTGTTCGATCGAATGTTGATGGTCAAGGTCATGATAATACTGGGAACCATCTCCTGTTAAGTCCTCCTCTTGATAAACTGATTCTGCACTCCAAAGGCGGAGTGTGTTAATCACATCATTTTGATATCCAACTACTGGAATATCATAAGGTACTGCCATGACTTTATCAGTATTTTTATATTTGAATTCGAGACTTCCATCGTTCTTTTTGAACATATGTACGTCCCCATGAAAATGAATACATACGGCTTCATCTTCTTTCCTTGATTCCCAAGGATAACGATTTTTCAACCAATAATCTGGTAACTCTAATTGATTTCCATGAATAATTCGCTGCTCAAATAAACCATAGCGATACCTGATCCCATATCCATGACCAGCATAATAAAGAGATGATAGTGAATCTAAAAAACAAGCGGCCAACCGGCCTAACCCACCGTTCCCCAAACCAGCATCATGTTCTTGAGCATATATTTTCTCGGGTTTAAAACCAAGCATTTCTAACGCTTGATTTGATTGTTCAAGCAAACCGCAATTAAGTAGATTGCTCTCAAGCAAGCTACCTACTAAAAACTCCATCGATAAATAATACACTTGTTTACAGTTTTTCTCTTTATATTTTTGTTGAGTAGCATGCCATTGTGGCAGAATTTCCTCATTTACAATCGAGGAAATAATATAATATATATCATTCTCACATGCCTCGTGTATATCTTTTACATAATCTGATTTTAATTTATCGATGATCCGTTCTTTAAATTCATTTACAGTTAACTTGGGCAAAGACAATCATCCCCTATGCGTATATTGGAATTATTTGCTCATACATATTGGCATATTCCCGTGCGGAATCTTTCCAACTAAATTGACCTTTGTTAATATTTTTCAATAGTAACATCCATTGTTGACGATCATGATATATCTTTAATGTATATCGCAAAACTGTCAAAAGATCATGGGCATTGTAATTCGCAAAGCTAAATCCGTTTCCATCGCTTGTTATTTCGTTATATGGAAAAACTGTATCTTTTAAACCACCGGTTTCGCGTACAATTGGAACTGTCTTATATTGCAGGGCGATTAGTTGCGCTAACCCACAAGGTTCGAACTTAGACGGCATCACAAAGAAATCCGCACTTGCATAAAGTTGCCGTGCTAACCCTTCATCGAATGTTAACAATGTAGCTAGTTTGTCTGGATATCGATGGGCGGCATCAGCAAAATATCTTTCAAATTCTTCATCACCTGTTCCTAATATAACCATTTGAACATCTTCTTGTAGAAACTCATCTAAAATATGCTGGACTAGATGTAATCCTTTTTGTTCAACAAGACGGGTAATAATAATATACAACGGTTTTTCACCATCGATCGGCAATCCAACCTTTTCCTGTATCTCCATTTTATTTGCCTTTTTGCTTGCTCTAGAAGAACGATAATTTACAGGAAGCGATGGATCAGTCAAAGGATTATAATCCTTTGTATCAATGCCATTTAGCACTCCTACTAAATCATCTGATCTTTCTATTAGAAGCGGGTGTAGGCTCTCACTATAATATGGATCTTTTATTTCTTCTGCATAACTAGGACTAACTGTTGTAATTTTATCCGCATGAAACAATGCGCTTTTCAGGCAGTTCAACATTCCGTTCCATTCCATACCACTTATATGCTCTACAGGTAATTGAAAGAAATCATCAAATGTTCCTAATGGCATGATCCCTTGATATTTAATATTGTGAATCGTAATTACAGTTTTCATATCTTCTACTGGATTCATTATTTTAGCCAAAGCTACAGCCATTCCTGCTTGCCAATCGTGAGCATGTAACACATCTGGTTTATAGTCAAGTTGTGCTATTGCTTCTATTACTGCCTGGCAAAAAAATACAAACCGCTCTCCGTCATCGTAATACCCATATACGCCTTTACGGGTGAAATAATATTCATTAGAAATGAAGTAGTAAACCACTTGATTATATTCAAGCGCATAAATACTCGCTTCCTGTTTGCGCCATCCTAATGGTACATCGAATGTGGCAAGATACTTCATCTGCCCTCTCCATTCTTCTGATATTTCATCATAAAGTGGCAAAATTACGCGAACTTCCATACCTTCATTTTGTTTTAATGCCTGTGGAAGAGATCCAATCACATCCGCTAGTCCTCCCGTTTTAACGAATGGTGTACATTCCGAGGCTACAAATAATATATTTTTCATATGTGATCTCTCCTTCTCTTCATTTTCCATCTGTGCAAGGCAATCAGATGAGATTGCCACAACTTGGGATAAAATTGCTAAAAAACTTACCTATTATCGTTACATGACTTGCCTTTTTGCAATTACATACGGTTTATCCTGTGACCCTATTAATTTTTGATTTGCTGTCACATGCACATCTTTATCTAAAATTACATTTTCTAAATACACACCTTCTTCAATCGTGCAACGCTGCATAATGATTGAATTTTTTATCATAGCCCCCTCTTTTACTGTCACACCACGAAATAATATGCTCCCTTCTACATCTCCATCGACAACACATCCATTTGCAAGAATAGACTTTTTGACACTAGCTTCGTACCTATGTTTAGCTGGGGGCTGATTTCCAATTTTTGTTCGAATAAAAGGTGGCTTGTAAAACAGATCCTGATAATTCTCTTCCGTTAATAGATTCATATTATGTCGATAATAACTTTCAATCGAATTAACAAAAGCGCTGTAACCATTATATTGGTAATTTTGAATTTTTAAGTTAGATTGTCTCTCTTTGATGCCATGAATAAAAAAATGATCTTGGTGATGGGCGATACATTGATCAACCAGTTCCATTAAAACTTCTTTTTTAATAATATATACTCCTGTAAATAATTGGTGGTTTCTCTTATCATTTGTAATATCCTTCACCCAACCATCCTTATCTTCTTCGATGCGAAAATTAGGATCATGTTCCGACTTTAATTCCTTGACACGAGCAGAAATGAGAGTTATGTCTGCATTTCGCTCAAGGTGAAACTTAAATGCATCTTGATAATCAGTATTTGCTATAAATTGACTACCACTAACTAGCACGTGTGAAGACTTCCCTCTATGAAAATAATCCCTGTTATTATGAAAAAACTGTAAATCCCCTTTAGAAATATCTGACGGATCATTCCAATCGGGAGGTAAAATAAACAAACCACCATTTCTCCGATCTAATTCCCAACTTTCCCCTGTTCCAAGATGATCCATTAATGAACGATATTTATTACGAGTGAAAATGGCAACTTCCTCAATATTCGATGTGACCATGTTTGATAACGTAAAATCAATCATTCGATAGCGACCTGCAAAAGGAATAGAAGCACCGTTGCGAAAATATGTTAATTCATGAAAAAAATGATGCTCATGTTCCAAATTTATAAGACCCATCATTGTATTCATCCGACTTCCCCTCCTGTTAACAATACCATCTGATTTAGTTTTTCTTGATCAATAACAAGTGGCTCTTTAGCCAAATCAACCTTAATATGGGTCCCTGCAGGAATCTCTGTATTTTCCATCACAATCACTCGCTCCAATACAGAGTTACTACCTACCTTTACTCCCGGATGTAAAATGGATTGATTAATAATAGAACCACGTTGAATAACTACATTTTCAAATAGCACGGAGCTTTCAACGGTTCCAGAAACCCAGCAACCAGAATTAATTAATGAATGCTTTACCACTGCTGTTTCACCGAGATATTGTGGCGGTAAATTGGATTCATTAGAGTATATCCTCCAGTTATGATCGTTTAAAGAAAGACTCCAATCTTCATCCAACAAATCCATGTTAGCTTCCCAGTAACTTTGAACCGTGCCAACATCCTTCCAATAACCTTCGAAACGATATGCAAACAGGCGAAGATCATCACCTAGCATGGCAGGAATAATATCCTTTCCAAAATCATGGGTAGAAAAGCTAAGCGCAGCATCTTCGATTAAATATGATTTTAAAGCTGTCCATGTGAAGATATAAATACCCATTGAAGCTAAATTACTTTTAGGCTTTTTCGGTTTTTCATCAAACTCATAGATTCTCAGATCATCGGTCGTATTCAAGATCCCAAATCGTGACGCTTCATCCCAAGCTACAGGGATAACAGAAATAGTTGCATCTGCTTTTGTTTGTTTATGTTGATCCAATAATTTTGTATAATCCATTTGATAAATATGATCACCCGAAATAACGAGTATATATTCCGGATTATACTGATCAATATAGTGAATATTTTGATAGATTGCGTCAGCCGTCCCTGAATACCAGTTTCCACCGTTTTTGGCTGTATAAGGCGATAGTATCGACACACCATCATTTTCTCGATCCAAATCCCACGGTTTTCCATTACCAATATGAGTATTTAATTCAAGTGGGGAATATTGAGTCATGACCCCCAGCGTATGAATGCCCGAATTTGTGCAGTTACTTAAAGTAAAGTCTATAATGCGGTATTTTCCTCCAAAAGGCACCGCCGGTTTTGCCAAGTTTTTCGTTAAAGCACCTAATCGTTTACCTTCCCCTCCAGCTAACAGCATACCTACGCACTCTTTCATTCAATGACCTCCCTATTTGATGTAATTTTTTTTCAGTTTAAAAATAGATATCGCTAAAGGTGGCACTTTTATTTGGATATGTTGTGGCAATGCATGCCACTTTTTGGGAAAACTAAAATGATCAGCTTCATTTAACTGGCTTGATCCTCCAAACTCGTCTGCATCTGAATTAAACACTTCTTGATATATTCCCGGACTAGGCACACCAATTTTATAATCGTAATAGACATTTGGTGTAAAATTACAAACGATAATCAGTTCGCCTTCCTGATTTTTGCTTCTTCTGCGAAATGCAATAATACTTTGATCGACATTATGTGGATCAATCCATTCGAACCCTTCTGTTTCATGATCTAATTCATACAACTCAGGATTTTCTAGATAAAAGTGATTTAAAGTTTTTACGTATTCATGCATTGCTTTATGGAGTGGATAGTCTAATAAATGCCAATCCACTTCTTCTTTATCTTTCCATTCAGCGTATTGCGCCAATTCACCTCCCATAAATAATAACTTTTTACCTGGATGTGTGATCATATAGCCGTATAGCAGTCTAAGGTTTGCAAATTGCTGCCATTGATCACCAGGCATTTTATCTAGCAATGATTTTTTACCGTGGACTACCTCATCATGTGAAAATGGAAGTAAAAAGTTTTCCGTATGAGTATACATAAAGGAAAAAGTTAGCAAATTATGGTGCCATTTACGATGTATAGGATCCCTTTTCATATAGTTCAGCATGTCGTTCATCCAGCCCATATTCCATTTAAAATTAAAACCGAGACCATCTGCATATGTAGGTGCCGTAACGAGTGGCAAATCCGAACTATCCTCCGCCATCATCAATGCATTTGGCTCATATGAAAAAACAACTTCGTTTAATTTGCGAATAAACGCGTATGCTTCAAGGTTTTCCTCACCACCATATGAATTGTATATTTTTTCTTCCTCTTCCCCCTTATCAAAATTAAGAAAGAGCATGCTTGCAACTGCATCTACACGCAAGCCATCAATATGGAACTCTTCAAACCAGAAAAGGGCATTGGAAATTAAAAAACTTTGTACTTCGGGTTTTCCAAAGTCAAAAGTTAAAGTGCCCCATGATTTTTTTTCAGCTTTACGGGGATCAGCATATTCAAATAACGGTCCTCCATCAAATGTTCGGAGCCCAAAATCATCTTTACAAAAATGACCGGGTACCCAGTCCATAATGACGCCAATCTTATGCCTATGACATTCGTCAACGAAGTATTTAAAATCATCACGCGCTCCATAACGTGATGTTACTGAATAATATCCCGTTATTTGATATCCCCAAGAAAGGTCAAATGGATGCTCTGCAAGTGGGAGTAATTCAATATGTGTATAACCTAATGATTTAACGTATGGGATTAATTCATCAGCAAGCTCTCGATAAGTATAAAGTTCACCGTCTACCTTGATTTTCCATGATCCTAGGTGAACTTCATATATTGAAATAGGGGATGTATAAACATCAAACTCTATCTTTGTTTCTTGCCAATCGCTATCCATCCACTCATATTTTGAAAGATCGGTAGTTATAGACGCTGTTGCAGGACGAAGCTCTGATTGAAATGCATAGGGATCTGCTTTCATCAAGATTTGATCATTCGTTGCAACTATTTGGTACTTGTAAGGAACACCTATAGGAATTTCTGTAAAGAAACCAACCCATAATCCTTCCTCTGTAATCCGTTTTAGCGAATATAACTCTCCTTTCCAGTTATTAAAATCACCAACAATATGTATTTTTTTAGCCTTAGGTGCCCAAACTGCAAACCGTAAACCTGTTTTACCTTCCCATTCAATTTGATGACAACCTAACAATCGATGACTATGATAATTCGTACCCTGGTGAAATAAAAAGATATCCTGTTCAGAAATGTTGTAGTACATTGTAGCTAACTCCTTTCTTGAACTGTCTCTTGAAATTAAATGATTTTGGAATAGATAGAGTGAAATTAATCACAAATAATATTATAGGCGATAACTTCATGTTTTTTCAGAAGATTCCTTCGACAATTCTCTATAGAAATTAAGGGGGGCTGTAAGACTTTGTCGAATAAATTATTTGGCTATAGCTACGAATATATAGATATTTTGTTTATATATTGCCATTAAAGTGAATTACTTTTACAAACATGTAATTTTATATTTCAGTATTTAAATCTCCCAATATTGGAGTACAAACATATAATAAAAGCAAATACATGTATTAGGGAAAGCAATAGCGAAGAAAAAAGGGGTTGCTTTTGTGAAGACTCGTGCGGCTTGGATAGATGATGTATATGTATTAACTGTAATTATGGAAGATATCTCATTATTGCTTCATAAAGAAGAATCCCCAATTATTTATTGGAAATATAAAAATAAGCATTTTCCAACAAAAGTGGAAAAGATCATAGACGCTTCTACTGCCAGACTAATCTTTTTCGAAGAACTTCCTATGGGGGAAAACCTTGTACTTAAATGGGGTGAAGAGGAAATACCCGTATACCCAGGATCTATCGTTCGTACCAATTGGTTTGATAAAAATTATTCTGCTTTAAATACAGAATTAGGAGCATTATATACGAAAACCAGCACTACATTTTCGATATGGGCCCCCACTGCAACAGCTATAAAATTATATTTAAATAGTATTGGCTTTTTATTGAATCGACAAAAAAATGGTGTGTGGAAATTAAAAATTGATGGTGACTGGCATGGCTATTCCTATGATTATGAAATTATTGTTAATGGAGAAATAAAGCGTGTTAATGATCCATATGCAAAAGCGATGCTCGCTAATAGTAAAAAAGGTGTAGTTGTCGATTTTGCAAAAACAGAAAAAATTCATTCAAATAGACCAAAACTTCAACAATTACAAGATGCTATTATTTATGAACTGCATGTTCGCGATGCTACAATCCAAAAAGAAAGTGGCGTTCTCAATAAAGGTAAATACCTAGGTTTAACGGAAAAATCTACAACTACTTCAAATGGATTTTCAACAGCCCTATCTTATATAAAAGAGTTAGGTATTACTCATGTTCAACTATTACCTATTAATGACTTTGCCCGTGTGAATGAGCTTAATCCTATTAATGAGTATAATTGGGGATATGACCCTCTTTATTTCCAAGTTCCCGAAGGTAGTTATGCTAGTTCACCTAAGGATCCTATATCCAGAATAATGGATAGCAAAAAGATGATCCAAAGTTTTCATGAGGAAGGTATTTCCGTCATTCTCGATGTTGTATATAATCATGTGTTCGTGATGGAAGAATCCCCCTTTGAAATACTTGTCCCAGGATATTATTTCCGCTATCATGCTGACGAGAGTCTTAGTAACGGGACCGGTGTTGGGAATGATCTTGCAACTGAACGGGAAATGGTACGAAAATTCATTATTGATACTATTGATTTTTGGTTAAATGAATATAATGTGGATGGATTTCGATTTGATTTAATGGGTGCGATGGATATTGAAACAATGAAACAAATTCAAGAGCGTTGTGCTAAAGAAGATGTACCCATTATGCTTTTAGGCGAAGGATGGGAACTGAACACAGCACTTGCTGCTGATAAAAAAGCTACATCTTTTCAATCCCATCAATTAATGGGTATTAGATTTTTTAATGATCGTTTTCGCGATTCTCTCAAAGGTAATTTATTTGATCATCATGATACTGGCTACGCAAACGGTAATGGCCGTTTTAATGAACGTATGCCCCATCTTGTCACTGGGTCAGCTATAGAAGAGTACGGGGAACCCTATGTATCTGAATTAGATCAAACGGTCAACTATGTTGAATGTCACGATAACCATACACTTTGGGATCGCCTGCTTATTACTAATGAACAATTCAGCGATGCAGAACGGAAAAAAATGCACCAAATTGCAACTGGAATTACCTTGCTAAGCCAAGGGATACCGTTTATTCATGCCGGTCAGGAATGGTTTAGAAGTAAACTCGGAGATGAAAATAGCTATATTTCTGGGGATAAGATCAACCAATTGGACTGGAAAAAAAGAGAACAAGAAAATGAAAATATCGAATTTATTAAGACCCTTATTGCACTTCGAAAAAAATATGATGTTTTCCGTCTTCCCTCTAAAGAGGAAGTAAGGAGAAGATTTCATATATTAGATACCCCAGTTCCAGTTTTCGGCTTTGCCTTATTTGGAAATGAGGAAGACTTTTCAATCTATATAAATCCAACTAAAGAACATTACGAGCTACAATTACCTTCATCAGGCAGTTGGATTATTTCTGTAACGAATGATTTCCAAAGGGAGCAAAAAGAAATAAAAGGAGAATTTACATTTATCGGACCATATGAGCTATTCGTCCTCAAAAAGTCTCGGTAAAGAAAATAATAAGCGCCGTTTGCTAGCTGCTGTGTGATGGAGTTAGGTGAAAAACCCTCTTTTGAAGTTATCCTAATAATTTCTTAACAAATAAAAAAACGGCGACTGCCGTTTTTTTATTGTTCATTCCCTCTACCTTTTCGCCCGAGATTAGAATTACGATTTGCACCTTTCATCGGGCTCTCTCCAGCAGCAAATTCTGCGGTATAATCAGATTCCTCAATATTCTCTTTTGGAGTTTTACTATATTTTTCTACTGCATTTCTAGCCGCTTTTCGCTTTACCATTTTTCATAACTCCCCTTTCATTGATAGTTTCTCCACTGCTGAAATTCATATTCGCTTAAAAAATCAATTAGATGATTGCCCTTTATTCTTATATAGCTAAAGATTCGCTTTTCTCGCCTTAAAACAATGATATTTTTGCTGGTACTGGCGATTTGCGGAGTTTTACTGGCTGTAAGAGCTACTTTATGAGCCATGACAGACTACTTTCTGATCATCGCACCATATTAATTAACGTTCTGTGCTATTTGATCATATTCCAGGCATACTCTACCCGATCTAGAGCATTTAAAATTAAAATCCCCGAAAACGAAAGTGGATATTCGTTTCCGAGGGAGGAAAGTTCATTATAAAATAATGGCGTTATAGATTGCGTCACCGTCGAAGTTAATAATTTTAAGTCTCTTTGTATTTTTAACATAGATACTTTTAAATTTCTGCTGATCATTGTCATCCTTGAATAGAATGACACGTTTGTTATGATTATCTTCTGCGACTTGTTCGTTTAAGTCCTTCATATCGACATGGCTAGAGATTGTGGAATACTCAGGAAATGTTTCAGTCTTTCTTTTTTGTTCTGCGGCTTCATTCTTTACACTCTCATTTTCAGCAGGATCAGTAGTTGCTTCTACACTCTCTTTTATACGTTCAAGATTTTGATCAAACACCAATCCACCTTCAAAGTCTATTAATTTTAACCTGTTTGTATTTTTAACATAGATACTTTTGAACTTTGATTGACCATTGTCATCTATTATTAGAATGACACGTTTATTATGGTTATCTTCTACTACTTTAGCGTTCAAGTGTTCCATATCAACATGAGTAGAAATGATGGAGTATTCCGGAAGTTTATCCGTTTTATTTTCTACAGATATATTTTTGCTTGTTTCATTCTTACCCATTTCAACTGCTATCTCGTCAGTTGTGTCATATGAATGAAAATCATGAACCTCTCCATCTTCACCCTCACTCTTTTGTTTATGTATTTCAGTAGCATTCTCGGATAATGATTTTGTATCTTGTTTTGCTTGAGCAGCATAGCTAACACCTACAATTGTCAGAAGTAATAGGGTTGCTGCTATAATTGTAATTTTTTTCATGTACATACTCTCCCTATTTATAAGTTACTTCAATCTTAATACCCGGATATTAAATCCAAATGTGAGAAAGATGAGATTTCGATGAGAAAAATTGGTTTTTTTCTGTAGCCTGTTATTCTTCTACATAGAAAGAGATACTACATTGGCAAATTGTTGAATGCACTCGTATAAATACGGTGACTTTTGTTGATATGAAGCAATTATACAATTAACTCATCTATCAACCGATTTACTATACAGCAACATAAATTGTTCTCAGGAAAAAGACAATTCAACTTTTTAGAGAAAGACCTATTATTCATTGCGGTATTCCTTTAATAAATTAATTTCTTCCTCCGACAATTCTCGGTATTCTCCGAGACTAAGGGAATCATCCAATTTAAGTGGTCCCATTGATATCCTTTTTAAGTATATTACTTTTTTACCGACTGCTTCAAACATCCGCTTCACTTGGTGAAATTTCCCTTCGGTAATTGTTAGCTCAATATCAGATCTGAGTCCGGACTTTAATACTTTTAGCTCACCCGACTTTGTATGATAACCGTCATCGAGCGTAACTCCCTTTTTAAATTCCTCTACATCTTCTGCTGTTACCTCAGTATTGATCACTGCAAAATACGTTTTGGGAACATTTTTTTTCGGTGATAGCAATTGATGTGCGAGCTGTCCATCATTTGTCAAAAGCAAAAATCCTTCTGTATCTTTATCTAGCCGCCCTACAGGAAACGGGGTGTAAACCATATCCGCATGAGCGAGCAAATCAACAACCGTTTCATCTCGAGAATCTTCAGTAGCTGAAATTACACCAGGAGGCTTATTCATCATTAAATAAATAAATTCCTTATAGTGAATTTCTTCCCCTAATATCATAATCGAGTCATTCACTGTATCAACATGAACTTTTGCATCTTTCACTGTTTTACCGTTAACCGTGACACTTCCGTTTTTCAAAATTTTCTTTACTTCTTTTCTGCTCCCGTAGCCAAGATTAGCAATCAACTTATCGATTCTCATAGATTAACCTCCGAATGAATATTACTTTCCTAATTCGGGCTAAACACCCGAACATTCTTTTACCTTTTACATAGGCTATTGATGTACAACGAATGAATGGAGTGAATGACATTATGATGAATTACCCCCAGCATATACCAATGGGAATGATACCGCAGCAACCTGAACGACAAACACCACCCCAGCAACAATTTGGTTTTCCAAGTTTTCCGGGATTTCCAGATCAGTCTGTAAACAGAAGAATAGATCAACTGGAAAGACAAATACAACGTCTCGATCGACAAGTTGAAAGATTAGACCGCAGGGTGGATAGACTTGAAAGACAATTAGGCTTTACTGGCCGACCTGAGCACCCTGGACATACAGATACTCCGGGTGGATACTATTAATATTTAGTTCGAAAAAGAGGCTTACCCGTGGTAGCCTCTTTTTTCATATCTGTAATTCACGACAGCCGCAATCGTTTTTTAAGTCGTTGGAGACGGGTACCAAACAATCTGTCCGCAAGACCTGATCTTAATCCGAGATAAGCATAAATGAATCCACCAATTGTTGCACAGATTCCAACAATAATAATTGCCTGAAATGTTGATTCAGGTGATAGAAAATTGAGTAAACCTTTATATACAAAATAAACAGGGATAGCCATTATCACGTTAAAAATAATAATTAATAATGTTCTTTTAGCTACTAATTTGAATGGATAATGGGCGAATTTTTTTATGACAATTAAATTTATAACAATAGAAAAAGTATAACCCAAAGCAGTGGCGTACACAGCACCTTCTGTTCCATACATTTTTATTAATGGCATATTTAGGGCTAACTTTATCAACAATCCACTTAAAAGACTTAGTATTGTATAACGCTGCTCATTAATTCCTTGTAAAATTGCTGCTGTGACCGCATATAATGAAAACAAAATGGCAACAGGCGCATATGTCCGCAGTACTTGTGCGCCATATTCATCATACGGGTAAAACATCGTATACATAGGATCTGCAAGCAAAGCTAATCCTATTGCGGCTGGAATTGTTATAAATAATAGCACTTGAAAAGTTTGATCCAGTTGGCGGAACATCACACGTCGTTCTCCCTTAACAAATGACTCGGTCACCATAGGGACAAGTGTTAACGCAAAAGCTGTAGCAAGTGATACTGGAATAATTACAAGTTTATGAGTTGTAAAATTTAATATACCTAGTGAGCCAAGTGCTTCTGCCGATTTTCCTGCTGCTGCCATAGCCCGATTGAATGTGATTTGATCGATAAACTGGAATAATGGATTCGCTATTCCTACAAGTACAAAGGGCAATGCGTAAATAAGAATTTCTTTGTACATACTTGAAAGTGGGATATCTAATGTGCCCCTATCGTGTTGTAATAGCTTATCCAATCCTGGTTTTCGTTTTTTCCAATACCAAATAAGCACGATAAGACTTGCAAGACCACCAATAAAAGCGGCAAATGTAGCGACGCTTACAGCTGTGACTACTCCTTTTTTTAACACGAATAGAGCGATGTATGCGCCAGCTAGCAAGAAGATAATTCTTGCTAATTGTTCGATTACAGTCGATACCGCCGATGGTCCCATAGATTGGTGTCCCTGGAAGAATCCGCGAATCAAACTCATAAAAGGAATAATAATTAATGCAAAGCTGACCGCCCTAATGACAGTTGTTACGTCTGAAACACTATACGAATTTGTTGTATCTGCGCCATTTAACACTAGGCCTGCAAACCAAGGAGCTAGAAGATACATCGCTATAAAAGAAAGTATACCTGTTGCAAACATGATATACATCCCTGAACGAAATAGCTTTCGTCCAACCGCATATTCTTCAAGAGCGTTATATTTTGCAATATATTTCGAGACAGCGAGCGGTACTCCTGCCGTAGCAATACTTATAAAGATCGTATATGGCACGTACCCAAATTGATATAGTGCTACTTCCTCTTCTCCACCAATAATTCGGTAAAAAGGAATAACATACAAGAGTCCAAGCACTTTGGACAAGATTGTTCCTAAAGTTATTATGAAAGTTCCTCGAATTAATTTAGATGACATACACTCTCTGACTCTCCAATTAGTTTATTGTTTAAATTTATTATTAAAGATTTTAGCTTAATGTTTTTATCACTACTAGATAGTTTACAGGTATCGACGCTATTTGACAATGAACAGTATGTGATCAAGTTTGCTTTTCACCAAAACTAATTTTAAAATAAGGGGACTAAACAACAAGGTGTTGAACGGAAAATGTATGATGTAATTGTTATTGGTGGCGGCCCATCAGGGCTGATGGCTTCTATTGCGGCTGCCGAGGAAAAAGTAAAGGTACTTTTAATTGATAAAGGGAATAAGCTGGGACGGAAACTGGCTATTTCAGGTGGTGGACGTTGTAATGTAACGAATAGACTTCCAGTTGAAGAAATTATTCGACATATTCCCGGAAATGGACGCTTCCTTTATGGCGCCTTCTCTGTTTTTAATAATGAAGATATTATAAATTTTTTTGAAAACCTGGGGATTAAACTGAAGGAAGAAGATCACGGTAGAATGTTTCCGGTATCGGATCGAGCACAGTCTGTTGTGGATGCAATGCTAACACTTATGGAAAAGCTTGGAGTTGAAGTACGAGTGAATTCACCCGTAAAGGAAGTTCTGTATGCGGAAGATCAAGTCGCTGGAGTCCTTCTAGAATCAGGTGAAAAAATTTCAAGTAATGCAGTTGTCATCGCTTCAGGTGGAAAATCAGTTCCACAAACAGGTTCTACCGGTGATGGATTCCCATGGGCAGAGTCTGCTGGACATTCGATTTCTGAACTTTTCCCAACTGAAGTTCCGGTAACATCTGCTGAAACTTTTATAAAAGAAAAAACATTACAAGGATTGTCACTGCGTGATGTAGCACTAAGTGTGCTCAACCCAAAAGGCAAAGCGATCATCACACATAGAATGGATATGATTTTTACACATCTTGGTATCTCCGGACCTGCCGTGCTCAGATGTAGCCAATTCGTTGTCAAAGCACAAAAAAAGTGGAATTTAGATGAAGTCATTATGTCGCTAGATGCTTTACCAGATCTAAAACAAGAAGAGCTTTTTCAAGATATACAAAAGAAGATCAAAGAAGAACCCAAAAAGGCGGTAAAAAACGCATTAAAAGGCCTTGTACCTGAACGTTATTTATTGTTTTTATTGGAAACAAACGAAATTGACCCGAGTGATTTGTGTGCCTCCATATCATTAGATAAGCTTCGAGCATTCGCTGTTTCTTGCAAACAATTCCGCTTTACAGTTAATGGGACACTACCGCTTGATAAGGCATTTGTTACAGGTGGTGGCGTATCAGTTAAGGAAATTGAACCTAAAACAATGGCCTCTAAACTTATGCCTGGGCTATTTTTCTGCGGAGAAGTGCTAGATATATACGGGTACACAGGCGGATACAATATCACATCTGCCTTAGTAACAGGTAGATTAGCAGGCGCAAATGCTGCGCTCATTGGCAATGCTAGGAAATGAAAGGAGAGCTGTCTCAGGAACTGGGACGGCTCTTTTTATCGCGGATAATGACTGTGGCTAATTTCAGTAGTAATACCGTAGTTATGATTATAGCTGTTTTATTCTCCATTCGATTGTAACTAAAATTTCCTCCATTAAAGCTTGGATGCATTGCTTTTATTTTACATACAACACCATCGCACTAAAACAATATATTTGTTCGTCGTCAGCTTCCCCGATAGCTGCAATATGGTATTTAATATCGATGACATCTCTTGTTCCGAGTCCACCCAAAAACTCATTCATTTCTTCTTCAAGATCTTGCTCATGCTCACAATCAAAAAGTTTCACTTGCATCATCCTAGTCATCCTCCCGGCTTTTTCACTTAGTATTGCCAGGTCGCACATTTTTATACTATTCTAATAATTACGCAATCAAAAAAACCTTAAATAGAGGATTTCCCACTCTATTTAAGGGTAGCAATTTTATAGCTTCGGTTCTCTAGGTCCTGTCCATTCCAACATACCGCCGACCATATTTGTCACATTGTATCCTTGTTCATTTAAATATTCGCAAACTCTTCCACTACGTCCACCTGATCTACAGATAATAATATATTCCTTGTCTTTATCTAATTGATCTAAGTGCTCAGGAACCTCGCCCATCTTTATATGTACAGCTTTCGGAATCATGTCCTCTGCCACTTCGTCATCTTCTCTTACGTCAATTAAATGTAAATTTACACCTTCACTAAGTTGAGTTTTCACTTCTTCAGGAGTAATCGTTTTAATTTCAGACATAAACTGTTCACCCTTTCCAATAAAATATATTTTTCATTATATCAAAATTAAATGCTATAAGCTTTTAATTACATTTTTGGGTTTGTCATTAAGGTATTTTAAAATAATTAAAGAACCCCAATATATAGTTAGGGGTTCTTCATCCTTTAATTTGCTACAATGTTCACTAATTTTCCTGGCACTGCAATTACTTTTCTTACTGTTTTTCCTTCAATCAATTCTTTCACTTTTTCGTCATTCTCTGCAAGTTCTGTGAGTTGCTCGCGAGTTGTATCTCGTGCAACCTGCATTTTCAAACGAACTTTCCCATTAATTTGAACAACAATTTCGACCACATCATCGATTAGCTTCGTTTCGTCATACGTAGGCCAAGCTTCATATGTTAATGTTGATTCGTGACCAAGCTTTGCCCATAATTCTTCTGCAATATGTGGACAAATTGGCGCTAACATCTTAACAAAACCTTCGATATATTCTTTAGGAAGCACATTGGATTTATATCCTTCATTTACAAATACCATCATTTGAGAAATAGCTGTATTAAATCCTAGTGTCTCATAATCTTCCGTCACTTTTTTCACTGTTTGATGATACACTTTCTCAAGCTCCGAACCAGCACCTGGATGCACTTTTTCTGATAAGCTACCATCTTCATTCACAAGTAAACGCCATACTCTGTCTAAGAAGCGGCGCGCTCCATCAAGTCCTGTCGTAGACCAAGCAATGGATGAATCGAGTGGTCCCATAAACATTTCATATAGACGAAGTGTATCAGCACCATGACTATCTACAATGTGATCAGGATTAACCACATTGCCTTTTGATTTACTCATTTTTTCATTATTTTCCCCAAGGATCATTCCTTGGTTAAATAGTTTCTGGAATGGTTCTTTCGTTGGAACAACACCAATGTCATATAAAAATTTATGCCAGAATCTAGCATATAACAAATGAAGTACCGCATGTTCTGCACCGCCGATATAAATATCAACTGGCAGCCATTTTTTCAATAGCTCTTCATCCGCTAACGCTTCATTATTGTTTGGATCGATATAACGAAGATAATACCAACAGCTTCCGGCCCATTGTGGCATTGTGTTAGTTTCCCGACGACCTTTTTTCCCTGAAATTGGATCTTCGACATTCAACCAGTCGGAAATATTCGCAAGTGGAGATTCACCAGTTCCAGATGGTTTAATTTCATTTGTAACAGGTAGAATTACTGGTAGTTGTTCCTCTGGAACCCCCGTCATCGTACCATCTTCCCAATGAATAATCGGGATCGGTTCACCCCAATAACGTTGACGACTAAATAACCAGTCGCGAAGGCGATATGTTATTTTCTTCGTTCCAACCTTTTCTTTCTCAAGCCAATCAATCATCGCAGTAATTGCATCTTCTTTATTCATATCGTTAAGAAAACCGGAATTAACATGGACACCATCACCTGTGTATGGAGACTCTTCTACATTCCCACCTGCAACAACTTCTTTAATTTCCAAACCAAATTCCTTCGCAAATTCGTAGTCACGCTCATCATGCGCCGGAACAGCCATGATCGCTCCAGTTCCATATGACATAAGAACATAATCAGCAATCCAGATCGGCATTTTTTCACCATTCACAGGATTCACTGCATATGCGCCGGTAAACACTCCTGTTTTTTCTTTAGCAAGATCTGTTCTTTCTAGATCACTTTTCGAGATTATTTTTTCAATATAGGCTTGAACAGCTGCATTCTGTTCCTGACTAGTGATTTTATCAACAAATGGATGCTCAGGTGCTAATACTGCGTATGTTGCACCGAAAAGCGTATCTGGACGTGTTGTAAATACAGTAAATGTTTCATCAAAACCGTCGATGCCAAAAGTCACTTCTGCCCCTTCAGAGCGACCGATCCAGTTACGTTGCATATCTTTAATGCTTTCGGGCCAATCAAGTTCTTCTAGATCATCAAGCAGTCGGTCTGCGTATTCCGTAATTCTTAAAATCCATTGTCGCATTGGACGTCTCTCAACTGGATGCCCACCTCGTTCACTTTTCCCATCAATGACCTCTTCATTGGCAAGCACCGTTCCAAGTGCAGGACACCAATTCACTGGTACTTCATCCACATAAGCAAGCCCTTTTTCAAACAACTTTAAGAAAATCCATTGTGTCCATTTATAATAACCAGGATCTGTTGTATTGATTTCACGGTCCCAATCATAAGAGAAACCAAGTGATTTAATCTGCCTTTTGAATGTTTCGATATTGTGTTGCGTGAATTCAGCTGGGTCATTTCCCGTATCTAATGCATACTGCTCAGCTGGCAGGCCAAATGCATCCCAGCCCATCGGATGAAGAACATTATACCCTTGCATCCGTTTCATACGTGAAAGGATATCGGTTGCTGTATATCCTTCAGGGTGACCGACGTGTAAACCTGCACCAGATGGATAAGGGAACATATCGAGAGCATAAAACTTCTCACCTTCTCCACCCGCATCTGTTTTAAACGTTTTATTCTCTTCCCAGTACTGCTGCCATTTTCGTTCTATCTTATGATGGCTAAAACTCATGTTAGTGCCTCCTATATAGTATTAAAAAACAGAAAAACCCCTCATCCCAAAGAAACTTCTTGGGACGAGAGGTTTGAATTCTCCCGCGGTACCACCCACATTAGTGTAATTAACACTCGCTTTATGCTTCCTTAACGCGGAATACGGCATATATTATTAGGATTTTTATTACTTTCCTTTCACATATGCAACTATAAAGGCGAGTTCATGATCCTTCCCGATTGGCTCGCACCTACCGCCAACTCTCTTTTTCAGGATAAAATCACTACTGATCCTTTGTTACCGTTTCTTCTATATCTACATGTATCCCCTATTGTAGATAATTTTAGACATAAATTCAAGCCCAATTAGTTTGTATTATCACAATGTTATATCTCTGCTATTAATAATGCATAAAAGAATCATCTAGCGCCCCAATCAATAAGTATAAATACTTTCCGCTAGGAAACTTTATATATAGAGGTGATGAGAATGGGAAGAGATCGACAAGAAAAAAAGCTAAAAAAAATGAAAAAAGTTGAATCTGATCGGGATCAAGCTTTACATTATGGTGGAGCAACAAGGCTTGAAAAACCAGGCGAAAAAGGAAAAGTTATTAGCGAATAATATATTTCTCAAAACAAGCAATGGCCCAGCTATTGCTTGTTTGTTTGTATCCCTGTAGCTTTAAGTGGTCGTTCGTAAAAACAAGCTAAAATGAGCGCAACTAATAATAGACCAATTAAAAATCCAAACAATACAGACATCCCGTACATATCCACAAGAATCCCTCCAAGAACAGGACCAATCATTCTGCCACTCGTAGCCGTACTGTTAACAATCCCTTGGTAAAAACCTTCTCTTCCTTTCGGAGCAAGTTGATTTGCAACCGTTGGTACTACTGGCCAAACTAACATTTCTCCCATTGTTAAAATAATCATTGCTGCGAGGAACCCTTTAAAGTCATCAGCTACTCCCGCAACACCAAACGAGATAATAAATATACTTAATCCGACTATAATTTGCCCTTTTAATTGATTGGAATATTTTCTAAGAGACCATTGTAATAATGGCTGAGCAAGTACAATTAATGCTCCATTAATCGTCCACAAGATACTATACTGCTTTAAGGAAATATTTACAACTTGTGTGTAAGCCGCAATTGTTGATTGCCACTGAACATATGCCACCCAACCAAGAAAATAAGCACCACATAATATAATAAGCGCATATAATTTATGTTTGTTTTTAATTGGTTTTCGTTGTTGCAATACATTCGTTTGTTTCAACTGTTGACCAGCAATATTTCTATATCCAAAAAACGCAATAAATAAAAACGCAATATACATCAATAAGTTTGCTAAGAAAATATAATCAAAGGAAAACGAAGCAACAAAACCGCCAAGCGCTGACCCAATGGCTACTCCGGCATTTTGAGCCACGTACACAGCATTGAATGCCTTTCTCCCTCCTTCCTTCCATACAAAACCCGCCATCGCAAACATCGACGGAAAAATAATTCCACTACCAAAACCAATAATAATCAAAAATATTACATAAAGTGGCCATCCATGCCAAAATGTCAAACCAGTAAGGGCAACGACTGAAATGATAATACCCAGCATAATAGAGCGATATCCACCTAGCTTGTCGTATAAAAATCCACCTAATAAATTCCCAATGACACTTCCTGCTGAATTCAACATGAGCACGAATCCAGCAATAGATAAAGACTTACCTAAATGATCATGTATATAAATGGCATTCAAAGGCCATAAAAACGAAGCACCAGTCACATTTACAAGCATCCCGATGACTAACAGCCATAAGGCCTTCGGCATGTTTTCCAACAACCTTTCCGATCAATTATTTCGATAACCAAAGCAATTCTAGACCTTTTACTGAGAGTGCGCAAGTGAATCTTTGTCAAATAATAATAAAAGTAAATTCTGTAAATAAGAAAGCAGAAGGTACTCGTTTAAATAAAACGGCGTGAAAGATTGATTGCTTTTTACCCTCATGATGATGGATTGCTTATAACCTTGCCTGTTTAGCGTTGGAACAGATGTTGAGAGATAACATATTAATATCTACGCAAAAACGAAGATTCGAGGTCAATCATATGTTGGAGCAGCAACTTATCGTTCCAGTGGACATTTGGAAGATGTATTCTTTTTGTTTTTTGGACATGTAGACGTATAAACAAAGGCCTTTTCATTTTCTAGTAGTAGTTTTGTAAGTTCAGATGTTTTATAAGCAACATCCATTTTGCGAATGTTAAAATGAATTAGTAATTGGACCAATGAAGATTCCATATATTATTGGCTTGGAGAAGCGTCCGCTCGACTGCTGCGAGACAGCCGAGACCCTGCAAGAGCCTAGCTACGAAGCGGCTCGGCGAAAAATGAGCGGTAAGCTTCGGAATACCAATTCTATCCAATATAAATTCGAATTGTCTTTACTCTTTTTTATTTTTCATATAATAATTACATATAAATTCTTAAGTTTACCTGCAAATCCAAAGCGAATCGCCATTTATATAGAGTAAACTAGGAAAAATGGCACTTCGGATACCCCCGAAGTGCCATTCTTCAATTACTGCCACGTTAGCGGATGATCATGATTTGTTACCATCATTTTGTTTTGCAACTGTTGAACCTTTAATCGGGTACGGTAAAGTTGTTCCCTTTGTTGGGCATTGGAACTGTCAGAAAGTTTCTCAATTTCCATAACAGCTGTTTCCAGTTGTTGCTGGGCTTCACTGAATTCCACATCATAATAATGTTCTTGACGGCTCGCTTGATTATATTGCTCTTCTGCGACAAGAATGGCTGATTCACAACGATTCATACAGTCTTCGATCGATTGACGAGTTGCCATGGATATCCACCCCTCATCCGCTATTTTTGAATATGTCCTTTAGAGACATCTTCCTTGTTAGTTTGTTCTCAAACACACAAAGCTATGATACAATTTTTTGAGTAAAACAATAAGGAGGTTGCTGAAAAATGAATTCGGCGAACCCGTTTCTATATTCCATAGGCGATAAACGTTATCACACATGGAATTTTCATTTAAAAAATCTTTTTGGGCATAAAGTTTTTAAAGTTGCTCTGGATGGTGGCTTTGATTGTCCTAATCGTGACGGAACGGTTGCTCACGGTGGTTGTACGTTTTGTAGCGCAGCAGGATCAGGTGATTTTGCTGGCGATCGAGCAGACGATTTAGTCACTCAATTTGAGGAAATTAAAACAAAAATGCATCATAAATGGAAAGACGGAAAATATATGGCATATTTCCAAGCATATACAAACACACATGCACCAGTCAGTGAATTAAGGGAAAAATTCGAATCCGTTTTAAAACAAGATGGAGTCGTTGGACTTTCGATTGGTACCCGTCCAGATTGTTTACCTGATGACGTCGTCGAATACTTAGCAGAATTGAATGAGCGCACTTATTTATGGGTAGAACTTGGACTTCAAACTGTTCATGAACGAACAGCCCTACTTATTAACCGTGCTCATGATTTTTCTTCGTATGTTGAAGGCGTCAATAAACTGAGGAAACACGGCATTCGTGTTTGTTCACATATCATAAACGGTCTTCCTCTTGAAAATCGCGAAATGATGATGGAAACAGCTGAAGAAGTTGCTAAGTTAGATGTACAAGGAATCAAAATTCATCTACTTCACCTATTAAAAGGAACACCTATGGTGAAACAATATGAAAAAGGATTTCTTGAATTTCTAACACAAGAAGAATATGTTGAACTTGTTTGTGATCAACTTGAAATTTTACCTTCGGAAATGATCATTCACAGAATCACTGGTGATGGTCCCATCGATCTAATGGTCGGTCCGATGTGGAGTGTAAATAAATGGAGTGTGATGAATGCCATTGATGCTGAATTAAAGCGAAGAAATAGTTGGCAAGGAAAATTTTATCATACACAAACAGAGGAAATGACGATATGAATTTGCCGCGTATACTAGATTTTGCACGAAATATCTTACAAACTGCCGTAAATGACGGTGATGTAGTCGTCGATGCTACTGTCGGAAATGGACATGATACTTTGTTTTTGACAAAGCTAGTAGGTAGTAATGGCTATGTGTATGGCTTTGATATCCAAGATGCTGCGATTATTAAAACAAATCGGCGTCTTGAAACAGAGGAACTTAATAAACGGACTACCCTTTTCCAGACTGGACATGAACAACTACTCAAAATGATTCCGATACATGATCACCAGAAGATTACTGGCGCTATTTTTAATCTGGGTTACTTACCAAAGGGTGATAAATCAATTGTTACGAAGCCAGATACAACGATCTATGCTGTTGAACAATTGCTAACAGTCATGCCCAAAGGAGGCACAATTGTCCTCGTTGTGTACCACGGACATCCTGAAGGTATGGATGAACGGGATGCCTTGTTGCAATATGTAAAAAACTTAGATCAAGAAAATGTTCATGTTTTACAATACGGATTTATCAATCAAAAAAATAATCCACCTTTCATCCTTGCGTTGGAGAAAAAGTAAATTTGCACTATGAACCAAAAAGGTGCTTGAGGTAAATAATACCTTAAGCACCTTTAATAAAAATAAAAGATAGATACAAAATTCCTTAAAAGTCAAAATTATCAGGATCTGGGCCAACTCGAAAATTTTGATTTAAAGCATCAATTTTTCGCATATCATCTTTTGTTAGTTCAAAGTCAAAAATCGATGCGTTTTCTATAATTCGATGTTCTTTTGTAGATTTCGGAATAGTTACGACCTGATTTTGTAGGTCCCAACGTAAAATTACTTGGGCGACCGATTTACTGTATTTATTGGCAATCTGCTTTAAAATTTCATTGTCTAGTAACTGACCTTGCATTAATGGGGACCACGCTTCTATCTGAATACCATGCTCCTGGCAAAACAATTGGATTTCCTTTTGATTTAACCGTGGATGATATTCTATCTGGTTCACCATTGGAATAATTTCTGCGTCTATAATTAGGTCTTTAAGATGACCTACATGGAAATTACTTACCCCTATTGCCTTAACTCTTCCTTCTTTATAAAGGGTTTCTAGCGCTCTCCAAGCATCTCTATATTTACCTTCGACAGGCCAATGGATCAGATATAAGTCTAAATAATCCAATCCTAGTTTATTTAAACTTGTTTCATAGGCAGCGATGGTTGCATCATATTCTAGATCAGCATTCCAAACCTTTGAAGTGACAAATAATTCTTTTCTAGAAATGCCAGTTGCTTTCATTCCTTCTTTGATCCCTTTTCCAACACCTTCTTCATTTTCATAAATAGCTGCAGTGTCGACACTGCGATACCCGTGCTCAATAGCTGTTTTTACAGCGTTAATTAATTCAGGACCTTCTTCAACTTTAAATACCCCAATCCCTAACCAAGGCATTTTTACTCCGTTATGAAGCGTTGTTGTGTCATATATACTTCTCACCATTTTTAAATATCCTCCTACTGATCATAATTTTAAATTTCAACTTGATCGATACCTCCGAAAAATGGAGGTCATTATCTATTTTCAATCTTATCATTTACTTCTTTGATCTTTTATATCAAGTAAACGAGCCCAACCTGTTAAAGCTGCGGCAAATACAACCATTACCGCTCCTATCCAAGCGGTATGAATAAGGCCAATACTGTCCGCAATTAAACCACCTAAGTAGGCACCTATAGCAATACCCGCATTAAAAGCAGCAATATTTATAGCTGAGGCTACATCTACTGCACTTGGTACAAATCGCTCAGCTAGCATAACTACATACACCTGTAGACCCGGCACATTCATAAATGCCATAAAGCCCATAAAAAAGATAGTAATTAATCCCGCTGCTTTAAATGGAGCCGTAAAAGTTAAGGTCAGTAATACGGCAGCTTGTACGATAAACATATAAAATAATGCATGTATCGGATTTCGATTGGACAACTTACCACCAAGAATGTTACCAATAGCAATTGCAACACCGTAAACTAATAGAATGATTACGACGGTCGTATCTTTAAATCCCGTTATATTTTGCAGTAATGGCGATAAATAAGTAAATACTACAAATGTTCCACCATAACCTAAAGCTGTAATGATAAATATCAATAATAACCGACCATTTGTCACCAACCTGAATTGATCCCGAAATGTTGAATGCGACCCCTTTCTTAATCCTGATGGAACAAGGATACTATTAGCTATGAAAGCTATGAGGCCAATAGCAACAATAATGATGAAGGCAATTCTCCAACCAAATTGTTGTCCAATAAATGTTCCAAATGGCACACCGGTAACGGTTGCTACAGTGAGACCAGTGAACATAATGGAGATGGCACTTGCCCTGCGATTTTCTGGTACTAAATCCGCTGCAATTGTAGAACCAATTGACATAAACACACCATGTGAAAATGCTGAGACGATACGAGCTACTAGTAATACAACTATACTTGTAGCACTGGCTGCTATACTATTACCAATAATAAAAATAACCATAATCCAAAGTAATAAGGATTTGCGGGACATACTTGAAGTTAAAGATGTCAGGATTGGCGCTCCAAACGTTACACCTAGAGCATATAGAGAAACAGTTAAACCAGCTGTCGTGATCGTTATTTCTAAATCTTGTGCTATAAGCGGCAATAGTCCCACACTAATAAATTCCGTTGTTCCTATAGCAAACGCACTAACCGCTAGAGCTAGTAGTGCTAATATACTTCGCTTTTTATCTACACTCATTTTTATCCTCCTATAAAAATTCCTTTGACTTAGATAAACTTAATAAATAAAAATAGTATAAGTCAGTAGGTAAATGTTATTATGAGAGATATTAATCAGAATGAAAAGTACGCACTTTTTAGTAATATAGGTACCAAAAGGTTATATAGGTACTTTTAAGTGCCTATTATAAGGAGGTCTACGATGCAACAAAAGAAATACAATATCTCAGTAGAAGCAACTTTAGAAGTAATAGGTGGGAAATGGAAATGTGTTATCCTTTGTCATTTAACACATGGGAAAAAGCGTACTAGTGAATTGAAGCGTCTGATGCCAAATATTACCCAAAAAATGCTAACCCAACAATTACGTGAATTAGAGGAAGATGAAGTAATTAATCGTATTGTTTATCATCAAATTCCTCCAAAAGTTGAATATGAGCTCAGTGAATATGGAATGAGCTTACGTGGTATTTTGGATTCCTTATGTTCATGGGGAGAAAATCATATTGTCAAAGTGTACGGCGATAAATTTTCTGTATTAGAAGACAGTGTTTTGAATGACAAATTGAAGAATTAAAGTGGTGTTACTTCAAAAAAAAACGAAATTTCCGAGTGGAAATTTCGTTTTTTTATGTATAACAGTACCTATAACTTTTATTTATGAATCACTGCTAATCCTTTCTCCGGCCTAATCAACATATTTCTCACCCATCTATAAGCACGACCATTCCAATAAAAGAAGTAACTTACAGCGCCACCTTGCTTCATCATTTTTTTTGCTAATTGTTTTACCTCTTTTTGTTCATTCACTTTACTATCTGATAAATATACACCTAGAAGACCTCTATTAATCAATTGATGAAATTTCATATCAGGTAGTTCGCTTGTGTGCCTATCGGCTTCTTTTAAAAAATGTAGCAGTCGTGTAAAAAGCTCTTCATTATTTTCATAATAAAAACAAAAATTTAAATCCCCGCCTGCACGATCTTCATCTTGGTCAATGAAGTAATCCAATAAAATATGTAAACCTTGAATATAAGGAAAATATCCTTCCCGAATCATATTTGCATGGCTCACACTAAAGTCTTCACGGAGCGCATATGAAACAAGGCAAAAAATGCCTAATGTCGAACCAGAACAAGCAGAAAATTCATGCCACCCCATATCCGGAAGAAGATTTTTGTTTTCCGCGAACCAATTTTTTAATCTTTCTTCACGTTCTTCCTTACACACATGTTTATGTATTTGCAAATCGCAATAATACCGGCATAATTCAAGTAAGAAAGGTTTAATCTCTTCATAGTTGCTCATATTGCTTAAAACAGATTGGCATGTTTGCATAAGCTCTGCCAAATATCCTCCATCATCTTGATCTTCACGAAATCTATAATAAGACTTTGGCAGCTCGCCTATCGTTAATGCATCAATCATTGATTCATGTAATGCAGCAAAATCTTCTGGGTCTAATGAAGTACTTCTATCACATAAGTTATCCAAATAATCGCTAATAGTCTGATAAGCGACGATAAACTTGATCGCCAGGTCCTTATGTTCAAGTGCCGTTAAAGCCATAATCGATCCACCTTCACAATGGAACGTCTTATGCTCAATACTTGCTAATGCCTGTTCTTGTAATTCCTGATTTGGAATTTCTTTCGCCCGCTGTTTCCAATATTTAAGCTCTTCATGTACCACAGGCATAATGTTTCGGTACACTTGACTCATCAAAGAAAGTGGATGGGAGGGTAAAACCATCTTAACAACACCTCATTCTCTAGTTGATACATAACCTAGCATGCGGAGTCTTAACTCAGCAAAACTTTTCGCATAATTAAAAATGATTTCTCTTTCTGGCTCATTAAAAATCTCATGATAACATTTTGGCCATTCTTTATATGTTTTTTCAGAAATGGCAAGCTCGTTAAACCATTTTCTTACGTCGGACTTACTTACAATCTTATCATCCCCGCCCTGCATAACCAAAAGAGGGATATCAGGAAAATCTGAAATCTGCATAAAGGCAGTTTTCATTGCCTTTAATAACTCTCTATACCATCGAACAGAGACCTTCGTTACATATAAACTGTCATTCATCGCACGCATCTTTTCCTCTTCATTTCTAGTCACAAGATCTATACTTAAATTACTATTTATTTTTAATCCTGGGGCAATCCAGTTCAATCCTACTGATAAAGCATTAATTGGTGTTGGAGGATATTCGACAAGACCCAAGCATGGGGAAGACAATATAATACCGTCAACATGTATCTTAACTGTCTGTAAAAGCCTAATTACGGTTAACCCACCCATACTATGACCTAACATGAAAATAGGTAAAGCGTACGTGTTCGCTTCCTGCAACCATAATTTCGTCTCCTCTATATATTCGTCAAAGGAACGAATATGTCCTCTATGTGATCTCGTGGTTAGTCCTTGGCCGGGTAAATCTCCTACTATTACATGAAACCCATTTAATCGCCACATTTCAATTAGCCAACCATAACGCCCCTGATGCTCCATTGCTCCATGTACAATCACTATTACTGCCTTAGCAGTTCCAATTGCTTCCCATTTCCTCATGTTGCATCCTCCTCAACAATCTTTCAACCTCTATTCTACCCAGTTTACAGATATTGAAGGACTATTTCTAAAGATAATACTTACTTTCACAAAAATGTTGCTTTATCCGTTAAAATATAGAAAAAGACAAGGAAAGGGAGTTAAAATTAACTATGGCAATTTATCCATATAACGGTAAAACACCAGACATACACGCTTCAGTATTTATTGCCGATTATGCGACTGTAACTGGTGATGTTAAAATCGGTAAAGGTTCAAGCGTTTGGTTTAATTGTGCAATCCGTGGAGATGTAGCACCAACAATTATTGGCGAGAAAGTAAATATCCAAGATAACTCTGTTTTACACCAAAGTCCAAACAATCCATTAATCATTGAAGATGAGGCTACGATCGGACATCAAGTCATCTTACATAGCAGTATTATCAGAAAAAAAGCCTTGATTGGTATGGGCTCTATTATTTTAGATGGAGCAGAAATTGGCGAAGGTGCGTTTATCGGAGCAGGAAGTCTTGTTCCCCAAGGTAAAAAAATTCCAGCGAATACATTGGCTTTTGGACGCCCTGCAAAAGTAATACGTGAATTAAATGATGACGATATTATTGATATGGAACGGATTGCAAGGGAATATGCGGAAAAAGCACAGTATTATAAATCTATTCAGCAAAAATAAGTGTCACAGACTATTCATCAGAACTACTGGAAATCATGGTATATATTGCCGATAATAAGAATATAACCATTTATCTTATTGTAAAGGTGATGTTACATGAAAGCATTCCTTTTCCTTTTTATAGCATGTGTTCTTCTTTTACTTACTGTTCTTTTTATTAAAAATAAACGGAATTCGTTTATCTCTACATTGTTTTCTTTTGCTGCTATTACCATATTTGGACTAGCTGTTGTTTTTTTAGGTATGCGTCAAACGGATAACTTTACAGCACCAGAAACCGCAAATGCTTCAGTAATACAAAAAAATGAACCCTTAATTATACAACTTGAGGATAAAATTATTATTGATGCTCCAGTCATCGAGCAATTCCCAGAGCTTCCCCGTGGTTGTGAAGTAACTTCACTTGCTATGTTGCTTGAAAGTGCAGGAGTTAAAGCGGATAAAATGAAGCTCGCTAAAGAAATAAGAAAAGATCCGGCAAAACGAACCTATAAAAACGGCCAAATCCACTACGGTAATCCGAATAAAGGCTTTGTCGGCAATATGTATACATTTAACGAGCCAGGTCTAGGTGTGTATCATGAACCGATTATGGAACTAGCAGAAAACTATTTACCAGGGAAAATCGTAAATTTATCAAATCAATCTTTTGAAGAGTTAAAAATACCACTTTCTGATGGCAGACCTGTTTGGGTCATTATTAATTCGCAATATCGCGAATTGGAAGATTCCTATTTCCAAACATGGCACACGAAGGAAGGTGTCATTCAAATCACGATGAAAGAACACTCTGTTCTAATTACGGGCTATGATAAAGACTATATTTATTTCAACGATCCATTGACAGGTAAGAAAAATAAAAAAGCACCCATTAAAGATTTTGAAAAATCTTGGGTGCAAATGGGAAGCCATGCGCTCACTTATTCGTATGATTAAAAGCTTTCAAGCTTCAACATATTCATCTTGAACGTGCTTCTAAAATGGAGCCACTACTCTTAATGAGCAGTGGCCTTTTTGTATTCATTTTGAAAGTCATACTTCTCTTCTACATAAACCGCATGCCAGATCATAAACACAAGAGCCGTCCAAATTTTACGGCTATGATCCATTTTTCCTTGGCAATGATCTTCATGTAATTTCAGAATATAACGCTTGTTTAAAATATGGTCTGTTTCACTATTTTTAATAATATCTTTTACCCAATCATGCATTTCATCCTTAAGCCAATGACGAATTGGAACTGGAAATCCAAGTTTCTTTCTATCCAGTACGTGGTCAGGAACAATACCTTTAGCTGCTTTTCTCAGTACATATTTAGTTGTTCCATCTGCTATTTTCAAGCTTGTTGGAATTTTAGATGCAATATTAAATACTTCTTTATCAAGAAATGGTACTCTAAGTTCAAGCGAATGAGCCATTGTCACTCTATCTGCTTTTAATAAGATATCCCCGCGCATCCACGTATGAATATCGATATATTGCATGCGGTCTACTGGATCATAACCAACTGTATCTTCATATAAAGGCTTCGTAATATCAAGGTAATGAATATCTTCATTATATCGAGCTAACAATTTACGTTTTTCCTCTTCTGAAAACATTTTCGCATTCCCAATATATCGTTCCTCCATGGGTGTTACACCGCGTTCAATGAAGCTCTTTCCTCTAACTCCTTCTGGAAGTGCTTTAGCAAGCCCTCGTAATAGGGACTTTCCAACTTCAGGAATTTTATTAAATACTTCAAGTGATTGGGGTTCACGGTAAATATTATAACCACCAAATAATTCATCTGCACCTTCACCAGATAAAACGACTTTTACATGTTTTCTAGCTTCGCGTGCAACAAAATACAGTGGCACACAAGCTGGATCTGCAAGTGGATCATCCATATACCACATAATTTTTGGCAATTCTTTCATATACTCTTCTGGAGTGATCACATAGCTAATATTTTCTAAACCTAATTTATCTGCTGTTTCTTTCGCCACATCAATTTCACTAAACCCATTACGTTCGAACCCAACGGAAAACGTTTTGATGTTCGGATGGAATTGTTTAGCAATCGAGGCAATAATGGAAGAATCAATTCCGCCTGATAAAAACGAGCCGACTGGAACATCACTGCGCATATGCAATTTTACCGAATCAATTAGAACATCTTGAATTTCTTTCACAATATCAGCTTCGGACTTTTGAATTTGCTGGAAAGATGCTTGCCAGTATCGAACAATTTTCATTGGTTCGCCAATTTTTTTGGTGAAATAATGACCTGGTTCTAATTTTTTTATACCAACTGTTAACGTATCAGGTTCAGGTACAAACTGATATGTCATATATTGTTGTAAGGCCTCATAATTAATATTTTGCTCTTCTGTTGCGAGTAAAATACTTTTCTTTTCTGATGAAAATAATGTCCGATTTTCCTCTTCTTTATAAAAAAACGGCTTAATTCCAAACTGATCACGTGCACCAAAAAGCTCTTGTTTTTCCTTATCCCAAATGACAAAAGCAAACATACCTCGTAGCCTGTCAACTACTTTCTCTTTCACTTGGCTATACAAAGCAATAATTACTTCTGTGTCTGAAGCTGTCTGAAACTCCATCCCAGCTTTCACAAGCTCTTCACGAAGTTCAATAAAATTATAAATTTCGCCATTGAATATGATCCAATATCTTTCATTTTCGTAGGCTAACGGCTGCTGGCCGCTTTCAATATCAATAATACTCAACCTGCGAAAGCCAAATTGAATATGATTATCTACAAAATATCCCTCATCATCTGGACCTCTGTGGGTAATTAATTGATTCATTTGTTTAAATAAACCTTGATCAACTGCTTTATTTTCCAAAGCTTGATCATGGATACAACCGATAAAACCGCACATATACATGCCACCTACTCTATTTAAATTCAAGTGAGTATTCAAAAAGGGGGAATAAAAAGAGCTGAGAATTTCTACAAAACATAGTCTTCGAGTGCCTCCACACTTGCCATAGGTTTGTTGTTACAGGTCTTAGCAGAAATTCCTTTTCCTTGTTTAGGGAGGGACCGAGAGCAAGCTGACAATGAAATTCGACAGCAATTTTCGCCGGACTTTTTGAATATCTTATTCAAAGCGCAATGGTTAAATAATCAATGCGTCGCATACTTGTTAATACTAACACTTTTTGCTCCATTTAGCAGTATTAATTGTGAAAAAACTGGGGCAAAAACATAGTAAGATGTTCCACTAAAAGTGTATTACAATTTAAGGAAGTAAAAAACAGAGCCGTTATCACATTAGCTCTGTTTTTTATCAAATTACTTACTTTGAGCCGTAGCCTTAATCGCTTCGGCTTTGTCTGTTTTTTCCCATGGTAACTCAATATCTGTACGACCAAAATGCCCATATGCGGCTGTTTGCTTATATATTGGTTGACGAAGATCTAACATCCGAATAATGCCTACAGGACGAAGATCAAAATTCTCCCTAATTGCATGAACAAACGCTTCTTCTGACACTTTCCCTGTCCCAAATGTATCAACAGATATGGAAACTGGCTGGGCCACACCGATCGCATATGCAAGTTGCACCTCGCATTTATCCGCCAGACCAGAAGCGACAATATTTTTAGCTACATAACGTGCTGCATATGCTGCAGAACGATCGACTTTTGTCGGATCTTTCCCAGAAAATGCGCCCCCTCCATGACGAGCATATCCTCCATAGGTGTCAACGATAATTTTTCTTCCAGTTAACCCTGCATCGCCCTGTGGTCCACCAATCACAAAACGGCCAGTTGGGTTAATAAAGTATTTCGTATTATTATCAAGTAATTCAGCGGGAACAACAGGGCCAATTACATGATCTTTTATATCTTGCTGAATTTGTTCCAAGGTAATTTCAGGATGATGCTGAGTCGAAAGAACAATTGTATCAACTCTAATCGGCTTATCATTTTCATCATATTCTACTGTTACTTGTGTTTTTCCATCAGGTCGCAAATATGAAAGTATATTTTCTTTTCGAACTTGAGTCAATCGATATGCGAGTTTATGTGCAAGCGAAATCGGGAGCGGCATTAATTCTTGTGTTTCATTACATGCATAACCAAACATTAGACCTTGGTCACCAGCTCCAATTTCCTCGATCTCTTCATCAGACATCGATCTTTCTCGGGCTTCAAGTGCTGTATTAACACCTGCTGCAATATCAGGAGATTGCTCATCTATGGATGTAATCACAGCGCATGTTTCCGCATCAAATCCATATTTTGCTCGGTCATAGCCAATTTCTTTAATCGTATCGCGAACAATTTTTGGTATATCTACATATGTACTTGTTGTGATCTCCCCAGCCACAAGCACTAATCCTGTTGTTACAGATGTTTCACACGCAACTCGTGCATTCGCATCTGCTTTTAATATAGAATCTAAAATGGAATCAGAGATTTGATCACAAATTTTGTCTGGGTGTCCTTCCGTTACAGATTCTGACGTAAATAAACGGCGGTTATGTGTCATCGGTCATCCTCCTATACACTAATAACTTTCCTATTTTAATAATACTCATTTCCTAAAATGATGATCATACTGCAGGCATTTAATAAAAGGCTTTATTATTCTATTTATAAAATAATAAAAACCTTTCCTATTAACATCGCTGTGAGGAAAGGTTTTTATAATTGATCCGAGCCTTTCACTCTTATCGTTCAAGGCTTTTCGCCTTGCAACAGGTTAGCACCTTTCTTACAGAGTTGTTACGCTCGTAAGTAGGTTGCTGGGTTTCATAGGGCCTGCCCCTCCACCATCTCAGGATAAGAGTATCCATTCAATATAAAATCATAACGTACTTTATCAAGCTATGTCAACAGGAAACTAAATATATTGCCAGCGATTAGGATCAATTACTGGAGTGTAGAGACACAAGTTGATACGTTATTACTGTTTTTTCATTTTCCCAGACAACTTTCTGAATAATTGCAGTCGCTCTATTTTCACTAACTTTTGAGTAACGCACGTCAACTGGAATATCAATTGGGTATAATCTATAGCCAGTTTTTTCAAGGATAAAAAGATTGTCTTCTTGCCTTTTTTCATTTCCTTTTGTTACGATCATGGTGTTTAATTCAATTGGCATGCCCATTGAAACACTCCCTCCTTTTCCTTGTCTAATTGCTACTTCTATTAATAACTGTCTGTACATCGATGTGCAAGATACTTTAGATGGTTAGTTTACGTGGGTCACAACGGCGTTGCCACACGACGTGGGTCACAACGGCGTTGCCACACGACGTGGCGTACTTAGCCGTTGATCCTTATTATACATTATTTCTTTGTTGTTTCATCCAAGTACATAGGTCGGTTACTATTTTACGGTTGCTTGCAGGAGGGAAGTAATGTGTATATGTGTCAAAATACCATGCATTTACTTTTTTCCCAAGTGCCTTTAATCTTTTTTCGAGTCGCCAAGCATGTTCCACTGATACATTCTGATCCAATTCTCCATGAATAATTAATACAGGGGCTTGAAGTTTTTCAAGTTCATAAAGTGGTGTCCTGTATTCATAGGCTTTTTGAGCTGTATTAGGAGAACCACCAATTACGCGCTTCATCATTCGTCTCATATCTTTACGCTCCATATATGTAAGAGCTACATCAGAAACTCCACCCCACGTTACAATTGATGCTGCGTCAGCTTGATGTATACCGGTCAGTAAAGCCATTATTCCACCTCGAGAAAATCCAAAAATATGAATACGATTCTCTTTTACAGCTGAATGGCTTTTTAACAACTCATAACCTACAAACGCATCCTCACGATCTGCCCCTGCAAAATCTTCATTCCCTTCACCACCTCGATTTCCTCTATAGTAAGGCGCAAATACGACAAATCCCTCAGAAGCAAATTGAGCTATTCTTGCTGGTCTAACCATTCCTATACTTTTAATGCCACCTCGTAAATACAAAAAACCTTCATATACGCCTGGTTGCCTTGGCTCTGCTAACAATCCTTTTACTTTTAGCCCTGCAGACAAATATGTAACAAGAAACAAACGAATTTTTGGGTTTGGTGAAGGAAATGGTTGTACATCTACGATTAATTGTTTTTTCTCCATGTAATCCCCTCCATCTATTAAATGATTTATCTTTTCAACTTAGTATGCTCCACTGCTCCTGTCTTATCTTATGAGGTTATCACATATTGCATCATCAATCATACGATATGTTAGCCCATAATATCTTTCGCCTCATATGGCACATAAGGAGGAAAAACAATATGAGAAAGTGGTTTAAAAACTGCATCCTATTACTCATTGCTGCTTGCACCGTACTCGCTATAACTGCCTGTTCCTCAAAAGACAGCTTACAAAAAGTAAGAGTGGCAGAAGTAACTCGTTCCATTTTCTATGCTCCCCAATACGTTGCAATTGAAAAAGGGTTTTTTAAAGAAGAAGGCCTTGATGTTGAATTAAAAACGACTTGGGGCGGCGACAAAACGATGACAGCTGTTTTATCAGATGGTGCGGATATCGCCCTTGTTGGTTCCGAGACCTCTATATATGTGTATGCTCAAGGCTCCACAGATCCCGTCATCAATTTTGCACAATTAACACAAACAGACGGCACCTTCCTTGTATCTCGAGAAAAAGTAGAGAATTTTGACTGGGAGCAATTAAAAGGTTCGACTTTCCTCGGACAGCGCAAAGGCGGGATGCCACAAATGGTTGGTGAATTCGTTTTAAAAAAACATGGAATTGATCCTCATGCTGATCTAGATTTAATCCAGAATATTGATTTCGCGAATATCGCTAATGCTTTTGCTTCTGGAACAGGAGATTTCGTTCAATTATTTGAACCAACTGCATCCGTTTTTGAAAAGGAGGGTAAAGGCTATATCGTTGCATCATTTGGAGAGGAATCCGGTCAAGTACCCTATACAACATTTATGGCAAAAGAAAGCTATCTTGATAAAAATGAAGCAACAGTAGAGAAGTTTGTTCGTGCTTTGTATAAAGCACAGCAATGGGTTGAGGAAAACGATGCCGATGAGATCGCTAAACTTGTCCAGCCTTATTTCGAGGATTCTGATGTAGAGACTTTAGCAGTCGTTGTAGATCGTTATAAAAGCCAAGGTTCCTTTGCAAAAGATATGAAACTTACAGAAGATGGGTGGAATAACCTTAAAACGATTATGGATGAGGCTGGTGAACTACCAGATGATGTAGAATACGAAAAATTAGTTAATACAAAGATTGTGGAAAATGTGATTAAAAAATAAAGGAAAGGAGAGCCGAATCGATGAGTTTTATACAAGTAGATAATGTCGGTCACCATTACTTTTCACCCTCCACCGTCACCGCTGCTTTAGAGAATATTTCTTTTTCAGTAGAAAAAGGAGAGTTTATTTCCCTCCTAGGACCTAGTGGTTGCGGAAAAACAACGATGCTTTCCATTTTGTCCGGACTAATTACGCCGACAAGTGGAAGCATTACAATTGATCAGTTTCCACCTAATTCACATACAAACTCAATCGGATATATGCTACAGCAGGATTACCTGTTTCCGTGGAAAACAATCGAAGAAAATCTTCTGCTTGGTTTAGAACTAACCGGAAAACTATCAGTAGAAACAAAGCAAGAAGCATTACATTTCCTAAAACAAGTCGGTCTCTCAGATGTGGAGAAACAGTTCCCACGTCAATTATCAGGTGGAATGAGACAGCGTGCAGCCTTGGCTAGAACGATGGCTGTTAATCCAAAACTATTGCTATTAGATGAACCATTCTCTGCGCTGGATTATCAAACAAAGCTAAAATTAGAAGATCTTGTGTTTGAAACATTAAAACAATATGGTAAAACAGCCGTACTAGTAACCCACGATATTGGCGAAGCAATTTCAATGAGTGATCGCATTTTGCTATTCGCTTCCAAACCTGGTCGACTTTATAAAACCTTTTCCGTACCAGATGAACTAAGATCACTTAAACCATTTGATGTCCGTAGCAGAGATACTTATAATCATTTATTTCAATTAATTTGGAAGGAGTTGGATTCTCTTGAATCATAAAATTAATCCAGAGCTCCTTCATGCAAGTTATAAACAGCGTTTGGCGAAAGAGAACAAATGGGTGTTTTTTTATCAATTGTTGATCTTTATTGTGTTTTTCTCTTTTTGGGAGGTAGCAAGCCGGCTTCATTGGATTGACCCACTTATTTTCAGCTACCCTTCGAAAATTGCAAACCTATTCATAGATAAAATTGCAGATGCTTCACTGTTTACCCATTTAGGTGTAACTGTTTTTGAAACAGTACTTGGATTTATTATTGGAACCGTATTAGGTACAATACTTGCTGCAACCCTTTGGTGGTCACCTTTCCTTTCCAAAATCCTTGATCCTTATCTCGTTATTTTAAATGCGATGCCAAAGATTGCTCTTGGCCCTATTCTAATTGTTGGACTTGGTCCCGGATTTACATCCATCATCGCAATGGGGGCGATCATATCTGTCATTATTACAACTATTGTCGTCTATACTGCATTTCGGAATGTAGATGAAAATTACTTAAAAGTACTAAGTACATTTGGGGCAACAAGAAAGCAAAAGTTCCAAGAAGCTATATTACCTGCATCTTTCCCAACGATCATTTCTACCTTAAAAGTCAATGTTGGATTATCTTGGGTCGGCGTAATCGTCGGAGAGTTTCTTGTTTCTGCCAAAGGACTCGGTTACATGATCATTTACGGATTTCAAGTATTTAACTTCACCCTTGTCATGCTCTCACTACTACTAATTGCGATCTTTGCTACACTAATGTACCAAGGAGTAGAATGGCTCGAAAAAAAACTAATCAAAGATAATGATTAAAGCGCCTTGAACAGCCCCTACAAGCAAAAGACAAACTGCGAGGAGGCAGATCTTCAGCCAGCTAAAACAGCAATTTGACTTGTGACCTCTTGGGTTAGGAGCTGTAGCTAGAAAGTATAGAAAAGTGGAAGCGACTGGAGACAACTGAACCACTAAAATAAAGTTTATATATTTAAGCGGCTGCTAACATCCAGCCGTTTTATTTATATAACCCTAATTCTACTATTTTTGATATTGCTGCTGGTATAACTTCATCTTTCATAATAAAACTGTATTCGGGTTGATGTAACCTAGAAATGAGATCAGCTCCAATCAATACCGGTCCGTTTGTTTCTAAATAATCATCCTTTGCCTCTAGTGATGAAATTTCGGCATAATAAATTGCTTTTACAAATGGACGAGAAAGTTTGTCTTCGACTAAATATTCTCCTAGATACATAATTGTTCGTACAATCCCCCCTGTTTCCTCTGCCACTTCCCTCCGTGCAGCTTCTTCAATTGTCTCTCCTGATTCTCTCTTCCCTCCAGGAAATTCCAACCCTCTTTTGGAATGCTTCGTTAATAGCCACCTGTCTTGATATCTACAAATAACCAAAACGTGGCATGCCTCTATTTGGAATGAAGTGTTAAAAGTAAGAAATACCTTATTGTTATATATATCATAAAATTCCTTCATTTTTATTTTTCCTTTATAGTATTTGTTTTTTCTAATTATACTTGATAAAGCGTTACTTTATAACCATTTATCTATTCTCCAGACAGTACTTTCGACATATTTCTAGTAATTCATGGAACCTTTTATTTTATCAGTTCGTACACATAGACGTAAGGTAAAAACAAAGAACATACTTAATTAACTTTAGAGGAGTTGGAGAAATGAAGAAATTTTTATCAATATGCTTTATAGCAGTTTTGACTGTTTTTATTGCAGCTTGTGGTCAAACTGCCTAACCCGTGAAGAATAAAGAAAAAGAAACAAATAATAAGGTTGTAGCGAATGATGAAAATAATCAAAAAGAAAAACAAGTTAAGGAAAGTGATCTAACTTTACAAGAAGTATTTGATAAATCAACGGAAGCGAATAAAGAGTTAAAAAGCTTTTCTTCCAAAATGGATATGGATCAACAAATGGAAGTGGACGGCGAATCATTCGATATTAAGATGAAAGCTGATATGAAATATATTACAGATCCAATTACACTTCATCAAGTCATGACAACTTCTATGGATATGGGCCAAGGAAACGGTGAAGAAAAGATTGAAATGGAAGCTTATTTAACAGATAAAGGTTTCTATATGTTTGAACCTACTGAAAAAATGTGGATTAAGCTACCAGTAGAAATGACAGATCAGTTGTTACAATTACAAGATGGTCAAACAAATCCGTCTGATCAACTAGAGCAATTAAAGACTTTCGTAGATGATTTCGATTTTAAACAAGATAACTCACAATATATTTTACATTTAAAAGCAGATGGCGAGAAATTTACTGACTTTATAAAAGAAACAGCAATGAATTCAATGCCAGCAGAAATGCAGGATCCTGAATTATTTGAAGGTATGGACATTAATGCAGTAGAGTATGAAATTTTCATTGATAAAGAAACTTTTTATACGACCAAGATGAACATTAAAATGGATACTACATTAAATATGGACGGACAAAAAATGAGCATGCGTCAAAATATCAAATCTGATTATGCCGATTATAATAAAATCGATAGTATTGAAGTTCCACAAGAAGCTCTTGATAATGCACAAGAAATTGATTTTAATGATTTAGAGAATCAATAAAAATATCCGGATAATGAAATGCCCCCTAAAAGTTACAATCTAACTTTTAGGGGGCACTTCATAATTTCCGGTTTTTTTATGAGTAACATCACTTTTTATTGCTTTTCGTATTCCTTCACCTATCTTATCTCAACTAGGGTCGATGAGCCATCCCTATCGTTTACGCACACACAATGAGAGTCATAATCGCGTTGCTGCACGATGTGGCGTTCTTAGCCGTTGTTCCTTTATTCACTTGTGAAGTCTGTTAAAATTCCCATGCTTTCAATATGGCTTCTTGCTTCTTCATCTCCTAATTGATGGACGGTTTCATAAGCACGGAATAAATTCTGATCATATATATCATTTGTTGGATCCCGATGATAATCACGATACGGTATATGAGCCCGAAGGAAATCGGCCACGCTATTGTCAGCACTTGAATCAAAAAGTGCCCTTAAATTTTTAATTTCTTCATCGGTTGCCTCTATTTTAAATTGCCATGGTGAAGCTGTTGGGGTGCTCATGATTTCACCTGAGCCAATTGCTATATAATAAGTATTTTTCTTCAACCTGATCACATCCTTTTTGAAAAAATTAAAATTATATGCATATTTTGCTACAGTTTCACCTATTTTATTCTTAACAGATATTTTTTGAAATAACCGATTGTTTATAGAAAATTACGGGTATATATAAAATATAAGTTGCTTGGATGGTTCGGGTATGGGATGATTATTTTATAAAAAAGAGGTGAAATATTATGAGGCTTGTCGATGAATTATTTGAAATGTATCGGGATAGGCTGACAGGTGATGAAGAAGATTTGGATATGATCACATTTGCTGTTTTGGAACATTATAATCGAAAAGAGCTATTAGGGTTAGTGAACGATATGGATGAATATGAACTTCAATACTTTATTCGTTTATACTTATTAGAAACACTGAAAGGGAAGTTCGAACAATCAGACAATGATAACCACTTTTCATCATCTCAACACTTACATTAATATACATAGAAAAAAAGCAGCCTCATAACGGCTGCTTTTTCAATTAGGTATTTATCTTCAATTATTTTCCTAAATAAGCTTTAAGCATCCAATTATGCTTTTCTAAACTTTGATGAACTGCCAGTAACATATCACCAGTTGTATCATCACCCGATTTCTCAGAAAGCTCGATACCATCTCTGAGTTCCTCAGTTAGAATGGTAAAGTCATCAACGATAGCTTGTACCATTTCATCTGCCTTCTCTCCACCTTTTGCTTCTTTCACACTTGCAAGTTCAAGAGACTCTGTTAATGTGGCAACCGGTTTTCCATCAAGAGCTAGAATTCTTTCCGCTAATTCATCAATATGCACTCCTGCTTCATTGTAAAGTTCTTCAAATTTTTCATGAAGAACAAAGAAATGGTGTCCAGTTACGTACCAATGGAAATTATGTAACTTCGTAAAAAGCACCGTCCAGTTTGCAACTTGTTTATTTACAACTTCAACTAATTTTTTTTGCTCATTTGTAGCCATTGTATCATTCCTCCTAACCGTATATTACCCGTTAAACCCTTCCTTTAAACCAACAACTCTCCTCTTATTATGCTATAATAGTTATACATTTAAGGAGGATTTACATGTTTACATTCATAATGGTACTTTCCATTCTCATTTGTATTATTGTGGTCGCGGTAACTGCGTTAGTCACTTCAAAAGCATATTCATTTAAACATACAGTTGATCCGGTCGACAAAAAAACATATGGAAATGATATTAATTCAAATATAAATAGATAATTTTAATGGAAAGAAGCGATTTAGATGCTAGCAAAGATCTTTTTAACATTCATTCGCTTTTATCAAGTTGTTATCTCCCCCCTAAAACCACCATCTTGCCGATTTTATCCAACCTGCTCTCAATATGGTCTGGAAGCTATCCAAAGATTTGGTGCCATTCGGGGAGGCTGGCTTACAGTAAAACGAATTGTAAAATGTCACCCGTTCCACCCTGGTGGTTTTGATCCTATCCCCGAAAAAGAAAATAAATAGCTTACTGGTTGCTTTTTATTTGAAATTCCAGTAAGCTATTTTTCGTACCACAAATCGTAATCATTCTTATTGATATGCTTTTAGGAGGTTATTTAATGAAAAAGCTATTATTAGCGTTATTTTCACTATTACTATTGCTTGCTGGTTGTTCAAATAATAATATGGGAAATGAAAAACGAAAGGAAAAACTTGATGTTTATACAACTGTTTATCCTCTTCGTTATTTTACAGAGCAAATCGGTGGCGATTTTGTAAACGTAAAATCCATTTATCCACCAGGAGCTGATGAACATACGTATGAGCCATCACAAAAAGACATGATGAACCTAGCAGATGCTGACCTGTTCTTTTATATTGGTCTAGGCTTAGAAGGTTTTGCGGACAAAGCAAAGACGGTTTTAAAGAATGATCATGTGCAAATGATCGCCATTGGAGAAGAGATTAATTTAGAGCCAACAATTGAAGATGAGCATGCTGGCGAGGACCATGAACATGCTGGGCATAACCATGGAGATATTGACCCCCATATATGGATTGATCCTATCTATGCAAAAGAAATGGCAAAAAAAATATTAGATTCTTTATCTGAACAGATACCCGAACAACGAGAATTGTTTGAAAAGAACTATGCTACCTTAGCTATTCAATTTGACGAAATTGATACACAATTTAAAGAGTTAGCTGAGAATGCAGCACGCAAAAAATTTATTATCGCACATGCAGCATATGGATATTGGGAAAATCGGTATAATTTAAAACAAATTCCAATTTCGGGCATTTCATCTTCACAGGAACCATCCCAAAAAAAATTAAAAAACATTGTGGATACTGTAAAAAGTGAGCAAATACCATATATTTTATATGAACAAAATATTAATTCTCGTCTTGCAGATGTAATTCGCCAAGAAACAGGTACTGAAGCGTTGAGAATACACAATTTAGCTGTTTTAACAGAGGATGAATTAAATAAAAAAGAGACGTATTTTACACTAATGAAAAACAATATAAAAGTTTTAGAGAAGGCATTACAATAGGCTGTTTGATTTTTCCTGTTATAAGCCCCAGTCGGAGACAAATGCTATATATGTATCATCTATAAACTGTGAGGAGTGATACGTATGGCTGAAGATGTACTATGTGAAGTGCAAAACTGTCATTTCTGGAAAAAGGGAAACTTATGCTCAGCAGATCAAATTTATGTTGTCAGTAGAACCGGTAAAAAGGCCGAAACAGAACAAGAAACCGACTGTCAAACGTTTAAACCAGAATAAAAAAATGGAGGGCAGTGTAATTGCTGCCTTCCATTTTTTATTCGTGGATAAATTGTAATAAATGACGACGCATCACTTTATTCGCTCCATTACGCGGAATTGCTTCAATTTGAATGACGCGTTTCGGTAATTTATATGCAGCAAGTTTTGTACGACAATAGTTTAATACGTCTACCTCTTCCAACCTTCTATCGGATACGATAAATGCATAAGGAACCTTTCCCCAGATTGCATCTTCTACACCGATGACACCAGCCTCTTTTATTTCATCCATCTCTAAAATAACTTCTTCTATTTCCGCTGGATAAATATTCTCACCACCAGATATGATTAAATCTGATCTTCTGTCTAAAACGTAGAGAAAACCTTCTTTATCAACATAACCGATATCGCCTGTCCGAAACCAGCCATCGACAAAGGCTTTATCATTTGCTTCTATCCTATTTATATAGCCTTGAGTGACATTAGGACCCTTTACAATTATTTCTCCTGCCTCTCCAGCAACAGCATTCCTGTCTGTCTCAGTCAAGATTTTCAACTGCGAAGGAAATAAGGGTTTTCCAGCCGAACCTAGTTTTAATAAACTATCTTCCGGTGAAAGTGTGACAATCTGTGAAGACGTCTCTGTCATCCCATATGTTTGGAACACAGGTATCCCTTTATCTCTACATTGTTCAAGCTGATGTAGCCTGGCCGCTCCTCCACCTAAGAGCATACAACGAAAATTCTCATGATACTTTTCATCATTAAGCAGATTAAGCATGCGATTAAGCATAGCAGACACGACTGACATAATCGTAATTTTTCCCGATTGTAATAAGGCATTTGCTTTCTGTTCATCGAATTGTTCCATTAAATAAACGGGCATCCCATAAATTATGCTTCTCATCAAAATCGACAGACCACTTATATGAAATAATGGAACAGCACAAAGCCATGAATCATCTGAATGTAAACCAAGGTTCAAAGCAGACCCTGTGGCACTCCACCAATGATTTCCGTATGTTTGTAAAACTCCCTTAGGTTTTCCAGTCGTACCTGATGTATACATAATCGAACAAGTTTTTTTCAATTGAAATTCATTCACATTTGCAAACTTTTTCACTGTACATTGCTCAATTTCAACCTGAGAATATATTGAAATACCTTTATAATCACCGTGAATCTGGTGAGCTATATCATTAAAATCAGAGTGATAAATCAAAATGCTCGCTTCACTATCCTCTAACTGAAACGTTATTTCTTCACTCGTAAGACGATGATTTAGAAATACAATTTCTGCCCCGAGTTGTTGTAAAGCATGAATTGCCCATATCGTTTCCGGGCTATTTTTCATTAGAATACCAACTCTCATCCCCTCAGCAATAGATAAGGATGAAAGTTTTCCAGCAAAATTGAAAACACATTCTTTCATATGTGCAAAAGTCCACGATTGTTCACGAAAAACAAGGCCAATTCTGCTCGGAGTCAAATATGCTCTCTGCATAAGCCAATTCGGAATAGATTCCTCCATTAATAAATCTCCTTCTTTTATCATATAAAGAAAAGCCTGATGGTATAAGCCATCAAGCTCCTATGTTCTTGTTTCATTACGGAAATCTTGGGAATTGTCCAAAGTCCGGTTTACGCTTTTCTTTAAATGCATCTCTACCTTCTTTTGCTTCATCAGATGTGTAATATAGAAGTGTTGCATCTCCAGCAAGTTGCTGCAATCCAGCAAGACCATCTGTATCAGCATTGAAAGCAGCTTTTAGAAAACGTAAAGCCGTAGGGCTTTTCTCAAGCATTTCTTCGCACCATTTTACTGTTTCATCTTCTAACTGCTCAAGTGGCACGACTGTATTTACAAGTCCCATTTCTAGCGCCTCTTGCGCATCATATTGACGGCATAAAAACCAAATTTCTTTTGCTTTTTTATGTCCTACAATACGTGCTAAGTATCCTGAACCATATCCAGCATCAAAGCTACCAACATTTGGTCCTGTTTGCCCAAATCTTGCATTATCTGCTGCAATAGTTAAATCACACACTACATGCAACACATGGCCGCCGCCAATCGCATAACCTGCTACCATCGCCACAACCGGCTTTGGAATTACACGAATAAGCCTTTGTAAGTCAAGAACATTCAAGCGTGGAATATTATCTTCTCCTACATAACCACCGTGCCCTCTTACAGATTGATCCCCACCTGAACAGAAAGCAAGATCGCCCGCTCCAGTAAGAACTATTACCCCTACATTTGAATCATCCCTTGCATAAGCAAATGCATCAATTAGTTCCATTACCGTTTTTGGACGAAATGCATTTCTTACTTCGGGTCTGTTAATTGTAATCTTTGCAATCCCATTATATGTTTCATATAGAATATCTTCGTATTCTCTTTCCGTTACCCAATCATACGCCATGTTAATTCCTCCTTATGTAAATTAAATTGCTGATAAAAACTCCCTTACTATTGTACCAAATATTTCAGGGTCTTCCACATGTATTGCATGTCCAGCTCTTTGAACGACAGTAAACTGGCAATTGGGAAGCTTTTTTTGCATCTCTTTAGCAATCTCGCAAAACTTCCCATCCGCTTCACCACAAATCAACTTAACTGGTTTATCTAATTCCCCTAACTTATCCCACCAGGAAGGTTGTGAGCCCGTTCCCATCCCCCTCAAACTATTCGCTAATCCACTAGGACTATTCGCTAATCTTTGAGTTCGAATTTGCTTTTGTTTCTCTTCAGGCAATTGTTGCTGTGTCGAAAATAAAGGAATTTCTTCCCAATAATTAACAAATTCCCCCATCCCTTTATCTTCAATCATCATGGCTAACAAAGCATCACTCTGTTTTCGCTTTTCTCTATCCTTAACAGTTTTAAGTCCAGGCGAAGCACTTTCAAGTATTAAGCTTATCACTTTTTTTGGAAAGATCATCGCAAAACTAAGCGCTAGTCTTCCTCCCATAGAATAGCCGAGCATATGTGCCTTTTCAATGCTCATCTTATCCATTATTAGCATCAAATCGTGTGCTACACGCTCTATGTCGTATTTATCGATATCATTCGGAGAATCAGTATTACCATGACCAATGATATCTATCGAGATAACTTTGTAGGTTCCCTTTAAATGCTGCACAACATTATTCCAGGTTGTTATATCTCCCGTAAAACCATGTAAAAGTAAAAGCGGTGTACCATTACCAGCAACAGAAACATGATAATTTACTTCGTTTACTGTAATAATCATTTTTCGACACTTTGTAAGTATTTGTTTATTTCCCGGGAAACTTGTTCCCAAATTCTTCGGTGACTCGCCGTGTTCTCCGCTCGGTCTGTTGGTATTTCAATCACATTTAATCCTTCATAATTAGCCGCATCTATCATCGCTACCTGAAAAGATTCCCAATCATTTATCCTCGTGTATTGACCATGATACAACTTGACTGCATGCTCAAAATTCAAGCCAGTAGGTGTACCAAATAACACTTCAAAATGTTTTGGCTCTTTTATTTGCGGTAAATATGAGAAAATTCCTCCACCGTCATTATTCAGTAAAATAATATTAATATTTAAATTGTAAATTTTGGCTGCCAGTAGTCCATTCATATCATGGAAAAAGGACAAATCTCCAATTACGAGGAATAGTGGACGAGAATGCACCGACGAACCAAGTGCAGTGGAGATGACTCCATCAATCCCATTTGCACCACGATTAGCCATAATACGAATATTTTTTTTGTTTGTATGAAAAAATGTATCCATATCCCTGATTGGCATACTATTGCCGACAAAAATAATACTATCTTCAGGAATCCATCTAGAAAGTTCCCTAATTGCCTTACCTTCATCTAGTTTAGATTCTGAATGTAATTGAGCCTCAATTACATTTTTCGTAATCTGATTCATTTCTAACCAATCCATCAACCAAGTCGATATATCCCTCTTTGGAATCACCTTGGAAACCAACTTACATAAATTTATCTCGTCACAATAGACCATTTCTGTTCCAACATGATAAGGATCTCGCCAACTCCGGTTCCCATCAACAATCACTTGCTTCACATTTTTCGCATTTTGTAAAAATAATGAAAGTGGTTTTGATACTGGCATTCCTCCAAAACGGATAATTAATTCTGGCTGAAAGTTTAAACGAACTTCTTCCGTTTTTAAAATTGCATCATAACTATCAATCACAAGTTCATTAGAACTTGATCCACTTCTTAATTGAGATAGCGGATCAGCAAAAATTGGAAACCCTAGAACTTCACCTAATTCTATTATTGCTTCAGAAAAACCAGGCTGATCTAAAGGGCCACATACAATGAGTCCCTTCTCATAACCTCGCCATTCTTCTGCAATTTCAAGATATACTTCTTTTGGTAATTCAAGTCTTCCGAATTTAAGTTCCCTTTTTACTGCAGTTGCATTCTTTTTTAAAAAAGGAGAGGGATCAAGTTGCGGTAAGAGTGGTTCACGCAACGGAAAATTCAAATGGACTGGACCAGATGGTAATCCTAGAGCTTCGGATACCGCTCGTGTAGCAGCTGTGCTTGCATAATTTAGCATAGTATTCCCTTTTTCAGGGAGTGACATTTCTGTAAACCATCGTACATGTCGCCCATACAGATGAATTTGATCAATCGCTTGAGGTGCACCTACATCACGTAATTCATGTGGTCTGTCAGCTGTTAACACAATCAAAGGTACTCTAGATAAGCTTGCCTCCACAACAGCAGGATAATAGTTTGCAGCAGCTGTTCCAGACGTACAAAGCAGGGCTACCGGCTTTCTAGAAGCTTTGGCTAGCCCTAATGCAAAGAAACCTGCAGAGCGTTCATCAATGTTTACATATATATCTATATTTGGATGTTCAGCAAATAATAGTGCCAATGGTGTCGAACGCGAACCAGGGCTAATAACAACATCTTTAATCCCAGCTTGTTCTAACCCTTCTATAAAAGCAGCTAAATAGCTAGTTAGCGCCTCTTGATCACTCATACTTTAATTACCTCCTGTAGCTCGCAACATTGGTCGAAATTTTATCCTTGTCTCAATTAATTCATCTTCAGGTTTTGACTCACTCACCAATCCACAGCCAGCATAAAGATAAGCTTCATCTTCCTTAATAAGCCCTGACCGAATAGCAACTATAAACTCACCATTTCCACGATAATCCATCCATCCTACTGGCGCTGCATAAAAGCCCCTATCCATTTCTTCCTTTTTACGGATAATCTCCAACGCATCTTTGGTCGGAACCCCACCAAGTGCAGGAGTAGGATGCAGCCCTTCCAAAACCTGAAGTATCGAGTTTTCAGGTTTCATTTGTCCAACTACCGGAGTATATAAATGTTGAATATCGGGTGTTTTCATAATCATAGGCTGAGTTGGTATGTTCATTTTATCACAATGAGGTCCCAAAGCATCTTTAATCATAGAAACGACAAGTTGATGTTCAAAAAGGTTTTTCTGATCATGTAAAAGTTGCTTTTCAAGTTCCTTATCCTCTTTCAAATCACTTCCTCTTTCAATTGAACCCGCAAGACTAGTTGATAATACTTCACTGCCTGTTTTTTTCACTAATCTTTCTGGAGAAGCACCCAAAAAACAGCTTTTTTCTACATTTAGTGCAAAGATAAAACTGTTAGGTTGCTGTAAAACTAGTTGTTGAATGACATGTGGTATATTTGCAGGCTCCGCAAACTTCAACTTCATCTTACGTGCCATTACGACTTTTTGAAGGCTTGTTTGTTTTAAATCCTGCACAATTTCTTCTACCTTCTCTACCCAGTCATTTGGTTCTATTTCTTCTTGTTTAATTATTGGCACCGGCTCCGACTGTTGATACATAACTGCATTACTTATAAGTTGATCAATAAGTACCTTTGCTTCTTCTATAGTTGCATATTTTTCACTAAAATGATTAACTGTCACGTAATAAACACTGTCTACAACTGTTAATAAAAATTCAGGTAAATAAAACAATGATTGATCGAATGAATTCCATTCTTCTTCCTTCATGCTATTTGCATCAAATGAAAATCCACCAAATAATAAGGGGCCAGTACCAGGAACCTCATATGGGTTCTCAATCGTTGCCTGTTCGCAAAGCTTATTCCATTTCTTTTCAATATATTTAAATCTATCAGAAGTACTGCTATTTCTTTTTATGATATATGCAGCACCTAGCCCTACCAAGCTAAAATCTTCATCTGGACTTTTCCAAAAGAAACTTTTTCCTTCGTACAGATGTTGATTATTTTTATAAAATAGGATAGGGTCACATGGATCAATTTTTATAGTAAAGCTATATAACTTCGCTTGATCATTATGCTTCACTTGCTTTGAAGCACGGTCAAATCTAGACTTCATTAATGTTTTAGTCAACATAATCTCTCCTAAAGCACCGATCTTTTCTTTATTCTTACCATCTTATTATATATGAAAGTGATAACTAAATGTAGGAATCCTGCTCAACATAAAAATTACCTTAGTTATATTAAGATAATGTGAAAATAGATTGACACCCATCTTATCATTACCTACACTTTAAGAGGTGACCATTTTTATTTTATTTCACCGTAATATGATAAGGGAGCGACATCTTAATGAATCTTCAAACACATACGCCTGTTCCTGCAGATAAAGGCTGGCGAATTTGGTGGCAATTGACCCGACCACATACATTAACTGCTGCCTTTGTTCCAGTTTTGCTTGGAACAGCTTTAGCGGTAAAATATACGTCCGTTCATCTCTTGCTATTTTTATCAATGCTTATTGCTAGCCTGCTCATCCAAGCAGCAACAAATATGTTCAATGAGTATTTTGATTATAAGCGAGGCCTTGATAACGAAAACTCTGTTGGTATCGGAGGAGCAATTGTTAGAAACGGAGTAAAGTCGAAAACGGTGTTAAGACTTGCTTTTACATTCTTTGCCTTGGCGCTACTGCTCGGTGTCTATATATCTGCAAATAGTAGTTGGTGGATCGCAGTAGTCGGGTTTATCTCTATGGCTACAGGATATTTTTATACTGGTGGACCAAAGCCCATCGCCTATTCTCCATTTGGAGAACTAACATCAGGTGTTTTTATGGGTGTTGTTATTATTCAAATTTCATTTTTCATCCAGACTGGCTATATTTCAAGTGAAAGTATGCTTGTATCGATCCCTGTATCAATTTTAATTGGGACAATTATGCTGGCGAATAACATACGTGATTTAGATGGTGATAAAAAAAGCGGCAGAAAAACATTGGCCATTTTATTTGGAAGAAAAAACGCCATTTTATTTTTAGCTAGTTTGTTCACTCTCTCCTATTTATGGATTATACTTCTAATACTAGTTACCGATGCCTCACCTTGGCTATTTCTTACTTTTATTAGTATTCCTAAAGCTCTTCATGCAGTAAAGGGATTTATAGGAAAAACTGCGCCTATTGAAATGATGCCAGCAATGAAAGCAACAGCTCAAACAAATACTATTTTCGGTTTTCTTATGTCTATTGGTATCTTTATTGGTTATCTTTAACCACAACACTTGTCCGTTTGCGGCAAGTGTTTTTTTTCAATTAATTACAATATGTTTAACGCTACTATTGATTAGGGAAAATGTAAAATAACAAAGCGATTATTCGACCATACTATAACGACGACTCTATGAAGGAAGTGACATGTATGTTAACAGACAAACAGATAAAACAGTTAAAGGAAGAACTTTTCATTCAACAAAAACAATTAAAAGAAACTGAAGAAGAAACTACAATTGAAGAAAATAACGTCAGAGATAATACAGGTGAACTTTCTCTTTATGATAATCATCCGGGTGACATGGGTACAGAATTATTTGAAAGGGAAAAAGATCTTGCTCTTTCTATACATGCAGAAACAGAGCTGGATAAGGTTAATAAAGCTTTACAAGCAATAGATGATGGAACCTACGGAAAATGTACGGAATGTGGTCAAAGTATACCATTTGACAGGCTTGAAGCTATTCCGTATACAACCACATGTGTGGAACATAGTAATGAACAAATACTGCCAGGTGACCGACCTGTAGAAGAAGATATTATCCAGCCAGCGGTGGATAACTCTTTCGCAGGTCGGAACAAAGGTAACATACGTGATTACCAAGATAGCTTTCAGGAAGTGGCAAAATACGGTACTTCCGAAACTCCTTCCGACTTTGAAGGAGATTACGATAATTATAATGAATTATATGAAGACGAGATAAAAGATGGTTTTACAGAGGAATATGAAACATTTGCTGCGACTGATATTAGTGGAAAAAGTAGGGAAGTCGTACAAACGGATGAAGTGAAAGCATACGAAAATAAACTGGACAATTCCGGAACTGATACTCCTTTCGGAGACATCCCATATAAAGAAACAGATGGCTATGTAGATGACACTGATTCTTGAAACAAATAAAAAACCATTGTCTTTAGACAATGGTTTTTTACTAACTCACTATGACCCCTACGGGATTCGAACCCGTGTTACCGCCGTGAAAGGGCGGTGTCTTAACCGCTTGACCAAGGGGCCGAATTATGGCGGAGAAGGAGGGATTTGAACCCTCGCGCCGCTTACGCGACCTATGCCCTTAGCAGGGGCACCTCTTCAGCCTCTTGAGTACTTCCCCATACTCCGCAGGTAGGATTCGAACCTACGACCGATCGGTTAACAGCCGATAGCTCTACCACTGAGCTACTGCGGAATGGTGGGCCTGAGTGGACTCGAACCACCGACCTCACGCTTATCAGGCGTGTGCTCTAACCAGCTGAGCTACAGGCCCATATAAAAAATATGGAGCGGGTGAAGGGAATCGAACCCTCATCATCAGCTTGGAAGGCTGAGGTTTTACCACTAAACTACACCCGCAAAGAAAATTT
>NZ_BCVC01000010.1 GCF_001591545.1 Lederbergia lenta NBRC 16444
TTTCTGTTTTGTTTAGTTTTCAAAGAACTATGTTTTTTGCGACAAGAATTATCATAACATTCATTGTCTATTGTGTCAAACACTTTTTAAAAAATCTTTTTTCGAAAAATATTTTTCCGCTCATCAGCGACAGTTATTAATATTAAACTATTAAATAGTATAAGTCAACACCTATCACAAATAAATGTCGATTTATTTCTTTGGCCCTATTAACACTTTTTATATGATTTGATATCCTCCCCAGAAATTTAATTACATTTATATAGGAAGTAACAGAGCAAAACTTGTTAAGTATGATGAGTTAAATCAAGAAAAATTGTCGCTATAATCCCAGAAAAAGTTCAACTAACACAATAAAGTTAGCCGACGCTTAAAAATGAAATTTAATTTAAATAGGATAAAAATCGGAATTCTGATAAACAGTCCTGTCTTTTCCAGAAAAATAATCAGTTCCATTTCTAAAAACTTTTTCATCTCGATAGATGTACAGGATACTTTACATTTAAATGGTCTTGAATATTTCCCAACGGTTTATCGAAGTTGCTAATACCATTGAACTCAAGTCAAACATTAAATGTAAATTGTTTTTTATTGTTTTATATCTTCTTCATATTATTACAAGTTTTGAGTAAGATAACACCGACAAAGAATTTTGTTTTGTCAACTACATTTCGAAAGGGCGTAATTACATGAATAAAAAGCCAGATAAAGCGAAGGACAAGCAATCTAGCCAACCAGAACCTTTAAGTGGTTCTCATAAGGTTAAAAATCAAAATCATACTAGACAAAAAAAGGGTAGTAATCACGATATGTAATGTCATCTGTAGGAATATATACTTCGAGAGCAGATGTACCTTTGCTCTCGAAGTAATATAAATCTGCCCAGCTACACTAAGCCTCAACCATGGCTATCCATGTTCCGTTACCCTCGAATAACGGAAAATTACCATGACGAGAAACGAACAACAAGTGTTTACAGTATTGCAGTGAGTTATATTAACTGAAGAGGTATTTTAAGCATTTGTCTCAGAATAAACATAGAAAAATTTTTAGAAATATATAGCAAAATTAAAATAAACCGCATATTCGATTAACAAAATCGCGATACTCGGTTATTTTTGATGGCGTCAAATATAAAAGTTCATTATAGAAAATAATAAACTTGAATTTTGTATAATGATAATCTAACTTTCCCGTCTTTGGTTATGAATGGATTGTGGACTGTTGAACTCGGAAAAGTCTCCTTTTCTAATAAACTCTCTTACCTCTTCTAGAGTAAATCCAAGGTTTCTTGCAGCAATCATTAATGCTATCCATTCTTTATCTAAACTATTAGTTTGCTGTTGTTCAATCGGCTTCATTAAAAGTCCATCCCCCATTCATACACCTGTGAATGAAAATAAAAAATACCCCTCATATTATTTGTTTAATTGTATTCTAAGTATTTCAGGGGCTTACTTTGCATTTCTTAATCCTCGATGGTTTCGATTAACTCACCTTTAACAGCAATGCGGTCTGAACCGGTTACCGTGCATGTAATCAGTGTGATTTCATTTTTATCTTCTCGATCATCTAGGGTTTCAACCGCAGTGGGTTCAATTTTTGAAGAGCTTGTGACTTCATAAACAAATGTTTTATTACCCACATACAAATATACTTTTTCACCAACTTTCACTTTAGGTAAACGGCTAAAATGTCTTTTATCTCTATATCCTCTATGTCCTGCAATTGTAAAATTCCCAAATCCTGGAACTTGCTCTCTCTTAATTTGTGTTAAAGCAATATTTAAATTATCTTCCGTTGTCTCCTCGAGAACTTTTTGCTTTAACCCAATCGTTGGAATCTCAAGCTCTAGCACTCCCTTTAACTGATCTTCAGTAAGAGAGAGATCTTCTATCGCGGAAAGATCTACATCTGCACCGTTTGACTCTGAAATAAGAGAAAGGGCATCTTCTAATGCCCTTAACTCTTTTCCTTGCTGCCATTCTTGATAGAGGGGAAACAAGATGAAGGTCAGGCCCGCAAGCGAAAACACAATACCAATCATGAATTTTGTATTTTTCATAGAGTCTTCCCCTCCCTCCTTATTACGCCTTCTTTTTCCGACGGAAGATTAATACTCCCCCCATAGCCAACAACAAGAATCCCGCAATCATCATGTACATAAATTGCTCTTCCCCTGTTTGCGGGAGTTTTCCTCCGTAATTGCCAGGCTTATTTCCACTGACAGGTTTCACCTCACCACCCGGTTTATTAACTTGCTCACCAGGTTCCGTTGGTTCTGTTGGTTTAACAGGCTCTGGATCTAAGATGTTGGTAATATCATAGCCGTCTATAATAGATGTATAACCATCTACTCGTTGTTCTTTGACTGTGTACATGTATGCTACACCATTCTCATCAAACTCCGCTAAATCCTTAAAGCTGTACATCCACCCCGCTTTATCCGTCACTTCAACTGTATTAATTACTTTGCCGTTTTGTAATAAGTCTACCTGGATGGAATCTGGGCGATTTGTTGCATGATCACCTTTCCAAGTTTTCGTGCCTTCTACAGATGTTATACCGACACGAATGTTCGTAATATCATAACCATCCATTTTCGTCTTATAACCTGCTACTTCCGCTTCTTCAATTGTGTATTCATACGCTATACCTTCGTCATCATATGCTTCTAGATCTGTAAAATCATGTGTCCATTCATTTTTAGCTGTTACTATTGCTTCTTTGATTGGTTCTCCATTTCTCAACAGATTTACTTTGATGGAATCCGGACGATCTTTTGCATTATCATCTTTCCATCCCTTTGTTACATCCACTGATGTTTGTTCAGATTTGATATTGGTAATATTAAATCCATTTACCTCTGATTTATAGCCTGGGACACCTTGCTCTTTAACGGCATATTCGTACTCTGCACCGTTTTCGTCATATTTGGCTAGGTCTTTAAAGCTATACGACCAATTACTTGTTTTTGTTACCTCTTGCGTCGCTTCTACCACACCATTTTTGAGTAGATTGACTTTGATCATTTCTGGACGATCAGCTGAGTTGTCATCTTTCCAGGTTTTCGTGCCTTCTACAGATGTTATACCTACGCGAACGTTCGTAATATCGAAACCTTCTACTATCGAATCGTAGCCATCAACCGCGTGTTCTTGCACTTCGTAATGGTAGGCGACACCCTCTTCATCGTATTTCTGTAAGTCCGCGAACAGATACTTCCAGTCCGTTTCGGCTGCAACTTCTTTCGTGTAAACCACTTTTCCATTTTGTAAAAGATTCACCTTGATTTTTTCCGGACGGTCTGCCGCGTTATCGTCTTTCCAAGTTTTCGTTCCTTCTATCAATGAGGTACCTACACGAACGTTCGTAATGTCGAAACCTTCTACCGCTGAGGCGTAACCATCAACTGCACGTTCTTTGACTTCATATTTGTAGGCGATACCCTCATCATCATATTTCTGCAAGTCCGTGAATAGGTACTTCCAGTTTGTTTCCACTGTAACTTCTTTTGTATCAATTACTTCTCCATTTTGTAAAAGGTCTACTTTGATCTTTTCTGGTCGATCTGTTGCGTTAGCATCTTTCCAGGTTTTCGTACCTTCTACTGATGTTGTACCTACACGAACATTGGTAATATTGAAACCATCTACAGTCGAATTATATCCATTAACTGCATGTTCTTTCACTGCGTAATTGTAGACTACACCTTCATCATCATATTTCTGCAAGTCTGTAAATAGGTAATCCCAGTTTGTTTCATTGGTGACTTCTTTCGTGTCAACTACATCACCATTTCGCAATAGGTCTACTTTGATCTTTTCCGGACGATCTGCGGAGTTATTGTCTTTCCATGTTTTCGTGCCTTCTACTGATGTTACACCTACGCGAACGTTTGTAATATTAAAACCATTAACAGTTGAATCATACCCATCAACCATTTGTTCTTTCACTGCGTAATTGTAGGCTACACCTTCATCATCATATTTCTGCAAATCTGTGAAGTAATATTTCCAATCTGCTTCCGCTGTAATTTCTCGAGTGTCAACTACTTTACCATTTCGCAATAGATCTACTTTGATCTTTTCTGGACGATCTGTGGCATTATCATCTTTCCAGGTTTTCGTACCTTCCACTGATGTTTTACCTACACGGACGTTGGTAATATTAAAATCATCGACAGTTGAATCATATCCATCAACCGCGTGTTCTTTCACAGTATATTGGTATGCGACACCTTCGTCATCATACTTCTGCAATTCCGGGAAAAGGTACTTCCAATTTGCATCCGACGTGACTTCTTGAGCATCCACCACTTTACCATTTTGCAAAAGGTCCACTTTGATCTTTTCTGGACGATCTGTCGCATTATCGTCCTTCCATATTTTCTTGCCCTCTACTGATGTCGTACCAGTACGAACATTGGTAATATCGTAATTGTCGACAGTCGAATTATATCCATCAACTTCATGTTCTTTCACTGCGTACTTGAAGACCACACCTTCATCATCATACTTTTGCAAGTCTAAAAATAAGAACTTCCAATCTGTTTCAGCCGTGACTTCTTGAGTATCAATTACTCTACTATTTTGTAATAGGTCTACCTTGATCTTTTCCGGACGATCTGCTGAGTTGTCGTCTTTCCAAGTTTTAGTGCCTTCTACTGATGTTTTGCCAACTCGTAGATTGGTAATATCAAAACCATCAATTTTTGTTTCATAACCAACTACTTCTACTTCTTCGATTGTGTATTCATACGCAACGCCTTCGTCATCATATGCCTCTAGTTCTGTAAACTCATGTTTCCACTCATTTTCAGCTGTTACCATTGCTTCTTTGAATGGTTCACCATCTCTTAAAAGATTTACTTGAATGGAATCTGGACGATCTGTTGCATTATCGTCCTTCCAACCTTTTGTAACAGGCACTGATATTTGCTCAGATTTGATATTGGTAATATTAAATCCATCAACTTCTGATTTATACCCTGGAACACCTTGCTCCTTAACTGTGTATTTGTACACCACACCGTTTTCATCATATTTAGCCAAATCTTTAAAGCTATATGACCAGTTACTTTCTTTCGTAACCTCTTTCGTTTCTACTACGATGTCATTTTGTAATAGATTTACCTTTATTACTTCTGGACGATCTGCAGCATTATCATCTTTCCATATTTTCATTCCCTCTACTGATGTTATGCCAGCCCGAACATTGGTAATATTAAAACCATCAACAGACGATTTATACCCTTCTACTTCTTTTTCTCTTACAGTATAGGTATACTTTTTACTTTCATCGTTATATTCATCTAACCCAACAAAGCTAAAGGTCCAATTCCTTGCAGCTGTTACCTCGACTTCTTTAATAATTTCATCATTTCGAAGTAATTCTACAACAATTGACTGTGGACGTTCCTTGGAATCCCCATCCTTCCAATCTTTCGTACCTTCTATTTCTCTCTTTGTTTTCGTATTCTTTTTAGTAACCTTTATCTTCTCTGTTTGCTTTTCTTTTATTGTGAAAGGAATTGGCGTTTTATCTAATTCATAACCAAGTCGTGGTTTTGTTTCCACGAATTGATACTCTCCTGGCTTCAATTCATCCTTGTAAATAATCCCTTGATCATTAGTCGTTAGAGTTGCAAGCGTCACCCATTTATCTTCATCTTTTTGTTGAAGCTCAAACTCGGCATCTCCGAGCTTTTTATTTGGATTTTCACTATCTAACTTCTCTAATTCAACAGCACGAATAATTTTCATATTTTTAATAGTTTTACTGTTGCTTGCACTTCCATTATCTCCACCAATTGTAATAGTAATTGCCTCGCTGTTCTCGAGATATCCTTCTGGGGCTTTATCTTCAATTAAAAGGTAATCCCCGAAAAGTAATTTATCGAATACAATTTCTCCATTACTATTAGTAGTTGCTGTTTTAATAACAACGCCACTATCTGCATCTTTCAAGGTAAACGTTGCATCTGGAAGTAACTTTCCATCATTTGCATCCGTCTTCGTTAATGTTAAACTACCTACTTCCCCACTTCCGGTCCCCATACCTGTAGTATGCTTTACTACAATTTCACTTTTTGACTCGCTTACTGGACCCTCTGTAGTCTTGTCACCTTTAAATGAAATATCATTGTTAATTTTATCACCAGTCTTCGCAAGAATAAGTGATTGATATTCTAAAGTATACGGTTTGCTAATTTCATTATTGAATTTAAGTTCAAAAGAATATGGATCCTCTGTAAACTTAAGCGTGTAATCTTCACCGAGCTTTAACTCATCACCTTTTGTTACAGTTCCATTTTCAGCCACCTTAGTAGCGTATAAGTGAAATGACTGCTCTAAAACTGATTGGTTATCGCTAGGTGTATCAATTACTGTTGCATTATTAACTTTTGCTTGGGCAAAATTGATATTGACCTTCCAGTCTATGATTTTACCATTTTGCTCGGCTGATTTAGTCGTGTACGCTCCACCGTGTGGAATAGATACAGATGCGGTGAGATCTGCTTGTTTTTTCGTACCATCAAAAACAGTTACCTTATTATCATATATTTTTTCAACGAAGCTTAAATTCTTTAAGCTTGTTTTATACGTTATTTGGTATGCTTCGTTTATTTCATCTCTAAATTCAACTTTAAATCCTTTTTTTCCATCCTTTTCAATCTCTGTCTTCGTATAAAGATCTGGAGAAACTAATTCTCCTACCTCTACCGCATTTTCTCCCTGTTTAGGAATTACTTTGTGAACTTCTATGGAAGTTAGGTCGACTTTAAGATTTTCACTTTGTGTAATAAAATCCTCAATAGAAGCACTAGTAAGTTTTTGTAAATTATAATTAAAAACAATACTCCAAGTGATTTCTTGTGTAATGGCATTATATGAACTATTTTTAAAACCATTAAACTGTGTATAGTCATTTGGTATGAAATTAGACTGCGCCTCTTTTGTCTTCTCCGCACCATCTTTGTCAGTCCAAGCAAGAGTTGCTTTATTTTGCAAGTAGTTTAATGATTTGTCTTTTCGCTGCTCATAATCAAAATCTGTTTTGTATTTGATTGTATGTGCTGAATTAATCGTTTTATTAAACTGAATAACAAACTCATTTTGCTCATCCTTAACTATTTCATAATCCCCAGGACTCGCTAACTTTCCATCATTATTTGTAATCACAATGCTTTCAGGATCTAACGTAAGCCCCCCGTTTGTAAATACATCAGTTAATAGGACATTCTTCATTTCTTGATGATCATGATTAAAGGAAATCGTCCATTCAATTATTTTATCTTTATAATTTGGTGTTCCATGATTTTTAAATAGAATCTGTTGACCAACAAGTTGCTTCCCAGTAGAGTATCTATCATCCGCAAGATAAATTCTATTTTCAATATCTATTCCATCAAAAACACGATCCGTAGCTTTTGTTTTATACTCGATTATATACGCAGAATCTATATCTTTATTGAATTGAAGGTTAAAATTGAATTTTCTATTTATTGGGTTTCCAGCTTCCTCTACTGTCCCATCAACATTATAGGTTACTGTATAATCTCCCTTTTCTACTACTTCACCAATCATTTCCTTGCCATTACTGTCAATAGTTACGTCCTTAACTACAATTGATTCCCTCATTAGTTCTTGGCTATCATTTTTTATAAACGCATCCCTCAAGTACGCATCTACTTGCGCAATGTTCTTTTCATCGTAATTATATCGAATTTGCCATGTAATCGTTTGATTCTTAGAATCATAATGAGCTGCTTTTTTCGCGATTGGATGGCCTCTTTGTACACCTACAGATGCACTTGCATCAGCAACCTTAGTGCCATTTGATAGCAATTCTGCTGTATTTTTAAAGTCCTTTTGATCCCCATCAGTAATATCCGTTGTATACACTACTCGATAAGCAGTATTAATATCGCCACGAAAATCAAGGGAAAAATCTTTTCCATCTGTAGTATTCCCGACAATATATTTGCTTTGATCTACTAGTTCACCTAGAGTAACGGTTCCATCCATTTTAGTAATCAAGTGATATAGCTTGAGACTATCTTTTTGTAATTTTTGCCCCGCTTGAATTGGGTCATTTAAAACTGCGTTTTCAATTTTTTCTAATGTTTTATTAAAATCCACTGTCCACTCAATTGTTTCAGCGTTATATCCTTTATTGGGTACACCCTTTTTCTCAATTGCTGGCCCGCCAGGATTATACGTAATCGGTACTTTTATTGAATCGCCACCCTCAATTGGTGTAACGATAATTTCTTTGTCTTCTGTAATGATAATATCTTTACTTAATTCTGTTAACACTTCGAGCGTCCCTTTAATATTAGAATGATGCTCAATATACTCTGTAAATTCAACAGTCGCTGTGCCATCCTTCGCGACTGAAAAGTGACCAAAGATATCACCATTCGGAGCTTTCATAGGTGAAGCAATAACAAATTCATACACTTCCAATTCTGCTGGAAGTTGAAATGTGAACGTTGATCCAGCTGCATATCCATGACCATTTTCAAGCGCCCAATCATAATACACTGAAATGATTGAGTCAGGCCCAGCACTTTCTATTACATTTCCCTTTTCGTCTTGAATAATTAATTTAGTACTAGTTAAAATATTTCCCTTTATTTCCGTGCTTTTCAGTTCCTTTTTAGATTTTAATGCTGATAAATCTTCCTTAATATCAGCTGCTTGCTCTTCCTTTTCGCCTGTATCTTCTACTATTGTTTCCTCAGGCGCTTCTGTTTTCTCATCTTCTATTTCTCCGCCCTCTTGATCAACAACTTCCGTATCCTCCGCAATCGTTTCCTCTTCAGTCTCTTTTGATTCTCCCGTTGCTTCCTCGGTTGTTTCATCCTTCGCCTTTATTTCAAAAGCAACATCAATAACCTGTGCTTTACCATTGTTAATAAATGTAAGTGCTGTTGTTTCACTATCCTTTATTACTTCTTTATCAAAAATAACCGGAATAGTGATGGTTCCAGTCTCATTAACAGGGATTTCTATTTCATCATTTACAGTTACTGAAACCATACCACCAGTAGCAACTTCATATGAAGCTACTTCCAGTCCATCCTTCGCTATCAATTTACCACTTTCCTGCTTTATGATCTTTAATGCAGGTGGAAGTTTTATTGAATGAACATCCCCCGCCCTTACATTTGCATCTGTCAGTTTCCAATCTAACTGTATACGCACAGCTGATTCTGGACTGATCTGCTTTTCAGCATTGATTACTTCACCCGCTTCATCTATTAAAGATATATTAGCGAAAACGTCCTTTTCTGGATTACTTATCGCCTGCACTTGTACCGGTAGCCCAATACTGGTAAAAATAGTATTGGATATTAGCACAAAGATAAAAGCAATAATACTAACCTTTTTCCCCATTCCTTTTTTCCTCCCTTTTTGGCTTAAACCCTTTTAAAACTAGTAGATATAGTGTAATTCCCCTTCTATTTATGTACTCGGATATGTGGTTTAGATAAGCCAATTACCTTGTAAATATTAACAAAACAACTCTGAACAAAATCTGAACACATTTAATCTTTTGTTTTATGACGAGGGTTAGATATAAATAAAAAAAGCCACCTACATTTATTAGGTGGCTCCATTTAAAGACAAAAGATTTACTATTAAAATGTACACAATATGGAATAAAACGACTGTCGGGAAATTAAGAATAAATTGGTTTTTTCTACAGCCTGTGACAAGTAAAGATATAACAGGGGCACAACGATGAGGAAACCCACCGCACGCCTGAAAGCGAATGCTAGATCTCGGAAACATAATTTATCCAGGTAACTAATAATCGAAAATACTAGTTATTTAAATGTTTATAATAAAGTTCTTTCATCTCTTGGGGTACATCGAGCCCTAAATCATCCAACCACTGCTTTTTGAAAACATGAAATAAAGCGATCATTTTTTTGACACTTTTTGTTTTCCCATAATGATCCATTAATAAGTAAATATACCTTTCTTCATAAGATTCCAGCTCAATCATTTTTTCTAAACAGATTTCAACAAAATAAGATTGCTCTATATCATCTTTTGCACTTAATACATAATTCTCTAAGCACTTCGAAAAGGATTTTTTAATACTATGTTGTTCATGTAAAGCCCAACTATAACTTTCAACTTCCAAAAAGTCACCTGTATATAATTGAAGTATCCTTTCTATATTGGGTCCTGTTATTTCAATAAGTTTTATGATGTTTTCTAATTCAGAAAGATCACTCTTCAGCGTCATATTCAACGTATATTGCTCATTTGTGAAAGAAATAGGGTTCGAAATCCCAATATCTTTTAAAACCTTCCTTAATTGATACACTGTAGTATGGATTAGGGTATTTGCTTTTTCAATAGGTATCCCTGACCACAAATCCTCTATTAGTCGATGTTTATGCACACCTTCTTTAGAAAGCCATAAATAAACGAATAATTCTTTTACCTTCTTTGTGCGCCATTTTACTATGTTCTTTTCAGAATCATATAACTGAAAATCCCCCATCGACTTAGCGAATAAACACGTTTCTTTAGCGACTTTCAATTCTTTTCCTTTACGGTATAACTGCATTTTTTCTCGTAGTTTTGTAATTGACTTTTCTAACCTTTCCAGCCTTACTGGTTTCAGCAAATAATCAATCGCGTTTACTTCAAAAGCTTCTAATGCAAATTGCGGGTGTGCAGTAACAAAAATTATTTGTAAATTATTGAAATTAGTCATTAATCTTTCTGCGAATTCAAGCCCATGAATGGATCCCATCTCCATATCTAAAAATACAATGTCAATATCAAATCTTTCCAGTTCTTCAAACGCCTTTTGGGGATTAGTATATTTACCAACTATTTCAATACCATTTATTTTCTTTAATTGTATTTCAAGTACTTCTAACGCCAATTGCTCATCATCAATTAATATAACCCTCATTATTTTGCACCCCCTGCAAGATGATCGTTACCTTCGTCCCTGCGCCTTCCACACTCTCTAATGAAAACTTTACTCTTTTCATTAATTTTAATCTTTTGAAAATATTCGAGAAACCAATTTCATCATTTCCCTCGTTTAGTAGTTCTGCTTTTTTATATTCGGTTATACCCATTCCATCATCTTCAACAACTATCTTAACTCCTGCGACATCCCTTTGAATGGAAATCCATAATGAACCACCTGGAGTTTTCTTAGCAATTCCATGTTGAACAGCATTTTCTACAAGTGGTTGAATTATCATGGATGGTAGCATGGCATGTGCACTTTCATCAATATTATAATGAACCTTTAATCTTTCCCGATACCGCATTTGTTCAATAGATAAATAGGACTTCACTAATTCCATTTCTTTCGCTATTGAAATAAGAGAATTACGATTATAAAAATCCAACTTGGCTCTTAGATAGATTGAAAGATGTTCTAATGCTTCTCGCGCTTTATCTACATCTCCATAACTTAATCCAATAATTGTGTTAAGTGTATTGTATAAAAAATGTGGAGTAATTTGTGCATGGAAGTAACTCAATTCATCATGAACAGCATCTTGTGCAGACTTTCTTATGGCTAATAACGACTTCATTCTTACTATTAGTTGTTCCGTTTGTATAGGCTTATGTAAGAAATCATTTGCTCCTACATCATAGTATAGTGATAAATCTGTTAATTGATCTGCTGTTAAAATAATAATCGGTAATTCGACTGAGTGATAATCTTTTCGTACAATTTTACATAATTCATATCCCGACATTTTAGACATCGCCACATCTATTATCATCATATCAATCGCTTCATTATTCAATGCTTCTATTGCTTCCTCCCCATTATCTACTGTAATGACTGTATAATTAAGGGATGCAACTAAATCCATCTGTTTTTTTAAGTTCGTATGTTCATCATTGACTACTAAAATAGTGTATTTGTAGTCTTCTTCAAGCTTCATAGGTCTATTCATACGAAGGACACCTTTTAAACATATGTCTCCTTTTTCTTCTACTTTCACTTCTGGCACCTGACACTCATTCGCTAATCGTATCGCAAAAGTAAAACAAGAGCCTTTTCCATATTCCAAAGTTATCTAAATCCTCCCGCCTAAAGCTTCAGCTAGTTATTTTGCAATCAACAGACCTAACCCAAAGCCTTTTGATCCTTACAATGAAATCGCTTTCCAATTGATAAAACGAAGTAAATATGAGAGCTAGCTCCTTCTTCTATACCAACCCCTGTATCAGAAAATGAATATTCATCTCTTCATCGTGAACTTCCGTTGAGATAATAACCTCTCGAAATTTTGTAAATTTAAGTCATTGTGCATAAATCGAATACAATTTGTTTCAGCTGATGTTCATCTACGTAGACAAGGGGCAATTTGAATGTTCGGGTAAATTAAATTGAATTCGTTCATTTGAAGTCACTAAATATACCGACTGAAATATACAGAATAAGCTAAAATGTAATTGATATACATCGCTTCTCCGCTAAAAAAGGACCAGAAGGTAATAAACGCCGAACAGTAAATGACCCGGAAATCCGCAAAGTATCTAACGCCCTATTTCAATCTCTTTGCTTCATAATGTTTAGATGTTCCAATTTCAAAAAAATGAATAAATCTGCCATTAAGATAGTAATAATTAGCAACAAGAACATTCGTCTTTGTCCCATCCATTTCTAATACGCCTACGGAATAGAATGAGGCAAGTAGTGTAATTTAAAAAATACCTATCGATAGGATGATTCCAATGATTCTTTTCATAGATACCCCGTAAGACAGCTCATAGCTACATTTCCTAACAAAAGTATTATCTCCAAAGCTTGTAAGTAACTACACTATGAATCGTATGCCTACTCACATTATATTCCTTCGCAAGTTGGCGTATAGATAGCGCTTCTTCATTACTATAACGGTCTCTAATTTGCTTTACATCTGCTGCTGTTAAATGTGTGCGGCTCATGTTTGTTTTCGGGATTTCAGGATGGTCTTTTTTCAAGTCTTTTATTTTATCCCCTAGTAACGTTTGTTTAATTTTTGCTTTTGTCTCATTTGATCTTTTTATGCCCTTTTTAGCTTTAGATAATTTAAGTTTATGCTCATCAGAAAGAGTTCTCCCTTTCATGGCTCGGCTTATTTTTTCATTTTTTGTGAGCTTCTTTTCCATATAGTAATTTTCCTTTCTCACATGGTAGGTAAATACACCACACTATTAGCAAATGTATTGGTGCACCAACAAATCTAATTAATCCATTTGGATAATAACCCTAAAATTTTTATCGACTAAATATTTTAATTGTACATATTTAATAAAAAAATATTACTTATCTATTATGTATCAACTTTCTGAACTAATTCTGAACATAGGAAGAAACAAAAATCACGGGTAAACTAGTGTTCCTTTTTAAAATGCTTTAAAAGTTTTTGGTAAATTTGGCATTTATTTAGTTATACATATTTTGAACGATCATCAATACCGCATTGTTTACGTTACTTAAGTATTATTCTCAATTCATTTACTATTCTAAAGAAACTTTTATTTTATTTTGTCTTAGCATACGTCCTTAAAAAGGTTATACTCTTAATAACTAAAATTATTTCAACAATATAAAATATTATACAAGAATAGCAAAGGAGACTTTTTTTATGTCTGAAATAAATAAACAGAAAATTGTAGAAAGTGTTCCTCAAAAGGGATTTTTTGGCCACCCTAAGGGATTGTTTACACTTTTCTTCACTGAATTTTGGGAGAGATTCTCTTATTATGGAATGAGGGCCATCCTTGTTTTCTATATGTATTATGAAGTATCAAAAGGTGGATTGGGACTCGAGGAACATACAGCCCTTGCTATAATGTCCATCTATGGATCTCTCGTTTACATGTCTGGAATTATCGGCGGATGGTTAGCTGATAGAATATTCGGAACATCGCGAGCTGTATTTTATGGTGGAATTCTGATTATGCTCCCAGGTATTGCTCTAGCAATACCTGGGAGCATATCGCTGTTCTTTGTTTCTATGGTACTGATTGTTCTTGGTACAGGCCTGCTGAAACCTAATGTTTCTAGTATGGTTGGAGATATTTACAGTGAATCAGATAATCGCCGTGATTCTGGATTTAGTATTTTCTATATGGGTATTAACCTTGGCGGATTCATTTCTCCTTTAATTGTCGGAGAAGTCGGATTGAAATACGACTTTCATTTAGGTTTTGGTATTGCTGCAATCGGTATGTTTTTCGGTTTACTAGTTTTTCTATTTACAAAGAAAAAAAACCTTGGTCTCGCTGGGACATATATAGCAAACCCATTATCACCAACTGAAAAGAAAAAGGTATTTACAATTATTGGTCTTGCTTTTGCTTTTATAGCTATTATAGTGGCAGTAAGCATCCCATTAGGTCTACTTACTATCAAATCATTTATTGCTTTGGTAGGAATTCTCGGTTTCCTTATTCCAACGATTTATTTCGTTATTATGTATCGCAGTCCTAAAACGAGTGATGTAGAGCGTTCGCGAATTATCGCTTTCATCCCATTATTTCTAGCTTCGGTTATGTTTTGGTCCATCCAAGAACAAGGATCAACCATTCTTGCCAATTATGCGGACAAACGTACACAACTAGAATTTTTAGGATTCCATATTTCACCAGCCTGGTTCCAATCTTTAAACCCGCTCTTTATCATTACATTGGCTCCAGTATTTGCGTGGTTATGGATGAAGTTAGGAAATCGTCAACCTTCTATTCCACATAAGTTTTCTTTGGGATTATTGTTTGCCGGCCTATCGTTCCTAGTTATTCTTTTACCAGCATACTTTGGTGGAGAAAATTCATTGGTAAATCCGTTATGGCTTGTGCTTAGTTATTTCATCGTTGTTATTGGTGAGTTATGCCTATCACCGGTTGGATTATCAGCAACGACAAAATTAGCACCTGCTGCTTTTTCGGCACAAACAATGAGTCTATGGTTCTTATCTAACGCTGCTGCCCAAGGTTTGAATGCACAGCTTGTTAACTTTTATAAACCAGAAACTGAAATGCTCTATTTTGGCATTATTGGCGGAGCAGCTATTCTGCTGAGTATCATTCTATTTTTATTCACACCTATCATACAGCGATATATGAAAGGTGTACATTAAATCAATTGATGATCAAGACGAGAGACATAACTGTTCTCTCGTCTTTATATTATCCCTAAGCAGGTTTATTCACTACCTCATCGACCTTGGGTTCCGGCACGAAAGCAAGAATAATAATTCCAATAATAAACAGAATGACTAAACTAAATACTCCATAAGATGAATGGCCAGTAATTTGCGCAGTTACACCTAATAATAATGGTCCCATAATCGCAGCAAACTTTCCAAAAATATTATAAAAACCGAAAAACTCATTTGATTTTTCTTTAGGTACTAATTTTGCGAAATAAGACCTACTTAATGCTTGGATACCACCTTGAGATGTCCCTACAAGCATAGCTAAGATCCAGAAGTCTAGTGTAGTTTTTAAAAAGAAAGCGTAGATACAAACGATAATATAAACAAATATGCCGACGTATATCATCTTTTTCCCCGTGAATTTTTCTGCGAATTTTCCATATATAATCGCACATGGTGCAGCGACTAATTGAGTGACGAACAAGATAAGTAAAAGGCTTGTGGAACTAATTCCTAAATCAGTGCCATATGCAGTAGACATAGAAATAATCGTCCCAACCCCATCAATATAAAAGAAGTATGCTAGTAAGAATAAAAACAATGCCCGATATTTTCGAATATCCTTAAAGGTTTGACCAAGCCTTCTAAAACTACTAATAACCAATTTTGGTTCGCGTTCTATATAATAACGTTGATGGATGTTTTTCAACATAGGGATCGTGAACAATCCCCACCAAATCGCTGTAATAAGGAAAGCAAGTTGGCTAGCTCTCGTAGCAGAAACTCGAATCATTTCGTTTTGCGCCAAGATGATAATTGCGATACTAACAATAAATGGGATCGTGCTACCAATATAGCCAAGACCATACCCTCGTGCCGAAACCCGATTCATCCTTCCCTCTGTCGTCACATCCACGATAAATGCATCGTAAAATACATTGGCCCCCCAAAACCCTACTGCGGAAAATGTATAGCATACTAATAAAAGCAACCAATTTTCACTTGGTACAAATGCAAGTAAGGTAGTAGCAAGTACACCGATTGCAAAAAAGAAGATAAAAAACTTTTTCTTTAATCCTTGATAATCCGCGATCGTCCCTAATATAGGGCTTAACATCGCTAAAATAAATGTGGCGATAGCGATTGTATAACCGAGATAAGCAGTAGAATCTGCAGCACTAATGCCAGCATTTGTAGCAGCCGCTTTATAAAAGATTGGAAATACTGCCGTCGTAATAATTATAGAATAAGCAGAGTTTGCCCAATCATATAACATCCAACTATTTTCCCCTTTAGTATAATGTTTCACTCCATTCCCTCCCTTGCCCTTTAATAATAATTACAAAATTCAGAATAATAATCACAATAATAGCTCTTCTATAACCTTTCCGTCGGTTTCACCAAGATGAAGCCCAAGCAAGTGAGCAAAAGTTGGACCTTCGTCGATTAGTTGCATTGTTGGGATGATCACATTTTCCCGAATTCCTTTTCCAGATGCCATGAAAACCGTTGTATAATCTGCCTTTTCAGGTGAATATCCGTGGCAAGCGCGTGTGTAGCGCCTCTCCTTCACATCTTCCGCTGTAATCCTATCGATAAATGATCCTTCTAAACCCTCTGTAAAATAATATCCTTTACTGGCCTCAATCATAAAAGCTGCATGATCATCTGCTCCTTTATCCGCCGCCTCCTTACTAGTTAACACTCTTTCAATTCCATTGCTCTCCTCTTTTAAGAGTTCATTTAGTAATGTTTGAACAATTTCTTTTGCTTTTTCATCTTTTACATATATATATGCGGAACCATCACAGCTATTGCAATACGCCTGCCAATTTCTTACCTTTCCACGCTTCGATACATCTATTAGTCCTCGTTCCCGAAACAATACATTTATTTTGATTGCTTTCTCTTCATCCATTGCACTATGATCCCCTAGTGCGATAATCGTTGAACGTTCATATATGTTAGCCTCTTTTAATGCCTGAATAATTCGCCCAAGTCGAATATCATGACGCTGGATAGCTGCATGGGCTTCTATTGATGAAAATCCATGTAAATGACGATGGGTATCTAGATCAGTAAAATGTATAAGCATTAAGTTTGGTCGCTTCGCCTTGATTGTATAAACGGTAGATTCTAATACAAAGTCGTCTAGTTCCGGCTGATTTAATCCCTTTCGTATATGACCGAAACGACGATTCATATCTAATTGATAGAGAAAACTTCCATTTAGTAAGGAGACAGGAATTTGATTCTGCCAAGGACGATTGGCAAATATTTCAGGCATATGATAATCAATTTTCCCTTTTGCTGTTACCGGCCATAATAATCCAGCTGTTGTCATGCCAGCCTTTTTCGCTTCATCGTATAATGTCGTCCCCTTCACATAACGGCGATGCCAATACCAATCAGGAGAAGGCCTCCCAGGTTGTAAAAGGGTATTATTAATTACACCATGACGTTTCGGATAATTACCCGTCACAATTGTTGCGTGACATGGATATGTCACAGATGGATAAATTGTCTCCACATTTTTACAAATAGATGCTTTACGCAAAAACTGCTGAAAATGAGGAAGCTCCTCCAATATAGGAAAATCCAATGAAGACAGACAATCAAATGAGATGACAATTAAATGATCCGTATGTTTAGTCATTGCAACCTCCCCATTATTTGTATTACGTAGCTTTTCGACAAAAGGGCTTAGATCCCCTTTTAATATTTTGATAACCTTGGAAATGTGTAACGCCATCCAATTATCGTTGCTACAAACAAAATAACGATATATACATAAAGACCATAATTAATAAATGTGGCTAGTAAATGAATTCCCGCAAATAGAACTGTTATTATCATAAGAACGATCATATTAGCTGTATTTGAATCTTGCGCAAATTCAAATGATCTGGAAAATGGATATGTTTCATTATTCGTCAACCGATAAGTAATTAAAACCTGAGACAATCCCGCTAGTAAGACAGCGAAAAGATCTGGAAGAATTTCCACAGAAAAAATAAAAATGAACAAAATACTAAGAAGAAAGTAAATAGGAGCATACATTTTTACAAGAAATGCTTTTAACGTACCACTGTAAATAGAAGATACCTCCTTGATTGGTGTTGCTCGATAAATCCAATTTCCTTTATAATTTCCTGAGAATTTAAGCATATGGACAATCGCTGGGATCATCAGATTACAAAAATAAATGACGAGGAACATTTTACTATCAGAAAGTGCAGCAAAGGAACTTGTTCGCACCTCATTAAATAAAAAAATAAACGGAAAAATAACGGCAAATCCTAATGTCGGGTAAACCTTCAATTTAAACTCTCTTTCTCGTTTCATCATCAGAGAGGCAAAGCGAAAAAATGCTCGCTCTTCTTCTCTTCTACAGGTTAATTTTGCCCACAAATTATCAAGTCGAACTGTACTCCTTTTCCTTGGGTTCATATCACTTAATAACTTTTGCAAATTCTGTTCAAAAGAAGGCATTAATCGAGCATAAATCAGAATAGAAATAATAGGAACAAATAATCCCAGTAACGTTAGAGCAATATTATAAATAGATGTATGCTGATTCATCAATAAATCGAATGGTGCACCGTACCAGAAAGCAGGTATAAATACATGCCACCAATGAAAGCTATAGGTGAACTGTAAGTCTACCAACTCAAAGGATCTCGCTAACACTTGATAACCGATTAGAATGCTAATAGATAATAAGATTTGCACATAATTAATAATATCCTTCAAGCGTTCCCCACTGAAAAAACGCAAGATAAATAAGTAAATCAAAGCTGTCAGAACTACAGTAAAAAGACCAATTAAAATCAATTCTACTAAAAACAAAAACGAAAATAAGATCCCTTTGCTAAATAGGCTAACTATTAATGGGATCGCAACAAATGCACCTGTCAGTAGAAACATATATATCAATACATGAAAGAATTTAGCCGCACTGATTGTCCGTTTGCTAATTGGTTTTGTATCTAATATATTCTTATCACGTACATCTAATAGTACTGTCGAAAAATCCGAAATCATCGAAGTCATCAGGATAAACATAACCAATCCAAATACAAGACTCATTTGGAATATATAATTATCTCCTAAAAGGATAAAAGGAATTAATATCAGTCCATAAAAGGCATATAATCCAAGTGATTTCAAAAAATGATTCCCTTCCTTCTTTTTCCCCGCTCCATTGAAGATGGTAGGTACCCTTCTTTGATCCATCATGAGCTTCACTTGCAGTATTTTCCTCATCACACCATAATCAATGCCAAACTTCCTGAATATACCTTTAAATAAGTCCAAGAATTTTAATGTCCGAAAATCACTCATTATTCGATTCCCCTCTGACAGTCGCAACAATATTTCTAGCAATTTTTTTATGTTCATCAAAACCTGTCAACTGATTAAAGATCTCCTCAAGCGTCCCTTCTTTACTCTGTTCTTTTAATTCTTCAAAACTACCATCAGCAACTACCTTACCTTCTACTAATAAAATAATGCGACTACTAATCTTTTCAACAACATCCATAATGTGCGAAGAGTAAAAAATGGTTTTTCCTTGGGAAGCAAGTTGTGCTAGGATCTCTTTAATGATCATCACGCTATTTGCATCCAAACCACTTAATGGTTCATCTAAAAATAACAAATCAGGATCATGTAATAAGCTCGAAACTATCAATGTCTTTTGCTTCATTCCTTTAGAAAAGGAAGAAAGTCTCGCATGAAAAACTTCCTCCAATCCAAATTCCCTCGCTAAATTCAGTGCCTTTTGCTCCGCTCTATCTCGATCCATTCCATACAACTCACCAACGAAGATTAAGTATTCACTAGCTGTTAGGTTGTCATAAGCCTCAGCATTCTCTGGAACATATCCGATTTTCCTTTTATATGTATGATCCGCATCTGCGATATTTTCCCCGAATATTTCCACTTTACCGCCATATCCATCTACTAGACCAAGCATTATTTTCACGGTCGTACTTTTTCCTGCACCATTTGGACCAATATAACCAATGATTTGTCCTTGAAAAACCTCTAAGTTTATACCATTCAATACTTGTTTTCCGCCATAACTCATCGTTAAATCGGTGAGAGATAAAATCTTTTCTCCTATAATATTCATGTGGTCACCTCTAAATGTAATATTGTTATTATTCTAACATTATATATAGTCATATGGTGTTCATTCTTTTACCCTCACTATCCTTTTAAAATTATCTTTATGATTAGATTAATGCTCATTACGAACTTACCGGTTTTCATAGCCTACTAATTGCCAGTACTTTAGCTTTAACGGATATCGGATTTGCTTATTTATATATTCCCTAGACATTCTGCTATAAAAAAATAGATTCTAAAGTTAAATAGATGCGCTTTTTCTCTTACTGGCGGTCAACATCCACTTACTAGCCGTCATGTGGAAGATACTGGCTATTAGAATGTTTTTACTAACCATCGCGGAAAACTTAAAGGCCGTTGTAGCTGAAATACTGGCCGCCACGATTTTTAAATAGGTCACGGGATTTGATATTCACTTTTACCCAATGAAAAAAAGACCCCCGTATTCACGACAGCCTGAGCAAAAGCCCACAGTCTCTTATAGACGATGGGCCACTATTATTTAATGTTCATCACTCGATGAATTACCTTCTTTTCCAATTCCGTCACTTCATGATTATCTCTTTCTCTCGGCCTCTTAATGGCCACATTTAAGTCCATCGCAATATTGCCTTCCTCTAGCAAAAGAACTCGATCAGCAAGTGATATCGCTTCTGCTACATCATGTGTCACCAAAAAGGCTGTAAACTTATGTTCCTCCCATAAATTTAAAATCAACTGATGCATTTCGAGTCTTGTAAATGCATCGAGCGCCCCTAATGGTTCATCTAGTAATAGTAGTTTTGGCTTACTGATTAACGCCCTTGCTAAAGAAACCCTTTGCTTCTGTCCTCCAGATAAAACGTGAGGCCATTCATTCTCTCTTCCCTTTAATCCTACTTGTTCGAGCATATCAGCCGCTTGTTTTCTCATTTCAGTTTTGCCTTTAGCCTCATCTACCTTATCTAATCCCAACTCAACATTTTCAATTACTGTTAACCACGGTAAAAGTCTTGAATCTTGGAACATAACTCGTACTTGAGGATTAATTCCTCGAATTATTTGCTGTTCTAATTCAATTTCACCTGTTGTTGGTTTATCCAATCCCGCCAACAAACGTAGAAATGTACTTTTCCCACAACCACTTCTGCCAACAATTGATAGGAATTCTCCTTTTTGTACAGACAGATCCAGTTGTTTAAGCACATTTACATCGCCAAACGACTTTGAAATCCCTGCTACATGGAGACCAGCCCCTTGTGTTTCCATGTGTTTCACCTCATCATACCCTTATTTCTTTTTAGCATAGCTTGGATGCCATTTTAGTGTTTTTTCCTCAATCAGTTTGGCCAAGATATCGGCTAATTTTCCTAACAGCGCGTAGATAATAATACTTAAAATAATCACATCTGTTTTCATAAACTCACGAGCATTCATTGCCATATAACCGATACCGGAATCGGATGCAATCGTTTCTGCGACTATGAGCGTTAACCACATTAAACCTAAGGAATAGCGTAATCCAACAAAAATAGATGGCAATGCTCCCGGTAAAATGATTTTTCTGAAAAGTTCCCATGCGCTTAAACCATATACTCTGCCCATTTCTATTAATCCTCTATCCACTGTTCGAATGCCATGATATGTATTCACATAAATAGGGAAAAATACACCTAAAGATACGAGGAATATTTTGGCCGTTTCTCCAATACCAAACCAAATAATGACTAATGGAATTAATGCTAAGTGGGGAACATTTCGAACCATCTGAATCGTCGAATCAAAGAACCTTCCCGCAAATGGAAATAACCCATTTATTAATCCTAAAATAAAGCCAATCCCTCCGCCGATCAACAAGCCAACAAGCGCACGATACGTACTTATGCCCATATGATAATAAAGTTCACCTGATTTAAATAAATCAATTGCTGTCAAAATGATAGCTGTTGGTGGTGGAAATAACCGTGATGAAATAATTTCATTAACAGAACATATTTGCCATATCAGTAAAAGCAATACTGGAACAAGCCACGGTATGATGCCTTCAAATTTAAAAACCTTAGTATTCTTCATTTCATTCACCTATTCTAGAGTATCTGGAAACCAAGCCGGATCTTCCGTAACCATGTCAGATACTGAAATTTCAGCTTCAATTAATTTTTCTTGTAAAAATATGTCCGCTATATCTTGTTGTTCAGCCACAACTGATTCCGTGATTTTTTCAACGCCATATGTTCTGCGTTCTACTGTTTTTTCAATTGCCTCCAACGGAATACCTAAAGAATCGGCCAGCATTTTAGCAAGGTCTGATTTATTTTCATTGGCCCATTGATCAGCTTTATCTAATTCTTCAAGAATTGTCTTGATTACTTCGCTATTTTCCTTTGAAAATGAGTCCGATGCAAAATAATACGTACGATTATTTGTGAATCCTTCGCCATCAAGTAAAATTCTTGGACTAATATCATTTTCTAATACAGCAAGAAACGGATCCCAAAATCCTAGCGCATCGACTCGTTCTGATTCGAATGCTGCTCTTCCCTCTGAAGCATCTTTTACATATGCAAAATCAACATCTTCTGAAGTGAGTCCTTCTTTTTGCAACGCCTTCATTAATAGATAATGAGAATTCCAGCCTTTTCCGATGGAAATCTTCTTTCCTTTTAAATCGGCAGCTGTTTTTATATCTGAATCTCCATGAACAATAATCGCAAGGCCTTCCGGATTAGGATGCTCAGATGCAATATAGACTAGTGGCATGCCAGCTGCTTGCGCAAATACAGCATTCGCATCTGCCGCATGACCAAAATCAATATTATTTGTATTTAATGCCTCAAGCAATGCGCCACCTGTTGCAAGCTCAACCCATTCAATGGAGATATTATCCTTTTTCAATTTTTCCTCTAAATATCCTAACGATTTTAGAATATGTAATGTATTCCCTTTCTGAAAGCCAATCTTTACTTTGTCCGCAGAACCTGATGTAGCAGATTTGGCCTCTGATGATGTTCCTTTTGGATCACTATTACATCCGGCCAGGACAATGATGAACGAGATCCCAATAAATAGGGACAACCATGCCTTTTTCATTCCCTTTTCCCCCTTGAAATAATTAATAGGATCATAGTACCACAATCCTAATAGGAATACTACGTTTTAATGTTTTAATTGACTAAAGTGTTTTAAAAACAGGCATTCCAAATAATCCCCTTGCTAGATTTAACAAGAGGATTTGCGTCTTTCCATTATCTACATTGCTTGCTGTGCATTTGTTACATTCATTTGCATCTCGTAATAAAATCCCTTTTGCTCCATTAAGGCATCATGATTTCCCCGTTCATATATTTCGCCATCTTTAATGACTAGAATGACATCCGCCTCACGAATCGTGCTCAATCTATGTGCAATAACAAAACTTGTACGTCCTACCATTAGTGTTTTCATTGCTTGTTGAATTTGACTTTCCGTTCGCGTATCTATACTACTCGTTGCTTCATCGAGAATTAAAATATCAGGATTTGCTAATATCGCTCGGGCAATCGTGATCAGTTGGCGCTGACCTTGACTTAAATTTCCTCCATCTGCGGATAATACCGAAGCATAACCATTCGGCAATTTACAGATAAAACTATCTGCATTCGCCATTTGTGCCGCTTCAAGCACTTCATCATCAGTCGCATCTAAACGTCCATAACGAATATTTTCCATAACAGAACCACTAAATAAAAAGGCATCCTGCAGTACAATCCCTATCCGTCGGCGCAAACTATTGCGATCCCATTCTTTAATATCCCTATCATCTATTCTAATACTACCTTCTTCAATATCATAAAACCGTGTCAACAAATTAATAATTGTCGTTTTCCCGGCCCCAGTTGGCCCTACAAGAGCGATATTCTGTCCCTTTTCTACTGTGAAAGAAACATCTTTTAAAACAGGTCCATCTTCTTTTATATAAGAGAAAGTTACATTTTTAAATTCAATACTACGCTGAACACTTGGAATTTTTGGCTTCCTTTCACCCTCATCGTCTTCTTCTACTTCATCCATTACTTCAAATATTCGTTCTGCACCAGCAATGGCTGATTGAAGTAAATTAAACTGACTCGCTAATTCGTTTATCGGCCGGCTGAATTGTTTAGAATAATTTAGAAAGGCCACAACGACCCCAATCGTAACAATCTCCCGTAAAGCCATCCAGCCACCAATTCCTGCAATGAGCGCAAAACTCAAGTTATTAATAAAGTTCATGGATGGACCCATGACCCCTGCAAAGATTTGCGCCTTTTTCGCCACATCGCGTAGAGCTCGATTTTTCGCTTGAAACTGACCAAGCGTTTTCGCTTCCCTGCGATATACTTTTATCACCTTTTGCCCCGAAACAGTTTCTTCAATAAATCCATTTAAAGATCCCAGTTCTTTTTGTTGATTACTAAAAAACTTACGCGTATAAGTAGCGATCTTTTTCGTTGTTAAAATAACGATTGGTATAATCACCATGCTAACGAGTGTCAACTTTATATCCATAACGAGCATAAAAATAATGACACCAACTAATGTCAAAATACTGTTAATAAATTGCGCCATACTTTGATTAAGCGTATTCGAGACTGTTTCCATATCGTTCGTCGTTCGACTCATGAGCTCACCATGTGGTGTTTTATCAAAGTAAGAAATGGGCAACTTCTGTACTTTATCAAATAATTCACTGCGCATGTCGCGAATTGTGTGTTGAGAAATTGCGGCCATCACATGCATTTGCAGCCATGAAAAGGCAGAACTAGCAATATATACGCCAAGCAAAACAAGACACAGAGTAACTAGACCATCATAATCCCGGGGAACAATGTAGCGATCAATCGACATACCAATTAAGTATGGCCCCGTTAACATAAGTACTGCACTAATAGCTGTAAAAATAGTGACTGCAATTAATCCTAGCTTTTGTTTACGTAAATAATGCCAAAGCCTGTGCAAAGTCTCCTTTGTATTCTTTGCTTTTACAACAGGGCCTGTAGGTATATGACGGCCTGGACGAATACCAGAAGTGGGATCGTTGGATTGGTTTTTTTTATCACTCTTAACCATGTACTATCTCCTCCTTTCTCTGCTGGGAGGCAAAAATATCTTGATATAGTGCACTTTCCTCAAGTAATTGTTTATGTTTACCTTCCGCAGCAATTTTTCCATTTTCCATCACGATAATATGATCCGCTTCCACAACAGATGAAATCCTTTGCGCGATAAAAATACATGTCGTATGCCGCCATTCCGTTTTCAAGGCCTTCTGAATAGCAGTTTCTGTTTTTACATCAACAGCACTTGTACTATCATCAAGTATTAGAATTGCGGGATTGAGCAACAACGCACGCGCGATCGCAATTCTTTGTTTTTGTCCGCCAGATAAATTAACGCCACGTTGACCAAGATTTGTCTCATATCCATTCGGCATTCTACTAATGAATTCATGGGCTTGAGCCGCTTTCGCAGCAGCGTCCACTTCTTCCTGGGTAGCGTCTGATTTTCCAAAACTGATATTTTCATAGATGGTACCACTAAATAAAATAGTTTCTTGTAGGACGTAGCCAATATGTTTCCGCAGTTCATCAAGCGGTAAGTCTAATACGTTTTTTCCATCGAGCAACACAGTCCCCTCTGTCGCTTCATAAAGCCCTGGTATTAATTGAATAAGTGTTGACTTTCCAGCCCCAGCTGCTCCTAAAATCGCCAATGTTTGCCCAGGCTTTGCTTCAAAGCTAACTGCATCCAATATCAAATCTTGATCTTTGTCATATGCAAAGGAAACATTGTTAAATTCGATATGTCCTCGCACATGATCGATTGGTTGCACTACTGACGATTGCCTCTCGGGCTCGATTATCAATACTTCATTAACACGATCAGCTGAAGCTTTTGCTCTTGAAACAGCCATCATAAGCATGCCAGCCATTAAAAGAGAAAATAGCACTTGGGTAACATAGTTAATAAAGGCTACAAGTTCGCCGACTGGTAAATTTCCCGTCCATGTTTGGCCGGCGCCAAACCAAAGGACAGCAACAATTGTTATATTCATAATCAACATCATTACTGGCATATTCAACGCCATAATCCGAAATGCCTTTACTGCAAACTCTGTATAATTCGTATTTTGCTCACGAAATTTCTTCTGTTCAAAATCACCACGGACGAACGCCTTCACTAAGCGCATACCGCGTAAATTCTCCTGTAACACATTATTTACACCATCTAGCTTTTCCTGCACCTTTGAAAATAAAGGGAAAGCATAACGAATAAGCAAAAATAACACAATGAAAAGCAGTGGAACTGAAGCAATTAAAATGATTGCCAGCTTCGGGCTGATCATAATTGCCATAATAATACTTCCAATTGTAAGTAAAGGAGAGCGAACGAAAATTTTCAATATCATCTCCACAAAAAGCTGTAACTGCGTAACATCATTTGTTAGTCTCGTAACAAGCTGACCGCCAGAAAAGCGATCAAGCTGCTTAAACGCAAAGCTTTGCACACGTTTATATAAATCTTCACGTAAGTCTGCTGCAAAATAAACAGAAGCATAACTCGCAAAAATTGTGCATCCAATACCGCCTAGCAACCCAATAAATGCAACGAGCAGCATCCAAGAACCCGTCGACTGCACTAGCGATAAGTTACCCTTCATAACACCTTCATCAATGATGCTTGCCATCAACCTAGGCTGTAATAAATCCATCGCCACCTCAAGTACCATTAAAAGGGGAGCAAATAGGACAAACAACCAATGCGGTTTTAAATAGCGAATCAATTTCCTCAATAATTATCCCTCCATAAACCTATCCTTATAAATATATTTGTTGATAAGCCGTTGTTTATATATCACTAGGGGCACAGCAGAAAAATACAGTTTTGAAACGATAAGGAAGTCATAATCTATTACTCGAGACAGGAAATCATATTTCTCGAACTAAAGCACTTCACAGCGCCAGTCTTATAATACCTATCAGATAATTCCGATAATTTTCTCCTATATTAATTAAGAAAAATTCGATCACTTATTATTCTCAGGTAGTTTTTTAACCTTTACAGAGCTCGCCCAGTTATATATGGTACTTGATTCCCACATTTAACTTTGCATTTCTCCCATTTAAGAGCGAAATACCAATGTCCGCTCTCTAATAAAAACAAAATGATTTCCTTCAAAAGAGTTTCTTAGTTATGAAACAAGCATTCATTATAAATATCAATTTGTTTCGCTAATTTCAATTCCTTCCTCACTATGATCCTCTACTGACTTTTCACCTTCCAATGCAACTGTTTCGCTTGCTTCACTTTGAGTATGGGATATTTCCACTGCTTCACTTTCATGTATTTCAAATAATTGAATTAACTCGTTGATTACCATATCGATAGCTTTTAATTCACCGACTAAAATTTGATTAATTGATTGAAACTCGGGTTCATTTAACTGTTGCTTAATGGTTGAACGCTTAAGTTTCATCATTTCTAAAAAGGCAATTGCTCTCCCGCGACGGAAGGTTTTTGGTCCGCGTTGATGTGAACCTTCTTTACCTTTGTGACGTTCACCATGATGATGTCCCTCTTTCTTACAGTCCTTCTTTTTTTCATTTCTCATTATAAATCCCCCTCCCTCGCATACAATTGTATACACATTATTATGTTGCCAATTGTATACAAATGCATACAAGTTGTCAATCTGGTTTCATAATGTTTGTAAAAAAGGAAGGAGTGACTGGTAAATCTGAAAATAATTTAGTGACCCCATTTGCAAAGATACTTCGTAATCGTTATGTATTAACTGGCATTATTTCCTCCAAATATTGAAGTGATTTAAGGAAAATATTCTATGGAACTATGTATCTAAAGCGATGGAATTTTAATGGGTTAATGAGAGGAAAATTTATATATTGCTAAAAAAGGGAATGCAGGATTGCCCGATGGGATCTGTCCCGTCAAGATGCTACCTAAATAACAACTGGATAATAAAATATGGAAGGTGACTTTATGAATAAACAAGATCCAGGAATCTCCTTAATGAATTGTTTCAGTTACATTGTTTATCTTTAGGTATGTTCCTCATTTAATCATTGCCGCTATCATGGGAAGAAGTGAAGATATGTTCAATTTTGCTCTAGAAGTTACTCATTCTTATTCTGACATTCCAGAAATAGGAGTATTTGTTATTACTTAGTATATGTAGAATTAAAAAAGAAAAATAATAACACTTAACTATTAAGATATCGTCCAGCGCCTGCATACTATAGTATATAAAAAGAACGTGTTTTGAAAAAAGCATGTGATCAAAACATACTGTCTTTAACAGGGAAATACTAATGAATAGATAGATAAAAAAAAGCCCTTTACAAAGATATAAAGGACTTAAATTTGTATCTAGTTTTTTTGTTGAGAAAATCTCGGAAAACCAATCAAAATTGCTATGATACCACAGATTCCGATAAGAACTGGATAGAAAGAATACTGCAAAATATTAACAGGTGATATCCCCGCAATCCCAGCTGCAACTAACATTTGTGCACCATACGGTAGCATTCCTTGAATGGTACAGGAAAAAATATCAAGTAAACTGGCAGATTTACGCGGATCAATTTGATATTTATCCGCAATATTTTTAGCTAAAGGACCGGCAATGATAATTGAAATAGTATTATTAGCTGTAGATACATTCGTTAAGCTAATTAAACTCGCAATACCGAATTCCGCTCCTTTTTTTGACTTTATATTTTTAGTAATTGTATAAAGAAAATAATTAATTCCACCATTATACCGGACAACTTCCACCGTACCAGCAATAAGAATCGCTAAAAAGGACATTTCATACATTCCTGCCATTCCCTCACCGATATGTTGAAATATATCCATTACATGATAACTTCCATCCATTAGCCCAATCACTCCCGCAAAAACAATACCTATTGTTAGCACGAGAAACACATTGACTCCCATTAAAGCGGTAATAAGAACGAATATATACGGAATTATTTTAAACCAGTTAAATGACTCGGTTGCTATAGCTGCGTGCTCATTCATTGTTAAAACCCCGAGGATAATACATGTAATAACCGCTGCAGGTAATACGATGAAAAAGTTCACTTTAAACTTGTCTTTCATTTGTGTATGTTGTGTGCGTACGGCTGCAATGGTCGTATCTGATATAAAGGATAAATTGTCACCAAACATGGAGCCACCAATCACAGATGCCATCGCAAGAGCAAGAGAAATATCCGTTTGTTCACTAATCCCCACTCCGATCGGAGCAAGGGCAACAATCGTCCCTACAGATGTTCCCATTGAGAGAGAAATAAAACAAGCAATAATAAAAATACCGACTAATAATAAATTGGGAGGTACAGCGGTCAAAGCCAGATTCACCGTTGAGTCTACTGCCCCCATTCCTTTGGCCACTTCAGAGAAGGCACCAGCCAAAAGGAAAATTAAAACCATTAAGATGACATTAGAATTTCCTGCCCCCTTGCAAAAACTCTCTACTTTTTGATTCAGAGATTCTTTTCGATTCATTGCTATCGCGAACGCTCCAGCAATAGAGATTGCAACGATAACAGGAAAAGCATAAAAGTCTTTTGTAATCAGACCGGAACCAATAAATAATATTAAAAAAACAAGAAACGGCAATAATGCAGCCGGGTTTCTTTTCTCGGTTGAATTCACGATGGACACCCCACTATTTTTCGCATAAAAAGACCCCTTCTTTTTAGCAATAAGAAGAGGCATTCTAATAGTTTATACCATACTTTGTTATTCATTCAAATATTATTGCTTAATGTATATTTAGAATTTCTTGACCAAGGAGTGCCTAATAACGGCAGCGCCCAACGATCTAATCCGTACCAGCCTGCAACTTTCCAAGCTAAAACAAGCCATGTAGCAAGGATAAACAATAAAGGATTTGCGCTTAATGTACCTGCGAATAAGAAGGTAACATTCATTAAAGCACCAAAAAATGCAGCAATTCCTGTTAACAACCCTAATATTAATCCTAGTCCAACGAGTAACTCCCCATAAGCTACCATATATGAAAATACCTTTGCATTCGGAAGAACCGTATTCTCAAGGAAAGTAGCATACCACCCAGCTACATCCCCCCCTTCTTGAGATTTTGCTAATGCACCACCTACAAAACCTTGAAGGGCCGCTCCAGCATTTTTACCAGTCCAAGCATCACTTGTAACTTTCCCCCAACCTGCCGTTATCCAAGCGTAACCTACATATAAACGAACGATTAACCAAATAATTGCAGAATTTGGGCTGCTAAATAAAAATCTAGATACAGGATTTTCAGGTATTATAATATTTCCTTTTTCCTTCATCATCATTCCTCCTTATTGGATTTAGAAAATTCCGTTTGTATTGTTTGTATATCCTTACGAAGATTCGATAAACCCACCCCTTACTTTTAATTAAGGTATTTACTTACATGTATGAGATATGATAGTTTAATAATCAAAAGTGAAGGGGAGATTACTGTGGCAGAAGTAGAAAGTTTTCAACTTGATCATACAAAAGTTAAAGCACCATATGTTCGCTTAGCTGGTACGGAATCACATGAGAAAGGTAGCTCGCTACAAAAGTATGATTTGCGGTTTTTGCAACCGAATTATGATGCAATGCCAACTGCTGCTGTTCATACGTTAGAGCATTTACTTGCAACATATTTACGGGATGAGTTAACAGGAATTGTTGATATTTCACCAATGGGTTGTAGAACAGGGTTTTACATGATTATCTGGGATGAGCATGATCCTAAGGATATTGCTGCTGCTTTAACGAAAGTACTCGAAAAAGTTATTACAACCGAGCATATTCCAGCTGTTTCTGCACTCGAATGTGGAAATTATAGAGACCATTCACTATTTGCTGCACAGGAATATGCAAAGATAGTTGTGGAAGCAGGATTAAGTGACGATCCATTTCGCGCTTAACTAGCTAAAATACAGATAGAGAATAGAGTGTGACAAATAAAAAACACCTTTAACAAGGATTTAGGAATAGATACCTGAAATTCTTGTTGGAGGTGTTTTTTTCTATCAAGTTATTAAATCTTTGTTCTTTCCAATTCCCATGTAGAAAAAACGATGCTTTTCTGTCTAATTTGATAAGGCATTAGCATATTACTGGCTGTCATCCGGCTTTTACTGGCCGTCGCTAACCCTTTATTGTCCGTCATCACAAAATTACTGGCCATGGCGCAATTTTTACTGGCCGTCACCCCTACTTTACTGGCTGTTGTCATTATTCATTGCCTATTTTAAATTTTTACATTATTTTGTTATTACCCTTGACAAAAAGGAATAGGAGCTGTAAAGTAAGAGTCAATTAAAAACTACATATATTTTATTTCTTATCCAGAGAGGTGGAGGGACTGGCCCTTTGATACCTCAGCAACAGACTTTTTAAGTACTGTGCTAATTCCAGAAGCGTAATGCTTGAAGATAAGAAGAGCCGATAGCATAACGCCAAAACCTCTTCTATTTTCCAAGAAGAGGTTTTTTTATATCAAAAAAAAATTAAAAAAGAGAGAAGGAATGTAACAATGACAACTACAACATTAACGAAGGCACCATTCAGAGCGGATCACGTCGGAAGTTTATTACGTCCAGATAATTTGCACAAAGCAAGAAAAGACTTTAAAGATGGTGCCATTACTGCTGAACAATTACGTGAAGTCGAAACACAAGAAATTAAACGGATCGTTGATAAGCAAATAGAAGTTGGCTTAGAACTTGTAACAGATGGTGAGTTTAGACGCCGATTTTGGCATACTGACTTTCTAGAGCACTTAAATGGAATAGAAGGTTATGTTCCTGAAGTAGGTTATGTTTTTAATGGAGATGAAGAAACAGAAAGATACAATGTCCGAAACGTTGGAAAAATTTCATTCAATCCTGATCACCCTCATGTTAAGGATTTTATTGAATTCAACAAAATTGTTGCTGGTCGTGCCGTTGCCAAACAAACCATTCCAAGCCCTAACCAATTATTTAATGTAGGCATAAGGGATGAAAACATCTATCCTGACATTGAAGAATATGCAAATGATATTATTCGGACCTATCGTGATGCCATTCAAGCATTCTACGCAGCAGGCGTCCGTTATCTACAATTAGATGATGTTTATATTGCTGGACTTTCCTCTCCGGATATTCCTTTCAATGATGGCAAATATACAAGAGAATACTTAATTGAATTAGCGCTCAAAGTAGCAAACAGTGTATTGGAAGGAAAACCAGAAGATTTAGTGGTCACAACACATCTATGCCGTGGAAACTATCGCTCCAACTGGGCATTTCAAGGTAGCTATGGACTGATCGCCCCTACTTTATTTGCAAAAGAAAAAGTAAATGGCTTTTTCCTGGAATATGATGATGAGCGCTCAGGTGACTTTAAACCATTAGACCATATTCCAAATGGTGGAGCACAAGTTGTTTTAGGTGTTGTCACATCTAAAGATGGAAAATTAGAAGATAAAGAAACGATTAAAGCGCGAATAAAAGAAGCTTCGCAATTTGTACCATTAGAGCAATTATGTTTAAGCCCACAATGTGGATTTGCTTCCACACACCATGGCAACAAGCTAACAGAAGAGCAACAATGGGAGAAATTGAAGTTTATAGTCGATATTGCAAAAGAAATTTGGGGATAATTAACTACTATCAAAAGAGCTCGGGAATGAATACTTCCCGACCTCTTTTTAAAATCTATTAGTATGTTATTGTTACAGGTCCGATCAATCCTGATGGTAAACTCACTTTATCCATATCATTTGCCTTTGTATTTGTTACTTTTACTCTAATAGAATTGTCACCTTTTCTTAAGACGTTACCTAATTCAAATGTATAGGGTGCCCACATTTTCACTCCAATTTCTTGACCATTTATCCAAACATGAGCTATTTCTTGGACTTCACCTAAATCTAAAGTAGCATAAGTCATATTGGATGTTTGGCATTTAATCGTTTGTTCATATACTAATGTTCCTGAGAAGTGCTCCATGCCTTCCCATTCTGTCCATGAACCTAAAGTTACTTCTTCCCTAATTAAATTGTTGAGACTAATTTTCCATTCTTCTTTGACCGGGACAGCTTGCTTATTATTTATTGGTAAAGTCTCTTGATATACCGGCTTTTCATTTGGATTAATGTAGAATATGATACTTTCTCGTCGCTGTAGCTGCAAAGGAACTCTACTATTAGATTTGCGGGTCTGTATTGGGACATCTTCAATGGTTCCCTTCCAAGGATCCCATTTCTGAACGGATCCTTGACGATTTATTCGCAATGCCCCTTCATAGTTTGTTTCTCCCTCATTCACTAATAAATAATAGAATTGCCCCTCCTTGTCAACTTGACTGATTCGAATGTCATCACAAGCGGGAACTAGATTTATCTCTCTTCTGACGACATCTTCCAAATCCCCACATACACCTTTAATGGAGGTAGATACAGCTCCCACAATTTTATTTTCCAACTCACCTAGAACAAAGACTGTACCACCATTTTTTATAAATTGTTCTAAAAACATGATTGTTTTACTACTTAATCTCGTAGTATCTTCTACTAAAATAACTCTATATACCTGTTTCTCTATGCCTATTATTCCTTCATTTATTACACATTGATCCAAAAGGGATTCCTCTAAATAATTAAACTCTATTTGATTTTCGTATAAAGGTTTGACGATTTTCCATGGTAAAAAGGCTTCCTCACATAAAACAGCTATCTGTGCTAGATTCACACTATCAGTCATTAACCAGCTTAGGCGTTTAATATATGTAGAAAACTGTTCGTAATATGGCCACCAAATATTATTCACACCTACATCTGGTGGGCGCTCATGACTCCTCGTTCTTCCTTCAATAGAGTAGTAGAAAGCATGAGGCGAAATTAAGTTGACGCCCCGAACAAAGAGCCAATCGAAGTACCATTTCATATCGCCGCCAGATAAATGCCAGCTATTTCCTTGCCCACAAACTCCAAGAATCTCGTTTAAATTACGTCGTCTGCCTCGATGTCTCGCAGCATCTGCCGAGCATTTTCCAGCGGTTGAGTGAGTTCCTACTAGTCCCTTTTCATCCTCTGGTGCAACCCAACGCCAAACGACATCTTGTCCCGGTATTTGAAAGTAATCGAGTAAACCAATGTCATCACTTGCAGCTGGATGCCCGGTTAGCGCAATTTGATGTTGCTCACACCATCTGCTTAAAGGCTTATAATAGGCTTCCGACAGACGTTTATTTATAACTTTTTGGTAATTTTTTTGCAGAATAGGTGTTTCACCACCCACATCAAACCATAAGGCTAGTAAATCTATTTCACGATTTCCTTGTTCAAGATAATAAGCTAAAAGGTCATTTGTCCATGGTATTAATCCTTTGGATGCACCTCGTCCAAGAATATCAGGTTCATCCGTAAAGAAGGCCTGAATGGTCGATCCAAAGTGAACAGCCAATATCGAATAATAACGCTCATGTGTTAATTCAATAAACCTCTGGACCGCTAATGGATTAAGTAGATCTGCGGAAGCTGGAGCATTTTCTTCTCCATCATCCTCACCATCATGAATTCCTCGAATTGTCCCTTTCGAAAATGTTTCAATCAAGCAGATGATAGACCAATTACCCTTGCTCGGCGGACAAAATTGAATTTCTTCACCGCTCCGTTGTAAACGCTTTATATTTTTGTTATTAATTTGATATTTGGACCTCTTTTCAACCGCTTGAACAGATATAAGCTTTTCTCCCTCATCTAATGGAATAGTAATGTTTGTCGAGCCTTGACAATGAAACTCAAGCATCTTCAAACCACGGCTGGCATACTCGGGATGCCCACTCACAACCATACCTTTTGCTGAGCCTGAAGGATACATCGCTTCATCATATAAGATAACTCTCATACCAAGCCTTGCTGCCTCTTTGACAGCAGTTAATACAAATTCCATAAATGCATCAGATAAGTATTCTATATCTTTTGGAATTCCTAACCTAGGATGTAATACAAATCCCATGACCCCTTTTTTATAGAACTCATGAATTTGCCGCTTAATTTCTTCATGAGTAAGCCTATCATTCCAAAACCAAAAAGGAATCGGGGTGAATTCATCCGATGGTTTTAAAAACGCATCCGTTAACTTGGCCATCGTGTCATCCTTTCACATAATCCATTTACCATTTTCAGCTTCATCGTCTCTATCAATCTCTTCTTTGAAAATCAATTAACCCATCCACTTGAACGGCTTGTCCTGTCTGTAATGACATATTTCCAGCAATCCCTGTTAGAATTGACATCGCCCCATCTACATGGGATGCGGCTCGTTGAAATTCATCCTCTCGTGGTTTATCAAATAAATCGCGCAATAACAAGGGATCTCCTCCACCATGGCCACCTTCTCCTTCTGTTACTTCCACTTCATATGGACTTCCGAACATCGGCAAAACGGTAATCGATCTTTCCTGAATCGCTCCCTCGTCGGCTTTATCCCCACCAGAGTTAATATACGATTGCTCCCTAATCCGAACTTCAATCCTTCCCTTACTTCCATTAAAGGAAACAATATAGCCTTCCCATGGTAAATATGCGTTTAAAGAATACGTTAATACCGCTTTGTTTTGATAAGTGACCGTCACCGCAAGAGTATCCTCGATGTTGATTCCATCACCAAACACACTTTGATCTCTCTGGTAACCATCGTCTTTTTCCGCATCTAAATACAAGGCTTTTAAATGACCATTCTCCTCTAACTGGATCGCGAATGGATCTGCTTTTGCTAACTCACTCCCATGTGCTCTTTGGTAAAATTCCGTTACTCCTCTAGATTCCGCATTCTCTCTGCCATAAAAGCGCAATCCACCAGCTGCATAAACGGTCTTAGGAGCAGTCCCAAGCCAAAAATTGACTAAATCAAAGTGATGCGTCGATTTATGAACAAGAAGTCCTCCACTATTCGCTTTATCACGGTGCCATCTTCGAAAGTAATCTGCACCATGCTGCGTATCAAGCGCCCATTCAAAATGTACCGAATACACTTCACCAATCGTATCATTCATAATCAATTCACGGATCTTTGTATTATGCGGAGCATAGCGATAGTTAAAAGCAACGCGTACATTTTTACCTGTCGTATTTACTGCATCAATAATTTCTTGGCACTTCTCAGCATCAGTAGTCATTGGTTTTTCTGTGATTACATCGCAACCTAACTCTAAAGCACGGATGATATAGTGGTGATGCGTCCTATCAACTGTTGTCACAATTACTACATCGGGTTTTTCCGTCGCAATCATTTCATCAAATTGATTGGAAAGATATAATGGAACAGCTTTGTACCCATACCTATTTTGTAATAACTCATTGGCATATGCTAATCGCGTCTGATTAATATCACAAAATCCAACTAATTCGCTCGTCTCTTTAAAATCTGTAACTAGATGTTTATAGAAAAATTCCGCTCTCCCACCTGTTCCAACTAATACATACCTCTTCTTCGATTGATTTTTCTCTCGACTCATACAATCACTCCTCTCAATAACTAAAGCGTACATCTTCTATCCCTTTCCTGCAATTGTATATTTTTAATTAATCGAATACTTAGTTAAATCTTTCTAACACTTTTTTGCCGAAGTAATACTTTTTTGATAAATCATAAATACGAGTACGTGGATAGATACAACCTCAAACTCCTTTCTCTAAACTAAGCTTTTTACTCAACCAAATAGACAGCGATATTCCAAAATACTGGAATACCGCTGTCATTAACCCTTAAATAATAAAATTAATTTCATAATAGAAAAAACCATATGGTAATCTGGACATAGTTGATTTCCGCTCCAGGCGGACGTTTTCCGCGGAAAGCGAAGTATATTCGCTGCGAGCTAATTAGCAACCATCTGCACAAAAGGGAAGTGGGTTTTTCCAGTAAACTCAACCACTGCCCCCGTACTCGTACTGCTTTAATTATTCCACCAGCTGTTTTATCAGTTCCTTATTACGCTGTTTAAAGAGATCATTATGTGAGGAAACCATTCCATATTGCCATGCATCTGGTTGGATATATTGTTTTGCTTTGTTGACCGCATTAGCTGCATCTTGAAAAGCACCAGCTATTAAATGTAGTTTTCCTTCGTGCTTCAGAATATCGCCTGCAGCGTAGATCCCCTCTATCGAAGATTCGCTCGAAGCGTTTCCTGAAATATAATAATTATCCACCATCTCAATATCCACTTCACTATTTTGAAGCAATGTCGTATCACGTTCATAACCATGATTAATAATTACTTCATCTACCGGTAAATAGGAAACTGCATTTGTTTTAGCATTCGTCAGTTCGACTTGTTCAATTACTTCGTGATTCACACTAGCAATTAATTTTGTAATCGTCGTATTTAAAAGACATGTTGCTGAACTATTCATTAGTTGTGTTACTTGTGCTTCATGACCTGCTAAAGTTTCTTTTCTATATGTTATATAAACTTTTTTTGCAATTGGCTCTAATTCATTTGCCCAATCTATGGCAGCATTACCTCCCCCAGAAATAATCACTGTTTTATCTTTAAAGCGCTTTAAAGATGTCACTGTATAATTTAAGTTAGACACTTCATATCTCTCTGCACCTTCTATTTCTAGCTTTTGAGGATTTAAAATGCCACCACCAACAGCCACAATAACTGTTTTAGAAAAATGAATCCGTCCTGAATTAGCCTTTAATAAAAAAATACCTTCTTCATTACGTGTGATTGACTCTATTTTCTCATTCAAAACGACTTCTGGGTCAAACGTTAATCCCTGCTCGACAAGCTGCTCTATTAGTTTCTCTCCTGGTAGAGGCTTTTGTCCACCAACATCCCAAATCATTTTTTCTGGATATACATGTATTTTCCCACCTAATTTAGGTTGGTATTCGATCAGTTTTGTTTTCATTTCTCTTAATCCACTATAAAAACTTGAGTAAAGCCCTGCTGGCCCTCCTCCAATGACAGTTACATCAAATAATTCTTGCTCTCCCATTCCCACACACTCCTCGTTAATCAATTAAAATTGCTTCTCATTCTCATTATCGAAACTGTTGACAACAGATAAATACGCTATTATAGTTATCATTATATCGAAATTGATAATCATTCTCAATCAATTTCCTAATTGTTTTATAAATGGAGGTGGAAGTATGGCTCGTCTATATACAAATGATCTGTGCATCAGCTATGGTGAGCGTTTAATAATAAAAGATCTTAGTATAGAAATTCCAGATAAAAAAGTCACTGCTATCATTGGCCCAAACGGTTGCGGAAAATCAACATTATTGAAAGCAATTACTCGAATTATTTCACATCAATCCGGAACAGTCGTCCTAGACGGGGAAAATATAGCAAAGGAGAATACGAAAATCCTTGCTAAAAAAATGGCCATTCTTCCACAAACACCCGAAAGTGCAAGTGGGTTAACAGTCGGGGAGTTAGTATCCTATGGTCGCTTTCCTTATCAAAATGGATTCGGACGGTTAACGAAAAAGGATTATGAAGTCATAGACTGGGCTCTCGATGTTACAGGAACAATAGATTTTAAGTTTCGTCCCGTCGATGCGTTATCAGGTGGGCAGCGTCAACGTGTGTGGATTGCTATGGCACTCGCACAAGAAACAGAAATTATCTTCCTTGATGAACCTACTACTTACTTAGACATGGCTCATCAACTAGAAGTTTTAGAGCTTTTACAAAATCTACATTTAGAACAGGAACGTACGATAGTCATGGTTCTCCATGATCTAAATCAAGCTGCCCGTTTTGCTGACTACATTATTGCTCTAAAAGATGGGGAAATTGTGAAGGCAGGAAGCTGTGAAGAAATAATGACTCACTCCGTACTAAAAGAAGTCTTCCAGATTGATGCAGAAATTGGCCGAGATCCTCGAACCAATAAACCAATGTGCGTCACTTACAACTTAATCAAAGGAGAACAAAAAAATGAAGAAATTAGCAATCCCATTTCTATTGCTGCTAGCGCTATTAGTTAGTGGTTGTAATAACACTTCAACAGAAAAAGAAAACAACAAGAATACTAACGAGAAAAAGTCGGAAACCATCACTTATGAATCTGAAAACGGACCGATTGAGGTTCCTGCCAATCCACAACGTGTTGTTGTCCTATCAACTTTTGCTGGTAATGTGATGGCTTTAGACGTTAATCTTGTTGGTGTAGATGAATGGTCTAAAATGAACCCACGCTTTGAAGAAAATTTAAAGGATATAGAAGAAGTAACCGATGAAAGCTTAGAAAAAATAATTGAATTAGAACCAGATTTAATTATTGGGTTATCGACTATTAATAATGTAGATAAATTAAAGGAAATTGCTCCTACAGTAACCTATACATATGGAAAAGTTGATTATTTAACACAACACCTAGAAATAGGAAAACTTTTAAATAAAGAAAAAGAAGCGCAAGCTTGGATTGATGACTTCAAAGAACGGGCTCATGTTGCTGGCGAAGATATCAAAGAGAAAATCGGAGCAGATACAACTGTTTCTGTCATCGAAAATTTTGATAAACAACTTTACGTTTTCGGCGATAATTGGGGACGCGGCACAGAAATCCTTTATCAAGAAATGAAATTAGCGATGCCTGAAAAAGTAAAAGAAATGGCTTTAAAAGATGGTTACTATGCCTTATCAGTCGAAGTGCTACCTGAATATGCCGGCGATTATGTCATCTTTAGTAAAAATCCTGATACAGATAATTCATTTCAAGAAACAGATACGTATAATAACATTCCCGCAGTTAAAAACAAACAAGTTTTCGAGGTAAATGCGAAAGAATTCTATTTTAATGATCCAATCACATTAGATCTACAATTAGACTTCTTTATTGACAACTTTCTTGGGAATTAAGCTACTAGAAGGGGGCTTCTCCCTTCTTTTATTCTAATAAGGAAAAGATGAGAGACATATGACGAAAGTTAATCAACGCTTCACCCCATTTATTTACAAACTTATTGCAGGAATTCTTACTTTAATTATTATGTTTTTTATTGCTATGACACTTGGGGCAGCAGATACAACATTTAAAGAAGTATGGTTATCCCTTACCTCTCATACATCAGCAGATAAAATTTCTATGATCCGTGAAATTCGTCTCCCCCGTGAATTAGCGGGATGTTTAGTTGGAGCGGCATTAGCGGTTTCCGGTGCCATGATGCAAGGAATGACAAGAAACCCACTCGCCGATCCGGGATTGCTTGGATTAACAGCTGGTGCAAATGCAGCCCTTGCCATTACGATTGCATTTATTCCAACAACAAATTACTTTGGAATGATGATCGCTTGTTTTATCGGAGCTGCTATTGGAGCCATGATGGTTTTCGGAATGGGAGCTATGAAAAAAGGTGGATTTTCGCCATTACGCATGGTATTAGCCGGTGCTGCGGTTTCGGCATTCCTTTTTGCGATCGCAGAAGGTATAGGTATATATTTTAAAATCTCTAAAGATGTATCTATGTGGACTGCTGGAGGATTGATCGGAACTTCATGGAAACAGCTTCAGGTCATTATGCCATTTATTTTAATCGGATTACTTATTTCCCTTTTCCTCTCCAAACAGCTTACTATTCTTAGTTTAAGTGAAGAAGTCGCTGTTGGATTAGGTCAGAAGACAACAAGAATAAAAGTCATTCTTTTTATCCTTATTACGCTGCTTGCTGGTGCTTCTGTAGCACTTGTCGGCAATATGGCATTTATCGGTTTAATGGTCCCTCACATTGTTCGCGCTATCGTTGGTACAGATTATCGTTTTATCATTCCAATGTCAGCCATTTTAGGAGCAGCATTTATGCTTTTGGCTGATACGCTAGGTCGTATAATCAATGCCCCATATGAAACACCTGTGGCAGCAATTGTGGCTATGATGGGATTGCCTTTCTTCCTTTTAATCATTCGGAAGGGAGGCAAAGCATTCTTATGATTCAATCAGCTTTAATAAAGAAGCAGCGACTGATCTTATGTATTTTATCCATTTTAATTTTGGCTACCATTATTGTTGGTATGGGGATTGGATACTCCTCCCTAGCTTATGACAGGTTAATTCCTACTCTTCTCGGTCAAGGTACATTTAAAGAAGAATTTGTTTTATTTTCTGTGCGATTACCGCGTATGATAGTTACACTATTAGCCGGTATGGCTCTTGCTTTATCTGGTGCTATTTTACAGGGAATAACAAGAAATGATTTAGCCGATCCCGGAATTATTGGAATTAACTCTGGAGCGGGTGTGGCAATTGCTATTTTCTTTTTGTTTTTCCCGATCAAAGCTGGCACATTTGTGTATTTGCTTCCACTTGTTGCCTTTATTGGTGCTTTGATTACTGCTTGTCTTATATATCTATTCTCTTACAACAGAAATATAGGTCTTCAACCAGTAAGGTTAGTGTTCGTTGGGATCGGCTTTTCAATGGCGCTTTCTGGAGCCATGATTATACTTATTTCATCTGCCGAACGTACAAAAGTTGATTTTATTGCAAAATGGTTGGCAGGAAATATTTGGGGGTCCGATTGGCCGTTTATTTGGGCCATTCTTCCATGGTTACTGATACTTATCCCATTTACTTTATACAAAGCGAACCGATTAAATCTACTTGGACTTAGCGAACCTGTGGCAATTGGAGTGGGTGTATCGATTGAAAAGGAGCGAATCGTATTACTTTTAATAGCTGTAGCGCTTGCCGCCTCCGCCGTCTCTGTTACAGGAGGAATTGCTTTTATCGGATTAATGGCGCCTCATATTGCCAAAGCTTTGGTAGGACCTAGAAATCAATTATTTATTCCGGTAGCTATTCTAATTGGCGGTTGGTTATTATTATTTGCTGATACAATTGGGCGTAACCTAATTGACCCTGATGGCATTCCTGCCGGGATAATGGTTGCATTAATCGGTGCTCCATATTTCATGTATTTATTATTGAAAAAGTAATTATTTAATGGGACAGAATACCATCCCGTGTCCTACTAAATGACCAAATCCATAGAATCCTAGCCTCTCTTATGCTTAGATGTGAGTCCCCTCTTCCATCTAGGCATAAGAGAGGCTGGGATTCCTAGAAATATAACTAATTAGTGGTCTACAGAAAATGTCTCATAAAACACGGTATCTTGCCTATTTAACATTTTTTTCTTCTTGGGATTTTCTGCTGGAAAGCCTAAACCTAGTATGGCTACAATCCGTCGATCTGCTGGAATGTTTAAAGCTTTCCTTACATGTGTTTCACGAACACTTGATTCTTCTTCATCCTCTGCATGGTACACTGCCCCGAATCCTACACCTATATTCAGATCAGATGCGGCTAACCAAATGAAAGCAGTAGCAATTGATGCGTCTTGTAGCCAATATTTGCTAGTATTCGGTCGGCCTGTGACAACAATTGCAGCTTGCGCCGTGGACATCCACTTCATAAACGGAGTAGTCTTTTCCAAATGATCTAGCATCTCACGATTCTCTATCATAATAAATTCTCTTGAAAGTAGATTATTCCCAGAAGGTGCATAATAAGCGGCCTCAGCAATTTGTTTCAATACCTCTTTAGGGATCTTCTTCTCCAGAAAGCTCGTAATCTCGCGTCTTGATTGAATAATATCTAAAACAGACAAATGAACCCCTCCTTCATTGTAATGAATTATACCTGAATACCCAGAATTAAATTACCTCCAAATAAAATTAATCCATAACATTAAAAAAACATTAGAACAAACTTTAATGATATATAATAGAACGTATAGCTTTATCAGATGGACTATTCAGGTCAATGATAGAAAATAGTTTAACTACTGCTCCTAATAAGGTGGGATAAATATGAATGAGAAAATAGATGATTATTCCCCTGATTTGAAAGATCTTCTATCGATTATCCATAGTGAAAGAGGATTGAAAAAAGGCACCTACTTATTCCAGGAGGGCGATCAAGCAGATGCCATTTATTTTATACGTTCTGGAAAAGTACGGATTGGAAAAATCACACCTGATGGACGTGAGCTCACATTTCGGATTTGTGGGAAAGAAGATTTCATCGGCGAAATGACACTTTATTGTGCACCATCCAAATACACGGTTCATGCAAAGGTTCTTGAAGATGGTATATGTGCAAAAATTAGAAAAGAGGATCTTGAGGAAAATCTGTTGCTTAATCCCAATCTTAATATAGAGTTTATGAAAATGATGGGTATTCACCATCAAAAGGCACAATTGAAATTCCGTGATCTTATTTTACATGGAAAAAAAGGTGCTTTATACTCAACGCTCATTCGTATGACGAATAGCTATGGTGTGAGTATAAAAGATGGAATCCTTATCGATCTGCCTCTTACAAATCAAGAACTCGCCAACTTTTGTGGCATGAGTCGTGAGGTAGTAAATCGGATGCTAGGACTGTTAAAAAAGGACGGGAAAGTCTCCATGCAAGAGGGGAAAATAGTCATCCACGATCTGCAGTTTCTTAGGAATGAAATACATTGTGAGAATTGCCCCGTGGAAATTTGTAACATTGAATAAAAGTTTTACAAAAGGTGCTTTCCTTAAGAAGGATATCCCCCCTATATTAAGACAACTATTTTAGTAACCTCGCCACAAGGCAGGTTATTTTTTTATGTCCAAATTTTGAAATCATGATGATCACAGTAAGATGTGTGACTTTTATCACTGAGTAAACATGGATAAAGAAGTACGATTTATTCATGACAGTCATGTTGGAGGGTGTAGTGAGATGAATAAAAAGAAACATGATTCAGACCCAAATTTGAAAGGGACGTTAATAAGTGTTTTGGGAGTAGGAATCATTATTGTTGTCATGTGGTTTGCGGTTTATGGCCTTTATGTTGCTAGATAAAAGGATAAGTGGGTGAGAGTATGCATTTTCATAAATTCGAAAAAATTTGGTTGGTTTTTGGTATTTTATCATTGGTTATATTTTTAAGTATTGTTGGCGTTACCGCTTTTTCACACGGGCATACACCCGCAGGTGGGATGGACATCATCGATCCAGAAAAGGTGCATGAAACGGCTCCATTTAACAAACCTGGCGTCCATAAAATCGATGAGGATACGTATGAAGTAGTTATTATTGGGATGGCTTTTGGCTACAACCCTGCGCAAATAAAAGTTCCCGCTGGAAAAGAAATTATTTTTACAGTAACAAGTACAGATGTTGTACACAGCTTCACAATAGATGATACAAAGGTAAACATGATGGCTGTTCCCGGGAGGATCACGCATAAAAGCTACACCTTCAATAATCCTGGAAAATATTTAGTACTTTGTAATGAGTATTGCGGGGCAGGACATCATTTAATGCAGACAGAGATTGAGGTGTATGAACCATGAAGGTAATACAAGAACGTAAACTAGTTTTATGGAATATTAATGTCGCTTATATCGCTTTTATTATAGGAACGTTTTGTGGGTTACTTCAAGTGTTTATCCGTAATGATGCTCTTGAACTACCTAAATGGCTTGATTATTATCAAATTCTAACGGCACACGGTGTTCTACTTGCTCTCATTTATACGACATTCTTCATTTTCGCATTTTTAATCGCCGGTATGAGTAAAACATTAGGTAGTTTTGGGACTAAAGTACATTTATTTGCTTGGCTTGGATTCATTGTTACGCTAATCGGAACAATATTGGCAACAATAATGATTATCTCAGGAAAAGCATCCGTACTATATACATTCTATGCCCCTTTAAAAGCAAGTGGCTGGTATTATATCGGGCTTGCTCTCGTCATCGTTGGGACGTGGTTAAGCAGTTTTGCCTTGATCGGTCATTATATCGCTTGGAAAAAGCGAAATAAAGGTCAATTTAGTCCGCTATTCGCATTCATGACAATATCTACACTCATCCTGTGGATCATTGCCTGTCTAGGAGTGGTCGTATCCGTACTCTTCCTTTATATCCCTTGGGCATTCGGATGGGTTGATACGATCAATGTGGAATTAAGTCGATCATTATTCTGGTATTTCGGCCATCCTCTCGTCTATTTTTGGTTACTACCTGCTTATATAGCTTGGTATGTTGTCGTGCCAAAAATTATTGGTACGAAAGTGTTTAGCGATGCTTTAGCACGTTTCTCCTTTGTGCTTTTCATTCTATTTTCTATTCCAGTTGGCTTCCATCATCAATTGACAGAGCCAGGAATTTCAAGCTTCTGGAAGTTTCTCCAAGTTGTATTAACATTTATGGTTATCGTTCCATCACTTATGACTGCATTCTCGATGTTTGCGACATTTGAAATTTCCGGAAGAAGAAAAGGTGGAATTGGGTTGGTCGGCTGGTTTATAAAACTACCGTGGAATGATGTCAGATTTACATCTATTTTCCTCGCCATGTTGTTCTTTATTCCTGGAGGAGCTGGTGGGATCATTAATGCAAGCTTTCAGCTAAATGAGCTTGTGCATAATACGATGTGGGTTGTCGGCCATTTTCACATTACTGTTGGAACTCCGGTTGCAATGACCTTCATGGGGATTTCCTTTTGGCTCATTCCTTATTTGTCAGGCCGGAAATTTACAAAATCATTGCAAAAACTTGCGTTCATACAAATTATAACTTGGTCCATTGGCATGTTATTGATGTCAACTGCACAGCATATACTGGGACTGCTAGGGGCACCAAGAAGAACAGCCTTTGCTGGATATAATAGTCATCCTTCCGCACTCGAATGGTTTGATGGAATTTTATCAAACCACGTCACAATGGCTGTCGGGGGCACCATTTTATTTCTATCAGCAATGCTCTTAGTTTATATCGTAGCAAACCTAATGTTTTTTGCTCCTAAAGCAAATGTACCAACGGAAGCAGAGGAATTTCCAGTTGCGGATAGCGATACAACACACACACCGAAGTTTTTGGAAAATTGGTGGCTTTGGATTGGGCTTGCAGTCGCTCTTATAGGCATGGCATATGCAATTCCATTAAGCGATATGATCCAACATTCGCCTCCCGGCTCTCGGGGATTTATCACTTGGTAGGAGATGATGAATATGTTCTTAGCTATATTAGCGATGTTAATAGTGATTACGGTAATGATTGTGATTACAGTTGAAATTAATACCCTTGATTATGATGGAAAATAAATAGGAAGTCGGTCTTCAAATATTTGAGGGCCGACTTCCTATTTTTCTATTAAGCAGCTAGCTTGCTGGTAATTAGTTTCCTATTAATTATAGTGCCAAAGTATAGAGTGTTCCGATAATGTATCGATTCTCAAATCATTTCATTCACCATTTCTATTCAATATAGGTTATTGTATTAGTGTAGATAAAATTGAGGGAGGCTTTTTCGCATGAAATATAATCAAATCAAAAATACTGATTTAAGCGTTTCCAACATTATCATGGGGAATATGCGGTTACCACAGCTTTCTGTATCTGAAATTGAGCATTTAATCCGTACTGCAATGGAGGAAGGCATTAATTTCTTTGATCATGCTGATATTTATGGCGGTGGAAAGAGTGAAGAGTTATTTGCCGAAGCCATCCAAATGAATACAAGTATCAGAGAAAAAATGATATTGCAAAGTAAATGCGGAATTAATAGTAAAGGGAATTACTTTGATTTTTCAAAGAAACATATTTTATCATCTGTTGATGGCATCTTGAAGCGTTTAAAGACCGATTATCTAGATATCCTCCTACTTCATCGTCCTGACCCATTAATGGAGCCAGAAGAGGTCGCTGAAGCATTTGATGAATTACATAATAGTGGTAAAGTAAGATATTTTGGCGTATCCAATCAAAACCCAGCACAAATTGAGCTACTTCAAAAATATAATGCTCACAAATTGGTAGTTAATCAATTGCAATTTAGCATCGCACATACGCCAATGATTGATTCTGGTATTGCTTTAAATATGAATACTGACCAATCTATTAATCGCGATAGTAGCATTTTAGAATATTGCCGGCTGAACGATATTACTATTCAAGCTTGGTCACCATACCAAAACGGTTTCTTTAAAGGCCCATTTCTTGGCGATGTCGATAACTTCCCTGAATTAAATGAAGTAATAGATGGTATTGCCGAGAATTATGCAGTCACCAACACTGCCATCGCTACTGCCTGGATTACCCGCCATCCCGCCAATATTCAAGTCGTACTTGGGACAACCAATGCGCAGCGACTGAAAGATGCTTGCAAGGGATCTGAAATCGCATTGACAAGAGAAGAATGGTATCAAATTTATAAAGCGGCTGGAAATATAGTCCCTTAATATGTTAGAACATGCAATAAACGCCTCTAGGTCAACAATGATCTAGAGGCGTTTATTCATTATAGAACTTTATGGCAACTTATAATATCCATCATAAATAGCATTTGCCTCTTCTTTAGATACCCGCTGATAAAACTCTCCATCAGCAAATTTTATTTTATCCTTATTAGATATATCATATTTTACGGACCCTTCTTCGTAAATCAGTTCAATCTCTGTATCACTTACATGTTTAATACTTTTTATTTTATCGAAAGTGATAAAATCTGAGTAAGCTAGGGCACACGCAACATATTCAGATGTAATATGACAGGCCATTGTATCGTTTAGCCAATAGCCGCCAAGTGTACCAATATCTTTTGAAGCTGCTTCCTTTGCTTTCTTCTCTGCTTCTGCCTTCAGTTTTGCGGCTTTTCTCTCTTCTTCTTCTTTAGCTTTTAATTCTGCTGCCATCCTCTCCTCTTCTGCTTTTTTCGCTAAAGCAGCTTGTCTTTCTTCTTCTGCCCTTGCTTCAGCAGCCGCCTTATCTTTAGCTATTTTCACTTCCTCTATAAATGATGTTATCTTTTGTTTTACATCCTTATAGAAGGGATGGGTTAAGTCTTGCTGCAAGAGAGCTTCAAGTGTCTGTATAGACGCATCAAATGCTTGCTCATTTAACTGCTTCTTTGCATTTTCAAAGCTGAGCAAATACTCTTTTTCACTCGTTTTTAATACTTTGATTTCTTTCTGCATTGCTTTTGCCTTCTTCACTAATAGTTCAGATCCTTCTTCCCCATCCATTATTTTACCGATAACTTCTTCTACTTTATCTAAATTACCATCGGAAAACCCCTCTAGTGCCTGCTGTATTAGTTTGGTTTGTTGTGATAATATCTTTGCATGTTCATCTTCTGGCTTTTCTTCCAACGCCATTTCAAAAAAACTTTCCGCTTTAGCAAATTCTTCTTTTTCGATACGCTCTAAACCTTTCGCCATCATTTGTTCATATACCTTATTATTGGAACAACCGATAAGAGCTAATGATAATCCTAGTAAAAAAACAATCATTTTATATTGCTTTATCATTCAATTAATCTCTCCTTCTACCTTTTCGAGTCGAATATAACAATCAATACATAAGTCATACCATAATCCAGAAAAATATAAAAGCCCTTTGCGATAAGCAAAGGACTAGATTCAGCAGTCATTATTCGGATAGCATGGTTAAAACCGTATCCAATAAAACATTTACACCTTTTTCACAATCTTCCCATGTTGTTTTTTCTTCTTCACAATGACTTTTTCCATTTATGCTTGGAACAAAGACCATTGCTGTTGGTAACACACTTGCCATAAATTGAGCGTCATGTCCCGCTCCACTAACCATTCTTTTATTGGAATATCCTAGAGACTGCGCTGATTGTTCCAATCGATGACAAATATCTTTGTCGAACCAAACAGTATCCCTGTCCCATAGTTTTGTTGTTTTTATTTCGCAGTCTTCATTTAATGAAAATTGCGGAAGACCTTGAATAATTTCTTCTACTGCGGCAATAACCTCGGGATTTTTATGTCGCGCCTCCAAAGAAAAGATAACTTTATTAGGAATAACAGTATGAATATTTGGAAAGGCATTTATCCTACCAATTGTGTATACTAAATCACTATCAAGTCCACCTAACCTATGTCGAATTTCAGTGATGAGATGATTAGCAGCAAATAAAGCATCCCTTCTCATATTCATTGGCGTCGTACCAGCATGGTTAGATTCGCCTAATATTTCAAACTCATAACAAGCCATCCCAACTACGCATTCAACGATACCAATAGAAAGCGATTCCTTTTCAAGTATTGGGCCTTGTTCTATATGCAGCTCTAGTAAGGCTGAACCTTCTTTTAAACGATTCGCTTCATCTCCTGCATATCTACTAGCATTCAATGCTTGTTCAAACGTTTTTCCCTCTAGATCTACTTTATTTAACATAGTCTTCTTATCAAATTTTCCCGATATCACCCCAGATGCCATCATCGAAGGTTCAAACCTAGCGCCTTCTTCATTTGTAAAATTAACGATCGTAATTGGAATGTTTGGTTTAATCCCATTGTCCACTAACGTTCTCACTATTTCTAAACCTGCTATGACACCCAAGACTCCATCAAAACGTCCGCCTCTTTTTACTGAGTCAAGATGGGAACCTATTACAATTGGTGCTTTATTTTCTGTCCCTTTAAGTGTTGCATATATGCATCCCATATCATCTATCTTGATTTCCAAACCTAATTCTTCACAGCAAGAACAAAAGTAATCTCTGACTAAGCGATCTTCTTCAGATAATGCCAAACGGGTCACACCATTTTTTTCTGTTCGTCCAAAATTTGCGAAGCGTTCAAGCTCATCCTTTAATCTTTCCCTATTGATCATTAACTTTTGTTTTTGCATGAATAACACTCCCTTTTTAAAAACTAATTAAAATTGGTAGGTTTTTAATAATGAATGTTTCTCTATTAATAATATATACGTATAAACATAAATCCATTCTAATTTCCAAGAGCTCTAGTTGTAAACATTCCCAATATTCAGCCTCATAATAATTATATACTAATATATAAAGCTGTCATTAGACAAAGCATACAATTATTTAGCCATTCTTTTGGATAATATGTATGATCTTTTGAGAATTCTTATGGTACAAGCAACGATTTTCCTTCCGTGTAACCACTGAAAAAATTTTCTTAATGCGGAATATTAGAATACTGTTGATTTCAACTCCAGACAGCCGCTTCAGTCGCTTTGCTCCTTGCAGGGTCTCACCCCCTCGGAGTCGCCACCTTACACTTCAATCAACTAGGTGTTGTTTTTCTTAAAGATGTTGGCCACGAAACCCTTGCCACACGATGTGGCGACTCTAGCCTTCGTCCTGTACCCCAAATTCATAAATCTTACTCGGATAGTTATAAAAGGATTGGGCTGTTCTTTGCTAATCTTTTTATTCACCATTTATTTTCATGTTGCTGTGTTTTTATTCATTCTCAGGGAATAATACCTTTAGAATAAAAAGCTTAAGAAAGAATCACAATGAATAAAATAGTATGAAATATGCCATTATTTATATGATATACGCAGAAATCCGCAGAAAAGGCTGGTTTTTCTTTGTATAAAACCAAGAGAAGCCTTATTACGCTATTTGATTGCATCTAATTTCTATTGTTACAATATAAAGTGGCCGAAGCGAGACAATGACTTTAGTTTATAAAACGCGGAAATAGATTGTGAATATTTACACAAAATATAGGAGTTGATAATTATGGGGTCTGTCCAAGTTACAGATCAAAATGCTAAAGAAGATGATTATTCATTAGATAGGGTACCTCGTTCAAAAAGAAATATGAGTTGGTTAAGTATTACAAATATTACCTTTGGGATTGCAACAGCCATTTTCTATTTTCAAATGGGAAGCGTAATGGCACTTCAATTCGGAGCAATTAATGCTATCATTTCATCCATATACGCAATCATTGTTGCTGGAATACTAGGGACGTTCATTGCTTATTTTTCAGCAAAATCAGGTATGAACGTGAACCTAATGTCCAGAGGCGGAGGATTTGGGTATATAGGCGCCTCATTAACCTCATTCATTTATGCTACAAACTTCATCATGTATTGTGCTTTTGAAGGCTTAATATTAGTCTATGCTGTTCATACATTTTTCCCAAGCATACCTGCTTGGACTTTAATTATTTTCTTTGGAACACTTGTTATACCTTTAAATTGGTTTGGTATAAAACAACTAGATAAATTACAAAAATGGTCTTTACCAATATTTGCTGTTTTTTTAATTATTGCAATTGTTGTATCTATCTACACACCTTCGATCTATGAAGGGCATTTTTGGACCTATATGCCAGAAGGCGTTCAAGTAGGTGGCCAAGCTTTACTACTTTGTATGGGGATGCACCATGGAATTATGGGTTTAACGGCTCTACTTGCTTCAGATTATGCCAGATTCCTAAAGCCAAAGGATATCAGAAAAGGATCGATCGCAATTGGATTTATCCCACAGTTTTTCTGCTATGGGGTTATGGGTGGTCTTGGAATATGGTTTGGTGTTCGTCTCGGGGAATCTAATCCGGGTATTTACATCGTTCTGCTTCTTGGTCTTGGAGGAGCATTATTCACTATGCTAACTCAAATCAGAATCAATGTGACCAATATTTACAGTGGTTCTTTATCCCTTGCAAGCTTCTTTGAAAATGTTTTCAACTTTAAACCAAGCAGACGTTTCTGGGTTGTCGTAACGGGCGTATCTGCAATGGTTTTAATGCTAGGTGGCATCGTTGATCATTTAGACACAGCTATGACTTTCCAAGGGGTATTTTTATTGGCCTGGGCAGCAATTTTAGTTAGTGATGCTTTAATTGTAAAAAAAGCATTGAAGATCGGCCCTCGTTATTATGAAGCTAGGCAAGAATACTTGTATAAATGGAATCCTGTTGGAGTAGTATCCTTAATCATTGCAAGTGGTTTAGGTACAATTGCTGCTTTGGGATATATGGGATCATTCTTACAGAGCACAGCTGCATTTTTCGCCGCTGTACTAGCTGCTCTACTTACAGTCATTTTAGCAATATATACAAAAGGTAAGTATTACATGAAGAATACGCCTAATGACGTTCCTGAGGAAGATTATATTGCTTAAGCAGGTTGATTTCGGCAGATAGTTACATCTTTGTCACTCAGTCTGCTTGCAATATATCAATCCACTTCAATCAACCTTTCTCGGTCTTCATGCACTCTTTTTCGCGTTTTCCAATGGATAATGGAACCAAATTAGTTTTTTATTATGTTGAAAAGATGAGAGATTCTCCTCTCGTCTTTTTTTGTTCTTATTCATACTCGTTGTCTGTCTAATATCTCCTTGAGCGCTGCAGCTTGGTTATGCTTTTCATCTTTTGCCCCGTACACCAGCGTTACATACTTTTTATGATTAATCACAACTTGTTTTAATTGTTCCAATTGCTTTTTCATTTCTTCATTTGATTGTAACTCACCTTTGTACATATCTTTGAACTGCTCGTATTTCTTAGGATCATGGCCGAACCATTTACGCAGCTTTTCTGAAGGGGCTACTTCTTTCATCCAATGGTCCATTTTCAATGACTCCTTTGAAACACCTCTTGGCCAAATTCTATCTACTAGTACCCGGACACCATCAGAACTTGAAGGAGCTTCATAGGCACGCTTCAATTTTATAGGCATAATACACTTCCTTTCGACTTATAAAATGCCCCATCATTTCCCTTATGCTATGCCTTTTTAAACATACTGATGTATTACTTATGTTTCTTTATTCCACTAATAGTCCCCTCCATTGATACAGTTGCATACCTATCAATATAAAATAACACAATCGTGGAGTCTTTGAGCGCAGTAATTGGTGGAAGTGGACTATCTAAGTCAGTTACGGCCTCTTGCCTTCCAATTGTTAGGTCATTCACTTGGAGTTTGCCATTCAACACATATAAAAATGGAGTGAATCTTTTATATACTGGTACCTGTAGTTGATCTCCTTCATTTGGGTGTGCGTCTAAAATATAAATATTTTGTCTGACATGAAGTGGGGCACCACTTGATTCTGGTCCTACCATGAGGTACCAATCCCGATTATCCGTTGGCTTATGATGAAATTGGATATTGGGAATAAGGTCTGTTTCCTCAGGGCGGATAAAGATTTGCAGCATTTCAACATGATCTTCTTTTACTTTTTCCTCATGCCAAAAGCTAAAGCCCGCATTCATTATCATTAGCTTTCCAGGAGCAATCGGCGCTTCAAATCCCGCTGAATCTTTATGGTAAGAGGTACCTGCCCAAACATAGCTGAAGATTTCATCATTCACATGTTCGTGCATTTTAATTGTTAACCCCTTTTTCATTACGGCATGATCAATAATACTTAATGGGCCGAGTGCGGAGTCACCTATATCTTCATCCAAAATATTACTAGGCTTTATTCTTGTAATAGTAAAAGGGCCTCTTATTGGCTGAGTATGTTGTTTTGCCGCAAGTTTACGTAGCATAGTTATCCTCCTTCTAAAATTCAATTTTCTGTAATTATTAGTTATCAATATAGTCAGTGTAGCAATTTGACAGCTAAATAACATTAAATTTGCCATTGCAGGAGGGATCTTTGTGATCTTTTCGTTGTACCCTTCATGTTTAATTAAAAAGATGTAGGGAATTTTACCCATATATATTGATTGGAGGATTTGATAATGAAGCGACTGTTAGTACTCTCAGTAACATCTATACTTTCTTTAACAGTAGCTGCCTGTGGCACTCAAAGTGAGCAAGTAGATGATAGCAACTTTACTCAAAATAATGGCGTAGTAAACAGCCAGGATGATAAGAACAATCACACTATTGATCAAGATAAAACTGCTCTGAATAACGGAAATGTTGAAAATGAAGAAGGAAATACCTCCATGCCAGCTGGTTATATGGAGCAAAAATGGGCCGATATAGATTATACCGATTTTGAACTAGAGGTGGACTATGGAAAGAACAAGGAATACGAGGCTGAGATAGAGATAAATAAAAGTAACAATAGTATGAAAGCAGATTTGGAAGACGAGCTTAATGGTATGGATATGAACGGAGAAGAAGCATTCAATGAAATTTATCCTAAAGTAAAAAAATTAACTATTGACCAACATACAGCCAAGGATGATGCAATCAACCAAACCTTAGAATCCTTTAACTTAGAACCAAATTATAATAAATTTGAACTGGAAATAACATTTAAAGACAGTACTAAGATTGAATATGAAGATAAAAAATAACATCTGAGGGAAAAAACGGGCCACCCATTGGTTTACCCGTTTTTTAGACCTGTTTTATTGTTCACATACTATTGGATGTGAAAACAGGCACATCAATCTTCTGAGTTAGTTGCTAGCCTCTTCATGAACTCTTCTGCAGCGCTGTATCCTTGTTGTTTAAGATTCCAGTTATTTGCTGCCGCTTCAATTAAGCCAACCACATCTCTTCCTGGTTGAAGCTGAATTTCAATATGAGGAATTTGCACACCCATATATTCTGTAAACTTTGAAGCTAGTTCTAATTCATTATTCAAGGAATTTTTTTGCCATTTTGTCAGTTCTATATCCAATGCAATCCTCGTTTCATCTTGGAAGGCCATATTTCCATATACACGAACTACATTCAATAGACCTATACTGCGCAATGCAAGAAATTCCTTATTCTTTTCATTATGTGTACCAAGAATTGTTTGAGGACCAAGCTTTTTTAAGACGACAATATCATCAGCAACTAAGCGGTGCCCTCGTCCAATCAGTGTATGCGCAGTCTCACTTTTACCAATACCCGAGTGTCCCCTTAATAAAATGCCCATTCCGAATACATTTAGACAAACTCCATGTACAGCCGTTTCCTCCGCTAGCGCTTTTGTTAAATAAGCATCAAGTTTTGGAATAAACTCTGATGTTGCTTCATGTGTACGTAATAATGGAATGCCCTCTTCTGAACAATATTGAGTTAAATATCTTAATCCTTCTTGCTGGGTGGTAACGATAAAACAAGGTGGATGATATTTAACTATATTTCCTATCCGTAGTTTACGCTCTTCATGGGTTAACTTATGTAAATAATTGATTTCCTTCTGACCAAGAATTTGAACACGTTTCATGGGAAAAAAGTCAAAATACCCAATGAACTCTAAGCCCGGACGATGTGTCCGTGATCTTGTAATGCCCCGATTTAATTGATCTTCCCCTGCTAAAACTTCCAGTGAAAAATTACGAACTAATTGTTCAACTGCTATTGATTTCCCATCCATGACACTCTCCACCTTTAAATAACTTTCTAAATGTAGCTTATACTTTTAAAAAAGAAGAATAGTCGCCTATAAAATGTTAAAAATACATCTATATTGATGTATCCAAGCTGAATTTCCATGAACTCATATTATTATTAGTTTAAGACCGATACATCTCACCTTCCTATAAGTCTATCATTTTGTTCGCCATTTATCATAAAATTAACCATATCGTCATATTCGACTTAAACAATTGAAAACCCTTGCATTTTTAAGCATAATAACACAAAAAAGAACTTGAAGATTTTACGCTCATTTTCACCTATGATAGCACCCTTTTTCCCTCATTCTAAGTTATTACACCTCATAATCCAACTTTTAAAAATTTACACCTGTAGCCAGCCTTATCCTTCAAATAAGCAAATGAACATACAAAAAACAGTCATAATTTCCTTACTATCGAGAAAACTAAAGAATAAACACGGAAAGGAGAGATGGAGCATGGGCCGTGGTAAAAATTTTAAACATAAAGAAAAAGGACATCCTGGAAACTTCCCAAAGGATAGTCTCAGTGCAGAGAAAGAGCATAGTAGACAGTTTGAACAAATTGAAGACATTGTTACACATGAAGCTTTTAAAAATCGAGTAAAAAAAGATGAAATGCCCTAGAATATAAATGCCGAATTTGACAATGGAGCTACCCAAAGCTTCATTGTCAAAATTGGCCACTACTTTCGCGGTCATATTTTAAAGCCGCTCTAATTCTTGATAAGCTAATTGATATTTCCCACCTTCAGCAACTTCTGAATGGTACAAAGCTTTTAAGGCAAAGTTTTTCTCAAGGTCATGTTCTTGCATCATATCCTTCAGACGCTTTTGTAAATCTTTATTATCCTTGACCAGCTGTTTCATTTGCGATTTCACATACTTCAAAGAAATCAGCTCCTTTCAATCACTAAACTAATCCTATAACTATAACACAGATAACTATTGACGATATACGTCCCGCTTCTATAATCAAAAGTGCAAAGCATCCAGCCAATTAACTTTTCTATATCATCAATATTTCCTTAATATCTTCTTCAGTAAAAGTAGTTGATGCTTTTTCTTCAGAATCGATAATTTCCTCCACTAAATGCCTCTTTTTTTCTTGCAATTCATTGATCTTTTCTTCTATCGTACCGCGGGCAACAAGTTTGATGACTTGTACAACGTTTGTCTGACCGATGCGATGCGCACGATCAGCTGCTTGCTCCTCCACTGCAGGGTTCCACCATATGTCATATAAAATAACTGTATCTGCACCTGTTAGATTAAGACCTGTACCGCCTGCTTTCAATGAAATGAGAAAAAGATCACGTTCCCCTGCATTGAATCGACTACAAATTTTCAATCGTTCTTCTGATGGAGTTTGTCCATCAAGATAGAAGAAATGTCGCCCTTGACTCGCTAACTCTCTTCCTATAAGGCCAAGCATTTTCGTAAACTGAGAGAATATCAACACCCTTCTCCCCGAATTCCTCGATTCCTCTAAAATCTGTAGAAGCTGTTCAAATTTACCAGAGCTTCCTTTATACCCATCAACAAATAAGGCTGGGTGACAACAAATCTGTCGCAGCCGAGTCAAACCAGCCAAAATTTTGATCCGATTTTTCCGGAGTGTATCCTTATCGAGATGTTTCAATGTGTCATGTCTAAGTTTAGCCAAATAGGCAGCATATAACTTCTTCTGATCAGGAAGCAACTCTGTTGATTCCAATGCTTCCACTTTTTTCGGAAGCTCTGAAAGTACATCCTTTTTCAATCTGCGGAGTAAAAATGGGTTAATCCTTCGAGCAATTGTCTTCCTCGGAAGATTACTGTATTCTTTAAACCCCTGAAATAATTCGGGAAAGACAACCCGATAAATAGACCATAGCTCTTCCAAGGAATTCTCTATCGGTGTACCAGTGAGGGCGAAGCGATTATCCGCTTGGATCTTCTGCACCGCTTTTGCTGTTTGTGTGACGGGATTCTTAAATGCCTGTGCTTCATCAAAATAAACAGTATGAAAAAACTGTTTCTCGTACCACATGATGTCGCTGCGTAACAACGGGTAGGAGGTAATGAGAACGTCCATATCTCTCGCTTCTTTCTGCATAATGGATCGTTCTTTCTGATTACCATCAACTACAATCGCCTGTATGTCTGGAGTAAATTTCATGAATTCATTCAGCCAATTATATGTTAGGGAAGATGGACATACGATAAGAACAGGATGCTTCTTTTTACGTATATTCGGTAACTCGGATAAAATAAATGTAATGCTTTGTAGCGTTTTACCCAGTCCCATATCATCTGCGAGAATCCCACCGAATCCATAGTAAGCAAGTGACTTCATCCATTTATATCCATGTTTTTGATAGCCTCTTAATATCGGATCCAAACTTTTAGGTATATCGAATGTCAAACTGCTTGGATTTTGAATATGCTCCAAAAACCGAGAAAATGATTTTTCTAATGTGAATGCATCACGATTATCAACGGAATCAAGTAGCTGAAGACCTCGTACAATTGGTACCTTCCATCCCTTTTCCAATTCTTCATTATGTTCTGGAAGAGTATGCAAGAAGCCTTTCATTTCTTCAAACTCTCTTGTCTCTAATGAAAGAATGGATCCGTTCCCCAATCGATAGTATTTCCGTTTTTCTTCTAACGCTAACAAAATATCACGTATATGTTCTTCGGGAATACCATCCATTTCAAACTTAAATTCCAACCAATTAGTTCTCTCTTTTTTCATCTTAATCCTAATTTTCGGACGAACATTCCCTTTAAATATCCTATTTTTAACAGCGGTAGTTGCATATATTTGCGCAAGCTTTTGCAACTTAGGAACGATATTATATAAAAATGCATACTCCAAATCTTCATTATGCATAAAGTACCCGCCGTCCGTCTTAGTAAGCAAGCTCTCATCTAGCAGCCGCAAGATCTCGTCTTCCTTCTCAACATCTCTAACGAGAGTAGAGCTTGCCTGGAGAGTGCGTTCATGTTCCAGCGGGTTAATCATAATGTTTTCATAATGAAACTCTACTCCAACAAGCAAACGATCTTTCACACGATCTAAGTACAATTTGGCAATTAACGGTGTTTTAACAAACTGATCATTTACATTTTCAGCTATATGTACACTGCCTAACTTCTTTAAACCGGGCACCACTTTTTCCAGAAAAACAGTGACTTGCTTTTGTGGTATTAAAATTTGATTCGTTCCTGACTCATTAAGCAATCTTTTTAACTCTGAGAGACGCTTATAATTATCATTTTTCAATTTTATTAGTTTTCCTTCCGATAAAACGGACCTATATGAATGCAATAAAATCATTTGCGTTAGTCCGTCGATCTTCAGTTGATAGCGCTGTTCTCTCGTTTTGGCAAATTCAAACTGTATGGAAAGTAGTTCATTTGATAAGCGAAGACCAGTATATAAATTTCCATCATACTCTACCTCCACTAATGGTGCCTTTTCCAGTAGGGGAATTAACCTGTCCCAAGAAGAAGGCCGGATCAATAATAAATGCTGATCGCTTACATAGGCTGATTTATCCGGCAATGCATCCATATATACCTTTTCATCAAGAATAATTTGAATAAGCTGATGAAGCACAACATCTGTTTCTTTTTGAAAGCAATGAAGATTGGGACTGTACGTGAAAGACTTAGAAAGGACGTAAGCTTGTCCATCTCTCATATGCTCCAGATACTCCCTAATATTTCGCACATTAGTCGAGCCGATCTTTACCTTTATCCCGAACATATGCCAATTATTTTCTATCCTAACAGGTTGACATGTGAACGCTACATCAAGCATCTTTCTATTTTCAAAGTGAAGCTGATGACCACTTGAACGGATAGGTCGAGTATTAAAAAGTGTTAATAAACCCTCTGTTAGTTCTTGATTGGAGGTATTTTCATTTGAACTAGTATCTAATTTACCTTGCTGTTGAGATCCATATATCGATAATAAAACAGCTGCAATATGCTGACAATCTAGTTGAAAGGAAGCCAGTACAGGGCAACTGCATTTCGTACGTAAATCGCCTCCCTCATCCTTTTTTATGGTGACATGAAAATCTTCCGCTCCCGTAACTGTTGCTTCACAACCATCGGGTCCCCAATTTTCCATTATTACTTTATTCGCACGATAAAAAGCTTCTCCTCTTTTGAAGGAGACCGCACCACACATATCTTTAATGATCTTATGATTTAATTTTATATTCACATGCCTCGCTCCTTCCAAAGGAAATTTTCTGCTTATATCCATGCTTATTGGCGCCTTCTGCTCATCGAAACACTAAAAAGGAAAGTGCATGCATGATTACAAATAGAGTAAAGTTAAACCATCAACTTACTAGATTTATTTGCCTCCTGACGTTGCTCTTTAATGAGTAATCCCCCGATTAAACCAATCATGGAAAATAAAACTGGAATAATAAAACCGTAATGATATCCAACACTACTTGTAGAGGCTTGAAAATAGTCTAATACTTTTCCGAATATACTTGGTAATAAGACGGCACTTAAAAAGCCTCCTGTATTGGCAAACCCTGAAACAACACCAACCTCTTTTATATCAAAAGATTGTCGAACGATTGCAAATGTTAATGCACTTGCCCCATTCCCGAAACCAATTATTAAAAAAAGAATAATGAGCATGAAGTACGGCGGCTTTCCACTAAATAAAAACAATGCTGCCCAACTTAAAAAAATGATCATATGTACAACAACATACGGTCGTTTAAACGATTCTAAACGACTGGCAATCCAACTTGTGAGAGGTGCCCCAACAATTGCACCAATCAGCCCGATCATGATAAGCTGACTCGCATCTGAACGTGTCATTCCATACACTTGTATTCCATAAGGCACGGCCCATGAACCAATAAACCCTACATAAGTACCAACAAGCCCAAAGTGACATAAAAAAGTTGCCCATGCTTGACGATTAGAAAATATACGCCTTAACATTACTAACGTTTTCTCTCTTTCCCTCTCCTTTTTAACTGGAGATAAATGAGGTTGGTTTTTCATCCTTCTTCTTGGTTGGTCCACAAGTACTACATACAGAAGCAATCCACAAAGACATAGGATCATTCCTACTATAAAAAACGGCGCTCTCCAACCTGATAAAGTAATCCATGCTGAAAAGGGGACCGTTGCCATCAAAAAGCCCAAGCTACCAGTCATCCCAGCAAGGCCGAGTAATCCAATAAACTCCTTTACCTTAAACCACTGACTTAATATCAAAACCACACTGACCCAAATGGTCGCATCTCCCATTCCCACCATTAATCTAGCGATAAAAAGCACCATTTCATTAGGTGCGAGACTATAAATTAAAGTACCTATCCCATTGAGCAATGCCCCAGCAATAAGGAATAGATTCGGCCCAAAACGATCAGTTAATATCCCAATCGGAATTTGCAAACTGGCGTATGCCAAAAATTGAATACTCGTAAGTAATCCAATTGTAGAAGCTGTAAGTTTGAAATCCTTCATCAATTGATCTGAAATTAATCCTGGTGCTGTTCTCTGACTCACAATTAAAAAATACGTAAATAATACTGCCGCAAAAACAACCCATCTATACTTGCTATTTTGTTTATCCACTAGTCACTACTCCTGTTGTTAGCTTTTATTCTATTCATATTATACCCCTAATTTTCCATCGTGAATTTACTATTGCACTTTCATTCATCAAAGAAAAAGTGTCAGCTCCTAATAAAATAGGACTGACACTTTTTCTTTGATAAATTTTTTTAGAAATCTTCCTTGAATCAATTCCATAAAAGTTCAATTAACTCTTAAGCAATTCTTTTAACTGAAGCATAGTATTCTCGTTCTTTTTCCATATCAAATCGGCCTTCCCATTTAGACATAACGACTGTAGCTAAAGCATTGCCGACTACATTAACGACTGTGCGTGCCATATCTAGAATTCGGTCAATCCCAGCAATAAATGCAAGTCCCTCAAGTGGGATGCCTACAGTTCCTAGGGTAGCCAATAGAACAACGAAGGAAACTCCTGGTACACCAGCTATTCCTTTTGATGTAACCATTAATACTAACATCAATGTTATTTGTTCTATAATACTTAAATCAATCCCGTACATTTGTGCAATAAAAATTGCCGCAAGTGCTTGATATAGTGTGGATCCGTCCAAGTTAAATGAATAACCCGTTGGTATAACAAATGAAACAATGTCTTTCGGACATCCAAATCGCTCCATTTTTTGCATCACTTTTGGCAATACCGTCTCGGAACTTGATGTGGAATAAGCTAAAATAAGCTCATCTTTCAGCACTTTAATAATGTGGAAAATATTTATGCCACAGATCTTCGCAATTACCCCAAGCACGACAACAATGAAAAAGGCCATCGTTGCATATACGAGAATCATTAACTTTCCAAGTGGGATTAATGATTCCAAACCAAACTTGGATACTGTTACTCCAATTAAAGCAAATACACCGAATGGAGCAAATTTCATGATAAGATTTGTCACCCAGAACATAGCATCCGCAGTACCTTGGAAGAAAGCAAGAACTGGCTTTCCTTTTTCGCCAATCGCCGCTATCCCTAAACCGAATAAGACGGAAAAGAAGATGATAGCAAGCATATCGCCCGCTGCCATAGATTCAATAATATTGCTTGGTACAATATTAACAATAATATCCATAAATCCATTGCTTTGTACTTCATTAGTTGTTTGAATATATTGATCAATATTACCTTTAGTCAAGCTAGAAATATCCAAACCGACACCTGGCTTGAAAATATTTGCTGAAAGCAAACCGACAAGAATAGCAATTGTTGTTACAATTTCAAAATAAAGCAGCGTCTTTCCGCCTAGTTTACCTAATTGTTTTATATCACCCGTACCAGCAACACCAACAATTAAAGTAGAAATGATAATTGGTACAACTATCATTTTAATCATATTCAAAAACATTGTACCGATCGGTTGTAAATATTTTTCTACGGCAGGATCGCCGAAAAAGACCGCGCCGATAATAATTCCCAAAATCAAACCAGCTAGAATTTGATAGGCCAAAGTAAATTTGAACTTTTTCCTCATCAATAAGTCACCTCTTTCTATCTATTGGAAACGCATTCTTCGTAAAAAAATAAGCTTATCCAATATATTACCGGCAACCTATTGAATCCGACAAGATCCGACATTTTTCTTCTGGACTTTTCTTTAAGTGGAGGTAGTTTTTCAAGGAAAATAAGGGAGAGATAGCCTTTATATAGCTCAGTTTTCTTTATCTAACTTCATGCGCTAGTATACTTCCTTTTTCTCGGTCTGATAAGTTGGGAGAGTTAAAAGAATCCTTCTCTAATTACACAATAAGGCTATCCCTATTCTTATAGCTATTTTGCACATCGCTTAGCGGGCAACTTACGCTTTTCCTAGTTTCTAGCGCCTAGTGCCCGACGACTCGTAGCATTTAGGATTGAAGGTATTTATCTTCCGTTTCATGATATAACACTTGGAGGAACTTTTTGCTATTAATTTTTACTTTAGTTGGACCACTACTACCTTCTTTTATATATTTCATCCGATTTCTTATTTCTTGAAAGTCAAAGAAACGAGGCGCATAATATTCAAACTCCGGGTTGGCGTAATCAATTGTTCCTAATGAAGCTAAATTATTGACTGCGGTCTGAATGGTTCTACGGATACGCTGTTCCATTGCTTTACATTCCTTTTTTATATTCGAAGGCGATGCTGACCTACGCGCTACTTCCTCATATAAGTCTTTTAAAGGAGGTAATTGGGCAACTCTCTCAGTACGTTCCATGAGCACTTCCATGATCGATACAATATCATCACTCCCAACTTCCCCGATAATTCCCATATCATTTAATATCGACAAAACGATTTCCTTCACACTTTTTTGTTTTTGCGGCATTTTAGACGGCTCCATATGTGCCAATGATTCGCGAATTTCCATTAGAGAATTTTTCAGACGAAATTGTTCTGCTGTTTTTTTTAATACACTGTACACTTCGACACGATTAATTGGCTTATGAATAAAAAATTCTACTCCCTTTTCATAAGCCTCCCCAACCATTTCTTTATTTTCAATTTGTGAAATCATAATAAATTGCCCACGAAACCCTTCTGTTCTCAATTGTGCTACCGTTTCAATTCCGTCTAGTTCGGGCATTAACAAATCTATCAAGACAACATCAGGATGAGTGGAGAGAATCGGTGAGAGGGACTTTACTCCACTTTCTGCTTCACCAATTACCACGCCAAGCTCTCCTTCTGTTATAACTTTTCTTAGCATTTTTCGGCTCGCTTTATCATCATCTACAATAAAATATCGCAGCTTTTTTCAACTCACTTTCTAATATTTTTTGTTGGAATTCTAATGTGGAAGATTGTCCCTTCCCCTGGTAGCTCTAATTGAATATTCCCTTTTAACGTTTGAATAATTTCTTGTACATGCGATAGACCAATCCCCGTTGCAGCAACACCGTGGTCGTTAAATTTCGTTGTATATCCAGGTTCGAAAATGATGGACACATCTTCCTTAGGAATACCTTTGCCTGAATCTTTTATGATAAAGCAGGTCTGTTCTGATTCCTCGAATACCGATAGAATGATATTACCTTTATTCTTAATAGACTCGACCGCATTAGCAGTAAGATTATTCAATAATGCAAGCAGCGGAATATGTAAATCTGTTTCGAAGTCAACGGAAGAGGTGAAATGAAAACTTATACTTTTCTTCAACATTTCACTATAATTTTCATTTGCATTCACAACGAGGTGTAGCACATCTGAAAGTAAGAGATGCGCATCCTTTTTTTGTTCAGTTATTTTAGTAAGCCCTGACAAAATTCGTTGTGAATCCTTTTTTACTTCGTGTATTTCTTGGGCAATCAGTAGTGCTTGTACACTTAATTCCTTCAAATTATTCTTTTTTAATTTTCGATATAAGTCATGGCTAGAAGCAGTCACATTCTCCATATGATTCATTGATTTCTGCAAATATAGTGTTTCGGCATATAGCTCTGAACCGACTCCCAGCATCTCTTGCATTTGTTTCTTTTGTTCCGCAACAGTGATTGAGCTATATAACCCTACTACAAAAAAGCTTCTAAATACTGCTACTCCACATAATAAAGCCCATTCTTGAAAACCTAAATTTTTATGATCCAATAACCAGTAACGCACAAGGTGCTCTACACCGTTACCAACAATTTCAAATCCTGCAGCCCACGCTCCTAAAAGAAGCGGCGCTATCTTATATTTTTCGATTCGTATGATACTTAATCCGATTGCAAATAAAAAATAAAACAAAAAAGCCGGTAAATGATTTTTTAAGCTTATTGACATAGATACTTCACTAAGCAATACATCCCCGAATAGACGAAAACAAACGACAGTTATACCTGTAACAATTCCAGCTCGTACAAGTGACACTGGAGGCCGAATAAGGATAAGTAGAAAGAAAGTAATACTCCCTAAGCCGAAACGAAATTCTTCGCCGTTGAAAGGAACTACTTTAAATTCACTAGCAATGGCAGTCAATAAAGCTATAAGAAGCAATAATAGGCCATTGGTTTTCTTATACCTATCATTTAAAGCTATATGTTTTGTAAACATTGATTTCTCCTGTGTCAGTAATGAATAATAGTGTGTGCCTAATCATTATTTTAAGTTGTTTGGAGTAAAATATCCATTTTAGATAGTAAATAATGTAGATTTCATTCCTTATGCCTATTAAACATATGTACTGTAAATTACTTTGGATTTTCTAAATAAAAGCCTTTGGATTATATTGGAGAGAAAGGACTATTACATGGAATCTAGAGGCTATTGACATTCTTAAGCTAGTAATGAATAAATGTAAATGGTTATTGCTTTATTATGGCCGTAAACCCTGAATATTTTTATTGCTTTAATGAAAAATAAATCACTTACAAGCCGTTATCAGCGGGTTACAGGCGGTACTCATGCTTTTACTGGCCGTCCTACAAATTTTACTAGCCATTACACTCGACTTACTGGCCGTCTCATCGCTTTTACTGGCTATTGTCATTTTCAGGTGTTGAGCAATAGAGGCAACATAGCATCTTCATACGGATCGGGTCTAAATCATTTGGGAATTTAAACATTTACCTGAAATTCATATTAAATAATAATCTTTCCTAGTTGCCTCCGAATACTTTTAACTGTTTATTTTCTATGATCTCCACAAATTTGGTTGATGCTGGTGATAGTGGTACACTTTTTAAAAAGCACACTCCTATACTCCTTTTAGGGATTTCCTCTTTTATTTTCACCTCATATAATATGCCTTTATTTAAATACTCTTGGGAAAACTCTCTCGTCACACATGCTATCCCTAAATTAATTTTGGCAAATTCCAGTAATAAATCAAATGATCCTAATTCAAATTCCGGGGAAATTTTTATACCTTTAGATATCATATAATTCTCTACATATTTTCTTGAATTCGATTTCGGTTCCAGTAATATTAGTGGCAGTTTTATTATTTCTTCCAGACTTAATGGGCTGGATAGTAAATGTTTATATTTCTCTCCACAAACAAAAATATCATGGATATCAATGCATGGCCTTAATTCTAACGAGGGATCATCAAGCGGAAAATTACAAATGGCAATATCAACTTCCCCAGACTTTAAAATGGAACAGATCTCTATTGTTGTACCATTCACTATTTTGAACTTGATATTTGGATATTTATTATGGAAGGCTTCTAAATATGGAAGTAAAAAATATCTAGAAATTGTATCTCCTACTCCTATCGTTAACTCACCCGTCGTTAAATTTTTAAATTCAAGAATCTTTTCTTCTCCGGCATCAATTAAATTAATTGCTGAATTTACATATTCAAATAAAAGGCTTCCTTCATTTGTTAGTGTGACTCCTTTGGGTGTTCTATTGAAAAGACGTGTATCTAATTCCCTTTCTAATTGCATGATTGCTTGGCTAACGGCCGGTTGTGTCATATAAAGACCTTTTGCTGCCTTAGAAAAACTTTCACTTTTCCCTACCTTACAAAATACTTTATACAAATCTAATTTACTTACCATATAAGCACCCCTTATGCCTATCATTTGATATAGTCATTTTACTTATACCATCAAATTAATGTATATTACAAGTAGGTAATAATTTAACTTTAATAGTTATAAGGAGCGATCAAATGGAACGCGTAGTCGGAACTGTCGTTAGGGGCCTTCGTTGCCCAATCATCAACCAAGGGGACAATATTGAAGAAATCGTGGTAGATAGCATACTTAAAGCTTCAGAAGTGGAAGGCTTTACAATTGAAGACAAAGACATCGTTACTCTAACGGAATCAATCGTTGCTCGTGCGCAAGGTAATTATGCTACTATCGATCATATCGCTAAAGATGTTCACTTAAAATTTGAAGATGATACTGTTGGCGTCATATTCCCAATTTTAAGTCGTAATCGTTTTGCAAACTGTCTCCGTGGTATTGCCAAAGGAGCTAAAAAAATTGTACTAATGCTTAGTTATCCATCAGATGAAGTCGGCAATCATTTAGTCGATATTGATACACTTGATGACAAAGGAGTAAATCCTTGGACAGATGTTTTAACTGAAAAGCAATTTCGCAACCATTTTGGTTATAAAAAACATCCTTTTACTGGTGTTGATTATATTGAATACTATAAATCGCTAGTGAATGAATATGGAATTGAATGTGAAGTTATATTCTCCAATAACCCTAAAACAATTTTAGACTATACTAAAAGCGTTCTTGCTTGCGATGTTCATACAAGATTTAGAACAAAGAAGATATTGAAAGCAAATGGCGGAGATAAAGTATATGGTCTGGATGATATCTTATCGGAATCCGTTGATGGTAGTGGGTATAATGAGGATTATGGCCTACTCGGATCAAATAAATCAACAGAAGATGGCGTAAAACTTTTCCCACGTAATTGCCAACCTACTGTTGATCATATCCAGCATATGCTTAAAGAGAAAACTGGGAAAAATGTAGAAGTAATGGTTTATGGAGATGGGGCATTCAAAGATCCAGTAGGGAAAATTTGGGAGCTCGCTGATCCAGTTGTATCACCAGCTTACACAGCAGGTCTCGATGGCACACCTAATGAAGTAAAGTTAAAATATCTCGCTGATAATAACTTTGCAGATTTAAGAGGGGATGAACTAAAACAAGCGATATCCCAATTTATTAACGATAAGGACGAAGACCTTGTAGGCTCCATGGAATCTCAAGGAACAACACCTAGAAAACTAACTGATCTAATCGGCTCCCTATCCGATTTAACTTCGGGCAGTGGAGACAAAGGTACACCAATCGTGTTTATACAAGGGTATTTTGACAACTTTACAAAATAATTAAGTGCCAGGCACCCGAACAATTCTGAATTGTTTGGGTGCCTGGCACTCACTCTATTCTAATTTCGACTTAGAAAGGATGGCGAATATGCTAGAATCCTTACAGTCCATTCAACAATTGAAATATGGAAATAAAAGTGTATTGAAGAAGGAAAAATGGTTGAACTATCTTTATGTGACAGAACAAAAGAATATTAATCTAGAACAAGTTCAGTCCTTATCAGATATTGGAGAGCACCCTGTTTTGCAATATACCGAACGAACTCTGCAAGTATTGAATCGTTTAGATATTTCCCTTGAACATAAACAAATCCTCGAAGATGTCCTGAAATGGAGCGAAGTAGCTAAATGCGGATCCCACGACATTCGCATGGAATGGGAAAAACAAGGATATCCGTTAGCAATACATAATATCGCATCCGCACATATTTATGCGGATGAACAAATAAAAATGGATTTTTCAGATCGAGATTTATTTAAAGAAGAGGTAATTTACACCCTTATTTTGACACATGGTTTAGTAGGTCAATACATTCGTGGAGAAGTTCGTTTTCAACAAATGCTTCCTCTTTCTAAATTTGTTCACTTAAAGATGTTCTCACCATCTGCATTTAATGAGTTACTTTATGCCCTTAATCAATGCATTATTGAAGCCGTTTCTCCAGATTTATGGGAGCAAATAGAAGAACAGGTAACAGAAGTGGTCCAATCGGTTTCTTATGGTGAACAAGTGAATGAATATCCTTTTAAGGAACGACTAGAACGACTTCGCTATGGTTCTATCCATAAAGGGGAAAACTTTCAACTTGAAATACAACAATTATTATCTGATCCTGGAATAGAAAAACGATTATCACTCTTTTTTCACAATACAGATATGTGGTATGTAGAATCTGCTTTGTCTGAATTCACATTAGAAGAATTCTTTAAAATCTTTCTTCTGCTCATCCGTTCCTCCTCTTCTTTGACAGTGAGACAGATTACCTTTGAACCTTTAATGAAGGAGCTTCACTATGACTATAAAAGGAAAAAGTCAGTGAACCTGTATAAGAAGCGAATCATTGAGGCATATTTAGCCGACTTATCCATGGAAAACCTTTTACATCACGCTTTACCAGACAACCAGCATGTTTGCTTGCAAGTACTTGCCTATGACTCCGCACAGCAATTAGTCGGCGTATCCTTTCAATTTTCAAAAGCTGGGGAAAAACTGATCGAGTTCTGCCAAGAAGCGGAAAAACATCCTTTATATGAACGGGCAATCATTATGCTGTATGACTTCTTTGGCTTCCGTAAAGATGCCTATGATCGCTTACAAAATGAACAAACCTATCTTGCAGATATGAATAATTCACAGGATTTCAAAAGGAAAATTGTCGATTATGCGGTTGGCGATACCATGCTAGATATTGGGCCGGGCGGCGGATTCCTCTTGGATTTACTTTCCAAACGACATCCCAAAGCTAACATCATCGGCATTGATATTGCTTCAAATGTAGTTGCGGAATTAGAAAAGAAAAAGCAGCGGGAGCAAAGAAAATGGCATGTCATTCAGGGAGACGCGCTCGATTTACAATCATATGTTGGAACTAAAAAAGTAGATACGATCATCTTTTCATCGATTCTCCACGAGATGTTTTCCTATATTCCTTTCGAGGGGAAAAAATTTAATACGAAGGTAGTAGAACAAGCCCTTCACAGTTCCTTCCAGGCATTGAATCCAAACGGAAGAATCATTATTCGTGATGGTATCATGACTGAACCGAAAGAAACACTCCGTCATCTCCGTTTTAAAAATATAACAGATGTAGCGTTCTTTGAACGGTATGTCCAAGACTTTAAAGGGAGAAACATTCAATACGAATGGATAAACGAAAGAACTGTTTCCTTACCAATTAATGATTGTATGGAATTTCTTTATACCTTTACATGGGGAGAGGAAGCCTACCCTCATGAAGTACAAGAGCAATTTGGATATTTCACACCAAGTGAGTTTAAAGAAGCCATTTCTCAAACATTGGGAGAAACGGCTGTAATCACCGTTTTTGAACATTATTTGCAAGATGGATATGAAGAACACTTATTAATGAAAGTGGAAGTAACGGATGTTGATGGGAAGTCCATCGGCTTGCCTGATAGTACGTGTTTTATTGTTATTGAAAAAAAGGGGTAAATCCCAAAGCACATCAACTTTGAGGTTGATGTGCTTTGGGATTAATAATTTTTCTTGCTTAAGTTCCGCAGAATGTTTGGTAAGGTGTTGTTGACTCTGGTAATGTCGTATATTCATCTTGTTCACTAGAATATGCATAAGGATTGGAAAGAACATCAAGAAGCCGTTCCATTACACGAAAGTCGCTTTGTTCGACAGCTGCTGTTAGTGCTTCCTCTACTCGATGGTTACGCGGGATGATCGCAGGGTTATTGTTCCGCATCAGCTGCTGCGAGTCAGCTTTCGACTGCTCCTGTCTGTCTAGTCGCGAAATCCAGCGATCATACCACTCAGTGAATTCTTCAGTTCCAAACAGGACGGTATCCTCTAATTTATCAAAAGTACATGCGCGGAAAGTATTCGTATAGTCCGCTTGATACTTTTTCATCATATTCAGAAGGTCGTTCATGAGCGATTCATCTTCTGTTTCTTCGTTAAATATCCCAAGTTTCGCTCTCATTCCTGCAAGCCAGTTAGATTCGTATAGCTGGTTAAAGCCCGAAATCTTATCCTGAGCCAGTTTGACAGCTTCTTCGATATTATCATGCAAAAGTGGCAATAGCGTTTCAGCAAATCGCGCTAGGTTCCATCCGGCAATGACAGGCTGATTTCCATAAGCATAGCGACCTTGCACATCAATAGAACTGAAAACAGTTGCAGGGTCATAGACATCCATAAACGCACAGGGACCATAATCAATCGTTTCTCCACTAATGGTCATGTTATCGGTGTTCATCACCCCATGAATAAAGCCAACAAGTTGCCATTTGGCAATTAATCCTGCTTGGCACTTTATGACCTCTTCAAGCAATGACAAATACTTGTTACCGTCTACTTCAACATCTGGATAATGACGCGCTAAAGCATAGTCGGCCAGAACTCTTAGTTCCTCTACCCCTCCCCATTTAGCGGCATATTGAAAAGTGCCGACACGGAGATGACTAGCAGCCACTCGAGTTAGAATTGCACCGGGCAGTTCCGTTTCACGAATGATTGATTCCCCAGTTGTCACCACAGCTAAACTACGTGTAGTAGGAATATGAAGCGCATGCATCGCTTCGCTAATGATGTATTCGCGTAGCATCGGTCCAAGTGCCGCTCGCCCATCGCCTCCGCGAGAGTATGGTGTTCTTCCCGCCCCTTTAAGTTGAATATCAACCTTCAAATCTTCCGGCGAAATCTGCTCACCTAACAGCACTGCTCGTCCGTCCCCTAACATATTAAAATGGCCAAATTGATGACCCGCATAAGCTTGAGCAAGAGGCATCGTACCTTCTGGAATCCTATTTCCTGCAAACACCTTAACTCCTTCTTCACTTTGCAGTGCCTCTACGTTCAAACCTAGAGATTCAGCCACTTCCTTATTAAAAATAATCAACCTTGGTGATTGTACAGGATCTGGGTTCATACTAGTAAAAAACAACTTCGGCAGTCTAGCGTAACTATTATCAAAATTCCATCCTGTTTCTTTACTCTTTGTCATATTTTACTCCTTATTCTTTTATTAAATAATGTTCTTTATGATGGAACTAACATTGTAAGCCTTAATGATTTTTTATATTTCACAAGATGCCATATATTTGTAGCCACTTATTAATGTCTACGTTTATAACCTTATTATACCGTCTTTATATGCAATGAAATAATTACTTTTACTCCTATTTCATCATTTCATTTACCCTTCGTTTAAGCAAATTTTTCGTTTACAAAAATACGAAATTAACCTATGGGAGTGGGTAGAAATTCCCGAAGTAAATCAAAAAAGACAGAATTGGTTAATTTCTGCCTTTTCTTATTCCGTCTTATTCTTCTAGATCATCCAAGTCATCAGGATAAACAATTGTATCAAATACTTTGCCCGTGTCAGCATCTTCTATAGATATGGTTACCTTAGCCTCCTCTGCCGATGTTCCAGCAAATACTTGATGTAACAAGCCAGTCATACCTAGACCTATTGCTGCAAAACCGTCAAAGCTGTTTTCAAAAGTCTCTTGGTCAACTACTAGTTTGAATTCAGAAAAGGATTTATTATGGATAATGTCTCTAATAGAAGCAAAATCTTCACTAGTCTTTGTTTCTTTGATATATTCAACAACATTCTCTTCCATTTCCTTCATCAAATCTCGATAAACGGACTTGGACATCCTGTAGGTAAGTGATCCATCTTCATTCTGTGTTACTTCTTTAACTCCATCTTGTTTTGCATCAGCAATAACATCATCAATATTGTCACCATCAATAAAGTCTTTCGGCAATGTAACTTCCACATTTAATAATCCTTTTTCTACTTCTACGCCCTTTTCCTTTTCAGCGGTGGCCACTTCCTCTTTAACGGCATCTTCTTTTTTAATTTCCTCTTCTTTTCCACACGCCGAAGTAATCGCCAAAATTAATACAAGTAATAAAAGTATCATTATTCTCTTCATTTATATTCCCCCTCTATGTTGTCAGAATCTTGCTGCACGACACATCTATTTCTTCATTTCCAAAACAAACAGTTTAAATTTCTATTCCCAATCTTCGGAAGTTTCCTCGGGTCCTCTGCGAGCATTAGGAATACAATTATCACTTCCGTAACCATTCTAGGTAATGTATCGGATTAAACTTCAGAATAATTAGCTTCATTATTATATTTTCTTGATGCTTTTTTCCATAGGCAACCAACTGCCTATTAAGTATAAAAGCCGATTTTATCATCAAGTCTCATGTGTAACTTTTAGACGCATGTTACTTGATCAGCAACTTTTACTTTTCCTCTCTCTAGTTTATATCCATGTTCCTCTCGTTTACTATGAACAAAAATAAAAATCCAGAAAAACCTCAGACAACTTTCTGAGGTTTCTTAATTAGTCTATTTTTTTAGTTTAAGTTTTTTAAACTCATTCACATCAAATAATTCATTTAGCGTTTGTTGAGTTGCCATTCCATTGACAGACACAAGCCCATCTTCGTAAATTCGAACTTCTACTTTGTTATTAATAGACTCTAAATCATTTTCAAGATGCTGATATGCAGGCGTTAAAAAGTGGTAACGTTGGTTAGATGAGCCTACCCATGGACGACTTAAGTCGAGTTGACTTTTTACAAATGGTCCATCAATCAATAAATCTGTAGAGGTCAGCAAGTCCTCGCATTCTTTCCTAGTTTTTAAATCCTCAAATAAGTATCCAGTAAATGTCATGACTGTTAAATTTAATTCTTTCACCATTTGAGCTAACTTTCCCAATGCCTCAGCCTGATCGAAAGGTTCTCCCCCAAGGAATGTAACACCTTCTATATTGTTTTCATTTTTACTATTTTTAATTTCCTCATAAAGATCTTTAACAGAAATTGTTTTACCATTTTCCTTTGACCATGTCCAAGGAATGCCACAACCTTCACAACGGATTGAACATCCTTGCACCCAAAGACAAAACCTTTTCCCTGGACCTTCCACAGTAGTTAATGGCAAAAAACGATGAATAATGAGATTCATTAAAAGTCCACTATCCTTCCTTCCATTTTATTCGTTTGTTCAGGATTAGGTTGATCAGAAAATGAAAAATATGGTTTTATTTTTTCAATGAGATGTGGTTTAACAGAAAGGATTTCAACAAAATGCTCAAAAGACTTAAAACCCTTTTCCTGATTTCTTACGGTAATTATCTTTTTTGCAAATAAACTACCTATTCCTGGTACGTTTGCAATCTCCTCTTCTGTAGCGGTATTCAAATCAATAGTATGAACAACTTCAGATCCTATTTCCTCGTCTTTTTCAGCTTCTTCAAGGCTTATTTGCTGTAAAGACTTTATTGTTGCAACTTTCGGCTTTTCTACCTGTCTCGAATCATTTGTTTTCCCATATTCTCTAGCAATCATTTGTTTCATTGATTCAAGTTCCTTTTCACGCCCAAATGTTACTTTTGCTTCTAGCCTTAAGAGATATTCTGGTCTCATTTTAAATACGTGAATAATAGAAGCGATCCATCCGAGTAAATATAATGCAAAGAAAAGATCATAAAGCCAATGATCACGGTTAACAATTTCTGTTATCACTACCATCATAAAAAATAAAATGGCATAAATAATACCCGCTATGAACCATTTCTTTTGCTTCACTCTATAAGACGTATAAAAGAAAGAAATATAATTGAAAAAACCGAGCGTCAGAATTGCCCATAGCATCCAAATAGAGTTTCTGTACTCCCACAATTTCCCCCTACTTGTGATTTGCGCCACTCACTTTTCCTCCCTAATAATCTGGTTGTTTTGACGATATGTTTGAATTTCAGTTTCGAAGTATTCGTTCGTATAGTTTGAGTCAATCGATTCTGCATCTAGCAGTTCTTCAAGTAACTCGATATACTGCAAACAATCTTTCCCTTTTAACCCAATTGTCTCGGCAAAAATCTTACCATCTTCCGTTATTTTAATTTTTATTTTTTTATCATACATTTTTTTCACCTAACGATCTGTTTTAGTCACATTAAATGTCATTAAAATAGAGCGATCTTCATGAATTTCTTCTGTTTCTAACTCAAGTCCATGTTTGCTCGATTGCTGTAAAAGCTTTTGGTACGTTTCTTGCTGTATAAAATATTTATACTCCGTATGCAAATTATCAATAAACTCCGCAGCATCTTCTACTTTAACACTTTCATCAAATACGGCTTCAAAAACTCCATGTTCATCCTGCTGAAAATAAATTTTTATATCTCCTACCTCAGTTTGGTAGTTTTGTTGATTCATTTCATGGACATCACACCCATATTGTTCTATCGCCTTTTGTAATAAAGATTGTCGCTTCATCACTGTTTTTAATTTATACGTTTGTTCCCCATGCTTATGTTTTTCAATGAGGTTTCCAACTGAATGTGCTACAGCGATTCCAACTGGTATGAGCAATAATTCTATACTCATTGACCATCTACCTTTCCCTTATAATAATTAAAAGTCTATCGTCCGTCCACCGCGTGAAGTGTTAATATCGTCAATGCTAACTGTCTCATCGTTTTCTTTGTATTCTGCTCGATCTTCACGCGGAGTAGCAGCCACTGCTCTTACATTTGCCCAATCGCGAATACTTTTAATTTGCTCAGCTTGTGTAACAGATAATGGAATAAACTGTTTACATACTTTTTCAAAGTCATTGATCGTCACACTTCTATCTTCATAAAATGCCTCAAATAAACCATTAATAACAACTTGTTCTATTTCGGCACCAACAAACCCTTCCGTCAATTTAGCAAGATAATCAAGTTTATCAATAGTTATTTCAAAATCCCCTGTAACAGTCGAATCTATTAATCTTTTCTTTAAATGTACTTTAAAAATTTCAACCCTTTCACGATGTGTCGGCAAATCAACAAAGAAGATTTCATCAAATCTCCCTTTACGTAACATTTCAGGAGGCAAGCTCGCAATATCATTAGCCGTGGCGATGACAAATACAGGTTTTACCTTTTCTTGCATCCAGGTCAGAAATTGACCGAAAATGCGTGAAGATGTTCCACTATCTCCTGATGAACCCAAACCGCTAAATCCCTTTTCAATTTCATCAATCCATAAAATAGAAGGAGCGATTGCTTCAGTTGTCTGAATTGCTTGTCTCATATTCTCCTCACTACTTCCGACAACACCACTAAATATCTTACCTATATCAAGCCTTAATAAAGGAAGCTGCCACATTTCACTAATCGCTTTACTAATTAAACTTTTTCCACATCCCGGTACTCCTGTTATTAGTACTCCTTTTGGAGATGGCAATCCATATTTCTGAGCAGATTCCAACCATGATTTATCCCGCTTTCGAAGCCAGCGCTTTAAATTCTCAAGTCCCCCAACATCCTCCATATTCAAGTTATTAGTTACAAATTCTAAAATGCCCGTTTTTTTAATAATTTGCTCTTTTTCTTCTAAGACGATTTCCACATCGTCAATCGATAGCCGTCCGTCCTCTACCATTGCCCGGGCGAATGCATTTTCCGCCTCCGACAAAGTAAGTCCCAATGCAGCATTTACGAGTTTTTCCTTTTCCTCTTCATTTAAAGAGATCTCAATACGACCGCCCTGTTTATTTAATGAAATCATTTCGTCTAAACTTTGCTTTATTTCCTGAAAAGTGGGAAGGTCAAAATCAACGATTGTAATGTCTTTCTCAAGATCATCTGGAAACTTCAATTTCGGTGACAGAAACACAACATTCTTAGGTTTAGAACTTTGTTTCAAACTAATACTAATATCCCTTAATTTCCGGATAACTTGAGCATCCGGAAGTCGCCCTACGTCCCCGAAGAAAATATGAAAGTCCTGCAGCACAAAAATAGCAGGCTCTTGATAATCCTCAATAAATTCCAATGCCTTAAGGGCTGATTTTGTGCCTGCTTTGTTGCTTTCCTCTCCAGACATACCTGTTGTTATTTTCCAAGTAATGACCCTTCTAGGCGTCTTTATTAAATCTTCGTCAGATGCAATGGAGCGAATAAACGAAAGTGCTCTCCCCTCTTCCCAAGTAGCTAAATAGAGAAAAGGAAAACGTGCTTTAAAAAGATTAGCCATTAACTTCTTTCTTTCAGACTTACTACTCACTTTTAATCCCCCCACTATGTAATTCAGTTGATTATAAAAAAATTAATATTAATTTAGATTGATTTTCTCTAAGTCCAATAATTGGGCCCATGCCGTACGAATTTCATTTGATAAATAGGAGGAATCAACTGCTAAATGATAAATATTATAAGATCGACTCTTGATGCCTCTATATATCGTGAAACACAACTAATTATTGTATGTAGTTTTAGTTTAAAATTATATTATCAATCTTGCTCTTCTCTCCTTACTTTCATTATACAATAAAAACAGTTTACTAGTTTATTGCATCTATTGGGGAAATTAGTAGTAAATTAAGCATAAAAGGATAGAGAATTGGATTATCCCTACCCTTTATCATACATACAACTTATTAGCTTGAAATGATTAATCTGCCTTCATTTAAAACCATCCCTTATAAGGAGGAATACTTTGCAGAAAGTAGAATAGATTAAATGGATCATATTTCGTTTTCACTTCTCGAAGCCTTCTAAAGTTATCTCCATAATACGCTTTTGGCCAATCTTTTATATACCGATCCGGAAAATTCACATAATCACCAGCTGTATAAGGAGACAATTCTTTCCTTAACGCTTCTATCCAACTAATGTTTTGCTTTTCTTCATCACGATTTTCCCATGTTGCAATATATTCTTGGGCAGTAATAGCTTTTCTATAATAATAAGCCGAGTCATCTGAAGCAACCCTACCTACTGCACCTCCTAGCGATTGATGCCATATACTCGAATTGCTATTGGGGGCGTTTGCTAAAAATTGCTTCATCATTAAGATCGCTTGAGGTGGTAAAGGCTTTTCAATGAAGGATCCTGATCTTTTACGAAGGGCTGGTTGGTTTCCACTTGGTACATCAAAAAACTTTACAGCTCTAATGTACGGAACTTCCTTTACCCATGCATTTTTGGGTGAGCCAATAGTCGTTAAAGGCCTGAGAAGCTTCTTTAACTTAATTGATGAACCAATAAATACTCCTTGAGCAATGATTTCATTGGCTTTCTTTGATTTTAATTCAATCTGCGAAGTTAAACGCTCATCTGTGTGAGGTGCCCAATCTTGCCATGCCCGAAATGCTGCCTCCAGATCCTCCCATTCCCATGAAATAGAGAAGATAGATACATTAGAAATAGCATGTAGTCTGAATGTAAGTGAAGTAATGATGCCGAAGTTTCCTCCCCCCCCCCCCCCCCC
>NZ_BCVC01000011.1 GCF_001591545.1 Lederbergia lenta NBRC 16444
TTAAGTTATTCCGCAGTAGCTCAGTGGTAGAGCTATCGGCTGTTAACCGATCGGTCGTAGGTTCGAATCCTACCTGCGGAGCCATATGCTTCCATAGCTCAGTCGGTAGAGTGCTTCCATGGTAAGGAAGAGGTCACCGGTTCGATTCCGGTTGGAAGCTCCAGGAACCTTTTACTATATACAACGGCCCCTTGGTCAAGCGGTTAAGACACCGCCCTTTCACGGCGGTAACACGGGTTCGAATCCCGTAGGGGTCACCACTACGATTTTAGTTAACATGGAGGATTAGCTCAGCTGGGAGAGCATCTGCCTTACAAGCAGAGGGTCGGCGGTTCGATCCCGTCATCCTCCATTCTTATGTTGTTTGGCCGGCCTAGCTCAATTGGTAGAGCAACTGACTTGTAATCAGTAGGTTGGGGGTTCAAGTCCTCTGGCCGGCACCATTTTTTTATTTGCCTATTTTCATAGGTGGGGTAGCGAAGTGGCTAAACGCGGCGGACTGTAAATCCGCTCCCTCGGGGTTCGGCGGTTCGAATCCGTCCCCCACCACCATTTATATTACATGTATATTTATTTGATTAAAGGAAAGTATACATATTATATTTCATTTCATCTATGGGCTATAGCCAAGCGGTAAGGCAACGGACTTTGACTCCGTCATTCGTTGGTTCGAATCCAGCTAGCCCAGCCATTGAGCCATTAGCTCAGTTGGTAGAGCATCTGACTTTTAATCAGAGGGTCGCAGGTTCGAATCCTGCATGGCTCATTTAAAAAACTGTATGAGTAACTATCAATCCCTACATTAAGGCCTCGTTCATTAGTTGAACGAGGCTTTTTGTTGTTTTGGGAAACGATAAAGTAAAAAGTAGGTTATTTGTGATCTACTTTCAAAAGAGAGCTCTTCGTCCAATTTCGCTGTACAGGACGTAGCTGTTATGGGAAACTTCTTCTGATTAGATTAATAATTGGTTCCAAATATTTTTTTCAAGCAGATAGACTTGTATATATATTCATAAAATTGTGGACTTGAGTCATTCCTTCTAATACATATACACTATTATATGGGAGGGGGAGTTTCAAATGAATAAAAAAATGTCAATATTGGGAGTGCCGATGGATTTAGGACAAATGCGTAGAGGGGTGGACATGGGGCCAAGTGCTATACGATACGCCGATGTTACCAAACGTATGGAAAAATTATTTTATGAAGTGGAAGATTTAGGCGATATAACTATAAAAAGAAATAACGGGATGATAGATGATACCCATCCATTAAGAAATTTACAAGCAATTATCGAAGTAAATACAATCCTTTCAGATCTAGTAGATAAAGTAATTAAAAAAGGAAATTTTCCTCTTGTTTTAGGTGGCGACCATAGTATTGCTATCGGTACTATAGCCGGGATAGCAAAGCATTATGATAATCTTGGTGTCATCTGGTATGATGCACATGGTGATTTAAATACAAAGGAAACTTCTCCATCTGGAAATATCCATGGTATGCCCCTTGCTGTAAGTTTAGGCCTTGGTCATCCTCATCTTACTAATATTGGTAGCTATAGTCCAAAAATAAAGCCAGAAAACGTAGTAATTATTGGTGCACGAGATCTCGACCAGGGAGAAAAGGCACTTATTAGAGAAAAGAATATTAAAATATATACAATGCATGAAATTGACCGTTTGGGAATGACAAAGGTGATAGAGGAAACGGTAATGTATTTAAAAGAACGGACAGATGGCATTCATTTGTCACTTGACTTAGATAGTTTAGATCCCCACGATGCTCCAGGAGTTGGAACACCAGTATTAGGTGGGATTAGTTATAGAGAAAGTCACTTAGCTATGGAAATGTTTGCTGAATCAGGATTAATAACCTCAGCGGAATTTGTTGAAGTGAATCCGATTTTGGATGAAAGAAATAAAACAGCGGAAGTTGCAGTAGCGTTAATGGGTTCGCTATTCGGAGAAAAACTAATATGACTTAAGGCAGCAGTTCATTACGCTTAGAACTACTGCCTCTTTATATCAATTGTCAATGCTTGGTACATGTTTAAGAGCTTGTCTAGGTGATCACTAATCCTAATCACTCTTTCGTCTATAAATGAGAAAGCCAAACCCAGCTCAACCATTTCCTGTCTATTTTTTTCGATTTTCAATAATAGATCTTCTTTACTCATATTTTTGGATCCCCTTTCTTATCAATTTATTATTGTATAGCCTTTCTTTTGAAAAAGTAAACCATTTACAGTAAAAATTTGTTAAGATAGAATGGTGAGCCTTTTTTGCTGCACCACGTAAGTAAAAGTGCTGCGCTAATAAAAATGAGGTATTAAAGCCAAATGTGAGAGTCCTGAATAACAAATTAATTCCTTTAAAAAGGTAAGGAAGCCTTTTTATTGAGGGTTTCTGCTTGTCATCAGATGGCAAGCCTCTTTTGTATTTAATTTTGAAACCTTTTTTGTTTACATACGTATAGATGGATAACCGCATAGAGCGGGAGGTAGAAAAGGAAATGGATGCGATTGTTAACGAAAGAATAAAGCAGGTGTTGAAGGGCGATCAAGAAGCCTTCGGTGATATTGTGGAATTATATAAAGATAGATTATTTCAACTAAGTTACCGGATGTTGGGGAACCGGCATGAGGCTGAAGATATCGCACAAGAAGCGTTTGTTAGGGCATATGTTAATATTCATAGTTTCAATCTAAATAGAAAGTTTTCCACATGGATTTATCGAATTGCTACAAATCTTTGCATTGATCGAATTAGGAAAAAGAAGCCTGATTATTTTCTAGATGCAGAGGTTTCGGGTACGGACGGCTTAACAATGTATTCCAAAATTGCAGCTGAAGGTAAATCTCCAGATAAAGAAGTGGAAACAATGGAATTACAAGAGATTGTTCAGAGGGAGATCTTACGATTGCCAGATAAATATAGAACAGTAATCGTATTGAGATATATGGATGAACTATCGCTAAATGAAATTAGTGAGATATTAGAAATCCCACTAGGAACAGTGAAGACTCGTGTCCATAGAGGACGGGAAGCTCTACGTAAACAGCTGCATAATTTTTAGAAAAGGTGGGAAGGAAATTGAAGGCATGTCCTGAAGAGATCGTTCTCTATATGCAAGAATATTTAGATGGTGATTTGTCTCGGGAAGATGAGCAAGTTTTAAAAGAACACTTACAAAATTGTTCTTCTTGCCAAACACATTTCCATGAACTGAAAAAAACGATAACTTATATTAAAAGCACTTCTCATATACAAGTATCTGATGGCTTTACAGCAAATGTCATGGCAAGATTACCGAAAGAAAAGAATAGCGTAGGTGTGAAACGATGGTTTCGTCACCACCCATTCCTTGCAGCCGCTTCATTATTTTTAATTCTAATGGCTGGAAGTGTATTTGGTATATGGAATGATGATCAGAAATTTTCTGTCACCAAGCAAGAGAATCTTGTAGTCGAAAATAGCACAGTAATTGTTCCTAAAGGCGAAGTGATAGACGGTAATATTACAGTGAAAAATGGAAACTTGAGAGTGGAAGGAATAGTTAATGGAAATGTGACCATAATTAATGGTGAACAGTATATGGCATCGGCCGGGAATGTGACTGGAGACATAGAAGAAATTGATGAAATGTTTGAATGGATATGGTATAAAATGAAAATAGGTGTTAAAAAGGTAACTAACCTTTTTGAGGAAGAATAGAGAGTCAGGAGAGATTCATAAAGATGGTCGATAGTAGACCATCCTTGTCGAGTCTTTTTTTTATGAAGTGTAAAATATATGGCTTTATCATAAGGATAAAGCACTTAGTTTGCTTTATTTCTTGCTAATAGCGGATAACGGGAGGGTTATGTTATAATAAATAGGTTATTTGAAGTCACAATAAACTTAAGCTGAAATCTTTAGTTGAAAAAATAGATGGGGGAAAGAATATGCCGTTTGCAGACTTTACCATCATGGACTATTTGTCCCGCATTGTGGATATACTCCTCGTTTGGTATGTCATATATAAACTTATCATGGTTATTCGCGGCACGAAAGCCGTACAGCTATTAAAGGGCATTTTTGTTATCATTATTATTTGGATGTTTAGCGATTTCCTCCATTTAAATACGTTAAATTGGATAATGGAAAGAGTAATTGATTGGGGATTTCTAGCTATCATTATCATATTTCAACCTGAATTACGGCGCACCCTTGAGCAAGTAGGAAGAGGTAAGATCTTTTTAAGAAGTGGAATTAATGAAGATGAAGAAAGAAAGCAAATGGTCGATTCTATTGCTGAAGCTGTTAATTATATGGCGAAACGGAGAATCGGAGCACTGATCTCGTTAGAAAGGGAAACCGGAATGGGAGATTATATTGAAACTGGTATCCCGTTAGCGTCCAAACTAACGCCAGAATTGTTAATTAACATATTTATCCCTAATACACCGCTCCATGATGGAGCCGTTATTATTCAAAAAATGCAAATTGCGGCAGCGGCCTGTTACTTACCATTGTCTGAAAGTCCATTTATCTCCAAGGAGTTAGGCACGAGACATCGAGCTGCACTTGGAATAAGTGAGGTAACAGATAGTTTAACTATTATCGTCTCTGAAGAAACAGGCAATGTTTCTGTTGCACAAAATGGGGAATTGCATAGGGAATTATCAAAGGAAAAATTCCATCAATTGCTAACAAAAGAACTGATTAATGATAATAAGGCTAACCCAGCTTCGTCAACACGATGGAAAAGAAGGGGGAAACCTAAAAATGGATAATTTTATGGAGAATCCCTGGTTTATTCGTATTGTCGCTTTATTATTAACTTTATTATTATTCGTTTCTGCTAATGATCTGGGGAAATCATCCGGTACGACGCCAAATGATATGGAAACGAATCATACAGACACAATTGTTGATGTGCCGGTTGAATTAATCTATGATTCAGAAAACCTAGTTGTTACAGGAGCACCTAAAACAGTTAATGTAAATATTAAAGGCCAACGCAGATTTGTTGAAGCGACAAAAAGACAAAGAGATTTCAGTGTTTACATTGATTTATCTGATGTAGAATTAGGTAAACATCGTGTACCGATTAAGTATAAAGATATCTCTGATAAATTAGTTACCAATATTGATCCAGTTTATGCTGATATTTCTTTACAAGAAAAAGTAACCGAAGAATTTCGGGTCGAAGCAGAATTTAATCGAAGTATATTAGCTGAAGGATTCGAAGCGGACCCTCCGGAAGTAGAGCCGAAAACAGTTAAAATAACTGCGGCAAAAGATACAATAGAAAAAATCACGTATGTAAAAGCAACGATTGATGCGAGTGGATTAATTAATGACACGATTAAGAGGGGAGCAAATGTGACTGTACTTGATCGCGATTTGAACAAGCTTGATGTCATAATTGAACCACCTTCTGTATCTGTTACAATTCCGGTGAAAAATCCAAGGAAAAACATATCGCTGAAAATAAAAGAAACCGGAACTCCGCCTGAGGATATTGTCATTAAAACGGTAAGTACTAATACACCAGAGATAATGGTTTTCGGCAGGACAGAAGTACTCCAGGATTTAAATGAAATAGAAATTTCTGTTGATGTAAGTAATATTCGTGAGGACACAGAAATGGAAGTACCCATAAAATATCCAGAGGGAGTAAATAGAATTACACCGGATAAAATTAAAGTAGAAATTACCACAGCAAAAAAAATGGAAGAAACGACTATAAATGATATTCCTTTGAAAAATAAGGGGCTCGATCCAAAATTTGATATAGAGTTATTGACTCCTGCTGATGGCGCAGTTTCACTTAAAGTTAGTGGTGAAACCGAAGATGTAAAAAAGGCCTCAAATAGTAATATCCAAGTCTTTTTACAATTGGAAGGTCTATCTGCAGGAGAACATGAAGTGGATTTAATGGTTGAAGGACCCGAGGGTTTAGAATATGAATTATCTACGAAAAAGGTCAAAGTAATATTAACTGAAAAGGAAAATGTCTAAAAAAGACATTGTTCGAAGAAGGAGCGATAGATAGAATGGGTAAATATTTTGGAACTGATGGAGTAAGAGGGGTAGCAAACGCGGAACTAACACCAGAACTGGCTTTTAAATTAGGACGATTCGGTGGATACGTTTTGACAAAAGATGCGGAGCGTCCCAAGGTTCTCATCGGTCGTGATACCCGTATTTCCGGACATATGCTAGAGGGAGCATTAGTATCAGGGTTACTTTCCATAGGAGCCGAGGTAATGCGTCTTGGTGTTATTTCTACGCCGGGAGTTTCATATTTGACAAAAGTGTTAGGGGCTCAAGCAGGAGTGATGATTTCTGCTTCACATAATCCAGTCTCTGATAACGGCATTAAATTTTTTGGCCCCGATGGATTTAAGCTTTCCGATGAACAAGAAAAGGAAATAGAGGATCTTCTTGATTTAGATGAAGATACTTTGCCACGTCCTGTAGGAGCAGATTTAGGATTGGTAAGTGACTATTTCGAAGGTGGGCAAAAATATCTTCAGTTCTTAAAGCAGACGGTTGATGAGGAATTCTCTGGTATTCATGTAGCACTTGATTGTGCCCATGGAGCAACATCGTCTTTAGCGACTCATTTATTTGCAGATCTTGATGCAGATATTTCGACGATGGGGTCATCACCAAATGGTTTAAATATTAACGAAGGTGTTGGATCCACTCATCCAGAAGCATTAGCAGCCCTTGTAAAAGAGAAAGATGCTGATGTTGGTCTTGCGTTTGATGGCGATGGTGATCGTTTAATTGCAATAGATGAGCTTGGTAATATTATCGATGGGGATCAAATTCTCTATATTTGTGGCCAGCATCTGAAAGAGGAAGGTCGCTTAAAACAATCTACTGTTGTATCTACTATTATGAGTAATCTTGGTTATTATAAGGCGTTAGAAGAACTTGGAATTAATAGTGTCCAAACTGCTGTTGGTGACCGTTACGTGGTAGAAGAAATGAAGAATAACGGATTTAACCTTGGTGGTGAGCAATCTGGTCATATTATTTTTCTAGATTATAATACAACAGGTGATGGTCTTTTAACGGGGTTACAACTTGTTAATATTATGAAGATGACAGGAAAGCCACTATCAGAGCTTGCGAAGGGAATGAAAAAGTATCCCCAGAGACTAGTTAATATTAAAGTTACAGATAAGCATCATGTAACTGATAATGAAAAGGTCAAAGAAATTATCGAACGCGTAGAAGCGGAAATGAATGGTAATGGAAGGATACTTGTTCGTCCTTCGGGAACCGAGCCTTTGGTTCGTGTTATGTGCGAAGCCTCAACTGAGGAACTATGTGAGGATTATGTAGAACGGATCGCAACAGTGGTACGAACGGAAATGGGTTTAGATGGTATTTAAGCAACGAAATAATGAGCATAAGGGCTGCTTAATTGTGGCTCTTATGCTTATTTTTTTATGAATTAAATTTTAATAAATACAATACAGATTGAACTTGCTGTATATGCATACTCATGACATATTGATTGGCTTGCATCAATATGTTTGCTTTTGTTAAATTCATTATTTCTTTTGCAATATCAGCATCTCTGATCCGTGACTCAGCAGCTAATAGATTTTCTTCCATTGTCATCGTATTATTATAAGTGTGTTCTAATCTGTTCATATACGCACCTATTTTAGACCGTTCAGAAGAAACCTTTTGAATAGCCTTATCCATATCAGCAATAGCATTATTAGCATCTTCACGCGTAGCAATGGTCAAATCGTTTATTCCGATTGCCTCAGCTCCCATGTTACCAATAGAAAACTGAACGAATTGCCCTGCATTCGCCCCTACTTGAATAGAGAAGGAATTTCTTGAACCATCAAGAAGTGGTGATGAATTAAATTCGGTATTCTTAGAAATTCTTGTAATTTCTTGTTTCAATTCTTCAAATTCGACCGCTAATGCTTTGCGGTCTTCATCTGTATACGTATCGTTTGCTGCTTGAACACTTAATTCACGCATGCGTTGCAAAATGCTATGTGTTTCATTTAAACCACCCTCAGCTGTTTGCAATAAAGAAATCCCATCTTGAATATTTCTACCAGCCATGTTTAATCCGCGAATTTGAGCCCGCATCTTTTCAGAGATTGCAAGACCAGCAGGATCGTCACTCGCCCTGTTAATACGTAGCCCCGATGAAATACGTTCCATAGACCTTTGTGCGATGGCGGATTGGCGATTCATTTGATTGATAATTGATAAGCCTGTGGCATTCCAAATTCCAAGCATCTGACTTCCTCCATTATAGCTTTAGTGTATATATCGGTATTGTAGACGATAAATGAAGATAAGAAGCAAGGATAGTAATGAAAAGCTATCATCGCTACATTTGGTAAAAGTTATTAGGATAGTCGAATAGTTGATATAGTATAGTGAGCAGGGGAAACAAGCTAAGCTTTGTGAATCCAGTCTTCAAGTCAATACTTTCATCATTATAATAAGGAAGTGTTATTCGTGTCGATCAATTATAAACCAGCCATCCATTTTAAGGAAGTTCATTATTCTGTTGATGGTACCCATATATTAAAAAGTATTACAGGATCGTTCCCGATAGGTAAGATTACCACTTTAGTTGGTCCTTCAGGAGCTGGAAAAACAACATTACTTAAATTATGTAATGGATTGAATTCTCCTACTGAGGGTGAAATTTATATAAATAATACTAAAGTGAGTGAATATAATCCAATTGAATTACGGCGCAATGTAGGAATAGCCCTACAAAATGCCCCGATGATCAGTGGAACTGTATTTAATAATCTTGCATTGCCTTTAGAATTACAAGGAGAAAGGTTGGCGGAAAAAGAGGCGATAGGATTTTTGGAAGATGTCGGTTTGGATAGGCAGTTTTTACATAGAAAAGTCAAAGACTTATCAGGAGGGCAACGGCAAAAGGTATCTATTGCCCGAACACTTGTTAATCGTCCGCACATTTTATTATTAGATGAAATTACTTCTTCCTTAGATAAATCCTCATTAAAAGAAGTGGAGGAGTTAATAGTAAAAATTAATCGGAAATATGAAGTATCAATGATCTGGATTACACATAATTTGCAGCAAGCTTTATCGATAGGAGACTATACTTGGGTGATGATGAACGGTCAAGTGATAGAAACAGGAGAAAGTTCGCTTCTTACTTCACCTACAACCGAACAAGTAAAACGCTTTGTAGAGGGGGGAATTGAATGAGTTTTGCGGCCTTATCAATTACCCTTATATTTGTTATTATACCGTTCATCCTATCAAAAACATTAAGACTAGGATTGGAAAAGGATACAATTATTGCAACGATGCGATCAATCATTCAACTTTTGGCTGTCGGTTATATACTTAAATTTGTGTTCGAAGCAGACAATCTGATTTATATCTTTTTAATGGTAATACTGATGATTGGTACCGCGACGCACAATGTGCGTAAAAAGGGCCAAGCTATTAAAGGAATCACTTGGAAGGTTGCTCTTACTTTCATAGTTATTGAGATATTGACGCAAGGTATTTTAATAGGCTTTCACATAACACCACCGACTGCTCAATATATTATTTCAATTAGCGGGATGGTTATCGGAAATTCAATGGTATTGTCCATTCTTTTTCTTAATCGTTTCACAGCAGAAGTAGAAGCACATCAGGATGAAACAGAATTAATATTGTCACTTGGTGGAACACCGAAACAAGCGATACATACACAGTTAATCCAATCGATTAAAGCAAGTATGATTCCGACGGTCGAGAGTCAAAAAACAATTGGTCTGGTACAATTACCGGGGATGATGAGTGGTCAAATTATTGCGGGTGCCGATCCAATCCAAGCAGTACAATTTCAGTTATTAATTGTTTTTCTTATTTTAACAAATGCTGCGGTTACAAGTGTGATGCTTGGTTTTTTATCGTATCCGAGTTTATTTAATGAGCGCATGCAACTTTTAAAATAAGAGCATGAAAACATCATTAGGGATTGGTTAAATCCAATCCCTAAACAAGCAAATCTAATCCATTGCCCGCTTTTTAGCTAAAAGCTTTTGAAACTCCATTTCAAGTTCTTTTGAGGGTTCAATACTGAGTTGCCCCAAAACAGCAGTGATCTTGTTTTCTAATAGAAGACGCTCGTCTTCGTTCACATCTCTGTTTATGGGTGGTACATAATGGATGTACTCATCGTAAGTGCCATCAAATAGGTAAATTACTTGCTTCTTGATCTCTAAAATTTTTGTGGCTATCGATTGAATAAAACGACGATCATGAGAAACAAGTAATATGGTGCCTTCATAGTCTTTTAATAGACCTTCAAGTGCTTCGACTGCCTCAATATCAAGAAAATTTGTAGGTTCATCTAAAACCAATGTGTTGATTTCACTTACAAACAATTTAGCAAAGGCTACCTTTACTCGTTCGCCTCCACTTAAGACGCCAACTTTTTTATAAACATCCTCTCTAAAGAAATGTAGTCTTGCTAGAACGGTACGAATAAAGCCCTCCTCTTGATTGGAAGTGGAGCGAACATTATCAAGAATGGATTGATTTATATTTAATACATCTAAATTTTGACTAAAATAGCCTATCTTCATTGAAGGAGAGATATTTACACCATGCTCTTCATTCATTATCTTCTTCAGGAGGGTTGTTTTTCCACTACCATTTTGACCAATAATGGCTAGTTTATCTCCACCTCTTATCTCGAAGTTTGCATCATTCCAAAGGATTCTTTTGTCAATTATTCCAGGTAGTTCTTTTACTCGTAAAACGATTCGTCCTTTAAATGTTTCCTCGTTTGGTAGCTTCATCTTTACTGCAGGTAATTCTTTTACCTTTTCCACTTCTTCTAGTTTCTCTAACCTTGTTTCAATTGCTTTTGCTGCTTTTCGAAGTTTCTTTTGTTTATTTGCAAAATACGGTTTAGCACCTGTAATTCTTGCTTCTGATGGACTCACTTTTTTCGGTGTTTTTGTAGCTCGCTCTGCCTTTTGTTCTTTTAATATGAGGGCATCTTCCAGTTGTTTTTTCTTTTTTTCATATTGTTCATAAGCATTTTCATGTTGCCTGCGCTCTGCATCCTTTTGTGCGACATAAGCTGAATAATTCCCTTTATACTCTGTTACCTTCCCATCATTTATTTCCCATATCGTTGTACATAGGGAATCTAAAAAGGCGCGGTCATGGGATACAATAACGATAGCTCCTTGCAGTCTTAATAGTTGTTTTTCTAGTTTTTCAATATGCAATGTATCAAGATTCGTCGTAGGTTCATCGGCAAGTAAAATCTCGGGCTTTTTCGATATTGCCCGATTAATATAGTCCTGTGTAACTTCTCCACCACTTTTTGTCGTATTTGTATGCTTCAACTGTGGTAGGAGTTCGCAGTCTACATAAGAAACGACTGTTCCTGTACTTGGCTGTTTCTTGCTAGCTAATAGCTCTAATAGAGTTGTTTTTCCACTGCCATTGCTTCCGACGAGACCAATACGATCTCTACTTTGAATACATAAATGCTCTGTATCAATTAATAAACGATCCTTTACATAGAGCTTTAAATGATTCGCTTCTAATAAAATCATACAATCATCCCCATCTAATCATATTATGGAGACAAAAATGCCTCCTATCCATCATTCAGAATAGGAGGCACAGGTGTACAGCAAAAAAGAGACTACTCCCTTTTGCCCAACCATGAAAAACCTATCCTATTCTGAAAAAACCGCTGAAGACATACTGAATTAGGCAGATAAATAAATCTGCTAAACAACATGCATTCAATCGACTGTTTTCAAAAAATAGGATTAGTACTTCATGTAATTGGGTCACCCTTCCGTTTTAAGTTAGGGATAGTATAAACTATTTCAAATCATATGTCCATTGAATCTTAACCGTTTTTTGAAATGGAAGGAAATATACCTTTCATTTAGGATCTAATCGTATAAAGTGTTGTTATTGCCCTTCAGGTGAAACAATGAATTCCTTTTTGCCTGCACGCATACCGGAAATAAATAATGCGATGGTAGCGATAAAAAAGAGTGATAGTGGAATCGACCAGCTCGCTGTCACATCATGTAAGAAACCAAATAATACTGGGCCAATCGCCGCAAGTGTGTATCCGAATGACTGTGCCATACCAGATAATTCCGCTGCTTCATGTGATGTATTCGTGCGAAGTGTGAAGAACATCATTGCTAACCCAAAAGCAGAGCCGCCTGCTATTCCAAGTAGAATCATCCACAATGGAATGAGTGAAACCTCACCAATAAGAATACCTCCAAAACCTATGAGGAAAAAAGCCGAAGTTAATAAAACCAGTATTCGTTGATCTTTTAATTGTCCTGCAATAACTGGAATGATAAATGTCATCGGCAATTGAGCAAATTGCATTAGAGACAACATCCAACCGGCCTGTCCTGCATGAACGCCCTGTACTTTTAATACTTCAGGTAACCAAGCCGAAGTAGTATAAAATATCAATGATTGTAATCCCATAAATAGCGTAATATTCCATGCTAATGGAGAACGCCATAAATCAAGGGATTGCTGTTTTTGAGCTGGGATAGTTGATACATTTGCTCGTTTTTTCCCTTTTAACTGTGGTAGCCAAATAATAGCGGCAATCAATGATAGAAGCGCCCAGCAACCTAACGCACCTTCCCAACCAAATCGCACTCCACTTGCAAGCGGAACACTAATACCGGCAGCTACTGCACCAGATAAATTCATCGATACAGAATAGACACCCGTTAATAAGCCAATATGAAGAGGGAAGTTCAACTTGATTAATCCTGGTAAGAGAACATTCCCAAATGCAATGGAAAGACCTAATAGAAAAGTTCCTATCAGTAGGTATGGAGTCGTACCTAATGAGCGAATAACAATCCCTAAAGTTAATAAACAAAGGGAAGCGAATAAAGTTTTTTCTAAACCAAAGCGCCGAGCTAATTTCGGAGCAAAGGGAGAAATGAGTGCAAAGGCGAGTAATGGAATGGTCGTTAGAAAGCCTGCTAGCACATTTGAAACATCCAAGGAAGCTCTAATCGAGGAAATTAATGGACCAACAGAGGTTAAAGGTGACCGAAGGGTTGAAGCAATAAAAACAATCCCTATAATTAGCAACCAATAATGACGTGAGAATTTTATTTTTTTACTTGTAGGTACCGATTGTTGAACAGCCACGATAATGCCTCCGAAAAATTAGTAGTAAAAATGAACATATTTCCTTATTAAGCGTACCATTTCAATTGTTTATTGTAAAAATTAGAGAAGCTAAATTCCTGCAAGATTCAAGGAAAATTGACACTTGCCTATTAACGTGAAAAAATGGAAAATAGAACTGATGATGAGTATAAAGGAGTTTTTCATATGAGCCGTCGAGTTGTTATAACAGGATATGGAGTAATTTCGCCATTAGGAAATGAAGTAGGTACATTTTGGAATAATATTCGGGCAGGAAAATCAGGTATTAAAAAAATCGAGTCAGAAGATTATAAAGACATTAATACCAAAATAGGTGGTTATATTGATGACTTTCCTGCGGAAGAATACTTCGATAAAAAAGAATTAGGGAAATACGATTTATTTGTACAATATGCTTATGCTGCTGCTAAACAAGCACTAGATCAAGCGCAATTGGATTTAGAAAATATGAATAAGGAACGATTTGGTGTTTATGTTGGTTCTGGTATTGGGGGAATAGACACTACATTAGAAAATCATAAGCTTTTGTTAGAAAGAGGTAGTAGAAGGGTATCACCATTCATGGTTCCAATGATGATTAGTAATATGGCAACTGGGATTATTGCGATAAAAACAGGATTTAAAGGTCCAAGCTTTTCCCCAGTTTCAGCTTGTGCAACGGGGAATCATGCTATCGGTGAAGCATATTTGAATATTAAACATGGATACTCCGACGGCATTCTAGCTGGGGGTGCGGAGGCAACGATTAACCCATTATCATTCGCTGGCTTTTCGAGAATGAGAGCTATGTCTACACGAAATGATTATCCAGAACAGGCTAGTCGCCCTTTTGACCGTGAACGTGATGGCTTTGTTATGTCAGAAGGATCCGGTGTTTTGCTACTTGAAGAGTATGAGCATGCTAAGCAAAGAGGAGCAACGATTTTAGGTGAAATAGTTGGTTATGGCTCAACGACTGACGCATATCATATTACTTCTCCTGATTATGAAGGAGCTGCAAGAGCGATGAAGCTAGCTCTAGATATGGGAGGGATTAATCCTAAAGATGTAGATTATATCAATGCACACGGTACTAGCACACCTGAAGGGGATAAATCCGAAACAAAAGCAATCAAAAGTGTTTTCGGTGATCATGCCTATAAATTAAAAGTAAGTTCAACAAAATCAATGACGGGACATCATTTTGGAGCAGCCGGTGGAATTGAGGCCATCATCACACTAAAAGGTGTAATGGAGAATATAGCACCGCCAACGATTAATTATGAAAACCCCGATGAAGAATGTGACCTTGATTATGTTCCGAATGAAGCGGTAAAAACAGAAATAAAATATGCAGTCTCAAATGGTTTCGGTTTTGGGGGACATAATGCGGTCTTAGCATTTAAAAAGTTTGAAAATTAATTGAAAAGATTTAAGAAGCTCCCCCTGCTGTCTTAGGGTGGAGCTTCAAATGATTTTACGTTTCCTTATAAAAAAGATGCAGCCTACTGTTATGGGATCTTTCCATGGCTAGAAGGAATCCTAGTGGTACAAACGAAGAATAAGCAAATATCTTTATATGTAATAACGGTAATTTTATAAAAGGGAGAAAGTCTATGCCAATTATAAGACATGAGCAATTTATTCGCGCGTCTGTAAATGTCTGTTTTGACCTTGCGAGAAATGTAAATATTCATACTAAAACTACGTCAAATACAAAAGAAATAATTGTCGGTGGGGTGTCAAATGGGCTATTAGAGGAAGGAGATACCGTGACCTGGGAAGCCGTTCATTTTGGTGTAAAACAAAGGTTAACTGCCAAAGTAATCCAAATGGAAAAGCCTAATATGTTTGTAGATATTATGCTCAAGGGGGCTTTCAGTTCTTTCATTCATACCCATCAATTTGTGGAAAAGGAATCCGGCACATTAATGATTGATACATTTGATTACACTTCCCCTTTTGGCTTTATTGGCATTATGGCTGACAAGTTGTTCTTGGAGAAATATATGAGAGAGTTTATCATCTCTCGAGCAAAAGAACTAAAAAAGATAGCAGAAGATATAAATTAGCTTCATTATCAAAAAGAGTAGCTAATTGTGGTCGGATTGTCTTAAAAGAAAGCTCGTTTATTGATGTGAAGAAAAATAGTTAGTCTTTTTTATTTATCTGTTTTAAATCGAAGTAAAACCATACAGACATAAAAATATAATAGGCGAGAATAATCTTTAACGTCATTTCGAGATCTTCCCAATTATTATGGATAGTACAAAGTATCGTTACCGAAAGTAAAAATGCAATCGGGTATACTAAAAAGCGTGTCATAAATTCCTTTTCTAGATTCATAATTTACCACTCCCAGAGTAAAATGTATGTTTAAGGTGAAAATTTCATGACTGAATAGAAAAAGAGTACTAAGTCCTAGAAAATAGCACTCTTTCTTTCGCATTAACTATTATGCAGTGACTTCCTTGATTACTTGCACATATTTCGGATACCACTTTTCCCAATCCGCCTTTCGATCTTCTATTGACTTGCCAGCGAGTAATGCTTGGATAACATCAAGGCATACATGCCAGCCAGCAAGATCCCTTGGGGTATGATCTGTCATTGTGTTCATTTTCTCTTTCAATACGAGAAGGCATCCTACCTGCTTCGGGTACAACTCAAAGCGAACAGCATCTTTGTCCCATGTAAACTCTAAAACGGACTCCATTTTAAGCTCGAGAATCTTCATCTCTTCAAACGTTCCATCCTGCATATCGAACTTAATCACTCCTCCTTCGCGAAGATCCTCGATTAGGAGCTCAGAAAACCATTCTTTTAGCTTCTCATTATCTGTTAACATCGCCCATACTTGGCCAACTGAGTGATCTAAAGGGCGTTCAAATGTAGCGATATACCCATTGTTTACCTGCTTTAATTCAGCTATCATTTATGATCCTCCTCTTTTATTAATAACTATAAAATGTGTTTTCTATCATACATGATGATGCAGACTAATGTTACTAAAGCGTCTTTATTATAGAAGCTAAAGTGTCAGTAATAATGCTCATTAGTAGTGCAGGCAATGTGACGTCTCCGTGTCATTTATAAGTAATTTGTACCGAACTTCTCACAATCGGTTATAATAGAGCGAAATGCAATAGTAGCGCAAATGGTATAATAATAGGTAGTATTAATTTGATGATAGGGAGTACGAGTATGACATTTATTCAAAATTTAATTAGTTTTATTTTGCATATAGATGAACATTTGGTAGAGATTATCCAAATATTTGATGTTTGGTCTTATGTCATTTTATTTTTAATTGTTTTTGTTGAAACGGGTATTGTTATTTTCCCTTTTTTACCGGGTGATTCATTATTATTTGCTAGTGGTACTTTAGCGGCATTAGACGCGTTTAATATTGGACTTCTTGTCATAGTTTTCTTTGTTGCTGCTGTTCTCGGTGATACGGTAAATTATCATATCGGAAAAAAAGTAGGGACATCGATTCCACCAAATAGTTGGTTAGGAAAAGTGATAAACCAAGAGAAAATGAAAAAGGCAGAGGATTTCTTTAACAAACATGGTGGTAAAACCATTATTATTGCTCGCTTTATGCCGTTTATTCGTACATTTGCCCCGTTTGTGGCAGGAGCTAGCCGAATGAATTACCGTTATTTTATTATTTATAATGTAGTCGGAGCCGCTCTTTGGGTTGGATTATGTACGATGGCAGGCTATTTCTTTGGGAATATACCAATTATTAAAAATAACTTTTCGACCGTCCTATTATTGATTATCTTTTTATCTGTTCTACCTGCTTTGATTGGTTTTATCAAAAGTCGTTTAGCGAAGTAACACTAAGAGACTCCTATGCTTAGATTAAAATAGACATCTTTATTTAAAGAGATGTCTATTTTTCTATTATATTATAGTGGATAGAAGGGGAAGGTTGATGAGAAAGACCTATGAATTTGAAGCAATCATACAGAAACTTGATGGAATGAATGCAGCAAATATTGAATTTCCTTATTTTATAGAAACTGAATTTGGAACGAAAGGCCAAGTGAAAGTGAAGGTCTGCTTTAAAGACTATGAGTATAGAGGCTCGCTCGCGAACATGGGATTAGAATATCATTGTATTGGAGTAGTCCAGCGAGTTCGACAAGCAATTGGTAAACAACCAGGTGACAGAATAAAGGGAAGGATGTATCGCGATACCGAGCCTAGGGGTAGATTTACCTGAAGAGTTTGCTATCATTTTAAACCAAAGTTAAGTTGCTTATCATTATTATAATAGCTTGTCTTACAGCTGACATAAGGCAAATGCTAAGAGTGCAGAGACAAAGCAAAGAAGATTAGAAAAGGCCATTCACTTGATAGAAAATAAAGTGAATAGCCCATTTTAATGCGGAAAAGAGATCAAAGATTTACCTAGGAGATAATCCACACATTAAAAATTGTATCGTTCTTTCCACTTCTACACATTCATCCCAACCATCCTCGGGAGCAATGACATACTTGGTTGCGAAAAGACCAAGAGCTGTTGAAGCCGTTAATCGAATTACCGTCTCGCTAGGCAGATCAATGATTTGTTCCTTGGCTTGGTAATATTCAATGATTTCCTTAAAGCGTGTTAAGACTCTAATGCCAATATGCTCAATAAACTGTTCTTTTAACTCAGCATGAAAAGGAATCTCTTGGATTAAAATACGAATGATTGGCAAATTTTCTTGAAGAAACTTTGCACGATTTTCAAGCATTGCCCGTAAAAAATCCTCGAATTTTTCATAACGGTGATCTAATACTTTATTTAAATCCTTCATGATAATAGGGGCCATTAACTTTACCATCATTGGAGAAACGATCGACAATAGTAGATCTTTCTTCGTTTTATAATGTCTGAAAATCGTTCCTTCCGCTACTCCAGCTTTTTTTGCAATTTCACTTGTTGAAGTAGCAGCGAACCCTTTCTCGGCAAATGCTTCAGTTGCAGCGGCTAAAATGTTCTTTTGCTTTTCTGTTAAGCCATCTTCTTGGATGAATAATTCTTTTAAGTTCAGTTCTTGTTTAGACATTTGAATCTCCTTTATGCCTTATATACTAATTAATATTAATACATGATGCAATAGCATTCCTTTTATATCTTTCTATACTTCCGGAGTGCCAAGATATTTAATGTCATAAATAAAATAGAGAAGCCGATTAAAGCAAGGATATCTATATAGATATCTCCCCACCCATATCCTCTTACCATGACATTCCTTAATGCATCAGCAGCATAAAATAAAGGAGTGAATGGTCCGATCCAACTCAGCCATTTAGAGATGGTTTCTAAATTAAATAATCCAGAAAAGAAAATCTGTGGGATAACAATAACTGGAATAAATTGCATCATTTGCAGTTCATTATTAGCAAAAGCAGATAATAAAATACCGAGTGTGAGAGCTGTTAAAGAGAGTAGTAAGGTAATCAGTAAGACATAAGCAAATGCACCCTCCATGGCCATCCCAAGCACATAAATGGCATACGCAGCAATGATTGTAGATTGAATCGTCGCAAAGATACCAAACCCAAGTACATAGCCAATTACGATTTCCCACCTTCGTAAAGGGCTAGAAAGGAGCCTTTCAAGGGTCCCAGTTGTGCGCTCGCGTAAAAATGAAACGCCAGCGATAAGAAATACAAAGAAGAAGACAAAGAATCCAAGCAACACAGGTCCGAAGTAATCAAATTGTCCTAATTTGCTAGAACCATGTAAATAGTCAATTTTCAAATTAGCGTTAGAATCATTTATTTGGCCCGCTGGTAAAGAAGTTTGCAACCATTGCAGTACAGACCCATTTACAGCTGGATCGCTACCTTCAAGAAAAATAGCTGGAGTCTGTTTTTCAAACATAAGATAGCCATCTAGGTCCTGATTAGCTAAGTCTTTTTTTGCCTCGTTTACATTGCTGTATTCTGAAATTATTGCATTCTCGAAGCTTATCTGATCCGTAATTACTTCTGAGATATTGACTAATCCAATTTTCGGAACGTAATCATCGCCATTAAATACTAAATGCATCATTGTTAAGACAAGGATGGGAGCGAATATAAGCAATCCCATTGTGCGTTTATCTCGCACGATTTGGCGTAGGATTCTTATAACTAAAGCAATAACTCTCATGAGTGAGCACCTCCATAGATAAGAAAGGCTTCTTCAATTGAATCAGTATTTGTTTTTGTCTTAAGTTCATTTGGAGTTCCTACTGCAATAAGTCGTCCTTCACGCATAAGGGCTAATCGGTCACATTTATCCGCTTCATCCATGACATGAGTAGTCACAATTAGGGTCGTCCCTTTTTTCTTTAATTCATAAAAGGCATCCCAAATGCCTTTTCTTAAAACGGGATCGATGCCAACTGTAGGCTCATCTAGAATCAACATCTCAGGCTCGTGAAGAAGTGCAATTGCCAGTGAAAGTCTTCTTTTCATGCCACCAGAGTAGTTAGAGACTAACTTAGTAAGATGATTTGAAAGTTGGACGAGCTCCATTACTTCTTTTATTCTTCGAGATTGTTTCACACCCTTTAGTCCATATAAAGTAGAGAAAAATTGTAGATTTTCCTTGGCGGACAGTTCTTCATATAAGGCATCAGATTGAGCCATATATCCAATTTTGTTTATGAGACTTAATGTTGGCATTTTTTCTTGGAAAATAAAATTTTCACCCGATGTAGGGGTATCTAGTCCAGATAACTGCTTTACTAATGTAGTTTTTCCAGCACCTGATGGTCCGAGAAGTCCAAATATTTCACCTTTGTTAATTTCCAAGTTAATATCTTCTAATACTGCATGTTTACCGAAGTTCTTTGAGACATGCCGAATAGATACGCAAGTTTTTTTCATTTAATTCACCCCTTTACAATAGTGAGTAATCACTCACTATTATAATAAAGCCTATGCTATAATCTGTAAAGTAGTGACTCAATGTTATCTTAACGCGAGAGTAATACTTGGATATATACTCTGATTGGCTTAATATAAAAGAATATTGTTAAAATAAAAGATGAGGTGAAGTTAATGAAGATCGTTGCAATTGTTGGTAGTATACGGGAAGACTCTTATAATAAAAAGCTTGCTTCCTTTATGAAGGAGCATTTTAAAAATAGAGTGGAGATCGCAATTCTGCCGATTGAAGAGATTCCTATGTATAATCAAGATAATGAACTTATGCCTCCTGACATTGTAAAAGATATTAAAAGTAAAATTGCTGCTAGTGACGGGATGTTAATTGTAACACCTGAATATAATCATTCAATTCCCGGTGTGTTGAAAAATGCAATTGACTGGTTTTCCAGGGTAGACAAAGTAATGCATAACAAGCCAGTAATGATTGTTGGTGGGAGTGGTGGAGCATTAGGAACAGTACGTGCGCAAATGCAACTTCGGCAAATCTTGAACGCGCCGGGAGTATCAGCACTTACATTACCAGGTAATGAGGTATTTATCGGATCAGTTCATGAAAAGATTGATGAATCTGGGGACCTAATTCACGAACCTACTATCGAATTTTTGGATACAGTTATGGAAAAATTTATGGATTGGATTCAAAATAATAATAAATGATTATATGAAAGCATGCAGCATATCTGTGTGCTTTATTTTTTGTTTAAAATCTTTTCACATAGCCTTACTTCACAGTAATTTCAGTCAGCTCATCATTGATAGCAAATATTTTCACGTTGCATTCTCTATGCCGAATCCACCCAAACAATTTAAATATTTTTCAGGGTAATTTTCAGCATCGTATTTTGTTTCAAAAGCACCGACTCTGTCTGCTTCCATATATTCCCTATTCACTATTCTCTTCTCCTTATTTAGTTCGTACTGATATGTTTTTCACGAAGAATCTCTTTAGGATCACACGAATCAGCTGAAAGCTCCTGCTTGATAAAAGAGTCAAATTGGTCCTGTTTTATGTCGTACACCATTTTAATTATTTTTAAAAATAATAATTTCTCATTTAGATTATTAGAGAGTTGGGATGTATGCTCTCCATTTGAATCGGCTTTAAATCTGTTATGCAGAAAGCTTAGCGTCCGTTTATTCGAAAATAGATTGGGTAAAATATAATGTAGGTCATCTTTCAGGAGGGAATAGGAATGAATGCAACATATGAGTCATGCATAAAGGCTTGCCTAGAATGTCTGGAAGCATGTAATCATTGCTTTGACGCATGTTTACAAGAAGATGTTAAAATGATGGCGGACTGTATTCGGATGGACAGAGATTGTGCGGAAATATGCGCATTTGCAGTAAAAGCCATGCAAACAAACAGTCCATTTGTAAAGGAAATATGCCAATTATGTGCCGATATTTGTGACGCATGTGGGAACGAATGTAAAAAGCATGATCACAATCATTGTCAGCGCTGTGCTGAAGCTTGTTTCAAATGTGCGGAGGAATGCCGGAAGATGGTAGCTTAATTATTTCTAAATATATATATGTAAAAGGTAGTACTTGTTTTTCACTGATATTAATAGTGGAAAACAAGTATTTTTTTGTTTAGTACCTACTAGTAAAAATAACCAAAACTATAGGAAATAACAATCTTATCTTTACAATCTATTAATATCCCATTAATAATCGCCCTGTACAATAAATCTACAACCGCAGGAAAGAAAGGGGAAAAAGATTAGTGGCTAAAAAAATGATGTTTTTTATGATTACTTGTGTATTGCTTTTATCTGCATGTTCATTTAGCGAAGATAAATCGGTAAGTGCCGGAGAAGGACCGGCTGGTGAGTTAACAGTTTATACAGCTATTGAAGAAGAACTCATCCCACTATATCTAGAGTCGTTTAAAGAAAAGTATCCAGATATTGATCTGAAAATTGTTAGAGATTCCACGGGTATCATGACCGCGAAACTTCTAGCGGAGGGTGAAAACACAGAAGCCGATGTTATTTGGGGACTTGCAGCTTCAAGTTTACTCACACTAGATAATAAAGATATGTTAAAAGAATATTCACCAAAAGGTGCTGAAAATATTAAGGAGGCCTTTAAGGATAAAAATGATCCACTTAAATGGACCGGGAATGCGGCATACATGACAGGTATTGTTGTCAATACAACAGAACTGAAAAAGATGGAACTACCTATACCAAAAACGTACGAGGATTTACTAAATCCTGAATATAAGGGATTGCTTGTTATGCCCCACCCTGCGTCAAGTGGTACCGGCTATTTAACCGTGAATGCTTGGCTACAAATGATGGGAGAAGCGGAAGGATGGGCATATATGGATAAGCTTCATCGCAATATTGGTACATACACTCATTCTGGTTCAAAACCGGCAAAGATGGCTGCAACAGGTGAATTTCCGATTGCTCTTACTCTCGTCTATACAGCTGTTCAAATGAAGGAATCAGGAGCGCCCGTTGAAATTGTATTACCAGAAGAAGGGCTTGGATGGGATGTAGAAGCAAATGCGCTAATTAATAAAAGTAATCAAGAAAGTGAAGAGCTAGCAAAAGTCTTTCTTGACTGGGCAATTGAAGAGCAAGTCATGAAAAAGTATTTTGAAGCAAATGGACATACAACAGGAAATAGCCAATTTGAAAAATCTAATTTTTTCCCAGAAAATATTGAAGAACAGATTTATAAAGATAATGACTTATATTGGGCAGCGGAAAATCGTGACTCTATCTTAAAAGAATGGGAAAAGAAATATGGTTCAAAAGCGGAAGTCGAATAAAGAGGGAGAGATAGTGATGGCGAAGCCGCTACGTATTGATTCAGTAATGAAAAAGTATGGAAATACAACGGCGTTAACAGAAATACAACTGGATATACAAAAAGGAGAGTTTGTCAGTTTACTTGGCCCAAGCGGGTGTGGGAAGTCAACATTGCTTCGAATTATTGCTGGTCTTGACGCTCCAACAGCTGGTAAGATCCGTATGAATCAAGTGGATGTAACAACAAACTCTCCGGCATCAAGAAATATTGGAATGGTTTTTCAGTCATATGCGCTTTTTCCAAATATGACCGTGAAAAAAAATATTGAATTTGCTCTCAAACCGAAGAAATTATCACGAAAGGCAATAAACCAAAAGGCAGAGCGAATGCTTAAAATAGTTGGGTTATCTGATCTATCACAAAGGTTTCCTCAACAATTGTCTGGAGGACAGCAACAAAGGGTGGCATTAGCAAGAGCACTGGTTACAGAACCAGACTTTTTATTACTCGATGAGCCGCTATCAGCATTGGATGCCAATGTCCGTCATCAGCTCCAACAGGAAATATGCCGCATACACAATGAACTAGGAATGACGACAATTATGGTTACGCATGATCAGGAGGAAGCGTTGACGATGGCAGATCGAATTGCTGTGATGCATAATGGCCAGATCGTTCAGTATGATACACCGCAAAATATTTATCATTACCCAGCAAATTCATTTGTTGCTTCTTTTATAGGCACGTCAAATCGTATCGAGAAAGGCGGAAAAACACTCATTGTTCGTCCGGAACAATTTTATATATCGAATGAGTGGTCTGGCGTGGAAACAACTATAGAATCAATGATGTTCAAAGGAGCATTTTACCGGCTAGATGTGAATGTCATTGACAAGACGTCATCGTATTTGGCTAAGAAATTTATCGTGGACCTTCCCTCAAGTACAGTAGATGTGGAAGAGATTCAGCCTGGTAAACGATTATATCTGTCATTACATCAATCTAGCCTTACTTCTTTGAAGGAATTAGTCATATGATGTCGGTATTATCGCATGCGAAGGTGAGGAGAGGAACAGTTTCACTATATCGTCCACTCCAAATTACAATTATTTTTGTATCATTTGTCATTCTACTGATTTTACCGGTGTTATCACTTTTTTCGGAGGCTGTGAAAAATCCAGATGGTACATGGGCGGGATTCGGTCAGATTGTTAATTATTTAAAAAATCCCGCGTTACTGCAAAGCATACAACATTCTCTGACAATCGCATCATGGACAACAGTGTGCGCGCTCTCACTTGGTTTTTTATATGCTTTTACTATATCGCGCACAAATGTAAAGGGAAGAAGATGGTTGCTTGCCTTTGCGATGCTTCCCTTATTTGCACCAACGATGATGCACGGTATTGGGCTTATTTATTTATTTGGTCGGCAGGGGATTGTGACGACAGGCTTATTTGGATTGTTACCGGGAATAGACATTGGGTTATACGGACCGACTGGTATCATTATCGCAGAAACAATTTATACATTTCCCCAAGTCGTTTTACTATTGTATGTGGCGTTGCGCCAATCGGATCAAGGTCTTTATGATGCGGCAAAGACGATGGGAATTAGTCCAATCGGTCGATTAGCAGGTATTACATTGCCAAGCATTAGGCTTGCTCTCATTAGTGCTGGGATGGTGGCATTTACCCTCAGCTTTACCGATTATGGGGCACCTAAACTCGTAGGTGGTCAATACAATGTTTTGGCTACAGATGTGTATAAACAAGTAGTTGGCCAACAAAACTTTTCCCTTGGTGCCATCGTTGGTATATTGCTAATGATCCCAGCATTGGTCGCATTTGTAGTGGACCAAGCTGTTTCGCAAAAACCGACATTTCAATTGAACGCGAAGGCGAAGCCACTTGAAACAAGTAAACACAAAGTTCGTGATCTATTATTTGGCGGCTTTGCCTATGGAACTTCCTTTATCATTTTAGGTTTGTTTGTAATGATAGCATTTGCTTCGGTGACGCCGATTTGGCCATATTCACTTGGTTTTACATTGGAGCGTTTTACTTTTAACAGCTACACAGGCGATGGATTCAATGTTTTCTTTAATAGTTTGTTCGCATCTCTTGGGACAGCAATAATTGGTACGATATTCGCTTTTTTATTTGCTTATTGGCTGCAAAATGGGACTTTTTCCCGTCGGCTGCAAAACATGGGTCATTTTATGAGTTTGCTTCCGATGGCTGTACCTGGACTGGTAATCGGAATTAGTTATGTACTGTTTTTTAGTAAACCTGAGTGGTCATTTTTCCATATAAAAGTTCCAAACTTATTACACAATCTATATGGAACAATAGCGATTATCATCGTATCATCGATTCTTCATTTTTTCTCTGTTACATATATGACTGCAAGGACAGCAATTAAAAAGCTAGATATGGAATGTGAACAAGCGGCTAAAACCTTTGGGATTGGACGGATTACTGTATTCTTTCATTACATCATTCCGTCTTGTGCACCAGCATTATTAGAAATGGCCATGTATTTCTTTGTTAATTCAATGGTTACTATCTCGGCCGTTATCTTTTTATATACACCAGATACAAAGACTGCAGCGGTCTCTATTGTTAGTTTGGATGATGCAGGGAATATTGAATCAGCAGCGGCAATGGGAATGCTTATCGTGCTCGTTAATATTATTATCAGAGTAGGATATGAAGGCATTCTGCATTTTAATAGTAAAAGATTAAATAGAAAAGGAGAGGTTTCGTCATGAAAATCATTAAAGGGGTATTACTCGATTGGGCAGGAACGACGGTTGATTATGGATGTATGGCGCCAGTCAGTAGTTTTATGAAAGTGTTTAAAGAAAAAGGAATTTCAGTAACGATGGAACAAACGAGAAAGCCAATGGGAATGGCCAAAATAGACCATATTCGGACGATGCTAGCGATGCCGGAAATTAGAAAGCAATGGGAGGGTAATCTATCAGAAGCAGATGTGCATGAGCTGAATACTTTATTTGAAAAATATTTATTTGAAGAGCTACGTGAATACACAGATCCGGTGCCTGGAGCAACGAAAGCAGTCAACGAACTAAGGGAAATGGGTCTTAAAATAGGTACAACAACAGGGTATACACGTGAGATGATGCATATTGTTTGTGCAGGAGCCGCTGAAAAGGGATACGAGCCTGATGTAACAGTTACCGCGGATGATGTTGATGCAGGAAGACCGTATCCATGGATGGCTTATTATGCCGCGATGAAGATGGGGGTCTTTCCGATGAATAGACTTGTCAAAGTGGGCGATACAACAGTGGATATGAAAGAAGGGCGTAATGCAGGTGCTTGGACGGTTGGTTTAATATATGGTTCTAGCGAACTTGGACTTTCAGAAGCGGAAGTAATGAAATTATCAGAAAAAGAGCGTTCTATTAGAGAAGCGACAGTGAGAGAAAAGTTAATAGAAGCCGGTGCCCATCAGGTCCTTTTATCTATTAAAGACGTACCGAGCTATATTCGTGAACTAGATGAAAAACTATCGAAAGTGGTGGAATTATCATGAAACACTCTCTTTTATTAACACCTGGGCCACTGACAACAACAGAATCGGTAAAAAAAGCGATGCAGGGAGATTGGTGTACTTGGGAAGATGAATATAAAGCATTAACACGTAGTATTCGCCAGAAGCTTGTGGAAATTTCCGGTGGAGATGATCGATTCACCGCGGTTCTCATGCAAGGAAGTGGTACATTTTCAGTTGAAGCGGCAATAGGCACTTTTGTTTCGCAGGACGACCACATGTTAATTGGCGTAAATGGTGCTTATGGACGGCGACTTGTGGAAATAGCTGAAAGAATGCGTATACCATGCAGTACATTTTCTACAAGTGATACAAAGCAGCTTGACCCTGAATTATTAGAAACAATTTTAAAAAGTGATTCATCAATTACTCATGTTGTTTTCGTGCATTCAGAAACTACTTCAGGTTTGCTAAACCCCGCAGACGAGCTTTGTCGTATAGCGAAAAAATATGGAACGACAACGATTGTCGATGCGATGTCCAGTTTTGGGGGCATGAACATGTCGATTCAAGAGTGGGATATTGATGTACTTGTCTCAAGTGCAAATAAATGTCTACAAGGTGTCCCCGGTTTTGGGTTTATCATAGCAAATAGCTCCCTGTTATCAACAAGGAAAGATTGTGCACCATCACTATCATTAGACTTATATGATCAATTCGAAACAATGGAGAATGATGGAGGGAAATGGCGATTCACTTCACCGACCCATGCTGTCCATGCCTTTTCACGAGCACTTGAAGAATTAGATGAGGAGGGTGGGGTGAGTAAGCGAGAACAACGCTATCGTATGAATATGAATATACTTATTAATGGAATGAAAGAATTAGGTTTTCAGACGGCTATAGAAAAGGAGATTCAATCACCATTTATTGCATCATTTTTATACCCGGAACATGATTTTTCATTCGATTCGTTTTATAAGGCGTTAAAGAAGGAAGGATTTATCATTTATCCAGGTAAACTTACTGATCTTCCGGCATTTCGAATTGGCGTAATTGGTGACGTGGTAGGCTCAGATATGGTGCGTTTGCTTGATGCGATAAAAGCATATGTTGTAAGAGAGGAAGCTATTTCAATTTGAGTGGCTCCGAAAGTAAGTAAGTCGTTAATTAAATAAACGAAAGTAAATTACCGTTGATTTACGCTTCAGGATGTCGCTTTCTGGGGGCATGCAGTGGGCTTTCTCGCCGCAATGCTCCTAGCGGGATCTCTCCTGTTAAGCTGACCCTTCTCAGATTAGCCACCCTACGCTTAAATTAACTTTGTTTTCTTTGTGTAAAAATGATTTGTTCCCTTCATAAGCGCAGTTAGATTTTTATTAATGTCATTGAATAACCGAGTGTTTCTCAGCGCCTTTGTTGATATAGAAGATTTTTATCTTAAGAAGTATAAAAAAGTGCTTGTCCTTCACTATATTCGCTGAAGGGCAAGCACTTTGTTTATCCAATGGATGGATTTTTTTGTGATTGTTTTGTATAAAAACGATATAGAACAAGAGCAATAAGGGATAATACAATACCTGAAATATAAGGTAAACCAATTGCAATGGAAAAGAGCCATCCACCTAAAGGAGGACCGATAATTCTTCCAAGCGAATCGACGGAAGATAGTAATCCAGTTGCACTACCATGTCCAGCTGTCGAGGTTTTCGTTAATAGAGAAGAAACACTTGGGCGGATGACCCCATTTCCAATCCCGAAAATCGTTAAAAATATTGCTGCAGTCGTAAAGCTATCGACGAATAGAATAAGACCAAAGCCAATCGCAGAAACGACAATTCCGATTTGAATGACGAATCCTTCACCAAATTTTTTGGTCATCCTACCGACTAATCCACCTTGAACAAAGGCTCCTGCTAATCCCATAATCATAAAGATATAACCTAATTTTACTGTTCCTAGTCCGGCCTTTTTAGCCGCATAATAAGCAAAGGTTGCTTCTAATCCTGATAAAGATAAGGATATAAATAATTGCAACATGAACAAAATAGATAGCGACCCACTCATTGCCTGCCATAATGAAGCTTTTTTCGAATCTTGCTGACCTCTATTTTCTTCTGATAAAGATTCCTTTAGAAGAAACCAGACAAGGAAAAAAGTAAGAAGCGATGAAACCCCTGCAATATAAAAAGGCATACTTAAACTAATTTTAGAAAAAACTCCACCAATAGCAGGTCCAAAAACAAAACCAAGACCTACAGCTGCCCCAACAACTCCCATTCCCTTTCCACGATCTTCCGGTGTCGTAATATCAGCTACATAGGCCATTACTGTAGGCATATTAGCGGAAGATAAAAATCCACCGATGATTCTAGCGGCAAAAAGCATCCACAGCGAAGAAGATATCCCCATTAAGAAAAATGAAAGGGCTAGACCAGAGATACCAATCATTATTACGGGCTTACGGCCAATTCGGTCAGAAATCCGTCCCCACATCGGAGCGAAAAGTAGCTGCATAAGTGAATAAACAGCCATGAGCATTCCTAATTGAGTAGGTGAGGCACCAATATTTTCAGCATAAAAGGGTAGTACTGGAATAATAATCCCGAAGCCAACCATGACAAAAAACATGACGGCAAATAAGATTGGTAAAGCTCTTTTTGTTTCTAACATAATAGTCACTCCGTTTCCCGAGGGTTGCTTGTTTCAATTAGTATTTGAATGGTTTCGGCTAAGAAAGATAGCTCAGCTTCCATCATCTTCTGTTTATGACGAATGGCAATGTTCACACCATTACTATGATCATGGCTAGGTAACTGTTTGAGATTATCGTATTTAACCTGTAATTTTTGCTGTCTTGTTTGCAATGACGTAATCATTTGATCCGCAGGTAAATGATCGAGAAACATGAGACCGATATCCCCTTCATAAAAAACTGTTTCTGCAGATGTTAAATTATGTAATAACAAATGGTTAAACTGTTTTTTACCATTCTCATTAATGGAATATACTTTACGTGGTGGGCGGTTTCCATCATATTCAATAGAAACATCAATATAGCCCTCCTTGCTCAACTTATCTAGCAAGGAATAAGCAGTTGCCTTTTTCATATTTGTAATGAAGGTAAGGTTTTTTTCAATAAAATCATGTATTTGATAACCATGTTGGCTTTGTGTCATGAGTAACCCTAAGAGAAGTAAAGTACGATGTTCCATGGTAGCCTCCTTTATAGCGGAATCCATATGTAATTATAATTAGTAGGAGTATGAATAGTCAACTTCTAACTATTAGTAGGTTATATATCTAAATGTAAGAATACTCTTAATAAAAATCCCCTCATTAGTAAAGTTCTATCTGTAAAGTAAGGAAGAGAGGGACAGTAATGACGAGTGCCTTCTTGGAAAGTAGATTTTTATAGATAAGAAGTGCTGAGCTTTATAAGAAGAGTATAAAAAATGGTTACTTTAAATGAGAAGGGGAGTGCAGAATTAAATTGTGACCAACGGTTATCAACAATGATGGGGGGATTTCTGGAAGGTGTGGAAGTTGTATCTATTTATTTAAGCGTCTGGTGTGATTTGGGCTTTCAATGGAGCGCCAGAAAAGATGGTTATGATCTATGCAAATATATGGTGCTCATCTTTTGCCATATCACTGGGTATATCAATCATCCATATATAAATACATGGTGATTATATCCCAGTTGCTTCTTCTGCTTTAGGATACATATTAAGTGAAACAACGATGTTTATATTACCTGTATTTGTATTACTTTGCGTCATTATATTTGCTATAAAATTACATAGTGAATATAAAGATAAATAGTCACTAGATAAAAATAATCCTCACAGCATGGACTGAATACTGTGAGGGTTGTTTTTTACTTTTTTCCTTCCTGTTTTTCAAGCAAATTAACATAGTTCCATAACTTAGAAGTAAGTTCCCGTGCTTCTGATTCATGAGCTGTTCTCGAAAAGTCTTCACGTAAAGGGCGAATAATCGTTTCAATTAAGAAGAGCTTTGGCTGTTCTTCTTGTAATTCATCCATTAAAAATTGCAGATATTGTATATCTCTTGGATGTGCTTCATTCTCAATCCGCTTATAAAAATCAGCAAGCATTTCAAGTAATTGCTGTTTCGTTTGTGCTTGCGATTGTACGTTATCAGGTGTATCAGAAAATGTATACTTATCAAGCATCATATCTTTTGTATTAATCATACTGAGAACGATCGCATCCAAACGGCGAATCGTGAAATGAATAAGTTTTGGAATATCAATTTCTTCTTTAGAGCTAGCGGCACATACATGAAGCATCTGTTGTAATATCCCAACTGTCATTACTGCGCAATCCAAGGAATAAGGAGCAACTTCGTCTCCGTATACATCTACAAGCCTATTGGAGAGCCAGAAAAGCTCAGCAAGATGATGTTTTTTGACGAAAGCTCTTAAATCATGATCTCCAGAATGGAAAATTGTTTCAAATAAAGGAAGAAGTTTGTGTTCGCGATTTACTTGCATACGAACAGAAATTTGTTCAGCAAAAACTTTTTTATCTGATATATCTTTACCGATAAGCAATTCCCTGCGTCTTATACTTGCATCATCATGTGCTTCTTGTAATATAGCCATAATGCATTCACTTTTTGATGAAAAATAATTATAAAACGTCCCTTTGGAAATTTCGGATTCCTCCAAAATATCTTGTATGGATGTGGCTGAATAACCTTTTTTCACAAAAAGCTGTTTTGCTGTTAATAAAACATGTCGTTTACGATCATTCATATAATCACCTTTATACTGTCAGTCTATTTATATTTTAACCTGTATATCTATAATTATCAATCTTATATAATAAAATTCATTTTATTTCTTGCTTTATTTGGACTACAGGTATAAAATATGAAAAGTGATGAACAGAGAGTTTACATTTTATATGTATCGAGTGGAGGAAGATAGATGGATATACAAAAAATGCATGAAAAACCGCCTTATGGTATGATAGCCATTCTTTTTTTCGGGGCGTTTATAGCATTATTAAATAATACATTGTTAAACGTTGCTTTGCCGACAATTATGGTCGAGTTTGACGTGAAGCCATCGGTTGTACAGTGGCTCACGACTGGATATATGCTAGTTAATGGAATTTTGATCCCAGCGAGTGCATTCTTTATCCAGAAATTCACGAATAGAAGATTATTTCTAACAGCAATGACGTTATTCACGCTTGGGACACTACTTTCGATGATTGCTCCGGCATTCGGTGTGCTTATTGCTGGACGGATGATTCAAGCTAGTGGTTCAGCGCTGATGATGCCACTTCTTATGAATGTAATGCTCACTGCGTTTCCAGTAGAACGTCGAGGCACGGCAATGGGGATTTTTGGACTCGTGATGATTACAGCTCCGGCGATTGGACCTACTCTGTCAGGTTGGATTATTGAGCATTATGAGTGGCGTGTGCTATTTGGCATCGTTTTACCGTTTGCAGTTCTTACAATTGTTTTTGCGTTCTTTAAATTACGTAATATTACACCAAATCGCAATATGAAGTTAGATTTTTTCTCACTCATTTTATCAAGTATTGGTTTTGGAGGCTTACTTTACGGTTTCAGTACAGCGGGAGATAAAGGTTGGGGCGCTCCGATAGTGTACGGAACAATTATTATTGGGGCAATTGCTCTTATTACATTTATTCTTCGTCAACTTCGGATGGAAGATCCAATGTTGGAATTTAGAATATATAAATACCCGATGTTTGCTTTATCGTCAGCTATATCGGTTGTCCTATCTATGGCTATGTTCTCTGCCATGATATTAACGCCGCTGTATGTTCAAACAATACGCGGTATTTCACCATTACATTCAGGACTCCTTATGTTACCGGGTGCACTGGCTATGGGGATTATGTCGCCAATTACTGGTAAATTGTTTGATAAGTACGGCGCTCGGATCTTGGCGATCATCGGTCTTACTATTACAGTAATTACTACTTTCTACTTAAGCAAACTCAATATGGATTCTGGTTATTATTACATTATGCTCATTTATACAGCACGGATGTTTGGAATCTCTATGGTTATGATGCCTGTTATGACAAATGGTTTAAATCAGTTACCGATGGCCGCGAATCCGCACGGAACTGCGATAAACAATACATTGCAACAAGTATCCGGTGCGATCGGTTCGGCATTGTTATTAACAATTATGGATAAGAGAATAGAAACAACTGGTGCAGAACTAGCTGCTGACGCAGCTGCAGCTGGCAATGCGCCAACCAGTGCTGAAGGTCTTGCAGCGCTGAAAGCAGAATTGGCAAGCAAAGCTATGCTAGATGGTATAAACCACGCATTCTTTGTCTCGACTATCGTTGCGGTTGTTGCTTTACTATTAACCTTCTTCATAAAACGTGTAACACCACCGAAATACGAGGCACCCATTTCCGAAGAAAAGGAACCGAGCACTACTTAATTGGATTTATTTCTATAAAAAGCGATTCATCTCTTTTACACGAGATGAATCGCTTTTTGATTAGCTTTAGATGTTGCTGATGAGTTAGATTTCCTCTGTTAATGCAATAAGCTCATCAACTAATTCGCCAATATATGCAATTGTGTCTTTTAATGGTTGTTCTGTAGAAATATCAACACCTGCCATTTTAGAAAGTTCGACTGGAGATTTAGTTCCTCCAGCCTTTAATACATTTAACCAATCATCTACTGCAGGCTGACCTTCTTTTAAAATGCGTTTGGAAACTTGTGTGGAAATAGTGAGACCTGCGCTGTATGTGTAAGGGTATAGACCCATATAATAATGTGGTTGACGCATCCAAGTAAGTTCTGCACCTGGTGAGATCTCTACGTCATCTCCCCAAAATTCTTCCAACACATTTCTTTTCATTTCATTTAAAATTCCGGCATTAACGCTTAGTCCTTCATCAATGCGTTCGTATACTTTTCTTTGATAAGCAGCTTCTAATAAATGGGTAACGAAATTATGGTAATACGTTCTTGCGACAATGGAAGAAATGACCCAGCGTTTAAATCTTGGATCATCTGAGTTTTTCAATAAATGATTGGCCATTAGCATTTCATTCATAGTTGATGGAGCTTCAATAAAATATAAAGATGGACGCGCATTAAAAACATTTTGTTCACGGTTGGCATTGTAAAAGTGCCCAGCATGTCCTAGTTCGTGAGCTAATACAAATACCTCGTTCATTCTGCTGGACCAAGAAATTAAAATATATGGGTGATTGCCATAAGGGCTTGAACAGAACGCACCTGTCGACTTGCCTTGATTTTGAGCAAAGTCAATCCACCTTTCTTCATAAGCTCGATTGATCATGTCCAAATAATCATTACCGAGAATAGCAAGCGCATCATCCATATATTTTTTAGATTCCACAATTGTTATTTCTGGTTCATATGTTGGATCTAATGAAATTTTTAAATCGGGAAAGGTCATTTTATCCAAACCATGCACTTTTTGCAGAAGTTTTGCGTATTTGCGCATATGTGGAGCTAGATCTTTCATGACTATATCAATTTGTCGATCATAAAGGGTGCGGTCTACGTCTTGATTGAACAATAAATAATCAAAAACATTATCATATCCGCGAAGATCAGCGGTTGTTTTTTCTAATTGGAGTTGCATGTCATATGTTTTTGCTGTTGTATGTTGGTAATCCTTTAATTGTTTTGAAAAAGCTTCGTATGCTGCGCGTCTTACGTCTGTATTTGATTCGCCTTCCCAATCGCCTTCAAATGTTACATAGCTTAATGGATAGCTTTTTCCATTCACTTCAAAGTCATCAAAAGATAAATCAACCATTTTCGTTGTGTTATAAAGCTCATAAGGGGCATCGAAAGTGGAAGAGTATGCGGCCAATGTTTTTTCCACTTCTGGGTGTAATTGATATTGTTTCTTTTGTATTAACTTTTCAAGATAGTTCTGAAATTCATTAGATTTCTCCATCGCTTTTTCAAGTGTTTCTACTGGTAATTCCAGTAACTCACTATCAACAAAGGATATGGAGCTCGATATTTTGGCTGAAATGGAACCAAATTTACTGGCTCGCATTTGCGCCTCATCATTTGCCTGATCGGTACTTAATGCTAAGTTGGCATAAGTGCCAATGGGAATCATCTTTTCAAAGATAGAAGCATAGCCTTCCAGTACTTGATTCACAGAGCTTGGATCCATGATATTTCCTTTGTATTGGTCATGGAATAGCTCTACTTCTTTGGTTAATTGAGATAAAGCTTCGCTATACTTTTCTTCCGTTGCAAATAAATCCTGTAAATTCCATGTTTCCTTGACACTAACCTCAGATCTTGAAGGTAAACCTTTAATCATGATCATCTCTCCTTATCATTTTCGGAATAATTATAATTATATCACTTCTATATGTAAGACTATGCAAAAAAATGATCTATTACTATTTCTGTAGTACTACCTTGACTGTCATAGTAGTGTGTTGTACATTGTAAATAGGGAGGTGAGGATGTGGTTCAAGGAAAACTATCCTCTGACCTGCTTCGCGGGCATACGGATACGATGATTTTAAAGCTTCTTCTTAGTGGAGATAAATATGGTTATGAAATTAGTAAATTGATTTTCGAGAGTTCAGGGGAACAGTATGAATTAAAGGAAGCGACGATGTATTCAAGCCTCAAACGACTAGAGAAGGAAGGAAGCATTAGTTCCTACTGGGGTGATGCGAGCCAAGGCGGACGACGGAAATATTACAAAGTTACATCAATTGGTGAAAGCACATATAAGCAAAATAAAAAAAATTGGGAGCAGGCAAAGCAAATTTTAGAGGAACTACTTTAGAAAGGATGATCAAACATGAACAAACAATTAAGAGAACATGTCCATCATATTTTTGCGCCATATCAAAATATAAAAACTGCCCAAGAGTTGGAAGAAGAGTTATTACTAAATCTAATGGAGAAATACGATGATCATAAACAAAAGGGATATAACGATCAAGAAGCTTACAGATTAACTATTGATTCAATCGGTGAAGTATCTGAACTCGTTGAGTCCATTAATCTTCAACATAGTGAGCTTGAACAGGCTGTCCGCATGGACTTTTCGAGACAACGACTATGGGATTCTGATTTCCGTTGTGTATCTGTTCACGATGGTAAATTTGATTCCAGTGATTTAAAGCATTCAGATTTTAGCCATTCGGATTTAACGAACAGTACATTTAAAAACAGTAATTTACAGGATTGCATATTTGAAGACGTCAATTTAACGGGTACTTTATTTAAAGGAACTAATTTAAAAGGTGCCAATTTTAAAAAATGCAATTATACTAAAACTCAATTTAAAGGCTGCAATTTGGCAGGCCTACAGTTTGAAGGGGAGACATTTAACCAAACAATTTTTGAGGGCTCCACGTTAAAAAAAGTATCTTTTCGTAATGCCACACTTAAAAACGTTCAATTTCGTATGTCTGACTTAAAGAAAATGGACTTTGAAGGCGCGATAATGGATAAATTAACGTACAACTTTTTAAAGGGATCTAAAGTGGATCTTAGTAACGTAACAATACTTTAAAGGAGGATCTTATCATGACCTTACCAATTGCGATCGTAGTATCCACCGCCATTATTTGTGTGACTGCATTTTTAACAGCTGTGACTTTAAAAGGAATGAGTATGGGAGAGTGATGCTAGATAGGGATTTTCCAAACAAAGAGCTAAGCACTTTGTTTGGAAAGTCCCTCTTTTGTTGCGCGCAATGAATCGCGACGACGAATAGGACGCAGTAATGGCTAATAAAGTCGTTGTAACCTCGAATAGAGCATGGATTAACAATTGGTGGAAGACACGAAAATGATGAAGGAATACTAAAGCACGGACAGTAAAGATAAAACTAGAAACCCTCACTTATAGAAGTGGAAGGCTTCTGTCGGGTACTGATAAATTAAAACAGTTGATATAGCTTGACAGCAATGTATGCTGCGACACTCCATATAATGATAGCGGAAATTTTATTTAATAGCGCTAAAAATTTTCCGGATTTATCGATATTTCCTACTGTCCTACCCGCGATGGCAAGACAGAAAAACCAAATCCAAGAAATAACAATACATGAAAGAGTAAACAAAGCCCTTTCTGCTCCCGTGTAGCTAAGTGAACTTGTACCAATCACGCCAATAGTATCAAGAATAGCATGAGGATTTAGTAAAGATACTGATGTGGCAAACATAATCTGTTTCCGAGGGGACAAGGCAGCTGTTTCCCGGCTTATATTTCCAGGATTGCTTTTCCAAATAGTCCACCCCATATAAAGTAAGAATAATAAGCCAATAGAAAAGAGTAATGTTTGCAGTACTGGAATAGTAAATACAATGACTGAGACGCCTAAAACTGCTAATAGAATCAGTAAGGTATCACAGAGTGAAGCAGTAATGATCATGGGAATTGCTCTTTTAAAATTTGGTTGTAGAGCTCCCTGGTTAAAAATAAATACATTTTGGGCACCGAGCGGAAGGATTAACCCGAATGCCAAGATAATCCCGTGAAAAAGTGCAGTTAACATAACGATCTCCTATGCGATTTAAATAATTACTAGTCACTTATTATAACATTAGGTACATTTATGGGCATAAGTAAAAGAGTAAAACACAATTTATAAAACAGTACCTTGCAATGAACAATACTGTATGGTATATTTTATTGGCAACGTACTTCTCATAAGCAGGTACTATTCAATGTTTAGTAGCGTACAATGAAAGCATGAGGTGTTTCAATAATGAATGTTCAATTTAAAAAAGGTGTGCTAGAACTATGTGTGCTTGTCCTATTAGATAAACAAGATCGTTATGGGTATGAACTAGTTCAAAAGATTTCTAAACAAATTGCTATTTCAGAAGGCTCGGTTTACCCATTATTAAGACGTCTAACAAAAGAGGGATACTTTACAACTTATTTACAAGAATCATCTGAGGGGCCTTCACGGAAGTATTATAAGCTAACGGATCAAGGAAGGGAATATCTCTCTGAACTTAAACAAGAGTGGCAGGAATTTTCCAAGGGAGTCAATCAATTAATCAAAGAAGGTGTGAGCAATGAATAAATATCAATTTGTAAAACAATTGGATTCATCTTTAAAAAAACTCCCTGCAGGTGAGCGGTTAGATATCGTCCAAGATTTCGAGGAGCATTTCGCAATTGGCATGGAAGAAGGAAAAAGTGAAGAGGAAATAGCTAATTCCCTCGGATCACCACGTCAGATAGCAAAAGAAATAGTAGCTTCATATCACCTAGAAAAAGTAGAAACAACTGCTACAACAGGTAATATTTTTAGAGCGGTGTGGGCTGTTATTGGATTAGGATTTTTTAATTTGCTCATTGTACTCGCACCATTTATGACATTAGCGGCATTCATTATTGCTGGCTGGACAGCAGGGATCGGATTTATTGTGTCACCATTATTAGTATTGATCGATGTAGTAATCGCTCCTGAGATATTCGAATCTTTCAATTTATTCTTTTCGCTATTGCTTGCAGGACTCGGTTTATTTATAGCAATTGGGATGTACTTTGCAACACGTGCCTTAATTCAAGGTTTTGTGCGTTATTTAAAATTCAATGTGAAACTTGTCAAAGGTGGGATGAAACATGATTAATGTGAAAAATATATCCATTATCGCTTTGCTTTTATTACTTATCGGTATTGTTGGCAGTATTATTACGTTTAAATCTTTGGGTAAGCCCGAGCCAGTCTCGGAAAAGAGAGGGATAGATGATGACCAGTTCACAAATATAAATATTGTTGCTGGTAACGCTAAGGTAGAGATTTTACCTACAAAAGATACAAAAGCAACAGCGGAACTGTCAGGAAAGGCGAAAAACTATGTTTTTGAAGCTAATGTAGAGGGAAATACGCTTGCTGTTGTTTTAAAGGAAAAACACTGGAAACTTGTTAGTTTCGACTTTTTTTCAACTGCCTTAACTTTAAAAGTGTATGTTCCTGAAAAACAATATGATACGATTCAAATAGAAAGTAATAATGGTCGTTTTCATGCGGAAAATTTAGTAGCGAAAGAGATGAATGTTAAGACGGATAATGGTCGAATTGAGCTGGAAAATATTGAAAGCTCTACCGTTAAAGCGGAAGCAAATAATGGACGGATAGAATTAAAAAGTATAAAAGCATTATCTGTTGCGGTTGAAGCAGATAATGGAAAAATCCTTCTAGAAGATGTAGATGGGAAGCTATCTGGAAAAACAAACAATGGCCGGATCTCACTAGTAACGAATAACTTAGAGCGCCAAATTGATTTTGCGACTGATAATGGTTCTATTAAAATTCAAACAGAAAAAGAACCAAAAAATGTCACTTTTGATATAAAGGTGGATAACGGAAAAGTGGATATTCTTGGAAGTTCCGATGGAAGTAGTATTTTTGGTAATGGAGAACATTTGATTAAATTAAAATCAAATAATGGTGGTATTAAGGTAACGAAATAAAAGTCACGGATAAATGTGGGGAAATTTATTACATTTATCCGTGACTTTTTTATATGCGAGTCACTAAAAGGATATAAGTGAATAGTCTAAAATGATAAAAGAGCCTAATGGAGGTATGTCAATGTATCCTTCGTATCCGTATTATGCAGTGAAGACACAATGTAAGGAACAACCTATATCATTCCCTTACCAACATCAGTCTCAACAACCAGGGATAGAGTCTTTGATGACCCCTAAGCCAATGATTGAAAATCCCGATTATAAGGGGAGTGATAAACTGAAAAATAAAGTTGCTATTATCACAGGTGGAGATAGTGGTATTGGGGCAGCCGCTGCTATAGCCTTTGCTAAGGAGGGGGCAAACCTAGTTATTCCATACTTTTCAAACTATGAATATGATGATGCAATGAGAACGAAAAGAAGAATTGAGGAAATTGGGAAGAAGTGTTTGTTAATGACAGGAGATCTTAGAGATCCAGAGCATTGTAAATCAGTCGTTCAACAAACGATTGAAAACTTTGGGCAACTAAATATCCTTGTTAATAATCATGGTGTTCAGTTTCCACAAAAGAGTCTTCTTGATATTTCTGTTGAGCAGTGGGATGCTACATTTAAAACGAATATATATGCTTTTTTTTACATGACAAAAGCGGCATTGCCATATTTAATAAAAGGAGACGCAATTATTAATACAGCTTCGGTTGTAGCGTATGAAGGTAATAAGCAATTAATTGATTATTCTGCTACAAAAGGCGCTATTGTGGGCTTTACCCGCGCATTATCACAAAACCTTGCGGATCAAGATATTCGAGTAAATGCGGTAGCACCTGGTCCTATTTGGACACCCTTGATTCCATCAAGTTTTTCTGCCGAGGATGTGGAGACCTTTGGTTTAGACGTACCAATGAAAAGAGCTGGCCAACCTTTTGAACTTGCTCCAGCCTATGTATACCTTTCATCGGATGATTCCAGATATGTTACCGGTCAAGTCATCCATGTAAATGGTGGCACAATGGTAAGTTCATGAATCATATAGTTGAACGTGGATGAATTTTATCCACTATACATATTTGTATCAACATCATGTCTTAATCGTTATGCTACTAATCAAACGTTTAATTAATGATGCGATAGCAAGGAATATTCTAAAAGTTCACCTTCCAAAGCCTCACTAAATCTCGCAAATATCTCTCCAAAACATATGGTATTAAATAAAATAACGAAGTGCTGGAGATTACCTATTGTTTTATCCGACAGACTGGCGAGTTTCTCAAGAATATACGCTAGTAAAAGAAGTAACTAAGACTGGAAAAGAGGTAAAGAAATACAAAATAATAGACGATGAGTTCACAAGAATGATCCCCAATCAGAAGCCGAATAATATGAATCAATTATATCTTTCCTTTTTCGGTGATGCTGAGATTGATAATTATTACTTTACGTACGATATTCAAAACAATAGCTTTAAAAAAGTCGAACTTAACTATTTTGATTATAAAGTTGGGATAGATCATCTTGCACATTATGGAAATGATATTATTTTCAGACTAATACATCACATAAAACAGGTGATCAAAACTACGATGAAAAATCGGGAGGATTCAACGTCTCCGTTTCAAACGCAACAACACAGAAAAGTTTTGAAACAGAATATAACCGTTCACCTGCATTTACTCCAATTTTGCATTTTAGAGAAAAGATTATATATGGAACCAATGCAACATTAGGAGACAATGATAATTACGAGGAACATGGAATTGCAATTGCTGACATAGATAAAGGTTCGGTTAGATATGAAACCTTTGGCACAAAGAATGTTGAGCTTATTCCTGTTTTTTCAACAAATGAACATGCTTATATTATTGGTGACAATGGAAATATGTATGTCTATGATCAAGATTTACAATATAAAACGTACAAGCCTTTTAAAAATTTACCTAAGCAGCAGTATTATGACATACAAGGAAATGGACAATTAGCTTTAGATGAACAGAGAATTTTATATTGCTTGAGAGGAATAGGTGAAGAAGATAAATATTCACTAGGTGTTTTAAATCTAAAAGATGAACCGGTTTTTGAGATATTTAACGAAGACTTTGCCAACACGGAAAGTTGGTACGAACCTCTTTATCAGAATGTGGAAGAGAAAGAAATATATATCAAAGAAAGGAGTAATAACAAAAAGAATAATAATATTATTGTAATGGATAGCGAAAGCCTCAAAGTAAAAGCGGAATTTCCTGTTAGTTACAATCATTTGCTTGATTTAGTTGTGAAGATAAAGTGATATAAAAAAACGACGCTAAGTTTTAATGGGAGTACAGATCTAAGTTTCATAATGGATGATCATTAGTGCTGTAATAAATTTCAACCGAGAGGAATTGATTAGTTTTATAGCTTAAAATGGTGACGGCCAGTAAAAGTGTTTCGACGGCTTGTAAGTCATTCGCCACGGCTCGTAATTTCGCTCAAACGACTTGTAAACTCCACGTGTCGGCTTGTATATCGTAATTAACCGCCTGTAAACGCAAAAAGGCACTTTTTAATACTTAGAGCCATAACTTTTTGAAAAGATATCTGAAGGTGATGGAGAATTACATAGCCATTGTACACCTTTCGAAAATATGAAAGGTGGTATTTATATTGGATTTGCAGTTTATATCAGAATTTGTGGAAATAAGTCGAATTTTATTCTGCGATATATTGCATTTTACGGATAAGAAGAGTATGATAAAGTTCACTAATATATTGCATATAAGTATATTGAATTTTAAAAATCGATATATAGAAATTACATCGTAGGGAGCAAAATATATGGAGAAAAAACTATCATTTTCGGCTTATTCTGTCATAGGAGTTATGTTATTTGCTTTATTTTTTGGGGCAGGTAATCTAATTTTTCCAGCCACACTCGGTCAAAATGCCGGGACAAATATTTGGCCAGCAGTCATAGGATTTTTAATTACAGGAATTGGATTGCCTTTTCTTGGGATTTTAGCGATAGGCTTTTCAGGTAGCCGTAATCTGGAGGAGCTTGCAAGCCGGATTCATCCGGTGTATGCAGTTATTTTCACTGCTCTTTTATATTTAACAATTGGTCCATTCTTTGCAACACCACGGACAGGTGCTGTTGCCTATGATATTGGTATTGCACCATTTGTAGGTGATGGCTATGTACAGATTGGATTATTTATTTTTACCTTGTTCTTTTTTGGAATTACAATGCTCCTTTCGTTAAATCCAGCGAAGCTTGTTGATCGAATAGGTAAGATTTTATCACCTGGTATTATTATACTCTTAATTGTTTTACTAGTCATGGTCATTGTAAAACCAATGGGCTCTATTCAGTCTCCACAAGGTGATTATATAGGTGGAGCATTTATGGAAGGATTCACAGAAGGGTATAATACAATGGACGCACTTGCTTCCCTTGTCTTTGGAATTATAGTGATAAATTCTATCCGTGCGATGGGGGTGAAGTCAACCCGTGGTGTACTTTCGGCAACAGTGAAATCAGGGCTTGTTGCGACAGCGTTACTTGGCATTATTTATGTTGGCATTGCCTATTTGGGTGCAACAAGCACGGAGAGGTTTGGTCTTTTCGAAACGGGCGGACCAGTTCTTGGTAGTGCAACATCCTATTATTTTGGAACTTTTGGAACGATCATGCTATCCATTATCATCCTACTTGCATGTTTAACGACAAGTATTGGGTTGATTACAGCTTGTGGTGAATACTTTCACACGTTGTTCCCGAAAGTGAGTTATAAAGCGTTCATTGTATTCTTTTCGTTATTATCATTCACTGTTGCGAACTTTGGCTTATCAAACATTATAAATTACTCAATTCCTGTTTTAATGTTCCTATATCCACTTGCAATCGTCTTAATGCTTTTAACATTCTTGTCGCCGTTATTTAATCATGCACGTATTGTATATGTGGCAGCTACAATCGTAACGTTCATGATTAGTGTTATTGATGGACTTAAGACATTTTGTGATTTATTTAAAATCCCATATTTCAATTGGATGGATCCAATTATTTCACTTTATAAACAGATATTACCTTTTTATAATGAAGGGCTAGGCTGGCTAGTCCCTGTCTTGATTGTTATCCTAGTTACAGGAATAATTGGACGCATTCAGAAAATATCTACTGCCCATGCATAATGAAAACCGGTCTTCTCCAAAGGGAGGGACCGGTTTTTTTATGTAGGAAATAGAAGTACTTCATTAATAACTAATGGAGAAAATACTATTCTCTATTTAGTGACGATGCTTATAACCACTTTTTTTATTACTTATCCTTTAGAGAATGAAATTCATCAATGGCACGCAACCAATTTTCCCGCATCATTGACGAAGCTTTTATAGCATTTTTATTTATTAGAAACGTAATAATCTGGTCATGCTCATCTATTGAAGCTTCTGTTAAAACAACTGAGTTGTGGAAAAATAATCTTCTTACATGTGTCTGTAAAAATGAAATTGGTGCTAATATATAAGGGTTATTAGCAGTCTCAACGATAAGTTGATGGAATTCTTCATCTATTTTTAGAGCAGAAAAATAGTTTTCTGAGCGAACTGCTTTGGCAAATCTCTCATTAATACTCTCGAGTGATGCAATAATCTCGTTTGTAAGATAGGGAATAGCTAATTCTGCCGCTAGCGCCTGCAAAGCTGCTAGCGGAGGAAGTAGGTCTGTGATAGACTCCTTTTCTACTTCAGTTACTTGCGTTGCTTTACCGGGATACATTTTTACGAATCCTTGCATTTCAAGGAGTTGTAATGATTCACGAACTGGAGTTCTGCTGATGCCTAATGCTTTTGCAAGTTCAGTATCATTCAGTTTTTCCCCAGGATGTAATGTCCCATCTATAATCCATTGTTGAATTTGATTTAACGCACTTTCTTTTGCGGATGTGCGGATCGGTTTCGAATGATTAGTAGGTACTGGCAATAGTTTCACCCCATGCAAATTTTTCTATATAGTATCTATATATAGAGTATACAGGATAATCGATTACAATCAATATGCAATATATCAGTAGAAAGATTTAAATAACCAAATATACAATTGAACGAAAGAGTGAGAATATGTCCGTGTGACAAGTTGGAATTATCTGCAAGTTTATGTTGAATGCAAGTGCTGGTTTTATTAATATGAGAGTAGAACAGCTATTGAGGAGTGAATACATATGGATATGAAACCTGAAGTTGTTAGCTATCTAGAACGAATTGGTTACAGTGGTCCGACCGAAGCAAGTATAGAAACACTTGCTCAGTTACAAGAATGCCATCTCCAATCAGTCCCGTACGAAAATTTTGATATATTACAGCGAATCCCGTTATCACTAGAAATACCGGCGCTATTTGATAAGATTGTTGTCCGTCGTCGTGGTGGTTATTGCTTCGAATTAAATGCACTTTTTAGTTGGTTGTTGAGGGAACTCGGTTATCAGGTTACCGATTACTTCGCCCGTTTTTGGCGGGATGAACCGAATACACCACCGAAGCGACGTCATCATGTATTACAAGTAGAGACAGAAGGGAAGTTGTATTTATGTGATGTTGGTGTAGGGGGTGTTGTTCCGCGTCAACCAATTCAAATGGTTGAGCATTTGGTACATAGGCAAGGTGAAGAATACTATCAATTGGAACGCGATAATTATTATGGTTGGATGCTATATGAAAAAAAGCGGGGACAATGGAGCGAAATTTACTCATTTACTGAGGAGCCGCAGCTACCCAAAGACTACATCATGGCCTCGTATTGGTGTGAGAACGCACCAGATTCAATATTTATACATGATGCTATGGTAGCAATTCGAACAGCTGTAGGACGTAATTCGATCGCAGGTAAAGAGTTTCGTATCTTTACAGAGGGAGGCGTCGAATCATTTACACCACAGACAAAAGAGGAATATAATGAAGCATTAAAAAAGCATTTTGGTATCGTAATAGAATAGATAAAAGTATTTGTTCTTTATTATGGTGATGCTTTACCAGGTTGGGGATCAGACACCATTATATTGCTGGAGGGATGAAAAGTGGAGATAACATCTAATTGGCTAACAATGCATGACCAAGTAGAAATATACGTGAAGAAGTGGGTATTGAAAAATGTTCATCCAAAAGCAATTTTGCAACTTTCCCATGGCATGGCAGAACATATTGAACGTTATAATGAATTTGCCCAGTACTTGGTACATAAAGGAGTATTTGTTTACGGAAATGACCATCGAGGTCATGGTAAAACAGGAGAAAAATCTGGCTTATATGGCTTTTTTGCGAAAGAAGATGGATTCGAATATGTTGTGGATGATCTTTATAGTGTGAACCAATGGATTCAAAAAGAATATCCAGATGTTCCAATATACTTGATGGGACATAGCATGGGTTCTTTTTTAGCAAGAAGATATATCCAGAAATATTCCCACTCTATTAAAGGGGTAATTATATCTGGAACAGCTGGAAGCCCAGGAATAGCAGGTGAAATTGGAAAACAAATAGCAAAATGGGAAATACGAATAAAGGGTGCCAGGACTCCGAGCCCTTTACTTGATCGCCTATCTTTTGGATCCTTTAATAAAGGAATAGTAAATTCAAAAACAAAGTTTGACTGGCTCACCCGTGATCAGGAACAAGTTGCAAAGTATATGAATGATCCATTTTGTGGATTTCTTTCTAGTGCTGGGTACTTTTATGATCTTTTTACAGGCTTGGAAAAAATCCATCATAATGAATTAATTCAATATATACCGAAGCAATTACCTATGTTTATTTTTAGTGGGGATAAGGATCCCGTTGGTCGGATGGGCAAAGGTGTGCAAAAGGTAATCCAACAATATGAACAAAATGGCTTAGGGAACATTGAATATAAATTCTTTCAGAACGGTAGACATGAAATGCTGAATGAAACGAATAAGAATGAGGTATATCATGTAATCTACCGGTGGTTAATGAAGCAGGAGAGTCTTTCTAATCAAACATTTGATTAGTCTCGATTAAATAGATAATCAAGTATTCCAAAAGAAGGTTACGCTAGGAGTAATCTTTTTTGCATTTATTATAGCCCTCAGAAGGTCATTGGTAATCCTCTTTATTACCCTCCGTAAACTTCTCAAAACACAGTAGATGTTTGAATTTCTATTGAGATGTGTAAAGTATAAATACCATTAAATTGTCAAACAATAGACTTGTCTTTATTAGTACGACAAAGTTAGCTTTCTTCCTTATTGAATGTAAAGGATATGTACTTTAACATTAATTAGTAAACATTAAAATATGAAAGGGAGAGAGCATATGGCTCAATCTAATATAAAGGTAGCTGTACAAAAGTTCGGAAACTTTCTAAGTTCAATGGTTATGCCGAATATTTCAGCTTTCATAGCTTGGGGTTTAATTACTGCTTTATTTATTCCTACCGGGTTCATACCAAGTGAAAGCCTTGCCAAAATGGTAGATCCAATGGTTACGTATTTACTTCCACTCTTAATCGGATTTACAGGCGGTAAGATTATATATGATCAGCGCGGGGGCGTTGTAGGTGCGATTGCAACAATGGGTGTCATTGTTGGATCAGATATTCCTATGTTCCTTGGCGCCATGATCATGGGACCTATTGGTGGATATGTGATCAAGAAGTTTGATCAGCTAGTAGAAGGAAAAGTTAAAGCTGGCTTTGAAATGCTTGTGAATAACTTTTCAGCAGGTATACTAGGCGGTTTGCTGTCTATTATATCATTCTTAGCAATCGGTCCTGCCGTTGATATATTTTCTAGTTGGCTTATGGCTGGTGTCGATGGACTAGTTGGATTAGGACTATTACCGTTGACGAGTATCCTGATCGAACCTGGTAAAATCCTCTTTTTAAATAATGCTATTAACCACGGCATACTTACGCCAATTGGCTTAGAGCAAGTGAAACAGACTGGTCATTCCGTTTTGTTAATGCTTGAAGCAAACCCGGGACCGGGACTTGGGGTCTTGCTTGCTTATAGTATTTTTGGTAAAGGAACTGCAAAAAGATCGGCACCAGGTGCAGCGATTATTCAATTTTTAGGTGGCATTCATGAAATTTACTTTCCATACATCCTTATGCGTCCAATGTTATTTTTGGCAGTCATCCTAGGAGGAATGAGCGGTGTATTTACACTTGTTCTTTTAGGTGGAGGATTATTTGCGCCATCATCGCCAGGAAGTATTCTAGCAATCGCTGCGGTTACCCCACATCAGCCGATGGCATATATTGCTAACTTTGCCGGAGTTCTTGTAGCGGCAGCTGTCTCTTTCATCGTTTCGACATTCGTATTAAAAACAGGTAAGCAAACAGATGAAGATATTGAAGAAGCAGCAAGAAAAATGCAAGAAATGAAAGGGAAGAAAAGCTCTGTTGCAGGTGCATTCGTTGCAAATACAGAAAATGTCCCAGAAGATGTTAATAAAATTTACTTTGCTTGTGACGCTGGAATGGGTTCAAGTGCAATGGGGGCCTCTCTTCTACGTAAGAAGGTGAAGGAAGCTGGATTAAATATTGCTGTTACAAATACAGCGATCAGTAATCTCCCTTCTGATGCTCAGATTGTAATTACACAAGACGAGCTAACTCCAAGGGCACAAAATAAAGTCCCAACTGCTTATCACGTGTCGGTAGACAATTTCTTGTCCAGTCCTGAATACGATAAATTAATTGAACAGCTGCAAAATCCGGTAAATGATGAACTTCAAGAAGTAGTGGAAGATGCAGAAGACAATATATCAGTTGATACTGAAATTGCCGATACAGAAAATGATTTACTTCTTGAGGAAAATGTATTTATTAATCAAACATTTGCCCATAAGGAAGAAGCCATTCGGTTTGCGGGTCGTGCTTTGGTCAAAGCAGGATATGTGGAAGAAAGCTATATTGAAGCAATGATTGCCCGTGACGAAATGACATCTACCTATATGGGAAATGATGTAGCAATTCCACATGGTACCGAAGAAGCCAAACAGGCAGTCCTTAAATCAGGATTTACCGTTTTACAGGTTCCTAATGGAGTTGACTTTGATGGTCAAAAAGTACGTTTGATTTTCGGTATTGCAGGTAAAGACGGTACACATCTGGAGATCTTATCTGGAATAGCTGTAACTTGCTCAGATATGGATAATATAGAAAAAATGGTTGAAGCCAAAACAGCCAAAGAAATCATGGATATGATTAATATTAAAAGCGAATAGTTACTTTGGTGAATAGAAAAGCATGTTTTTTGCTTTTCTATTCACCGTTATTCAATGAACAATTTTTATATATGCTGAAATGAGATGATGGTATGTACATTACGACGAGAGAAAAGGATATTATTGAATTAATTATCAAAACGGCTGGAAAACATACAGCGTCTTCTATCGCGGGATATCTACATGTCAGTACCAGAACAGTTCAGCGTGATTTAAAAGCGATAGAAAAAATACTTCAGTTTTTTCAATTGGAGTTAGTTCGCAAGACAAATAAAGGATTGTTAATTGAAGGCAAGAATGAACAAATATTTCGTCTAATTCAGCATTTAGCAAAGTTAGATCCAATTGATCAAACACCACATGAAAGAAAACTACTTCTACTATTGGCTTTATTACAGGAAGAATTCTATACGATCCAAATTTTAGCGAAAGACCTTGGTGTGAGTATTACAACCTTAACGACTTATTTGGATGAAATAGAAGTTTGGCTAGCTAATTTTAATATGTACATTGCTAGAAAAAGAGGTGTAGGGATTGAGATTATTGGGACGGAACCTAATAAACGAAAAGCCTTAGCACGTTTTTTCTTATTTTATTTTAGTGAAGAGCTCATTGAAAGTTTATTTTTATTAGAAAATGGAAAGAGCAAACAAGAAGTGCTTTTACATTATTTGAATCCCGATTATCTCCTAACTATAAATAAGTTAGTAAACGCTACGTTTAATCGTTCACAACTGCATCTGGCAGATAGTGATTACATCGGGTTCATTGTACATATCTGTATTACCTTGCAAAGGAAAGAGGATGGCTTTCTTTTAAGAACAGAAGAGGAAGATACAACTGAACTAACTCATGAATATAATTTGATAAAAAAGATATGTGCCGAGTTGGAAAAAGTATATTCCATTTCCTTGGCGAAAGAAGATTTGCTCTACCTAGCAATTATCCTGAAGGGTTCTAAGCTCCAAGAGGTAACAGACCTTTCATATGACAAAGTAATGCTTAGCCAGGTGATAAGGAATTTAATAATAGATGTATCAACCAAGCTTCATGTAGATTTAACAAATGACTTTTCTTTGTACCAAGGGCTTTTAGCTCATATGGAACCATCTCTTTACCGTCTTGAGCAAAAAATGGGATTATTTAACCCGTTGAAAGAGGAAATAAAACAAAAGTATCCGCTCTTATTTATGGCTGTTAAGAGCTTTGTAGAGGAAGAATTTAAAGATATTGGTGATTTTCCAGATGATGAAATAGCCTTTATTGTCCTCCACTTTGGTTCCGCATTAGTGATGAAAGAAGAGCAACTATCTATTAAAGCATTAGTTTTATGCCCAACAGGTATAGGAACTTCTAAGATGCTGGCAAGTCGAATTAAGAAGGAAATCATAGAAATTGATGAGGTAGAGATTAAATCGATAAAAGATATTCAGGAGAAAAAAAACTTAAAAAGCTATGATCTGATTATCTCAACAGTAAGACTTCCATTTATAGACATTGATTATATCCTAGTTTCCCCACTTTTAAGTGCTGAAAATATTATGGCAATCAAAAGTTATTTGAAAAATAATATGGAAAGCCTAACGAAAGATAAGCAATATATAGAGCCCGCACAAAAGGAAGTTCCAGTAAGAGGGGAACTGTCCGTTATTTTGCAAGAGCTGATGGATGTACATCAGAGCATCGACGCTGTGATAAAGAATTTTGGTGTTTATCGAACGCGAAATACAGAACATAAAGAAATTATTAAAGAAATGGTAAATCAAGCTAAGAAAGATAAGATTTTAACAGATGATAAGCAAGTTATCGTTACCTTACAAGATCGAGAAAAACAAGGTGGACTTGGCATACCAAATACAGGCATGGCTCTTTTCCACTGTAGGCATGTGGAAGTGAAAGAGTTAATGTTCCAAATCTCTCATTTGGAAGTTCCTTGCTTAGTTAAGGGTATGGATGGGAATGACATGTATATGAAGAACTTACTATTGATGTTGGCGCCTGAAGAGTTAAGTATAAGGGAGCAGGAAATAGTAAGTTTGATCAGTACAAGCTTAATTGAAAGTAAGGAAGCAATGTTAATTTTTTCTTCAGCAAATGAGGAAGCGATTCGTACAAAGTTAGAGGCAACTTTTCTAGATTATCTTCATACTACTTTAATAAAGGACTGATACGAATGAAACAAGCAGTACATTTTGGTGCAGGGAATATAGGTAGAGGTTTTATTGGTGCACTATTTTCACAATCTGGATATCATGTAACATTTATAGATATTGCTGAACAAATTATTCAACAATTAAATGAAGAAAAGCAATATCAAGTTAAATTAGCAACAGATCTACAAGAAACGATGACAATAGAGAATGTGTCGGGGTTAAATAATTTAACACAGGAAAAGGAAGTCATTGAAGCGATTCAGGATGCTACTTACCTTACTACTGCAATTGGTCCAAATATACTGCCGCGTATTGCTCCGTTAATAGCGAAGGGATTAGCTAAAAGAGTAAAGGAAAGCAATGAGACATTATATGTGATTGCTTGTGAAAACCAAATATCAGCGACAGATCTTCTAAAAGGTTATATACTTGAACATTTGGATGAAGAAACAAAATCTAAATTAGATGAAAGGGTTTATTTCTTTAACTCTGCGGTGGATCGGATTGTGCCTATCCAAAATAATCAAGGTTCATTAGATGTACTTGTAGAACCTTATTATGAATGGGTTGTGGAAACAACAGAAAGCATTCCGCCAATTGAAGGGATGACAATTGTTCCAGACTTAGCGCCTTTTATTGAAAGAAAACTTTTTACAGTGAATACGGGACATGCTTACATTGCTTATCTTGGTTATCTTGGAAATAAATCAACGATAGATGAAGCGTTGGCTGATGAAAAAATTCTCGAACAAGTTCAAGCGGCTCTTAATGAGACAGGTAATTATTTAGTGAAACAATATGGTTTAAACTCAGAAGAACATCAACAATATATTAATAAAATTATTGAACGTTTTAAAAATGCCTATTTAAATGATGGCGTTACTAGAGTTGGCCGTTCACCAATTCGTAAGCTTGGTCCAAATGATCGTTTGGTACGCCCAGCTGTGGAAGCGAGCAAAGCAGGACTTTCCTATACACATCTTGCAAAGGCGATGGCATCAGCCTTACTATTTGATTTCAAAGACGATGAAGAAGCTGTGAAATTACAAGCGATGATGAAGGAAAATGGTTTACCACACACACTTAAAGAGGTAAGTGGGTTAGAAGAAGATAGTGAAATTACTGAAGAAGTAATAAGACAATATAATGAAATGAAATAATTGTTTACGCAGTGATACTTTAAAAACCATTAGGCGAATGCTTAGTGGTCTTTTTTTATTTAAATTTTATAAAAAAAGGGATTGTAGAATTAAAAGCAATTTGTTATTATTATATCGTAGTTCGATATATCGGATCGCGATATATGAAAAGTAGGTGAAAAGATGACAAAACGAACAGAGGATTTTTTACCGCTATCGCAAGCAACATATTATATATTATTATCGTTAAGAGATATACGACATGGATATGCCATTATGCAAGATGTTGAAGAAATTAGCCATGGAGATGTAAAAATGGGTCCAGGAACTCTATATGGTGCCCTTAGCAAACTTGAAAAGCAACATATTATTTTAAAGGCAGAAGCAAATCAGGAAGACCGCCGTAAATATTATCGATTGACATCGCTTGGTAAAGAGGTGCTTCGACTTGAATATAAGCGCCTTGAGTCACTCGTCAAAAATGCCCAAGGAATAATAGAGGAATTGGAAGGTGAATAAGATGACCATAAAAAGGTTTAAACTATTTCTTGCTTCAAGCATTGAAAAAGAAGAAGAGTGGTTGACAGAAATGTCGAAAAGAGGTCTCCATTTTAAAAAATATCGTTTATTTACGTATTATTTTGATGAGAACCCAGATGAATCATATATTTATCAAATCGATTTTCGTGAAGCGGATGATGATTACTTTCAGTTGTACCAAGACGCTGGCTGGCAATATGTAGATAGTTCTATCAAGCGATTTCATTACTTTTGTACAAAAGCTGGCACGGAGGGGAGTAAAAAGATTTACTCTGATAGTGAATCAGTGAAGGAAACACTACAACGAATGATGGCATTTTATATTGCAATCTTTTTCGCTATGATCACATCACAAATAGGACTTATTGTGACGTGGGAGGGGTGGACGATTCAAGTAATTTTAGCGGTGTTTATTGCCATTGTTATCATACTTTATTTGTATATGTTCTATACTCTTAAACGGAAAATCAATTATTATTATAAGTAGGTGGGAGAAAAATACTTTTCGTATAATGAATCCTTTTCTCTAATCAAGCGTATACTTTGGTACTACTAAAGCTAGAGGATGGTAAAAATGACTGATTATAGCCAGATAGTAGAAAGTGAGTTGGAAGCTTGGAAAAGAAAAATGATTAAGCGGTCAAGCTTGCTTAATCGAATGTCGAAGACCGCACAAACGAAAGTGAATGAATTAATACCGGAAAAAGTTCATACAATTATGACTGAAAGTATTAAAAATATGGTAAAGGCAACCCTTGTTGGTTCAAATATGACGACCAACAAACAGCAAGCAGTAGGGATTAGTTTATATGAACGTGATGAGCTTTTAAAACAGAAGTTATCGACCTATCGAAAAACAGCGGTGATAGAGGGCGCTGGGACTGGTGCGGGTGGCATATTACTTGGGATTGCTGATTTCCCGTTACTTTTATCGATTAAAATGAAGTTTTTATTTGAAGCTGCTGCTGTGTATGGTTTTGATACGAGCGAATATGAGGAACGCTTATTTATTCTCCATGTATTCCAACTTGCTTTTTCGAGTGATGAAAAGCGCAAAGAAACTTTTTATATTATTGAAGATTGGGAAGAACAAAAGAAGTCGCTAGTCGATATGGACTGGCGAGTGTTCCAACAAGAATATCGCGATTATATTGACCTGGTAAAAATGTTTCAATTAATTCCTGGGATCGGAGCGGTAGTTGGGGCATATGCAAACTATAATCTGCTCGATCAACTTGGGGAAACAGCGATGAATGCCTATCGGTTAAGGATGAGATAATCAATCTTTTAGATGTCTGACCCCCACTACGTTAAAGCTTTAACGTAGTGGGGGTCAGACCCTTTTTAACTTATTAGATTTTCTATATAAATTAGTATGGCGGAAACTTTCCATTCGGACTATAATGAGGAATCGACTTTATACTTTAAGAAAGAAAGAGGGTTAGTGTTTTGACACGAGATCAGCGTAAAAAAATGCTTATTTTAATGATAAATATGTTTATAGCTATCGGTAGTTTTGGGATTATCATTCCTATATTGCCAGCTTATCTGAAGTCCATCGGCGAAGGGGGAACTGCAGCAGGATTAATGATTGCCATTTTTGCAGGTGCACAGCTTGTTGTATCACCAATTGCTGGGAAATGGACGGATCAATATGGACGTCGGAAAATGATTATATCGGGACTTAGTGGACTTGCTTTATCTATGTTTGTCTTTTATTTTTCCGATTCAATTATCGTGCTGTATATATCACGCGTGATTGGTGGCATAGGTGCTGCCTTATTAGTACCTGCGATATTTGCGTATGTAGCAGATATTACTACGATGGATCAACGGGCTAAGGGAAATAGTTATATTTCTGCGGCGATGTCTTTAGGTATTGTAATCGGGCCTGGAGTTGGTGGGTTCCTAGCGGATTTTGGTTTAAAAGTACCACTTCTTGTATCAGCTATCGTAGGGGTCGTTGCGGTTATCTTTTCGACATTTGTATTAAAGGAAAGTATGGGAACGGACAGCTATGTTCCTGAAGATGATTCAGAACCCATGATTAAAAAGCTTGGGCAATCCTTTACTAAACCGTACTTTATCCCACTCGTCATCATTCTGGTCATGAGCTTCGGTTTAATGGCATATGAATCAGTCTTAGGTCTGTTTGTTGACAATCAGTTCGGGGCTACGCCTAAGGATATTGCTATTATGGTCACGGCCACTGGAATCGTAAGTGTTATCGTCCAGCTGTTCGCTGTCGATCGTCTAGTTGGTCGTTTTGGTGAAGCGGCTGTGTTGACTATATTCCTTGGTGTTGCAGCAGGAGGATTCCTATTATCACTAGTTGCACCAACTTATGAAATGTTTTTTGTCGTCACAACGATTATTTTCCTCTCCACATCTATTTTGAGACCAGTTTTGACAACACTTATATCAAAACTCGCGGGAAATGAACAAGGATTTGCAATGGGAATGAACAATGCTTATATGAGTATCGGAAATATTCTCGGACCACTTCTAGCTGGTTTACTTTATGATATTCATATCACATATCCATTTATTCTTGGTCTAATTGTCCTCGTAATTACGATGGGTGTGTCGATCGCATGGAAAGGAAAAAGTAATAAATTAGCAACGATTAAACAAGGGTAGAGTCCAATTGGACTTTGCTCTTTTTTTGAGAGGAAAAATCAATAAAGTATTGACCATGACGTAACGTGATACCCTATAGTAATAACTGAAGGGAGGCAAGACAAGTGAAAGTAAAAGAAGTAGCAGACTTAGTTGGAATTAGTGTGCGCACACTACATCACTATGATGAAATCGGGTTATTAATTCCAGAAGAGATAACTGAAGCGGGTTATCGTATTTATTCTGATGACAATCTAGAAACATTGCAACAAATATTGTTTTTTAAAGAGCTTGGCTTCCCTTTGAAAAAAATAAAAGAAGTAATCAATCGTCCTTCATTTGACCGACAAGAAGCACTGGAGTTGCATAAAAAGATGTTGCTTGAAAAACGTAATCGATTGGATCAAATGATCGCGACCATTGAGAAAACAATAAAATATTCGAAAGGGGAAATAAAAATGTCTCATAAAGAAAAATTTGAGGGCTTTGATTTTAGTAGTAATCCATATGAGCAAGAAGCACGTAAGCGTTGGGGAGATGAAGCAGTTGATCAATCGAATGCGAAAGTGCAGGCCATGTCTAAGGATGAAAAGAAAGATTTTGAAGAAAGGTTTAATGATATATATATAAAGCTTGCGAGCATTCGCCATCTCGCTCCTCATTCTGAGGAAGCACAGACAGGAATAAAAGAGTGGTTTGAACTTTTAAATCGAATGGGCAATTATTCACTAGATGCATTTAAAGGGTTAGGACAAATGTATATTGATGATGAACGCTTTACGAAAAATATTGATCAATTTGGCGATGGTTTAGCAAAGTTTATGTGTGATGCTATGGCAATTTTTGCTGATACACAAAAAGAGTAGGAGTATGCAATTTCAGATACAAACCAAATGCTTCGTATAATAAGTATGAGAAAAAGCAGGGAAGAAGCCGATAAAGTTTCTTTGCTGCTTTTTTATGTACTATAGTGCTTAAGTTTATTTTAAAAAGGAAATATAGTATATAACCGTATTATTAAAAACACAAAATTCGTAGGCGTAAAAGTTATTCTAACGTCTATATAAGTATCATATATGAAAGAAGCAAGAAAAATGGATTTTAAATTGTAGAAATCAGACTTAAGTTGTAGTGAATCATTAGTCTGTAGCTAGGTTCGTTTTTGATTTTTTTTCTGTATGCTTAATGTAAGCACATGGAGTCCGCGAAAGGAATGAGTAGCAATGAAGAAAGTATTATTTTTCCCTCTATTAAGAATGCCTTCAGGTCATCATCAAGTGGCAGATACGATTACAAGCTATTTGCGCAAAAGAAATCCCAAATTTATTTGTAAAAAGATAGATCTTTTAAGCGAATGGAATCCCGTGGTAGAAAGCCTCGTTACAAAAACGTATCTTGAGTGGATTCATCATTTTCCTAAAACATATGCATGGGCTTATAAACAGATGGCGCATACGTCAAAAAAACAACGCTCTTATAAATATTATGATTTTCTCTTTTTAAACAAAATGAAACAAATCATTTCCGAAGAAAATCCAGATTTGATTATTTGTACGCATGGGTTCCCATCCTATTTTCTAAGCAGACTAAAAATGCGGGATCAATGTCACGCACCAATTATTAATGTATACACTGACTTTTTTGTAAATGATGTTTGGGGAATAGCTGGAATCGATTATCATTTTGTACCTAGTCAAGCAGTGAAGAGGGAATTATTAAAAAAAGATCCAACAAGCCAGATATTTGTTACTGGCATACCAATTTCGGAACAATTTGCAGAGCAGCCGCATCTAATTAAGAGAGGATCTGGCTATCATGTGTTGGTGTCTGGTGGAAGCGTTGGGCTCGGGGGTATGACAGAGATTTTGCGGCGACAAAATGATAATGAAACGATAAAATATATTGTTCTATGCGGAAAAAATAAAAAATTATATCAAAGTATTGTAAATCTTGGTAGAAGCAATATTCATCCACTTCCATATATCACATCAAAAGAGAAAATGAATGAGCTTTACACTAAAGTAGACGCGATCATTACGAAGCCAGGTGGCGTAACGATTAGCGAAGCTTTAAAGAAAGGCTTACCGATTTTCATCCATTCCGCACTTCCAGGGCAAGAAGAAATTAATTTAAGCCTGTTAAAAGAACGTAAACTTGTGCATGAATTAGATGATGAACATCCATTGGAGGATCAAATTACTGATTATTTCAAGGATCCATCATTAGTTGATCAGTTTCATTATTCATTACAAAACTATTTATCCGAATTAGAGGCGAGAGGCCCTGAGCAAATTTCAACTTTAATCAATTCTTTGCTTGAGGAAAAATGCCTAAAAGCTTTCCGTTATGAGATAGAAAGAAGGAAAAAAGTTCAATGATTCAACAATTTTTAGAATGGCTTAATACTATTGGAATTCCTGGCTTATTTCTATCTATGTTTTTAGAAGGATCATCTTTACCGTTTCCTGGTTTGGTTATTGTACTTTCGTATGGATATTTATTATCACCGGGGTATGTCAATACTGCGTTTATAGCAGCGGGAATGAGTATGTTTTATAGCCTTGCCAGCCTAATCCCATATTACCTAGGAATGAAACTTGAAAGTTCTTTACCTAATAAACTAAAAAAGGGTTTGGAAAAAGGAATTGTCTTATTCAATCGTTATGGGGTTTGGAGCGTGGCATTTTCTCGGCCATTTGGTATTGGGAATTATATTTCATATGTAGCGGGTATAAGTAGAGTGAACTTATTTAAATATTTTATTTTAACCTTTTGTGGAATATACCCGTGGTCGTATGTAATGATTCTTCTCGGAGATTATTTTAACGGAAATTATGAGACATTCAAGAGATATTTTAGCACCTATAGTATATATGGGTATGGAACGATTGTAGTTGTGATAGCGATCATCATTCTTATTTATTATAAAAGGATGAAACAGAGAAAAGAGAAGTTATATAGAGTGGAAGAAGGAGGACAAAACAATTGAAAAGAACAGGACTTTCACTGGGAGGTGGCTCTCTTAGGGGAGTTGCCCATATAGGTGCTTTAAAAGAATTAATTAATAATAATATCGAAATCACTCATATAGCAGGAACAAGTGCAGGTTCAGTTGTCGGAGGATTATTTGCGTGCGGACTAGATCCAGAAATGATGAAAAGTGTTGTTCATGATATATCTATTCGGCGCCATATTGATATTGGTTTTAATCGAAAAGGCTGGATAAAAGGTGACAGAATTTATAACACATTATTAAAATTGACTGATGGAAAGCACTTTTCTGATTTGGATATTCCGTTTGCTGTTATTTGTGTTGATCTTATCTCTGGAGAAATGGTTGTTATTAAATCGGGGGAAGTGGCCCTTGCCATTCGAGCAAGCATAGCAATACCGGGTCTATTTTCTCCAATAGAAATCGGTAATAAATTATTAGTAGATGGCTATATTTTAAATAATAATCCTGCTGATATCGTTAGAGGCATGGGTGCTGAGAAAGTGACATCTGTAAGAGTGCGCAGCTCAAATCCTCATTATCCATCCAATCTAATCTCCGTTTTGAACCGATATATTGATATAGCAAGTCAAAAAAATACTGATCGCTGCTTAGAGCAACATGCAGATGTACTGATAGATATTGATCTTCACGACATTGGAAGGTTTGAAACAAAATCATTATATAAATCTATTGAACTAGGGCAAGAGGAAGCAAGGAAAGTATTGCTTAATAGAGAGTTATATGAAAGTAGCGATAATATTATTTATATGGATCAGTGGTTAAGAAAAGTCCGGTAGATGTTGAATTCTGAAGAGGAATGTTGTTAATCTTATCATTTCAACTGTTAGTTGAATGCATGATACAAAAACACCTGAAGGAGTAGTCCTTCAGGTGTTTCACTTATTGTAAACCGTCAATATTAAGATCCTTAACTGGCATGAATATTTCTCCTGTGTCTAAATATTTCACGTTTACTTTATCTCCCGTCTCTAAGTAGATGGCGAGCGGAGAGTTTTCCGAGGAAACAATATAGTTTTGCTTATTATCTAGATAAAAAGAGATGACAGTAAAATCGCCAGCCTTTTCTTTGAATACTCGTAATATGGTTCCTGATACACTTTTCTCTTCGGCATTCGATGTACCGTCAACAGAGCTACCACCCCGTTGTAATGCGGTTTTATATAGCTTTAATGCTTCATTTGGTGTATTAGCAAAAACAGATATCTCTGGGTTTGCAGCAGAAACAATAAAGTAATTTTGCAAGAATCCGTTCGAATCGAGTACAGGTGTTAACCAACTAGCTTCACCATAAAAGTTGTAAAGAACAGGCATTTCTCCAGACCACTTTTTCTCAATAAATTTCTTATCAATAATTTGTAATGCTGCCTGAGAATCCATATATGACTCTTCTAGGTTTCCTGTGTAATAAGTCGCTTTACCAGAACGAGCATCTGTGAGTGAGTAGCCAAGCATCGAATCAACGCCTTCTTTTGGACTCGTAAAATCGGTAAAATAGACCATTTCACCTTTTTCATTGAAGATAGGACTCACATTGGCAACCGTTCCTTCATCAGAAGGAAGCTTTACATCCCTTTTACCAAAAAAACTATTCCAAAGACCGTGTACATACTTTCCAAAGTAACTATTTTGTAAACTAACTGCTTCGGGAGAAACGGCACCGTCAATGAATGCGGGAACCTGATCTAAAGAGTATTTCTTTGTTTTCCCATTAGCCGGATCTACCATGACAACTCCTTGCATCTCAAAACCATTACGTGCCGAAATGAAATGGCCATAGGTCCTAACATAGAAAGGTTTTCCATCGTCATCAATCTCTAATCTTGGATCTCCATAAAAGATAAGATCTGGATTTTGGTTGCGAATGAATCGCTCTAGATTTTTATTAAGATAAGCAGAGGGAGTATAGGTCATTTCTGCTTTTACAAACTTGGGATTGTTTGATGCATCTGTTGCGCTCATTTTAAAATATCCAGGTGTGGTTTTGCCATTCCACCATTTAAAAAGGCCGGAAAATTCAACAGGTGCAATATAAACAAATTCCTCTCCTATTTTTTGAATTTGTAATTCTCCAAGCTCATAATAACTTGTATTCGGCACTTGCCCAAAGGCTTTTTTCATTTTGTTTCTTGCGAATTTTGGTGGCACACTAGCCGGTGTTTTTGTTTCATCAAATGCTTTGATTTCTACTTTTTCTTCCATCTTTGAGACGGTGTATTTTTCATCTGCATTAAACAAAAAAGCACTTAAAATATAAACCATAAAAGCAAAACTAGCTAAAAATAAAACGCCCTTAAACAATTGTTCGCGTTTACTTGCAAATACTGCGCCAAGAGCAGTGACAATTAATAAAGGTAGCCAAAGTGAACTAATCGTTCTATCCATATTCGATAGATAATAATATCCGAATATGATAATCCACATGAGTACAGTTACGCCGATGTACTCTGCACCAATATTTCGCTTTGCTGCCTTCTCTGATTTCTTTAATTGCTTAGACTTGATTGGAATCAAGATCAAAGTAAATATAATCGCTACAATGAGTGAAAAAATAAAAATGCTTGCCATATAAAGGTAGCTCCTTTCTCGTGCAAAATTAACCCTCATCTATTTACGAATTGACGCTAAAAAGGTTTCAAACGTTAGAAATAAATAAATGTTTTTGTAAACCTTACGAAGGGAAATAATAAAGTAAAATGATACCCGAAAAGTGAGATGTTGATTAATAACGCAAATTTTAAGGAGATGTTCATTGATGAAGAAGCTGATGGTTTGTGGCATCGTTATTTTGGTGTTGACGGGATGTAATTCCACTGATTCATCTCAGGGAAATGGAGCAACGATAGAAAATGATATGGGGGTAGAAAGTGAAAATTCCTCTCAAACAACAAAGGAACAAACGGATCAGCAACAAAGTAAGGTAGATGAGACTACTAATCAACAAACGTTAACTCCAGAGGAAGTTATTAATGAGACAGAGAAACAATTAGAAACAAATATACCGATCAAACTGCCAAAAGTAATGAATGTGTCGTCAGGGCAGCATTTGACAGCTAAAACTACTTCCGATAAAAATCAATATACGGTTATGTTTTTAGAAACAAATGAACCGATTCCGATAAATAATGATAAGTTAGAAGGTAAAGAAGCGAATATTGCTACACTAAAAGCAACAGGATATGGATCTGCAGAACAAGCGGCCCAAGAAATTAACTATGAAGATCATTCCAAGACTGGCGCACATGAAGTAGACCTAGGATTTGGGATCACGGGATATAGTGAAGGGGCGGCTGGCTCTCAATATATCGGTTGGAATGAAGGTAGATGGTCACTCGTAGTACGCGGGTTTACAGAACAAGGGGAAGATGTTACACAAGAAGCTAAAAATATTGTAGCATTTTTAGAAAAGAACACACTTCCAGCTCCACATGATATTGGGGCTGCTGCGCTTGATGTAACATACAAAAATGATGATCGTAAACAATATATTACTTGGCAGGAAGGCACAATTGTCTATGAAGTAGAAATGGATAAAAGTGCACAAGATTTACTTGAAATTCTTGCTTCTATTCAAGAAAATAAATAAATTTATAACAAAAATATGAACGGAAATGAGCCAATTATTTTATATTGTATGTTGAGTTGTTCAAAACCACTTATAATCATATATAATTAAGGGAAGAACAACATTAAAGGTGGTTTTTTTCGTGACTTTACAAAACAAGAATGATGCACTTCCTCCAAAAACATGTACAATTGAACGCTTAGTTACAGTCCCAGCAGACATTGAAAAAGTGATTAAGGGAGAAAAGACAGCTACAAGACGAAATGGCCGATATGCGGATATCGGAGAAGTAATGATACTTCAGGACCGTGAATTTGTGGTTGAGAGGGTTTATTCGCAAGCTCTAGGTGAAATGACAGATGAGCATGCACAACAAGAGGGATTTGCGACATTAGATGAATATAAAGAATCAATATTGTCAATGCATCCAGGTATGCCTTGGGTTCCTAAAATGAAAGTTTGGGTTCATGAGTTTGTATCTAAATAAAATTCGTTCTGTGTAAAAAACTTGATAGACAGGGGCTGTTCAATAAGTCGCAGTAGCTGACTTTTAGGACAGCCCCTCCTTTTTTATTTAACAATACCTAGTAGACTGTGGAGTTTTCTTCCTAAGCATTGACCACCACAGCTTTCTGATGAAGAGGAACTCCTGCTGTTGGAGAAAAAATGCGTCGTGTTAGGCGGGAGAGTAATAAGGAAAAATATATCCGTACTTAAATACCTCTTTACGCCATGGTAAATGATGAAAAAGTCGGGGACAATTATATATTATTAGATTACTTGTTTTTTAATGTGAACTTCGATATATTATAAATAAAAGGTTTGCGCAATCGTTTGCATATATAATAAAGCGCTTAACGTAAAAAAGAGGTGTTTATGTATGGAAAAGAAATGGTGGCATGAAGCAGTTGGTTATCAAATATATCCACGAAGTTTTCAAGATTCGAATGGTGACGGAATTGGTGACATTCGCGGTGTGATTGATCGCCTTGATTATTTACAGGAACTAGGTATTGATTTTGTTTGGTTATGTCCGATGTATAAGTCACCACTTGATGACAATGGCTATGACATTTCAGATTACCAAGATATCCTTGAGGACTTTGGGACGATGGCTGACTTCGATGCCTTGCTGCAGGAAATGCATGATCGTGGAATGAAACTGATTATTGATCTTGTTTTAAATCATACAAGTGACGAACATCCATGGTTTATCGAATCTAAATCATCCAAAGATAATCCAAAACGTGATTGGTATATTTGGCGTGATGGAAAAGATGGCGAAGAGCCAAATAACTGGGAAAGTATCTTTGGCGGTTCTGCATGGGAATACGATGAAAAGACAGACCAATACTTCTTGCACGTATTCTCCCGGCGTCAGCCTGATCTGAACTGGGAAAATACAGAAGTACGTACGGCTTTATATGATACGGTCAATTGGTGGCTTGATAAAGGCATTGACGGATTCCGCATTGATGCTATTAGTCATATTAAAAAGCGCCCCGGCTTCCCAGATATGCCAAATCCAGATGGGAAAAAATATGTTTCGTCTTTTGATATGCATATGAATCAAAAAGGGATTCATACATATTTACAAGAGTTCAAAGATGAAACTTATGGGAAATACGAACATGCCTTGAGCGTTGGTGAAGCAAACGGTGTAAGTGTTGATGAAGCAAATTTATGGGTCGGAAAAGAAGGTAAAATGGATATGATCTTCCAATTCGAACATATTGATTTATGGGATTATGAATCAGAAACTGGGCTAGATGTGATCAATGTAAAACAAGCATTAACGCGTTGGCAAAAAGGACTTGAAAATGACGGTTGGAATGCATTGTACATTGAAAATCATGACAAGCCTAGAATTGTGTCAAGTTGGGGAAATGATAAGGAGTATTGGAGAGAGAGTGCGACTGCCCTCGGTGCGATGTACTTTTTTATGAAAGGGACACCGTTCATTTACCAAGGGCAGGAAATTGGCATGACAAATGCATATTTTGACTCAATTGAAGATTATGATGATGTAGCTGCCAAAAATCTTTATCATGAAAAGAAAGAGGAAGGTCTCTCCGATAAGGAAATCCTTCATATTCTTGGTAATACATCTCGGGATAATAGTAGAACACCTATGCAGTGGTCTAATGAAGAAAATGCAGGTTTTTCTTCTGGAAAGCCATGGATGAAAGTGAATTCCAACTATCAAACTGTTAATGTCGAACAGCAACGTGAAAACAAAGATTCCGTTTTTCACTTTTATAAGAAAATGATCCAATTGAAAAAAGAGCATCAAATCTTTACGTATGGAAGTTATGATCTATTAATGGAAGATCATGAGCAAGTTTTCGCTTACCAAAGAAGATTAGATGGTAAAACAGCTTTGGTAATGGTAAATATATCGAATCAAGAGGCTATATGGATAGCTGAGAATGGAATGTCTGTTTCAAGTAATAATCTTATTCTCACGAACATAGCAACTACATTAAAAGAAAACAGCACAGAAATAACTTTAAAACCGTATGAAGCTAGGGTGTATTTGATGAATGTATAAGAAAGAGGGCTCTGTCAATTGTGACAGAGCTTTTTGTATGTACAATTATAATTATATAGGTTTGTATTGTTGTCTAATCCGAAAAGGATAAAGGCTTAGAAGCTTATGAGTATATAGAAATAATAATAATTTCAATCATTTATAGTAAAATGTATGCTATAAATAACTGGGATATTTTTAAAAAACGAGGAGGGAGCAAATGTTAGAAGAGAGAGTAAAGAATTGGGTACTATCCTCATATAAAGGGAATGGAAAAATTATTGCAGTGGACCCACTACAAGGAGGAGTCTCTTCACGTGTTTATCGTATTTCGCTCCTAATTGGGGATAAGGTAGAAGATGTAGTATTACGTCAAGTTGATGATGAGGAATGGCTTGATGAAGAACCTGATTTAGCCTACCATGAAGCAGAATGTCTCCGTAAGGCTGCGGAAGTTCAATTGTTAACTCCCAAGCTTATTGCTTATGATAAAAATGGAGACGATTGTAGTCATCCTACCATACTCATGACTAAGCTAGAAGGATCTGTTATTTTAATACCAGACGACATGGATCATTGGATAAATGGATTGGCCCAATCATTAATTCAGATTCACAAAGTAGAAGCGGATGATTTTCCTTGGTCCTATTTTACGTACAAAGATCTTGATACATTAGAGACACCAGCATGGTCAAGATATCCAGATCTCTGGAATACAGCATTTAAAATTGTTAAAGGGCCCCGTCCAAAAGGGAAAGATTGCTTTATTCATAGGGATTTCCATCCAGCTAATGTATTATGGTCTGGAAATGGTATAAGTGGAGTCGTGGATTGGGTTAATGCTTGTCATGGTCCTGCAGGAATTGATCTTGGTCATTGTAGGGTTGATTTGGCGTTGTTACACGGCGTTCCGGTTGCTGATGCTTTTTTAAAGGCTTACATATGTAATGCTGATACTTCTTTTCGATATGATCCTTATTGGGATCTGTTATCTGTCATAGATATTCTTTTCGGTCCGCCTGAAGTATATCCAGGCTGGACAGCTTTAGGCGTGACTGGGCTTAGCAATCAAATGATGCAAGAGAGATTGGATACATATCTTTTAAGTCTATTAAAAAGAACCATCCCTAGCGAAACTCAAAATGATATGGACATGACGTAATAAAAAGGGGCATCCTAAAGCCAACTACTACGGCTTCATGGATAGCCCCTTTCTCACTCAGAAAGAATAGGTTTACTCTTATCCTTTTTCAAAAATAGAAACATTGCAGCAATCATTAATAAAATTCCTGTAAATATAAAACCTTGGTTTGCTGTTAATTGCAATAAACCCGTTAAACTGGATCCAACAACGACACCGATCGAGAAAAATGCATAAAAGTAACCATATGCTCTACCACGTTGTTTCTTTTGTGTGGCCTCAATTAATAAGGAATTGAGTGATGGAAATAAAAAGGAGAATCCGACTCCATATAAGCCCATATAGATATAAAGAATAGAGATACTCTGGCTTAGACTAATTAGAATAAGACTTACGCCCATTGCTCCCATTCCAAAAGTTAATGTTTTAATTGGTTTGATCACATCAAAAAGCCGATTAGTAGGAAGTACAAAAATTAGGATTGCTACAATTCCAAAGGTACTTAAAAGCAAACCGCTTGTTTGTGTATCTTGGCCAAGATCGGCTACTTTTAATGGAAGCATATAGGCGAGAACACCTTGGGAAAACATGAGGAAAAATGCTCCGGAAAAAGCTTTAATAATTTTTGAGTCCTGGAAAAAAACACGAACTGACATTTTACCGGTATCTTGCTTCGCATCACTAACAGGACTAGCCTGCGAGCGTAAAAAGATAAACGCCAGTATACCTAATGCAATCATACAAAAGGCTGTTACAGTCAGTACTGTTACTTCATTTGTTCTGCTCGATACAATTCCACTAAATGCTGGTCCGATTACAGCAGCTAGTCCTACAAATGCGCCAGATAGAGCGGCACCTTTTCCTTTTTTTGCTGTTTCTACTGAATTCGCTAAATAGGTAAAGGCAGCTGGGACAATTAATCCTGCTGTCAAACCATGGACAAAGCGAATCAAGAGTAACAACCAGGCATTATCCGCGAAGTAATATATAAAGAGCGATACACCAGAAAGTAATAATCCAGTGATTAAAATAAGAAAGGGTCCCCTTTTATCTGTCAAAAATCCAGAAGCCACATTTCCAATCGTATTGGAGAAAGAATACATTCCAACGACTAACCCTGTTAAGAAGGGAGTTGCTCCAACAGAAATTGCGAGAGGAGTCATTATAGGTAGTTGTGTAAATAAATCAAAAAAAGAAAAGAAGACAATGATATAAACAAAAACACGCATAAATAATAGCCGCCTCCATCTTATTATCCTCATCTTATCATCTCTTTTTTCATGGATTTAGGCAAGCAGTTAAGCCTTTATTTCAGTCTAAAATAAAGCCAATCTTGTCTACCCTGTCAAATAATTTATTCCAAACCGAAGTATCTTGTTATACAAAGTAGTTGATTTTCTATTATGGGTTAACTATAATGTAATACAAGGTACTTATTTTTTTGTCAGCTATCTTGTATTGCAAAGGAGTGAATAAATTGTCGACTTCCACTCAGATGTTAAAGGGAATCTTAGAAGGATGTCTATTGGCCATTATTGTTCGTGGAGAAACATATGGTTATGAAATGATTGAAAAATTAGAGTCGTTTGGGTTCGATATGGTTAGTGAAGGGAGTATTTATCCCGTTTTATTGCGGATGCAGAAAGAAAAGCTAGTAAATACAGTCATGAAACCATCCCCTACTGGCCCCAATCGAAAATACTATTCCATTACGGAAGCTGGAATAGAGGAATTGGCTGAGTATCAGAAAAGATGGAATGAATTATCAAAGGCTGTTCACTCTTTATTTGATATCAATATTACTAAAGGAGGAGAAAAGGATGCTTTCAACTAAAAGTATAAACTTTATTGATAATCTTAGATTATATTTAATTACCTCTGGAAAAAAGGAAACAGAAGTAAAAGAAGTGACAGAGGAGCTGCAAGATCATTTAATGGAATTAGAGAAGCGTGGAAAAGATATTGGCCACATCATTTACGGAACTCCTGCATCATATATGGAATCAATAAAAAATGAAATGCAGACGGATTATCTAGGTATACTGAAAAGCATACCAATCTATTTTTTAGGAGTAATTGCTTATTTCATTATGGGTCCAGCAATTCGAGGCGAATTTGAATTAAATATGATTCAAGTTATTGGGTTTCCACTCATATCTGTTATTGCTCTCATTATGTATGTTGTATTTTTACAACAAGCTGGGAAAAATCAGTTTTCATCGAAAAAGCTATTTTTTACAGCAGGCTTTATTAGCTTAGCTGTTACCGCGCTGTTTATTTTGCTTTTGTTAGGTAGTAATTTTATAGTAGAACCATTTTATCAAGCTAGCATGGCAGTGAACTGGATAGTCGTCGCCATTTGTGTGCTCATTTTTGTTTCATTAGCTATATGGAGTAAAACTTGGTTTAGTATATGGATTCCTACACTTTTATTCATACCTGATTTTCTCTTTCGTTTCTCAAGTTTACAAGATGAAACAGTACTTAAGATAAGTGCTGTCTCATTTGTTGGAGTATTTATTATTATCATAATAAGCTTATTCATAAAGGAGAAATTAATAAAAGCTAAAAGATAAATATATAGTTGAAAAAAACATCTTATTATAGGAGAGAAATAAGATGTTTTTTCATTTATATAAACATTCTATCCCTGTCCATATGTTACACTTTTATATGAATCTATCTTAGAAAGCTAAAAGATAGTTTGTTTGGAATATAGGAATCGTCATCTTCGGAATAGAGGTATGGTTATGTTAAGGTTTGACAGGGAACGCTTTTTTCAAATTATACAAATAATTCTCCCGTTGCTATTGCTCATATTAGCCGGAGTAGAAATACAAAAAGCAATAAGCGGTATGAATAAAGAATTACTTCGTGATGTAGTAAGTCAAATACCTAATTGGCAAATTGTTCTTATTTTTATTATTTCTATTTGTGCGATCACCCCCATGTTTTTATATGATGCGATGCTTGTTAAATTGTTGGGAATTAAGGTACGAGCAATGAGGTTAGTAAAACAATCTTTTATTGTTAATACATTTTCAAACTTAGTTGGCTTTGGTGGAATCGCAGGTTTAATACTAAGAAATTATTTTTATGCTAAGCATGATTTAAACAAGCGAGTTCTCTTGAAAAACATTGCTTCTGTTACTATTTTCTCCCTGACTGGTATTTCATTACTTGCATCGGTTTTTCTATTGAGCTATCGAAATTTCTCGTTATTTGATGAAATAGGATGGCTCTTTTTCGCTGTATTGGCAGTTAGTCTATTTTTACCATCGTTCATTCTTTTCTACTTGGTTCAACATCAAAGAAGGACGAATTCCTCTATAAGTTTGGCCGTCTTTGTGAAGCTAGTACTTGCATCACTGCTTGAATGGACAGCTTTATTTTGTGCGATCTGGTTTTTCACCTTTGTATTGAATATTCCTATCGGAGTCACAGATTTGCTACCCGTATTTATTATCGCTACCTGCGCAGGAATTGCGAGCATGATCCCTGGGGGTATAGGCTCATTTGATCTTGTATTTATTTGGGGGACGCAAAACTTAGGAATCATCGATGAAAAAGTATTGGCATTGCTTATCTTTTATCGAATAAGTTACTTTGTTTTTCCATTTTTGCTTTCGGTGGTTCTGTTTCACAAGGAAATAATTCGAAAAACGAATACACTTATAAAGAAATTCATTGAATATGTTTTTCGGAAAAATTAATCCATCCTAGATTGTGCCATATTTACTTACCGTTTGAGATGCAAAAATGTATCCAAATTGTAGCCAAAGAAGGATTATGATTACGATACAATATAATGAAAACTGTAATACGTATTTATCAGACAAGACTTATTTAATTAGTTTTGCCTGAAATTTTTAATATAAATGAAGGTAGAGGAAATGAAAATAGATGAAAAAGGTATTAATTATTGAAGATGAAGAAAGCATTCGCAGCTTTTTAACGATCAATTTCAAAATGCAAAACTTTATAGTGATAGAGGCTGGTTCAGGTGAAGAGGGTCTAAACAAAGCGAGAGTGGAGAATCCCGATATTATCATCCTCGATGTGATGCTCCCAGGTATGAATGGATTTCAAGTGTGTGATCAACTGAGAAATGAATTTCCGAATCTAGGAATCATTATGTCTACAGCAAAAGGCCAAGATTTAGATAAAATTAAGGGGCTAGAATGTGGAGCAGATGATTATGTAGTAAAACCATTTAATCCATTAGAACTAATATTACGGGCAAGGTCCCTATTAAGAAGGATGAATGATCAAGAGGAATTAGTGCGGGGAGATTTACTGAAAAGTGGCCCGTTTGTATTGGAAGTATTTTCACAGAAGGTATTCAAACATAAAGAAGAAATTTCACTTACCCCAAAGGAATATGATCTTATAAAACTATTCATGGAGAATCCAGGCAGGGCATTTTCGCGAAATGAACTTTTAGATATTGTCTGGGGATATGATTTTGTAGGGGATACGAAAATCGTAGATGTGAATATTAGAAGACTTCGAATTAAAATTGAAGATGATGTTGCGAATTCATACTACATAGAAACAGTGTGGGGGACGGGCTACCGTTGGAGAAAGGATTAAAGGTATGGCAATTAAAAAAAAATCCGCGAAAAGTATTAAAACGAGACTCGTGAGTAACTTCATTGTCATCATTTTAATCAGCGTAATAGCCTTTGAAACAATACTTGTATATTTTACGCAATATTATTTTTACAACAATGCAGAAAATGCTTTAACAAACCAAATTAAAATATCATCAGAATTCTATTCAAAATACTTTTCCAATGTACCTTTAGAAGAAAACATTATCGATAATGTAGATGTATTTTGGAAACAAACGGATGCTCAAGTGCAAATTGTCGATATCACCGGTAAAATTCTATTGGATTCAGTTGGGATAGAGCATAAAGAGATATTAAAAAGTTCCGATTTTAATGATGCCTTAAGCGGTGGGAAAGGAATTTGGATTGGAAAAGCAGAGCATGCAGATGACAAAGTGATGGTTGTTTCTTATCCGTTAAAATCCGACCAAGAAGTGGTAGGTGTATTGCGGTTTATTTCAAGTTTAACAGAAGTAGATAAAGTATTAAGAAACATTATGTTAATTTTTATTAGCATTGGGGTCATTGTCATTGTGATTGCTGGTGCCATTAGTCTACTATTAGCTAACAGCATTATTCATCCACTTCAGAAGGTAACGGATGGAGCAGAATTAATGGCTAGTGGTAATCTGAAAATAAGGGTGAAAAAACAACAAAATGATGAAATTGGAAGACTAGCTTCTACATTGAATTATATGGCCCAAGAAATTGAAAATAGAGAGAAAATAAAGGACGATTTTATTTCTCTTGTATCGCATGAATTGAGAACACCACTTACATCGATTAAAGGATGGGCAATTACTTTGAAAAATGTTGATCCAAATGATAAGAAAATATTCGATGACGGTTTAACCATTATTGAAAAGGAAAGTGATAGGTTAACAGGTATGGTGGAAGAGCTGCTCGACTTTTCGAACTATGTGTCGGGTAATTTTACATTGCATAAGGAAAAGACAGATCTCCGAGATGTGTTTGATTTTATAGATAAACACATGAGTCAAAGGGCGGTTAGAGAAGGGATCCAATTTTATGTATTTTGTGAAGAACTTCCTTTGTTGGAAATAGATAAAGATAGAATGAAACAGGTGCTAATTAATCTTCTAGCAAATGCATTTAGATTTACACCGGTTCAAGGTACCGTTACATTAAAAGCTTATGAAGAAAGAGATTCTATTACTATCATTGTAAAAGATACAGGCTGTGGGATTAAGGAAGAAGATTTGCCCAGAGTGAAGGAGAAATTTTACAAAGGGAACCATAGTGGATCGCAGACTGGCCTAGGATTAGCTATTTGTGATGAGATTGTAGATATGCATGAGGGAAGCTTAACGATTAAAAGTAAAATAGATATTGGTACAGAAGTCATTGTGACACTTCCCAAAGGGAAGGAGAAACAAGATGAGAAGAGGTAGTAGGCTATTTCCATATTTATTATGTTTGATCATCCTATCTTTATTCGGATGTAGTAATCTCGACTTTAATACGGAGGGGATGTTGATTCCCCCGGTCAATAAAAAGTCTGCGATTCAAGGTACTTGGCAAATAGAAAAGTTTGTTTCTGTAAAAGAGAACGTCGATGAAATAGAGCAATATATAGGAGAAACAGCGATGTTTGATGAGGACGTTTGTATGATGGGTGAGGAGGAATGTATTGATCCGGAATACAAAATCATTAATGTGGCTACTGCTGATTATTTTCATAATAAATATAGAATGAATACAGATCAACTTCAGCTTTCTAACGAAAGAGTGGATGTAATTACAGTTACGGCTGATCATCAAATATTATATGAGTTTATAAAGATAGATGACGATACGCTGCTGGCATATGTGGCGGGGGGATTTTTGTATTTAAATAAAATTTCTGATGAGGTAAATGGTGGGGTAAAACAAACTATCGTAAAAGATAATAAGGTAATCGTGGATAGTGAAAAGAAAAAAGAAAACGAAGAAAAGGCAGGCGTGCTGCTTGGCATTCGCTCTGCAAATAATACATATCAAACATTGTGGATTAGCTCAGAAAATGGTAATCTTAATCCTATTTTAATGAATGAGCAATTACTTGTTCCAAGAAAGACAGGGTTTTGGGAAGTAGGTCGTTCTTCATCAAGGGAAAGCATATATGCAAAACCATTGACTGATCATGAGAAACCATCCATATTATCAGTGGAGAATAAAAATATGTTAGCGGGAAGTCCAGATAGTGAGATCTTATTTGTTGGGAATGATTATATTGGGACAGAGCATAAGTTAAAGCTCAAAGTATTACCAATCGATAATATTAGCGTTGGTAAAGGAATTAAGCTTACAAATATTACAACTGAAAATGCTTATGAGACAATGTTGCGCTCGAGCGAGGCTTTTATCGCCTCTATGGATCGAGAGGAAGCGCAATATATTATCCAAAGTCCGTTTGAGGATAATTTTACCCTTGAAAGAAGAAGTGGACACTGGATAATGAAGGGCAGACTTTATTATGAACAGCCAATTGGAGAGAAAGAATATGAGGACTTTGATATGAACAGCCAATTGGAGAGAAAGAATATGAGGACTTTGATATGAACATATTGGTCCCGTCAAAGTTAATAAATTATGATGAATTATCTATCCAATGGGGTGAAATTAAATCAAGCTTACCATGGATGCTTGACGCTTATCAATCACCGCTACAGGATATGGCACTATTGACATCTAAAGATTCTCTTTCTATATATGCGATGGAAGATGGACGAATATTAGAGCAGCCATTAAGGGAAATAGCCCTACAAGAAGGCGATGCGATTATAATGGCAGAATGGGCTATTGGTGATTACGTAGATAAATGGGATGAAATCGTTAAGGAAAGCTTTAACATTTTAGAATGATAGATTAAGAAACAAAAATACCGTTATTTAAACATAGCGGTATTTTGGGGCACTGAAAAGGTCCTCCAAATATAGGGAGCATGCAGAATACGTTGATTTCCGCTTCAGGATGTCGCTTTCCGGGGGGGCGTGCGGTGAGCCGCTTGATCCCCTCGGAGTCGCCACCTTACGCTTCAATCAACTTGGTTTTGTTTTTCTTAAAGAAGTTTTGTTTCCTTTCTATAAATGCAGTTAGATTTTTATCTTTTTCGGGAGATTTGCAAGACAAATAAACCTCATTCTTCTGTTACCTCCTATATTAATCCGATCTTGATTGTGAAATTTTCCGGATTAATACCGTTGAATATCTATCCCCGCATACGCATTAATCTGTTTGTAATTCTTAAAGCGGCGAATGTCGCCCAACTCTGCGATAATACGGACTGCCGTCGATGCTCCGATTCCCGGAAATGATTTCAGTATTTGAAAATCGACACGCTCCTTGGAAAATCCCGCCATCTGTCTGGCCGTTTCTTATAAAAAAGGATGGTATACCTTTTTATTGTACAGTTATGTATCAATATCAAGCAGGTAAGGTACCTTGATACAAAATCAACAATCATAAATTTTTTGCCCATTTATAAATTTTTATGATTTATTGGTTCCGTAAGATAATCTTTTGCGATAACTTAACGATCTGGTCGATTTCTCTTTTATTTATGACGAACAATTGAAGTATAAACTGTTTACAAAAGGATTGCTGAATAGCCGAATGTTTATTCTAGGAGGGGTTCTGAAGGCGAAGTTTCAATGACTAAAGTGAAGAAAGAGGAAAGAAGAAGAGTAAATTAGTTACAATTTTCTTCAATACCAAGTAAACTAGCACTTACTAATAAAATTTCCTTTAAATCATTGTTTATTAAAATAAAAGGGGCATAACCATGATCAAATTTTCGGATGTATCAAAGCAATATGCAGATGGTACTAAGGCATTAACTTCCCTAGACCTGCAAATCGAGGATGGCGAATTTTTCGTTTTAATTGGTCCAAGTGGATGCGGCAAAACAACAACATTAAAAATGATGAATCGTTTAATAGATCCTTCAAGTGGAGTCATTTCAATGGATGAAAAAGAAATTGCCAGCTATGACATTCACGAACTTCGCTGGGACATTGGCTATGTTTTACAACAGATAGCTTTATTTCCACATATGACGATTGAAGAGAATATTGCCATTGTCCCTGAACTGAAGAAATGGGATAAGAAGAAGGTCCAGTCGCGGGTAGATGAATTATTAGAAATGGTTGGCTTAGACCCGCTTGTTTACAAGAACCGAAAGCCGGATGAATTGTCAGGTGGGCAACAACAGCGAGTTGGGGTGGCTCGCGCGTTGGCTGCGGATCCGCAAGTAATTTTAATGGACGAACCATTTAGTGCACTAGATCCAATTAGTAGGGAAAAATTGCAAGACGATGTGGTTGAATTACAGCAAAGAATTAAGAAAACGATTGTTTTCGTTACCCATGATATGCAGGAAGCATTGAAAATTGGGGATAGGATATGCATCATGAAAGAAGGTAGAGTTGTACAAGTTGGGACACCCCATGACATTTTGCATAACCCGGTAAATGAATTTGTCAAAGAATTCGTAGGGATTAATACACTTCCGACTGATGAAGTTAATTTAGAACAATTGATGGATCATACTTTGGAACAGAAAGTGGATAAGTCACTTTCGATTATTTCAACGCCATCTTCTCTAAAGAAGGTTTTAGCGGCCCTCGCGCAAGAGGACGAGTTATCTGTAGAAAAGGATGGGGAAATCATTGGTATATTGAGCAGACAAAAGATCGTTCAGTATATGGCAGACAACATGCAGGAAAGGGGCGAAAACCATGAATGATGTATTGGAAGCATTTCGCGATAGACAAGAACAGCTTCTTCAAGCACTTCTAGAGCATATTCAAATCTCCTTGATTGCCCTCTTTTTTGCTGTTATCATCGCCATTCCTCTAGGTATTTATTTGACGCGAAGAAAAAAAGCAGCAGAAGGCATTATCGGTGTAACAGCTGTTTTACAAACGATCCCTTCGCTTGCTTTACTTGGCTTATTGATTCCACTTTTAGGCATTGGGAAAGTACCAGCGATTATTGCTCTCGTAGCCTATGCCCTCTTGCCTATTTTAAGAAATACATATACAGGAATTAAAGAGGTAGATTCTTCATTAAAAGAGGCAGCGAGAGGAATGGGAATGAATAATCGCCAACAATTAATCAAAGTGGAGTTGCCACTTGCAATGCCAGTAATTATGGCAGGAATTCGCACAGCGATGGTGTTAATTGTTGGAACAGCAACATTGGCGGCCCTTATCGGAGCGGGAGGGCTTGGTGATATTATCTTACTTGGAATTGATCGAAACAATACTGCGTTGATTGTGCTCGGGGCAATTCCAGCGGCGTTACTCGCTATACTTTTTGATGTGTTGCTTCGCCGGATCGAGCGTCTTTCTTTTAAAAAGACATTGGCAACACTCGGTGTCTTTGCAACAGTAACATTGCTTATCATTGTGGTTCCTTTTTTATCAAGCGGTGTGAAAAAGGATATCGTGATTGCTGGGAAGCTAGGATCAGAGCCGGAAATATTGATCAATATGTATAAAGTATTAATTGAAGAGGATACAGATTTACGAGTAGAGTTAAAACCTGGTCTCGGAAAAACCTCATTCGTTTTTAATGCTTTAGAAAGTGGAAGCATTGATGTGTATCCTGAATTTACAGGTACGGCGATATCCGAATTTTTAAAGGAAACGGCTGTAAATACAGATAGAGATGCGGTGTATGAACAAGCCAAGCAAGGATTATTAGAGAAATTTGAAATGGCATTGCTCGACCCAATGGATTTTAATAATACGTATGCATTAGCTGTACCTAGTGAAACAGCACAACAGTATGGACTAAAAACGATCTCTGACTTAAAGGGAGTACAACAGAACATTCATGCAGGATTTACACTAGAGTTCGCAGATCGAGAAGACGGCTATTTAGGCATTCAAAAACGATATGAAATAGATTTTCCAAACGTAATTAAAATGGAACCGAAACTTCGTTATGGCGCAATAGAGACTGGCGATATTAATTTAGTCGATGCCTATTCAACAGACAGTGAAATTAGACAGCATGAGTTGATCGTCCTAGAAGATGACTTGGAGCTATTCCCACCTTACCAAGGGGCACCTTTGTTACGCACAGAAACTGCCGAAAAATATCCCGAATTGGTAAAAGCCTTGAATCGTCTTGCCGGAAAAATCACCGATGACGAAATGCGTGAAATGAACTATAAAGTAAATGTAGAAGATGCTAGCCCTGAGGAAGTAGCGAAAGAGTATTTGAAAAATGCGGGGATTTAGCAATTTGTGAGCCGTCACTCTTGGAGTGACGGCTCTCATTCTCGTACAGAGAAATCCACA
>NZ_BCVC01000012.1 GCF_001591545.1 Lederbergia lenta NBRC 16444
AATATGTATTAATGTGCAATATATAAAACCATTTCCTTCATTTTAAATTCTAATTGAAGATGTTTTTTGCTTTTAAAAGAATATTTACTTGAAAAGTTTATTCAAAGAATGTATACTAATGTAAGTAAGACCAACACATAATTGTGTATGTCTGGTGATGATTGCGAAGAGGTCACACCCGTTCCCATCTCGAACACGGCAGTTAAGCTCTTCAGCGCCGATGGTAGTTGGGGGTTCTCCCCCTGCAAGAGCAGGACATTGCCGGGCACATAAAATAACACGATAAGGTGATTCACCTAGTCGTGTTATTTTTTTATATTCTCCGAGCAAAAATAAAATATAGATTAATTTATTTTATTCCCTTTAGAGGTGAGATATTCGAGAATCAGATACGGTCCTTTTTCCTCTGTGATTGTTAGAAATGTTTCAATGAAAGGAAAATCCGTATTCGGCGTAGTTTTTAGTAATTCGAACCACCATTCTGTTTCATAGCGCGATATCATGCTTAAGTTATACAGAAGCAGGTAATGAATGATTAAGTCATGAAGATGGGTAAAGGATTGCAGTGATACAGGCAAACAGGGCTTTTGTTTAAAAAGATGATATCTAAAAGGTGGTTCGAGAGACACATTGCTATCAAAGCTAATTGTATTGTCGATCTTATCGAGCCAAGTAATAGGCCCTTGGTGTTTTGTTTCTAAATATTGCCGTAATCTACTTTTATCCATAAAATATGATTCATGCACTTTGTCAGGGATATGCCAAAGATTGGATTTACCTTTTTCAAGGAAAATCATGTTAGTACTATTTTTAATAAAAATGAAGGCATCATCTAGCTCAGCAATTAAGGAGAATAAATCTTGCATAATAAATTTTTCTCCTTCTAAATGTTTCACGTGAAACATTTGTTCTGAAAAGTGAGTGCACAGGCCAAACTTCTGTACTTTTACTTCATCATGGTAAAATTGGTAATGACGCTTTTTTCTTTTTCTAGCTGAAACACCGTGAGCAAGCACGGAAGTTGTACTTGGATAAAAAGGGTCGACAGTGAGCAAACATGCCTTAATCAAATGTACTAATCCATAAAAGAGCAATACTGGTTTAATGGACAAAGGAGAGATGTTTGCCTGTTTATAGAAATTTTTACCTTGTTCTAAGTAGTAAATAAAGGGATAAGAATTTTCATAGCTTTTTAATGATGGATCTTCCAATGTTAGTTTTTGATAACAATTATTCAAGTATTTTTGGGAAGTTTCTGCTGAATGAAAGTAAATAAACTGCTTCCATATTGGGTCTTTTCTATACAATTATTACCACCTCCAAGTTATTTGAAAAATGGAACTTAACTACATATCCTTGACAGTATTTTAACCAATTGATAACCTACTAATAATATTTTCGGGCAGGAGGAAGAATAAATGTGGGATTCTAAGTTTGTAAAAGAGGGCTTAACCTTTGATGATGTACTATTAATACCAGCTAAATCAGATGTTTTACCAAAAGAAGTGGATTTAAGTTTGGAGCTAACAAAAACGCTCAAGTTGAATATCCCTATCATTAGTGCAGGGATGGATACTGTAACAGAGTCTAAAATGGCTATTTCTATGGCTAGGCAGGGCGGGTTAGGCATTATCCACAAAAACATGAGTATAGAACAACAAGCCGAAAAGGTTGATAAGGTAAAACGCTCGGAGAGTGGTGTTATTACAGACCCATTCTTTTTAACTCCGGAGCATAAAGTTTATGACGCTGAACATCTAATGGGGAAATACCGCATTTCTGGTGTTCCAATTGTGAATAACATTGAGGATAAAATCCTTGTAGGTATTATTACGAATCGTGATATGCGTTTTATTCAAGATTACTCTCTATTAATTACAGATGTAATGACGAAAGAGAACTTGGTAACAGCATCAGTTGGAACGACGCTTGCTGAAGCAGAGAAAATCTTACAACAGCATCGAATTGAAAAGTTGCCATTAATTGATGAAAATGGCGTATTAAAAGGTTTAATTACGATCAAAGATATTGAGAAGGTAATTGAGTTTCCTCGGTCTGCAAAAGATCAACAAGGACGCTTACTTGTTGGAGCCGCAGTTGGAGTAACGGGAGATACGATGAAACGTGTCGAATTGTTAGTGAAATCTCAAGTAGACGTGATTGTTATTGATACCGCTCATGGTCACTCAGCAGGTGTATTAACGACTATAAGAGAAATTAGGGATCAATATCCGAATTTAAATATTATTGCTGGTAACGTAGCTACAGCGGAAGCTACACGAGCATTGATTGAAGCTGGTGCAGATGTAGTGAAGGTTGGTATTGGGCCAGGATCTATTTGTACAACTAGAGTGGTTGCTGGTGTCGGTGTCCCACAAATTACTGCTGTCTATGACTGTGCTACAGAAGCAAGAAAATTAGGGAAAGCCATCATTGCAGATGGCGGCATTAAATATTCTGGTGATATCGTAAAGGCGCTTGCAGCAGGTGGACATGCAGTGATGCTTGGTAGTCTGTTAGCTGGTACATCTGAAAGCCCAGGAGAAACTGAAATCTTTCAAGGACGCCGTTTTAAGGTGTATCGTGGAATGGGTTCTGAAGGTGCAATGGAAAAAGGCTCTAAGGATCGCTATTTCCAAGAGGATGCGAAGAAATTTGTGCCAGAAGGAATCGAAGGTCGTTTGCCATATAAAGGTCCTTTAGCAGATACACTTTATCAACTAATAGGTGGACTGCGTGCGGGTATGGGTTACTGTGGCGCCGCTGATTTACAATATTTCCGTGAAAATGCACAATTTATTAAGATGACAGGAGCTGGATTACGCGAAAGTCACCCTCATGATGTTCAAATTACGAAGGAAGCGCCGAACTACTCTCTTTCATAATGCGGGGAGATTGGCTGGGCAGGACCATGTACACATACGTTCATGGGTTTCTGCCTTTTTTTGTGCTTAATTATTACGTTTGTCACCTACTCAATCATTCATAACTATGATAAAATGCAAAAGTGTACATATAATGTTGGAGGGTTTACATGTGAAAAAATCACCAAAAGTGCTAGTTTCTTTATCTATAGCAATATTGATGCTATTAAGTTTGATTCAAATACCTGATCGTACCTATGCCAAGGATTCTTTAAATATAAATGCTGATGCAGCTATTGTAGTAGAAGCAAGTACGGGTAAAATTTTATATGCAAAAAATGAAGATACGGCGCTGGGTATTGCGTCAATGACGAAAATGATGACAGAGTATCTCATGTTCGAGGCTATTAAGGAAAAGAAAATTACATGGGACCAAGAACAGATAATAAGTGAGTATGTTCATCAAGTTTCTAAAGATACAGCATTATCGAATGTAGGGCTTGAAGTTGGAAAGCCATACACAATAAGGGAATTATACGAAGCATTAGCAATCTACTCCGCAAATGGGGCAACTATTGCCATTGCAGAGGCGATTGCTGGTTCAGAAACAAAGTTTGTGAAGATGATGAATGAAAAGGCAAAAGAACTAGGATTAGATAATTATAATTTTGTTAATTCAACTGGATTGAATAATCAAAGTTTAAATGGTCAGCATCCTGAAGGGACAGGACCAGAGGATGAGAGCGTCATGTCTGCCCGGTCAACGGCCAAACTTGCTGCTCAATTGATGAAAGACTATCCGGAAGTTCTGGAAACATCTAGTGTACCAACAATGAAATTTCGTGATTTGATTGGCGAAATGACTAACTGGAACAAAATGCTACCTGGACTAGATTATGAATATCCAGGTGTTGATGGATTAAAGACTGGTACCACCGATTTTGCTGGACGCAGCTTTACGGGAACAGCTATGCGAGATGGAATGCGGGTCATTACTGTTGTAATGAATGCGAAGGATTCAGATGGCAATAGCAGTGATAAAGGAAGATTTGGCGAAACAAAAAAATTGATGGATTATGCTTTTACTAATTTTTCAATGAAAGAAATATTTCCTAAGGGCTATGAAATAAAAGGACATAAATCCTTACCTGTGACAAAGGGTAAAGAAAAATCAGTCAAAATTCATACGGACGAACCGTTAAAAATGCTCATTAAAAATGGAGATGAAAAGTCATTTAAGCCTGTATTTACAATTGATAAAAAGAAAATGAACAAAGATGGAATGTTAACAGCTCCCCTAAAGAAGGGTGAACAAATAGGTACTCTTGGGGCAGTCCAAGAAGGAAATGAAGACTTTGGCTTCCTAGAGAAGGACTATACTCAAACAGTAAAAGTTGTAACAACTGAGAAAGTAGAAAAGGCAAATTGGTTTGTCCTCATGATGCGTGGTGTAGGCAGCTTTTTCTCTGATGTTTGGGGAAGTGTAACGGATATGGTCAAAGGCTGGTTCTAAAAGAACTATAAGTGTCGCTTTGGAATTTTGTTTAATGAGTCGTTTTTTGCCCAAAGATATTTTATACATATCTTTTGTGGCTGGATAAGGACTTGTAAATTTCTTATCCCTCCCTGTATTGACAGGGGGGGATTTTTATAGTTTACTAAATGGTATCGTATTATTCCGATAGTTTAAATAAGACAGAAAAAAAAGCATCATTTAACTTTAAAGGGGCGACTGGAAATGAGAACTGGAACAGATCGAGTAAAACGCGGCATGGCAGAAATGCAAAAAGGCGGCGTAATCATGGATGTTATTAACGCAGAGCAAGCAAAATTAGCAGAAGAGGCTGGAGCTGTAGCGGTCATGGCGCTAGAGCGTGTTCCTTCTGATATTCGAGCTGCAGGCGGTGTAGCAAGAATGGCTGATCCAACTATTGTAGAGGAAGTAATGGCAGCTGTTTCTATTCCAGTAATGGCGAAAGCCCGCATTGGTCATATTGTAGAAGCTCGTGTGTTAGAAGCAATGGGTGTTGATTATATAGATGAGAGTGAAGTATTAACTCCTGCTGATGAAGAGTTCCATTTAAATAAAAAAGAATACACAGTACCATTTGTTTGTGGTTGCCGTGATCTAGGAGAAGCAACTCGAAGAATCGGTGAAGGTGCTTCTATGCTTAGAACAAAAGGTGAGCCGGGAACTGGAAATATTGTTGAGGCTGTTAGACATATTAGAAAAGTAAATGCACAAGTACGCAAAGTTTCTTATATGAATGAAGATGAATTAATGACAGAAGCTAAACTACTTGGTGCACCATATGAACTTTTATTGGAAATTAAACGAACAGGTCGTTTGCCAGTTGTTAACTTTGCAGCGGGCGGTGTAGCGACGCCGGCTGACGCTGCGTTAATGATGCAACTAGGTGCTGATGGTGTGTTTGTTGGATCTGGTATTTTTAAATCAGAGAATCCTGAGAAATTTGCTCGTGCAATTGTAGAAGCGACTACGCATTATCAAGATTATGCAAAAATTGCAGAACTTTCAAAAGGACTGGGCACACCAATGAAGGGGCTTGAAATCTCTACACTAGCGCCAGAACAGCGGATGCAAGAGCGCGGGTGGTAAAGTGAAAGATTTACTCAAGGTTGGTATACTAGGGCTTCAAGGGGCAATACAAGAGCATGTACAAGCTGTTGAAGAATGCGGAGTACAGGCAGTTATCATAAAAAATGTAGAACAACTTGTTGATCTAGATGGGCTAATTCTTCCAGGTGGAGAAAGTACGACGATGCGAAGACTACTTGATCAGTATCACTTTGTGGAGCCAATTCAGGCATTTGCACAAAGTGGGAAGCCGATATTTGGAACGTGTGCGGGTTTAATATTGCTTGCTAAGAAAATAAATGGAACCGATGAAGTTCATTTAGGATTAATGGATGTCGTTGTAGAACGCAACTCATTTGGTCGCCAGCGCGATAGTTTTGAAGCTGATATAGCAATTGCTGGATTAACTAATTCAATGACTGCTGTGTTTATAAGAGCTCCTCATATTACTGAAGCTGGTGAAAATGTGGAAGTATTAGCAAAGTATGATGGTAGAATTGTTGCAGTAAAAGAAGGTTCATTACTTGCCTGCTCATTCCATCCAGAATTAACTGATGATCATAGTTTGACAAATTACTTTATTGAAATGATTAGAAAAACGCAAAGTGCCCGCCAGATGTGAAAAATGCAGTTGGGACATTTGGAACAATGTAGGATATACAGATAAAAAATTTGCAATTAGCTATACTATATAGTATAGTATGAGCAAATTTATAAGAGCTAACATGTTGAGAGGAAATAGTAACAGATATGCAGTCTTCAGAGAGTCGATGGCGGGTGTGAATCGACGGCGCTTCCTGTGAATCCATCCTTGAGTAAGATGCCGAAAGCCATAGGCCTGTAAGCATTTTCGGTTCAAAGCCGTTATCTTATTAAGAGGAAAGCACAATGCTTTCAATTTGGGTGGCAACGCGGGTAACTCTCGTCCCTTTTGGGGATGGGAGTTTTTGTTTTGTGTAAAATAATTTTAACAATATGTAAGGAGGATTATCATGCTTGATATAAAGCTTTTGCGTGGAAATTTTGAAGAAATAAAGAATAAGTTGCAACATCGTGGAGAAGATCTAACTGATCTGGATAAATTCGGTGAATTAGATCAACGGAGACGGGAAGCGATTGTAAAGGCGGAACAACTAAAAAGCAAGCGCAACGAGGTTTCACAGCAAATTGCTGAAATGAAAAAGAATAAAGAAAACGCCGATCAATTAATTGTGGAAATGCGTGCAGTAGGCGATGAAATTAAAGGGTTGGATAATGAAATTCGGAAAGTTGAAGAAGAGCTTGAACAATTGCTATTATCTATTCCAAATATTCCTCATGAAAGTGTACCTATCGGTGAAACAGAGGATGATAATGTGGAGATTAGAAATTGGGGAGAGGTTCGCCAATTTGACTTTGAACCAAAGCCACATTGGGATATAGCAAGTAATCTTGGAATTGTAGATTTTGAAAGAGCTGCTAAAGTAACTGGTAGTCGCTTTGTATTTTATAAAGGATTAGGTGCGCGCTTAGAACGGGCTCTGATTAGCTTTATGTTAGATCTCCATGTGGAGGAACATGGTTACGAAGAAATGATCCCACCATATATGGTAAATAGAACAAGCATGACTGGAACAGGCCAGTTGCCAAAATTTGAGGAAGATGCTTTCTTAATTGAAGAAGAAGATTACTTTTTGATACCGACTGCAGAAGTTCCTGTTACAAATTATCACCGTGATGAAATTTTAGATGCGGCACAACTTCCAATTAATTATGCGGCATACAGTGCCTGTTTCCGTTCTGAAGCGGGTTCTGCTGGGCGTGATACACGTGGATTGATACGTCAGCATCAATTTAATAAGGTTGAATTAGTGAAATTTGTTAAGCCAGAAGATTCCTATGCTCAATTAGAGATTCTAACAGGTCAGGCTGAAAAAGTATTGAAGCTACTTCAATTACCGTATCGCGTCATGAGTATGTGTACAGCTGATCTTGGCTTCACTGCAGCTAAAAAATATGATATTGAAGTATGGATCCCGAGCTATGGAACATATCGAGAAATATCTTCATGTTCAAACTTCGAAGATTATCAAGCGAGACGTGCTAATATTCGCTTCCGCCCAGAACCTAAGGCAAAACCACAACATCTTCATACTTTAAATGGCTCAGGTTTGGCTATTGGTAGAACGGTAGCTGCTATTTTGGAAAATTACCAACAAGAAGATGGTACAGTAGAAATTCCAGAAGTATTACGTCCATATATGAGAAATAAAGAGATAATTAATTAATTTAAAATGGCTCATAAAAAAATAATTTATGAGCCATTTTAAAGTGTTGACATCTATTTAAAATACTGCTATTATTATTTTTGTTGCCACGGAGGTATACCCAAGTCTGGCTGAAGGGATCGGTCTTGAAAACCGACAGGGGAGTCAAATCCCGCGGGGGTTCGAATCCCTCTACCTCCTCCATTAACATAGCGCATAAATATTGGAGAATAACAAACCCGCTGCATCTTTGCAGCGGGTTTTATTGTGTGCTTTACTTCATATTCCTCTATACTATTTTTTTACTATGTGAAAGTTATCAGTAATTAGCAGCCAGTTTTGTGGAAAAGAGAGACCAAGTTTCCAATAGCTGACCCCACGTAGGTTTAATTCTTTCACAAGATCAAATTTGGCCTGAATCGATCTAGCATCTTCGAACCATACTTCATGTTTTTTTCCATCGTTGTCCGTGTAATTGAAAAATGGCGCTTGAGATGTTTCGTCATATTGAATAGCGACTTGGTTGGTAACTGCAATTTGAATAGCTTGTTGAGGGCTGATAGCTTTTGCAGTTGTACCTTGAACGAATGGAAGCGTCCAGTCATATCCGTACAAATTTTGCCCCATCAAAATTTTGTTTGCAGGTATTTCAGATAATGCATATTCAAGTACATTACGGACAGGTCCGATTGGTGAGACTGCCATCGCTGGGCCGCCGCTATATCCCCATTCATATGTCATTATCACTGTATAATCGACGATTTCACCATGTGCTTTGTAATCATGACCTTCATACCATTCTCCTGTTTGTGTCGCACTGGTTTTTGGAGCTAATGCGGTAGAAATCATTAAGCCTTCAGCATGCAAACGATCGCGGGCAACCCGTAAAAATTGGTTATAAGCTTCACGATCAGTTGGAAGAATACGTTCCAAGTCAAAATGGACATCGCCAAAGCCAACTCGTTTTGCTTCGTTAATAATATTTGTCAAAAACGTATTCTGTACTTGGTTATCCGTAAGAAGAACATGAACGAGTTCTGTACTGAATTGCCCGCTTTCTTGATTAGCCACCACCATAACGAGTAAATTATTATTGGACTGGGCAATGGCGGGAAAATTATTCAGTGGGGGTGCGGAAAGTGAGCCATCTCGCTTGGCCAAGTATGCAAATGGAGATAGATAAGTTAAATAAGGAGCGGCTTTACGAGCACTTAATTCAAGGGCTTCTGAGACTGTTCCTCCAAAAGGTTCAACATAAGCATTAAATTCACGATCTGACTTTTGCCTAGGGGGAATATAGAGCCGCATACCAATCATGAGCGGTTGATTGATAGTTATACCATTTATACGGGCGAGCTCCTGATATGGAACACCGAATTTTATACCAATGGACCAGAAGCTATCCCCACTCTCCACCCAGTAAAAGCTACCTATTATGGGGATGACAAGAGCTTGCCCAACGACCAACTGATTGGGATTAGGCAGCTCATTAGCATCTGCAATCACATCTGGAGTGACGCTATAGCGGGCCGCAATGGAACTCAATGTCTGAGTGGGTTCGACAATATGAATTTGCATGTGATTCCTCCTTAACCAATGAATAGCTGACACTAGTGTATGAACCAAATTATTTGGTTAGACGCATCTAAGGAAAAAAAGATAAATTATTGATAATATAGTAAGATGAAATCCTAAATAAGGAGACTAATTATGACGCATCAAAACGATGAATATTATATGCGACTTGCTATAGATGAGGCTAAAAAAGCTGAGAAAATTAATGAAGTTCCAATCGGAGCTATTGTTGTTCTTAATGGTGAGGTTATTTCCAGCGCATATAATCTTCGAGAAACAGAGCAAAATGCTATAGCGCATGCAGAGCTTTTAGCCATAGATAGGGCGTGTAAAAAACTAGGTACGTGGAGACTTGAAGATGCAGAGCTGTATGTGACGCTAGAGCCATGTCCGATGTGTAGTGGAGCTATTCTTTTATCGAGAGTTAAAAAAGTGGTTTACGGAGCTCCAGATTCAAAGGGAGGCTGTGCAGGTACATTAATGAATTTACTTACGGATCATCGTTTCAATCATCAGAGTGAAGTGAAAACAGGAGTGCTTGAAAGGGAATGTGGAGATTTATTAAGTAATTTCTTTCGCCGTATACGTGAAGAAAAGAAACGAAGAAAATTGAAGGAGTCGGAAATTAGAACTACAAAGCGGATTGATGTTGACTTGTCGTAGTAAGAATCCTGAAATTTGTTCATTTCCGAACACAATTGATTTTCAGGACCTTGTAAGAAATTAATTTAACCTCATGAGTCCAACCATTGATTTATTTAATAAAAAGGAGTATAATCAGAGATACCGTGCTAGATGGGGAAATAGCGGAGCCTTGTAACCCGCAATCCGCTCCAGCGGGGTTGAATCCCTTCTAGAGGCTGATGTTCTGTAAGGTCTGCCTTAAGTAAGTGGTGTTGACACTCGGGTCTTGCGCAATGGGAATCCATGAACCATGTCAGGTCCGGAAGGAAGCAGCATTAAGTGGAACCTCTCATGTGCCGCAGGGTAGCCTGAGTCGAGCTAACTGCTTAAGTAACGCTTGTGGAGCACAGTCGAAGGAAGGTGCACGGTATTTAATTTATGATATAAACCCATCCAACTCGGATGGGTTTTTTGCATGAAGTACAATCCTCATTATTAAGTAAATAACAAGTATATGGGGATGATAGAGGATAGATAAAAAAAGGGATTTTGTAATAAAGCTTTATATTTTTTCGAAAGACAATTCCCCGGGAAATATTGTAGAAGAAAATTGTAGAAATATCCCGATAAATAGTGAATGAAGTAGAAATTACAATGAAATTGACGAGAGATGGAAATCCATATATAGTACGGCCAAATGGTGAATAGAACAATCTGTCTTATATGTATTGTTTCACCTTATAGAATAGCAGCTTCTGGGGTTCCTATTTATGTGTGAAAATCCGCAGAATAACTTGTTACATAAAAAGTCAGCTTCATTTTGAAATAATCGGCTTTAATAAGGTATAATGGAGGGAGTGAATAATATTTCGGGTAAAGAAAAATGGAGGAGGAGAATATGAGCTATCAAGCATTATATAGAGTATGGCGTCCACAATCATTTGCAGACGTTGTAGGTCAAGAACATGTAACAAGAACATTGCAAAATGCTCTCCTCCAGCAAAAGACATCCCATGCCTATTTATTTTCTGGACCGCGTGGAACAGGGAAAACGAGCGCAGCCAAAATTTTGGCCAAAGCGGTAAATTGCGAAAAGATGCCTATATCTGAACCTTGTAATGAATGTGCAGCATGTTTAGGCATTATGGATGGATCTAATCAAGATGTGATTGAATTTGACGCTGCTTCTAATAGTAGAGTAGAGGAAATGCGGGATGTGCTTGATAAGGTAAACTTCGCTCCCAACTCAGTACCTTACAAAGTATATATTATTGATGAAGTGCATATGCTCTCCATTAGTGCTTTTAACGCATTACTGAAAACTTTAGAAGAGCCGCCACAGCATGTCATTTTTATTTTAGCTACAACGGAGCCACATAAAATTCCTTTGACAATCATATCTCGTTGTCAGCGTTTTGATTTTAAACGAATTACAGCGCAAGATATTGTCGGGCGGATGACTCACATTGCCACAGAATCAGGTCTTCAATTTGATGAAAAGGCGCTTCATGTTATTGCCAGAGCCGCTGAAGGTGGAATGAGGGATGCACTGAGTCTACTTGATCAAGCTGTTTCATTTAGTGAAAATGGCGTAACAGTGGAAGACGCCTTAGCTGTCACTGGTTCAGTTGCGCAAAGTTACTTAAATCAATTGGGACAAGCGATGTATGAAAAGGATATCCCAAAAGCATTAGAGGCGCTTGAAGAGTTAATGCGTCAAGGTAAAGATCCGGCCCGTTTTGTTGAAGACTTGATTTTGTATTTTCGTGACATGCTTTTATACAAAACAGCTCCCAATCTAGAAGAGTCATTGGAACGTGCAATGCTTGATGAGGAATTTACAACACTATCAAAAGTGATTCTGCCTGAACAGATATACGAATACATTGATATACTGAACAAAACTCAGCAAGAAATGAGATTTTCTAATCATGCTCGAATTTATTTAGAAGTGTGTTTGGTAAAACTTTGCCAAATGGAGAATAAAGCAAGTGTTGCAAATGATTCAAGCGTACAGGAGTTGTTCGCTAAAATTGATATACTTGAAAAAGAAATATCTTCATTGAAGAAAAATAGACCAACTGGCGAAGAGGTAGCAAAAAGCCAGCCGTCTAAAAAACCAGCTCGTTCAACGATGAAATACCGTGCAAATACTAGAATGATTAAAGAGGTATTGAAGGAAGCAACCAGAGAAGATTTAAATACCATCAAAAGTCGCTGGGGAGATCTTCTTGACATGTTGAATAGTAGACAAATGCGTTCTCAGTCTGCTCTTTTAAATGATGCAGAGCCAGCAGCTGCTTCTCCGGATGCATTTGTGTTAAAATTCAAGTATGAAATTCATTGTCAAATGGCAGTGGAGAATCATAAGCTCATTGAAACAATATCAGAGTTTTTAAAGGAAATGTCGGGAAAGGAATATCGTTTTGTTGGTGTTCCCGAAGAGCAATGGTCTGAGATTAGGGAAGAATTTTTACAAACGCAAACAGAAAATGGAGATCATGGAGAAGAAGAGAATGAAGATCCACTAATTGCAGAAGCAATGAAACTAGTTGGTGCTGATTTGATTGAAATAAAAAATTAAATTTAAATGGAGGTACGGAAATTATGCGTGGAATGGGAAATATGCAAGGTATGATGAAACAGATGCAAAAGATGCAGAAGAAAATGGCGGAGGCTCAAGAAGAGCTTGGAGAGAAGCGAATCGAAGGAACAGCTGGCGGCGGTATGGTAACAGTTGTAGTATCAGGCCATAAAGAAATATTAGAAGTTAACATTAAAGAAGAAGTAGTTGATCCAGAAGATATTGAAATGCTTCAAGACCTTGTGCTGGCTGCTACAAATGATGCGTTGAAACAAGCAGAAGACCTAACAAGCCAAACGATGGGGCAATTCACTAAAGGAATCAACCTTCCTGGAATGTAGGAGGTTTTAAATATGCATTATCCAGAACCAATATCAAAGCTGATTGATAGCTTTATGAAATTGCCGGGAATCGGGCCAAAAACTGCTGCCCGCCTGGCTTTTTTCGTTCTTAATATGAAAGAAGATACGGTGCTTGAGTTTGCAAAGGCGCTCGTAAATGCAAAGCGTGACCTTGGATTTTGTTCTGTTTGCGGACATATTACAGATCAAGACCCCTGCTATATTTGTAAAGATGAGCGGCGGAATCGTACAGTGATTTGTGTTGTTCAAGAACCTAAAGATGTGATAGCAATGGAAAAGATGAAGGAATATAATGGGCTATACCATGTATTACATGGCTCCATTTCCCCAATGGAGGGAATTGGACCGGAGGATATTAATATTCCTGATTTATTAAAAAGACTACAGGATGATACTGTCCAAGAAGTAATTTTGGCAACAAATCCAAATATTGAAGGTGAAGCAACGGCGATGTACATCAGTAGGCTCTTGAAGCCATCTGGGATTACAGTTACTCGGATTGCTCACGGTTTGCCAGTTGGAGGAGACCTTGAATACGCGGATGAAGTCACCCTCTCTAAAGCAATGGAAGGTAGAAGAGAATTATAATTACGAAGGGGTGCATTGTTTGTTTCGTAAAAAGAAGCTTCGTAAAGAATATGATCAGAAATTAATAGATGTAATGGAAATGACAAGGGAAGATTGGCTTCGTCAAAGGCATTTAGAGAACTTAAGCTATGAACAAAGTGAAGATCTACGTTGTGGAACGTTACTTGCGCAGGCAAAGTATTTTTTTCTATTCCGTGAAGCAAAAATTAGAAAGATTTCTATGAAAAAATAATGTGAGTATCTAACTCTGTTCTTTTCGGACAAACCTTTCATACACTAGAATGAGAGGTCAAACAGTTACGGGAGGGATAGTGCTTGGAGCCAATAATAATTATTTTAGGGATATGTGGTTTGATTATGTTCTTTCTATTGGTGAGCATGCCAGGGAAAGCACTGAAATGGACTGGTCAAGCTATTATGAAAGTGATGATAGGTGCCATATTCTTATTTTTTTTGAATGCCGTTGGAAATCAATTTGGCATCTTCGTCCCAATTAATTTGATTACTTCTGTTGTTTCTGGTTTCCTAGGCTTGCCAGGAGTTGCCGCACTAACTGTGATTCAATTATGGATAATATAAACATCCGCTATCAAGAAGCGGATGTTTTTACTTTTTTAATTAATAAATGTGGAAGTGTATTTACAGGTGTATCTCCTTTATTAACTAAACTGCATCACTGCTAACTTAATAGAATATAATCAAGTATGGAAAAAGAGAATGTAAATTTAATTAAGGTCTGGAACCTTAAAAGTTATCTATAACCATGATAAATATATTGCAGACAAACACGGCGAAGGAATCATTAGCATATGATGATTGTGAACATGTATTTAGTTAATGTTAGCAATTGTGTATACAACTAAGAGGATTGGGTAAAATATTATGTATGGAGGTGGGGTTATGGAGAAATGCATCGTGTGCGATGAAGCGCAGAAATATGGTATTCATCTTTATACATCTTTTATTTGTACAGATTGCGAGAAAGCTATGATTAATACAGATCCAACCGATCCAACATACAAGTATTTTATCAATCAATTAAAAGTTGTTACAGAATCGAAAATCATGTCATAAACCAGGCCACTTAAGCAGCCTGGTTTTTATAATGCATACAGGTTAAACAAGAATGTTATACATAAATATGATATTATCGTTTCAATGGTTATTGATAGAGAGGGTTAAAATCATGGATCAAAATCAAATACCACTCTTTAATAAGTTAATGGAACATAAAATGAAAAAGACCATTTCATTTCATGTTCCTGGTCATAAAAGTGGAATATTACTTAATGGATTAGACGAGGCCTTTACCAACTTTATGGAATTTGACGTAACGGAGCTATCAGGGCTCGATGATTTGCATGAACCTGACGAAGCAATTTTCGAAGCCCAGCAACTTTTGTCTAATGTATATAGAACAAAAAAAAGTTATTTTCTCGTTAATGGCAGCACGGTAGGTAATCTAGCAATGATTTTGGCGTGTTGTAAGGAAGGAGATGCCGTTTTAGTTCAACGTAATTGTCATAAATCTATATTAAACGGTCTTATGATGGCCAATGTGAAGCCGATCTTTATTACCCCGGAAATACAAAGTGATTTATCGTTGACTTCAAAAGTAAACCCAACGTATGTAAAGCAAGCATTTGAACAGTATCCTAATATAAAGGCATGCATATTTACATATCCTGATTATTACGGAAAAACATACAATCTTAAAAGGATTATTGAAATAGCACATCTACATGATTCGGTTGTTTTAATAGATGAAGCTCATGGGCCGCACTTCCAGCTTGGAGGACCCTTCCCACCATCGGCTCTTACATTAGGTGCCGATATTGTTGTTCACTCCGCTCATAAAATGTTGCCTGCAATGACAATGGGGTCTTACTTACATGTTAACAGTGAACGCATAGTTCAAGAGAAAGTTGAATTCTATTTGTCAGCTTTACAATCGAGTAGTCCATCATACCCAATTATGGCCTCGCTTGATATTGCACGCGCCTATTTAGCCAATTTTTCAGAGGAAGATGTTATATATACGCTGGCAAAGAGAAAAAATTTCTTAAATGAACTCGTAAACAAACCTAAATTGTATGTTCATCCGCTTGAAGAGGGACAGGATCCACTAAAAATGCTGATCTCACATGAAGACTTAACTGGTTATGAATTGCAGACAGTTTTTGAGAATCAACATATTTATCCTGAGATGGCAGATCCTTTTCAAGTGCTTTTTACCTTACCTCTTTTAAAAAGGCATATGGAATTTCCGTATGAAGAAGCAGCTAAAAAAATAAATATGATGCATTGGGAGAAAACAAATAGTCTTCGTCCAATTAACAGCTCTCCTATAAATAAAGACAAAAAAATAAGCACATTATTTTTTTCATATAAGGAAATGTTAGATAAAACGACAGAGATAATAGCAATGAATAAAGCAGTCGGAAGAATAGCGGCTAAAATGGTCATTCCCTATCCGCCAGGCATACCATTATTATTACCAGGTGAAATAATTACTATTGAACATATAGAACAATTGAGAGAATTAATACGAACAAATACTCATTTTCAAGGTGGGGGAGAATTATTGAAAGTAGAGAAGGTGGAAGTCTTTATCTACTAAGCTTCAAGTAGCCAATGGTATACTAAAACTAGAAGTTTACACAATGGAGGATGCAGTATGCGAGGTTTATTTATTACGTTTGAGGGTCCTGAAGGTGCAGGGAAAACAACAATTATTCAAAAAGTGGCAAAGGAAATGGAAAATGGCGGAATCGACGTTGTGTTAACGAGAGAACCTGGTGGTATCCAAATTTCCGAACAAATAAGACAAGTTATTCTAGATCCAGCAAACACAGCAATGGATGCAAGAACAGAGGCTTTATTATATGCAGCTGCAAGGCGTCAACATTTAGTGGAGAAGGTAATTCCAGCTCTAAAAAAAGGAGCAATAGTACTTTGTGATCGATTTATTGATAGTTCACTTGCTTACCAAGGACATGCAAGAGGATTGGGAATGGATGAAGTACTTTCAATCAACCAATTTGCTATTCAGGAATTAATGCCTGATAAAACATTATACTTTGATATTGAACCAGAAATTGGTTTGAAGAGGATTGAAGCCCATACGGGACGTGAGGTTAATCGCTTAGATTTAGAAAAAGTCACCTTCCATCACAAGGTAAGAGAAGGCTATAAAATTCTATTAGAGAGATTTCCAGAAAGAATTACTTCCATTGATGCAAGCGCATCTCTGCATACGGTATATGAAGAGACAGTGGCTATAATAGAAAAATTGCTTGTTAAGAAGGCAAATTAGACTGGGTTAATTTAAATAAAATATTTTTTTATGAATATTTGATTTCCGATGTATCATATAGGGATTGCTGATATAATAAATATAAAAGTATACGATGAAACTAAATGGAGGGGTGATTGACAAATGAAATTAATTATGGCAGTTGTGCAGGATCAAGATAGTAATAGATTAATGAGCGCATTAGTTGATAATAATTTTAGAGCGACAAAGTTGGCTACCACTGGTGGATTTCTTAAATCAGGTAATACGACATTTATGATTGGTACCGAGGATGCAAGAGTAGCTAAAGCACTTCAAGTAATAAGAGAAAATTGTAAAACGCGTGAGCAACTAATGGCACCTGTATCGCCTATGGGTGGCAACGCCGATTCTTATATCCCTTATCCAGTAGAGGTAGCGGTGGGCGGCGCCACTGTTTTTGTTCTTCCAATTGAGCAATTTCATCAGTTTTAATAAAATATTTCAAAATACGCATACTGGAAATATATAGATTTCTAAATAAATTTTATATCAAGAAGGCAATCTATGGAGTCTATCTTGAAGGATTGCTCCTTAATTTATAAAGGTTAGCGAGTGAATGCATGTGTCCATATCTTGGAGCGAATTTGAGCAAGCTCAGCCATTTGCAGCTAAAATGATGAGAAGCAGTATAAACAAAAACCGCGTTGCTCATGCATATTTATTTGAAGGAGAGCGGGGGACAGGCAAGCGGGATGTAAGCACGCTAATGGCTGAGAGCCTTTTTTGTGAAAGGCCAGAAAACATCCTCCCTTGTGGCAGTTGTATTAACTGTAAACGAATTAAGAATGGTAATCATCCAGATGTCCATGTAGTTGAGCCAGATGGATTATCGATTAAAATAGATCAAATACGATCATTACGTACAGAATTTAGTAAATCTGGCGTAGAATCGAAGAAAAAGCTATATGTAATCATAGAAGCAGAAAAGATGACAATTTCAGCAGCTAATAGTTTGTTGAAATTTTTAGAAGAGCCGCATTCGGAAACTACAGCTATTTTAATAACTGAACAACCACAGCAAATATTACCAACGATATTATCTCGTTGCCAAATGATTTCTTTTAAATCATTACCTGCTGTCTACTTTAGTGAAAAGCTTCAAAAAGCAGGTGTTCACCCAGTAAAGGCACCACTTTTAGCATCTATAACAAATAATTTGCAGGAAGCATTAGAGCTAAATGACGATGATTGGTTTGCACAAGCCAGAAAAATAGTGTTAAAATTATATGAAGTCTTGAAAAAGAATCCGTTATACGCGTTAACCGCTCTTCAAGATGAATGGATTGTTCACTTTAAAGAAAAAGCTCAGATAGATATGGGATTAAATCTTTTATTACTCATATATAAAGACGTGCTCTATATACAAATGGGGAAAGATCAGCAACTTGTATATGCAGATCAAAGGAACATATTTGAAACGGATGCTTTACAGATCTCTTCAAGACGGCTGTCTGAACAAATGACGGCCATTTTAGAAGCTAAACGGAAATTAAACGCAAATATGAATCCTCAGCTGTTGATGGAACAGCTTGTGCTAAATTTGCAGGGGGGACCTTCTTTTGTATAATGTGATAGGTGTCCGGTTTAAAAAGGCCGGTAAAATATATTATTTTGACCCAGGAGAGTTTCCAATAAGTAAAAGTGATTACGTCATTGTGGAAACAGCTCGGGGTATCGAGTATGGGAAAGCTGTTACTGATAAGAAACAGGTAAATGAACATGACGTTGTATTGCCACTTAAAAAGGTAGTACGTTTGGCTGACCAGAAAGACCAAATGAATGTGGAAGAAAATAAGCAAGCAGCAGAACAGGCTTTTGAAGTCTGTTGCGATAAAGTACTAGAACATCAACTAGATATGAAATTAGTAGATGTGGAATATACGTTTGACCGAAACAAAGTAATATTTTACTTTACGGCTGACGGAAGGGTGGACTTCCGGGACCTTGTTAAGGACTTAGCTTCCATCTTTCGTACAAGAATTGAGCTCAGACAAATTGGAGTGAGAGATGAAGCAAAAATGCTTGGGGGAATCGGACCTTGTGGTCGGATGCTTTGTTGCTCTACATTCCTTGGAGATTTTGAGCCGGTTTCTATTAAGATGGCTAAAGATCAGAATCTTTCCTTGAATCCTACTAAAATTTCAGGTTTGTGCGGCCGCTTAATGTGCTGTTTAAAATACGAGAATGATGAATATGAAGAAGCCAAGGCAGAATTACCTGATTTAGGTGAGTCGATCAAAACGCCTGATGGTCCTGGAAAAGTTATTGGTTTAAATTTATTAGAGCGTGTAATTCAAGTGAATTTAACAGGGCAGGAACGCGTTTTAGACTATACTTTGGAAGAGATCTTGAGTGAAAGTGCAGTTCCGGCCAGAGAATAACGAGGTGTAAAAGTATGGATAAAAAGGAGTTCTTCGATTCTGTCAGCAGCATGGAGATGCAGATTGGCCATTTGTATCAACAGCTTGGGGAGATCAAGCAGTATCTTGCTGAGTTGATAGAGGAAAACCATGCCTTGAGACTGGAAAATACACATTTACGTAATCATATGGAACAAGAGCCAGAGCCGAAAAGTATGTCATCCGCTTCCGAAGGAAAACCGAAGGAAAGTGTATACGATAAAATGTCGGAGATTGGCGAAGGTTATGATAACCTTGCTCGCCTATACCAAGAGGGCTTCCATATTTGTAACGTCCATTTCGGCAGTCCTCGCCGTGATGAAGATTGTCTGTTTTGTCTTTCCTTTTTGAATAAGAAATAAATTGGTTTGACAGAATTTCCATATAGAGCAGAATTGGCCATAAAATATGAGGCAGCCTTCCTTTTTAAAAAAGGAAGGCTCTTTTAAAGAGAAAAATAAACTATAAACTTTTTATAAAAGTGGTTTCTATATGCGTAGTCTAAGCGGCAAGTTGCAGGGAGAGCCAAATCATAAGTCCCTAACCGAGTGCCTACGCTTTTCCTATGAGGTGAATAAATGGATATACTTTATGATGATGAAAGGCTGGATTATTTACTAGCTGAAAATTTACGAATTATACAAAGTCCGTCTGTCTTTGCTTTTTCGCTTGATGCAGTTTTACTTGCGCGTTTTGCATATTTGCCAATTCAAAAAGGCAATATCATTGATTTATGCAGTGGAAATGGAGTAGTTCCCCTGCTTATAAGTGGCCAAACGAAAGCGAATATTACTGGAGTGGAAATACAGAAACGGCTATACGATATGGCTGTTCGAAGTATTACTTATAATAATTTGGAAGAACGATTGAAAATGATCCATGGAGATATAAAAGAGATGCCCGATCTCCTTGGATTTGGAAAGTACGATGTTGTGACATGTAACCCTCCTTATTTTACATCACCTTCCCCTGAAGTGATAAATGCAAATGAGCATTTGGCAATAGCTCGTCATGAAATCCTATGTAACCTAGAAGATGTTATTCGTGTGAGCAGTCAGTTACTTCGACAGGGAGGAAAGGCGGCATTCGTTCATCGTCCCGAGAGACTACTGGATATATTAACATTGATGCGACAATATCAGTTAGAACCTAAACGTTTACGTTTTATTTATCCGAGAGATGGAAAAGAAGCTAATACAATTCTCGTAGAAGGGATTAAAAATGGGAATGCCGGATTAAAGGTTTTACCGCCACTATTTGTTTATAATCAGGATAATGAGTACACATTAGAAGTGAGAGAGATATTGTATGGGAAAGAAAAATAAGCACTTTTTTTACGTTTTAGAATGCAGTGATGGTTCCTTCTATGGTGGCTACACTATTGATCCCATTCGTAGACTTGCGCAGCATAATAATGGTAAAGGTGCAAAATATACTCGTATGAAGGCACCTGTAAAAATGATTTACACTGCCGAATATGATGATAAAACAGCAGCAATGAGAGCTGAATATGCCTTTAAGCAGTTGCCACGCTTAAAGAAAGAACAATTTTTAAGAGAAGCGGGGGAATGGGATGAGAATTCAAAGGAGCTTTGATGCTACAGAGAATAAAGGAATTCTCTATTTAGTGCCAACGCCGATCGGTAATCTGGAAGATATGACATTTCGTGCTATCCGTATCATGAAAGAAGCAAATATTATTGCTGCTGAGGATACGCGTAATACAAAGAGGTTATGTAATTACTTTGAGATTGATACACCACTAGTAAGCTATCATGAACATAATAAAGCAATAAGCGGTCAACAATTATTTACAAGGCTAGCACTGGGTGAACATGTGGCACTAGTTAGTGATGCAGGCATGCCTTGTATTTCTGATCCAGGATATGAACTAGTCGCGATGGCAATCGATTCGGGATATACGGTTGTACCATTACCAGGTGCAAATGCTGCATTGACTGCTCTCATTGCATCTGGAATAAATCCACAACCTTTCTTTTTCTTTGGATTTTTATCAAGAGGGAAAAAAGAGAGGAAAATGGAATTAGAAGTACTGAAAAGGCAAACTGATACGATCATTTTCTACGAGGCACCTCATCGATTAAAGGAAACTTTGAAAGCAATGCTAGCCATATTGGGGGATCGAAAAATTGTTCTTTGTCGTGAACTAACGAAAAAGTTCGAGGAATTTATGCGTGGGACAATAGAGGAAGCGTTACAGTGGACAGAACAATCAGAAATACGTGGAGAATTTTGTCTTATTGTAGAGGGAAGTAATATTGAATCCAAAGATGAGGAAGTATTATGGTGGAATGATTTACAAATAAAAGAACATGTTCAATATTATGTCGATGACAAAGAACTATCGTCTAAAGAAGCAATTAAACAGACTGCACTGGATCGTAAATTAGCTAAAAGAGAAGTTTATCAAGCATATCATATAGAGAATGAGTGAGGAAACCCGCCAGAAAGCTTGGCGGGTTTTTTATTGCTTTTTTATGTAACAAATGCTAAATTAAATAATATACTAATCCCGAGTAATTTTATATGAAAAAGGGGGTATTGGGGATGGCCCAAGATTTTAATTCTTTATTTGATGAATGGTCTAGTACTTATGATGAAACAGTAGCAGGAGATGATCCTGAATATATAGAGGTTTTTAGAAATTATAAAAATATATTGGAAGAAGTAGCAATGAAAGCCTCGGGGAATGTGATTGAATTTGGTGTTGGCACAGGAAACTTAACAAAAAGATTAATAAAATATGGAAATGCTGTATACGGTTTTGAACCATCAGATGGGATGAGAAAGATGGCTAAGGAAAAATTACCAAACATAGAGTTAATAAAAGGAGACTTTCTTACCTTTCCCATTCCACCCAAAACAATAGAATCGATTGTTAGTACGTATGCTTTTCATCATTTAACGGATATAGAAAAAGAAATAGCGATAAAACACTACAAGGATATACTCCATAGTGGTGGAAAAATAATTTTTGCGGATACAGTATTTACTAATGAAGAAGCGAAAACGGATATGATTAAAGAAGTAGAAAGGAAAGGTTTCCATCGATTGGCTAATGATTTAAAGACGGAGTATTATACAACCATTCCAGTGTTGCATAAGATATTCGAATCCAATAACTTTTCAAGTACATTTACAAAGAAAAATGATTTTGTATGGTTAATCGAAGCCACGAAAGAGGAGGAGACATAAATGTCTGAACCAAAAGCAATGAATGTAGAAAGTTTTAATTTAGACCATACCAAGGTAAAAGCACCTTACGTAAGGCTTGCTGGAATAAAGGAAGGTTTAAATGGGGATGTAATTCATAAATATGACCTTCGTTTTACGCAGCCAAACAAGGAACATATGGAGATGCCTGCAATTCATTCGTTAGAACATATGATGGCTGAGTTTAGTAGAAATCACTCAGATAAAATTGTGGATATTAGTCCAATGGGCTGTCAAACAGGCTATTATCTGTCATTGATCAATCATGATGATTATGCTGAAGTGTTAACTATTATAGAAAAAACATTAACAGATGTTATGTCAGCTACAGAAGTGCCAGCTTGTAATGAAGTCCAATGTGGATGGGCTGCTAGTCATAGTTTAGAAGGAGCGAAAGGACTTGCACAAAAAATGCTATCGCATCGTGATAAATGGACAGAAGTCTTTTCTTAAAAGTTAAAAGTAGAAAATATTATAAGCTATATTTCGAATAAGGTTATTCAATGTCTAGCTCAAGTGCTAAAGTTCAAAATCATAAGAAGATCTGCCAAGTAGATCAAGACTGATTTTTTAGCCATCTTGTCTTACGCTTCTCATGGCTTACCGTGTTTCCTTTATCTCTTATTCAAAAGGACCCTCGACTAAAATCGCCACTACCAGTGGTACTTCAAGGGACTCACATTATACGAATTTGGTTTGTACGTCACTAAACGACGTCTTGCGCAATTCTAATAAAAGAGGTATGAAAAATGAAATATGTAAAGAAAATTCAAGATCTAATTGGTCATACACCGCTACTTGAGATTACTGCATTTTCGCTTCCAGTAGGCGTGAGATTGTTCGCCAAGCTTGAGTACTTTAACCCGGGCGGCAGTATAAAGGATAGGCTTGGTATGTATCTGCTCAAGCAGGCGCTTGAAAGTGGCCAACTGAAAAAAGGTGGAACGATTATTGAGCCTACGGCCGGAAATACTGGCATCGGTCTAGCGCTTGCTGCCCTTGAATATGAAGTAAATGCTATTTTTGTAACCCCTAAGAAGTTTAGTAGAGAAAAGCAAACATTAATGCGAGCACTTGGGGCGAAGGTGATTAATACACCAACACAATTGGGAATGGAAGGTGCTATCCAAAAAGCAAAAGAATTGATAAAATGCATGCCAGATGCATTTTATCCAGGGCAATTCCAAAATAAAGATAACCCAGAGACATATTATGAAAGTCTAGGACCTGAATTATATGAATCCCTTGATGGGGAGATTGATATTTTCGTCGCTGGAGCGGGTTCTGGAGGTACCTTCATGGGGACATCACGCTTTCTAAAAGAGAAAAACAAGCAGGTGAAATGCGTAATTGTTGAACCTGAAGGATCAATTTTAAATGGCGGCGAACCAGGAAGTCATCGAACAGAAGGGATTGGTATGGAATTCATGCCAGCCTTTATGGATCTATCCTATATTGATAATATTTATACAATTCCTGATGAAAAGGCCTTTTATTATTTAAAGGAATTAGCGTTAAGACAGGGATTATTAGTAGGGAGTTCTTCGGGAGCCGCTATGGCGGCAAGTTTGGCAGAAGCCGAGAAAGCTGCACCAAATACAAATATAGTCACCATTTTTCCTGATAGCAGTGAACGTTATATTAGTAGTGATATATACGATGAGGTGAATGAATGATGAAGAAGAAAACAAGGCTAATTCATGGTGGTGTAAGTCGGGATCCACATACAGGAGCGGTTTCTATTCCTGTTCATCATGCTAGTACATTTAAACAAAATGGTGTTGGGAATTTTGAGTACGAATATGGCAGGACCGGAAATCCTACGAGAGAGGCGCTTGAGAAGCTGATTGCAGATATAGAAGGCGGGGCACGGGGTTTTGCGTTTGCATCAGGGATGGCGGCGATTACGGCTATCGTGCAGCTATTCTCTAAAGGTGATCATTTTATTTTTACAGATGATGTGTACGGTGGAACGTTTCGATTGATGACTAGAGTATTTAACAAGTTTGGTATCGAAGTGACATTTGTTGATACGACTGATTTAGATAAGGTAAAAAGTGCCATTCGTAAAAATACTAAAGCAATTTATGTAGAGACACCGACAAACCCTTTGCTGAAAATTACAGATCTTAAGATGATTAGCTCGATTGCAAAAGAACATCAATTAAAGTTAATCGTTGATAATACATTTAGTACACCATATTGGCAAGCACCGATTGCATTTGGGGCAGATATCGTATTGCACAGTGCTACAAAGTATTTAGGCGGCCATAGTGATGTGGTGTCAGGGCTTGTTGTAGTTGCGAATGAGGAGCTCGGTGAAGAGGTGCACTTCATTCAAAATTCTACAGGTGGGGTACTTGGCCCACAGGATAGCTGGTTGTTGATGAAAGGTATTAAAACGCTTGGAATCAGAATGGAAGAAATTGAATTGAATACTAAAGCAATTGCTGAATTTTTAGTCGATCATCCAGCTGTAGAAAAAGTTTTTTATCCAGGACTTGAATCCCATCCAGGTCATTCTGTTCATAAAAAACAAGCTGCTGGATTTGGAGGGATGATTTCCTTTACCGTAAAAAGTGAAGAAAAGGCATTATCGTTAGTAAATAAGGTGAAGTATTTTACTCTAGCTGAGAGCTTAGGAGCAGTGGAAAGCTTAATTTCTGTTCCACCTTTAATGACCCATGCATCAATTCCACGTGAGAGAAGGATAGAACTAGGAATAGAAGATGGCCTTGTCCGTGTCTCTGTAGGATTAGAGGATGTAGAAGATTTATTAGAAGATCTTGAACAAGCTTTAGAATAGCGAAAGCACTCATTCAAGTGGTTTTTGATTTTACCCCATAGTAACTATATAGTTAGTAGACAATAAGAAAAGACTTAGCGGTATGGAAACTGTATCCACAAGATATGGCGATTTCGTCAAGGTCTATGAAAATAACATACTATCCCGTGTATTAAAAAAGCAGATTTTGTATTGTAACTACAAAATCTGCTTTTTATATTAATTTTCTCTTGTATTAAATGCATCTTGGATTTCTTTTATTAGTTGGTCTGCACCTTCACGACTAAGTACTAGTTTACCACCAGCTAGTAATGCATTATCATCTGATACATCACCAGTAATATGGCAAGTCATGCTTGGTTTATATTTTTTTAAAATGATTTTATCATCATCTACGTAGATTTCTAGAGCGTCCTTTTCTTCTATACCTAATGTACGGCGAAGTTCTATAGGGATTACTACCCGACCTAACTCATCAACTTTACGTACAATTCCTGTAGATTTCATTTTATTTCCTCCTACAATTCAAAAAAGATAAATACTAGAATTATCGTCAAAATTCGACAATATTCACCACTTTTTTATCGTACCATTCTTTCCCATTAACGTCAATTATTAAAAGAAAAAAATTAAAACATAAAAAGAGGGGATTACTGGAATCTTATTATTTTAGGCGCTTGCCTATTATTAAATAGTAGCAGAAGCTTCTTTAAGGTCTCTAAAAAAAGGTTATATATAATTAAATATTTTGTATAATGAGGGAAAAAGCCAAGCTAACAGAGTGCTCAAGTTGCGAAATTAGCTAATTTCACGTATATTTTGAAGATATAAGAGGTTAAGATGCCAATGAGGATTTTTAGTAATGGAGGGCTAATGATGAAAGAGAAATTAAACACATTTTACCTAACGACGCCGATTTATTATCCTAGTGGAAATTTACATATAGGTCATGCGTATACGACTGTTGCGGGTGATGCGATGGCGCGTTATAAAAGGCTACGCGGCTTTGATGTTATGTATTTAACGGGTACAGATGAACATGGACAAAAAATTCAGAAAAAGGCTGAAGAGAATGGATTATCTCCACAGGCGTACGTAGATGATATCGTTAGTGGAATTCAAGAATTGTGGAGAAAGCTAGATATTTCATACGATGATTTCATTCGCACAACAGAAACTCGTCACAAACAAGTAGTTGAAAAAATATTTCACCGTCTTCTTGAACAAGGAGATATTTATCTTGATGAATATGAAGGTTGGTATTGTACACCTTGTGAATCCTTCTTTACAGAAATCCAATTGGAAAATGGAAATTGCCCAGACTGTGGCCGTCCGGTTGAAAAAGTGAAAGAAGAATCATATTTCTTTAAAATGAGTAAGTATGTGGACCGCCTTCTTCAATATTATGAAGAAAATCCAGAGTTCATCCAACCAGAATCAAGGAAAAATGAAATGATTAATAATTTTCTAAAGCCTGGGCTGGAAGATTTAGCTGTGTCAAGAACAACATTTGATTGGGGAATTAAAGTTCCTGGGAATCCAAAGCATGTAATTTATGTATGGATAGATGCTTTGACAAACTATATTACAGCACTAGGGTATGGATCGGACAACGATGCCAATTATGCAAAATATTGGCCAGCAGATGTTCATCTTGTTGGAAAGGAAATTGTTCGTTTCCATACTATTTATTGGCCGATTATGCTAATGGCGTTGGATTTACCACTACCTAAGAAAGTTTTTGCGCATGGCTGGTTGTTAATGAAGGATGGAAAGATGTCCAAATCGAAAGGTAATGTTGTAGATCCTGTTACTTTGATTGATCGCTATGGACTTGATGCACTTCGCTATTATTTATTACGGGAAGTACCATTTGGCTCAGATGGCGTTTTTACTCCTGAAGGGTTTGTAGAAAGAATTAATTTTGATCTAGCGAATGATCTCGGTAACCTGTTGAACAGAACAATTGCCATGATAAATAAATACTTTGATGGAAAAATTCCAACATACGAAGGTTCGGTTACAGACTATGATAATAATTTATTAGCAGTGAATGAGGAAACGGTAAAACAATATGAAGATGCCATGGAAAAAATGGAGTTTTCAGTAGCATTGACTTCTGTTTGGCAACTAGTCAGTAGAACTAATAAGTATATTGATGAAACACAACCATGGATTTTAGCTAAGGAAGAGTCTAAGCGTAAAGAGCTTGGAAGTGTTATGGTACACTTGGCTGACTCATTAAGACGGATTGCTATACTATTACAACCATTCTTAACACAAACACCAGGGAAAATATTTGAACAGCTAAACATAGAAGAAGAACAGTATAAATCTTGGGATAGTCTTGAGGCATTTGGCAATATTCCAAATGATACGATTGTAGTGAAAAAAGGTGAACCAATTTTTCCGCGTTTAGAAATGGAAGATGAAATAACGTATATAAAGGCTCAAATGCAAGGATCATCTCCAGTACAAGAAGAGAAGAAAGAGGAAGAAAAGCCTGAGTCAGTTCCGGAAATTTCTATTGATGACTTTATGAAAGTAGAACTAAGAGTGGCGGAAGTGATTCACTGTGAACCTGTAAAAAAGACGGATAAATTGTTAAAACTTCAATTAGATCTAGGTTATGAAAAAAGACAAGTTATTTCTGGGATTGCTAACTATTACAAACCAGACGATTTAATTGGGAGAAAAGTAATCGTTGTAGCAAATTTAAAGCCGGTGAAATTAAGAGGAGAATTATCCCAAGGAATGATTCTTGCTGGAGAGAAAAATGGAATGCTCGCTTTAGCAAATGTAGATCAATCACTTGAAAATGGAGCAATTGTAAAGTAGTTTTAATAGTACTGATTATTCAAAATACTTACAAGTATAGACAACATAGGGATTAACGGGGTTTATAGGCCATTTTAACGATTCTCTCTATGTTGTTTGATTGTAATATAAATGTTAGTTTACTGTGATAAAGTTGATAGAACTTTGGCGTATACTCTACTAAGAGAGGGATTTGACTATGCTCTTTGATACACACGTACATTTAAATGACGAACAATTTAATAATGACCTGGAAGAAGTAATAAACCGAGCTAAAGATGCTGGTGTCGAGTACATGGTTGTGGTGGGCTTTGATCGAAAGACGATCACACGGGCGATGCAACTCATTGAGAAATATGAATTTTTGTATGCGAGTATAGGTTGGCACCCAGTAGATGCCATTGATATGACAGAAGAAGATTTGATTTGGATTGAAGAAACTGCAGAACATCCGAAAGTTGTAGCTCTAGGTGAGATGGGTTTAGATTATCATTGGGATAAATCACCTAAGCATATCCAACAAGATGTGTTTCGGAAACAAATTAGACTTGCAAAGAAACTTAAAATGCCCATTGTCATACATAATAGGGATGCCACTCAAGATATCATTCAAATAATGAAACAAGAAAATGCACACGAAGTTGGCGGGATCATGCACTGTTTTAGCGGAAGTGCAGAAATTGCAAAGGAGTGTGTGGATTTAAACTTTTATATATCTCTAGGTGGTCCAGTTACATTTAAAAATGCAAAGAAACCTAAAGAAGTGGCTGTCCATATACCGATTAATCGTTTACTAATTGAAACTGATTGTCCGTATTTAGCACCACATCCATACAGGGGCAAACGAAATGAACCAGCCTTTGTAAAACTTGTTGCGGAAGAAATTGCAGAATTAAAGGGTCTTTCACTAGAGGAAGTAGCGCAGACAACGACAGCGAATGCAAAAAAAGTATTCGGCATTGAATGACAAAAAATATGCTAATGTGTGATAGTGGATGCCTTCTGGTAGTTGCTTTGCAGTAAATTCTACAAAACTTTACCTCTCCAAAGATTAATTTTGTCGTTAACTAATTCTTTTCTTTTTGGTAATCCATCTGCATAATGAGGCGTAACTTACCAAAAAGGGATAGGGGTTGACAAATGGCGAATAGTCTATATATAATCTCTCGGAGAAGAAGGAGGCGTGTTTTGTGAACACAAAACCCACGAAAAGGTTATTGTTTACCGCGATGAGCCGAAAGAAAATAGGAATTTTCGTTGCTAGTTTCATAGTGTTTATTGCCACGTTAAGCATCTTGACATATGAAGGAACTAAGGCTACGGTGGCACTCACGATTGATGGAGACAAAGTAGTTGTAAAAACACATGCTAAAACGATTGGTGAGATCTTAAAGGATCTTGATATAAATATAAAAGAAGATGACTTTTTATCTCATTCTCAGGACACATTGGTTAAAAATAAACTAAATGTAGTATGGGAGCCTGCTAAGTTAATCGCTTTTCACGATGGAGAAGATGAGAAGTATTTTTGGACGACAGCAAAAACTGTTCAAGAGTTTTTGAATGATAAGAACATCACAATGGAAAAACATGATCAAATGAACTTTCTACCTGAAGATGAAATTTCTGAAAATATGAAACTGAAAATAGAACGTTCTTTCCCTCTAGTATTAAAAAACGGAAATAAAGAGGAGAAAGTCTGGTCCACTTCGACTACTGTCGCTGATTTTTTAATACAACAAGATGTTACGCTTGGCAGCTTGGATCGCGTAGAACCAAGTCCAGACAAAAAAGTGAAGCCGAATGACGTCGTTAACGTTATTCGCGTAGAAAAGGTCACCGATGTAGTGGAAGAACCGATTGATTATGCGATTGTAACTAAAAAAGATTCAACTATAACCCAAGGCGCTGAAAAGGTAGTTCAAGAAGGCGAGGAAGGTTTGTTAAAAAAAGAATTTGAAATCACGAAAGAAAATGGAAAAGAAGTTGCTCGAAAACAAATTGCTGAAAATAAAGTAAAAGATAGTAAAGATAAGATTGTTGCCGTTGGAACAAAAGTAATTGTAGCGCAAGCCTCGCGCGGAGAATCTAAAACAACTCAAGTAGCGAGTAAGCCTAGTTCTGAAACAACTGCTGCATCTTCAAATGATGGAAAAGAGATGTATGTAAGTGCTACTGCTTATACAGCTCAATGTAATGGATGTTCTGGAATCACAGCTACAGGTATTAACTTAAATGCTAATCCTAATCTTAAGGTGATTGCTGTAGATCCTAATGTAATACCATTGGGTTCCAAGGTTTGGGTAGAAGGTTATGGCCATGCGGTAGCAGGTGATACAGGTGGAGCGATTAAAGGCAATAAAATTGATTTATTTGTTTCATCAAAGGAACAGGCCTATCGATATGGTAAGAAACAGGTAAAAATCAGGGTGTTAAACTAAATATAATGAATATGCAGGGGGAGGTAACTTCCTCTGCTTTTTGCATTTTCCTGTTTTAGGTTATAATAGACAGCAAAGGAATGGTGGTTAAGTGCACCGCATCGTATATCAGCGTCATTATGACCACATCGTGCGTATATTTGAATGGGGAAAACAGTAACTATTAAAACAGTCATAGAAAAGCTTCTCACTATATTAGACGTATAACAGGTGAAAAGAGTTTCAATTTTTGGAGGAAAAATGAAAATAAAAGAAATTATTGTGGTAGAAGGTAAAGACGATACAAGGGCTATTCAAAGAGCTGTGAATGCAGACACGATTGAAACAAATGGATCAGCTATTTCTCAGGAAACGATTGAAAAAATTAAACTCGCCCAACGAGTAAGAGGTGTGATTGTTTTCACAGATCCTGACTTTCCAGGAGAAAAAATCCGTAAATATATTGTTGAGCATGTTCCTGATTGCAAACATGCGTTTATTGATAAAAAGCATGCCCTTCCATCACATGGACGTGGATTAGGAGTGGAACATGCATCACCAAAGGTAATTCAAGAGGCATTGAGAGATGCTCAACAGATGGAGGCTTATGGGGAGGAATGGATTTCTAAAGATGAATTGATAGATGCTGGTTTAATTGGAGGACCGAAGGCAAAAGGTCGCAGGGAGCGAATGGGCGAAATATTAAAAATTGGATATACGAACGGAAAACAGCTTCATAAACGTATAATGATGTTTCAAATTTCTAAAGAGGAATTTACTAAAGCTTTAAAGATCGTTTTACAGGAGGAGCAAGACTAATGCAAAAAGATATTGCAACACCAATACGCACAAAGGAAATTTTAAAAAAGTATGGATTTTCTTTCAAAAAAAGCCTGGGGCAAAATTTCTTAATTGATCCCAATATTTTGCGCAATATTACTCATTTTGCACAATTGACGAACGAATCTGGAGCAATTGAGATCGGCCCGGGGATAGGCGCGTTAACAGAACATTTAGCAAGAACAAGTAAAAAGGTTGTAGCATTTGAAATAGACCAACGTTTATTTCCTATCTTAGAAGATACATTGTCTCCTTATAATAATATTAGCTTGATTCATCAAGATATATTAGATGCGGATTTGCAAAAAGTGATTACAGAAGAATTCAAAGATGTAAAAGATGTCATGGTTGTCGCGAATCTCCCGTATTACGTGACTACACCTATTATTCTGAAATTACTTGAGGCAAACCTCCCGTTGCGTGGAATTGTAGTTATGTTACAAAAGGAGGTAGCGGACAGGATAGCTGCTAAGCCGGGTACGAAGGAATATGGATCACTATCAATTGCGATTCAATATTATACAATTGCTGAAACGGTGATGATTGTTCCGAATACCGTTTTTATGCCACAACCAAATGTGGACTCTGCGGTCATTCGGTTAATGAAACGAACCGAACCGGCAGTTGTAGTTAAAGATGAAGGATTTTTCTTTGGAGTTGTTAGAATGTCTTTTGCTCAGCGACGAAAAACAATTTTAAACAATTTAACAAATGGTCTCCCTAATGGTAAGGAGAAAAAGGCAGATATTATCAAGGCGCTTGAAACAGTTGGTATTGATCCAAAGAGAAGAGGAGAAACACTTTCTATTCCTGAATTCGGTGCTCTAAGTGATGAATTATGGGATGCTTTTCATTCAATTTGACACATCAACTTAACTAGTAGCATAGCCTGTGACAGAGGAAGGTATTTATCCTGATGTTCATTGGAGTTGGTGACTGTGATCGAAACGAATATGATTGTTGGCCGTCTTTCCTATCAATGTGATATTTTATTCAGAGTCATCGATGTGAAGGAGATAGACGGCCGAGAAATGGCCATTCTATCGGGAAAAGATTATCGGCTTGTAGCAGATGCCCCGATGGAAGACTTAATTCTCATTTCTGAAAGTGACCGTTTGAAGAAGACAACAGAAGTACGCTCACTTGAAGAACAATCATTTGAACTATTTAGGCAAGACATTGATCTTATTCATCTTGCGCAAGAATATAAAGAGACATCTAGGTATAGAAGAGAGCATGATTATTTTCAAATGCCCGGACGTGTCCTACATCTTGATGGAGATCCATTTTATCTGAAGAAATGCCTAGATTTATATGAAAAGCTTGGGGTAACTGTAAATGGTGTTCATTGTGATGAAAAAGAGATGCATTTGCGTATTGCATCTTTAATTGAACAGTATCGTCCAGATATACTTGTTATTACTGGTCATGATGCTTATTCGAAAGCAAAGGGAAAGAAAATTGATTTAAATGCATATCGTCACTCTAAATATTTTGTTGAAACAGTAAAAGAAGCAAGAAGGAAAGTACCAAATTTAGATCAACTCGTCATATTTGCTGGTGCATGCCAATCCCACTTTGAGTCCCTCATTTTTGCCGGGGCTAACTTTGCAAGTTCTCCTCTACGTGTAAATATACATGCGCTTGACCCAGTTTATATCGTAGCTAAAATAAGTTTTACCCCTTTTATGGATAGGATAAATGTGTGGGATGTGCTGCGCAACACTCTCACAGGAGAAAAGGGCCTGGGAGGCATAGAAACTAAAGGTGTTCTTCGTACGGGTATGCCCTTCGAACCATCCACACTTGAAGAATAGAAGGAATTAAAAGCATTGGGAAGCAAAACCAGTGCTTTTAATTTGAATAAAAATATGAAATCTCCAATTCTCAAAAATAAGATACATAAAAATCTGCGAATGGAATATAATAAACATGTTGTAAAATTAGTGAAATTGTTGATAAAAAAACATTGACAACTGGATGGTTTCATTGGTAAAATTAATGATTTATTTGACATTTTCAAAGCACTGTGTTACAATAAAAACAGTGAGGTGGAGCGATATGCCAAAAACATTAGCAAGCATTAAAAAATCCCTTGATTCCAACTTGGGTAGGAGATTAATGTTAAAAGCCAATGGAGGCCGCAGAAAAACGATTGAACGTTCTGGGGTTTTGGCAGAAACTTATCCATCGGTTTTTGTCATCGAATTAGATCAAGAGGAAAATGCTTTTGAGCGTGTTTCCTATAGCTATGCAGATGTACTAACGGAAACGGTTGAATTAACTTTCTACGAAGATACAGCAGGTAATTTAGTACTAGGACAACAGTAAACATTCATTTGTTTACTGTTGTTTTTTATTTCCTGCTGTAATTATAGAGTAATTGCTCAAAATAAGAGGGCGGGTATTAAAGGGGGAATTTATTTTGGGTAGAAGAAGAGGCGTAATGTCAGACCAGTTGAAAGAAGAATTGGCAAAAGAGCTAGGCTTTCATGATGTTGTCCAAAAGGAAGGTTGGGGCGGCATTAGAGCAAGAGATGCAGGCAATATGGTTAAGCGTGCTATTGAAATGGCGGAAAGACAGCTAGCCGAAAAGAACAATGAATGACAAAGTGCTCTCAACCTAAAAATAATGAACATACACTTACCCGTAAAAAAGTCGAAGCTACTCTCTGCTTCGGCTTTTTTTATTGTAAATGGAGATAATAGTTAGCATATATAGCGACTAAATTAATGAATAATACAACATATGTCTATATTGGTTAACTAAGAATACAGATGCTTTACTATAATATGTTTCGGTAGTGGATGATTTCATGGTAAAATGAAAAAAATGAAGAGACGGAAGACAAGCAGGTGAAAACAATGAAACTTTTAATGAAGGCTCCAGCTAAAATTAATTTATCTTTAGACGTTCTTAAAAAACGCGAAGATGGTTATCACGAAGTGGAGATGGTGATGACGACAATTGATTTAGCAGACCGAATTGAACTAGCTGCAATGAATGAAGATAAGATAAAGATTATATCTCATAACCGTTTTGTTCCTGATGATCAACGGAATCTTGCCTATCAAGCAGCAAAGCTTTTGAAAGACAGATATGCAGTCAAAGAAGGTGTTACCATCTCCATTGACAAAATAATTCCAGTAGCTGCCGGATTAGCCGGAGGAAGCAGTGATGCAGCTGCTACATTAAGAGGGTTAAACACTTTATGGGACCTAAGGTTAACTGTAGAGGAATTAGCGCATATTGGTTCAGAAATTGGGTCTGATGTAGCCTTTTGTGTTCATGGAGGTACAGCATTAGCAAAAGGACGCGGGGAAAAAATTACCAAACTACCTGCTCCGCCCAATTGTTGGGTAATTTTAGCGAAGCCCTCTATTGGCGTCTCCACAGCAGATATATATAAAAATCTAGACATACCGAGCATTCAGCACCCTGATATGAATGCGATGGTACAAGCTGTGAAGGACCAAAGCTATGATGAAATCTGTTCTCATATGGGCAACGCACTTGAAGCTGTCACATTAAAACTTCATCCCGAAGTACTCCACATTAAAGAGCAGATGGAACGTTTTGGAGCAGATGCAGTGATGATGAGTGGAAGTGGCCCCACTGTATTTGGTTTAGTGCAGCACGATTCACGGCTGCAACGAATTTACAATGGCCTACGCGGATTTTGTGCCCAAGTTTTTGCAGTGCGCATGCTTGGGGATGATTAACAAAAAATATCTACAGTTGTATAGTAGATGAGGCAAGATTTAAAGGGAGTCGATCCTAATCCCCGTTTGTATAAAAGTGTAGAGCGTACTAGTTATTATAGAAAAAGATTTTCCTTTGTTATTGAATAAAATGGAGTAAATCTTGCTAATAACCGTACGTTAATGTATATTTACATTAATAATGTTCGTATTTTGGTTTATGCAGGAGGTTATATCATGAAATTCCGCCGTAGCGAGCGTCTTGTGGACATGACACATTACTTAATGAATCATCCTAGAAAGCTTGTTTCTCTCACTTATTTTTCTCAAAAATACTTATCAGCTAAGTCATCTATTAGTGAGGATTTGGTAATCATAAAAGAAACATTTGAAAATCAGGGGATTGGCACATTACAGACACTACCAGGTGCAGCTGGGGGAGTTAAATATATTCCTAAGGTAAAAAAAGAACAAGCTGAGGAATTTGCAAATCAACTTTGCGCTTCTATTGCGGATTCGGAGCGTTTACTACCCGGCGGCTATTTATTTATGACAGATTTGCTTGGCGATTCTCAAGTATTGAATGAAGTCGGTAAGCATTTGGCGTCTGCCTTCTCAGATCGTGATATAGATGTGATTATGACTGTAGCAACAAAAGGGATACCAATAGCACAGGCGGTAGCCCATCATTTAAATGTTCCTTTTGTTGTCGTACGTCGCGATAGTTTGGTAACGGAAGGGTCTACTGTTAGTATAAATTATGTTTCAGGCTCATCTAAACGGCTTCAAACAATGTCCCTTTCGAAAAGAAGCTTAAAAGAAGGAGCCAAGGTGCTAATTGTCGACGACTTTATGAAGGCGGGTGGGACAGTAAACGGTATGGTTAATCTTTTAGCTGAGTTTAATGCTTCTGTAGCCGGGATTGCTGTTCTAGTTGAATCGGAATTTCAGGAAGAACGCTTAGTTGAAGATTATGTATCACTAATTAAGTTGTCAGATGTTGATGTAAAAGGGAAAAAGATTAACGTAGTAAAAGGAAACTTTTTTTTCGGGAAAACGGAATTTTTATAAGGGAGTGAGTTATATGAGATCAGTATCCACAAATAAAGCACCAGCAGCTATTGGCCCATATTCACAAGGAATTATTGTTAATAATATGTTTTACAGCTCAGGGCAAATTCCGTTAACAACAGAAGGAAATGTTGTTTCAGACGATGTTTTCGAGCAAGCGCATCAAGTTTTTCGTAACCTTCAAGCTGTATTAGAAGAAGCGAATGCTTCATTTGATACTGTAGTAAAAGCAACTGTATTTATAAAAAATATGGATGATTTTGCACTTATTAATGAGGTATATGCTGAATATTTCCCTGTGCATAAGCCAGCACGTTCTTGTGTGGAAGTAGCACGTTTACCTAAAGATGTTCTTCTAGAGATAGAAGTTATTGCACTTGTTCGCTAAAAAGTGATTTATAAAGTATAAGAAAGGACTATTAACCGTACTGTTTATAGTCCTTTTAAGCTTTCAAAAAACATTGCATGATTTATATACAGAAAATTATAGAAGACAAAAAAACATTTAAAGTAAATTTTTAAAAAAATTACAATTAAAAGAAGGAGATAAGTAATTTGTGTTGAATACATACTTATGCTTATATCTAGGTGCAGAAGGTGGTGAACACAATGGAAGTAACAGATGTGAGATTACGCCGTGTCAACACAGAAGGTAGAATGAGAGCGATTGCATCCATTACGCTGGATAACGAATTTGTTGTTCACGACATTCGCGTGATTGACGGAAATAATGGTTTGTTTGTAGCAATGCCAAGCAAGCGTACTCCAGATGGAGAGTTTCGTGATATTGCTCATCCGATCAATTCAAACACTCGTAGCAAAATCCAAGATGTTGTATTGGCAGAATACCATCGTATGGGAGAAATTGAAGAGCCAGAGCTTGAAGAAGCGGGCGCTTCCTAATTATACAACTGCAAGAAGAACCTAACCGTTGAGTTAGGTTCTTTTTATTTTTTTGAAAGTATAAGAGAAGTTCGTCCGACTAAAACGGCCACGTCCTATGGAGCCGTCGATGCACACACATCCTGTTGGTACAGTTTGTACGTCGATGTCCAAGGCGTCTTCGCTTTTCTTATTTTCGACAAATTTCATGGTAACTTTATGCTTATCTCATGGTTTTCTTGAAAAAACATGCTAATTAAGATATATTCATAATGGAAAATAGATATTGGAGGACCGTTTATGACAAAAAGATTCGCTGTAATATTGGCTGCGGGGCAAGGTACTAGAATGAAGTCTAAGCTATACAAAGTGCTTCATCCGGTTTGTGGGAAGCCAATGGTCGAGCATGTGGTCGACAATATTTCAAAACTTAATGTTGAACAAACAGTTACAGTAGTCGGACATGGGGCAGAAACTGTTAAGATACATCTAGAAGGAAAGAGTGACTTTGTCCTCCAAGAGGAGCAGTTAGGAACGGCTCACGCGGTTAAACAAGCGAAGGAAACATTGGACGGGAAAAAGGGAACAACTCTCGTTATTTGCGGAGATACACCACTTATTAAGGCAGAGACGATGGAATCTTTACTGGAGTATCACGAAGCGCAGAATGCTAAAGCTACAGTTTTGACTGCTTTTACAGATCAGCCGGATGGATACGGACGAATTATTCGCAATTCGGAAGGTATAGTAGAAAGAATTGTGGAACATAAAGATGCAAATGAAACAGAAAGAAATGTGAAAGAAATTAATACAGGGACATACTGTTTTGATAATGAAGTGTTATTTCATGTTCTTGACCAAGTATCAAATGAAAATACTCAAGGAGAGTATTATCTTCCTGATGTAATTGAAATATTAAAAGCTACAAATCAGCATGTTACAGCATATCAAACCCCTGACTTTGAAGAAACTTTAGGAGTGAATGATCGAGTTGCTCTAGCAGAAGCTGAGAAAATTTTAACAAAAAGAATAAATGAGCAACATATGCGCAATGGGGTAACATTTAAGGATCCAGCAAATACATACATTGATGCAGATGTTGTAATAGGGTCTGATACAATTATTCTCCCTGGAACATTTATTCAAGGAAAGACAGTGATTGGGGAAAATTGCGTCATAGGACCTCATAGTGAATTGAACAATGCCTATGTTGCTGATCACACGGAAATTCGCCAGTCTGTTGTACATGATAGTTCAATTGGAAAGAATGTTCATATTGGACCGTTTGCTCATATTCGTCCAGAATCTAAGATTCATGACGATGTAAAGGTTGGAAATTTTGTTGAAGTGAAAAAATCAGAAATTGGTGTAAGCAGTAAAGTCTCCCATTTAAGTTATATAGGTGATGCGGAAATTGGGTCAGAAGTAAATGTTGGATGCGGGTCAATAACTGTGAACTATGATGGAAAAAACAAATATTTAACGAAAATTGAAGACAATGTATTTGTAGGATGCAATTCAAATCTTGTTGCACCAGTTACAATTGGCAAAGGTGCGTTTGTTGCAGCGGGTTCAACGATTACAAAGGATGTTCCTGGAGAAGCCCTTTCAATTGGACGTGCTAAGCAAGTGAATAAAGAGAATTATGTCAAGAAACTAAATTTGAATAATTAATATGATGGAGGTTCAACATGTCAAATCAATATCTTGACCCAAGTTTAAAAATATTTTCATTAAGTTCAAACCGTGCTTTGGCGCAAGAAATTGCAAATGTAATAGGTCTAGAACTTGGTAAGTGCTCGGTAAATCAATTTAGTGACGGAGAAATTCAAATCAATATAGAAGAAAGTATCCGTGGATGTGATGTATATGTGGTTCAATCAACAAATGAGCCTGTCAATCACCATTTGATGGAATTACTCATTATGATTGACGCATTAAAACGAGCGTCAGCAAAAACAATTAATCTTGTTATGCCTTACTACGGTTATGCACGTCAAGATCGTAAAGCAAGAGCGCGTGAACCAATTACAGCTAAACTCGTTGCGAACTTAATTGAAACCGCTGGTGCAACTCGTATGATCAACTTAGACCTCCATGCTCCCCAGATTCAAGGTTTCTTTGACATCCCTAATGACCACTTAATGGGTGTACCCATTTTAGGAGATTATTATAAAGAGAAAAACTTTAATAAAGAAGATATCGTTATCGTCTCTCCTGATCATGGCGGTGTTACAAGAGCAAGAAGACTTGCGGATCGCTTAAAGGCACCTATCGCTATAATCGACAAACGTCGCCCGCGTCCGAATGTGGCTGAAGTGATGAATATTGTTGGTAATGTAGAAGGTAAAATTGCCATTTTGATTGACGATATCATAGATACAGCAGGAACGATTACTTTGGCAGCAAGCGCACTGAAGGAAAATGGAGCAAAAGAAGTCTATGCTTGTTGTACGCACCCGGTATTGTCGGGACCGGCAATTGAGCGAATTGAGAACTCTGAAATTAAAGAACTCATTGTAACAAATTCTATTGCTCTTCCAGAAGAAAAGAAAATTAGCAAAATTAAAGAACTTTCAGTAGCTGCTTTACTAGGTGAAGCGATTATTCGTGTGCATGAGAACCAATCAGTAAGTACGTTATTTGATTAAACCATATAGACAAAAGCTATAAGCATATAAAACGTTGGCGATAAGATAACGGCTAGATATGACAGTTTCTGTGGTATCGCCGTTGTTATTCGCATCATTTGAATCTCCTGCAACAATGCCAACATGATTTGAAAGTCAATAGTGCAGCAATTTCATAAAAATAGATGTTTATTCATTATTGTGATAGGGTAAAGATAGGGATAATCATATTTTTTTATATAACAGGAGAGTGAGTGGTAGAGATGAGTACAGTTTTAAAAGCGCAAACACGTACAAATGAACAACATTCGCAATTAAATGAACTACGCAAACAAGGGAATGTCCCCGCTATAGTTTACGGATATAATGTAGAAAATACGCCAATTTCTGTAGAAAGCAAAAGCTTCTTAAAAGTAATGCGTGAAGTAGGAAGAAACGGTGTTATTTCACTGGATCTAGAAGGAAAAAAATTAAATGTTATTTTACATGAGTATCAAGAGGATTCACTTCGTAGAGAAGTTACACATGCAGATTTTCTTGCTGTTGACATGATGGTGGAAATCGATGCGAACGTGCTTATCGAATTATCTAATGATGCTCCTGGTGTGAAATCTGGTGGAGTGTTACAACATATCCTTCACGAGCTTTCAATTACAGCAAAACCCGATGATATACCTGAAGAAATTAAAGTCGATATTTCAGGCTTAGAAATTGGGGACAGTATAACGGTCGGCGATATTCGTGGAAACTATTCCGTTGTCATCAACCATGAAGATGAGGAATCAATTGCTTCAGTACAACCACCTAGAGAAGAAGAAGAAGCGACAGAAGAAGCTTCCGAATCGACAGAAGATCAAGCTGACGAAAAATAAAGTTCTCATTTCAAATCGAGCGCAGCCCCAGTGTGGCTGCGCTTTGTTCTTGTTGCATTAAAAGAACGATAGCAGCTGAGAATAGAACAGATCTTGCATAAAATGGGAACGGTTTTGAATAATTTGTTTGTGTGGTTTATACTTTTCTGTATAATAAAAGGTAACTCGGTTGGAAGAGTACATGTATACTGGAGTGTATTTAATGAAATTAATTGTAGGGTTAGGGAATCCAGGTTCAGCATATAGTAAAACAAGGCATAATATTGGCTTTGAAGTGATCGAGGAGTTGGCTCAGCGATCCGGTATGCCGGTGAATCAAAATAAATTTAATGGTGTTTTTTCTCTTGTCCACCAAGGTGGGGAAAAGATGATTTTATTAAAACCATTAACATATATGAATTTATCTGGAAAGAGCATACGTCCAATCATGGAGTACTATGATATTGATATAGAGAATTTACTCGTTATTTATGATGATTTAGATTTACCCGTTGGTAAAATTAGACTTCGGCAAAAAGGTAGTGCAGGCGGGCATAATGGTATAAAATCAACCATTGCACATCTTGGAACACAAAACTTTAATAGAATTAGAATCGGGATTGATCGACCACCACTCGGGATGAAGGTTCCTGACTATGTGTTAGGTAAGTTTGGAAAAGATGAGTGGCAAGAAATGCAACCGGTTATACAAACATGTGCAGATGCATGCGAAAAGTGGATAAATACCCCTTTTATCGAAGTGATGAATCAGTTTAATGCAAAAGGATGAATAACTCTTGGCGATGGCGACCATAATATAAAGGACATGTTTGTATTAGGAGGAAGTCGATGCTTATTCATTATCAATGTCGCCATTGTGCGGCAAAGATGGGTACGATTGAGAGTGATTCATTAAAAATAGAACAACTTGGGATCCACATGTTAACGAATGAAGAAAGACAAGAAATGGTTGCTTATAGTTCGAATGGAGATATTCATATTCAAGCAATTTGTGAAGACTGTCATGAGACACTTCTTAAAAACCCTGATTTGCATCAATATGATTATCTAATTCACTAAAAGCTTTGGATTGGAAATCCAAAGCATTTTTCTATTTTTATATATAAGGAAAATTTTAGCGAGAATTATTAAATCGCTTTTTACTAAAAAACTGGTGTTTATTCACTAAAGTATCGTTACTTATAGCGGTTTTGTTTTTGTATATTTTGAAAAGAGGAGATAGACATGCACGGTTTGCAAAAGATATTGCTACAACAAAGCGAAATAAAGTCAATTATATCTGGAGCGGAAGAAAATCTAGCAGAACAGTTAATTGCAGGATTATCAGGCTCTACGAGGGCTATTTTTATTGCTGCAGCAGTAGAACAGACGGGGAAATCAATTGTTATTGTAACTCATAATCTTTTACAGGCACAGAAGTTACATGAAGATTTGACACAATTTATAGATGAATCTCAGTTGTTCTTATATCCAACAAATGAATTAATTGCAGCAGAATTAAGTACCGCGAGCCCCGAATTACGTGCCCAACGAATTGAAACCCTTAATTACATGGCGTCAGGACGACGCGGTGTTTTTGTCGTTCCTATGGCAGGTTTAAGAAAGATGATGCCATCTCCAACTGAATGGAAACAATATCAGCTCCATTTTGAAGTAGGAAAAGATCTAGATATGGAAAAGGATATGCTTACACTTGTGCAAATGGGTTATAGCAGATCTGATATGGTAAGCGCACCAGGTGAATTTAGTGTTCGTGGGGGAATTGTAGATATATATCCACTTACAGAAACAGATCCTATTAGAATTGAATTATTTGATACAGAAATAGATTCTATTCGCGCCTTCTCTATTGATGATCAACGTTCTAAAGAAAAAAGAGACAAGGTTGTTATCGGACCAGCGACGGAGACTCCAATAGATACAAGTAAATTTCCTGAAATTTCAACGAAGCTAGAAGCAGATCTCGCACGTTCATTAAAAAAGTTAAAAAGTGAAAAAGCCAAAGAACGAATGGCAGAAAACATTGGTCAAGATTTGGAGCAATTTCGGAATGGACAAAAGCCAGAGAATTTTTTCAAATATTTATCTTATGCTTATCAACCCGCTTCAAGTTTACTAGACTATGTGTCTAGTGATGCCTTACTTATTTTTGATGAAATGAGTCGTATTCAAGAAATGAATGAAAGACTGGAAAAAGAGGAAGCTGAATGGTACACGGCGCTGCTAGAACAAGGAACAATTGTCCATGATGTTGCTGTGTCTCATAAATTTGCACAGTTGATTTCTAGTCATAAGTTTCCGCGTATTTATTTATCCTTGTTCCTAAGGCATATCCCAAATACAAGCCCACAGAACATTGCGAATGTTTCGTGTAAGATTATGCAGAATTTTCATGGTCAAATGCATTTATTAAAAACAGAAGTAGAACGTTGGCGTAAAAATGACTACTCTATTATTTTTCTAGCACCAGATATGCAAAGAGCAAAGAAAATGCAAACAGTTTTACTTGATTATGATATCGAAGCGGCTTTGGTCAAAGATACGAAGGTACTGTCGGGAATTCAAATAGCAGAAGGATCATTACAAACTGGTTTTGAACTTCCAACTTCGAAAATGGTTGTGATTACGGAACAGGAAATTTTTAATAAGAAGACACGCAAATCTAAACAGCGGCAAAAGCTTTCTAATGCAGAAAGAATAAAAAGTTACTCCGAATTAAAAATTGGTGATCATGTTGTTCATGTGAACCATGGTATAGGTAAGTACTTGGGGATTGAGACACTTCTTATTAACGGTATCCATAAAGATTATCTACACATAAAGTACCAGGCTGATGATAAATTATACGTTCCTGTAGAACAAATCGATCTTGTACAAAAATACGTAGGATCGGAAGGAAAGGATCCTAAAGTATACAAACTTGGTGGCAGTGATTGGAAACGAGTGAAGAAAAAGGTAGAATCTTCTGTTAAAGATATAGCGGATGATCTTATTAAGCTCTATGCCGAAAGAGAAGCGGCTAAAGGGTACGCATTTTCTCCTGACGGTGATATGCAACGTGAGTTTGAGACTTCCTTCCCATATCAAGAAACAGACGATCAACTTAGGTCTGCATTAGAAATTAAACGGGATATGGAACGAGAGCGTCCGATGGATCGACTTTTATGCGGAGATGTAGGGTACGGGAAAACAGAAGTGGCGATTCGGGCTGCTTTTAAAGCAATCGTTGATGGGAAGCAGGTCGCAATCCTAGTACCTACAACTATTTTGGCACAACAACATTTTGAAACCATTAAAGAGAGATTTCAAGACCATCCTATTAATATTGGATTATTAAGTAGGTTTCGTTCAAAGAAACAGCAAACAGAAACAATTAAGGGCTTGAAGAATGGGACAATAGATATTGTTATAGGTACCCATAGATTATTATCAAAAGATCTTCACTTTGCGGATCTTGGTTTGCTCATTGTTGATGAGGAACAACGATTTGGCGTTACTCATAAAGAAAAAATAAAGAAATTAAAGGCGAATATTGATGTATTGACACTAACAGCCACTCCAATTCCTCGGACACTTCATATGTCCATGCTTGGGGTTCGCGATTTATCGGTTATTGAGACGCCACCAGAAAATCGTTTTCCAGTTCAAACTTATGTGATGGAATACAATGGAATGCTTGCGAAAGAAGCAATTGAACGTGAACTTGCAAGAGATGGTCAAGTATACTTTCTATATAATCGTGTAGAAGATATAGAGAGAAAGGCAGAGGAGATTTCCTTACTCGTGCCAGATGCAAGAGTTGCATTTGCTCATGGGCAAATGCCTGAGGCGGAGCTTGAGTCGGTTATATTAAGCTTTCTAGATGGAGAATTTGATGTGTTAGTGACAACAACTATTATTGAAACAGGTGTCGATATCCCCAATGTAAATACATTGATCATTCATGATGCTGATAGAATGGGCCTCTCACAGCTATATCAATTGAGAGGTCGGGTTGGACGCTCGAATCGAGTTGCATATGCGTATTTTACTTATAGAAGGAATAAAGTATTGACAGAAGTAGCAGAGAAAAGACTTCAAGCGATTAAGGAATTTACTGAATTAGGTTCTGGTTTTAAAATTGCTATGCGTGACTTATCTATCAGAGGAGCAGGGAACTTGTTAGGTGCCCAGCAGCATGGATTTATTGAATCAGTTGGTTTTGATCTGTATTCGCAAATGTTAAAAGAGGCAATTGATGCACGTAAAGATGGTGGTCAGGTAAAATCGGCTCCTGCCTTTGAGGTCGAACTTGAGCTTGATGCATATATACCTGATACCTATATAAGCGATGGCCAACAAAAAATTGAAATGTATAAGCGGTTTAGAAATATCGATTCACTTGATGAATTGGAAGAATTGCGTGAGGAGATGGTTGATCGCTTCGGCGATTATCCGAAGCAAGTAGAATATTTACTGACGGTTGCAGAAATGAAAGTATACGCCCGAAAGGTAAAGCTCGAATCCATTAAACAATCTAAGACGGATATAGTACTCTTTATGTCACCTGAAGGAACAGCTGAAATAGATGGAAAAAAAGTGTTTGATATATGTAGTCGACATGGACGAAATGTTGGATTAGGTATGGATGGAGACAGGTTAAAAATTAGTATTAAGGTAAATCGAATGAATACAGATGAATGGTTGAAAGTTTCTAAGGAATTGATGAAGGGATTGGAAGAAGCAAAAAAATAATTCCATAAAAGTTGCCCAATTTAGTTGAGTAATCATTACTATCAGATAAGGTGAATAAAGGATAATTTGAAAATACTAGCCAATAAATGAACTTATTATGTATAGAACTTTCCATATGAAAGATACTAAATTCAATAGCTGATAGTAATGAACTGGATAGATCGGAAGCTAGCTAAACAATAAAGCTGTGAGTTTCCGAAAAATCACCTGATGAAAGAGAGGCAACTAAGATGAAAGCAACTGGAATTGTTCGTCGTATTGATGATCTAGGAAGGGTGGTCATCCCAAAGGAAATTCGTAGAACACTTCGAATTAGAGAGGGAGATCCATTGGAAATCTTCGTTGATCGTGATGGCGAAGTCATATTAAAAAAATACTCTCCAATAAACGAACTGGGCGATTTCTCTAGAGAATATGCAGAGGCTTTATACGATAGTTTAGGAAGTACTGTTCTGATTTGTGATAGGGATGAGATTATTGCGGTAGCAGGCAGTTCTAAAAAGGACTATATGAATAAAAGCAATGGCGAAGTGATTGAAAAGGCGATTATGGAACGCGCAGGTCATTTAGAACAGAGCGCAGGAAAAGTCTCCTTAGTAGATGGGTATGAAGAGGATCTCCATTCCTATTGTATAGCTCCAGTCATTGCAAGTGGGGATCCTATTGGTGCAGTAGTGATCTTTTCAAAAGACCAAAGTCTCGGAGAAGTAGAACAAAAATCTGTGGAAACTGCTGCAAACTTTCTAGCAAGACAAATGGAAACGTAATAAGAAATCGGTAAGACGTCTAGTTGGTGTGCCATGTAGCTAGACAATAGGAACAAAGAAAAAGCGTATATCATTGTGACTCACTTCGTGTGGGGTTAAAAGGACTAAGCGTCGTGCTTGGTCCTTTTAATATGCTATAATACACTCAATTATTACTACAATTCCGATTAGAAGGGCGAGGGGAGTTTGCTTTATAAGGGATCGAATGAATTTATCAAAAGTGCGCTCATCCTATCAGCTGCTGGCTTTGCTGTTAAAATAATGAGCGCTGCCTACCGTGTACCTTTTCAAAATATAGTAGGTGATATTGGGTTTTATATATATCAGCAAATATATCCGATTTATGGGATTGCTGCTATCTTGGCAACGTCTGGTTTTCCTGTCGTTATATCCAAATTAGTTGCAGAACATAAACATGGTAACCAAAAGCAACTTATTTATCAACTACAGGCAGCCTTTTTTACGTTGCTTTTTATAGGAATTAGCTTATTCGTAGTTTTTTACTTTGGGGCTAATATGATTGCTGACTGGATGGGGGATTTACTTCTAGCTCCTCTCATTAAAACAATATCTTTCATCTTTTTATTTCTCCCCTTTTTATCAATGTGGAGAGGCTATTTTCAAGGTGAAGGAGATATGAAACCAACAGCGGTAAGTCAAGTGGTCGAACAACTGGCTAGAGTAATGGCTATTCTACTATTAGCTTCGATTCTCGTCTCAAAGGGTTACTCTTTATATACTGCTGGACGTGGAGCCCTCGCTGGTTCATTAATAGGAGCTAGTATAGGTGTAAGTTTATTAACCTATTTTGCAGCACGCAAGAAGCTAATAAAAACATTTTTCATAAAAGGCCTGTCATTAAATCAAATGTACAAAACGGCACACACTGTGTTTCTTCATGGGACAGCGATCTGTGTAAGTGGGATGGTACTTGTCCTATTTCAATTGATAGACTCTTTAAGTTTATATTCAATCCTTACAAAAACAGGTGTCGCTGTGGATTATGCTAAAAGCTTAAAAGGTGTCTTTGACCGAGGGCAACCACTTATTCAATTGGGAGCTGTAACTGCAGCTTCGTTCTCCTTGGTGCTAGTTCCGCTTGTAACTACTGCTTGGAATCGAAAAGAAACAGTATTTGTACGTGAAAAAACGCAAAGTGCAGTTAAATTAACCATTATTATTGGGGCAGGAGCAGCGGTGGGACTGGCAAATATAATTCAACCGACTAATGTGATGTTATTTAAAACGGCTACAGGTTCGACTGCTCTGTCTATTTTAGCTATGTCCATTTTTTTTAGCTCGCTAATATTGGTCTGTGCAGGTGTGTTACAGGGGGTGGGGCATGTCTTCGCGCCAATGAAATATATTCTTCTTGGCTTCATATTTAAATTTGTATGCAATTATCTGTTGATACCAATAATCGGTATCAAGGGAGCAGCTTTAGCAACAATTATTGGGCTGGCACTCATTGCGTTTCTTCTAGTAAAAAAATTACACGAGAAGGTTACCATTCTACCGGTTATCATATCAACTCTTCCGATACTCCTTTTATCCGTCGGAATAATGACAGTTAGCCTGCAATTTTGGCAACTCATATTATCATTTACAGGATATTCAGGCAGAATGTATAACGCGATTGTTGCAATCTCTAGTGTAATGATAGGATCGCTTGTATATGTAACTTTTATATTACGCCGAGGATTATTAACGGAAGAAGAAATGAGTATTTTACCATTTGGATCTAAATTAGGTCGACTGATGAAAACGAGGAGGAGAAAATTATAATGGGGGAAATATTAGTGATAGGGCTTGGTGCAGGAGATATCGACCAGCTGCCCTTAGGTGTTTATAAACAATTGAAGCATGCCAGTCATCTATATTTAAGAACTAAAGAGCACCCTGTAGTAGAGGGATTTTCAGAAGAAAATATTTCGTATGTTTCCTTTGACGCCATATATGAAAAGCATGATAATTTCCCTGCGGTTTATGAGGAAATAACAGAAACTTTATTAGCGAAGGCTGTTGAGGAAAATATTATTTATGCCGTACCTGGACACCCAATGATTGCGGAGAAAACAGTTCAACTACTGCTTGAGCGAGGAGAAGGGAGAAGTATTCCTGTAAGGATAGGTGGTGGGCAAAGTTTCCTTGATAGTTTGTTTGCAGCGGTCAAAGTAGATCCTGTCGAAGGCTTTCAATTATTAGACGGTACATCTCTACATAAAAATGATATTATGGTCCACCAACATATTATTATTGCTCAAGTGTACGATGCTTTTGTCGCATCTGAAGTAAAACTAACCTTGATGGAAAAGTATCCTGATGAGTACGAGGTCCAGATTGTTACAGAGGCAGGAAGTGAATCGGAGACGCTTAAGGCCATTCCGCTTTATGAATTAGACCGTCATGCTGAGCTTAACAATCTAACGAGTGTTTATGTCCCGCCGATCCCTTCAGAGGAAATGGCTTTTAAGGAATTCGCGACGTTACGAACGATTATTGCTGATTTAAGAGGTCCGAATGGATGTCCTTGGGATAAAAAGCAAACACATTTATCTTTGAAAAAATACTTAATTGAAGAAGCATACGAGTTATTAGAGGCAATTGATCGAGATGATATTGATAATATGATCGAAGAACTTGGGGATGTAATGCTACAAGTCATGCTACATGCACAAATAGGCGAAGACGAAGGTATGTTTGCGATAGAAGATGTGATGGAGAGTATATCTGCAAAAATGGTGCGGCGTCACCCACATGTTTTTGGTGATGCTATTGCTCATACTACCGAGGAAGTAAACGCTAACTGGGAAAAGATCAAAGCGACAGAGAAAAAAACGAGGATTGTGCCGCAATCTCTACTGAAAGATGTTGCGAAAGGATTGCCAGCCTTATTAAAGTCATATGATTATCAAAAAGTGGCAGCGAAGGTAGGCTTCGATTGGGATAACCCAGAAGAAGCTTGGGAAAAAGTCAAAGAAGAAATGCAGGAATTTGAGGTAGAAATGGCGAAAGGGAATAAACGGGAGCAACTTGATGAATTAGGAGATTTACTATTTGCTATCGTAAATGTCGCTAGATTATCGGATATTTATCCGGAAGAGGCATTGCAAGCTGCTAATGAGAAGTTTTATCGTCGATTTTCATATGTAGAATCGCAAGTACTAGAAAGTGGGCTGACTTTTGAAGATTTTAACTTAGAAAGTCTAGACCAATTTTGGAAAGAAGCAAAGAGACAAGGACTATAGGAGAGTGAATATGAATGGAAACAATGCGATTGGATAAATTTTTAAAAATCTCTCGTTTAATAAAGAGGCGAACATTAGCAAAAGAAGTAGCTGATAAAGGTAGAATTAATGTGAATAATCTTCAAGCGAAGGCTAGCTCAAATGTGAAGGTTGGCGATGAGCTAACGATTCAGTTTGGACAGAAGCTTGTGACGGTGAAAGTGGAAAAGCTGCAGGAATCAACGAAAAAAGATGATGCTGCAAATATGTTTACAGTCTTGAAAGAAGAAAAGCTAGGTGAGGAAAAATAATAGTAAGATCACAGTTCATTCTGTGATTTTTTTTATTATAACAAGTATCTTGAATAGGGCTTGTTCTATTTGGTTCCATCATTTCATAAGTATGTAGTAAAATCAGTACGAAAATGAGGGATGGATATGAGCCAATTTTATGAGCCAGCAGCTACAGGAAAAACAGTGCCAGTGGAACACGATATAACGATGCGGGGACGAAGGTTGATTGACATCACAGGTGTGAAACAGGTAGAAAGTTTTGACAATGAGGAGTTTTTACTTGAAACAACTATGGGTTTCTTGGCAATTCGAGGACAAAATTTACAAATGAAAAACCTTGATGTGGATAAAGGGATTGTATCGATTAAAGGTAAAGTATATGACCTAGTCTATTTAGATGATCAACATGGGGAGAAAGCCAAAGGATTCTTTGGTAAATTATTTCGATGACGCTTTCAGTCCAACTTTATACCATGCTTGCCATGATTACCATGGGAAGCCTTTTTGGGGCAGCACTTGATACGTATCAAAGATTTTTGAAACGGGACAAGCGGAAAAGAGTCATTGTGTTCATAAATGATATATTATTTTGGATGCTTCAGGGTCTAATTATTTTTTACGTTTTATTTCTAGTAAATTATGGGGAAATTAGGTTTTATCTTGTGCTTTCCTTATTATGTGGATTTTCAGCTTATCAAGCTTTTTTGAAGAAGTATTATTTGGCAATTCTTGAATACCTGATCCTATTTATTCAATCAGCCGCCATTTTATTCTATAAATTAATATATATGATCATTTATCAACCAATTAAGTGGATTGTAATATTTATCTTTAGCTTACTAATATTAACAGCAAAACTTCTTTTGGGACTTGTAAAGACAGTCGTAAAAATGTTATTATGGATGTTAAAGATTATCCTTTATCCAATTTACTTATTGGGCAAAGGAATTTGGACGATACTTCCACAGTCGGTTCAAAAAATAGTCAGGCAATTAAAAAGCTGGTTTATAAGCTATTTCATATTTTTAAAAGATAAATTTAGTGATGTAATTTCTTTTTTTCAAGCAATCTTTAGCAAATTAAAATAAGGAGGCGTCAGGATGGGGGCTAAAAAGAGAATGCCAATCGCTTCATTAGAAACAAACTTTATGAAGCAACAGGAAGTTTCGATGAGAAGAGCAGCGAAAAGAAAGAAACTACTGATCCGCAGATTATCTGTATTTCTCGTCCTGGCGCTTGCTTTATCTTATTTGACGATATCTAGCTATATTTCTAGAACCTCACTTCTTGAGGCGAAAAAGGAAGAAAAAGTAAGGCTTGAGGCAACACTTGCCAAGCTAGAAAAAAAGCAAACGATGCTTGAAAATGAAGTCATTAAACTAAACGATGATGAGTATATAGCAAAGTTGGCAAGAAGTGAATATTTTCTTTCTGATAAGGGAGAAATAATCTTTAATATCCCTGAACAAAAGAAAAAGGAAGAGGAAGATGAAGTGCCATATTGACACTTTTTTTCTAAGTCCTATATAATATAGAATAAGTGGTATTTTTTATACTTTAAGGAGGATAAATTTTTTTATGTCGATCGAAGTAGGCAGCAAGTTACAAGGTAAAATTACAGGCATTACTCATTTTGGAGCGTTTGTCGAATTGCCCGGCGGTTCAACAGGACTTGTTCACATTAGTGAAGTAGCCGACAATTATGTAAAAGACATCAACGAACACTTAAAAGTTGGTGAAGAAGTTCTCGTAAAGGTTTTGAACGTCGAAAGTGACGGTAAAATTGGATTATCAATCCGTAAGGCTAAAGATCAGCCACCGGCGCAATCTCATTCAAGCCAGCGCCCGCGTCAAAACAGAAATAACGATTTTCGTCCGAAAGAAAACTTTGAGCAAAAAATGAGCAGGTTTTTGAAAGATAGCGAAGACCGTTTATCGACATTGAAGCGTAGTACTGAATCTAAGCGCGGTGGACGTGGTGCAAGGCGAGGTTAACTTGCTGTCTGTTTTATAAAAAAGCAGTAAATCCGTATTTTTGGATTTACTGCTTTTTTTAATGTGATTTCTATTGACAATTTTTGCGAAGGTCTGTATTATAGACATTGTGCCTTTTATAAGGAACAACATGGCGGCGTAGCTCAGCTGGCTAGAGCGTACGGTTCATACCCGTGAGGTCGTGGGTTCGATCCCCTCTGCCGCTATAATAAAAGCGCAAGGAATTTACTATTCGGTAAATTCCTTGCGTTTTTTTTGCCTTGCTGCTAGTGATAAATCTATATTTGTAAAAAGAAATAACTACATGATTCCAAATACAAAACAATAAATAGTGATTTCTTTGTACAAATATAAAGACTTCATGTTCATTCTGCTTGAACTTTTCCTATTTTGCCCGAAATAGTCGAATATTTCTTTATATTCTCTCCATCAAACTGACAAATTTTTAATTTAAACCCATTTATAATGAGAAGCATTATCCATAGTGGGGAGTGTTTAAAAAATGGAAAGAGGAGAAAGGATACTAACGGAGTCGGCAGGCAATGTAGATTTGGAGAAAACCAAATGGGATATAGAGAATGGATTTAAGAAGTTGCAACAAAAAATAGAGTATTTATTCCTACAAAAAGGGATCGCTCTATTTTTAGTAGCCGTGTTGTTAGGACGAGCTTTAATATTGTCGCATCTTACTCCGTTTGCATTACCATTCTTTACGGCGGTTTACATATTAAGAAGGGAAAAGGCGCCACTTGTTCTATTTGGCCTTCTAATCGGTTCCATGACTTTATCAATGGAAAAAGCAGCTTTCACCTTTGCATTATGTAGTTTGTTTCTCATCTTTTATCAAATGATCAAAAAGTTAGTTAAACATCCGCTTAAAGTACTCCCTTATTTTGTTTTTTTTATAACCATCTTCACGAAATGCATTTTTACCTACATTCAAAATGGACAAATACTTACAAGCTATGACGGATTAATGGCAGGGGTGGAGGCCGGTCTTTCATTTGTTCTCGTATTTATCTTTATGCAAAGCATTCCTTATTTAACTGCTTACAATAAAAAGAAGGTATTGAAAACAGAAGAAGTGATTTGTCTTATTATTATGCTCGCATCGGTTATGACAGGGACGATTGGATGGACATTTTATGATTTATCTATTGAACATATTCTTTCACGTTATCTCGTTATTCTATTTGCATTTACTGCTGGGGCTACAGTAGGGTCGACTGTTGGTGTAGTAACGGGCTTGATTTTTAGTTTAGCTAGTATCTCCAGTTTATTTCAAATGAGCCTGCTAGCTTTTTCTGGATTACTAGGAGGTTTATTGAAAGAAGGAAAGCGAGTAGGAACGGCAATTGGGCTTTTAGTCGCTACACTACTTATCGGGATGTACGGAGAAGCAAATGCATCGTTAATCGAAACAATGTATGAATCCCTTGCTGCTGCTTTCTTATTACTTATTACGCCTATTAGTTTTACAGAGAAGCTAGCTAGGCATATACCAGGTACCCCGGAGTACGCTCAAGATCAACAGCGTTATGCTCGAAAGATTCGTGATATTACAGTCCGTCGGGTTGAACAGTTCTCCTCTGTTTTCCATGCATTATCTAATAGTTTTTCAGAGCCGGAAAAATGGAGTGATTCAGAGGATGAACAACAAGAATTTGATCTGTTTTTAAGCAATGTAACCGAGAAAACATGTCAAACATGCTTTAAAAAAGACCAATGCTGGGGGAATCGCTTTGATAAAACATATGAATTAATGAATGATGTTATGCATGATATGGATGAAAATACAGGTACTATTCAGCCTGCTATAAATCGAGAGTTGGAAAAGCATTGTAATAAAGCGAAAAAAGTGAGAGAGGCCATTCATCAGGAACTGACTGTTCATCAAGTGAATGTACACCTTAAAAAGCAAGTGCAAGAAAGTAGAAGACTTGTAGCAGAACAATTACTAGGTGTTTCGGAAGTTATGGGTGATTTTGCGAAGGAAATTAAAAAAGAGCAGGAGAATCATCATCACCAGGAAGAAATGATGCTGGATGCATTACAAGAGTTTGGTATAGATGTCGATCAAATAGAAATATATAGCCTAGAAGCAGGAAATATTGATTTAGACATTACCATTCCAAACTACAAGGGTATGGATGAATGTGAAAAAATAATTGCGCCATTACTATCAGATATTTTGAATGAAACAATTATTGTTCAAAGTGAAGAGTACGCAGACACTTCACTAGGTACATGCTATATAACACTTCGATCGGCAAAGGCATTTGTTGTTGAAACAGGAGTAGCTCATGCAGCGAAAGGTGGTGGATTTCTCTCGGGCGATAGCTATTCGACGATGGAGCTTGGTCCTGGTAAGTTCGCTATTGCAATCAGTGATGGAATGGGCAATGGAGAAAGAGCGCATCATGAGAGTAGTGAAACATTAAAGCTGATGCAAAAAATACTACAATCAGGGATAGAAGAAAAAGTAGCAATTAAATCCGTGAACTCTGTTTTATCTCTTAGGACAACGGATGAGATATTTTCTACTCTCGACTTAGCGATGATTGATCTACAAAATGCCCAAGTTAAATTTTTGAAGATTGGCTCTACACCAAGTTTCATTAAAAGGGATACTAAGGTGATAAAAGTCGAAGCAGGAAATCTGCCTATGGGAATTTTACAAGAGTTTGATGTCGATGTTGTATCTGAGCAGCTACGCGCAGGCGATCTGTTAATTATGATGAGTGATGGGATATTCGAAGGACCCAAACACGTAGAGAATTATGAATTATGGATGAAACGAAAATTGAGAGAAATGGAAACTAGTGACCCACAAGCGATTGCGGATTTAATTATGGAGGAAGTAATTCGTACAAGATCAGGAGTGATAGCTGATGATATGACAATCGCAGTTGTAAAAATCATTCACAATACACCTAAATGGGCGGCTATACCAATGCATAATAGAAAAATGAAGATTTCCTCTTAAGCATTCAACCATTAATCAAAGTATAAAAAGCCCTTTATCAGGCGAGGATGGATAGCATGATTGTTATTGGTTATAGAGTTTAAAGTCAGCTGTTCTACTACGAAGATGGAGGGAAGGAAATGACTAAAGGTAGTCTTAAACAAATATTATTAATTACAGATGGATGTTCCAATCAAGGGGAAGATCCTGTTGCGGTGGCTGCGTTAGCTAATGAAAGTGGAATAACTGTAAATGTAATTGGTGTCATTGAAAATGATTCAATTGAAAAAAAGGGGATGAAGGAAATTGATGAGATTGCTGCATCTGGAGGAGGGATTAGCCAAATAGTATATGCTGAACAACTATCTCAAACTGTCCAAATGGTTACTCGAAAAGCAATGACACAAACGTTACAAGGAGTTGTGAATCGGGAGTTAAGACAAATTTTGGGTAGTAATACTAATTTGGAAGAACTTTCCCCTGATAAGCGAGGAGAGGTAATGGAAGTAGTAGATGAGTTGGGGGAAACTTCTGATCTACAAGTGCTGATTATGATTGATACTAGCGCTAGCATGGCAACGAAGCTTGAAACGGTAAAAGAAGCGTTGTTAGACTTATCGCTTAGTCTAAATGCACGGATGGGAAATAACCAATTTTCTGTGCTTGTATTTCCTGGGAAAAGAAAAGAGGCGGAAAGGCTATTAAATTGGACACCGAATTTAGAGCTATTAACGAGCGTGTTTCCTAAGCTTGCTACAGGAGGAATTACTCCTACAGGGCCGGCATTACGGGAGGGAATGTCCTATTTTAAAAAGAAGCGCTCCTTGAGGAGGCTGCTATCAGATGATGAATACATGGAAGGATCAATTTAAATTCCCACCTAATACGGAAATAGTAGGTAAATGGCATAATAATGACTATCGACTTATGAAGCAACTTGGCGAAGGGGCGAATGGAGTTGTTTATTTAGCGACTGGCACTCATGGCTATTCAGCTTTGAAGATGAGCCCTGATAGTTTCTCCATCACATCAGAGGTGAATGTTCTGAAAGCATTCGCAAAGGCCCAAGGAACTTCTCTTGGGCCTTCTTTGTATGATGTGGATGATTGGGAAACAAAAGGTAATAAGATACATTTCTATGCAATGGAATACATTCAAGGACCTGATCTGCTTTCATTTATTAAAAGAAAAGGACATTCATGGTCTGGGGTAATGATTGTTCAACTGCTGGACGTATTGGAAAGATTACACAACCAAGGTTGGGTTTTTGGAGATTTGAAACCGGAAAATTTAATTGTAACAGGCTCTCCTCCAAAAATACGCTGTATTGACGTTGGGGGGACGACATTAAAAGGAAGAGCAATAAAAGAGTTCACCGAGTTTTTTGATCGTGGCTATTGGGGGCTTGGCTCAAGGAAGGCAGAGTCTTCCTATGACATATTTTCGACAGCGATGTTATTGATTAATCTATTTTATCAGGATCGCTTTACTAAAAAGAACCATCCATATAAACAACTAATGGGAGTCATTCGGTCCAATAAAGAGCTAGTGAAGTATGAAATACCTTTAAAAAGGGCGATAAAAGGGGAGTATAATAATGCCAAAGAAATGAAAGATGAATTATTGGCTATTCTGTCGATGCGTCCATCTAATCTTGCCAGAACCAATCAAATTCAACGTAAAAAAAAGCAAGGCAACTTTTTGGAGACGGCAGCACTTTTAATTTTTACTGCCTTTTTATATGCTTTTTATATATTCACGTATATCCTGTAGGACTTGAGGCTACAAGGAAACACGAAGAAATGGTAATATAAGAACAGATGACGGTGCTATCCAAGTATCGATAGGAGAAGGATTAGCCATGTTAGATTTTGAAAGAAAAACAGAATTATTTGTGGAAAAACATGTATTATTTAAAAAAGATGACTTTATTATTGTAGCTGTATCAGGGGGACCTGACTCTATGGCTATGCTTGACTTTCTTGTGAAAAGGCAGGATCAGTATGGAGTTACACTAGTAGTTGCACATGTAGACCATATGCTTAGAGGAGAAGAGTCACTTCGTGATCTGGAATACGTGAAGAATTATTGCGCTTCTACAGGTCTGATATTTAAAGCTGAGTCTATAGATATTAAAAGTAAAATGAAAAAAGACAAAACAGGTTTACAAGAAACTGCAAGAGTATACCGTTATCAATTTTTGGAACAAGTAATGGAAGAGTTTCAAGCCAATAAGTTAGTGGTTGGTCAGCATGGGGATGATCAAATTGAAACAATTCTTATGCGTCTAACGCGAGGAAGCAGAGAAATATCGCGAGCGGGCATTCAAGTGAAAAGGAAGTTTGGAAATGGAGAATTGATTCGCCCATTACTTGGAGTCTCGAAAAGTGAGATAGAAGAGTACTGTAAGGTAAAGGCTCTTCATCCGCGGCGAGATGAAAGTAATGATAAACCTACATATACTAGGAACCGATTCAGATTGGATATACTCCCGTTTTTAAAAGAAGAAAACAGCCGAGTTCATGAACAATTCCAACGTTTTAGCGAAGAAATAACAGAAGATGAAAAATACCTACGTTTCTTAGCAAAAGAGCAAATGGAAAAAATGTGTCAAGAGTTTGACGGTGTTGAAATTCGTCTTAATATCAGCTTATTCAAGCAAGTGCCTTTGCCTTTACAAAGGAGAGGGATTCATCTAATATTAAATTATCTTTATCAGCAATATGCTCCTGATTTATCTGCGCTGCATATAGATTTGATACAGCAGCTGATAAAGAGCAAAAAACCATCGGGTAGAATAGATCTTCCAAATGGTTTAAAAGTAATAAGATCTTATGAGCAATGTAATTTTACTTTTACTGAATTGGAACAAGCTTCAGGATTCTATTACGTGTTAGAAGAGGACAATGATCTTCTGCTTCCTAATCAATTGACTATCCGAATGGAAAAAAATACGGATAATAACTTGAAGGATCAGGATAACGTTCTTATCTTCGATCCAAATACTATTCAGTTTCCAATCATCGTTAGAACAAGGCGGCCCGGTGATCGCATGAAAATTAAAGGAATGAACGGGTCAAAGAAGGTCAAAAACATTTTTATGGAAATGAAAATACCTTTGCAGGATAGAAGGAATTGGCCTATTATCACGGACAATTCTGGTCAAATTCTTTGGATCCCCGGTCTGAAAAAATCCTGTTATAATACTTCTCCAAACAAAGAACATATTTATTACAGCATACACTACAGCAAGTAAACAATTCCTAGGGGGCAACCAAATCAATGAATCATGATATTGAGAAAACATTAATAACTGAAGAAGAAATTAATGAAAAGATAGAGGAAATTGCAGGTCAGCTTACCGAGGAGTATGATGGGCGTTTTCCGCTCGTTATTGGTGTCCTTAAAGGGGCTACTCTTTTCATGTCAGATTTGCTAAAAAAAGTGGATACATATATAGAAATGGATTTTATGGATGTATCGAGTTATGGAAGATCAACCGTTTCTTCTGGAGAAGTAAAAATACTTAAAGATTTAAATACTCCAGTTGAAGGTAGGGATATCCTAATTGTGGAAGATATTATTGATAGTGGATTGACGTTGAGTTATCTTGTTGAGTTATTCCATTATCGTAAAGCTAAATCAATTAAAATTGTTACACTGCTTGATAAACCAACGGGTAGAAAGGCAGATATTGAAGCTGACTACGTCGGATTTAATGTACCTGATGCATTTGTAGTGGGATACGGTCTTGATTATGATGAGAAATATCGTAATCTCCCTTATATTGGGATTTTAAAGCCTGAAATATATGGGAAGAATGAAGAGGATTAATACATTGAAAACAAGGGTGAAATGTTGTAAAACTGGAAATGTCTATGATACTATTGAAGTTAGTTTTTTCAGTGTGGGAGGAGGTAAGTGATGAATCGAATTTTTAGGAATACAATCTTTTATTTACTCATTTTTCTCGTTCTTATTGGAATTGTTAGTTGGTTTAACAATAGCAATGAGACGACAAAGAATATATCTTATGATGAATTTGTAACACATTTGGAAAGCGGAGATATTAAAGAATTTTCGATGCAACCAGAGCGTGGTGTATATGTTGTTAAAGGTAATCTAAAAGGTGCAGAAGAAGGTGCACAATTTCAAACGTATGTGATGAATAGTCCTGCGATGCTAGACCGGATCGATGCTGCTTCTGTGAAAAAAGAAGTTATGCCTGCAAAAGAGACAAGTGGATGGGTATCGTTCTTCACAATGATTATTCCATTTGTTATTATCTTCATTCTGTTTTTCTTCTTGATGAATCAAGCACAAGGCGGAGGCGGCCGAGTGATGAACTTCGGTAAGAGCAAGGCGAAGCTTTATACAGAAGAGAAGAAGAAAGTGCGTTTTAAAGATGTTGCTGGAGCCGATGAAGAAAAACAAGAACTAGTAGAAGTTGTTGAGTTTTTGAAAGACCCAAGGAAATTTTCTGAGGTCGGTGCAAGAATTCCTAAAGGTGTGCTATTAGTCGGTCCTCCTGGTACCGGTAAGACATTATTAGCGCGTGCTGTTGCTGGAGAATCAGGTGTACCATTTTTCTCTATTAGTGGTTCCGACTTTGTGGAAATGTTTGTCGGTGTCGGTGCATCACGTGTACGTGATTTATTTGAGAACGCAAAGAAAAATGCTCCATGTATCATTTTTATAGATGAAATTGACGCGGTAGGTCGTCAACGTGGTGCTGGCCTCGGTGGTGGTCATGATGAGCGTGAGCAAACACTGAATCAATTGTTAGTTGAAATGGATGGCTTTGGTGCAAACGAAGGAATTATTATTATAGCGGCAACAAACCGCCCTGATGTTCTCGACCCTGCATTATTACGTCCAGGCCGTTTTGACAGACAAATTACAGTAGATCGTCCAGATGTTAAGGGACGAGAAGCAGTATTACACGTTCATGCGCGAAACAAGCCATTGGATGAATCGGTTGATTTGAAGGCAATTGCTGCGAGAACACCTGGTTTTTCTGGTGCAGATTTGGAAAACTTATTAAATGAAGCAGCGCTTGTTGCAGCGCGACAGGATAAAAAGAAAGTTGATATGTCTGACGTTGACGAAGCAACCGATCGTGTCATTGTTGGTACTGCTAAAAGAAGTCGTGTTATTTCTCAGAAGGAACGTAATATTGTTGCTTACCATGAGGGTGGTCACACGATTATCGGATTAGTCTTAGATGAAGCGGATGTCGTACATAAAGTAACGATCGTTCCAAGGGGGCAAGCAGGTGGTTATGCTGTCATGCTTCCGAAAGAGGATCGCTACTTCATGACTAAACCTGAATTATTAGATAAGATTACCGGTTTGCTTGGGGGACGCGTAGCAGAGGAAATTACTTTTGGTGAAGTATCAACGGGTGCTCATAACGACTTCCAACGTGCAACTGGCATTGCCCGTAAAATGGTAATGGAATATGGAATGAGTGATAAACTGGGACCGTTACAGTTTGGTCAACCACAAGGTGGGCAAGTTTTCCTTGGTAGAGATTTGCATAATGAACAAAACTACTCAGAAGCAATTGCTTACGAGATAGATATGGAAATTCAAAAGATTATTAATGATTGTTATGCCCGTGCGAAAACAATTTTGTTAGAGCATCAAGATAAATTAATTCTGGTTGCTAAAACGTTATTAGAAGTGGAAACGTTAGATGCGGAACAGATTAATCATTTATTCGATCACGGCACAATGCCGGAACCGAAAACAATTGACAATAACAGTGATGGTTCTTCAAGTTTTACGGCTGATTCGACAAGCTCGCAAGAAGAAACGAACGATTTGGGGATTGAAGAAAACCGTGAAAATACTTTAGAGGATCCACCACCAATGGATTCATATGGGTCTGGAACAACAGGTGAGAAGTTTGGTCCAACAAACCCAGTGGATGATAACAACAAACCAAAAGAGTAAAATAATATATGTAAAAAACGACCGCAAGTAAACTGCTCCGTAAATGTTAGACACTAAACTAACATTTACGGAGTATTTTTTGATGAAGTGAAAGTGGACTTACAATTCTACACATCAATCTGAATTGTGGTATGATGTTTGAAGTGAAAAAAGTCTCTAGTAAATGTGGTGAAAATAATGATTTTTGTTTTGGATGTAGGTAATACAAATATCGTTCTTGGGGTATATAAACAAGATGAATTGAAATACCATTGGCGAATTGAAACAAGTCGGCATAAGACTGAAGATGAATTCGGTATGGCTATCAAGTCATTATTTGAGCATGTAGGGCTTCGATTTGAAGATATTAATGGCATCATTATTTCTTCTGTTGTACCACCGATTATGTTTACCCTAGAAAAAATGTGCCTGAAATATTTTCGAGAAAAACCTTTAATAGTCGGGCCGGGAATTAAAACGGGCTTAAATATAAAGTATGAAAACCCACGTGAAGTTGGTGCAGACCGAATTGTGAATGCAGTTGCGGGGATAGAATCTTACGGTAGTCCCCTTATTATTGTTGACTTCGGCACAGCAACTACATTTTGTTACATTGATGAAAAGAATAATTATATGGGTGGCGTAATTGCACCTGGTATTGGTATCTCAACGGAAGCATTATATTCAAAGGCGGCAAAACTTCCAAGAATTGAAATTATGTCTGTTGATGAAATCATTGGAAAAAATACAGTAGCAGCAATGCAAGCCGGTATTTTATTTGGATTTGTAGGACAAGTAGAGGGTATTGTAAAACGTATTATTGATAAAAGTAAGCATAAGCCAACAGTTGTAGCTACTGGTGGTTTAGCTAACTTAATTGCCACGGAAACAAATATGATTGATATAGTAGATCAAGATTTAACGTTAAAAGGCTTGCAACTCATCTATAAGAGAAACATGAATGAGTGAATGAAAGGCGGTTATTAAATGAGTGATTATTTAGTAAAGGCGTTAGCTTATGGAGGGCAAGTTCGTGCATACGCAGTGAAAAGTACGGACACGATCAATGAAGCACAACGTCGTCACTATACTTGGCCAACTGCATCGGCGGCATTGGGAAGAGCAATGACTGCAGGTGTAATGATGGGTGCTATGTTAAAGGGTGAGGAGAAAATAACCATTAAGGTAGAGGGGGACGGCCCTCTTGGTGTTATCTTGGTGGATACTGATGCGAAAGGTCATGTACGTGGGTATGTAACGAATCCTCAAACACACTTTGACTTGAATGAGCAAGGAAAATTAGATGTTAAAAGAGCAGTAGGTGCGAATGGTACACTGACGGTAGTCAAGGATGTTGGACTTAGAGACCACTTTTCTGGTCAGGTCCCGCTTGTATCTGGTGAATTAGGTGAAGACTTTACGTATTACTTCGCTACATCTGAGCAAACACCCTCTTCTGTTGGTGTTGGTGTATTAGTAAATCCGGATAATACAATTTTAGCGTCAGGTGGATTTATTATTCAATTGATGCCAGGTACTTCAGACGAGGTAATTAACAAGATTGAAGAACAATTAAAATTGTCGCCACCAATTTCCACTTTAATTCAAGAAGGATTGACACCGGAAGAGATCCTTTACAGATTGCTTGGAAAAGAAAATGTAAAAATTTTAGAAACAATGCCAATTGAATTTCACTGTACATGTTCCAAGGAGCGTTTTGGAAATGCAATCGTGAGTCTTGGTGTTGAAGAAATCCAAGATATGATAGATGAAGAAGGAAAAGCAGAAGCGCAATGCCATTTCTGTAATGCGACATATCAATTTTCAAAAGAGGAATTAGAAGAGTTACGGGATGTAGCGAAGGGATGAATGAAAAGGTGACCAGTCAAATGGTCGCCTTTTTTTGTGTACTCCTTCAGTCAGTGTAAAAAAAATATACAAGGAAAGCACTTTCATTGTTGACATAGAAGTGTGAGCATGTTAATTTGTAAATAAACCAACAAAAATACTCGGAATTAGGGGTGGAGAAGATGGCGAAAATGGTAAATACAATTGCTGAACTAGTAGGTAATACACCGATTGTGAAACTTAATCGTATGGTTGATCAAGAAAGTGCAGATGTGTATGTGAAACTTGAATATATGAACCCAGGCAGTAGTGTGAAGGATCGGATTGCGCTAGCTATGATTGAAGCTGCGGAAAAGGATGGGAAATTGAAAGATGGCTCCACGATTATTGAGCCAACCAGTGGGAATACAGGTATTGGTCTTGCAATGATTGCGGCTGTGAAAGGATATAAGGCAATTTTAGTAATGCCAGATACCATGAGTATGGAGCGTCGTAATTTACTACGTGCATATGGCGCAGAACTTGTGCTGACTCCTGGGGCTGAAGGCATGAACGGTGCAATAAAGAAAGCAAATGAATTAGCAGAAGCAAATGGATACTTCGTGCCACAACAGTTTGAGAACATGGCAAACGTAGAAATTCATCGCTTGACAACAGGAAGAGAAATTGTAGAGCAAATGGGAGATCAATTAGATGGTTTTGTCGCTGGTATTGGTACAGGAGGTACGATTACAGGTGCAGGTGGAGTGTTAAAGGAAAACTATCCGAATATAAAGTTGTATGCCGTTGAGCCTGAAGATTCTCCTATTCTTTCTGGAGGAAAACCAGGTCCACATAAAATTCAAGGAATCGGTGCAGGCTTTATACCAAAAATACTAGATACTGATCTTTATGATGAAGTGATCAAAATTACTAATAATGATGCATTTGAATTTTCTAGAAGAGCGGCAAAGGAAGAAGGCATTCTCGGTGGGATCTCATCTGGAGCAGCAATAGCGGCCGCATTAAAAGTAGCTAAAGAACTTGGAAAAGGCAAAAAGGTATTGGCTATCCTACCTAGTAATGGAGAACGTTATTTAAGTACACCTTTATATCAATTTGAAGATTAAGGAAGCAGCTGCTTTGGAAAATTGAACTAAAGTTATATGGGTATTAAAAGGCGAGCCGCTAAGGCTTGCTTTTTTTGTTCTTTTTAGGTTGAGTTTGGTAAACTAAAGAAATGGAATTTATATGCGGGAGGAAGATGTATACCAATGAATCTCATCAAATGTGGACCGTATGAACTTAATATAAATGAAAAAACCTTGATTATGGGAATATTAAACGCAACGCCAGATTCCTTTTCAGATGGTGGTCAATATAACGCTCCAGATTTTGCAGTTGCTCACGCGAAGCAAATGATTAAAGATGGGGCGGATATTATTGACATAGGGGGAGAATCGACCAGGCCTGGTCATGATCCAGTTTCTATTGAAGAGGAAGTGAATAGGGTAGTTCCAATTATTAAGGCAATTGCAGAAAATGCAGCTGTTCCTATTTCTATTGATACATATAAAGCTGAAACAGCTAGACGTTCCATTTTAGCTGGGGCCCATATTATTAATGATATATGGGGCGCGAAAAAGGATCCAGAAATAGCAGATGTTGCGGCAGAATACAATACCCCAATTATATTGATGCATAATCGGGAACAGCGTAATTATGATGTGTTTATTCGAGATGTTCTAAATGATTTATATGAAAGTATTTCGATTGCGAAAAAAGCAGGAGTTGCTGATGAAAAGATTATACTTGACCCAGGGATTGGATTTGCGAAAGATTTCGCAGAGAACCTTGAAATGATGAAGAACTTGGACAAACTTACAGCTCTAGGCTATCCAGTTTTATTAGCTACTTCAAGAAAGCGAATGATTGGTACGGCACTTGATTTACCTGTGGAAGAACGAATGGAAGGTACAGGGGCAACAGTATGTTTTGGTATTCAGAAAGGTTGTCATATCATGCGTGTGCACGATGTAAAAGAAATAAGTAGGATGGCAATCATGATGGATGCTCTAATGGGGAAGGGTGAGAAGAATGGATAAAATTTATTTAAATGAAATGGAATTCTACGGTTATCATGGCGTTCTCCCGGAAGAAACTCGCTTAGGTCAAAGATTTCGGGTGAGTATCATAGCTGAAACTAATTTGCGATCTGCCGGGATGACGGATGATCTTAAGGAAACAGTTAGCTATGCGGAAATTTTCTCATTGTGCCAAAAAATAGTAGAAAAACAAACATATAAACTTATTGAGGCAGTTGCAGAAAACATAGCTGAATCCATTCTCGAACATTTTAATAAAGTGGAACGGGTAACTGTGAAGGTTATTAAGCCTGACCCACCAATACCCGGTCATTATCATTCTGTTGCTATAGAAATCATGAGGGGCAGAGAACATGATTAATACAGCTTACTTATCACTAGGTTCCAATATGGGCGATAGAGAAAAATGTTTAAAGTTGGCTATTAAAGATTTACATCAGCACCCGGATATTCAAATAGAAGCACTTTCTTCTATTTACGAAACAGAACCAATTGGATATGTCGATCAGGCTAACTTTTTAAATATGGTAGTTAAAATAACGACTTCATTATCAGCGATAGAACTTCTTAATTCGTGTTTAAAAGTCGAACAGGAATTGGGAAGGATTAGAGAGTTCCGATGGGGACCAAGGATAATAGACCTTGACATATTGATGTATAATAAAGAGAATATTGAAATGGAAGCTTTGCAAGTTCCGCATCCTCGGATGGTTGAACGAGCATTTGTCCTTATTCCTTTACTAGAGATTGACCGGAACCTTGAGCTTCCGAATTCATTCATCCCTTTGACTGAAGTGCTGGATGAAATATCTGATAAAGAAGGAGTTCGGTTATGGAAACAGATAGATGGGGAAGGCGCATCCGCGCTTTTCGAAAATTAAAAGGATATACGCAAGAAGGACTTGCAAAAGATATTGGTGTATCGGTCTCTATCTTGGGAGAGATCGAACGAGGAAGTCGTACACCTGCTAATGAAATTATTGAAAAGATATCTCGCGCATTAGGTATTTCTATCAATGAATTGAATCCTGGGAATGTTCAAGAGGTAGATTGATAAGAGTGGAGGTGAGAAAAAGTGTTGAAAATTGGCGATATAACAATGGACAATCAGGTAGTGCTTGCCCCGATGGCAGGCGTTTGTAATTCAGCATTTAGACTAACTGTCAAAGAATTTGGCGCTGGGCTAGTCTGTGCAGAAATGATTAGTGATAAAGGTATTGTCCATAAAAACAAGAAAACGATGAACATGCTTTATATAGATGAAAGAGAAAATCCCCTTTCTTTGCAAATCTTTGGAGGGGAAAAAGACACGCTTGTGGAAGCAGCAAGATTTGTTGATCAGAACACCAATGCGGATATTATTGATATTAATATGGGATGCCCTGTTAATAAGATTATAAAGTGCGAAGCAGGAGCTAGATGGTTGTTAGAGCCGACTAAGATCTATGATATGGTGTCTGCTGTTGTAGATGCAGTTAATAAACCAGTAACTGTTAAGATGAGAATTGGCTGGGATGATAAGCATATTTTTGCAGTTGAAAACGCCCAAGCTGTAGAGCGTGCTGGGGGTGCTGCTGTATCCATGCACGGTCGTACCCGTGTGCAAATGTACGAGGGTGAAGCAAATTGGGATATTATTAAGCAAGTGAAGCAATCAATTAATATTCCTTTGATCGGAAATGGTGACGTGACGACTCCGCAGGATGCTAAAAGGATGCTTGATGAAACGGGTGTTGATGGTGTAATGATTGGCCGAGCTGCACTTGGTAATCCGTGGATGATTTATCAAACAGTGAAATACTTAGAAACAGGTCATCTGATGGGAGAACCAACTGTTAGAGAAAAGATGGATGTTTGTAAGCTTCACTTGGATCGGTTGATAGGTTTAAAAGGAGAAAATATAGCTGTGCGTGAAATGAGAAAACATGCTGCATGGTATTTAAAAGGCATCAAGGGAAATGCGAAAACAAGAAATGCTATTAATGAATGTCATACAAGAGCAGATCTAGTTAGCGTACTAGATGAGATTGTAGACATAGTGGCAGTCGAGGAAAAGCAAGCTGGTTAACATATTTAATACACTGCCAGTTAACACTGGCAGTTATTTTTTGTAAACTGAAAGTTCAAGGATGTCTAGGTAGGTATTATTGTGTACAATAATAGAGGATATCTAAATGTTTTTGTCATCGGCTATATAAATAGAGGAGTGTTAAATATGAGTCATGAAGAATTAAACGACCAACTGCAGGTCAGACGCAGTAAAATGGCTTCTATGCGTGAAGAAGGTCTCGACCCTTTTGGTAAGCGATATGAACGGACACACAATACGAAGGAAATTAAAGAACAATTTGATGCTTTTTCTAAGGAAGAGCTAGAAGAAAAGGCAATTAGCGTGACGATAGCGGGTCGTCTAATGACAAAGCGCGGAAAAGGGAAAGCGGGCTTTGCTCATATTCAAGACCTTCCTGGGCAAATTCAAATTTATGTTCGTAAGGATACAGTTGGAGAGAAGCAATATGAGCAGTTCACTACATCTGATCTTGGTGACCTTGTAGGAGTTAGTGGAACTGTATTTAAAACTAAGGTTGGCGAACTCTCTATCAAAGTTAAAGAGTTTACACATTTAACTAAAGCTTTGCGCCCGTTACCAGAAAAGTTCCATGGTTTAAAAGATGTAGAACAAAGATACCGTCAACGCTACTTAGACTTGATCACGAATCAAGAAAGCAAAGAAACTTTTATTGCTCGTAGCCTAATAATCCAATCAATGAGACGCTATCTTGATGAACAAGGTTTCCTTGAGGTAGAAACGCCAATGTTACACTCAATAGCTGGTGGAGCTGCTGCTCGTCCGTTCGAAACACATCATAATGCGTTGGACATGCCCTTTTTTATGAGAATAGCAATTGAATTGCATTTAAAGAGGCTAATTGTTGGAGGCTTAGAAAAGGTCTATGAAATAGGACGTGTTTTCCGTAATGAAGGTGTTTCAACTAGACATAACCCGGAATTTACAATGATTGAGTTATATGAAGCGTATGCAGATTATAATGATATTATGGAATTGACGGAAAATATGGTTGCGCATATAGCTAAAGATGTTCTTGGCTCCACAACTGTGCAATATGGAGATCAAGAAATAAATCTGGAGCCTAAATGGCGTCGTCTTCATATGGTTGATGCTGTTAAAGAATATTGTGGTGTTGATTTCTGGGGAGAAATGTCTGATGAAGAAGCGAAGCAATTAGCTAAAGAACATAATGTAGCTATAACGGAGCATATGACTTATGGGCATATTCTCAACGAGTTTTTTGAACAACATGTTGAAGAAAAACTGATACAACCAACATTTATTTATGGCCACCCAGTAGAAATTTCGCCACTTGCTAAAAAGAATGAAGAGGATCCCCGGTTTACGGATCGCTTTGAGCTATTTATTGTTTCAAGAGAACATGCCAATGCATTTACTGAATTGAATGATCCTATTGATCAAAAGGAACGCTTTGAAAGTCAGTTGCTTGAACGTGAGCAAGGTAATGATGAAGCGCATGAGATGGATGAGGATTTCATTGAAGCATTAGAGTATGGTATGCCGCCAACAGGAGGGCTAGGTATAGGGATTGATCGCTTAGTTATGTTGTTGACGAATTCTCCTTCTATTAGAGACGTATTATTATTTCCTTTAATGAGAAAACGCGACTAATATATATTAAACCCCTGTCTTAAACAGGGGTTTAATAATTAATTTAGAGGGTATCATAAAATAATTAAATCTTTTTTTTGAAAAACTGTTGCCATGTTTAGAAATAGATGTTATATTATTACTCGTGCCTGTTCACGGCATACAGCATGAAAAAAGAAATTTAAAAAGTTGTTGACTTTATGAATTGAGATTGTTATACTAGTAAAGTCGCCGTTATGAACGAGCACGCAAGTTT
>NZ_BCVC01000013.1 GCF_001591545.1 Lederbergia lenta NBRC 16444
TTTTAAAAAAACATATGTGGTGGGGTAGCGAAGTGGCTAAACGCGGCGGACTGTAAATCCGCTCCCTCCGGGTTCGGCGGTTCGAATCCGTCCCCCACCACCATTTTACAGGGGTATAGTTTAGCGGTAGAACTAAGGTCTCCAAAACCTTCAGCGTGGGTTCGATTCCTACTACCCCTGCCAATTATTATGGCGGCTATGGCGAAATGGCTAACGCATCGGATTGTGGCTCCGACATCGTGGGTTCGATCCCCACTAGTCGCCCCATTTTTTTAATATTTGATTTATAAACATTGGGCTATAGCCAAGCGGTAAGGCAACGGACTTTGACTCCGTCATTCGTTGGTTCGAATCCAGCTAGCCCAGTAAATGCGGAAGTAGTTCAGTGGTAGAACACCACCTTGCCAAGGTGGGGGTCGCGGGTTCGAATCCCGTCTTCCGCTCTTGATAAAATGGCGGCATAGCCAAGTGGTAAGGCATGGGTCTGCAACACCCTTATCACCGGTTCAAATCCGGTTGCCGCCTCCATATAGTTAAGCCTGAGTGGTGGAACTGGCATACACGTTGGACTCAAAATCCAATGCCTTCACGGGCTTGTGGGTTCGAATCCCACCTCAGGTATTCTAAAGATACGATTGATTAAGATTAAACACTCTCAAACGTTGTTAAGACAGCGTTTGAGAGTGTTTTTTTGTTTCTCGAAATACATTTGAATCGACAACGTTTCTAAAGCATTTAACACCATTTTTACACAAACATATTATCAAATACATCCACAGTCTCTCTTTCATCTTGTTCGTACTTTTCATTCAAGATATAGGAGAAAGTTTACAAGTGGTTTTAATATTTGAGTGACTTAAGCGCTCATTCACATAGTTGATCGATACTTGTTAATATTTGGAGGGCTTTGTTTACAGCAGTATTACTTATTATTTTGAATTTAGGTACTGGTCTGTAAAAGACTAGGTGGAACATATTAGTTGGCGTTGGCTCAAAAAGATTTTTAAAAGGCTTCATGATCCCTTTATTACTTACAGTATATTGCCACGTCTTATCTACAGGACCTTTTGTCATTGATAGGGCATTTCTGTTACCAACAAACAGAGATGCTCTAGTAAAGGCTCATGAAGTGATTCAAGACTTGGAGTATTTTTACAATATGAATCTGAGAGAAAAGAAGGGAACTATTAACAGGTTGGATGAAAGGGATGATAAAATCTTTAATGTGATAGCTTACCGAGAATAAAAGAACCTAAAAATATTATTGAAAGTGAGTGATTTAATGGAATCAGCTATTTAAATGACAGCCGAAGAAGTTGTAGATGCGATTTTCAAGATGGAAAATGACGAATGATGGAAGCGATTGGAGGAGTTGTGTTATCTCCGCTACAACAAAGATGGAATTCCAATGGGTGTTATAGATTACTAAAAATTTTTCGTGATTTGCTGAACTTAAGCCACATATTAAAAGTCTGATAGACAAACAAAGAGAAATCCTTAAAACTTTGAAACTTCTTCCACATGAACACAAGGAATTGGAATGTCAAGTCGATTATTATTAGATAAAGCTCTGCTGCTGGGGCCAAAGTCGTATAAAAAGATACAGAGCGCTGGACAACTAGGAAATTATATATTAAATTTTGTCGGTCGAGTGTAAAGGCTCGATCGTTTTTATTTCTGAAATTGTTAATTTAGTCTGACAGCTACAGAAATACCTCACCTGATGCGGAAGAGGTATTTCAATTTTAATAACAAAAGGAATGTTTGCTTTTGTTATTAATTGGTTACAATGTAAATAAAATATATCACAATTTCGCTTTATCTATCAGAAGAATATTGTTTTAACTTTTTGAAAAACACGTCAAGGGCTAATCTCATTAAATAATAGACAATGGATTGAAAGCGCTTTTTAATGGACAATTTGTGACAAGCATTGATAAGATTCGATTTCTTTTGTATACTGACGTAGTACCTTTTTTGAAAGACCTATTGAATGCGGGTGTAGTTTAGTGGTAAAACCTCAGCCTTCCAAGCTGATGATGTGAGTTCGATTCTCATCACCCGCTCCATAATACATATGTTTTCTCACCAACGCAGTGTTTCGTTCCTTAGATGAACGGGGTGCTGCGTTTTATTTTATTTAGGGATTAGTTACAGCTTATAAGATATATATATCCTTCGCCACCATTAATTTGTGTAAACATATTTTTTAAGGACTCTAACATTTGTTTTGCTTCATTTGGATCCATAGCTGTAGGCAAATAAAGGATTTGAAGAGCGCTTGTTGTTTTAGACATTACAGCTGTTCGCCTAGAATCAACAAAAGGGCTACCGAAAGGAGCTTTATTATCAACAGAAACGATTAAGTTGTTCAGTTGATTTTCTCTTCCGTTTAACCCTACAAAGGATTCGTTCTTTTGCCCTTTACGTAGTTTAACATTGCCTTTAATATGGGATGTATCATAAATCCCAATGGGTATACGATATTTTAGTGAAAAAAAGTTATTAATGTCTGTAGCTGAATTCATGCTTGGAATGAAATTTTGTTTCTTTACTCTACGATACAATGCTTCAGCTGAGTGCCGATAGCGGTTAGGATCTTTTCCAAGTTGTTTAAAAATAGCTCGCCATTCTTTGATTTCATCAATATCGTTAATGTTTTGATCCTCAAGATCAAAAAATAAGGATTCTTGAAATAATTGTAATCGCCCTTTTAACATTTGCGGTGAATTTTCGACAATAATGTTATCATACTGGATAATACCAAATGAAAGATTTGGTATCGATTGGCATAATTCAGGATCTATCGTTATTTCCAATATTTCCACCTCCATAGTTAGTTGATAATAGTTTAACATATATAGGATGGGGAGAACGGTGTCGAGGTTTCTAGAAGGAAAATATTGATATACGGTTGAGGAAAAATGTCATGTTTATATAAGTTGAATAGAGATTTAATATAAAGGGTTCATTAATATTTGTATTGCTTGTTTTTATGAGGTTGTTATGAGAATTCAATGTTCTAGCAATTAAAGTGATTGTTCTATTTTTTCGTTATGACTATTACACATTAGGTATTTTTGCAACGGTAATTGGGAACTTAATGTACAATAAGATTTCTCAACGAATCAGCGCTGGATAAGTATTGTTATCGATCGGGATTCGAAGGTTAAGCAGTGATAGTACAACATTTTAAAAAGAAAAAATAAATAATAAATAATAGTGTAAAGATTAACATGCTGTCCATCTCTATAGAGTGGAGAGATAGGAGGTATATAAATGGATTATGGAAAACTAAAGGAAGATATTATTGCTTATAGTAAAAGTATTGGTATTGATAAGATTGGATTTGCGAGCTCTGATCCTTTTATAGAAATGAAAAATTTACTGATTAGACAACAAGAACTTGGTTATCAATCTGGTTTTGAAGAAAAAGATATTGAAAAACGAACCCATCCTGAACTCATATTTGAAGGACCGCGTTCCATTATAGCAATTGCACTTGCATATCCGTCAAAACTTCCTGACGCACCACGCGGGAAAAAGGGCGAACGGCGTGGTATATTTTGTCGTGCTTCTTGGGGAATCGACTATCATGTGCTTGTGAGAGAGAAACTGGAAGACTTGGCTAGATATATCGAAGGTCGCGTAAAACAATCAAGATTTAAACTTATGGTAGATACAGGGGAATTGGTTGATAGGGCAGTAGCGGAGAGAGCAGGAATTGGCTGGAGCGGGAAAAATTGTTCGATTATTACTCCTGAATTTGGTTCTTACGTTTATCTTGGTGAAATGATCACGAACTTGCCGTTTGAGCCAGATACACCAATGTTAGATCAATGTGGTGATTGCAATAAATGTAGGGATGCATGCCCAACGGGGGCTCTTGTGCAACCAGGCCAACTGGATGCCCAGCGTTGTATCGCTTTTCTCACGCAGACGAAAGGATTTATGCCAGATGAATTCCGGACGAAAATAGGGAATCGGCTGTATGGCTGTGATACGTGTCAGACAAGCTGTCCAATAAATAAGGGAAAGGACTTTCGTGAGCATCCAAAAATGGAACCAGCTCCTGAGGTCGTGAAACCATTACTCATTCCTCTACTGAAAATATCAAATCGAGAATTTAGAGAATCTTATGGAGAGTTATCTGGTTCGTGGAGAGGGAAAAAACCGATTCAGCGCAATGCGATTTTAGCGCTTGCACATTTTAAAGATTCTTCTGCGGTTGGTGACCTGATTGATGTACTTCGGAAAGATGTTCGACCAGTCTTAAGAGGAACAGCTGCTTGGGCACTAGGGAAAATAGGGGGAGACGAAGCTCAAGAGGCACTTCTAAAAGCACAATTAGTAGAAGAAGATAATGAGGTATTAGTGGAAATAGAAAAAGGGTTAGAATTTTTCGCAGTGAAAGACGAGGTATAATTATCTCGTCTTTTTTTAATTTTTCGTAGTCTTTATCTCATCATACCAAACACAAGAGCTCTCAACTAAAATAAGGAAATGTTGATGTACAAACATCCTGTGTGTGCAGTTTCTATGTCGCTAAACGGGCGCTTGCTCTTTTCTTATAATTAATTATTCTTTGCATATATATTTTCTAGGAGGAGGGATTTTGTGAAAAAACAATTGGTAGCAAACCTAGAAAAAAGAGCGATGGAATTGGTCGGAAGAGAGAAAATGGAGGAAGAAAAAATAATAAGAAAATTGGATTCCATTAGAAATAGAAACGCGGAAATAGTAAAGGTTATTGCAAATGGAAAAATTTCAAAAAAGGAAAAAGTAGAAGAACATGAACATGTGTACTATGATGTTCATTTGAAATATTTAATAAAGATGAATGAAGAAATGTATCTAGAGGAAGAAATTGAACGAAGGAAGGCTTCATTTTACAGAGGTGGATTGTTTGAAGATGTGGAACTCCCTATGCATATTCCAGATGAGCGTCAGGAAGAGCTATTTATAGTGGATGATAATCTTGAGGATATACAGCGAGAACGCTTTACTTATAATCGCTTGGATGCGGTTCGTTATGCTGAGAAATGGTGGAATACGTATAATCCGGCCTATGAAAAATTTGAAGTGGACTGCACAAATTATATATCACAATGTCTTCATGCAGGTGGAGCTCCAATGCGTGGTTACCCTAATCGGTCGAAAGGTTGGTGGTATCAGAATAAAAATTGGAGCTATAGTTGGTCTGTGGCCAATGCTTTAAAAGTTTATTTACAAAGTTCGAAAACAGGTTTGAAGGCACAAGAAGTTAACGATCCACTTCAACTTAAACTTGGTGATGTCATTTGTTATGATTTTCAAGGGGATGGTCGTTTTGATCATAATACAATTGTTACGGCAAAAGATGCTTCAGGAATGCCACTTGTTAATGCTCATACCTACAATAGTAGAATGAGATACTGGGCATATGAAGATTCGACTGCTTATACACCGAATATTAAATATAAAATGTTTACAATTATAGACGGATAGTAGAGTTTTTCTTCAAATGTTAAAATGGTATAATAACACTGAACCAATTATTATTGAAGAATAAGAAACGGAATAACTTCTTGGTTCAACTAACATTCAAAGGGGAAAACGACCCGCTGAATAGAAATTCACTTTATGAGGTGACATCCGTGCCAATCCATGTAGTACTATACCAGCCGGAAATACCGGCGAACACTGGAAATATTGCAAGAACATGTGCAGCGACAGATACTATTTTACATTTAATCCGCCCGCTAGGATTTTCAACGGAAGATAAAATGTTAAAACGTGCAGGTCTCGATTATTGGGAACATGTAAAAATTATTTATCATGATTCACTTGAAGATTTTTTTTCAGCAAGTCATGGTGGACAGTATTTTTTTCTTTCTAAATTTGGAAAAAAACCATACACCTCTTTTCAATATGACAATACTGAAATGGACTATTATTTTATTTTTGGCCGAGAAACGAAAGGCTTGCCACAGGAAGTGATTGAACAACATCAGGAGACCTGTTTAAGAATCCCTATGAATGATAACGTCCGTTCACTTAATCTCTCTAATACGGCAGCGATATTAGTGTATGAAGCGCTAAGACAGCAAGGTTATCCAAATCTACATTAATAAAGAAAAACCCCCTCTTTCTATGCTAACAGAAAGAGGGGGTTTACTTTTTTATTTTTTATTAACGCCCGGCTTATCCTCATACCCAGAAGTGAAGATGGCAGCTAAGAATGCGATGCTGACGCCAATAACTAAGATTGTTCTCATAATATGTAAGCCTCCTTAAACTCATATCTTGTCCTTTATATAGTATATCCCATTTGATAAGAAATGTGAATGCTCCGTTTTTCGTTTAAAAAAGAATATGACGAGTAAGTGAATAAGCTTTAAGTTTTTGAATATGTTTTCTTAAGGGACATGTTTATGAGGGATTAAATCATGTTTAGTTGTTGACTTGCATATAAATTAAGTAATATCTCTCAAAATGCGGCTAGGGAGGTTCATATGGATATTTTAAAAAGAATTGAAAACTACCGAGCACAAGAAGAAAAGTTAAAGTGGGAAGGAACATTCTCCGAATATCTAAAATTACTTGAATCAAAACCATGGATTGCCCAATCTGCGCATTCTCGTTTATATAATATGATAAAGGATGCGGGAGTGGAGGAGGAAAATGGAAGTAAGTCATACCAGTTTTTTAATCATCAACTATTTGGACTTGAAGAGGCGTTGGAAAAGTTAGTCGAAGAATATTTTCATCCTTCAGCAAAAAGGCTTGATGTAAGAAAGCGAATACTATTGTTAATGGGTCCAGTCAGTGGTGGAAAGTCCACGCTTGTGACAATGTTGAAAAGAGGGTTAGAGCAATACTCTAGGACAGATAGAGGTTCGGTTTATGCGATTAAAGGTTGTCCCATGCATGAGAATCCTTTAAACATGATCCCTGAGCATTTACGTGACGACTTTTATGAGGAATATGGAATTAGGATTGAAGGCAATTTATCCCCATTAAATACGATGAGATTAGAGCAGGATTACGGAGGAAGAATAGAGGATGTACTCGTTGAAAGAATATTTTTCTCAGAAGATAAGCGAGTAGGGATTGGTACTTTTAGTCCATCGGATCCAAAATCTCAGGATATAGCCGATTTAACGGGCAGTATAGATTTTTCTACGATCGCGGAATTTGGTTCAGAGTCAGACCCAAGAGCGTATCGATTTGATGGAGAATTAAATAAAGCGAACCGTGGCTTGATGGAATTTCAAGAAATGCTCAAATGTGATGAAAAGTTTCTTTGGCATTTGCTTTCGTTAACACAAGAAGGAAATTTTAAAGCGGGTAGGTTTGCCTTAATTTCCGCTGACGAACTCGTTGTTGCTCATACAAATGAAACGGAATATCGATCCTTTATTTCCAATAAAAAGAATGAAGCTCTACATTCAAGAATTATTGTTATGCCTGTTCCATACAATTTAAAAGTTTCTCAAGAAGAGCGTATTTATGAAAAAATGATTCGTGAAAGTGATGTGGCTGATGTTCATATTGCACCACATACTTTAAGGGTTGCTGCCATGTTCTCCATTTTAACAAGACTTAAAGAACCAAAACGAGGAGACATAGATGTTTTAAAGAAACTGCGACTTTATGACGGAGAAAATGTAGAAGGATTCAATTCAGCTGATGTGGATGAATTAAAACAAGAGTTCCAAGAAGAAGGAATGAGTGGGATTGATCCAAGGTATGTCATAAACCGGATTTCATCAACGATCATTCGTAAGGGAATTACTACTATCAACGCACTTGATGTGTTAAGGTCATTAAAAGAAGGGCTCGATCAGCATCCTTCTATTACAGCAGAACTTAAAGAAAAATATCTAAACTTTATCTCGCTTGCAAGAAAAGAATTCGATGATATGGCGAAAAAAGAAGTGCAGAAAGCTTTTGTTTATTCATATGAAGAGTCGGCGAAAACACTGATGGATAATTACCTAGATAATGTTGAAGCTTACTGTAATAAATCAAAATTACGAGACCCATTAACTGGGGATGAAATCAATCCAGATGAAAAACTAATGAGATCGATAGAGGAACAAATTGGTATCTCAGAAAATGCAAAAAAGGCGTTTCGTGAGGAAATCCTCATACGTATTTCCGCATTAGCAAGAAAAGGAAAAAGATTTGATTATCGTTCACATGATCGATTACGGGAAGCAATTCAAAAGAAACTTTTTGCTGATTTGAAGGATGTTGTTAAGATCACTACATCAGCTAAGACACCGGATGAACAACAATTGAAAAAAATAAATGAAGTTGTAGCCAGATTAGTTGATGAACATGGGTATAATTCTACATCTGCAAATGATTTACTAAGATACGTTGGTAGTTTATTAAATCGGTAGTAAATAAGAAAATCATAAAAACAACGTCTTTCTCAGAAGAGAGAGGCGTTGTTTTTTATCTATACAATATTTATTGGTACATCAAATAAAATAGCATCCCAGTCAAACCTTCGATACACTATTTTTATAGATGTGATAGGGAGGACGATTTAAATTGAGATTGGACAGGCTTTTAGCGATGACAATGATATTAATTAATAGAAAACGGGTACGTGCACAGGAATTAGCGGAAATGTTTGCTGTATCTATACGGACTATTTATCGGGATATCGACACACTTAGCCAAGCTGGCATTCCTGTTATTACCTATCAAGGAACAAACGGTGGAATAGGGCTTGTTGAAGGTTATAGGCTAGATAAAAGTGTTCTAACAGAGGAAGAACTTCATGCGATTTCTAGTGCATTAAAAAGTGTCTCAACTTCTTTTGATGACATACATACAACAAAAGTAATAGAGAAAATAAAAAATATATCAGGCAATCCATCTCCTGAAACGTTTTTTGTTGATTTCAGTCCATGGGGAGGAAACCCACAACTGAAAGATAAAATAACATTGATAAAGGCAGCAATACATTCATCATTATGTATTCAATTTACATATACGAACAGTGGTAGAGTGGAAACGATAAGGAAGATTGAACCACATACCATTGTATTAAAGGGGCAATCTTGGTATATATATGGATTTTGTTTATTACGGAATCAATTTAGATTGTTTAAAATATCGAGAATAAAAGAGTTAGTGATGAGTGAAAAGGAATTTGAAAGAAGGGAAGTGCAATTAGAAAACTCGCCTTGGGATAAGGAATGGTACCATCCTGAAAAAACTGTAACTTTAAAGATTAGATTTGATCATACCTTTAAGCCAACAATGGAGGAAATCTTTAGTCCAGAAAGATTTGTATGTTTTAAGGATGGCATCTGCCAGATAGAAATAGAAATGCCGGAAGATAATTGGATGTATGGTTTCTTATTAAGCTTTATGGACGAAATCGAAGTAATGGGGCCAGGTCATGTCCGCCAAAAACTTAAAGAACTTTCTATGAAAATGATGAATAAATATAGATGAATTTTCTAATATGACATAGGGGTGTCATATTAACTTTCGTATAATGGAAAAAAAGGGGGAATAGTTTAATGCAAACTTATTGTCAAAGCTGTAGCATGCCTATGACTGAAGATAAACTTTATGGAACTGAAAAAGGTGGCGAAAAAAGTAAGGACTATTGTATGCATTGTTATAAAGAAGGATCTTTTTTAGATACAGACATAACAATGAAAGAAATGATAGATTTCTGTGTGGCTATTTTAGTAAAAGAAGGGTGGGAAGAAGAAAAATCCAGGGTAATGTTGAAAAACTCTATGCCCTTTTTAAAAAGATGGAGACAAGCAAAACCGAGAATAGAACCATTTTACATAACAAGGGAAGGCTTTCAATTTGTTGGAATTGCTGAGAGAACAACAAATATGGCTGAAATAACAAATAAGGGAAAAATACCGCTTATGTGGGAAAGATTTTATAAAGATGGAATAAGTGAGCAAATACTAAATCTAGGGGCATCATCGGAAACATTAGCTTTATATTCTGACTATACGAGTGACGTTTCTGGTGAATACACATTTTCAATTGGTAAGATTGTTACTAGTTCCGTAAATGTACCGGAGAATATGATGATGTTCAATGTACCAACTGCAAAATATGCTGTTTTTACAACAGAAATTGGACCGGTAACAGAAATTGTGCCGAAAGCTTGGTCACAAATTTGGAATTGGTTTGAAAAAGGAGAGGTAAAACGGACTTATAGTGGAGACTTTGAATGCTATGATGCCAAAAGTACAAACCCACATGAGGCACAAGTAGATATTTATATTGCAATTAAATAATTTGATCATGTCTAAATTGGAGCTTGGGTTAAACAAGCTCTTTTTTCATATGTTGACTTGTCCAAAGAAAAAAGGATTTTGTCCTATTCTTTTAATTATTAGTAAATATTTTTTTGTTTTTGCATAGGATAGAGTAATTAGAACAAGTCGCATATATGTTTGGAAGAATTACAGTCAAGTTAATATATGCAAGATATAACAATTTGTTGATTATTTTTTAGGGGGGCATGAAAATGACGGATTCAAATCACCACCAGTTTGTAATTTCTCAAGAAGATTGGTCCCTCCACCGCAAAGGCCATGATGATCAACAGCGACATCAAGATAAAGTGCAGGAGGCCATTCGTAGTAATTTGCCAGACTTGATAACAGAAGAGAGTATTATTATGTCTGACGGAAATGATGTAGTGAAAATTCCGATCAGATCGCTAGATGAGTATAAGATTCGCTATAGTCATGATAAAAATAAACATGTAGGTCAAGGAGACGGAGATAGTCAAGTTGGCGATGTAGTTGCTCGTGATGGTGCTCCGCAAAAAGGGCCTGGTAAAGGGCAAGGTGCCGGCGATCAAGCTGGGGAAGACTATTATGAAGCTGAAGTATCAATGTTAGATTTAGAGGAAGCTTTATTTAAAGAACTTGAATTACCTAACTTGAAAAGAAAGCAGCAAGATACAAATCAAGTAGAACATATTGAGTATAATGATATTCGGAAAACAGGATTAATGGGAAATATTGATAAAAAAAGAACGATGATGTCTGCGTTTAAAAGAAATGCCATGCAGGGAGAAGCAGGGTTTTATCCAATCTATCCAGAGGATCTGAAGTTTAAGACATGGAATGAAATACAAAAGCCAGAATCGAGTGCAGTTGTTATTGCTATGATGGATACGAGTGGTAGTATGGGTATTTGGGAAAAATATATGGCGCGTAGCTTTTTCTTTTGGATGACACGTTTTCTTAGAACAAAATATGAGTCAGTGACCATTGAATTTATCGCTCATCATACGGAAGCGAAAATTGTAACGGAAGAAGCATTTTTTTCAAAAGGGGAAAGTGGCGGAACAATTTGCTCTTCTGTATACAGGAAAGCGTTAGAAGTTATTGCAGAAAAATATGAACCCGAGCGTTTCAATATTTATCCGTTTCATTTTTCAGACGGAGATAATTTAACTTCGGATAATGCGAGATGTATTAAATTAGTGCATGAACTCATGGAAAAATCGAATATGTTTGGGTATGGTGAAGTAAATCAATATCAAAGAAATTCAACTTTAATGTCTGCGTATAAAAATATAAAAAATGAAAAGTTCTATCATTATATTCTAAAACAAAAGTCAGATGTGTTTCACGCCATGAAAAGCTTTTTTCGAAAAGAAGTAGATAGACAATTTGCATAAGCTTCATAAAAACCAGGGGGTTCTCCCTGGTTTTTATTGTTTAGAAGAGAAAATTCTATTGAATAGTATTGTTATTATCTAAACATTTGAAAATTTGTTTGACTAACAAAGCTAATCGGTGTAATATTACGATAAAATATTGCCGAAAAATAACGAATATTAAAACGGCTAGGGATGGAAAAGAGGGGGATTTTTAATGAAGGTCAGTTGGAAGAAAAGTGCGATTGCTATTTTGAGTTCCATGTTTATTCTTGCGGCTTGTGGTAGTGGAAATGATTCGACACCGGCGCCTAATAAGGACAAGGAAGCGGATAAAACAGAAGAGGCACAGAAATTTAAAATTGGTGTTACACAAATTGTCGAGCATGATTCACTAAACGCTGCATTTGACGGTTTCAAGAAGGCATTAGAGGATGCGGAACTAGAAATAGAATGGGACATTCAAAATGCGCAAAACGATAATAGTGCCAATACATCCATTGCTACAAATTTGGTTACTTCAGGTGTGGACTTAATCTTTGCTAACTCAACACCAAGTGCACAGGCAGTAGCAAGCGCGACTCAGGATATTCCGATTGTTTTCACATCGGTAACGGATGCAGTTAGTGCTGAATTGGTTGCTTCAATGGAAAACCCAGGTGGAAATGTAACGGGTACAATCGATAATCATCCAGAAGCAATTCCCAACACGATGAAATTTCTTAAGGAAGAACTTGGAGCTAAAAAGGTAGGAATGGTTTTTAACGCTGGTGAGCAAAATTCACGTGCACAAGTGGATGCTGTGAAAGAAATCCTAAAAGACATGGATATGGAAGTAGTAGAAGCTCCTGTAGCTACTTCTGCAGACGTTAAGCAAGCGACGGAATCATTAATTGGAAAAGTTGATTCACTGTATATTATTACTGATAATACTGTTGTATCTGCATTGGAGTCAGTTGTATCAGTAGCGAAAGACAATAAGATTCCGATGATGGTTGGCGAGTTCGACTCCGTAGCTCGTGGTGGTTTAGCTGCTTATGGATTTGAATTTTTTGATATTGGTTATGAGGCGGGCCAAATGGCTGTTAAAATATTAAAAGGTGAAAGCAAGCCCGCTGATATGGCCGTCCAAGAACCACAAAACTTGAAATTTGTCATAAATAAAGAGACAGCTGATGCGATTGAATTGGACATTAAAGAAGAATGGAATGCTGAATTTAGCAAATAGATTGGAGATAAATCTGCATGTTTTTATCCATATTTGGCTCTGTAGAGCAAGGAATCATCTATGCTATTATGGCACTCGGTGTATATCTTTCATTTCGAGTGCTTGATTTTCCTGACTTAACGGTTGATGGAAGCTTTGTTACGGGGGCTGCAGTTGCAGCAACGATGATCTTTTTTGGCTATCATCCAGCAATAGCTACAGCAGCAGCTTTAATCATCGGTTTTATGGCTGGCTGTGTGACAGGGCTCTTGCATACGAAAGGTAAGATCAATCCCTTATTATCAGGAATTCTGATGATGATTGCCTTATATTCTATTAACTTGCGCATCATGGGCTTTACATCTGAGAATTCGGTAGGGAGACCGAACATCCCTTTATTAAACGCGGAAACAATTTTCAGCAAATTCCAAGTATTTTGGGGGTCGTTAGGAATTGATAATGGTATCAATCAAGCATTAGGAATGATAGGCATGAAGCATTTGCCTTCTACATGGGGAACTTTGTTTCTAATGGTTATTATTACTTTACTAATCAAATGTATAGTGGATTGGTTTTTACAGACAGAAGTAGGGCTTGCGATTCGTGCAACAGGTGATAATAAGAAAATGATTAGAAGCTTTTCAGCTAACACAGATAATCTCGTCATTATTGGACTGGGGATATCAAATGCACTTGTCGCCTTTTCGGGAGCACTTATAGCACAATATGCAAAGTTCTCTGATATTGGTTTAGGAATAGGAATGATCATCATTGGATTAGCTTCTGTCATCATTGGTGAAGCGATATTTGGTACAAAAACGATTATGCGGACTACAATCGCAGTTATTGTAGGAGCAATCATATATCGTATTGTTCTAGGTTTAGCGCTTAGAGTAGACTTACTTGATACTGGAGATATGAAATTGATTACGGCAATCATTGTGATTATCGCATTGATTATGCCACAATTTTTCGAAAAAAGAAGGGAAAAACGAAGAAAGCAAAGGCGACATGCAGAACGCCTAGCTGAACTTACTACAGAAAAGGAGGTTAAAGCCGTTGCTGAAGCTCGAGCAGATTAATAAAGTATTTAACGAAGCAACCCCCGATGAAAAAATTGCACTTGATCAAATTAATCTTGAGCTAGAAGCTGGAGATTTTGTCACAGTGATCGGTAGCAACGGCGCCGGAAAGTCAACGATGATGAATATGATTTCCGGTGCACTTACTCCTGATATTGGCGATATTAAAATTGCTGGTAAAAATGTCACTAGATTACCAGAGTACAAGCGTTCGATGCTAATTGGAAGAGTTTTTCAAGATCCAATGGCTGGTACAGCCCCTTCGATGAGTATTGAAGAAAATTTAGCGATGGCTTTTTCACGCAGCAAAAAACGGGGTTTAAAACGAGGTGTTGATAAGAAGAGAAGAGAATTCTTCCGTGATTCTCTTGCAACACTGCATTTAAATCTTGAAAATCGCTTAAATGCAAAAGTGGGCATGCTTTCAGGCGGAGAGAGGCAAGCATTGTCGTTGTTAATGGCCACATTTACTCAACCATCCATTTTACTATTAGATGAGCATACGGCAGCTCTTGATCCAGCAAGAGCAGAGTTAATTACAAATTTAACGAAACAATTAGTCGAAAAAGATAAGCTAACGACACTGATGGTCACACATAATATGCAACAGGCATTAGACCTAGGTAATCGCCTTATTATGATGGATAAAGGACAGATCATTCTGGAAGTGGAAGCAGAAGAGAAAAAGCAATTAACGATCGATAAGCTCATGGCAGAATTCCAGCGTATACGTGGTGAGAAACTAACAAGTGATAGGGCACTCTTATCTGTTTGACTTAGTAGCTTAAAATAGAATAATAAAAAAGTCTGATTAGAAAATCAGACTTTTTTTGTTGGAAAATAAGTTGGCTAATGGATTTCTACTTTTATCTTAATGCGGTATAAATGCGAGCTGATAAAAGAACAATACAGCAAAGATGTATACGAGCGGGTGAACGGAACGCCATTTACCTGTAACAACTTTTAAAATCGGGTAAGAAATAAAACCAAGTGCAATACCAGTAGCAATGCTTGAAGTGAGTGGCATGCTCAATATAATCAAGAATGCTGGGAATGCCTCTTCAATCTCATCCCATTTAATCTTCGCAATCGAGCCCATCATTAAACTACCTACAATGATTAGAGCTGGTGCAGTAATCGCAGAAAGTCCAGAAACAGCACTAACAAGTGGACCAAAGAAAGCTGCAATAATGAACAGAATAGATACAGTAACTGTTGTTAAGCCTGTTCGACCACCGGCTGCAACACCTGATGAGGATTCGACATAAGCACTTGTAGGGCTTGTTCCAAACACTGCCCCCGCTGTCGCAGCCAAGGAGTCAGCTAATAGAGCTTGGCGCACACGTGGCATGGAATTACCTTTCATTAAACCTGCTTGATGGGCTACACCAATCATTGTGCCCGTTGTATCAAAGATTGTTACAAGTAAAAACGAGAAGACAACAGCATAAAGTGCATGGTCCCAAACTTCAACAAAAGCAGTAATTGGGTTGGTAATAATGAGCCCTTCAGGAAGAGAAGGCATTTGGATGAAACCTTGATCAAATGAGAGGTTTCCTGTAAACATTGCAACAACCGCTGTTACAACCATTCCTAGAAATAATGCTCCATGTACTTTTAGAGCCATTAATATCAATGTTACAGTGAGACCTAACAAAGCAAGTAAGACTCCAGGTGAATGAAGATCACCAAGCGCAACGAGATTTGAAGGGTGGGAGACAATCAGCCCAGTCAGTCGCATGCCAATAAAAGCAATAAATAAACCGATACCAGCAGTAATTCCGTGTTTTAGATTATCAGGAATTGCTTCAATTAAAATTTTACGAAAAGGTGTTAATGATAAAATAACAAAAATAATACCAGCTACAAATACAGCTGAAAATGCTACATGATAACTAATATCGTGGGTACCAACAACAGAATAAGCAAAATATGCATTTAGTCCCATTCCAGGAGCGATTGCAATAGGATAATTTGCAGCAAGCGCCATCCAAAGTGTACCGATAACAGTAGCAATGATTGTTGCGGTAAATACCTGATCAAATGGAACACCAGCATCTTTCAAAATGATCGGATTCACTACTACAATATATACCATTGTTAAAAATGTAGTTATACCTGCAATAATCTCAGTTTTAACATTTGTATTATTTTCCTTCAATTTAAACATGAATAATACCTCCAAAAGACGAACAATATTAATTACATTTTATATAATATTCGTTTTTAGCATAGAAAGCAAGTATTACTTCTATAAAAATTAAGATAAAAAACGTTTCCTGATTTCGTGATTTGGAAGTATGCAGGTATCCTTTTTACCAAACCATTTATACCGGTTTTTTGCGACTATATTATAGATTAAATCTCTAATAGGTAAAGGAATGATAACAAATATATACATGTACTTCCAAAGACCAGAAAGATTTTTGCAAATACGCAATACTGCTGAAGATTTATCATACACTTTACCATTCTCAATTAAGATCATACTATCCATGGTAAAGGGAATTTTATTTTGCTTTAATAGGGATTGCCCAATGTCACTTTGCAGTGATGAGAAAAGAAAGTAAGCGTTTGGATCACGTTTGATAATAAACTGAATACTTGAGTGACAGAAATTGCAAATACCATCGAATAATATGATCGGTTTCATGAAGTCCACTCCTGTAACATTCTTCGTATTTTATATAATCATCATAACATTCTTCTTTATAAAAAAAGAAAAAAGAAAATCTCCTATAAGGAAGATCTTCTTTTACATTTACATAAATATATTCAAGATGTAATAGCAAACTGCTGCTAGAGTAGCTGAAATTGGTAGTGTAATCACCCATGTAATCAGCATTCTTTGAGCTGTGTCCCACTTAACACCTTTCACACGGTGAGATGAACCTACACCAAGTATAGAGGAAGAAATGACATGTGTCGTGCTGACAGGTAAGTGAATAAGCGTTGCACCAAAAATAATGATAGCAGAGCTTAAATCAGCTGCTACTCCATTGACCGGGCGGATTTTCATGATTTTCCCGCCAACTGTTTTAATAATTTTCCAACCACCCATAGACGTACCTAATCCCATTGCCAAGGCACAAGAAAACTGAACCCAGAAAGGAATATCCGTAGTTGTGTGGTAATTATTCGCAATTAAAGCCATCGTAATAATCCCCATTGCTTTTTGGGCATCATTTGTACCGTGTGTATAGGATTGTAATGCAGCCGTAGCAATTTGAATATAGCGAAAGCGTTTATTTGTTTTGGCTAAGTTTAAGTTTTTTAAAGTCAATTTAAAAATAAAATAAATGATAAAGCCAAAAGTGAATGCTATTAATGGAGAGATGAGTAAAGCCTCCAGAATTTTCAAGAACCCTTTGTAATTAAGCGCAGAAAATCCTGCAGCTGCAATAGCTGCTCCAGCAATAGAACCAATAAGCGCATGTGAGGAACTACTCGGAATGCCAAAATACCAAGTGATCAAATTCCAAGCGATCGCAGAGATTAAAGCTGCTAAAATAACCGCTGAACCATTTGTTAGCGTAAATGGGTCGACGATATCTCTCGTAATCGTTTGTGCTACTCCGGTAAATGTTAAAGCACCGAGAAAGTTCATAGTTGCTGCCAACAAGATAGCAGCACGCGGTCTTAAAGCTTTAGTAGATACAGAAGTTGCAATAGCATTAGCTGTATCGTGAAAGCCATTTATAAAGTCAAATGCCAAAGCGGCGATGACGATTAAGATTGTAATAATAAAAACTGTATCAATTCCCATTTTGAATTACTCCCTTAAGCATTTTTCATTACAATGCTCTCAAGTGTGTTTGCTACACCTTGGCAGCTATCTGCTACTTCTTCTAGACTTTCATAAAGTTCTTTGTATTTAATAAGCTTAATTGGATCAGTTTCTACCGCAAACAAATTCTTGATCGATTCGCGTAAGTAATCATCACACATAGATTCGAGCTCTTTAATCCTAATTGCATGTGGACGAACATCAGGAAGTTTTTTACTGAAAACTAAACCAATCGATATTTCAATTTCGTCGACACATTTAGTAATGGCCGCAACAAATTTCTGCATATATTCATCGGCCTGAAAAATAGAGTACATTTCAAAAAGAGCCGCAGTTTGTTCCATACCATCTAGTACATCATCCATGATCATCGAGAGGGCTAGGATATCTTCTCTTTCAATTGGGGTAATAAAAGAATTGTTTAGTTCCATGATAATTTCATGGACATATGTATCCCCCTTGGATTCAAATTCTTTCATCTTTTCTGCGAATAACTTAGTATCTTCTTTGTTTGACAGCTTATACTCTACAAAGAAATTTGTACTTTCCTTTAAATTAGCGGCGATATGCTCTAGCAATGTCGCAAATTTATCTTTCTTATTTTTAAAGACCATTTTTAAACCTCCTGATTAAAAGCTAGTAGTTCCAAACATTATTATTTTACCGCATAAGAAGGATTAATGAAAGATTTTGTCGAAATAAAATTATATGGAAGTGCATTATAATTTAGACAATATTAGGCCGTGCAATGAACAAAAGTGGAGGAGATGAAGAAATGGTTAAAAATTTACAAGATAAACTCAAACTGCATAACGGCATTGAAATGCCTTACATAGGTTTAGGTGTTTTTCAAATGAAAGAAAAAGAAGAATCGCTTGCAGCTATAAAATCGGCGATCCATCAAGGGTATAAATCAATTGATACTGCTCAGCTATATGAAAATGAAGATATTGTCGGAAGAGCTGTGAGAGAATCGGGGGTACCTCGTAAGGATTTATTTATTACCACGAAAGTTTGGAATGAGAATCAAGGATATGACTCTACTCTAAAAGCATTTGAAACAAGCTTAAAAGAGTTAAACATGGACTATGTAGATCTCTATTTGATTCATTGGCCTGTGAAAGAAAAATATCTGGATACATGGCGCGCTTTAGAACGGTTATATGATGAGAAAATGATCCGTGCCATAGGTGTAAGTAATTTTCAGATTCATCATTTGGAGGATTTAGCTGTTAACAGCAATATTAAACCTGTCATTAACCAAGTAGAACTTCATCCTCGTTTCACGCAGGAGCCACTTAGAGAATATTGCCTAGGAGAAGGAATTGCCGTAGAAGCATGGGCACCGCTCGGTCAAGGGCGCTTGCTTGAGGAACCTACGATTGAACATCTTGCTGAGAAACATCAAAAAACTACTGCGCAAATTATTTTGCGTTGGCATTTACAAAATGGGATCATTATTATTCCGAAATCAGTGCGCGAAGAAAGGATTAAAGAAAATGTAAATCTATTTGATTTTGAGTTAACGCTAAAGGAAATGAATGAGCTAAATGCACTCAATTTAAATGAGCGATTCGGCCCAGATCCAGATAACTTTGATTTCTAAAAGAAAAGTGAAATCGTCCGTTTAACGACGTACAAACTGCGCCCGCTGGCCACACGACGTGGCATTCTTAATCGAGGAACCTACCACATTGGTGCGAGTAAAGGAAACACGGTGAACCTAAAAGGGGCTTCTTGGCCTTAGGCCCTATAACTAGACAAGGAAAAGGAGCTACCTTAAGGGAAGCTCCTTTTCAGTATTTAAATCGTTCAAAAATAGAAGGCGTGTCTAAAAATGATGCAATACACTCTATTCTTTTTAAAGTAAAAGGGTGGATGAATGCAAGTTTACGTGCGTGTAAAGCTTGACGTTGAAAAATAGGGCGTCCGCCATAAAGAAGATCACCTGCTAGTGGATGACCGATATGACTCAGGTGGACACGAATTTGATGGGTCCTCCCAGTATCAAGTGAACATTCAATAAGTGATAGTTTTTTTTTGTGAAATAAATGAAGAACATGGCAGTGTGTAACTGCTTGCTGTCCCGTTTTGGAAACACGTCGCCGAGTCGGGTGATGCCGATCCCGCCCAATCGATCCTTGAATGGTAAAGTTGTTTTTTTGAATAGTTCCCTCTGCTAAAGCCCAATATGTACGCTCTATCTGCTTATTTAAGAGCATCCGATCAAGTACAGCATGGCTTAAGGCATGTTTTGCAAATAATATTGCTCCAGTTGTATCTTTATCGAGCCGATGAATGGCGCGGATTTTTCGATAATCACCATGGGAACGTAAATAAGAGGATACTGCATTTGCTAATGTATCTAATTCTTGCTTTTGGTTAATGTGAGTGTCCATATTAGCTGGTTTATTAACGATTAGTAAGTGTTCATCTTCATAAACGATTTGCGGCATATATTGAGAAGGGAGCACTGTTTTATTTAATTCCTCAGGAAGGCTAATGGATAATCGATCCCCGGTTGTAAGCGGGGTTGTCCAGATAGCAGACTCCTCATTAATGGACACTCTTTTTTCCAATCTTAGATGATGAACAAGTTTTTTTGGTGCAAGCCATTGCATATGAAATAATGATTGAATTGTCATACCTGACCATTGTTGATGGATAGGTATGGTGATTGTGTTCTCTTTTTCCATATTACAACCTCCACGTAAATAATTTTTCATGATTTTCCCATGCAAATGAGGTGTTTGCTTATGTTATCCTTACTATAATCTTTTTAAGAGGATGTTCAAAAAAGCTCCCAAATGATAAACAGCGAAATTTTAGTATCCTAATTGAAGAAAATGGATCCTCTGTTATTAAACTTTCACGTCCTGTGAGAAATATAGAGGTTAGCACATCATTTGCTAGTCCTCAAATTTCCACTTCTTGTTTCTAATTTGGGAAATTTTTAAAACGCACACTTTAAGAATTATAAAGGTAGGTATTTGAAATGAAATGTGTTATTGCCTCAACGAATGAGCAAGAGAAAAAATTAGAAGAATTGATCGATTATATTTATTCGGCAATTTTCCCTCGCTATTTCACTGATCAACAAATCAAAGAATTTCAAGATTTAGGTGTTTTGCAAATCGAAGCTGAACAGCTTGTAAGACTGTATACATTGAAAACAGCATTTCAAGTAATGTCTAGTTTACAAGTGGTAATCACTATCCTAGAAATGCCTTTTGCCGGCACTGAAATGGTACATCGGGAAAAATTACTTGAAAAAAACATTCGAAATTTAAATAAATGTGAATTATTATTCCCTTTTACCTATCAATACTTTCTGAATGCTTCAAAAGAGAGAACAAATATTATGTTAAGTAAATTTATTAATCCGGCAAATAAAATATTAATTTAAAAAGCGAGAAAACCCCTCATTACGAAGGGTTTTTTCTTATTTTACATTCTCGTCAAAAAATGCTTCAAAATCCTCTGCTGGGTGTGCTCCAACAATTCTTGCTTCTTCCATTCCATTTTTAAAATGGATAAGGGTAGGAGTATGTGTAATATTATAGTCGTTAAATCCATGTTCGAATTCCAATAGATTAAATTGCAAAAGGTTTATATCCAAATCTTCTGCAACTGGGTTTACAATTGGAGTTGTTTGTTGGCAATAAGAACAAGTTGGGCTAAAAAAATAAACTGTTACATCTTCTTTAGCTTTTAGTTTTTTATTTAAGTCATTGGGCAAAATAATATTTTGATAAAGCGGATCGTCTAATTGATCAATTGTCGCTGGATTGAGATCATCTTTATTATATATATTGCCTTCTACTTTTTCATTTTGTTGCATCTTTGTAATTACTGCAATAGCAGCAAAAAGACCTATAATTATAACAAGAAAAATAATAATTTTTTTCATGAATTAATCCTCCTTAGTATGTTTGAAAATCATCATACTAGTGATAAATATTAAGATAAATGCGATTAAAGCCAAAAATGGAATAGTAATAAAGCCAGCCCAATTAATATACGCACCGGTGCATGGTACAATCCCACATGCTGGTGCCTGTTGCGCGAATGCAGGTACTTTTTGGATTAAATAATGATACAAAGATACGAACATTCCAATCCCGGAAAAAACTGCCGAGTATAGGGCAATTTTATAATCCTTTCTTGCTGCGCCAATACCAAGAATAATTACAAGGGGGTACATGAGAATTCGTTGATACCAGCAAAGTTCGCACGGTACATATTCTTTAATTTCAGAAAAATACAGACTTCCTAAAGTGGCGATTACAGAAACAGCCCAAGCAAAAAATATTAAGTTTTCACGGGCATCCTTTTGCTTAACCATGTTTTAACCTCACATATCTTAGATTTTTTATTTTCATATGTATGTAATTTTCTGCTATGTCCTCTCGATTATAGTATTAAGTCAATAAGAATGTAAATAAAGATGGCAATCTTCACAAAACTGTAAAATAAGTAAAGCTACCAATTAGCGATATGTTACACAGGATGTGGAGGAACTTAGTCGGCGATCATTTCGCCGTACAAGATAAAAAACACGATGCTCCAAAGACAGATCGATGTTATTTCTCGTCGAGAGGGGTACTGAAGTTTACTAATCGCTGGCAGACAATAAGAAGAAGTACGTAACCGTCGAGATAGAATTTAAAAACCCGGTGTTAAACACCGGGAAGTTTTATATAGTAAAGAGAGGATCTTCCAACAGAGCGGGTTCATTGCAGACTGATTCATTCGCATGTTCCAGATGGCGAAGCAAAGAAAATAAGCGACGCTCGATTAATGAATAATCCTTTGAAAACTGGTACGCATGCATAAAATGTTCAATTCGCTTTGACAGTAAATGATCTTTCGTTCTAACCATTAATACAATTAAATTATCCCACTCAGACCGATGTGTATAGTAAAGTGCTCGGTCATAATCCATCATGTCCATATAACAGCCTCCTTTAGGAGTTGTATTTAGTATATGTGCAAGCTTATAATACTTCCGGTGTAATAATTGACATTGCGGTTAAATAATGCTTACTAAAAATTGAATGAGTAAAAAGTGTAAAGAAGTAAAAAATAATAAATATCCTAACTATGTCCACATGAATATCCCTTTTTTCACATACATTGTGGTTAAAAGGGAGGGGATCGCTAATGAAATCGAATGCAAATTCTTTGGAGTATGCTATCAGTGAAATTACTGAGATAGCGACCGGCTTTGGACTCGATTTTTATCCGATGCGTTATGAAATTTGCCCAGCTGATATTATATATACGTTTGGCGCATATGGAATGCCGACTCGTTTTTCTCACTGGAGTTTTGGAAAGCAATTTTTTAAAATGAAGCTACAATATGATTTCGGATTAAGTAAAATATATGAATTAGTCATAAATTCAAACCCGTGTTATGCTTTCTTACTTGACTCGAATTCACTTATTCAAAATAAACTAATTGTGGCACACGTACTTGCCCATTGTGATTTTTTTAAAAATAATGCCAGGTTCCGTAATACGAACAGAGACATGGTAGAAAGCATGGCAGCCACAGCTGAGAGAGTGAGAGAATACGAAGTTGAATATGGAAAAGAAGAGGTAGAAAGTTTTCTGGATGCTGTCCTCGCGATTGAGGAACATATTGACCCATCACTTGTTCGACCAACCTTACAATGGAGAATGGAAGATGACGATGAGCTGGAAGAAGATGAACCAGCTGCAACAGAATATGATGATTTATGGTCACTTGATGCTGGCAAAAAGGAAAAGAGTAAAGGAAGAAAGAAAAAAAAGCAATTTCCACCACAACCTGAAAAGGATATTATGTTATTCATTGAGCAGTATAGTCGGGAGCTTTCTGATTGGCAAAGAGATATTATGACGATGATGAGGGAAGAAATGCTTTATTTTTGGCCTCAGCTTGAAACAAAGATAATGAATGAAGGCTGGGCCTCATATTGGCATCAACGAATCCTTCGGGAGATGAATTTAACTAGTGAAGAAACGATCGAATTTGCCAAACTAAATGCTGGAGTGGTTCAGCCATCAAGGACAAATATTAATCCGTATTATCTTGGTGTGAAAATTTTCGAAGATATTGAAGAGCGGTGGAATAATCCAACTAAAGAAATGAAAGAGCAGGGTATAGGGGAAAAATCTGGAAGAGAAAAAATGTTTGAAGTCCGAGAAATTGAATCAGATATATCATTTTTAAGAAATTATCTAACGAAAGATCTTGTCATGCGTGAAGATATGTATCTTTTCCAAAAGCAAGGTCGTGATTATAAAGTAGTTGATAAAGAATGGACTGAAGTTCGAGATCAACTTGTCAATATGCGGGTGAATGGTGGTTTTCCTTATATCACTGTTAATGATGGAGATTATATGAAGAATGGAGAATTATATTTAAAGCATTGGTATGAAGGAATTGAGCTAGATTTGAAGTATTTGGAAAAGGTGTTGCCGTATATTCATCAATTATGGGGACGGCCCGTCCATATGGAAAGTAATGTGGAAAATAGGGTAGTGCTGTTTACATTTGATGGAAGGAATATGTTGAGGAAATTTTTATAATATATAAAGAACGGTCTGACCCCACTCACTGTGGCAGTCAGACCATTTATGTTATCTAAGGGGGGATAACTTCATTTTAAATATACCCTATAAAGATGAACATAATATGAAATTTTTATTACAATCATATGATAAATTCATTTATGGTTTATTCGATTGCTTTTCACCTGAATGACGATAGGTAATGATGGCTGTTTTTAATGAGGCATATACGCCTACAGCAGCATTAGCATAGAAAAAACCCATAAAAACGCCGGCCCAAAAATTAAATCTATGTGCAATAAAAATAGAAAAAATTAGGCCAAGCACGGAAGCGACAGTAGGTATATACACCCGAGGGATTGGAAGTAGCAACTTTATAATTTGTGTCAAAATCAAAACGGTTGGAACTGCAATAATAGCGTCCCAGAAATTTGTATGGATAATCGGAAAATGTTCCATCAATAAGCCACCTTTAATCATTTCTTCCTATCCATTGTTCCCAAAACAAGCCATAATATAAAAAAAGAGCGTCTAAATGACGCTCCCAAAAATTAATATACGTACGCGGAACCAATAATGATTAATAAAATAAACAGCACAACAATCAACGCAAAGCTGTTGCCAAAGCCGTAACCGCCTTCCCCACCCATAAAATGGCCACCTCCTTTAAAGGATCTAACACATTTTATGTATAGAGTGTCATTTTGGTTATAGGACAAATAGTTAGCTTTCAGTAATAATTAGATCTAACATTTCATTAATTTCATCTGCAGTTAATTGTTCTCCATTAATCTCGGCATTATTAATTTCAAAAGAATCACCATCAGAAATAAAATCAATTGAAATAATGGATTCTTCTTTTTTTCCAGTGAAATGAATAACTTCCTCATTTTGATCATTCTTTATCAGATTCCAATCAGGCTCGAAAAAGTAGCTGTCCATTGTTTCTCCAACTGTTTGATCAGCTGTGTCATAAAATGTTCCATCTCTGAGTGCTGTAATTTTGTCTTCTGCTGATGGAAACAGCGCAATGGATATAAATGCATAAAACAATAAGAAAATTAAGGCGATAAAAACCCCAAGCCAGCTGGTACCACCTTTTTTATGTATCTCAAAGTTTTTATCTTCTGAGGTTAATCCTTGCTCTCTAATTACAGCTACTTTCTTTCTAGCTTTTATTAAGTAGAAGTAATTACCATACATGCCTAAAGTAACCGCAATGGCCATGGAAATGGCATTATCTATTGAGTTGATATTAAGGATGTATACGATAAAGTCAATTAAAAAGAAAAAAGCGATAATAATAGCGATGTGGGTATACATTTTTCGGTAACCCAACCAAAATATTGATAAGAAAAAGGCAGCGAAATTCCAAGTCGGTTTATTATCCTTTGCTTTTTCCCACTTTGTTTTATAATAAGGATGTTTTTTTCCGATGAATTTATTTACATCTGTGTCGAAGTTATTTTCTGCATTGCCATTATTTGTTATTTGTCCTTCATTTTGGTTATGTATCTTTAGGACATCCTGTTTCTGTTGAATTCCACATTTGCTACAAACATTATTGTCTGCTAGCTCGAGTCCACAATTAGGACATTGCTTCATACCATTCTACTCCCTCTTAAACATTTTGATTATTATGCATTTTCTTAACGCTTCTATCTCTCATACCTCACCACCTATAAAAGATCATATCATCATTTAAGGAAAATGACTTTTAGAAATGGAAAATTAATTGCAACTGATAAAAAATAACCCTCTAATAGGGTTATTTCTGTGATAATACATTTATTTTATTTTCGAAATCATCTTTATCTAATACTTTCTTAGGAAAGAGTTTTTCAACAAACTCAAGTATATCGTGTGCATCTTCCAAATCAAAAGGTTGAAAAAAGCGATATTCATAAAATATAGATCCCTCTGACGTCTCGAGAAGAACGGATAGTATTTGTTGCACGTTAGAACGGCCTGTATCTTCATCACCAAAAAAGATTTCATTTGGCGCCGTTTCAGTTTGATTTACATATAAAGAACCAGTGGCATTTTTTGAATGGGCTTTTTCCGCAAATTCTTCCATATCCTCAAAAGATTGGCCATAATGCATACAAATCCACTCCCTTATTACATATACTTATGTATACCTAATCTATGATGTTTGTAAACCGTTAAAAATTATATATAAAGGATGAATGATATGAAAATTATTGATCTCCATTGTGATGCTTTATATAAAATTTGGAAAAGTAATGGCTCCCTCCGATTCAGGAATTCAGAAGATTTAGATACAAATATAAAGAGATTGAAAAAAGGGGAAGTGAAGGTACAATGCTTTGCGATTTTTATTCCTCCAGAATTAAAATCGGAGGAGAAGTTTCAGGCAGCTCTTGACCAAGTTGATTATTTTTATACAAATGTGATTGGGAATAATTATGAAATGAAACATATAAAAGAATGGCAAGATTTTGATCGACTCAGAGAAAATGAAATTGGAGCAATGCTTACATTAGAAGGGGTTGATTGTATTGGTAATGATTTACATAAACTAAGTGTTTTACATCATCTTGGCGTTCGCTCAATTGGTTTGACATGGAATAATGCTAATCTAGCTGCAGATGGAGTAGGTGAGTCAAGAGGCGCTGGTCTTAGCTCATTCGGTAAAGCGATCGTTCAATTTAATAACATGCACCAACTATTAACCGATGTTTCTCATTTAAGCGAAAAAGCTTTCTGGGATGTGATGGAACTCGCGACATATCCAATAGCAAGCCATTCAAATGCAAAAGCAGTGTGCGCACATCCACGAAATTTATCGGATGCGCAAGCAAAAGTATTGTTTGAAAAGAAGGCGATGGTACACATCGTATATTTTCCGGATTTCGTGACAGAAGCTCGACCAGCAACTATGACGGATTTAATAAAACATATTGATCATTTCTGCGCATTAGGAGGAATAAATCAGGTTGGTTTTGGTTCCGACTTTGATGGTATCACTAGATATATTTATGGATTAGAGAATGCTTCTAAACAGCAATACATTATCAATGAGTTGTTAAAGTACTATTCTCATGATCAAGTAAGTGGGTTTGCATGGAGAAACTTTTTAGAGAGCAGACCTGTTTAGTATACAATTATTTCCGGTTAGCCTGGTTATCACTTTATAAATGAAAATTAAAACCGATATTATAGGGGAGTAATGATGTTCAACATTAAGAGTTTGAGAGGAAGTTAGAAATGAATCAAAGGAACCGCCTCACATGGAAACTAGGCGCAGTAATTATGGGGATCTTAATTTTTTGTTTAATTGTTATTTCTTTATCAATGTACAGATCGAGCTATCAAGAAATAAAAAAAGCAGCAGGTATTGAATTATATGGTTGTGCTAATATTACAACTGCACTCGTTGATCCTTCAGATATAGATAAAATCATAGCGGGGGATGAAGCTGCTTCAAAGAAGGTCGGTGAAGAAATTAGTTGGACGATTGAACATAAACATATTTTTGCAGGACAGTATATTATTGACCTTAATGGAAAAATATTAGCTGCAGATGAACATGTTGAAAAGCAAGGATTTTCAGCTGGAGATACTTTTTATATTGATGAATCAGCTATTTCTGAGCTAATAGAAACGAAAAGTCCTTCTTATTCAGAGGTATATGAATTTGGTGGCATGAAGAGAATGACTGGTTATGCCCCTATCTTCCGTGATCATGATCCAAATAATGAAATTATTGCTATTAGTGCGATTGATTTTGAAGCAAACATACTTCATGATCGTACATGGGAAATGGTGAAAGGTAGTTTATTATTTTCAGCTATTCCTATCTTACTTGCAGGTCTTGTCACGATTTATTTAATAAAAAAAGCAACAGATCCATTAAGAAGAATTATTGTTCATGCACGCAAAGTGGCTGAGGGCGATCTGTCCGTCTTAGACCTTGAACTTAATGGTAATGATGAAATAGGCCAACTATCCGGGGATTTAAATAAGATGGTAAATAACTTGAGGGATGTGATTGGACAAGTATCAGCTAGTTCTGCTGAAGTGGCCTCATCATCAGAACAACTTGCAGCGGGAACAGAAGAAATTAGTATAGCCGCAGAAAGAAACTCAATGGATATTCAAAAGGTGCAACAAGGTTCTCTAGCACAATTAAGTATTATTCAAAATGCAAATGAAACGTTGTCAAATATTTCCAATCAAACAAATGGTATGAGCACGAGTGCCCAAGCACTTAATAATGAAGCAAAAGATTCTCTTGTCCAGGCTGAAAGAGGAAATGTTACGATTGAAAAAGCTGTTGCACAAATGGGGAAAATTAATACGAGAACCTCCGAATTAGTAGTTTCAATGGAAACACTCACATTAAAATCGGAACAAATTGATCAAATTTTAGCTGTTATCACAACAATATCCACACAGACGAATCTACTTGCTTTAAATGCTGCGATCGAAGCGTCAAGAGCGGGGGAACATGGAAAAGGTTTCGCTGTAGTTGCAGCGGAAATTAGAAAGCTTGCTGAGCAATCAGCAGCATCGACAAAACAAATTGGTGTATTAATTCGTGAAATTCAAGAAGATACTAGAAATGTAGCGAACGTCACTGAGGAAAGTGTTGAGGCTGTGAAGATTGGTACAAGTTTAATTGAGGATGCTGGAGAAGCGTTTATTGACATTAAAGGTTCCATTACGAATGTATCTATTGATATTAACGGAATGTATGGTGAAATTACACAGATTAATCACAGTATCCAAGAAATAGCTACCGCTATGGGGGACATAGAGCATACCGCTAATGAAAATACGCTAAGCACAGCTCAAATTGTTACACATTCAGAAGAGCAAACAGCCTCGATTGAGGAAATCACCTCATTGATGGCATCTATGTCATCTATGGCAGAAGAACTCCAAGGGCGTGTGAATAAATTTAAACTGATCAAATAAATTTTTATTTAGATTATATGTTCGATGATACAAAACTGATACAACAGTTCCCAACTTTTAAGTTTACTATATCTTATCAGTTGGCCTCCAAGCAAAATGTATAAAGTGGAATATACGTGTTTGAGAAGCGTAAAATCCAGCTTGTGCAACATACAATAAACCCCCTGTTCATGGAACGGGGGTTTATATATGGGAAAATATATGATCTGCTTACCAATACCTTTTTGACTTATAGCTTGGATGATGATGTGTTGAAGGACAGACGCAATAATGTTCCTGTGATGCTGAATTAACCACAGATTGTGTATGTGGAAAAGAGTGCATGTATTTATAGTTAGTATGATTAACTTGTGTTGTATGAGTGGGATGCACTACAGGAATAATAACGTCCTGCCCTAAATATTCTGTGTTCTGATTAACTGGCTGATACTGGGTTGGCATTGTTTGTGTAGGTAATTGCTGTGCAGGCTTTGCTTTGGGATAACCACATGTACATTCATTTTGTCCCTTGTTACAGGAACAATTTCGTTGATATCCTTTCATTTTGAAAACCTCCAATCTAAGCATTTAGATTTAATTCTATGAAAGATAACTGTCCTTCGTTTGGACAACAACCTAAATACCTAAATTAAGATGTAGGTGTCTATATAAGTATAAGAGTTAAGTATAGGAGTTAAGTATAGAATTCGGAATAATAAAGACCCATTTTAGGTATCTTAATTTGTTGACGGAACTCGTCAATAACCATCATTTTTGGTCGGAATTAATCTTACTCACAAACATAAATCTTGATATAATCCTAATAAAATATAGATAATATATTCTTCAGGACAGAATGAGGGACTGGTTCCCTGACGGATTATTGGCTAGGTTAAAAGCATAAAAGCGGGGAATGATCCGGTAAGTAGCTCAGCAGTCCAACCTTCACAAAAGAAACATACTGTGCACTTGCCGAAGTGGGACTGGTGAGCTCATTAAGTAAGAAATAGTTTAATAAAAGTATAATAATCAATAATGAATATAACCCTCTTACTAGTTTTGCCCTCCTTTATCGTAGGGTTTTATTATAAAAAATGAAAATGCTCCTTTACACTAGACTGTTTATTCAATACCTCGAATCCAATATATTACTTTTTAAGGTAGGCCGACTTTAATAATATGGGGCGATGAATGTATGTGTTTTGAACATGACTTTGTTGACGGTGAAGAAGGGAAAGGTTAGTTTATGAATGTAGAGAAGTGTGAGGAGAACGTGAACATCATTGTGGCCTTGATTGAGATCGTGACTTTGAAAGTAGAGGATGTAGAAACGATCGCTACTTAGGAATTTGAGTAAAATAAAGCCCAGCACTGACCTAGGTTAAAAGCGATCTATCCATGTGGGCAGGGCGATTTTTGATAGACTTTTTATACCCAATTAAAGCACCGTTAGTTGAAGAAGGTGGTATGTATTTTCCATATTATAAATCAAAAAACAACCCTATACTGTGTTTGAACTGAACCCCAAATGGTAGACACTTTTAAAAAAAGTGACCCCATTTGGTTTTTTTCCTTAACTTTATTTTTTAACAGCTTCATATACGAATACCTGTTTACTATTTGTTGGTTCTTTACCATAATAGAAATCTGCGGATACTATAACATCGGAAAAACCAATGTTTTCCAATACTAACTTAAATTCCTCTATACCATACCAACGAAGGGCAAGACGTTGCAATTCGGATTGAATGCGCTCTCCTTCACGCCATTTTTCATACTTTATATAGGAAACTTTATTCTGATTAAACAAATCAGCTTCGACAAGTTTCTCTTCCATTGTAATTGTATCCCCATTCGGCAATTTGAATGCTGATGTGCCTTCAAATTTTCCATCAGTCACAAATTTATTGTCAGGTAGGAAAAGATCAAGCATTAATCTTCCACCAGGCTCAAGATGATCGTAAAGCCGTTTTAATACTTCAATAGATTCATCTCGTTTTTCAATTAATAAAAAAGAACCAGCAGGTATTATAATTGCCTCATACTTTTTGGGTAACGATAGTTCTTTTAAGTTAAATTTATGCAAATTTGGTTTTAACCCACGCTCTTCACAGCGTCTACGGCAAGAATCCAACATTTCAAGAGAATAATCAACTCCATCAACATTAAGACCCGATTCTAAAAGTGGAATAATTACACGTCCCGAACCTACCATCGCTTCAAGAATACTTCCTTTGCAATCTTTAAGTCTTTCACGGTAATATTCTATATCTCCGCCTAAAGATTGTCCGACCTTTTTGGTGAAATCATAAACTTCAGTACATAGTACACCATAATAACTAAAAGACATATAATTAACCCTCCGTGTTTTCGTATTCATTTCACGAAAGGGGTTACAAATATAACTTGTTTATCCCTTCCGCACCTTAAAATTATTTGTTGTTGTAAAGAATTTTTCCATTTTCACAAGAATCACTCACTTTCAATTTAAAGTAAAACTAGTTTAACATATAGAGAAATTTGGAACAATAGGGAAGAACGCACCTATTGTTCCAAATTATAATAATTAATATTTTTATCCAATAGTCATTGCTTATTGAACTAAGCTGTCTGGTTAGTTCAATAAGATATTTTCTGTTTTATTACCTCATAAAAATACCTAAGACGTGGTTAATGGGGAGAAAACGTCAACACCAAGTCAAATAAAAACTAAATTAGCATATGTTTTATATATGAATTTACAATAGAAAAAGAAAAAGAAAAAAATACACAGACTTGTACGCCTGCGTTTTTTACTTACCATCCCAATATAAATTTCGTATCACTTGTTCCACAATCGCACTCTTTAGTTATACATAAAGATTTGCACAATAATTGCACATTATATAAATGATGCGACAATAAGTAATTATTTTTTGTTTTTCAGCTCTAAAAGTATAGGAGTTATATTTAATAAAATCGATATAATCGTCAAAATCCATAACGCTGTTTCCAGCGTAGGCACTACATCTAATAAAGCAGACCAGTCTTCCGCTTTTACCCAATCGGACACCATACTGTATTCTGCAACAAGTGTTAGTGCTGTAAATGATAATCCCATTGCCATTGCCAATTTATAATCTTTTCCTGTTCCATACATATAAAGATTTATAAAAGTTGCTACTATGGCAATCAGTCCTAATATTAACCACATTATTATACCTCCATTATATTTTTATTTAAGATGAACATTTATTTACAAATATATATTAATAGGTCCAGTTATCTTATTACGAAATCACGAAATCTGGATCCGTTTGTTTAATAAGCCGTCCTATTATAGCACAAAATACCTCGTTCCCTTCGACGTTTTCCATTATTTTAAAATTGTTTTCAAGGAAACCATTCCATCCACCAATTAACAAGCATATTAACAACGTAATTAGCAAAGGCGCATAAATTTATGTGCTATTGTTAATTTGTCCACCAATTTTAATACGATTTACTATCGTTAATCGCCTTAAGCGTTGATATAACAAAAACGAGAACACCAATTCATGTGCGAATTGATTCCCCGTATGCCATGCCTATTATGCTGTTTATAATCAAAACTTAATGCTTTTACAAGTATCTCATCACCACTAACCTTTACTATTGTTTAAAATTATTTTTCTTAGAGGGAGAAAGATGTACAAGCGCTTTGTTTAAAGTTTAAACATTTTTGATACCAATCTATAAACTCGATCAGAATTTATACTTTCGGATTTTTTCTTATCAATTTACAAAAATATATCGTATAAATCACTAATGTCTTCTTCTAAAGAATCGCCGTTTAAGGAACGCAATTCGCTAAATTGAAACTGATGAACAAAATACACTAATTCTTTTTTTAAAAGAATTCATGCCTATTCAATCAAAGGCAAGGTGAAAATAGAAACGTTCTTAAACCTACGATTGACGAGCAACAGCTACATGAATTTAATGAGAAGATTCTTGTCGCAATGGAGTTTGTTTTACCTTTAAAGTTAGAAGGTTGAATTTTAATATTTGACGAATTTAATAATATCGTGTGGATCCACAACAATCATTTTTGTTCAGAATTAATTATACTTACAAAACATAAACCTTGACATAACCGTAGTAAAATATAGATAATAGGAATTAAATCGAATAGTTTATCCTTCGGGGCAGGGTGTAATTCCCTACCGGCGGTAATGGGACAATGTCTCTAGCCCGTGACCCGGCTCTACTTATGTAGGGACGGTGGATTTGGTGAAATTCCAAAGCCGACAGTGAAAGTCTGGATGGGAGAAGGAAATAGACGTCAAGCATGGTTGTGTTTTCATAATGGCAAAAGCCAATTAGGAAACAAGCTTATTTAGGTATGATGAAAAATCTTATCTTTTAAAACCAACGATCGACGCCTTATTAAGTTTTGCGTTTTTAGCCCCAAGACACTCGTTCTTGGGGCTTTTTGTTTGTATGTTTCTAAATGCTGTTTTTCTTCGTTATTATGTAGGGAAGGGAGTTAAGAATGACTAATAAGGAATATTATATGAACTTAGCCTTGCAAATGGCAGAGGCTGTTATGGGACAAACAAGCCCAAATCCTGTTGTTGGCTGTGTCATAGTTAAGAATGGCGATGTTGTTGGGATGGGTGTACATATGAAAGCGGGCGATGATCATGCTGAAGTGAATGCTTTAAACGAAGCAGGTGATCTTGCCAATGAAGCGGACTTATATGTAACACTTGAACCATGTTCACATTTCGGAAAGACACCACCATGTGCCGATTTAATTATTGCGAAAAACATTCGTAATGTTTTTATTGCTTCAATGGACCCGAACCCACTAGTTTCAGGGAGAGGAATAGATAAACTTCGGGAAGCAGGAATTTATGTTGAAACAGGCATTCTTGAAAAGGAAGCAACTCGAGTGAATAAATATTTTTTTCATTATATTAAAACGAAAAAACCTTTTGTTACTTTAAAAACCGCAGTTACTTTGGACGGGAAAACAGCAGCACAAAGCGGAGACAGCAAATGGATTACATCCGAAGCAGCACGGATGGATGTCCACCAGTATCGACACAAACATGACGCAATCTTAGTTGGCATTAATACCGTTATTCGAGATAACCCACATCTCACCACCAGACTGCCCCAAGGTGGAAAAAATCCCATTCGAATTATTTTGGATACCCACCTGGATATACCGTTGGAATCCAATCTATTAAATGATCAAGAGGCCAAGACCATTGTGGTTTGTGGCAATAAAGCAGTGAGGGAAAAACAAGAAAGATTGGAAAGTAAAAAAGTAACAGTAAAAAGAATGGATCATGTTTCCATTAATATTGAACACCTTCTTGTATGGCTTGGAGAGCAACAAATTACATCGTTATTCGTTGAGGGAGGCAGCAAAATACATGGCTCGTTTTTAGAAAGCGGTCATTATCAAGAAGTGATTTTGTATATGGCAGCCAAACTTCTTGGCGATCCATCTGGTCTATCTTCTTTTAGTGGCAATGTTAAAACAAAGATGTCAGATAGCCACCAACTTCAATTTACATCGGTTGAAATGATAGGGGCTGATATTAAAGTAATTGCAACCCCTAAAAAGAATGTAGGTGAAGAAAATGTTTACTGGAATAATTGAAGAAATCGGAACGATTACACGAATAGAGCGCAAAAAGTCATCACTAAAACTTGTCATTACGAGTGAGAAAATCCTTCACGATATTCACCTTGGTGATAGTATCGCAGTTAACGGTGTTTGCTTAACTGTAGCTAAATTTACAAGTCAGCATTTTGAAGCCGACGTAATGCCGGAAACTTTTATGGCTACAGCAATCCATAAACTTTCACCTGGATCTAAAGTGAATCTTGAACGGGCGATGGCCGCAAATGGGAGATTCGGTGGACATTTCGTAAGTGGTCATGTTGACGGAACTGGAACAATTATTCAGAGGAAGAAGAAAGAGAATGCCTTGTATATAACTATTCGTGTTCCTGAATCATTTACTTCTTATTTAATGAAAAAAGGTTCTATAGCGATTGATGGAACATCGCTCACTTTATTTGGTGTAGAGGAGAGAGACATAACGATTTCACTCATCCCTCATACACAAAAAGAAACAGTATTAGCGCAAAAAGGTATTGGCGAACAAGTAAACATCGAATGCGATATGTTGGCGAAATATGTACAAAATATTATCGCACCCTCTGGTAAATCAGAAAAAAGTGCAACATTGGATTTGCTAGTTGAAAATGGGTTCATTTAAAAACAGAGGTGATCATATGTTTGATTCTATCGAAAAAGCAATAGAAGATCTAAAAGCAGGAAAAGTGATCATCGTCACTGACGATGAAAATCGCGAAAATGAAGGAGACTTTGTTGTACTTGCTGAAAAAGCGACACCAGAAGTGATTAACTTTATGGCGAAAGAAGGACGCGGACTAATTTGTGTACCAATAACGGAAAACAAAGCAACACAACTAAACTTGTCAATGATGACTGGTGAAAATACAGACTCCCACGGCACTGCATTCACAGTAAGTGTAGATCATATATCTACCCATACAGGCATTAGCGCATTCGAGCGATCGGAAACAGTCATGCAAATCATCTCAAAAGAGGCAGTACCCGCTAATTTTAAAAGACCTGGGCATATTTTTCCATTAATCGCAAACGAGGGTGGGGTTCTGAAAAGAGCTGGCCATACAGAAGCTGCTGTAGACTTGGCAAAAATGTGCGGAACTGAACCAGCAGGTGTCATTTGTGAAATTCTGAAAGAAGATGGAACAATGGCAAGAGTTCCCGATTTGAAAGCAATAGCTAATAAATATAATTTAACTATGATTACCATAAAAGATTTGATTCTTTACAAAGGTACGCAGGAAATGCTTGTAAATCGTGAAACAGAAATTTCGCTTCCGACTGAATATGGCGATTTCAAGGTAGTAGCTTATTCAAACCGTTTGGATGATAAAGAGCATCTTGCACTAGTTAAAGGTGAATTAACTTCTAATACCCCTGTCATGGTGCGAATGCATTCAGAATGCCTAACAGGAGATGTGTTCGGTTCTTGTCGTTGTGATTGCGGTCCGCAACTCGAAGCAGCGTTGAGACGAATGGAGCAAGAAGGGAGCGGTGTTCTTTTATACTTGCGTCAAGAAGGCCGAGGTATTGGCTTGATAAATAAATTAAAGGCATACAAGCTCCAAGAAGAGGGATATGATACGGTTCAAGCAAATGAGAAACTTGGCTTTGCAGCAGATTTGCGTGACTTCACAATTGGCGCGCAAATGTTAAAGGAGCTTGGCGTCAAGAAGATTCGTTTACTAACGAATAACCCGCGCAAAATTGCTAGCTTGGATGAAAGTGGCCTTGAAGTTGTAGAGCGGCTTCCGCTAGAATTTACACCGAAAAAAGAAAACAAGCGATATTTAAAAGTAAAAGCGGAAAAATTAGGCCATATGTTGACATTATGAGAGGGGAAAAATGAAATGAATCATATTTATGAAGGAAATCTAGTAGGTACAGATTTAAAAGTAGGAATTGTGGTTGCACGGTTTAATGAATTTATTACAGGTAAATTATTGTCAGGTGCGCTTGATGCTCTTAAGCGCCATGGTGTATCTGAGGAGGATATTTCTGTTGCTTGGGTACCAGGAGCCTTTGAAATTCCATTAACAGCAAAGAAAATGGCAGAATTGAATAAATATGATGCAGTGATTACACTTGGTACGGTAATTCGTGGGGCGACACCACATTTTGATTATGTTTGCAATGAAGCAGCAAAAGGTGTAGCGAATGTAGGAATGCAGTCAGGGATACCAGTAATCTTTGGTGTGCTAACAACAGATACGATTGAACAAGCCATTGAGCGAGCAGGTACAAAAGCTGGAAACAAGGGCTGGGATGCCGCTGTTGGTGCAATTGAAATGGCGAATCTATATCGCTTGATGAAATAAATTTAAGGAGCTAGGTGCAGTTGCGCACCTAGCCCTATTAGTATTATTCCTTTTCTTTCATCGCTGCTTTTAATGCATCAGCTAAACTGTTTCCGAATGATTCTTCACTAGAATATTTTTTTAGTAGTTGCTTTTCCTCTCTTTTCGAAACAGCTTTTTTCTGTTTCTCGGCTTTTTCTACAAGATTGCAACGTCGACATTGAAAATACATCCCCGCTTTTCCGTTATGCATTTCCATTTTTTTGCGGCATTGTGGACAGCGTTTATTTGATAGCTTGGGATCTTTTCGTCTGCGGAAATTACAATCTCTATTAGAGCAAACTAATACACGTCCATCGCGTCCTTTTATTTCTTTCATTAATGAAGAGCATTCAGGACACTTGGAACCTGTAATATTATGAGCTTTATAAGCTTTATTACTCTTTTTAACTTCAGAGACAAGTTCTTTGGTCTGTTTGCGGATATTTTGTAAAAACTCTTTAGATTGCCCTTTACCGCGTGCAATCTTTTCGAGCTCATTTTCCCATTTTGCTGTTAATTCTGGAGACTTCAATTCTTTATTGACAAGTTCGATTAACTGCTTTCCTTTCGGAGTAGGATGAAGTCTGTTATTTTGTCTATCGATAGACTCTGAGCTGAGTAGTTTTTCAATAATATCAGCTCTTGTTGCAGGTGTACCAAGTCCGTATTTTTCCATACGAGCTAATAAATCTGATTCATTGAATCTTTGTGGAGGCTCTGTCATCTTTTTATCAATCTTAGCTTGATTAACAGTAAAGGTTTGACCTGGCTTCATATTAGACAAGCGTTGTAATTGGTGATCCTCATTTTCACTTTTGCCAGTAACGCTTTTAAAACCTGAATCGATCACAATAGACTCTTGTGAAGAAAAATTTTCACCTGCTACATCAAAAGTTACATGGATCGTTTCATATTTAAAAATTGGATAAAACAATGCGAGAAAGCGGCGAACAATAATATCGTACAGCTTCCGTTCATCCGGAGATAAATCATTTAGTCTTGGTCGTTCATCTGTTGGAATAATTGCATGGTGATCTGAGACTTTTTCATTGTTAAATACTCTTTTCGCTAATACTTTTCCTTTTTGTCTAAGAGCCGGTTGCACTTCGTCTTTGTATACAGATTGTAAGGCATCAATACGATCAAGCATTGTGTTTTCCATATCGGTTGTTAAATATCGTGAATCAGTGCGTGGGTATGTGACAAGTTTATGTTGCTCATACAAGCCTTGTAACACATTTGATGTTTTCTTCGCTGAAAAACCGAAACGTCGATTTGCATCTCTCTGAAGTTCAGTTAAATCATAAGGAAGTGGCTGTTGTTCACTTTTTTCTTTACTATTTGCCGTTTTTACTTTTGCCTGCTTATTTTGTATTTTATCTAATATAGTTTTCGCTTTTTGTTCATCAAAGATTCTTTTTTCCCCATGATGATCCCAAGAAGCTGAAAGTAAGCCAATTTTAGCCTGAATTGTCCAGTAGTCTTTAGGTACAAAAGACTGGATTTCCTTTTCTCTATCCAAAATCATTGCCAAACTCGGTGTTTGTACACGGCCAGCTGATAGTGGATCATCATATTTAGTTGTCAGTGCTCTTGTCACATTTAAACCGATAAGCCAGTCAGCTTCTGCTCTACATACTGCGGATTCATAAAGTGAGTCATATTGCTTTGCAGGCTTTAGGTTTTTGAACCCATCTTTAATTGCGCGATCCGTTTGTGAGGAGATCCAAAGACGCTGTACAGGCTTTTTCCAATGAATCTTCTCAAGAATCCAACGAGCGACCAATTCACCTTCGCGACCTGCATCTGTTGCGATAATAAATTCATTAATATCCTTACGCTTAGAAAGTCTTTCAATCCCTTTAAACTGTGCAGTTGTTTGTTTAATAAGTTTTAGGCCCATCTTATCTGGAATAATGGGTAAATCCTCCATTTTCCATGTTTTAAATTGTGGATCATAATCTTCGGGCATTTTTAATTCGACTAAATGACCAAGAGCCCAAGTAACTATGTATTTCGGTCCTTCAATATACTGTTTTTGTTTATTTGTACAGCCGAGCACACGCGCAAGATCGCGGGCAACACTCGGCTTTTCCGCAAGAACAAGTGATTTCATTTAAGAGACTCCCTTCAAAACAACACGTATCTATCGTTAAGTATAACGAAAAGAGATTACATAGTAAAAAAGAAACAACTTACACCCTTTTTATTTTTGTAAATTTCGCCAAAAAAAAAGACCTCCATTTTATTCTGTATAAAATGAGATCCTTGCTAATATGTGAAATTCAAAGTTCCTTCCAAATCTTTTACATTTACCGCAATCGTGTCACACACTTCTTGGTATTTAGCCCATTTCTCTATATCATCTATACTTGTTTTCAATGGAGCGGGTATGTTCCATTGTACTAGCTTGTTTTTGAAACGGGACGGAAGAGGTGGTACAGGGTCATTTTGAAAATCATAAATAGCAATGATACATGAAGCTTTTTCCAACAAAACATTATTAAGTTGCTGAGTAGGTTTAGTAGTGAGGTCAATATTAACTTCCTGCATAGCTTTAATGCTAAGCGGATCTCTCATTACACCGTCCCAACTACTGCTTATAAAGCTCCAGTTAGCAAGTTTTGATTTCTCTGCCCAAGCTTCTGCGATAACACTTCGATTGTGATGCGGGGAAAGGAAATACAATAAATTATTTGTCATATCTTTGAGGTCCTTTCCATTGATGTAGTCCTTTATATATACCCCCTGTTGCCATTAATTACTCCTTAAACAATTATTTTCAGGATTTTTAATGGAAGGTAAAATAATTTTAAAGGTAGTTAGATTTGAATCTGACTGGCATAGAATTCTCCCTCCATGTTTTTCAATAATTTGTTTTGAAATATATAATCCTAGACCCGTCCCCTTTTTCTTTGTTGTCATAAATGGTTCGAAAATATTTTGTATAACGCTTTCGGGAATCTTTGGTCCTGTATTAGATAAAGCTAAAATAACATTATCGTCTTCCTGATATCCTTTTATATAGATAACTGAACCCGAGGCTTGTTCAGACACTACCTCAATTGCGTTAAAAATAATATTGATAATTACTTGTCTAACTTCTTCCACTTTTCCACGGATATATAAATTCTTCTCGAGATCGCTTTCCAATTCTACATTGACTTCTAACAATCGTGGGTAAATAAATGTAGCAATTTGTTCAAGTAATTCATTTAAAGTAAATATAGAAATATCTATTTCCGCTATTTCATTTTTTGAAAGTAATAAAAATTGTGTAATTTGGAATTTTAGTTGATCAAGTTCATTAAGTATAAGTTCTATATATGGAAGCTTAGGGTTCTCAGCATGCAATAATTGGATGAATCCATTTACAACGGTTAGTGGATTTCTAAACTCATGGACAAAACTAGCAGTCATTTGACCTAAGAGATAAAGCCTATCTTCATGCACGTTATAAGAAGAATGATTATTTACCTCCATTTCTTTAGTATTCGTAGAGGAAAAATATGTCATGATATGATGTAAGTATAGATCAATTACTCTAAATAATAAGTAAATATGAGGTTGAAAATTCCTCATGTTAGTAGGATGATCTGATAACTCGTAGAAAATTTCAGTTTTCGCTATATTTATATTATAAATAAACGATTCAATATTTGAATGTTGTTTAATTTTGGATTGGGCTGTCGTATTTGCAAAGTCTTTTATAAACCAGTCTCTTTCTTGATCAGAATGAGTATATGCTATCTCCACTAAAGTGAATATTATTTCCCCATATTGTTCAAAAGATGTATGAAGAGTATGATCTGCTTCTGCAGGAATAATAATTTTTTCTTTCCATCTCGATAATATGATACCTTTTTGTTCCATTAAAAAAGATAATACATCACCGGTTAAATGATCCAACAAATTAATTCCCCCGCCCATCATCATAATAATAATACCAAACTATACCTTAATATCTAGGTATTGTAATTTTTATGTTACTATATATAATTTACAATGTCTGCGAATTTATAGAACTTACAAAAGTAAATTTTAATAAACAGTCATTTAGTAGTAGGTACACTTTGAGTTTGACAAAAATACTGAATTATACCTATACAATAAACGCGAAAATTCGACTATAATAGGAAATATATTCTATATGCTTTAAATCTATGAAATTTTAACAATACAAAGAATAATTAAATTACTTTCTGTAGTAAAATTCTAGCATGTCCTGTAGAACAACATCAAGATATGTATATAAAAGGACTGTTTTGCTAGGGAGTTAAGCCATGTCATATAAATATGTGTAACGGGGTGATGTAAATGGATAATGAAACAGAGAAAAAACATGCAAAACATCCAGTTATTCGTAAATGTATGCAGCATCTAGAGGTTATAGAAGCTAATGATAAAACGAAACAAATAGTGTATATGTACATGAAAACAATGGATGATGAAATAATTGCTTTAAAAGAGAAGAATGAACAAGTTAATAGGTCGGAAAAATTGTAAAAAAACAGCTGATATTGCCTCAGTTGTTTTTTTTGTTGTATATTATGTGATAGTGACGGTGAAATTCTTACTTTGGCGTAAAAACATCGTATAATAGGTATATAGCGAGGGAAGGAATTAGGAATATATAGATAAAAATTCTATTTAAAGTAAATGATATAGAAATGGATCTATTTGGTGAAAGTGAGGAAAATGATGGAATTTATTCGTAAAATAAAAAAATATATTAGTAAATTTTGGAAGAGAGCGCATATAAATCAAATATTAATATTAAGTTTAGCGATAGGATTCTTAGCATTTCTTGCTTATTTTGCTTATTTAGCAAGCGCAGCAAATGTCGAAACATTAAAACAGGGATTAGCTACATCTACGACTATTTACGATAAAGATGGGGATGAAGCAAGTAAAATATCTGCCAATCGGACGGAGGGTGTCTCCATTGATACTATGCCCGATCATCTAAAAAATGCAGTTATCGCCATTGAAGATCATCGTTTCGAGAAGCATAGGGGATTTGATGTCAAAGGGATATCTAGGGCTTTTTTCTTGAACTTAAAGGCTGGGAAAATCAAGGCTGGTGGAAGTACGATTACACAACAATTAACTAAAACAGCTTTGTTATCTCCAGAACGCACATATAAAAGGAAGTTAGAAGAGGTATTTTTAGCTATCGAAATGGAAAAGAAATTTACAAAAGATGAAATCTTAGAAATGTATTTAAATCAAGTTTATTTCGGTAGTGGTGCTTGGGGAGTGCAGAATGCTTCCAGGAAGTACTTCGGGAAAGATGTCGACTATTTAACACTAAGTGAAGCAGCGATGATGGCAGGAATTATCAATCGTCCTTCCGCGCTGGATCCGTATAAAAACTTTGAAGGGGCGGTCAAGCGTCGAAATACTGTACTTGGTCAGATGAAGAAGTTTGAGATGATTACTGAACAACAGTATGAAGAGGCTGTCCAACAAACAATTGTTTTAAAAGATAGCGGTGGAGATCCGTTAAAAGGAAAATATCCTTATTATGTAGATGCCATTATGAATGAGGCTATTAATCTTTACGGTTTAACACAAGATGAGATTTTAACAAGAGGTTATAAAATTTACACGCAAATGGATCAAAATTTGCAATCATCAATGGAAAAAGTATATGAAAATAATTCCTTATTTCCGGATAGTTGGGATGGCACTTTAGTACAAAGCGGATCTATCCTGCTAGACCCCGCGACAGGTGGCATTAGAGCACTTATTGGAGGAAGGGGAGAGCATACTTTCCGCAGTTATAATAGAGCAACCCAATTAACTACCCAACCAGGATCAGTAATGAAGCCTTTAGCAGTTTATACAGTTGCATTAGAGGAAGGGTATAAACCTGAATCGAAACTTAAAGATGAGTCAGACCTCTCGTTTGGTGATTATAAACCAAGGAACTATAATGGGCAGTATTTAGGAGAAGTTCCGATGTATGAAGCGATAGAGAACTCAATAAATGTACCAGCAGTATGGTTATTAAATGAAATTGGCTTAGATAAATCCTTTAATAAATTGAAGAAATTTGGACTTCCAGTAACGGAAGAAGATAAAAATTTAAGTTTAGCATTAGGAGGTACAACTAGCGGTTTTTCACCAAAACAAATGGCGGAGGCTTATGCTGTATTTGCAAATGGTGGAGAAAGAATAGAAAGCCATATTATTACAAAAATTGTTGGACCAACAGGCAATATAGTTGCTGAAGTCGCACCTAAAAAGGTACGAGTTACGGATCGAAAAACAGCGGAACAAATGACCGCAATGCTTTTAAATGTAGTAGACTCTGGAACGGGTAGAAATGCGAAGATAAGCGGTCAAAAAGTTGCTGGAAAAACAGGATCCACCCAACTACCTTATGCAGATATAACAGATGGCACAAAAGATCAATGGTTCGTTGGTTATACACCAAATCTAGTTGGCGCGGTATGGCTTGGTTATGATTATACAGATCGAGAACATTATCTAAAAGGGAGAAGTGGTGACACAGTCGTTCCCATTTTTCGATCGATTATGGAACAAGCTGTAAAATATGTAGAGCCTGTTGACTTCACGACACCGTCTATCAACGAAAAACTAGAAGAAGAAAAGAAAAAGAAAGAAGGCTCGTTATTAGAGAAAATTAATAAATTCGATGAGAAAATGATAGAAGAGGCAGAGAAGTGGAAAGAAAAATTTGAAAAAGGCAAAGGAAACTTAAAAAAGTTTGAAGGAAAACTAAAAGAAACATATAAAAAAATTCGAGGGGAATGAAAAAGGAACTTGGCATTTTTGTGCCAAGTTTCTTTTTTCATTCTAATATATGTTATTTTGGTCGATGCAGAAGGTATGAAAACTCTTGAAGTTTCATCTGCTGCTCACTCTGCGGAAAAGGAGTATCCGAGAAAGAAATTCAGCCACTACGTTTTTTTATTATAAAGCAACAAGATTTACGAAAAAATTCTTCTTTTAAAAAACTAACCAAAGAGATTAGATGAAATATATTGAGTTATATGAGAAAATAGAAATGGTAAGATGAAGTGAATAGGAGGTCCATACATATGGGATACCGTATTGAGAGGGACACAATCGGAGAAATAAAAGTGCAAGAGGATAAATATTGGGGTGCACAAACACAAAGAAGTAAAGAAAATTTTAAAATTGGTAATGAGAAAATGCCATTGGAAGTTATTCAAGCTTTTGCACATTTAAAGAAAGCGGCTGCATTTGCAAATAATCAATTAGGAAAGCTATCTGATGCGAAGAAATCTGCAATATCGCAAGCTTGTGATGAAGTATTAGAAGGGAAATTTAATGATCATTTCCCGCTCGTTGTATGGCAAACAGGAAGTGGAACCCAATCAAATATGAACGTGAATGAAGTAGTGGCACGTCGTGCTAATGAACTTCTAAAAGATCAAGGATCTGAAGAGAAAATTCATCCAAATGACGATATTAATATGTCTCAAAGTTCTAATGATACATTTCCTACAGCAATGCATGTGTCAGCATATGAGGAAATATACAAGCGCTTACTTCCAGCTTTAGGTCAACTTAAACAAACATTATTAGTAAAAGAAAAGGCTTATATGGATATCATTAAAATCGGTCGAACACATTTGCAAGATGCGACACCGGTTACATTAGGCCAAGAAATTAGCGGTTGGAGAGCAATGCTTGAAAAAAGCGAGAAAATGATAAAAGAGAGCGCAGAACATCTGTTAAACCTTGCAATTGGTGGGACTGCAGTTGGTACTGGTATTAATGCCGATCCAACATTTGGCGATAAGGTTGCTAGTGAAATTGGTAAGCAAACAGGGTATAGATTTGTCTCATCAGACAATAAATTTCATGCGCTTACAAGCCATGATGAAATTGTATATGTTCATGGCGCTATCAAAGGACTTGCTGCTGATTTGACTAAAATCGCCAATGATGTGCGATGGCTTGCTAGTGGTCCAAGAAGTGGAATCGGCGAGATTTCCATTCCGGCAAATGAACCAGGTAGTTCAATTATGCCTGGAAAGGTGAATCCAACGCAAAGCGAAGCGCTCACCATGGTTGCAGTACAAGTTTTTGGTAATGATGCAGCGATAGGTTTTGCAGCAAGCCAAGGGAACTTTGAGTTAAATGTATATAAACCTGTTATTATTTATAACTTTCTACAATCTGTACACTTGCTTGCTGATAGCATGCTTTCCTTTGATGAGAAATGTGTACAAGGACTTGAGCCAAATAAAGAAGTGATTGCAGAAAATGTAAATCGCTCACTTATGCTCGTGACAGCATTGAATCCACATATTGGCTATGAAAAAGCTGCAGAGATAGCTAAGCTTGCATTTAATGATGGTTCTACATTAAAAGAAGCAGCAATAAAAACCGGCTATTTAACAGAAGAGCAATATGATGAATGGATTGATCCGAGCAAAATGGTGAATTTGTAAAAAAATGAGTATGAACATCGAGCTTTAAAACAGCCCCCACTTGCAAGAGTGGGGGCTTAGCCATTTTATTTAATTGTCTTATTGAGAATATCCACCAAGTTGTTGTTCAGCCATTTGAACTAAACGTTTTGTGATTTCTCCACCGACAGATCCGTTAGCGCGAGATGTAGTTTCCGCACCAAGGTTTACACCAAATTCCGTTGCGATTTCATATTTCATTTGGTCAATCGCTTGTTGAGCACCTGGAGCTACAAGTTGGTTAGAGTTACTGTTGTTTGGCATTGTGTGTCATCTCCTTGTTGTGTATTGTAATGGTTGGGTTAGTCGGAATTGCACCGACGCTGTTTCCAGCTGACTTCTTTAACCCAGCAATTTGTTTTCCGTTTGTATTCTGTATTATGTTGCTTTTTAAAAAAATTATTCAGTTTAATTATAGGTAACTTTTTCCTAGAAGGTTGCAACAATTTGGTTCTTTCGAATAACCCACAGATGATTAAAGGTAAATACTGGTGTAACCACTTTGAGATATAACAAGATGCTACAATACATATTGTGTTCTAATGAAAGAATTTAATACAAAAAAAGCAAAAAAACTGTTGGAGATTAACCAGTTTTTTTGCTTCTCTTATAATAGCACTAATGTATTAAAGCAGCCCCGCATTTTGCGGGGCTGCTTTAATACTTAATATGTGGTTAGCGAATACGTTGTTCATTTGTTATGTCGAAGAAATGTGCTTTGTTCATATCGAAAGCGAGATCTAGCTTTTGACCAGGCTCCACAATTGTTCTTGCATCGATTCTAGATACGAAATCTTGATTTCCAACGCGAGAATAAAGCATTGTTTCAGCACCTGTAAGCTCTGCTACTTCGATAAGAACATTTAATTTAGTACCAGGTGAAGCATCAATGAACGCAGGCTCATCATGGATATCTTCAGGACGTACACCAAGAACGATATCTTTATTTATATAACCCTGCTCACGCAGCATTTTCATTTTACCTTCTGGAACTTCAACTTTAAATTCATTTTCAAGAAGGAAACCATCTTCTTCAAGTTTCCCATGGAAGAAGTTCATTGCTGGAGATCCAATAAATCCACCAACGAAGATATTCTCAGGGTTATCATATACTTCTTTTGGAGTTCCAACTTGTTGGATGATCCCGTCCTTCATAACAACAATACGACTTGCCATTGTCATTGCTTCCGTTTGGTCATGCGTTACATAGACAGTAGTTGTTTGTAATCTTTGGTGCAACTTAGCAATTTCTGCACGCATTTGTACACGAAGTTTAGCATCAAGGTTAGAAAGTGGTTCATCCATTAAGAAAACTTTAGCATCACGTACAATTGCACGTCCTAAAGCAACACGTTGACGTTGACCACCAGAAAGGGCTTTCGGTTTACGATCCAAGAAGTTTTCTAGGCCAAGAATTTTAGCAGCGTCTTGTACGCGTTTTTCGATTTCTTGTTTTGGCATTTTACGTAGTTTCAGTCCAAATGCCATATTGTCATATACACTCATATGTGGATATAGGGCATAGTTTTGGAAAACCATCGCGATGTCGCGGTCTTTTGGAGCTACATCATTTACTCTCTTATCATCAATGTAAAAATCACCTTGTGTAATTTCTTCCAATCCAGCGATCATTCGAAGAGTAGTAGATTTACCACAGCCTGATGGACCAACAAACACGATAAATTCTTTATCTTGAACATGGAGATTGAAATCTTCTACAGCAGTAACTTTATTATCATATACTTTATAAATATTATCTAAGCGTAATTCAGCCATTTGTAATTCCCCCTATTGGTTATGTATTTGATTACTAGTTTACAGAATGCGCTTTCATAGTGCTATGGACAAGGTGCACAAAAATTACCAAGTTTTTTTCGGCAACGTGCATATTATTCATTCTCAATATGTAAACAGGCTAAATATACGAAGAATGCGCCATGGAAACTCTTTATATCTATTCCGGATTTCTCGATGAATTTATCAATACGATACTGCAGGCTATTACGATGCATAAATAACTGCTTTGCTGTTAAATTTGCATTAGATTGATTTTCTATATAACGTTTTATCGTTTCGAAAAATTCAACATCGTCAGAAAAAATATGGGAAACTTCTGTAAATAAAGCATGTCTCGTATCCAGTGATAAGTTTTCATATACAAATAACGGAATCAGTTTTTCTATATTCGAGATTCGTTCTTCCGGTTGTTTCGCAAGAGATAATTTAAATAATGACTGTTCGAGTGTAAATTGCTGTTTCAGTTTGCTATTTGGTGAATGGAATCGTCCAATGTGAAAATGAACTTTGAAGAAAAAGTCACTTTCAAATGCTTCTACTGCCGATATAAGCTCATCTTCATCCATTTGCATCTCTGTTTGTAATTCAATAATAATTCCTTCACTATTATTAAAAGGGACAATGCTAATTTCATTTGGAAATAAGCCTTTTAGTGCTTCTTCCCATTCTTCAAATTGAAAAGCTTCTTTCTTATTTGAAATATAAAAGTGTATGAATCGACAATTAACGTCGGGTACATTAGGTATATTTCCATCAAATAGCAAAAAATCACGCCAATTCTCAATATATGGAGAGAGGGAATCTGGATTTTTTAAACTATCCAAAGGAAATAGTGTTTCTAATAGTTTCATCTCCTGTTGTGTTAAATCAGTTTTAAGAATTCCAATATATTCGTCAGCATCTTTATTCTTATACCATAGAAAATTGGGGTCTGAAGTTGGTTCTTCTGCAAAAATAGAATTTGGATATAAATGTAGTAATTGATTAATCATAGGCGTCCGTTATCCAAAAGCAAAAATGAAAAAGCATCTTAGGCATTCTGGATGGCGTTTTCCCCTCCTTATGTTTTTGTGTTACAAGAAAACTTATCGAGGACGATCTTCTAGAATATGTAACACTCTTTTTTTTGCTTTTTACGTATATATTGAAATTATTTGGCTCGCAACCATTGCACAAAAGGAAAATGAACTTTATCAGTCCCCCTTTGTACACTGCACGTGAGGACAATAGCTGCGACATTAGAACCAGCTTTTTATGTAAATTAGAAAAGGGCGAATAGGATCATCGCCCTTTTTTCAATACTTAAGAAATTATAAAATACTAAAGTGTGGATAAGATTCAACAAAGTGAATCGTTGTCTAGATCCAAGCACCCAGCGACTAGAAACTTCGGGGTTCTTCCCTAATAAGTCAACATCCATTCGTCCTTCATGTAGTACTTTATGAAGATTGAGGGACTATGACAACTTTGAGGAAACCATATGATCGCTAAACGGCTGTTTGCAGATTTCTCATTATTACTCTGTTATTTCCGGTGGATCTTCTGGAAAGAAGTCGATTGCTTCTTCTATATTAGTTGTGTCATCTCTCATGTGAACGGAACCGCCCGACATCCCTTCGTTAATCATCCTATCGACATCTACAAAATAATTGTCCCTGCCTTCATTTTTAGCATCAGGTAAAAAGTTTTCTTCTATATTCTTTTTTTTCATTACAATCATCCTCCTATTCCATAGTTTGGACTATAAGAGGGTGATTACATACAAAGAAGGGAATGGTAAATTTTAAAAAGAGAAGAATGATTAATTATTACTGAGAAATATAAATTGCTTTTAAAATGTTGTATGTAAGATGCTTTGTTATCTCATTCATCGTTGCTCATCGTAAATATGATAAATCATTAAGTCGTGTATTTGTGTTTGGATTTTATTAATATGTTCATCGTCTGGTTGATTGATCGTCCATTCAATATTGCCATTAGAATGATAAATGCCAGTGTATTTATGTTGATTTAGGTAAAAAGAGAATGTCCATCCTGGTAGCCGTTTATCTGCATAAAGTGATTGAACTTGAAAATGCTGCACTATTTTTCACCTCTATCCTAATTGTAGCAAAAATAGAGTAGAGCATAAAGAGAATGTATGATGTTTGCTTTGAAGAGGTGTATATCTTTATAATTAAGACAGAGAATATTATGTACTGCATAGTGGAGAGGACGAATCATATGGATTGGATCTGGATGATAATATTTATGATGATTATTGGTGCGGTCATTGGAGGTTTTACTAATTTCTTAGCAATTAGAATGCTTTTTCGACCATATAGAACGTTTTATATAGGAAAATGGCAGCTACCATTTACGCCTGGGCTTATACCGAAAAGACAAACTGAACTTGCTGCGCAAATAGGAAAGCTAGTTGTTGGTCATTTAGTGACACCGGAAAGTATTAAAAAGAAATTATCTGAAGAAAAATTTAAACAAGAAACAGAAGTTTGGATTAGTCAAAAAATAAATAGCTGGCTTGATAAGGAAATGACACTTGAGCAACTATTACAACAATTTCGAATAGAAAAACCAGCCGAAAAAACAACAGCTTATATTAATTATAAAATAGAGCAAAAGTATTTCGCACTTAAGAATATATACATGGCCAAATCGCTCAAAGAAATGATTCCTCAAGAATGGTCAGGTATGGTAGAAGAAAAAATTCCTCAAGCAGCAGATCAAGTGATACTAAAGGCAATTGGCTATTTTGCTACACAGGAAGGTAAAGATAAAATCAAGGTGATGATTGAGGACTTCCTTAAAGAACGGGGTAAACTGTGGAATATGGTCCAGATGTTTATAGGGAATGACTCACTTGCAGATAAATTCCAACCTGAACTTATTAAATTTTTTAATAATCCTAGAACAAAAGAAATGCTTGTAAATGTATTGAGAGATGAATGGATTAAGGTTCAAGATAAACCGATAGAAGATCTTTTGGCAAAAGTAGAAGACGATACGCTTTTGGACTATATAAAACAATGGGGGTCAGAAATAATCCAAGTGGAAACAATATTCCAGAAATCTATTGCTGAACTTATCGCGCCATACAGGGAAAAGTTGCATGTTGAAATAGCACCGCGTTTATTAGCAGCAGTGGGTGATTATCTTACTACTAGATCTGGAGAGATATTGGAAAGATTTGAGGTTGAAGCGATTGTTCGGGAACAAATTGAATCATTCTCTTTGCAAAGGTTAGAAGAATTAGTTATCTCCATTGCAAAAAAAGAACTTGTGATGATTACGTATCTTGGAGCTATTTTAGGAGGGCTAATTGGACTAATCCAAGGTATTATTGTCAATTTAATATCTTAATATGATAAAATACCCGTGAGAGGAGGTTTTGCATTATGACGACTAATTTATATGATTATGCGTATGAACTTGAAAAAGCCATGCGTAACAGTGAAGAGTATGTGCATTTAAAAAGCATGTACGAGGCAGTAGAAAACGATGAAGAAGCAAAAGGTATGTTCGATGAATTCCGCAACGTACAAATGCAACTTCAACAAAAGCAAATGGCTGGGCAAGACATTACAGAAGATGAAGTAATGGAGGCACAGACAGTAGCAAACCGTGTACAAGAAAATGAAAAGGTTACACAATTGATGGAAGCTGAACAGCGCATGAGCATGGCAATTAACGAATTGAATAAAATCATTATGAAGCCGCTTGATGACCTTTATGGTTCTATGCAAGGCTAATACTATAATGTAAAGAGACAGGCCAAATTGGCCTGTCTCTTTTTTAATTATGTATATAAAATGATCGATATTAAATCCATAAAGTCAATACAGTTCTACTTATCTGGCAAAAAACATATGGATATAGAGAGGAAAAGTGCACAAAGGGGGATCACCATGGTCTATAAAATGTTAGTACTTAATATTGACGGTACATTAGTGCAGGATAATGGCCGCATTCATAAATTAACCCGTGAAGCAATTGCTTATGCACAAAATAAAGGTATAACAGTCACCTTAGCTACTGCCAAAAATTTCCCGGCGGCAAAAAGAATGGCCAAAACGTTAAAAATTGATTCACACATTATTGCTCATCAAGGAGCATATATTGCAAGTGAGTTGAATAAACCAATTTATGTAAATAGAATTCATGAAAAAATTGCCAGAGAAATAGTTGCTTTGTTAGAATCCTTTTCATGTCAAATTAAACTTGTCCATGAGCAATTTACTCTAGGTAATAAAGTGAAACTTCCGGAAAATATGGTAGGAAGGGTTTTCTTACAATCCACCAATCGTTTTTCTTATTCGGAACAATTTGTTGAAATCGTAAGCGAAAAATTACTTGACGAACCAGTATCCCCACCAAAAATTGAAGTGCACTTTGATGATCAACAAAGTGTAGAGGATGCAGCAAAAGCGATAGCAGAAATGTATAATGAAGTAGATTGTATATTTACAGAGGAATGTAAAATGGAAATAGTTGGAGCGAACGTAAGTAAGCTTCAAGGAGTGAAATATGTATGTGAACGCCTTGATATCAAACGCGATGAAGTTGTGGCAATTGGAGCAGGTCTCGATGATTTATCTCTTATAGAGTGGGCTGGTCTCGGCGTTTCGATGGGAAATGCACCTGCGATAGTCCAAGCAGCCGCGGATTGGCTTACACGTTCTAATAATGATCAAGGAGTTGCATATATGGTGAAGGAACATTTTCGTAAGCAACAGCCACTTTCCTTCTTAAAAAAGATTAATGTACTTAAATAAAGAATGAGCGAACAGAGTTCTCCGATCTGTTCGCTCATTCTTAAATTTTTGTTAAAGAAATGATAAAACGATCGGTTTGTGGGTTCCAGGATGTGATAATCTTAGGTCCATCGCTCAGCGAGTAACAAACATCAAGATTCTTCCTATGATAAATCAGAAACCTAGTAGCTAATAGGCCATAAAAAGGCGCTTACGTTTTTTTTTACCATTGTGAATGATTGGCCATTCAATTAATCTAGTATTAATAAATTAAAAACAGGAGGCGAATGATATGGAGGGAAATTTACAAACAATTCATCTTGCAGTAAAAGGTAAAGTCGCTTATATTACGCTCAACAGACCAAAATCACTTAATGCAATGAATGTATTGATGATGAATGAGTTAGATCATTGTTTCAAACATGTCAGGAAGGATAAAAGTATAAAAATTGTTATTCTGCAAGGGAAAAGTGAGAACTTTTCAGCAGGTGGGGATATTAAAGAAATGTTGCAAATAGACGGGGAGCAAGAATTTTATTCCGTAATGGATAAGATCCATTCGATCATTATGACATTTTATCGTTTGCCACAAGTAACATTGGCAGCTGTGGACGGTGCTGCAGCTGGTCTTGGTCTTAGTTTGGCGCTTGCAGCAGATTATGTTATTTGTAGCCAAGAAGCAAAAATTGCAATGAACTTTATCGGAATTGGCCTTATACCAGATGGTGGAGGACATTTTTTTATGGAAGAAAGAATTGGTACAAATAAAGCGAAACAGCTCATATGGGAAGGGAAGACAATGGATGCATTACAAGCAATGCATATCGGTTTAATTGATGAAACGGTTGAAGATCTGTCTGAGGCCATTGATCATCGCATAACTTTATGGCTTGAAAAACCGCTTCTAGCCATGAGCAGAACAAAGGAAATCTATACTGAATTAAATCGTGAAAAATTACAAAAAACGCTAGAATTAGAAAAGCAAGCGCAATGGTTAGTCAGAAGATCGAAGGACCATCGTGAAGGAATTCAGGCATTTGTTGAAAAAAGAAGGCCAATGTTTAAAGGGGAGTAATGTGGTTGGGTATGTTCTCTACACTATGAGAAGGCACTGAAAACTTGCTTGATCCATTATAATTATTTGCGTATTGTTTATGCACTCGATTAGGCACCTTTTGGAGAGTGTGAATTAAAAAGTAAATCAAATTTTCTTAACTTATGATTCAGTTTTATTCGATGCTATTTCGATTCATATCACGATGTACAACTGCCCCAAACGAATGAGTGCGGTTATACATTGCTTAGTAGAGGTGTAGGGGCTCGAAATCATAAGATATGTCAAAAAAGGTAAGGGGCTAGCAACCTTTCATTCTTCTTATCTTATGCTTTTACCCCTTGGACAAGTGCTCTCCACTCTTTCTATTATCGATGAAACAACACGAGTTTGCCCAATGCGGATGTGCAGCGGTGTGTTTTATTATGTAGTTTTTTCTCAGTTAATATTTCCATCCCTATTTTCTTTGCAAGTTGATCGTTATTAGCTTCAAAATCTTCGTCTAGCACTTTTTCTCCAGTTTGTTCGAAAGCAGTTAATTTATATATTGCCATAAAAAAACCTCCTTAAAAGGATGAAAGATCTTATGAATTGATCATAGGGTTTTTTTGGTTATTAATCAAGACAATCTTAATATTTTTATGTATAATGATAGAACGTATATTCGTTTGTGGAGGGTGACTTTATTGAAGGAAATTCGTTTCATTCATACAGCCGATTTGCATTTAGATAGTCCATTTTTAGGTTTGTCTCATTTACCAGAAAAAATTTTTTCACACATACAGGAAAGTACGTTTACAGCATTCCAAAAAGTGGTTGATGCTGCTTTAGAAAGCGATGTAGATTTTATTGTTATTGTTGGAGATTTATTTGATGGTGAAGATCGAAGTATTAAAGCGCAAGCAAGATTACGAAGGCAACTAGAAAGACTTAAAGAGGCAGAAATAGATGCATTTATTTCTTATGGTAACCATGACCATCTTGCGGGTAATTGGCTTACACTTGAAATGCCAACTAATGTCCATTTATTTAATAATCAAGTAGAAGCTGTCTCTTTTACAGCTAAAAATGGATTAAACGTTCACTTATATGGATTTAGTTATCCGGAGCGTCACGTTTTTGAGAGGAAAGTGCAAAAATATCAAAAACTGCCCGGAGCTGATCTGCATATTGGACTTTTACATGGTCAGTGGGAAGAAAGTAACGCATCTCACCAGCCGTACGCTCCATTTTCTAAAAAAGAGTTACTGGAAAAAGACTTTGATTATTGGGCACTTGGGCATATTCATCAAAGGCAAATTTTGCACAGTGATCCATACATAGTCTATCCAGGTAATATTCAGGGGCGACATCGAAAAGAAGAAGGAAAGAAAGGATGTTATGAAGTAAAAATATCATTGGATGGAACTACGCACTTAAGGTTTATTGAAACATCTGAATTGAGGTGGAAAACGGAAAGTATCATACTTGAAAAAAATACCACATTAACAGAATTATATTCCATTTGCGATAAAATGATGGAATCTATGCTTGTGGGAAGTAGCCAAAGTATATTATTACAATTGACAATTGAAAACCCAACTTATTTATCACAGTCTGTGAAACAAAAGGTTGAAAATCGAGAATTCTTAGAAATGCTACAGGATGAAGTGAATACAGCCAAAATGTTTATATGGCCCTATGATATTAAAGTGGAGCAAGATACAACAGGTTTACCGCTATATAGTGATAGCTTTTTGAACATGCTTAACGAAACTTCAGAAAGCATGCTAGGAACAGAAGAATTTGAAGAATCTTTATCCAGTCTCTTCTCACATGTTTATGCTAGTAGATATTTGTATGAAATGGAAGAGAGTGAAAAAGGAGAGTTAATGGAAGCTGCTAAAAAGATCGTAATGGAAAAACTTAAAGAGTGAGGGGGGGAATGAATGAAATTAAAAAGCTTGCATATTTATGGATATGGTAAATTTATCGATTTTCATATAGAGAACTTATCTACAATACAACTATTTTTTGGTGAAAATGAAGCTGGAAAATCAACTATAATGTCATTCATCCATAGTATATTATTTGGATTCCCTGGAAGGCAGCAATCAGAGGGAAGGTATGAACCAAAAACACATGCAGCATATGGAGGGCAAATTATAACGCAGTTCAATGGATATGGGGAAGTGAAAATTGAACGTGTAAAGGGCAAGGCAGCAGGTGATGTGACGATAGTATTGGAAGATGGTAGTAAAGGCGGAGAAGAATTACTACATAAACTTCTTAATGGAATGGATCGAATGATGTACCAAAGTATTTTTTCCTTTAATCTTCAAGACCTCCAAGCGATACAAAAATTAAAAGGGGAAGATATTAGTCGCTATTTGGTAGCTGCAGGAACAGTAGGTACAGATGTCTTATTAAATGCAGAACAGCAATTTCAAAAAGAATTAGATCTTTTATTTAAGCCAGGTGGGCGAAAACCACAGTTGAATGAGCAATTGCGGGATTTAAAAGTGCAAGCAAACGAATTGAAAAATGCAAAACAAAAGAATGAGCAATATATTTCAATAATAGAAGAAAAAGAAAAAGCAGAGAAAACAATAGAAACCCTTGAATCTGAAATAACGATATTACAAGATAAATTACATGAAGTTAAAGATACATGGAAAAAATGGCCGCTTATAAAAGAAAAAGAGCTATTAGAGCAATCTTTAGAGAAATTGGGAGAGCTAATCTTCCCTGTCGATGGAATAGCCAGACTTGAAAAATATACGGACAGGTTGATTGCGACTTCGAGCAGAATGAAAGCTTTACAGGATAGAATTCAAAAGGCAAATAAGGAGATAGATGGATCTGTTCCAATGGAGGTTTTCACTGAATTAAACCATCGAGCAGAAAAAATCATTAATGAAAGGGCTTGGTTCGAGCAACTAACGGAAGAAATAGTAGTACTCCAACGAAACATGAAAGAATATGATGAACAAGCGGAGTCAATCGGAAGAGAGCTTCACTATCCAAAAGAAAGATGGGACAAACTAGCATTTTTGGATCTTGGGATTGATATGAAGGGGAAGATAAAAGACGTTTTACAGAAGTATGATCGTTTGCACTCTCGCAAAGAAGATCTTCATGCGCAATTGAAATTGACAAGGAGTGAGAAGGTAGGTATTGAAGAAAAGTGCCAAAGTTTGGAGAATGAAATGTTGGGTGAGGAAGAATTTAAGCAATTGCAAATGAGGCAAAAACAATCCTTTGCAACCGAACAACTTATTCTCGATAAACAAAAATTGGAGAGTGAGCTTGCAACGTTAGTTGATCAAAAGTCAGTCTATGAGATGAAAGAAAAAGAGAGAATTAGAAAAAAATATATGAGTAGTGGAATTTTTCTTCTTCTTTGCCTCGGTTTATTTATATGGAGTATCAGTACCATGCAATGGATGGTGGCGGGGTTCGCCATTTTGGTTATAATATATGCATTTGTGAGTAGCTTACCGGATTTTCGAGTAAAAGACAATCCTGGTATTTTTAGAGAGATAGAAAAGACTCAAAAGCAGATTCAAATAATTACAGAATCTGTATCCCAAAGAGATAAAAACGAAACAGAAGCGGTCTCTAGTTATGAAACACAATTGCATTTACGTGAAGAATGGAAAAAGTGGATAATCTTATTGGAGCAATTAGAACAAAGAATAGTAGATATAGAAAAACAAGGAGCTTTACTGAATGAGGAAAACAGTCGTATTCAGACCGAGTTAACCACGATTAAATCTACGCTAGGGATAAATAGTGATTTTTCCATCTCGCGTTTGGAAGATGCGTTTGGGTTGTTACGCGAACTGGTTCATATATTAAAAGCGAAAAAGAATCTGACGAATCAGCTACTAGAAGATAAGAGAAAAGCTGAAAACTGGATTGCCGAGCTACAAAGCATAACATCTGTATTGGGAATTAATGAAGTGGAAACAAATATAGCTTTGTTTAAATTAATAGAATGTATAAAAAATGAACAAGAAAAAAAGATTATCTATAAAGAAGTAACACAAAAAAAATCTGAGCTAATGAGCGAAGCAATCGCTCTTGAAAAAGAGAAGAGGGACCTAACTACCGCTATAAATCAATTATTACTATTAGCTGGAACAGATAACGAAGAAGACTTTCGTAAAAAGGCAAAACAATTTACCGAGATGATTAGTATGAAAGATAGGATAGAATTACTTCATTCCCAGCTAGGGAAAACCGATGAATCTGTGACATTGTTTCAAACGGAGCAAGAAATAAAAGACTTTCAAATAGAATTACAAAGAACGATAGAACAGCAATCAATCGAGTTGGAAAAGTTGAGGAACGAACTAGCTTCTTATCGACATCAAGTGGACATTCTAGAAGAAGGTGGTACTTATACAGAAAAACTACATCGTTTCCACCAATTACGTTCTATTTTCAACGAAGAAGCGAGAAACTGGGCGAAATATGCTTTAGCGATACGTGTGTTGAATTTGACAATGAATAAATATAAGGAAGAGCGTTTTCCAAAAGTAATACATAAAGCCCAGGAATACTTTTCCTTTTTAACAGATGGTGAGTACAAGCGTCTGTATATTCAGCCTGATGGAAAGCTTATTGTAGAAAGAAAAGACCGGATCTCTTTTTCTCCCGTTGAACTCAGTCAAGGGACGGGAGAACAATTGTATATATCTATAAGGTTTGCGCTTGTTGAGGTTCTAAAGGATGATTATTCATTCCCTGTAATAATAGACGATGGATTCGTAAATTTTGATAAACAAAGAACGGATAAAATGGTACAATTGATTACTGAATTTAGTGGAAAAACACAAGTTTTATTTTTTACTTGTCACGAGCATATGAAAGAATATTTCCCATCAGATAATATTGTCCAATTAACTAGAAAGAATAGTAGCTCTAGTATTTATTACAATGAATGACCATGGTCTTTTGGAAGCGGGCAATATGTTATGATATACTTTTTACAAGTCAAAAAGGTTATTTTATAGTGACACATTTTATAAAAGGTTTATTTGTGTCAAGCAGTAGCGTCCATTTCTATATGGGGCTTGCACTTATTTATATAAATGAAGTTAATCGGAGGCGTTTTAATGGCAAAGGAACTTTTACAACATGAAGTTGGAGAGCAAGTGGATCTCTTTCTTCTTATTAAAAGTGCGATAAAAGGGATTGCAAGCAACGGGAAACCATTTTTAACAGTAATTTTGCAAGATCGTTCGGGAGATATTGAAGCGAAATTATGGGATACATCTGATAATGAAGTAAAGATGTATCAACCTGAAACAATTGTCCGAGCTGCAGGGGAAGTACATCTCTACCGAGGAAGATTGCAGTTGAAAATTAAGCAAATCAGGCCTGCTTCTCAACAGGATAATGTAAGTGTGGCTGACTTGCTTGAAACAGCTCCTATAAGCAAAGACGAAATCTCAAATAAGGTGACACAGTACATTTTTGAAATGAAAAATCCTAATATTCAACGGATTACGAGACATTTAGTGAAAAAGCATTTGGAAGGATTTTTAGAGTTTCCGGCTGCTACAAAAAATCACCACGAATTCGTCTCTGGACTTGGCTATCATGTTGTATGTATGCTGGACTTGGCTAAATCAATTTCAGAACTATATCCTACGCTAGACCGGGATCTTTTGTATGGAGGAATTATTTTACATGATTTAGGGAAAGTAATTGAATTATCTGGTCCAGTAGCTGCTACCTATACAGTTGAAGGGAATTTACTTGGGCACATTACTATTATTGTAAATGAGATCGCCAAAGCTGCTGATGAACTCGATATACATGGAGAAGAAATAGTTGTTTTACAGCATTTAGTATTAAGCCACCATGGCAAATTGGAATGGGGAAGCCCGAAGCAGCCAATGATTAAAGAAGCAGAAATATTGCATATGATTGATAATATTGATGCAAAAATGAATATGCTTGATCGTACAATGAAGCGTGTCAAACCCGGGGAGTTTTCAGAGCGAATTTTTCCACTTGATAATCGTTCCTTTTATAAACCAACTTTTCATAATTGATGTCATCCATTTGGATGACATTTTTTTATACTATTAAGCATATAGTACATCATATGGACAAGCAGAGGAAAGGAGCGATTTTATGTCTTTACCAATATGGATTTATCTTGTGATTTCTGGGGTTTTTGTGAGTGCATTCATGGCGATAAAAACAGCGAAAGAAGATAGGGCAATCGAGACAGAGTGGATAGAGAAAGAAGGTCAAGTATATGTGGAAAGAATGGAGAAAGAAAAAGAGCGTAGAAAACAATTAGACGAAGTAGGCTAAGCGATATTCAGTTTTAAATACAAAAAAAGCTGCGCGGAGCAGCTTTTTTTGTATGAATAAGAAATTACTTTTTATCTTCTTTTTCTGCATCGTCTTTGGTGTCGTCAGCCGGTTCTTCACTATCTTTAAGAATTGGATCGAATGCAGCTTTAAGGTCTTTGTCCTTAACATCTAATTTTGCTTTTTCAAGTTCAGCTTTTAATGCATTTTGAACGACATCTGCATCAAGCTTAGATTTTTTAAGTTCTTTTTCCAGATCAGCTTTCACTTTATCAAAAGGCTCTTTTTCTTTTTTATCTGTCACTAAAATGATGTGCCAACCAAATTGTGTTTGAATAGGAGCGCTGATTTCGTCTTTTTTTAATTTAAAGGCAGCTTCTTTAAAATCTTCGTCTAAATCAGGTTGATCTCTTGAAATAAGACCGAGACTTCCACCATTTTCAGCAGTAGCGTCAATAGAATATTCTTTAGCTACTTTAGCAAAATCCTCACCTTTATCAAGCTTTTCTTTCGCTTCTTTTATTTTCTTCTCGTCTTCTGGTCCCACTACAATATGACTTACTTCAATATCAGGCTGTTTGTTTTCGTAATATTCTTTAAGTTCTTTCTCCGTTACTTTGATATCTTTTGTAGCAGCTTTTTCTTGAAGCACGCTAAGTTTTAAAGATTCACGAAATTCTTCTTCATCTTTATAACCATATTGCGCGAGCACCATTGGGAATTGAGGACCTACCTGTGCTTTTACTTCTTCTACTTGCTCGTCTAGTTCTTTGTCTGAAACTTTATACTCTTTAGAAAGCACTTTCTCGATCACAAGCTGTTGCAAGACTTGTTCACCATATTTGTCTTTTAGTGCATCATAGAATTCTTCTTTTGAAATGTCTCCAGCACTTGTTTTTACAACTGCTTCTCCGTTACCTCCACTACAGCCAGCAAGTCCAATTACTCCAGCGGCTAAGGAAAGGGATAATACCCACTTTTTCATTTAAAACAACTCCCTATATTTTCTCTGTTTAAATTAAGAGGTTGTACAAATCCTCCATTTTTTTCGACTACTTTATTGAAATTGCAGTTTAAATCTACAAAATATACTATAACACATATTTGAAAGGAACAAAATAATTTCTCTTTTTAATTGAAAAGATAGGCGTTTACTCTAACCCAATCTTAGGTGGGGGGCATATGCTATATCGAAAGAGAAAAAGGAGGTCATCAATATGGGTTTTGCTAATAATTCAGGATTTGCGTTGATTGTAGTTCTTTTTATTTTGTTGATCATCGTAGGATCCGCATATCTTTGTTAAAAAATAATGGAAAACTAGGCGAATAACCTATCACATGAAAATAATATTGAATAAGATAAACAGAACGGATTGAAGGAGGTGTTGTAAATGAGCGGAGGCGGCGTAGGATACGGCGGAGGCTTTGCCTTGATTGTTGTATTGTTCATTTTATTGATCATCGTAGGAGCATCTTGGTTATAAAATAGACATAGCATCTACGTATGCAAAAAGAGATGATTCCAAATGGAATCATCTCTTTCTGTATGTTAAACATATAAAAAAATGAATTGTAGTGCAGTACACCTTAAAAATGAAAAAATTAACTCAATTGACCCGAATAAGATCTGAAGGAGCTAGGTTTTTTTAACAGCTAATGAGACCACTCATTTAAGTATAGAGAATTTCAATATAAGAAGAAAAGAGCAAAATGGTAAGTAGAACATTGATTGTTCGGAAAACCTTGGGCTGACGTTCTTCGGGAATTTCTCTAACTATACAGAGTGTATTCGTTAAATTATTGAATATGTATAATATGAAAATAGCAAAAATAATAAAAGTGGAGATCAATATGTTATCCTCCCCTACGTCTCCTATTGGTATAACGATAGCAAATTTCATGACAAAAAGATAGAAAAAGCTATTAAATAAGCTAACAAAAAATTACTTATATATTCACTCCGAAAATGAGAAGTCGGACATTAATACATTTATTTGAATCACATCAACAGAATACCACAATTCTATACCAAGATACAAGAGCGCAGCAAAGACCAATTAATGATAGGTAATAGATCTAGACCTATTTAAGTCGATATTGCTGGCAAGGAATTCTGCAGACAGGAAATATACTAGAAAGTGTAGACGATTAATATAGAATAGAGAGACGAATCGTGACTCTCTATTCTACTAAAATTTCATAACCTTGTTCATTTTCCTCTACGAGTGCGTCTCTTGGACTGAATAATAAACTTTTCGCATAGAACAAATCATCTGAAGAAAGTCCAATATGATATGCAAGTAATATCGTCGCATAATGAACATACTGGGGCATAAGTAAAGCGAATAATAGTAGTATACTGTTGATTAAGAAAAACGGAAATAGTAATGCTATTGCAAATTGATATTTCTGGATTGGTTTTTTCACTTTTAAATTCATTATCGGTAATACATAGAAATACACATTCATTTTCACTTTCACAAATTTATAATAGTTTATAATCGGCAAGAGATGACATAATTTGTGAATAGGATATAGTAGAATGAAAGCAACTAGAAAAGTAATAAAATAATTTTCTTGGAGCGGCACAGATGCAATAGATTGCAATGGAACATATAACGTGATAAAAACGAGTAAAGTGATCATCGTGGAGATGAAAAAACGTCGATAAAAAAGATACTTATTGTCCACGTTAAAAGATTTCCAACAATGCATGGATAACAGCCTCCAAAAATTTATAATTCGGTATACCAATTACCATACTTTACGATGAAATTGTTATAAAAGCAATAGGATTTTTTCTCTTTTTAATTAAGAAAAAGTATATAATAATAGAAGATAAAACTTAGATGAGGAATTAGATATGGAAAACTTATTAGCAAGAATTGAACGACTCGAATATCACCAACAATTGTTACTAAAAATAACGCAGGAAACCGGCTATGAATTTGATAAATTGATTATTAGAAAAAAATTAGATAAATACGAAGTGGAAGCATTCTATACTTTATGTGAAAGTATGAGCATTCGGATGGAAGAAGAAAAAGCGGAACAATTTGTTTTTCATGCTCCGCTGTTTAGTGAATTCCTCCATCAATTAAATTCAAAATTAACAATTGAAGAAGTTATAGATGCTTGTATGAAACAGAAAATATATGTAGAACTTATGCAAGTATTGCAAAAAAATCTTTGATTAAAAATCTATATAGCTTTTTCAATTTCCACCTTTTTTATTTTTCCGTCAACTTCTGAAAAATTTGTTTCGATGTTATGAAATGACTTCTCGAAGATCTCCATAAAGTCTTCTCCGTATATATTCCGGACAATTGACATTAATTCAATCATTTCAGGAAACTTTCCGTAAAGATTCCTTAATGGTAAAGCTCCTTGGTAAATGGAATTATTCTCTGCTTCATATACTTCCATTAATTCAAGAAATAAGTTTTCTCCCTCTTCTGTTAATTTAACATATGTATTACGCTTATCACATTCCTTCTTGGAGAACTGTAAAAGATTTCGTCCTTCTAGTCTTTTTGAAAAATTAAAAGCTGTAGAAACATGCATCACTCCGAATTGAGCGATGTCAGAAATGGAGGCCCCATTTAAGTGATAAGCAATAGATAAAATGTGATGTTCATTTATATTTAAATCATACGGCTTTATCCAATTTTGCCAATCCTTCTCTATAGATTTCCATAATGCCTTACTCAATTGTGCCATACGTTGGCTAAAAAGCATGGATTCAATGAGTGAGTATTGTTTTTCTGCCATAATATATCCCGCCTTTTTTGTCTTTATATCATTATGCCAATAAAACAAAAAATAATAAAGGTCTAAATTTACAAAATCTTTGGAAACGGATGAAGAATAAAAAAACAAAGGCGGCCATGCCTTTGTTTTTTAAAAACAATAATTTTGGAAAGCGAGTCATCGTCCAATATTAACTAACATGGGTACTTGTCCCGACGGACTAGGCAGTCTAAGTTGCCTTTTGCACGACGCTGGGGAATGCTCGCGATTCAGTCAACATTGCCTCGACTTTCACGTAAGGCTATAAGGACTAAGCGTAAGAGGTCAAAGCCGATTTGTAGATCAATCTTCTCGCTGTCTTGTCTTTGGCTTATCACTTATGAACGAGCGCTTGTTTTTTTAACTAGTCGCTTTATTTTTCTCTAATTGTTCTTCCAAGTCTGCAATAGTCTTTTGGATTTCTTGCATTTCTTTTTGTAATGCATTTTTATTTGGCTCAATATCGTTTTGCCACTCATTAACAGCAATTTTAACATCACTTGCTAGTTCTTTAATAATCACTTTACTTTCATCAGATAGCTTCGTAACAGAATCTTTAATATCAAGCACATCTTCCTTTAAATCGTAAGCCATCCTGATCCAGTTATCTTTTGAATCCTTGATCTGATTTCGGAGTTCTTTGCCTGAAAGCGGCGCTGAGAGTAGGGCAGTTGCAGCACCTACTGCACCACCAATTAATAATCCGTATGCTAATGCTTTTGCTTTCAATCTGATCACCTCGACTATAATATATTCTTATTTTAACCTTTTCTACATAAGTTTAAAAACTCCTGCATCAATCTTTACCCTTTAGGAATCATGGAAACACATATTTTCGCATAGGATGATAAAAAATAGCAGTTTTACTGAGGTGAGCTGAGTGAATGGTGTCATGACTGTTGTATTTTTTCTCGGTGCAATACTGCTTATAGGAACGTTATACTATATAGCGTCATTCCAGAGGCCTGGTATTTATCCCCCTAAAAAAGTATTAAGACAAAGAGCGCTAACTCTTGGAGTTGCAGGATTAATTTTTATTATTATCGGAGTATTGATTGCTCTATTTACAAAATAAAGAAGAACCTATCTAGGTTCTTCTTTTGTATTTATACGTGTACTTCTTTAAGTAATTTCGTTCTTTTTAAAATCGTTTTAACAATAGGATAAAGAATAAATAATACAATAGCATTCAATAGGGTTGCAGGGAGAACAGCTCCAGCAAACAACACAATAAAAGCATCTGGCAATTCAAATAAAACCCATGCGCTCCCAAGGAATAGGATTCCAGAAACAATTGTACAAATTGCAGATAAGATTGTTATACCAGCAATACCAGGTAGTCTTTTTACGACTAGAACATATAATCCAAAAAACACAAAGGCTGTAATTGGCTTATCAATGATATTAGGTATTTGCCCCATTGGAAAGCCAGTAGTAAGAGCAGTCAGAAGCCCTGTAACAATCCCAAGTAATAATACATTTTTCTTTTCAGGAAATAGCACAATTCCTAAAAACATCATAGAAAGCATCATGTCAGGAGTTACTCCTAAGATGACTGGTGGAATAATAAAGTGAAGCGCTGTGCCAATTCCCATCAACATTGCTAAAACAACTAGTGTTCTTGTATTCATTTGTAAAATCTCTCCTCTTCTCAGCTACTCTCTTCTGTGTTCCTTTCCTGGACATGCACTCATTGCTGCCAGCGAAAGATTAAGAATATTGTATCATATGACTATAAATTAATGAAGTGATTTTTTTGAATATAGAACATGCAATTACATTTGAATGTTATTAAGTAAAAAGCGCAATAACTATATATATTTGCTATCAATACCACCAATATGGGGTGCAATGTACTAAACGATTATGATTCCAAACTTTAAAAAGAACAGGAGGGGCAAACTCCTGATATCTTTTTTTAGAGACACCGAAGAGTATAGTATTCAGTCTTATCAATGCGCAGGCAGGTATCAGGAGTAATAATAAAGATTGATAATTAATAATAGAGTTTGTTTAAAACACTTTTAGTCAGCTACCCATTCATGTAATATAACTTCTAATACGATAATTCAAGGGCTTTCCTATATATAAACATCTGAAAGGAGATAAAGTAAAAAGAAAAATTCAGTAAAAAAAGGGAGAAGCCAAATAGTGGCGAAATAAAAATAAAGGAAAATTATACCTTGATCAAGCGAAAAGGGAAGAAGAACTATTAACTAGTTTACATACAAAAATGTATGAAGGGGTAATTATAATGGAAACAAACAATCATTTTCTTGGGTTTGATTATGATTCTGAATCTGATGAATACACGGGAAAAATTGAATTTAAAAATGAGTATTTTATAGATGTTACAATCTCAATTGAAGATTATGATAGAGGTACCGTTCTGAAATCAGTAGAAAAAACACTTCATATAATCAAGAAACAAGAAGAGAGTTACAAAAGAAAAACTTCTGATGATCTAATTGAATTACATAATGAAACATGGAATGAAGGTGAAATAATTTCTAAAGAGGAGTTTGTAAACCGAATAAAGCTAGAAGGTATTTTGTTTTTCTGTGAAGGTAATGCAGAATTGTATTATAATGACGGTGATTTGTTTTGGGGACATATAATTGTTGTAGATGTAAATGAAAATGGTGAATATGAATCTTCCCAAATATACGGTTAATAACTATTTTTGTTTATGAGTAAGAAGTTGTTATGCTAACGAACGTGAATGTGAAACAAAGTAGAAAAAATGATCAAACCATTTATAAAAATCAAACCCAAATATGCCAAAGAAGCAGCCATTTTCAATCTTGTCGTAATTACTTGTGTGAAAAAGTTTTTAAAAGTCGACTCTATCTTATTCAACACGGGATTCTCTATAATTTCGAATCAGCAAGAAGGTAAAGAGTTATTTACTATGTTTGCATGAGTGGAACAACTATCCTGAAGCGGAATCAACGGTGGTTTACTTCACATTATGTATTGATCATTAGCACATTTAATAAAATATTGGAGGCTATTCCCAAAAATAAAGAAACGTGAATTAATTTTGAGTATAAAAGAAAAAACTCCTGCAACTTTGCAAAAGTTTTTCGTCATAATTATTGTATATTTTTTGATATGCCGTGAGCAATGTTTTCCAAGTCTTCCCTTGTGTAATCTTCTTGATGGCTAATATATTTTGTATCAAATCCATCGTTCTCATCATAGCGAGGAATCAGGTGTAAATGAAAATGGAAGACTGCTTGTCCAGCGAATGTACCATTATTATTTAATAGGTTTAGTCCTTGAGGTTCGAATTCCTTATTAATAGCCCTAGAAATAGCAGGTACCGCTTCAAATAGTTTCGCAGCAATTGCCGGTGATAAATCATAAATGTTTTCATTATGTATTTTGGGAATAACAAGGGTATGTCCTTTGGTAATTTGGCTTAAATCAAGAAATGCTAAAACATCATCATTTTCATAAACTTTTGTTGATGGCAACTCTCCGTTGACAATTTTACAAAAAATGCAGTTACTCATAGATATCCACCTCTTATGTATATGATATGATAATCTTACCATAAGCCAATAAAAGTGGAAACGTGCAGGGTTTCAAGAAAACCCTGCACGTTGAAGGGGTTAGCGGATACTTGGAAAGTTTCTTTTCGCCAATTCATTGAATTGGTTTCATTAAAGAAAAATCCGAATCTTCATTAGCATGCCCAACGCAATCATCTCCCTTGTTCAGTTGTTCAAGATCGATAATCAAGA
>NZ_BCVC01000014.1 GCF_001591545.1 Lederbergia lenta NBRC 16444
AATTTGCGCGGGTGTAGTTTAGTGGTAAAACCTCAGCCTTCCAAGCTGATGATGAGGGTTCGATTCCCTTCACCCGCTTCGTAATTGTTAACATCATTATCTGCATATTATGTATTCATGATGCGCCTTTAGCTCAGTTGGATAGAGCAACAGCCTTCTAAGCTGTGGGTCAGAGGTTCGAATCCTCTAAGGCGCGCCATTATAATAATACTCGAATGGGCATAGCTCCCTAATATAAACTCCTAACACGATGGGTGAAACGGTATTGTACTTACAACCGAATTGCCTTCCTGTGTTAGGTTTTTTTGTGTCGAAAATGGGAAGTTGGAGAGTTGGGTTGTATTAAAAATATAGAGACATTAGATTATCTCTATTAATACATGGAATGGCTCCACTCCACTGCATATCATTCGGATCAATATTCCGCCAATTTTTAGATAAACTACAACACCTGCTAATGGATTGCCAATATAATGAAGGTGAAAAATTTATATTTAGAGGAAATATTAGATGGCGACTTTTGTGAGGCTGCTATATAGAGAAATAATTAAGAGGGATGCATTATAAAAAAACTAAATATCAAGTAGCCAAAGCCTCTCGGTAAATTTATGAGGGCTTTAGCTTATTTTTAATGAGGAGTATGGACATTAGTGTTGTTAATCCATCAATTCCATTATAATTTCATATGACCTTAATCGGTCTTCTTGATAGAATATTTGAGAGTTAATGATGATTTCATCAGCTTTCGTTTCATCTAGGAAGCGTGTGAGACCCTCTCTAACCGTTTCTGGGCTTCCAATGATAGTTGATCTCGGATCGAGCGTCCTTCCGATAGAGGCGCGTTCAAGCTCGGTTGAGACTACACTTATATCATCAACTGGTGGCTTTAGTTCTGTTGGTCGTCCTCTTAGCAAGCTTAAAAATTGTTGTTGTTGTGATGTGGCTAGCCAATGCGCTTTTTCGTCTGTATCGGCAGCAATTACATTAACACCTACCATTGCATATGGCTCCATAAGAGCATCTGAAGGTTTAAAGTTATCGCGATATAGTTGAAGAGCGGGTAATGTATAATCTGGAGCAAAGTGGCTAGCGAATGAAAATGGTAAACCTTTTTGTGCGGCAAGTTTAGCACTAAAGCCGCTTGATCCAAGAAGCCATATTGGAATTTCAAGTCCTTCTCCCGGAATAGCACGTACATGAGCGGAAGGATTATACTCAAAGTATGTTTGAAGTTCTTCCAACTGTAGTGGAAATTCCTCGGCACCACGACTTAAGGTTCTTCGTAAGGCGTGGGCAGTCGCTTGGTCACTTCCAGGAGCTCGACCAAGACCAAGATCAATACGTCCGGGGTAGAGGGCCTCTAACGTCCCAAACTGTTCTGCAATAACAAGGGTAGCGTGATTAGGTAACATGACCCCTCCAGCTCCAACACGGATCTTCTCTGTTGCTCCAGCAATATGTCCGATAAGCACTGATGTTGCAGAACTTGCTATACCAGGCATGTTATGGTGTTCTGCAAGCCAGTAACGATTAAAGCCTAATTTCTCAGTGTGTTGTGCTAATTCCACACTATTGTTAAATGACTGTACCGCATTGCCGCCCTCAATAATAGGGGCTAAATCTAGAACGGACAATGGTATATTGTTAAAAAGTCTAGTAGGAGTTGTACCCATTTTTTTATTACCTCCTTAAAGGTATATATCTATAAAAATGATACGGTTTTTACAATGTTGCGTCCAACAATCAGCCTTGGGGGGGAGGTTATTGTTGTCCTTAGTCGGGATGTTTGCTATTTTTACATATATAACTAGGAAAAATTAAATTGAAGTTCGTTAAGTAATTTTAAAGGAGTATGTACATGAGATTAAATAAATTTATCAGTTCAACAGGGCTTTGTTCACGTAGAAAGGCAGATGAGTTAATTGCTCAAGGTAAGGTGATAGTGAACAAAGAGATAGCAACATTAGGGCTCACGGTAGAAGAACACGATGTTGTAGAAGTGGAGGGGAAAATCCTAGCAAGAAAGACTGATGCGGATGTATATATAGCCTTAAATAAACCTCCAGGTATTACTTGTACAACGGAAGAGCATATCGATGGAAATATTGTTGATTTTATTAACCATGAGCAACGCATATTTCCAATTGGCAGATTAGACAAAGAGTCAGAGGGCCTAATATTGTTAACAAGTGACGGCGATATAGTCAATGAGATTTTACGAGAAGAAAATAATCATGAAAAAGATTATATCGTAATGGTAAATAAGGAAATTACCGCTTCTTTTATTGAAGGAATGTCTAATGGCGTAGAGATATATAATCCGGTTAAAAATGAATATACGATAACAAATAAATGCAAGGTTATAAAGTTGAGTGATCGCAGCTTTAAGATTACTCTTTCCCAAGGGTTGAATAGACAAATACGTAGAATGTGTTCGCAGTTTGACTATCAAATCTATAAGCTACAACGTGTTCGAGTGGCACATATTACACTTAGAGGATTAGAACTCGGTCAGTGGAGAAATTTAACAGATGATGAAGTAAGGAAATTTAAGTCTAATGGACACAACTAGTTTTTATATAGTTGTGTCTTTTTTATGGTATGCAATTTTGTATACTTGTAAACAACTTGTAATCTTTGAGTGTGCATTTATGTGTACATGTATACAATGGTGTAAACAAGTAGTGATGTCAATGTGTGTGCGAAAATGTATACATGTATACAAATGACGTAATATTGTGTACAAAATTGTGTGCCTTTCGTGGTCAATTGACGTTTTTCTTTATTTCATATATTGTTTACAGTGTGTGATTAAAAAAATAGAAATGGGTGGTTTGATGACTAATACTAGACTTGCTGCAATTGATGTTGGAAATGATTCAGTAAAGGCATTATTTGGAAACTCGGATTCTGAATTTTACATACCTAACGTCATTGCGAGAGATAGAGAAGATAGGCCTGTAATAGGTATTGAAGAATTAGATGAAAAGTCACCATTAGATGGAATACATATTAGAGTTCACTCCCCTGCTTTGCACGAAAATAATGTTATTTATCGTGTAGGTAATTTAGCAACAAAAAGCGATAATTCAACCGAATTAGATCCAGGAAGCAGTAAATCTGAAGAGGATCAAACATTAATTATGTTGTTTGCTACATTGGCCTTGGATGCTGCAAATGCAAAAAATGCCAAAATATTTAATAAAGCGAATAATGTTATTGACGCAAATTACACGCTCGGTACCGGACTGCCTTTACGTGAAGTAAAAGAAGGAAAAGATGTTGGTTATCGCTCGCAACTTCTAGGCTCGGTACACCAAGTTGAGTTTTTGGTAACTCCTAAGTATCAAGGGATCAAGGTAAATATTAAATTTGATGAAGTGAAGGTATACCCTGAGGGATTTGCTGCTTATATTAATCTAGTGATGGATAATGACTTAAATATAATTAATAAAGATTTAATTGATAAAAGAATATTAATCCAAGATATTGGTGGTCTATCAACGGATATTGCGGTGATAAAAAACCGCAATGTTGATGATGACAAAGCCCAAGGGTTCAATCTAGGGGTATCTGAATCGTTAGAAGCAATTAGAGAAGAGATCAGATCGAAACATGGTGTGGAATTAGATAGTCGTAGAGATGTAGTTGAGATCATTACCAGAAACAACGACAGAAACCACATTATGGTTAAGGGGAGCCGCACAAGTGTCCATGATATAACAGATAGAATTCTTTTAGAGCTTGCGAAAAAACAATATCGCCATTTACGTAATATCTGGCAGAAGAATTCTCAAACTGAAATCTGCTATTTTGTAGGCGGCGGTGCAATGGTCTTAAAAGAGTATATTAAAGCACTAAATAATAGTTTAGATGGTTATAATATTGAATTCTTTGAAGATGAAAAGGAAAGTATTTGGATGATGGCAAATGCTTATTATAAGCTAATCTCCGATTTTTCTAGAAAGAATAAAAAAGATATGATCGTTAAAGAAACAGAAAAAAAGGCCGTGAAAAATTAATAGGATGATTCCATGAATAAAAAGGGGATGACAGGGATACAAAGGGGACAGGCGATTACATTTCGCCTCCCTTCTGATACCCCTGATCATATATTAATGAAATTGCAAAAACTAAAGGAAACGGAAAAAAGAAACTTTTCTAGTAAAATTGCTGAGTTTGTAGTCGAAGGTGTAAATAATTCTTTGACAAGTGAAAGAGAAACGATCACTATTCCGCTTCCGAAACAATTAACCAAAGAGCAGCGTAGTTGGTTGAAACATACCCATTCTGAAGCCTTAATAGGAAATGTTATTCACCATTTATTAGCTGATCCAATCCGGGCAACTTCTGTTTTAGCAACGTTGAACAGTAATTCACTGGATATTGATGAAGCTCTATATCTTCAAGAGATGGAAAAAAAGTCTACAGATAAAGGCTTGGAAGTTGCAATAGAAAGCCATGATGAGATCGAAACAGATAGTAATGTAGATGACTTTGAAGATGTTATGATGAATTTTGACTGGGAAATGGCTAGGAAAGAACAAGCTTCATCCATAGAGGATAGTTCGGAAAACGAAGAAGAGGAAGAAGACCCTTTGGATGATTTTCTATCTCGTATGAATAAGTAAAGATGGAAAGAAAAGCGGATGACGATTATGTTCATCCGCTTTTTTTACCTTATTATTCTGCTAGTTTGTCAGCAAATGCTTTAACATATGGAGGCAAATCTGGCGGTCGACGGCTTGAGATCAAATGTCCATCGACAACGACCGCCTCATCACTCCACTCGGCTCCAGCATTCGTCATATCATCTTTGATACCAGGTGTGCTGGTTACTTTCTTCCCATCAAGAATTTTAGCGGAAATGAGCACCCAACCTGCATGACAGATTTGGCCAATTGGCTTTTTTTCTTCATCCATTATACGTATGAAATCTAAAACTTCTTCATAACGTCTTAACTTATCAGGAGCCCAACCTCCGGGCACAAGGATGGCATCATAATCTTCTGCTTGAATGTCAGAAAAGGAGTAGTCAGACTCTGCTGGCACACCATACTTCCCAATATATTTTTTCTTCGCTTCGATTCCTACTAAATGAACTTCTGCCCCTTCTTCCCGAAGTCGCAAGATAGGATACCAAAGTTCCAAATCCTCGAATTCGTCTTCGACAAGCGCAATTACTTTTTTGTTTTGTAATCTCATTTTAATTCCTCCTGTCAAATAACTACTTAATAATTAACCATACCTTAATATTATTTATAATTCATTCATAAGGATTGGTATATTTGTAAATAGTAATCAGAGAGCGGATTGCAACCGTTCTCCTAATTTTATTCATACTTAATTCATAAACAATAGCAAATTATTGTTTACATTTGTTTATTCATTCATTAACATGAGTAAGGGTATGCTTTTGTAGTAATATGTCGAATACATAGTAAAGGAATGAAGAGATGGACTTGCAGACAGTGCTTTTTACTTTTGTTGGTGGTTTGGGGATCTTCCTATATGGAATGAAAATAATGGGAGATGGCCTTCAAAAAGTTGCAGGCGATGGACTAAGAGATCTACTAGATAGATTCACAACAAAACCGATTATGGGGGTTTTAACCGGAATCGTTGTAACCACATTGTTGCAAACAAGTTCTGGTACGACCGTTTTGACGATTGGTTTAGTAACAGCAGGATTCATGACATTAAGGCAAGCGATAGGCGTCATAATGGGTGCAAATATTGGAACAACAACCACGGCATTTATTATTGGTATTAATATTTCTGAGTATGCACTTCCGATCATTGCATTAGGAGCTTTCCTAATCTTCTTCTTTAAAAATCATAAAATAAATAATTTTGGGCAGGTGTTCTTTGGCTTTGGTGCTCTATTTTTCGGACTCAATTTAATGGGAGATGGAATGGCACCATTATCAGATGCTCAAGCTTTTACAGATTTAACACTTAGATTGAGTGATCATCCATTATTAGGAGTATTAGTCGGGGTTGTTCTGACAGCGATCATTCAAAGCTCTTCAGCTGCAATTGGACTTTTGCAAACATTGTTTGACCAAGGGGCATTAGATCTCCATGCTGCATTACCGGTATTATTTGGAGATAATATCGGAACGACGATCACGGCTGTATTAGCTTCAATTGGTGCTTCGATTGCGGCTAAGCGTGCTGCTTTAACGCATGTTATATTTAACGTCATTGGAACAACTTTGGTATTAATTCTATTAGTACCATTCACCGCTCTCATAGAGTATTTCCAAGCGAGCTTAGGACTTAATCCTAAAATGACGCTTGCCTTTGCACATGGTACGTTTAATGTATCGAATACAATAATACAGTTGCCTTTCATTGCTGGACTTGCTTGGATTGTAACAAAGCTTGTGCCAGGTGAGGAAAGAACGATTGAACATAAACCAATTCACCTTGGAGAGCAATTTATACGTCAATCTCCTTCTGTAGCGCTTGGACAAGCGAAGAAGGAAGTGATAAGAATGGCCGAACTTGCAGAGGAAGGCATAGTGGAAGTTGGTCATTATTATAAAACACAAGGGAAAAAGCATCGTGAGTTAATTCCACAAATTGAAGATGCGCTTAATAATCTTGATAAGAAAATCACTGAATATCTTGTTCAAATTTCCTATCACTCTTTAACAGATCAGGATATAAAAGAGCATCACACGCTAATGAATACGGTGATGGATCTTGAACGAATTGGTGACCATATGGAAAATATTATGGAATTAGTCGATCATCAAATTAATAGTAAAGTTAAATTTTCTGAATCTGCAATAGCTGATTTAGATGCAATGTTTGATTTGACGACTTCGACTATTAGACAGTCTATAAAAACGATTGAAACAAATAATGTAGAACAAGCAAAATCTGTAATAGAAAAAGAAATATTAATTGACAAAATGGAGCGCGATCTCCGTAATAAGCATATAAAGAGATTGAACGAAAATAAATGTACAGGAACTGCAGGCATTATCTATGTGGATATCGTAAGCAATTTGGAACGGATCGGTGACCATGCCGTAAATTTAGCGGACGATTTGCTCGCGGATGAATAGAAGGAAGTCGCTTGAAGTTGAGAACTGAGCTAAAGTTACAAATTGAATATTTATATATGGGCCCTGACAAATACGTCAGGGCTTTTTTCATGGGTTCTATTTGTAAGGTGCCAAAGTCCAGCTCTCAGATTAGTAATGGGTCTTCTTCAATTGCATCTTTTTAATGTGCAATATTTTAAAATAAATTAAGAATCTGAAAAGTATAACAATATAAAGCTGATTTACGGTACAATACAATTACGCAGTATGTAAAAATTTTAATTTAATAGGGAGTTGTAGTTTTACCTTTTATAAAATTTATTTGTGGAACTTAGCTTATTTTCAATTCTCAAAAGGGAAACTTAAGGAGGATCTTATATTGGAATTTAACAATAATAGCAAAATTATTTTAATTGGTGACAGTATTACAGATGCTGGAAGAAGAGAAGATCCTGAAGAAATGGGATATGGGTATGTAAGGTTACTTCGTGATTACTACGCGTTAACAGAGCCGTCCATGAATCTACAATTTATTAATAAAGGAATTGGCGGTGATAGGATTGATCATTTAGCAGCTAGATGGCAAGAAGATGTGATCGATCTTGAGCCTGACTGGGTATCTATATCAATCGGCATTAATGATGTTTGGAGGCAACTTGATAATCCACAAATGGATCAGATTTTTCCAGAACAATATGAGAAAATGTATTCGGAACTACTTGCTAAACTTACATCGAAAACAAAAGCGCGCGTGATATTAATGGAACCTACAATTATTGAAGAGGATCTTGATTCTACCGGAAATCGCCTGCTTGTACCTTACATAGATGCTGTGCATCGCCTAGCCAAAGAATATAAAGCATTGCTAGTACCTACTCATCAAGCCTTTAAAACATACTTAAGTAACCAATCAGGATTTAAATTAACAACAGATGGAGTACATATGACATCTGGCGGAAATTTACTTATGGCTCAAACCTGGATTAGAGCTGTACAACAATAAAACGAGTGGGGGTTCAAGTATTGGAAGCTCAAATTTTGTTTCATACAAAGCATATGCTCGGGGAGGGCCCGACATGGGATAGTGAAAACGAACGTTTTATGTGGGTCGATATTGTAGGGAAAACCTTGCAAAGTTACGATGTTAAAGCGAACCATGTTCATAAGTGGTCGTTTAGCGAATATGTAACTACAGTAGTGCCAATAAATAAAGAAGAAGTGGTATTGGCGATGCATAATGGTGTATATATATTTAATTTGATTTCAGAAGAGTTGACACCGCTTGCAAATCCAATTAAAAACCTAAACATTAGATTTAATGACGGGAAATGTGATGCGAACGGTAGGCTCTGGGTAGGAACGATGGAAGTACATGGTAGTGCAAATGAGGGAGCTTTATACTGTGTTTTTCCAGATGGAAGTGTAAAGGAAAAAGTTGTACCTGTAACTATTTCTAATGGAATTGCATGGAACACTACAAACGATATGATGTATTATATTGATACGCCAACGAAAAAAGTGGCAGCTTATGATTTTAATGTACAAACAAGCAAGGTAGCATTCAGGGACTATGTAGTTGCGATCCCAGATGGGCAAGGAGCTCCAGATGGTATGACTATAGATGAGGAAGGGATGCTTTGGGTGGCCCATTATGGGGGCTGGAAGGTTTCTCGATGGGATCCTCAAACTGGTAAGCAGCTAGATGAGGTGAGAGTACCTTGTAGTAATGTTACTTCTTGTACATTTGGAGGTAAAGATTTGAATGAGTTATTTATCACAACCGCAAGACAAGGCCTAGATGAGGAAGAATTAAGAAAACAACCCCACGCAGGAGGGGTGTTTCGTGTAGAAACAAAAACTCGTGGAGTAAAAGCATATAGTTTTAGATAGAATAGCTTGGAGGGAGAGTCCAAACTCCCCTCCAAATAGATTTAAGAGTCTGCTTTTGAACATTTGTATGTCGTTATTTTCCTAAACAACAAGTATTAGACTAATAGCCATAACAATCATGCCACTAATTAATCCATAAATGGATGTATGCGCTTCGTCATATTTCTTTGCGGCCGGTAGAAGTCCATCAAGTGAAATAAAAACCATAATACCAGCAACTGATGCAAAAATTACTCCGAATAAAACGTCATTTAAAAAGGGCATCAAAATCAGAAAGGCAATAATAGCGCCGATAGGTTCTGAAAGTCCAGATAAAAAGGAAAGTTTAAATGCCTTCTTCTTACTTCCAGTGGCAAAGTAAATAGGTACTGCAACAGCTATCCCTTCTGGAATGTTGTGGATAGCGATGGCAATCGCAATTGCCACTCCAAGGGTTGGGTCTTGTAAGGCTGCTGTAAATGTAGCAATTCCTTCAGGGAAATTATGAATGGCAATTGCTAGTGCTGTGAAGGTTCCCATTTTTAAAAGATCAGGATCATGGACTTTGCTATCCTTTATTTCTTCTACCTTTTTAAATTCATGGGGATTACCTTGGTTTGGCACAAACCTGTCGATTAGAGCAATTAAAAGCATTCCTCCAAAGAAACCACCTATAGTAGCCCAGTTCCCTGTTTGATTACCGAGAGCCGCTGTTAAGGCATATTTTGCTTTTACAAAAATTTCAATCATTGAAACATAAATCATCACACCGGCAGAAAATCCCAGCGACCAGGAAAGGAATTTTGTATTAGTAGTCGACGTAAACATTGCAACGACACTGCCGATGCCTGTAGCAAGACCAGCTAGCAGTGTAAGACTAAATGCCAATATTAAATTTTCAGTCATTCTATATACTCCTTCTTGCTAATTAGATTTAATCAACAAAATTATTACTACTTACGATAGTATGCAAGACAAGTTTGAAAGTTGCCATTGGGAAACATTCTACACCCTTTAAAAAAAGAATGTCAATAAGAGTATTATAAGGGGAAAAATCAAGCATTAATTAGGTGGATAATAGAAATTATTAAAAAGAGTTCTAACGTTTGAATAACGATAGAACTCTTTTTACATACAGGTTATTTTATAAAATTTTTTATCGCATTCTCTAAAGCCTGTCCAGTAATTTTCGAATGTGAAGCATTCCATAATGCTTTTTTATTTTGAACGAGGAAAGCTTGTGGTGATTGATGGGTAATATGTAAATCGCTCGCAATTTCATTAGATACGTTTCTATTTTCTATCACTGTTACAACATATTTATCAAGGTCCGATCTCGTAGGATTTGTATACATCATAGGCAGAGGCACTAATTGGACATGTAGTGCTATGCTTAAAAACAAATATAGGTTTTTTATTCGTTCCCTCAAATACACTTTTCCATTGCTCTATCGTGCTTAATTCTTTTAATTCAGTCATTAACAAACCCATCCCTTCAGCATTTTAGCTATTATCTCAAAATAATCTGTTTCTTTCACGTCTGTTGCCTCATAGTGTTGTTGAGGTTGTGGCATGTTATAATAGTCGCAAGGAATTTATTAGAAAAGAGGCGTTACTCCATGCTTTCGTTTGAACAAAAACAAGCTATCATTGAAACATTTCCACAGTTAACACGTAAAGAGGTTTCGATGAAGCGATTAAACTATCATTTTGCTGAAAGTCTATTTGATAAAACGGTTGTAGTACATTATCTTCATCCAAATGGAAATGGCTTTGTATACGTTGGAGATCTTGAACAATATGATGCTGATTCTAGGGGGCTCGTTAATATTAAGGATGCATCAGAGGAAGAATTAAAAAAAATTATTACTGACTCCATTAAATATCTTGCAGAAGGAAAAGATATTGAGGTTCAGCAGATAGAAATGATAACTGAACAAAAGTGGAGCAATAATGAGGGACAAACATTAGTACTTATGCATGAAGATATGCTTTGGAATATTTATACGGGACTTAACTTAGAGGAAAGCTTTGAATCACAGAAGCAGGCAGAAAGTTACTTGAGAGAAGAAGGATTCAACCCAGTAAAGTAGTCTATTATAAGAATGGCGGGAAGTATTTCCCGCTTGTTCATTTATATTTAATTAGAAACAGATAAATAGAAGTTAAGGCAATATTAATAATCTTTATCAATTTATCAGAATAAATAATTAAATGAAAGTTGTGAAGAATGGTTTTAAATTGAATAAAAAGATGTTATATTCTTAATAGAAACGTTTCGATTGATTTTCTCTTACCTATGCTATACGTTTGCATAGAAGATGATTTAAGAAAAAGGAGGGCTCTCATATAGCGCAACAATCCTGTTCTTTTCAAAAAGATGTCGAAGTGAAAAAAACTATCAATCTAGAATATTTGTTATCAATACCTGATGATTATAATCAAAAAGCGAATATGGACTACCCTCTAGTTTTATTTTTACATGGAATGGGAGAGCGTGGGTCTGATTTAAATGCAGTGAAAGCAAATGGGCTTCCGAAGTTAGCTGAAGAACAAAACTTTCCATTTATTCTTGTTTCTCCACAATGCCCGCTCGGTGTTGAAAGATACTCGACTTGGTTATTACATATTGATTCTATCTATGCATTACTTGAAGATTTGATTACTCAATATCGAGTAGATGAAGATAGGATTTATGTAACCGGTTTAAGTATGGGAGGCTACGGTACTTGGGAAATAGCTAAGCAACATCCAGAGAAGTTTGCGGCAATGGCACCAATATGTGGCGGTGGCTCTGTTGAGCATTTGGAGCGACTAAAGGATGTTCCTGTTTGGGCGTTTCACGGGGCTAAAGATGATGTGGTACCTATGGAAGAAAGTCAGGTAATGGTGGAAGCGCTTCGAAGTGCTGGCGGTAACGTGAAATTGACCATCTACCCAGAAGCAACTCATGATTCTTGGACTGAAACATATAATGATCCAGCATTTTATACATGGCTCTTAAATCAAAAAAGAGCAAAAGGGAGGATAATTAAATGATTAATGTAACTGTTTGGAATGAAAACCGACATGAACTAACAAATGAAAAGGTGAAAGAAGTATACCCTGAAGGCATTCATCAAACAATTGCTGCATTTTTAAGGGAAGCTGGCATGGATGTGAAAACGGCCACACTAGATGAGCCTGAACATGGTTTAACAGATGAAGTATTAGATAAAACCGATGTACTATTATGGTGGGGGCATATGGCACACCATGAAGTGGATGATGAAATAGTAACGAAAGTCCAACAGCGAGTATTAGACGGTATGGGATTGATTGTTCTTCATTCAGCGCACTTCTCAAAAATCTTCAAACGGTTAATGGGGACTTCATGTGATTTAAAATGGAGAGAAGCGGATGATAAAGAACGCATTTGGGTCGTAAATCCGAGCCATCCAATAACTGAAGGTATTGGTGAATATATTGAACTTGAGAAGGAAGAAATGTATGGGGAGCATTTTGATATCCCAGCGCCTGATGAGTTATTGTTTGTTAGCTGGTTTGAAGGCGGAGAAGTCTTCCGAAGTGGTTGTACATATCGTCGTGGGAACGGGAAAATATTCTATTTCCGTCCTGGTCATGAGACATACCCTACTTATCATAATGAAGAAATTCAGCGTGTTATTACAAATGCAGTACAGTGGGCAAAGCCAGTTGAACGAAAGCGGCCAGTATATGGAAACGCCCAACCGTTAGAAGAAATTAAAGATAAAAATAAATGATAGAAAGAATAGTTTGAAAAACTTAGAGAATAGCAGATATGGAGGAGTCATTTATGTCAAAATTAAAAGTAGGCGTTATTGGTTGTGGGAGTATATCGAAATTTCGTCATTTTCCTGAGTATGTAGCAAATGAAAATGTAGAAATTGTTGCTGTTTGTGACATTATCGAGAAGCGTGCAGAAGCCGCGGCTGAAAAGCTAGGCGCAGAAGCATATACAGATTACGAGAAGATGCTCTCCGAGGCGGATATTGATGCAGTTTCCGTTTGTACGCCGAATTACTTACATGCACCTATGAGTATTGCTGCATTAAACGCTGGCAAGCATGTTCTTTGTGAAAAGCCAATGGCTACATCTGAAGAAGAAGCACAGGCGATGATTGATGCTGCTAAGAAGAATGGAAAGAAACTGATGATAGGACATAATCAACGTTTTGTTCCTTCGCACAGTAAAGCAAAGCAATTACTAGCAAATGGTAAGTTAGGTAAAATATTTGGTTTCCGAACTGCATTTGGACATCCTGGTCCAGAGGGTTGGAGTATAGATGGGAAGGATAGTTGGTTTTTTAGGAAAGAGGAAGCTTTTATTGGAGCTATGGGTGACTTGGGTGTTCACAAGACAGATCTCATGCGTTATATACTTGGCGAAGAGTTTGTTGAGGTTGGAGCGTTTGTTGAGTCTGGTGCGAAAGAAAATAGTAATGTCGATGACAATGCGATCTGCTTGTTGAAATCGGAAAGCGGTATTATCGGGACACTCGCAGCTAGTTGGGCATATGTAAAAGAAGATAATTCTACCATTATTTACGGAGAAAAGGCTGTAATGAGACTCGAAGACGATCCAGAGCATTCCTTAATCATTCAGTACAATAATGGCGAGGTTGAGAAATTTGATCTTGGCAAAATTCAATCCAATGAAGAAGGCGGACAAAGCAGTTCCCATGTGATTGATTATTTCGTGGAAAGTATTTTAAATGATACAGAGCCAGCAGTGAGTGGAGAAGAAGGAATGAAATCTTTAAATGTAGTACTTGCAGCGCTTGAATCAAGTAAAACAAAACAAATTGTGTCAGTACCATAAAATATAATTAATTTCTTAAAGAATCAGTTGTAAAAAATATAAAAGGATTGGTGAATAGAAATGAAACTAGGAGTTTTCACTGTATTATTTGCGCAAAAATCATTTGAAGAAATGCTTGATTATGTACAGGCTTCAGGCTTAGATTCAGTTGAAATTGGAACAGGTAATTACCCAGGAAATGCTCATTGTGATTTAGATGGATTATTGGAAAGTGAAACAAAACGTAAAGAATATTTAAAACAAGTGGAATCAAGAGGTTTAACGATTAGCGCATTCAGTTGTCACGGAAATGCATTAACTCCTGATAAAGCATTTGCGAAAACATCTCATGAAACGTTTGTTAAAACTGTGAAGCTTGCTGAGTTGATGAATGTACCGGTTGTAAACACTTTTTCAGGAACACCGGGAGACCATGAAGGAGCAAAACATCCTAACTGGCCTGTCACACCTTGGCCGAATGAATATGGTGATGTTTTAAAATGGCAATGGGAAGAAAAACTTGTTCCATATTGGAAAGAGTGGGGACAATTTGCTCAAGATCGCAATGTAAAAGTAGGTCTTGAACTGCATGGTGGATTCCTCGTTCATACACCACATACGATGTTAAAGCTGAGAGAGTTAACATGTGAAGCGGTTGGAGCAAACCTTGATCCAAGTCACATGTGGTGGCAAGGAATTGATCCGGTCGCTGCAATTAAAATTTTAGGTGAAGCAAATGCGATTCACCATTTCCATGCCAAAGATACGTATATTGATCAAGATAATGTTAATATGTATGGTCTGACTGATATGCAACCGTATGGTGAGTTGAAAACCCGCGCATGGATGTTCCGTTCCGTTGGCTGTGGGCATGACGTAAAAGAGTGGTCTGATATGATGAGCGCATTGCGTACGTATGGATATGACTATGTTGTCAGTATCGAGCACGAAGATCCGCTTATGTCAGTTGAAGAAGGCTTCCAACGTGCAGTAAGCAATCTGAAACCTGTATTAATTAAAGAACAACCTGCTGAGATGTGGTGGGTTTAAGCAGTCATATTTAAAAGCTTAATATTATTTTCTTGAAAAAACCGAGCATTATTTTTGCTCGGTTTTTTTGTTGGGAATATATAGAGACTTGGGATAATGGTTAGAAAGTCATTCGCCATCGTTTGTGAGACAGTAAGGTACCGCGCAGTTTAGACGATAATATAAACGATACTAACTCAGATCATGGTTATGCAAAAGAATACTTTGGTGAAAATAAAAGTAAATATCAACGTCACCCCATCTCGTACGTATAAAAAATGGCTAATAGCCAGTACTCGTCATATGACGATCAGTAAACTGAAGCACACCGACAGTAAAGAAAAAAATCTGCATCTTTAGATGGCGTTTAGTTCCAACCTTAAGTAGAAAGGAAGGTTAATTTTATCGTCTGAACCTATTTAAACTAAGTTTTTGTTTATTCATTCTTATTGAAGGGTTATGTGTAATAGCCCCACTAGACTTAAAATAGAGAAATAGGTAATATTTGATGTACGAAAAGAAAAGGGTGTTCACAATGGAAAAATTCATTATTATTGGAGCGGGAATTCTTGGCGCCTCTACAGCGTATCACTTGGCAAAGTCAGGAGCGGACGTAACTGTCATAGATCGAAAAGATCAAGGACAGGCAACTGATGCGGCGGCGGGAATTGTATGTCCTTGGGTATCGCAAAGACGCAATAAGGCTTGGTACAAGCTTGCGAAAAATGGTGCTTGTTTTTATCCAGGGCTAATTAGAGAGCTTGAAAATGAAGGGGAGAAGAATACTGGCTATGCACGCGTTGGTGCAATCAGTCTTCATACCGAATCCAAAAAACTGCTCGATATGGAAAAAAGGGCATTGTCACGAAAAGATGATGCCCCGGAGATAGGAGAAATTCAAGTTCTCACTCCATCGGAAACGAGGTCTTTATTTCCCCCACTTGCGGAGGAATATGGATCTGTTCATATCAGCGGTGCAGCTCGCGTGGACGGGCGGGCACTCCGTGATAGCTTGCTGAGATCAGCAAAACGACATGGCGCTACTATTATTAATGATGATGCAAGTCTCATATGCAGCGGCAACAGAGTCACAGAGGTAAAGACTTCTCTTGAAAGTTACTCTGCAAATACAGTGATCATTACGAGTGGTGCCTGGGCACATCAACTTCTTCAACCAATGGGCATTAATTTTCAAGTTAGTTTTCAAAAAGCGCAAATTGTCCACTTACAATTAGCGGAAATAAGTACAAATGAGTGGCCAGTTGTAATGCCTCAGGGCAATCAGTATATTGTGCCATTTGACAACGGGAAAATTGTTATAGGAGCTACACACGAGGATAATACAGGCTACGACATACGTCAGACAGTAGGGGGAATGCAAGAAATATTTCAAAAAGCTTTGCATGTTGCACCGGGTCTTTCAGATGGCACATACCTAGAAACAAGAGTTGGCTTTAGGCCTTTCACACCTGGTTTTCTGCCTGTTATCGGTCCGCTTCCAAACTATGAAAACATCTTGGTCGCCAATGGATTAGGCGCTTCTGGGCTTACTATGGGGCCTTATTTAGGTTCAGGGCTTGCTAAGTTAGCAAGAAGAGAAAATATCGATATAGATTTAAATGATTATGATGTCGCGGCAGCAATCCAAAGTTTTTAGATTCTATGGAGGCCTCTTAAATATTTTCTTCTTTAAGGGAAAAACTATTTAAGAGGATTTTTTACTGTATATGATCATGTTTTTTCATTTCCAATGCTATTAAGTGAATTCGCATATATACATATTACAAATTTACTTTAACCTTTATAAGAAAACTAAATCTTGCCAATTCATATACTTTATCATTATATGAAAATAATGTCATTTTTTTGTTGTGGAAATTGTTTTTAATAGGTATATTGGTATAGTGTGGTAAAAAAGTCACTGATAAAACTGGATAAAGGTAAAACCATTGAAAAATGGTGACACAAAACTATAGGGGCTAACATGTACAATACATCACGCCAGCCAGTTGCCTAGATTATGTCCTGGTTTCTTACGTGGAGACATAGGCAACCCTATTGTGGGTTGTCTATTTTATTTGTGCAAAATCTTAACAGAACTTTAGGGGGATAGATCGTGAAGCAGCAAAATTCAAGAAATCTGTCAATAAGCACGAAATTAGTCACTGTTATGGTAAGTATTTTATTATTATTTGGGTTAGTAACTATGGGCCTTTCGTATTATATCGTAAAACAGAGTAATTTAAAAGATATGGATGAATCATTGCATGACAAAGGAATGATATTGGCTCAGACGATAGATAAGGATCAATTGGTATCTATATTAGAGCATCCGAGCGGTGATAATCCTGATGCAATTGAATTAACAAAGGAAATGGATGCTGTAAATGATAGCTCAGATATTATTACCAATCTATTTTTAATTACAATGGATGGTGAAAGTATCCATGCGCCAGCACTTTCATCAAGCATTTTAGATTTTGGTGCGGAATACAACCAAGACATGGTTGAAATGGGCCTTTCCCCAGATTTTCTCGCTAAAATTAAAGAGGTATTTGAAACTGGAAAATCCGCAGCTACAGAGATATACAGTGATGAGTTTGGAAGTTATAAAACTGGATTGACTCCAATATTGGATAATTCAGGTAAGATACTTGCACTTTATGCAATGGACTATGATGTTTCAATGGTAACTGCGAAAGCAATGTCAGAATCTATGTCGATTCTCTTGGTTACTGTCCTATTCTTAATCGGCTCTTCAGTCGCTGTTTATTTATTATTAAAAAGACAACTTACACCAATACAAGCACTTTCCTCTCTTTCTAAAAGGGTAGCAAAAGGTGAATTGGAAATGGACCCATTACCTGTGAAATCAAATGATGAAATTGGTCTTCTTACACGTAATTTCAATGTAATGATTGAAAATTTAAGATCTATTATTAAAAGTGCAACAAATGTTTCTTCTCAAGTATCGAATAGTTCTACGATATTGTCATCTAATATGCAGGAAGTAGCGGATTCTACTAATCACGTTGTTGCTTCTATGCAAGAAGTGGCAAGTGGAGCAGATTTGCAAGCGGAAAAAGCCAATCAAAGTACAAAGGTAATTGAGGAAATGAGTATTGGTATCCAGCGTGTTGCCATGTCGGCAAATCAGATTACGGAGTCATCATTGACTGCCTCCAAAGAAGCAGAAAAAGGAAATGATTCAACTCGTAGATCTGTCGAGCAAATGAATTCAATTAGTAAGGCTGTTAATCAATCAGCCACTTTAGTAAAACTACTTGGGGAACGCTCAGAAAAAATTGAAGAAATTGTGGACATTATTACCGGAATAGCTTCCCAGACGAACTTACTTGCTTTGAATGCTGCCATTGAAGCGGCCCGGGCAGGAGAAGCCGGTAGTGGATTTGCAGTAGTAGCAGAAGAGGTACGAAAACTTGCTGAACAGTCAGAAGGATCCGCGCGCCAAATATCTGCGCTTATCTCTCAAATACAAAGTGATACGGGAGAATCTGTGAATATGATGATTCATGCGGTAGAAGAAGTGGATAATGGATTAATTGTTGTAAATGAAACAGAACAATCATTTGGACATATTCTCACATCGATTCACCAAGTGGCCGATCAAATTCAAGATCTGTCGGCAGTATTTGAGGAAATGTCAGCTGGTACGGTAGAAGTGACGGACTCTGTTCAGCAAATGGAGATGATTTCTAATAGTTCAAGAGACAATACAAGAGCAGTGGCAGAAGCGTCCGTTTCTCAGCTGAATTCAGTAAATCAAATTTCTGATGAAGCGCAAGTCTTGAATGATTTATCAGATGAATTAATGCATGTTGTTAATAAATTTAAAGTACAGGAATGAGATAAAGTATTCACTGAAAGATAATTTGTTTTCAGTGAATACTTATTTTCGATGTACTAGCGAATACCATGTATTAAATGCTTTTGCACTTGTATTAAGAAATTGTAGGAGGTTGAGAGATTTGTTTGTTAATGCAGGAGAAGAAATAGTTTTAGATAAATCGTATTGGATGAAGAAAGTAGCGGAGCCTCTTCCATCTGCAGTATTGCCAACGGATTATCAACAGGGAACAGGTAAAGAGTTTATGGAGGGAACTATCATTCATCCAATAAAGCAAGAATTACTGTTACCATTATATGACTTTTCTATTAAGCAAGACACAGATCCTAATGTTGTTTTGTTAGCTTCATATATTTTGTGGGTGTATTTTAGTACAAATGAAGAAGATATTTTAATTGGAAATGCAATGAAGGAAAGTGAAGGCATTACCCCCATTCGCATTGATTTTCAAAAAAATCGAACAGTAAATAGCTTATTAAGTTATTTACAGGAGCAATTGGAAGAGAATAGAAAGCATGAAGTACTCTCACCAATCACTTTTGATAAGTTTCCAAATTGGCAAACTGTTTTTCAAATTGATCAATCAATAGATGTTAAGACAGAGCTCGCTTGGCGTATTCAGTTTGAAGAAAATCGAATGGTTAGTAACATTTCATACAATCAAAATCTATTCAAAAAGGAATCTATTAAAAGGTTTATTGGACAATATGAAAAAATCATAGAAACAATTATTCAGGAAGATCCACAATTACCTTTTGACCGCATTCAAATGCTGACAGATGAGGAATGGACATTATACCAGCAATTAAATGAGACAGACGCCCCGTATGCAAAAGAGAAAACAATCTCACAAGTTTTTTATGAAACTGCAAAGAAGTTTGCGGGTAATATTGCTCTATCTTCGTTTGAAGGTCAAATGACTTATCGTGAGCTAAATGAACGTTCAAACGAAATTGCTCATATGTTGATATCCAATGGAATGAAAAAAGGTGATTATGCAGCAATAGTGATGGAGCGTAGTATGGAAACAGTGATGAGCTTGCTAGGTATCCTTAAAGCTGGTGGAGTATATATTCCAATTGATCCATCTTATCCAAAAGAGCGGTGCCGTTATCTCCTAAATGATACAGGAGCACCTTTTATTTTAACAAAGCATGAACACAGACCTTTACTTTCTAACTTGTTGGATAATGATGATAAGCGGATGGTATTCGAAATGAACCATATGGAAAAGGAGTTTTCGAAAGAGGATGTTCATGTTGAATGTCATCCCTCTGATTTAGCATATATCATTTATACTTCTGGTTCTACTGGAAAGCCAAAGGGGACGATGCTTAGGCATGATTCCGTTATCAATTTAATCACTGATCATCAAAGGATTTATCAATCAACGGAACAAGATGTTTACACTCAATTCATCTCCTATAGCTTTGACCCCTCTGTAACGGAAACATTTACTGCATTCTTTTCCGGAGCTAGATTATATATGTTATCTAGCGCGGAGCGGGTATCTATTGAGGAATTCGCCGCTGCGATTAAGCGTGAAAAGGCTACAGCTACAACAGTACCGAATGCATTTTTTAATCAACTTGCCACACATTTACCAAAAGAAAGAAAGGAAGCATTGAAAACACTTAAATTTCTTTCGGTAGGTGGAGAAGCCCTGATGTATCCTATTGTCCAAAAGTGGCAGCAAAAATTTGGGACAAACATCGAAATTATCAATGTATATGGGCCGACAGAATGTACTGTATTATCTACGTATCATAAAGTACAAAACAATGTAGAGGAAAGTCAATCAAGCATCCCGATTGGAAGGCCGATTGCAAATTATGAAGCGTATATCGTGAATAAACATAATCTGCTTTGTCCAATCAATGTCCCAGGTGAGCTATGTATTGCTGGCGCTGGCTTGGCTTCGGGTTATTTAAACAGACCGGAAAATACGGCAGAAGCATTTGTACCTCATTTATTCTCAGTAGAGCCCCATAAAATGATGTATCGAACAGGTGACTTAGTTCGATTATTGCCAAGTGGTTCGATTGAGTTTGTTGGCCGTAAGGATTCGCAAATCAAAGTTAGGGGATTTCGAATTGAGATTGGAGAAATTGAAGCTGTATTAGCAAATGAATCTCGTATTCAAGAGGTTGTTATTCTTGCGAAAAAAATGGTAGATGGAAGCAATAGCTTGTTTGCTTACTACACAGTAAGTGGGGATATGCACATAAGGGAAGAGGAAATCAGAGAGTACCTTGTTGATAATCTACCAGAGTATATGGTTCCTGACCACTTTTTTCAGTTAGATGAAATGCCATTGTCCCCCACTGGGAAAATTAACCGTAAGCAATTAGCAGCAATTGAAAAAGCACCTGAAACAGATACATATGTTGCCCCGGAAAATGAAAATCAGCAAATTCTAGCTGACGCTTGGCAAAAGTCACTGGGTATCCCGTGTGTCGGCATTCGCGATAATTTCTTCCATATAGGTGGCCATTCTTTAAAAGTGCTGGAAATATTAGTTCAAGTAAAAAGGCATTTTCCATTTTTGAAAATACAAGATTTCTTCGAGCATCATACCATTGAAGAATTGGATGCATATATAAGTCAATACCAACCAGTTCAATCAGAAGCGCCAATCTCAAAAAAAGGTTTTATTTTAAAGGACCTAATGGAGCCGAGCATTTTACCTAATACAAGTACAATCCAGTCCCGACCAATGCATACAGTATTCTTAACAGGTGCAACAGGTTATTTAGGTAGTCATGTTTTATATGAAATATTGAAAAGAACAAGCGCTCATGTGTACTGCCTTATCCGGAAAAACTCACATGCCTCTATTGATGCTAAATTGGAGGACAGTATGCACTTTTATTTCGGTGAAAGCATAATGGAAATGATTAAAGAACGAGTAACCGTTATCCAAGGAGACCTAGGTGAAGAGAGGCTTGGTTTATCTAGTATAGATCGGAGTATGCTCGCGGAGAAAATCGATGCAATTATTCATTGTGGTGCGGATGTTAGGCATTTTGGCGATGCCTCTCATTTTAACAATGTAAATATAGAAGGCACTAAGTATTTGCTTGAACTTGCTAAATATAAAGAAGGTGTGCATTTTCACCATGTTTCAACAATTGGTATTCCGGAAGAGCTTGCTACAAGTCAGTGGGAGTATTATCTAGAAAAAGGTGACTTTGATTACGAGGTTCCACTTGAAAATGTGTATAACCAAAGCAAGCTAGAGGCTGAAAACATTGTTAGGAAAGCTGTAGAGGATCTTCCTGTTACTATATATCGAGTAGGAAATTTAACATGCCATTCTGAAAATGGAAAATTTCAACGTAATATGGACGATAATGCTTTTTATCGAATGATCAAGTCGATGCTTCATTTGAGAAAGACGCCGAAGGCAAACTGGCATATAGATTTTACTCCAATAAATTATGCTAGCCAAGCACTCGTTGCAATAGCTAGCAAGCCAAAATCTAACGGTCATATATTACATTTGTGTAATCCTGAGACGCTTACTTATACTCGCTTTATTGACGTATTGCAAGCACTTGGTTATGAGTTAGAGACAGTAGAGTCAGAGGAATATGAAGATTGGTTATTGAATGGGGAGCATGCATCGGAAACATCGGAATATTTATCATTAGCCATTGCCCAGCTTGAAGGAGACGGAGCTGGTGATTCTGAGTTTATTTTTAACAGTAAAAAAGCACAGGAGTTTTTGAAGAGTGCAGATGTAAAATGTGCAAAACCCAATCAAGCTTATATTGAAAAATTAATTAAATACGGAATAAAGGCAGGATATTTACCAGAACGGACTAAAAAAGATGTTGCCGAATAAACAATCAACGGGACTGCGAATATTCGCAGTCCATATTGGTCATCAATTATCACATCAAGAGTGGGATAAGTTTATCTTAAGTATTCCGGTTGAAGATCGAATTAGGATTGAGAACTATAAAAGCTGGATGGATAGACAACGGACTTTGCTCGGGACGGCTTTAGTGAAATGGAGCATCCAAAAGTTGGCGATTGTGAAACAGGGGTTTCGGACGGTGCGTGATGAAAACGGGCGGCCATATATTGATGGTAACTACAGCTGGCAAGGTGATTTTAATCTTTCTCATTCTGGTGAATGGATTGTTGTTGTCTTTGCTGAAAAGGGAAAAGTAGGCATTGATGTCGAAAGAATAGGTCCATTGAATGAAGCCGTTATGGAATATGCTTTGACGCAAGCTGAATGGAATATAGTGAGTAGACTGAAAGATGAAGACAAAACAACACAGTTTTATGAGATATGGACAAAGAAAGAAGCAATGTACAAGACAGGGTTATTTCCGAGTGCAATACCTAAATCATTAGATACTTTTCAAATGAAAGGTCTATACACACATTTATTCTACATAGATCCTTCCCATCCAGTTTCAGTCTGTTGGGATCAAGAGAAGCTTACTTGTGAAATAGTTATTTTAGATAGGGAAGAGCTAATCTTATATCCGAAATAATCTTTTTCCTAAGGGCGTATACACATTATTTCACCAACATATATTTAATAGTGAAAATATACGAGGGGGGATAATATGGGGCAAAGATTAATTAAGATTTCCATCGTTTATTTTTTGATTGGTATTTGCTTTGGATTATATATGTCCATATTTCATGTGTTCAATTTAGCTACCGTGCATGTCCATATTAATTTACTTGGCTGGATGTCTCTTTCTATTGCTGGTATTCTATATATTTTATTCCCACATCTTACACAGACATCAGTTGCAAAAGCCCACTTTTGGCTTCACAATATTGGTTTGCCAATGATGATGATCAGTATTGCCTTAGCTATTTTGGATGTTAATTCTGTATTCTTTCCATTAGCTACAATTGGTGGTGCAGTTACTGTCATTGGCATCTTTTGTTTCGGTTATAATATATTGAAAAATATAGGGGAAAAAGCATAATAAGATAGATATAAAGGGTACCTCGTCTATTTTAAGAGTGAGGTGCCTTTTTTTATGTAAGGGTCGTGCGCCAACTATGAAGAGGGTTATGAAAAAGGAAATATATGATCTGAACTAAAAGGTATTAAAATCCACCGCAGTTTTTTAAAGAGTGTTAATTTTCAAACAAAGTGTTGAATGCTCATTCCGTTACAGCTATAATGTTACTCAAAACGATTCGATGAATATCGGTGTTTCCTGAATAATTAAGATACTAAAAAGGAATTCTTGATCTCTATTCTAGAAATAATAAAAGTTCTGTAATGTAAACTTAAGCATATATAAGGAACAAGACTTCAAGAATAAGGGTGATTTTATGAGGAAGGTCAAGGTTGGGTTTATCGGTTGTGGACATATTAGCGAGGTTTATTTAAGGAATTGTACGGAAGTATTTGACATCTTAGAAGTAGTAGCGGTAGCGGATATGTTCCCTGAAATGGCCAAAAAAAGAGCGCAGCAGTTTGGTATTCCAAATGTGTTCACTGTGGATGAATTATTGGCTGATCAAGAAATTGAAATCGTTATCAACTTAACCTCACCAAAAGCGCATACTGAAGTGAATATGAAAATATTAAAAGCTGGGAAGCATGTGTACACGGAAAAACCTTTTGCTTTATCGCTTGAGGATGCTGATCAAGTATTGTCACTTGCGAAGGAAAAAGGACTGCGTATAGGAAGTGCACCCGATACATTTCTTGGTGGGCAACTCCAAACATGTCGCAAAATTATTGATGACGGATGGATTGGGACTGTCTATGCTGCAAATGGATCCATTTTAATGGGACATGCATGGAACGGTATGCACCCCAATATACATTCATTTATGGAGTTCGGTTGGGATCCTTTATATGACATGGCCCCTTACTGGTTAACGGCGATGGTTCATTTACTAGGCCCAGCGCGGAGGGTTTCCGGGTCTGTTGGGCAAGTTCGCAAAGAATTTCATATTGGAAATATGAAGTCCCCTCATTATGGGCAGACAATTCCGGTTACAGCGCCAATGAATGTAACTGCAATTATTGATTTTGATGGTGGTTCAACGGCACATCTGCTTGCAGCGAAGGAAAGCTTCGGATATTCCCCTAGAATGGAGGTTTATGGTACGGAAGGCATTCTTTATATAGAAGATCCGAATTTCTTTGGTGGAACAGTCCGGATACGTCAATCAAATGGTAAAGAACAGGAATTTCCGTATTCACATGGTTATTTAGAGGATAGCAGAGGGCTTGGAATTGCTGATATGGCGACAGCAATTGTAACTGGGAGACCACATCGAGCTAGTGGAGAGTTAGCAAGACATGTGCTTGATATATCGCACGCTATCCTTAAATCAGCAAATACGGATCGCCATATTTTAATTACAGCACCTTGTAAGCAACCATCACCGCTGCCACTTGGACTAAAGTTCAATCAGCTTGATCATTAAAAAAGGACGTGAATGACGATGAAATTTCCAATTGCTTTACAGCCTTATACAATTCGTGAAGAACTAGATAAGAATTTTTTTGGTTCCTTTCAACGAGTAGCTGATATTGGGTACCAAGGTGTGGAAGTTGGCATGCCGCCAAAAGGAATAACAGTGGAAGAGATGAAAAGCCGTTTGGATAACATGGCATTACAGGTTATTAGCTGTCACTCAAGTGTCGAACAACTAACAAGCGATTTATTAGCAGTAACAAATTTTGTGAATGAAATGGGAGGAAAATACATCGTTTTGTCCCATAGATTTAATACAAAGGAAGAGGTTCTTCAATCAGCAAAAGTCTTCAATCAAATTGGAGCCAGTACAAAGGAACAAGGAATTCAATTCTTATATCATAATCATGATTGGGAGTTTATTAAATTTGATGAGCAGTATGCGCTTGATATTTTACTAGACGAAACGGACCCAGATTTGGTAAAGCTAGAACTTGATACATATTGGGTGCAAAAAGGCGGTGAGGATCCTGCTAATTATTTGCGAAAACTCAATAATCGCTGTCCTTTGCTACATGTGAAAGATATGGAATCAGATGACGATCAATTTTTTGCAGAGGTAGGAGAAGGGATACTAGATTTTCAAGAAATCATTCAAGTAGCATCGGATATAGGCACGGAATGGCTTGTTGTGGAACAGGATCTATCGCGCCGTGACGTATTTGAGTCTATTAAAACAAGCTATATTAATTTAAGAGAAATGGGTGTGATCTAGGGTGAGGTCAGAGCTTAATGTAGGTCTGATTGGATATGGATTTGCTGGGAGAGCCTTTCACGCACCTGTTATTACATCTGTTTCTGGCTTGAAGTTGAAAAAAGTAGTGGAACGCCGTAGTGAGCGATCAAAGGAGAGGTACCCTTGGGTGGAAATCGTCCGTGATGCTAGTGATTTGTATGATGATCCCAATATAGACGTAATTGTGGTGACTACTCCAAGTACAGATCACTACCAATTTGTCCATGATGCACTGTCCGCAGGCAAGCATGTAGTTGTAGAGAAACCATTTACTACCACAGTGGAAGAAGCAGATGAATTAATGGAACTAGCCAAGAAAAAAGAATTGGTGCTCAGTGTGTTTCACAATAGACGATGGGATGGGGATTTTCAAACGATTCGTGAAATAGTGAGAAAGGAACTTATTGGAGAGGTAATGGAGTGTGAAATTCATTGGCACGGCTTCAATCCGAAAGTGTCTAATAATTGGCGGGATAAGAAAGGTCAAGGTACAGGAGTACTGTACGACCTCGGTGTGCATTTATTGGATCAAGCTGTTTGTCTATTCGGTATGCCGAAAACTATTTTCGCTGATATTCAGATTCAACGAGAAGGTGGACTTTCACATGATTATTTTGATGTAACACTCGGGTATGGCAGCAAATTGAAGGTATCCCTAAAGTCATCTCGTTTTGTACTAAATCATGGTCCTCGTTATATCCTTCATGGTGATAAGGGATCATTCGTTAAATATGGGCTCGATCCTCAAGAAGAAGCCCTTATTGAAGGTAAAACCCCAGCCGCGTCTTCTGGCTGGGGGGAAGAGCCACAGGAGATGTGGGGGAATCTTGATACTCACATTGGGGATTTGCACTTCACAGGGGCACTAGAAACAATTCCAGGTGCTTATCAGGATTATTACCAGAATATTTATGACCATATTAAAGGATTATCAGATCTGGAGGTTAAGCCAGAAGAAGCGAGGATGAATATTCGTCTAATTGAGTTGGCGTTGCAAAGTCATAAAGAAGGTAGAATGATACTAGTAACACGGTGAGAGTAACTGCTAGAGAGGATGGAGAGTAAATTGTTCCCATTTAAGGTAGCGCTCAATACATCGACATTATTTCCTTTCAAATTGAATGTGATCCAACAAGTGAGGATAGCTGCTGAAGCCGGGTATGAAGGGATCGAGCTTTGGATGAAAGATATTGAAACCTATCTTGCAGGCGGTGGAACGATCGAAGATTTAAAACATGCACTAAGTTGCGCAAATATAGAATTTATCAATGCGATTGCATTTTTTAAATGGGCTGACGCGGATGCGGAGATAAGGGAGAAAGCTTTCAAACAGGCTAAAGGAGAAATGGAACTGCTTACTTCGTTGGGGTGTAAGTTAATAGCTGCTCCTCCTTTTGGAGATGTTGGGACAGTGAAGTTAGATGAGGCGACAGGATACTTTGAGCACTTGGTTGTCATGGGAAGAGAAATCGGTGTGGAGCCAATTCTTGAATTTTGGGGAAAGGCGCAGAAGCTTTCAACACTATCTGAGGCTCATTACGTACTTGAAACGTCTTCCATTCAAAATACTAAGATGTTAATTGATCCTTTTCATATGTATATCGGAGGCAGTGATTTTTTTAGATTAAAGGAACTACGTGGAGAGCAAATTGGAATATTTCATGTTAATGATTATCCTCCAATCCCAGAAATAGAAAAATTGGAGGATAGCGACCGCGTCTTCCCGGGGGAAGGTATTGCTCCATCTAATGAAATCGCCCAAACGTTATATAATATTCATTACTCTGGATACTTATCATTAGAATTATTTATAGAGGACTATAAAGGGAAAAGTGCTTTAGAAGTTATTAAGCACGGTTTACAGGCATTAAAGAACTCGTATTCTATAAACTAGACGTTACATGTGTTATCAACTTAATATAACATCTTCAATCTCGGCGCAAAGTATGAAATATTAAGAAATGTATGCGTTAGTAAAAAAAATGAACCACTTCGCCTACTATTTTTGCAATGAAATATGACCTGACCTCAAATGATATAGTTATGAAGATGGGATTAACTTGATTCAATAAGAAGAGAAGTAAATAGATCCGTAATTAATGATTAAAAGGTCGACCTGATTGGGTAATCGGATCGACCTTTTAAAAGCATTCAGAGGAAGCAGATAATAGAGTGCCATATAACTTTTCTTTATATATTACAGTTTTGAACGGATTCTCCTTCGAGTAGTTCTACAGTAATTTTTGGAGCCGAGATAGGTTCATTTTGTATTAAACGTAATAACTGCTCAGCGGCTTTTGCCCCCCACTCAGCTTTTGAATAATGAATGGTTGATAGCCGGGGAACAATATAACGTGAAACTTCTATATTATCAAAGCCGATAATATGAATATGTACACCAACAATATAATCTGTAGTTGCTAAATAGTCATACATACCAATCGCCATCACATCGTTAAAACAGAAGACGGCTACTGGTTCTGTATAATCACGAATGATTTGTCGGGCAGCTAGCTCCCCTGACTTTTTATTAAAATCCCCATTAATAACTTTATAGGACACTTGTTGCTGCTTCTTTAATATATTTAATCCAGCATGAAGTCGTTGCTGTGAGTCGTATGATCCATCAGGTCCCGTAAGTAAGAATAGTTTTCGGTGTCCCTTTTTTATTAAAAATTGGATTGCAAGCTCTGTACCTGCTCGATTATCTAGAAGTACCGGAGAGATATTAGCATGCTCCATTTCTCTATCAAGTACTACAATGTTATGACCTCGCTGTGCATGGTTAAGTAACTCCTGATCAGAAAAGGTTTCATCAAGTACGATGGCTCCGTCCATAATTCCCTCTGGAAGAAAGCGGTGGGAACGCTTACCTCCACATGCGATTAAATCATATTCCTGTTTATTTAACGCTTCTCGCATCCCATGCAGTAATGGACCATAAAACGGACCGCCATAATCTGGCAAGAATGCCCCTATTATTTTCGTTTGCCTCATTTTTAAAGTCCTTGCTGCTGCATTTGGTACATAATTCAATTCTTTAGCAATCGCTAATATTTTAGCGCTTGTTTCCTTGGTGACTTTTGCGCTTCCATTCAAAGCGTATGAAACAGTTGATATAGAAACACCTGCTTTTTTGGCAATGTCCTTTATACTCACCATTTTAAATCTCTCCAATCATGCCGTTCTATCTATTCTAATCTATATCTGACATAGTTTCGAATTATTTGCGAGAATATAATATAATCCTTGGAAATCCCTACAAGAACGACAATTGCTTCATCATTTGCAATTACCTTTATTTCTTTAATAGGTTCCACGTCGGGAAAAATAATAACAGATCAAGTAGGTTATTATCCTGCTCTTATCATGGTAGTTTCTAGTATTACAACAGCAGCTATTGGAGCTTATATTGGGAAAAGGTGAAAACGAAAGTACTGCAAATGATGTTGGCAGTAATCATTTTTGTGACTTCAATGAAAATTTGGCTAGATACACTACGATAAATCCCAAAAGGGTAGAAAAATATGTAATAATATATAAGTGTAAGCGCTTTATATATATTGTTGTTTTTTCTGCATAGTATTATATAGAACGGAAAAGTTAGTTGAAGTGTTAGGGAGGATGAAAATGAAAGTTACACCAATTGATAAAGAAAGAATAACAGACATGGTAAAACTTTGGAATAAGGAAATAGGCCAACACTTTCCAATGAGAGAAGAATTGTTTGAACAAAATAGCATGGATGATGAAAATGTATTGGAATCAGGATCAGGTATTGCTTTGAACCAGAATGATGAGGTAATCGGCTTTGTTGTGAGTAAACGATGGCAGGAAGATATTGATGTGAAGATGAATAAGGAGACCGGCTGGATTCAAGTATTGATCGTCGATTCCGAGTATCGCAGACAGGGGGTAGGGGTTGCTTTGCTTGAAAAAGCGGAGAATGCTTTAAAATTAGCTGGTGTGGTTAAAATTACTTTCGGGAGTGATCCATGGCATTACTTCCCTGGCTTGCCCAGTGGATTCGAGGATACTATAAGATGGTTTGGTAAACAAGGATATAAAAAGGATATGGAAACCTATGATTTAATTGCTCACTATGAGGATGAAATAGAAAGTGAAATGCCTGAACAAAAAGAAGTAGAATTTATGATGTTAAAGGCAGAGGAGAAGGATCAGTTTATAGATTTTATGCATCGAACCTTCCCAGGTCGTTGGGAATATGAAGCGATCCAGTATTTTAAAAAGGGAGGAACAGGTAGAGAATTTGTTGTATTAAAAAGAAAGGGAGAAATTTTTGGATTCTGTAGAATAAATGATATACACTCACCCTTCATTGCGCAAAATGTTTATTGGTCACCATTATTTAACACACCATTAGGGGGGATTGGACCACTTGGAGTGGATCCAAGTATACGCGGAAATGGATATGGCTTGGCTATCGTAGAAGCTGGGGTTCACTTTTTGAGAAATAGGGGTATTCATTCCATTATTATTGATTGGACTGAATTTATTGATTTCTACGAAAAACTAGGCTATGAAGCTTGGCAAAAGTATGAATCTTATAGTAAAGAATTATAAAACAGCAGCGTTGAATTATTGATAAGTAAGTAGACTAATTGATAAAAAGTACATATATTTACTTGTATAATGTTTTGAATTAAGTGAAGATACACGGATATCTCTACTTAATTTAAGAAGTTTAATAGAATAAACACTTAATTTATAATGATTACAAACAAATATTTATTTTTACTTGAAATCTATTATCTCTTTTGATATTATGTAATTAACAAACAATATTACATATAAAGGCGGGGATTTATTTGAGTAATCATAATCAAAAACTTACGACAAGTTGGGGAGCGCCGGTTGGCGATAACCAGAATTCGGTGACAGCTGGTTCACGTGGACCTACGCTTATTCAAGATGTTCACTTATTAGAAAAGCTTGCGCATTTTAACCGTGAACGTATTCCTGAACGTGTAGTTCATGCAAAAGGTGCAGGTGCACATGGATATTTTGAAGTAACGAATGATCTTTCCAAATATACGAAGGCTGACTTCTTATCAGAAGTTGGCAAGCGTACACCAATGTTTATCCGATTTTCAACAGTAGCTGGTGAACTTGGATCTGCAGATACTGTTCGTGACCCACGCGGATTTTCAGTGAAATTTTATACTGAAGAGGGAAATTATGACTTAGTTGGAAACAATACACCAGTATTCTTTATTCGTGATGCAATTAAATTCCCGGACTTTATCCATACACAAAAAAGAGATCCACAAACGCATTTGAAGAATCCAACAGCAGTTTGGGATTTTTGGTCATTATCACCTGAATCATTGCACCAAGTAACTACATTGATGTCTGATCGTGGGATTCCCGCTACATTCCGACACATGCATGGATTCGGAAGCCACACATTCAAATGGGTGAATGCTGAAGGTGAAGGAGTATGGGTGAAATATCATTTTAAAACAGAACAAGGTGTTAAAAACTTGGATGTCAATCTTGCTGCTAAGCTAGCGGGAGAAAATCCGGATTATCATACACAAGATTTATTCAATGCAATTGAAAATGGAGATTTCCCAGCATGGAAATTATGCGTTCAAATTATGCCACTTGAAGATGCAGACACATACCGTTTTGATCCATTTGATGTAACAAAAGTATGGTCCCAAAAAGATTATCCTTTAATTGAAGTAGGACGCATGGTTCTAAATCGCAATCCAGAGAACTATTTTGCAGAAGTTGAGCAAGCGACATTCTCGCCTGGTACGCTTGTACCGGGAATTGATGTATCCCCAGATAAAATGTTACAAGGACGTTTGTTTGCTTATCATGATGCACACCGTTATCGTGTTGGAGCGAATCATCAAATGTTGCCGATCAATCGCGCCAAAAACGAAGTGAATAACTATCAACGTGATGGTGCAATGCGATTCGATAATAACGGCGGAGGTTCTGTTTATTATGAGCCAAATAGCTTTGGGGGACCAAAAGAAACTCCGGAGAACCAACAGCATAGTTTACCAGTTACAGGTGTGACAGGAAGTGTCGCATATGATCATAACGATCATTACACCCAGCCAGGGGATTTATATCGTTTGCTTACAGAAGAAGAGCGCACTCGTCTTGTAGCAAATATCGTAGATGCAATGAAACCAGTTGAAAAAGAGGAAATTAAGCTTCGTCAAATCAGCCATTTCTATAAAGCTGATCCGGAATACGGAACACGAATTGCTGAGGGACTTGGCTTGAAAGTACCGAGTCAAGAAGTATTATCTTAATTTAGTAGACTAAAAGGAAGCAGACTCTAGGCGAGTCTGCTTTAGAGTAAAGGTAAAAGGTAGTTGGAATGTGCTCATTCCAACTACCTTTTTTCCCTTTTCTTGGTTTTATCACGTAGAGTAAACGACCACCTTTATTAAATTGATGGGATAAATATTAGGGTAAATGGACCAATGAAGTATTCAATTACAATATCTATTTTGCGAGCCTATTGTCATGAGAAATTATATTGTTCATCTAATAGATCATGTTTATGATTTTGTATCCTGGTCATCATCCTGCATCCCTTATATGTTTGGTGAAATTTCCACTTGCCCGCGTAAAATACGGGAAAATTCACTCTATCCTAGATAATCCATTTATTAGGTTAGTTTATGGTCTGAAGTCGACTTAATGCGGTTCGGTATATTTTACATTATAGGATAAATAAAAATATGGTAAGAATCTAAAAGAAGGCCATATATTTAGATAAAGGAGGTCAGACCAAATAAGTAGGCCAATATAGAATTTGGTGCTATAAAACTGTATATAGGACACTTTAGTTTTTAGAACCGATCATACTAAGATGGCATCTACGTATAGAAAAAGGAGGAATCTAAATGAAGAAAAATCTTATGCTTCAAATTCTCATTGCCTTTATTCTTGCGATTATTGTAGGCTCCATTTTTGGATCAAAAGCTACTGTTGTTCAGCCATTAGGTGATCTGTTTTTAAGACTAATTAAGTTCATTATTGTTCCATTAATCTTATCCACTATTATCGTTGGTGTTACGGGAGCTGGCGGAATCAAAAAGTTGGGAAGTATTGGTGGGAAGACTGTATTATACTTTCTTGTTACAAGTTTGGCGGCCATTTCCATTGGGTTACTAGCAGGATTTGTTTTTTCCCCAGGTACGGGGACAGATGTGGTACTAGAAGGCGGTGCTGCTGAAACAGTTACATCTGATGGAGTAATTACTACATTATTGAATATTATACCGACTAACCCGATCGAAGCATTAACTTCAGGGGCAGTTTTACAGATTATCTTCTTTGCGATCTTTCTTGGAGTTGGGATTACACTTGTTGGAGAGAAAGGCAAGCCGGTGCAGGACTTTTTTGAAGGTCTTGCCGAGGTGATGTATAAAATAACAGGGATAATTATGAAGCTTGTTCCAATTGGAGTATTTGGCCTGTTAGCTCCTATCGTCGGTACCTATGGATTACCTGTTTTACTTCCGCTAATCAAAGTTATTATAGCAATGCTTGTAGCAGTCATCATTCATGTGGCAATAACGTATTCACTTGCTGTGAAAACACTCGGAAAAATGAGTCCAAACCAATTTCTTAAAGGGATTTTCCCAGCAGCTTCCGTTGCATTTGCCACGTGTAGTAGCTCTGGCACCTTGCCCGTTACGATGAAAAATGTGCAAGAGAATTTAGGTGTATCAAAAGAAACAAGTAGCTTTGTTTTACCACTTGGTGCCACGATTAACATGGACGGAACAGCAATCTATATGGGGATAGCTGTTATGTTTATCGCTCAATACTTTGGAGAGTCATTGAGCTTCTCGCAGATTTTAATAGTAGCCCTTATGGGAACACTAGCTTCGATTGGCGCTGCAGGTGTGCCTGGTGCAGGCTTGATTATGCTCACAATGGTTTTAACTGCGGTGAATCTTCCACTTGAAGGGATTGCATTGATTGCCGGCATTGATCGGGTTCTCGATATGCTGAGAACATCGGTTAACATAATGGGTGATGCCTCCGCTTGTGTGGTAGTAGAAAGTTCACTAGGAAATAAGCAATTGATAGTAGAAGAAAATTCATCAACAATATCTTAAAATGAGATGGGCCGGGTGATATATAAACTTGGCCCACTATTTTATGTGACGAAATGGAGAAAAGCTGATATAATTAGCATATAGTTTGTTTGGGAAACAAACTATATGCTTTCACTCAAGTTATTAACGTAATAAAGAGAAAGTATGTTAAAATCGACATATAATGAATTAAAGTGGTTGAATTTTCTGTCGGCTGCTTGAAAATACTATTAAAAATAAGCTTCAAGTATAAAGGAGGAACTAACATTGTCAAAACAGCAAATTGGTGTTGTCGGATTAGCAGTAATGGGTAAAAACCTGGCTATGAATATCGAAAGTAGAGGTTATTCTGTATCAGTTTATAACCGCTCTTCCCATAGAACAGAGGATATGATGCAAAATGAGGCAAAGGGTAAAAATGTGGTTGCTACATATTCAATCGAAGAATTTGTTAATTCATTAGAAAAGCCACGAAAAATTTTACTTATGGTACAAGCTGGTGCTCCTACGGATGCAACAATTGAATCATTAAAGCCATATTTAGAAAAAGGCGATATTCTCATTGACGGTGGAAATACATTCTTCCCTGATACGATCCGTCGTAACAAAGAATTAAGTGAAGCAGGCCTTCATTTTATTGGTACTGGTGTTTCGGGTGGAGAAGAAGGAGCTTTAACTGGTCCTTCAATCATGCCTGGTGGTCAAAAGGAAGCTTATGAACTTGTTGCACCTATTTTTGAAGCGATCGCTGCAAAAGTAGATGGAGAAGCATGTACTACATACATTGGTCCAGATGGGGCCGGCCATTATGTGAAAATGGTGCATAATGGAATTGAATATGGTGATATGCAACTGATTTGTGAGGCTTACTTTATGATGAAAAATATTTTAGGGCTTAATGCTGAAGAGTTGCATAAAGTGTTTTCAGAATGGAATAAAGGTGAACTTGATAGCTATTTAATTGAGATTACTGCTGATATTTTTACAAAAACAGACGAGGAAACTGGTAAACCTTTAGTTGATGTCATTCTGGACACAGCTGGTCAAAAAGGAACAGGGAAATGGACAAGTCAAAATGCACTTGATCTAGGTGTTCCACTTCCATTAGTTACTGAATCGGTCTTTGCTCGCTTCATTTCAGCAATGAAAGATGAGCGTGTGGCAGCAAGTAAAATATTAAGAGGTCCTGAAGTAACAGCTTATGAAGGCGATAAAGACGAGTTAATCGAAGCAATTCGTAAAGCATTATATATGAGTAAAATTTGTTCATATGCTCAAGGATTTGCACAAATGCGTGCAGCATCAGAAGAATATAACTGGGACTTAAAATACGGCGATATCGCAATGATTTTCCGCGGAGGATGTATCATCCGTGCACAATTCTTACAAAAAATCAAAGAAGCATATGATAAAGACCCAGCATTAGCTAACCTGTTGCTTGATCCATACTTCAAAGAAATCGTTGAAGGCTACCAGCAGGCATTAAGGAAAGTAGTTTCTATTGCTGTAGAGCGAGGAATTGCAGTACCGTGTTTCGCAAGCGCTGCTGCTTATTATGACAGCTACCGCACAGAAACACTACCAGCAAACCTACTACAAGCTCAACGCGATTACTTCGGTGCACATACATATAACCGCATCGATAAAGAAGGAACATTCCACACAGAGTGGATGGAA
>NZ_BCVC01000015.1 GCF_001591545.1 Lederbergia lenta NBRC 16444
AAACTTGCTCACTGCTTTCTGACAGCGACTTTATTAATATAACATTTATCCGATTGATAGTCAATCACTTTTGTGAAAAAAGTTTTAAAGTCTTTTCACAAAAAGCTTTATTGATCTTGCGGACGACTAATAATATACCATGTCCAAAATTAAGTTGCAACCTTTTTTTTAAAAAAAGTTTTAAAAAACACCTCTAATGCATGTTTCCTCCATTAACTACATACATAATAACAAATATAACTAACCAAAGGAAGGTGTTTCTTACAGATGCTCACTAATATTGCTTTTGGTATTACTATAATAATGACGCTTTATTTATTCTCGTACTCTTATATAGAAGCTCTTCGTATTTCCAATACTGAAGAGAAGGTTTTTGGAGGGACATTTATCTTCTCTTCTAGTATGGCTTTTGTATTTTCTGGTCTCTGTTATTTATTCATTTAAAAAATTCCACTTATTTTTATTGATGTAATACTTTTTGTTTCCTGTCATCATATATAAATAGTGATACACTAATTATTATGATTAGCCCTCCTCCTATTTGGGTCCACATGATTTTTTCACCCAAAATATAAAAAGCTAACACTGCTGCTCCAACAGGTTCAAATAATATAGCCATAGAGATCGTCGATGTACTAAGCCACTTTACAGACCAATTGAAAAGCGTGTGTCCCATTAATGTCGGCACAACAGCAAGCAGCAAAAAGTAAAACCAATCAGAGGCTGGGTATGGATATAAAGTATCATTTGAAATAGTTATTACATAAATTAATAAAACAATTGAACTTATTAAATAAACAAGAAATGTATATGTAATAAGTGATATTCTTTGCCTTACATTCTGTCCAAATAACAAATAGGCTGTAATTAATGCACAGGCAGCCAAGGCCAGAAAGTCTCCGTATAAAGCTGCTCCGCTAATTCTGAAATCTCCCCAACTGATAATAATACTCCCAAGAACGGCCACAATTGCACAAACCACCGCTTTAAGAGAAAACTTTTCTTTAAAGAAAAAAAATGTGCCGATAAATGCAAATAGAGGTTGAAGTGTGACCAAGACTGTAGAACTTGCAACCGAAGTATAATTTAAAGATTCAAACCAAAGTATAAAATGAAATGCTAGGAATATTCCTGCAATAATAGTATAAAACCAATCTTTATTTGTTATTGCACGAAGTTCGTGGAGATATCGCGGAAAAAATATCGGTAACATAATTATTACGCTAAAAAGCATGCGATAAAATGCAACGACTCCTGCCTCCGCTGTAGAAAGCTTTACAAATATAGCGGATGTAGAGACGGAAAAAACGCCAATTGCCAAAGCTACATAAGGGTTCATCTTAGGTGTATCCATCATTAACTCCTTTACTGTGTTTTTCTCTTTCATGTGCTAAAATCATTCTATCTTTAAGTTTCGTGATATACCATCATTAGTTATAAAAAAATTTTAAGGGAAGTGGAGCATTGGAATTAATAGACTATAATCTATTATTAAAATTAGGGATTTCTGCATTATTAGGACTTATCATTGGCCTTGAGCGCGAGTTAAAAAGAAAACCACTAGGTTTAAAAACAAGCTTAGTTATCTCAATCATAAGTTGCCTTTTAACAATCGTATCTATTGAAGCAGCTTATATTTTCCCCGGAAATGATGATATACGCATCCAAATGGATCCTTTGCGATTAGCTGCTCAAATTGTTTCCGGTATCGGTTTTCTCGGCGCAGGCGTCATATTAAGAAGAGGAAATGATCATATTTCCGGACTTACAACTGCTGCTTTAATATGGGGAGCAGCCGGGATTGGAATTGCGGTTGGCGCTGGATTTTTTATAGAAGCATCTGTAGGCGTGATATTACTCATAATAAGTGTCGAACTTATTCCATTCTTATTAACAAAACTAAGCCCAACAAAGCTAATGAAAAGAGATTTAATTATTAAGATTACCGTCAGTAAACCAGAAAGCCTAGAATCCGTCCTACAAAAATTAGTAGAAGAAAAAATTATTGTTACCCATACACGCATTAAAGATTTACGCGAAGAAACCGCACATATGTTAGAACTAAAAACGAGAGTAAACGCAAAAAGAGCAGTAACCGAAATTTATTATTCTATCTCCAATATCAATGATGTTCAACGTATTGAGATAATTAGCTAAAAAATCTTCTTGCACTTTTTTTATTTCTTATTATAATAGAGATTGTAGTTCGATTTGCAATTGGGGGCTTAGCTCAGCTGGGAGAGCGTTTGGCTGGCAGCCAAAAGGTCAGCGGTTCGATCCCGCTAGTCTCCATAACTAGAACCCTGCACTTGCAGGGTTCTTTCTTTAATTAATTTGATAATAGAATTAAATTAAGCGTGTCTACACTCCATTTTGAAGTTACAGACACGCTTTTATTCTGTTTTGATATCTTTTCCTCCCACATATAAAATGAATCAGCTAACTCCATTGGAATATCACCAAGAATAGTATAGTGTATTGGTTTAGCTCGATTAATTTCAATTTTCAACAAGACCAAGCTTTTGTTGAAAATTGTGTCGGATTACTTCCACTTCAATAATCTTATCTCGTACTGAAACAAATAAAGATGTGGTCAGACTACCTACTTTAACTTGGATAAATCGATCCTTTAAAATATAACGTGTATAAACAAATCAAGCTTTCTTGTTACACGGATACATACAAACAAAGCAATAGATAAAATCCGCCAAGTTTGCTCTGCATTCTGAACGTTAGGCTTGAAACAATCGTCGATATAATCCAGAACCAACGTGGTGAAAATAAACGTATCCAACAAGATATACCTGGAAGGTGACTCATCTCTTCTGTCACCTCATACGATGGTAAAATTTCTGACATCATTTCATATCTGCGTTTAACAAGCATGAAGGGATAAAGTGAATTAATCTCGGAAGGATCTTCAATTTTAAAACCACTTGTACTAATTATTTGACTTCAGCGAGGGCGAGCATGCGTTTCATTGACGATTATGTAATTCAAATTGCTTGAACTTTACCTTTTGAAAAGAATGTCATCAGAACGAGTCGATGTCAAGCATATCTTCATTACCAAGCATATATATCATTTTAAAGTTCTAGCTGTATTCATATTCCTCTTCTAATTTAAGAATAATTTAAGAATACTAGAAACATAAAAAAAAGTGGATTGTTTTCCATCAAATAACCCCTTATGCTTTATTAAAAATAATTATTATTTGATTATTGCAAATGTGATTCCCCTGCATATAATACAACGTAAGAGTGAGGATGAACAGCTCGTCCATCAAGTTGTTATTCCATGTATTTAGAAAGGGGGTCATTGATTTGAAAGCTTCCTTAGGTATCTGGATAGGTTGGCTAGCAATTCTTTTAGCGGCTTTAGGATTCTTTTATGAACCTTACGGGTTAGGTGGCAGCGCCTTTGTTTTAGGTCTGATTTGTCTAACTTCCCCTCAAAAAGTATTGGCTTGGAGTGGTATCACACTCGGAGCACTTGCAGTTTTGTTTGCATTATTTTTATAGATAGAATATAAGAGATGAAGGCATGTCGGCCTTAGCCGCACATGCCTATTTTAATATATATTATTTTATCCGATTGTAGAAGTTTACCTATTCGCAATGCATCTTCCAAATAGACTAAATTAATTTTTCTCAATCATCAACAACAATATATGTCGCTTGGACTGGTCCATGTACGCCGACAATAAGATTCATTTCAATATCAGCACTGTTACTTGGTCCAGAAATAAAACTTACACAAGATGAAACTTCTCTTCCCTGCTCATTCGCTTCATGAATTCTATTTGTTGCTTGTGTGATCCGTGGAACGAGTGTACTCTTTGGAATAATAGCAACATGAACCCTCGGTAATAGACTAATTGTCCGGCTATTATTTTTATCATTAAACAAAGTTAATGTACCTGATTCTGCAAGTGTAATATCGCTAAATGTAATTCCTATATCAGCCATTTCAGCATACACTTGATTTTCCTTTCCTCTCGTTGAATCCCAAATCCGAATATGAATGCCCTTCTGGTGAAGTTCCTCAAAAATAGCAGGTAATCCAAATTCCTCATTGCGATGATCATTCACAGCGATAAGCTTTTTGCCAGCATATCCTTCGATTACTTCCTTTAATGTTTCAGACAATCCAGCTTTATCCGTCCGCTTAAAATCTGTATGTATTGCTATACATTGTCTCTCTAAAACATCGACTAGTTGATCTGCTGAATAACCTTCGTATACGTCCCATTGTGGACTTAAACTCCATTTCGGCCTCTTCACTCCTTCTGTAAGACGAGGTCTTCCGAGGCTTTTAGCCACGTTGTCTAAAAAACTATCCCGATTTTGAATGGTCATAGCGATTTATCCCCTTTTCGATGTTCTTTAAACCAAGAGCGAAAGGACTGTTTACTCGGAGCTGGAAAATCACGCGATGTCGTCCATCCTTTTAATGGTCCTGGTCCATTAGACACTTTTTCATCCTTCGTCCACGGTTTTAAAGCCGTACGAGCAACTTTCGCACTTAGTTTATATGCCGCAGGATTAGTGGACCATTTTACAAAGCCATTCATCGCTAACTTTTCACCTATTGGTGCCATCTTTTCTCTTTCCACAATTATTTGTCGATGACGAATTAATTGCTCGTGGAGTGGAATTTTTACAGGACATGCATCCGTGCAAGCAGCACATAAAGTAGATGCATAAGGCAATTCTTTATGATTTTCGTATCCATCAAGTAGTGGGGTAAGTACTGCCCCAATTGGACCTGGATAAATCGAACCATATGCATGTCCTCCGATATGTCGATAAACCGGGCATGCATTGATACATGCAGCACAACGAATACAGTGAAGTGCGGATTGGAATTCCGTACCTAAAATCTTCGACCTACCGTTATCAACGATAACCAAATGATATTCTTCCGGGCCATCAACCTCTCCCTCTAAACGCGTGCCTGTAATTGCAGTGATATAGCTGGTTAACTTTTTACCTACTGCTGATCTCGTTAGTAAGCTAACTAAGATATCTAGTTCTTCCCATGTCGGGACAATTCTTTCCATCCCCATAACGGAAATTTGCGTATCTGGTAATGAGGTTGCGAGACGCGCATTGCCTTCATTCGTTACTAGTGTAATAGCTCCAGATTCAGCTACAGCAAAGTTACATCCAGTTATTCCAATATCTGCAGATAAAAAGTCTTTCCTTAATTGCTCCCGTGCAAATAAAGCTAGTTCTTCAGGAGAATTCGATTTATCATATCCTCTTTTCTTGGAAAAGGTATCCTTAATTTGATTTCTATTTAAATGTAATGCAGGGGTTACTATGTGGGAAGGTACGTCTCCATCCAACTGTAATATCCACTCTCCTAAATCTGTTTCAATTACTTCTGACCCTGCTTCTTGTAATGCTTTATTTAACCCTATTTCTTCTGTAACCATTGACTTTGACTTAACGACTTTCTTCCCATTTTTTCTTTTCACAACTTCTTTAATATATTCATTAGCATCTTCTGCTGTTTCAGCAAAAAATACATGCCCGCCCCGTTTGGATACTTGCTCACTTAATTGTTGTAAATAATAATCAATATGTTGTAACGTATGTGTTCTGATTTCTTCCCCTAACGAGCGCCAATCTTCCCAGTTACCCAGTTCTTCAGCTGCATTTGCTCGACCACTTCTGAAACGGCCTTGAGCAGAAGCAACAGAACTAAGCATGAAGTCATTTTCAATTCCTTCTTGAACCCGATTATCAAATGAACCATTACCGATACGTATGCTCATCTCATTCACTCCTTTGATTTAGCGATGATTTAAAATCTCAGCAAGGTGAATCACTTTTACATTTCGTCCTTCTCGCGATAAACGTCCACCGATATTCATTAAACAGGCCATATCGCCACCAACTAAATACTCCGCTTCTGTTTCTCCTACATGATCCGCTTTTTCTTGGACCATCTCTCCAGATATCACAGAATTTTTAACAGAGAAAGTTCCACCAAAACCGCAACAGTCCTCTCCTTGCGGAAGTTGAATAAGTTCCACACCTTTCACATGTTCTAATAGTTGTCTTGGTGCATCTTTCACTCCTAATAGTCTCGTCATATGGCAAGATGGATGATAGGTAACTCTCCCTGTGAAATTTGATCCGACATCGACTATCCCTAATACTTCAACAAGAAATTGTGTAAGTTCGAATGATTTGGCAGCGAGCTTTTTCGCTTCACTTTCCCACTCTGGATCCCCTTGAAAGATATTTTCATAATCTCGTAACATTGCTATACAGGACCCCGATGGACCTACTACATATTCTGAATGTCGAAAAGCCTTCATCATATATTTCATCGTTTCTTTCGTATTCTCTAAATATCCACTGTTATAGGATGGTTGACCACAGCATGTCTGCGCCTCTGGAAAATCAACTTCACATCCCACTCGTTCTAAAATTTCAACGGTATCTTTTCCAACGTTTGAAGCAAAAATGTCACACATACATGTGATGAATAATGAAACTCTCATCTCGTTCACCCCTATTATCTTTTAAAATTCATATATTTACCAAGTGACTTTTCAACATTAAGTAAATGCTCTAGCATATATTTTTCTGCTAGTTCCGGTTGCCTGTCTTCTATCGCATCATAGATTAATTGATGTTCTTCGATTAATCTAATGGTCTTTTTCTCCGAGTATATTAATATCTCCCTTGTTTCACGCAATACATTCACCATTATTTCAGAAACCGACCGCATTAAATGAATAAGAATCTGATTATGCGTGGCGCGTGCAATTGCCATATGAAAACGCATATCTGCATCTTCCCCAACTCCATCAGATTTTTTTAAACTCTTCATTTCATCAATTGCTTCCCTTAACGGTATTAAGTCTTCTACTTTATGGTGTATCGCTGCCGAACTTGCAGTACCTATCTCAAGAATCTTACGTACCTCATACAATTCTATGGCATCTTCCGCTTTCATTAACAAGCCTGCTGTTATAGGTAATGTAAAGTTGGATGCATCAAATTTCGTTACATACGTCCCTTCTCCTTGACGCATTACAACTAGTCCCATCGCTCGCATACCGCTAAGAGCCTCTCTAATAGCAGAACGGCTCACATCAAAAATTTGTGCTAGCTGCTCTACAGAATCTAGTTTATCTCCCGGTTTCAATTCACCTGTTTTTATCATTTTGATAAGTGAATCCGTTACTTCTTCATAAATCTTTTTCGTTTGAATTCGTTTATTTCCCATTCCGCTCTCCTCCACACACAGGATATATATTCATTCTATCGAATAAAATAGTAAATAGTGATACGAATTAGATTTTACAAAAAAGTAAGTATTATAAATCCGCCAATACCAGCCAAGAGGCCGTAAAGCAAAGCAGGAATGAATGTTTTTCTTATGATATCGCCTTCTTTTCCTGATAAGCCAACAACGGCAGAGGCTGCAACAACATTATGTACACAAATCATATTACCAGCAGCGGCCCCGATAATCTGAAGCGCTAAAATAAGATCCGAATTAATCCCTGTCTGAATAGCAATACTGTGCTGAACCGGTGAAAAAGTTAGCGTGGAAACAGTCGCACTCCCTGTAATAAATGCGCCTAATTCTCCAAGGAATGGAGCAACAAAAATCCACATAGATCCAAATGTACTTGATAAAGCTTCAGCTATATATTGCGGCATACTGATAAGATCTTTAACATTCATTCCAGAGTTTGTAAAAACTTGTACTAATGCGAGTGTAAATATTAATGAGAAACCTGCATTCTTAATTGAACGTAAAGATTCTTTTGATGCTGTTACGAAGTTATGAAAAGACTTCCGTTGAATGAAAACGGCTAATATGGCAGCTAAAATAAGTATTGTTCCTGGTGAGTATAAAAACTCCCAATCTGATGTTACTCCACTAAATCCAAGAATATTATTCCAAGATAAATCAATTGCATTTTGAGCAAAATGTTTAATGCCTGGAACAATGCGTGTAAGGAGCAAAAGTATGACTACTACAAGATAAGGCGACCACGCTGTTATTAAACCCATATCTGATTTAGTCTTCTTAAATTCAAATCCTTTTAATAATGCATCTGCCCACTCTGTTTTTGGTAATAGAAATCCTTTTTTCGCCGTAACGGTTGCAACGATTAAACCTGTTAGTGGAGCTAAAATTGATACAAACTCGGGACCAAATAATGATGCGTATAGAAACGCAGAAGAGGTATACACGATACCAATTAATAAAGACCATGGTAGTAATGGCAATGCATCTGTTATCCCCTTCTTCTTACCGAAAAATAGAGTTAATACAACTACAAGAGCAAACGGAAGTATCGTCCCGATAAAAAAGTCAATCATTGTAATTTTCACACCAACGGAATGAAATAAAGCCGCGTCGGATCCCGTAATATTGCTTAAACCTACATTAACTGGAGTACCAACTGCACCGAAAGGAACAGCCGTACTATCGGCTATTAAAGCGATTGTTGCCGCTGCCATCGGATTAAAACCTAACGCAAACAGCAATGGACCGGTAACTGCAGCTGGTGTACCAAACCCCGCCGCACCTTCAATTAATGAACCAAATAAAAACGCAATGATTACCACTTGAACACGCATATCGCCAGAAATATTTCGAAATCCTTGATTGATACGATCAACCGCACCTGTATGAGTAAGGGTATTCAATAACACGATCGCACCAAATAAAATCAAAAGAATAGTAAACGCTTTATGCGTCCCTTGCAAAGTAGAAGCTAAAATAACTTTACCTTCCAGCCCCCACACTGTAAGGGATAGTAAAATAACTAATACTGCACTATAAAACATTCCTTTAAGCGCTGACATTCTTAATATTACTAATAAAATTAATGGTGCAATAATTGCTGTTAATGCTACAAGTAATAACAAATCGATTCCTTCCCCTCTGGGATACTCCCATCTTATCATAAGGTCATCTGATGACCTACATAAAAAACTTACTTTTTACCGATTGTTTTTATGTAATCGCTTTCATCAATCAGCTAGAAAAAACCAGTTCTCACATCCTACTTACATATATATCTAATAATCCATTAAAATACTAACATATCGGTAATAGTATTGCAATATAACAAATAGGACTCACGGTCACTGTGGGAAAGGTGTACATTTGCATTGCTCAATAAAAGTAACGATTGCTCGTCACCGTTTATCGATCGTATTTTTTGTGCCGCTGTATAACCCATTTGCAGCCAGTCCTAACATCGTGCCGACAAGGATACCTTGTTTAAAATCGAAATTCGCAACATAGACAATACCAATCACGATTCCTAATGCTAGTGCAATAAATGGTAATATTCTTTTATTGACACCTGCCCTTTTCATCAGTTCAACTAGTCCAATAATGAGTGGAATAAGCGCAACATCATATATTTCAAACATTTTATCACCTCCTCATGTATAATATGAACCTCTAGTTCTTCTTGTAGCGGCATTGTACCTACATTTCACACAAAGAAAAACGGATTATACCTATGATGATTCAGAGGTATAATCCGTTTATTTTTTAAACCTATTTTATTAGAAATCGGAATATTATTGCGGCAAGTAGCCGATTAAATGTTCAAATTCATCGTTCGTTTAAGCAATGATGTAGTAGACCTAATTGTACTGTTTTACTTTTCTTTTAGATGCAGCTTTCTTATTAGTTAAGTAACCTGCGCCTAAAACAAGAATGGTAATCACAATGACGATTAAATAAGTAACTATCCCCGAAGTGACACCAAAGAAATCAACTAACCGCTTGTCCCTTAATATCATTTCTCCTGCTGTCCAAGCAAGAATTCCTGATCCAACATAGCTTATCCAATTATATTTATCCATTACTTTTACAATAAACTTTGAACCAAAAATCATTATTGGAATACTAATAGCAACACCAATTGCAATCATGCTGATATGACCATTTGCTGCTCCAGCAACAGCGACAACATTATCAAGACTCATGACCACATCTGCGAGTATGATCGTCCCAATTGCTTTCATTAAACCATTATGGGCCGATATATGAGCGTCTTCCTCCCCACCTACAAGTACTTTATAAGCAATAAATAAAAGCAATGCTCCACCAACAATATCAACAAATGGAATCTTTAATAACCAAACAATAATTATTGCAAACAGAATTCTTAAACATACTGCTCCAGTGGTCCCCCATAAAATTGCTTTATTCTGGTGTTCTTTCGGCAAATTTCGTGTTGCCATTGCTATAACGATAGCATTGTCACCAGATAAAATAATATCAATAGCAATAATTTTTAACAGCGCAAATATTGCTGTAGAAGAGATTGTAATTCCAAGGATTGTTGATGCTAATTCCATTCTAACTTCCTTCTTTCGATGTAATATTAATTGGTATAGTATAACATACCCTATTACCTTACTTATAAATATAATAGCTCACCTTTTTAATAATCCTTTTCTTGTTTAAAGCTAAAAGTGTTCGTATACATTAGAATGTCTGTCCAATCGATAATACATTTTTTAATATGTTAATTATTAAGGTCGGCCGACTTTAAATATAATAAGGAGTGATTAATTTGTATTATGATGAGGATTTTGTCGAAGGCACTTCTCGCATACGACCGAGCCGGAGAAGATTGGTCTGTGAATGCCGTGAAGTACGTGCTGATCGTGATAGAGATCGTAACACTGTTGTTGTCGTGATGTAAGAGGCGATCGCGATGATGATAGACGACACAGAGATGGCTTTATCTGTTTTCGTTTTTAGTAAATAATGTTTTATTGAGTTTATCTAAAGAAGCGAAAGGTTACTTTCTAAAAAAGTAATCTTTCTTTTTTTCTTGGATAATAAATGGTCATTATAACCAGTATGTTTGTCCAATCAACAATTATCCTTCTTTAATATGTTAATAACAAAGGCCAATTGGCTTTTAATAAATCTTTAAAGGAGTGAAGAGTACATGTGGTATGAAGATGACTATCAAGATTATACAGATGATGTTGGCAGCAGACGCAGACGGAGAAAAAGATTGGTTTGTGAATGTGTCGAAGTCAGAGATGAACGAGATCGCGATCGAGATTGTGGTTGCGGAAGATCACGCGAACGACATTGCGGATGTTGCGATGTAAGAGATGAGCATGATCACGATTGCAGATGCGGAGACGTAGAGGGCGAACGTGATCATAGACATTGCACAGGTTGTGTATGTAACCAGCTGAAGAATCTGGCAATGGGTACTACAATAGATATTACAACAACAGGCTTAAATAATTTTGCTACCGTAACATTCAGACGTTTTGATAGAAAAACTTGTTGCGCAACATTTATGCAGGGAGCCGCCGAAATTATCGTGGATTGCAAGAACATCCTAGCAGTTCGCTTTCCTTAATAATTATTTAAAGGCTTTTCAATATTGAAAAGCCTTTTTCTAAATTTTCAAACTTCTTACTAATAAGAGATAAGCGTTATTATTATACAACACCTTTCCTCCCTCTCCTAAGTCCCCTCTATGTAGTCATTTAGATAGAATAATTACACCTAATTTAAATTTATTTGTCTCTTTTAGGCCAGACCATCACTCAAAAAACTCCATTTATTCGTATGCTAATTCTAAGTATATTAAAGGGAGTGAAAATCATGGGTTGTTCTAAGTATAAGAAACATCGTAACGATTATGATGATTATTACGATGAATATGAAGATGATTCATATTGTTACAAATACTATCATTATGAACATGAGAAAGATAAATCCAAGGATTGCGAGATGGATCATCGCAACGAATTTTGTTTGGAAGAAACTTTAGAAGCTATTTTGAGGGCACAACGAAAAGCGCAAAAAGATCAAGAATGCAAAACTTCATGCAAGGAATCTATTAAGCAACTAGTAGGGGAGTCACATAAAACAAAAAATAATACTATTCCCTTCATACTCTATAATACTAATTCCGAACCTTTTAAAGCAAGTGGAGTAACTACTCTTACATGTTCAACAAAACATAAAAAGTTTACTTGTACCAATTCCTTTGTGTTTAAAATAAAGGATCTAAAGGATCATTGTGCTGTCCTTGAGCTTTTGATATTTAAAACTGATAAGAAATGCTCAAATAATCCTCATAAGAAATGTTCTTGTAAGGATATATGTTCGCCCTGTTGCCAAATAGATCATAAAAATGTAGATGATCTGGTAAGTACCGGAATTTGTATTAATGTAGATTTATCATGCTTTTGTGCTATAACATGCTTGCCAGCAGTATATTTAAAATGTCACTAATTAATTTTACCTCCATCAGCAAGAGTTTAATCTTTTAATCTCTTGTTGATGGAAGTATTAATTCAAACCAAATTAATTTAGGGTATTTTTAACCTCCGAACCCTTCCAGTATTTCTTCTACTTCTTTCAAATCTAATCCTATATTCCCCTCTTGAGTAACAATCGGATTAGCATCCAAATTAAACTTTTTATCTGAAGTTTGAGTCTGTTGCATCATTTTTTTTAATTCCGATAGTTCTAATAATATTTCCTCAGCTCTGCCATTCATAGATTTAGGATGGAGATAACTATTTAACGCTGATAATACAAGATGGATAAGTGTACTGTTATTGGCATGATATTCAATTTGTTCTTGAATTCTCGTAGAAACAAGTTGATGTTCCCCTGTTTTTACATCAATAAACTGCTGGGGAATCGTTAATGCTGTTTTATTAATATAATCTGTATAAATTTTAGACATTTTTATCCTCCTTAACTTAACTGTTAGAGGAAATATAAGCTTCGTTTTTCTTTTCTTCTATTTGTATTTGCTTCATCTTTGCAAGAATCATCAATCCAAGAACATTCAACTTTTCCATCTCATCTGGAAACATTAAATCAATTGGACGTCCTCTTTCAGACCAACTGACCGCAGCTTCTTGAATTTCTCTTTGTGCCAATTTTGCCGCCCCACCTACTGCTATATACCTCGTAGCACCCTTAATCTCAGGCGAGCTACTACGAATACGATCAAAGTGCTCAAGATATTTTATGGCCATAGACTTTAATTGAGGGATAATATATTTACTTATATCCTTTTTTACACCAGCAAAAGGTTCGACATACCATTCAGATTGACCAAGTGCTAATTTTTCCTCCAACTCAGCTCGAGAATCGAATTTATACATTTCGCTTTTACTAACTTTCTGAATAATATTATCCAGAAATGGATTGATCCCGAATGTTTCCCCCTCAATAGAAGCTATAGGCTTATTATTTTTAATTCCAACAAAATCTACGGAGTCTCCTCCAAGATCACCGATAATCACTCCTTTACTTGATTCATTAACAAGCAATTCATCTTTAATGTATAATGTATCCTGATCTCTCGTCATCCCAAGATAAGCGCATGCTCCCTCGGCGCCAATAATTACATCTTGCACATGCAGTTTAACAACCAATTCCTTAGGTTCCGGAATTCCTGGAACCTTATGAAAAATAACTGTATGAGTGCCAATCAAACGTTGCCTAAAATTGTCTTTTTTCTCTTTATATTGTGTAGTAGGAAGTGATACAGCTAATTGATCAATCGAATAATGTACTTCATCTTCTTCACTTAATTGCGCCGCGTGATAGGCCGCAAGACCAAACAGTAAAATATATGTTCGATCTTCATCTACCTTTTGATTATTCTTAGCAGTTAAACTTACATTCCTCTGCCTTGCTGCTGATTTCCCTATATAATATATTTCTCTTTTGTCAAATATTGCCTGGCTTTTCACTTCAACAATAAGGTTTTCTTCAAACTCTACATCATCTTCCTCATACGGTTTCTCAAAAAATTCTTCATCATATAAAGCAATGGCGTTAGGGATTTGGTACTCACCATCTGTCCATTGGTCAGAAACCATAGCCTTATACCAACTGTTTCCAATATCAATGGCAAGAAAGTTATGTCTATCCATATTTTCCTCACTCCTCCTTTTGAATCCTATGCATCCTGGGCATCCTTGTGCCAGTACCTTTTATTTTTAATCACCTTATATAATCAGAATTTATTAAATTACGCCAGTAAGAATAATATATGTAATAAAACATCAAAGGTAATCAAAGGATTTTATCCATCAAATAGTTAATCAATCAAAAGTATAGGCAGTTGCCTAAACATAGACTTACAACTTGCATAGGATGCAATACATTGCTTTGAGGAGGAAACAAAATGTCTGATGCAAACAAAAAAGAATTAGATTGCAATACATCAATAAATCAATGCGAATGTGAAAGTCACCCCATTCACCCTAATGTAAGTATTGGTAAAATTATTACAAAGGTCCCTGTAGTTTTGGCAGAGTTAACACTGCAAACGAATGTAGATGCATTAATAAAATTTCCAGAACCAGTATTGGAAATAAAAGATATTAAAAAACACGTTAAATTAATACAATGTAGATTACTTTTGCCGACAAACAAATTATTTGTAAAAGGATTTATACGCAAAAATATTCAATACGCAAGTCCAAGTAAAGAGATTGATAAAAGTTCACAAAATACTGTTGCTTCTGACTTACATTCACTCACTGTTGATGTACCTTTTCATTGTGTCACGGAAATCAAACACTTCTTAACAAGACCAGTGATGCCTGAAATGAATAAACGCAATGAGTTTGACTTCTTTGTTTCAAAGCCATTACCTTCCGGATTTCCGGAAAAAGATGAATTTCAATCAAATGATCTCTCTCAGTTTCACCAAGAAAGTACCCAGCATTATAATGAGCTTCCGTTCTGTGAATTAATTTCAAGTAAAATTATAGAGTGGGATGAAGCAATAGATCGAAGTCCTTTGCCAAATTGCGCCCCTTTAGGAGAAGGTTATTTTACAAAACTTGAGGAGAAAATGGTACTTGATCTTTCGCTAAAAGTTCTTCAAAATCAGCAAGTTCGCATTTCTTCAGCTACGAATGATGAATGCCAAGTTGAATGTAATGACCATTGCGAATAATTCAGCTAGCATGGGCTCCTAGAAATTATCCAAATAAGAATTCCATGAAAGTAAGGAGGAGATTGGAGAGGGTGCTATCAAGCATAACTTTCTGAGTAATTATGAAAAAAAGGAAAAAATCAAATAATCATGAGCTTTTTTCATTTCATAAAAATATAGATACTTTTCCAGATGATCCTCAAAATCTCAATGACGAACATCCTTCTTCATTCGAATTTGATGAATCAGTTAATTGGGAAGATCGATATAAACTTGATAAGAAACAAATGGTTTCTAAAGAACGTTTATTAACATCAGACGATCTAGACAAACAAAATACCTCAGCTCCCTTAATTTTCCCAACAAAAAAGATAGAGGCTGATCAATTTGTACAAAACATTAATTATAATATCGAGGAAGAACAAATCATTGAAATAGAGAACCCATCCATCCCTTCTGATGATGATAGAGATGAGAAAGAACTAATTCAGATAGAACCCTCTATAGAAGAGGGTTCTCAAAAAAAGGAAAGAATTGTTTCGCTAACTAATCACTTTTCATCATTATTAGAAAACCCTTCTGATGTCCACGAGGAAACTTCCACTGCCTCAGCTGAATTTGGAAGATTAAATGAAGATAACAAACCCAAACAAAAGGAAGTTTTTTCTTTACAAGGGGAATCTGATACAGATCAGAATGAAGATTATCATACTACTGAAGAATCCTCTTCATTTCAGGATACAGATTCTTATTTCACCGAAGAATCCTCATCCTTTCAAGACGAATCAAATAAAGTTTCCGTTGTATCAAACGAAACTTTATTAGAAGAAGAAAATGCTATTAAACAGAAAAAAACTCCTCCCTTGTCGGAAGAATCTTCTACTGATCAAGAAGGGCTACTACCTATTGAATATTCTATTAGAAATCTGGATATCAAAAAAAATGATAGTGAAGATAAGTTATCATTGGTCCAATTCCCAATGATAAAGGCTCCTGTATTACTTGCTACTGTAGACGTTGATATCGATATTTGCGAAGTTGTTGATTTGATAGAACCTTTAGCTAATATAAGAAATATTGACTGGGTTATGCATTCTATGGAATCCTATTTCCCCTTATGTTCCAGTACTGGGTTTTTAAAAGGGAAACTATTGGCTAATATTGAATACTCACTATGTCAGGATTCAATCAACACCCTTCATACATGGAAGATATCTGTACCGTGGGAAAAGGTAATTAATATTAACTGGCTTCATCCACCTAACTACGCAAATAAAAGTCAAAGCGAGTTCACATTTCTTTCTCACGTCGACCAGAAAGCGCACATAATACGGGAAAGCAATGAAATGTTCGCTGAGCGAATTGAATCTGATTTGCGCAACATACATTATGTTTGGCTCCATGATGTGTCACAAAAAACAGAAGATCAAAAGCTAAATATTCTTGGTAATGCTCTTCTATCTATTGATTTATTACAACCACAATATGTAGATCTGCATTCTCACTTTTTTAGAGAATGTTGATATTAAATTTCGGCCTATTTATACTGTCTCCATACAAATTTTCAGAAAGCAAGCTTCCTTCAAATGGTTCATGGAGACAGTGATTACCTTCAGGTAATTTGAATAGCGCGGAAGCCAAGTTATCCAATATCTATTGATGAACAACAGTAAATAACATATCCGAAAAATAAGAGCACCCTAAAAAGGCGCTCTTACTTATTATTGACCAATAATCCCTTTAAATCTGTCATAGATGGTGGTTTGTGAATAGTTACCAGTCGATGACGCACCAAAGCCCATCGCGCCAGTAGGTGGAATCGTTGGAACAACTGGAGTAGGATCTTGTTGTTTTTGACTCAACTTAATTACAAGAATTACTTCCATTTTTTCAGTGATTTCGTTGAAACGGCCCCAGTTATCGAAATTATTAGTGATATCCCATTGATTTACTGCTGATGCAAGTAATTTGCAGTGAACTGGTTCATTATTAATTTCGAATGTTAAAGAGCCAAAATTGCATCGATCAGCACCGTGTCCATCACTTGCCAGTTCTCTTCTTTCTAGCACATTATTTTTGACGCTAAATTCACCGAATGGAAACACAAGAGGATTAGCGAGCTCGACTTGCTGATAGACTTTAAAAGGAACATTGACACTATAATCCCTTAGATAGCCATTACAATCTTCAGCATATTGAATGTTTTTATGCACGTATCCTTCGACAAACAGCTTAACAAAGTTTGGATTTCCAGCAACAGGAAGAGCTTTACACTGAGTTAAACTTACATTTTTTCTAATGTGTTTAATATCAGTAGCGTAGGATGGGAGATGAATATGGGCTTCTGTTAGCGACTGGATTAAAACATCCCCTAAAACGACTGTTTCTTCTAATGCTCCTGGTGTTGCAAACTGCTCTGCTTCACTGAACAGTGTATTGGATTTAACTTGATCGCAAGCCTTCTGCGGTGGACATTCTTTGTGACTGCCTGAGCCACAGTTTGTGTTTTGCTTCATTTTTTCATTACACTCCTTAAGTTTTTTTATCAAAAGCAATCGATGACTTAGACCAATTAGTCTATTAATCCTTTCTTCTTTTGACATACTTAATTATATGTAACGAAAGTAATTCGGAATGGACTAGTGTCGGTGGACTATTGCTCATTTTAAGAGCTTCCCTCACAAAGTTCCTATATACTTGATATTTGTCCTATGCAACGAAACTTTTCCTCACAACCCTTTTCCATTATCATACATTATTAGATATCTTATTATTGGAGGATAAATATGAATACAAATCCATTTGTTTCTATTATTTTCCCCGCTAAAAACGAGGGGGAAAATGTTAAAACAACACTTGATTCGTTATTTTCCACAAAAACACGTTTTTCATTTGAAGTTATTGTCATAGATGATGGCTCCGTAGATAAATGTTGCGATTTCATTGAAATGTATGACAATAAAGATCATATAAAACTCTTCCATACAAAAGGAGTTGGAGCAGCCAACGCAAGAAACTTAGGTGCCAAAAATGCTTTAGGGGAGCATTTCATTTTTTGTGACGCTCATTTGCAGTTTGAGGACTGGTGGATAGACCGTTTACTAGAGCCAATTCTTAAAGGTGAAACAGATACAGTTACTCCGGGGATTGCATCAATGGAAAACCCAGCCAGCATTGGATTTGGCCAAACATTAATCCCAAGCCTAGAAACAAAGTGGAATAGCAAACAAAGTACCTTATTTGAAACAGCTGTGATTCCTGGTGGTTGCTTCGCTATATCTAATAATGTGTTCTGGAGCATCAATGGCTTCGAGACAGGTTTTCGAACTTGGGGTTATGAAGATATAGAACTTTCGATTAAATTATGGCTTTTTGGCTTTAAATGTCATGTTCAACCAAATGTAACAGTTTTACATGTTTTCAGAAAGACCCATCCATATAAAATCCGCTTGGATGATGTTAACTATAATTTACTAAGAATGGCTTTCTCCCATTTTAATGATGTTCGTATTCAAAAATGTTTGAACATGGTTAACAAAAGAAGAAATACACTATATAAGTCACTTTTGCAACAATCTAATGTAATGGAACAAAGAGAAAATTATTTTCAAACAAGAAAATTTGATGATGATTGGTATTTTAACAAGTTTCAAATAGACTTTTAATCTATATCCCTGTCGAGAAGGGAGACATATTATGGATAATAATGACCAATTTGACCATACGCCATTAACATCGATTATTATACTCACTAGAAACAATCTTCGTTTTACTAGAGATTGTATATTTAGTATCTATCAAAATACACCCGAAAACTATGAATTAATAATAGTAGATAATGGATCAACTGATGGCACTCTTCATTTTTTAAAATCTTTGGGAAAAGCCATTATAATAGAGAATGAACAAAACAGGGGATTTTCCGGAGGGTGTAATCAGGGCTTATCCATCGCGAATGGGGAAAATATCGTCCTTCTTAATAATGATACGATAGTAACGAATGGATGGTTGGCGCGTTTATTATGGCAGCTAAATAAAGATGATTCAATCGGAATAGTTGGCCCAAGATCAAATTTTGTTATTCCAGAGCAATTAATTTCACCTGTTTCCTATAAAACAATGCCACAAATGCATCTATTTGCAAATGAAAGAGCATTAGAATACGAAAAGCAAGGTGAGGAAGTAGATTTTTTAAGTGGACTTTGCATGATATTTAAGAGAACTTTGATAGATACGATTGGTGGTTTTGATGAAAGGTTCTATCCTGGCTATTATGAAGATGCAGACTTCTGTATAAGAACTAAAATAATCGAAAAAAAACTGATAGTAGCAAATGATGTGTTTATACATCATTATGGAAGTAGTAGTTTTAAAAGGAATAAAAAAGTTCATAAAGAAATAATAGATGAAAGCAAAAAAAGTTTTTTTGATAAATGGAATATAAAAGATAATGAACATTTGCGAGACCTAGTTATATTAGAAAGACCTTTTAATAGACAACGCCATTATATTCCTCTTTGAATACTAGCTTTAAGTAAGTATAGCTAACAAAGTGATCATGCGTACTTACTCTCGACCCTCAGTTCACATAATCAAATTGGTGTGAGACAAAGTGAAACGATTCATATGGCCCCTTCTATCTATATTAGATAAAAATTTGACGTAGATCCGTTCTTTTTCCACAAAAAAAGAGAGGTTGGCGAATGGAAAGCCAACTTCTTCCACTATTCACTGTAAAACAAAGCAGTCTCGGCTACAAGTTCTTTGATAAATTGCTCCAATTTAATATTTTTATAAAATAAAATCCCTAAACCATTATTTGGTTTTACTTTACAAAAGCTTAAAGGTATATACGTTTCACTCATAAAGTCCTCTATCGCTGTTAGCACACCATTTTTTTCTCCGCCTTCAAAAGTGGCATTGAAAACGGTCTTGTTCCAAGCTTTCCTTTCTAATTCATGCTCTGGCTCAATCAATTCTGAAAAACCGGGTAATATCCCCTTTTTTTCGCTTGTTTTTTTATATTCCGCTGGTATCGAATCCGGAAAATAATACATATCTCTTCTTGCATATGGCCAATCAATATCATGTAAGAAAACAATTGGAAATTGTTTATGGTCAGAAACATTTTTCTCAATGACTTTAAGTTCATGGAAGACAGTATACCAATTATGGTCCCCATCAAGCAAAAATGCATCATATCCTTTCAACCGTTCTAATACTTTATGACTGTAATCTCTTATCGCAGTAAAGTTGCTATATTCCTTTTCTACTTTTTCCACATCAAATGAAGGTTCGGGGTCAATTGAAATTAACTTCCCTTTTCTCTTCCTACAATAATTTAATAGTTTCACCGTATTTATTCCAGATTCACTTCCTACCTCAACGATTGAAGTTACACCTTCTTCTATGAAAATCGGTTGGATTATATCGTCCCAAAATCTGTGCATCATTTAACCACCTTTACCAAGTAATTACTCTCATTCATTTATCCTGAAAAAGATGGATATTAGTACATCCATCTTTTATACATACAGTGGTCTACCTTTCAGCAGAGTGTAAAATTCGGTATCGGAAATTGGAACGGTTTGTAAATCATCCAATTTAAGATGTTTTAACTCCTGATTAGACGGTACTTTTCTTAATAACGTTTGATCAGCAAAGTAAACTTCACCATTATTTCTAACGTACAATTTACCTGCGACTAATTCATGTTCTTCAAAGGGATTACTAGCTATTGGTAACCCTTTAACCATGTCTGTAATCTGCTGATCATGTATGTTAATAATTTGCTTTAAATCTATTTTCAACCTTGAAAATATCGATTTGGAACTAAATGCATAACAAATACCTGACTTAACTAAATAAACTGCCGCCTTACTACCTTTAACATATATAGTTTTTGGTGCATGAAGTGGAAACAAACGTTTATGATCAACCACCTTTCCATTTAGGTACTGATCTAGTTCCTTATCTGCTACAACTATTACTTTATTCCACTGAAAACGAAAATATTCGAAAGACTCCTGACTAACTATCGGTCTTTTTAAATTATTTTCGATCAAATATATAGTTGGTCCAGATCCCTTCAATAGTGTTCCTTCTGGAAATATCAAATTAGAAGGATATATCCTAGTCCTATGATTTTCCGAATCATCCAATGCCCTCACAATTTGATCCATACGTTGTCTATAACTATGAATTCCAAAAACTTGAAAAGCATTTACTTTGTTTTTTTCACCTCTTTGCTTACGCAAATTATCATTATTCAATAACCACATTACTTTATTGCTTAATTGATAAATGTCCCCTTTACCAGCAAGAAGATCCTCATTGTTTGTTAAACTAAGTATCTCTCCTAGACCACCTGACCGGAAAGCAACGACAGCTTTTCCATGTGCTAAACCTTCTAATGCGGTTTGACCAAAACCTTCGTCAACTAAGCTAGGCACAACTAGAATATCTAATCCTTGATATACTTTATTAATATCTTTGACAAAGGAAATAAAATGAAACCTGTGCTTATAGTTAGATTGATTGATTAAACTAACACATTGATTAAAATATTTGATATCTGTTTTATGACCAACAATCAAAAAATCTACCTGATTAGTATTTGCACATATAAGTAAAGCAGATTTAATAAACTGTTCTAGCCCCTTATGTGCAATGATGTCCGCAGAAACATACCCGACTATCTGTTTATTTACCGCCCCTAAACCTAATTCTCGTCTACTTTCCTGCATATTCATTATGTTATTGATGTCCTCGTCCAAAGAAGGATACATGACATATTTGTTTAGCGACACTAGTTCTTTGAATGGCTCCAAAACAGCATTAGATACGCCTATTAATAAATCTGTATGATTATTAATAATCGTCAGCGATTGTTTTGTAAAATTATTTTTTGTTAGTACTTCATGAATGAGCCAAGCTGTTTTCTTACCGGCCTTCTTGGCAGCTATTGCAGGAATGACATTAACGATACTGCTTGACATAACAAACTCCGGATTTAACCTTTCAATTAATTTCGCGATCGGTGATATATATTGTTCTAACCGCTTATATTCTTCCATTAGCTTTCCATGTGGTTGCCACATCGACCACAGGCATGGATAGAACTGAACAGTTACAGGGATCCCCCTCTTCTTCATTTCCTCTGAAAGAACGCCTTCATTAGGTACAACTAAATGACAATCGAAATACTTTTGTAATTCAGACGTAAATAGAAGCAAGTATTTTTCTGAACCGGTAATATAATCTTTTGTACAGACATGGGAAAATAATATTAATTTGCTTCTTTTTCCGTTATTAACACCATTCATGATTAATTCTCGATCCATTCCATAAATTAATTTTTCAGGGTTCACCCCCCATTTTCTAATGAAGTATTTGCGATTTTCGTTTGATATGGACGATATATCTAAATTGTTTTTAGTAAAACTAGAATGCCCATAATGATGAATAAAGGTATCCCCAGCAATCAATAAGGAATACCCCGCTTGGTTTGCCCTATATGATAAATCTACATCTTCATAATTTCCCACTAAAAACTTATCATCAAACAACCCAATTTTTTCAATTAGTTCTTTCTTCATTAACATACAGACACCACTTAAAATCACAGTTTTCTTCCATTTCGCTGAGTTACTCTTATTAAAGTTCTTCGCAAATGCATGGAATTCAGCTACATTGGAATACTCCACTTCCATCGTCTGATCAGGCAAGGCCATGTTTGTCATGGGACCGACAATTCCAATATCTGGGCTGCTATATAATACCTTGCGAAGATTTGTGAGCCAATTAAGAGATACGATTGTATCGTTATTTATTAACAGGATTTCATTTCCCTTTGCCAATTTTATCCCTTGGTTACAACCTCCCGCAAAACCGGTATTCTTTTCATTACAAACTAATTGAATATTAGGGTCCTTTTGCAATTTAGTAATGGTGTCATCCTTCGAACCGTTATCTATTACAATTAATTCATATTGTTCATTTGTATATTTTTTAATACTCTCGATACATTCCTTTGTCCGTGCATATTCGTTCATCGTTAATAAAATAATGCTAGTTAGATTCATCATCTCACCTTCCGGATTACATTCTTTAATCCTGTTCCGTTACCATTCATATACAATATTCGGACCAATATTAAACCATTGAAGCCATTCTTTTGAGCCAATGAGGGAATCTTCTCTATTCAGTTTAAGTTTCTCAAAGATATCTAAACTTCCAATTAAATGCAGGCAGTTATCTAGTACCAAATAGTATTGATGTTCTATTTTTATAATTAATCGGTTTGGTAAAATTTCTCCTTTTTTTACTACCCCTATTAACGCAGGGCCGTTGGAAATCGATCGCACAATCTGTTTAGGTAAAGTAATCACCTTATTCATTTTAAAACCATAGAAGTGTAAAGCACCCTGAATTGGCCTTTTTTTCCCCTTTTGAATATAGTAAATTTGGTCGTTATCATCTGATTTAATTAAAATATCATTCGGAATGCTTTTCTTTAAGTTGCTATTCGTTATTTCCTTCCCTAGTGTATATTTAAATAAAATTGGATCAGGGACTTGAATAATATCTGAGGAAGTGAATTGTAGTAGGTTGAATATTTTAGGATCTTTAATTAATCTTCGTTTACCATCGTCAAAATAATATATATTTGTAGAGTTATCTTTTACAATCGTTCCATTTGGGATAAAGCACTCCCCTCCTTCAAAACTTGGAAGACCAAAGTGCATGACTTTATATGAACGAGGCGTTCGATAATTGTAGTCGAGTACCATTAAAGTTGGGTAGAATAAATGTTTTTCATTTAATCGATTCCAAAAAATTGCATCAGCATAACCCCAATATTTTTTGTCATCATCCCAATAATTTCCGTATTTTTTCTTTATATCATCCAAAATGCTTTTTCTATGCATGACACTGCAATGATCTACAACTTCAGCAGCTTTGTTTAACACTCCTTCTGTCTTACGAGTAACAGAAGATATCGGTTGATAATTTTCATTTAAATGAATGAGTTTCTGTGCCGAGTAAACGATATTAACCTCTTTGTTCGTATTCAATAGATAACTCATCAGATCCAGACGATTCTTTTTATACATATTGTCATCGGTGATATAACTAATATATTCCCCTTTTGCCAATTCAAGTGCTTGGTTTATTAGTGTTGCATATCGTGTTTTTTTGTACCTATCTTCATCTTTAATATCTGATTTATAAAGTGTAACCCTTGGATCGTTCAAAAACTCTTTGATAATATTGATTGTTTCCATATTTGAATTATCATCCATAATAAGTAATTCAAAGTCTTTTAATGATTGATCAAGTACACTTTTTATTGCAATTCCGATTAATTCCGGTTTATTATAACTAGTCATAATAACCGTAACTTTAGGATTAAAGGACATTTTAGACACTCCAATTATATATTTTTGACATCACCTCATATAGTTCAATGTCTGACTATTTCTATTTACTTTTCATTTGTAATGTCAGTAACTTCTCGGCCGTGATTTTCCCAGAATTCCCCCTAAAAGATGGAGGCAGTATTTCATCGATTAACTTTTTTGCTGATTGATCTACACCGTGTTGCAATGCGCAATAAATTAATTCAATTAAATGCTCAAAACTAGTTGCATGATAACCAATGTTTTCCCTATATATTTTAGCTTCTAATGTTGTAGGATAATGTCTTAATAGTTTTTCTTTGACTAACCAATCCGGAAAAATAACAGGTATATTTAGTGCCCATGCTTCATAGAGTAGACTCCCGGAGTCTGCAATAACAATATCTGCATGAGCTAGCTCTGTAAAAGTAGGTTTATTATTTTGTTTGTTTTGAGGATGTAGAGAAGATTCAATCACAAAGTCTACAGGAAACTGATTTAGATAATCATTAAATTGCGGGTAACTCGAAATTGAATTATTATGGGTTGGAGCCCAAAGGACTTTTTTAACTTGTTTTTCTTCTTTTTTAATAAAGTATAATGGATCAAGCTTTGGATAGCCTACCATTAAAATTTTCTTTTCGGGTATTCCTTCTTGTATCATTTTCCTCATCCATAACGGACCTGGGACACAAACATAATCATATGTGTTAATCGAATTTATATCCCACCACCCCTTATCAGCCAAGCCGTGGGACATAAAGACACTCGTCCCTATTTCTGATTTCGATTGTTTTCGGTAGTGCTCTTCAAGAAAGAAATGTAGGTTGATTGAGTTTGGGATAGATTCTTTTGAGATCTTACTTTTACCTAAATGTGTTTGAATGGGTTCTATAAAACTATTGACTACCTTTCCATAAAGTCCAGGGACAGTTAAAAAATTTATTGGATTTTGCATATCACAACATCACATCCATCCACTATTAATTATGATCCACACAACTATAGCCCAAATATTTCTTTTGCACTTGAGTAATCCTCATGGGTATCAATTTCAAACCATTGATGACCAGACGTCGAAATTGGCAGAAGCTCTAGGATTCGTAAATCTTTGTTTATCGCATTTTCATACCATACATTTACTTCGCCTTTATGGATAAAATCACCTACCGTTTCCATGATTTGTGAAACCCTATCATGTGATAATTTTAATAAACCGATATACTCACCATAACTTGCACTAGGAATAAGTTCCTTGCCCATTTGCGAAATATGGCCTTTATCATTAATTAGAATTTTCATTGATTCTTCATTTAACTTCTTCTTATTATCGACCATGACTGTATTTAACGGGGATTTAGCTAATAGTTCCACGATCGCATCTTCACAAATTAAATCTGAATTGGCTAATATTAAATCTTCATTCAGTACATACGGTTTAAGTAAATAAAATGAATAAATATTATTCATATTATAGTAATTACTATTATAAATAAATTTGAAATGATCCTTTGGAAAAGTGTTCCTTAAATAATTTATTAGTTTCTTATCTTCATGCCCCACAATTATAACGAAATCTTTTAAATTATTATCTTTTAGTTGTTTTATTAAATTACCTATCATTGTAGTTTTATTAATTTCCAGAAGGGCTTTTGGTTTGTCATTGGTGTATGGTTGTAATCTTGATCCAATTCCTGCAGCTAATATTCCCACCTTCATCTTTGGTAGCCTCCATTCTATATAATTCCCGTTCTTTTCAACACATCCCTTGCCATTTTTTCATCTAGGTTCACCTTTTCTAAAATTGTATATCTTTTTCTTACATGAGTTGCGTGAAGTAAAGCCGATATTATTTCCCCATCCTTTAAGCCGATCTCTTCCGCACGTACCGGTACTCCAAATCTCGTAAAAAAGGATTTAACTTTTCTCCAATCACCTTCTTGTAGATAGGAAGAGAGAATCGTCCCTACTGCCACTTGTTCACCGTGTAAGGCACGGTTTGGAAACAAATTGTCTATAGCATGACTGAATTTATGCTCTGAACCACTTGCTGGCCGGGAATCTCCGCTCATTTCCATGGAGATTCCACTCAAAATTAACCCACGTGCCAAAGCCTCAATAAATTTCTCATTATGGATTTCCAACTCATATAAGTGGAGGATATAATTAGCCGCCGTAATGCTAGTTAATAAAGAAAAATCATTAATATCTTCTTTGATATCCCTTTCGGCTATTTGCCAATCTTTAACTGCGGTAATATTAGAAATTAGGTCTCCTATTCCAGCTCGTAAAAGTCTAGTTGGGGATTTTAAGACACAAGTCAAATCAATTAATACTGCATTTGGTATTCTAGATGGAAGACTATGCTTCTTATTTGTATGATCCATTAACACTGACACCGGTGAAGATATGCCATCATTTGATAGAGTAGTAGGAATGGAGATCACTTCTATATTTAACTGATTTGCACAATATTTGCTTATATCAATCACCTTGCCTGAACCTACCGAAACAATACATTTTTTATTATTTTTAGTTAATACGGAGTTTAAGTTAGAAACTGCTGAAAAGTCGTTGTTACCCACAACATATATATCAGGTTTTGGTATAGTCAGTTCTTTTACGATTGATTCCAAATATTTTTTACTATTGTAAACTCCAGTCACCCATAAAATCGATTTGGACCAATAACCCAAGGATTGTAAAATATCTTTAAGCTGCGAACTTAACTCTTGCACATTTCGCACAATTTTCAATTTCCTAGGAATCTGAATGGAATTTAGAGATATACTATTCATTTTTATTCAGCATTTCTATTTCTGTTTGATTGTTAAAGTCTCTTGGTATAACAAAATCTGTATAAAAGCCATAAACACCTAACTTATTCAATTCCTTCATCCTCGTAAGAGAATTAATCGTGTGAATGTAACTGTACACTCCATTTGAAGCCAATTTTCCAACAAAATCTTTAGAACAGCGAACATCAAACATGGCAACTACCTCAATACCACTTTTACGCGTAAAGTCTATGATTCTGTCGTTATTCGATGTGGACTGATACAGAGTATATATTACTGATTCAAAATGATAAATCCTTCTAATCCATTCCAACATCTGTTCATTATATATTTGGGGCACTACACGATTTAATATATCTGGATTGACTCGCTTGATTTCATACACTAGTAATTGGAATTGCTCCTCTACCTCTTTTTTATTCGTATCTTTAGTATCAGTAACTAAATATATATCTCTATGTTTATCCATTACATGTGCAATCGTTGAAATATCAATTGGTGTATACATTTTGCATATCTTTAGGCTTTTGAATTCACTTAAACTAAGCGGCAATCCCTTGTATTGTGGCCAGTCATTTAGATAATTTCTCCAATCATGTCTAGCGACCAATTTTCTATCTTTTGTTAAAGTAAAATCTACTTCGAATACCCGGTGTCCCGCCTGATAATTTTGCTGAAAAGCTTCTAAGCTATTAGTATAACTTTTACTATTTATACCACCCATAGCATGCGCAATAAGCTTATACTTAGAAAACCACTTATGTCCTTCCTTCACTCCCTTCGTCTCCTTCCTATATAGCTTTTGACTTAATACTGTATAATATGTTGTTTTACTCTTATTGTATGGAGTTCTAACTCGGTTTTAAATAATGTGCATGTTTCCTAGCAAAAAGTTTAACACGACTGCTTATCTATTAACGATTCTTTGTTTTCCAATCAAAGTTTATCTTTGAATCATTCCACGGTATACGTTTTTCATCAGGTTCATGAGCTTTATATGATTCAGTTGTAAAATAAATAATTGTCGCAGGCTTTTGTCCCAAAACTCGATAACCATGAGCTACTCCCTTTGGAATGAGTAACATGATTGGATTTTCTTCTCCCATGTAATAAACATCTGTTTGGCCCTTAGTAAGAGCATCTTCTCTTAAATCATAAAGCACTACTTGAGCATTACCAAATGGAAAAAACCATAGATCATCTTGCTTTTCATGGTAGTGGAAAGCTTTAATAACTCCTGGATAACTCGTAGACCATGAAGCCTGACCAAATCTCGATAATAACTCTTGTTCATCATCACGAATTAGCTCAGCGAAAAAACCTCGATCATCACAATGTTTTACAATTTTTTTCACCTTCACTCCTTCAATCATTGAACGCTCTCCTTTCGAATATAATCCTTCAATGCTTCATTCCAATCTCGGGGCAACTGAACGTTTTCCCTTTTCAAAGCGTGATGCCCAAGAACAGAGTAGCTAGGTCTGTTTGCTAGCGCCCTATATTCCTTAGATGATGTAGGGACAACCAAATTGGAATCAAGCCCAGCTTCTTTGAAAATAGCCTTTGCAAATTCATACCATGTACAGTAGCCTGAATTGGTCACATGATAAATTCCACCTTTTTTATTCAGTAATAAACCAATCGTTTCTGAAAGATCCTTAACAAAAGTAGGGGAACCGACCTGATCATTGACTACCTTAATTTCTTTATTTAGCTTCCCAAGTCTTAACATTGTTTTCACAAAATTTTTTCCATCATGCCCGTACAGCCAGGATGTTCGGATAACCGTTCCGTCATTATGTCCTAACACTAACTCTTCACCCAGCCATTTACTCATTCCATAAATAGATTGTGGATTAGGTGCATCTTCCTCTGTATAAGGACTTTGTTTTTTACCATCAAAGACATAGTCCGAACTAATATAAATGATCCGGGCGCCAATTTCCCTAGCTGCAACTACAACATTTCCTGTACCTAGGCAATTCACTTCAAAGGTTCTTTTTCGGTCAATTTCACATTGATCGACGGCAGTATATGCAGCAGCATGGATAATCACTTGGGGCTTTATCTTGTTGATTACTTTTTCAACTTCTTCTCTCTTCGTAATATCTAAATCTACTCGATAAAGAGCAAAAACTGTATGTGATCTTTTCAATTGTCTATCCAACTCTTTTCCTAATTGTCCATTAGCCCCAGTTATCAATATCTTCAAATGATTATCTCCTTTCCTAATTCTTATCCCCATACCAATCTATTGTTTTCTGAATACCTTCGGAAAAAGATATACTAGGTTTCCATCCAAGTTCCTTTGTTATTTTTGATGAATCCATCGCGTATCGTAGGTCATGACCTTTTCTGTCTTTCACCATTTTAACTAGTTTCTTATCCGCCCCTAATTGAGTTAAGATTGTTTCCACAACTTCTAGATTTGTTTTTTCCTCTGTCCCACCGATATTATAAACTTCTCCTGCCCTTCCTTTTTGAAGCACCATATGGATAGCGCGACAATGGTCTTCCACATATATCCAATCTCTTATATTCGACCCATCACCATATACAGGAATTTCTTTGTTTTTTAATGTATGAATAATCGTTTGTGGAATTAACTTTTCCGTATGTTGGCGTGGTCCATAATTGTTACTGCATCTTGTTATTATTAATGGAAGTTGATGTGTTTGATAAAAAGATCTTACAAGCAAATCTGCACTAGCCTTACTAGCAGAATAGGGATTATTAGGAGATAAAGAAGTTTTTTCTGTAAATGGATATTCAGTTGGCTGTAAAGATCCATAGACTTCGTCTGTTGAAATTTGGATCATCCTAGATGCCTTTCCTGATAAAACAGCCTGTAGAAGATTGAACGCCCCTAAAATATTCGAATATATAAATGGAACTGCATTCATAATGCTACGGTCCACATGTGATTCCGCAGCAAAGTTTATAATTGCTTCATATTTTTGATCAAATACGGATTGAAGTTCGTTCACTCTACTAATATCGCATTGAATAAACCGATATTTTTTCGATTCGCGGAATGCCTCGATATTCTTAAGATTCCCTGCATAGGTAAGAGAATCTAAATTAGTAATATAGTAATTTGTGTTACTTAACATATATGAAATAAAATTGGAGCCGATAAAACCTGCACCACCAGTTACAAGCAGGTGTTTTTTCAATTGATTTCCTCTCCATTCGCTTTTTCGTTTATATATTGGAAAGCTTTATATAATGAATCATGGGTGCCTGCATCAATCCACCAGCCAGCTAAAATGTTATACTGTAGTTGATTATTCTTTATATATAAATTGTTAACATCTGTAATTTCTAGTTCATTTCGGCTTGATGGATGAATAGTTTCAATCATTGTAAATACTTGGTGATCATACATGTAAATACCAGTAACACAATAGGTAGAAGGAGGATTATGAGGCTTTTCAATAATGGAAACAACCCTATTATTGATTGTATCCATATCAGGAACCCCATAGCGGGTAGGGTCCTTCACCTCTTTGAGCAAGATTCTAGCACCAATTTTCTGTTCTTTGAAATCTTCGATATATGGTAATAATGAATCTTCGAAAATATTATCTCCTAATAAAACGACAAACTTTCCTGTACCAATAAAACTTTTGGCGCTCACAAGAGCATCCGCAATGCCGCCACCTTTATTTTTCTGCACTTTATAATGAAGCTTGACATTTAGTTCCTCTCCATGTCCTAATAATTTAATAAAGGAACTAAGATCATCTTTATTTGTAATAATCATTATTTCGTCTATACCGGCATTCCTTAATCTGAGTATTGGCCAATGGATCATCGGATAAGGTCCTACTGGCAATAGATGTTTATTTAATATGGTGGTAAATGGCTGGAGACGTGTCCCTGTGCCACCAGCAAGAATAACTCCTTTCATCATTCATTACTCCTTTCATGACATGAGTATTTATCCTAGTTATTGGATTAATTTTCTGTCTACTATTTTTATACCATATGTTTATTGATTTCTTTTGAACCATGAAATACCCCGTTTTTCTGTATTTTGATTAATATGTCCAAGATAAGAAAAACGTACATTTTCCTTATCTTGGACATATTCTATTTTTGAACAGCTGAATAGGACTTCGCCATATAGGCAAATATTATTTGGGATTCATCATAAACATACGCTCCGCACATCGATTGTACGACAAAAAAAGTATTCCTCGCCCAATTCAATTGAGCAAGGAATACCTTTTTAATTTACATGAAATTTTTTCAGAGCTTTCGAATCACCGAAGTCTAAATAGAAATAAAGAATATTACAGTCTTTTTTCCAATTCCGCTTTCTTTTCTTCGAATCCAGGTTTGCCAAGAAGTGCGAACATATTTACTTTGTATGCTTCTACTCCCGGTTGATCAAATGGATTCACTCCAAGAAGATAGCCACTTAAAGCACATGCTTTTTCAAAGAAATAAACAAGATAACCGAATGTGTATGCATCCATTGCTGGAATTTCTACAACAAGGTTCGGTACATCCCCATCTGTATGAGCAAGCAATGTTCCTTCAAAAGCTTTATCGTTAACGAACTCAACAGTTTTTCCTTCTAAATAATTTAAACCATCGAGATCTCCTGCTTCGCTTTCAATAATAAGCTCATGACGTGATTTTTGAACTTTGATGACAGTTTCAAATAAATCACGGCGACCTTCTTGAACATACTGTCCCATTGAATGAAGATCCGTTGAAAAGTTTGCTGATGCCGGGAAAATTCCTTTTTGGTCTTTCCCTTCACTTTCTCCGAAAAGTTGTTTCCACCACTCAGAGAAGTATTGTAAACCAGGCTCATAGTTAATGAGCATTTCAATTGTTTTTCCTTTATTATATAAAACATTACGGATAGCCGCGTATTGGTAAGCTATATTTTTTTCAAGGTCTGCAGTGCTGAATTCCTCACGTGCGTCTGCTGCACCTTTCATCATTTCTTCGATTTCCACTCCACTTACTGCAATTGGAAGTAAACCAACCGCTGTAAGAACCGAATAGCGTCCACCTACATCATCTGGAATAACAAATGTTTCATAACCTTCTTCATTTGATAATGTTTTAAGTGCACCTTTTTCTTGATCCGTTGTAGCAAAGATACGTTTTTTCGCTTCTTCACTGCCATACTTTTCTTCAAGTAGTTTACGGAAAATACGGAAAGCAAGTGCTGGCTCCGTTGTCGTGCCTGATTTGGAAATAACATTAATAGAAAAGTCTTTTCCATCAAGTAGATCCATTACGTCAGTCATGTATGTAGAACTAATGTTATTCCCAACAAAAATAATTTGCGGTGCCTTACGTTGTTCTTTAGAAACCGCATTATAAAAGCTATGATTCAGCATTTCAAGTGCTGCACGGGCACCTAAATAAGAACCGCCAATGCCAATAACAAGTAATACATCGCTATCTTGTTTAATTTTCGATGCAGCTGTTTGGATACGCGAAAATTCCTCACGATCATAATCTACTGGTAAATCGATCCAGCCAAGATAATCGCTTCCTGCACCAGTTTGTTCATGAAGCTGTTTATGTGCTGTTTCTACTGCTCCTTGCAAATATGTAATTTCATGCTCATTAAAAAATGCCAAAGCCTTTGAATAATCAAATTTAATATGTCCCATATAGTAACCTCCAAGATCGATATGTAGTTTTTTACAAATCTTCTGATATTACTTTAACGGAAAAAATGAAGATTTACAAGAAACTAGTCCTTAATTATTTTCAGCAAAAATCCGGTGCCATTGTAAAGTGAGTGACAACGACATTTTGAACGTGTAGGTGCAATGTTTATGCATCGCTATAACGGGCACTGAAGCTTGGTCTAGTACGGTGCGAGTCATAACGGCTGCACCCTAAGTGGCAAAATTAGCCGTTATTCCTTTTATTGTCTTGCTTCAGAGGCCCAACGACTAGCAAACTTCAGAATTCTTCCTACGATAAATCAGAATTAAGCTCACTCGACTAAAACGCCGCGTCCTGTGGCAACGTCGACGCACCCACACCCACATCCTGTGGGCGCAGTTCGAACGTCGCTAAAAATGGGCGCTGGAGCTTAGGCTCGCACGATGAGAGTCATAACGGCGTTGCCACACGACGTGGCGATATTAGCCGTTATTCCTTTTATTGTCTTGCTTCAGAGGCCCAACGACTAGCAAACTTCAGAATTCTTCCTACGATAAGTCAACATCGGTTTGCCTTGCAGGCTTCACCGTGTTTCCTTTATCTCGTCAG
>NZ_BCVC01000016.1 GCF_001591545.1 Lederbergia lenta NBRC 16444
TAAAAAATAAAAATTGCGGGGGCAGGATTTGAACCTGCGACCTTCGGGTTATGAGCCCGACGAGCTACCGAACTGCTCCACCCCGCGACAATATAAAGTTAACTTGGTGACCCCTACGGGATTCGAACCCGTGTTACCGCCGTGAAAGGGCGGTGTCTTAACCGCTTGACCAAGGGGCCTATGTATAAAATTTCTATGGCGGAGAAGGAGGGATTTGAACCCTCGCGCCACTTACGCGACCTATGCCCTTAGCAGGGGCACCTCTTCAGCCTCTTGAGTACTTCCCCATAACTCCGCAGGTAGGATTCGAACCTACGACCGATCGGTTAACAGCCGATAGCTCTACCACTGAGCTACTGCGGAACAATTGACTCTTCCGATTATAGTTACCTATTACCAGACTGTCAAGAGATATTCGACATTTTCTTCACTTTTTTTCAAATTCAATGCAATAGCTGCTTTTAAACCTTCTCTATTATCCGTCCTCGGCACTTCCCACAAACATATCGATCCGTGTTCACTCGTCTTTTTCGTTCAAATATATAGTTACAATTGGTGCATTCATATATTCTTAGAACCCTTACTTTCGCTTCTACTACTTCAGTTAGTGGGCTGCAGTGCCTTGGCGCACCTACACTCTTTAGTAACCATCGAAAATCTTTATCTCTATGTTTATAACCTTTACCTTCTATATGAAGATGATAGTGACATAATTCATGTTTAATAATACCTTCTAATTCTTCCAATCCATGTTCCTCATAATACTTTCTATTAATTTCAATATCATGTGTAGAGAGCATATAGCGACCACCTGTCGTTCGCAGGCGAGGATTAAAATATGCATTGTGCTTAAAAGTTTTGTTGAACAGCTCATTAGAAATGCTTTCAGTCAGCATTTGTAGTTGGTCATTTGTCATCCGTCTATCCTCCAAACTATTTTGAGAACATGACAACCTATTTTACCATACATTGAAAAGAACAAATACTTACTAGGGGGTCTTTGAATGCCTACCTGGTTTCAAAGTCAAATAAAGAAAGCTTTTATGGAAAAGGACCGTCATCAAGTCAAATTACTTAATCAATGTTGGTTTTTTTATAGAAAAAAACACTGCTAACTTGAGCAGTGTTTCAAATTAAAGACCAAAGGTAATTGGAATGAGTTAACTCCAATTATCTTTTAATTTTATGTTTGAAGCATCGTTAGTGAAAGTCTACCTTTTTGCACATCTACTTTTTCAACCCAGACAGTCACGACATCACCAAGAGAGACAACATCAAGTGGATGTTTCACAAATCGATTGCTCAATTTAGAAATATGAACCAGTCCATCTTCTTTTACGCCCACATCCACGAATGCTCCAAAATCAACTACGTTCCGCACTGTACCTTGGAGCTCTGTTCCTGGCGTAAGGTCTTCCAACTTCAATAAGTCTTTCTTCAGAAGTGGTTTCGGTAATTCATCTCGCAAATCACGTCCTGGCTTCATCAGTGCATCGATTATATCTTTTAAAGTTAAAATGCCAAGCTCAAGCTCCGCAGCCAATTCGTCAACATCTATTTCTCTAAGAGCCTCAATAAGCGCTTCGGATCCAAGATCAGCCGTAGTGAAACCTAATTGTTTTAACAGTCGTTGAACCTCTCCGTAACTTTCCGGGTGAATAGGCGTTAAATCAAGTGGATCTTCTCCGTCTAAAATTCGCATAAATCCAATTGCTTGTTCATACGTTTTCGCACCAAGTCGGGGAATCTTTTTCAATTGTTTGCGGTTAGCAAACTTCCCATTTTCCTCTCGTTGCTTAACGATATTATTTGCCACCGTTTTACTAAGACCTGATACATATTGTAAAAGAGATGGTGAAGCTGTATTTACATTCACCCCTACTTGGTTTACAGCTGTTTCTACAACAAATGCAAGAGATTCATTTAACTTCTTCTGTGCAACATCATGTTGATATTGACCAACACCTACCGATTTAGGATCAATTTTTACTAATTCAGCAAGAGGGTCTTGCAATCTTCTCGCGATGGACACCGCACTTCGTTCCTCCACCTGTAAACCAGGAAACTCTTCCCTTGCAAGGTCTGATGCAGAATAAACACTGGCCCCTGCCTCATTTACAATAATGTACGCAAGATCCGTTTGTAGTTCTTTTAGTACATCAACAGTAAATCGCTCAGTTTCCTGCGATGCAGTCCCATTACCAATCGCAATTAGCTCGACACCATACTTCTTAATAGCATTCATCATCTTCTCTTTTGCCTCAGACTGTTTCGCTCTTGGTGGATGCGGATAAATAACATCTATCTCCAAGACTTTCCCAGTTTCATCGACGACAGCAAGTTTACAACCTGTTCGATACGCAGGATCTACACCAAGCACGACTTTTCCTTTTAATGGCGGTTGAAGTAAAAGATTTCTCAGATTTTCAGAAAAAATATGTATTGCCTGGTTTTCCCCTTTTTCAGTCAATTCATTTCTAAGTTCTCGTTCAATTGCAGGTTCAATTAAACGTTTATATCCATCTTCAATTGCTTCCATTACAATAGGCGCAGCATTCGCATGTTCTTTTTTTACAAATTGTCTATTTATGTAGTTCAAAATTTTATCAGCGTCTATTTTTATTGATATTCGTAAGATATCTTCTTTTTCCCCACGGTTTAATGCAAGTATTCGATGGGGGACAATTTTCTTAATAGGTTCTTCATATTCATAATACATTTCAAAGATACTCTTATCGTCTTTTTCTGTATTTTTTGCGAGTGAAGTTATTTTTCCAGATTGGAAAGTTTCCCTACGTACCCATTGGCGAATATTTGCATCATCTGAAATTCGTTCTGCAATAATATCTTGTGCGCCTTTAATAGCATCCTCTACAGTCAAAACTTCTTTTTCCGTTGAAATATATCGCTTAGCTTCTTCCTTTACGGTACATTCATCAGTAAAACTTAACAACCAATTCGCTAAAGGTTCAAGCCCCCGCTCTTTAGCTACTGTAGCTTTCGTCCGCCGCTTCTGTTTATACGGACGATATAAATCTTCTACAATTTGCAATTTTTTTGCTTTCATTATTTCTTGCTGTAATTCTTCCGTCAACTTACCTTGTTCCTCAATTAAACGAATAACATCCATTTTTCTCTGTTCAAGGTTTTGTAAATACTGCCAATTATCCAAAATTGCTTTAATTTGAACTTCATCGAGTGCCCCAGTCATTTCTTTACGATAACGCGCAATAAATGGAACTGTATTTCCCTCTTCAAGTAATGTAATTACACTTTGAATTTGCTTTTTTGCTAACTTAAGTTCTTCAGATAATTGCCTAATAAGCAATTCATCTTGTTGCTCTGTTTGAATCATGAGAGTCCCTCATTTCTCAGTATCTTATCTCCATTCTAACATATACATTAAAACTCTCTATAAAACAAATACATATCATAATAAAAAGCCTACTCAATTCAGAGCAGACTTCCTACTATAAACGTCATATCATCTGTAGCATTTTCTTGTTTTGCTTTAAGGTGATCCGTTAGTGATGAAACAGAAAGGCCGCTCCCCAGGACCGTTCGCGTATTCACGTTCGTGAAGCCATCGGAATGGATAAGAAATTTAGAATTTGGTTCGTACGAAAATTTTTGTGTGCGGAACTTTTGAGGTCTTCCTGATAGATAACCTGTCACGGGCATTGGATAAGTTAATTTTCCAGATGGAGAATAAATATAAAAGCGAATATTTCCCACGCAGCTGTATTCAAATTTCCGTTGAGCAAAATCCGCTTTAAATATAGCTACTGCTGCGCCGCGTTTCCGCAGTGAGACTTTATTGCTATAATCCATTAGAGTGTCAACACTTTCATCAAGATTGGAGCGAACGACTGAAGTAACCGCCTGGGAAGATTCATTTGCGTATTTTCCACTGCCAAGACCATCAGCAACAACACAAAGAAAATACTCTTCCGTTACTGTCATATAAAAACTATCACCACAGAAGATATTATTACCTTTGGAAGTTTGAAAACCGTGTGCTTCAAGAAATTCATTTTCAAGATGAATCATAAAGAGGTGCTCTCCGCATTTAGAGATTCTGCATGGATCGCTTCTCTTAATTTTTTAATGGCACGGCGTTGCAAACGAGATACATGCATCTGTGAGATACCAAGCATTTCCCCCGCCTCTTTCTGGCTCATATTTTCTAAATAAGTATACTGAATAATGTTTTTCTCTCTCTCTGATAAAACATGTAAGACTTTTTCCAACACAAGACGTTGGTTTACCTTTTCATAACCCGTATCTACATTTCCTACAATATCAAGTAAAGTAACAGTACTACCGTCAGAATCTGCTTCAATCGAATGATCAACAGATAGGGCCTGGTAACTTTTGCCCATCTCCATTGCTTCAAGTATTACTTCTTCTGATTCACCTAAATATGATGCAATCTCATGAATTTGAGGAGATCTCTGTAGCTCGCGCGTCAATTCCTCAACTGTATTTTTAATTTTAGGGCCTAACTCTTTAATTCTGCGAGGCACATGTACACTCCATGTTTTATCCCGCAAAAATCGCTTTATTTCGCCAATGATCGTTGGGATGGCGAAAGCTTCAAATGATTTCCCGAATGTCTCATCATACCGGCGAATTGCACCAAGGAGTCCAATAATACCGACTTGAAATATATCTTCATGAAAGGATTTTCCTTTCGAATACTTACGAGCAATAGATTCAACTAAATTCTTATAATGCAAAACAAGTTGATTTTGAGCTTCTTCATCTTCATGTAGTTGATATGCTTTAATCCACTTATTTACATCTGTTTTCGAACTATCAGGTCGAGATTGTTTCGACATTCCTCTCCACCTGCTCCCTATCGAGGTACTTCGTCATGAAAACAGTAACCCCTTCATTTTGATGAACTCTCACTTCATCCATCAAGCTTTCGATCAAGTAAAGACCTAAGCCTCCTTCTCGCAAAAATTCCAATTGGATATTTTCTTGATATGGGCCCGTCTCTTCACGAGTCTCAGTTAAATTAAAGCTTTTTCCTGAATCAGATACCATTACTTCAAGTCTTTCTGTATAAAGTGCAAATCCGACCACAACTTCTCCGCCTTCATCTTTTTTATAGGCGTGTTGAACAGCGTTGGTAATCGCTTCACTAGTCGCAATTTTCAAATCCTCAATTAAGTCATATGCAAATCCCATTCTGCTCGCAATTCCGGATAACGTTAACCGAATCACACCTACATATTCTGCTTTAGCTGGAATTTTCATTTCGATGTAGTCAAAAGCTTCTTTCATCATACTCCACCCTCTACCTCGGTATTGATGTCCATTACATCCGCTAAACCGGTAATATCAAACAAACGCTTTAGTCGATCAGTCATGCCTGTAAATTGAAGATGGCCTTCATTCGCTTTAAGTGCTTTAAATAATCCGACAAATACACCAAGACCAGTACTATCCATATAAGAAACTTCCGATAAATCAACAATCATTTTTATTCCGGCACTCTCCGCAGCCTGCATAAGCTCTTCACGCACTTGCGGAGCAGTATAAGCATCAATTTCTCCACTTAAATTTACATGTACCCCTTGGTCTTTTTCTACTATATCAATTGAAATATTCAATTATATCCACCTCTCTAGACACATTTATAATGCTTTAACTATTTACCCGAATATAAATATGATAAACCTTTTTATCGGGTTCTTTTTAAAATAATTAAAGTGAAATCATCTCGTAGTTCGAAATCTTGGATTCTTTCCAAGTCTTTATAAATATTCGTCACAATTTCTTGCACAGGGAGGTGTATATATTTGTCTATAAAACCAATTATATCTTCTCGCTCAATAAATCCATCTTCTGTCCGACATTCACTAACACCATCGGAAAAAAGAATGACCATATCACCTGGATCAACTTCTTTTTCATATTCGTTATACGTTGTCTTTTTATTAATTCCAAGCAATAATCCTTTACCGTTTAGATCTTGAAACTGTTGTGTTGCTGAATCATAGAAAAATCCCGGTTCATGACCAGCAGTCGCATAACAAAAAGTATGTTTAGCAGGATCGTAAACACCATAAAACATTGTAATAAACATGCTTGGATCTACATTTTGCTCCACTACCCTATTCAAGCTTTCGAGTATTTCACTTGGATTATGTCGGTTATCCGGCATGCTGTCCATAGCATATTTGATCATAGACATGGATAAAGCAGCCGGTATGCCTTTTCCAATAACATCTGCAATTGCTATGCCAATACGATCTCTTTCGTCCTTTACAAAATGGTGATAATCCCCATTCATTTGTCTTGCTGGCACACTAAGTGCCCCAATGTCTATATCAGCCATCTGCGGGACGGATGTTTTAAGTAAAGTTTGCTGCATAGTTGCCGCCAACTCAATTTCATTCTTTATCGCCATTTGTTCTGTTCTAAGGCTTTGATGTTCTCGATAGGCTAGTCCATATCCCATCATTACTTCCAACAATACATCAAAAGAATCTATTAACTTCTCCTGTGTCGCTTCACTGTCGACCATAATCGACTTGTGCAAACTAATTATTTCTTCTGGCGAAATATTATGTTCTATTAATTTCCTACTCAGCTTTTGGCCTTGATATAAATTTTGTTCATTTTGATTTTTTAAATAACCGCTAATAATTTCCTTGTATTTCGGTTCAAGCAAATCCCTAAACTCCACAAAGCCCACTCCTTCTACCGAATCCACTTAATTGCAGTTATCACTGTGCCTTCATCCACCTTGGATTGAATATCAAATTCATCCATCAATCGTTTAACGCCTGGTAAACCGGCTCCTAATCCACCGGATGTTGTATATCCATCTTCCATTACTCTTCGTATATCCGCTATGCCCGGGCCCTGATCTTTAGCAACGATAGTCAAGCCAAGCTTCCCATCCATAAATTCCTTTTTGATACAAACCTCGCCTTGGCCAGCATATAGAAAAATATTACGTGCCAATTCGCTAATCGCAGTCGTAATCCGAGCTTGGTCTACCGTTCTAAATCCGACCTCTTTCGCCACATTTCTACCCAACTGGCGAACAGCCACGATGTCCCATTCATTTAATATTTGTACGCAGGACTGCAGCTCCATAGGCTATTCCCCCAGTTCCTGTTGTAATTTATCTAAACCATTTTCTAGATCTAATGCGGTCATAACATCGTCTAGACGTATACCAAGTTCAATTAAGGTAATGGCAACTGCCGGCTGAATCCCGGTAATAACTACTTTAGCCCCCATCAATTTAGACATGTCTATTACATCACCAAGTACTTTAGCAATAAATGAATCAATGAAATCAATGGAGGTAATATCTATGACGATGCCTCTTGCGCTAGTTGAATGGATTTTTTGTAAAAGATCTTCCTGAAACTCTAATGCTGTTTGGTCATCAAGTTCCCATTGGATGGACACTAACAAGCAGTCTTTCAATTTCAAGATCGGTATTCTCATATTCAACGCATACCCTCCAAACTCACAATTTTTCTATTCGTAAATTCTAACGCCTTTTCAATTCCTTTTCTCAGAGTGCTTGTTGTTGTCACCTGGCTTAAATTAATCCCAAGATTAACGATCGTTTGCGCTATTTCCGGACGAATTCCAACTAGCATACATCTTGCTCCTACAAGCCTGACTGCATCTGCGGCTTGGATAATATGATGAGCAACCATTGTATCTACAACTGGAACACCAGTTATATCTATTAGGACGACATCCGCACGATGTTTGACAACCCCTGTAAGTAAATTTTCCATAATGAGTCGCGCTCTTTCTGTATCAATTGTTCCAACAAGTGGCATGATCGAAATTTTTTCGAATACTGGTATTAACGGAGCTGATAATTCCTGTAAAGCAATTTTTTGCAATGAAACTGTTTTCTCCCAAGTTTCAGAATAAATCTCTATCATCTTATTAGAAATTGGCATCATCCAGTTATCGAAGCCAATCAACATTTCATTGATTTGTTCAGCTGAAAGTTCTTTTTCTTCTATCATTCGCTCATATACAATCGTGCTAAGCACCTGCAAACCTGTAGTTATAAATGTAAGCGGCCATCCTAATCGCACAATATTCTCCGCAAAGCTTCCCATCTTTTTAGTGTATTTATCATTTGAGTCCAACACATTGGAGACAATAATACTAATGAATTCTTTGCTTGTATTATAATACATTTCATTAGAAACACTATTCGGCCCGCGTTCACTCTCTCTCTTTTTCATCTCATGCATCCAAGCTTCAAGCAAATCATCTTCATGATCTTGTATATAACGAGCAATTTTTTTATTCATTGATTCCTCTCCGTTCCTCTTTGCTAATAATATAGATAAAAACAGTCTTCTGTCATCATTTAATAGTAGCAATATTAATAGTATGAGTACAACTACAAAGTGTTAAGTTTAAATTACTTCCAATACTTACATATAGAAAAAAGCGCTCCTGCTATAGCAGAGCGCCTTAAAAATCGATGAGTCCAAGACTTATTTGTAAGGCTTCATCTACTTTTTTCATCATTTCTTCGTCAAGATGTGTAATCTTGTCTGTTAAACGTTGCTTATCAATTGTTCTAACTTGTTCTAATAATAGCACAGAGTCTCTCTCAAAACTATAACGCTTAGAATCAATCTCCACATGAGTAGGCAGTTTTGCTTTTTGTATCTGTGCTGTAATTGCAGCAACAATTACAGTAGGGCTAAAACGATTCCCAATATCATTCTGAATTACCAGCACTGGCCGGACGCCGCCTTGCTCTGAACCGACCACTGGAGATAAGTCGGCGAAATACACGTCACCACGCTTTACGGCCAAGGACTTATCCTCCGCTTACAAGCCGTTCGACTGTGTTTTCTGCCTCATATTCCGCTTGGAGAGCTTCTGATGCAATCGCCAAATTAATTTTGGCCATCTCCATATATCCGCGTCTCATGGATTCAATGATTTGGCGTTTTTTTCGCTCACGAAGATACACCTTAGTAGCACGATAAATAATTTCGCTATGATTTAGATTTTCTTGCTCTGCATAACCATCCATTTCCGCGATAAGTTGCTGCGGCAATCGTATAATAATTTCTGTTGTTGCGCTGGATTCTGACACCAACCACACCTCCACTATTACTACAAGCCAATCCTATTAATAATCAAAGTTAATCATACCATCAAATAGCCTATCTGCAAAGATAATTTCTACAATACTTCTATATAATGTCCCATGAAAAATACTGCTATTACTTGTTATTCTACTCTTATCGTAAAACTCCTTCTATATTCGCTAAAATAATTATTCTTTTCTCGACATAGAAACACTTTTCCCTACACCATTCTCTCTCACATAAACACGGGGTACTCGGGGGGTGATCAAACACGTTACCTCATAATTAATCGTTTCAAGCTTTTCAGCAATTTCATCTATTGATATAAATTGCGTTCCTTGTGCTCCTATCAATGTAATTTCTGTACCTAGGGGCATATGTCTAGGAAGCTTAACCATTGTTTGATCCATACAAATACGACCAACAATCGGTACTCTTTCTCCTTCAGCAAGCACCTCTTGTCCCTGTAACTTTCGGATCCATCCATCAGCATACCCAATCGGCACAGTAGCGATCCATTCATCAGAGGTCGCCGTGTATCCAGCCCCATACCCTACACTTTCTCCTGTACATATTTGTTTAATATGGGTTATTTTCGTATGAAGAGATAATACTTCTTTTCTTTGAAATGGAAATAATGGTTTCATTTCTTCAGATGGGGAAAGTCCATATAGCGCGATGCCTATTCTCACTGTATTAAAAATAGCATCATTATGAAAAAGAGCGGCAGCACTATTAGCAGCATGAATATATGTGGGCCTTGTCTTTAAAGAACTCAATAGACTTTTAAAGGTATTCAACTGTGTTTGGTAATAATTAGAATCGTGTTGATCGGCAGTTGCAAAATGCGTGAATATCCCTTCAAAAAACAGTTGGTTTGAAGCTAATAATATTTTTTCCATTTCACGAACTTCTGCTGATTCTTTCAATCCAATTCTCCCCATGCCAGTGTCACATTTTATATGCACGCGAAGACTATCATTAGGTGCAATCATCGGGATTGCTTCTTTTAGCCACTCGATTTGGTATACAGCAAGTGAAATATGATGTTCCGCAGCCACTCCTGCGTCCCGTGCTCTCGTTGAACCTAGCACGAGAATTGGAGCTATAATTCCACTTTTCCTTAAAGCTATTGCTTCATCGAGAAAAGCTACAACTAGTCCATGGGCACCAGCTTCTAAAACAGTAGATGCCGTCTGAATATCTCCATGGCCATATGCATTTGCCTTTACCGCTGCAAATACATTTGTGTTATCTGGTAGATGTTTACAAATAGAGACGGTATTATCGTATAAATAATCTAAATTTACTTCCGCCCATGTGTCTCGATAAGATTGCGTGGTATTGCCCAAAGTTGTCACTTCCCATTTACATTGAACTATTTATTTATTTATTATCGAACCAGCATAACCATATGTCAATTTTTTCACCAAATTTCAAAACTCAACATTCGTTAATATAAAATAAAAAAACCAGATCTCATGAAGCAAGGTCTGGTTTGATGCCATATTATTTTATATTTCCTTCTTGCACTGACTTAGCAACAGTAAGCATTTCTTCTGGACTAAGATCCGTAGATGCCAGTAAATAATCTACTCCGCCTTCACTCCATGAAATAGAATGTTCCGTCATTGCGCCAACCGCAAAGCCAAGATCGACCATCTCGCCATTACTTTCAATTACCTTCATAGACGAAGCAGGAACAATTACTGATTTTTCTTGTACAAGGGTAAAGGATTTTTCTCCACTATATGTGAGTAAGACTCGTTTGCCACCAGCTGTTTCAGTCTCTTTTTCTTCAAGTTGTGTAGTTCCGGGTATGTCCGCCATTGGATATTTAACCGTAAATTCCGCATTACTGTCATTTGCGATAACAGGAACCTCTAGCTGCGCACTCGTCATGTTTTTCTTCGTTTCAAAGGAATTCTTATCAAACTTCGCATTAAAATCCACTTTTGAAAATTGAACAGTTATTACAGCATTATGATCTGTATCCATTACTTTAACGCTTACAGGTTCCAATGTACCTTTTTGAAAAGTAATTTCTTGCGATGGAAGCATTTTGTTATTTTGATAACGCGTCTTTGTCTCAAATACATAATGCTCTTTCGTAGCAGTAAATTTAGCTTCTTTATCATCCATAACATCTTTTACAAGTGATTCATACAAGTAGGCTTGACTGCTATTTTGTGGCCAATCGCTCTGAAATCGGTAACTTTTGTTGAGAGCTGGAGTAAGTACATATACACCACTTTTATTACGGAGTATCATCTGACTTTGATCTTTCTTGTCATTTTTCAAAAGCACTCGGTAGTCGCCTGGTTTATGATGCCAGACATCAACCTCATACGACTGTGGTTCCGTTCCAACAGTCAACGTCATTTCCGCTGTAGCCTTATACCCCTTTATATCTCCTACCTTCTTATCCAACCCTTTTACTACATCTTCTTGCGATTTTGATCCACAGGCAGAAAGCACAACAATAGCAGCTAACATAGCTGATACAAGCCATATCCCCTTTCGCATTCCTTCAACCCCTTCGTTGTCTCATTTGAACATGAATAGAAGAGAGAGGGCAAGGCTACCTTAGGTTTGCACAAAATCCATTGTATTCCGCGAGCCGCTCCGCACAACGTGGCAATCACAAAGGCACCTAGCCTTGTCTCTTCTGACGCATTAAAAATATATGAGACAACCACAAGCAATATACCCAAAAGATAGAAATCCTGAGATGCTTGGCACAAAACAAAAATAAGTTAGATACGCTTCCCCACTCAAAACGCTTAAACTATTTCCTTTCAATAATCACTTGTGCAGCTGCATGTGTTTTAGTATGAGTAATTGAAACATGAATTTGATTCTCAGTTGGCTTCACAATCCACGGCTTCCCCTTTTCATCTGAGGTAATTTCGATATCTTGAAATGATAACTCTTTACCAATTCCAGTTCCTATCGCCTTTGAATACGCCTCTTTCGCCGCAAATCTACCTGCTAAGAATTCTGTCTTTCTTTTTTCGCTTAATGTATCATATAATTGCCATTCAGTTTCCGTTAGTATTCTTTTCGGAAACCGTGCTTGTCTCTTCCTTAACTTTTCTATTCTATGGGTTTCCACAAGATCTAAACCTATCCCGATAATCATCTGTTATTCCCCCTTCTAAAAACTTGTATATGTTCATATATTTGACTATAAAGTTGTCCAAAGTCGCTTCATCCTTTAATCTAAGTACAGATATATCGATGGCGAAAGGAGCAATCATTATGTTTGTTAGAACCGAAAGCTTTGGACAATTCTTGAAATCTTACCCTGTAATTTCTACCATTATTGCTATTCAGGTCATCCTTTGGCTTATGATGCATGCACCATTCTTATCACACAATCCAATCTTTGAGTTATTGGCTGGCGTAAATGTTTTAATCACGAATGGAGAGTATTGGCGTTTGATTACTCCTATCTTTATGCACGTAGACTTTTCCCACTTATTTTTCAATTCTTTTTCTCTGATTCTATTTGGCCCCGCATTGGAACGTGCTGCCGGAAAGGTATATTTCTTAATCTTATATTTCGCTTGCGGAATAGGTGCGAATATCGCAACATTATTCATACAACCACCATACTATGTCCATATCGGAGCTAGTGGAGCGATCTTTGGGTTATTCGGTGTTTATATTGCGGTGTTCTTATTTAACAAAGAATTGATGCCTACACAAGGCAGACAAGTCATTATACCTATCGTCGTAATTAGCGTGATCATGACCTTCTTTCAATCAGGAGTAAATATAACCGGTCATATCTTCGGATTAATTAGCGGTATTCTAATCGGCAAACTACTCGTCCAGCTACAAAAAATAAACTTTTACAAATCATATTAAGAAAAGCAGAGACGCCTTGATTGTCGACGTTTCTAATGGATGTGGCATACTTAGTCGACGATCATCTTCAACGTGATATAGGAAACACGAAAAGCCGAAGGCGGATCAATGTTGACTTATATCGTAAGGAGAAGTCCTGAAATCTGCTGGGCAATAGGCGTTGAAGCTAGACAATTAAGAAAAACGGAAACGCCTTGAACATCGACGTACATTTTCGCGTAATAAAGGAAAAACATAGACAACGAAATCTGAGCGCCACTAGACATGGTGTTTAGAATGAAAAACCCAAGACATTTATTCACTTTTCTTGGGTTCTTCATTATTCACGATTTGTTCTTTCGGTATGTACCATTTATAGATAAATTCTGCATCTTTCTTGTCTATATGTGTAACACCAGCTCCAGCGTTCCCACCACTCATGACAGCTGTGCTTACTGTAGCTAGGTCTGCACGGTTTTGAAACCAATTCACTGTCACATCCATTGATTGCATGCGATTTTTCCGTAATAATACGGTTTGTTGTTCTAAAACCCTATATCTAAGCGCAAGTTGATCTCCCTTTATATTCCATCCGGCCGACTGATATCGAAATACGCCTAATATCCATGCTAAAGGAATCAAAATTATTGCTATGGCACCATACGGCCATAGCCAAATCGTTAATCCGGCCGCAACAACAGCTGCTTGGATTAAATTCACAAAGTAAAAACGTCGTTTTGCCCTTTTCGGTGGAGGAGTGAAATCAACATGAAACGAATAATCTACAAGCGCATCTTCAAGATGAGAAGCAATAGCTTGTTTCTTAATAACAGGCATTATCAAGCCCTCTGTCTTTTCATCGGCACTCGATCCTCCAGCATATTCCACCACAACGCTTGCGTAACCAAAAGGCTGACGTAATGGACTTTCTATCATTCGAATCGCTTGTATCCTTCGAATGGGGATCGTCGTCGTTCGCTTCTCAAGTAAACCACGCGTAATAACAAAATCATCTTCAGTATGCTTCAACGTAAAATCATTATATTTTAAATAAGTCATAATAACAGATAAGATCCAGGCCAATAAAAGTGCCGCAAACACAATGGCTCCAACAATAAAATAGCCAGCTCGTACTACTTGTTCCATTTCTTTAAATATTTTATCGAAAGGGATCAATTCATCAAATTGAGCCGCAAAGGCAAGGACAGCCGAAATTACGAGCCCTGCCCTTCCTGAAGTAGAAGCAAAAAACATTAGTTGTCGTTGCGTTATTTTGTATAAAACTGTTTCTTTTGTTTCTATTTCAGTCTCATCCAGAGCTATATTTCCAGTGTTTTTAGCTTCGGCAATAACTCTTTTAAGAGCAAATGCTGCTTCTTTGTCAATGGCAGTCATTTCCGCCTCAGCGGTTTTATCATTACCACCAGCGGTTTCTACATTCACCTTCACAAGTCCAAATGGTCTATGTAAAATACTTTCTGAAAAATCCAAGCTTTGAATTCTTTCAAACGGAATATATCTCTTCTTTTTGATAAATAAGCCATGCTCTATTCGAAGTTCCATATCTTCCACTCTATATGTGTATCTTGACCATTTTATAATACTTAAAACGGTCGTAAATAAAATAACAAGCCCTATACCTATCCATGGGGCATAATCCCAAAGCGTGCCGGTTTTCTCATCATTCCTCATAAATACAAAAAACCAGAGGACCAGTGGGAAAATCACTTGCTTTAAGAAAGATAAAAACTCAAAAATAATAGAAATTGGATGCAAGCGCTTCGGGTCAGACATCATCTTCAGCCACCCTCGCCAATCTTGAAATAGCATGTCGTAATTCTTCCGCTTCCACCATATTCACTGCGGGAATTTCATGCTTCGTAGCAGCAGTTGTAATTTCAATTGTCGCAAGTTGATATTTGCGTAAAAGTGGTCCCTGAAGTGTGTCTACATGCTGAACACGGACCATAGGCACGAGCGTCCTTTTAATGATCCAGATTCCATGTTGTAGTTCGATCTCCTGCTCTCTCACTTCATAACGCCAACGTTTCCACCTTAAAGAAGGGAGAATTTTCACCATAAAAATGGTAAAAAGCACGGAAACAATTGTAGCGATCCCTACATATAAAAATGACCATTCAAAAATATAAGACATAATTCCATATACAATAATAGGTATCCATAGTAGTCCAGAAATAATCATCCCTACGATACGCCATACCTTCAAGCCCTTTTCTGAGATCTGATTTTTAGGCTCTCCTATGCTCATCCATTTACCTCCATTGAGTATTATATGTAGAATCCAATATGCATATATACGATTCAGATTTTCATTAGTTTCAAAAAACATAAAGAAAAAAACGCAAGCATCCATGAGATTTATAATTTTCTTAGCACAAAAAAAGCAACCGGTGTGTCCGATTGCTTTCCTCATACTATGGAACATACCACAGTTCTTCATGATCGCTTACGCTTTTTGAGCGAACTCTATATAATATTAGAAAAATGGTAGGCATATCGTATATGCCTTTACCATTCTGCCCTCTTCTTGTGGGCCTCCGCTCTTTTCGCGTGAGCGGATCCTTCGTTTATGGTCTTCTGCCACCTGTACGACGCTGTGGTTTACGATTACCTTTATATGATGACTGATGGTTTGGCTTCCCACCACGTCTGTTACGGTTACCGCCACCATGCCCCTCACCTTTTGATGGAAGTGGACGCTCTGCTGTAATATGAACAGGAGTTTTATCCGGCTCTTTCGTTAATGCTTTTAAAGCTGCTGCAACGATTGTAATAGCATCTCCGTGCTGAGTCATTAAATCATTTGCCGCTGCTGTATACTCTTCTAACTTACCTTCTTTAATGGCTTCTTCGATCTTATCCATTGTAATCTTTTGCTGACCTTCCAAAGCTTCATCCCATGTTGGTGGACGCATTGGTTGCATACGTTTCTTCGTTGTAGCCTCAACCGTACGTAAATATCCCATTTCGCGTGGGCTCACAAACGTTATAGCCATACCTTCTTTACCTGCACGGCCAGTTCTACCAATTCTGTGAACATAACTTTCAGGGTCTTGCGGAATATCGTAGTTGTATACATGTGTAACACCAGAAATATCTAGACCGCGTGCTGCAACATCTGTTGCTACAAGAACATCTACTTTACCGTCTTTGAATTTTTTCAAGACAGACATACGTTTTGCTTGCGTAAGATCCCCGTGGATACCTTCAGCAGTATATCCTCTAAGCGTTAGAGCATTAGCAAGTTCATCTACACGACGTTTCGTACGGCCAAATACAATCGCCAATTCAGGTGAATGAACATCAATTAGACGTGACAAGACATCGAACTTTTCTCTTTCAGGAACTTTTACAAAGAATTGCTCGATTAAAGGAACTGTCATCTCTTTCGCTTCTACTTTAACCACTTCAGGGTCTTTCATGAATCTAGATGCGATTCGACGAATCGGTGTTGGCATCGTTGCAGAAAATAGTAAAGTTTGTCTTTCTGCAGGAACCGTTTCAAGAATGGACTCGATATCGTCAATGAATCCCATATTTAACATTTCATCTGCTTCATCAAGAATCAGCGTATGAACATTTCCAAGTTTTAGGGTACGACGATTAATATGGTCAAGAATACGACCAGGTGTACCAACAATAATGTGTGGGCCTTTTTTCAACGCTCTGATTTGACGTTGAATGTCTGAACCGCCATAAATCGCTAGTACTTTTGCTCGCGCATCTGCCCCAATTTTATAAAGCTCTTCTGATACTTGGATAGCAAGTTCACGTGTTGGTGCAATAATAATTCCTTGCACATGTGATGCTTTAATATCTAGTTTTTCAATGAGCGGAATACCGAAAGCAGCAGTTTTACCCGTACCTGTTTGTGCTTGCCCAATTATATCTTTTCCTTCCAAGCCTAGTGGAATGGTCTTTGCTTGTATTGGTGTCGCTTCTTCAAAGCCCATTCTATGAACGGCTTTTAAAATTGGCTGACTTAAATTTAAATCTGAAAACTTCGTCAATGCTTCTCAATCTCCTTTTAATTCCTCGATTTGAGACATTTGTCTCGCCAGAAATAATTCCTGGTATCTTGTTTAGGTGTAACTCTTCTTAAAAGAGCTGCTGCGAAAAATTGTAAACGATAACGACAATTCTACCATTAATTACTTACAAATACAATGTGGTCTCCACACTGTTCGTGTGAATTACGGCATTCATTACCATTTATTTTTTTCTATACTTATTGTATTTGTTCACTAACAGTAAGTGCATCTACAGTTTCTTCCAGCCTCATACCTCGGGAAGCTTTTACTAATATAATTTCACTGCCATTAGATTTTTCTTTTATTGCATCTGCAAGTTTTTCTTTATCAGTAAAATGGAAAATGCGCGACTCCGAGAAATGTTTCTTTGCTCCCTCTCCTATATATTTTCCGAGTTTCCCATATGTAAACACATATTTTATTTTATCTGGATTAATTTCTTCTCCGACCTGCTCATGATATACTATTTCATTTTCCCCAAGTTCCAGCATATCACCTAATACAAGTATTTTCTCCCGCCCAGCATCCATATGTTCAACCATCGATATCACTGCGCGAGTTGCTGTGGGGCTAGAATTATAAGCATCATTTAAAATACGCGTTCCATTTAAACCATCTCGCCATTCCATTCTCATGTTTGATAATTTTACTGCTTCCAATCCTCTTCTTACAGCATCTTCTTCCATAGAAAATTCTTTAGCAGCAAGCATAATAGCCAAGGAGTTGAATATATTATGCTTACCTGGAATTGGGAGGTTAAGTGGTTCCTCGGCCATACCACGCACTAAAAAGCGACTTCCAAATTCATTCATTTCAATATCTTCAGGATATAAATCATTTTCACATGTTGCCCCGAAAGTACATGTGCGAATTTGTTTTATACCACTAACCCTCTTAACAAGTAACGGCTCGTTTCCAGGATAAATCAACAGTCCACCCTTTGGTAAACCTTCGACAATCTCCAATTTGGCATTTGCGATTGCCTCCCGTGAACCGAGATCCTGCATATGTGCTTCTCCTATGTTAGTGATAATCGCAACGTCAGGACGGGCAAGCTTTGTCAATAAAGCTATTTCACCTTTTCCACTCATTCCCATTTCAAGAATACCAATTTCTGTTGCTTCATCCATTGTAAGTACAGTTAGTGGAAGTCCAATATGATTGTTGAAATTGCCTTCTGTTTTATGAACTTTAAACGTTTCAGAGAAAACAGCTGCACCGATATCCTTCGTTGTCGTCTTCCCATTACTACCAGTAATAGCAATTATTTTTGCCGTAAGATCATTTCGGTATGATTGAGCAAGTTCTTGCAAAGCGAGTAGTGTGTCTTCAACAATCAACACAGGCATGTCCTCAGGTGGATTCGGAACATCTTTTTGCCATAAAACTGCCGCTGCGCCATTTTGAATGGCAGTTTCTACATATTGATGACCATCTGTTTGCTCGCCTTTAAATGGGATAAATAGATTTCCAGGACTGATTTTTCTAGTATCAATGCTAACTCCCTTAATGCGTATATTTTGAAACGTTGATACATCATTTTCCACTTTCATCATAGAAGCCAACTGCATAATCATTCTTTCAATCACAATAATCCCCCCACACTTATGAAAGAATCACGGAATCCGTGATTCTTTGTCTCTCTATGTTCATGCTTTCAACCAAGTCAGAATGTATGAATAATATTTTGTTTCTCTTGATGACGTTCTACTGCAAGATGAATCATTCTTTCAATTAATTCAGGATAATCCACTCCAGTATGTTTCCATACAAGCGGGAACATACTGAATGGTGTGAATCCTGGCATTGTGTTCACTTCGTTGATAATTGTGCGACCATCATTTGTAATAAAAAAGTCTGCCCTCACTAAGCCCGAACAATCAAGTGATCTAAATGCTCTCACTGCCATACTTCGTAATTCTGTATATTCTTCTGCTGATATATCAGCTGGGATTACAAGCTCAGTATTACCATCCACATATTTTGATTGATAATCGTAAAATCCTTTTTTCGGTACGATTTCTCCCGCAACAGAGCATTCTGGATAGTCATTACCAAGAACGCCCACTTCAATTTCCCTTGCAGTGACACCTTCTTCGATAATGATTTTTCTATCATATTTAAATGCTTCTGAAAAAGCATTCTCCAAATCTGCACGGTTGTCACACTTACTAATTCCTACACTTGAACCAAGATTTGCAGGTTTTACAAAACACGGATAACCTAGTTCACTTTCCACTTTCTCATATGCTCTTTCGGGCGCTGCCTCCCATGTGCTACGAATAAACCAAGTATATTTCACTTGATCCAATCCTTCTTGAGCAAATAAATTTTTCATGATGACTTTATCCATTGCTGCGGAAGAAGAGAGAACTCCATTTCCAACATAAGGAATGTTTAGTAACTCTAACATTCCTTGCACCGTGCCATCTTCTCCATTCGGTCCATGTAATAACGGAAAGATCACATCGTAATTACTGCTTTTTTCTTCGTTTAAAGCTAAACTCGCATTCAAGGCGTGTGGAACAATTTCTTCTCCATCTTCCTTAAATGTAAGTTCCTTCACGTCTTTAATAGATTCAATTAGTTCCTTACCTTTTATCCATTTACCTTCTTTTGTAATATAAATAGGAAAAATCGCGAATTTCTCCGTATTTAATGCCTGTGTAACAGCCTTAGCTGTTTGTAATGACACTTCATGCTCCGCTGATTTTCCTCCATATAGTAAACATAGTTTGATTTTCATTTTAATCCTCCATGATGTACAGATTCTTTTATTTTACCATGAGAAGATAACATAATCTAAATATTTTATTTTGAATATGACTATATCATTATATTAATTTTTTAGGCAAAGCGTGCAAATGTTATATATACAACTATTTTAACGTTTTCAATTTTTTCTCGAGAATATTAATTTACTAAGACCAAAGATTGGTTACAGCTACTTATCCATAAATATGCTACTATACGTAAAGAGAGTTTGCGTGAACTTCTGAAGAATTGATCATGTGTTTTCTACACTTCCTATTTTTCGCAATATTTCACCATTCTTTCCCAAATGTTTATTTGTACATACCAGGAGGTCAAACATATGAAAAAAATTGGATTATTACCCAAAATAATTATTGCTATCATTTTGGGTATTGTCATCGGAATGATTGCTCCAGACAAACTTGTCCGTGTATTCGCGACATTTAATGGTTTGTTCGGAAATTTCCTTGGATTTGTTATTCCCTTGATCATTATCGGCTTTATCGCACCCGGAATTGGGGCATTAGGCAGGGGAGCAGGTAAATTACTTGGATGGACAGCTGCATTAGCCTATATTTCAACAATAGGAGCAGGATTACTAGCATTCTTAACAGCCAAAACACTTTATCCATCATTACTGTCGAATCTTTCATTAGCACAATTCGCAGACCCTGAGAAGTCATTAGCTAAAGCATATTTTTTAGTGGAGATGCCACCTTTAATGGATGTAATGTCAGCACTATTAATTGCATTTATTATCGGAATCGGGATAGCAGCAATAAAAAGTAATGCTCTTTTATCTATCGTTAATGATTTTCGTGATATCGTTCAACTATTAATTGAAAAGGTGATTATTCCCTTATTACCGTTTCACATCTTCGGTATCTTTGCGAATATGACAAGTGCAGGGCAAGTTGGAGCAATTCTTAGTGTTTTTTCGAAAGTATTTATTATGATTATTGCACTTCATTTATTATATTTATTATTGCAATTTACTGTTGCCGGATCGATGCAACAAAGAAATCCATTAAAGATGTTAAAAACAATGAGCCCGGCATATTTTACCGCCTTGGGGACACAATCATCCGCAGCAACAATTCCAGTTACATTAAAAAATGCAAAAAAGATCATCAAACAAGAACGGGTAGCTGAATTTGCTACACCTCTCCTTGCAACGATTCATTTATCTGGAAGCACCATCACATTAGTAAGCTGCGCAATGGCAGTAATGTTTATGCAAGGGCAAACTTACACTTTCGGAAGTTTATTTCCGTTTATTCTTATGCTAGGTATTACAATGGTTGCAGCACCAGGTGTGCCAGGTGGAGCAGTCATGGCTGCCCTTGGCCTTTTAGAGTCCATGCTAGGATTCGGTCCAACGATGACAGCGTTAATGATCGCACTCTACATGGCACAAGATAGCTTCGGAACAGCTTGTAATGTGACCGGAGACGGCGCTATTACTGCAATCGTAGACCGAATCAGTAAAAACGATTCAGCGCAGGCCCCGAACACTAATTAAAAATCGTATTTCATTTTTAATTGATATCATAAGAAAAGCAGCTCCCATAGGAGCTGCTTTTCTTATGATACATATCTCGATAGCGCTTGCCATTCCTCGCTTTTTCTATCGTATACTAATTTCCCATCTGGGGGGCGATCATTTAATAGTTCATATTCTTCCAACATCGCATCCATATCGTAAAAATCTCCCATAATCCAAATAGGAATTTCAATCTGCAGTCTATTCCTCACCGATAATTCAATCGAAAAAGCAATGCCTTCCTTCATATTACTAGTAAAGGATTCGATAATTTCGATAGGTACTGGGGGAATAATTTTCTTTTTTCTTAAAGAGAAATTAAATTTCTCCTTTTTATTATTTAATTTTTCTGAGATAGTCGTGCCAAGCATGAAATAAAAATCATTCCAAGAACGATAATAAGTTTTATTATACCAACCATCATCATGAGCCAAATAGACTATCTGATTATTTATTTTACCAAAAAACGGAGATCTCAAATGGTCCTTTACATGTCCCAAATAGAGTAACTCAGCTAATTCCTGTCCGTTTAATTGATCCAAATTATCTTCTTCCTCAAAATCAATCCAGCAAAAATCTCCATAACCATATACATCTTCATCCGATATCTTAGGGATCATCTCAAGATCAACATACTCAAGCATTGTATGCATATTGAAATGTCCATCAGCAAAATTATGCCGAAGCAGCAATAAATTGGATAGCTTCACAGGAAGTCCTTTTAAAAACTCTGTGAATTCAATTCCATATGTAAGTGTAAATTTCTCAGGTTGATTCATATGAACATAAATGAGCTCGCGAGTATCTTCGTGTTTGTTCAAGTAAAGCCCTCCAATATTGAATTCATTGCCCTTCATATACATCCTATTGATAACACCATTATAACAAATTATTACTTTTAAAACCTTATTTCTAGGAAAGCTATTACATAAAAATTAACAATTTTTTATGCTACTTTATAATTGTTTTTAAAAAAATAGATAATTATTCCCTCTTTATGGGTAAAGTATCTAAATAGAAGAATTATATGATAGGAGGTGAAGTCTTGCTACATTGGCTTCGCATCGCTGGTGAAAGCAAGACGCTCCATTGCTGTTATTAAGAATATTTCTTGTCATTCTGTTAATTGCATTTACCGCATTCTTTGTTGCATCAGAATTCGCTATCGTTAAGGTCCGCAGTTCTCGCATTGACCAACTCATTGCACAAGGTAATCAAAAAGCGATTGTTGCTAAACGTTTATTATCTAACCTGGATGGCTATCTATCCGCTACCCAACTCGGGATTACTGTAACAGCTTTAGGATTAGGTTGGTTAGGTGAACCAACCGTGCAAGTAATTCTAACTCCTTTATTTGAAAAATTACATGTAACCGAGTCGCTGGCAACCATCTTGTCGTTTATAATTGCATTTAGCACTATTACATTTATTCATGTAGTAGTTGGCGAATTGGCACCAAAAACTTTTGCCATTCATAAGGCGGAACAAATTACTCTTGCTTTTGCGACTCCGCTTATTTTATTTTACAGAATTATGTATCCTTTTATTTGGTTACTTAACGGAGCCGCAAGGCTGATAGTTGGTTTATTCGGAGTGAAACCAGCTTCTGAAGGAGAAATAGCTCATTCAGAGGAAGAATTACGGATTATTCTTTCGGAAAGTTTGAAAAGTGGAGAAATAAATCAAACGGAATTTCGATATGTTGATCGAATTTTTGAATTTGATAATCGAATTGCTAAAGAAATCATGGTTCCTAGAATTGAAGTATTCAGCATTGATAAATCCGCATCTATCGATGAAATCATTGCTATTATTAAAGCCGAACGCTTCACGCGCTATCCTGTCACAGATGGTGATAAAGATAATATTATTGGTGTTGTGAATGTGAAGGAATTCCTTACAGATTGCATAGGTAATAATTGTACAGGAACGGAGCCCATTCTCCCTTACGTTAAGCCTGTTATTCGAGTAATTGAAAGCATTCCTATACAAACTCTACTTGTTAAAATGCAAAAAGAGCGCAACCATTTGGCTATACTTTTTGACGAATATGGGGGAACAGCAGGAATTATTACAGTAGAAGATATACTTGAAGAAATTGTCGGTGAAATAAGAGATGAATTTGATGCAGATGAAGTGCCTTACGTACAAAAATTAGCTGACAAACAATATATTTTAGATCCTAAGGTATTGATTGAGGACGTAAATGCTCTACTTGGCACGCAACTTTCTGATGAGGATGTGGATACGTTAGGAGGCTGGCTTTTGACACATAAATATGACTTGAAAGAGGGAGACTCTGTTGTCGTCGATGATTTTCAATTTCAAGTGAAAGCAATGGAAAGATCACATATTAGCGAGATTGCTGTCAAAAAAAGCGATTAAATTAAGCAATAGGATCATTCAACTTCGAAAATCTTCAAGATTCATTTAAATTCCGCATTATTTCCCAAGAAATAATGCGGAATTATCTATTTGAAGCGTAAAGAAGTGGAGCGATCTGACATGATACCCTCGATTTCTTACAGCCTTAAGCTATAGAAAAAATTAAAAATTAGCCTAAAAAAACAATCCAGGCACGCATCATGCATACCTGGATTGTTTGCCATTAAGAGTGAAGTTCCGAATACTTTTGGACAGGTTTAACATCCTCGAGCACCTTGATTAATTCAAGTCGGGATTTCGTTTTTGAAATCTTGACTCCTATCTCCGTCAGACTAGTTATTACTTTCTTTAGTTGATCATGATCTCTTTGCAAGAAAGACCACCTCTTTAAGATTTGACATCTCAATCATATTTTACCTTAATTACTATTCGGTGTATATTGCTTTTTCAAATAAGTAATTAATTTGTCAACTTTTTAGCTTATCTCGTATTTACTATACCCAAAATCCACCTCACTAACCACATTTCTATAAAAAAAATAATTATATGTATTTTCATATCGAATTCAAGAACAATTATGTAAGCATCCATTGGCAAACTACGTCCATAAAAGATATCGATGTATCAAGATCGGAAGAAGAATTCCATCTTAAAAGTTATATAAACAATAATGTTTTATCATTTGCTAACAACAAAAAAGTCGTCCAGCTGGACGACTTTTCTAGTTTATTATTCTCTTTCCAATGCATCAGACACTTTATCCTTTGCTTCTCCATATTTCTTTTTCGCTTCCCCTTTTGCCTTGTCCCATTTACCTTCTGCCTGCATTCTTTCATTATCTGTTAAATCACCAATATTATCTTTTGCTTCTCCCTTTACTTTATCCCAAGTACCTTTTAATTTTTCTTTTTCTCCATGATCGTTACTCATTTGCATTGCCTCCTCTGTAATAGAAGAAAACTCTTCTCTTCTATACTTTGTTTTCCCTTTAATGCTTTATATGAAACATTTTTATGATCGAATGAACTTCTCCCTTTAGCAATTGAAACCTTTTACTATTCTATTCCGTATTTGATATATAGCAGAAAGGGGTTCGTACAATGTCTGAGACAATTTATTTTACTGATAATTTATTCTCATCAGGCATCACTACTATTTATAGTGATGAGAAAGTAGCGATCGGCAACCTTGATTTAAAATCAGCATTTACATCTAATTTAGCTATCTTAGATTTAGAGGGCAATCAAATTTGTGAAGGAAAGTTCAAAACCTTTTCTAATAAATGGGTCATTAGCAAAAACGGAGAAGAAATTGGTGAATTAAAACAAAAGTTTACTTTCTTAAAAAAGGCCTTCGCGTACACATCTTATAAGTATGGTCTGGTATCAATTGAGTCTGAAGCATTTTCAAAAGAATATCATTTGTATCAATCAGACGAAGTGATAGCTGACTTTCAAAAGGTTAGTGGTTTCTTTCAATCTTCTTCCTTCCAGCTAATAAACCATTCTAAACGGTTTACCAATGCAGAATTGATTACTATCGTGATGGGTATACATATGATCACTAAACGAAATGCAACTGCTGCGAATAGCGGTCACTGATAGAAAAATCCATCTAACTAAGAGAGCTGAACATTTACAAAGAAAACATCCTTTACTCGCGATTATAGCCGCTTACTGGTCGTCATGGTAAAGAATACTGTCCAATAGATTGTTTTTACAAGCCGTGGCCAGCAACTTGCTGACTGTTGTAGTCCAGATACTGACAGTCATCCATTTTACTTTTTAAATCCTAATCCTTTCATTCGATTAAATATCAAATTGACTGTCGTGACTTTCACGACAGCCTATTTCCCTTATCTAGATGAATGTCACGTAAGCAATGCAATTAAAATAGGTATAAATAAAATAATTAGAAGAGCAATCCAAGCTTGTGGTTTAGCCATATTAACTGTCCAGCCAACTCCAAATCTTTTTTCAACCCATATTGCGGGATCAGCACTATTAAAATAGAAAATTCCTAGTTTCCAAAACTGATCTTCATCTCGATTAATCATTTGCCCTTCTTTTCCAGTCGTCGTTTTTAATCTGCTACCACCCTGACCAGTAATAATAGATAGGATAATTGCGCCTATCACAATCATTCCCGTTATTATGAGCGAAACATAAATCAAAAACTGAACATCCATTGGAAATATAAAGGATAGTTGAATAACCGAAAATAAAAGGACTAAAACTGATCCAGTTACGATAAAAAAGAGTGACCATCTACGTCTAAAAATTACATTTTGTTTTATTGACTTCTCTGGATTAGATGCATCGACCTGTTGGCGACTACTGCCAATCATTGCGTTTAAGAATACGAACATTCCAAGCATAAACATTTGTATAAGCGACATCGAAAACACACTTCCATATGTTTTTGTTGCCCAGTTTGTTACTTCACCATTTATTCCATATTGCATCGGTATTTGATCTGGGATTCGATCATAATAAACCACAGTCAACCCGATCGTAACTACAGTCATAAATAAGGCAATAATAAACCAACCGTTAGAGTAAATTAGTTTTCTATTTCTAAATTTAGTATCAATGATAGTTGTTACCATTTTGGCTTGCTCCCAATTACTTGCTACTTTCATTTTCTTCATTGTCTTATGATTTTGATAATAAATGAGAAAAGAACCAATGATAAACAGGAAAATTCCAATTATAAAAATAGTCATCCACGCATTTTCACTAAAAAGTTGTCCTGCAAATAAGATAATAGCAAGTAATATTATCCCAACAACACTAGTCTTGATAGCATATTTCTTACGAAGCTCCACCAACTCATTGGTCCCGTATACTTCCTCTGGAATAGATACGCCAAAACTCTCAGTTCTTCGCGTGATATATGGAGTAATTGCCATTATCAACACTGTCGGTAAAAAGGTCAATAAAATCATAAGGTATATCATCATAAACAACACCCCTAACTTTTAATGTCAGTAAATATCTCTTTACAAAGTAATTGAAATTCCCTTTCTTCCATCCCTCTACAAACCGCTTCACTGATGAATGGGCGTAATTGTTCTCGCAAATTTGCAGTATACAATTCATCAATTGCTGGCATTCCATCCGGGTTAATCACGACCCCTTTTTGTCTGTGTATTAATATATATCCATCTTGTTTTAAAAGTTGATATGCTTTATTTATCGTGTGCATATTTACTCCAAGGTCAGCTGCCATGGACCTTACAGAAGGGAGTGCCTCTCCAAGTTCCAACTCCTTTGATGCAATACCTTCTATAATTTTATTACGTAATTGCATATAAATTGGTGTTTCTGATTGTAGATCAAGCGCTAATATCACGAAATTCACCCACTTTCTTAACTCCACACCTGTTATATATATACTATAACAAACATTTTAATTTGGCAATAAAAATGAGCGAACAATTATCTGTTCACCCATAAGACTATTTATCTTTTTCCTGCTAAGGTCGTTAAAGGTCGTAAAAAGGCTATCCCATTTCTTTTTTTCTTGTTACGAGAATTTTCAAGTCTCTGAAACAGCGCTTGATCTCTCTCCCGTTCTTCTATTTTTTCTGTTAAACGTTCCACTCTAAGCATTAATTTATTGTTTATATCACTGAACTTTGATTGGCGCTCTTCTAATTGTCTAATTTGTTCATGCAATTTCGCTAACTCATCTTCTCTTTCTTGATCTGGATGAACTATTTGCTCTATTTCCATTCCCGTTTCACTCAATATAATTTCAGCGGCATATTCAATTGTCATACTTTCCTTCGTGATTTTTTCTATTAATGCAGTAATTAGTTGAATATCTTTCCCATGAAAAATCCGTCCGTTATTTGTACCCCGTTCAAAACGATATCCTTTGCCTTCCAATACAGCGGCATAATTTCTAAGGGTACTCACCCCAATTCCAACACGCTTCGCTGCCTCAGATGAAAAAATATGTTGTTCCATAAAATCCCCTCCTGCATCTTCGTTATTTATTATATTCTACAAGCGATAGCGCTTGTCCTTTCTCTAAAACTGTAGATTAACGGGAGGTTTTGTCATATTAAAAAACAAATTTCGAGTCCATCTTTCACTCAATTGCTGTAGGGAAACTTTTTTTCTCCTCACAGAAGGTTAGCTCACATATTTTTTTAAAAAAATAGGAAATAGACTGTATATTGACGATATCTTCATATAATGTTTATCTGATGGTGTTTGCGGAAATTATAAAAGGAAGTGATTTTAAAGGAGCGTTGATAAAATGAAAGTTTTAGTAGCTGGGGCAAATGGACATACGGGCCGCCTTTTAATCGAACATTTGGCCAATCATAGTGATCACCATCCGTATGCTTTGGTACGCGATGAAGATCAAGCAAAAGAACTGCGGAAGCTTGGGGCTGCGGAAGTAATTGTAGCTGATCTTGAAGATTTTCAAATAGAGCTTACTAAGGGAATGGATGCTGTGATTTTTGCGGCAGGATCAGGCTCTAAAACAGGTCCTGATAAAACGATTGCCGTTGACCAAGAAGGAGCAAAAAAACTCGTAGACGCAGCATTTAGAAGTGGTGTGAAACATTTTGTCATGCTCAGCGCGATGGGAGCAGATGAGCCTCAAGGGCCAATAGAACATTATTTGGCTGCAAAACAAATAGCAGATGACTATTTAAAAAACAGTGGCTTGACTTATACAATCGTTAGGCCAGGTCTACTTTCTCATGATGCTCCAACAGGTAAGATCGAATTAGCTACTAAAATTGAATTATTGGAAGATCGCGCCATACCGCGGGCAGATGTCGCTCACGTCCTAGCGGCAACACTCGATATTGAAAATACTCATAATAAAGTTTTCGAAATTCTTTCTGGAGATAAAAAGATAGAACAAGCATTAGATATATTTTAAGATGTAGCCAGTCCACTGACTGGCTACATCTCATCTTAGGTACTTTTTAATGTGACAATAATAATTTCTGGCCGATTCAATATTCTAAATGGAATTAGACTATTTCCTAATCCTCTATTCACTAACATGGTCGTTATTCCTCTCTCATGACTACCCGCAGTGTAGGCCGGAAACCATCCTTGGCCTGGTGCAACTAAACCGCCAATTCCAGGTAATCGGAATTGGCCACCATGAGCATGACCTGTGAACACAAGATCTACTTCTTTTTTAACATACATGTCAAATGCTTCCGGTCGATGAGAAAGGAGCAGCTTATATGTATCTTGAGGCACATTCGCTAAGGCCTCATCCATAAAATCACCAATCGTTGTCTCTGTATCTCCTAATCCATTCATCAACGGATCATTAATACCGATTATCGAGATTTCCTCTCCATTATGTGTAATCATTTTCGCCTCGTTCGTTAACGACTTCACGCCTAGAGAATGTAATGCATCCTTGATTTCATCTACTTGATTCACTGCCACTTCATGATTTCCTGTTACGTAGTATACATCCGCGATAGCAACAAGTTGTTCAACAAGATGTATACTGTTCGTTAAATTATATCGATTACTATCGACTAAGTCCCCCGTTAAAAAAATTAAATCTGGTTTAAGCTTTTTTACTTTATTCGCAAGATCTGTTTGCTTTTCACCAAATGTTGCATCATGCAAATCGGAAAGCTGAACAATAGTAAGATTATCAAATGCCTTTGGAATACGGTTTGATTGGATAGTATAAGAGGTTGTTTGTAACCATGTGTTATTTACATATAGAAAAATCCAGATACCCGCGATCAGCAGAATGAAGATGAACAATTTACGCTTCATTGAAGAATCCTTTCCCTTTGTTTAGCTAAAGCGCGTGTTTTTTAACCATCGGTTCGCCTTCCAGGCTTACCGTGTTTCCTTTATCTCGTCAGAAAACAACAAGGGTCCTCGGCTAAAACCGCCACGTCCTGTGGCAACGTCGACGCACCCACATCCTGTGGGCGCAGTTTGTACGTCGCTTAACAGGCGCTTTCGCTTTTCTTTTTTGTCTAGCTGTAGCGCCCAG
>NZ_BCVC01000017.1 GCF_001591545.1 Lederbergia lenta NBRC 16444
AAACTTGTCCATCGCTTTCTGACAGCGACCTTTATATCATAACTCACTTACACTCAATATGTCAAGAGTTATTTTCAATTTATTTTTTTGTTTCTCGCTGACCACGACTTCCGTTCGCAGCGACGTTTATTAATATAACAGGCTTTTTATATAGTGTCAATCCTTTTCATTAAAAAAGTTTTATTATCTTTATCCATTGCTTTTCTTCTTAGAACGTACCATATAGTTCATGCATTCATATTCTGTTGCAACCCGCTTAAAGAGATTGAATAGTATTTTATATCGTTCTTCCATCGCTGCCTTTATTACTTGTTCTATTCTCGGTTCTTTTAAATCAAAAAGAATTTCATCCATTTCCCTTTTAAGCATATAAACAATTTCATCTTTCTCGTCTTCACTAATTAAAATTCCAATCATATGGACACCTCACATTGTTTTAGGTATACATAGGTATTTCCAAATGAAGAAAATTTATGAATATATTTTACTCTCCATATATAGGATTTTAAAACCATATAATGAAGAGTTATGAACTTCAAAATTAAATTTTAACTTATTCTCCCTTTTCTCGTTTCCCATTCATATATGAAAGATTATGACGCATAGAATAATACGGACAGGCAAAGAAGGAGGATCTGTATGGATTTTTTCATTACGCTTAATGCAAAAAGAATAAAACAGGGATTGCTCATTGTTATTATATCTTTTTTTACCGCAATGCTTTTTTTCTCTCAATCATCTGTTCATACTTCCGTATTCAGTACAAAAAATGGACCAAAGGCAATTTATAAAGGTGAAAAAGGTATTGCTCTCACCTTTAATATCGGATGGGGAGATGTTCAAGCAGAACCCATTCTCGATGTATTAGAGAAAAGCGAAATCAGATCTGTTACTTTTTTTCTTTCTGGAGCATGGGCTGAAAGTCATCCACAGACAGTAAAAAGAATTAAAGAGATGGGATTTGAAATTGGCAGCCTTGGCTATGCTTACGAGGATTATACTGAATTGGAAGATCCAGAAGTGAGACGAGATATATCAAAAAGTTTGGAGGTCTTTAAAAAGCTTGATATTAAAGATACCATGTTACTTCGCTCGCCAACCGGACATTTTGATAAGCGCACACTGTCTATTGCAGAAAACATGGGATTAACCGTTGTACATTGGAGTCTAAATTCTCAAGATTGGAAAAATCCTGGCGTTGAAGCAATTATTGAACAGGCTAATAAGGCGAGAGATGGAGATATAATCTTAATGCATGCCTCTGATTCGGCACTTCAAACAGCTGAAGCAATACCATCGGTCATTTCCAAGCTTAAAGATAAAGGAAATCTAACTACCGTTACTGAGCTAATTGCGAACGGAAAAGTGAAAACAACTCTTATACCATGAACAAAAACCCAAGCGGCAGTTTAGCGCCGTATGTGCCTCATTATTCATAACGTTTTTTTATAACTTCCTAGACGACAAAAGCGAACCATTAACGGCTCGCTTTTGTTTTTTTGTTTTTAGTTTCTTGAACGCCTTTTTCTTTAGCCCTTTTAGCAATTTCTGCTGCGGAGAGTCGATTGTATTTTTGAAGCATTAGTATTTGATATGCATTACACGCAATCAAAGGGAAAATCATTAAATAAATCCAACTTTCATCATTAGGACGCAAAACAGGCAGCCATTCTAGAATTGTAACAACCACCATGAAAAAAAGTGCAGAAGCGAATGTAGTTCGATTGGTCATCTTCGCTTTTATAAAGGCGACAACCAATGCCGAAACAAGAATAAACAAGGCCAACCCTACATAAGGAAGTAAACTTTCCCCTTCCCCCGCAAATTTTTGAAAGCGGAAGTAGACTAAATCGAATAAAACTATTATAACGAGAACGACCTGTACTGCATTCCATAGCCAAATAGACCGAAATATACCTAATCCAAATTGGTGTATAAATAGATAAGCAAAGAAACCAACTTGACTGACAACCGCGAAGATAAAACCTACCCCCACCAGCCAAATGAAAGTAGAAGCGATCGCACCAAATTTGAATTCAGTGAAGTAAGGTTGAAACTCACTCCACCGAATAAAAAATCCTAATATCCCAGTAGTCAAACCACCTAACATGAGGGAATTAAATAAAAACTTAATTAAGTTTCGAATGGTCACTGATTATTTTCCTCCAATAGTTAAATATCCTAATTAAATCGATTTTATCAATATTAAGAATAAAAATCTATGTCTGTTCAGATTGTGCATAAATTCTTCACAAAGTCCCATATTAAATGTAAGGAGCACTGCGACATGAAAGGAGCTTTTTAATGAAAAAAATAGGCTATTTACTTTTCTTATCGGTTGTTTTATTGCTTTCATCCTGTTCAGGCAGTGAGTCTAATGGCGAAAAGCTTGATTATGAACAAACAAAAAAAATGATTGTTGATATATTAAAGACGGACGAAGGTAAGAAAGCAATTAAAGAAATACTAGCGGATCAAGAAATAATCCAAGAAGTAGTGATGGATCAAGCGATTATAAAAGAAACAATCCAGAAAAACCTTAATTCTGAAAAAGGAGCAAAGTTCTGGAAAAAATCTTTTGAAGATCCAAAGTTTGCTGAATCTGTTGCTAAGAGTATGAAAAAAGAGCATGAAACGTTGATAAAGGAGTTAATGAAAGACCCAGAATATCAAGGTATGATGATCGATATCTTGAAAGACCCATCATTAAAAGCAGATATTGCAGAATCCCTAAAAAGCAAAGAATTTCGAGAACATCTCCGCGAAGTTGTAACTGAAACAATAGAAAGCCCACTTTATAAAGTGAAAATACAGGAAATTTTATTAAAGGCAGCTGAAGAAATGGAGAGCGGTAAGAAAGAGGAAGACAAACAAGATGGTTCTCAGCAAGGCGGAAACAATGGTGGTTCTAGTAGTTCTTAACAAAGAATAAAAGAGATCAGTCATGCAACAAGGCAGTTATGGCATCGTAAAAAGCTTGCAATGTTAATCTTATTGCCTGAGTAAGCTGATCTCTTTTCATTTTACTGGTCTAAAATTCCAACGATTTTTTCTGATATCTCATGATAAATCTTTCCTGTTGGATGATCCTTATCATATACGGATGGAGCAAAATCATTCTCATTCCAATCAGGTTGCTGTAATGGAAGCCTTCCAAGTACATCAGTTCTTAGCTCTTCAGCTAATTTATCTCCGCCGCCTTGACCAAAGACATATTCTTTTTCGCCAGTCATACGACTTTCAAAATATGCCATGTTTTCAATAACGCCAATAATTTCATGTTCTGTACGAAGTGCCATCGCTCCAGCACGCGCAGCAACAAAAGCAGCTGTTGGATGCGGTGTTGTAACAATAATTTCTTTACAGCTAGGTAACATGGTATGTACATCAAGTGCCACATCTCCCGTTCCAGGGGGTAAATCAAGCAATAAATAATCCAATTCTCCCCAGTCCACTTCAGTAAAAAAGTTATTAAGCATTTTTCCAAGCATTGGTCCTCGCCAAATAACCGGAGCATTATCCTCTACGAAGAAGCCCATGGAAATAACTTTTACTCCGAAGCGGTCAACCGGAACAATCTTTTGACCATTTAAAGCAGGTCTAGACGTAATTCCCATCATATCTGGTACACTAAACCCATAAATATCAGCATCTATTAAGCCAACCTTTTTTCCAAGACGGGCGAGTGATATAGCTAAATTCACGGAGACAGTGGATTTTCCTACACCACCTTTTCCGCTAGCGATAGCAATAAATGTTGTTTTGTTATTTGGGGAAAGAAGATTACTCGCATCTTCTTCTGAAAAATCTCCCGATTCTCGGTGTTTTTCTAATTCTTCTTCAGATAAATCGGCAAACCGAATTCCGACGGTTGCTGCTCCTGCTTCTTTAAGCATTTCTACAATTTTCATTTGTAATTGCAGCTGCTCAGGTGTTCCTGTTTTCGCAAGGGCTATTTTCACACTTATATGTGATTTCTCTTCTTTCACCTTGACCTCTAGAATACCGTTTGTTTGTTCTAGAGTTTTATGTAAAATTGGATCTTCTACACTTCTTAATAATTCTATTGCTTGTTGCTCAGTAACCAATTAATAACACCGTCCTTATTATGGTTTCGCTTTCTTTTTCAGTATAACATATTGAATGTTTTTCTAAAGAATATCTACTCACAAAACGGAAGTCGCTATCTTAGCCGGCGATCCTTAAGCGAGAAACAAAGGAATCCCGATAACTCCATCGTATTGCTCCTTAAAAATAAAATAACAGCGACCTAATCTGACTGATCGCTGTCTCACTCTTTTATTTTCTCCCCAGTAAAAGTTCTAAGTAGTCCCCTATAAATGGATGCTGCTACTTGCTCCTGATAATCATCCTTCAAAAGTTCCCCCCGCTCGGTCGGATTAGATAAAAATCCTATTTCAACTAATACTCCAGGCTTCTTTGCATTTTTTAATAAATAAATATTTTCAATTGTTTTTGCTTCTCGGGTCGTATTTTCCAAATTCACAATCAACTCTTCTTGGATGAATTTTGCTGCTCGTTTATTTTCGGGCAAATGTGGAGCATAAAAAGTTTGCGCACCACTCCAACGTGGCGATGGTATTGAATTTAGATGCACACTAATAAAAAAATCCGCTTCCGATTCATTAATCATCTTTAATCTTTTTCTTAAATCATCTGTCTTACGTCGGCTATACCCTCTAATATCAGGACTGGCTAAATCAGTATCCGTCTCTCTAGTCATTAAAACAAGCGCGCCCTGCTCTTGCAAATAATCACGAATCTTATGCGAAACACTTAGCGCAATATCTTTCTCTAATGCTTCTTTGTCCCCGGCTCCTCCATCGGGCCCACCATGTCCCGGATCAATGTAAATTACCTTTCCTGTAAGCGGAAGGTTCCATGATTGGAAAGAATCCTTTGGAATCATTTGATATTGAAATAGAAGAAATAATACCGTTGCACCAATCGAAAATAAAGCCCACTTTAACTTTCTTTTCATATTATCTTTCCCTTCATCCTTCAGTCATAAAAGGATATGGGACAAGAAGGGATTTTAGAACTTTCATTTCTTAATGCAATCGCAATTTATATCGACGCTCTGCCTTTAGATATCCCTCTTTCCACCAATATTGCACGAATTTCTCACATACTATATAGATTGAATCGTCTTCCAACGTACTTCTGTCATAGTCTAAGTAAAGCCAGAAATGATACAATGTTTCAGTAAAATGTGCTATCTCTTGGTGACATCTTTTTCTCGTCATCTCCATTGTCTCACCTACAACAATAAATCGACCAAAGTCAGCCCCTAGTAGATAAGCTTCAATAGCAACGTCCAAGCAGGCTTCCTCTATCCCTTCATCTAGCAAATCAGCTGCTAATCGCGCTGCATAAAAATGAAGTAATACACTTTTTTTCAACGCATTAATGGATAAATCGCTTAAAATTTTACGTTCATTCGTTAATTGCTTTTTACGTTTTCTATCTTCAAAGTTTGTGATAACACTCATCCTTACTCAACCTCCTCTCTATAGCTTTCAACCAATAAGGTAAACTCATGCACGTGAAATTTTTATTGTTTTCCTTTTGTGCAGATAGTTACTAGATCAGACTTCTGTTCGGGCAACGTAAGAACCCAACGAACTAAGTTTAAGAAGGCAGGCCAAATAACAACGAACGATGAGCAATGATAAAAAGACGACCCAACATTCAAAACGAATGAGAGTCGTCTTTATTGTGGCTATCGTAAAACTGAGAAAAACATCCGTTTTTAGGAGTTCCAAGATGCCGTACTTTCTTCTTACAATTTTACTCTTTGCAATCTCAGTGCATTTAGAACAACTGAAACAGAACTAAATGCCATCGCAGCACCTGCTAACCATGGTGCTAAAAACCCTAATGCCGCGATCGGAATGCCGATTGTGTTATAGGCAAATGCCCAGAATAGGTTTTGTTTTATATTACTGATCGTCTTTTTACTCATAAAGATTGCATCAGCAATACTATTTAAGTCGCCACGAATTAAAGTAATATCGGCAGCTTCCATTGCAACATCTGTGCCAGTTCCAATCGCCATTCCTATATCGGCAATGGCAAGAGCTGGCGCGTCATTGATTCCATCTCCCACCATTGCCACTTTTTTACCTTGTTGTTGTAGTTTTTTTACTTCTTCCGCTTTTCCTGCAGGTAAGACTTCCGCGATCACATGTTCAATTCCCGCTTCCTTCGCTATTGTCTGAGCGGTTTGCTCGTTATCGCCTGTGATCATGATGACATCAAGATCCATTTCTTTTAAACGTTTGATTGCGGCAACAGATGTCGCCTTCATCGTATCAGCAACCGCAATAAGTCCTGCATAGGTACCATCCACTGCTGCAATCATTGCCGTTTTCCCTTGTCTTTCCAGTTGATACATTTGATCATACTCTTCTTTTTCAACATTTATATTATACCGCTTCATTAAACGTCGAGTTCCAATTAAGATCTTTTTTCCACTAACAACTGCTCGTATTCCGTAACCTGGAATTGCTTCAAATTCAGATACTTCACGTAACAATATATTTCTTTCTTGGATCCCTGCAACAATCGCCTGTGCTAATGGATGTTCTGAACCTTTTTCAGCCGATCCGATCAAAGATAATAATTCTCTTTCATGCATGACTGCTCGTACATCTGTTAATACAGGTGTTCCATTCGTGATCGTTCCAGTTTTATCTAATATTACCGTGTCAATTTGATGAGTCGTTTCTAGATGTTCTCCACCTTTAAATAATATTCCATGTTCAGCAGAGCGACCTGAGCCAGCCATGATCGATGTCGGTGTTGCCAATCCTAATGCACAAGGACAAGCAATTACAAGCACAGCAATCATTTTTTCTAATGCCTCAGCGAAATCCCCCGGTACAGCCCACAAATACCAGATGAAAAATGTGATAAACGCAATTCCTACCACGATTGGAACAAAGATCCCAGAAATTAAGTCCGCCATTCGTTGAATTGGCGCCTTTGAACCTTGTGCTTCTTCAACCACTTTTATAATTTGGGCAAGTGCTGTATCTTTACCTACCTTTGTAGCTTCTATTTTAATAAGGCCGTTTTTATTAAACGTAGCACCAATGACAGCTTCACCTACCGTTTTATCCATCGGTACACTTTCACCTGTAATCATTGATTCATCAAGAGCCGTTTGTCCTTCTGTGATTACTCCGTCTACCGGAACTTTCTCACCAGGTTTAATAAGCAAAGTTTGACCTACAGCAACATCTTCTAATGGTATTTCTTTTTCCTCCCCATTCAACAACACTGTTGCAGTTTTCGCCTGCAGTCCCATTAACTTTTTTATTGCTTCTGAAGATCTCCCCTTTGCCTTAGCTTCAAATAGTTTACCGAGAATGATTAATGTGATTAGCACAGCACTTGTTTCAAAATAAAGCCCAGTGCTATGAACATCTGTACCAATTGATTGAATGGCCAGGTAGACACTGTAGAAATAAGCAGCTGACGTTCCAAGCGCGACAAGCACATCCATATTCGCACTTTTATTTCGTAATGCTTTGTACGCTCCAACGTAAAATTGCTTACCAACATAAAATTGTACTGGTGTCGCTAAAGCCATTTGCACCCAAGGATCCATTAAAACGTTTGGAACATACATAAACGATGTAAAATTAAAATGAGCAAACATTGTCCAAAGTAATGGTAGCGATAAAATCAGCGAAAGAATAAACTTCTTTTTCTGGTTTTGAATTTCTTTTAATCGGTAGTCGGTCGTTTCTATTTCTTCCTCACCGCTATTTATCTTTGCCCCATAGCCAAGGTCTTTAACTTTATCAACTAAGTTTTTTGAAGAAACGACAGAAGGGTTGTATTCAATTGTCGCCTTCTCTAAAGCAAGATTAACTGATGCCTTTGTCACACCCGACATTTTATTCAGGCCCTTTTCAATTCTCGTAGAACAGGCGGCACATGTCATACCAGTTAATAATAGTTCTGTTTTTTCGGTTATGACATCATAGCCAAGATCCCTGATCTTTTGTTGAAAAGCTTCTGCAGTCAAACTGGTATCATGCTGTATAGTCGCTTTTTCGAGAGCGAGATTCACATTTGCTTGCTCTACGCCTTCCATTTTATTCAAGCCTTTTTCAATTCTAGTCGAACACGCAGCACATGTCATACCAGTTATTTGAAATTGGCTCTCGGAAAGTTTTCTTTCGCTCATTTCAAAAACTCCTTTATACCTAATAGGGGTATGTACATTTTAAAAATAAAACGTGCTTAAAACAGCACATTTTATTTCACATCATAGCCTTGATCGTCAATCGTCTCTTTAATAGTATCAATACTTACTTCACTTGTATTAAATACAACCTCAACCGCTCCACTATCCAAATTTACCTTTACACTTGAAACTCCTTGCAATTTACCAACATTGTTCTCTACTGCATTTATGCAATGGCCACAAGACATGCCTTCTACGTTTAATGTAATTTTTTCCATATTCATTCACTCCTTTATTTTTTCATCAATTTTTGAATCGTAACTAATACTTCATCTAGTACTTCCATGTCACCTTCTTGAATTCTTTCTACCACACAATGCTTCATATGACCTTCGAGTAGAATTCTAGCAACACTATTTAACGCTGACTGAGTAGCGGAAATTTGCGTAATTACATCATCACAATAAGTATCACGTTCAATTAATCCTTTTATACCACGAATTTGTCCTTCAATTCGATTCAATCTCGTCACAAGATTCTTTTTCACCTGGTCCGAATGATGGCTTTTTCGATCGGAGGAAATCTCACAAAAAGTCTCCTCGGTAATAAGGTCTTTATCTAATTCTCTCGTCATTAAATCCTCCTCCTTCAACCTCTATACTAACGTACCCCTTGAGGGTATGCAAGAAAACTAAATTACAGGATTAGAACCTTGCAGGCACATCCATCCATGGTTCCCCCTTCTCTATTTTCTCCCTCATTTACAAAAGTTCAAACTTGTAAGAAGACAATAATTCGTAACAAGTTCACCATTTCACAAGGTGCAAAAAGTGGTATACTCAAATCAAGAAGTTTGCTCAATGTTTCACAATGTTATTTTGAAAGTATTTTTTGTATTAGCATGAATCACAAATACAGAGGAGGTTTTCAATCATGGAACACTGGAAGGGTTTTATTGAAGGTAGATGGCAAACAGAAATCGATGTGCGAGACTTTATCATTCATAACTACACACTCTATGAAGGTAATGAAAAATTTTTAGAAAAACCAACAGAGGCTACTACTGCTTTGTGGGATCAAGTGATGAAATTAACAAAACAAGAACATGAGAATGGCGGAGTACTTGATATGGATACAACAGTAGTATCTACCATTACCTCTCATGGCCCGGGTTACTTAGCAAAGGAATTAGAAACGATTGTCGGATTTCAAACCGATAAACCATTTAAAAGATCTTTACAACCATTTGGTGGTATACGGATGGCAGCAGGTGCCTTAGATTCTTACGGATATAAAATAGACGAAAAAGTAGAAGATACTTTTACCAAATATCGAAAAACACATAATCAAGGTGTATTTGATGCCTATACTTCAGAAATGAAGATAGCTCGAAAAGCGGGAATTATAACTGGTTTGCCTGATGCTTATGGCCGAGGACGCATCATTGGCGATTATCGGCGCGTTGCATTATACGGAGTGGAGTTCCTCATAGCAGAGAAACAAAAGGAATTACATTTGGTTGGCAATGGTACGATGAGTGAAGAAATCATTCGTGAACGCGAGGAAATAGCCGAGCAAATCAAAGCACTTCATGAATTGAAAGAGCTTGCTTCTCTATATGGATATGACATTTCACAGCCAGCAGCAAACGCGAAAGAAGCTTTTCAATGGCTATATTTCGCTTATCTTGCAGCAATCAAAGAACAAAATGGGGCTGCAATGAGTTTAGGTAGAGTATCTACATTCCTTGATATTTATATTACGAAAGATATTTTAAATAAAAAACTAACTGAAAAAGAGGCACAGGAACTCGTTGATCATTTCGTCATGAAATTACGCCTCGTTAAATTTGCAAGAACGCCTGACTACAATGAGTTGTTTAGTGGAGATCCGACTTGGGTAACAGAATCAATTGGAGGAATCGGTCTTGATGGCAGACCATTAGTAACGAAAAATTCTTTTCGCTTTCTCCATACATTAGATAATCTTGGACCATCTCCAGAACCGAATTTAACTGTGCTTTGGTCTCCCCAGCTTCCAGACGCATTTAAGCAGTATTGTGCAAATATGTCCATTAAAACGAGTTCTATTCAATATGAGAATGATGATTTGATGCGTGAAACATATGGAGACGACTACGGCATTGCCTGCTGTGTATCTGCTATGAAGATCGGGAAACAAATGCAATTCTTTGGGGCACGGGCAAATCTTGCAAAAGCATTACTTTATGCCATTAACGGTGGAAAAGATGAATTATTAAAAACGCAGGTCGGACCGATGATTGCGCCAGACACTTCTGAGTATTTAAACTATGAATATGTTGTCGAAAAGTTTGATCATATAATGGAATGGCTTGCAGGACTTTATATGAATACACTCAATGTGATTCACTACATGCACGATAAATATAGTTATGAAAGAATTGAAATGGCTTTGCATGACCGCGAGATTTTACGGACAATGGCATGCGGGATTGCGGGATTATCTGTCGTCACCGATTCATTAAGCGCTATTAAATATGCAAAAGTAAAACCCGTTCGCGATGAAAATGGTATTGCTCTCGATTTTGAAGTCGAAGGGGACTTTCCAAAGTACGGAAATAACGATGCTCGCGCTGATGATATTGCTGTCGGCCTTGTAAAAACATTTATGAATAAGCTTAAAAAGCATCATGCCTACCGTGACGCAACGCCGACATTGTCTGTTCTTACAATCACATCTAATGTCGTATACGGTAAAAAGACTGGAAATACACCAGATGGCAGACGCAAAGGCGAACCATTTGCACCTGGAGCAAACCCACTACACGGTCGGGACCAAAAAGGCGCAATTGCTTCTTTAAGTTCTGTAGCAAAACTTCCATATGAATATGCTCTTGACGGGATTTCTAACACATTTTCTATCGTGCCAAAAGCTCTCGGACGTGAAGATGAAGCAAGGACATTTAACTTAGCCGCCATTTTGGATGGCTATATGATTAAAAAAGGTCATCATTTAAATATTAATGTATTCAATCGTGAAACATTACTTGATGCGATGGAACGACCAGAGGAATACCCCCAATTGACGATACGCGTATCTGGTTATGCCGTAAACTTTATTAAACTAACGAGAGAACAACAAATCGATGTAATTAATCGTACATTCCATGAAACGATGTAACAATAAGAATAAGGAGATAATGCCAGGCATCATGATAAAGAAAATGAAAGAGATAGCCTGGCATGGTCTCTTTTTTGAAGGGATCTGAAATGATGAAGCTTAAAACTCACATTCATTCAGTAGAATCTTGTGGTACAGTAGACGGCCCTGGTTTACGTTATGTCATTTTTACACAAGGCTGTTTATTACGATGTCAGTTTTGTCATAACCCTGATACATGGGCTTTTGGAAAAGGAGAAGGCATGGAAGTATCTGTCTCCTCCCTAATGAAAGATATTAAAGATTACCTCCCTTTTTTGCAAGCCTCCAATGGCGGAGTCACAGTGAGCGGCGGTGAACCGCTCCTACATGTTGATTTTCTTATCGAATTATTCACAGAGTGTAAAAAGCTCGGTATACACACAGCAATCGATAGTTCTGGAGGTTGTTTCACTCGTAAAGACAGATTCATTCAGTCTCTTGATACACTGATCGAGCTGACTGACCTTGTTTTGCTTGACTTAAAACAAATCAATGATCAAAAACATCGAGCATTAACATCTATTTCAAATAAACATATTCTTGATTTTGCCCGGTATCTTAATGAGAAGCAAGTCCCAATCTGGGTTCGTCATGTACTTATTCCTGACATCACAGATCAAGAAGCAGATTTAAGAGGGCTTGCCGACTTTATTCATACACTATCAAATGTAAGAAAAGTAGAAGTCCTACCTTATCACCGTTTAGGCGTATATAAATGGGAAGCGCTGGGTCTTGATTATCCATTAAAAGATGTATCGACACCTACGGATGATAAAGTGAAGTGGGCACAAAACATATTAAATGAAGCAGTAGTTTAGTCGTTTTCCCCACATTATCCACCTGGACAGATGTCCCATTGGATCGGGACATCTGTTAGATAAGAGCTGTATTAATCTTCCGCGCTTATATCTTCATTGTTTCTACGCTCGGGAACCTTCCCGCCATCCACACTTCTTGGATAGTACGTGTAACCTTCCGACACAGCTCCCCCTTCCCCAATCATTCTTTCCACTGCCAATTCATGATCAAGCATGAAATCAACTCCTTTTAGGCATTCCGTCTTGAAGTCCATTTCATCATATGGCAACTGTTTATCCATGTGCGTCCTTTCGTATTTCACCTATAAAAAAGAAGCTACTCTAAAGCGCCTTTTAGCGTTTGAGTAACTTCTTTTTGTACTAAAGTAATTGTGTAGCCATCATGACAATTACAGCTTAAATTGTCCAACCAATCTATTTAGCTCTTCCGCCAATGCGGCGAGTTGTTCTGAACTACCAGCTACCTCTTCCATTGAACTACTTGTTTGTTGAGAAGCAGCAGAAGTTTGCTCTACCCCAGCAGCTGACTCCTCAGAGATAGCTGCAATTTCTTCAATCGAGCTATTCATCTTCTGGCTTTGTTGTGCAATGTCAGATAAGTTTGTAGAAACAGTGTTAATGTTATTAGCCATTTCTGTGATAGCTGAACTTATACCAGCAAAAGTTTCTCCGGTAGTCTTTATTTGTTCTCCCCCCAGTTCTACTTCTGTATATCCAGCTTTCAATGACTCTGCTACATTGCCTGATTCATTCTGAATGCTATCTACAATGCCAGTAATTTCTGTAACAGAAACGGATACTTGTTCCGCCAACTTTCTAACTTCATCAGCAACCACTGCAAAACCGCGCCCATGTTCTCCGGCTCTAGCAGCTTCAATTGCTGCGTTCAACGCCAGTAAATTTGTTTGCGCAGAGATATCCTGTATAACAGATACTAATGTGGAAATCTCCTGTGACTGTTCATCTAATCCCTGCACTTTTTCAACTGCATCGAGTACAATTTTATTCACTTTAGACATTTGGTCATTTGATGACTTCATTAATTTACTGCCTTCATCCGTCATTTCTTGTACCCAACTAGAATATCGGCGGATTTGTTCACCGTTATTATTTGCGGCTTCCACCTTTGTCGTAAATGATCCCATCATCGATGACAAATCACTCGCATTAGTAGCCTGTTTTTCGGATCCTGCCGCTAAATCTTGCATAGTAGTAGCAATTTGTTGAGAGCCTGTATTTACCTCATCTGTCGTTTGTGTTAATTCTTCACTATGGCTAGTTACAGAATCAGAAACCTCATTAATTTGCTGTAATAAGCCACGTGTACTACTCATCATTTCGTTTGTTGCCACCACAAGCTGTCCAACTTCATCCTTCGTTCGCGTTTCTAACGGTTCACCACTGAGGTCCCCGCCAGCTACTAATTTCATTCGATCCATCACAATTTTTAGTGGTTTCGAAATTGTGTTAGAAGTAATAAGTGCGGATACCATACTGAGTACTAACACTAATATTGTGACTATTGTTACTACACGCAATGTATGTTCCCCACTTTTAACAATCTCTTGTTCTATCTCTTTAATGGAGGTTCTCCTATTGTCTGCTAGCTTGTCATAACTAGTCATTAACTCACGTACAACCGTAGCTGCTTCTTCTAAGTTTTTCATAGCTATTTCTTGATTTCCTTTATCATACTCTTCGAATACATCTGTAGAAATCATTTCTCGCCATTTAACCGTCCGCTCCATAAGTCGATCAAATTCTTCCGACGCTCCTAACTCTCTAATAATTGCCTCATATTGCTTACCTTGTTCTGTATATTCATTAAACCGGTCTTTATAATCACCACCATATAACACATAGCCGCGGGCTGTTGATATCCTATTCGCCATCGTATATGATAACCCTTCATTGGCCATTAACATGGGAAGCTCCTCATTAGCAATCTTTGCAGCATCCCTATTATTTGCCTTAATGATCGACAGATTATAAATCCCTAAAATAATGACAAGTATAATTACAAGAGAAAAGCCAAATATCATTTTCTGCTTTATACTTTTAAAAGTGAATAGTTGCTTCATTAATACATTCTACCTTTCTATATTTAAATATGTACTTGATTTCTATAGTACTATCGGACGACACCTTGAATTTATAAAGGATTCTAGCAATATTTCACATGATAATTTTCCCAAACACAAACACAGGGGGCATCCTAGTTTAGAATACCCCCTGTGTTTGTGTATATATTTTCTTCTCTTGCTTTGCTTCTCAATGACCCCTTCTTGCAAAGTCAACAAAACGAAATTTATCTGGTCTATGTCTCGATTCCGTATATTGAAATAAACTTGTGTCTTCAAGATAAATATAGTTCTTAATAATGACGATATTATGAAAGCCTTCTAGATCAAGCAACCGTTTATCCTCTTCGTCTGGCTCCTCTACGATAATTTCTTTTTTTGCGAAACTAATCGTTAAGTTTAATTCGTTTTCCAAGTAATCAAATATAGAGTGTTCGCAGATTTCTTTCGTAATATGCGGTACAAATTTTTCATTCAAATAATCTTTATCTAAAATAACTCTTTCTCCACTGATTTCCCTAATCCTACTAATTTGCCATACCTGATCTTTTCCAGATAAATTGAGCTGTTGCTTAATATACTGGTCAGGTTTTAATAAGGAAAGTTCATGGACAATTGTCCTCGGCATTTCTCCCATTTTTTGAGCAAGCTCATGAAAACTAACTAGCCCAGACACAGGAAAGTCTAATTTTGCATTTTTTATGACAATAGAACCTTTTCCTCTGACTTTTTGAATATATCCTTGCTGTGCTAGCAAGGTTAATGCCTTACGAATTGTCTCTCTCGATGTCTTATAATGATCTTTTAGCTCATGTTCAGAAGGCAGGAGTGCACGCGGTGCAAATTCTCCTGCTTCAATCTGTCTTACAAGATCATTATGAATCATTAAATACTTGTTTGTCATATTCATATCTCCAGTTACTTTTTCAAGTAATAAACAATTGACTCATACGGTCTTAATGCAATTTGCTTGAACCCAACAGGTGAATCGGCGTAGTTAGATAACAGTATACTGCCTGAATATCCATTGAGATTTACGTTTTCCGGGAGTGTAAATGTTGCTTCTTCTGCATAAAAGTTATTGACCACAAGTAGCTTTTCATTTTTAAGATTGCGAGTATAAGCAAATATAGCATCATGCTCAGGTAATAACAATTGATAATCGCCTTCTGTGATAATATCATATTTTTTTCTTAATTGGATCAACTTCTGATAGTGATAAAATATGGAATTATCATCTGCTAACGCCTGTGTGGCATTAATTGATCGATAATTATCTGCTACTTTGATCCATGGAGTTCCACTTGTAAATCCAGCATCTTCACTATCATCCCACTGAACTGGCGTTCTAGAATTATCTCGAGATTTTTGCTTCAAGATATCAAGTATCTGTTCCTCTGACATTCCTTCTTCTTGTTTGATCTGATACATATTTAATGATTCAACATCTCGATAATCATCTATTTGCTCAAATTTAGGATCAGTCATACCGAACTCTTCTCCCTGATATATATACGGTGTTCCTCTCATCATATGAATCGTCGTAGCGAGCATTTTAGCTGATTCAAGATGGTATTTTCCGTCATCTCCAAAACGCGATACGACCCTTGGCTGATCATGATTACACCAGAAAAGCGCATTCCATCCTCCACCTTTAGTCATGTCCACTTGCCAGTCAGATAAAATTTCTTTCAATTGTAAAAAATCAAAGTCAGCTTGCGACCATTTTTCACCGTTTGGATAGTCGACCTTCAGATGATGGAAATTAAACGTCATATCAAGTTCTTTTCTATCAGGTCTTGTGTATTTGATACAATGATCAATTGTTGTAGAGGACATTTCTCCAACTGTCATTATCTCATATTTTGAAAAAACCTTCTCATTCATTTCTTGAAGATACTCATGCACTCTTGGTCCATCAGTATAAAATTTTCGCCCATCTCCTGATGCATCATTCGGAAAACGTTGATCTTTGGAAATAAGATTGATGACATCTAGTCGGAAACCATCCACACCTTTATCAAGCCAAAATGTCATCATCTCATAGACTGCTTTTCTAACTTGCTCATTTTCCCAATTTAAATCAGCCTGGGTAACATCGAATAAGTGTAAATAATATTGTTCTGTTTTTTCGTCGTATTTCCATGCAGAACCGCCGAATTTCGACTGCCAATTTGTTGGTACTTCTTCAGGTTTTCCATCTTTCCATATATAGAAGTCACGATACGGGCTATCTATAGAAGAGATAGACTTTTGGAACCATTCATGTTCTGTAGATGTATGATTTACGACTATGTCCATAATAATTTTCATATCACGGATATGTGCTTCTTCAAGCAAACGATCGAAATCTTCCATCGTTCCATACTCTTTATAAATCTGATAATAATCGCTAATATCATAGCCATTATCATGTTGTGGGGAATTATAAATAGGGGTTAACCATAGTACATCTACACCGAGTTCTTTTAAATAATCTAGTTTTTCAATAATTCCTTGTAAATCTCCTGTTCCATTTCCTGTTGTATCCTTAAAACTTTTCGGATAAATTTGATAAACTACTGACTTTTTCCACCATTGTTGAGTCATTACATACACCTTCCTGTTATAACTATAATTTGTAGAATTTTAGTTTCTCCGCGGGAATAGAAGCCTATAAAAGGCATTATATCGCCCAAGTAAAACGGCAAAAGAGGAACAATTAAATGTCCCTCTGCCTTTATTTAAATTTGTTTAGTTGCTGCGCACACGCTTGAACGCTACTTTACCCATATTCATTTTAGAAAATATAACCGTTAATACAAATGGAATAACAATCGCTACAACCATTGCAATCGCAAAGACTCCCATATATTTGGCTTGGATGGAAAGAATACCAGGCAATCCCCCAACACCAATCGAGTTAGCCATTACACTACTTCCAACAGAAATGACTGCCGCCACTAGAGACCCAATCATCGCGGCTAAAAATGGAAAGCCATATTTTAAATTGATACCAAACATTGCTGGTTCCGTTACACCCAAGTAACAAGAAATTGCGGCAGGAATGGAAACTTGCTTTTCTTGTTCATTTTTTCTATTAATATAAATCATTGCTAACACTGCAGAACCTTGAGCAATATTAGAAAGTGCGATCATCGGCCATAAATTTGTTCCGCCAAGTTCACTCATCAATTGAAGATCAATCGCATTAGTCATATGATGTAAGCCTGTAATAACTAACGGCGCATAAGCGAAACCGAAAATAGCGGCGAACAACCAACCAAATGAAGAAGTTAACCCTGAATATACCACATCAGATATAACAGACCCAATTTTCCAACCGATCGGTCCTAAAACGATATGGGCAAGCAATACAGTTGGAACTAAAGCTAAGAATGGTACAACAATCATCGAAATGGCATTCGGAATAATTTTCCGCAATCTTATTTCTAAGAAAGATAGTAACAAACCGGCTAAAATTGCTGGAATAACTTGCGCTTGATAACCAATCATTTCTACAGTAGCAAAACCAAAATCCCATACTGGAACTTCCTCCGCACCAGCAACTCCATACGCATTAAGAAGCTGAGGCGAGACGAGCGTAATACCTAACACAATTCCAAGGATTGGTGTTGCTCCCATCTTCCTCGCAACTGCCCAGGTGATACCGACCGGTAAGAAATGAAATATTGCTTCCCCAATCAACCATAAAAAGTCATTTGTACCAGCCCAGAATTGGGAAACTTCAACAAGTGTCTTTGTCTTCCCTTCAAGCATCGGAATTTCACCTATGACATTTCTAAATCCGAGGATTAATCCTCCAACGACAAGAGCAGGTATAAGTGGCGTAAAAATATCAGCAAGATGCGCGATCATCCTTTGCAGCCAGTTCATATTTTGTTTCGCTGCTTCTTTTGCCTCATCCTTCGATGTATCGCTTACACCAGCGATTTTAACAAATTCATTATAAAAAGAGGAAACTTCATTTCCAATAATCACTTGGAACTGCCCTGCCTGTGTGAATGTTCCCTTCACAAGCTTAATCGCTTCAATCTTCTCTACATCTGCTTTCTTCGGATCCTTTAACACAAACCGCATCCTTGTTACACAGTGCGTCACAACGGAAATATTATCACTACCGCCGATATGTTCTAGCAATTCTTTAGCAGAATCTGTGTATTTACTCATCTATTTTCCTCCTTACCTCAGAGTTAGAAGGGCATATACCCTTTTACACTCCTTGATCATTTAATTTTAACTTGTATATACAAATATTGATTACGCTTCCATCATAACTTGTATATACAAGACTGTCAATATATTTTTTAAATATTTAACAATAAAAAAGAGTGGACTAAAAATAGGCATCCGTAAATGCTTATTTAGTCCACTCTTCTCATGCATAATGCATAAAATTATTTTAAGTCTTCCCCAACGATTTTTGCTTCTAGTTCTAGTTCCACTCCGAATGTTTCTTTAACTTTGTTTCGTACCATATCAATTGTTGCGATATACTCAGAGGCTGTAGCATTATGTTTATTCACGATGAAACCAGCATGCTTCGTTGATACTTCTGCTCCACCTACACCTTTTCCTTGGAGACCGCTATCTTGAATCAATTTTCCAGCAAAGTAACCTGGTGGTCGTTTGAACACACTTCCTACAGATGGATATTCAAGTGGCTGTTTAGACTCTCTTTGAAAAGTAAAATCGTCCATTGCTGCCTTAATCATCTTTTGGTCGCCAGCTTTTAGGTCAAAGACTGCTTCTAGGACGATATCTTTATTTTCACTTAGTATACTAGTCCGATAACCAAGTGCCAACTCATCTTTTGACAACTGTCGCAACTCACCCTTTTGCGTTACGACTTTTACGTAATCAATGACATCTTTTACTTCGCCACCGTAAGCACCGGCATTCATTACCATTGCTCCTCCAATCGATCCAGGTATTCCACAGGCAAATTCTAATCCAGATAATTGTTGAGCCAAAGCCAAACGAGAAGCATCCTTTATGTTCGCTCCACCTTGAGCAATGATTTTATTTTCTTCGACACGCAAACCAGCAAGATGTTTAAAATGCATCACAATTCCTCGGATGCCTCCATCTCTCACAATGACGTTAGATCCATTTCCTAATAATGTAAACGGAAGCTGAAACTTCTCTTTGAAACGAATGACCTCTGCCACAGCTTCATATGTCTCAGGCATAACAAAAAAGTCTGCTTTTCCACCTAATTTTACTAAAGTATGATTTTTTAAAGGTTCAGCTAGCAATACGTTAGTCTGACCACAAATCTTTATTAGTTCATTATAAATATCTTGGTTAATCATTTATTTTACCTCTTTATCTTTTGATTTATTTAACCTGATGATAGCATAAATTTTACTTCCTTTATCTATTCTAATCAAAAATCCTCTTTTTAGAAATGATTAAGACATTCTTTTTCTATGATTGATATTTATTTCATATTCCTAGTTTAATGAAGATAGCGGAATCCGTGCATATAACAAAAAGGTTATGTCATACGAGCTTAGCCCAAACGACATAACCTTAAAATATGATATGCTTTTTTATCTTTCAACATCACCAACAGAATCTGTCATTGCTCGGAAAATGTCACTTTCTGTTGATACTGGCGTATCGCCGACAATGGAGTGAGCCAACATCCCAGCAGCCACTGCAAAGTCGACAGTTTTTGCAGGTTCGAACCTTTTCAGTTCACCGTGAATGATACCACTAGTATAAGCATCTCCTGCGCCTATACGATCGAGAACAGCAAATCTCTTTATTTCAGAAAATGTAAAAGCTTGATTCTTATACATAAACCCCTGTAGTGCATGTGAATTATCACCATTTATATATCGATGCGTTCCAGCGATCACATCGATATCATATTTCTTTGCGACAGCCGGGATTAAATCCTTTACTTGTTCTACTCTTTGCTCCTTTACTGTATTCATACCGAGAATATGCATAGCATCCTTTTCGTTCATCATGACGATGTCTGCCATATACAGCATTTCTTCATAATGAGGTTTTGCCTTCCCATATCCATTTTCTCCCCAATTTAAAGGGCGATAATTACAGTCAAAAACCACTTTTCCACCATTTTCTTTAACTGCTTTTGCGAATGATTTCATTTGCACGCGAACAGAGTCATTCATAGCCAGTGTAATTCCACAGAAATGAACAATACCTATTTGTTTTGCCGCTTCCGCAAAATTGTACATTTCTCCCGTAGCCGTATTAAAACTACTTTCTTTCCGATTTGCATAAGTTACTCGACTTGACCGCATACCAAATCCATTCTCCAAAAAATACATGCCTACATTCTCTCCACCACGGCGAATGAACGTCGAATGGATTCCAAGTTTTTGCAGATAAGATACTGATGCATCTCCAATCGCATTATTTGGCAAGGTCGTCATCAAATACCCCTTATGTCCAAGACGCGTTAAAGCGGAAGAGATGTTCACACCTGTGCCGGAGAAGGAGTAATTTAATGTACTTGCTTGTTGTAATAATTCATGGCCAGGGACTTGCAGGCGCATCATCACCTCTCCAAACGCTAAAATATTTTCACTCATATAAAACCACCAGTTTCTTCATCACTTCCAAGAGTTCTCGAACATCCGTAACATTTGTTTTTCCTGTATCTTTATCAATTATAGACGAATAAACATGAGGTATAATTTTTGGGACGTTTGCCTCTAAAGCAATCTGTAGTATTGGCTTGAAGTTTTCTTTATCAATACCCCCCGTTGGCTCCAATGCAAATTGTTCATCACCACATGCCTGCGCTACAGCACGGAATTCGTCTTCGAAACTTAAGCCCTGCATTGGGAAATACTTCAATGCATTGCCACCCATATCACGCGTAAGGGCAATCGCTGTCTTTATTGGTACAATCGCTTTTTCTTTCTGTGCACCACTCATTGGGCCAGTTGAAATATTAACAAATCCCACCTTTCCCGTTGGCGAGACTAAACTATTAATCCAGCTATCATTTTCACCTAAATTAGCTCGCGTTGCCCCGACTGCAGGAAACACTTGGTTGATATGTGTACCTGGATAATGCTTTGCAATTTCTGCTACGACGGCGGCTTGGCGGTTATCACCACCACCTAATCCAATTGAAACGGCGTCATCAATTTCCTTACCGTATGCTTTCATGGCTGTTACCGCTTCTTCAACCGTTTCATAATCTTTTGAGAGAACACCTACCAATACATACCTTTCTGCTGCCTCGTATACCTCTTTCGCATTCTCCACACTATTGGCTAATACATTTAATCCCACTCTCTCTTTGTAAAGACGATCGTTTATATTCGCCATTTAGGCTCCCCCTAACAATTTACGAATTTCAGATGTAATAATATGTATATCATCCCCTTGTAATGAACGGGGATCGATGTCAAAATAACCTTGTTTCACACCGTAATCACGTGTATAAATAGCAATCTCCCCTTCACGCAATTGGGTAACAATCACTTGAGCTGTAGTATCTGTTAGATCTGAATCAATATGAACACGCGCTCGAAAAATAGCTCGTCCTGCCTCATCCTGAACGATGGACACTTTAATCCCTATTAATTCATTTAGCGATGTTAGCACTTCTAATACTTCTTTTTCAGCCTCACTTTTATCTTCTTTTTCTTCATATTCATCAAGTGCTTGCAATAATCCAAAAGCTACTTCTTTACCTACTTTCATACTCCTGCCTATGCCATGTAATTGGACTTTTAACCAATCAATATATTTTTGCTTACCACCTACAATACCCGAAGTTGGTCCTTCAAGTGCTTTCGATCCACTATAAATGGCAAGATCTGAGTATTTAATGTAGAATCGCAAATCTTCTTCAGCAGCCGCATCTACAATGAGTGGAATGCCATGCCTCTGAGCCACTTCCCACGCTTCTTCTACAGAAATCATATTTTTTTGAACCGCATGATGTGATTTCACATATAATATCGCTGCTGTATTTTCACATATAGCATCCTCCATATGCTCCGATTTACCTTCATTGGCATAACCAACTTCAATGAGCTTTCCACCACCTAAATAAACCATCGTTTCAACCGGAGCACCATATTGTACGTTATGACCTTTTAACATAATGATCTCATTTTGTGCGATCATATCTTGATGCAGCCGCTCGCTTATGCGGCGGTTTCCCTTAGTTACTAGAGCAGCAATGGATAAAGCGATTCCACTAGAAGCCGAGTTAACGATAACAGCTGATTCTGATCCTATCTTATCCGCTATGTACTCCCCTGCTTTATCAACTAATGCAGCCATTTCTACATAGTTTTGCCCGCCCTTTTTCATCGCATCCATGACTGTGTCTGTCGGCGCCGAGACGCCTAAAATACTCATTCTTCCGCTAGCGTTAATCACACGCTTTAGTCCATATTTAGCATTTAATGAACTCACCATTTAACACCACTCCCGTCGGTTTAATTCTTATTTCCCCAATCCTGCTATCACCTTCTGAATCAATTAATTCAATTGATTCAGCATGAACATTAAATAAAGTTAAATTCGCGACATCCCCAACCTGTATACGGCCTAATTCCGGTTTGTGAAGCCATGTCGCTGGCTTTGTTGTAATAGCATTTATTACTTCTTGAAGTGAATATCCTAAATATAAAAATTTGGAAAGCACATTTGCCATACTATATACAGGACCATTTAATCGATTACCACGATAAATATCAGTACTTATCGTCCCTAGTCCAATGGCATTTTTTCGTGCATCTTCTGCCACTTTAAAAGAAAAACTTGCTGTTCCATGACCTACATCTAAACAGACACCTCGTTCCACTGCATCAATTAACACCTGAAGTGGTTTCCCAGCATCATCGAAAAGATTATTAGACTTTCCATTTAAGTAATGAGTAATGATATCGTCTTTTTGTAGAATCGAAACAATGTCTTCTATATATGGTGGACCTGATCCTATATGAACCATTAAAGGTAATGACGTTTCACTTGATAGCTCTCGTGCAATGCGTAAAGGCTTAACACCCAAATCACCAACAACACTTTTACTCATGCGAGCTTTTAGCCCAACAATGAAATCATTATATTTATTCACGACCTCTAAAACCTGACCTTTATCAATCCAATCTAGATTAGATAATTCGTCTACTCTCTTGAGACCAAGCTTCGAAATATTTAAAAAGGCAAAAATATTTGTTCTGCTCCGCTCGCCACTTTCAGCTAAATCAGATATCCGGTCTGCTCCACAACTTCCGGCATCCACTATAGTAGTAACACCTTGCTTTATTCCAATCTCATCCATTTCATCCCCATAAGGATTAAATTCAGGAAACGCATGCACATGCATGTCGATCCAACCACTCGAAACATACATACCTGTGCAATCAATTATTTCCTTTTCTTGACCGCTTCCTACATTTTCTATCTTAGTAATGTAGCCATTTTTGATAATAAGATCAATTTCTTCTCCACTGATACGCTTTACATTATGCAATACACCTGAAAACACCTACATCACCCTTTTTTTAAGAAAAGCCTAACCATTTTAATTTCCCTACACACCATGTTAAGTTTCCGATTATCTTATTCCTTCGATATATATCCCCTAGAAACCTTCTAATTATATGTATTTTTTGCTGAAATTTATCGTTTCTAAAAACGATGACGTATAAAATAAGAATAAAATGATACCAAATTAAAAAATTGTACTATTTTGAATGTTTTTATCGAATACTATTGACGGAAACTCCCTTCTTTAATAAACTGGTATAGACATATAGATGTATATCTATTGGTAATTATAAAACATTACAACCACGATATCAATTTCATTATTCTTTTGGTTTTACATTCGAACAATTACTAAATTTAAATCTAGTAATCTTTCGAACATTATATATAAGGAGGAAAGTAAATAATGAAAACGGTAACAAATAGTAACAAAAAAAAATTACGGTTGGTAGGGTTAAGTTTACTACTTATATTTTCACTACTATTACCGTCTCTACAAGCACCAATGGTAGCGGCAGCAAATGATGATTACAAAGTTGTCGGATATTACACAGCTTGGGCCCCCCCAGAGAATTTGGATATTAATAAAGTTACACATTTAAATTACGCCTTTGCAGACGTCTGTTGGGAAGGAATGCATGGAAATCCTGAGGTTTGGGCCCCAGAAGGAGAAACAAGTACTTGGCCCTGTCGTGGGCAAGGTGGAGAAGAAATGGATGTACCAAACGGGACAGTAGTATTAGGTGACCCCAAGCTTGATACAGATCAGCTATTTGCAGGTGATACAGAAGGTCAACCTTTTGCTGGCAATCTCAATCAATTAGTCAAGTTTAAAAAACAAAACCCAAAATTGAAAACACTTATATCTATTGGTGGTTGGTCATGGTCTGTGAATATTTCACATGTAGCTGCATCACAGGAAACTCGCGAAGTATTCGCCAAGTCAGCAGCTGAATTTGTTCAAAAATATCAAATGGATGGAGTAGACCTTGATTGGGAATTTCCCGTTGAAGGAGGTATGTGGAATAATAACCATCGTCCTGAAGATAAAGAAAACCATACATTACTCCTAGCAGAGGTACGTAAAGCACTCGATGAAGCAGGAAAGGTAGATGGCAAGGAATACTTACTAACAATTGCCTCAAGTGTTAGCTTCTCATATGTAGGTAATAATGAATTAGATAAAATTGCCGAAATTGTAGATTTCATCAATATTATGACTTACGACTTTAATGGTGGATGGGCAACTACGAGTGCTCATAACGCTCCCTTATATGAAGATGAAGCAGCTTCAGATGCCAATGTCCACCCTTATAATATTAAAGCAGCTATTAGCGGACATTTAAATGCAGGAGTACCTGCAAACAAGCTTGTGATGGGTCTTCCTTTTTACGGTCGCTCATGGGGTGAATGTAATACAGAGAACGACTTTGCAATCAATGACAATGGTGGATATCAAAATTGTGCTGGCGCAGGTGGAGGCAATGTAGAACCTGGAGTCTACACATTTGAACATTTAATAGCAGAAAAGGTAAATAAAAATGGGTATACACGTTATTGGAATGATAATGCCAAAGTACCATTTTTATATAACGATGAAAATGGAGAATTCATATCTTATGATGACGTTGAATCAATGGGCCACAAGGTAGACTTCATTAAAGAAACTGGTCTCGCCGGAGCAATGATCTGGGAAATTGGGCAAGATGATAAGAACAGTTCGCTTTTATCAAAGGTTTCAAGTGACTTAGGCATCTCTAGCTCCCCTCCACCGCCAGTAGATCCTAGCCCAGAAAATCCTAGCGATACCGAAGAACCTGATGAAACCGTAAAACCTGACGAAACCG
>NZ_BCVC01000018.1 GCF_001591545.1 Lederbergia lenta NBRC 16444
GCCAGTGGCTCCAGTAAGTCCCGTAGCTCCGGTAATGCCAGTAGCTCCAGTCGCACCGGTCGCCCCAGTCGCCCCAGTACCTGTAGCTCCAGTCGCCGTGGATAATTGAACAACTTGTTTCAGTTTATTGTCCAATATCAATTCTTTCTTCATAGCAGCTTCTAACATGTCTTGCACGCTGTCATTAATAGAAAGAACATCGGGCAGAGAGGGGGAGGTGCTAAGTGCATATTGAATTTTTTCCCCTTCGGCATTAATGATATGTGCTAAACCCATTTCCTCTAAGGCGATGGATGCTAGAAGTAGATTGATTGCATCATCTCTTGTAAGGGAAATGTCTGGAGTAATATTTGGAATGTTTGATTGAGACATTAGATAACTCCTTTCTTTCTATTATTCGAGTAAAATAGTCACATGCACAATTGATTACATGCTAAAGTTATATTATTCAAATGAGAAGAAATGGTATAAGCTTATGTCTTTGACATGTGAGAGTAAGAAAAGAATATTTTAGCAATAAAAAAAGCTGCCTGCATCAATCCAGACAGCTTTCATAATTACTTTTTTTGAGATAAATCATCTTGTACACTTCGCTCTGATAGTTCGACACCTGTGTGATAAGCAGCTCGGCTAATTAAATGGCCAGCCACCGGAGCAGTGATGAAAATGAATACAATACCGAGTACTATTCGGGCATTGAACTCTCCATCAGTTGCATAAAAATAGATCAATGTTCCAAGCAATGTAAGTAATACACCAAGTGTAGTAGATTTAGAGGCAGCATGGTTTCTTGTGTACACATCAGGCAGTTTTAACACTCCAAAGGCAGCAACAATACTTAAGAAAGTGCCGATTAATATACAAATTACAATCGTCCATTCAGCTACGGCGCTCATATTCGATGATCTCTCCTTTCTGTAAAAATTTAGAAAAGGCAACTGTTCCAATAAAGGAAAGAATACCGAATAATAATATGACATCTAAGAAAGCCGTTGTGTGAAAAATCATAGACATAAGTCCTGTAATTGCAGCTAAATTAATACCCATTGCATCAAGGGCAACAATTCTATCAGGGGTAGAAGGACCTTTAATTACTCTAATTAATAAAATCACAGAAGAAAAGGCAAATCCGATCAAGGCAATTTTTAATACAATATCTAACATGAGCGGCTCACCTCCATAATTGCTTTTTCAAATGAAAGTTTAATGCTTTCTACAGCTTCATCTGCATCTTCAATATCCATCGCGTGAATATAAAGTGTTTTATTATCCTTAGACAAATCGACAACGAGTGTACCAGGCGTTAAGGTGATTAGATTTGCCAATAGTGTAATTTCCCAGTCGGATTCAAGTTTCGTTTCTAATGCGAAAATACCTGGCCGAATTGTTAATTTCGGATTCAAGACAACTTTTAATACTGCTAAGTTGGAAAGGAACAGTTCTTTTAGAAACAGAAGAACGAGCCAGACTACTGCAAATACTCGATATATATATAGTCTTGATGAGAAAAAACGGCGCATCATAAAGATAATGAGTAATCCTAGTAAATAACCTATGATAAATGTTGACAGTGTGACGGAGCTTTCGAAAAACATCCATAAACATGCCATTAAGACATTTAATAATATTTGAAAGGCCATCATGCATTCCTCCTCTTAGTAATTTTGCGTCACATGATTATTTGTTTAAAACAGCGTCAATATAAAGAGAAGGGTCCATAAGCACTTCTACAGCTTGTATGATATACATATTAACGTATTCGGAAAATACTCCGAAAGAAATAGAGGCAATCATTAACATAATGATTGGAGTAAGCATTTTGCCAACAGCGATATTAGGGTTTACTTTACTACCTGTTGAATCTCCCCAAAAGCTATTGATGAACACTCTCATTAATGAGTATAAAACGAATAGACTAGAGAAAAGGATAATTAATGCACCGACCACATCGCCATGTGCAAAACCTCCACTTGCAATCAGTATTTTTCCGACAAAACCACTTAATGGTGGAATACCAGCTAATGCAAGGATGGAGAGAAAGAAAGTCCAACCAAGCAACGGGTAATGTCGAATCAGTCCGCTAAATTTTTGATAATTACTTGTACCAGTGATTGCAATGATAATACCAGCAATCATGAACAGTGCCGCTTTAATGATCATGTCATGGATTATATAAAAAACGGATCCGCTTAAAGAATCAGCGTTCATCGTACCAATTCCATATGTAATGATGCCAATCGCAACTACAATATTATAAATAATAATTTTCTTAATATCTTTATATGCGATCGCAGCTATAGCCCCGAGAACAATCGTAATGAGTGATAAGACGATAAGTAGTTCATGGGTAAACCCTTGGTCATGATGGAAAAATAATGTATATGTCCTTAATATCGAATATACCCCAACCTTTGTCAGTAAAGCGCCAAACAAAGCCATAATAGGTGCTGGCGGTGCATAGTAAGAACCCGGAAGCCAGAAGAAAAGGGGAAATATGCCTCCTTTTAATCCGAATACAATTAAAAAGAGTACCGCTACAACACTCATGATGCCAGGTTGGCCTGCTTCAGCAATCCTTTCAGAGATGTGAGCCATATTCAGTGTTCCAACCATCGAGTATAAATATGCTACTGCGATAACAAATAAAGCAGATGACGTGACATTAACAAGCAGATATTTAATTGATTCGCGTAATTGAATTTTTGTGCCACCAATTACAATGAGTACATATGAAGACATGAGCATTACTTCAAAAAAGACAAACATGTTAAAAATGTCACCTGTTGTAAAAGCTCCGTTCACACCTACCATTAAAAACTGAACGATTGAGTAGTAATAATATTTTTCACGTGCTTTGCCAATTGTTCCGAAAGAATAAAGGATACAGCAAAGAGCAATAAAAGAACCGGTAGTTACAAGCAAGGCAGATAGCATGTCTGAAACAAGCGTAATACCAAACGGTGCAGGCCAACTGCCAAGATTGAGTGTCTGAATGCCCTCATGGTCTATCTTATAAATTAAAATCAATGAAGCTATGAATGTTCCAGCCATTGAAATAGCGGAAATCCACCGTTGAATAATTACTTTCTTTGCGAAAAACATTAAAATAACTGCCGTAATAAGTGGAATGACAATCGGCAATATTAATAAATTAATCATCTGTTTTAGTACCTCTCATCTCATCAATATTATCAGTGCCAAGCTCTTGGTAGGCGCGATATGCCACAACAAGGAAAAAAGCTGTTACACCGAAACTGATGACGATTGCTGTCAGAACAAGCGCCTGCGGGATAGGGTCTGTGTACGCTTCGGCATTTTCTCCTAGCAAAGGCACCGTGCCACGCTTTAATCCAGCCATTGTCAATAACATCAAGTGTGCCCCGTGACTAAGTAAGCCTGTGCCAATAATAATCCGCAGTAAGCTTTTGGAAAGCATTAAATAAACTGCGCTCGCAAACAAGAGGCCAATTAATATAGACATTAAAATTTCCATTATTCGCTCTCTCCAATCGTTTGAATAATGGTCATCGTAGCGCCAACGACAACCAAGTACACACCAATATCAAATAATACAGCAGTGTGCAAGGATGTTTTTCCGAGTATTGGTAATGTAAAATCACCAAAGGCATGGGTGAGAAAAGGGACGTTAAAAATAAGTGAACCTGCCCCAGTCCCAATAGCAAATAATAGTCCAACAGCGATCATGATTCTATAATCAAAAGGTAAAATATTCGCTACCGTTTTTATATCATAAGCAAGTAATAACAAGACAATAGCTCCTGATGTTAGTAGTCCTCCGACAAATCCACCACCTGGGTTATAATGACCTGCAAAAAAGATATGGAGAGAAAATAGCAGAATAATAAATGACACAATTTTAGTTGCGGTTTGTAAAATAAGATCATTTGTATTCATTCACTCTTCCTCCTTGAAAGCCTTAATCTAACCATTCCATAAATACCGAGAGCTGCAATGCCTAATACGGCTATTTCAAACATCGTATCAAATCCACGGAAGTCTACAAGGATAACATTAACCATGTTTCCTCCAGCTGCTTTTTCCGCTGTGTTATCAATATAATATTGTGCAATGGAGTCAAATATCTTGGTACTATGTGCAGAAAGAGCGATCAAAGTTACAACGATTCCTACACCAGCCGCAACAATAGCATTTGTTAGTTTAAATTTCATTCGTTCTTCTTTTCTGTTTAACTTCGGCAAATGGTAGAAACAAAGCAGAAATAATGCAACGGAAATCGTTTCAATAACAAGCTGTGTTAGCACGAGATCTGGAGCTCTAAATAACAAGAAGAATAGTGCGACAGTGTATCCAATTGCACCGAGCGCAATAATCGATGTAAGGCGTGATTTTGCCATTAGAATGGTTAATGATGCGGCGACGATAATAAGTGTTAAGACGATTTCATATAAACCTATTGGCGCCACATCAGATGTATCAATGATAAATGCATTTTTTTTCACTAATGTAAAACCAAGAATACCGATAAAGGCAATGAAAATATAAAGCATATATGTTCTAATAGAGCCCGTCATATAAAGATTTGTAGCTTGCTTAGATCCAGATTCTGTCCGAATTAATCCATTGTCATAGATATTGTTTAATGTAAATTTTTTAGGTAGTAATCCATAAATTTTCTTCCATTTAGGCAATGTCGTGTAAAGTAATGTACCTATTAAAATGATACCTATTGTCATAAATAACGCCGGTGTGAAACCATGCCAAAACGAAATGTTTACATCAAAAGCTAGTCCCGCATCTATTAGGCCAGGCATAATAGATGCTGCGGCTGGTTCAATAATAGACGTAGAAAGCACATTGGGAAATAAACCAAAAGCAATTACGAGCGCCGCTAAGACGACTGGAGAAATAAGCATTCCAATCGGTGCTTCATGTGGCTTTTGCGGTAAATTTTCCGGTTTATATTTGCCAGTGAATGTTTTGAAAAAGAGAATCATGCTATATATAAATGTGAATACACTTGCAATCCATGCAATTATTGGGAAAAGAACTCCCCAGGTACTAAGTTGGAATATATTCAGCGATAGCACATCTACCATGCTTTCTAGGAACATTTCTTTACTTAAAAAACCGTTAAATGGAGGCAAGCCTGCCATAGAGAATGTCCCAATTAAAGCAATTGTAAACGTAATTGGCATCACTTGCATGAGTCCGCCAAGTTTGCGAATATCTCTTGTACCTGTTTCATGATCGACAATTCCAGCGACCATGAATAAACTTCCTTTAAAAGTAGCATGGTTAATTAGATGAAATACGGCTGCGACTGTCGCTGCCATGTAAATATTATTGTCAAGCTCTGTAAAGTGAAGGGCCGCCGCGCCAACACCAAGTAGAGACATAATTAAACCGAGCTGACTCACAGTAGAAAAAGCAAGGATCGCTTTTAAATCGGTTTGCTTCACTGCGTTAAATGAACCCCATAGCAAAGTCAATAAACCAATACCTCCAACGAGCCAAAACCAAGTTGCTTGTTCAGCGAAAATCGGGCTCATCCGGGCAACGATATAAATGCCTGCTTTGACCATTGTGGCAGAGTGCAAATATGCGCTGACAGGGGTCGGTGCTTCCATTGCATCAGGAAGCCAAATGTGAAAAGGAAATTGTGCTGATTTAGTAAAAGCACCAAGTAACACGAGTACTAATGCGGTGATAAATAGTGGGTCTGAACTAATTTCACCTGACAAGGCAATGATTTCTCTTACACTAAATGAACCTGTCATTATATGAAGTAGTAAGAACCCTCCAAGCATTGCGAGCCCGCCAAACACTGTGATAAGCATTGATTTTTGTGCTCCATATCGTGAACGTTCTCTCTCATACCAAAAACCGATAAGTAAAAAGGATGAAAAAGATGTCAGTTCCCAAAAAGCATAAAGAACGATTAAGTTGTCTGAGAGCACAACTCCAAGCATTGCTCCCATAAACATAAGTAAGTAAACGTAAAAGGAACCGAGATTTTCTTTTTCTTTTGATAAATAAAAAATCGAATATAGCACAACTAATGAGCCAATCCCGGTAATAAGTAAAGCGAATAATAAGCCAAGGCCATCTACATAGGCTGTGAAATTAATGCCTAATGAAGGAATCCAATTAAGGGTTTCTTGAATTGCCCCTTGATTATTCATCTTTGGAATAAGCCGGAGAAAATAAATAAACAGCACTGCCGGGAGTATAAGAACAAACCAGCCTGTATGGAGACCTGGTAACTTTTTATGTAGCAAAGGAATGAATAGACCCAACAGTAGCGGTGCTATAATGGCAAAATGTAAAACAGACAAGCAAACTCCTCCTTAAAGATTTTCCTTTTAATTTGTAAAGGATGAATAATTGATATATAGACTAACTCGCATTATAGCTTAGTTTTTGTTTTATTTCTTAAATAATGCAAAGGGGGATTTTCTGTTTATAAATAAGAAGGAAGAGATCGATTTATTAGAATTTGTAATAATTTATTCACAATTGAATATAAAAAACGACAGCCACATTCGCTGCCGTAAAAATTAAATTTGCAAAGTACTTTTCTCTCCGTCATATTTTACACTCTTCCAAAGCAAAACGAAAGCGAGCAAAAATAATGCCCCTGTTACATAAAAGACTGAAGATATGCCAGCTTGCCCTGCCACAATCCCACCAAGTGCAGGGCCGATAACATTACCTAAGAAACGAAAGCTTTGATTATAACCAAGGACTTCACCTTGCATTTCAAGCGGTGCCTCTAGCCTAATGAAAGCTGTAATACACGGAAGCATGCCGCCGATCGCCATCCCGTATAAAAATCTAAGAATAACAAGCTGTGTAAGGTTTGTTACTAGCGCTTGAGGGATGATTAAAATGGCCGCTAAAACAAGTAAAATCATTAATACTTTTTCATAACCAATATCATCGCCTAATTTTCCCCATTGTCTCGTCAATAATAAATTACCAAATCCAGTTGCTGAAAAAGCTAAACCTGATAAGAAAGCAATACTACCACTATGAGTCAGTTCGCTAACATAAAGAGCCAGAAGAGGCTGAATGCTAAAATTACCAACCTGAATAATTAGAGCGATCACCATTACCATTATGAGCATCCTGCGATTTAAAATAAGTTGTATCACATTCCGTCTCGTATAGGATTTATTTGTTTTTTTACTCGTTACCTCCTTATGTTCAACAATTCCTAACAATACGACAAGGGTAGCAACCATTATTGAAACAGCCGTAATAATAAAAGTATATTGAAAGCCGAATGTATCAGCCATCAATCCACCGATTAAAGGGCCGAAGAGACTTCCAGCTACGTTTCCCATTTGAAGAGTACCTAATGTTTTTCCAGCTTCATGGCGAGGCGTTTGTTTCGAAATAAAAGCGATAGACATTGGAATAAATCCAGTGACGATACCCATTAACATCCTCAAGAAAAAGAGACCAATCACACTGTCAACTACGCCCATAAAAAAAATGCTGATAGCTATCCCGGCACTTGTGATAATTAAAATAGGTTTAAATCCATATTTATCACCGACTCGCCCCCAAAGCGGGGACACGAAAAAGGCGCTTAAAAATGTTATCCCAAATACAAAACCAGCCCAACGTTGAACATAATCACTACTAAAGTCACCAAGTGTATTAATATATAATGATATAAATGGAAGCACCATTGTTGCACTGGCTGCCACAAGAAAATTGCAAGCCCACATAATGAGGAAATTGCGTTTTTCTACCGTAATATGAAACACCTTCTTATTTATATATTTCGTAACCCTAAGTATAAGTATAATTCAGTGGCAATTTATTTCAACTTTTCTAGTTAAAAATAGATAAAACTGCCAAAACGGATAATTTACCTGAAAAGTGAAAAATCGTGAAGAAGGACGAGCGAATAAAAAGAATGGAGTTGGGAGGGAAAAACAAAAAGGTGTTCGTCAATCCCGACGAACACAAAGAAAGGTTTAGCAGGCTATACTTAAATTAGATCAGATAATTAGCTTTAATATGATATTTAGCTTTGCATATTCCCCTATCTTTACTTTGTGAGGGAGGGCATTTTGCTATCACTCTACGTAAATCCTTTACAGTTATAGATTTTGTCTCGTGTTGATTTATAAACGTTAAATCTTTCTTACAACAATCATCACCAAAAAAGACAGATACGACAAATGGTGAGCAGTTGTCTCCACAATGTGATTCAAGCTGAATGGTCACTGTTGCCATAATATATATATCGGTTTCTCCCACAAAAGACCACACTTCCTCAACATGTGGTTTAATTGAATGGGAATTCGGACAAGCTATTCTAATTTTTCCACAAAATTCATCACTCACCGCCTTTAATTCTATGTTTTTGTGTAAATTACAGTCATCTCTCATTAGATGGACTCCTTTCTATCATACTCTTATTAGTTAATTCATCTCTTGTAAAATTGAAAGTGCTACTGTCCACTAAGAGTGATAATTTAATAAAGATACCCTGATTAATTGTTTTTTTATGATTTAATACTTGAAGTGAGAAGGTTTATGATCATAGATATGGATTTTTTCAATCCTCAAAATTAAATGGAAGCATAGGGAGGGTTAGTGTAACCTGATTCTGAATGAAAAAACTATTACTAGAGGAATAATGGGGTTTCCATAAAAAGTTATGTTTTTAGAAAATAAATTTTGATATGAGCCTTAATCAGACTAATATTAATTAAGTATAAGGCGATTGAAGATGAGTTCACCTTCGCTCTGTATTTCCAACAGAATTACAAGATAAATTAAAATTAAGAATGTAACTTATGATAGATAGTATCCGGCAAATGATATCTCTTTTTGAACTCATCAGACATGCCTATCTAAAAGATAGAAGGGAAATCACATAGGTTTCAGCATAATTATGACTGGAAAGGTTAAAAGATAAAGAAATTGCACAGACTGCCTGACCCTCTTGAGCATAGCATACAGTGTTGATCGATCAAAATTAGAAGAAAAGAGGTGTATGAGATGAATTCATGTTGTTCTAATTTCTGTGAGGATTTAACTGAATTTACCCAAATTTCAATTTGTTCTGGGCCGAAAACGATTGATTGTTCTCCAACTCTCGATTTTACAGACACTAGATTACCAAATACCCACCCTGATGTAATGAATAGTCCTACTGTATTATTTGTCGTTTCCAACTCAGTAGCATATATGTCCTTACGTATAAAAAATCTTACCTCCTGCTCAGGTATGCAAGTGAGAGTCCTTTATGAAGATGGGACCTTTGATGAAATAAATAATATATCCCAAGGCTCTTCGGTTGGGTTTCTAGCTTTAAAACCTGTAGAACGTGTTGAATTTCGATGTCCAAATCCTACTGAGATGGTTGGCGGATGTGAAGCCGAATTAAATGGGATTGCTATAGTGCCACTAGGATAAAGTAAAGGAACCTAGCAATGCTAGGTTCCTTTTTATGGAGCTTCCATAATGGGAGTCTATAAGCATGTAAGACCCGAGCTAGGGAGGCTGAAGTAACAAGTAAGCATCATCCAATGATGTCCAGTGGTACTATAGTATGTTATTCTGTAAGATACTTTACACCATCACTATTAGTGAACTACGATATACAGAACAGTATGTATGATGCCTGCCAGAGGTGCACGATTAACAATGAATCAATTAAATATTCATTTTCATCGAATACATCAATTCATATTCTTTAATCACCCCATTCAAAGCTTCAAGACTTCGAATACTAAAGGGGTCTTCTGGTTTTGCTTTCAATTTTTCAGCTAGCTTACGAATGGCATCTTGCAGTGAATCTGGATAATGAGGTATTTCATCTTCAAAAGTATGAACCATATTTAATGGTATATTTGCTTGCTCACGAAAAGCGAGTGCTTTTCTTTCATGAAAAAATGGAACATCCACTTGATTAGGATTATGTAGATCACCTTGTCGTGGGTGTGTTAATACAGCTAGCATGCGAACGGTATATGTTTCTGGTCGACTATCTGTGATTTCTCCAATATATGTACCAGTTTTATTAAACGCTTTAACAATTTGACCGACTTCCATGTTTAAGCTCCCCTTCATTACATAATAGTTATACAAACTTATTTTAATTATCCACTGAAAGAGAAGAAAAGGAAAGAAGGATGATTTTTTTGAAGAAATCCTGTAAAGTAAATTCTGGAGGGCAGACGATGAAAAAACACTCTATATGGATTCTATTGTTCTTATTTGTTTTCACCTTAGCTGCATGTGGAACAAATAAGATACAGGATATGCCGGATCCAAACAGCAAGGAAGAAAAACCTGAGGATCAAGAAAAATCTGCTGAAAAAGAAAAAGAAAAAGAAGGAGATGTTGACATGACAGAACAAGTTTCTTATCCACAACTATCTAATGAGGTAGCGGATAATGAGAAATTAGTACAAATGAATACAAATATGGGGTCTATCAAAATTAAGTTATTCCCTGAACAAGCACCAAAAACAGTAGAAAACTTTGTGAAACACGCAAAAGATGGCTACTATAATGGAATTATTTTTCATCGCGTAATAGAGGATTTCATGATCCAAGGTGGAGATCCGACTGGTACGGGTGCAGGTGGAGAAAGTATTTATGGTGGAGCTTTTGAAGATGAATTCTCTCGTGAGCTCTTTAACCTACGTGGTGCACTATCCATGGCAAACGCAGGCCCAGGGACAAATGGCAGTCAATTTTTTATCGTTCAAAATAGCCAAGTTGATCCTCGTTTAGAAGGTCAAATGGAACAGGCTGGATTTCCAAAAGAGATTATTGCAGCATACATGGAAAACGGTGGAACGCCACATCTAGATTTCAAACATACTGTTTTCGGACAAGTTGTTGAAGGTATGGATGTAGTGGATAACATTGCAAAAGTGAAAAAAGGTGCAGCTGACAAACCTGTTGAAGATGTTGTCATCGAAAGCATTGACATTATTAAAGAATAAAAACACGCCATCAAGGCTACATAGCTTGCAGAAAAAGCATTCGCTTTATTCTGCAAGCTTTTTGATTGCTGTTAAAAGTAGTTGATAATCTAAACAGTTTTGGAATTATAGTTTTAATCTGTTATTTAATCGATATATTGGAAGGGCGCATTACTGGCCGTTCCTGCTTTCTAGTTGCTTTTCATGATGTCACATAATTGTCGTTGTTTCGCGTGGGTTAATCTTGATATAATTAAGTCAAACAATGAAGGAAAGGATGTTTTCCTTGCAATCAATTCTAAATTCTTTTGTCATGTATATGCCGTTTCTTTATTTTCCAGAGGATAAAACAGAATATATTCCCGCTGCAATTACAATGGCGATTTTTGGAGTCATTGCCGTAGCAGTATTTATACTAATAAGAAAAGTTTCCAAAAAACAAGAGTTGAAAACAAAAGAAATAGAAGAGCGAATTAATCGTGAACGTCAACAAAAGCACCTGTAAACGGGTGCTTTTTGTGTGGAAAGAAAAAAATGAGTAACCTTTTGATCAAGTAGAAAATAGTGCAATCAATATCCAAATGGTGTAGGTAATATGCAATGCTATAAAATGATAAGGATAATTCACTACGCATCTGGCAACAATGTAGGTGAAATAAAGTTTACATGGAGGAATAAAAGTGAAGAAATATTGTCTTCTCATCATGCTCCTATTTCTAGCCGCATGTACAAATCCACCCCCGAAAAAAATGGATATCGATATGAAAAACCCCGATGGAGATTCGATTGGGAAAATCAAGATGGAAGAACAAGCGGAGGGAGTTAAGTTATCGTTAGATTTAAAAGGGCTTCCACCAGGGGAACATGCAATTATTATTCATGATAAAGGTTCATGCGAGGCCCCAGATTTCGGGTCTGCTGGAGAACATTTCAACCCTGATAAAAAAGAACATGGACTTCTCAATCCGAAAGGTTCTCATGCTGGAGATCTTCCTAATATAATTGTTGGAGAAGATGGAAAAGCAAAAATGAAAATCATAGCTAAAGAAGTTACATTTGATGTGAATAAGAAAAATTCTTTATATACCAAAGATGGAACATCCCTTGTTATTCATGAAAATCCAGATGATGGTATGAGCCAACCTGCTGGTAAAGCTGGAGATCGTATTTTCTGTGGCGAGATTACTAAAGATCGTCAGCCAATCAAACAATAACAGAAAGGAGTAGGCTAAAAGCCTACTCCTTTTAATATGCTTCTAGGGCATAAATAAGTCTTTTCACACCATCTTCCACGATTTCTCTTTGACAAGCAGCATTCAAACGAATGAAGCCTTCCCCACCAGGACCGTAGGCATCTCCGAAATTTACAGCTAGCTTTCCTTTTTCTAATAATACTTTTCGTAAATCTGCATCATTTAATCCAGTTTTTCGGCAATCAATCCACACGAGATATGTTCCTTCGGATTCTATTACCTCTAGTTTAGGAAGAGCTTCTTTGACCTTTGTCTTTATCAAATCAACGTTTGCTTGAATATAAGAGAGCATATCATTAAGCCAGTGCTCTCCATATGTATAAGCAGCTTCCATCGCAATAATACCAAAAGTATTTAATGCGAAAAATCCATTTTTCGCTTGAATTTCAGCAATTTTATTTCTCATTTCTTTATTTTGAGCTACCATAAAAGAGGCTTGCAAACCAGCCAAATTAAATGTTTTACTCGGTGCCATTAAGGTTAACGTTCTATCTGCATAAGCTTTATTAAGTGACGCAAGTGGAATATGTTTGTAAGGCGGCAAGACTATATCTGCATGAATTTCATCTGCTATAATTACGACATCATATTTTTCACAAAGCTGCGCCATTCTGCCTAATTCCTCTTTCGACCAAACTCTCCCAGTTGGATTGTGAGGGCTGCATAAAAGGAATACCTTTACATCATTTTTTAATTTTTCTTCAAAATCATTAAAATCAATTTCATAACGACCATTCTTTAGTATCAATTCGGAATTGACTATTTCTCTCATATTACTTTCAATAATATTAAAAAAAGGCGTATAAACCGGAGATTGTATTAAAATTTTATCTCCAACTTCAGTAAACGCTTGTACTGCTATTGCAATGGAAGGAACTACACCCGGACTGAAAAGTAACCAATCATGATCGACTTTCCAATTATGCCGCTTATTTGTCCATGATGTGATAGCATTTTTCACTTTTTCATCAATAATAGTGTAGCCGAAAATCCCATGTTCGATTCGTTGCTTCATTTGTTCCATTGCTTGCTCTGGCGGGCGAAAATCCATGTCAGCAACCCACATTGGTAAGAGATCTGAGTGGCCAAAAACATTCTCCATTCCATCCCATTTTACAGATAATGAGTTGACGCGGTTAATACGTTCATTAAAGTTAACCATATTTACTCCTCCTAAACACTATACTTTTTCAGCACTTTGAAGAGCAGACTTCAGGCTTGAAGCCCCTAAACGAGCGCCTTCCGTTTTCTTAATCATTTATAAAGCTTTTGATTTCCGAATAAACCTGCATTGGCATTTCTTCTGGAACTAAATGTCCAGCCCCATTCAAAACAACTAGTTCCGAATGAGGGAGATCATTGGCGAGCCGCTCGCCAATATGTAAAGGAACTACCCTATCCTGATCGCCCCATATTAGAAGACAGTGGGTAGTTATCATTTGTAAAGATGTTTTTGGCAAATCCCCTTCACGTTGTCTTAGCATTCTTGTTAGAGCACTGAAAATATGATCTTCATGAAATGGCTCCATATATCCATTAACCATATCATCATTAATGAGCGCTTTGTCGAAAACAACATTTTCTAAATTTCCCAACACCCCAGTCTTTCCAAGATAATATTTTACATAGCGGTTGAAAAAAGGAAGATAACTGGAGAGGATGATTGGAGTCTTTGCTTTCGGTAAATAACTAGAGCTGCAAAGAAGAATGGCCTTTTTTATACAATTTGGCCGTTGGAGCATCATATTCATCACAATTTGACCACCCATCGAATGCCCGGCAGCATAAATTTGATCAATGGAAAGATAATCTAATAAACCGAGCACAGTTTTCGCCATATTCTCATAAGTATAACGGTATTTTTTAGATTTGCCACTTCGACCAAACGGAGGAAGATCCACAGAAATAACGCGAAAATCTTTTGACAATAAAGGAATTAACTTTCTGAAACTGAAAGAAGATGATAAGAATCCATGTAATAAAATAAAAACCGGTGCCGATGCCTGCGAATGATAATCTTCATAATAAATATCGATTCCATTAACAAGGGCATGATGAGCGAGAAAAGTTTCTGACACAGCCATTCCTCCAATTTTTAATTATTTTACCCTTTTGTAAGGAACGAATACAAAATATATGATTTGATTTGGCAAATCCCATCATAATATTTTTGAAAAATAAAAAAGAAGGGGTTTGATTTTATAGACATAGGGAAAAATTCTAGTGAGCGTGAGAAACATCTTTAAATCTCCTCAAGTTTGTGTTATAATTTACAATTGCGTAAATTAGGAGAAAAACTATTATAAATTAGGAGTGTTTCCATGACGACAAAATATGAAGCAGGCGAAGTATTAAAAGGTAAAGTAACGGGTATTCAGCCGTACGGTGCATTCGTTGCACTTGACGATGAAACGCAAGGACTTGTCCACATTTCCGAAATCAAACATGGTTTTGTAAAAGATATTAACGAGTTTTTAAAATTAGGTGACGAAGTAAACGTTAAAGTTTTGTCTGTTGATGAGGCAAAAGGAAAAATTAGTTTATCTATTCGTGCAACAGAAGAAGCACCAAAACAAGAAGAAACTAAAAAACCACGCCGTCAACCAGTAGTTAAAAATGAAACTGCAAGCAATGAAGGGTTTAATACTCTTAAAGACAAGCTTCAAGAGTGGATCGACCAATCAGAACGCGATGATTTAATTAAAAAGTAAGTTTGAAACTAGGCTCTTCCTTATGGGAATGGGCCTTTTTTTTATTCGTAAAGATAATAATATGATGGCTTCTGTTTGCAGTGCTATGTCACAATCTTACTAAAGTTAGTATCTACTTTAGCGGCAGAGAGAACGAAGTTGTTTTTCTTTTGAAAAAATCATTCGTGCTAATATCTATGAACGTAAAAGTATGATAATATTTATGTGACGAAATTATGTATGTCGAGGAGGAACTTGAATGATTCCTTATAAACATGAACCGTTCACTAATTTTTCGGTAGACCGAAATAAAAGGGCTTTTGAAGCAGCTTTAAAGACTGTGACTGGCTATTTAGGTAATGATTATTCTCTTATAATCAACGGTGAACGAATTTCGACAGATGACAAAATTATTTCTCGTAACCCAGCAAGTAAAAATGAAATTATTGGCAGCGTTTCAATGGCAAATAAACAGTTAACGGAGCGAGCGATGAATAGTGCGCTTCATGCTTTTGAAGCATGGAAAAAAGTAAACCCGGAAGTCCGTGCCGACATACTATTTAAAGCAGCGGCTATTATCCGGCGCAGAAAACATGAATTTTCAGCTTTGCTGGTAAAGGAAGCAGGAAAGCCGTGGAATGAAGCAGATGCAGATACCGCGGAAGGAATTGACTTCTTAGAATATTATGGCCGTCAAATATTAAAGATAAAATCTGGAAAAAGAGTGGCAAGTAGAGAAGGCGAATATAATCGTTATGAGTATATCCCATTAGGTGTTGGTGTAGTCATTTCACCATGGAACTTTGCCTTTGCCATTATGGCTGGAACAACAGCTGCTGCACTTGTTACAGGCAATACAGTACTCCTAAAGCCTGCATCAACAACACCGGTTATTGCAGCGAAATTTATGGAAGTTCTTGAAGAAGCAGGAATGCCCAATGGTGTTGTTAACTTTATACCAGGAAGTGGAACTGAAATTGGAGATTACTTAGTTGATCATCCAAAAACTCGTTTTATTAGTTTTACAGGATCCAGGGAAGTAGGTACTCGTATTTATGAACGCGCTGCAAAAGTAAATGAAGGACAAATATGGCTAAAGCGCGTAATTGCTGAAATGGGTGGTAAAGATACAATAATTGTTGATAAAGAAGCAGATTTAGAGTTAGCTGCACAATCTATTGTGACATCAGCCTTCGGATTTTCAGGTCAAAAATGTTCTGCATGTTCACGTGCGATTATAGTAGAAGATGTATATGATTATGTACTTAATCGATCGATTGAACTAACAAAAGAACTGACAATAGGTGACCCAGGAGACAGTGAAAACTTCATGGGACCTGTTAATGATCAACAAGCTTTTGATAAAATTATGAGATATATGGAAATAGGTAAGGATGAGGGAAAATTAATGATTGGTGGACATGGAGATGATTCTAAAGGGTATTATATTCATCCAACCATTTTTGCTGACCTCGATGTGAAGGCACGTCTAATGAAAGAAGAAATCTTCGGACCAGTAGTAGCATTTGCGAAAGCGAAAGATTTTACCGAGGCAATTAAAATAGCCAATGATACAGACTACGGTTTAACCGGTGCAGTAATTACCAACAACCGTCAACATCTAGAACAGGCACGAGAAGAATTTCATGTAGGTAATCTTTATTTCAATCGTGGCTGTACAGGGGCAATTGTCGGATATCAGCCATTTGGTGGTTTCAATATGTCTGGTACCGATTCAAAAGCTGGTGGTCCGGATTATCTGTTACTACACATGCAGGCTAAAACGACATCGGAAATGTTGTAATACGTTAATAGAATCGTACAGTGCTAAAACTATCCAATGTGAATAAGTGTTTAGCGAAGGGGGTTCTAATAAATGACATTTCAGACTGAAAGAATGATAAATCAAGCCGAGAAATATGGGGCTAAAAATTATAATCCACTACCTATTGTGATAACAGAAGCAAAAGGGGTGTGGGTGAAGGATCCAGAGGGTAATAAATATATGGATATGCTTAGTGCATATTCTGCAGTTAATCAAGGACATTGCCATCCTGAAGTTATTCAAGCGCTCATTGATCAGGCTAGTCGCGTTACGTTAACATCTCGTGCCTTTCATCATGATCAGCTCGGTCCCTGGTATGAAAAAGTAAGCTTATTAACAAAAAAAGAAATGGTATTACCGATGAATACTGGGGCAGAAGCGGTAGAAACTGCTGTGAAAGCGGCGCGTCGTTGGGCATATGAAATAAAGGGTATATCTGACAACAAAGCAGAAATCATCGCATGCGAGGGGAATTTTCACGGTCGGACGATGACAGCAGTTTCACTTTCATCAGAAGAAGAATATAAGCGAGGCTTTGGACCATTGCTTCCAGGTATTAAACTTGTTCCATACGGCGATTTAGATGCTTTAAAACAGGCTATCACCTCTGAGACTGCTGCATTTTTAATGGAGCCAATTCAAGGAGAAGCAGGAATAATTATTCCACCGGAAGGGTATGTAAAAGCAGCATATGAGCTCTGTAAAGAAAAAAATGTGTTATTTATCGCTGATGAAATTCAATCGGGTCTTGGACGTTCGGGTAAAACATTCGCTTGCGATTGGGATGATGTTATACCTGATGTGTATATTTTAGGAAAAGCGCTTGGTGCTGGAGTTGTCCCAATATCATGTGTTGCAGCAAATCGCAATATACTTGGGGTATTTAATCCTGGTTCGCACGGTTCCACTTTTGGAGGGAATCCGCTTGCTTGTGCTGTATCAATAGCTGCGTTAGATGTGATGGAGAGTGAAAAGTTGGCTGAGCGATCCTTTGAATTAGGAAAATACTTTATGGCTAAATTAAAGGGGATCAAACATCGGACGATAAAAGAAGTAAGAGGCAAAGGATTGTTCATTGGAATTGAGTTATATGAGGAAGCACGAAAATATTGTAATGCGCTTAAGAATGAGGGGATCTTATGTAAAGAAACGCATGAAACAGTCATTCGTTTAGCACCACCGCTTGTCATAACGAAAGAAGAGTTGGATTGGGCACTTGAACGCATTAATAATATATTCTCATAATGCTATAATAAATCTGATTACAAAATAAAGAGGCGAAAAAAACAATGGCAGAAAATCTAAACTTATTTACATCAACACAAGAGGTTATTAAAGATGGCCTTAACAAACTTGGGTTTGGCGAAGAAATGTATGAGCTATTGAAAGAGCCAATGAGAATGTTGACTGTTCGTATACCGGTAAGAATGGATGACGGTTCTGTAAATGTATATACAGGTTTTCGAGCGCAGCATAATGATTCTGTTGGACCTACAAAAGGTGGTGTACGTTACCATCCGGAAGTGACAGAAGAAGAAGTAAAAGCAATGTCCATGTGGATGAGTATAAAATGTGGGATTGTCAATTTACCCTATGGTGGTGGTAAAGGTGGAATTATCTGTGATCCACGAACAATGTCGATGGGGGAAATTGAGCGGCTGAGTCGGGGATATGTAAGGGCGATTAGTCAATTTGTCGGTCCGACGAAGGATATTCCAGCTCCAGACGTGTATACGAACTCGCAAATAATGGCTTGGATGATGGATGAGTACAGCCGTATTCGAGAAAATGATTCACCAGGATTTATTACTGGTAAACCAATTGTTCTTGGAGGATCTCAAGGTCGAGAAAAAGCAACAGCACAAGGTGTAACTATTTGTATTGAAGAAGCTGCGAAAAAACGTGGGCTTAACCTAAAAGATGCAAGAATTGTCATTCAAGGTTTTGGGAACGCTGGTAGCTTCCTGTCCAAATTTTTGTATGATGCTGGAGCAAAAATCGTAGGTATTTCTGATGCATATGGTGCATTACATGACCCAGATGGTCTTGATATTGACTATTTGCTTGATCGCCGTGACAGCTTCGGTACAGTAACAACATTGTTTGAAAATACAATCACGAACAAAGAATTATTTGAACTGGATTGCGATATTATCGTTCCAGCTGCAGTATCCAATCAAATTACAGCTGAAAATGCACCCAATATAAAAGCATCAATCGTAGTCGAAGCAGCCAATGGTCCGACGACAGAGGAAGCTACGAAGATACTAACAGATCGAAACATCCTTCTAGTACCTGATGTATTAGCAAGTGCTGGTGGAGTAACTGTTTCTTATTTTGAATGGGTACAAAATAACCAAGGATATTACTGGTCAGAAGAAGAAATAAATGAGAAATTGCAGGAAAAACTCGTTACGGCTTTCGAGAACGTGTACAGAACAGCAGAAAGTCGCAGAGTAAACATGCGTCTAGCCGCCTACATGGTTGGAATGCGCAACGTAGCAGAAGCATCCCGTTTCAGAGGCTGGGTATAAAGAAAAGCGAAAGACGCCCGTTCAGCGACGTACAAACTGGAGGGATT
>NZ_BCVC01000019.1 GCF_001591545.1 Lederbergia lenta NBRC 16444
GAAGCTTATCATTGACCGAATGATTAAGTTAGAAAGGGCGCATGGTGGATGCCTTGGCACTAGGAGCCTATGAAGGACGGGACTAACACCGATATGCTTCGGGGAGCTGTAAGCAAGCTTTGATCCGGAGATTTCCGAATGGGGAAACCCACTGCTCGTAATGGAGTAGTATCTATTTCTGAATACATAGGAAATAGAAGGCAGACCCGGGGAACTGAAACATCTAAGTACCCGGAGGAAGAGAAAGAAACATCGATTCCCTAAGTAGCGGCGAGCGAAACGGGAAGAGCCCAAACCAAGAGGCTTGCCTCTTGGGGTTGTAGGACACTCTATACGGAGTTACAAAGGAACGAAGTAAATGAAGCGGCCTGGAAAGGCCCGCCAAAGAAGGTAACAGCCCTGTAATTGAAACTTCGTTCCCTCCAGAGTGGATCCTGAGTACGGCGGGACACGAGAAATCCCGTCGGAATCTGGGAGGACCATCTCCCAAGGCTAAATACTCCCTAGTGACCGATAGTGAACCAGTACCGTGAGGGAAAGGTGAAAAGCACCCCGGAAGGGGAGTGAAATAGATCCTGAAACCATGTGCCTACAAGTAGTCAGAGCGCGTTTATGCGTGATGGCGTGCCTTTTGTAGAATGAACCGGCGAGTTACGATTTCATGCAAGGTTAAGTTGAAGAGACGGAGCCGCAGCGAAAGCGAGTCTGAATAGGGCGCATAAGTATGAGGTCGTAGACCCGAAACCAGGTGATCTACCCATGTCCAGGGTGAAGGTAAGGTAACACTTACTGGAGGCCCGAACCCACGTACGTTGAAAAGTGCGGGGATGAGGTGTGGGTAGCGGTGAAATTCCAATCGAACCTGGAGATAGCTGGTTCTCTCCGAAATAGCTTTAGGGCTAGCCTCATGGTAAGAGTCTTGGAGGTAGAGCACTGTTTGGACTAGGGGCCCTCAACGGGTTACCGAATTCAGACAAACTCCGAATGCCAAAGACTTATCCATGGGAGTCAGACTGCGAGTGATAAGATCCGTAGTCAAGAGGGAAACAACCCAGACCGCCAGCTAAGGTCCCAAAGTATACGTTAAGTGGAAAAGGATGTGGAGTTGCTTAGACAACCAGGATGTTGGCTTAGAAGCAGCCACCATTTAAAGAGTGCGTAATAGCTCACTGGTCGAGTGACTCTGCGCCGAAAATGTACCGGGGCTAAACGTATCACCGAAGCTGCGGACTGACACCTTAGGTGTCAGTGGTAGGAGAGCGTTCTAAGGGCTGTGAAGCTAGATCGTAAGGACTAGTGGAGCGCTTAGAAGTGAGAATGCCGGTATGAGTAGCGAAAGAAGGGTGAGAATCCCTTCCACCGAATGCCCAAGGTTTCCTGAGGAAGGCTCGTCCGCTCAGGGTTAGTCGGGGCCTAAGCCGAGGCCGAAAGGCGTAGGCGATGGATAACAGGTTGATATTCCTGTACCACCTTATTTCCGTTTGAGTAATGGGGGGACGCAGGAGGATAAAGTAAGCGCGCTGTTGGATATGCGCGTCCAAGCACCTAGGCTGAAGAGGAGGCAAATCCTTCTCTTTAAAGCGGAAGTGTGACGGCGAGGGAAATTTAGTACCGAAGTTCTTGATTCCACACTGCCAAGAAAAGCCTCTAGCGAGGAAATAGGTGCCCGTACCGCAAACCGACACAGGTAGGCGAGGAGAGAATCCTAAGGTGATCGAGAGAACTCTCGTTAAGGAACTCGGCAAAATCACCCCGTAACTTCGGGAGAAGGGGTGCTCATTTGGGTGAATAGCCCAGATGAGCCGCAGTGAATAGGCCCAGGCGACTGTTTAGCAAAAACACAGGTCTCTGCGAAGCCGCAAGGCGAAGTATAGGGGCTGACGCCTGCCCGGTGCTGGAAGGTTAAGAGGAGCGCTTAGACTTCGGTCGAAGGTGCGAATTGAAGCCCCAGTAAACGGCGGCCGTAACTATAACGGTCCTAAGGTAGCGAAATTCCTTGTCGGGTAAGTTCCGACCCGCACGAAAGGCGCAACGATCTGGGCACTGTCTCAACGAGAGACTCGGTGAAATTATAGTACCTGTGAAGATGCAGGTTACCCGCGACAGGACGGAAAGACCCCGTGGAGCTTTACTGCAGCCTGATATTGAATGTTGGTGCAGCTTGTACAGGATAGGTAGGAGCCGTAGAAACCGGAGCGCTAGCTTCGGTGGAGGCACTGGTGGGATACTACCCTTGCTGTACTGACATTCTAACCCGCAGCCGTGATCCGGCTGGGAGACAGTGTCTGGCAGGCAGTTTGACTGGGGCGGTCGCCTCCTAAAGAGTAACGGAGGCGCCCAAAGGTTCCCTCAGAATGGTTGGAAATCATTCGCAGAGTGTAAAGGCACAAGGGAGCTTGACTGCGAGACCTACAAGTCGAGCAGGGACGAAAGTCGGGCTTAGTGATCCGGTGGTTCCGCATGGAAGGGCCATCGCTCAACGGATAAAAGCTACCCCGGGGATAACAGGCTTATCTCCCCCAAGAGTTCACATCGACGGGGAGGTTTGGCACCTCGATGTCGGCTCATCGCATCCTGGGGCTGTAGTCGGTCCCAAGGGTTGGGCTGTTCGCCCATTAAAGCGGTACGCGAGCTGGGTTCAGAACGTCGTGAGACAGTTCGGTCCCTATCCGTCGTGGGCGCAGGAAATTTGAGAGGAGCTGTCCTTAGTACGAGAGGACCGGGATGGACGCACCGCTGGTGTACCAGTTGTTCCGCCAGGAGCATCGCTGGGTAGCTATGTGCGGCAGGGATAAGTGCTGAAAGCATCTAAGCATGAAGCCCCCCTCAAGATGAGATTTCCCATAGCGCAAGCTAGTAAGATCCCTGAAAGATGATCAGGTTGATAGGTCCGGCGTGGAAGTGTGGCGACACATGGAGCTGACGGATACTAATCGATCGAGGACTTAATCAAAATAAAG
>NZ_BCVC01000020.1 GCF_001591545.1 Lederbergia lenta NBRC 16444
CGTCAAAGTAATAAAATGTAAGACCAGCAAATGAGCTACAAACTACTTTAACGAGAGTTTGATCCTGGCTCAGGACGAACGCTGGCGGCGTGCCTAATACATGCAAGTCGAGCGAATGGATGGGAGCTTGCTCCCAGAAGTTAGCGGCGGACGGGTGAGTAACACGTGGGCAACCTACCTGTAAGACTGGGATAACTTCGGGAAACCGGAGCTAATACCGGATAACTTCTTTCTTCTCCTGGAGAAAGGTTGAAAGACGGCTTCGGCTGTCACTTACAGATGGGCCCGCGGCGCATTAGCTAGTTGGTGAGGTAACGGCTCACCAAGGCAACGATGCGTAGCCGACCTGAGAGGGTGATCGGCCACACTGGGACTGAGACACGGCCCAGACTCCTACGGGAGGCAGCAGTAGGGAATCTTCCGCAATGGACGAAAGTCTGACGGAGCAACGCCGCGTGAGTGATGAAGGTTTTCGGATCGTAAAACTCTGTTATCAGGGAAGAACAAGTATCGGAGTAACTGCCGGTACCTTGACGGTACCTGACCAGAAAGCCACGGCTAACTACGTGCCAGCAGCCGCGGTAATACGTAGGTGGCAAGCGTTGTCCGGAATTATTGGGCGTAAAGCGCGCGCAGGCGGTTTCTTAAGTCTGATGTGAAAGCCCACGGCTCAACCGTGGAAGGTCATTGGAAACTGGGAGACTTGAGTGCAGAAGAGAAGAGCGGAATTCCACGTGTAGCGGTGAAATGCGTAGAGATGTGGAGGAACACCAGTGGCGAAGGCGGCTCTTTGGTCTGTAACTGACGCTGAGGCGCGAAAGCGTGGGGAGCGAACAGGATTAGATACCCTGGTAGTCCACGCCGTAAACGATGAGTGCTAAGTGTTAGAGGGTTTCCGCCCTTTAGTGCTGCAGTTAACGCATTAAGCACTCCGCCTGGGGAGTACGGCCGCAAGGCTGAAACTCAAAGGAATTGACGGGGGCCCGCACAAGCGGTGGAGCATGTGGTTTAATTCGAAGCAACGCGAAGAACCTTACCAGGTCTTGACATCCTCTGACCACCCTAGAGATAGGGACTTCCCCTTCGGGGGACAGAGTGACAGGTGGTGCATGGTTGTCGTCAGCTCGTGTCGTGAGATGTTGGGTTAAGTCCCGCAACGAGCGCAACCCTTAACCTTAGTTGCCAGCATTCAGTTGGGCACTCTAAGGTGACTGCCGGTGACAAACCGGAGGAAGGTGGGGATGACGTCAAATCATCATGCCCCTTATGACCTGGGCTACACACGTGCTACAATGGATGGTACAAAGGGTTGCAAGACCGCGAGGTTTAGCTAATCCCATAAAACCATTCTCAGTTCGGATTGCAGGCTGCAACTCGCCTGCATGAAGCCGGAATCGCTAGTAATCGTGGATCAGCATGCCACGGTGAATACGTTCCCGGGCCTTGTACACACCGCCCGTCACACCACGAGAGTTTGTAACACCCGAAGTCGGTGGGGTAACCCTTACGGGAGCCAGCCGCCGAAGGTGGGACAGATGATTGGGGTGAAGTCGTAACAAGGTAGCCGTATCGGAAGGTGCGGCTGGATCACCTCCTTTCTAAGGAATCTTGTTGGCCGCGGTGCCAACATAAATAGACG
>NZ_BCVC01000021.1 GCF_001591545.1 Lederbergia lenta NBRC 16444
ATGCCGAGAACCGGAATCGAACCGGTACGGTAGTCACCTACCGCAGGATTTTAAGTCCTGTGCGTCTGCCAGTTCCGCCACCCCGGCACTTCTTGGAGCGGAAGACGGGATTCGAACCCGCGACCCCCACCTTGGCAAGGTGGTGTTCTACCACTGAACTACTTCCGCTTATTTCGATGCGGGTGAAGGGAGTCGAACCCCCACGCCTTACGGCACTAGATCCTAAGTCTAGCGTGTCTGCCAGTTCCACCACACCCGCATAAAAAATGGTGAGCCATGCAGGATTCGAACCTGCGACCCTCTGATTAAAAGTCAGATGCTCTACCAACTGAGCTAATGGCTCGTACATCATTTCTATTAGAAAAGTAAAACAAAAACTGGTGCCGGCCAGAGGACTTGAACCCCCAACCTACTGATTACAAGTCAGTTGCTCTACCAATTGAGCTAGGCCGGCAAAGAAATATAATGGTGGAGGATGACGGGTTCGAACCGCCGACCCTCTGCTTGTAAGGCAGATGCTCTCCCAGCTGAGCTAATCCTCCAATATGTAT